>CAWIAI010000007.1:0-1536450 GCA_963834025.1 uncultured Acidobacteriota bacterium | reverse complement strand
CCTTTGATTCCCCAATAAATCAGGTTTCCACCAAAAACGCTGCTCGGACGACGTGTGGGACCAGGAACCTGCCCGCGACGCGAAGCGTTGGTCAACGCGGGCAGGAATAGGATCGGTCGCCATACTTTGTCAGGCCTCGGCGGAGACGGTATGAGGTGTTACGGTTGCAGCCGGACCTGCGGCAAAGGCCCGTGCTGAATACAAAGCTACTGGCCAGACGAGATTCGCGCCGACGACGCTCAACAGGAAAGCAACATTCATGATGCCTAGGAGTGCAAAGACAACGAGCGCGTACGGAAAAAAACATCGGCGCACGATGAATTCCAAATGACGCGCCGCGTACAGCAGGGGATTGGAGGATCGTTTCTCGAGATGGTCCTGCCAGATGCCCAATAGCTGTTCAGGACGTCCCGTTGCGAGACGCCGACGTTGCCACCCAACGGCGAGGAAGCTCGCCAGGGCTCCGAAAAGCAGAACGCCGCCCCAAAGCAAGTAAGACTTCGATCCCGAGGTCCGCCACTGACCGATGGTCATTCCAATCAGAAGAAAGAAATAGAACACATAGTCGCAAACTGTTTCCAGCCAGCATCCGAAATCCGATTCCAGCAATTTCAACCGCGCGACTTCGCCATCGCATCCGTCCAGGATACTCGCGAAGAGACACAGCAATGCGCCAAGCACCGTATTCCAGTAACCGCCGAGCGCGAAGAATGCAGCAGATACAATTCCGACGGCGAGTGTGAAGATGCTGACCATGTTTGCCGAAATCGGAAACTTGATGAGTTGCCGGCTAATCGGCACGGAAATGCGACGATTCAATCTCGCATACATACCGTCCGTAGACTTGACCAGCCAGCGATCGAGTTTTCTTTCGGCGATTCGACGGTCTTTTTCCGAACGAACTCGCTGCCACAGGAGATCGCTGACCTTAATGGACACGACCGGGTGTGAATGCCTGATCCATGCGAGCAGGCCGTCCAGACTGTAGGCAGGACAATATTGAGCAATGGCACGCAGTTCGGCGGTGCTCACCGCGTGGAGTCCGATGGGTAGGCTATCGCTTGTTAGAGTGAGCATTGCGCTATCGTTGCTCCATTCACTGACCAGTTGAATTACGGACCTGTGATAGATGGCGCTTCCGTCGACGAGGACCACGCGCTGGCTGCGCATTTCGTTGGCGGCCCTGCGGATCTGTTCTTGAAACGAACTGTCTGGATCAATGTCAATCCAGCGCACCGATGAAGGCAATCGTCTTGTACGGACGAGTTCCTGCGTAACGATTTGCTTTTGGTCAGCGATCACAAGAATCTCGTAAGGATCCGCTTTTTGCGCGGTGAGTATGCTCCGCAGCGGAATCGGCAGTGAACCAACCTCCGCGGGAGACAATCGCGCGTCTCTGTCAGATAGAAAAATGACGAACGTTACACCACGGGACAAGAGTCCTGCCGGAACATTCGTGGCCGTCTTTGGGGGCGACACTGGCTTTTCCTTGTTGATGCTGCCGAGATCCTCGAACCTTCTCGACCTTGTCAATAACACCAAGCTAATGCAGCCCACCGCAGTCCAGAACAGCGCACGCAGGCGCCTCGTCATTGCCAGAGCAAGCCCCGTAGCGCTCGTGACACCGAAGATTTTGACGATGAGTATGTTTCCCGTTTCGTAGGTGCCGATATTCCCTGGATTCAAACTGCCTACGGCGTTCACGAGCTTGGTCATGGCCTCGATGACCAGCGCTCCGACGACGCCAATGTGTGTGCCGAGCAACCAGAGAACCAAGCAGACTTCCAGGATGGCCAGGCAATGCGCCGCAAGATTCAACGCAAAACTGCACCAAAAAAATCCAGGTGTCACGTGATGAAAGTCGAAGAGCGCATTTTCCAGCGACTCGATCGAATGGAATCTCTGTTCGATCCAGGTCTTCAACGGCGGTAGGCGGCCGACGAGGCGCGCTCCCTGAGACAGCAGCGGCGAACGCCTTCGCATAGCCACCAAAGCGAAGAGCAGGAAGGCGGCCGATCCCACGATCAGCAGCCCCGCGTAGAGGTGCAGCGCATGTGAGCGCGACAGCAGGGGCAGTGCCGCCACGAGACCGCCGATTGTGACGATCATGCCGGTCACAAGGTAAAGCCCTCGATCAAGAGTGACCGAGGCGAGGCAGCGGGTCATTTGAAATAGGCGGCTCAAGTGCGAGACGCGGACGGAATCTCCAACGGTCTGTCCGAGAATCCCAAGTTGACCCGCAGCTTCCGCGCCGAGGCGAAGTCCCACCAGGTTTGGAAAAGAGATCTTGTGCCGCTCCGTGCCCAGCGTCAGTCGCCAGGCCCAGGTCCTCACAAGATGTGAAATCCCAGCCAGGGCTATGACCGCCGTGAAGCCCCATCCTAGCCTTATTAGGTTTAGCCAAAGAGCTGCGGGACCCGCGTGCCAGACCAAATAACCAAGTAACGCCACGCCTCCGAGAACAGCCAAAAGGCGAAGCCCGGGCCGCGCGCGCGAAAGCATCTTAGACATGAGCGAACCCTTCGAGGATTGGGCTGTCCAGGAAGTCGCGTTCAAAAATGCTTTCCGTGAAGGCAAAGGCCTCGGGCGTGTCAACGTCTTGCCAGCGGCCATCGCCGACGTCGAAGGCCTTCAGTTTTCGCTCTTGGGCGAGCTGGCGCATGCCATCCGATAGCGAGCAATTGCCGTCTTGCTTTGCGGATTCAAGTCTTTCGAAGAGAGCTGTGCTGCACAAAAACATGCCGGTATCGAGGGCGTCGTACTGGATGAGGTCTTTGCCGATCGCGACGATGTCATTTTCTTGAGTCTTGACCTTGGTCGCGTCCTCCAAGTCAAAAATGCGATGGATGTTGTAGTCCACTCCAAGAATGACCTCGCCGTCGGCGAGGGATTGTCGGAGAAGCGCTTTGGCGGTTTTTGGTTCGAAGATGTGGTCCGCCATAAGCAGCAAAAACGGACCCTGCAACAGACACCGCGCGGCCAGGACAGAAATGCCGTTCGCTTTGTGATAATCGGGATTTTCGACCAAGGTTACGGTAATGCCATCGTGTCGCCAGCCGGCAAGCCAACGGCGGATCGCGTCCGCACGGTATCCCACGACAATCACAAACTTCTCAATGCCGGCGGCCTGTGACGACAGCAGAATATGTTCGAGCAGCGGCGCGCCCGAGAGACAGACGAGAGGCTTCGGAGCATTGCCTGACAGGGAGGCAATGCGGCTGCCGTTACCCGCCGCGAGGATCAGGCATTCCTTGACTATGGCCATAAGTCGCCTCGATTCGCTTGAGTCATGTTTGTCTTCATGGCTTGAACGCTCCTTCTATCGTCGCAAGAGTGATCTCGGAAGAAGCTCTACCCTGGGGCGCGTAGTCGAAATACTCGATGTTTACGTCGGTAGTGCCGAAGATTCGCGCTTCGGTGACACTTTGCGTGGAGAGCGGGAACCACAGTGGCCCAGCCTTCTTATAGAGCTGGACGAAATGTGTGCTCTTCGTCCAGAAGGAGGGATTTTTCGCGGGGCTGCCTTCGGCGCGGACCAGCGCATAGTCCTCGGCGTCCACCCAAATGAGGCCTTGGAACAGATATTTTTCGCTGCGTTTGGGTTTGACGTTCAACACGTACGCGGTGCGGCCGGCGAGTACCTCCACGCGAAGGATCTCGAACTCGTAGTTTGTGAAATTGAGCTTGGATGTGGCGCGCACCTGGGGCCGGGACGTTTCGCTTTCCGACTCGAGCATTTTTCGCAAGACATGACTGTTCGCAGATTTCCATCCATCTTCCGAGACGATTTCGAAATGCTTTGTGCCGTCCGCGTCGCCTTTGCACTTTCACGAGCATTTCGGCGCGTTTCCGCAGCTTTCGATTTTCGAGGATGTACCGCCGCATTCCGGCGTATCCGTCGATGGAGGATTGCCGGTGGAGATCGGAAGCGGCCATCCGACTGACGACTTCTTCGGCCGCGGGAAGACTCTGGGTTGCAGGGTCGTCAGCAGCAGCCGCCACGGATGCGTAAATCAGGCACAAGGCACTTACGAGCAATCGATGTTTCATTTCAAAACTCCAAAACGAATTTGCCGCGGTATTCTCTCCACGAGGAGTTGAAGAACCCGCCGAACCTCGCGCTGGCAAGATTGTTCTGCACATCCCTCGGATCAAAGTGATTGAACAGATTGAAAACCCCACCGCCTACCCGGGCGGGGATGCGTCTCCCGTGAAGAGGCAACCAAATCCGGCGGGTAACCTGGAGATCGAACGATGAAAACGTCGGGAAACGATCCACGTTGCGGGGCCCGACGAATGTCGCGGAACTGGTCTTCGATCGAATAGGGAAATCCGGTGTGCAGGTCATAGACTGGAACGACGGTAAGTTTCAAAGGCGCTGCGATTGAGCCCCAAAACAAAAAACGATTTGGCGCGTCGAAAGGCAATCGACCGCGCGCGTCCGGCTGGATCACGGGTTGCGCGAGATTCCCAAAAAACTGATTCACGTCGTTGAGGTCGCCGAACGCGCGCGATCGCACATAGGAAGCGTTCAGCAAACTCTGGCGCAGTTTATAGACGTGCGGCCACCTGGAACTCCCGGTAAGAATCAGAGCCGTTGTTTGACAGCCCAAGTATTCCCGTTGTCCCTCGAGAGACCGGGGAGATAATCAAGTCGTTGCTGGTATTGCGCTGCTCGTAGGCGACCCGTAGGAAGAGATTCGACAGTACCTGCCGGTCGAGTTCCAGATTCCACGATGTACTGCGCGGACTTCGCAGTCCGCCGTCTATCTCATTCTGGTAGGACACGGAGCTGGTTGGCTCGCCGTTCGGGGCGAGAACGGTGACCGTGCGATCAGGAAGATCCGGGAAGGTGGCCGCCATGAGGGGAACGCGGTCATAGAAAATGCCGACGCCGCCCTTCAGTAACGTCTTTCCGTCCCGCGTGAGGGCCAGGAGAAATCCCGCGCGAGGAGCGGCATGGGTCGAGTGGGTGATCGTGTCGTGGTCGAAGCGGACGCCGAGGCTGAGCGTCAATCGAGGAACGATCGACCACTGGTCGCCTGCAAACCAGGCCATCTCGTTTTCCGCGACTGCGAAAGAGCTGGGAGACGTGAATGTAATTCGTTCGACGGGGAGGTCGGAGACGCCATCGAGTTCGACAGGCAAGAATGTCTGTCGGCCGTCGTAATGGGAATGCTCGTAACTCAGTCCGACGGTGAACTGGTGCGAGCCGACGAACTTCCAAGGGGCGAAGTGATAGTTCTCCTGCCAGCCGAGGCGCGAGGTTCGACGCGCCTGGCGATTGAAGAAACCACCTTCCGTCGTTTCCAGCAAGATGCGGTACGGATCGTCGCTTTGTGCCGTGATGTCGGCATCAAACCGCTTGTAGCTGAACTGTGAGTTCAAGACGCCGCCCGGGCCGATCGCGTAGCCGTCCTGCACGTTGATCTGGTATCCGCGCTGGTGAAAATCCGGAGTCGATTCTTGCGTTGTAAAGGTGTTCAGGCCGAGATAGTCGAGTTTCTGAGGATAAACAGCTACAGAAACGTTGGCCGTCTGTTTCGAACTGATGGCAAAGTCGAGTTGCGTGTAGGAATCGAAGCTCTCGAGTTTCGTATCCCGATGAAAGGCCGGAAGGCTATTCACCGGCGCTTCATTGAAGCGGTATTCAAAGGATTGGGTGATGGCGATCTTGTCCTTGAGGAGCGGCCCGGTGAAGGTCACCCTGGGCGTTGCGGCGTCGATGCCTCGAATGCTGCCGCCTTCATCTCGCAATCGGGGGACGAAGTTCTGGAAAGAAAAGTGAAATTTTTCATAGTCACTGGTTTTTGTTGCGACCGTAGAGACTGCGCCGGTGAACCTGCCGTATTCGGGATCGTATGGATTCGAGATGACTTGCACCGAGGCCACTACGTCAATCGGAAGATTGATCGCTGGACTGCCAGTTACGGGGTCGGTGACGTTTGCGCTGTTCACCAGAGCGCCGCTCTGCGTGCTCCGAGTGCCCTTGAGATTGACATGTCCATCGGGCCCGCGAACAACTCCAGGAATAAGGGGCAGCGAGCTTTCGAATCGCTCGTTCACGTTGGGGGCATTACGCAGAGTCGTTTCCGAGACGATCTCAGACGGGGCAGGGTCTCTTCTGTCGGCTGCTTCGTCTTTGACGACAACCGTGCTGGTGATTTCCGCGGGTTTCAGCTCGAGAGACAGCCGAAGGTCGCCACCGCCGACTTGCAGCGTCTGTCGAACTTCCAACCCCGGCGCCGAAGCGGTGACCTCGTAGGTTCCGAGAGCCACGTCCGCGAAGACGTATTCGCCTTTCTCGTCAGTTTCTGTTTCGAGCGCGGCCGGCCCGTCGAGTTTCACCGTTGCGCCCGCAACGCTCGATCGATTGCCCTTGGAATCTTGAACGAATACAGTTCCTTCAATCCTGACGCTGCGCGTGCCGAGCTGCATGCCGTGCGCGATGGGCGCAAATAAGCAGATGACAAATAGAAGGTAGACGGGCAAGAAGAGAACGCTTCGGGTCGTGGAACGACTTCTCCTGCGTCCTCCTTGAAACCGGACGCTTTCTGGCGTCCGAAAAATTTGCTTTAGACTTTCCAATATTGCCCCGCTCTTGGTTGTGTGGACTTTGCGGACCAGGACGCGGCGTTCTACGACAGAACATGTGCCTCCAAATCCATCGGGGTGAATACAAGCATCGGACCTTCCAATCGGCGGGCGGTCGACACTGCTCCGGATTGTCCTTTCAAATCAGTCTTTTGAGAGGCACCCGGAGGCGAGGTGTCGTGCGAAGTGAATCGCGCACGTGCCTATCGTTCGACGGTTAAGGCGGGTTGTTGACAGCGGGTATCGGCTTTCAGTGAGGATGAACCGCTGGCACGGCCGCCGCAGACTGCATAACCCGCTCTCTGCGAAAAGTTGGAGTTCGACGTGCAGTATTTGAAGGTTGTAGAGATTCCCTTTTGATGTAGCGGGACTTCCGACTCGAAGAGCCTTTATTCTGTGATTGCATGTGGGAACAACTGTTGCACGCGTTCTACGCCAAGTCCTGAACGGTTATGACTGAGACGAAGGAAATCGAAGCTGGAAATTTCGCGCCGACCCGATGGCTGCTTTGCCCGCCGGATTCCATCCGGGTCGTGAATTGGAATATCGACCGCGGTTCGCAGTTGCAACGTGTCATCGAATTCCTCGCGAGTGCTAGAGCCGATATCCTCCTCCTGCAGGAAGCCGATTTGAACGCGAAGCGGACGCACCACGCCAACGTTGCGCGGGAAATAGCGCAGAAGCTACAGATGAACTACGTGTTCGGGCGCGAATTTCAAGAACTGACCCAGGGCACTCACGCCTCGCCGGCCTATCATGGCCAGGCCACACTCTCTCGTTGGCCCTTGTCGAACTTTCGAATCATCCGTTTCCAGAAGCAATCGAATTTCTGGCGACCACATTGGTTCGTTCCGGAAATCCCGCCCTTCCAGGAGAGAATCGGAGGACGGCTCGCACTGGTCAGCGAAGCAAACATGGCGGGCAAGACGATAACCACCTACAACGTGCATCTGGAAAGCAAAGGCGATGATTCGCTGCGCTGCTCGCAGCTGGACGAGGTCTTGACCGACGCCGGGCGGTACGCCCTGAACACGCCGGCAGTGCTCGCTGGCGATTTCAATCTCGACGTCTCGACTGGACCGGCTGCTGCTGCAATCCGCAATGCCCAGTTTGACGACGCGTTCTTGAATCGCCACGCCCCGTCCACACCTGGCTCGTTCTTCGAGTCCGGGCGAATCATCGACTGGATTTTTACCCGGGGGCCCCTTCGTGCGGGCAAGCAACAGGTCCACCGCTCTGTCTCAGCTTCGGACCACTACCCGCTTTCGATCGACCTGGCTTTTCTCTAGCGCTCCCGTGATTCTCTGCCGAGCAACGCAGAGACCCAGCTCAGCAGGTTTCGAGGAACTTCTGGACGATCCATTCGAGAGCCCGCACAGCAACCCACGATATTCTCTATTCTTTAAAAAATTCACCTGCTGACCGGAATACCTGCCGCGAGCTCTCAAATTTCCGACAAAGTCCTAAAGCGATTCCTGTCGATTTTCAGCGACTTAATCTTCGATTCCAGCGTCGACCGCGGTATGCCCAACTTTGCCGCAGCCCCTGTGGGTCCAAACACACGACCGCGGCTTGCTTTTAGAGCCTCCTCAATCATGTTCTTCTCTTGCGTTTGGAGTCTTCGAGGGAGCTCAACTTGCTGTTTCGACTCTGGGGTCAGAGGCGGCGGCTGCGGTAACCAGTTTTCTTCGATCGAGAAAATCTCTGTTTCGCAAAGTATCACCGAACGCTCGATGACGTTCTGCAGTTCGCGAATGTTTCCCGGCCAAGGATAAGACTGGAGCAATTCCAGCGTCTTCTTATTGACACGTCTTATGTTCTTACCAGCTTTTCGCGCAAAGCGATCGATAAAGTATTCGACCAACAGAGGAATATCCGTTCTTCGTTCTCGAAGAGAAGGCATCTCGATCGGGAAGACATTCAGCCGGTAAAACAAATCACTGCGAAAGGATCCAGCGCTGATGGCGGCTTGCAAGTCACGATTGGTGGCTGCGATCACTCGGACGTCTGCGCGGATTCGACGAGTGCCGCCGACACGCTCAAACTCGTGTTCCTGCAAAACACGAAGTAGAGCAACCTGAGTCTCGGCTGGAAGTTCTCCGACTTCGTCGAGGAAGATTGTGCCTCCATTTGCTAGTTCAAACCGACCCAGGCGCTGCTGAGTCGCGCCCGTAAAAGCGCCCTTTTCATGGCCGAACAACTCAGAAGCGATAAGATCACGGGGGATTGCCGCGCAGTTCACGCTGACGAACGGACGCGAGGCCCGATTTGACCTTCGGTGGATTGCGCGTGCAACGAGCTCTTTGCCTGTTCCTGTTTCACCCGTGATGAGGACCGTAGAATCAGTCGGTGCGACTTTGGAGATGCGCGAGAGAACATTTTTCAGAGGGTGAGATGTTCCAACGATCTCTTCAAACATCGAGGCTTTGTCTATTTCTTCACGTAGAGCGACGTTTTCCTGACGAAGCTTGTCTTCCGCTTGCTTGCGGTCTTCGATATCCGTCAAGGCAACATACCAACGCGTAATCTGCCCCTGTTCGTCGCGCAACGGGTTGAAGCGAACCAAGAACCAGCGATATGTGCCATCATGTTTGCGTAGTCGCAACTCCAACTCGTAAGCGGAGCCACCGGAGCGAGCACTATCGGAGTGAGTGCGCGCCGCCCGTTCCTGGTCATCAGGATGAAACGTCGGGGCTGAAAAAAAATTCCCGGGTGTTTGCCGCCACTCTTCAAGACTAAGGCCGACGTACTCGAGGCCAACGCGGTTGGCATAGAGACGTTCGCCACCGGGTCCGAATACAGCAACAAGTTGAGGAACGAGGTCGACTATCTGACGGAGCTCTGATTCCTGCTCGCGGACCTTGTCTTCCGCTCGCTTGCGATCTTCAATGTCGGTCGTGACCCCATACCACTTGACGATGTTCCCATCTTCATCTCGGAGCGGCACTCCGCGGTCCAACTGCCAGCGATATTGCCCATCCGAGCGGCGGGAACGAACCTCATTTTCGAGAGGCTTTCCAGTAGCGACCGCTTCCATCCATTTACTTGCATGTCGCTCACGATCATCAGGGTGAATTAGCGCTTGCCACCCTGATCCGGCCGTCTGTTCCACCGATGAACCCGAGTACTCCACAAATTGCTTGTTAACGTAAGTATTGGAGCCATCGGGCAGCGTACTCCACACAATCGCAGGAATGGTATCGATCACCTCACGAAGCTCCGCTTCTTGTGCTCTGATCACCGATTCTGCGTGGCGTTGCTCACTGACATCGCTGACTGCCCCAACAAACTCGCGACTGCCAGATGCATCCTGTAAAACGTGAGCTATGGCGTGGACGTACTTGAGTCGCCCGTCAGGCAATAGCAAGCGATAGGCATGCTCGAAATCTGTCGCTCCCGCAAAGGCGCGATTAATGACCTCTTTGACGTCGGCGCGGTCGTCGGGGTGGACGCGTTGCACCAGTGAATCTATTGTTGGCTCGACAGAGTGGTCGTACTCGAAGATGCGGTAGGTTTCATCTGACCAGACAATCTCGCCAGTGTCAGGTTTCCATCCGAAGCTGCCTGTATGACTGAGTTTTTGGGCTTCGGCCAGGTAGGCTTCGCGGCGCCGCAGTTCCTGAGTTAGGAGCTCTTGCTCCGTAACGTCCATGACCGTGCCGATGACTTCCGTGACTTCACCCGACTGCGTAACAGGATGAGCAACGGAATGGAGGTACTTTATGGTTCCGTCTGGAAGAACGATTCGGAAATCACCGTACGAGTCGATCCACTCGTTCCCGGTGGCCTCCATTTTCGCTCGCTGCTCGATCTGTGGCCGGTCCTTAGGATGAACCCTCTGCAGGAGCTGCTCCCAGGTGGGACCTGTTTCTTGAGGGCTATAGCCGTAAATCCGAAAAATCTCTTCCGACCAGAACAGAGCGTCGGTCCGCACATCCCAGGCCCAACTGCCCGTGTGACTGAGCCTTTGCGCTTCGGCCAGATATGCTTCGCGGCGCCGGAGGTCCTGGGTCAGGAGCTCGTGCTCCGTAACGTCTATGGCGCTGCCAACGTACTTTTTCAGGTTTTGGTTTTCGACGACAGGAACACCAACGCAGCGAATGTACCGGACCTGACCATCGGGTCGCAAGATGCGCTTGGTCGCGTCGAAAGGAGTATCTTCTGCCAGGACTCGCTTGATTATGTCTGCCATGGATTCGCGGTCCTGTGGGTGGACACGATCCAGGTATTCCTGAACACTTGGCGGTTTGCTGGCCGGATCGAGTCCGTGCATCCGAAAGAGTTCGGGAGACCAATAGTGGAAGCCGTCGGGATCGAAGGCCCAGCTTCCCATGTGGGCAAGACGCTGCCCTTCGGCAAGATGAAACTCGCTTCTTTGCAGCTCCTTGGCGTTGCGGCGGAGCTGTTCTTCCGCCGTTTTGCGCTCGTCAATATCCAGGCTCGATCCATACCACTTGACGACGTTGCCGTTTGCATCGCGAAGGGGCACTTTGCGGTGGAACATCCAACGGTATTCTCCATTCGCCCTACGGACGCGAGTTTCATACTCGAAGATTTCCCCAGTCGCGAGGCAGGCTCGCCACTTGGCCAAAATTCCCTCAACGTCCTCAGGATGAACGAAAGCCGTCCAATTCCAGCCGGTCACCTTGTCCAAAGTGGCGCCTAGGTATTCCAGCCAAGGTTTATTGAAGTAATCGAGATAACCGTCCGGCCTGGCGGTGTGAATTAGCGCAGGAATCGAGTCAACAAGGAGTCTGGCATTCAAACGCTCGGATCCCTGTCCCGGGGAGGCCATGGCGGGCATGATACACCCAGAAAATCCGCATGTGGCGGCCGGCCCCATTGTTGCATCTGAGTTTGGCTGAACGTGAATGGCCTCGGCTTTCTCCATGGGTTTTCCCTCCTTTCGATGATCTGGGCGGATTGTGGCTCTGCCGGAATCCTGTCGTCTTGAACAAACTTGGCTTGTTTGGAATGTTTCCGTGATCTGGATCACATTGAATCGTGATCCGCATCACAATTTGGCTGCGTCTTAGGCGCGCCGGGAGTGGAAGGAAGTTCCGGAGAGACGTTCTGCCTTGGTCAGCGACCTTGCGTCGCTAAGTTACTTCTTCGCATAGGGTTACGTTGTATGGAGGGGTTTCCTTCCGTCCAGCGGACCTGCCGCGGTGACACTCCAGCCCACCGCCGGAAGTGCCGCGCGAGATGGCTTTGGTCAGAAAAACCAGTCGCCAAGGCTATTTCCGAGAGCGGAGCATGTGTCTCTCGCAGCAGGTGTTCCACATGCTCCAAGCGCCGCCGCAGCAGATACGAGTGCGGCGGTACCCCCACTGACTGGTGGAATGCCCGAGCAAAATGGTCGGTAGACAGACCCGTCAGAGCGGCCAGTTCATCGAGGCGGATTTTTTCATCGAGATGCCCTTCAATATAGTCGCGGACTCGGCGTGTCAGGGCTGGCGACAACCCGCCACGGCTCGGAGTTGGAATTGTTTCCACCGATAAGTTTTCAAGCGTGCTCAATCGAGGACGCGAGTGGATCATGGCATATTCCGAGTTGCGCAGTTCCTTGGACGTTCGGAGGGGCGGCGTGATTAACATGTTCCACGCACTGTCCGAATCGACCCGGATCCATTGCGCCGGAGAGTCCTGTTCATCACCACGTCGAAAGAGAGAGCGGTCGTAGTGAAAAAGCGCCGATAGAGATCTGCCGCTTAACAGATCCCTCTCATCGAGGCCCAGTGCCTCACGGGCTACGTGATCCGCGCCAATAACGCATTGATCGTTGTCGACGGCCAGGAGAAGACCTGCACCGCTGGTCTGCGGGAGAGCGGCAGCAATCGTCCAAGCACAACGAAAGGCGTGCCGAAAAAGCCGCTCTTCAATGGCACGCACAGAAGCGGTTACGGCGGCCAGCACCAGTCCATGGGTGCGGTCGGACTGTCCCATATCGATTCTGGAAGCATCCAAAACCGCGATGAGTTTGTTGCCCGCGTCGAAGATAGGGGCACCTGCACAACTCAGGTTGGCGTGGCGCGTGCGGAAATGCTGCCCGCAGTGGACGAGAACTGGACGTTGTTCAACGATCGCAGTTCCGATTCCGTTAGTCCCCTCGACTTGCTCGGACCAAACTCCGCCCAGCCAGATGCCCCAATGTTTGAACTGCTCCGCCTTCGCCTCGTCGCCACGATGCTGAATGGCGACTCCTTCGCGATTGCACAGCAAAACGACGTAATCCTCTTGCCGGACAATGGCATAAAGGCGGTCGATCTCTTCCCGCGCGTGGAGAAGGACGTCACTCACTGGCTCCTTGAAGAGGGCGAGCTCGGTCTGGGTGATGATGTGCGGTGTCGCCCTGCTTCTGGGATCGACATGATGGTCGCCGCTGCAACGACGCCACGAAAGGACGATTTCACTGTCCGTCTGAACGGAGCTTTCGGCGGCGACTGCCGACTCGACGAGATCCGCATGGCGCGATCGCTTCAATAGAGGATCGATTCTATGAAGATCTGCTGCAGGCACTGATGCCTTCCAACGAAAAGCAGGCCGCTCTCAAGGGTTCTTTCGCCTCTGTATCCACTGACTTGGCGGCAGGCGAGCGCCACGTCGTACTGGTGGACTAGGGTAGCACGTTCCCTCCCTACTCAAATGAAATGAAAGGCAAAGCCACGCTCGAATGGGATTTAGCGACTTATTTCAGACAGGCAATGGCAAGTCCCCGCAACTGCTTCAGGTGGTGGGTCCATTTTTTACCATCGTTGTTTTGTTCAAACGCTCGCCAATTGCCGAAAGTTCGGCGTTGATTCAGGAACGAAGAGTCTCTCTTTTCAACCACTTACGATTGGCGCCTTAATTGCCATTTAAGCGACGGAAGTTGTGATTGCGACGAGGAACCAGATGCTGAGGATCACGAGAAACGCGAACGGCGAAGTGGTCTTTAAGATTAGTGGTCAACTAAGCGCGGAAAACGTGACGGAAATGAAAGCACTCATTGCGGCAGAAACAGAAGGCAGACCAATTGTCTTGGACTGCGCAGATTTGAGGTCAGTCGATGCCGAGGCCGTTAAGTTTCTGGAGAAGTGGGAAGCCGACTCGATCAAGCTGAAAAACTGCGGCCTGTACATTCGGGAGAGGATCAGGAGAGAGCGGCTGGAAAGAAAATCTGGCAAGAGTCCGCAGATATAGGTAATGAACGCGTCCCGTTTGATTTGAGCGTTTGCAGTCGAAGGAGCAGTTATGGTCACAGCAATACAATCGGTCCAAATGACAGAACTCGGTGCATGCTGGGGGAAGCCTGCCGATCGCGGACTCGCCGGAGTTTTGGACACGGAGAAACGAAGTTCAACAGCTTGCGAGTTTGAGCATGCACTGCGAGAAAAAGTTGTCGGGCAAGATCAGGCTGTGCAAGCCCTGGTCGACCTGTACCAAATGTTTTGTGCCGGGTTGCATTCACCTTCCCGGCCGATCGGAAACCTGCTGTTTTTAGGGCCGACAGGCTCTGGGAAGACGCGCATCGTCGAAGCGGCGGCGGAGATTCTGTTTGGAGACAGTCGCGCAGTTGTCAAGGTGGACTGCGCGGAATTCCAACACTCTCACGAAATCGCTAAATTGATTGGTTCGCCGCCAGGATATCTGGGGCACCGCGAAACACACCCACTCATAACGCAAGAAGTGTTGGCCGCAAGCCACCGCGATCACTTGAAACTGAGTTTTCTGCTGTTCGACGAGATTGAAAAAGCGAGTGACGCGTTATGGCAGTTGTTGTTAGGGATGCTGGACAAAGCGACGCTGACTCTGGGCGACAACCGGCGAGTGGACTTGTCGCAAACAATGATTTTTCTAACCTCGAACCTCGGCGGTGGACAGATCGCGGATCTGGTGCAAGGCGGAATGGGATTCATCCAGCCGAACGACAAGCCGACAACTGGATTGCACGAAAAGGTGGAGAGGACGGCCGTCGAGGCGGCCAGGCGCAAGTTCTCACCTGAGTTTATGAATCGCTTGGACAGAGTTGTAGTGTTCCATCCCCTGGAGCGCGCGGAACTAGACGAAGTGCTGGAGATCGAGTTGAGCAATGTGCAGAGGCGTGTGTTGGACACAGCTACGCGACCGTTCTTATTTCGAATCACCGAAGAAGGGCGCGCGTTCCTCCTGCAAGAAGGTACCGACCAACGCTACGGAGCGCGCCACCTGAAGCGAGCCATTGAGCGGTACGTGGTCCACCCAATTGCCAGATTGCTGGCCACGGCACAAGTCCGTCAAGGCGATGTGCTCGTAATCGATTGGAACCCGGCCGATAAGGCTTTGGCTTTTTCACGAGACCCGGAAAAACCGGCTCCGGATCCAAGCATTTTTGTGGATAGCTGACTCAGGTCAACCCACCCAGCAAGTGTTGGAAGGGGCGTAAGGAGCAAAACATGAGCTCAGCTTTTGATTCCGTGATGCAAATTGACGAAAATGCAGGAAACATGCCGATGAACGTCATCGCGTATCGTAGTGACGAGCTACGCGCTCATAAAGAGGACCGCGAGGAACTTCCGTTTGTGGAGACAATCGTGGGTCGACGTGGGAGTCTCCGCGGCATCCTCTCTCTAGTTGAAGCGGTTGCGCCCACGAATATGACAGTTCTGATCGCGGGCGAAACTGGCACCGGAAAGGAAGTCATCGCTCGCGCGATTCACGAGTTCAGCCCCCGCCGGAACCGAAGTCTGGTGAAGGTGAATTGCGCGGCGATCCCCGCCGGCCTTCTTGAAAGCGAGCTCTTCGGGCACGAACGCGGAGCCTTTACGGGCGCCGTCAACTCTCATGTCGGCCGGTTCGCGTTGGCGGATCGCGGCACTCTGTTCCTCGATGAAATCGGAGACATGCCACTAGAGCTTCAACCCAAGCTGCTCCGCGTGCTTGCAGGAGCGCGAGTTCGAGGCCGTCGGCAGCACACGCACGACGCGAGTCGATGTTCGCGTCGTCGCGGCGACCAACCAAGACTTGAAGCGAATGGCTCAGGACCGTGAATTCCGCGAAGATTTGTACTACCGGCTGAATGTTTTCCCGATTTATCTGCCGCCGCTGCGCGAAAGGAAAGCCGATATTCCCGAGCTCGTGGAATATTTCGTTCAACAGTTCGCTGCTTCGATGGACAAATCCATCGAATCGATTCCTCAGGAGACCATGCGCTCCCTGGTACACCACCACTGGCCCGGCAACATTCGAGAGCTCCAAAACTATATCGCGCGTGGCGTCATTCTCTCCAATGATGGCGTCTTTGAACCAGCGCCTCTCGAAAGCTATCGAGCCGTTGGAACCCGAGATTTCAAACCCGACGCTTGAAGACAAGGTGCGGAGAGAAATTCTCGCTGCTTGCCAGCGCGCAAATTGGAAGCTCGGAGGTCCGCGAGGAGCAGCAGCCAGACTTGGCTTGAAGCGCACCACGCTGTTTTACAAGATGAAGCGCCTTGGTATTGCGCCACCAGCAGACCATTCGCAGGACTGAGTCGAAAGCGCGTGACTCCTTCAGGAACAGCGCTCATATTCACCTCTCGGTTTCCACATGATGAGCACGCGCTTCTCCACGGGCCGAACCCAGGGTCTGCACGGGCACGCTACGTCCACACACCATGCGAGAACTCAAGACTCAGTGACAACCTCGACGTTATCGTCAAATCCCGGACATTGAAAACCTGGTGGGTCAGCTGTCGGCTTCGCTACAACATCGGGTTGTTTGCCTGAAGGCTGGGCCCCTCTGGGTTTTCGATTCTACATTCCCGGATTGTGAGCCGGGCCGATTTGATCCAGCCGATTCAACCTTTACTGCCAAACGTCCATACATGAAACACTGTAGGGCCTAAGCCGCTCCTCCCGTGGTATCTCATCTCATTGGAGATTTCTTTTAGGTCGCGAGCCACTGTTTAAGACGTATCGGCTTGGTGAAAAAGAGCAGTGCGAGATTGTAGATCGCCGTGCACGAAAACTAGATTCGGCCGACGATTAACCCGTTATTCCGTATGGAGATGCGCATGAAGAGAAATAGTCACAACACATCGGCCAGCGATGAAAAGACACCCCTAAGGGCGGGCCCGGACGGCGTCGGCCTGTCCACCGTCGTTGCCGAGGTTTCGCAGCCTGACCTTAGCATCATCCTGGCAGGGTTACAGACCATGTGCGACGGCGATTTCTCTGTCCGCCTTCCCGGATCGTGGACCGGCCTGGCAGGAAAGCTCGCTGACACCTTCAACGACATTGTTTCTACCAACCAGCAAATGGCCCAGGAACTGAAGCGACTGGGGCAGGTTGTCGGGAAAGAAGGCCGAACGCGGGAACGCGCGCGCTTTCATCGGTCGAAAGGTGCGTGGGGAGAGATGGAGGGCTCCGTGAACAACCTCACCGAGGACTTGCTCCGTCCGACGACCGAAGTCACCCGGGCCATTGCCGGGGTAGCCCAAGGCAACCTGACACAAACGGTGCGGCTGGACGTCGACGGGCGCCCTCTGGAGGGTGAATTTCTAAGATCAGCCACCATCGTCAATACGATGATTCAACAGCTTGGCGTTTTTACTTCGGAGGTAACGCGCGTCGCCCGCGAAGTCGGTACGGACGGCAAACTGGGTGGCCAGGCTCAAGTCCCCGGAGTCGCGGGAACATGGAAGGATCTTACCGATTCGGTTAATTCGATGGCTAGCAATCTGACCGGCCAGGTGCGGAATATCGCCGAGGTGGCAACCGCCGTTGCCAGCGGTGACCTTTCTCGCAAAATCACTGTCGATGTACGCGGGGAAATCCTGCAGCTCAAAGAAGCCATCAATACGATGGTTGACCAGTTGCGATCATTCGCTTCCGAAGTCACTCGCGTAGCTCGAGAAGTGGGCACGGACGGAAAACTCGGGGGTCAGGCTGTCGTTCCCGGCGTGGCTGGAACTTGGAAAGACCTTACCGACTCGGTCAACGCGATGGCCGGGAACTTGACCGCTCAGGTCCGGAACATCGCTGAAGTTACGACCGCGGTCGCGCGCGGCGACTTGTCTCGCAAGATTACGGTGGACGTGAAAGGCGAGATCCTGGAGCTAAAAGACACGATTAATACGATGGTGGACCAGCTGAATGCGTTCGCGGGTGAAGTCACGCGCGTAGCGCGCGAGGTTGGTACGGAAGGCAAACTCGGCGGCCAGGCCCAAGTACCGGGGGTTGGCGGAACGTGGAAAGACCTCACCGACAACGTGAACTTCATGGCGAGCAACCTGACTGGACAAGTCCGCAACATTGCTGAAGTCGCGACGGCGATCGCTAGCGGCGACCTTTCCCGCAAGATCACCGTGGATGTCCGCGGCGAGATACTGCAGCTCAAAGAGACGCTCAACACGATGGTGGACCAGCTGAATCGTTTCGCCGGCGAGGTGACGCGCGTCGCGCGCGAAGTTGGCAGCGAAGGCAGACTTGGCGGCCAAGCGAATGTGCCTGGCGTGGCAGGCACTTGGAAAGACCTAACGGACTCGGTCAACTCCATGGCGGGGAACCTTACGGGCCAAGTCCGCAACATCGCTGAAGTGACGACTGCTGTCGCGCGTGGCGACTTGTCTCGCAAAATCACGGTGGACGTAAAGGGCGAAATCCTTGAACTGAAAAACACGATCAATACGATGGTGGATCAACTGAACGCTTTTGCGGGCGAGGTAACCCGCGTCGCGCGCGAAGTTGGCACGGAGGGCAAACTGGGCGGCCAGGCGCAGGTTCCGGGCGCCGGTACGTGGAAAGACCTCACCGACAACGTGAACTTCATGGCCAGCAATCTGACAGGCCAGGTGCGTAACATTGCCGAGGTCGCTACAGCTGTAGCCCGCGGCGACTTGTCCCGTAAGATCACGGTGGACGTAAAGGGCGAAATCCTCGAGCTTAAGGACACCCTCAACACCATGGTGGATCAGCTGCGGTCGTTCGCGTCGGAGGTGACCCGTGTCGCGCGCGAAGTTGGAACTGACGGCAAATTGGGAGGGCAGGCGCAGGTGCCTGGGGTTGCGGGCACCTGGAAGGATCTGACGGACTCGGTCAACTCGATGGCCAGCAACCTGACGGGCCAAGTCCGCAACATCGCCGAGGTTTCGACGGCCATCGCTAGCGGCGACCTCTCAAAGAAGATCACGGTCAATGTCAGTGGGGAAATTCTTCTCTTGAAAGAGACGATTAACACGACCGTCGATCAGTTAAATGCGTTCGCCGGCGAAGTCACTCGCGTAGCTCGTGAGGTTGGGAGCGAAGGCCGACTCGGCGGACAGGCGAATGTACCGGGCGTTGCGGGCACGTGGAAGGATCTAACGGACTCTGTGAACTCCATGGCTGGCAACCTCACGGGCCAGGTGCGAAACATCGCTGAGGTCACGACCGCCGTAGCTCGTGGGGACCTCTCCCGCAAAATCACCGTCGACGTGAAGGGCGAAATCCTCGAACTCAAGAACACCATTAACACCATGGTCGACCAGCTTAACGCCTTTGCCGGAGAGGTGACCCGCGTGGCTCGTGAAGTCGGTACCGAAGGCAAGCTCGGCGGCCAAGCTGAAGTTCCTGGTGTTGGTGGCACGTGGAAAGACCTCACCGACAACGTGAATTTCATGGCCAGCAATCTCACTGGTCAGGTACGCAATATCGCTGAGGTGGCGACGGCTATCGCCAGCGGAGACCTCTCTCGCAAGATCACCGTGGACGTGCGCGGAGAGATTTTGCAGCTCAAAGAAACTCTTAACACCATGGTCGAGCAGTTGCGCTCGTTTGCCGCTGAAGTCACGCGCGTAGCCCGCGAGGTCGGGAGCGAAGGCCGACTCGGCGGACAAGCGAACGTGCCCGGTGTCGCGGGTACCTGGAAGGACCTCACGGACTCCGTCAACGCGATGGCCGGGAACCTTACGGGCCAGGTGCGAAACATCGCTGAGGTCACGACGGCGGTCGCTCGCGGCGATCTGTCGCGCAAGATCACCGTCGACGTGAAGGGCGAAATTCTGGAGCTCAAGAACACGATCAACACCATGGTTGACCAGCTCAACGCCTTCGCTGCCGAAGTAACGCGCGTGGCGCGCGAAGTCGGCACAGACGGCAAACTTGGTGGCCAGGCGAAAGTCCCAGGTGTAGCTGGCACGTGGAAAGACTTGACTGACAACGTGAACGTGATGGCTGCCAACCTTACCGAGCAGGTGCGCGGCATTGTGAAGGTCGTCACCGCGGTCGCCAACGGCGAACTGACGCAAAAGCTGACGGTGAACGCGAAAGGCGAAGTCGCGGCGCTCGCTGAAACCATCAACAACATGACGGATACGCTAGCGACCTTCGCTGATCAGGTGACCACCGTCGCGCGTGAAGTAGGCGTCGAGGGACGCCTTGGCGGTCAAGCGAACGTTCCCGGCGCTGCTGGCACTTGGAAAGACCTCACTGGTAACGTCAACCTTCTCGCTGACAACTTGACCAACCAAGTCCGCGCCATCGCGGAGGTCACGACTGCCGTTACCAAGGGCGATCTGACCCGTTCCGTCCAGGTCGAAGCCAGTGGCGAGGTCGCGGAGCTAAAAGACTACATCAACACGATGATCAACAACCTGCGTCTCACGACCGATCGCAACAACGAGCAAGACTGGCTCAAGACGAATCTTGCGCGCTTCACTGGTATGTTGCAGGGGCAACGCGACCTGACTACGGTCGGACGAATGCTCCTGTCGGAGTTGGCTCCGCTGGTCAATGCCCAGCAAGGTGTCATTTATCAGATGGAAGCGGAAGATTCGTCCGACATGGTGTTGCTCTCGGCATTTGCAGACGGGGGGCAGAACGGGCATCCTCACCGCTTGGGTATCGGCGAAGGTCTCGCGGGCCAGTGTGCCGCAGAGAAGAGGCGCATGCTGATTTCTGATCTACCGTCCGATACAACGCCGATCCGGTCCGGCCTGTTCCAGGCTGTGCCGCGAAACGTCATTGTTCTCCCGATTCTGTTCGAAGACCGCGTTAAGGCCGTAATCGAGCTTGCCTCGCTGAGCGTCTTCACCGCTTCGCATCTGTCGTTCCTGGAACAATTGACTTCCAGTATCGGTATCGTACTCAATAGCATCGAAGCAACCATGCAAACAGAAGGACTGCTGAAGCAGTCGCAGCAATTGGCGATCGAGCTGCAAACCCAGCAGACCGAATTACAGCAAACCAACGAGCAACTCGCCCAAAAAGCTCAGCAGCTCGCTGAGCAAAACGTGGAAGTAGAACGCAAGAACCAAGAAATCGAGCAAGCACGGCGGGCGGTCGAGGAGAAGGCCACGGAATTGGCCCTCACTTCCAAGTACAAGTCCGAATTCCTGGCGAACATGTCCCACGAATTGCGCACCCCGCTCAACAGCATCTTGGTCTTAGGCCAGCAGTTGACGGACAACCCAGACGGCAATCTCACACCTAAACAGGTTGAGTTCGCCCGCACCATTCATGGCGCGGGAACGGACCTCCTCAACCTCATCAGCGACATCCTTGACCTGTCGAAGATCGAATCCGGCACGGTTTCAGTCGAAGCGGAAGAAGTCTTTTTCGCGAGTCTGCTTGAAATGATCGGTCGCCCGTTCCGCCACGAAGCAGAGCACCGGCGTCTTACGTTCGAAATACATACCGATCCTGCTCTGACACGCAGCATGGTTACCGACTCGAAGCGCCTGCAGCAAGTCCTCAAGAACCTGCTCTCCAACGCATTCAAGTTCACCGAACACGGTGGCGTGCGTCTGACGGTATCCGTTGCCGCGGGTGGTTGGACCGCCGAACACCCGGTGCTCGGAAGGACAGCGTCGGTAGTCGCCTTTGAAGTCGCGGACACCGGCATCGGTATTCCGGCCGAGAAACAGAGAATTATTTTCGAAGCTTTCCAGCAAGCGGACGCCGGCACGAGCCGCAAATACGGGGGCACCGGCCTTGGACTGGCGATTAGCCGCGAACTAGCCAGTTTGTTGGGAGGCGAGATTCAGCTGCGTAGCGCGGTACGCGTCGGAAGCACATTCACACTCTTTTTGCCTCACACGTACGTCGGGCCGTCTACCGGTACCAGCATGTTGGAGCGACAAACTTCGTCGCCAGCCAAGCCTCTTCACCTAACTGTTGCGAGTGCGGCGGAGCAAGTGCCAGAGCAGGTCCCGGACGACCGCAACAATCTGCAACCAGACGATGCCATCCTATTAATCGTCGAAGATGATCCGCACTACGCCCGGGTTTTATGCGATTTGTCGCGTGACAAGGGATTTAAAGTGCTGGTAGCAGGGCGAGGCAGCGAAGCGCTCGCGTTGGCACGCGAATTCCACCCCAGCGCCATTTCGTTGGATGTTTTCCTGCCCGACATGGTCGGCTGGACGGTGCTCAATCACTTGAAACAAGATCCCAATACTCGGCATATCCCGGTTCAAATGCTGACCATGGACGAGGACCGCCGACATGGGTTGTCGCGTGGCGCATTCGCGTTTGTGACCAAGCCGACTACTCCCGAGGGGCTTGAGACAGCGTTCGCCCGCATCAAGGAATACTCCGCCCCGCGTCTCAAGCGGTTGTTAATCGTCGAGGACAACCCTGCCGAGCAACTCAGCATTCGCGAATTACTCGGCTACGACGACATTCAAGTTTCAGTCGCCGCGAGTGGTACTGAGGCGCTCGCCGCGATCACCGAGCAGCCGTTTGATTGCATGGTTCTCGACCTGCGACTCCCGGATATGTCGGGTTTTGAAGTGCTAGAACGGGTCCGCGACACGCCATCGCTCAACGACTTGCCGGTAGTCGTATTCACCGGAAAGGATTTATCATCGGAGGAGGACGCCCGCCTCCACACGTTGGCTCGTAGCGTCGTGGTTAAGGGTGTCGAATCGCCCGAGCGCCTTCTTGATGAAACCGCGCTATTCCTGCATCGCGTTGTCGCCCACCTTCCTCCCGAAAAACAGAGGATGCTCGAACGGCTTCATCGTTCAGACGATGCGCTGGTCGGCAAGAAAGTGCTGGTCGTCGACGACGACGTGCGGAACATCTTCGCTTTGAGCAGCGTTTTGGAACGCCGGGGTATGGTTGTGGTCACCGCCGGAACCGGCCGCGAAGCGATCACGATGCTTGAATCAACGCCCAGCATCGCGATCGTTCTGATGGACATCATGATGCCTGAAATGGATGGCTACGAGACCATGCAGGTTGTGCGGCAGAACCCTTCATTCCGAAGGCTGCCGATTATCGCCTTAACCGCCAAAGCCATGAAGGGAGATCGCGAAAAATGCCTCGAGGCCGGCGCTTCGGAGTATCTCGCCAAGCCCGTAAATACAGAGCAACTTCTGTCAGCGCTGCGTATGTGGCTGCACCGGTAGTGTTTGTCCTTCCCTACGAAGGACCAATTTTCGGCCGCGCGCAAAAAGAACCACAGTCGTGTGAGGTGAGAAAAAACGATGGGCGTAAACGATAAAGTGAACATCCTCATGGTGGATGACCAGCCGGGCAAGCTGCTCAGCTATGAAGTCATCTTGGGGGAGTTGGGCGAGAACCTGATCAAAGCCAATTCGGGGAAAGAAGCCCTGGAATGGTTGTTGAAGACCGATATCGCTGTTGTTCTGATGGATGTCAGCATGCCCGAACTCGATGGCTTTGAGCTGGCGGCTCTTATCCGTCAGCACCCTCGCTTTCAACAGACCGCCATTATCTTCATTTCCGCCGTGCACCTCACCGATTTGGATCGCCTCCAAGGATATCGACACGGGGCCGTAGACTACATTTCCGTCCCCATTATTCCCGAGCTCCTGCGAGCCAAGGTTAGTGTTTTCTCAGAACTCCACCGCAAGACCCGACAGCTGGAAATGCTGAATCATGAGCTGCGCCGCCTCTCAAGCAGCTTGATGGCCACGCAGGACGAAGAGCGCCGCCGGATTGCGCGCGAGCTTCACGATGGCCTCGGACAAGAACTAAGCGCGGCCAAAATGATGATGGACGGAATTCTCAGGCCCGACCTGTCCGCGGAATGGAAGGAAAAGGCTGTCACGGACAGTTGTGCCACGATCGATCGAGCCATTAAGCAGGTTCGTAGCATGTCGCATCTGTTGCATCCCCCATTGTTAGACGAAGTTGGCTTGTCTTCTGCCCTAGAACAGTACTTGGACGGATTTACAAAGCGCAGCGGCATTGAGACTTCTATTGAGGTTCCTTCGCAGCATTTTCCTCGTTTCAAACCCGAGCTAGAAACCGCCATCTTCCGCATTGTTCAGGAGGCGCTCACCAACGTCTTTCGCCATTCGGGTGCACGCAACGCGAGGGTCGGCCTGCTGAAATCAGAAAATCAGATCGTGGTTACTGTCCAGGATGATGGCAAGGGAGTTGCCGAGCACATTATCGAGTTTCGGCCGGGCAGCATTGGCATCGGCATCGGAGGCATGCGCCAAAGGGTCAAGGAATTTGGCGGAGAGGTGAGACTGCGAAACTCGAATCCTGGCACACTCGTAGAGGTGATGATTCCAATAAGTTCCGCGGAGACCTCACCCCGGCCCGTGCATGTTCCTAGCCTATAAGGTTACGCGAGCACCGCCGTTAGTGTCACGCGACGTATCTCACCATGGAAAGGTTTACGTGTTCTGTTAGTTCAACCTCTGTCCATTGACCACGCTTTCGATGCTCTTTATGAGGTCCCAGGCCTGAGCCTTCGAAACAATCGCACTTATACCCGCCTCGCGAGCCGCCTTTTCCAGTCCTTCCAAGTCCAAAATAGTAAACAGAATAAGCGGCACTCGCGGGTTAAGGGTGGACATTCGCTTCGCGGCCTCGATTCCGTTGATGTCAGGCATGGCTAAATCGATGAGCACGAGGTCGGGCCTCAGTTCTTGAAATTGCTTGATCCCTGACCGTCCGCTCTCGGCTTCCCCGCACACTGTCCACGCACGCGACCGCACTATGGCGCGCAGAATGCGCCGCGTGGTTTCTGAATCATCAACGATGAGAATCCGCAAATTCATGTCTTGCCACTACGTCTTACATACCCCAGCGCCAATCGGAAGAGAATACACATTGTTACCTACATTGGAGCATGCCGCTTGAGTGGCGGCGCGTTAACAAGGAGTTGCCAAAGTCACTGGGCACTCCGGAGTGGCGCCACTGTAAAGGTGAAGCCGTCGGCGTTCTGCTGACCGGAATGGGCCGCGGCGGGGCAAGCAGCGAGCACGGCCCAGGCCGTGGGGAGCTTAAAGGATTCAGGGGGTCGGAGCTTTAGCTCCAACATAAGACCCGCGTTATCAATGGGTTCAGTCCTGAGGAGACGCCCACAAAGGGATGCGCTTGAATTCAGCGATGAACAATGGAAAACAGCGCTTCCAACGGCTGGCGTCGCTAAGCATCAATCAACATTTGGCAGCTTACAACCCCCCGTCTTAGGTGGTTAGGGCTGCGATCCTGCCGAGCGTCTAGAGCCACGTGTCAACTTCGGGAAAACAAACTCTTGAAGGACACCGGCGAGAGAAGTCTCACCAAGACGGATTAGCGCCGAAGAGACCACGAACCCGGATCCGCGGCGATCATTCGCGGGAAGGTAGAGAGCTTGCAGTCCGGCACCAGCAAAACTTCCGATGACATTTGAATAGTTGGGCTGCCATTGCCCATTGTCCCCTTTGCATATAACCGAGCTCGCCGCGGCGTAGAGAAATCTAGATCGCTTGCTACCCCTTCCTTTGTAGAAGTAGCGCGGATCCTGCTTGAGAATCGAAGGCATTACCGCGCCTCCGATAAACGTTGCGGCAAACACATTGGCGTAACTCGCGCCGTAGCGCTTTGCATATCCTTGCGCTCCCTGCCCGTACCCGCCCCAACGATCTCCGGCCTGGCCAATCCCTGCCAGGACCCCAACCCCGACAAGCGTGAACGGGTCGCTAGCCGATTTCCACGCAAGCCCGAACTTGTGTTTCGCCCCGATAGGGGCGGGATTCGCGTCGTAGCTGACATAGAAGTTCGGGATCACCCCCAACACCCGCTGCTTCTCTTGTTCCTTGATCTGCACGTCCGCCAGTTCCTCCGGCGGGAGTCCGACGTGTACCTCTGTTACCTGGGTGGTGATGATTAACATAATCAGCGGAGTGACGTAGGCTTCGCCAGATTGCAAAGTCCCGGAGACGTCCTGCGGCGCGAGGCCTGGCGATGAAATTGTCAGCTGGAAGGGGCCCGGGGCGATATTGGTAAACGCGAATAGCCCGTCCTCATTCGACGTTGCCTCCAGGCCCGAAGATTGGCCATCACGCGTAAGTTTCACTACGGCCCCGGCAATGTTGGCCCCGGATTGATCAACAATCTTGCCGCTGATGCTTCCTGCCTGGTGCTCAGCGTGTTGCAGCCCACCGGAAGCCTGTGTGGCCTGCGAGTCAGCTGGCGCACTATTCGCTGTTTCGTTCATCGGAGGCTGTTGAGACCATGCTGAAAAACTGCAAAGCAGCACTGGGAGGCTCAGCCAAACCAGTCTTCCGAGGCCACAAATCAAACTTTTTTTCACAGAACCTGCGGACACTTGCTCTTACCTCCCACTTCGATGTTGGTCATTTAATGAGATGTTGCTGCAGCGCCCTCCGATGCGTACTTTTCACCGTCAGATATTTTTTGGGCTTTAGGCTCATGGGGGCGCCGCCCCACTCCGTATGCTGGGTTCTAGGACTTGTGTGCTGGGTTCTAGGACTTGGCTACGCTGTCGGACTGTAGGTTGCGCAAATTTTTCTTGTATCCCGTTTGGCTCCGAGGTGCATCAAAGGTTCCGTAGCATAGTTCGATCTCCCAGCACGGTGTCCCGGGGTTCGGATGGCGTCTGTTCTTAGACCCAAAGCAGTCGAGCGGGCTCATGTTCCGCTTTTCGTCGCACCTTGCTGTGTAAAAAAGTCACCGGATTCTCATTCTTTCTTTCCGTCCACCACTTCTAGTACCGCTGCAAAATTCACTTTCAACTACAAGAATTCAGCACACCGGAGGACTCTATGCCGTCGAATTTCGTCCAGATTGCGACTGAATCGGAAATCAGGGAACGCTTAGAGGCGGAACGCGCGCGTCTGCGGAAAATCGCGGGCTTGGACCAGGCGAACCATTTTCACCGGCCAGTCGAGCGAGCATTTACGGCAGACGAGCGCAGCCGTGTCACAATTCTGTTTGGGGGCTTCACGTGGAAACACGAAGATTTGATTCGCGCGGTATTTCAGGGGTGTGGGTATAACTGCGAAAAGCTTCCTGTCCCGGATGTCGCCGGCTTCCAGACGGGAAAGGAGTTCGGCAATAACGGCCAGTGCAATCCGACCTACTTCACGGTTGGGAACCTAGTGCAGTATCTCCAGTTTTTGGAAAAACAGGGTGTCCCGCGCCAGCACATTCTGGATAACTACGTGTTCTTCACAGCGGGTTCCTGCGGGCCCTGCCGATTCGGAATGTATGAGGCGGAATATCGCTTCGCGCTGAAGAATGCCGGTTTCGACGGCTTCCGCGTGCTGTTATTCAAAGACAGCGACGGAATTAAGGCCGAGTCCGGAGAACCCGGGTTGAAGTTCACCGTTGATTTTGGCTTCGGAATGCTGAACGCCATGCACTTGGGCGACGTGATCAACGATCTCGTGTACCAAATCCGCCCCTTTGAGGCGAAGAAAGGCGAGACGGATCGCGTCTTTCGCGAAACCGTGGATGGATTATGCGTGGACTTGAAGAACCGCCGAGCTTTCGAGATTGAACAACTTGCACCGGACTGGGCTAAGCCTAAGTTCAAGAACAATAAGATCCTGCGAAATACCGTTAACGTGTTTGGCAAATGGCATGAGCACATGTGGGGCAAGGATTACTTGCATGCGTTGGGGACCGCCCGTGACAAGCTGAATTCGATTGAAGTCGATCGCACGCGTGTAAAGCCGGTGGTCAAAATTACCGGCGAATTTTGGGCTCAGCTGACCGAGGGCGACGGAAACTTCCACATGTTTGATTTCCTGGAACGCGAGGGTGCGCAAGTTCTGGTGGAACCGATTGCCACATGGGTCGCTTACTTGATGTACCAGGCGAAGGCTCACGCCATAGCTAAATGGCCGGTAAACCGCCCGCACGCCAAGCCGAAGTGGTACGAGGCGAAGAAACATTTCGGCAACTACATTGGATTGCGCAAGAAGTTATGGGGCATCGGAGCCGGGCAGCGTATGTGGAATTTCTTTTACCATCGCACCATCAAGCAGCTTGGTGGAATTAGTCACCAACTCGTGCCACAGACGGAACTGGCCGACATGGCTCATCCTTTCTATAACCAGTTTGCTCGTGGCGGAGAGGGACATCTCGAAGTCGGCAAAAATGTGTATTACACCGTTCACAAACTCTGCCACATGGTACTGGCACTGAAACCGTTCGGGTGCATGCCGTCATCGCAGTCTGACGGAGTTCAATCGGCGGTAATCAACAAATTCAAAGACATGATCTTCTTGCCCATCGAGACTTCGGGCGAAGGCGAAGTCAATGCACACAGTCGCGTGCAAATGGCCCTCGGCGAAGCTAAGGTCAAAGCCAAAGCTGAATTCGAGCAGTGTCTCAAATCGACAGGCAAGAGCCTGCAGGAAATCCGTACCTACATCGACGAGCATCCCGAGCTTAAGCGGCCCTTCTATCACGTGCCTCACCGCGAAGGTGTCGCGGGCACAGCTGCGCAATTTGTGCTGCACGTCAACGATCGGATCAACCGGGACACGCGGTTCTGGAAGCGGGCGCGTGCAACAGGAGTCGCGATTCCGGCGGCTTCCGGCGACTAAAGACCAATATCCCCTGGAAAATTTCCAAGCCCTAAGCGGGCCGAGCATTTGCCTATCTTGTATGGTTATAGCCCTATTGGCACGGAGGACCGGCCAATAGGTGGATATGCCGACTTTCTAAAAGAGAGGACGCAATGCACGACCACAAGGCTTCGCAACTAGTTCAGATTGCTCCGCTTCGCCCGCAACCACAACATGCCTCTCAGGCGCAAAAGCCGCACGATCACGTCACCACGTTCTTCGTGGGGCTTGACGTAGGTTCAACTACAGTGAAGGCAGTGGTCGTCGACTCGTCGACGGATCGAGTGTTGTGGCAAGACTATCAACGCCACGAGACCAAGCAGCCCGAAAAGACGCTCGAATTCCTCAAGCGCATGGAAGCCGAAGTGGGAATCGATCGGCACAATACTCGTATGTTCGTGACCGGCTCAGGGGGTGGCGCGATTGCTGACCAGGTCGGCGCGAAATTCGTGCAAGAGGTTACCGCCGTTTCCTTGGCGGTAGAGAAGTTGCACCCCGAGGTCTACTCGGTCATTGAACTCGGCGGCCAAGACGCCAAAATCATTGTCTTCAAAGATGATGCCGAGACTGGGCGCAAGAAAAAAATCCCCTCGATGAACGACAAGTGCGCAGGCGGGACCGGCGCGGTCATCGATAAAATCAATGCCAAGCTAAAGATCCCAACGGAACAGCTGGCCGAACTGAAATATGCAGGGATCAAGCTCCACAAAGTCGCCGGCAAGTGTGGCGTATTTGCGGAAACCGACATTAACGGCCTGCAGAAAGTCGGCACGCCCCCGGACGAACTGATGGCGTCGCTGTTCGAAGCCATCATCCTGCAGAATCTGAGCGTACTGACTCGAGGCCACACCTTACGGCCGCACGTGTTGCTCCTGGGTGGCCCCAACAGCTTCATTCGTGGGATGCGCGAAGCATGGCAGGCAAACATCCCACGGATGTGGCAGGAGCGCAAGGTCGCGGTTCCAGAGGGTTCGAAGCCCGAAGATCTGATCAAGGTCCCACAGAACGCGCAGTACTTTGCCGCACTTGGTGCCATTGAGTTCGGCCGCAGTGAGGACGACTGCATCGGCTGCTATCGCGGCTACGCGGAACTGGTTCGCTATATTGAATTCGGCCGGCAGGAGGAAAAAGCCAAGGCTGGAGGGAAAGGCTTGGTCGCCGACCCCGTCGAGCTTACGACTTTCCGAGAATCCTACCGTCGCAAGAAGTTCACTCCAGTGCCCCTTCAGAAAGGTAGTACCGTAGGGGGATTTATCGGCATTGACGGTGGGTCCACGTCAACCAAAGCGGTTCTGCTCGATGAAAAAGGCGACATCCTTTGCAAGTCCTACCAGCTGTCGAATGGGAATCCCATTCAGGACACGATTGAAATGTTCGAAAGCCTGCGCGGCCAGGTCGAAGCGCAGCATGCCAAGCTCGAAGTGCTGGGTGTCGCAACCACTGGTTACGCCAAGGACATTCTGAAAGATGTTCTGAAGGCCGATGTCGCCTTGGTGGAGACCGTGGCACACACGGAATCCGCGCTCAAGTTTTACGAGGACCCGCACGTGATCGTCGATGTCGGCGGCCAGGACATCAAAATCATCATCCTGCACAACGGCCGTGTAAAAGACTTCAAGCTCAATACACAGTGTTCCGCGGGGAACGGATACTTCCTCCAATCCACTGCGGAGGGTTTTGGACTAAACGTTAATCAGTTCGCCGACCTTGCCTTTTCCGCCCAGGCCATGCCTGTCTTCGGTTACGGCTGTGCCGTTTTTATGCAATCCGACATCGTGAACTTCCAGCGCCAGGGGTGGCAGGCCGAGGAGATCTTGGCGGGCCTCGCCGCCGTGCTTCCGAAGAACGTCTTCCTGTATGTCGCCAGCATTCCAAACCTTGCCGCGCTGGGTACGCGATTTGTTCTGCAGGGCGGAACCCAGAACAATCTTGCCGTGGTAAAGGCCGAAGTCGATTTCATCCGCAACAGCTTCCGTGCCTCCGGCAAGCAGCCGGAAATCATCGTGCATGAGCACTGCGGGGAATCCGGGGCGATAGGCGCCGCGCAGGAATCGCTGCGCCTATGGCGTAACGGGCAGCAATCAACGTTCATCGGGCTCGAGGCCGTCCGCAAGATTGAGTACCGCACCACGCGCAATGAAGGTACCCGCTGCTACTTCTGCAAAAACAACTGTCTGCGTACCTTTATCGACGTAAGAACCGAACCGGTAAAGAACCTCGTGCCCATCGAGCGCATCACCAAGGTTCCACTCATGCACGGCGAACAGCGGCTGATCATCGCCACCTGCGAAAAAGGAACTGTAGAAGATCTGAGCGAAATGAAAGACATCAAAGCTGGATTGGACCAAATTCGGGACCAGCATCCGAATTTTGTCGATGTCGCCTCGAAGGAAGTCTTTCGTCCCACGAACGCCAAGAATGTGGCCGACTCGATTCCCACCCGGGCATGGACTCAATCGGCCAAGCAGCGCGTCGCGCTCATGCAGAATCGCAGCAAGGTCCGTATCGGCATTCCACGCGTGCTGAACATCTACACGTATGCTCCTTTGTTCAACGCCTACTTCGAAAGCTTGGGCCTCCAACCGGAGAACATCATTTATTCCGACTATACGAGTTCCGAGCTGTATCGCGCGGGCGCCAGCCGCGGCGCCATTGACCCATGTTTCCCGGCGAAAATCGGAATATCCCACGTTTACAACCTGATCCAGGAGAAACATCGCAAAAAGCCGCTAAACGTTATCTTTTTCCCGATGTACGACGTTCTGCATTCGCCCTTGGTCAAAATTGTCGGTGCAAACGCATGCCCAACCGTGACGGCAACTCCAGAAACCGTGAAGGCCGCTTTCACCAAGGAGAACGACGTCTTCGCCGAAGCCAATCTGAAATATATAGACCCCGTCCTCAATTTTGCAGACCGCAAACTTTTTGCCTACCAGATGCTGCAGGCCTGGCAGTCCGTCCTGGGACTCTCTCCGGAAGAGAACGAGCGCGCCGTCGAATCAGGATTCGCCGCGCTCAGTGACTACGAGAACAGCATTCGCAAGCGCGCTCGCCAGGTTCTCGACCAACTAGAGCGCGAGGACCGCATCGGCATCGTCATGCTGGCGCGCCCTTACCACCACGATCCGGGACTCAATCACGAGATCCTCGATGAATTCCAAAAGCTCGGCTATCCCATCTTTTCCCAAAATACGCTCCCGCTCGATGAGGACTTGCTCGAAAGACTTTTCGGTGAAGAAGTGAGGGCCGGCGTAGTCAGCAGCCCGCTCGACATTACCGACGCTTGGAAAAACTCCTACTCGTGCAGCACCAACCACAAAGTTTGGGCTGCCAAGTTCGCAGCGCGCCATCCCAACCTTGTGGCTCTGGAGATCTCCAGCTTCAAGTGTGGGCACGATGCGCCGATTTATGGTGTGGTCGAAGGCATCATCGAGCAGTCCGGCACGCCTTACTTCTGTTTCAAGGATCTCGACGAGAACAAGCCTTCCGGCTCCATCAGGATCCGCGTCGAAACCATCGACTATTTCCTGCGGCGTTACCGCGAGGAGGTCATCCGCAAGCGCAAGACTGCGCAAGACATTGAGGCTCAGCTAGCCGCGCTCGAGGCCCAGTTGCGGAACGAACCCGTTGCTGGCGCTCCGGAACTCTCGCAACTGCAAATCCCGGCCAGCAATTGGCAACGCGAGGTACAGGGAATCGCCGTAGATTGATTCACAAACTTTTCAACCTGCCAGGCGTGATGCGCATCAAAGCCCTGCGGGCTGTCTAACAAACTCAACTACCCCTGGACGTTAGAGTAAAGGAGCAGAGTTCATGGCTACGGCACCAAAATTCCGCATCGACGTCGACATCCACAATTTACTCATGCACTCCGCACCCGGACCCGTGGCGCTCCCTGCTGCAAAAGGCATGAAACTCCCGGACCCGGTATTCCCGCGCTTTCCGGAAAAGCTTTTGGACCCTGGCCCCGACCCTATTCCTGAGAAGCGCGATTGGACCGTCCCTGAGATTTATCGCAAGATGCGAGGCTGGCTGTTCCCGTACATCCGCTCGCGCGTGTTGCCAGGCGATTTTCATCCCATCACTGCGTACCTTTTTCTTGAGTACAAGTGCAATCTCGACTGCTGGTATTGCTGGGCCTACAACAACAAGGTCAAGGGCATGACCGAAGACGTGGCGCGCCGTTCGATTGATTGGCTTCATGATCACGGCTGTCGCGTGCTGGCCCTGATGGGCGGGGAGCCGTTGTTGCGCCCAGATTTTGCGCACAAGGTCATCTACTACGCGGCCAAAAAGGGATTTTGGATTTACGTCGGCACCAACGGGCGCCTGCTGCGCCCCGACGTCGCCGATCGCCTGGGCGACGCCGGAGTCGGTGTTTTCAACTTCGCGCTCGATTCCTGGGACGAAAAGCCCAGCTTGCCCAAAGCCGTCGTGCCCGGCCGCAAGCATCTCGAACATCTGATGAAGAAGCAGTACGTCTACGGCTACATGGTCTTTTTCAATCTGAACATCTGCCGAAACAACACACAGGACGTCCGGCAGATCACGGAGTTCGCGCACGACAACCGCGTCGCGACCGACTACCACATCAACGAAACGCCGATGCTTGAGCAGGACGAGCACTTCAAGCATCTCAGCGACAATCCAACCTACATCCGGCCGGAAGATTGGCCGGAAATCGATTCTCTTGTGGATTGGCTCATTGAAAAGAACAAAGCTGGATATCAGATGGTTAATTCCGTGCAGCGTTTGCAGGAGATCAAAGCCTTCATTCGCATGGCGAGTGGAAGTGACCTCAAACGCCTCGGGTGGAACGGCGATGGAACCGGGACCAACGGTGATATCGCCAAGCAACTTGCCGGAACGCCCGGCTTTGTGCAGGATGCCAATGGTGAATTGCATTTTGCCGAATGGAACTGCCGGGCTGGCCAGAACAACGTCATCATCCGCACCGACGGCACGGTCGCTCCTTGTTTCCCCATGTATGCCTCCACCTACGACTGGGGAAACATTGATGGCCACAAGTTTGACTCAAAACAGTTGGCTGGTATGAAAACAACCTGCCAGCAGCATTGCTTCTCCACCCTGAATCACAACCTCGCCTATTGTTACAACGACGCACGGGTGATCAAATTTGTGTGGACCAACTTGGTGAAGTATCGGATGAAGGGTGGAGCGAGAAGTTTCGAGGACTAAAACAGTCGGGGCGCATAAGGCGAAATCGAGTCCGAGCGCCTCAGTCTTCTTGATTCCCGATAAGGTTCACGCACTATGCAAATTCTTCGCACAACGACAATACGCCTCCTGGCAGTTCTCCTCGTTGTTGGAATCAATGGTGCACCGATTCCAACCGTCGGACAAACCAGCCCAGGAAGTGAGCCGCTGGTGCCGTCAGCACTGGTCCCTCCGTCGCAACCTTCCACCAACGGCGACCGAATATTCGCCGACCTCGTCAAACACAACGAGCTTCGCAGTGCCGCATTGCGAGAATATTCCGCGGTAAGGACCTATGCAGTAACGGATCCCAACGGCAAAGTGCACGCGAAAGAAATCGTGCAGATGGAATATATTGCCCCGGACAAAAAAACATTCGTGACGGTCGCGGAAGAAGGATCAAGTGTGATCCGGAATCTCGTCCTCAAGCGACTGGTCGAAAGCGAGATGTCGACCGCCACAGGAAAAGAGCACCACGACAGTTCGATCACCCCTGCGAACTACACCTTACGTGTGCTGCATGAAGAAGACTTGGGTAAGCATCATTGCTTCGTGGTGGAGGCGATTCCCAAGCGCAACGATAAGTATCTCTTCGAAGGGAAGATATGGATTGATAGCAGTGAATTCGCCGTTGTCAAGATTGCTGGCCATCCGGCGAAGAAGCTATCCTTTTGGATCACGCGAGCCGATTTCGTGCGCCAGTACGAGAAAATCGGTGATTTTTGGCTTCCAGTCAAGGACGAAACGTCCGTCGAAGTGAAACTCTACGGTAAAAAGATTCTTAGCATCGAGCATCGCATTAACAGCGTCAATGGCGTGCCGAGTACCGCATTGGTCGGCCAAAATCCGCACAACGCCGAGTCCACGACGCACGGCAGTTAGCTTGCCCTCCATTTGCAACAGTCTAAGCAAGACAAGAGAACGCATTTGTTCAGTCTGGGCTCAGTTGGGACCATCCTTGAGAGTGGCCCGCCCGTCGCGGAGGAGCGGAGACTGGACCCCCACTACAAGGGAGCCCTCCCGTGTAGACTTTCGTTGAAAAGCTTGAGAGAGTCGAAAGGAAACAAAACGACACTTGGACAATCGGAGACATCTCGATGCTCAGCGAGGAACGCCGGCGGGAAATTCTGGAATTGTTGCGCAAAGACGGCCGAGTCCTCGTCCGCGATTTGTCCAGGCGTTTTCGCATATCGCTCATTACTATCCGCAAGGACCTGGAATACCTGCATCACCAGGGAATGCTCGAACGCACGCACGGCGGCGCGTTGCCCCTTCGCACCGGGGCGCTTCAAGATCAAACTCTGCGCGAAAAGGAGCGGCTGCATCGGCAGGAAAAAATGCGCATTGCTGCCGCGGCATTGCGCATGATCCGCCCTGGACAGGTGATTATTCTCGATTCGGGTACCACGACGACGGCGATTGCGCGAGGGTGCCGCCATGTGCGCAGTCTAACGGTTATTACGAATGCGACGAATATCGCGGCCGAACTGGCGGATAGCAACGTCGAGGTGATTCTTACGGGTGGGTTGCTGCGGAAGAGTTCATTTTCGCTGGTGGGGCCGCTTGCGGAAGAGTCATTGCGAAAACTGAGCGCGGACATGCTGTTCCTGGCTGTGGATGGGTTCGACGTGGGGTATGGTCTCTCGACTCCGAATCAACAGGAGGCGAGGGTAAACCGGGCAATGTCGGAATCAGCGCGGCGAACGATTGTGGTGTGTGATTCGTCGAAATTCGGAAAAAGAAGTTTATCGTTGATCATGGACGTTTCCGCGGTGCATGAAACCATCACCGACCGGGGAATACCTAAGCAAGACCTTAAGGCTCTGCGCGAAGCGGAAGTTGAGGTCACGCTGGTCTGAAGCTCCGTTCTGACGAGGGCGTCCGAGAGTGCGCCGTTTCTTCGCTTGACTTACCAAGCGATAGTAAGTAAAAGATCTGAAGCGAAATAAAGCGTAAGTATGCTTTTTCGTGTGCTGTCAACTGCTCCTGGAGGCACGGTGGCGATCGCGCCGCCAGTTGCCCGACTTCAGGATACCCAATAGACTTTGGCATTTTTACGGAGCATGTTTTGTCCCTTTCACTCGGAAAACAAAACGGTTTACGAGCCCTTGCGGACGATCGAGGCGTGATCGCGGCGCTTGCCATTGACCAACGTAGCGCTCTGCGCACGCTCTTCGCAAAGGCCAGCGGCCGCGATGCAAGCGAAGTTCCCGCCGAATGGCTCGTGCAGTTCAAGGAGAAGGTCAGCCAGTTCCTTACGCCTTACGCCAGCGCCATTTTGCTTGATCCTGAATACGGGCTGCCTGCTGCGGACCGACGCTCCAAAGATGCGGGGCTTCTTCTTGCGTACGAGCAAAGCGGATACGACAAGAGAGTTCCAGGGCGGTTGCCACGACTGCTGGACGGCTTCAGTGCGGAACGCCTGAAGAATTCTGGAGCCGATGCAGTCAAGGTGCTTTTGTACTACTCTCCGTTCAGCGAAACGAACATCAACGCTCATAAACGAACGTGGGTTACGCGTGTCGGAGAGGAATGCTGCGAGGCCGATCTTCCTTTTTTTCTCGAAATCGTGAGTTACCACGATCAGATGGACGAGAAGAGTGCCGAGTTCGCGCGCATAAAGCCCGAGGTAGTTACTCGTTCGATTGAAGAGTTCTGCAAAGCAAGCTATGCGGTCGATGCGTTAAAGGTGGGCGTACCCGTTAACATGCATTTCGTCGAATCGGCCGCCTTACCGCACTCGCAAGCGATTTACTCGCGCGAAGAAGCTAGGTCGCACTTTAAGCGTGCGTCACAGGCCGCTTCGATTCCCTTCATCTATTTGTCGGAAGGAGTCTCCAACCAGAAGTTCGCGGAAGCATTGACGCTGGCGGCCGAGGCGGGCTCCGATTTTTCCGGCGTACTCTGTGGACGCGCAATCTGGCAAGACAGCGTGCCCATCTTCGTAGAGCGGGGTGTTCCTGCACTCGATGACTGGCTGCAGGAGCACGGGGTGCGGAACATTCAGAATGTGAATTCCCACCTCGCTGCGGCGCGGCCATGGTTTGAAAGGGTCGGCGCTACTCCAAGCGCAAAAGATTAACGACGGAATCGCGCCATGTTTCTCTGCGTCAGCCCCAACCCGGCGATCGACAAGCGGCTAATCGTGCCGTCACTTTCGCGCGGCAAAGTAAATCGAGCGCGTACCATCCAGGGTTATCCCGGAGGGAAATCAGCGCACGTAGCAATGGTGCTGCATACGCTGGGAGGAAAACCCCGCTGGATCGGTCCATGCGGCGGTGAGAGCGGCCGCGAACTGTTGGCGGGGCTTACGGCCCTCGGCATTCAGGCGACTGCATGCACAACACATCAGCCAACGCGCACGAATCTGGAAATCGTGGAAGACGACGGCATCGTTACGGAAATTCTGGAACCAGGTTCGGCCCCCGATCCAGCCGAATGGGGAGAATTCGAAAACGCGTGCAGAAGCTTCTTCGCAGAGGGTGCCGAAAACGGCCACGTTATTTTTTCCGGAAGCTTGCCCGCAAACAGCACACTTGGAACGTATGCGGGTCTTGTCGCGAGCGCCCGGAAATTCGGCTGCAAGACTTACCTGGACACGAGTGGTAAGCCGCTCCGGCTGGCGCTCGCGCAAAAGCCTGACTTTGTGAAGCCAAATCGCGAAGAGGCTGTTCAGCTTCTTGGGAATCCACTCGGCTCCCTCTCGGATGCGATCGGTGCCCTCCATATGCTGCTGAGTCTTGGCGCACAGAGCGCGGCTTTGAGCCTGGGTCCGGAGGGACTTCTTTACTGTTCCGGCGCAGACGCGCCCGTGCTCTTCGCTCCCGTCGTTCCAGTCGAACCGCGTTCGACGGTTGGTTGCGGAGACTCGGCCCTCGCCGGATTTGCTTTCGCCACCGCGTCCCGATATTCGCCCGAAGACTCGTTAAGGCTTGCGGCAGCCTGCGGTCAGGCAAATTGCTTGGCCGATTCTCCAGGTGCCGCCCGGCTCGAGGATATCCAGGACTTTCAGAAGAAGATCTCTGTTCAAACGCTTGGCTCTGGTGCTTGAAGCGAATCGAGAGTGATGACCACCCAAGACAATCTCCGCATCAGCGTCGTCGGCGAGTTGAATCTGGACCTGGTTCTCTATGGGCTTCCCGGTCGTTTTGATCTGGATCGGGAGTATCTGGCCTCGGACTTGAGCCTTACGCTCGGCAGTTCCTCGGCAATATTTGCTCATAATTTCGCGCTGCTCGGGAATTCTGTCGGGTTTCATTCAGCGGTCGGCAACGATCCGCTCGGCAAACTGTGCCTCGAACGCCTTAGGGAAAGCGGCGTAGACGTATCGGCCGTTAAGGAATTTCTCGCCAAGAAAACGGGCCTCACTGTCATTCTTCCTCAGCCCGAAAAGCGTTTTATTCTTACCTATCCGGGCGTAATGGCAGAGATGCGTTTCGAGGATCTCGACCTCACACAGGTGTTCGGCGCTCGCCATTTACATCTCTCTTCGTATTTTCTTCAAAAGGCTCTTCGCCCTCGCGTGCCGGGCCTTTTTCGGTTGGCAAAGGAGGCCGGACTTTCTACCTCCATGGATACCAATGACGATCCCGACGATCGCTGGGACCGAGAGGTCCTTGAAGTTCTCCCTTGGTTGGATGTGTTTCTGCCCAATGAGTATGAGTGCTGCCGTCTCGCCCGAAGCGATGATCCGATGCTGGCATTGGATTTTCTGGCGGCAAGAGTTCCATTGGTCGTTATGAAACGCGGAGAGAAAGGAGTGCTCGCTCGTCGTGGATCAGAAAGTTTTGAGGCTCTGCCGCCGAAAGTCGCGGCTGTGGACACCATTGGCGCAGGTGACAGCTTCGATGCCGGCTTCCTTCATCAGTTCATTCGAGGCACGAAAATCGAAGAGTGCCTGAGATATGGCAACCTGACTGGCGCGCTCTCTACGACTCGTAGCGGCGGCACCGAGGCATTTCGAGAAGCCCAGCACCGGGAATCATTCCTCGCTCAGTAACCGCTTCAGTGATCCGCAGGATCCCGGAAGCGCCGATTATCGAGCAGATTTGGATACGCGTGTAAGTTGCCAGTGACCTTGACGGAGAAGCTTTGCTCGGCCGACAGCCCGTCTACACCTTGGACGGCGAGATGGACCGTGAAATTCGCTGCTCTCGTGTAGGCGTGAGACACCTTGGGGCCGTCTGCGGTGGTCCCGTCACCGAAATCCCAAACATAATTGACTGCGGGCACTCGGCTCGATTCTGCCTCGGCCGACAACGAAAAAGTCTCACCCACATTGACGGCCGACGGCACATTTGTACTCACCATCGGGGCGGCCGGCGAAACGTTGTTGTCGACGATCTTGATCACTCGGACGGATTCCGCTTGATTCTCAATCTGCGCAGTGTCACCCGCGAGAGCCACCGGTGCATTCTGGTTTAGCACATCGAAAGCCGCGAAGGAATGTTCCGAAGGCAGGCCGAGATCCGCAAGTTTCAATGTGTGCGACCGCGGAAACTTTGTCCAATTGAAGACCGTCAAGATTGCCTGGTGCGGACTTTCGCGCAGAAAGAAGATGCTGGGCTGCTCATCTTCAGGTTCATACGTCATCAGGTCGACCGGTGTCGATGCGCGTCCAAGTTTGGGCATGTTCAGTAAGTCCTGGTTCTCGATGAGTGCCAATCGATCCTTCTGCGAGCCCATAAGCAGCATGTCGTCGCCAATCTCGTACATGCCTCCGGAGACCGCGGAGAGAGCGATCGATGCTTGAGCCGCGGACAGAGGATACGAGGCAGAAGCTCGTGTGTGTTCGCTGAAAAATTCCTCCGTGGTGTTGAAGGCATCCGGATCTTCCAGGAAGAAATTGCGATGCATGTAGAAGCGAGCGGCAATTCCTGCCGCGGCGAGCCGCGTCCCTTCGAATGAATGTGCGGTGTCCGCGGAAGTGCGTCCCGTATCGACCAGTCCGACCGGGGTGAGCATGGGGCTACCGTCCTTATCTAGGATCACGTTTTCGCCCACGGCATCGCGAATGATTTGCAAGCCGATCCGCAGCGCTTCCAGCGCTGTGGTGTTCGGGCGATACATGAAACCTTCGATAGCGCTGCTATCCATGAAGTCGAGTTTGATGAAGCGAACGCCCCATTCACGAACGAGCGTCCTGTAGGTCTGGCGCAAGTATTCCTGCGCGCCGGGATTGGTGGTGTCGAGCACGTAGATCAAGTCGGATTTCTGATGCCAGAGTTGCTGTGTGTAGATAGGTTCGCCTTTGGCGTTGTGCACCAGCCAATCCTTGTGTTGCTCGTACACCCAGGCACGAGAGGTCACTTGAAACGGGGCAGTCCACACGCCGAAGGTCAGGCCGTCGCCAGTGACGTGGTATCCCACGGCGCGCATACCATTTGGGAACTGCGTGGCATTCGCTGTTACATATTCTCCGCGGGCATACTGGTAGCCTTCATCCACCTGGAAAAATTTGTAGCCGAGCGCTTTTAGATGTGCGGCTTGCCAATCGGCATTAGCGAGGGTTTCGCCTTCGTTGATCGCGGCGTAGTAGGCCGTCCAACTCCACCAACCGATGGGAGTCGGTCCGGATACGCGAGCGTGGTGTAACTTGCGAATCACATCGCCGTAGACCAACAACTGGTTGTGATAGTCGGGTCCAGCTTCGAGCATGAGACGCTCGGAGTGGAGCTTCCCTCCGGGTTCGATCGGGAGACTCAACTCGAGCTGATTTTCCGCCGGGTCATTTTTCAAATCGAATTCCTTTTGAATCTCCGTGGTTCCCGTGAGGTCAACGCTATAAGACGCGATCTTTGTTGTTGCGCCTTCCGGTGCGGTTTGCAGATGAAGGTACGTCAGAAGGCGGTCGGCAGTAAGCGCACCAATGAATAGGCTTTGTTTGCTCTCACGATTGTAAATGAGCTGGCTTCCTACGCCCCGATGCATCCCGCCGGGCGCCTTTCCCAGGTCGTAGAGCCGCAAGTCAGGCCGATCCTCGCTAAAGCTGTCCGAGAGAATCCGGTCGGCAGAGGCAGGCGCACCGAGGTTCAGCAGGGAATCTCCGACTAGTTCGAGGTCGCGGAAGGCCTGCAATGTGAGCATCTTTCCCGTCGTGTTTTGGACAGTCACCTGCACAGTGGCATACGAGGTCTGGTCGTACAGCTGCATCACAAGAATGAGATCAGGTTTGCCTTGAAGTCCGGAATTCGCGACGGTGATGGTCTGGCCCGAGCCGAGATCATCCGTGAATCTGGATTCGGACACCACGTGACGCGGATAGTCGGTCGAACGCAGCCACTGGTGATCAATTTCTGCGCCAGCGCGACTCGTAAAGATGGGCTGGCCCCCATGCAACGCCAGTTGATACGTTCCGTCCTTGACGTTCACGCTTAGGGAGACTCTGTCGCTTCCAAATTGCTGGGCCGCGCAAGTCGCGCTGAGAATCAGCGCTTCGAAAACGATTGCGATTGCGCCCCTGCTGCACAATTTACGGATTCTCTTTGACACGGTGTGCATCTCCTTCTCATCCAGTTGGAAAAGAGCGATACATTTGAGGTTCGAAGGGCTACATAATCGTGCCGGTCCTACTTTATGGCCACGGCAGTTGGAGGAGTGTCGTATCCATCGAGCTTTACCCACGCGGGCTTTGCAGAATGTAGAAGCACGCCGTGAATCTCGACAGTCTCTCTAGGGAAAACGGTGACGTAATTGTTGTCATATTCGATCGGAAGTAGCTCGTCGCCGTCCTTGGAATCGGTGATTACGGCGCGTTCGAAAAATCCGATGTGTTCCGAAGGGTTGTGGACGCGAATGGCTATCCGGTCTTCGCCTGCTGAAGAAGAACGCGTGGCGCTGAGCTCCAGCGGTACTTTGGGCATGTCATTCAGCGGGGTCATGTCCGCCCAGCTGGCGGGTTTCAATCCGAACGCGCGATCGATCTTCGGATCGCCGACATCATCATCTTTTTGAGACTGCCAATAAACATTTTCCGTCAGTAGCTTGCCCTTCGCGTCCAGCAACTGACAGCGTACGAAGAAGACGTCAGTAGCATCCGGGAAGCGCGGTAAGGTCATCGCCTCCACCGCTCCACCAGGATCGACTTGCAGATTCTCTGCGTGGCGGTCTCCGCGCACCTTCCCCTGCAGGTCATACACCAGCACGCGCACCTGCAAATTGTTCTGCTTCACTTGAGTTTGATTGACGACGGTAATCTTGGCCTGTCTGTGATCGCCGGTCGCATAGGAATCGAAAACCACAGAAAGAGGGCGCAGGCCGGCCTTGGCACCGTAATAGGCTCCGCCGGGGCTCAGGTAGTAGTCGAAGATATTCCCAAAGAACGAAGGCCAGTGGCTATTGAGCATCCAATAGATGGTCATTTTGTGGTTCGCCCATCCGTCGGCGGCGAAAGCCTCGAATTGGGCGCGGGTGTTCTCGTAGTGCGCGAGCTGCGCCTTTCGCGAAAACTCCTCCGCTCCGCTTGAACTTCCGTACCGCTGATCGACAGCATGCCGGATATTGATGAGCGTATCGTTTCCCAAATTGGCGCCGGAATGGAAATACCAAGTGTCGTTAATGGGCCAGAGTTTGTCGGCCGGAATGAACTTCTTCAAGCTTTCGTAGGTAGGTATGTGTTCGTTGTCGCCCTGCTCCGCGCAGGATCCACGTGAAGCGGCATACCGTCCGCTAAACCAGTAAGTCGGAGGTCGCCAACTATAGGGACCTTCCATGTGGATGCCGTTCCACATACGCTCGCCTTGCGCGTCCTTCGCGAAAGACGAGACCGTGTCCACGGTGGCGTTCTGCCAGTGCAGTTCGACGAGAATTTTGTGATACGTGTTCAGGACCGGATCCGGAGGCAACCCGTCGCTTCCGTTGGCCCAGATCGTTACGGAGGGGTGATGGCGGAGCATCAAAATCTGCGACCGAAGACTCTCCTCCGAAACGCGGTGGTCCTCTTCGTCCCATTGATCCCACATTTCCCACTGGTTGCAACACATCCACCCAAACATCAGTGGGATTCCCTGCTCGTCGGCAAGTTCGATGATGTGTTCGCTGGAAATCTTCGACTCCCAGCGGAGCATATTCAGACCGAGGTCTTTTACGTAACGCAGAACGGCGGCTTCGCGGTCCGGGTCATATCGATACAAAAGATCGGGTGTGTAGACCCCGCCTCTTATCAGGAAATCCTTGCCATTGATTTTGAGATAGAAGTTTCCGCCTTTACCGACGTTTGAAAATTGCTCATCGTTGTCGCGGTATTGCGTAATCGAACGGATGCCGAATCGGATCTGAGCAACGTCGGACAGCTGGTTGTTCTCGAGAAATTCGAGACGAAGGTCATAGAGACTCGGGTTGCCCATGGTGTAAGGCCACCATAGGTCGGGATTGGTGATTACCAGCTGAGGGTATTGCGGGGGAACGAAGCTCGCCTGACGTTCCTCACCAGGAGCAAGGCTCACGGGCTGTTCGATTTCAATGCTGGGCTTACCAGGCCGCGAGATTGTCCCTCGAAGGATTCCATCTACTTGCCGATTCGAGGAATTTCGGACGGCAGCGTACACCGTCAATTTGGCCGACGTTTTTTGCACTAGGGAAAGCTCGGTGTTGACGAGCGGATGACTCACCGTGACGTCGCCGGAAACCTTAAGGTACACCGGTTTCCAGATGCCCGCATTGCGATCTGGAACAAAGGAGATTCCGTGGCTCTTCTCCTTTCGTGGCCCTTGGTAGCCCAAATATTTCCAGTTCAACCAGTCAAACCAGCTGTCGGCCAACTCAATGCCATTGACATCCTGAATCGCTCGTTCCGGCATGACCTTCACCGCAAGGACATTGCGTTCCCCCGGCTTGATCCATTGCGTGACGTTGAGTTCGTGCCCCGCGTACATGCCAACTACTTGCTTGCTGTCCGCGATTTGATGGCCATTCAGCCAGATCTCGGCGCGGTAGTTAATGCCCGGAAACCTGAGTGAATAGACCGCGTGTCCAGAAGGCGCTTCAAATGTCGTTCGATACCACCAATCCTGCATATATAGGTCTTGGGGAACATTCTCCGCCATGTTCTTTCCAACGTAGAGATCGGAGTAGACGCCATCCTCTTCGAGGATCTCGAGAACTGTGGCCGGCATTCGGCGGATTGCGTTCCAGTCCGCGTCCTTGAAGTCAGGTAGCGAGACGGCCGCTCCGCTCTGTTGCAGTCTATTTGCGGAAGTCAGCTTCCAATTTTCCGCCAGCTCTATGGTTTTCGGAGACTCCGCTGCCGCACACGAGAGGTGACCCGCGCCGATGGACAATAAGAATGACGCGAATAGTCTCAAGAACCTCATGCGGCTCCTGCCTGCCGAATCGACGCTGCGCATCGACTGATGAGATTCGATTTCTGCAGATTGCACGTTGACCTCCGACGCCAGACCAAAACGGACAGAACTACCATGGGCGGGAACCTAAACGAACCTCTCCCATCGGCCATCGTTCCGCTCCCAAGCACTTGACCATCGAAATAAGCGGGAGCAAGACAGTTCCCTGGGCCTGCTCCACCCACACAGGGCTTGCAAGGTTTGCCCAACCCAAGTGTTCGTAGAAACTCTGCAGCGCCGGCCTGCAAAAGAGCAGGAGGAAATTCACACCCATTTGGCTTGATGCAAAAGCTTCTGCCGCTTCCATCGCAATACGGCAATATCCGTGACCCCTGCACTCGCGCCGCGCCAGCACCCCGCCAATCCCCGCGACGGAAACAGGATTCCCCTGAACCTCAACCGTCTGTCCAACGAGCCCGACATGACAAACTGTCGCCCCTTCTTTGACAACAAAAACGTGCTTTTCTGTGGGCCTCCACTGCAACTGGTAGGCACTGGTTTGGCTGGGATCCTTTTCCCCTCCAGCCAAGCCACTCCGGTCTGCGGCAGAATAAGAATCCACGACTTGAACTTCGAGAAATTCCCTTGAGCTGGAGGATTCTGGTTGCCCAACTATTTCCATCGCGTTTTCTAATCCTAGAAGTCGTGCGCCAATAACCGCGGATAGTCCTCCCATTAATGCAACTGAAATCGTTGCACCACTCTGGTAATCACACCATCTGGACTCGGGTTATCGGGGTCCAGGTGAGAGGCCAAACTCAGGTGATAGGCGAGCAATTGAGGAAAGACAATCTCGAACGGGCCGCGCAAATCATCCGGCAAGCCTGGTGCCATGGCAGGGATGAACTCGTGGCCAAGTTCGCCATCGGAAGCCTCAGATCCGACCACGATCACGTGACCCAGCTTCTTTTGTCGTAGTTCCCGAAGCACATCTTCTTCAAAGCGGCGCCTCTCGGCATCCGACGAGAGCACGCACAGGACCAGGGAATCGGGCCGAAGGAAGCTCATCGGGCCGTGGCGAACACCCAGGAATGTCTCGTTCATGGCTACGGTGCGCCCCGCGGTCATTTCAAGAACCTTAAGGCTCGCCTCCTTCGCGAGCGGAGTCATGCCAGCAGAGGTCAGCACCATCAGGCGAGAAGACGGTTGAGAAGACAAGCGCTGCGCTACTTTTTCAAAGCCAGGCAATGCTTTATTCACGGTAGCCGAGATGCCCGCGAGATGCTTGGTCGAGAAATCGCCGCGTGCGATGGACATGCCCGCCAGGAGCAGGTTAGAAAAGGAACCCGTCATCACTAGACTGCGGTCATTTGTTCGAGGGTCGAGAATAAGGGGAGTGACGCCCGGCAGCCGCGCAAGCTGGCCATGCTCATTGCAGGTAATCGCGAGATGGACCACCCTCGGGCATGCTTGTTTGAAACGTTCGATGACACCAACACTCTCCGGGCTATCCCCCGAGCGTCCCAGCGATACGAGTACGCCGTTCGAAGCAAAGTCTGCAGCCAGATGCGACAGTTCGCGGAGAGAGAAGGTAAGAAGGTCGGTAGTCGGGATGGCAACAGCATTCGTCCAGGTGGCCGCGACCGCTGACGCCGCGTACGCCGAGGTCCCGGCTCCACAGATCAACGCGGGGCGACCCTGCACAAGGGAATGCGCGTTGGAAGACGCCACCCGTTCGAGCGTCGTGGGCCAGAGTTCCGGCTGCTGACGAATCTCTTTGAGCGTGATTGCTCCGCGCTGGTTGTGGCTGTCGGAACCCGAGTCGAGCCTCGCCGTCATGTACGGTCATGCCTTTCTGCGAATTGAGGTTCACTCAAAAAATCGCGACGCCTGTTTTCACAAACGCGCAATCTTCAGGACGAGATCCGCCACAAGTGCTCACCGTTCTACCGGACTGCCGGTTGTGGCCACCGGTGAGGCGAATCGGGGGACATTCGGGCTTCGCGCTCAAACGGCCACTATTCATCTAAAAATACAGTTTGAGCGCAAATTGTATCTCGCGTTGATCATTTTGACCGTCGCGCGTTGAGGTGATTGTTCCGAAGCTGCCGCTGGTGTAGTCGAGGGAGCCGGGAGCCGCCACAACGCCATTGCCCGAGAAACCAGGATTGGAGAAGTTAGGGTGGTTGGTCAGGTTGAAAAATTCGGAGCGGAATTCCAGACGGAACCTCTCGGTGATCGCAAACTGTTTGAAAAGCGAAAAATCGAGACGATGAAATCCCGGGCCACGGAAATTACTTGGCCCTCCGCCAAGGGGACTGTAATCGGTTTGGCCGATCGTGGTCGCCACCGGTGGAGTGGCGTACGCCGCTGGATTTAGCCACTGGTTCACGTCATGAGGACCTGCGTTGGGATCCTGTCCCGGAACCCTAATCGCGTAGCAATTGAATCCTGAAGTGGTGGAGGTTGCGCAAGGTACGGTTCCCGGTTGGCCGTCCTGCAGCGTGAGAATCCAGTTCGTTGCCCATCCCCCGAGCACGGCATCCACAATGCGCCCGCTGTCATGCAGATACTTTCTTCCTTTACCAACCGGCAGCTCATAGGTACCGCTCAGGTGCACAACTTTATTAACGTCGAAATCGCACCGGCCGTAGTCCGGGTGGATACCGAAGCCCGGCAGGAACGGTGCGCGGTACGCGGTAATTGAAGTAGCATTCAGAACGTCGATCGCGTCGGTCAGACAGCTCGACCAGGTGAAGTTGGCCAAGACGTTGAGTCCAGCGTTAAACCTGTGCTCATAGTTGGTCTGCAATCCGTTGTAGTGGCTATTGCCCGCAAAGCTGGTGTAGGTTTGGCTGGAGAAATCGGGATAGGGAGAGAAGGAGAGTGCGTCCAGGCCCAGTGGAAGGATCTCCCGCGGAGTATTCGGATTGACGTACACCGCAAGGTGGCGAACTGTATTGCCGACGTAACCCACCTGCACGGTATCGTTTTTGGTGAGCTGATACTGTGTGGTCAGATTGTAGCCCTGCGTATACGGAGTTTTGTTGTGGTAGTCCTCGCCGATCAGCCCGACACCCCCGGGCTCAGCCGCCGCGGAGGTAAGCGGAATAGCAGTGAGCCCGTTCGAAAGCGTGCCAATCGATCCGTTGGCAAACGTGATCGGCGCGTTGGGCGTCTGATTTGGATAGTTCAGATTGAATTGGAATGGGAAATCGTTATAGGTCAACAGTGCGGAGTTTTCAAAACCTCCGTAGAAGATCCCGTAACCTCCGCGAACAACAAGCCTTGGCGTAATTTGATAGGCGAATCCGACTCGCGGAGAGAAATTGGCTTTTTGCGATACTCCCAAGCCGGGCTGTCCCGAGCAGGCTATGTTGATATTGTCTGCCGCGGCGGCTGCTAAAAAGTCTGGTGAAAATGGAGTATTGCACCGCTTATTGGTCAACAGGAAGGTGGAAACACCACCCACTGTGGCAGCAGGTTGGAAATTGGACTGTGCACCGTAATTTTCGAGCAATTGTCCGAAGTACTCGTAGCGAAGTCCAAGGTTCACGGTCAGCCTGGGCTTTACCTTGATATCGTCCTGAAAATAGCCAGCATAATAGTTGCGCTTCATCGACGTAGTGGCGATATTGGATGCTTGTACATTGTCCGCGCCGCCCACGAAATCAGCCGCGCCAGGAACCGTACCGGGAATCGGTATCAACAACATTTGTGCGAGTCCGGTATTGCCTCCCGTTGTGGAAGGCACTTCGGTGTAGACACCGCTAAAGTTCCACGCTCCGCGGCCCGTAAAAGGCTGCAGGATATTGAATCCCAGCCTTTGGTATTGAAAGCCAACCTTAAAGGTATGCCGGCCTGCCGCTTTGGTCAGATTGTCCGTAACCTGCGTGGTCGTGCTGAACTCGATCGAGGGAAGAAACTGATTGCTTCCGAGGGTATTCAACCCCGTAATGAACAGCGAGCCTAATCCACCATTCGAATCACCTTGAGGAACTCCGGGAATTCCAAACTGAGCCGGAATGCCGGAAGTGTTGGCGTTGGGTTGCAGGCGAGAGGAAGAGATACGATTGTAGCCCGCTCGCACTTCATTGATGAGCGTACCCGTGAACATGTGCGTTTCGCTCACCACGGTGTTGAGCGACTTCGCGTCCTGATCCCCGGACGAGAAAGATCCCCCATCCGCAATCCCGCCAAACGGGCCCGGAATAAAGGTTGGGTTATCGACGTAACTGAAACGCCCGAAGATGCTGTCCTTCTGACTGAAGTTGTGATCCACGCGCACGTCAAATTGGTCGGCGTTGTTGCTCAATTTCGGGTTTGCAGCATAATTGTTAAAGAGGCCGGGGAGGTTGGGGGCAGGAAAAAGGTTCAGAAGTTTAATCGCATTAGCGTCGAGACGGCTTGCCGGAATGATGTTACCGGCAAAAGGCTCGCGAACAAAACCTAGTTGGGTTCCTGCCGGCACGCCCGTGCAGGGAGCAGTAATTCCTGAAACCGGGTCCGCAACTCCGCACGTCACCGCTCGGGTAGTGGAAGGGTCGAAGACCTGGCCCAGCGCGAAAGTTCGCCCCAGAACGTCGGTTCGTGTGCCACCCTGCGTCAGTAGCTCCGAGAGGTTTGTGTATCCACTGCTCCGTTCGAGAGCCGTAGGAACCGTGTTTGTCGACGGGATCGCCTGACGGATGCGCGTGCCTTCGTAATCCATGAAGAAAAAGGTTTTGTCCTTGCGAATCGGACCTCCGAAGGTAAATCCAAATTGATTCTGGCGGTATTCCCCCTTTGGAATGCCTCCCGAATTTTCAAAGAAGTTGGCGGCATCCAGCTTGTCATTGCGGAAAAATTCCCACACATTTCCGTGGAACTGATTACTTCCCGATTTGATCGTGGCATTCAGCACTGCGCCCGCAGAGCGTCCGGACTCCGCGCTATAGTTGTTGGTCTCGACTTTAAACTCCTGGATGGCATCCACCGGGGGACGCACAGCATAAGCAGTTCCGTTCAAGAAATCCACGAGATTGGCATTGTTGTCGAGTCCGTCGAGCAAGTAGTTGTTCTGCGCCGGTCGCAAACCATTGGCGGCAAAACTACCGCTGGCGCCCAGGCCGCGGGTATCCGCTTGGCCCTGCGTCACTCCCGCCGAGAGTTGCGCAAGGAACGTAAAGTTTCGCCCATTCAATGGCAGATCATTGACGGCCTGCTCCTCGATCACCTGCCCGACGGAAGCATCCTGCGTCTGCAGAGCGGGTGGCGCGGCATTGACGACCACTACTTCCGAGGGCTGGCCAGGCGGCAGCGAGATGTCCACCAGTACTTTCTGTTGGACTTCGATGGTGACATTGTTTTGTTGCACTTTCTGAAAACCGGTGAATTCCACCGACAAGGAGTAGTTACCGATCTTCACCGGCGAGAAAGAATATTCACCGCTGGAACTACTGACTGTCGTGATTGACACCCCGGTGCCTTCATTGGTGAGCGTTACCCTTGCGCCGGCGATCGTGCCACCACTGGTGTCCTTGATCGTTCCGGAAATGGCGCCGGTATCCACCTGACCCAATATCCGGCACGGCAAAATCAGCCCCAGCAACACCAGCGCGAAGGTTAAGGGCAGCCTGCGATTCAAAATAAAAGTAAACATGGCGACGATGTCCATCCTTTCGTTAAACAAGGACCCGATCCAAAAGTTGACCGACTGCTCGGTGTGATTCCATGAAAGCGTTCCGGTGATCCATGGCGCCGGTCAAATCCGAATGTGAGAACGCGACTCTGCCGAACGGCCCATTGCGCAATGCGTCGCGCGCAGCGGGCTTTCCATCTAAGCCAAAAAAGAAACCGGGTTGTGGATTAATGAAGGCATGGCCGAATCGACTCATCACGATGCCCGCGATGTCACGTTTGGCGTCAAAACCCGAACCGCCAAACATCTCCGTCATTTGCTCGCGGATTTGCCGTTCGTAATCGACGAAGGGAGTGGATATCAATTCCGTACGACCCAGCTGCCCTTGTGTGCGCGGCGGCAGCCCAGGTTTTGCAAAATCCACAAAGAACGTTAGCACCGTGGGCAGATCTGGCCCCACGACGTCGCTATCGACTCCAAACAGGGCATTTTTCCGTACATTGACGTAGCGCCCGAACCCATCAAACCATTGAGCGCTCGAGATCCCCAGATTATAGAGAAACCGCCAATTGCGCACCGCTACGTTGACGGTCATGTATGGGGCGTAGTTGAACTGATCGTAACTGTTCTTCCGCGTTTCATCCAAGTCTCGCACCACATGCTTGGTAATCCAACCGCCGCCGGCCATAACTACCGTTTTCGCTTTGACGCGCGAAACGCTGCCGTTTTTCGAGTACGTGACCGAAACAAAATCCGCCTTGCTCGGTTCGCCGATGTGCTCAACGCGGACCACGGTGGAATCCAGCCGCAACCGCACTGGCTGCCCCAGCTGGTCCAAAGCCCCGTAGTTCAACGGATTCTTCCACACCGCTTCCATCGTGCGCGGACCCTCGATCGCCCCGGGAATCATGGTCTTGACCATCAATCGAGTCATTCCGGAATTTCCGCCCGGAAACATCTGGATACCCGTCGCCATACTGTCGTCGACGGTCGGAATGATTTTTGACCATTCGTACAGGAGAAATGCCGACAGCGCGTCCGGACCCAATCCAAATCCCCCGGCGGATTCCGAGGTGTGATACAAGCGGCAGGTCTCGCGACTCACGCCGTAGGTGCGCATGAAATAATCCTCAAGACTCATGCCGTCGAGTTGTCGAGAGACGGCGTCGCCGGGATAGTCGTAAACCAACGGTGGCGCAACCGGCCTCTCGTTGTGGAGTGCCAGCATCTCCTTGCGCGTGGCCTCTGAAAACGGAACGCCGTCTAGGCCCTTACCCCACGGATTGGTGACCCAGATTCCCGGTTTGTGCCCGTACTTTGCTCCGAAATAGAAACCCAGCGCTTCCTTGCCGTTGATTTTACCTTCGCCGTAAGGGCTTCGCGGCAGTTCAATTTCCGGCGAAGGTCCCTGCCATTTTTGATAGGACTTGAAGGCGCTCCAGTCCAGCCCCATCGTGTCGTAGATGGTTTTCAGGATGCTGTCGGGATACGGCGGTTGAAAATGGACGGAAGCCTGCGGTGCATAGAGGCGATGGCCATCGACGACGAACTCATTTCGTTTGGCGACGCCGCCGAAAATGTGCGCGTTATCCAGAATCAGGCAGTTGCGTTTCGCGTCAGCCTGTTTGTTGAAGAACATGCCGGCCGATAAACCCGCTTGCCCGCCACCGACGACCACACAATCGTAGACTTCGCCAGTTTCCGCTACATCCGATGGGGTCTTGTCAAACCTGCCGTCGCGAACAGCATGCGCGTTCTGAATGACGGCTTCCGTATTGCCTGCAGAACCCTTGTAGTCGCCTTCGCCGCTGTAGCCGCTCCATCCCGCGGCCGGTGCTGCGGGGGTCGCTCCAGAAGATTGCGCCTCGAGACTAAATGGGCAAGCCGCCCCAACCGCCATGGCTGTCGAAGCCATGAGCACCCCGTCAAGAAAATCGCGGCGAGAGATCGGCTCGTTCAGTCCAAGGATCTCGTCGGAGCGAGGACAATGGGCCACTTCATTCGTTCCTTCCTGCAGCTTCCAAATCCAGCCGCAGGGCCTGAAATAATCTGGAATCTAGGTACTAGCCCCGAATTTCCTTTATTACCTATTGCTTTCGTTTTATTCCGATTAGAATGGACCTTATTGGACGCCCTTGCAGTTGTCAAGGGAAAAGCGCGAGACGTGCTCGCGTACATTTGTTGCATTGCACTAGGAATTTGATTCGTACGGGCACCACGCCCAGAAACTCATGCGCACGTATTGAATACTCGCATCGAGTCAGCGCATTCTTGGAACGTGGTAGGATGCTCCTCCCAAAGAAGGTGCTGCACAGAGGAATTCGCGAATCGCGGAACGTTTTTTCAATCGAGTGTAAAGTGCGTCGAGATCAAGCGAGGTCCCATGAAAAAATCCATCGGCGACAATATGATCCCAAAGGGCTGGAGTTTTGAGCAAGGGCTCGAGCTCGTCAAGAAATCAGGATACGACGGCATCGAACTCTGGCTCGGCGACGTTCCGTGGTTTCAAATGGACACTTCAGACGCGGCCGTCAGCGAGTTGCGCCGCAAAGTGGAAAACTCCGGGCTGGTCGTCTCCAACGTTTCCACCGGCCTCCACTGGGAGACTCCTCTCTCCTCGCGTGACCCCAACGTCCGCGCAAAGGCTATTCGCATCGTCGAGCGCCAAATAGAGACGTCCCAGATCCTTGGTTGCGACGCCGTCCTTGTGGTGGCGGGTCTCGTGACCCAGGAAGTTCCTTACAATGAGGTCTACCAGCGCTGCCTGGACGCGATGAAACAGCTTGCCCCGGTGGCTGCAAAAGCGAAAGTCAAGATCGGCTGCGAGAATTGCAATTCGGAACAACGCTTTTTGCTGACTCCACGGGAGTTCTGGACATTTCTCAACGAGGTCGACAGCCCCTTCGTCGGCATTCACCTTGACGTTGGGAATATTCACGACACAGGATTCGCTGAGCAATGGATTGAGATGCACGGGCCGCGCATCACCCGCATTCATCTTAAAGACGTCATGAAAAAGCGCGGTCGCTGTTGCGACACGGTCTACACGAGCCTTTTCATTGGTGACAACAACTGGCCCGCGATAAGAGCCGCAATCACCAAGGTGGGCTACGACGGGTGGTTGATTCCTGAAATGGAAGCTCGCTACCGTTACGCGAAGGACCAGCAATTTTATGACACCGCGGCCGACGTGGACCGCCTCATTTCCGGTCGTCTGTGAACGACGGTGCTCGAATGACAATTTCACGCCGATATTTCCTGGGTGCCGCGGCTGGCTCTGCCGCCACCCTCTGGTCATTCCGATCGCTTGGATTAGAAGCGCTAGGTTCTTCACCTGAAAGCGCGCACGATTGCGCGCTGCTCGACCTGAACGCGCATTGCGTCCTTCCCGAGTCGCTGCAAGGCTATCAGGCAGCGCTCGGCGACAATTACAATCACTTCCCGGAAGTTGGGCTCAACTCAAAACGCCCCTGTCGAATAGCAATCGTTCCAGGCCTCGGGTCGATCGACCCTGCCATGGCGGAGACGCTATCGAGTCTCCTGGACGCCGGTACTCACGTCTTATTGGAATCCGGCGCGGCGTTCTTGAGCCCGTCAGAATTTACCGCACATCAGGAAATGCTTTTTCACTATTTCGATATTGAGGTCGGTACCCCTGTCGATCTCTGGTCGAGAAAGCCTGCTGACGACGCTCTCCTTAGGCATCGGCCCCAGCGACAGCCGAGCAAAACACTGAACAGCCCCGAATCCATTCCTTACGTCAACTACTCCTGGCCACGACAGACGTCGGTCCGCGACTTCAGTCGAGTGCTTCCCGTGTCGGCCAGAGCGGGAGACGTAATCGGCAGGGTCGGAGCATTACCCATCGCGTTGAAGAGGCGCACGTCCGGGGGCATGTTGATTTTTCTCGGCTCCCCACTGGGCCCCGCGCTTCGAGCGGGCGACCCCCAAGCCCAGTCATGGTTGCGGTCGGTTACTGCCTAATGACTGGGCGCCGCTGAATTTCTGGCTTAGAGGCAACCAGTCGTCGGACTTCCTGATTTTTTAGCCCTTCTTGCGGGAGGTGTGCGATTTCTCTTACATTTCGTTTTACTTCTTTTGCTTTCGTTTACTCGCCATCCGGTTTACACTCTGCGTGCTCATTCCCCATGACAAGACCAAAGCTCACCAACGCGGGTGGAAGACTATGACCAACAAACTGTGCTGGAAGCGACGCCTGACTCACATTACGGCACTCACCACCGCGCTGGCCGCCAATCACGCCCCGGCCTTCGCGCAGGACATTCAGTATCGTGAAGACCCGGACGCCGAAAAGCGCATGACCCTGCTGTTGAAAGATTGGGATCCAAAGCCCATGCTGCACGCGCCCGCGCACCCGGTGCCTCGCGCAAAGTTCTACGTCATCGACATCCACAATCACGTCAATGACGCCGCGGGAGTTCACGGCGCTGAAGTCGCTCCATCGGACGTCGTAAAAGGCATGGACCAAGCCAATGTCAAAAAGGTTGTCATCCTGACGGGCATGTGGGGAGAAAAACTTCAGGGTGTCCTCGACAAGATGGTGAAACCCTATCCCGATCGCTTCGTGGTCTTCGCTCAGATGGACTGGAGCAAGATCGACGATCCCAATTTCAGCGCGGAAATGGTGGCGCAGTTGGACGATGCCGTGAACCGCGGCGCCCGCGGCCTCAAGGTGTTGAAAGATTGGGGTCTCGGAGTCAAAGACAAGAGCGGCAAATTGGTTCCCATCGACGATCCGCGCATGGACCCGGTCTGGGAAGAGTGCGGAAAGCTGGGAATACCGGTGGCGATTCATTCTACGGATCCAGAGGCTTTCTTCACTCCCACAGACGCGAAAAACGAAAGGTATGAGGAGTTAATGCGCAATCCCTCCTGGAGTTTTTATGGAGCCGCTTTTCCCGGAAAGCAGCAACTGTTGGAGGAACGCAATCACGTAGTCGCGAAACATCCGAACACTACCTTCGTGGCGCTACATGTCGCGAACTGGCCTGAGAATTTGGATGCCGTATCGGATTGGCTCCACAAATATCCGAATATGTACGTCGAATTGGGCGCAAGGCAGGCGGAACTAGGCAGGCAACCACGCCGCGCGGTGAAATTCTTCTCGGAGTTCCAGGATCGCATCCTGTTTGGGACCGATTCCGAACCGATACCGCCAATGTATGGCAACTATTTCCGGTGGCTCGAAACCGACGATGAATACTTTCCCTACTGGGGGTATCCCGGACAAGGAAGATGGATGATTTACGGAATGGCGCTGTCCGATTCAATTTTGGAAAAGGTCTACCACAAAAACGCGGAAAAGATTTTTGCGATGTACCACGGAGAAAAAAAATGAACTGGGCTCGCCAAGGGTCGCACGGTGCTGCGGTATCCGTAATAACAGCGGTATTGTTGACGATTTTTGCCGGGTGTAAAACCCAGGAGAAAAAGCCCGAACCAGTATCCACTGTGACCGTGGAAACCCAAGCCGATGGAATTCATTTGAAGACCGCGCAAGCGGAGTTTGTCCTCACCGCGATAGGCAGCCTGCTGGGCCGCTTCAGGAACGGTACGCAATGGCTGACTCTGGATGACGCCGCACCGGGATCCGGAATAGTCGTAACCAGCGGCAAGCAAGTCGTAAACGATCTCGTGCGTGATCTGGGTCACGCCCAAATCCAGTCGGCGAATGGCAAACTCGGCTCACTCGGCAAACGGGTAGAGGTCCAAGGTCACAGTTCGAGTACCGGACTCGATGAACTCCTGACCGTCGAGGTCTACGACGACTTCCCCTCGTTGGCATTACTCTCAGCCAGCTACAAAAATTCCGGCGAGAAAGAAATAGTCCTCGATAAAGTAGCATTGCAAAATCACACATTGAACGCGTCTCTGGCGGACAGCAACGCGAAATCTCATGAAATGTGGGCATTCTTCGGATCAAGCATCCGATGGGGCAAGGATGATGTCCTCCCCATCCCGGCAAAGTTTTCGCAAGACAACCCCTTTGGCGCTCCGGTGGAAACTCGCGACGACCTGGGTCGCGTAGGCGGTGGAGTACCGGTAGTGGCGTTCTGGACGCGCAACATGGGCTTGGCAATCGGGCATCTGGAAACACTACCGCTGGCCCTCTCCATTCCGGTGCAAACAACGGCCGACGGTAAAGTGGATGCAGCCGTCGATGTTCCCGCAAATACGACACTCAAACTGGGCGAGAGCTTTTCCACCCCCAGAACGTTCTTGAATCTCTATCATGGCGACTACTACGAACCCCTAAGTACCTGGTCACAAGCGGTAGAGCGCGAAGGTTTGGCCCGTCCTAAGAACAACGAAGAAAATTACGCGGTGAGCTGGTGTGGCTGGGGTTACGAATCAAACGTAACGCCAAAACAAATGATCGACACCATCCCCAAATTGAAGGAGTTGGGCATCCACTGGGCGACCCTCGACGATCGTTGGTTCGATAATTACGGCGACTGGCAGCCCCGCCAGGATACCTTCGGCGGAAACTCGATCAAGGAAATGGTCAGTGATTTTCACAAGCAAGGCATCAAGGTGCAGCTCTGGTGGTTGCCGTTGGCGGTGGAAGATGGAAAGTTCAAGTACGAAGAGCACAAATACGCCGTTTCCGACGTCGTCAAGCAGCATCCAGACTGGTTGATCCTCGACGAAAAAGGTCAACCCGCAAGGATGACGCGCAATTTGGCGACGCTTTGCCCCGCCGTGCCCGAGGTCCGTGAATATTATAAGCAACTCACGGAGCGATTCATCCGCGACTGGGATTTCGACGGACACAAACTCGACAACATCTACTCAGTGCCGCGCTGCTACAACCCCAAGCATCACCACAAATCACCGCTGGAATCGGTCTACGCGATGGGTGAAGTCTATAAGACGATCTTCGAAACCACCCGCGCACTGAAAGCCGACAGCGTGACGCAAAGCTGCCCCTGCGGAACGCCACCAAGCCTCGCCTGGCTGCGTTACATGGACCAAGCCGTGACCGCCGACCCGGTCGGTTCCGTGCAAGTCCGCCGCCGACTCAAGATGTATAAGGCTTTGCTCGGTCCCAATGCCGCCATTTATGGAGATCACGTTGAGCTGACCCGCATCACCGGAGCGAACACCGACAACGAACAAGATATTGGAGACGACTTCGCTTCGACTTTGGGCGCCGGCGGGGTACTGGGAACGAAGTTCACGTGGCCGGATACCAGTCCCAAGCTCAAAAATGTTTATTTGAATCCCGCGAAGGAAGCGCATTGGAAGAAGTGGATCTCCCTCTACAACGAGAAGATGCTCTCAAAGGGAAACTTTCTGGATTTGTACGTCTACGGCTATGACTCGCCGGAAGCTTACGCAATCGAAAAAGGAGGCGAAATGTACTATGCCTTCTACGCCCCAGCTACAACGGATAAGCAAAGCAAAAATGAAAAATGGAGTGGCGAAGTAGAATTGCGAGGACTTGGCGACAAGACCTATCAAGTGACTGACTACGTCGACGGGAAAGACTACGGTACCGTGACCGGTCCAACGGGAAAGTTGCATGTTGATTTTACAGGCAGCTTGCTCCTGGAAGCGAAATAGCAAAACCTGACTTTGGCGGAATGATTTCAAGACAGGAGCATCAGTCGAGGGTAACCTCGCCCATATCAATCGCGACGAGCAGTGGTTCCTTCACAATCTGATACTCGCCCTCAAATGCATAGACGCGACGTTTCGTTGGGAAAATGATGCCGTCTACGTTGCGATAGTCAGAAGCGAAGTTGAGGCCGGTGGCCCCACCCAGAATATCAACGGTATAGTCGTGCCGGCGCACCAACCCGTCGGGACCAAAGCAGGAAATCTGTTCCCTCGTGTGGCTTTTCACGTAGTCGGGAAAAGTGACCTTCAGGCGCCCCCAGATCTCCGCTTCCACATGGATCGATGCGATCTCTTCGCTTTTGAACCCGTTGTAGGTGTAGAGAAACGGAATGGTGAGATACGTCCATAATGCCTCGCCCGAAAAGTAGGCGACATGGACGTCATCCCACGAAGTCTCCCTAACGTGCCCTTCAAACGATTTCTCTGGGTCATTGCGGGATTCAATAACGTTCCCATTCAGTTTCTCCATCACGATCCGGTTCGGCTCAAAAATCGAGCGCTTGTCCTGGCCGGGAAATCCTGTCACGACCCGCTCGGTCTTTGCGTTGGCGGTCATCACGACGCTTTTCAGGCAGTCTGGTTGGCTTTTCACATACCAGATCGCGCCGGTAATCGAAGCCGCCATTTTGACCGTCCTGACCTTGTTCCATCGTTCCAGTCCCCCATGCGCCTTTACGGCCAGATTCAATAGTTCGTTCACCTTGACCCCTTTGCGCTCGTCTCTTAATGAAAGACAGACTACGTGGGTACCGAATCGTTTATGTAGTTGGCAAAAATCCACCGAATCCCATCGCCGTCTTTCCGGTATGCCCGAGATCCGGAAAAGACATGTGTGAGACTTGTGACACTTCGTCGTCATTCGGTCTCGCGCCCATCGCAACATTCGTGGAAGCAAACCAAATAGCACATCGAAGCGCTTGTCGCGCGAGTAATGCGAGAACAGTAGTTTCCTTCGATGAGCCGAGTTCTACGGATCGCCGAAAATCTAAACAGCGAGTCCGGGTATGGGTCGCGAGAGTCCCAGCTTACGCATCTTGCTAATAAGCGTGGTGCGCTTCAGTCCGAGCCGAGCGGCGGCCCCGCGCGGCCCTCCCATAACCCAGTTTGTCTCGCGAAGAGCTTTCAGAATGTGGCTCGATTCCGCCTGGCGCAGAGTAACGGCCGGCTGATCGACTCGCAACGTCACTTTCAGATCTTCCAGAGGAGCACGCAGGACCGCACCGGTCGCTCGAAAGGCGTCCCGACATCGCCGCCGCTGAGCGCCAAGTCGCATCGGCTAACACGCAAATTGGTTTAGCAAAGTTGGCGTACTACCCAGTGATTAATCTGATGGCCGCGGGAGGTTTCGACAGCGGCACGATCACCACACTGCTGCAAGGCCCCAGCGCAATTGGGTCCGTTGGTGCTTCTGCTGCGTTTACCGTCTTCGACGTTGGGCGCCGCCGCGCGCTCACGGATCAAGCAAAAACTGGTTACGACTTCACGGTTGCAAACTACCGGCAAACAACTCTCACCGCCTTCCAGCAAATGGAAGACGATCTCGCCGCTCTTAGAATCCTGGAGCAAGAGGCCGGTGTCCAAGCCGTTGCAGTGGAAGCCGCCCAACGATCACTCGACCTTTCCGTCACTCGATACGAAGGCGGGGTCACCAGCTATCTCGAAGTAATTACCGCCCAGAATGCCGCACTCGCCGACGAACTCACCGCCGTGAACATTCTCGGACGCCGCATGGCCAGTGCCGTTCTGCTGGTCCAGGCGCTTGGCGGCGGATGGGATAGCTCCAACCTCCCCCAACGTCCGGAATGCTGCGGCAAGATAGCAAGCGCATCCACACAGAAAAAAATGTGAGAGCGCATTCCCAACAACCGTGGCGATAATGCGCTTAGCGACGCCAAGCGACTATCCTTTATATACGCACTCCTCTTTCGCCTGCAGGACGCGCGGCCTACAGGCCTGACAAGCAAGGACTTAGCTCGAATTAGCTCAGTAGCTGCTTCATGTCCGCGGCGGCGTTGGATTGTGTGCCGCGCGGCCAGGATGGGCCGATCGCGACGGCCTCGTTGTGACCTTCAAACCAGACCAGGAATCTCGATTGTTCCGCGCCTGGCAGTCTTTGCTGATTCAGCCAGTTGTAATAGGCGCCGAAATCGCCGTCAACCAACGAGCCAACGGGATCGAGTTCCACTGGCTTCGTGCTATCGGAAATCATTTCGTTCATCGGCTTCTGTCTTTGCCGCGGCGCGAAGCGGACCAACAAAGTAAGGGGCTGCGCGCGGCGAAGTGCTTCGCGTGCCGTCCACTGAGCGAAAGTAGTAGCAAAAATTTGCGTCCCGGAACCTTCCGTCAGGACTTTGAGTTGGAATCGCTCCATGATCGGTTCAGACGTTTTGCCGGGCATCGCGTTCAGGCCAAGATCCTCGGGACGCATGCGCGCCATCAGCGAGCGCAACGCTTCCGGGCCCATGCCGGGGCGCTCGATTTCGGCGCGCATCTTCGCGCTCAAAGCAGCTCGGGCAGGTTCCAGCGCATGGTACGAGACGCACGTTAGCGCGGGATCGTACTTCGTCTCCTCGCCACCGTCGATATACCAGTGAGCGTACGGAGCGGGATGCGCTTGCGCTCGCGCGGCGACCGCGTCCAGCAAAAATTGCAGGCCGTTTTCGGAATTCACGTGATTAAAGTACACGCCGTGGGCCCGAAGCTTTCTGAAAAGCGGCGCGTCGTACGTCTCTACGCCCTTTCCCACGACGGTAATGCCCAGCCGCGGGATTGGCGGTGGATCGGGTGGCGCGACTGCATGCAAACGCTCGGCGTATCCAACGGCGGCCGCGCGGAATGCATCCTGCTGATGCGTGCTCCAAAGGTAGGCTGAAAACTGTTCCACATATTGTGCGGGCGCATTCACCCAGTCCGCGTTCTCGAGTTGGGTGGAGAGGCGGATCTGCGCGAATCCTTGAAACCATTCCTTGGTCTGCTCCGAAGAAAGGGAAGCGAGATTCGCGAGTTCTCTCTCAACCGCCTTGCGCTCGACCGGAAACTTGAAATCGTATTCGATGACTTCACGCAACAGGCTGGGGAGAAAGCTCAGCGGCAGTCGTTGCAAGGCGGCGATGTAATTTGTGGCCAGCTTTCGAGCTTCCGGCGGGTAGCCGTTGAATTTGTCGGGCTTGAGATCGGCGGGAAGCATTACAAGAGTTCCGGTATCGGCTTGCCTTGCGCGAGCGCAGCCGAGAATCCCATCATGGAGCCGAGCGTAGGAACGAGATCTGTCGATTCCGTGGGACGATCGTAGACAATCCCTTCGCGAACGCCCGCGCCCATGGCCATCAACCAGGTGGTGCGAGAGAGCGCGTCGCCAGTGCGATGATGCTGAAATCCGTTGCCGCCGGAGTCTTCGTCGGAGTCGCGCCCGAAGTCCGGCAAAATAAACAGTGTGGTGTTGCCAGCGTATTCGGGCTCCGTCTGGATGGTCTTCCACAATTCCGCGCAGAGACGATCGGTGCGTCGGATGCCATCGATATAAAGGGAATAGGCTCCGGCATGCGCGATGTCGATGTCGTGCATGGTGATCCAGAGAAGACTCGGCGCGACCTGACGCATCAACTGCCGTGCGATGTAAACCGAAAGCTCATCGGGACTGGATAAGGTGAGCGCGTGCGCCTTGAAGTCGTCCACCGAGAGTTTCAGCATCATGGCTAATTGCTGCAATTCAAATTCGTTGCCGGAAAGCTCGGGCGTGTAGAACGGAGTTTCGTAGTTGTCGCGCAGCAGATGTTCGTAGTCTTTGCCGCCGCTGCCGCCCGTGGCCGCAGTCAACAGGTGTTTGGGAAGAATCACGCGCGCGCCCAACCCGGGACCGTAAGAGCGGCTGCTGCTTTCGCCGATGCGATTGAAGCCGTTGCTGGGAGCGATGACCCAGGCGTCCGAGGCCGGGCGATGCAAATCCTTGCGAAAGTATTCGAAAACGGTGGGATGCTCCGGTGAAACGGCGGCAAAATTGTTGAAGGTTTCGTAGGCGCCGGTGGCGAGGCTGGCGGTGGCAACGTAATGCCCGAGGATGCCGCGATTCACTACTTGCGTGAAGAAAGTGGATTGCGGAATCATCTCGCGCATCAGGTGCGGAATATTTTCTTGGCCTTCGGGTGCGAAGGTTTCCTGATCGCGCGCACCCCCACCGAACGTGATGACGACTACTTTTCTTTTCTTCATGGCGGCGCCAGCCAAAGCGATTGGGGAGTGGAGCAGTGTGCTGCCCAATGCAACTCCGGCGGCAGAACGCAAGAAGTCTCGACGGCTATAAGCAAGCTGGCGCGCGATTTCCCGAGGATTCGAGGCATCCATAGCAGGCCAGCCAGCACGACCGAGAAAACCAGATTGAGAGCGAGAATTCATGAAAGAACCAACGATAGTAACCTTAGAAACTATGTCCCGGCAGCGACAAAGTCAACCGTAGAGGACACTCGCCGAGCGCTGGATCTCGCAGGACGACGGCCGTAAATTCGCTGCCACCCCCCTCCCCTTTTTTGTAAGTATTCATTCTAAGGGACTTTAAAGGCCTTTAGAATCAACACTTGCGCAAGTATGGATTCTAAAGGACTTACGGGCGTAGCTTGTTTATCCAAGAGTAACTGCCAGGGGTGCGAGGACTTTTGGGTAGTTTTGGGGTCGGCGTGGCGGGCAAGCATAATTCGCGGAGCACGGAGGAATCGTGCCAGAGTCTAATTGCGATTATACCATATTGTTACTAGTTGTCAAGAGTTATCCTATAAGTAGCCTCGAATCTTCACTTTCGCTGAGAGAGGTGCGCTCGGAAGCCACCGAGGGCGCGTTCCGGCCCCAGTTAGCAACGCACATCGGACGGCGTAACTCTCCCTGCGCAACCTCCCTACGTAACTCTCCTCCGTAACTCCCGCCCCTCTGTTTTCGTAGTCTCTTAGAGAGGGCTCCATCAACTTTGGCAGGTCAACTTTAGTGGGTCACGACTGGAACCTGCTGAATTTGATAGAGTAACGGAAGAAATCCTCTCTAACCTCATGCTTGCTGTTAGCGACAATTTTGCCCAGTGCCTCGGTGCCCTGCGGGGGCACAAGCTGCGCGCTTCGCTCACGATGCTTGGACTGACGATGGGTGTGGCCACGCTCATAACGGTGATGACCATCGTGCAGGGCGCCAACCTTTACGTTGAGCAGAAGGTCGCCAACCTAGGCACAAACGTATTCCAGGTCGCGCGCACGCCATTCGCGGTGACGGACTTCAACATCATCATCAAATCGCTAAAGTTCAAGAAAATTGAAGCCGAGGACATGGCCGCCATCGCCGAAGGATGCGGCGCTTGCGAAGTAGTGGGGGCCAGCACGAGCACCAGCGTCCGGGCGCGATCGGGCGACAAAGAACTGCAGGACGTAACCCTCTATGGTCAAACGTCAAACATGGTCGATGTGGACTCGCGGGCGGTCGAACTCGGCCGGTACTTCACTTCATCCGAAGCGGAACATAGGACCAACGTGTGCCTGATCGGGGACACGCTGGTGCGGGAACTATTTGCCGGCGTGGACCCGGTGGGAAGATCCCTGCGGATCGCCAACGATGAATTCATGGTTGTAGGAGTAATGGAAAAGATCGGCAGCGTTCTGGGGCAGGACCAGGATAACTTCGTTATGGTTCCGCTGCCGGTGTTCCTGCGTATTCAGGGTATTCACTCCAGCATCACGATTAACGTGAAGACCAGCGCAGCGAATTTTGAAAGGGCGCAGGACCAGGCCCATCTGATTTTGCGCTCGCGCCGCCATCTTACGGGAAATATGGACGATGATTTCTTCATTGGTACCAAGGAAAGCTACATGGCTCTGTGGCGCAGCATCAGCTCGGCGTTTTTCGGGGTGTTCATCATGGTCAGCGCCATCTCCGTGGTCATCGGGGGCATCGTGATCATGAACGTCATGCTGGTGAGCGTGACCCTGCGACGGAGGGAAATTGGCGTGCGGCGCGCGGTGGGCGCGACCCAAAGCGACATCCTGCATCAGTTCATGCTGGAAAGCGTGATGCAATGCATTGCCGGAGGGCTCGCCGGGATTTCCGTGGGGTTCCTTGTGGCCCTGATGTTACGTACCTATACACCGTTCCCCGCCTCGGTGCAGACGTGGGTGGCGGTGATGGGAGTGATTCTCAGTTCGGCGGTAGGACTGTTCTTCGGAATCTATCCGGCAATGAGAGCGTCGCGACTGGACCCGGTTGTTGCGTTGAGGTCGGACTGATGGCACTGATGACGCTCGCTCAGGCTCGGGAGAATTTTCTGGCCGCGATGGAGACGCTGCGCTCGTCCAAGGTGCGCTCGGCCTTAACGGTGCTCGGCATCGTCATCGGGGTATCCTCGGTGATTTCCATGGCGGCCATCATCCAAGGCCTGAACAAGTTTGTGGCGGACAAAGTGGAATCCCTGGGCTCGCGCACTTACTTTCTGACGCGATTTCCGCCAGGCCTAGACCCTGCACACATGCCCGAACGCATCCGCACCCGCAGGTATATTGAATACAGCTATGCCGACTTCATCCGGCAAGCCGCTCCGGACGTGCGAAACGTGAACACGGTCGGCACGCGCGGATTTTTCTTCGGGGACAGCAATCTGATCACCAGCGGAGACCATAGCGTCGAGAAAGTCATCGTGCGCGGGGCCGAGCCGGAGTATACGGAGGCGATTCCGCTGTTTGCGATCGAGCGAGGCCGCTTTATCAGCGCCTTCGACGAGGAGCATGCGCGTGCGGTGGTGGTGCTGGGCGCGGCTATCAGCGAATCGCTGTTCCCCAATACCGACGCGATTGGCAAGACCGTGCGCATCAACGGCGCCGCGTACGAGGTCATCGGTGTATTCGAGCACGATCAGGGATTGTTCCTGGGTCCGGGAGTGGATATCTTCGCGATCATCCCGCTGAGCAATTTCAAGAAGCAATACCCGGAGGCCAAGGAGTTGATTCTGCTATTCACGGTGCCCAAGGATGTAAACGTCGACATGGCGCAAGGTGAAGTCATTCAGGTGATGCGCCGTTTGCGCCGTGTTCCTCCCGAAAAAGACAACGATTTCGAGCTGAGCTCGCCGGATTTTCTGAGCAACTTGTGGAATCAACTCACCGGAGCGTTGGTGATTCTGACTACGGTAATCAGCTCGATCGGTTTGCTGGTCGGCGGGATCGGTGTGATGAACATCATGCTCATCTCGGTGACAGAGCGCACGCAGGAAATCGGGGTGCGTAAGGCTATCGGGGCGCGGCGCGCGGACATTCGTTTGCAGTTCCTGCTGGAAGCGGTGGTCCTTACCCTGGTCGGAGGAATCATCGGCATCCTGATCGGGTCAGGCGTATCGACGCTGGTGCGCACTCTCGTGCCTTCGATTCCCGCCACGCTGTCGTACCTGTGGGTGACGATAGGCTTCGTGATATCGGTCGGCGTGGGCTTGTTCTTTGGTTACTATCCCGCAAGCGTCGCGGCCAACCTCGATCCCATCGATTGCCTACGGTACGAGTAAGGTTCTGGCGCTTCAACGCGGAAACCCAGAGGCAAAACTTCAAAGTCTTTAAATTACAGGAGTTTGTGGACCGCGAGTCCGTATGTCCGGCGGGCGGTAGTGGGTCAGTTTCCGATTACGCGACAAATCAGGACTGAGTGCTAACCAAACGGTCGGAAATCTAACTACCAATCGTACTCGCGGTCAGGCGCAGTACGCAGGGTGGAGATCCCTCCGTTGGAAGGTGACCCAATGAAGACCAAAACTGCGTCGTCTCCCTTGCTAAGGCGGAACACGGACGTAGACTGGCCAGCTGGGCTTTCGGCAGGCATGCGTTTTACGAGCGTAAGCGCGCCTCCGGGCCAAAGGTCGGCGAGCCTGTGCCGGACCCATTTGCTATCAGGCATGATGCGTGCAGTAGCCCCGTCCGTGGTCTGTGGAGGCGTATCCGCACCAGCTAATAGCTGATCCAGTAGCTTTGCCAAAGAGGCCGCAATTGCCGGCTGAGTGTCAGCGATGGGCACGAGCTTAGGGGGCAGAAGGAGAGGGTCGGCGAGACCAGCGGTTATTTGCGCTATCAAGCCTGGGTTGGCACCTGCAAGGTTCGTTAGGACTACTACCGTCAGATTGTCGTCGGGATACCTGGAGATATCACAAGTGAACCCTTGCCATGCCCCGCCATGGCCAATACGTTTGTGATCTTTCTGCTTGCCGATACTCCATCCAAATCCGTACCCAGCCCCGTTTGGCTGGCCATCATTCAGCAAATAAACCGTCCACATACGGTCCAAGCTGGATTGTTTGAGAAGTTGTGTGCCGTAGAGCGCGTCATCCCACTTGGCCAGATCAATGAGGTTGAAATACAGCGTGCCGTCGGCAGTGGAATTAAAGGTGGGAGAGACCCACTCCTGATTCTTGAGCTGCCCGTCCTCGATCTCATAGCCAGCGGCCCGATTCAGGATGATGTCACGGTCGCTGATTAGCCGCGTGGATGTCATTCCAAGCGGTTTAAAGATGCGCTCGCTGAGAAACTCGTCGTAGGGCTTGCCGGTGACCTTGTGAATCAGAATGCCGAGGAGAACGTAATTTGTATTGCGGTAGTCCCACTTTTCTCCGGGAGCCGCTTCTATGGGCAGCGCTTCGATTTTCGATAAGAGCTCATCCTCTGTGAAATCAAGCCGTAGGTAAAAGGGGCCTTTGGGCCCAGTGCGCTCCTCGCTTTCGTACTCCGCCAAGCCCGACGTATGCGAAAGGAGGTTCTTAATGAGAATGGGCTTCCAAGTTGCAGGGGCGTCGGGAAAGTACCTCGTAATACCGTCGTCGAGCGAGAGCTTGCCTTCCTCCACCAACATCATGATGGCAGCAGAGACGAATTGCTTCCCAACAGAACCAGATTGAAAGATCGTCCCCGCCTTGACAGGCACGGCGAGTTCCATGTTGGACTGGCCATAGCCCTTAGCCAGCAGAATCTGCCCTCGGCTGTAAATGCCAACAGCAAGACCCGGGATCTTCTGATGAGCCATTTGAGTCGTGATGAAGGAGTCAATGGACTTGAGACGTTGTGGGTCAAGTGGCAGGGTGGGGGAAGGAGTTAAGTTCTGTGCGAAAGTTACGTTGGGATACGTGAGGGTAACGGCAGCGAGTACAAAGATTCTGGAAACGCTCACGAAGCCACCTTGGAGTCAGAGTTACGACTAACGGGAGTATACAGCGACGGTAGCTCACACCGAAACCTAGCAGCCATTTGAGTAGGTCCCGATTAACGGGGAAACCGGACATGCGGGCCGCCGGTGCTGGAACCGCAACCGCTATGGCGACGGAGCGGGAATCAGGTCCTCTGTTTTTCGCAAGAGGAAGCCGGGACGCTGCGGGCGCGGTGGGACGCGATTCAGGTGGACTTTGTGGATGAGCCGCGGCGAGCCGTGGAGGAAGCGGATCGTCTCGTGGCTGCCGCGATGAAGCGCCTGGCGGAACAATTCGCGGAAGAGCGATCGAGGCTGGAGGGGCGGTGGGATCGCGGCGGGGACGTTTCGACCGAGGATCTGCGTATTGCGCTCCGGCGCTATCGTTCGTTTTTTGGGCGATTACTCGCTGTTTAAGAACTGGGAATCGCGCCGCAAACCGAGCTGCACCTTATTTTGACGCAGGCGGCAGCGGCAGTTGAGGTCCTTCAGCTATCCTCGTCGGATAGCTTCAGGATGACATTGCCCGGCGCGGGCGGCGTCGAGTGGGGCGCTAGAGCACTGCGCTACATTTGTTCGGAGACGACGTAGGGGGCACGATATGTGCCGCGGAGTAGCGTGTTGGCTTCGTCGTCGCCGATCACCTGCTCTGTCGTGGCGTCAAATTTCAGGGTGCGGCCGAGGCGGTAGGACGCGTTGGCCAGGTGCACCAGAGTTGTGGAGATGTGGGCTTCTACGATTGGGGAGTGGATGTCTTCGGCGCGGCGGCTGCGGACGCAGTCGATGAAATTTGCGTAGTGGTCGCCGGAGGCTTTGCCGTGCGGGCCGGGCTCGACTTCGTCGGTGATCCACGTCTTGTAGGCGTCGTAGCCATCGACCGCCAGATAGCCGTTTGATCCGTAGAAAATGTTGCCTACCGTGTTGGTCTTCGCGTCTTTTGGCCCGAGGGATTGCTGCGAGCTCGCAGGCTTTTTGTCGGCCGGCTTTTTCGTGGCGTCGGATGAGCTGGTTAGTCCTGCGGGAGGCACGGCACTCGCACCGTACGCGCCGGTGCCGATTTCCGCTTCATGATTGGTGATCCAGTGGCGAACTTCGACCTCCATCATTTTGCGCTTGCCATCCTTGCCTTCGAAAATGAAAGTCGCGTTTAGAGTGTTGGGCGTTTCCTGATCGTCTTCGAACATGAAGTGACCGCCCATGGCGGAGACCGATGTAGGGAAGCCTACGCCTAGTCCGGCGCGGGCGATGTCGATTTCGTGGATGGCCTGATTGCCGACTTCGCCGTTGCCGGTGTCCCAGATCCAGTGCCAGTTGTAGTGAAAGCGATTGCGCGTGAAGGGTTTCAGCGGGGCTGGGCCGGTCCAGAGATCGTAGTGAACGCCGGCGGGGACTGGCTCTTCCGTGGCGTGGCCGATAGACGGCCGCCACTTGAAGCAGAGACCGCGAGCCATGTAAACGTCACCGATGGTGCCGCCTTGCAAATGCTTCATGGCTTCCAGCATACCGGGATTGGATCGCCACTGGCTGCCGTGCTGGCAGATGCGATTGTATTTTTTAACGGCGCGGACGAGTTGCCGGCCTTCGAAGGTGTTGTGCGAGCAGGGTTTTTCCACGTAGACGTCTTTGCCGGCCTGGCACGCCCAGATGGCCATCAGCGAATGCCAGTGATTGGGAGCGGCGATGGAGATAGCGTCGATTTCCTTGTCTTCGAGGAGCTTGCGCACATCGACGTAGGATTTGGGCTTAGGCAGGTTCATCTTCTCGACGTCGCCGATGCGCTGACTCAAAATCGTTTCATCGATGTCGCAGAGCGCGACGATTTCCGTTCCGGGGACGCGGGGAAAGCCTTTGATGTGATCGGTGCCGCGGCCTCGGACACCGCAGATGGCTACGCGGACGCGATCGTTGGCGCCGAGGATTTTGCCGCCCAGCGCGAGCGCTGCCGCGCCCGCGGTGATGGCTTTGCCGGTGGTCTTCAGGAATTCGCGACGTTCGATCGTCATCGTTGCCGCCTTTACGTTGGGAGTAATTTCGTCCGGCGGCATTATATCCCTCTCGCGGGCGTGCGGGACATGGAGCTTGTGGGCCGCGCCCTTTGAATTGTCAGAACGATTGCGTGAAGTTTCTTAAAGGAACGTGGCCGCGGCGACCAGCGTGCCGGGGTTGACGCCGGGAGGGGCAAGCCCCTCCCCTACAAGTGCTCCGCGTCGGCGTGATTCAGGTCAGGGTTTCGCGGTGGCGTTGTCTTTGGCGGAGTAGACGAATTGGCGGACTTCGGCGCGTTGTTTGTCGAGATCGGCTAGATGTTGGGCGCGGAGTTGCTGGTATACCTGCAGCTCCTGCTGGGCGCGATCCTTTTCGCCGGTGCGAACGTAGGCTTGACCCAGGCGGTAGTGAGCGTCGGCGAGGTCCGTGTTGAGTGCGAGGGCGCGCTTGTAGTGAGGGATGGCGTCGGTGTATTTGGATTGATCGGAATAAAGATTGCCCAGTTGCAGCTGCGCATCGGCTAGCGTGGGGTCGAGTTCAATCGATTTCGTGAGCAGCGATTCGATTTGGTGGAGATCGAGGCTGGGATCCTGCGCGCGCTTTCCCTTCCACAGGCTCATCGCGTAGTAATAGAGGGCCCGGCCATTGCGCGGCTGGAGCTCGGCGAAACGGCGAAATCGTTTGATCACTTCGTCGGCCTGGCCGGGCGAACTGTCGTACGCACGAGAGAGAAATGGGTAGATGCGGGGATCCGAGGGACTCAGGTCTGCGGCGCGCAATAGAGAAACGACAGCGTCGTCATATTTGCCGAGCGAATAGAGCGCCATGCCCAGGCCGATGGCGAGCCGGGAGGATTGCGGATAGCGCTCGGTAGCCTGCCGGAAAATTTCGATGGAAGGCTCGAGGGTGCGGTGGACCAGGAGTTCGCTCGCCCAGTCGAAGAGATTGCTCTCGCTGGGGTCCATGTGGGCAGCGATTTCGAATTCGTTGGCGGCGGCGACGAAATTGCCGTCTTTTTCTTCGACTTCGGCGAGCAGGTTGTGTAGTTCGGCGGTGTTTTTCTGCTGGAGCAGGGCGAGGATCAATTCGCGCGCGTTCTTCGTTTGGCCGGTTAAGAGGTAGGCGAGCGAGAGATCGTAGCCGTTGTCGTAGGAGGAGGGATCGATGCGTTGGGCCTTCTCGAGGAATGGCGTGGCTTCGGCAATTTTTCCGGCGCGAACGTAGACTTCGCCAAGATTGTGGTTGGCGTCGAAATTTTCGGGTTCGAGCTGTGCCGCTTTGCGGAACTGCTCTTCGGCTGGGCCAAGTTTTCCGAGGCGCGACAAATTGGCGGCCAGATTGGTGCGTGCCTCGGCCGGAATTGGGATTGAGACGCACGGCCTTTTCGAGGTGCTCGTTGGCCTTAGCGTCCTGGGACTGGGCCGCGTAGACCAAGCCGAGAAGTTCGTGGACCTCGAAGCTTTGCGGAACGCTTGGCAGCAGCTTTTCCAGTTGGACGGCGGCCTCCGCGAAGTGGCCGGCGTCGTACTGGGCTACGGCGGCTCGGAATTGCCGGTCGAGATCGTTGCCTGGCGTCTTAATTTGCCCGGCAGTACGCGATGACAACGGCAGCGTCCACGCCAAAAGCACCAGCGGCCACGCGTATCTCATTATCACAATATTCGTATGTTAGCACCGGACAGAGGACGTCCAAGTGCCGGGGGACTGGCGAAACTGGCCGGGTTGAAACTGGCTGTGTTGCTTAGGGCCGCGAACGCCGGCCCGAAGGCCGGCGCCTACACAGAGACGCCATGCCTTCGCCGGAAAATAGAAACCGCGAAAGGCGTGTGGTCAGCACGCCCTTCGCGGATTTGGGGTGGTGAGGCGTCAGTAATACAGCTTTAGGGCGAACTGGATCTGCCGCGGATCGTAAGGAGCGTCGCGCGTCGAGCCGATTTCGCCGAAGGTCGAACTGTTGTAGTTGCCCGAGTTGGAGATGGCCACAACGCCGTTACCGCCAAAGTTCGGGGCGTTGAAGTTCGGGTGGTTGAAGATGTTGAAGAGTTCCGTACGGAACTGCAGGCGGAACCTCTCGTTGATGTGGAAGTCCTTAAAGAACGAGAGATCCAACCGGTGGAATCCAGGGCCTTCGACGCGTGTTACACCGCCCAACGCGGCGGCACCTGTGAGTGGCAGGCAGCCTGCGGGCTTGTTCGCGATCGGAACACCACCCGCTCCCAGAACGCAAGGCTGTGTAAACGCTGCCGGATTGCCGAAATAGCTCAGCAGGCCGTTCGCGTCGGTGTGCAGGCCGAGGTCCAAGGGCTGTCCGGTGTAAAGGTCGCCGCAGCCGAGGTTCGAGGCTGTGCCGGAGGGGCAACCAAGGGCGATCGGCTGACCACCTTGAAGTGTAGTGCTCCACTGAACGGACCAGCCGCCCACGAGTTGGTTCATCAGGCCACTGGCGTCGGACGCGAAGCGCTTACCCTTGCCGAAAGGAAGCTCGTAGCCGCCGCTGAAGTGGAAGACGTTGCGAATGTCGAAATCAGCCAAGCCGTAATCGAAGGGCATTCCGAGACCCGGAACGTTCGGGGCACGGAAACCTACGTTGCCAACGCTACCGCCGTTGAGCAAGTCGCCGGCGTCGGTCATGGCCTTGGAGAAAGTATAGGTAAACAGGAAATTCAGGCCATTCGAGAATTGCTTCTCGACTTTTGTTTGAAGTGAGTGGTACGCGCTCATGCCGCCGGTTGCTGCATAACTGGCGTTGTACCCGAAATCCGGAAATGGCACGAGTGTGCTTTCCGGAGTGTTCTGGGCCGCGATAGAAGTGGGATTGTTGTAGTTCGGAAATGACTCCAAATGCCGGGCCAGCGAGGTGACGTAGCCGGCTTGCACGGACATGCTGGGCGTCAGTTGGTATTGGACAGTTAGATTGGCACCCATGGTGTACGGCGTCTGGTAGTTGAATTGAATTCCGCGCAATTGCAAGCCGCTGGCGTTGACCAGGAGCGGCGTAAGCGAATTGCACGAGAAGCCAGTTTCAAAGGTTGCCGTTCCTCCTGGGCCCGCCGTCGGGCACCCGGCAAACGGAGTGCCCGCGCTGATGGGCGTAACGTCGTTGGCAGGAGAGTAGGAGAAATTGAACTGGAAGGGATAATTCTCGCCAATGTTCGGCGAAAACCCGCGGTTTTCAAAACCGTTGTAAAACATGCCGAACCCGCCGCGAACAACCAGTTTCGGATCGACCTGGTAGGCAAACCCGACACGGGGGGCGAAGTTATCGTTCTGCGAATTGCCGAGGCCCTTGCCATACTTGTTGGTGACATCGAGGTCAATGCCGTCCGTCGCCAACAAGCTGAGGAAGCTTGGCGAGAGATTGTTGGCGTTGGGTCCTTCCGGGATGATGTACAAGGGAACACCCGTCGGAGAAGTCGGTCCAGGAACGAAGTTAGCCTGGTTGGAATGGTGCTCATAGACCAATCCGAAGAAGTCGTAGCGGACGCCGAGATTCACGGTTAGTTTGCGAGTGATCTTCCAGTCATCGTTGACGTAGCCGCCCCAGTAGTTCTTGCCGTTGTCGGTAAGCGAGATGTTGGAGAGATAGACTTGGCTCGAACCTCCAACGTAATTGATGCCCCCCGGTACCGTGGATAGAGTCGGAGTCAGCAGGAAATCGGCGCGGCCGGTGTTGCCGTTGTCGATGCCCGGGACCTCCGTGTAGTCGCCGTTGTAATCGTACTCGCCGCGAGACCAGGGCGGCTGCAGCGTCGAGAACTTAACGTGTTGCCACTCAAAACCCATTTTGAAGGTGTGCTTGCCGAGGATCTTGGTGACGTCGTCGGTGAGCTGGAAGGTGGAGCTGACTTCATCGGAAGGCAAGAAAGCGTTGCTGCCCAAAGTGGCCAGCCCGTTAATTCCAAAGGCTGGGAGTCCGCCGTTCAACGCTTCCTGCGGGACCCCCTGGATGCCAAACGTTGATGGAATATCCGTCAGGGTGTTGGCTTCGGGCGAAGATCGGGTGGTGTGAAGGTAGTTCAAGCCCGCGCGGACAACGTTGATCAACGTCGGAGAGAATGTGTGCGTATAGCTTAGCGCGCTCTGCTGAGCGTTGGCGGTCTGGTTGCCTTGCTGGAAACCACCGCCGTCCGCTATGCCGCCGAAAATGCCAGGAATAAATTGCGGATCGTCCTTCAGACTGAATCGGAAGAACAACTGGTTCTTCTCGTTAATGTTGAAGTCCATGCGGGCATCAAAGGAGTTGGCGTGCTCGAAGAGCTTCGGGGAATTGGCGTAGTTTGATAGCAGGGAACCCACGGCGTTCGTTGTGGGACTTGGATACAGATTGAGGAGCGCGATCGCGTTGGGATCCAAGCGGCCAGCTGGAATGATGTTCAGGCCGCAACCCGCGACCGAAAAAGTAAAGCCGGCTGGGGCGGATCCGCAAGTGCCGAAGGGGTCGCGGACATACACGCCCGGAGAAATCTGACGGGTGGTCGCGGGGTCCAGGATCGTGCCCACCGGCATCGTGCGGCCCAAAGCATCGGTAACCGTGCCCGATTGAGCGGCGATGAGGTCCTGGAAATTGGTGTACCCGCTGGCTCGTTCCCCAGTACTAGGAACGGCCCCAGTCAGAACGGTTCCCTGCACTCTGCGCAGGCCCTCATAATCGCCGAAGAAAAAGACCTTGTTGCGGCCGTTAAAAACTTTCGGGATGACTACCGGACCGCCGGCGGTAAAGCCGAACTGGTTCTGACGAAGTTCGCCCTTTTCAATGCTGTGAGCGTTTTCAAAAAAATCGGCAGCATCGAGCTTGTCGTTGCGGAAAAATTCCCAGACGTCGCCATGAAAGCTGTTGGTACCAGACTTGATCGTGGCGTTGAGAACCGCGGCTCCGGAACGCCCATATTCGGCGCTGAAGTCCGAGGTCTGCACCTTGAATTCTTCAATCGCGTCGACGGGAGGAAGCACGACGAAGTTGGTGCCGTTCAGAAAGTCCACAGTGTCGGAGTTGTTATCGATGCCATCCAGCAGGTAATTGTTCTGGGCCGGCCGAAGACCATTGGCGGAAAACGCGCCAGTGGCGGCGTTGCCGCGGGTGTCAGCCTGCGGCGTGTTGACCCCGGCAGAGAGCTGTGCGAGGAACGTAAAATTGCGGCCGTTCAATGGGAGATTGTCCACGTTGCGCTGGTCGATGACTTGGCCGACGGAGGCGTCTTGGGTCTCAAGGACGGGGGTCGTGGAAGCAACCTCGATCGTTTCCGTAACCGCGCCCGGCTTAAGAGCAAAATCGGCGACCACCTGGGCGTCCACGTTAACGACGACATGGCGCTGGGTCATGGTGGTGAACCCCTGGAAGTTCACACTGACGGTGTACGTTCCTATATTGACGGGCGAGAATTTATACTCGCCGCTCGATCCCGTCGTCGTGGACAAGGTGGCGTTGGTGCCTTCGTTCGTGAGGGTCACGGTGGCGCCGCGGACTTCGGCGCCGGAGGCGTCGGTCACGACGCCGAGGACGGCGCCGGTGTCGATTTGGGCTCGCAATGGTAAAGCGCTCAGAAATAGGACCACTGCGCCGGCTGCCATCACCAGCGCCGTTCGCCGGATCAACTTGGAAACGGCCGTTGCTCTCATCACTTACCTCCTGGGGCCGTTGGGCCCGCACTGCGTCCTCGACCGTTATGAAATACCGAAGTAACCGTTTTCTCGAAGCCCGCCGCCAAAACAATCAAGCCGCGCCGCTCTCCTCACGCACCAGCGAGGAGGCGCCTGCGACGGCTAATGCCCGCAAATCAAGGTGGCTGGAAATCTCCAGATAAATGGGTTGGATGTAAACCGCTTCACCTTTAGGATCCCCCAAACAACTTAACCGCTTAACCTAGTGCAATCCAAATAGCACGCGGTCTTGCGCATTGTCAAGCATTTTTTTTTCTTCTATACTTCGCCTAGTTTGATGCTTCCCCGCAGCGAGGACGGCTGCCCGTTCCGGTTATGGCTCTAACCATTCGTGATGTTGCCAAGGCCGCAGGCGTTTCCACTGCCACTGTTTCCAACGTCTTGAATAAGACGGGAAAAGTCGGCCGGCGTACCCACCACATCGTGCTTTCCGCGGTAAAACGCCTGGGATATTTTCCAAACGCCCATGCGCGACACCTGGCTTCGCGGGACAGCCGCACGCTGGGAATTATCGTTTCCGACATCGTGAACCCATTTTTCCCGGAGGTGATCAAGGGATTTGAAACGCGGGCGCGACAGTTAGGTTATGACGCGATCCTCAGCGATACAAATTACGATCCGCGACGAACGCAGGAAGCGGCCGAGAGAATGATGGAGCACAACGTGCGCGGCGTGGCGATCATGACCTCGGAGATCAGCCTGCGCCTCATTCACGAGCTTGCGCGACGCAGGATTGCCGTCACGTTTCTGGATCTTGCGCCGGTGCGGGGTCACGTCAGCAAATTGCGGATCGACTATTTTTCGGGAATGAAGCAGATCGTCGAGTATCTTTATAAGAGCGGGCATCGGCGGATCGCGTTCATCGCGGGCCGGCCGAAGCTGAAGTCCAACGTCGCGCGACTGCAGGCCTACGAAAAGTGCATGAAGGACTTGGGTTTGACGCCCGGGCCCGTTATTCCCGGGGACTTGCGCTTTGAAGGCGGATTGGCCGCAGGGCTGGCTATCGCGAAACTTTCTCCGCGGCCGACCGCTGTGATGGCTGTCAATGATCTAACCGCCGTCGGCGTGCTCAAGGGTTTGCTAAAGGGCGGTGTGCGGGTGCCGCAAGACATTTCGGTGACTGGATTCGACAACACGCGATTGGCGGAGTACAGCAATCCCTCGATCACGACTGTTGACGTACACCGGGATATGCTGGGGCAGATGGCGGCTGATGCGCTTCACGAATTGTCCGCTTCTCCCAATCCTCAGGGCCGGGAGTATCAGATTCCCGCGGAATTGATTTTGGGGGAGTCTTCGGGTCCTGCGCCTGTGGAATCCGACTGAAAATCCACCTACCCAACGGACCTACCCGACCATCGATGCGTCCATGTGACCGCGAGGTGCTAGCATGCAGAAGCCGCGGAGGCGCTGCGCGGACCCCTTAGGATGGCGAAACTGAAGAGCGACAAGTATCGTGTATCGCGCAGAGAGTTCCTTCGGGGTATGCGTTGGGCGCCAGTGCTTTTTCTGCCCGCGACTATCCGCGGATCGAGCCTTCGACCGCCGTTTTCCTTCGATGAGCAAAGAACTTCGTTTCCTTTTGCTGATGCACGCCTAACGCCGCACTATCCCTCGAAATCTCCTCTGGATGATGTCCTTCGCCTGGTGACGCCCGGAGCGGATGAATTTCCTACGGAGAAATACGCCTTTGAAATCGGGCGACTGCTCGACGAATGGAGCCGGGGCTTGCGTACAAGCGCGCCGGCCCTGGATGTCGTGGGTAGATTTCTTGATCCCTTGATCGAAGCCGGCCTGTTGGGTTTCGCTCCCGAAAGGATCGTGCGTTCTGGGAACGGAATCAGCATCGTTCGACGGCAATTTGGCGTAGAAAGGCCAACCGCAAAGACCGCATGCGGAGCATCCGGCGTTGGCGCGGCGTGCCGCGATGATTTTCTCCACGAAATCAAGACTTACTTTGATCGGGTCTCGCAGGTCGAGTCCTGCCAGTTTGAAATTGTTCATATTGAGGAAATTGCTGGCGCGTCTCCGAAGGTTCGCGCCGATATTCGTTACGACTTCGTCGCCGCGATGATGGGTGCGGGCCGCGAGGAGCGCATTGGGCTTTGGCGCACGGAGTGGTTGCGCGACGAATCGAGCGGATGGCGTGCGGTGAAATGGCAGGCGACCGAGGAGACGGTCTGCCGCGCGCGCGATCCCATTTTCGTTGATGTTACGTCGCACGTTGTGGGACACACGGACTCGTACAAGAATCAGCTGGCGCACGGGGCCGACTATTGGCGCACGGTGTTGGATGGTGCGAGCGGTATCGATGTTTACGGCAACAACGGCCTGGCGGTCGGTGATTTTGACAACGATGGATTCGACGATCTATACGTCTGCCAGCCCGCGGGACTTCCCAACCGGCTCTATCGCAACCGCGGCGATGGAACCCTGGAAGATGTGACCGAACAAGCCGGCGTGGGCGTTTTGGACGATACCGCCTGCGCGCTGTTCGCGGATTTCGAGAATAAGGGAGTTCAGGATCTTCTAGTTGTTTGTGGAAGTGGTCCTTTGCTGTTTCTCAACCAGGGGAACGGAAAATTTGCGATCAAACGCGATGCCTTTCAATTCGCTCGTCCTCCAGCGGGCACTTTTACGGGCGCGGCGGTGGCTGACTACGATCGCGACGGACGGTTGGATATCTATTTCTGTGTTTACAGCTACTACCTGGGTCTGGACCAGTACCATTATCCAGCCCCGTATTTTGACGCACGCAACGGCCCGCCAAACTTTTTGCTTCACAATGAAGGACACGCGACTTTTCGCGACCGCACGGAGGCTGCGGGCTTGAACGTTGATAACGACCGCTACAGTTTTGCGTGCGCGTGGGGTGACTCCAATGGAGACGGCTCACTCGATCTGTACGTGGCCAATGATTTTGGGCGCAACAATTTTTACCGCAACCGGGGGGACGGAACGTTCGCTGTGGCTTCCTCGGAGGCTGGCGTTGAAGATCCCGGCGCGGGGATGAGCGCGTGCTGGTTTGATTTCGACAACGACGGGAAGCAGGACATCTACGTCGCAAACATGTGGTCGGCCGCGGGGATGCGGGTTTCGGAGCAAAAACAGTTCCACGAAAACGATTCGGAAGAGGTTCGCGCACTGTATCGCCAGCACGCCCGTGGCAATTCGCTCTACCGCAATCAGGGAAATGGGAAATTTCGTAATGTCAGCGGTGCGACAGGCGTAGAAATGGGCCGGTGGGCCTGGTCTTCCGACTCCTGCGACTTCGATCACGATGGTTATCCCGATCTTTACATCGCCAACGGTTATATTTCCGGGCCGGTGAGTCCGGGCGTCGAACGTGGAGACCTATCTAGTTTTTTCTGGCGGCAGGTGGTTGGAAAGTCTCCGCGAGATGCGACTTCGTCCGCGAGCTATGAACGAGGTTGGAATGCTATCAATGAGTTGATTCGGTCCGACTCTACCTGGAACGGCTACGAACGGAATGTTCTCTACGTCAACAACCGTGACGGGACTTTTTCGGAAGCCTCCGGCGCCGCAGGTTTGGATGTCCGCGACGACAGCCGGTCCTTCGTGCTGGCGGACCTGGACCGCGACGGACGGCTGGAAGTTATTCTGAAAAACCGAAGCGGGCCGCAAGTCCGCGTGTTTCACAATGTGATGAAGGAGATTGGCGGGTCGCTGGCATTCCGCTTGCGCGGGATAAAGAGCAATCGCGATGCGATCGGAGCCGCGGTGACCGTCGAAGCGGGAACGCGACGCCAGACGAAGTATCTGCAGGCGGGCTCCGGATTTTTGTCTCAGCACACCAAGGAGGTTTTCTTTGGCGTGGGGGATGCGCGAGGAAACGTGCGGGCTAGCGTCCGCTGGCCGAGTGGTTTGACGCAGACTTTCGAGAATTTGCCGGTCAACCATCGAATTGAGATTGAAGAAGGCGCGCACGATTTTGTCGCTAGGGCCTTCGTGGATTCTCCACCCTCTCATGCGGACGCTGGTGAGTCCGCCAAGGCGGAGACAATGCCTTCGGCGGCGGAAACATGGCTCATTGAGCCGTTGAGCGCGCCGGATTTTTCTTTGCCGGATTTCGCCGGGGCCATGCGGGACCTTCGGTCGTTTCGGGGCAAGGCCGTGCTGCTTACGTTTTGGGCGATGTCGTCGCAGACTTCGCTGGACCAACTGGTCTCCCTCCATAAATCGCAGCCCACATTCGCATCGAGCGGTCTTCAGATCCCGGGTATCAATGCCGATGAACCGAGTCGCGCATCCGAGGCGCGATCTTTCGCTGCAAAGCTTGGCGTGACGTTTCCCATTTTATTTGCGGCGCAAGATTTGACGGGTATCTACAACATTACTTATCGCTACCTTTTTGACCGCCGCAGAGATCTAGCCATTCCTTCCTCGTTCTTGATCGATGCGGACGGAATGATTGTCAAGGTCTATCAGGGAGTCGTGAATCCCGATCGCGTCGCGGCCGATTTGAAATCGATGCCGCGCACGGCAGCCGATCGCGTGCGGAAGGCGCTTCCATTCCCAGGAACGCTCTACGCAGGAGAATTCAAGCGAAATGACTTTACGTATGGCGTGGCGTTTTTTCAGCATGGCTATCTGGAGCAGGCGGCAGCGTCATTCCAGAGTGTAATTGGGAGAAAACCGAACGAACCGGAGGCTTACTACAATCTGGGCACACTCTATCTGCGGCGAAATGATTTGCCGGACGCTCGGAGTTATCTTGAACAAGCCGTAAAGATGCGGCCCGAGTATCCGGAAGCGTGGAACAATCTCGGGATGATCGCGGCGCAGCAGGGACAGGCGGATGAAGGTGTTCGCAACTTCCAGAAGTCTTTGCAACTACGGCCAGACTACGCCATCGCGCTCCTGAACCTTGGGAACCTGTACCGGCGCCAGGGAAATCTGGACGAGGCCGAGAAGCTTCTGGACCGCGCCGTCGAACTCGAACCTGAAAACCCCGAAGCCCACTATAGCCTGGGCATGCTGTATGCCCGGCAGGAGCGGCTCGACCGCGCATCGGAATCGCTCGCAAGAGCGGTTGGCCTGCGTCCCGACTACACGGATGCTCTCAACAACCTCGGCGTCCTTCTTGTCCGCGAACAACAATATGCGGCGGCGCAGGAAAAGTTTGAGACGTGCATGCGTGTCGCGCCGAATTACGATCAGGCCTATCTGAACCTGGCGCGCTTGTATGTCATATTGAACGAGAAGGACAAAGCGAAAGAGGTTTTGCTGGCCTTGTTGCATCAGCAGCCCGAGCACAAAATGGCTCAGCAGGCGCTGGAGATGCTAAATTGAATTTTCGGAGCCAGAAGGCCGGGCGCATGCGGAGAGTCGAAAAACAGGCGGCATCAAGGCTCGCAGACCAGCGAAAGCCCTGGCTGGCGCGCACTGTTTTGGAGCTTCACGGAATTTTTATCCTGATGGTGATGGTGTTTGGCGCGACGCCGATGGCGGTAGTTGCCCGGCAGCCTGCGCCTGGCCAAGCCAGAGCGCGGCAATCCTCAAAGGCTCCCTCGCCGTTCGCCGAGGCGGAGGAACTATTTCGCCAAGGCTCCGATGAGGAGGCCAAGCAAAAAATCGCGGAACAGCTCCGGCAGAATCCCAAGAGCGCGGAAGGCTACAACTTGTTGGGAATAATTTATACCAGCGAGAAGAACTACGCGCAGGCGCTGGATGCGTTTCAACAGGCCCTAAACATCGAACCGAAGTCCGCCATAACTCGCAACAACATTGGCAACGTTTACGTCGCTCAGCAGAACCTGGTTCTTGCCGAACAGGAATTTCGGAAGGCGCTGCAGCTGGATCCATCCAACAACGATGGAAATTACAATGTCGGTTTGGTGCTGCTCGCAAAGGGAGCGCCGGCGCAGGCAATCTCTTATTTTCAGCGGGTTCATCCGTCGAATATCTCGACGCGCCTCAATCTGATTCGCGCGTACCTTCAGTCCGGGCGAACCACCGAGGGGCTGAAGATCGTCGCGGAGATTTCCTCGCAAAATAAGGATGATGTGCAGCTGCGCTTCACGCTGGGCATGCTGCTCAGCTCGGAAAAACAGTACAAAGCGGCGCAACTGGAATTGGAAAAGGCCAACGCGCTGCAACCCGACACTTTCGAGATCCTCTACAACCTTGGCCAGAGTTATCTTCACAACGCCGAGTACGACAAGGCAGAGCTAGCTTTGAGTCGCGCGCTCAAGCTCAAGCCGGATTCCGCCGAAACGTTGTATCTGATGGCGCAGGTTGATTCGCAACAGAAAAAGTCTGTCGATGCGCTGGATTTACTGGTCCGCGCCCATAAGCTCTCTCCGCAGAATACCGATATCATTTTTCTTCTGGCGCGCGTGAGCATGACCCAGAATTATTTTGAGGATGCCATACCGCTGCTCGAATCCGGTTTGCAGATCGCTCCGCAGCGCGCGGATCTTCGCGCGGCGCTGGGCGAGAGTTATTTTATGTCCGGAAAGGCCGAGAAGGCCATCGACGAGTTCAAGACATTGATCGAACTGGATCCGTCGGCGCGCTCGTACGCTTTTATGGGTCTCGCTTACCGGCACCTCGGACGTTTCGATGAGGCTCGCAAGTACTTCGAGGCGGGGCTGAAGAAAGATCCGCACAACGCTTCCTGCTTGTTCAACATGGGTTACATCGAAGAGCGGCAAGGAAACCATGCGCGGGCGGAGGAATTGTTTCAGCAGGCGCTTCGCTACAAGCCGGACCTTTCGGAAGCGCTGCTGGAGCTGGCGAACCTGCGCATCGAGAATAAGAATTTCGAGGACGCGGCCGAACTTCTCCGCAAGTACGTCAAGCTGAGCAAAGATCCCGCGTCGGGATACTACAAGCTCGCGATGGTGGAACGCAGCCTTCATCAAAACGAAGCCGCGGAGCGCGATTTGAACGTGTTTCAGACGCTTTCCAAAAACGCGCCGCCGGGTTCTTATCCTTATCAAAATCTACTCGACTACGTGGATACGAGGTCGAACCTTTCCGAGCGCGACCGGGCGCAGCTCGATGTGACGCAGCTGAATGACGAGATCAGCAAGCACCCGGACCAACCGCAAAACCTGTACTTGCTGGCGGAGGCGTATCTCAAGCTGGGCAAGCTCTCGGAGGCTCGTCAGGCAGTCGCGCAACTCGATCAGATGAGCAGTGCGGACTTTCGCACGCAGACGGGAGTGGGAGTGCTGCTGGCGCGCTACCGTTTATATGACGATGCCATTCAGCATTTCCAAAGGGCATTGGGCGCGAACCCGGATTCCGACGATGTGAAATTTGATCTGGCCGACGCTTACTTCCGGAAGGGGATGTACACCGAAGCCCTCGAAACCGCCAACCATGTTTCGGAAAAAGGGCAGCAGGATGACGCGTTTCTGGCTTTGCTCGGAGACATTTACGCGCATCTGGGTGATGCGGGCAAGTCTTCCGCAATTTTTCGCGATGCGATTCGGCGAAACCCCGACAACGATCAATATTATCTTTCGCTTGCGCTGGTGGAATTGCGCGGGAGAGACGTCGATGGCGCCGCGGCAACTTTGCGGCAAGGGCTGGCGCGCATTCCCAGCTCCGGCAAAATTCTGTGGGGCTTGGGGATTGTCTCTGTGCTCGAAGGCAAGACGCCACAGGCAGAGCAGCATCTGGAACGCGCCGTGGATTTGTTGCCGGAATGGCCTGGGAGCTACTCCGCACTGGGTATTTTTTATTATCAGACCGGAGAGATTGCCAAGGCGCGCGAGGTACTGAATCGCTTCAAGGGTAGTAACGCCAACGGCAGCCTGGACGTGAGCCGCATTGAAGAAGCTCTTGCGCGAGCGCCCGAGAGGCCCTCCACGCTTAACGAGCCGATGCCGATTGGGGCGCGGCAGCAATTTCTGCAGATGGCGCTATCGCTTGCGGACCGCACGCTATGACCCGCCGGGCGGCCACGCATGAAACAGCGCGATTCCGCAGCGAATTCAATCTCAAGACCGCCTGCGCCGTGATGCTGGCGCTTGGCATGGCAGTTTTGACAGCGTTTCACGGCAAGGCCTTCGCCAGGCAATCTCCGAAAGTGCAGGATCCGCCGATAACGGTCCGCTATACCGATATTCGTCAGGCTGCAGGAATCAATTTTCTTCAGGACTCCACGCAGACGGAAGAAAAGTATTACCTGGAAACGATGGGCACCGGCGTTGGCTGGATCGACTACGATCAAGACGGATTGATGGATCTTTATTTCGTTCAGACGGCTGCAACGGAGGCATATAAGCCGGCGCGGCCGTTGCGCTCCGCGCTGTATCACAACAACGGTGACGGAACGTTTACCGACGTTACCGAAAAGGCGGGTCTCGGTGGCGAAGGACACTACGGGCAGGGAGTGGCGGTCGGGGATTACGACAATGACGGCTACCCCGATCTCTACGTAACTGGCTACGGTCGGGCGATTCTGTATCACAACAATGGCAACGGAACTTTCAGCGACGTCACCGCCAAGGCAGGCGTCGCCGATGAAGGCGGGTGGTCCACCAGCGCGGGCTGGTTTGACTACGACAAAGACGGGTGGCTCGATCTGGTGGTGACCAACTACATTGAATGGTCGCCCAAAAATAATCTGTGGTGCGGTGAAAAGCGTCCGGGCTACCGGTCATACTGCAATCCGGGAAACTACAAGGGGCAGAAGACCAAGCTGTACCACAACAATCACGACGGTACGTTTACCGACGTGAGTGAGTCTTCCGGTGTCGGCAAACCGGAATCGAAGGGCATGGGCGTTGTGCTTGCGGACTTCAACAACGACGGCTGGACCGACATCGCCATCGCCAACGATACGTGGCCAAATTTTCTGTTTATTAACAAGCATGACGGTACGTTTCAGGATGTCTCCCTGATTTCAGGAATTGCAGCGAGCGAGGATGGACGCTACGAAGCGGGAATGGGCATCGACGCGGCGGACGTGGATGGAGACGGCTGGCAGGATATCTACATCACGCATCTTGATTTCGAGTTGAACCGTCTTTATCACAACAATCAGAATGGGACGTTTGATGATTACACGTATAAGTCCGGCATCGGGAATAAGGCGATTTTGTTCAGCGGCGTGTCGATGAAATTTCTGGATTACGACAATGACGGATGGCCCGACATTTTGCAACTGAACAGCGCGATGCTGGACAACGTGAACCTGTATCACGGCGAAGTTTCTTACAAAGAGCCGCTGCTCATGTTCCGCAATTTGGGTAAAGGCACGTTCGAGAAGGTCTTGGATTCGCTGGGGCCCGACTTTGTGCGTCCCATTGCCGGGCGAGGCCTTGCTACCGCGGACTTCGACAATGACGGCGACACGGATATCGCCATCAACAATCGCGGCGATTACCCGGAGCTTTTACGCAACGACGGCGGCAACGCGAATCATTGGCTGGAGATTTTTTTGATCGGGACGAAATCCAATCGCGATGGCATTAGCGCTTCGTTGAAGCTCACCGCGGAGGGCGTTACGCACGTGGAACAAGCGAAGGGTGGGATGAGCTACATGTCGGCCAGCGATCCACGGATTCTGTTTGGTTTGGGAAAGCGCACGAAGATTGAATCACTGGAAATTACCTGGCCGAGCGGCCAAGTGGATCGTTTGACCAACGTGCCTGTCGATCGCATCATCGCCGTCAAGGAAGGCGCTGGGATCGTGCCGCGGTCCTTTCCGAAGATCGCGTTTAAGGCGGCCGACCGGCGATGAATTTTCCCCGGCGGCGATTTCTGGAATCTTCCCTCGTTGTGCTTGGCGCCAGTTTGCTGGAGGCACTGGCGACGCCCCTTTGGAAATGGAATCGAGCGGCGGTGCTGCAAGCTGCTCCGGTTCCACATCCTGCGCCGGCGTCGCCCGTCCAGTTCGTCGACGTCGCGCGCGAAGCCGGCTTGACCGCACCGAACGTATGGGGCGGGGTCGATCACAAGAAATACATAATTGAAGCCAAGGGTAGCGGCCTCGCGTTTTTTGATTACGACAACGATGGCTGGCTGGACATTTATCTGACCAACGGCACGCGTTTCGATACGAAGTGGGAGCCCGGCAAAGAGCCAACCTCGCATCTCTTTAAAAATAATCGCGACGGAACGTTCACCGACGTCACCGCAAAATCCGGACTGGCGCGTACTGGCTGGCAGACCGGCGTGTGCGTGGGCGATTACGACAACGATGGGTGGGACGATCTGTTCTGCTGTTTCTGGGGCCACAACGTTTTGTTCCACAATAATGGCGACGGAACGTTTGCCGACGTAACGCGGAAGGCGGGCGTGTACGACGAGAAGATTCGGTGGGGCGCGGGTTGTACCTGGCTCGATTACGACCGCGATGGGCGCCTGGATCTTTTTGTGTGCAACTACATCAAGCTCGATCCGGAAAATACTCCTTCCAGGACCGAGCCGGCCGTCTGCCAGTGGAAGGGCATTCCCATCATGTGCGGCCCGCGCGGCTTGCCGGGCGATACCAACGTGTTGTTTCACAACAACGGCGATGGAACGTTTAGCGATGTTACAGAGAAAGCCGGCATTTTGAAGCCCGGGCCACGCTATTCGATCACCGCGGTATCCTACGATTTCGACAACGACGGCTGGCCGGACATTTATGTGGCGGTGGATTCACAGCCCAGCATTTTGTTCCGCAACAATCACGACGGCACATTTACCGATCAAGCGGTGATCGCCGGCGTAGCCTACAGCGAGGATGGCCACGAGCAGGCGGGCATGGGCGTCGCGGTGGCCGACTACGATTGCGACGGGTGGTTCGACATTTTCAAAACCAATTTTGCGGACGATACCTGCAACCTCTATCACAACAACGGCGATGGAACGTTCAGCGATGTGACTTTTTCTTCCGGTGTCGGAATCAATAATCAATATGTCGCGTGGGGCTGCGGTTTCGTCGATTTCGACAATGATGGGTGGACCGACCTTATTCAAGTGAATGGGCACGTCTATCCGGAGATTGAAGGGCACGACACCGGGCAGACGTTTAAGAATCCACGGCTGGTTTATAAAAACCTGGGCAACGGGCGGTTCAAGGATGTTTCTGCGGACATGGGGCCCGGGATTAGCGAGCGGTTCTCAAGCCGGGGTGCGGCTTTCGGTGATTACGACAACGATGGAGATATCGACGCGCTCATTCTGAACATGAATGAGCTGCCGTCACTGCTTCGCAATGATGGAGGCAACGCGCAGAACTGGATCAAGATCAAGTTGATTGGAACGAAGTGCAATCGCAGTGCGATCGGAGCGCGGGTGCGCGTCGTCACCGGGAAGCACGCGCAGATGGACGAGGTTCACACCGGGACCAGCGTTATGTCGCAGAGCGATTTGCGGCCGCACTTTGGATTGGGAACGACGCAAATTGTCGACGTGCTGGAAGTGAAATGGCCTACGACGCAGAAGGTCGAGCGTTTCACGCAGGTGAAGGCCAATCAGATTCTCACGATTCGCGAGGGTAGCGGCATCGTGGACACCTACAAGCCGAAAATGAAGTAGCTATTTGCGGGGAGGTGAGAGACGCGGTTTCGTTATTGAGTTCCGAGATTTTTTCGGAGAAGGCTTGCCGCGCTAAAGCCCGGCGCCTACATGGTGCGGGGCCGAACGCATCTGACGGGTCGGGATTGCACCTGTCAGTGCGGAGCTGTGGGCCCCGGCTGGTTCTTTAGAATGATCAGAAATTGTTTCAGCTCGCTCCGCTGGTGTTCGACTTCCGCTGCCTCTGTTTTCTGGGTTTGCTTGTAGACATCGAATTCCTGGTGCGCCCTTGCGTCGTCGCCGGTGCGTTTGTACGCGAGGCTGAGCCGAAAGTGTGCTTCACTTAGTTGCGGACTGGCCGCAATGGCCTGCTGGAAAGCTTGAATGGCTTGCGCGAAATCGTTTCGGGCAAAAAATATCGCCCCGAGCTGCACATAAGCTTCGCCGAAGGTGGGATCAAGCCTCACAGCCTTTTCGAGCAGCGCTTCCGCTTGGCGCGAAGCCGGCGAATTCTCCGATCCTCTCTGCCCTTTGCACAACGATACGGCGTAATAGTAGTTCGCCAGAGCATTCGCGGGCTGCACGCGCGCAAAACGCGCAAGTCTTTCTTCGCCGCACGGCAGCGGCGCCGACACCGTCTTTTCCATCTGACCGAGAAAAAGATACGGGGCAGGATCGTCCGGTTGCAAATCGGAAGCGGCACACAACCGGCGTGCGGCGTCGTCGTAAGAGCCAACACCGTAGAAGGCTGCGCCGAGTCCCGCCAGGATTCTGGCCGAATCCGGATGAAGCGCGGATCCTTTCGTGAAAACTTCGACCGCAGGTTGTACAGCTTTGTGGAGAAGGAGTTCCGCGCCCCAATCGAAATAATTTTGCTCGCTCGGATGCATGCGGGCGGCGCGTTCATATTCGCGCACGGCATCGAGCGGATCGCCGAGCCGCTCGTCGAGATCGCCAAGTAGACGATGGCCATCGGCATCGTCCGCGCTGGCCAGGGCGCTGCGAACCAGTTCTCGGGCTTGCGGGTAGTCGCCTTTTTCGCGGTACTCCAGCGCCTGCTTGTATTTGCCGTCGGGAGAGATCTTGTCGATGGCGCCGGGTTTGAGGGTCGCGGTTTCCTTGGCAAGCGTCTCGCTGGTGCGCGCAGTGGTGTCCGATCCGTGCAAACCTGCATTGGACCAATCGGTGACGCCGGCTACGGTGAAATCGGGCTCATCCTTAAATTCCATGGCGGCTGCGGATGGAGAAGCCAGGACTAAATCAATGTGTTTGTTTTCTCGTGCCGTCAGAACGAAAGGTTCGAGGGTGCGGGCGTACAGACCGGACTTCTCCGCGCGCAAAGTGTACGTACCCGGTCGATCTGCCGCGAGCGCGAATGTACCGTCCACGTTTGTTTTCGTCTGGACGGACTTGGCCGCACCCGCTTGTTCCAGAAACACCCGGGCGTCACCGACGGGTTGGCCGGCCGAGTCCCGAACTGTGCCGGCAACTGTTAATGCATTTTGGGTTTGCGCGGCGAGTTCATCTCCAGGCCGGTCCGGCAGCGCCAATGTCAAGAGAATGGCGGATGCGAGCAGTCTGCCGGCGGCTTTAACGACTAACGATAGCGAGGTCATCTTCATGCGTCATCGCATTCTATTCTTTGCGTAGGCTGGCGGCAAAGGCGTCCGTGTTGGGTTCTAGGGCGCTCTGCGTCTTGTCGCTGCGCGTCAATTGTGGTGAAGTGTCTGCAATCAAATCGAGGAAGGATCGGGAATGAAACCACCGCGGCTGGCTGATGTTGTCGTCCAATTGTGCCGGATTTCGAGTGTCTTGCTTTTCGTTTCGATGCCGGCATTGGCGCAGACCGGCGGCGCGGCTCTTTCTCGCCAACAATTCACCGCCGAACAGCGGACGGCTCGAGCGCTGGAGCTAGTGCGCGCGAATCCGCTGGAGCTGCGTGCATTCCTGTTTGCTATGCCGAAGGGCGCCGATCTGCACAATCATCTGAGCGGTGCGGTGTACGCCGAATCGTGGATTCGCGCCGGCGCCGAGGACGGGCTTTGCGTCAATCTCGCGTCACTGGCATTCGTCAAGCCGCAACACGGCTCGGAAAATTCGCCCGCGACGGCGGGTTGCGAAGATGGAAAAGTGCCGGCGGCTCAAACTTACAAAGATCAACACCTTTACGATGCGCTGGTCGATTCTTTCTCGATGCGCGGTTACGTGCCTTCTCCGGGGATTACCGCCCACGATCATTTCTTTGACACCTTCGACAAATTCGCTGGCACCGACCATCGTCACAAGGGCGAGTGGCTCGATGAAGTGGCTACGCGCGCCGCTGCTCAGAACGAGCAATACCTGGAGTTGATGGATACGCCCGATTTCAGCCATGCCGCGGCGCTCGCGCATGAAATCGGCTGGCACGATGATTTTGGCCAGATGCGCGACGCGTTGTTGGCGCGTGGTTTGCGCGATGAGATTCCCGTCGCCAAAGCGGCCTTCGATCAAGCGGACGCCACGCGTTCCAAGCGAGAGCGCTGCGGGCAGCCGGACAGGGCTCCGGCGTGCAGGGTGGAGATTCGTTTCATCTATCAGATTTTGCGGGGATTTCCGAAGGAGCAGGTTTTTGCGCAGACCTTGCTCGGATTTGAAACGATTGCGGCCAATCCGTGGATTGTCGGCATCAACTTTGTTATGCCGGAAGACGGATACGTGTCGATGACCGACTACGCTTTGCAAATGCGCATGGTCGGTTTCCTGCACGAAAAATATCCGCAAGTGCATATCACATTGCACGCCGGGGAACTTGCGCCCGGACTGGTACCCAAGGAAGGCCTTTGCTGTCACATCCGGCTGGCCGTCGAGCAAGGGCACGCGGAGCGCATCGGGCACGGCGTGGATGTGATGTACGAAGATCGGCCCTATGAGTTATTGAAAGAGATGGCGGCAAAGCACGTCATGGTGGAGGTTGCGCTGACCAGCAACGACGTGATTCTGGGGATCAGCGGGAAAGACCACCCGTTTCCGATTTACAGGAAATTCGGCGTGCCGGTGGCGTTATCGACCGATGATGAAGGAGTTTCGCGAATCGATCTTACGCGTGAGTTCGTCCGCGCCGTCGAGACCTATGGACTGCGCTATGCCGACCTGAAGCAGCTTGTCCGCACTGGGCTTGAACATAGTTTCTTGCCGGGGACTTCGCTGTGGAGCGATCCGGATATCTTCAAGCGGTACGTGGCGGGTTGTTCGCAGGAGACATTTGCCCGGGACAAGCCTTCGGAAACTTGTGCGGCGTTTGTTCAAGGCAGCGAGAAGGCCGGGCAGCAGTGGGAACTTGAGCGACGTTTTCGGGCGTTTGAGGCGAGCCACTAGCAGATGTGCCCGCTTGCCAAAACCCGGAATATCCTGGCAAAGCTTGGTTAACAATTCTGCCCCTCCCCCCCGGGTTTGTCGTAAGTGCGGATCCTAAAGGTCTTAGACTAGGCAATGTTGCAAACTCACAGGATTTCAGATAACTCGGTGGAAAATTGAGACGGGCGCTGGCCACAAAATAACTTAAAGTTACATTACCTTGAATATACCCAAAAGTCAAGGAATATCTCACCCATCGAAAAGATCGGAGCGCCCGAGCGTTGCGGCGTAGGCCAGCAGATGCGCGTCGGCTCCGCGGGCGGTGGCGAGTTGAACGCCAGCGCCATCTTTCGCGGGTAGCGTCACCACCGGTACTCCCGCCAAACTGAACGGCGTTGTGTAGCGGAGGATCGCTTTTCGAGTGTCGCCATGATCGGCTCCAGCAATCAGTCGGGGTACTGGCGCGCACGGAACGATCAGGAAATCGTGATTGCGGAGAAGGGCATCGGTTTTTTCGCGGAAGGCGGCGTGGCGTTGGCGGTATTGCTCAATTTCGGCGTTTTGGATCGAGGCACCCCAGGCTAAGCGCTCGCCGATGGAGCGTTCGAAAGGAGAGAAGTCGCCGCGGGTCGCGGGGGTGTGAATTGCCGCTGCTTCGCTGGCCTGGATGGGAGCGTAGAAAGCCATGGCTTCTTCCCAGAAGGAGCTCTCGATCGGGATAAGCTCCGCGCCGAGTCCGCGGAGATGCTCCTGCCACAGCGTAAAGGCGGTGCTGACAACAGGGTCGCAATCGCTCAGAAATTCCTTCGCCACTACGCCGATGCGAACCTTGGTTTCCATCGCGGCGGGGACGGCAAGATCGAATAGCGCCGCGCCGAGGAGCGGAGCATCCCGCAAATCTCGAAATAGCCAGCCGAGCGTGTCGAACGAAGGTGCGAGATGGAGCGCGCCGCGCCACAGCTTGCGCTCGTGAGCAAGTTCCAGCGACGCCCGGTAACCAGCCAGGCCGCAAAGCGCGGCAGGTACGCGGATCGAGCCGCCGGTGTCTGTGCCGATGGCGGCGACGGCCGAGCCTTCTTGCACGCTGGCGGCGGCGCCGCTCGAGGAACCGCCAGTCAGGAGTGTGGCATGGCGAGGTTGCGTGCAATCGCCATAGTCGGGATTTTCGCCGGTGATCCCGTAAGCCAGCGGGTGCATGTGCGTCTTGCCGACAATGACTGCGCCTTGCGACTTGAGGCGCGCGGCTACGGCGGAGTCTTCGGTTGCAGGCGCGTTGCGTCGTGCGTAGAAGCGTGATCCGGCGGTGGTGATGAAGCCCGCCAAGTCGAAGCAATCTTTAAGGGCTACGGGAAGCCCGTAGAGTGAAGGCTTGTTTGCGCTGGGAAATCGAGTTGGCAGCTCGTCAGCGTCGCGGAGCGCGCGTTCCACCTCGAGTGCGAGGTAAACATTGTGGCCGGAATTGCTGTTGGCACGCGCCAGGGCCTGTTCCACTACAGCGCGAGGTGCGATTGCGCCGGACTGGAGCGTAGCGCTCAATTGCTGCAACGAACTGATTCCGGCGGACATCGCGTGCATTCTAACCGTATCCGGGCGCGGCGTGCGCCGCCAGTTCGAGTTGACCGATTCAATTTGCAATTTGTGAAGGCTGTCGCCGCTTGTACTTCGATTGCGGTATACCGGCGCGGCTGCGAGGTCGTCCGGAAAAGACGCTGCGAAAGGCGCCCGCTTCGGAAAGCGGCCGTGCCCTCGAAGGCCGGGCTTCGCAGTGGTGTGACCGCGCTTGACGAGTGTCTGTGCTGCGCGAAAACGAAAACGGCGGCCAATCTCAGACTGTTACGAAACTCTGTTGACCGCCCAAAAATAAATGAGAAGATTCCCTCGTGAAAAGCGAGGGAATTTCTTATGGGCTTTGTGCAGGGTGAGGGCCGTACGCAGAGAACTCTTTTTCCAGTCACCTTGGAAGAGTTGATTCCGGATGATCATGTGTGCCGGGTCATCGATGCATTTGTCGATCGCCTGGACATGGCGGGATTGGGATTTGAGCGCGCCGAGGCGGCCGAGACTGGGCGGCCTGGTTATGATCCGCGCGATCTGCTGAAGCTCTACCTGTATGGCTATTTGCAGCAGATCCGTTCCTCGCGGCGACTGGAGTCGGAGTGCCGACGGAACATTGAGTTGATGTGGTTGCTGGGACGGCTAGCGCCGGACCACAAGACGATTGCCGAGTTCCGGCGCATGCATCGCGAGGGCGTAACCGCAGCGGGAGCCGCGTTGGTGCGGCTGGCGCGCTCGGTAGGCTTGGTGAAAGGCGAATGGGTCGCTATCGACGGCTCGAAGTTCCAGGCCGTCAGCAGTGTGAAAAGTGTGCACGAGCGTGAGGCTCTGGAACGCTATCTGGAACAGTTGGAGCAGAGCGATGAGCAAGACGAGGTGGTCATCGACCCCAGTGCTGTGGCCAGTGCGCTGGAAAAATTGCACCGGCACCGGGAGCCGGAAGTTGCCTTCCTGCGAACCACTCACGGCTTCCTTCCTGCCTACAACGTGCAAGCTGCCGTCGATGCCGAACACGCGCTGATCGTGGCGCAACAAGTGACCGTTCAGGCCGGCGATAACGGCAGCCTGCAACCGATGGCGGAAGCCGCGCAGGCAGCGACCGGCGGGCCTGCGCAGGCGATCAAAGTGGTTGCCGATGGGGGCTATTCGAATGGAGAGCAGGCCGAAGCCTGCGAGGCGAAGGGCATCTTGCCGCATGTGCCTGCCAACCGTGGCGTGAACAGTCGAGGAGATGGCACGCTGTTCGACCGCACGGAATTTACTTACCAAGCTGAGAGCGACACGTTCCTGTGCCCGGCCGGGCAGACTCTCGCCCGCAAACAACTCATGCGGAAAGATCGTGCCGTGCTCTATGCAGCAAAACCCGAAGTCTGCGGAGCCTGCCGTCTGAAGTCGCGATGCACTGTGTCGTCACGACGGATCGTTACCCGTCACATGCACGAAGAGGCGCTACAGCGCATGCAACAACGGGCCACGCCGGAAGCGATGCGGCTGCGACGAGCCACCGCGGAACATCCATTCGCCAATTTGAAATACCGCATCTTCGGACATCCACGCTTCCTGCTGCGTGGACTGCGAGGGGCGCAAACGGAAATCAGTCTGGCCGTATCCGCCTACAATCTGAAGCGTATGGTGAACATTCTCGGCGGACGCAAGCTACATGCAGCCCTGCAGGCCACCTGATCCTGCTCCCACCAGTCATCACACGACGACAACGTGATTCGCCTCGCCAAAACCAAAAAAGGCGATGCTCCGGCACTCGGAACATCGCCTTAAATCGCTTAATCACACTCGTTTCGTAACAGTCTGAATCTCGGCCGCCGTTTCCGGTGTTGGGGGGGTGGAAAAATCAGAACGTGAGCTTCAGAGTCATCTGAATCTGCCGTGGTCCGCCAATGGTCTTGTTCACGACCCCCAGGCCGCTGAGCGTCGGGGAAGAATAGAGGCTCGAACCATACGTCGGGAAATCGTTGAAGAAGAGGTTTTGGGAAACGTTGTCAACCGGGACGTCGAAGCTGGCCGTGTTGGTCAGGTTGAAGACGTCGAAGCTGTACTTCAGTAAGAATCGTTCGTTCAACTTCGTCAGCTTGACGACCGAGGCGTCCGCGCGCTTCTGCCAGGGTTGCCGGAAGATATTGCGTTGTCCGGTGGTGAAGTTCGTTTCAAAAGTGTCGCCGGGCGCGATGGCGCCGCCCAGATCGCCCGGACTCAACTGCGGCAGAGTAAAGCAGGACGCATTGAGGGCCGGGACACCATCGGTCGCGCCGCTGTGACCTGTTAGAGCACCTGACGGAGTGCAGGACCCCAGCGGAACGATCGGATTGGTGATGCCGTCGGAGGTGCCGTAGAAGATGCTTCCCACCGCACCCGAGTAGTCAATGACGCTATAAGGCTGGCCGCTTTGGATGATCGCAAGGCCCTCCAGCGCCCATCCATTCGCCAACTTGCCCTTCCACGTTGAGGCTTCAAAGAAATTGGGCACCTGGAAGAGATAGGTAAAGTTGATGACATGCTTGCGGTCGAAGTCCGACAATCCATACCCGCTGCGAAGATCCAACGGATTGTTGCCGTTGTAAAACAGACCCAAAGCACTCTGCTCGTCGGTTGCATGCGAGAAGGTATACGAAAAGCCGACCTGCACGCCATGACTGAGACGTTTCTCGACGTGAGCCTGGAGCGCGTTGTAAGCCGAGATGCCGGCGGCGGTGTAAGACTCGGACTCCGAAGAATAACCAATGTAGGGAACGCGAAGGTCCACGTTGCCGCCTTCGTAGTTCGCCATCATCTGCGTTCCATCGGGCAGGCCCATGGGAGAACAGCCCATCGAAGTGCTCAGATTGCAGGTGGCCGTGTACGCGCACGCCGCTGGATTCAGAGCCGGATTGCAACCCGGAGGAGCTTCCACGGTGTAGCCATAGGTATAGTTCTGTCCGTGGATGGGGTGGGAGGGCGTCGCGATCTGAGCCTGGTTGAACGGGATGGGAACGACTTCGTGGCGCCCGAAATTTCCAACGTAGCCGATCTCAATGGAGAGATCATTCCGGGGCTGCCACTGGATATCCAATATCTGATTGAGAGTGTAGGGGAGCTTGTTCGCCCGGTTGTAATCCGCGAACGCAAACAATTGTGACCCACTCTCGATGGCTGCCGCGTTCGGCAGGGTGATGGTGGCGGGATTGCCGCTGGGTGGGGGACCGAGGGTTGCTCCCCAGGGATTATTGAAAGATGCGCCATTGGGCATTGTGGGATCACATGTCGGAATGAAGCCCTCGTAAAAGCCCCCAATCGCCGTGCAAACCTGAGAACTTACGAATGGCGGAGACTGGTTGACGCCGAATGGCCCACCGGGGATGACGCCGGCAGCGACGCCTGGGGAAAGATAGGTGAACAGTTCACCGCGATCGTAGTACATGCCCCAGCCCGCGCGAACCACAATCTTGTTGTTGAACTTTTTGGGACTCCACGCCACTCCGAGTCGCGGTGCAAGCCCCCATTGCCGACCGGTTAGTGTGGAATCGCTCACGCCTTTGGTGGGAAACAGCTTGTTGTTGCCGGCAATGATGAAGCCGTTGTCGACAATGGTGTCCGTCGCGGCGTCATAGTTGTAGGCAGCGGGGTTGAAATTGTAGAGACGCCCGTTCTTCTCGGTAAGCCCTCCATGATCGTCGAATCGCAATCCTGCCGTCAGGCTGATGTTAGAGCGAATCTGAAACTTGTCTTGAAGGTATGCGCCCGTTTCCTTGGAACGATAGTAACGATTCGCATCTCCCTGGAGGAAGGTGCTGGTGACGAATCCGTTGGTGCTATAAGAGGTTTCCAGACCCTGCAAAAACTGCGAAAAATCGGCGAAAGCGATGACGCCATTGTCGGTTCTTCTGTCACGCGTATTGAGTTGCGTATAGGCGAAACTCCCGCCAAAGGTCAACGTGTGCTTGCCTGTGGTCCAAATGGCATTCGCCGAAGGCATGAAACGGTTTTGGAAAGCGCCAGTGAAAGCGCTTTGGGAGTTAGCGCCACTGCCGATATTCGTGCCGGCGTTGGTAACAAAGTTTACGTTGTAGGGCGCCTCGTTACCGAAGTTGTCGACAATCGAGATGCCTGGAAAAAATGTGGAGCCGAAGGTGTTCATGCTCGCTTCGGACGCGGGCAAGCCGGTCAGGTTTTGCACGTAAGTGCTCAACTGCTGCGGCGTAAAAGGCTGCCCGATGGTGCTGTAAACTTTTTCGCGAATAAATCCAAAAACCTCGACCACGCTCAGATTAGGCTTCAGGGTTTGCGTGTTGGTGATCGAAAACACCTGGCTCCCGGCGTCGAGATGTTGCGGGAACCCGGGAGACTCGGAATAGGCATAAGGCGCCAGGCTGGGATCGTGCTGGTAGTAATACTTCAGTGCCAGCGTATCCTTCGAATTCACCACGTAGTCCAGGTTCGAAACCGCCTGATCGGCGATGAAATAGGCGGTCCCCACCGTGAAGGTATTCTCAGGAAAGTTGATGGTGGGAACGAAGCTGCCGGCGGAAGGCATCAGAAGCTGCCCGTTCGGAAGCTTATAATTGAGCAGACCGTAGGCAATTGGATTGATATCGCCGGGAGCCGTGCCAACGACAGGTAGAACCGTGGCGGAACCGGGAAAATTTCCATTTATGAGCGCCGCCAGCGCCGCCGGACTGCGGTCGTCGGTGAGTCCCGGGGGCACCGCGTTGCGAGAACTGCCAATCTCCTGGTCGGAGTTGTGGATATGCTGGTAACTGAGGAAGCCGAAGAGTTTGTTTTTGACGATGGGACCGCCGAAAGTGCCGCCGGCGCTGTAGCGATGCTGCTCCGGCACTTTCTCGCTTGCGGGAATGTTGGGATCCGCGTTGTAGAAAAAGGGCGCGGCGTTGAGAGCATCAGTTCCACGGTGAACGTAGGCGCTGCCATGATAGTTGTTGGTGCCGGAGGCGGTGCTCATATCGATGTGCGCGCCGCTCGTCGCGCCTTGCTGTGCGTCATACATCGATGTATTTACGCGAAACTCTTCGATGGTCTCCGCAGGCGGCGTGGGGAGTGCCTGGCCGATGGCCAGATAGGGCGATGCGGTCGTCTGGAGTGGTGATGCCGAAGTGCTCGAAAGGCTCGCCGCGCCGCCAAGTCCGGTATTGTTCACCACGCGCGCCGACGCGACGGAGCTTGTGCTTTTGCCGTTAAAGAGGTTGCTGGCATCCACGCCATTCAACTGGAACGTGTTGCTGGTATCGCGCTGACCGTTGGCCCAAATAGGTTGGTTACCCAGGCCGGTGTTGACCCCCGAGCCTGCGGCGAGCTCGGCGTTGACTCCGGGAGAAAGAATCGCGAGGCCCGTAAAGCTGCCCGTTGGCAGCGGGACCGATTCGATCTGGTCCTTCTCCAGAATGTAGCCGTTGGTGGTATCCACCGAGTTCATCAGCGGCGTGGCCTCGACGGTCACCGTGGAGCCGACTTCGCCCACCTTCAGCGTAGCGTTCACCGTTACCGTGCGGTCCCCCTGCACGGTAATCGAAGGTATCTTTTGCGTTTGAAATCCATCATGACCGAACGTCAGTGAGTACGTGCCGATTGGCAAGTTCACGAAGTCATAGGCGCCGCTTTCGTTGGTCTTTTGCGTGCGCGTCAGCGTGGTCTGATCATTGACGATGGTGACATTCGTATCGGGAAGGACGCCGCCCGAGCTGTCGGCAACCGTCCCGGTGATGCCGCCGAGAGTCTGCTGAGCTCGAACAAGAGGCGCGGAAGCGAAGAACATGAGGAGGAATGAAGCGAAGACGAAAGCGGAAAGGCTGATTCTTTTGCACATTCAGGAAAACCCCTCCAATTGTGAAAATGCACGGAACCCACATCCCCATGCCAGGCCGATTGAAGCACTGTTGTCTTGACACTCGATGCTTTCCAGGCCGCTTTGCACGGTCTGTCGTTGAATAATTGCAGCACGCTATCCTGAACGTGGTGGGAATCGAAACGAATTCTTTGATTCGCACAAATCGCTTTTTTCAATTTCTACGTTGAGAGAGGAGGAAGAAACCAGGAGCAAAACTTTTGAAACACGTCCGCGCAATCACCCAATCCACCTCGGACTTTTCCTTTGCGCCAATTTGGACGTGCGCTAGCATGTGCCATGCAAAATCAATGCGAGCTGCCCCAAGCTGCCGTTGTAGCGGCGGCTTCCGGAAGCGAGCGCTTTTCGCAGCCTACCGTCGCCATCATTCTCCTGATCGCGACTCTAAGTCTTTTCGTAGTCCAGCCATCCCGCGCCCAATCGCCCGCCGCCAAACTCAACACCAACCGCGTGTCGCCGTTAGACTTGGAACTAGGCGGTGACCTGGCAAAACTGCCGTCAAATTCTACGCGTTACATCACCCGCGAAGATCTGCTTGCCCTGCCACAAGTAAATCTCACTGTAGTGGATGACGCGAATTTCACCGGCCCGACGCAGGTGAGCGGAATCTCGCTCGAAGAACTGGTTCGCCGGTTCGCTGCGGTGCCTGATTCCGATCTAACACTAGCTATCTGCGACGATAAATATCTCGCGAGCTATCCACGCGCCTACATCGCCGCGCATCATCCGGTTCTTGTTCTCAAGATCAACGGTCAACCGCCCAGCGCGTGGCCCAAAGACTCCGAAGGCCACAACCTCGACATTGGCCACTATCTGATCTCGCACGCCAACTTCACCCCCAGTTTCAAAATCCTCTCGCATTCCGATGAACCGCAAATTCCCTGGGGCGTCGTGCGCCTGGAATTCCGCGACGAAAACGCCGTATTCGCCGCGGTCGCCCCTCTCGGACCGCAAGCTCAGGATCAACAAGTCCAAGCCGGTTATCGAATCGCCCGACAAAAATGCATCCACTGCCACAACATGGGCAGCGAAGGAGGACAAAAAGCCGACCGCCCCTGGCTGGTCCTCGCGGCGTGGGCCACAACCTCACCAAGTTATTTCGCCGCCTACGTCCACAATCCCAAAGAAAAAAATCCCGACGCGCAAATGCCCAGCCTCCCCGAATACGACGACGCCACTCTCCGTGCGGTAATCGCCTACTTCCAAACCTTCACCGCGCGAGAAAAACCATGACCCTCCGCGCCGCCAAAACCGCGCTCGTTTTTGCCGTAGCTCTCTTCTATTCCCTGATCGTTTTCAGCAACATCACTGACTACGACTCCAACTACCAATTCATCCGCCACGTTCTGATGATGGACTCCACCTTCCCCAACAATCACGGCATGTGGCGCGCAATTAATTCCCCAACTGTGCACACCGTCTTCTACATCACAACCATCATGTGGGAGTCGATCACGATGTTTCTCTGCTGGTGGGGAGGCGTTCGCCTGGCGCGCGCCGCGCGCACAACGGCCGCCGCATTCAATCAAGCCAAGCGCACAGCAATCATCGCCCTAACCATCAGCCAGTTGATGTGGCTAGTAGCTTTCCTGACGATAGGCGCTGAGTGGTTCCTGATGTGGCAATCGAAAACGTGGAACGGCCAGGAAGCCGCCTTCCGCATGTTCACGATAGTCGGCATCATCCTAATCTTCCTAGCCCTGCCAGACACCGACGAGCAACCTTAGCTGGTAGCCAGTGGCACAGCCATTCCTGGCTGTGAGCCTTTGTAAGGTCGCAGCACTGCTGCGACCCAACTTGCCCAGGGCTGACGCAGCAATTGCTGATCGCTCTATGGAATTCGTAGCGGCCGCCTTCCGAAGCGGCGCATTCTCTCTCAACCTACCGCGTAGTCTTGACGCCGCCCGCACCCACCAAACCTTCCGGCAAACCGAACGCGTACAGCACGTCCTGCACAGGCACAATCAAGTACTGCCGCCCATCAATTTGATAGGTCATAGGCGAAGCCACAACGTTGCCCCCAGCATTCAAGTGCCACAAAATTTTCCCAGTCGCCGGATCAAGCGCCAGAATATTCCCCGAAGTATCCCCGGTGAACAGCACATGCCCCGCCGTAGTCAGAATCCCCGCGACACCCTCTCCCTCGCCCAGTTCATGGTTCCAAACCACTTTGCCCGTCTTGTAGTCCAAAGCCCGCAAGGTAGTGTTCGACCAAAGGTTCCGATCTCGCCCACCCCAGCCTTCCGTCTTCCCCTCTGCAATCTTGTAAAAAATGGCAAAAATCCGCCGCGCCATCACATAAAACAAATTCGTCTGCGGATCAAAACTAGGCGCCATCCAGTTGGTAGCCCCGTCCGAGCCAGGCTCCACCAGCGCACCGTCCGGACTCGGATTCGCCGAAGGCTTCGAAATCGGCCGCCCCCGCGAATCTACGCCCGAAGCCCAAGTCTGGTCAATGAACGCCGTAGTCACCAGGTGCTCGCCGTTCGTTCGATCCAGCAAAAAGAAAAACCCATTGCGGCTGGCCTGCCCCAACAGTTTCCGCTGCTTGCCCTTGAACTCCGCATCAAACAGGATCGGAGTCTGCACCGCGTCCCAGTCATGCACATCGTGCGGCGAAGGCTGAAACGCCCACACAAGTTTTCCGGTATCCGGATTCAGCGCCACAATCGAGCAGGTATATAAATTGTCCCCAGGCCGGCTATCGCCAACCAGCACCGGATTCGGATTCCCCGTCCCCCAATAAAGTAAATTAAGCGCAGGATCGTAAGTCCCGGTCATCCAAGTCATGCCGCCGCCGTGCATCAACGCGTCGCCATCCTTAGGCCACGTTTCCGAACCAGGCTGCCCGGGATCCGGCTCGGTATACCAATGCCATTGCACCGCCCCCGTTTCCGGATCGACCGAAGTCAAAACTCCTCGAATGTCCGTGGAATCCCCCGACACACCCGCAATTACGTGATCGCGTATGACGAGCGGCGCCATCGTCGCAAAATACCCAAGCTTCGCATCCGCAAGCACGATATCCCAATGAACCGTGCCATCCTTGGCGTCGAGACAAATCAAATGCGCGTCGGGGGTCGTGAAGTACAGCCAATTCTTGTACATCGCCAAGCCCCGATGCCCAATATGACCTCCTTCTGATTTTCGTTCGTAGTGCCAAATCTTCCGCCCGAACTTTGCATCCACGGCCCAAACGTTGTCAGGCTCCGTGAAATACAAAATATTATTCACCACCAGTGGCGTGGACTTGATCGCGACCCCGCCCGTCCGAAAAATCCAAGAGAGAGTAAGCGACCCGACATTTCCAGCATGGATCTGATCAAGCGTGCTGTAGCGCCGCCCCGAATAGTCCCCGTTGTAAGTAGGCCAAGTATCCGTCGCAGGCCGAAGCAAAGCCGCCGGATCAAGCCCCTGCCCAGCAGCAACCATCGAACCCAGCGTCAAAGCCAAGACCACCCATCCCACCCGAATCAATCCACCAAGACACCAATCCATTCCGACTCCCCTCAACGAACCTGTAGGGGCGGGGCTTGCCCCGCCCGGCGTCAATCCCGCCGCAACGCATCCGCCGCCCACGATCGGCCTTCCCCTCATTTCAAACTCTGCAAATAAGCAAACAAATTGTGAATATCCGCCTGCGTAAGCCGCTCCAACAATTCCCGATGCGCCGCCAGCCGATCCTTAACCTCCACCTTCACGCGCTCCCGAGCAAACGCCCGATACCACCCCGACGAATCGCGCAGCGCCACGACAAAATCATCCATATGCTCCAAAGGCCCCTCCACCTTCTCTCCCGACGGCAAAGTTACCACCACACTCTTGAAGTGCCCCTCCGGATAAAGCATGTGCGTCTCCAGGTCGAGCGCCGAATACTTAGCAACGGCCGCGGCCATATCCCCCGCCGGCGAGTGACAACCGCTACACCCGCCAGCCCCGTTGAAATAGCCCTTCCCCGCCTCCGCATTCCCAGTCAAAAGCCTATCCACGGAATATCCCTCGGGAACTTCCGACGAAGCCATACCTTGGGCCGCTCGCGCATGCAAAAAAGCCGCAATATCCACCACCTGTTCATCACTGAACGGGAATCCGGGCATCCCCTTGTCCGGCCGCCCCTGATGAATCACCGGACCGATCACTTCACCCTTGACGTCATGGGCCACAAGCGCCGACCGCATCAAATCCGGCCCCCGCGCTCCGGTAGCATCCGCCCCATGACAAAATCCGCACGACTCCACAAACTGTTTGCGCCCCCTCTCGGCTGCCGGGTCCGCAGCAAGAGCCGCAGCTTTCTCCTGACGCGAAACACGCTTAGCAGGAGTGGGCTGCTGAGCCCGCAAAAACGCACCAGGCGTGCTCATAGTCGCAACGCCAGCCAGAACTCCGGCCCCAATCGTCATCATGATCGATCGCGCCATAGCCTCCCCTCAACCCGGTCACTAGCAGATTCATTCGTCCAAACCACGGCGTCGCATTATACCGGCATCTCACCGCCACCGGCGACGATTGCGCCGGCCTTCCTCCAAGCAGTACATCGAATCTGTTATCGTGACGGTGCTTCAGAGGTGCGCGTTTGCAAGATCAACTGCTGGCTACACTCCGCGAACAACTGGTCGCCATCATCTCCGGAACGATTTTTGCGTTCATCGGATTCGCGAGTTGTCTATTCGGCGCCATCCGTCGCCGCAGCGGCGCGCGCATCTTTCTTTGGCTAGGGGTCTGGAGTGCCCTGTACGGCGCCCGGCTGCTGATTGAATCTTCAAGTGTGGCGGCCGTTGTGCCGCACTGGATTCAGGTCGCCATTCCCTTTCTGCGGATGGCAATCACGTACTTACTTCTTCCCGTCGTTGCGCTTGTGTGGCTCGAGCTAAGCGTTGGAATAATGAAGCTGTTCATTCAGGTCGTGATCGCCGTCGGTCTGATCGTTGCGGTCGCCGGAATAGGGTTTTTCGTCGCGACCGGCTCGGCCGACAAGCTGATTCTCTACACCAATGTCCTCGCAGCCACCGCCCTCCTGGTCTTGCTCGTCGTAGTCGCGGTTCCGGGTCTGTCCAGCAAGCTTTTGATTCTTCCCAATCGTGCCGTCGTCGTCGTCGGCACGCTGGTCTTCGCCATCGAAGCTCTATATTTCAATCTGTCGTTGTTCTTTCACTACCAAACCTGGCGGATTACGGGCTCGTTGGGATTGGCGGCTCTCCTCTTCTCGTTTGGATATGTCGCGGTTCAAATCGGTCTGGCCACTGAACGCCGCCTGCTCTCTATCGAAAACGAACTCTCGATTGCCCGTGAGATGCAAGCCTCGATTCTTCCTGCCGACAATCCCGAACTGAAAAATCTGCGCGTCGCCGCCCTTTATCGTCCGATGACCGACATCGCCGGCGATTTCTACGATTTCATTCCGGTCGATCAAAATCGCACCGGCTTCCTGGTGGCCGACGTCACCGGACACGGAATCCCTGCCGCGCTCGTTTCTTCCATGATTAAGGTGGCCATGCAATCGGTCCTGCCGAGCGCACACGACCCGCAAGAGGTCTTGCGCGAATTGAACCGCATTCTCTGCGTGCAACTTCGCACGCGGCTGGTCTCCGCCGCTTATCTTTGGCTCGACACGGAAAATCGCATCGCGCTCTATTCCGCCGCAGGACATCCTCCGCTCGTGCTCTGGCGCGCAGGCCAGTTTGAGCGCATCGAAAGCAACGGCCTGTTGCTCGGTGTATTCCCGGACGCCGACTACCCGCTGCATAAAATGCCCATTCAGTCCGGTGACCGCCTGTTGCTTTACACCGACGGGGTAAGCGAGCCCGAGAATGCCAACCGTGATGCTTTCGGCGATCACAAGCTCGAACAAGTCGTGCGCGACAATCAGTCGCGCACGCCCGCCGAGTTTTTAAATCAAATCCTCTCCGCGATCCACAACTGGCAACCTCCCTCCACGCCCCAACATGACGACATCACCATGGTCGCCATCGACGTCGTCTAGCGCAACCAAGGCGCGCTGCCTGCCAACTCTGTAAGTCCGCGAGGATCGCTAGGGTTCCCAAGGAAACTTGATAGGTCCCGCAGGCGGTTGATGGGTCTTCCTCCAGCTCTCAAATAGGGATTGCATCCAATCCAAGGCCCGCGGCAGGTCGTCCGGATGTTCGAACAGATGCCTGGTGAAGGTGCGGACATCGTAAAACGCGCCGCCGAACTGACGAAACGACGAAGGTAGCGGCGGTCCACCCGCAACTCCGGCCGGTGGAATACGCGCAGGCAGTCGCAGCGCATACAGGCTTCCGCCGGCTAGCGCCTCTCGCGGATACTGCAAAAGCCAATCGCAGTTGTGTCCGTCCAGAATCATATTCGCCGAGAGCACGACCCACTGTCCGCCATCCTCCGGTGCGGGCCTCTGACAATCCCAGAGTTGCGCCGGCGGTACCCACACGGTGGGATCCGTAAGCCCATATTCATCTAGCCTGATCGTCGCAAGTCCATGCTGCTCCGCAAACCTCTTCGCTTCGGGCAGCGACTGGTTCCAATCTACGTTCGAGTCGTTGATCAGCGTATACGCGGGACGCCCAAAGCTCAGCGCGTTGATGTATGGAAAATAGTACGGATAAGCGCGTACGGCCGTGAACAGGCAACTCGCCGCAAGCAACGCAACCACCGCGGTCCCTGCTGCGGCGGCGAAACGGGTCCTGTCGCGCAGTTCGCCTAACATACGCGGCAACGGCGCGAGCAGAAGAATCAGCAACACCACGGGCACGGAGAAATGCCGAATGCTGATATTCAGCGGGCTCACCATGCACGCGGCCGTAAACACGAGCAAACTCACCCAAAGCACCCGCCAGCGCATTCCCTGTTGCTCTGGGATGGCCGCGACATTTTTTCCGCCGCGGAATCTTCGGGTAACCGCAACCGCCAGGCACAAGGTCAATAATGCGAGAAATCCGAGAGAAGATTTCAACGCAAAGACAATTGGAAAGTAGAACCAAACACCGTGCGTATAAGAGTGCCCGAGAATGAATGTAGGACGTATCCCCGTGAGTAGCACCCATCCCGCTCCCCGCAAATAGAGCACCGCTGGCCAAAGGAGCCGGCGCGGAATGAGAGCCATCGGGCCGGTCCCTATTTCTTCGACAGAGGTCGTGGGCTGATGCCAGGAGAAGATGAAGTAAAAAACGTACACCATGAGCGCAGCCCACAAGACGCCCGAAAGCGTTCCGCGCCAACGCACTCGCCTCCACGCGCGCGCCTCTGCTTTGTCCTGCGGCTGTCCGGACACCGCGCGCCATCGCAGGCTCAGCACCGAGGCGCCAAACGCAAAGAACAGAATTCCCGCCGTAAATTTAGACAGCAGTGCCGCTGCAAGGCTCAGCGCGAACAGAAGCACATTCTTCCGATTCGGCTCCTTCCACACTGCGGCGAACATCCACAGGGCCAGCACGGAAAACAGCGTCACAGCAATGTCCGTATGCACCAGCGGACCAAACGCGAGAAACATAGGCGTGCTGACATACGCGGTGAGGCAGAGCAGCCCGCCCCACGTGCCTCCCAACCGCCGCCCGCACGCGTATACAACCCAGCCCAGCGCGAGCATCATCAGCAACATCGGGAACCGTGCCCATGCCAGCACGGACTTCGGTTCATTCCATTTCTCCAGCAGCCACTCTCCGAAGACCCATTCCCCCGCGAACGCCGGAATGAATTTGTCGCTGACGGTCCAGGATATATGGCCATAATCCGCACGAACTCCTCGCAATACCAGGGGAAGCGCTGCCAGCACCTTGGGCAGCGGCGGGTGCTCGTCATTCATGCGCAGATCCAGTTTTTGCAGATAACTCACGCCCGCGCCGATGTGCGCCACCTCGTCAATCGTCACGGACTCACGCAGCACCGCTCCTCCCGCCAGCACCGCCATCAACACCAGCAGCAGTCCAGCCGACAGCCCGCCGAAGCCGCCTCGCGCTTTGTCATCTCCATTCAGTTCCACGGGAGCCTCTAAGATTTCCCTTGCGGTCCCAACTTGCCCGGCAATCATAAAGCAGACTCCCGACCACCGCGCACGCCGGACGGAGTCTCGGTCACCGTTGATTTCGGTGCCCGATGTCAGGTAATCAAATCCGTAAATAGTCTGCAAACAGCTCGCATGTCGCGTTGCCTACACCAATGTGCTGGAGTAAACTCCGGGCAAGTGCCGGACACTTCCTCAATTGTCGGTCGCAGCATCGATCATTACACCGTCCTCGACAAACTTGGCGGCGGCGGTATGGGAGTCGTCTATAAAGCCGAGGACACACGGCTCGGCCGCCATGTAGCGCTCAAATTCCTTCCCGAAGATATCTCTCACGACCCGCAGGCAATCGACCGCTTCCGTCGCGAAGCGCGCACCGCATCCTCTCTGAATCATCCGAATATCTGCACCATTTACGACATTGGGGAATTCGAAGGGCGCCCATTTATCGCCATGGAACTGCTCGAGGGCCAGACGCTGAAGCATCGCATCGGCAAAAAGTCCGTCCCCATATCCGATCTCCTGGACATCGCCATTCAGATTGCCGATGGTCTCGAAGCCGCCCACGCTAAAGGCATCATCCACCGCGACATCAAACCCGCCAATATTTTCCTAGTTGATCACGGTCCCGCGAAAATTCTGGATTTCGGCTTGGCGAAACTCACCGCCTATCGGCAGCCCGCAACCGATTCGGTAAGCGAATCCTCCATCCCTACGCAGATGCACTTCCTCGACGAGGACCTCGCGACCACACCGGGCACATCCATGGGCACCGTCGCTTACATGTCGCCGGAACAGGTGCGCGGCGAAGAGTTGGATGGTCGCACGGATTTGTTTTCTCTTGGCATCGTGCTCTATGAAATGGCCACCGGCGTCCTTCCCTTTTCAGGCCCGGTTGCCGCTTTGATCTTCGACAGCATTCTCCATTCCTCTCCGACCGCCGCTACGAAAGTAAATCCGCGATTACCCACGGGTCTGGAAAATATCTTAGCTAAGGCGCTGGAAAAAGATGTCGACCTCCGTTACCGTACCGCCGCGGAACTACGCGCCGACCTGAAGCGTTTGCGACGCGACCTGGATCCGAGTCGCTCAGGGGCGGTCACTTTTGTCCCGCCCGCGCTCGAAAGGGCTCGCGAAACCCACCCCCAGTGGCAGTGGCGCACCTGGGCAGCAGTCGCCGCGGGTGTGTCTATCTTCATCGCCGCGATTCTGGGTTTTGTTTTAACGCGTCCGGTGACACCGCCCCGCGTCCTGCGAACTGTTCAGCTCACCAACACGAATCTACCTAAGTCCGACATCGTTACCGACGGCTCGCGTCTCTATTTCATCGAAGGCCAATCGCACCTTTCGCAAACCTCCGTGACCGGTGGCGAGACTTTCCCCATCGCCACCACGCTGGAAGACACTGGCTTTGCAAACGTTTTCGATATTTCGCCAGACCTCTCGGTGCTCCTCATGAACACCGCCTTTGGGACCTCGCTCGACGGCCCTCTTTGGACCGTTCCGGTTCTTGGTGGAACGCACCGTCGGTTGGGTGACCTCAAGGGCCATGCCGGAGCGTGGTCACCCGACCGTAAGAGCATCGCTTACTGCAAGGGGAACGATATATTCCTGGCCAACAGCGACGCCAGTAATCCGCGCCGGCTGTTGACCACGGCGGGAACACCTGATTTCATCCGCTGGTCGTCCGACGGCTCAACTTTGCGTTTCACCCTGAGCGATCCCCAGACCAATGGTCGCTCCATCTGGCAAGCTTCCGCGGACGGCAGTAATCTTCATCCGCTGCTTAAGGATTGGAACGCCACACCCGACGAATGCTGCGGCAACTGGACCCCAGATGGAAAATACTTCGTCTTCCAGGCGTTCCGCGACGGAACCACAAACCTGTGGGCCATTCATGAGCGCGGCGGCCTGTTTCTCTCAACCTCGCAGCAGCCGACACAGCTAACGACTGGTCCAATGAACGTAGGCACTCCGGTCCCAAGCCGCGATGGCAAGAAGCTCTTTGTCCAGGGCTGGCAGCCCCGAGGAGAATTGGTACGCCACGATCCGAAGTCGGGGCAATTCGTGCCTTTCCTTTCGGGAATTTCGGCGATGGGTCTGGACTTCTCTCGTGATGGACAGTGGGTCGCTTACAATGACGGCACCGACGGCACCATGTGGCGAAGCAAGGTGGACGGAAGTCAAAAACTTCAACTTGTGACTCCACCCATGCTGGCGTATCTGCCCCGCTGGTCTCCGGACGGCAAGCATCTCGCTTTCTTTGGCCATCCGCCTGGCGAGCCCTTCCAGATCTACGAGATTGCTGCCGAAGGTGGCGCACCCGAGTTGCTCTATCGCGGTAACACGAACCTCGCCGACCCGGTTTGGTCACCCGACGGAAAATCGCTGGCCTTTGGCGAGAACTCCCTGAATAACCAGGGGTCAGCCATCTACGTCCTCGATCTGAAAACTCGCTCGGCCTCAAAGGTGGCGGGGTCCGATGGACTGTATTCTCCGCGCTGGTCACCCGATGGACGCTACATCGCTGCGATTCCGCTGGATTCCCTCAAACTTATGCTTTTTGATCTAACAAGCCAGAAATGGACGGAACTCACCAAGATTTTCGCGGCCTATCCGACCTGGTCTCGCGACTCGCGCTATTTGTATTTCGACGGCAATCAGGGCTACTACCGCGTGCAAGTCCCTAGCGGAAAACTGGAGCGGCTCTTCAGCCTGGAAGGATTTCGGGCGGCTGGAGGAGCCTTCGGTAACTGGAGCGGTCTCGCCCCGGATGAATCTCCGCTGCTCGTCCGCGACGCCAGCATCCAGGAGCTCTACGCCCTCGACTGGGAAGCGCCCTAGTCCGCCTTTCCACTCAGAAGGCTTCCGGCTCTTACGGGGCTTTCTGATCGTTGGCGGTTTGTTCCTGCTCGTCTTCCACCTTTTGCCAGGTGGAATCGGGGTTGTATTCCTTCATGGATTTGGCAAGAGACTCGGTCTTCTTGCCGAGGTCCTTCTGATAGACCACGCCATCCTGGCCAACGATGAAGGTGGTCACGCCGGATGACTTGTATTCCGCGGGGTACGCCACCAAGGCAAAACCTTCGGTCATTTTGCCGTCCACGACGTAACTCTTGGCGCCGCCTGGGGCATCTTTGCCCTGGCGCGTGAGGAACCGAAAATAGTAACCGCGGAACGGACTCGGAGCGTTGCCCTGGGTTTTGTTATCGCTATCGACGATGGCCGCGGCTATCGCTGGCCCGATGGGGCTCTGGGGTTCGCCATCAGCAGCTTTCCAGTAAAGACCGTTGTGCTGTCCATCATCGCTGACGGCCTTCTGGGCGTATTCGGCGCGCTGAGCGGAGCGGTATTCCTTTTCCGCGGCAACGAACACCTCGCAAACGCGAATGGTCGATACTTCATTGCGGCCGATTCGGCGGAACAAAATTTCTTTCTTGGCTGCCTCGGCATCGAAATACCAGATATTTCCGGCGTTCACGAGTGGTATAGGCGTGGGCCAATTGTGCGCGCCGACGTACAAGGTAGTGGTTCCATCTGGTTCTCTCAGCAACCGGTGCATTTCCTGATAGCGCTGGACGAAGGTAGCGCGGTTTTGCGCGTCCTCGGCGTCGTCTCCCGATGAAACGATTTGTTTCCCCGCTGGGCCGAAGATGTCGAGCATCGCCTTTTCGTCATTATTCTGCGCCGCGGTGACGAGTGCGCTGGCCGCTTCTTGCGCCGACGAAAATGTCTTCTGCCCCTTTTGCTGCGCCATCGACAGGACGGGAAGGCACGCCGCCACAAGGATGGCGGCCGCGGCTAATTTAGCAAGATTGGCCCAAGCAAACCTGCCGAAGTTCAAATCCGTCCGCTGCATATGGCTTTCTCCATTCGCTAAATTTCGCACTGTACCCGGTGGGAAAAAGATTCCTGCCATTTAGTGATGTCGGCCGCCGCCTCCGCCACCACCGCCGTGAGGCGCTCCTCCGCCGCCACGCGCGCCACCGAAGCTGGCGCTGCCGCGTGAAGAATAACTCCTGGTCTCGCCGCCATGGTCGTAGTTGCTGAAACCACTGGAGCGAGTGCCGGTCTGGCCATGGGGTTCCGCGTAGCCTCGAGCGGCGCGGTTGTCTCCTTCAAAGGGCCGACTGGTTCCACCGGGACGGTTGTAAACACCACCGCGGCCAGCGTTGGGAGGCCGGTTCCCCGCGAAATCCCGGCCACCGGGTCCGCCGCGGCCACCGTTGTACCCAGGGCGTGCGCCTCCCCGGTAGTAAGTGTTCCGGTTGTAAAACGTTCTGCTGGTCGAGTAGTACCGATTGTGGTTATAAATCGCGTAGTGGTTGTGCCAATCAAAGCCCCAGCGACCCCAGCCCCAGCCGTAGCCGCCAAAAAAGCCAATTCCAAAGCCGACTCCGAAGGAGAGGTAGGGGCCCCCATACCAGATTCCCGGATACGGATACCATCCCGGCCACGGACCTATGGGACCTCCGTAAACGACCCACGGATTATAGGCGGGGACATAAACGACCTGAGGGTCGGCAGGCTGAATGACGACCGTCGGACCTTGCGTCGTTACGGTTTGCTGCGGCGTGGACTTAAGATTTCCCGATTGTTGCGCTCGCCGGCGCATTTCCTGCACGGCATCCATCACGTCCTGTTGCTGGTTGTAGTAGGCGTCGCCGAGAGATGAGGTCCAGGACAGGTTCTTGTCCATATTTCCCAGGACGGATGGAAATGCAGTGAGCGCCTTGACGCTCGGGTCCCAGGGCTGTTGATCGACGGCTTGAGCCAACGCGTCGCCCTTCAAATCGGGATGCGCTTGCACCCATCGGTCGGCCTCCACCACTTGTTCGGGAAACGTAGCGGCTGCCAGGACCTGCGCGACGAGTGAGTCCGGGTACAGGGCAATCGGCGCTACTAACTGTTGGATCTGTTCGGGAGTCTGCGTAACGTATGGCGTTGGGGCTTGCCCATTCTGCGGAGGCGCCTGCTGAGTGGCCTGCGCCGGCTCTTGCTGGTCCTGTTGGTAGGCGGGCAGATTCTGAGGCCAAGTCGTGAACAACAGAGCCAACGACAACAGTGAAACCAACATCGGCTTGCCCAGACGGGGCCTGGCGGATTCTCTGGCATGTCCGAAAATGTTCATGTTCTTGAATCTCCTCCGCAGCCTTCCTCGACGCAGCTTCCGGTCCGATAGAGGATAGCGCATTTGGGCTCCCTTTCCCGGTCTTCGCAAGTCACGGGCGTTGCGCTATCTAGTACATTAGAGGCGAATCGGCTGGGAGAAGGTGCAGATGAGTGTATAACCTGTGAGTTTGTTTACTCCCTTTGGGCTCATAGAGATCGCGTGCGTAGAATTGGGCGGCAAGACTGTTCTATTCCGAACGTACGCTTCCCCGTCGAGCCCTCCCCCCGCCACCTTTTTGCGCAAGAATTTGACTTTAAAGGGTTTGTGCTTTGAAATGGCGCAGTGACTTCATTCTAGAGGGTTTAGAGACTCCTAAAAAACATCGAGCGGCAATCATCGTGCCGCCGGGTACGATGGCCGTTGTTAACTAATAGGTATTATAACATGTTTCTTATCACTGTCAACTGTTCTCTCGCGGTTCGGGTGATTCGAGATCGCCTGGTGGACCTAGCCCTCAGCCAACGCTTGCCTTCTGGCGCGGGTGTCGAAGAAGAACCACGCTAATCCGGCAACTAGATATCCAATATAGATGTAGGGCAATTTCCCGTAGGGGCCTTCGGGCACAGGATAAAGATTGCCGACCAAAGCGAACAGCATCGCGGCGCAAGCCGACCAGGCAACGGCATGCGCGCCGATGCTGGAAGCGCCGCGCGCGCGCAGGTACTTCGGCAGGGCGAAGGAAACCAGGGCATAGGTGACGATGAAGCCGTAGGTAGCCAGTGAACCGAGCCACCCGTAGACGTCCAAGCCGCTCGCTCCGCGGACGGCCAGAACCGCTACCGGCGCCACAGCCGCAATTCCGGTGACGAGAATCGCGCGGCCTGGGGTTTCGTGTTTGGCGTGCGTGGCCTTGAGCGAGCCGTGTGCCAGGCCGTGGTGCGACATCAAGAGCAAGACTCGCGCGGCGGCAGTAATGCACGCCAAAGTGCCTGCGAACAGGCTTACCAGCGCGCCGAGATCGATCAGGAGGCCGAGGATGGGCGCGCCTCCGACGCCGGCAAGGACGCGCATGGGAGCCTGGCTTGCGCCGAGGTCCTGGCCGACGCTGCGAAAACCGAGGACTTCGGCGTATGCGCAAATCGTGAAGATGGCGCCGGATAAGATCGCGCTCTGGATGACCGCGCGTGGGATGGTGTGGAGAGGGTTGTGCGCTTCGGAGCCTAGCGTGGTGGCGCTTTCGAATCCGACGAAGCTGAATAATGCGAGCACCAGCCCAAGGCGCAAGCCGCTTCCGGTCATCCCGCTCAAGTGCAGCTGGTTCCAATCCCAATGCAGGCCGTGGCGCCAGAGGACCAGGGTTACCAGCATTAAAATCAGAGTCACCGATACTGCTTCGATCCAGAGCATCAGGCGGGCGGAGATTTTCACGTCGCGCCAGGCGATGGCCATGGAAACGGCGGTGACGAAAATCGCGAGGAGCGCGGCGGAGGTTCCGTGTCCGGTGGCATCGCGGAGCAACAGATTTGCGTAGTGATAGAAGCCACCGATGACGCTTGATCCGGTGGCTACGTAGGCCAGCAACAGACTCCATGCGGCGAGGGCGCTTAGCCAGCGCGGGAGGGTCATCGAAACGTAGGTGTAGAGGGAGCCGGGGGACGCGGAATAGCGGGCATAGCGGGCGATGCACAACGCGACGAGGAGGACGGCTGCGGTGGCGAGGACGTAGGCTAGCCACGTACCGTTTCCGGCCAGGGCGCAGACCAGGGGAATGGTGGCGACGGGGGTGGTGGTGGGCGCCATGGTGGAAACGGATTGCGCGAGCGTTTCCATTGGGGAGAGGACAGCGTTTCGCAAGCCATAGTGTGTAGGCGGGGGTAGCGTTTCATCCATCAAGAATCCTCTTGCTTTGGCGGAATATTGCGGCCAACGATACAGGCGGTGGTGGGGAGACGCAAGGGTGTGAGCGTCGATGAGCGATTCAAATAGCGGCATTGGAGTAGCGGAAGTTTGAATCGGGGCCGGTGGAATTTCGGAGGAGCAAGTCTTGTTAAGGGAGCATTGCGGATTGCACCGTGATCGTGTTTACCCCGGGCGGGGCAAGCCCCGCCCCTACAAGAGGAACGTTCACCGATTGCCTCCTGTGCGAGAATATGGGCCCATGAGACGAATACTTTTCGGTGCGATTTTTTTGATGGTTGTTGGTGCTCCATGCTGGGCGCAAAAGCGGCTGGTGCTGATCGATCAGGATGGATCGGGGCCGGGCGGGTCGAACCAGATGGCGATGATGGTTTTGCTGCAGTCGCCGCGCGTGGAGGTGTTGGGTATTACGATCGTTACCGGAAACGCCTGGCGCGATGAAGAAGTACAGCATACCTTGCGCATGCTGGAATTGATTGGGAGAAGCGACGTTCCCGTGGCGCCTGGGGCGGTGTTTCCGCTGGTGCGCACGGAGGAAGAAACGCGGATCGCTTCGCAGCTGTTTGGCAAAGTGGTTTGGCTTGGCGCCTGGGGGCTTGGGCCGATGAACCTCGCGCAAAATAAGCAAGGCGTGATCGGAACGACGGCGAATCCGAACGCGCATGGGCCTTGGGAAGTCCCCCCCATGCCGGAAGGCACGCCACACACGAAGCCTTTGGACGAGGACGCCGCGCACTTTTTGATCCGGCAAGTTCACGCGCACCCGCACCAAGTGACCATCTATGCCGCGGGGCCGCTGACGAACATCGCGCTAGCACTGGCGATCGATCCCCATTTCGCAGAATTGACGCAGGGAATCGTGATCATGGGCGGGAGCTTGAATCCGCAAACCGAAGACCCGGAATTTTCCACCAGCCCGCGGCATGAATTTAATTTCTGGTTCGATCCCGAAGGGGCGCACATCACGCTTCGCGCGCATTGGCCGCGCATCGACGTGACCACGGTTGATGTCTCGATCAAGGCCCCGTTTACGCAGGAAATGGCAGACACGATCTCGAAATCGCCGAATCCCGCGGCGCAATACATCGCGAAATACTCGCAGGAGCGCTACTACTTGTGGGACGAACTTGCCGCCCTGGCATGGATCGATCCAAGCATCATTACGAAAGAACGGCTGTTGTACATGGACGTTGATGTGACTCGGGGCCCCGGTTATGGGGACACGCTAACGTGGACGGATAAGTTGAAACCGGCGATTGACGTGCAGCTGGTGCACGCGCAAACCGATCTGGATCTTCCAAAATTCATGAAAATGTTTATCGACCTGATGGCGTCTGCGGGGCCTCGTTGACGGTTTAGTTGCTGTGCGGTTGTGGGGCTTGGTCCTTCCGGAACGCCTGGCTGAAGCCAGGCGCCTACATGCCGCTGGCGCGGCACAGCACCGATTTTCTCTATTGTACCCCAGCGTACATTGTGGTTAGCTCTCCTCTGGAGAACAGGACCGGCGCGGATCCTATCCATCCACTCCTGCCCGCTGTACAGCGGTTCTGAATTCGGTTCGCTCGAATCTTAGTCAAAAACTAAATAACTTCGGGGGCTTCGCGGGTGTGTCTTCGGACGAGTCCGTCCATCGGACCGCTCACGCGAATCGCTTCCGCACGCGCTCAAAGGGATGCAATGAAAATCTTACTTTACAACCCGGACAACGGAGTCACACGCAATTTCATGCCACATCTTTGGATGTTTCTGCTGCAGGCGCTGACGCCACCCGGCCACGAAGTGGTGCTGATCGACGGAAACGCGCGGCCGATGGATGAAGAGAGTATTGCGCGGTATGTGCGCGAAGAGGGCATCGGGCTGGTGGGAATCGGGGCGATGACGCGGATGGTCGCCAAGGCGTATCGCATGGCGGACGCGGTGCGCGCCACGGGAGTAAAGGTGGTGATGGGCGGCCCGCACGTCACGGAGATGGCCGACGAGGCTTTAGGTCGAGACGGCGGGTCACGACACGCGGACGCGGTGGCGCTCGGGGAAGCGGACCAGACGTGGCCGAAGATTGTGGAGGATGCGGCGCGCGGACAGCTCAAGGACGTGTACGCGCCAGTGGATGATTTCGGGCAGGAGCGCAAGCCTTCTTTGCAGCCGTATCCGGTGATTCCGTGGAAATCGATCAATCTGGATCAATTCAATCTGGTTCCCGGAATGTTTGCGCCTTTGCTGAAGAAAATCGGGGCAGGCTGGGGAACGTTTAGAGTTATTCCGGTGGAGTCTGGCCGCGGGTGTCCGTACGGTTGTGAGTTTTGCACGGTGACGGGATTTTTTGGGGATTCGATACGGTTTCGAACGAACGAGAGCGTGGTGGACGAATTACTGCTGCTAAAGGAGCGGGCGAAGGGCGAGCTGGGGCAGATTGCGGTGTTTTTTATTGATGACAATTTTGCGATAAACCCGAAACGCACGAAGTCTTTGCTGCGAGACATCATTGCCGCCAACGCGCAGGTGCATTGGGTGGCGCAGATTAGCGCGAATTTGCTCCGCGACGAGGAACTCGTCGATCTGATTGCGGCGGCCGGAGGGAAATGGATCTTCATTGGGATGGAATCCATCGACCCAGCAAACCTGGCGAGCGTAAACAAGGGCTTCAACAAACCGGGCGAGTACGCGGTGGTGCTCGACCGGCTGGCGCAGCGCAACGTGTTTGCGATTACGTCGTTTATTTTTGGAATGGACAATGACGCGCCGGGGGTGGCAGACAGGACGCTGCAGGCCATTCGTACTTGGCCGGCGGGGCTGCCGATCTTTGGATTACTGACACCGTTGCCGGCGACGCCGCTTTATAAGCGCCTGGAAGCAGCGGGACGGCTTACGCGCCCGAAGCACTGGCAGGAGTTCATCCCATTTGCTATGGCGCACACGCCGCTGAAGATAACTGTGGAGGAAGCTCACGAGGAGGTCCGAATCGGGTGGGCCAAGTCGTACAGTCCTGAGGCGATCAGTAAGGCGGTGGACTCGATGAGCCACAAAGCGGTGGGCTATCGAATTAACATTCTTATATCGCGGCTTTGTTTCCGTGGGATTTATTTCCCGTCGATGGGGCGGTTCGCGTGGTTGAAGGCAATTGCTGAGAATCGGAAGACGATTTTGAAGCTGATTCGAGAAGGCATCGAAGCCTGGCGCGGTTCGGGAACCCTGGATACTCCGCCAGTATCGGTGGCGAGCCCGCACCGAGCGGTGAAGTAAGAACCTCATTTTTACAAACCGACGGTTTGGGCGCCCCTTGCGTATTGCTGCGCTAGCCGTCCCCGTTATCACCAAAACTTTATAGCTCAGGATGTACGTTTGGGGCTCGCTTCGGGATTGTATCGAGACGCGACGGGCGGGCGGGGCGAACCCCGCCCCTACAAGGGACTAGCCAATCAACTGCGTCGAGCGGCCTTCGGTCCGTGGGCGGCGGTCAGCATTTTTTAATAGGCGTAAGCGCGAATACGCGTAGGCGCGCTAGATAGCGGGGATGGCAAGTTGCGGCGGTGTCAGGCGACTGCTAAAATTTGGGGGTTTGGTGAGTTAGATTTGGTGAGTTAGAGTCGTCCGTGCCGGGTAGCTCGGACGGCTTTCCCCTGTCCAAAGGCGCTGGGTCCGCTGGAGTGCCGGCTGCCGCCCGCCAATACAGAACCTGGGATACTGTCGAAGGAGAGTGCGCGTGGCTAAGTACGATGTGGCGATTATCGGGAGTGGTCCGGGCGGATACGTGTCGGCCATTCGCGCTGGGGAGCTTGGCTTAAAGACGATTGTGGTGGAGAAGGATCCGTTTCTTGGCGGGACCTGCTTGCATGTTGGTTGTATTCCTACCAAAGTTCTGCTGCACCACGCGGACGTCTACGAACATTTCAAGAATGGCGAGGAATTGGGATTTGAAGTCAGCGGTTTGAAGATCAATTGGGCGAACATCATTGCGCGGAAAGAAAAGATCGTAAAGAAGCACGCCAAGGGCATCGAGTTCCTGTTCAAGAAGAATAAGGTGGAGTGGGTGCAGGGTTGGGGACGATATGAGGGGCCGGGGAAGGTCAGCGTCGAGAAGGATGGGAAGAAGACGCAGATTGAAGCTTCGAATGTTTTGATGGTGAGCGGGTCGGAGGCGAGGTCGCTGCCGGGGATCGAGCCGGATCACAAAGCGATTTTGACGAACCGGTCGATACTGGAATTGCCGGCGATTCCGAAGACTTTGATCATCGTTGGGGCGGGGGCTGTGGGCGTGGAATTCGCGTCCATCTATAATTCGTTTGGGACGCAGGTTACGATTTTGGAGGCTTTGCCGCGAGTTGTGCCTGTCGAGGATGAGGAAATTTCCGCCGAGTTGGATAAGACCTACCGCAAGAAAAACATTCAGATTTTTACGCAGAGCATGGTGGAGTCGGTCAAGAAGGACGCTAAGGGCGTAACTGTGTCGTTTAAAGACAAGGACGGAAAAGCGCAGACTTTGCAGGCCGAAAAGCTGTTGCTGGCCGTCGGGCGCAAGCCGATGACGGAAAATTGCGGTATTGAGAAATCCAAGGCCAAACTGGATCGCGGGTTTGTTCATGCCGGTCCTTATATGGAGACCGACGAGCCGGGTTTGTACGCGATCGGGGATATTGTAGCGGGATTGCCGCAGCTGGCGCACGCGGCGATGATGGAAGGGATTGCGGCGGTGACGCACATTGCGGGGAAGCAGCCTCCGCCGATCGTGAAGACGCGGATTCCGAACGCTACGTATTGTGAGCCGCAGATCGGGTCGATTGGATTGACGGAAAAACAGGCCAAGGAAGCCGGTTATGCGGTGAAGACCGGGAAGTTTCCTTTTGTGGGGAATAGCAAGGCGACGATTCTGGGAAATCACGGCGGATTTATCAAGGTGGTTTCGGACGAAAAGTATGGCGAGGTGCTGGGCATTCACATCATCGGGCCGCTGGCGACGGAAATTTTGTCGGAGGCCGCGGCCGTTCTGCATCTGGAAGGGACGGTCGAGCACATGATGGAGATGATGCATGCGCATCCTACGGTTTGGGAGGGGATGGGGGATGCGTTTGCCAGCGTGAAGGGGTTGCAGATTAATGTTTAAAGGGCAGTAAACAGTCTACAGTTGAAAGTTTGAATGCAACGGGTTCGCTGCATAATGTTCGGGGGTATCTTCACGGTTATCTGTCGATGAATTCATGTCTCATTGTCGACCTGGGGTTGATTCGCTTTGAGGATGCGTTCGCGTTGCAGAAGAGGCTCGTTGCGGCGCGGAAGGCTGAGGCGATTGGGGATGTGCTGTTGCTGTGCGAGCATCCGCATGTGATTACGCTGGGGCGAAACGGTAGGCGAGAGAACTTGCTCGCTTCGGAGCGGGTCTTGGCGCAGAAGGGTGTGGAGTTTCATGCGACCAATCGCGGGGGCGATATTACTTATCACGGACCTGGTCAGGTGGTTGGGTACCCGGTGATCAACCTTGGCGCGATTCGGCGGGATGTGGTTTGGTATGTGCGGATGCTGGAAGAGGTGATGATTCGGGCTTGCTTGGATTTTGGGATTAGCGCTGGGCGCGAGGTTGGGAAGAGTGGGGTTTGGGTGGCGCCGGCGGCGGAAACTTCGGAAGATTTAACACAGAGGACACCGAGGGCACAGAGTTCACGGAGCGGAGGGGCTGAGAAGATTGGGGCGATTGGGGTGCATATTAGTCGCTGGGTTACTTCGCATGGATTTGCCTTCAATGTGGCTACGGATTTGCGATTCTTCGATTTGATCGTGCCTTGTGGGATTGTGGGTCGGGCGGCTACTTCGCTGGAAAAAGTTTTAGGGCGGCGCGTTGAGCGAAACGACGTCGCGCTGAGCCTTGCGCGTCATTTTGGCGGAGTGTTTGGCTTGGAGATGAAGGTGGCTTCGCGCGAGGAATTGTTTGACGCCGTGCAGCGATTCGAGCAGCCCGTGGCGATCCCGGCGTAGGGATTCGCGTGCAGGGAGGCAGGCGGAAATGCCTGGCTCACCGGAGACAGAATGAAGAACTTCGAGCTTACACGGCAACAGCACCTGGACCTGTATTACCACATGCGGCTGAACCGGGCTGTGGAAGACACGATGGTCAAGCTGTTCCGTCAGAACAAGATTGTCGGCGGTTTGTATTCGAGCTTGGGGCAGGAAGCGATTTCGGTGGGTACGGCATTTGCGCTGGAGAAAAAGGACTGGCTGGCGCCGATGATTCGTAATATTGGGGCACTGTTGGTGAAGGGCGTTCCACCGCGGGACATTTTCACGCAGCACATGGCGAAATACACCTCGCCGACGCTGGGGAAAGATGGAACGAGTCACTTTGGGGATTTGTGCAAGCTGCACATCGTCTCGCCGATTTCGATGCTGGGGGACCTGATTCCAGTGATGACTGGTGTGGCTATGGCCGGGCGCTATCTTGGGCAGAAAATTGTGGCGATGACGTGGATCGGTGATGGCGGCAGCTCTACCGGGGTTTTTCACGAGGGCTTGAATTTTGCGGCTACGCAGAAGGCGCCGTTTGTGCTGATCCTGGAAAACAACGGTTGGGCGTACTCGACGCCGGTGCGGCGGCAGGTGCCGCTGGAGAATCTGGCGGATCGCGCGAAGGCCTACGGGATCACGAGTTACATTGTGGATGGCAATGACGTCGCGGATGTTTATTCGACGGCGAAGGAAGCGGTGGACCGGGCACGGGCCGGCGAAGGTCCCATTCTGATTGAGGCAAAGACGTTTCGGCGGATGGGGCACGCGCAGCATGATCCTGCGGAATATGTGCCGAAAGAGATGCGCGAGTATTGGGAAAAGCGCGATCCGATTTTGCTGCACGAGAGGTTTCTGACTGAGAAGAAGCTGCTGGACGCGAAAACCAAGAAGGAAATTGAGACGAAGATCGAGGCGCTGCTGGCCAAGGACCGCGACTTTGCGGAGAATTCGCCGATGCCTCCTCCGGAACTTGCGGAAAAAGGCGTTTACTGCACCGGCGACGACTGCCACAAGATTCGCGCGAAGTGGGAACGACCGATTGAGGAGGTCACGCCGCCGAGCTCGAGCATCGACGCGAGCTGGATAGTGGAAGGATTTGGGCGTGGCAAGAGTTCGGGTGGGGGTACGGCGCCGATTCATTTCGGAGACACGCAGGCGGCGGAAGAACGAAAAGAGAATGAAGACAAACTGGCGCCCGCGACTCCTATCGAGACGGTATCGGAGAAGGCGGGGAAACCGGCCGCCAAGGTTTCGAAAAATGGTGCGCGCGGCGGGAAAAGCGCGGAGAAAAGAGCCGGCAAGGATGCCGGCGCTACCAACCGCAAAGCAGTCGCGAAGGTTGCTGCCGAAGGCGCTAGAAAGGGCCGGAGATAATCATGGCCGATTCTTCCAAAACTGCGGCGACGAACGGCAATGGCGGTGGGCCGGTAACATTTCTCGAGGCCATCAAGCAGGCCATGTTTGAGGAGATGCAGCGCGATCCTGCCGTGGTGCTGATCGGCGAGGACGTTGGCGTATATGGTGGTGCGTTCAAGACCAGCGAGGGCTTGCTCGAAAAATTTGGCTGGGAACGAGTGATCGATACGCCGATCAGCGAGAGCGCCATCATTGGCGCAGCTTGCGGCATGAGCTATCTGGGGTTGCGGCCGATCTGCGAGATGCAGTTCATCGATTTCATCGTGTGTGCGTTTAATCAGCTTACGAATTTCGTGGCTAAGGGACATTACCTGTGGAACGCTCCTGCGCCGATCGTGGTTAGGGGGCCTTCTGGCGGTGGCGTGCATGGCGGGCCGTTTCACTCGGCGAATCCGGAAATGTATTTCGTACATACGCCGGGGTTGAAGGTGATTTATCCTTCAACGCCCTATGACGCGAAGGGTTTGCTGAAAGCGGCGGTGCGCGATAATAATCCGGTGCTTTTTTTCGAGCACAAGTACCTCTACCGGCGTATTAAGGAAGAGTTGCCGGCGGAAGATTACACGGTGCCGATCGGGAAGGCCGCGGTGCGGCGCGAAGGCAAGCACCTGACGATCCTTTCGTATGCGGCGATGATGCACAATTCGCTGGAAGCGGCTGAGGCGCTGGCAAAAGAGGGCATCGAGATCGAAGTGATCGATCTGCGGACGTTACTGCCGTTGGATGAAGAGACGATTCTGAAGTCGGTGAAAAAAACGAATCGCGTGCTGGTGGTTCACGAGGACACGAAGACCGGTGGAATCGCGGGAGAGATTGCGGCCATACTTTGCGAGAAGGCGTTTGGGGATCTGGATGGGCCGGTGTTTCGCGTGACCGCGCTGGATACGCCAGTGCCGTATTCGCCGCCGCTGGAAGAGCATTTTCTTCCGAATACGCAGAAGATTGTGGCTGCCGCGAAGGAACTAGCGAAGTATTGAGCATCAGAAATCAAAGAAGAAGTTCGGTTGGAAATTGCCACAAGATTTTTAGGAGACCCACATGGCCGTTGACATCGTAATGCCGCAGATGGGCGAGAGCATTTTTGAAGGGACGATCACCAAGTGGCTGAAGAAGCCGGGCGATAAGGTGGAGCGTGACGAGCCGCTGTTTGAGATTTCCACCGATAAAGTGGATGCGGAGATTCCGTCGCCTTCGGCGGGCGTGTTGAAGGAGATTAAGGTTGGCGAAGGGAAGACCGTGCCGATTCAGACCGTCGTCGGCGTGATTGATGCGGCGGGTGATGGCGCAGCAAGGGCTGCGGCTCCGGCGCCCGCGCCGGCGAAGGCAGCGGCACCTGCTCCGGCAGCAAAACCGGGGGGCGCGCCACCACCTGCGCCTGCAGTGAAACCCGCCGCTCCCGCTGCCGCGGTGGCTGCTCCCGCGGCTTCGGCTCCAACCAAAGACGGACAGCGCATTCACACCTCCCCACTGGTGCGACGGATGGCGAAGGAGCACGGCGTCGATCTTTCGGCGGTGCCCGGTACCGGGGCGGGCGGGCGAGTGAGCAAGCAGGATATCGAGGCGTACATCGCAGCCGGCGGGAGCGCCGTGGAAACGGAAAAGGAAATGGAGCCGGCCGAGGCCGATGTATACACCGAGCCGGTCTCCACGTCCGCTGCAGCACCGCCGCCGCGCGCGTCTGCTCCGCCGCAAGCACCACCGCCAAGCTCCGGTGGACAAGTGCACATGTCGTTTGAGTCGGCCGTGCCGCGGGAAAAAATGTACTTCGGCAATTACGAAGTGCAGCCGATGAGTGTGATGCGCCAGCGAATCGCCGAGCACATGCTGGCGTCAAAGCACGTTTCGCCGCACGTGTATTCGATCGATGAAATCGACATGACGAAAGTAGCCGGCCTACGCGCGAAGGCCAAAGACGAATTCGAGAAGCGCTACGAGACCAAGCTCACGTTCATGCCATTCTTCGTGAAGGCAGCCGTTGCCGGATTGCGTGCGTTTCCGACGGTGAATTCTTCACTGGACGGCACGAACGTGATTTTGCACAAGGAGATCAATATCGGCATGGCCGTGGCGCTGGATTGGGGCTTGATCGTTCCCGTCATCAAGAATGCCGACGAGAAAAACATTTTGGGCATTCAACGCAACCTGAACGATCTGGCCGAACGGGCGCGGACGAAGAAACTGAAGCCGGAAGAGGTGCAGGAAAGCACGTTTTCGATTACGAACCCGGGCGTCTACGGCGGCTTGTTTGGTTTGCCGGTAATCAGCCAGCCGAACGTGGCCATCCTGGGATTGGGCATGATCGAAAAACGGCCCGTAGTGATCAACGATTCGATCGCGATTCGCTCAATGTGCTACGTTTCGCTGAGCTACGATCACCGGGTTGTGGATGGCGCGATCGCGCACAAGTTCATGCACACGGTCAAGGAAACCCTCGAGAATTGGAGCGAACCGGTTCTTTAACGGCTCTTTTTTCCAGATTGTTTGCGGGCTTCTTTACGATGGGTTTCGCGCCACCGTTTTCCTTCCTTCAGCAGGCCTTTGGCGAGACGCCCCAGCCGGGCGGGGCAAGCCCCGCCCCTACAAGGGAGGCTAGGCTTCGCCGAGATTGGATTTGTGGCAGCAAATTGCTTCGGCCGCGGCGTGATTTTGCCGACGTAACTTATCTTTTCAGGTGCTAGCAGGCTTTTCAGGTTCTAGTAGGTTTCATGCCACCGGACTTCCGAAAACTCCCGAAGATCGAATTGCATTGTCATTTGGACGCATCCGTACGCATCGCTACCGTTGCGGAATTGGGGCGGCAAATCGGGCTGACACTTCCGGAACCACTGGCGCCTGCACTTGTGGCGCCCGAAATTTGCCTGGACCTGGCGGATTTTCTGTTGCGCATCGACCTGGCGCTGGAGGTGATGCAGCACCGTGATCAGCTGGTTCGCATCGCGCGCGAATTTGTCGAGGACCTTGCGCTCGACGGCGGAATTTACGGCGAGGTGCGCTTCGCGCCGCAGCTGCACTTGCGGCAGGGACTCTTGTTGCAAGAAGTCGTCGATGCGGTACATGAAGGGCTCCTTCAGGGAGGACGCGAATTCGGCGTGGCGACTGGACTTATTCTGTGCTGCCTGCGCCATGAGCCGGCGGCGCGCAGTGTGGAAATTGCGAAACTGGCGCTGGCCAATCGGGACAAGGTTTGCGCGCTCGACCTTGCGGGAGACGAAGCGCGCTTTACTGGAGCGCCTCATGCTGAAGCGTTCGCACTGGCGCGAGCGGAAGGATTGCGGCGAACCGTGCACGCAGGTGAGGCGGCTGGCGCGGACAGCGTTCGTGAGGCACTGGAATTGTTAGGCGCGGAACGGATCGGCCACGGCGTGCGGATTGAGGAGTCGGCTGACGTGGAAGAAGCCGTGAGGGATGCGGCGGTCGCCTTGGAGATGTGCCCGCTTTCCAACGTGCAAACGCGCGCGGCAACTTCGCTTGGGAATCATCCCATTGACCGGCTTTTGCGAAGAGGATTGCGCGTTACTGTGAGCACGGATGCGCGCACCGTCTTGTCCACCACGGTGAGCGCGGAATTTGATCGGCTGGCCACCACGTTCGGCTGGGGAGCTGCTGAATTTTGGCGCTGCCAGCACCATGCAGCGGAAGCGGCGCTTGTGTCGCCGCAGATGCGAGAGGTGTTGTCGGCGAAACTTTCCGCAGCTAATCTTGCGGGCGTACCGCATACGGGACCAGGTTAGAGCATTCTCCTCGACGGCTCGGGAAATGGACTAGGCGTGTTGGTTCAGTAGTCCTTAACTGGTACTGGAGCTGCTGGGCTCTGCCCTTTCAATATTTCCCAAAACTTATCCTTGCAATCTATTCTACTAATAGATATTTTACTTCTCAGTTAACTCATTAACGGCTTGCGCAGACTCACGGCGTGAAGAATGGGCAGGAGGGGTCATGCTAATGAAGGCTAGGGAACGCTGGCTTTATATGAATCCGGCGTGTGGATGCCAGGTGGCGGTGGAGATCGGCGGGAGAGTGGAGGGGCAACATCCGCGCTGCGCGTGTGGCGAGATTATGGAGAGAAAATACGCTTCGCGCGTGTCTGCTTATTTGGATTTCCTTCGCGTCGAAGAGCCGGCCGCGGCACAAACGGAATCACACGGGATACACCATGCGTAATACCAGTGTAGACGCGCTTCCTGGCATAGCGCCGGGAGAAACTCTGGTGGCGCGAGGCGGGGCGCTGCGCACGTTCGGGGGGCTGGCGCTCTTGCTCGTGGTGGCTCTGTTCGTCCTGGGTGCGTACCTGATCGAAGACCAATTTACAAAGCCGCTTGCTTCGCAGTCACTAGAAGTTATCTCATAAACACATTCAAGCGATTGCGCGATTGCGAGTTATGGGAAACAGAGTAAATCAGATGCATGGACCTCACCGACGCCCAGTGGGCGTTTCTGGAACCGCTGTTCCGCCCGACGCGGCGGGAAGATGGGCGAGGCCGACCGTGGCAAGACACGCGTGCGGTGTTGAACGGAGTGTTCTGGATTTTACGCACCGGTGCTCCCTGGCACGATCTGCCGGCTCGCTATCCGCCCTACCAAACTTGTCATCGCCGCTTCCAACAATGGCAGCGTTCCGGGCTGCTCACCCGTCTGCTGCAGAAATTGGCCGAAGACTTACGCGATCGCGGCAAGCTGGATCTGCGCGAAGCCTTCATCGACGCCAGCTTCAGTTCGGCGAAAAAAGGGGCTCTGGTGTTGGCCCTACAAAACGCGGCAAAGGCAGCAAAATCATGGCAATCGCAGACCGCCATGGTCTTCCTGTCGCCCTGCACGTGGTCAGCGCTTCGCCGAATGAAGCCACTCTTGTCGAAGCCACGCTCGAGCGACGATTCCTGCGCGAAGCACCGCAGCGATTGATCGGCGACAAAGCCTACGACAGCGATCCGTTGGATCAGCGGGTCCGCGAACATCTGCGCGTGGAACTGATCGCGCCGCACCGCTGGAACCGCAGCAAACCCGTCACGCAAGATGGTCGCGCGTTGCGCCGCTACCGTCGCCGCTGGAAAATCGAGCGTCTTTTTGCTTGGCTCCATAATTATCGTCGCATCGTCACTCGCTGGGAGTACGACCCAGAAAATTTCCTCGGGATGGTGCAACTCGCCTGCGCCGTCATCCTCCTGAGGCATTTATGAGATGGCTTCTAGGCTTATTCGCGGCGGCGGTACTTCTCGCAAGTGCGATGGCCATGCTGTATGAACTGATTCAACTGCCCAGTAGTCTCTGGGGGAGGGAGGCTCTGGCGCCAAAACGGCCGCAGAGCACGCTAGCGGGGGTCGCGCCACCCGGCGGGCTGGTCGTCTGCGCCGCGACACCTCCGAGCCCAGCTCCTGTACGAACGGTGCATCGCACGGACTTGGCATATCAACGATGCTACGTGGACCGCGTTCGCGTGCGGGCGTGATCGCGATCAGGCGCGAGGTATAGCAGGGAAGTAGCGCTCTTTGAGGATCTCGCGATGGTGCAGTTCGTGGCCCGCGATGATGAAGGCCAGGGCGCGGACGGTGACTTCATTTTTATTGGCGGTACCGCGGCGCAGCCAGGCTTCGTCGCCAAGGGAGTGAAAAAGGGCTGAGGTAGCGCCGCGAACGTGAGCAAATTCCTCGACTAGGTCCGTCAGGGTACGCTCGCCGAACTCACCGGCGCGGACGTAGTCGTCTTGCTCGAAACCGCTGAGGGGCGTTTGGTCGGCGCGCGCGATGCGCAGGGCGCGATAGGCAAAGATGCGCTCGCTGTCGGTGACGTGGCCGAGGACTTCCTTGACGGTCCATTTGTCGGGAGCATACCGAAAGTTGCCGTCGCGTTCACCGCGCGCGGCAAAGAGCTGGGTCATTTGCAGCCGCTGCGCATCCAGAATCGCGACGATGTCATTCCCGGGAACCAGGGCAACGTACTTTTCGTAGAAGGACGCATATTCGCTTGGTGAGGGGCGGGGAGAGGCGGACTTGGGTGAGTTCATGGGGCGACATTATAGCTCGCCTTGGCTTTGAGTCATATGCGGGCCGCATTTAGCGGACACGGCCACTTGCCAAGCCCGTGATGATTTGACGTTTGGCGGCGTGGCGTGCGGGATTCGCTAGCGGGCTAGCTCCGCTATGGCGTTCGCAGGAGCAGACGATGTGACTCGAGAGGGCGCAGTGATCTCGACGGCGGCGTCTTTCAGCTCTCTTCTCGCTAGTTCCGTGAGGGCGATGGTCAGAACGCAACACGCCCAGGGGATCACTGGCGAATACCAAAATACGCGCGGATGAAAGCGCAATGCCCACAGCCAGACGAGTGGGGTGACCAAGCCAAATAGAAACGGCATCAGGCGCTTCGAATCGCTCCAATGCAGAGAGATGGTGCACAGAGCTTGCAGGAAAAGCACGAAGGGGAACGCGACGACCAGGTCGATGAAATAGTGCTCTCCAGTGCCCATTGTGGCGAAGGCCGTAAAGGCCACGAAGGCGAAGGCGAGGCCGCGTTCCCAGATGGACAGCCCTCGGGAATACCACCAGGCCATGAGCGTCCACCCCATGTGCAAGGACGGAATGGCGTTGCGCAAGCCGCCGAGGGGAACCGTCTCGAGAAGCAAACGACGAGCCTGATCTGTGGTCAGCGGCTGCCACGGGAACCGATCTGCGAACAGGTGGATGGGCCCCAGAGCCGGAAATAAATTGTAGAAGATTCCGCCAATCGGCCCGGCAATCAAGAAAGCGACGAAAATGGGAATGGCTCTGGCGCGCAACCGCAGCGCTTGCCCCGCGTAAACCACCGCCAACGTGAAGGGCAGGCCGACATAGAAGACGAAACTCACGGCGCCGAAAACTTTCCATTTGTCATACAGCTGGCCGGCCACAAACGCGATCGGAACATGCATGCTGCTATCGAATGAATACAGATAGAGGTCGAGAGTCTTGGGGTGCGCGCTTTCCGTCCACTTGTGCAGATAGCCCGCGAAGTGATTGGAGGCGAGAATGAGAATGCCTGGAATCAAGGCCAATAGAATCAGGCGGCGATCTTCGCCTTCCAGCCAAACGGCTCGCAATCCCATGATTGCCAGGCTGGCCATGCCCAGGAACGATACCCACGTGACGATGTAGACGGTGCCCGGATGGAGAACAAACGCATCGAAAAGAGCGAACAGCACACCAAGCAGAAGGGTTCCGCCGACGTCGGTCCAGCGGAACCTTAGGCGCAAGTGGATGTAAATTACGCTCGCGAAAACGTACGGGTAAAATGCGCTCGCAATCGCGGAAGCGTAAAACACGTGGCTGACGGCGAGCGCCGGCACAGCTGCCAGAATGAGGCTCGAAAGTAGGACCCGGCAAACGCGATCCAGGGACATAGTGAGATCTCGCTCTCAATTTCAACATGCGGCGGGTGTAGCGGCCATGCTGGTTTTCGGAATTGTGTTCAGTTTGTGACTTGACTACGGTCGTCTACGCGGAAGTGGGCGGGTGCGCGCCGATCTGCTCTTGCACGTTGCGCCGGAATTCCTGAGGATTTGCAATCATGACGAAGGACTCCGGGGTGCCGCCGGTGCCGCGAACGACCACCGAGCCAAATCCCAGCATGCGGCCCCAAAAGGTCTCTTCGACTCCGATGCTTTCGACACGGGAGAGCATCATGTCGAGGGTACGACGGCTGCCCATGCCGGTCTTGATCAGCACGCGCCTGTTGGTTACCGCCATTTCGGTGGCGTTGCGCTTGGCGAGTCCGTAGGCAAAAACGGCGATGGCGGCGACGATCAAGAGAACCCCGCCGAGTTCGGTTGCGTGAAAGCTGACCGGGGAAGCGCCGACCAGCTGACCCTTGCCTTCCCTGGCTGCGATTATTTCCGCGAAACATCCTAAACCCAATGCGACGAGTACCACGCTGAACAACAGCGGTCCGAGCAGCACCGACCAGTGATGGCGAGTCTCGTACAGCAGCGTTTCTCCCGGAACCAGGCTTCTCTGCGCGTAACTCATCGTGGATCCTTCCGCTGGGAGCAATGAGGCAAATTCACATTTGTTTCGTGACGCTGCGCGAATCATACTTGATACGCGGGAACCGTCAATACGATGGACTTTGGATCGGCGTCCCGGGCGTTGTATTCCAGGCGATGACACGTAAAAGGACACGCAAGATGGAGGCGTGTGTGGATGTAGGTGCGACCAAGATGCGAGTGGCGTTTCAGGGAGAGCCCGGCGCGTTCAGCGAAGCGGCCGCGGTCCAGCTGCTTGGCGCAGAGATCACCACCGTGCCGCGGCCAACGTTCGACGCCGTGTTCGGCGCCATCGCGGACGGCGCGGCGGATGCGCTGCTAGTTCCGGTCGAGAACTCGCTGGCAGGCTCCGTTGTGCGTGTGTACGACTTGATGCTGGAAAACGCATTGACCATCACGGCGGAAACGATTCTGCCGATCGAGCTGCACTTGATCGCACAGCGCGGCGCTAGCCTCGAGAATATTCACACGGTCTCTTCCCATCCCATGGCACTAGCGCAGTGCGAGCGATTCTTCTCTGCGCACCCGCAGTACAAGCGAGTGCCCGCCGAAGATACCGCCGGAAGCGTGCGGGAAGTCCTCGCTCGCGGCGACAAGACCTCGGCGGCGATTGCCGGACGGCGTGCGGCTGAGCACTACCGCGGAGTCATTCTCGCCGAACACATCCAGGACAATACCGAGAACTTCACGCGGTTCGTGCTGCTGAGGCCAGCCGCCGAAGCTGCAAACGCGGTGATCGCTTCCGACGCGCGCAAAATGTCGATCGCAATGCGCATTGCTCATCGTCCGGGTGCGTTGCTGGCATCGCTCGAACCCTTTGCACGGCACAACATCAATCTTCGAAAGATCGAGAGCCGGCCCATTCACGGTCAGCCCTGGGTGTACCAGTTTGTGCTGGAAATAGAGGCGGACCAACCCGAACGACTGGACGACGCTCTCGGCGAGGTCCGGAAAGCGACAAACGATTTGCGGGTTTTGGGCCTCTACGCCGCCGCGAAAGTCGCGTCGGCAGCGCCCATCGAAAAGAAATAGAAAAGGGTTGTTCCAAAACAGGAAGAGGCCGGTTTTTTGCGCCGACCTCTCTTTCCTGCTTCTGAGTCGCTAGTTCGTGGTTCGACTGCTTCGTTGAATCTTCCTTAGCAGTAGCTGCACGCCTCTTCGCCGATCATTCCAGCGCCGTCGCCATTTTTCCCGGTGACGTCGTCGCTGAAGCGCCGCAGCCTGCGCCCAAGGCGCTCGGCGAGCTGGTGCCGTGCGCGCCATAAACGTGCCTTCAGCGTGTTTTCGGTTACGCCTAGCTTCTTGGCGGCTTCTCCCGTTGAGTAGCCTTCCACTTCGCGCAACACGAAGGCGGTACGCAGCAGTGGAGAGAGCTCATCGAGATTGGCGCTGATCATCTCGCGCAGCTCCGTGCCCGCGAAAACCTGCTCCGGGTTCGGTCCTTTGGCCGCGAAGCGCTCGACCACCGGCAATTCATCTTCGCGCGTTGGCTCGTCCAGCGAAACCGCGGGCCGCGACTTGGCGCTGCGCCGGCGCATCAACGCTGCGTTGATGACGATGCGCGTCAGCCAAGTGGAAAACTGCGAGCGCCCTTCGAAACGTTTTAAGTTGCGGTACGCAGAAAGCAGTCCATCCTGCAAAGCGTCTTCCGCGTCTTCCGCGTTGCCGAGAACGCGCAACGCCGTCTGAAACAACGGACGATGGTAGCGGTTGAATAGAGCCTCCACCGCTTGTGAATCGCCCTTCTGCCCTGCGCGAATCAGCTTTTCTTCATTGAATTGCGTTCCAACCGCAACCGCCACTTGTGTCGCCATTTGATCGCCCCCTAATTCACCTAAAACTCTTACGTTTGGCCCAGCGCAAATGTTTCTGCGCTTTAGTGCACCGGCACGTTGCCGGCCGCCGATTTCGGCTTTTTCAGCAGCAACATCGCCGGAATCACAGCGAGAAAAACGACGCCCAACATCTTAAAATTGTCGACAAACGCGAGCATCACCGCCTGGCGCTGCACCATGTTGTAGACCATGCCGTGAGCCTGGGCGCCCGCTTGCGAAAGTCCGGAACCCGCCGTAACTAGCTTCAGTTGTGTCGCGGTGAGCATGTTGTGGTACGCCGCGCTCAACCCATTCACGTGCTCCATCAACTGCGACTGATGCACCTGCGTGCGGCGCTGGAGCATAGTTGTCACCGTGGCGATGCCCACGCTCGCGCCAATATTTCGCGCGAGGTTGATGATGCCAGTGCCCATGTTCATCTTTTCCCTGGGTACGTAGGCAAAGGCGGCCACGTTGATGGGAATGAACAAGAACGCCAGCCCGAAGCTTTGCAACATGCGGGCGGTCACGGCGTGCCGGTAATCCAGTTGCAAGTCCCATCCGGCCATCACAAATAGCGCCGAAGCCGACACCATGCATCCAAACGTCGTCAGGATGCGCGTGTCCACGCGCGATACCAGCATGCCCACGACCGGCATCATACACATGATCACCGCGCCGCCCGGAGACAGCGCCATGCCGGAAAGCTGCGCGGTATATCCGAGCAATTCCTGGAGCATTTGCGGGATCAGCACTGTGCTCGCATACAACACGAAACCCAGAAAAAACATAGCTACCGTCGCGAGCGCGAAATTGCGGTTTTTCAACATACGGATATCAACCACCGGGTGTTCTTCGCGTATTTCCCAGATAATTCCCGCCACCACCCCGACAAGCATCAACACGAAAAAGGCCACAATGAAATTGGATGAGAACCAATCGTCTCGCTCTCCCTTGTCGAGGATGATTTGCATGCTACCAAGCCCGAGACTGATCAGGCCGATGCCAATGTAGTCGATGCGAAAGCCGCTCTTGACGCTCGCTTTCTTCATATACGGCGGATCGCTGACGAGCACCGAGGTCAGTAACAGTGAAATGATTCCGACGGGCACATTGATATAGAAAATCCAGCGCCACGAAAAATTGTCGGTGATCCAGCCGCCGAGCCACGGCCCGATCGTAGGAGCCACCACAACGGCAAGTCCGTAAACCGCGAACGCCATGCCGCGCTTTTCGAGCGGAAACGTGTCGTTCAAAATGGCCTGCTCGCTTGGCTGCAATCCGCCGCCGCCAACGCCCTGCAAAATTCGACAGAGAACCAAGATGCCAAGACTGGGCGCCAACCCGCACAGAAAGGAACTCACCGTGAACAGCGCCACGCACGACATGTAGAAACGCTTGCGGCCGATCAGCGAAGACATCCAGCCCGACAGCGGCAGCACAATAGCGTTCGATACGAGGTACGAGGTAAGGACCCACGTCGATTCGTCTGCGCTCGCCGACAAATTTCCGGAAATGTGCGGAAGCGCGACGTTCGCGATGGACGTGTCCAATACCTCCATGAATGTCGCCAACGTTACCGTAATGGCGATCACCCACGGGTTGATGTTCCCGTCCGGCGTCCTCAGCTTGGCTAGAATTCTGTTACGCATTTATTTGGACGTTCCGCCTGCGATCTCGTTTTACGTTGCCTTGTTTTTTATTCCGTGACCACCGTCGCATCCACGTTCATCCCGGGTCGAAGAACTGCTTTGTCTGCCGGAATTGGATCGACGATGATCTTTACGGGAATACGTTGCACGACTTTCACGTAGTTACCCGTGGCGTTTTCGGGGGGCAGGAGGCTCAACACCGCTCCGGTTGCCCCCGCGATGGAATCGACGTGTCCGGAAAACGTCTGGCCATACGTATCCACGTGCACGTACGCTTTTTGGCCCGCCCTCATCTTGCGCAACTGGGTTTCTTTGAAATTTGCGGTGACCCATACGTTTTGCAGCGGCACGATAACCAGCAACCCCTGGCCTTGCTGGACGATTTGTCCAGGCTCGACTTGCTTGTGGGTAACCACGCCATCCACCGGCGCGACGATATCCGTGTAGCTCAGATTGAGTTCCGCAGCTTGCAGCAGGGCTTGCGCCTCCTGCACCTTTGCCACTTTGCCCTGCGCGTCCGAGGTGCGCATGCTGACTTGCTTGATGTCCGCATGAGCGGAATCGACTCTCGCCTTGGCCGCATTCACTCGCGCAGCGGCAGAGTTAAGCTGAGCCTTCGCGATGTCCACGGCGCGCTGGGCTTGCTCCAGTTTCTGCTCGTCAGCTTTTTGAGCGCTGGCGGTGGCATCGGCGTTGGCTTTTGCTGCGTCGTACTGCTGCTGGGAAATTTCACCTTTGTCCAGGAGCGGCTTATAGCGCGCCAGGTCCGCTTGACCCAACACCGCGTTCGCGTGGCTCTTGTCGATGTTGGCCTGAGCGAATGCCAAATCCGACGTGCGCGATTGTTCGTAGGCCGCCTGCGCGCTTGCCAAGTCGGCCTCGGCACCCGCGAGTTGCGCGTCGGCGCCGGAGGTGCCGCTGTTCACGTTTTCGCGCGTGCGGGGAACGTCTACGCCCGCCGAAGCCGCATCGCTGTCCGCCAGCGCCAGTTGGGCTTTTGCCTGATCGAGGCTCGCCTGATAGTCGCGCGGGTCCACCTTGACCAAAACCTGTCCTGCCTTCACCGGCTGGTTGTCGTCGACCAACACTTGCGCTACCCGGCCGTAAATCTTCGACGCGATCGGCGTGATGTGCCCGTCGACCTGCGCATCGTCTGTGGTTTCGCGGTTGCGGTAATACAGTAACAGTCCGATCAGGATCGCAATCAGGACCAGGCCTCCGACAAACAGCAGCCGCCGGACACTCGGATTTCCCAGCCCTTTTTTCGCCGGCTCCTCCAGCGGGATCTCCTGCTCCAGCGTTTCCGGTTTGACCCTTGCCGCGTTTTCTAACCCAACCTCGATTTCCACGCTCATCGGACCCTCACTTGAATCGCACCCTCACTTGGAATAAATCTTTTCCATCTGACCAATGGCTCGAGCCAAATCGGCGCGGGCCTGATTGAAGCGGTACAGCGCCGCAATCTGGTTATCGTTGGCGCGGGCAAGTGAATCCTGCGCCTGAATCACTTCGATATTGTTGGCGACGCCCGCTTGAAAGCGGTCGCGCGCCTGATCCACTTCTTCCTTCGAGAGCTGTACACCCAAATTCGCTACTTGCACTTCGTTGCGAGCCGAACCCAAATTGATCAGCGATGTCTTCACGTCCAACGCGATGCTATTTCGCAGATCGGCTTGCTGCTGCTCAATGCGCTGAATTTCCAGGTTCGCGCGCGCGATCTCCGCGTGGATACGTCCACCCGTGAATATCGGCATCGTTATCGATCCCGAATAGGTGTAGGTCGGGATCACCGTCGTGGGCGACACGCCTAACTGGGTATAGTTCCCGCTGTAATGCGCGGACGGCAATCGCGATTCGCTGGAGGCCTTCTTCTGATATTCCGCAGCCTTGATTTGCTGCTCCAGCGATTTCCATTCTGGCCGCGTCGAAAGGCCCTCTTCGATGCTGGATTCAATTTCAGGCTGTGGAGTCTCGAAGAAGCTCAGCGAGTCGGCCAATTCCACTTGCTGGCGCGGATCCAGGTTCAAGATACGGCTCAGACCAAAGACCGAGGTCTCTCGCTGGGCCTCGGCCTCGATCAGCCTCTGTTTTTCGTTTTGCAGTTCGACATTTGCCCGAAGGGTGTCGATGCCAGTGCCTACGCCTTCCTTCTGCAAGTCGGCGGCCTGGTCATAGAGCGCTTGTGCCAATTCGACTCGCGATTGCGAGGCTTGCACGTCGGCGGTAGCGCGTAGCGTTCCGATATATTGCGAGACTACGAGTAAGACCACTTGCTCGCGCGTCGACTGGCTGTCGAATTTGCTGGCGGTGGCCGTGTTACGCGAAGCCTGGTAACGCCGAAACAGCGTCAGGTCGAAAATCTGTCCGTTAAATCCCACACCGGCAGAAAACAAGGAAAACGGTCCGATGTGACCCGGGAACACGATGCCCGGCGGTAGGCCCGGAAATCCACCGCCACCGAACTCCGCCGCCAAGTTCAGCCGCTGCCACTGTTCGCCGACATTCAGATCTGCCTGGGGCAGTAATTCCGCGCGTGCCACATTCTTGTCTTGCACGCTTTCGGCCGCGGTAATCTGCGCGATCGCCGCGGTGGTGCTCTGCTTCAGTGCGAGGTTGACAGCTTGCTCAAGCGTGAGCCGCAACGTCCCGGAGGGCGCGTTTGCCGGTAGAGGGCTTTGTTGCCTTGTACCTTGCGCGCGCCCCAAAACGGGAGTCAGCAGCAGACCGAATAAGATCGTATAAAAAACGATGGGGGAACCCTTGGGACCGCCTTCCTGCTCACCGCCACCGTTGGATTTGTTCCGGGTGCCCTGTTTGCTGATCTCCCGAATAATCGATTGATTGAGACAACCTTCCGCCAAGAGGTGCCCACCTTGGTGATGGATCTCTTTGAGCAGCGTTTTCCCCGCGGGATCGATGAAGCTCACACCGCAAAGATTCACGCTAACCTTTTCCGTAGGTGAGCCTGCGCGAGCGTCGCGCCAAGATTGCTCCAAGGTGCTAACCCACGGCCCAGCCAGCCGACCCTCGACGGTCAGCACCAGCTTGCCGCGTTTTTTTTCTGTAGTAATTCTCAACATGCAGGCCTTCTCTGTGGACCTGAGTAGATGCATGTAGGGCTCCATCGGATGCAAATTCTCGTTCATGTGGAACATAGTGATTATACGTATCTTAGCGCGCTGCCAGGGCTTATCGCGAGGATAGGAAGAGCCGATATATGGGCACATGGCCACATATGGCCACAGTATTAGTGCCTATATATGGTCCATATGGTCTGCCTATTCGTTTCTTAGACCTATCGAACGGGGAAGAGTATGCGTCGCCCGGAAAGGAAATCTGGCGGCAACGCATGGAGTTAGTACCCCAAAAAGCCTATTAAAGTCTAACCTCGGGAACAGCGTTTGTCGACACCGCCGACGCTCAGTGCCGCACCGCTATAGCCTGAAGCTCGAAATGACCGCCGCGAAGCAGCATCGCCGCGCCAATGAATTCGCGGGCGGGCAAATCCTTCGTCGTGAAATAGCTCCGATAGGCCGCATTGAACTTGTCGTACAGCGACAGATCGGTGCAGGCGATCTGCACATAGACGAGATCATCCATTGTCATTCCGGCCTGAACAAGCGTGGCTTTAACGTGGTCGAGCAGCAGTTTGATTTCGTCGTCGACCTCGGCCGGCGCCTTGCCGGTTTTGGCATCGATGCCGATGCGCCCGGACATATAAAGCGTGTTTCCGGCGAGGATCGCGCCGCTGAATGGGAGTTGCGGATTGTCGTCGGGCAAATTGATCGCGCGCCGCGACGCCGACGGCGGCGCCTGCGAGAAAACTCCGTGCGCCGTGAAAATTCCGGCGATGGCTAGGCCCCCAAAAGCCAGTACGATTCGACGATTCATGCGCGGCCTCCTTAAATTCGCGTTGAGTTTTGCGCCGCCGGCCATTGGTGGCGCGCTTGGGCCGCGAGTGTACGCTGCGTTGGGCCGCAGCTGCAACCAGTCTCTAGAGCGAGATGACGCCCGCGCGGATGAAGTACAGCGATGTGAGCGCGACAATAATCCAGAGGGCTATACCCTGCGCCAGGGGACGCCAGCCAACTTCCTTTAGAGCAGTACGCGAGATGCTTGTGCCAATCAGAAAAAGTGTCGCGGTCAAACCGTATCTACCCAAGGTAAAAAATATTTTGGCGAAGTAAGCGGATTGCGGAGCGTACGTGTTTATGACCGCAGCCAGACAGAAAAACAGGATAAACCAGGGAAGCTTGACCTTGGAATTCCTGCGCTTTACGGCGGCGGTAATCAGCGCGAGGGGCACAATCCAGAGCGCGCGAGCGAGTTTTACCGTCGTGCCGACGATCAATGCGGTGGCGCCGTACTTCGAGGCTGCGCCGACGACAGAGCTGGTGTCGTGAATGGCGAGAGCGGCCCACAAGCCGAACTGTTGCTGAGACAGGCGCAAAGCAGCGCCTACCAGCGGAAACGCCAGCAGCGCCACGGAATTGAGGATGAATACCGTACCGAGCGCGACGGCGACTTCCTGTTCGTCCGCCTGGATAATGGGGGCTACCGCGGCGATCGCACTGCCGCCACATATGGCCGTGCCCGCGGTGATCAGGAATGAGGAATTGCCGCGGACCTGCAGCAATTTGCCGAGCGTGAGGCCCACGACGAGCGCGAAGGATATTCCCAGCGCGGTGTAGATAAACCCGCTGCGTCCAGCCTTGATGACTTCGTGAAGATCCATCCCGAAGCCCAGCGCAACTACAGATGCTTGCAGCAGAAATCGCGAGAGATCCTTGCTGTCGGCGGGAAGAGGATGAGCGACACTCAGACCGAAAATAATGCCGACGGTCAGGGCGATCGGCGGAGAAATATAGCCGCTGGCAGAAATGATCAGGCCAGCAAAGAAAAGCGTCTTGACGACTAGGGATTTTAGGCTTTCGTCGCCGATGTCCGTGTACATGAAGGTGATCTTCGCGTGGCTGAAACAGCGAAGATTCTATCAGTCCCTAGCGTGGAGATTGCGTTGGCGAGACGGAATCCGGTGGCCGCTGGTGCCGTGACGTGAACTCCCTTTTGAGTTGAGCCGCCTGAAACTTCAGCCACGATCTTCTCCGTGCGGGACTTGCTGATCGCGCAATTCCGGTCATAGATCCGGCATTGCGCGAGCGTAAATTTGCAGCCGCAGGTGCAGCCTTCGGCATTGAACCGATGCAGGGCGGCTTGTTTTTGCTCGGGCGTTAATTTCGAGAGATCAACTCCGGGAAGCTGGCTGGCGCGATCGGCATGCTTCAAGAATATTTCGCCGGTGTCCTCGAAAGTTTCCACGCGCGCGGGAATGGGCATGCCGAGAAGAGCGCGCACTTCAATTTCGTAGAGCAAGGGATCGCGTAATCCTTCGTGCTTCTGCACCACGCGGCCTTCGGTATCCAGCACAAACGAAGTGGGAAGAGCGCCGATGCCGCCATACTGCATGCGAACCTCGGGCGACGACATCGCTACCGGATAGTTGATTCCTGTTTCGTCGACAACTTTCTTGACGACCTCCGCTTCGTCGTCATCGACCGAGATCCCAATGATTTGCAGGCGGTCTTTATACTTTGTCTGCAGCTCGATTAAGTCCGGTATTTCCTCGCGGCAAGGGCCGCACCACGTGGCCCAAAAATTCAAGAGCACGACCTTGCCGTGAGCGGCGGCGAGGGTTAGGGGCTTCCCGTTCAGGTCGTCGAGCTTGAAATCAGGAGCGACATCGGGATTGCGAACGAAGCGAATGACGTTGCCGGATGTCTGCTGTGGCTGCGAGAAAGCGAAGACTGGAAAAAGGAGAAAAAGGGCCAGGATGATCGCGCGGAGCGGGAGCATAGGGTGCCAATGAAAGTCTCGCGGATGAGGGTGGCAGGGAGGCATGAGAGGTCTCCGCTCCAGGGTGGCGGCCTGGGGTGGCCGGCGGTGATGGCCTAGATGCGTCACGATTGGATGATAACACGCGGGTCGGATCCGAGGTCCGCGCGACGTTCATGGGTTGCTAACGCCGCGCGGGCAGTTTAGGTGCCAAACACGGCCCTCTCGAAAGGGCGGATACAGGTCGCGAAATCGCCTAAAGCATCAGACTTATGGGTGCGAGTCCGCGACCCTACGGCAGCAAATTCTTGCCGTCAGCCGACGGCAACGACAACCCCGCCTCATGCGCAAGCGTTGGCGCGATATCGCGCATATCGATGATGGCTAGCGACCGCCCGGCTGGAACACCAGGCCCCACCAGGAAAAACGCGGCCCGCAGATCCGGAACATCGGGCAGCTGGCCATGCGTGCCGCCCGGTTTGGTCTTCGAAAGGACAGGCCCATCGAGCGCGGAGCCCGTTCGCCATCCCGGCTTCAGACTCACAAAAAACGAAGCCGTCGGATAGCCACCGCGCTTGTGCAATTCGGCGCCATCCAAAACGCGGTCGATGCCGTTCGCCGGATCGCCCGCAACCTGGGTCAGCAAGTCGTGAACCTGGGCTCTCGTTTCGGCGTCGCCCGGGTCCTTCAATACGATTGCGGCGGATCCGCCGGTGACCCACGGCATGGCTTTCCAATCCGTGATTTTGCCCTTGTCGTCGACGCTAAACAATTTCGCGTCGCGAAACGCCGGAAACAAATTCAACTGGGCCTCGGTCCGCGCAAAACCATGATCCGAAACAACGGCGACATACGCATGGCCCGGCGCAAGTCGCTCCGCAGCCTCGCGAACGCTCCCAATCACCGCGTCAAGTCCCTCCAGCACCGCGACGGATTCCGCGCTAAACGGACCGGTTTCATGTTCGATGTGATCCAGCGCGATCAAATGCAGCGTCAGCAGGCCGGGATGCTTCTTCTCCAGAATCCATGCCGCGTAGCGCCCCCGATTCTTGTCGGCCTCTACAGTAGTATCCGTCCCGCCACTGTAAGGACCGAGTTCGCCTTGCGCCTCGGCAAGCAACCCCGGAGTGGCGACCGACCTCAGCAACTTCGCGTCATCCTCGGTATTCGCCCGCCAAAACTCCGGAATATTCCAGGTAACGTGCGCCCCGACGGTCACCGGCCATTGGACGCTTGCCGTCGTGCGCGCAGCCTTCGCCGCCGCATCCCAAAGCGTTGGTACGCGAACGTCTTCCGTGTACCAATACCAGCCCTGATAGTTCTTCTGTAAAGGATCGAACGTGGTGTTTGCGAATATCCCGTGTTTCGCCGGCCACACCCCAGTCACCAGCGTCGTGTGACTCGGATAGGTCACCGTCGGCACTACGCCCTCGACGCCCTCCGCATACGTGCCTTCCTTCAGAAAGCGCCGCAAATTCGGCACCTTCGCTCCATGCGCATCCGCGTCGGTAATGTAATCCGGCCGCAGGCCATCAATGGAAATCAACACCAGCAGCGGACTGGGGCGACTCTGCGGCGCGACGCCCGCTGTGCACCACGTCACTAAGGCAAGCAGAACCCCCGCAAAGACAACGCGATAAGACCTTTCGCCGAATCTTTTGCTTGACCTCATGACCGCGAAAGGATACATCAAACTCAACTTTGGAGTTTTACAGATCCGAAACTCCCGTTTAAATATTCGGAACCGGCCGAGGCCCGGACGGAAACCTGACGAATGATGGTTGCCAGGGACCGTGTCAAAACTACCGCACTGTGCCTCGAATGATGTAGAGTCTAGGGCCGGAATCTGGCAGGCTTGTAGATGCGCAACTTCTTCACGGCCTTCACGCAACTGGTTATAGGGCCTTGATTTGCGCCGAGGAGACAGGGGATCCCTTTGAGCACTGACCGCGTAGCCACGCTCGCGCCGTCGCAGCACGCTAATTCTACCCACTCGACGATTATCGCGACAGCAACCGCGGTGCCCGAACACACCATCACGCGCGAAGACGTGAAGTATTACATGGGCCGCGTATTCGACATTCCCGAGCGCAAACTCGAAGCCATGATGAGCATCGTGGACAACGCCCAGGTCCACAAGCGCCACGCCATTTTCCCGATCACCTACACGGTCGAGCCCCGTGCCCTCCAGAAGACCAATCAGGAATACATGGAGCATGCCATCAAGCTGGGCCGCGAAGCGGCCGAAAAGTGCCTCGAGCGCGCTGGCCTCCAGGCCGACGAAGTCGATCTCATCATCACCGTCTCCTGCACCGGCTTCATGATCCCCTCGCTCGACGCGCACCTGATCAATCTAATGGGCTTCCGCTCCGACGTCCGACGGATGCCCTTCACAGAACTGGGCTGCGCCGCGGGCGCAATGGCGCTGGGTCGAGCGGCCGATTTCCTGAAGGCCTATCCAGGCGGAAACGTCCTGATTATCGCCGTTGAACTCCCCTCGCTCACCTTCCAGCGCAAGGATATTTCGCAAGCCAACTTGATCTCCTCGATCCTCTTCGGCGACGGCGCCGCCGCCGTGCTCGTCAGCGGCAACGGCGGCCGCGGACCCAGAATCCTCGTCTCCGAAACCTACACGTTTCCCGATTCGCTCGGCGCCATGGGTTTCGACCTGCGGGATTCGGGCTTCCATATTCTCCTCGACAAAGGTGTTCCCGAAATGATCGGGGCCAAAATCAAGGACCTCGTTCACGGCTTCCTGGAACGCCACGGCCTAACACAACAAGACATCAAAGGCTGGATCCTGCATCCCGGCGGCGCGCGCCTTCTCGGTAATGTCGAAATCGCGTTGGGGCTAACGAAGTGCCAGACTCAGCCCTCGTGGGACATCCTCGGCAACGTTGGCAATCTATCCAGCGCCACGATTCTCTTTATCCTGCAGGAGTGGCTGGAAAAGCGCCCGCTGCAACCTGGCGACTACGCCATGGCGGCCGCTTTTGGTCCCGGTTTCAGCGCGGAATTTTTGTTGCTGCAATGGACGTAAGCGTCATCGCATTTCTCATCCTGCTCCTCCTGGTAGCGGCTCTGCGCCTGGTCGAGCTGCGTATCTCCAACCTCCACCAGCAGGAACTCGTCGCGCGTGGCGCGGCCAAAATCGACGAACCTCGATTTCGCTGGATGGTCCTGCTGCATACCGCCGTCTTGATCGGCGCCGCGGTCGAAGTGGTCTTTCTGAAGCGCCCTTTCATCCCCGCACTGGCCGCGGTGATGTTCGTCATCTTCCTGGCGGCGAACGCTGTGCGTTGGTGGGTCATCCGCACCTTGGGCGATCATTGGAATGTTCAAATCATGGATTCCACGCGCCTCGGCGTGGTGACCGACGGTCCTTTTCGCTTCGTTCGGCATCCTAACTACGCCGCGGTTTTTGCGGAGATGCTCGCCCTTCCACTGATTCACACAGCCTGGATCACTGCAATCGCCGGGACCCTCGCCCATGCAGCAGTCCTGTCGCAGCGGCTATCCACCGAAGAGCGCGTGCTCTTTGCAAATCCGGACTATCGCGCCGCGATGGCGGGCAAGCCCAGGTTCCTGCCCGGCCTGTTCTGACGATGAACTTCTCATGCACCGCTTAACCTGCCTGCTTCTCTTGACGCTGCTCATGCCCGCTGCCAGTTTCGCTCGCGCGACGCGCGACGAACTCGGCCCTGCCTTCAAAGTCGTGCCTGAGCTTGCCAGGGGCTTCCACGAGCTCTACGAACAGAATTTTTCCGAAGCGCGCACAATTTTCACGACCTGGGAATCGGCTCATCCCGAGGAGCCCTTTGGCCAGGTAGCCATCGCGGCGAGCTATCTTTTTGAAGAACTCTATCGCCAGGGAGTGCTGACCAGCGATTTCTTCCTCGACCAGAAGCGATTCCTGAACGGCATTGAGGGCAAGCCCGATCCCGGCCGCATGAATAACTTTCGCGCGGCTGTCGAACATGCTCGGGTCCTGTCCAAGCAACGCCTGAAGCACAACCCTAAGGATCCTGAAGGCCTTTTTGGCCTGGCACTTGCCGCTGGCATGGAATCGGACGCTTACGCGATTCTGGAAAAGAAGCAGCTCGATGCCCTGAAGCGCCTGAAGGAAGCGAACGAAAATGCGAAGACGCTCTTGGCCGTGGAGCCCGACGCAAATGATGCGTATGTGGCTCTTGGCGTTGCAAATTACATCATCGGCTCCCTCAATCCCGGCTATCGCATGGGTCTGTGGTTCATGGGCATTCATGGCGACAAAAAACTCGGCATGGAGCAACTCGGCAAGACCTCCGACAACGGCCGCTATCTGCAGCCATTCGCAAAGATTTTGCTCGCCCTGTCCGCCCGTCGCGAGAAACAAAACACGCTAGCCCAAAGGCTTCTGCTTGAGCTAACGCAGGAATTCCCATCCAACGCAACCTTCGCCACGGAATACGCGAAAGCCATGGGCCGCCCCATCCCCGCCGCGATTGAAGCAGCTCCGTAGAGGGTGCACGCCGCGCGACCGTAGGCCCGGAGCTTGTTTGCCCTGAGCTTCGAAGGGCTCCGCCCGACCGTCGAGTCTTGTCTCCACCTCCAAATAGCAAGCACTCCAAATCCCGATGAACTAAACTCTCCTCCGCGGAAAGCAACCCACGACCAGCAAACAACTCTCGAGGCGGTGACCCATGTTCCAACCCGAAATGTTCAAACGGCGAGCAATTTTCATCAGCGGCGGTGGTTCCGGCTTGGGCCGCTCGATGGCCCTGCATTTCGCAAAGCTGGGCGCGAGAATCTTCATCATCGGCCGCCGTGAAGAACCTCTCCGTAACGTTTGCGATGAGATTGCCAATGCCGGAGGCACCGCAGCCCACACCACCTGCGATGTCCGCGACTATGCCGCCGTCGAATCTGCCGTCCAAAAAGCCTACGACCACTTCGGCCGCATCGACACCCTCGTCAACAATGCCGCCGGAAATTTCATCGCCCGCACAGAAAAGCTCAGCGCTAACGCCTTCAATGCCGTCGTCAGCATCGTTCTCAACGGTACTTTTCACTGTACCCAGGCCTTCGCCAAAAAATGGATCGCGGAAAAACAAGGCGGAAACGTACTCAACATAGTTACCACCTATGCCGCAACGAATTCCGGTTCGGGTTTCGTGGTTCCTTCCTCTTGCGCCAAGGCTGGCGTCCTCGCCATGACTACTTCTCTCGCCGTCGAGTGGGCGAAATACCACATCCGCCTGAACGCCATAGCTCCCGGCCCATTCCCCACCGAGGGCGCGTTCTCCCGCCTCATGCCATCAAAACAATTCGAGGACCACGCTCGCGAATCCCACCCCATGAAGCGCTTCGGACGCCACGAAGAACTGACCAACCTGGCTGCATTTCTGATCAGCGACATGGCCGAATACATCAACGGCGAGTGCGTGGTAATCGACGGCGCACTCTGGCTACGAGGCGCCGGTGAATTCAATGAACTCTCGATGCTCCCTGATTCCACATGGGAAGCAATGGAGTCCGCGCGCGGAAAAAAATCCTGAAGGAAATAGTGGATAGCCTCGGAGGCACAGCGAGAGAAGTTTTCTTTTTCTATCTCCCTCTCCCTGGCTCTGTGACTCTGTGGCCAATCCCGTTTTGTCATTTCATTCCGGCAGGGAACGCTTGCGCAACTCCACGCGCAATTTCACGACGCCGACGCTGGCTCCGTTCGATTCCGTACGCACGGTCACTTCACGCGCATCTTCTTTCGTCTTCTTCGAATCAGCAAGCCCCGGCAGGTTAATCTCGATCCTGGCAGGAACCGTCTGCTTCGACGCAACCACGAATTTCCCAGCACCGTTCGCTACCGTCCATCCGTCGGGCAGGTCCGCGGACAAGTTGACCTCGCGGCTGGCGCCTGTCGGATTGTGCACCCACAAAGGAATCACCAACGAAGTCCCCGCTTGTAACGCAATCTCTGGTGGTTCCGGATGCGGCAAATTCTCAAGCCCATGAGCTCTCCGAAACTCCGCATAAAAATTCCAAGGCCCGGCTAATTCCACTGAGAGTTCGGCTCCACTCGGCTCCGAAGAAAACGCCTCCCGTCGAAAAGGAATGGCGTCCGCAGTAATATTTTCGAACACTGGCCCCGTAACACTGCCGCCCACCAGTGATTTTCCCAACACGAACCGCTGCACATCGGTCCATCCGTCGGCCGCCATCATCTTTTCAATCGCCGCGTCATCCATCTTGCTGAGCTGATCGACAAAGCTCTTCGCCTGCGTCTCATGCAAGCGAAACGAATCCAGCGAGGCCCGCCAATACGCCTTCTTCGAGGATTTCGAAATCTCCTTCACGGAATATTCCGGACCCTTACCCTTAAAAATATCCTCGCGGTCGGCGTCGGGGAAATAATAGATTTTCTTCGGCTGCCAAGGCTGAAGACCTTCAAGATAAGGCTCCAATCGCCGCAGCGGCGCGGCCACCTGACTCGGAAAAACCGTAGGATCGCCCGCCAGATCAAACGCCTCAGTCGCCAAAACCCCTGAAGCCTGGTGATCGCCGTGATCCTCACCGATAAAGGCGCCGGGCAAGAATGTCAGCACCACTTCAGGCCGAGTTAATCGCACCAGGCGCACCAATTGCTCGAGCGCCGCCCCGTGCTCCCAATTCGCCAACGATTGCAGGACATCTTGGCTGGCGGTGTCTTTCCCGCCCAAGAACCACACGTTCGTAATCCCCAGCGTCCCTAACGCCCGCCGCGCCTCAATCTCGCGGATCGCCCCCAGCGCCGGCGCCTGCTCGCTCCCGACTTCGTTTCCGCCGCTGCTTCCGCGTGTGCCAAACACCACCGCGACGTGCTTGCCCTCATCCAGTGCCCGCGCGAGATACGCCGTCGCTGCGCCCTCGTCGTCCGGGTGCGCCACCACCAATAGAATGTCTGCCTTATACCGGGCATCCGCAGTCGGCAGCGGCTTGGTATCCTGCGAGCCAGCCTGCGTCGCCAACGTAAGAAACAAACTGCACACCAACAGTGATCTCATCCGTGTCCTCGACAGGAAATCCGTTCGGTTCGTCAAGCTGAAGAGTTTACGCTACTGCCTAAATCCGGCGAAATTGGCCCTGTAGTTGTAATGACGACGACAACGAAAGATTTCCCCGTTCGCCTCCGTATACCCAGTGAGGAGCGCTTCGACGGAGGTATTGCGTATGCTCATCGAACGACTTGCGAGGGTGTGTTCCGCCTTCCTCCTGATGGCGTCCCTGGTTGTGGGTATGATGTCGTCCGACTTCGTGGCAGTGGCGCAGGCCGACGACCCCCTGGCCGCCCCGCTGGAATCCGCGCGTCGAAAACGCGATCCCGCACAGCTTGAGTCGCTCCGAACACAGCTTCAGCAGCGCCTCAGCCAGAATCCGAACGACGCAGTGGGTCAGTACGAACTAGCTACGGTCGAGAGCTTCCTCGCGGATGTCGCCGAGATGCGAAAGGATAAGAAAGCCGCCGCAACGGCCGTCGACAATGCCATTGAAGCCGTGCAGCGTTCCATTCAACTGAACGAGAAATCCGCCGACGCTCATAGCCTGCTCGCGGACCTGTATGGTCGGAAGATCGGTCTGGGAGGTGGAATGTTCCTGGGGCCGCGTTTCGGGCCCAAGATCGGCGAAGAGAACAAGCGGGCAATGGCCCTAGACGACAAGAATCCGCGCGTCTGGGCCAGCACCGGCCGACAATATCTGATGGCTCCGAAAACCTTCGGCGGTGACGTCTCGAAAGCGATCGACAGCTTCAAGAAGTCTCTCACGCTGGATCCGAATCAGGACGAGACCTGGGTTTGGCTAGCCAAGGCCTACGAAAAGCAGTCAGACAAGGCCAACGCCCGCGACGCGATCCAGCACGCCCTTCAGCTAAACCCCCAAAGCCAGTGGGCCCAAGAAACTTCCAAGTCTTTGGAGAAATGACCCTAGCCCAGAGTCCTCTGGTAAACCTCTGGGGAGGAGCTTGTTTTACCGGGCCTCACCTTGACTTAGTTCAAGTTGATTTAGTTCAAGCCTATGCTCGAATTACCGCATCACCTTGACCGGGTACGGCCGCGCCGATAAGCTTGGTCTTTCTCGTTTCCGGGTGAAATCACAGCATGGATGCGATTCAAGTTACATTGCCTGACGGCAAAGTTCAGGAAGTCCCTCAGGGCACTACGCCCGCGGACATTGCCAGGAAAATTTCACCGCGCCTTGCCGACGCGGCTCTCGTTGCTCGTATAGCTGAACCGAATGACGGCGCCGGCGAACTGATCGATCTGCGTCGCCCGCTCGATCACAACGTTAAGCTGCAAATTCTGACCGAAAAAGATCCCGACTCGCTTTTCGTTTTCCGTCATTCCGCGGCGCATCTTCTCGCAGCGGCCGTCATGGAGCTCTATCCCGGCGTCAAGCTGGGGATTGGTCCTCCGATCGACACAGGATTCTTCTACGAATTTCTGCGCGCTGAGCCGTTCACCCCCGAAGATCTGGCCAAGATCGAAAAGAAAATGCACGAACTGGCGGCGCAGGACCTGCCCAACGAGCGCAAGCTGCTGCCCAAGCCCGAAGCGATCGAGCTATACAAAAGGACTGATCAAGTCTTCAAGTGCGAGCTGGTGGAAGAGAAAGCCGAAGACCCGATGGTCTCGTTCTACACCACCGGCACATTCATCGACTTTTGCCGTGGGCCGCATATCCCCTCAACCAAGCGCATCCAGGCCTTCAAATTGATGAGCGTGGCGGGCGCGTACTGGAAGGGCCACGAAGGCAATCCACAGCTGCAGCGCATTTATGCGGCGTGTTTTTTCACGCAAAAAGAACTCGACGAATATTTGCATCGCCTGGAAGAAGCGAAGCGCCGCGATCACCGCAAGCTTGGGGCGGAGCTCGATCTCTTCAGCATCGAAGACGAGGCCGGACCGGGGCTCATTTTCTGGCATGCCAAGGGCGGCTTGATTCGCACGATTGTCGAGGACTGGCTTCGCGCCGAACTTTTCAAGCGCGGCTACGATATTGTCTACACGCCACACATCATGCGCCGCGAACTCTGGAACACCAGCGGCCACACCGGTTTCTACAAAGACAATATGTTCGGCCCGATGGAAGTCGAAAAAGCCGAATACCAGCTCAAACCCATGAACTGCCCGGGCCACATCCTCATTTACAAATCCAGGCTGCGCAGTTATCGCGATCTCCCAGTGCGCTACGCCGAGCTCGGCACCGTCTATCGCTACGAGCGCAGCGGCGTTCTCCACGGCCTGATGCGCGTCCGTGGCTTCACTCAAGATGATGCGCACATTTTTTGCATGCCATCGCAAATCGAAGGCGAAGTGGAGGCCTGCGTCGATTTCGCATTTGCAGTGATGAAGAATTTTGGCTTCGACAAGTACGAAGTTGAGCTTTCCGACTGGGACGCCGCGCATCCCGAAAATTACGCCGGCAATCCCGCAGACTGGCACCGCGCCACCGCCGCCCTCGCCGACACGATGAAGCGCATGAAGATTCCCTTCAAGCACATAGCCGGCGAAGCCGCCTTTTACGGCCCCAAAATTGACGTCAAGCTCATCGACGCCATCGGCCGCTCCTGGCAGCTCACCACCGTGCAATTCGACTTCAATCTTCCTGGCCGCTTTGGATTGGAATACGTGGGCGAAGACGGCTCGCGCCATCAACCGCTGATGGTGCATCGCGCGCTGCTCGGCTCGGTCGAGCGCTTCTTCGGCATTCTGGTGGAGCATTACGCCGGCGCATTTCCGCTCTGGCTCGCTCCCGTGCAAGTCGAAATCTGCCCCGTCAGCGAAAAAGTCATCGACTACGCCAAACACGTGACCGAAACGCTGAAGCGCCACAACGTCCGCGTGCACCTCGACGAGCGCAACGAAAAGCTCCCCGCGAAAATCCGCGACGCCCAGATGCAGAAAATCCCGTACATGCTGGTTGTCGGCGCAAAAGAAGCCGAAGCCGGCACCGTCTCGGTGCGTCACCGCGGCAAAGGCGACCTCGGCCCCAAGCCCTTGGCCGAATTTCTTGCCGCGCTGCAAACCGAAATCGATTCCCGCGCGACCACGTGACTTTTCTGTCGAGCAATTAGCATGGCACAAGCGGCACCAGCACCACTCACGCGTTTGAGCGAGGAGTTTTTTGCACAGGCTGTTTTGGAGCTCGCGCAACGCGACCCCGACTTGGCCCTGGTTCTTGAAAGATACGGCTCGCCTCCTTTATGGGTTCGCGAGCCGGGCTTTCCCACGCTGGTCTACATCATCCTTGAGCAACAAGTTTCCCTGGCCTCGGCACGCGCGCTGTATCAACGATTGCAGGATGCCGTCCGCCCGTTCACTCCCGCCCGCTTTTTGAACCTCACCGAGGTAGAGATGCGCCAGCTTGGCTTCAGCCGCCAGAAAGCGCACTACACGCGACTCCTCGCCGATGCCATCAAGCGCCGCCAATTCGATCTGCAAGCGCTCCACGATCTACAGGACGACCATGCGCGCGACAAATTGATCGCCCTGAAGGGCATTGGCCGATGGACTGCGGACATTTATCTACTCAGCGCGCTGCGCCGTCCCGACATCTGGCCGGTGGGTGATCTCGCGCTCGCAACCGCCGTGCAGGAGGTAAAGCGCCTTCGCCGGCGCCCGTCGCCCGAAAAGCTTGAGAAGATGAGCACACCCTGGAAGCCATGGCGCGCCGTCGCAGCCCGTCTGTTCTGGCATGCGTATCTCTCCAAGCGCGGCCAGAAAACCGGGACGATCAGTTTGTAGTTTCCACGTCGTGAGGGCTACGATCTAGCGCGTGGCCCATGGCTTCGAGGCTCACGTGATTTCGCGCCGCGTATTTCTAGCTGGCGCCGCAGTTGCGGCAGCCGCGCTCGACGCGCCAAGCATCCTATCGGCGCCGAAGAAGGTACCCACGTTGCTCGACCACATCCTACTCGGCTGCAATGATCTCGATGCTGGCATCGCCTTCGTTGAAGAACGAACCGGCGTTCGCGCGGCATTCGGCGGCGTCCATCCCGGAGCTGGAACGCGAAACGCACTTCTATCTCTTGGCCGCAGCCGCTATCTCGAAATCATCGCGCCTGACCCGCAGCAGCCCGCTAGCGCCGACGCCCGTGATTTGAAATCGCTCGAAGAACCCGTCCTCGTCGGCTGGGCCGTCCATCCTGGCGACATCCAGCAATTTGCCGCTAGGCTAAAAGGGCAAGGCATCGCCGCAACTGGCCCCACCCCCGGCTCGCGCAAGCGCCTCGACGGCCGCGTGCTCAACTGGCAAACGCTCGTACTGAAAGACGACGCCGGAGGCCTCCTACCCTTTTTCATCGAGTGGGGCGCCAACGCGCTTCACCCCTCGGTGGACGCGCCGCAAGGCTGCAGCCTCAGCCTCTTCGAAGCCGCCACGCCCAGTCCCGACGTGCTCCTGAAGCAAGCCGATCAACTCCAAATCGACTTGCCTGTCACGCAAGCCAGAGCCCCGCACCTGCACGCCGTCATCACCGGCCCCCAAGGCCTGCTCGACGTAACTTTCTGACCCGCCGATTTTCGCCGCTGGGTTTCGTAACGTACTCGATGTCGACCAGTATTCGGCCCACCGCAACAGTGGCACAGCCATTCCTGGCTGTGCTTCCATCCGATTTCGCAAGCTTACTTGCAAACCTGCATACACCCGCTCGGCCCAAGCATCAAACCCTTGTCGCAGCATTGTGCGTACGTGCTATACTGCAAAGCCCGTCCCTCGATGGTTTTGGACTGTGGGCGGGCGTGTTGATTCTAATTTTTTAGATCGTACGTGCAGTTTGATTCAGGCCCGTGCCCGGCGAGGCGGGTAAGTTGGCGCCTTAAATTGGTTAGGGGGAAATATCGCAGAACGCAACTTCCGGCAGGCCGATCGCACTCGAGTAAACGAGCGCATCCGGGCGCGTGAAGTCCGGGTGATCGATGAAGAAGGCGGTCAGCTCGGCGTCATGCAGCCGTATGAAGCCATTAAAATGGCGCGCGAACGCGGACTGGATCTGGTGGAAATTTCGCCCACGGCCGATCCGCCTGTTTGCAAAATCACCGATTACGGTAAATTCCTTTACCAGCAAAACAAAAAGGCCCACGAGCAGCGCAAAAGCAGCCGCGGCTCGCAACTGAAAGAGGTAAAGTTTCGTCCGGCAACCGCGGAGCACGATTATCAGGTTCGCAAGAACCAGATCATCCGGTTCCTTGGCGAAGGCCACAAAGTTCGCGCCATGATTTTTCATCGCGGCCGCGAAATGGCGCACCAGGAAGTCGGGCGCGCCAAGATGACGCGCTTGCTAGGCGAAATCGGCGAACACGGCCAGATCGAAACCATGCCGCGCATGGAAGGCAACGTTTTGGTCGCGCTGCTGGCTCCGAAAAAAGGTGTCGCCGTAGCCAAGCCGGTAGCCCAGACGGCCCAGCAAGCACAGTAGCTTTGTAGCGGCCGCCTTCTGAGGCGGGCGCAGTTTCGATCAAGCCAGACCAATAATTTCGTAGGGCAGTCGGCCACCGCAAATCGGCGCGCCGCGCCCACAGCAAGAAAGGGTTTAAGCAATGCCAAGAAACGCTTCGAAACCAAAGAAAAAGCTGAAGACCCACCGTGGAGCCGCAAAACGCTTTAAGGTCACCGCCGGTGGCAAAATCCTTCGTATGCATTCCGGCAAGCGCCATTTGCTGGGAACCAAAGCCCCGGGCCGCATGCGCAAGCTAAAGAAGCTCACGCTGGTGAACAAGGCCGATCTAGCCTCCGTTCGCCAGATGCTCCCCTACGCCTAGGCGCAGATTTTTGTAGGGGCGGGGCTTGCCCCGCCCAGGCCGAAGCTTCTCGGCGCGACAGCCGCCATCGCGTAGGTGTGAGAGCGAATTTACAGGGGCGCCGCTGTAGCGCATCCTAAGATTTTCGGCTCCAGCATCCTCGGAGCCGAGAAGCAACACCGCGGGGCGCAAGCCCCGCATATCGCGCCAGGCAGTGCTACACGGGTGCCTGCCGGCCGATCCGCCGCACGCAATCGACTCGCTTCAAAGCGAGCGATCTGAAGCGGCAATGTAGGCGCTGGACTTTAGTCCGGCGTCTGCAGAGCACCACGGAGACAAACCCGTTGCGTCACGCGTGTCTTTCCTTATATTTCCGCGCGCCCGCACCGCGTTGTCTCCCCCGAACAAAAAGGAGAAACCCATGGCTCGCGTAAAACGCGGCACAAAGCGCCGTGCGCGGCGTAAGAAGTACCTCAAGCGCACAAAAGGCTTTTTCCTAACAAAAAGCAAGCTGTACCAATCCGCACAAGAGGCCGCCAATCGCGCCGATCGCTACGCATTCCGCGACCGTCGCGTCAAAAAGCGTCAATACCGCCAGCTTTGGATTCAGCGTATTGGCGCAGCTGCGCGTCTGAACGGCATCACTTACGGCCAGCTGATTCACGGTCTAAAAGCCGCAGGTGTCGATTTGGACCGCAAGGTCCTGGCCGACATCGCGGTGAAAGATGCCGCTGCTTTCGCGAGCTTGGCAGCTACCGCCAAGGCCGCCGCACCGCCGCCAGCAAAAAAGAAGAAGAGCGCGGCATAGTCGTAGTGTTAGGCGCTAGTGTAGGGGCGCGCTTAAGCGCGTCCCTGCGAGCGCAGCGAGCCGGCCTCGCCGACGCTGCGCGCAACTGTTGGCAGTCGGTGTAACCGTTCGCACTTCGCTGGAACAATGAGTGATGGAATGACCGCGCCTGAAAACAAATCCAGCCAAACGCTCGCCGCTCTTGACGTGACGCAGCCGGATCAGCTCGCTCCGCTGTTTGCGGAGATTCGCGCTCGCTTCGACGCCGACGCAACGGCGGCTCACGACGAAGCCACTTGGAAACAGTTCCGCGACGCGTGGCTAGGCCGCAAGTCAGGCGTTCTCACGCAAATCACCGACAACTGGCTTAAGCCAGCGCCTCCCGAGCTAAAGCGCGTGGTGGGGCAGGAGCTCAACAAACTGCGCGCGCACGTCGAGTCCGAAATCGAAGCGCGACGCGTGGCCATCGAAGCCGGTGCCGACGACGCCGCTCTGGCCCGCGAGCGCGTCGATCTTTCGCTGCCCGGCGTGAAGCGCCCGATCGGATCGCATCACCTGATCCGCCAGGTCTTCCAGCAAATCGAAGATATTTTCGTGTCCATCGGCTTCTCCGTCGTCGAAGGCCCAGAAATCGAAACGCCTTACTACAATTTCGAGGCCCTGAATATTCCCGAATTCCATCCTGTCCGCGATGACATGGACACGTTTTATCTCGAGCTGCCGAAAGGCGCGCCTTCGCCCCTGCTGCTCCGCACGCACACTTCGCCGATGCAAATTCGCACGATGGAAAAGCGGCAGCCGCCCGTGCGCGTGATCGTGCCGGGCAAAGTCTATCGGCGCGACAATCCCGACGCCACGCATTCCTTTGCTTTTCACCAGGTCGAAGGTCTCGCGGTCGACACCGACATCACCTTTTGCGATTTCACCGGCACGATCGAATATTTCGTGAAGCAATTTTTCGGGCCCGGCGTGAAAACGCGCTTTCGTCCCAGCTATTTTCCATTCACCGAGCCTTCCGTCGAATTCGATGTAACCTGCGTTTTCTGCGGCGGAAGCGGAGTCTCAGCCGGCGGCGGAACCTGTTCGAAGTGCAAGGGCGCAGGCTGGATTGAGTTGTTCGGCGCGGGCATGGTCGATCCGGCCGTCTACGGCTTCGTCAAGTACGATCCGAAGAAGGTGAGCGGCTTCGCCTTTGGAATCGGCATCGACCGCTTGGCGATGCTCAAGTATGGTATCGACGATATCCAGGTGTTTTTTCAAAATGATGTGCGCTTCTTGCGGCAATTTCCATGAGGACAGTCGAAAGAATGAGCGCAGAGGGCGCAGAGACAGGAGCACGGAGCGCACGGAGGGACCGAGGCCATGACTTTTACCGACGCTAAACAACGATTCTCGAGTCGCGTGGCCGACTACGTCCGTTATCGCCCTGGATATCCCGCGGAGGCGCTTACACTGTTGCGCACCGAATGCGATCTCCGCTCAGGCCACGCAATTGCTGACGTTGGATCCGGCACGGGTTTCCTCAGCGAGCTCTTTCTGAAAAACGGGAATCGCGTTTACGGCATCGAGCCCAACCCAGCGATGCGCGCCGCCGGCGAAGAATATCTCGCGTCTTACGATTCCTTTGTGAGCATCGACGCATCGGCCGAAGCCACCTCACTGGAAAATGGCACGATCGATTTCGTAACCGCGGGCCAGGCCTTCCACTGGTTCGAGCCTGTCGCGGCGCGCCGTGAGTTTCAGCGCATTCTAAAACCCGGCGGATGGGTTGTGGTGATGTGGAACGACCGGCAAATGGATTCAGCCTTTGCCAACGCTTACGAGGAACTCCTCGTGAAATACGGCACCGATTACCAGCGCGTGCGCGAGTCGTATCCCGAAAGCCAAACGATGCATGAATTTTTCGCAGGAGGAAGCGTTTCGCAACGCAGCGTGCCCAATGAGCAGATTCTCGACTGGGAAGGGCTTGCCGGACGGCTGCGCAGCAGTTCCTATGCGCCGCAGGATGGCCAGGCCAACTACGCGCCAATGATGGCGGCGCTTGAAGAATTATTCCGCGCGAATCAGGAAAATGGCACCGTGCGTATGGAATATGCGACCCACGTTTACTTTGGTCGCCTGCCTACATCATGAAGGTCGTCTACAACTGGCTGAAAGACTTCGTCGACGTCACCGCGTCGCCCGACGAACTGGCTTCGCGGCTGGCGCTTTCTGGCACGAACATCGGCGGCGTGGAAAAGGGTGCGCACGGCGCGGTGATCGACGCGGAAGTTTCATCGAACCGGCCAGATTGCCTGGGACATTGCGGAATCGCCCGCGAAGTCGGCGCGGTGTACAAGCTGCCGCTGAAACCTGTTGCGCCAAAACTAGCGGAAGGATCGGCGAAAGCTGCCCACGCGGTCCACGTCGAGATTCAAGTCCCGGAGCTTTGCGGGCGCTTTACCGCCCGTGTGATTCGCGGGGTAAAGATTCAGCCATCGCCCGCGTGGCTGCGCGAGCGGCTGGAAGCGAGCGGCGTCGCCAGCATTAGCAATATCGTGGACGTCTCGAACTACGTGATGCTCGAGCTTGGCAATCCGCTGCATACATATGACTACGACAAGGTGCGCGATCACCGCATTGTCGTGCGCAAAGCCAGGCCCGGCGAAAAAACACGCACGCTGGATGGCATCGAGCGTGCCCTTGATCCGGGTATGTGCATGATTGCCGACGGCGACGGTTCGCGCGCCGTGGGCATCGGCGCAATCATGGGCGGCGCGGAAACCGAAATCTCGTTTTCAACGAAGAACGTTTTGATCGAGTGCGCCTGGTTCAATCCCATCGCCGTTCGCCGGGCCACGCGTTTTTTGAAATTGCACACGGAAGCATCCACGCGGTTTGGCCGCGGCGCCGATCCGGAAATGGCCGAGTTGGCCTCGCGCCGCGCTGCGGAGCTGATCTTGCAACTTGCCGGCGGCGAGTTGCTCGCCGGGGTTGTCGATGTTTATCCCGGCAAGCGCGCGCCGAAAAAGATTGTGCTGACGCGCGCGGAACTTCTACGGGTGATGGGCGCCGACGTCCCGGACAAAGAAATTGAGGCGAGTCTGGGCGCGCTCGGATTTTCTCCCGTGCGCGTGGACCAGAATCGCGGCGTGGAAGGATCGCTATTGGCGGCGTGGGAATGCACGCAGCCTTCGTGGCGCGCGGAAGTCGAGCGCGAAATCGATTTGATCGAAGAGGTCGCGCGCATTTATGGTCTGGATAAATTCCCGCCGCGTTTTCCGGTTTCGCGCCAGGGCGCTTTGCGTTTGCCGAATTACGAGCCGGAGACGCAAATTCGCGAGCGGCTGATTGGTCTCGGATATCGCGAAATTCTGACCATCCCGCACGTGGCCGAAGAGCGTGACGCGTTGTTCCGCGCAGCCAGCGTGCAGCCCGCGCGGCTGGCGAATCCGTTGTCGGAGGAAGCGGGCGTGCTGCGCTCGACCGGATTGGTGACCATGGCCGCGGCGCTGGAATGGAACCTGAATCATGGCCAGCGCAACGTGCGTCTGTTCGAGATCGGCAGCCAGTACAGTCTGCATGGCCATCAGTCTGTAGAAACGCGCGTGCTGACGATCGGCGCGACCGGCGAAGCTCGCGAGAAAAATTTGTACGACACAGCACGCGCATGTTCCTTCGCTGATTTGAAAGGCGACCTCGATTCGCTCGGCGAACTCGCCGGTGGGTTTGCGTGGAGCGATCGCGCCGTGCACGCGGCAAGCCAGGGCGCGCATCGCGTTTCTGGCGATTGGTCGCATGCCGCGCGAAGCGGGCACGTTGCGCTCTCCGGCGAGGAAATCGGAGACGCTGGGCAACTGGCGCGTCGCGTTGCGGACCGGCTTAAGCTGAGGCAAGACGTGTTTCTCGCCGAGCTGCGTCTCGAGCCCGTGAACGCGGCGGTTCGCGACCTCAAGGATTCGCGGCGGTACGAGCCCCTGGCGCGCTTTCCGGCAGTGGAGCGCGATTTCTCGCTGCTGCTCGCGGATGGCACGCATTTCTCCGGCGTTACGAAGACGATTCGCTCGCTCGGCATTGGCGAAATTGTTTCCATCGAAGCGGGAGACCTGTTTCGCGGCAAGAATGTGCCTGCGGGAAAATATTCGTTGATGGTGCGCGTGCTCTTTCAGAGCCGCGACGCCACACTGACCGACGCGCAGATCGCCGAGTTTTCCTCGCGCATTGTCGCTGCACTCGAAAAGCAGCTGGGTGCGCAGCTCCGCGCGAGCTGAGTTTCGCGCTCTCCCGTTCCGGGCCGCCACAAAAGCCGCGGGCTCCGAAGACTTCGCGCTGCGCTACAATGCGGGGTTACAATGCGTTGTGGCGGCACTGGAGCTAGCATGAGTTCACCGGTGAAAGTACAAATCTTCGGACAGACTTACACGATTCACGGCGAGCTGGATCCGGCTTACGTGCAAAAGCTCGCGACCTTCGTGGATGAGAAGATGCGCGCGATTTCGGACGCGACCTCCACTGTCGATACGCACAAGATTGCTGTGCTGGCGGCGCTGTCGATTGCCGACGAACTTCATAGCACGCAGCGCGATCTTGGCGAGCACAATGACTTGCTGCGCGAACAGGCCGAACGTTGCCTCACGCTCGTTGAGCGCGCATTGAAGCAAACCGCCTAAATTCATTTTCTTCTCTCACTGGCTCCATTTCGTTGGCGTGCGATCCCAGCGGTGTTTTCGGAGTTCGGACTGGAGCTGGGCTGGTAGCGGGCCCTTGTCGCTGGCGGCTAGGTTGGTCTCGACGTGATGGCGTTTGCGCATGCCGGGGATGATGGTGCTGACGTCTTTGTTGTTGAGGATGAAGCGCAGGGCCATTTCCGGCATGGATAGGCCGTCGCGGAGCAGCGGCTTGAGCGCTTCGGCGTGTTCGACGCTCTTCTTTAAGTTCTCCGGCACGAAATAGGTGTTGCGCCAATCGCCCTCGGGCCATTTGCTGTCCAGCGTTAGCGTGCCGGTGAGCGTGCCTTCGTCGAAGGGGACGCGGGCAATCACGGCAACATCTTTTTCGCGGCACGCGGGGAACAATTTGTCTTCGGGATTTTGATCGAAAATGTTGTAGATGACCTGCACGGCGTCGAACAGTCCGGCGCGCACTGCTTTCACGCCGTTCGCGGGTTGCCAGCGATTGATGCTGATCCCCAGCGCGCGAACCTTTCCGCTGGTGAGCAGTTTTTCGAGCACGGGTCGCAGGCGCTTATCTTCCAGCCAGGCGTCTTCCCAGGTGTGAAACTGGATCAGGTCGAGCGTGGCGACACCGATGTTGGCCAAACTTTTAGCTACGTATTCCTCGATATAGTCCGGCGGATAGCAATCGTCGAGGGTGAATTGCGGAGTGCTGGGCCATTTGCGATTTTTCGGCGGGATCTTTGTGGCGGTGTAGAGGGTCTTCCCGGCATTGGCGCGCAAGGCTCTTCCGAGCAGCTGTTCGCTGTGACCGTCGCCATAGGCCCAGGCGGTGTCGAAGAAATTGCAGCCGAGATCGATAGCCCGCTGCAACGAATCGATCGACTGGGCGTCTTCCGAACCGGTCCAACCGGCGATGCCCCACATTCCGTAGCCAATTTCACTGACTTTCCATCCGGACCGGCCGAAGCGACGATAGTTCATCGTGGCGTTCTCCTTGTAAGTGCGGGCACCATTATAGCCACGGCACAGGCAAGGTTGAGCGGCGGCGTGCGGGTGATCGTGGACGGCTGGGTTGTCGCGAGCCGGACGGGAAATGACGGCGGATTGGTTAACAATTTACACCCCTGCCCCCGCCTTTTTCGTAAGTGCGGATTCTAAAGGACTTTAAGTCTAATGATTTTGGGAGTGCGGATTCTAAAAGAGTTATGGGCGCAGTTTTTGTAAGTGCGGATTGTAAAGGAGTTAGCTCCCGCGACGGGAGAGGGCCTCGGAGGGCTTGGCAAGAGGTTTCGCTGTGATTCACGACCGATGAAAGCACACTTATTAGTTACGGTTAAGTGGAATGTTACTGGTTAGGTATTCGAATCACAAGAACGCGCGTTCGAATGGTGTCTTTCGTTTTGCAATTCGGGGATTCCCGTTATGAAAGTCGGCTAGACGGCGGCAGCGGCGCGGGCTCCACCCTGCGCTAGACCTCTCGCTCGCATTCCCTGCACGGGAGCGATTTTTCAAGGTGCGCGGCCCGGCCCGCCTCGGTTACAACCCAAGGGCGAATGGTCCAAGGGGGATTGTGACGCACATGCTGGCTGTGGCCGCACTCGAGATCGGCGACCCAATCGCCGAGATCGTCCTGGTGGAATCCTACGATCTTGCGCTCGGGTAGGAGTGGATTTGGCATTTCGATCGGCGCGCTAAGGGCCGCTATAGTATGTCTCATCGGGCGTTCCGGCGAGGATTCCGGTGCAGGACGGCGGTCCAGCTGGAATAGGCTTTGCCGATAGGTAACAGCGAAACTTTGGTAGCCGTTGGCGGCGGCAAAACGATGTAAAATCAAGGCGGGTCTCGCAACCCTTTGGGCTGCTTGCTCGTCTAAGGTGCTAGATCATGGTGTCTCTGTGCAGCTAAGACCTGTTTTCGGGCGACGTTTCGCGCGGCCAGCGCTGGCCTTGCTGGGCTGCGTGCTGCTCTTGTATGTCGCCACGGGCCTCGCGTTCCTCCACGCGCACAATAATGGCCCCGAAACAACCTGCCATGTCTGCCAGGTTCTGCATGCGCCGGTGCTGGCGGTTGCCCGGCTAAACCTGGTTCCCGAAGCACAGCAGGTCGCGCGAAATACCACTCCTTTAGAGCATGTCGCGCCATCGAGTCCCGTCGCTCTGCATCGCGCATCTCGAGCCCCTCCTTCCGCGTAACAAACTACCCCTGATTCGTGGTCCGCTATTTTTGGCGTTGAATGCCGAGCCGCATTCAGCCGCCGCCGCTATTTTTCCAGCGGCCTCTATCCACAGCTCCACACCGTCGCCAGACGCGACACATCGTCCCGTGAGGGGACAGGAGAGATCATGCGCAGGAATTTCCACAGTCATTTGGAGTCGCATTGGAATCGTAGAGTGGCACAGGGGATCTTGATTTTGTGCCTGGTGTGCCCGTTCTTGGTTGCGCCCGCATTCGCACAGTTGGGAAACTCCGGCTCGATCGAAGGGGTGGTAAAGGATCCGTCGGGCTCTTCCGTGGCCGGCGCCACCGTGGAAATCACGAATCCGATCAGCGGCTTCCATCGTGACACAGTCACCGGCACAGACGGCAGTTTTCGCTTTACGAACGTACCTTTCAATCCTTACCACTTGGTGGCCGCCGCGCCGGGCTTCTCTTCGATGACGCAGGACGTCGATGTGCGCTCGACCGTACCCACGTCGCTGCAAATCGCTTTGAAGCTAGGGACCGCAAGCACCAGCGTCACCGTGGAGGCCAACGGCGGCGACTTGGTCGAAAATGAGTCCACCTTCCACACCGATGTTGACCAGGGAATCATCGACCGGCTTCCGCTGGAGAGCCCTTCCTCCTCGGTGACTTCGCTCGTTACCCTGGTGTCGCCGGGGGTTGCCGCGGACTCCAACGGGAACATGCACGGTTTGGGCGATCACGCGCAGAACTCGTTCTCTGTTGACGGTCAGCCCATCACCGATCAAACCAGCAAGGTGTTTTCCAATCAGATTCCAAGCGATTCCATTCAGTCGCTGGAGGTCATCTCTGGAGCTCCGCCAGCGGAATTCGGGGACAAGACCAGCCTGGTGATCAAGGTCACCACGAAATCGGGCCTGGGTGTGACCAAGCCCACGGGTACCGTCTATACCTCTTACGGGAGTTTTGGCACCGCTAATGTGGGTTTCGACCTGGCCTACGGAACTCAGAAATGGGGAAATTTCATCTCCGCAGATGGTCTGAAAAGCGGACGATTCCTGGATCCTCCGGAATTCACCCCGATCCACGACAAAGGCAACGAGGTGAACATCTTTGATCGCGTCGACTACCAACTCTCCCAGTCCGACACGCTCCACGGCAATTTCCAGTACACACGCTCGTGGTTCCAGACGCCCAATACCTTCGACAATCTAAACGTGATTGGCCCAACCGGAACCAACGTTGGCGACACCGACCAGCGCTCGAAGATCGGCACGTTCAACATCGCGCCTACGTGGACCCGACTCATAAGCGCTAACGCGGTCTTCACGCTGGGCGCATTCGTGCGGCAAGATCAATACAACTACTATCCGAGCAACAATCCGTTCGCGGACCTTGGTCCGATCAATTCGGAAACGATCAGTCAGAATCGCAGCCTCACCAACGCAGGCGTTCGATCGGATATTTCGTATGTGAAGGGCAAGCACAACGTAAAAGCGGGCATCACCTACGAGCAGACCTTCCTGAAGGAAAACGACAGTTTCGGCATCATCGATCCAAACCTCCTTCCTTCGACAACGGACACTCTCGGCGCGCCGTGCTTCGATCCGACGACGAATACGGCCGTGCCCGGCACTCCGTGCGCGACCCTGCTTCCCATCGATTTGACACGCGGCGGTAGTCTTTTCACATTCCGTGGAAGCACGGACGTGAAAGAGCTTTCGATGTACGTGCAGGACACCATTACACAGGGGAATTGGTCATTTAACCTGGGCATCCGCGGCGATCTGTATAACGGGTTATCCACCGCGCGGCAGGCGGAACCTCGTGTGGGAATTGCCTACAACATCAAGCCAACGAATACCGTGCTGCGGATTTCGTACGCGCGCACGCTGGAAACACCGTTTAACGAAAACCTGATCGTGGCGACTGAAGGATGCAACATCAGCGTGATTGCAGCGCTGATTCCCTGTGTGCCTGCGAATTCACCCGCGGGCTACCGGAATGAGTTTCACGCCGGGCTGCAGCAGGCGTTTGGGAAGTACCTGGTGGTGGATGGCGAATACATCTGGAAGTACACGCATAACGCGTACGACTTCAGCGTGCTCGGCAATACACCGATCACCTTCCCGATCGATTGGCATAATTCCAAGATCCCTGGATGGCTGCTGCGCGCCAGCGTGCCAAACTTCCATGGATTCACCGCGCTGGTGGTGATGTCCAGCGTCGCGGCTCGCTACTTCCCGCCACAAGTCGGCGGACTCGGCGTGACCGTGGGCCAAAACGGATCGGTCTTCCGAATCGATCATGACGAAAAATTCAACGAGACGACGCACCTGCAATATCAGCCGTGGAAGCGCGGGCCGTGGGTCGGCTTCAACTGGCGGTATGACAGCGGCCTGGTGGCAGGGTCGGTACCCGATTTTGCGACGGCCCTGACCCTGGACGCGGATCAGCAGACGGCCATTGGTCTATTTTGTGGTGGCTTGCAAGCCACGCTCCAGCAGGCGTTAACGGCGGCGGCCTGTGCGGGACAGGCCCCGTTCGGCGCCACGCGCGTCAGCATCCCCGCCCCGGGAACCGAAAATGACGACAAGAATCCTCCCCGAATCTCGCCCCGGAATTTGTTTGATATAGCCGTCGGCGAGGACAATCTGTTCCACGGCGACCGCTACAAATGGAGTCTCCGTCTCACGGTCGTCAATCTCACTAACAAAGAAGCGCTGTACAACTTTCTATCCACGTTCAGCGGCACGCACTTCGTCTCACCGCGCGCCGAAACCGTGGAGTTAGGCTTCCACTTCTAGGCTGAATCGAGGGCGACCTGCAGGGCCGGAATATGGTCTCGCAGGTCGCACCGTACCCTTCGCTACCAGGCAATCACTCTGCTCGCCGTGACTGAGGCCAGGACGGGAACATGAAACCCTCCGGGTTGCTTCGAAAGTCTGTGGCGTCGAAGGTGGGCGCGGATGCTCGCGCTTTCGGCGAGGGCAGGACACCCGCGCCTCAATTCGTGGCGCGGTACGCGGTCGGGGGCGGCCGAGGCCAGACCAGCGAGCCTGCCGATCTGACGCTATCCCTGCTGTTTCGGACCAGCCAACGATTACAAACAGTCCTGGATCGTTGTTTTCTGACGCTGGGAACGACCGCTCAGGAGGCTGCGGTGTTGCTGTGCTGCGCGAACGCCGATGGAATTTCCGGCAGAGGGCTTGCCGACGCCTTGGACAAAGATAAAGGCAGGATTACTCGATATGTGGATCGGCTGGTGGCCAGAAGGCTGGTGACCCGTAAGGTTGACCCTCGTAATCGCAGCCTCCTGGTCATAGCGCCCACTCGCCGTGGCCGCCGGCTGGCACCACGACTAAAGAGCAAGTTCGATGACATACGTAACCAGCTGTTCGCAGAAATTCCTCCCGACGATATTGCTCAGCTCGAATTGAGGCTGTCGCAACTACTCGTCGCCGCCGGCCGCCTTGAGGCCAAATCCGTGGCTAAAGAAGACGGTGTGGCAGCAAATAGGTGAATCCCACAAACGCTTCCCACCGCGTGGATGTTCCGGTGAGTCCCCGGTTGAAGCCGGCATCGAGAACCAGTGTTTTTCGGGCTGCGTAGCTTACGGCCCAAAGACTTCCCACAGCATTACCGCGCAGGAACGGCTGTGTAAAATGCCAGAGTTCTCCGGAAACGGCAAACTTGCCTTTTATCGGATGGGAAACCGAAAGGCTTTGGCCAAATTGTGGCCGTCGCACATTGCCGTCGACCAGCTCGTTGAACATGGCGTTCGCGTCGTAATGAAAACCTTTTACGTCGGCGCTGGCCAGGAGCAAGACGGAGTTGGGCGGACTGCCAAAATCGAGTTCCGGAGCTCCACCGTCGTATGCGCGATGGAAATAGCTCACGGCCACGGTAGGAGTCGCCCCCTCGCCTTTGCTTACGACTGCTTGAGCCCCTACAAATACGTCGGCCACGCTGTCGGCAGTTTGTCCGTTGACGGTGTAGTGGGCCCAGGGCTCGCCTGACGCCAACAGTTCCAGACGGGACGTCGGGGAAAATTTGAGAACCTCATTGAAACCAAAGCGAGAAGAGAACTCCGGTGAATGGCTCGCATCGAGGACGCCCGTTTCAAACTGCAGATAGCCGACTGGAGTGAGCGTTGCGGGTGTCGAAACGGTGGGTCGCCCAGGATTTGCTTCTGGTTCTGCGGAGGTCTCCTCCTGGGCGGGAACGGGTCGCGCGAACAAGGTGAGCGCAACCCACAGCCAAGATAAGACACGTTTCATCGTTCCTCTCGTAGAGTGCTACACCGTCTCAACTCGAGCCTTTGGCGTCGCCCCTCGTTCGAGGCGGGAAGGCCGCGGAAATTCTATTGCAATACCGTCACATTCTATCTATTTCGACCAGTAAGAGTCCGCGCGATTTACCATAACGACCCACAACGACCGGGCGGTTGGACGCCATTCCGTCTCACGGGCTACAATACGCGGCGGAGTGGCACTTCGAAGCAGGTGAGGGAACGAAAGCTGTTTGAACCAATGACGAATCTCTGAGGAGCCGCGGATAGACAGCCTGTGTGCACGGCCTGTCCCTTTGGCTTCCCGATCGAATCTGGGGAACGATGCGGGAAGCGAGCGGGGCAGGAAAGCCTAACGGTTGGCTCGTGGCGCCCACCTAATTCAGAGGTTCACGGCCTAGTTTCCCACGGCTAAGCAGTCCGCTCCATTTTTGTGTCTGCGTTCTGGCTGGAATTCGAGCTGGAGCGCTCACGTCCTTTCTGAGCATATGGTGCGATCGGGACGTGGGCGGAGAAACAGCCAGGAATGGCTGTGCCACCTTGCGGTACTGGCGTTTTGGGTGACGCTAGGAAGAATTGCACTTTCATCGCATGCGCATACTTTTTATTGGAGACATTGTGGGTTCGCCGGGGCGGCAGATTGTCCGCGACCGACTGGCGGATCTTGTCACGCACCGGCAGATCGACCTGGTGATCGCCAACGGGGAGAACTCCGCCTCCGGCTTCGGGATTACGCCGAAGATCGCCGATGACCTGTTGCAAAACGGCATCGATGTGCTTACTGGCGGGAACCATAGTTGGGACCGCAAGGAAGTACTGGAGTACATGCCCCATCAGCCGCGGCTGCTGCGTCCCGGCAACTTCCCGGAGGGGAGTCCCGGAAGTGGGGTGTACGTTGGCTCGGCGAAGAATGGGGTGAAGTACGCGGTCATCAATTTGCAGGGGCGTGTGTTTTTGCCGGCGATTGACGATCCGTTTCGCAAGGCCGACGCGGAGCTAGCCAAGCTTCCGCCGGACACGGCATTTGTGCTGGTGGATATGCACGCGGAAACCACCAGCGAGAAAATCGCGCTGGGTTGGTATCTTGACGGCCGGGCAACCGCGGTGGTGGGCACACACACGCATGTGACCACCGCGGACGAACACGTGCTGCCGCAGGGCACGGCATACATTACCGATGTGGGTATGACCGGGCCGCACGATGGCGTGATCGGCATGGACCGCCAGGGGATTATCAAGCGCTTTCTGGATGGGCTGCCGGCACGGTTTGATGTGGCTCCGGGTGACGTGCAGATGAATTGCGTGCTGGTTGAGACGGATGACAGCGGGCCCCGCAACGCCGCGGGACGCTTGCGGGCGCAGTCGATCGAGCGTCTGAGGCTGCGTAGCGACTAGTTACCACAAGGCCGGGCTGCAACGCGGAACAGCGCTGCAACGTCCCACAGTAATCTGAGGACTCATGCACCAAAAGAAGGCCCGGATGTCGAGCATTGCGGCGGTTTTGTGCCTGCTGGCGTCTCTCGCCGCAGGCAGCCTGTTCGCCCAGGGAGAAGGCGAACTGACTGCGAAGACGCGGCTTTTCCCGACCGTAGGGCCCGGGTTGCGAACGGTAAGACACGCGGCGGACGGCCGCACTGTGGTACTGGCATCGCCATCGCCGGGTCTGCTCGTTTTCGACAAACAAGGCAAGCAGCTCCTGACCATCGCGGAGGCCGCCGACGCGGGAGCGGCGAATCCCAAATCGGGTCGAGCGGGTATTACTTTCGGTGAAGATTGCGACATGGACGCGGACGGCCGCATCTACGTCGCGGACCGTGGCGCAAACGCGATCCAGGTTTTCTATTCGGATGGCACGCTGGTGCGATCGATTCCGGTGACGGCGCCGGTTTCGGTCGCCGCACTTGGGGAAGGCGAGGTCGCCGTCGCCACGCTGCGGGAACTGCATCTCGTGATCGTCTTCGACAAAAATGGGCGGGATGTTCGCGAGTTTGGCGATCCTGAACAGATTTCGGACCGCGAGGATCTGAATCGCTTCCTGAACATTGGGCAGTTGGTGAGCGACGCGCAGGGCCACCTCTACTATGGATTTGCGTATACGCCGGAGCCGACCGTGCGGCAGTACGATCGCAACGGGTATAGCGCCAGTCCTGACGTCCAGTATCTGGCAGTGGAGGCTGCGCCGGCAGCGCAAGCCATTCGCCGCGAAATTGTGCGGCAGGAGAAGCATCAGAAGACGCCGGCTTTCAAGCGCATCCTGACCGCTGTGGGAATCGACCCGGTTAACGGAGAGGTCTGGATGGCGGTCGGGAACACGCTGCTGCATTTCGACAAAGACGGAAACCGCCGCGCTAGCTATCAGCTTTACACGCCGGAGGGCGCGCGGTTGGAGGCGAACACTGTATTGATCGAACCCGGGCGCTTGATCATCGGTGGCGATCCCATTGGGGTCTATGAATTCGAGCGGCCCGAAAAAAAAATTAAACCGTAGCGCGAGTTTTCCTCAGGTCATTTGGTCGCTGCGCGCGATGAAACAAAGGAGTGCTCGCGAAATATTCGTCAAATCCCTTTTAAATCACCGCGGATCACAGGAGATGAGCGCATTGTGCAGCTTGTGGAAAAACTGTGCACGAGATGTGAACGACTCTGTGCTTCGCACCGTGTCTTCGTACACTTTTCGCTTGCCTGCTACGCACCAATCAGGGACAATCCCGCGCTGTCTAATAGCGGCGTGAATTGGCCTGTACGCTTGGCCGGGGTCGCTCGTGAGACATCAGGGGCACGGCAATACAGCACTTTCCAGCGAGGGTTGAAACCCGTAGTCTATAGAAAGATGTAGAGGGGCCCGCTTTCCACAGCTTTTAAACATCTGTGGAAATAGCGCGGGACGAGTAATTCTCTTTGCGATGACCACAGCCACTCAACTTGGGCGTGAGCAGGAATCGGTGAACTCCTGGGACAAATTCCTGGAACGCGTGAAGTCCCGGGTCAGCATCAACACTTTCACAACCTGGTTTCAGCCCACGCGCCTGAATCGTGCCGAGGGCGAAACCTTGTTTGTGCAGATTCCCAGCGCTGTCTTTCGCCAGGTATTGACGCGCACCTATGGTGAAATTGTTAAGGCGGTCTTCCACGAGATTGGGGTGCCGAATACCCGTGTGCAGTACGTTTGCACCGAGGAAGAGCCGGCGATTGCCGTTGCGCCCGCGGTCGTCCCGATCAAGCAGTCGAAACTCGATTTCGAGAGCAGCGATCATCAGCTGAATTTGCGCTACACGTTTGATTCTTTCGTGGTCGGCAAGTCGAATGAGTTTGCGCACGCTGCTTCGCGCGCGGTCGCCGAGCAGCCCTCCAAAGCCTACAACCCGCTTTTCCTTTACGGCGGAGTGGGGATGGGTAAGACGCACTTGATGCACGCTATCGGGCACACCATCAAGAAGCGCAATCCGGCGATGCGGTTGAGCTATGTGAGCGCGGAGAAATTCACCATTGAGGTCATCAATTCGCTGCGCTTTGACCGCATGATCAGTTTCCGGGACCGCTTCCACACTGTCGATGTGCTTCTCGTGGACGATATCCAGTTCATCGCCGGGAAAGAACGTACGCAGGAAGAGTTTTTTCACACCTTCAATGCGCTCTACGAGCAGCAGAAGCAGATCGTGATCTCTTCGGACTGCCTGCCGAAAGACATCAATTCCATCGAAGAGCGATTGCGTTCGCGATTCGAGTGGGGATTGATTGCGGACATCCAGCCGCCGGATCTGGAAACCAAGATCGCGATTCTGCAGAAAAAAGCGGACAACGAGCGCTTCATGCTGCCCGATGATGTGGCGGAATACATCGCGCGCGCCATTAAGTCCAACGTGCGCGAACTCGAAGGCGCACTGACCCGCTTGATGGCATACGCCTCGCTCACCGGCGCCACGGTTTCTCTGGCTACGGCTCAGCAGGTGCTGCGCAACATTATCGCGTCGCAGGAAAAGCGTGTGACGATTGACTTGATCCAGAAACGCGTAAGCGAGCATTTCAATTTGCGCGAGCAGGATTTGAAAGTCCGCAGCAACACGCGCGCGATCGCTTTCCCTCGGCAAGTGGCGATGTACATCGTCAAGCAGCTTACGACCGCGTCGCTTCCTGAGATCGGGCGCCAATTCGGCGGCAAGCACCACACCACGGTGCTGCACTCCATCCACAAGATCGAAGAGATGCGCCGATCAGACAAAGATCTAAACCGCACGATCACGCGCCTCATGGATGCGTTGCAGTAGCTTCCAAACCTTTCCACGCACTCTTCGCTTTTCAAAGACGGTGAGGCACCTATAGGAGTGCGCCTGTGCGTCTAACTCGGCGCCGCCTTTCACCCACGATCATAAATGTTCCAGTCGGGATCACAACGTGCCTCCATGCAAATTCGCATCTGCGTTGCGAGGCGCGCTCTCTCTGCTTTGCTATGTGGAGAAAAGTTGCGAAACGTGCGGATTTCGTGTGGACGACTTGTGCACGAATTCAGTCGCAAGCATCGCGTCACACTGGCCGCGAGCAGAATTCCTCTGTTCTCACAATTCGCCACTTGTGATCGCTACGTGTTTCGCGGCCAAGTCTGTGGCGATTGGCGCTTTTCCACGTTTCCACAACGCTCATCACAACAACAAGCTTTATAGCTTCTTAAAAATTAAGAACCTCTTGTTGTGACAGTCTTCGTTCTTGTCTGTGCAAAATCCAGTCATCGCGCTACCTTCTGAGCGAGGGGCGCAATCCTCGTCGACAACCGCATTTCCACAGTACAAACGCCTCGATTGGCCTTTGTTGGGCTTTATACTTTGCGCGAAAGCTAGTACAGTACGGCAGCGGTAGAATCCAGCAAAGGAAGCGGCTGACCGTCCCAGGTCGCACAAAAAATGACCGCACCTGTAAGCGCACGCGAGGATTATCAAGCGATGGAATTTAGCGTATCCAAGTCCGCGCTGTTGAACGAACTCAGCACTACACAGGGCGTTGTCGAACGAAAAACGACGATCCCCATTCTGTCGAATTTGCTCGTCGAGGCGAAAGGCAGCCACCTCACGATTACGGCGACCGATCTGGAGCTGAGCATTCGCACGTCGTGCGAAGCGAAAGTGAAGAAAGAAGGCGCCGGAACGATCCCCGCGAAAAAACTTCTGGAGTTGGTACGCTTACTGCCCGAAGGCGAGATCAAGTTCAGACTGCTTGAAAATCATTGGGTAGAGATCGTCAGCGATAAGAAGAAGTACAAGCTTGTCGGCATGGCCAAGGAAAATTTTCCGGCGTTGCCGCCGATGCCGCACACCCTGGTGAAAATTTCCGCGCCAGTGATGGAAAGCTTGATAGGAAAGACCAAATTCGCCATCTCGATGGAAGAATCGCGCTACACGCTGAACGGCGGGCTTTTGATTTTGAAGCCGGACACGCTGGCCATGGTCGCTACCGACGGCCACCGCCTGGCGCTTGCCGAGACCGATCAGAAATTAGCCGGCCTGAACGGCGAGATGAAAGTTTTGATCCCGAAGAAGGCTATGGACGAAGTCGAAAAACTCGCCAGCGCCGCGGGTGCCGACGCGCAGATCGAGTTCGCCAAGGACGAAAGCCACCTGTTTTTCCAGATTGGTCACCGCTTGCTGATCTCGCGCATTCTCACCGGACAATTCCCGAACTATGAAGCGGTTCTGCCGCGCGACAACAACAAGACCGTCACACTGGAACGCACCGAACTCTGCGATGCCGTGCGCCGCGTATCTCAGCTCGCCGACCAGCGCTCCCACGCTGTGAAGCTTGCCGTCTCCAAGGAAGGTATTGAAATTTCCGCTTCGAGCCCGGAGTACGGCGAAGCAAAAGAAAATATCGAAAAGGAATATAAGGGCGACCCCATTTCCATCGGTTTCAATTCCAGCTACATGCTCGATTTTCTCGGCGCTGCAGCGGACGGCCCGATCAGCATCGAGCTGAAGGACGAACAATCCGCCGGCCAGATGCGTCCTCTCGCCGATGAAAGCTATCGCTATCGCTACATCATCATGCCCATGCGTATCTGATTGGTTGACACGGGCATTACTATATAGATAAATTAATGGAATGAGTATTTCCAGTCGCCACGCTATCATTCCGGGCTCGTTAGCTTCGAACAGAATTCATCTCGTCCACGAAACCCGCATAATGTTCGGCGCAGATCTGGCAATTCTCTACGGAATCAGCAACTTCAATTTAAACAAGGCAGTGAGTCGAAATCGCGACTGGTTTCCGCGGGATTTCATGTTCCGGCTGACAGCCAAAGACCACGTTCTTTTGATATTCCAATCTGGAATAACAAAACCTCGCGGAAGAGGCGGCACCCGGTACCTGCCTTACGCTTTTACAGAGCAAGGCGTGGCCATGCTCTCCAGTATTCTCCGCAGCGAACGCGCAGTCCAAGTCAACATCGCCATCCTGCGAGCGTTTGTGGAGTTGCGCCGCGCGGTGGCAACGAACGAAGAGTTACGCAAGAGGATCGAACAGTTGGAACGTCGCTATGATGCGAAATTCGAAGTCGTTTTCGGTGCCATCAAACAGATGCTGGAGCCGCCAGCGAAGCCAAAATCAGGGATCGGATTTCACTCGGTTCAGAAACCGTCACGAGTCGCGTTGAGCCAGTAGCAAATACTCGGTCGGGCTGCTCGTTTTTGATATTCCAAACTGGAATATCAAAGCCTCAACCGCGCCCGGGCGTCCTTATTTTGCCAATTCCCGCAACCTGTGCGTGGTCACTCTCGTCGATTTGCTGGTATCGGCTAAACAACTGAAAAGACACCATTTACTTATCGACGGCCGCTCATTTTCGCTTTGAATTTCCGAGCCGTTCGAGTACACTATTTTACGGTATCTGGTTTCCTCCAAATCGGCCCGCCCTGAGCGATCGGGGCACGTCCGCCAAGCACGGTTGTTCTGCAGCCAGCCCTGCGCCAGGGGCTTTGAACTACCTGCTTGGAGTTGGACTCCGGAAAAATTTCCGGGGTAACGAGTCTTCGCCACGTCTCGCTGCGCGAGACGGGATGGAGCAGGAGCCCTACGAGTTCCGTTCGCTCGCGATCGGAGCCAAAGGGTAAGGCGACGCACGGAGAAGTCCGCAACTCAGCCTTTCCTCGCTTCAAAGTTTTTTGAACCGAAGTTTTTCAGCGGCAGCGATACCGCGCGCGTCTCGCGGTTTGTTTTGTGCTGCACGTTGTTGCGGGCTAGCGCCGTGCGCACCAATGCAGATGGGGAGATGGAATGGGCGATCGAGAAGAGATTCAAGGAAAAGATAACGCGAACGCACCAGTGGCGGCCGGCCACAAATACGACGCGAAGTCCATCAAAGTGCTCGCTGGCCTCGAAGCCGTGCGCCTGCGGCCTGCGATGTACATCGGCTCAACCGGCGAAATGGGCTTGCACCACTTGGTTTGGGAAGTGGTGGACAACTCGGTTGACGAAGCGATGGCCGGGTACGCCGATGAAATCAACGTGACCGTGCATGCCGATGATTCCGTCACGGTTGTGGACAATGGCCGTGGCATTCCCGTGGATATGCACGCCACCGAGAAGCGGCCGGCGGCGGAAGTCGTGCTCACGGTGCTGCATGCCGGCGGCAAGTTCGACAGCGACACCTACAAGGTTTCCGGCGGACTTCACGGCGTAGGTGTTTCCGTCGTCAATGCGCTTTCCGATTGGCTGGAGCTGGAGATCTCGCGTGATGGCGCCGTGTGGGAACAGACCTACGAAAAAGGCAAGCCCACCTCGAAATTGAAGCAGACCGGCAAGACCCGCAAGACCGGAACGAAAGTCACCTTTCATCCCGATCCGGCCATTTTTGAAAAAACCACCTATAGCTTCGATACGCTGGCACAGCGGCTGCGCGAGCTGGCCTTCCTGAACAAGGGCCTGAAGATAACGCTCACCGACGAGCGCACGGAAAAAACCGCGGAATTCCGCTTTACCGGCGGTATCGCCGAATTCGTGAAGCACCTCAACCGCGGCAAGGCCACGCTCCACGATTCCCCGATTTACATTGAAGGCAAGCGCGGCACCGTGGAGATCGAAATCGCGCTGCAATACAACGATAGCTACGGCGAAAACGTTTTTGCCTTTGCGAACACCATCAATACCGTCGACGGGGGCACGCATCTCTCCGGTTTCCGCTCGTCGTTGACGCGCACGATCAACAATTTCGCCTCATCGGCGGGAATGTTGAAGGAGCAGAAGGACGAAGTTACCATCACCGGCGATGACGTTCGCGAAGGCCTGGTCGCAGTCGTCAGCGTGCGTTTGCCGCAGCCTCAGTTTGAAGGCCAGACTAAAGGAAAACTCAACAGCGACATCAAGGGTGACGTCGAGCAGTTGGTCAACGAACGCCTGGGGGAATGGTTCGACAAACATTCGACTGTCGCTCGGCGCATTATCGGCAAGTGCATTGAAGCTGCACGTGCTCGCGAAGCGGCTCGCAAAGCACGCGAGCTGACGCGGCGCAAGTCGGCGATGGATTCCAGCGGCCTGCCGGGAAAGCTGGCGGACTGTCAAGAGCGCGATCCTTCGCGGTGCGAATTGTTCGTCGTTGAGGGTGAGTCGGCCGGAGGTTCGGCCAAGATGGGCCGCGACCGCAAGTCCCAGGCGATCTTGCCGCTCAAGGGCAAAATTCTCAACGTTGAAAAGGCGCGCTACGACAAGATGCTCGGCCACGAGGAAATTCGCGCGATCATCACCGCGCTGGGCACGGGCATTGGCAAGGACGATTTCGATGCTGGGAAGCTGCGCTACCACAAAGTGATTCTGATGACTGACGCGGACGTGGACGGCAGTCACATTCGCACGCTACTGCTCACGTTTTTCTTCCGCCACATGAAGGAATTGATAGAGCGTGGGCACATCTACATCGCGCAGCCGCCGCTGTATCGCGTGAAGCGCGGCAAGAGCGAGCGCTACATCCGCGACGAGAATGATTTCGCGCACGAACTGATGAAGCGCGCCACCGAAGATCACGCAGTGAAGCCCAAGGAAGGCGCGTCGCTGGAAGGTGCGAGCCTGACGAAGTTCCTGCTGAACGTGCAGGAGTTCGAGGCCGCCGCGGCGAAACTCGCGCGACGCCTGCGCGATCCACGCCTCGTGGAACTGATGGTCGAAAGCGGCTTGGAGAAAAAGACCGACTTCGAGGACAAGAAAGCCATCGAGAAACTCTTGAAGGAAGTGGACAAGGCCAAGCTGAAGCTCGAAGGAAAGGTTATGTTCGACGAAGAACACAGCTTGTACGAAATCCAGTTTGGTCCGCCGCACGGCCAGAAGATTAACTGGGCGCTTGCGTCCACAGCGGAATACAAGCGTCTGCGTGGCCTCGCCAAACTAATCGACGAATTCAACAAGCCGCCGTTCGTCATCACCAACAACGGCACCAAAGTCACGAAAGAAAGAGCGCAGGACGTATTGAACTACGTGGTCGAAGACGCCAAGAAAGATTTTACGATCACTCGATTCAAAGGCCTGGGCGAAATGAACGCCGAGCAGTTGTGGGAAACCACCATGAACGCGGAGACGCGCACGCTGCTTCAAGTAAAGTTGGAGGACGCCGTCGCCGCCGAGGATATTTTCACCACGCTGATGGGCGAAAACGTCGAAGCGCGCCGCAAGTTCATCGAGGATAACGCCCTCGACGTCCAAAACCTGGATATTTAATCGTCATCGATGATTTATCAACTCGGATGGACGACATTGCCGGGGCTGCGCGGATTGAGCTGTAGCGACTTTTGCGCCACTCCAACAGATGCGCCGGACAATCACGGCGGGGTGGCGATTGATTTTGCAAGCCAAACTGAGCGAGATGATTTCTTGCGACGGATGGAAGAACATTTCGGTGTTAAACGGTTTATGAACGCCGCGGACGCTTTCGACACGGTGAAAGCTTACGCGCTGGAACAGACGGGCAAACGAAACTGACAAGCTGAGGAACAATGGCGGACGAGAAAAACACATCGATACTTTTGCCGATTGATATTGAAGCCGAGATGCGCAAGTCGTATCTCGATTACGCGATGAGCGTGATCATCGCGCGTGCCTTACCTGACGTGCGCGACGGATTGAAGCCGGTGCAGCGGCGCATCCTAGTGGCCATGAACGATCTTGGTCTCGCGTCGAATCGCGGCTTCCGCAAGTGTGCGAAGATCTGCGGCGATACCTCCGGCAACTATCACCCCCACGGTGAAGCGGTGATTTATCCTGCTTTGGTTCGACTCGCACAGGATTTCAACCTGCGCTACATGCTCATCGACGGGCAGGGAAATTTCGGTTCGGTGGACGGCGATCCTCCGGCGGCGATGCGGTACACCGAGGCGCGGCTGGCGAAGATTTCGGAAGACATTCTCGCCGACCTGGAAAAAGAGACCGTCGATTTCATTCCGAACTTCGATCAGACCCGCGAAGAGCCGGTGGTGCTGCCGTCGCGCATCCCGAACCTTCTTGTAAATGGCGCGAGCGGCATCGCCGTGGGCATGGCGACCAACATCCCGCCACACAATCTACGTGAAATTATCGACGCGGCGATTTTGCTGATCGAAAAGCCGGATACCACGCTAAAGGAAGTGATGAAGCTGGTGCCGGGCCCCGATTTTCCGACTGGCGCGTACATCGCTGGGCGTGAAGGCATCGAGGCCGCATATCGAACCGGCCGTGGCAGCTTTGTAATGCGTGCGAAGGCCGCGATCGAAGAAGTTGGCAAGGACCGCGAGAACATCGTCATCACCGAGATTCCGTATCAGGTCAACAAGGCACGGCTGATCGAGCGCATCGCCGAGCTGGTGCAAAACAAAAAGATCGACGGCATCGCTGACGTTCGCGACGAATCCTCACGCGAGGGCATGCGCATCGTCATCGAAATCAAGCGCGGTGAAGAATCGCAGCTGATCCTGAACAATCTATTCAAGCAGACGCAGATGCAGGAATCGTTCGGCATGATCCTGTTGTCGATCGTCGCGGGGCAGCCGCGCGAACTGGGCTTGATCCCGATGATCAAGCTGTTCATCGATCATCGCGTCGAAGTAGTGCGCAGGCGTTCCGCGTACGAATTGCGCAAGGCCCGCGAGCGCGAACACATTTTGGTCGGCTACCAGATCGCGCTCGACCATCTGGATGACGTAATCCGCATCATTCGCGGATCCACCGGCCGTGCGCAGGCCAAGGAAAACTTGCTCGCGTATTTCACCGAGCAAGACGTGACCATAACCGAGAACGGCAAGCAGAGGAAGGTGGCCGGCGTCAAACTCGACGGCCGCAAGTACAAGCTCGGCCAGCTCGAAGTCGAAGCGGTGGCGACGCGCGGCGGCGTGATCGGCCTGACGCCTGTGCAGGTAGACGCGATCCTGGAATTGCAACTGCATCGCCTCACGCAGCTTTCGGTTGACGAGATCCTTAAGGAACTGAAGTCAATCCGCGAGCTGATCGCTGAACTGGAAGAGATCCTCTCGAGCGAGAAGAAACTCAAGCAGGTCATTACCGGCGAACTCAAGGAAGTGCAAAAGGCGTACGGCGATGACCGCCGGACGCAGATCGTCGACAAGGTCGATGAAATCAAACTCGAGGATCTGATCGCTGACACGGAGATGCTGATCACCGTCAGCCACGCGGGGTACATCAAGCGCACCGCGGCGGAAACGTACCGGCACCAGTCGCGCGGCGGCAAGGGGCGCATCGGTGCTCGCACCAAGGAAGAAGATTTCGTCGAGCACATGTTCATTGCTTCGGCGCACAGCTACATTTTGCTGTTCACCTCGAAAGGCCGCGTGTACTGGCTCAAGGTGTATGAATTACCGGAAGCCGCGGCAGCCACGCGGGGCAAGGCGATCTCGAGCCTGGTGAAATTCCAGGAGGACGAAAAGCTGACGGCACTGGTCGCGTCACGCAACCTGGAAGAAGAAGGGCGTTTCGTGTTCATGGCCACGAAGAGCGGCACGGTGAAGAAGTCGACGCTGATGGAATTCTCGAATCCGCGTTCGACGGGAATCATCGCGATCAACCTGGACGGCAAGGACGAGTTGATTGGCGCGAAGCTTACGGATGGCAAGCAAATGATTTTCCTCGCGAGCCATGAGGGCCAGGCGATTCTGTTCCGCGAGACCGAAGTGCGCCCAATGGGACGCAACGCCGGCGGCGTGAACGGCATGGATCTCGATAAAGACGACTATGTGGTCAGCATGGACGCGGTGCAGCCGGACTTTGCGATCATCGGCAAGGAGCACAAACAGGAATCGCAAAACCTCGAAGAGCTCGAGAACGAGCACATCAAGGATTCACTGACAACCTTGATGCTGACGGTCGCCGAGAAGGGCTTTGGCAAGCGCACACCGTTGGCGGAGTACCGCATTACTTCCCGCGGCGGCAAGGGTGTTGTGAATATGAAGACCACCGACCGCAACGGCTACGTTGTGGCCACGCTGCAGGTGAACGAAGAGTCCGACGTGATGATCATCACCCACAACGGCAAAGTGATTCGCGTGCACGCCAACGAAATCCGAGAAGCAGGGCGTTCCACGCAGGGCGTTCGGTTGCTGCGGCTGGATGACGATGATTCCGTAGCTGCGGCGGCGGTGTTGCAGGAAGAGAACGAGGAAGACAAGAAGTGATGTGAACTGCGTCGTCATCGCATCGCGTTTTCCAGGTCGGGCCTAGGGCAATGTCCCTTGGCCCGATTTGCATTTAGGGCGTAGCGGCGCTACACCGATGTTACAATTCTGGCCCTATGAAAATTCCACGTCGAATTTTTCTCCTCCAACTCGTTGCTGTTGCCACCACGCTTTTTCTCCCTGCACCCGCGAAGCCGCAGAAGCCGGCCGGGACGTATCTGGTTTACGTCGGCACCTATACGACAAAGCAGACCAGCAAGGGGGTCTACGCCTACCGGTTTGACGCAGCGACCGGGACGCTTACTTCGATTGGACTGGCAGCCGAGTCTGTCGATCCCTCTTTTGTGGTGGTGCATCCGAACGGGAAATATTTGTATGCGGTGAATGAAATCGGGGACTTCAACGGGATGAAGAGCGGGGCGATTAGCTCGTTTGCGATCGATAAGAAGGGTGGAACGTTGAAGTTCTTGAATCAGGTGTCGACCCATGGCGCGGGGCCTTGTTACGTATCGCTCGATAAGACCGGCAGATTTGTGCTGGTGGCGAACTACGACGGCGGCAGCGTGGCCACGTTTGCGATACAGGACGACGGCAGCTTGAGCCTGGCGAAAGGATTTGTGGAGCATTCGGGCTCCAGCGTGGACAAGGAGCGCCAGGAAGCCCCACACGCGCATTGGATTGGGGTTTCACCAGACAATCGATTTGCGCTGGCGGCGGATTTGGGACTCGATGATGTGATGGTCTACAAATTTGACGATGTTCAAGGCAAGCTGACGCCGAATAATCCGCCTTACGCGCAGGTGAAGCCTGGTTTGGGGCCGCGTCACTTGGCGTTTCATCCGAATGGGAAGTTCGCTTACCTGATCACCGAGATGGGTTCGTCGGTGATTGCGTTCTCGTACTCGGCTCAGAAAGGGTCGCTGACGCAACTGCAGACGCTGCCGAACTTGCCGAAGGATTATACGGGTGTGCGGGAAGCGGCGGAGATCGCGGTGCATCCCTCCGGGAAATTTTTGTATGCCTCGAACCGGGGAACCGCGAACAGCATTGGCGCCTATAAGATCGATCCAAACAAAGGCACATTGACTGCGGCAGGCTTATTTTCGACCAAGGGCATGACTCCCAGGAATTTTGCGATCGATCCCACTGGTCAGTTTTTGCTCGCGGCGAACCAAGACTCCGGAAACATCGTCGTCTTTCGAATTGATGCGGCGACCGGTGCCTTGACGCCGACGGGCCAGGTCGAGGAAGTGCCCGCGCCGGTCTGCATAACATTCATGCCCGCGGAATAGCGCACCGGGGCTAGAATGCGCCTCCGGGGGTGACCTATGGTGCGATTCGTCTTGGCGGTTGGAGCGTCCGGAGTGGTGTCGTCATTCACAGATTGGTTGTTCATGGGGAAATTGTTTCACGCTAAATATCTCGACACGCCGGAAATTTGGCGTATCAAACCGGGACAGAGCGATACGCGATCCATAGTTGCCTCTACACTGTTGGGATTCCTCAGTTGCGCGGCGTTCATTTGGCTCTGCAGGTGGGTGGACGCACTTACGGTTCGAAGTGAGCTGCACATGGCGGAACTTGTGTGGGTTGCGGCGGGGGTACCGATTATCTTCAGCAACATTGTGTGGATCAAGATGAATCCGCTCCTCGGCGTCTCCCATTCGCTGGGGTGGCTGGCGCGCTTTGTGATCAGCGCGTTGATCGGCGGCTGGCTTCTGCGCTAATCGAGCTTCGTGTCGGGAATCTTGGTACAATTCCCCGTTTCATTTTAGGGACAATCCGGGAGAAACAAATGATTCACGGCGGTCGAACACTGGTCGGTGTTGTGTGGGCGCTGACGGCAACGTTGTGTCTGGCAGCGATGGGCGGAGCAGCTTGGGCGGGGGACGGCGAGACCGTGCCTGCGCGGGACCCTAAGCAGGCAGTGGATGAGGCTTATACCGCAAAGATGAGGAAATACACGACGGCGCCGTATTTCACTTCGCCGTTAGTGGATTATTTGCCGGCTTCGAAAAATGTGCCTACGCCGGAAGTGGTACTGGGCGATGTGGCGGGCGCACCAGGAATTTTGCCGTACGCCGAGGACGTCTACAAATATATGCGGCTGCTGGAAAAGGCCAGCCCTCGCGTGAAAGTGTATTCCATTGGGACGACCGAAGAAGGACGCGAGATGATCGCGGTCGCGGTGTCGTCGGAAGACAATCTGAAACATTTAGAGGAGAACCGCGCGCGACTCGCGAAATTGGCGGATCCGCGCACCATTCAACTGAACGACGCCGAGGCCGACAAGATCGTCGCGCAGGCAACACCGATTTACTACATCACGGGCACGATTCACTCGCCGGAAACGGGAGCACCGACGGCGTTGATGGAATTGGCGTACCGGTTGGCGGTCGACGAGAGTCCTTACATCCGCGAGATTCGCGATGGGACCATTACATTGATTACACCGGTCGTGGAAGTGGATGGGCGCGATCGCATGGTGGATATCTACCGCTGGCATTTGTCGCACCCCAAGGATTTTTATCCACCGCTGATTTATTGGGGCAAGTATGTGGCGCACGACAACAACCGCGATGCCATGGGCGTGACTCTGAAGTTGACCGAAAACGTGTTGAAGACATACACGGGCTGGAAGGCGCAGGTGCTTCACGATCTGCACGAGTCCGTGCCTTATCTGTACGACAACACGGTCGGGGACGGACCATACAACGCATGGATCGACCCAATTCTAGCGGACGAGTGGGAGATGATCGGCGCGCGGAACGTAGCAGACATGACCGAGTTCGGCATGCCGGGTGTGTTCACGCACGGAGATTTCGACACCTGGTCGCCAGGCTACTTGATGTTCATCGCGGCGATGCATAACGGCATCAGCCGGCTGTACGAGACGTTTGGGAACGGCGGCGCGGACACCAAGGAGCGCACGCTGGAGCCGGAGGAATACGCGCGCACCTGGTTCAAACAGAATCCACCGCTGCCGAAGGCGTTGTGGTCGCAACGCAACAACAACAATTATGAAGAGACCGGGCTTCTAACTTCGCTGCACTACTTCAACGAAAACAAGCGGATGTTTCTGAAGAATTTCTATTTGAAAGCGAAGCGTTCGGTGGAGAAGCCGAATGAGGAGGGGCCCGCGGCTTACGTCTTGTCGGCGGATGATCCGCGTCCCGAGCTGCAATGGGAGTTGCTGCGGGTGTTGGAGAAGCAGCAAGTGGAGATTTCGCGGACGACGGCTTCTTTTTCGGTGACGCTGCCGGCGAAAAAAGCCAAAAAACCCGCCAAGGGCGAAGCGTCGAAGGGCAAGGATAAAGACAAAGAGAAGGATGCGGACGCCGGCCCAACCACCCGCGAATTTCCGGCCGGCAGCTACATCGTGCGGATGGATCAGCCGTATTCGAGAATCGCCGACGCGCTGCTGGACCATCAATACTGGAGTCCGGACGATCCGCAGAAGACACCGTACGACGATACCGGTTGGACTTTCGGCGAATTGTTTGGCGTGCAAGTTACGCGAGTCACCGATGCGAAAGTGCTGAGCGTTGCGATGGAGCGCGTAAAGGGCGCGCGGGCGCCGGGCGGCGTGAAAGGCGATGGATCGGTTTTCGCGATCAACAATACCGCCGAGCCCACGCTGGCAACGCTGCGATACAAGCTTAAAGATGCTTCGATGGAAGCGGCGGAGGAACCGTTTGAGGTGAACGGGACGAAGTTTAATCGCGGCTCGATCATTGTGCGCGGCGTCGGCCGCTCTGATTTGGAGAAGGCCGCTGGCGAAGCAGGTTTACAAGTCGTTGCCCTGGGAGCTGCTCCCAGCGTGAAGACGCATCCGGTGCGTGCGGCGCGCGTCGCGTTCGTGCACACCTGGCTGAGTACCCAGACCGAGGGTTGGTGGCGGCTGGCGCTGGACGATTTGAAGATTCCGTACGATTACATCAGCACCCAGACGGTGGCGAAGATCGACGATCTGAACGCGAAGTACGACGTAATCCTGTTTCCACCGGTGGGATTCAACGCGCCATCGTCTGCGATCATCAACGGATTGCCGATGGCTTGGGGAAATCCGTTGCCGTGGAAAAACACGCCCGAAACACCGAACCTCGTCGGGAAGAATGATTCGACGGACGATATGAGGCCCGGACTCGGGTGGGAGGGAGTAGCGCATCTGCAGGCGTTTGTGGCCAAGGGTGGAGTGCTTCTGACGGCTACCGATACATCAAACTTTGCGCTGTCGATTGGAATGGGCACTGGGGTTAGCATCAGCCCGTCACAGAAGATGAACATTGTCGGGTCGGTGTTGGGGGCGCGGCTGGTGGATGCGGCAAGTCCAATCGCTTACGGCTACGCGGAAAAGGTGGCGGTGTATTGCGACAACGGACCGATCTTTTCGCTCAGCAGCATTGCGGGCGAGCGGCGAAGGCGGAAGCTTGGGAATCAGTCGAAATCGCGGCCCACTGGGCGGGGGACGATGGACGATCCGGACTTCGCGGTGGGCCGGGCTGGCGTGGAAGCTCCCGAGGAGCCGAGTTCGGAAATTTGGGAAAGTCCGGAAGTCACAGATGAGCAGAAGATCAACAATCCGCGGGTAATTCCGCCGGCGGATCGGCCGCGCGTGATTTTGCGTTATGCCGACAATAAAGACCTGCTGATTTCCGGTCTGCTCGAAGGTGGGGAAGAGATCGCGCAGCATCCAGCCGTGGTGGATGTGCCTTCGGGCAACGGGCATGTGGTGTTGTTCTCGATTAATCCGGTTTATCGCGGGGAAACCCGCGGGACGTATTCGTTCGTACTGAATACAATTTTGAATTTTGACAGCTTGAATGCCGGGCGGAAAAACGAGGAGAAGTAACGCGATCGTGCTGCGACGCCTCGGTCATCGGCACACGTAGGATCGCCTTCGGCGCTTGGCAGTGCTTGCGTATTGCCTGAACTTCGCCTCCAAAGATGGCGGCTGCAGGTTCGCGGTGCTGGCGTTTTGGCGGAGTTGGAGTACAATCCCGGCCTTATGGCGAGACGCGCGGCGAGGAAATCTGTCGGCAAGCGCAAGGCTGGCACGAGCAGGCCACGTAAACACGGTGCATCTAAGGAAGGCAAGCTGCCGAAAGGCGCGGTCACGCTCGTTGTTTTGCTCAAGGCCCGGGAAGGGCAGGGGCCGTTTCTCGAGGCGGAGTTGCGGGCGTTGGTGGGTCCGACGCGTCGCGAGGATGGGTGCATCACGTACGATTTGCACCGTGGGCTAGAGGTGAGCGGAGCGTTTCTCCTCCACGAGGTCTGGGCTACCCGCGAACATCATCGTCTTCACAGGCAGACTCCGCACTTCATTCGGTGGAATGCGCGTAAGGACGCGCTGCTGGCGTCGCACGATGCTACATTCTGGACGCAAATTGCGTGAGGGCGGCAAAAAGCTTTTGCATGCGTCGCGAATTGCGTTGCGAAGAGGGACGCGCCCCCTTCGTCGCTCAGGGCAAGAAAGCGTCGCCCCTACATGCGGTTGGGCTAGGTTCGTTCGGCTTACGGCCGGTCAACTTTCTGGCGGACCTATGTAGTAGCCAGGGCGGCTGCGGATTTTCCAGTTGCTTGATCCGTGTTTGGCGACGGCGACTTTAATTTCGTGATAGCCGGCGTCGTTGGTGCCTGTGGGGGCGTAGGTCACGGAATATTGCGAGTGCAGCTCGCCGCCAATTTCGTCGATGGCTTTGTCAATGGAGAGATCCTTGAAGGTGGCGAGGTGTTCGCCACCGGTTCCCGCGGTTGCCAGCGCTAGCGGATTCCCTTTGACTTTGTCCTTCACATGCTTCACGGCCCAGATGATGGCAGGCATCAGGTCGCCGCTGCCTAAGCGGGCGGCTTCCGTGTCAGGTGTTTGCACGGTGCCTGGCATCGGCGGCGTGCCGAAGGTGCCGGGTGGCGTGACCTGCGGTGTGGTGTTCCTGGGAGCGGCCTGGAGTTCGGCGCGCGTGGTGGAGAGACCCGACGCTGTAGATGGTGACGTTGGCGAGCTGCGCCTGGCGGAGTACCTCGCCGAATTGCGTGCCGCTGCCGACGTCGGTGGCCTCGGACAAAATTAGCATCACGCGGCGCCGGCCGGGCTTGTCGGCGGTGGGTTGCGGCTGGCCGCTGAGCATCTCGACGCCTACGGCCATGGCGTCATAGAGCTTCGATCCCGACGTTCCTGCCTGCAGATCGGTGAAAGTTTTTTCGATTTTGTCGGCGTTTGCGGTGAACTCCTGCAATTTGTCAACGGAATCGTTGAAACCAATAATCGCGGCTTCTCCCGTGGCGCCCATGACGGTTTGCGTGATAACGATGCCGGACTTGCGAATTTGGGGAAGCATAGCGTCTACGCGCGAGCTGGTTTCCACGAGGACCACGAGCGAGAGGGGATCACCACCCATATCAAAATGCAGGATGTGCTGCGGGACGCCGTTGTCGGTAATGCGGAAGTCTTTGGCGTCCAGGGTGTGGATCATCTGGTCTTTGGAGTCGCGCACCGTGACGGGAGTATTCACAAGAGCGACGCTGACGCCAATCTTTGCCTGCGCGGGCGGTTGCTGGACAGCGACGCCCGGTTGCGGCGCAATCGGCCCGGTCGGAGATTGGGCGGCCAGCGGCCAGACGGATGCCGTTGCGCCGATGAGTGCCAGCAACAGGAATCGCGATGCCAGGTTCATAGCGAAACCTCCCCGTCCAGTGTATCGAATTCGACGCAGGTACGGGGACAAGCGTTGCCGGGAGGCGCGGCAGTTCCTAGAATGGATGATCGACATTTTGGAGAGCGCCAGATGGCAGTACGACAACCGAAGCTGAAGCCGATGCATGCACCGCTGGCGCCGCACAAAGACCAGACATTTCTGGACAGCACCGCGGCACGGCCGATTCGCATTTTGGCGGAATACCTGCAGCCGCTCGTGCAGCTCAAGAAGGAGGGAATCGGAGATACGATCGTGATGTTTGGATCGGCGCGCATCGAATCGCGGGAAAGCGCGTTGGCGCGTTTTGGCAAATTGAAGAACGAGGCTGCGCTGGAGCGGGTGAAAGCGCAACGAACCGCGCATCGGGAAACGCTGCGTGACGCGCGAAGCGCACTGGAGATGTCGCGCTACTACGAACAGGCGCGGGAATTGTCGCGGCGCATCACAGAGTGGGCCATGACGCTGGGAACGCGGCCGAGGCGGTTCGTGATCTGCTCGGGCGGCGGGCCGGGCATCATGGAGGCGGCGAATCGCGGGGCGATGGAGGCCGGTGGCAAATCCATAGGGCTTTCGATCGAGCTTCCGCACGAGCAGTTCGCGAATCCTTACATCAGCCCAGAGTTGAGTTTAAATTTTCACTACTTTTTCATGCGCAAATTGTGGTTTGCGCAGATCGCCAAGGCGCTGGTAGTTTTTCCGGGCGGGTTCGGCACGATGGACGAGCTTATGGAAATGCTGACTCTGTTGCAGACCGGAAAGCTGCCGAAGAATAATCTAATTATTATTTACGGCCGGAAATATTGGGATGAAGTTTTGAACTTCCGGGCCATGGTGCGGTGGGGCATGATCAGTCAGACCGAATACAAGATGCTGCAGTTCGCGGACACCGTGGACGAGGCCTTCGATCGCATTCGCGGAGGGTTGGAGAAGTACCACCTTGAACTGGAATCCGACCTGTAAGGGACATTTTCTCTCCACTTTTTGCCCTGTCCTACAGTATTTCCCCCATGGTTTTCCAGTCGTCCACCGATGGTGCGGCAACCGCGTGGTGTCTATAGTGGCGTCCTACCTAGCCATAACAATTCACAGGAGACGCGGATGCAAAATGAACGGCGTATCGGGATTCTGGAATACGGGAAACTTTTCGTAACGCTTGCGGCTCTCGTCGGTGTTCTGCTCTTCACTGGCGCGCCTCGCGTGAGCGCGAGCGAGGCGGAATGCCAGCACCGCACCGAAAAAGCCGACCATGACCTGCACGACGCGATCAAGCACCACGGCTACGACAGCAAGCAAGCCGAACACGCACGGCACGAATTGGCCGAGGCTCGCCAGTATTGCTGGGACCATGACCACAAATGGTGGGACGTTGAAGGACATTCGTGGCGAGTGGAACACAACTGGGACGATGACCACGGACATAACTAAGGCTCAATACAAAAAGGCAGGTAAGTTCAGGCGCGGCGATTTCGCCGCGCCTCTTTTTTTGTGATGCCGAGTTACGTCAAAAAAAAGTGGGGCGCATCGTCGTTCGCGATGCGCCCCGCTTTCGTTTGTCGCTAATGAGAGTTAGTGCGTCGTTACAGGCAGTTCGTCGGAAAAGACCGCCTCGAAGCGCCGCGTTTCGTCCTGATCGTGCAGCATTACGACGGGCACTACGCGCAGTGACTGGCTGCACGACCGGCACTGCGTTACCTCGCCTTGTAAATCTTGCAAGAAACCATCCGTGAAATGGTATTGCGTCCGCTCGCGCCGGGCATTTTTCTGGCCTCGAGTACCGCAGTGCGGACAGGTGAATTCGACTCTGTCTTCCTGCGGATCGCGGTCCAGAGCGGCCCAGCCGGTGCGGCGCACGCCTACAGTTTCGATATTGCGCCGGTCCATTGGTTCGCCTCCTTCAGATCCACGTCCACATGACATGTGATGCGGTAGGGTGGCGATTTGATACAACTGAATAACTATCTTCTTTTCTGCTGAGTGCGAAGTGTTTGGAACTTGTGACGGAGATGTCGCGACGGAAACTCTGGGATGGGCCGCCAGGCTAAAGCCCAGCGCCTACAGGAGTTGGCGCCATCGCGGATGCGAAGTCGCGAGATCTAGGCGGGGAACTTGTCGCGCAGGGCGGTGTCCAAGGGAGTGAGGACGCGCGCAACCCTCACATCCCTGCGAGCGCGGCGCCGGTCTCCTGTGCGAAGTACGCAGGATGCCGGCGCCGCAAATTCTTTCCATTTGGTTCGCAGCATTCTTGTGTGGAGGTGTGTGATGTCTCGAGTATCCGGCCAGGTTTCCAACGAAACTTTCGATGTATTGAAGGGATGCCTTGTAGAGGGCGATCCCGAGCAGCAGAAACGTCAACGGAAGGTGCGGCGGCGGGCGCTGGTTTTGTCGATTGCGCTGCAAGGCGCGATTCTCGCGGCGATTGTGCTCGTTCCATTGCTCGGCAGGCCTGCGCGGATTGCGCTCGCCAATGTAACGCCCGTGCCGCCGTACTACTCGCGGCCTGTGCAGCAACGTACTGCAATGCCACAGCCGCCAAGGCCTGCTCCGAGAGCGGAGGGATTCTTCCAGCCGAACTCAATTCCCGTGCACATCGTCACTCATGAGCCGCCGCAAGATCCGGGTGGCGATCAGGTGCCGTTCGCCGGTGCTGGAATCGATGTGCCTGGTGCGATTCCTCTGATCGGGTCGCGAACTCCTGCTGAGCCGACACCTCCGCCACATGTCGAGACTCCGCACGTCGTGCATGTGACGCAGATCGACCCGGCGATGCTGACGCATCGGGTCGAACCGGTGTATCCGGCACTGGCGAGGCAGACCGGGCGATCCGGGCGCGTGGAATTGCGGGCGATCATTGGGACGGACGGAACGGTTCAATCGCTGGAGGCCGTTGGGGGAGACCCGATGTTTTATCAGTCGGCGATGGAGGCGGTGCGGCAGTGGCGATATACGCCTACCTTATTGAATGGGCAGCGGGTTGAGGTCGATACGTATATTACGGTGGTTTACACTATGCAGCGCTGATCGCGGGCCACCCCCTCCCCCTACCTTTTTGTAAGTGTTCATTGTACAGGTGGTTAAAGACATTTGTTTGGATAGACTTGTGCAAGTGTTCATTCTAAATGGTTTACGGTTTGGGGATTTCGGCGTCAAAACAACGTCATTTCGGTGGAACTCAAACTCTAGGGATTTGTGGATCAGGAGGGTAACGCACTACGAACTGAGCATAGTATGCCCTGTGGTGACGTTTTTGTCAAGGACTAATATAGTTACTAGGCGTTACAGGATCGGTTCGCCGGCGTGGCGTCCGATGGCTTCGCGGGTTTGGTCGCGGAGGCGGATCAGGTCGTGCCAGCCTGCGGATTCGGGGCTGGGCGACGCGGCATTGGCGACGCTGGCGGCTTGGGGGTAAATCGGGGGAGAGACCGTGATGGTGACGCTGGTAGGCCGGGGTATGTAGGTGCCTTCGCGCAGAAATTTGCGCGTTCCTGCCAGCGAGATGGGAATGATGGGGACGCCTGCGGCTACCGCAGCTTTAAACGCGCCCAGCTGGAAGGGGCGAACGCCGTCGTCGGAGGTGAATGTGCCTTCGGGAAAGACGAAGACGGACTCGCCGTTGCGAAGAAGTTCTTCCATCTGTTCGGCTTGACGGAGGCGGGAACTCTTGTCGGTGCGTTCGAACCAGAGATGCCCCATCTGCTTCAGGAAGGTTCCGATAAAGGGCATGTGCAGAACTTCTCTTTTGGCGACGAAGCGATACGAGACGCCGAGTCCAAGCATGATGGGCAGAACATCGAAATAGCTGGTGTGATTTGCGGCGTAGATTTTAGCGCCGGGCGTATCCATGTATTCCTTGCCGACGACGCGGACGCGCAGTCCCACCAGAGCGAACAATATTTTAAGGGCTGATGAGGTAAAACGCCCGGCGGCGCGCTGATCTGGAATGAGCGCGACGGCGGCGCGGGTGGGTATGATCCACAAAAGAAAGATCACGCCGAAGTAGAGACCATAGAGGATTTCGAGGACTCGGGTCACCGCCGAGCGGATGGCGCGGCCACTGCTTCGCATCGCGCCCGCAGCGCCCAAACGGACGATTTGCAGCCACGCCGGCGCGCGTCCGGCCGAGAGCGAGCCTTTGAGGAAGAGTTGCCTTGTTTCCTCGCGTCGCAATTTGCCGCTCGACGTTTTCGGGATGCTTCCGGGTGGAATCAATTCCACGCGATCCGGGGGAAGACCGAGACCCCGGGAGACTTGCTCGGTGACCGCGGCAGAGATGGCGGCTAGCTTGCCAGCATCGCGTTCGCGAACTTCGGCTACGACGATGAGTTTTTCCGTGCCGGAGCCTTCGTCCTTTAGTCCGAACGCAACGATGCAGCCTTTGCGAATGCCATCGACGCGCGCAGTGAGTTCCTCGACCTCATGGGGATACAGATTGCGACCGCCCTTGATGATGATGTCTTTGACGCGACCGGTCACATAGATTTCGGCGTCAGCGCGATAGGCGCGATCGCCTGAATCGACCCAGGCAAATGCGTCCGGAATGCTCTGTGGGCCGAGGGGGAGCAATTTTTGAGTGGCGGCAGTGTTGTGGTAATAGCCGGTGGTCGCGGAAGGGCCGCGGAACCACAGGAAACCTTCAGTGCGATCGGCAACTTCGTTGCCGGATTGATCGACGATGCGAACTTCGTGTTCCGGCAACGCGGAGCCGGAGGAGACGAAAGAGATCGAGCTAATTTCCGGGGAAGTAGACGGCACGGCGCGACCTTCCACCGTGAAGGTTTCGCGTTCGATGCGATCGATGAGCGGCGCGCGATTGAGAGGGGGCACGGTTACGGCGAGTGAGGACTCCGCCAGGCCGTAAACGGGAAGATGGGATTCGTTGCGAAAGCCGTAGCGCGCGAAACGCGCGGTGAAGCGCTCCATAGTTTCGGGATTGACGGGTTCGGCGCCGTTCATGGCGACGCGCCAGGAGCTTAGGTCCAGGCCTTCGATGTCTTTGTCGGCAATTTTTCGCACGCAGAGTTCGTAGGCGAAGTTCGGAGCCGCGGCGATGGTGCCGCGGTGCTTGTGAAAGGCCCACAGCCAGCGCTCGGGACGCGTGAGAAACGCGAGCGGCGACATTACGCACAGTGGCATACCGAATTGCAGCAGCGTCAGCCACGCGCCGATCAGGCCCATGTCGTGATAGAGCGGCAACCAACTGATGCCGACGTCGCCGGGACCCATTTGCACGGCGGTGCCGATGGCGCGCATGTTGGCCAACAAATTCGCGTGCGTGAGTACAACGCCTTTGGGATCGCCCGTGGAACCGGAGGTGTATTGCAAGAGAGCGATGTCGCTGGAACGGCGATTGCGGCTGCCGATCAGGTGCGGAGACATCGCGCCTGGTGCGGGGGGCGGAGCTTTGTCGGCGGCTTCGAGGAGTCTTTCCGCGTCAACGACGGCGGTGAGGGAGGGCACGCGGGGCTCCAGCAGGTGCGCGACCGCTTCGGCGCGGCGGAAGGTCAGCAGGAGGCAGACTTCCGCGTTGTTGAGGATGGCGGATTGGCGCGCGGCGTACTCTTCGATACGGTCCGCGCGAAAGGGCGGATAGATCGGCACGGGAATCGCGCCGGCGAGAAGAATGCCCGCGTAGGAGACGAAGAACGCGCGAGAGGTTGGCAACATCAACGAGACGCGGCCACCGGCGGGGACGCCACGGCGCGCAAGTTCGAGGGCGCAACGCTGAGCGGCGGCGTAGAGCTCGCCAAAGGTGAGAGTAAGGTCACGTTCCTTGCCGGCGGCGTCTTCTTCGGTGATGAGCAGATGCGCGCGGTCCGCATCGTGCTTGGCGCGATAGCGCAGCAAGTCGAGTAAAGTCTCTGCCGAGAAGGTGCCGGCTTGAGAGGTTTCGCGCGCCAACTTTTGTGCGGTTACAGAAGCGCGCAGCGCGGAGGGAGCTTCGTCCTCGATCGTGCCCGCGCCCGGCGCGCTGACAATCGCGCGAGTGAGGTCTTCGGGTGTGTTGGCTTCCGCAGCGACGCTATCGGGTAGGCGCACGGCGAATTCGGTTTCGAGACGGGCCAGCAACTCCACGCGTTCCAAGCTGCCAAGTCCAAGATCGCGGTCCAGCAGAGACGCCGATGTGAGCATGGGCAGCGCGCCCTGACTGCCCAATTCGACGAGCAGGCTGCGCACAATGTCGAGCACGCGCTCGCGTGTGCTGGAAGTGTCGAGTTGTGCAGCGGTCGTCGCCACAATTTTCTTCGGAGGGGACGGCTCTTCGGCGAGAGGCTATCACGCGCCAATGGCGAATCCTATGGTGGCATCGCCAATATGTGCTTGGGATTCACTATTTGTGAATCCCGTGTGAATGCTTACGCCGTTTTCTGTTTCGATTGCGGGAGCGTAAATCCCTTCGGCAGCAGCGTTGTGGAGAGGTCCACGCCGGAGAGATCCGCGCCCTGCAAATCGGTCTCGCGCAAAATCGCGACGCCCATATCCGCGCCAGTGAATTTGGCGCCGTTCACATTGGCGAGGCGCAGGTTGACGTTGCGCAGTTGCGCCCCCTGAAAATTGACGTTGGAAAGATCGCAGCGGAAGAACTCGATACCGCTGGCCTGAGCTTCGCTTAGGTCGGCGCCAGGCAGGATCGCTTCGGTCAGGTCGGCACCGCGCAAGTCGGCCTTGTGAAAGTTGGCGGCCGAAAGATCGGCGCCCGGGAGTTTGGCTTTGCGAAGATCGCTCTCGGCGAAATTCGCGTTGCGCAGGATCGCTCCGCTCAGGTTTGTGCCGCTGAGGTCGGCGCGAGACAAATCGGCGCCGCTCAAGTCTGCGCGCGTGCCACCGTCACGTCCACGGAAGAACTTCTCGTGCGCGTCGAGAATGTCTGTCAGTCGCTTTCCGTTGTGCTTGATGCTCTTTGGTTTGCGCAAGCCCATGTAACGTCGATCCTCGGATTCTAACGTCTATTCTACTGGATGGCAGGCAACCCTGAAAGCGTTGCCGCGCTTGGTCGGCGTTCGTGGGCTTGTGATACTGTGAGCCAAATGTGAAGGGAATCGGTTCGATCGGAGTGTGACGTGAGGCTGCTTTCGCGGCTGGCATTGGTGATGGTTTTTTTTGAGGCGGGAGCTGTGCTCCTCGGCGCGGCCGTTGCTTCGCCGCAACTTATACTGACGCACGTCAGCGTCATTGATTCGACTGCGAACGCGGTGCGACCCGACCAATCGGTGGTCATCATCAATGGGCGAATTGCGGCTGTAGGGCCGTCCGCACGGATCAAGCCGGCAAGGGACGCACGCATCGTTGACGGCCAGGGGAAATTTCTTGTTCCGGGCTTGTGGGATATGCATGTTCACATTGCTGGGCTGAATGCGGACCCTGCTTGGAGCAAACAGGTTCTTCTTCCACTTCTTCTCGCCAACGGCATAACCGGCGTGCGCGACATGGGCGGCGACCTGGATACCCTGCTCGCCTGGAAGCGCGAAATCGAAGCCGGGACCTTGATGGGTCCTCATATCGTTGCCTGTGGACCATTCCTGGTGGGTAGCGGGAACAAGACAGCGGAGCAATATCCAATCGCCAATGTGGACGAGGCGCGGGCTGCAGTTAGCGATTTGAAGCGCCGTGGCGCGGAGTTCATCAAGATCATTTCGGTGGCTTCGAAGGAAGTCTTCTTTGCGGTTGCGGACGAAGCCAAGAAGCAAAACATACCGTTCGCGGGGCACTTGCCATTTCAGGTGAGCGCTCAGGAAGCCTCCAATGCGGGCATGCACAGCATCGAACATCTCCTTTACAGCGCGTTCTCGCTGTCGTTTTCTTCCAAGGAGGACGATTTGCGGGTCCGGCTCATCGCGGCCGAGGAGAAAGGCGACTCCATCGCGTGGGAACAGATCGCTCACGAGTCCGACGCGACGTACGATAAGGAGAAGGCCGCGCAACTGTTTCAGACGCTGAAGCGAAATGGAACCTGGGTCACGCCTACTCTCGCTTCTCTGGATATCACGGCACATCCGGAGGACTGGAGCGCAGATGACCCGCAACTGGCATTCGTGCCGCCGTCGCTGGCGAAACAATGGCGAGACTCGATGCAGGATACGGAAATGAAGGAGCGGGCCGCGTGGCTGGCGAGGCAAGCGGCGAATGATTGGCGGCTAACCGGTGAATTGCATCATGCTGGTATACCGTTGCTGGTGGGGTCGGATTCGCTCGATGCGTTTGTGATTCCCGGCGAAAGCTTGCACCGAGAGCTGGGGGAGTTGGTCCGGGCGGGTCTCACGCCGGCGGAGGCGCTTTCGGCGGCTACCAGTGGAGCAGCGACGTTCCTGGGTCGCGAACACGATCTCGGCACGATCGAGACCGGCAAGATCGCGGATTTGGTGCTTCTTGACGGCAGCCCGCTGGAAAATATTGCGAATACGCAGAGAGTTAACGCAGTGGTACGCGCTGGCGTTTATTTGGATCGCAGGGAGTTGGATAAACTGTTGACGCAAGCGAGGGCAGCTGCCGCAGCCGCTGGATCGTCACCGTCGACGAAATAATTCGCTATATCCGGTTGGGTTGCGTGGCCGTACGATATAAGTTCGACGAAACCATAGGTTCGACGAAACGATAGGTTCGATGAAACGAAGGCGCAAGTTTCGACCGCCAGGCATTACCGGAATCGTGGTTCTCGCGTTTGCGCTTGCGACGAGTTGCCGCGGAGCAGCGGCCCAGTCGCAGGACACCGAGAATGAGATCATCGCCAATCTTGCCGGCGGGCGCGTGATCGTGCACGTGACCAAGGATGACGTGATTGTGTTTGCTGCGATTGATCATCCGGTGGAGACGGGATCGGTGCCTCCGCGCGTCGCGGAACTCGACAGCATGCACATTGGTGTGCTACTCGGAGCTTCGGAATGGCGACTTCCTGCTGATCCTAAACCGATTCGGTTGGACCGGGACTACCAGAGGATTGGGAGGCGAGACCCTAAAAACCAGTCTGATCCGACGGGCGCAGAGCCGGATCTGGAGACTTTCGGGGTGTCATTTCTCGAGACGCTGCGGCCGTTAACCAGTCAACTGCATCACAAAATCGACATCGCGAGCGATGAGCCGCTGTTTGAAATCGTGGTCATCGGATTCGCTCCCAAACACTACGGCCCGGAGGTCTGGACGGTTGAGTATCGGGTCCAGCAAGAGCAGGTTGGCGTGCGCGCGGAATATTGGCAGACGCGGATACTTCGTCCGCGTTTTACGCAGTTGTATCCGCCAGAGAAGCATGCGCCACGCACAATTGTGGAGGCGCGGTATCCGTCGGACGTAAAAGCGCCGACGGTGATGGAGATGATTCAGGGGAATGACCCGCGGGTGACGCAGCTTCGGAACGGCGAGCCACGATTTGGCAAGGTGTTGGAAGTCGTCGATCGCGGGCAGGCACAGAAAGCCGTTTCGGTTGATGCCGAGGACTTCATGCGCGCGCTATTGCCGCTGATTGCGGGCAAGGCGATGTTTATGCTCGGCAAAATGGACGACGAGCACGGACTCGATTGGATCGTGCCGCCGGAAGAGCCCGTTGAGAAGACGAAGAAAGACGACAAAGATCGACCGCCGGAGGCGCCGTCGCTGCGGAAAAGACCGCAGAGGTGAGTGGCGGGTTCGGCGTCAGTGACCGGTAGCAGTCACACGATTGGCTTGTGCGGCGATGTCCTGGCGGTAATGCATGCCATCGAAATGAATCCTCTGAATGGCGCCGTATACGATCGCTCGGGCGGCGTTCACGGAGGACGCTGAAGCGGTTACACCCAAAACTCGACCGCCGTTCGTGAGGATGGAATCGTTGACGAGTTTTGTGCCTGCGTGCAGAACCATAACACCGTTATGTCGATCTATATCGGTTAGTCCAGTTATCACATTGCCAATCTGAAATTTGCCCGGGTAACCTCCAGACGCGAGTACGACACAGAGACTGGCGCCGGATTTCCAGCGTAGTTTCGATGGCTTGAGTTGGCCGGCGGCGGCGTCAGATAGAGCTTCCGCGAGATCGAAATCCATGCGCGCGATGATTGCTTGGGCTTCCGGATCGCCCAGGCGGCAGTTGAATTCGAGTATTTTTGCCCCGGAAGCCGTTAGCATCAGACCGAAGTAGAGGAAGCCCTGATACTTAACGCCGTCAGCTGCTAGGCCCTGGATTGTCGGCTCGACGACATGGCGCAAGATAGCTTCGCGCGTCGAGGGAGACAGCAAGTCGTCACTGGAATAAGCGCCCATTCCTCCGGTGTTTGGGCCTTCGTCGCCATCGTTTGCTTTCTTGTGGTCGCGTGTGGGAACGAGAGGCGCGTAACGTTCTCCGTCCGTAAGTATAATGAAAGAAAGCTCTTCACCGCGGAGCGCCTCTTCCAGGAGGATGCGGCGCCCGCCGGATCCAAATTCACCCCGTAGCATTGCTCGTTCGATGAAGTCGCGTGCCGAGGCGATATCTGGCGCCAGGAACACTCCTTTGCCGGCGCACAGGCCGTCCGCTTTAATGACCACGGGCCAGTCCACGGCGTTTAGCGCTGCGAGTGCTTCTTGAGCCGAGTCGTATGCTCCATACATCTTGGCGGTAGGGATATTGTGGCGCTGCAGAAATTCCTTTGCGAAGATCTTGCTGCCTTCGAGCTGCGCGGCTTGCTGAGAAGGAGCGATGATCGGCCAGCCTCGGTTGGTGAAGGCATCGCCGATTCCGTTCACGAGAGGAAGTTCGGGGCCGACAATGGTCATGTCCGGCTTGAGCTCATTGGCGAGAGCAACGAGTCTGGGCACGTCTCCTGAATCTACGGCGATGCACTCTGCTTCCGCTGAGATTCCGCCGTTGCCTGGCGCGCACCACATTTTTTCCACACGTGCACTCTGCCCAAGTTTCCACGCTAGCGCGTGTTCGCGGCCACCGCCGCCGACGACCAAAATCCTCATAGAACCGGAGCCTCTTCGCTGATTCTTCAGGAAAGATAGTCGTGTATGCGAGACGTGTCAACTCGGACGCCAACTATGATAGGACCCACGGGAAGGATAAGCGCGGTTCGAGCTTTGGCGAGGGTTGTAGGGGCGGGTGATTCGGAATGATTTCTATGCGGATCCAACGGCGCGGATCGGGATGGTTACACCGGTGGAAGCGTCGGAGGATGCGAGCATATGGCATCGCCCGTCGAAGATTCCGCCCGGATCAATGACCATGCACGGAGAATGCACTTCGCCAGTGACCACGCCCTTGGCTTCAATCTCCACGCGACCCTTGGCAAATATCACGCCATCAAATCTGCCGGCGATGACGACGCGATTGCCTTCAATTTGTCCTTCGACTCTAGCGCCTTCACCCAGGACGACGGTCTGCTCGGATATGATATTTCCCTTGACCCTACCATCGATGCGGAACGTTCCTTTCAGCTGAAGCGTACCCTCGAGCGTCACGCCTTGGTCGATGAAACCCGTCCACTCTTCACCGCTGCCATTCTTTGAAGTTCCGGGCCACTTCCAAGCCATGACAACCCCCGTTCGACACTTCTACTTTAGCCGACTGCGGAGACAAGTCAACGCGACGTAAAATCTGAGTTGTCGAATGAGGTCACTGAACTAACGGACATCGCGCATCCGAGGCGCGATCGCCGCTTCGCGTTATTTCATCAAGCGGTCATTTCATCAGGCGATCGTAAAGACCCATGAGCTGCGTGTCGTCATAGTATTCGAGAATGAGTTGGCCGGGGCGCACCTTCGTCTTCTGGCGCAGAAGTGCCTTTGTGCCTAAGTGCCTTTGCAGTTCTTCGAGCGCCGCACGAATGTTGGCGTCGACATGGATTTCAGCCGCCGCGCCGCCGCCGCGCGACCGCCGGGAGGCCAAGCGCTCTATCTGGCGAACGGTCAATCCGCCGCGGGAGGCCCGTTGGGCATAGCGCATGCGCAGTTTGGAATCTTGCACAGCTAAAAGACCCCGCCCGTGCCCAGCCGTGAGCTTTCCTTCTTCGATCCAATCCTGGATGAGGGGCTCCAACTTTAGCAAACGGATGGAGTTCGCGACCGTGGCGCGGTCTTTCCCCGTGCGCTCGGCAACTTCTTCCTGGGTCAGCTGGAACTCGTCCATCAGGCGTTCGAAGGCGCGAGCTGCTTCGATCGCGTTCAGGTCTTCGCGCTGGATGTTTTCCACCAGCGTCATTTCAAGCGCGAGTTCGTCGGGAACTTCCCGAACGAAGACAGAGACCTTGGTTAGGCCGGCGCGCTGGGCCGCGCGCCAGCGACGTTCGCCCGCAATCAACTGAAAGCGGCTACCAATCGAGCGAACTACGAGAGGTTGAATGATGCCGCTGGCTTTAATGGAGCGAGCTAATTCGTCGAGAGCTTCTTCTCGGAAGCGAGTGCGAGGCTGGAACGGACTGGGATCGATAAGGTCAACATCAATTTGGAGCGGCCCGCCATTGGCTGAAGCGTCCCGCGCCGGTGCTACGGCAGCGCCATTCGACGTGGTCGGATACGAAGAATCGGATGGCGCGGGTGCGACGGGGACCTGTGGTTCAGGCTCCCGAATGAGCGCTCCGAGCCCCCTTCCCAATGCGTTTCTCGTCATTAAGAATTACCTCCTGTGCGAGTTGTGTGTAGCCCTCGGCCCCTTTACTGTGGATATCATAGAAAATAATAGGCTTACCGAAACTTGGCGCTTCGGCCAGCCGGACGTTTCGCGAGATCACTGCTTGGAAAACCTGGGCCCCGAAGAAACTCCGTAGATCCGTAGCGACTTGGCGAGACAATGTAGTTCGCTCGTCGTACATCGTGAGCAGGATACCTTCGATCTCCAGCCTTGGGTTCAGCGTGCGCCGGATGCGCATTAGAGTATCCAACAGTTCCGAAACCCCCTCCAAGGCGAGATATTCGCATTGAATTGGGACTAGTACGGAACTGGCCGAGACAAGGGCGTTCAGCGTGAGCAAATCGAGGGCTGGTGGGCAATCGAGAATAATGAAGCGATAACGGTCGCGAATCCCGTTCAGCATGCCTTGAAGCTTGTATTCACGGTGTTCGGCGGTGACGAGCTCGACGGCTGCTCCGGCAAGGTTTTTGTCGGCGGGCAACACATCGAGGCCTTCTACCTGGGACTTTTGGACGATTTTGTCGAATGGTTCGCCCAAAATCAGGGCGTGATAGAGAGTTCTACGGGATGGATCCTTCGGAAAGCCGATAGCAGCGGTAGCGTTCGCTTGAGAGTCGCAATCGACGAGGAGTGTGGATTGCTCGGCGGCACCAAGGCACGCGGCTAAGTTAACAGCAGTGGTGGTCTTTCCAACGCCACCTTTTTGGTTTGCAATCGCGATGATTCGCGCCAAGAAAACCTCGACAGGCGAAAACTTAGCAAAGCCTTGAGGCATATGCAAGAAGTTTCACGTGAAACGAGAGCGTTGGAAGCGAATTCTGAGGGAATTCTTATTCGGCACGCCAACTCGCCTGTTCCACGTGGAACCTCGATGCCGCCGTTGTCCCAAAATACTGAAAGCTAAAGCGCAATTTGTCGTTGTCGGAGGTCCAGCGAAGGCTTTGTTGTAATCGGCGCGAGATATAAACAGTTCCGATGGTTTCACCTGGAACGCGTTTGGCGTCGGGAACTAAGGCGAAGATGAGAACCCCTACGATTTTACCTGACTGCTACCGATGCGAACCAAGACAGTCGATGTCGCAAGCGAAATTGAGTAGATCTATCGTTCCACGTGGAACCAGACGGTTTCAGGGGTGAACGCATCTAGCGAAACACGATGAAACTCTGTTTCACGTGAAACACCGTCCAGATACGTCATTTAGTCAATTGCCACGTTCCACGTGGAACCGGTGCCTCGAGGTTACGAGAGCCGCTCGTGAAACGCGCTAAGGTCGGTTTTCACGCGGAACGCCGTTCAGTTATGTCATGAATCGACCATCGCGTTCCACGTGGAACCAAGAGGTCTCAGGCTGTGAGCACCCGCTGAGAGAAACGCAGTAAAATTCAGTTTCACGTGGAATACCGTTCAAGTACGTCACGACCTGCTGTCACCGGTAATTCTGAAACAGTCTCGAACAGGACCGTGTCGAAGCCGACGAGAGCACATTTCGCAGGATTTTAGACAATGCGAATCAGGTGGAAAAATTCCAGCGGGGACAGCAAAAATCTCAGTTCTTACGTCGCGGAGATGAATGTCTGCGGCAGACTTTTGCGGCCCCCAATACGTTCATTCTGAACCTCTTAGGCTGACGCTTCAACCTTTTTGGTTCCAATCAAAAGAAATCGACGTAGAGACTGCGGGATCTGAATCGGCTCACGCCATTCCCACGCCGGAAGGGCCTTAACTTCTTCCAGGTCCCGGCCACCGATCCAGAGAAGAACTTGTCTTGCATCGACGTGAGGGGAGGAGGCCCATTTCAAGAACGTTGGAAATTCGCCGACAGCGCGAGAGCAGACGAAATCGAGCGGCGCGAGCTCCTCACCCAAGTCCTCGTAACGGCTGACGATGACTCGAGCGCCCGTAAGTCCCAGCTCACGAACCGCCTCCGCCAGAAAAGTAGCCTTCTTGACATTCGACTCAACGAGAAAGAGGTCCAGTTCTGGTCGCAGAATCTTCAAAGGGAGCCCCGGAAAGCCGCCCCCAGAGCCCACGTCGGCTAGCCGACCATTGTCGAGGTTTGCAACTGACGCCGCAAACATGGACTCACAGAAGTGGCGGTACAATATCTCCAGGGGATCGCGGATGGCGGTCAAGTTTACGGCCTCGTTCCATTTCAACAATAGTCCCATATATTGTTGAATTTGAAGCACTTGCTGTTCATTGCCGCTAAGATGAAACTCTGCAAGCGCGCGATGAATTGTACTGGACGAGGGAACTGTGGGCACAGCAGGGGACATAGGTTTCGGACCTCAGTAGGGATTGGCCATTTCTGTGACGTGTTCATTAACTACTGTATTATGAATAAGATAGCGTGGCCCAGCAATTCCGGCAACAACATCGACAGCAGCGTGCCACACCATAACCGGAGTCAGGCTGCTGAAACCGACGCGAGCGGCCCCGAAAATCAGCCCTAAGAGCGTGGTTCCCAGAAGTCCGCTTCGTCCTTGATAAAGATGAGCGACTCCGAACAGTAAGGACGATATCACGACCGTGGTCCACAGAGGCAACCCCGAGCGAGTCAGCGCCGCCATCGCGAAGCCTCGATACAGGAACTCCTCGCAGATGCCTGCCGTCACGGCCAATGCGAAGAAGGGAACGCGCTCCCTCGTTGACCGGGGTAGGATTTTCTCCGAGAGAGCTTGTAACCTTGCGCGCGTCTTTTCTGGCATGCGGCCCATACGGCGCAGATTGAGCCACTGCAAAGCGGCAAGAATGCCGCCACCCACGATCGCCGCGAGTAATCGACGCCCAGGGGCTCTGCGTGGACAGACCGAGCCGGGTGGCGCTAAAACCGTGAGCCCAGGCACGCCATGCCGCGACGCCGGCGGCGAGCCATTGGAAGGCGATCGTTGAGGCGTACAGTGAAATGCGTTCCCGTTCACCGACAAACGGTTTCGCTAAGAGTTCACGCAGGCGGTAACGGCCGCGCCACGGCACGATCACACCGAGGAGGAAGAAAATCAGCCATATGTCCCAAGGCATCCGGCGATGAGAGCACGTTCCGGAGGGAGGCGCAACTTTGAGTTGCCCAGGATTCCTTCGAATCATTCCGACAAGTCACAAGCGGATGGGTGCTGGCATCTTTATAATGCATAGCGCGGTAATGCTTAACGCAGACGGCTTAGCACAGATGGCATAACGAAGATGCGAGGTGGAAACGGTGGCGGATAGCGTGAAATTGACATCGATGGCGAAGGCAGCGGGATGCGCTGCGAAATTGAATCCGGCGACGCTCGAAGCTGTTCTGAGAAAACTTCCGCGGCAAAAGAATCCGAATGTGCTTGTGGGCTTTGAAACCAATGACGACGCTGGAATCTATCGATTGACGGACGATCTGGCGCTGGTGCAGACAGTCGATTTCTTTACGCCGATCGTGGATGACCCGCACCTGTTCGGCCAGATCGCCGCGGCGAATGCGTTGAGCGATGTGTACGCGATGGGTGGCCGCCCGATCTCTTCGCTCTCTATCGTTGGATTTCCCGAGAAAGGCGATCCGGAGATTCTCGAACAGATCATTCGCGGAGGCCTGGCGAAAATGGAGGAAGCGAAATGCAGCGTAATCGGCGGGCACTCGATTCGTAACGAAGACATGCTTTTCGGTTACGCAGTAACCGGCGTCGTGAATCCCGATCGCGTTTGGCGAAATGTCGGCGCGCGCGCGGGTGACGCGGTGCTGTTCACAAAACCATTAGGCACCGGTGTGATCACCACCGCGCTGAAAAAAGATCGCGCCACTTCCGAGTCACTTGCCGCGGCGATCGCCGCCATGACTACGCTGAACCAGGCTGCGGCGGAAGCGCTGCGAGAAATCGACGATCAATCCGCGACGTCGCGGCCCATTCACGCAGTTACGGATGTGACGGGATTCAGTTTGCTCGGCCACGCTCGCGAAATGTCGCTCGGCGATCCCACGCGCGGCGTTGAAGCGGTTTCCCTTGAATTCGATCACGCCGCCTTCGACTATTTTCCGGGCGCTGTCGAAGCCGCCCGCGAAGGCCATCTTTCCGGCGGCCTGAAGAACAATCGCGCCTTCATCGCCGACTGCGCGGCGTTCGACGCGGGCGTTTCGCCGGAACATCAAGACTTACTGTTCGATCCGCAAACATCGGGCGGCCTGCTCGTGGCGATCGCGCCGGACGCAGCCGACATCGCTCTGGCCGCGCTGCGACGCGACGGAGTTATCGCGCATCGCGTTGGATGCGTCGTCGCGAAACGCTCACCGTTGATTTTTGTACGCTGAGCTTTCCGGCCCAGCGACGCCTCTTATACACTCCCAGCATGGATACCATCACACACGGAATTGCCGGCGCCCTGATTGGCAAAGCGATGTTTGGCGGCGACGAAATGTTTGCGTTGCGCCCAATGAATCGGGGCCGGGTGATCACATGGTCGCTGATGCTCGGCGCGATCTTTCCAGACTCCGACGTCTTTCGCGAAACGTTTTCACACAACGAACTGTTGATTCTGACCTGGCATCGCAGCATCACGCATTCGTTGATTTGCCTGCCGATTTTCGCGCTGGCGCTGGCCGCACTGACGCGTTGGTTCGTGCGCTGGCGAAAATGGGACGCGCCATCGTTTGCGGCGCTGACGGGGATCTATGCCGTTGGCATTGCCAGCCACATTTTCCTGGATCTGGTGACTTCGTTTGGCACGATGATCTGGTCGCCATTGCGATGGTCGCGACCAGCGTGGGATTTGATTTTCATTGTGGACTTCACGCTCACCGGAATTTTTCTCGTGCCGCAAATTCTACCTTGGGTCTATGCGACGCCCGAAGGCTTGCGGAGGCGCGCGCTGAATACCTGGCTGCTTTTCGTGTTGGCCACTGTAATCGCCGCAGGGATTGCACAAGTCGTAGGCGCGCCGATCTCTTTGGAAGCCGTTCTCGTGGTGATCGTCATCCTGGCGGGTGTCTTCCTGCTTCCGGCACTGCGCGGTTTTGGTTTGAAAGTGAAGCGCGCGTCGTGGAATTTGGCGGGAGTTGTTGTCGCGGTCTGCTACATCACCGCCGCGTTTTATGCGCACAAAGCCGCGTTAGCTCGCGTGCAGGATTTCGCGGCCTTCCAGCATCTTGATGTTCAAGCAATGGGCGCTCTGCCACTGCCACCATCGCTGTGGCACTGGGATGGATTGGTTCGCGCGCCCCGCGGAGTGTACGAAACTCGAGTTGACCTCGGCGATGCCACCGTCAACGCAGGAGCTCCGCAGGATTCCGCGCACGCCCCTTCGATCGAGTACCGCTTCTATCCTGACGCGCCGGCGAATTCCTACATTGAAGCTGCGAAGCAGCTCCCACAGGTGCAAACCGTGCTGTGGTTTTCGCGTTTCCCGGTGCTACGTTTTCACAAAGAGGGCGGCGACGCCGTCGTGGAAATCTCCGACTTGCGCTTCCCGCACCTGAGACCTGATCGGCCGGCTGCGTTCACCTATCGAGTACGCTTCGGTGCCACCGGGGCAGTGCTATCGCAGGGTTGGGCGAAGTAGCAGGCAATCGGGTGGGCAGCGGTCCTCGTCTAGCGGCGCTTTGCTACGTCGGCGGGGTGAATCACCACTTGTCGTTCCTCACCGACGCCGATACTTTCGGTGCGAATGCCGGGAATCTCTTTCAACGTGAGGTGCACGATGCGCCGTTCCCGCGAAGACATGGGATTCAAGCGAAATGGCTGCTTGGAGGTCTGCACGCGCTCCGCAGCGACCCGCGCGGTCATGCGCAGTTCTTCAAATCGCAGCGCGCGATAGCCGCCGGAATCGAGATGGATCTTCTCGTGGAATGCCGGCTCCAGGCGTAGCGCACGATGAGCCAGGTGTTCGAGTGCTTTCAGGAGTTCCGCGCCGCGCTCCAATAGCAGCTCTTTGTCCTTACCATCCAGATCCGCTATGACTTCCGCATCGTTTCCAGCAGCTTCCTCCGGCGCGATTGCTCGCACCGTCACTTTCAGCTGAAAGCCGGCCGCGCGGATCGTGGTCTCCAGAAATTGTCGCAGCGTCTCGGCCGCGGCCTCGCGATCGAGATGCCCGTCCTTGATGAGTTCTTGCGCCATGGTGTCCTTGCGAGAACAGTGCCCGAGTGTAAAAGAATTCGGCGATCGCGGTTACGATTTCTTGCCCTTTACAGCTTTTACGGGCACGGCGGTTACTGGATGGGTGCGATTTAACCACCACTGCTGCAAAATTCCAACCAGGCTGCTGGTGAGAATATACACCGCCAAGCCGCTGGAAATTGGCGAGATCATGAAAATACCGGCCATCGTTACTGGCATGATCTTCATCATCATTTGCTGCTGCGGATCGGTGGAAGTCATCGGCGTCATTTTCGACACCAGGTACATCGACAAGCCCATGACGATCGGCAGCACATAATACGGATCCTTCGCCGACAAGTCCGTGATCCAGCCAAACCACCGCGCGTGGCGCATCTCGATGGCATAGCGAAGTGTCGTGTTCAACCCAATCCAAATCGGCATTTGCAGAAACATCTGGAAGCAACCACCGACCGGATTGATGCCTTCGCGGCTGTAGACCGCCATCACCTCTTTGTTCATTTCCGCTTTGCGCGGATCTCGCATCGAGTATTTCTTGTACTTGTCCTGGATTTGTTTGATTTCGGGGGCGACACGCTGCATCTTCAGAGTCGACTTGTAACTGGAGATGCGCAGCGGGAAGAGCAGCAAATTGATGACGAGCGTGAGCACGACGATCGCCCATCCCCAGTTGGGAATGTAGTTGTGGAGCCACTTCAACCCGTGGAACAGCGGATCGGCGATGAATTCCAGCCAGCCGAAATTCACCAGCGCGTGCAGCTGCGGGTTCATTTTCTTCAGGTCGTCGTAATCCTTTGGTCCCACGAAAACACGCAGCGCGAGGGGTTGCTTCGCGGCGGTGGCCACCTCCGGCACAGGTTCCTGCGTATCTTTCCCATCCACTTGAACGGTGCGAAAGACCTTCCAGTAGCGCGTTTCCAGAGTGCCTGGGGCAGCTCCGTTGGGAGGCAGAAAAGCCGCCGTGAAATAGCGATCTTCGATTCCGTCCCAATCCTTGCCACCTTGCCATACGCCGGGGGCCCATTTTTCCGGGCCGTCGAGTTTCTTGGCCGCGACATCTGTAAGCTTGCCGTTTTCCGTGTAGAAGACGGAAACCGTGTCGATCGGCGCAGGATTCAATACCGTCAAATCGCCGAATCCACCGAGCCACCCTAGTCCCGCGGCTACCGGAGCGCCGTTCATTCTTACGGACGTCTCGACGTGAACGACGTAGGTGTGATCGAAGCGAAAGTGCTTGGTGACCTCCAGGTGGCCGTCGCTCCACGAAAATTCCGCGTCGGCCGGAGCCTGCAAGGTAATGGCGGGCGACGAAATTTGATATAGGCCGCCATTTGCGGCGGATTGCATCTCCTCATCATCGAGCACCAACGCAAACGGCCATCCGCCAGTCTGCTGCGCAGCGTCTGGATGCACGACGTCCAGTACCCGCTGGGGCTTGGAGTCGTCCATATATTTCTTGAGCCGCCAACTCTTCACGACCGCGCCGCGATTGGAAAATTCCACGCGATACAGGTCATTCTCGACGACGATCGTGCGCTCTTGGGTCTCGCTCTTCGCCGTTGCGCTTACGGGCGCCGTTTTGGTTCCGGAGATCCCCGTGGCCGTCCCCTTCGGCATGGCAGTCGGCGCGTTGGTGGAGGATTGCGTTGCCGGGTTGCCGGGAACCGCTGGCCCAGTCTGAGCCGGACGATTCGCTTGGGGAGGGAGGACAGGAGATTTCGGGGAGAAGAACCGTGCCCACAGCAGGATCACGCCCATCGAAAGCAAAGACGCAGCCAGCAGGCGCATCTCGTGACCAAACTTGGGTTTCTTGTCCAGCTCGCTCACGTAGGAACCTCGTGACTAGTCGCCGCAGAGTGGCGAACGTCCTGTGCCAGTGCTTCAGACTCGTCCCAACCTTCAGGAACTGGGTCGTACCCAAACTTGCGCGAAAGCGGCTGGCAGCGCGCCAGGCGTTTTAAGGTGAGCCATCCGCCGCGCGCCAATCCAAACCGTTCAATGGCTTCGTAGGAATACTGCGAGCAAGTGGGCTGGAATCGGCAACTCCCGGCGAATAAAATCGACAAATATGCCTTGTAAAACCGTAGCGCAAACAAAGCCGCCCGCTGCCCGGTAGCGCCGAAACTCTTGCTTGCCCTGAGGAACGAAGGGTGTGCCGTGAGTGTCGATGGGGCCACAGGCGACGACGCAGCCATGCTGTCTCGATGGCGCCGAGTTTCGCCGCCCAAGTTTTCTACGGATTCAGCACCAGCCGCAACAAATCCGCCGTCACAAGCGCAAACGCGGCCCGCTCGACCGACTTCTTCGGGTGAATGACGATGTCCCATCCTGCAGGTATCTCCTGGCGATGACAGCGCACAATCTCTCGCACCCGCCGCCGGATGCGATTGCGCACTACCGCGCCGCCCAGCGCCTTTTTGATGCTGAACCCGAAGCGGCTCTCCGGCAGTTGGTTCGCGCGAAAGAAAACAGTGAAGTGGGAATTCGAGCGGCGTTTGCCCGTGCGATACACAGCATCAAATTCTCCCCGCCGCACAATCCGCGCCGTGCGGGGAAACTTCAGACCCTCCGGCTTACTCGGGCGTGAGCCGATGGCGTCCCTTCTTGCGGCGCGCCGCCAGCACTTTGCGGCCTCCGACGGTCTTCATGCGTACGCGAAATCCGTGCGTTTTGGCGCGCCGCCGTTTATTCGGCTGATATGTTCGCTTTGGCAAAGCAATCCCCCTCTAGTTGCTATTCCGGTTGCTGCGGTTATTCCCTGCTCATACTACGTGGCGCGCGAATTCGTAGTTTCACCGGCCGCGCGCCTCGCGTTGTCCGCACAAATGGACATACGTCGACAAGCCGCATCAGCGGCCTATTCCGAATCAATAAGTGTAGTCGACCCTCGCGCGCGCGGTCAAGAAAACTGCGGGGTAGGCTATAAGGCGGGGAAAAGTGATACAGCGCCGCCCCCCCGGTGAGGAACTGCGATTGGAAAAAGGTCATCGCGATAACTTGACGGCCGAAAGGAGACTGATAGAATCCACCGATTCTTGCGTCGGCACGTATCTGGACATTAAACGGATGACCCATTAGAGAAATTAAAGAAGTATTTGCCGGCCTCGATCTTCATCGTTCTCACTGTCGTTTGGTACTTCGCCGCCGACCCGATCAAGGAATTTGTTCAAAAGGAATTTAAGAGAAGTGTAGTGCTCATCCGAGTAGAGAATAGAAAAAACGATATTCACGTTATCCACCTTAAAATCACAACAGAAGTCACAAAGGATTTCGAAAATGTTCGAGTTCAATTCGACTTACAAGAAAGACCGACGAGAGTAACAGCTTACTTGTTAGCTTTAGACGGCACACGCCCGGCTCTCACGGTCGCGTCAATCAATCCAGAAGCTACTTCTTACTTGATTAACCAACGGCCTCTTCCAGATTCGCCCATTGTTCTTAAAGACCGTGAAAGTATCGAAATCTCCATCACGGAAGCGGGTTCGAACCCAGTCCGTGAGGTCTGGCTAGATTCGAAAGAAAGAGCGACTATTCGCTTGTCGGATTTGAACCAGCGTTGGCCGCTCGCCGAAATTGGCTGGCGACTCGTCGCGACAATTCTCGGATTGATTGCGCTCTTTCTGTTTGGAAGCATTGTTTGACCTGCTTTCTGGAAATGCCCGAAAACAGCTCGAGGAAGATATTCATTTGTTGCTTCTCTGCGAAGCCCAGGACCCCGTTGCGCTTGCGACGTTCCAGAACCAGTATCAACCGCTGGTTGACGCCAGCACCCAAAAATATCTGAAGTCATTTCATGACGACATTAGACAATCATTTTCTGTAATCACTCCCGAGGAGATCTTTCGCCGAGCCGGAACTCTTCCTCGACTTCGGCATTCGCTGAAAGGAGAGAAATCATAGAAGCATGAAGATCAGCGCGAATAGATGGGCCACAGAAGCGCCTGCACCGATTGCCTACGAAACCGCTATCAGATATACAGACACCTCGACTCGCCCGGGGGGGCGTTTAAAGTTCGCGAACAAGGTACCCTTTTGGTCGGTCAAATCAAATTGACCGTCGAATTCTAGTGGAAGCTGCTCGACAGGCTTCTTCTCGCGAATGCGGATCGGTGTGGGCTGGGTGATACACCCCTTTGCTTCATTTCCTATCTGAGTCAGGCGACGAGACCAGCATTCCGATTCTCTTTCGCGACGAGTTACTCCCCTTCTAGCGTCACGTGCACTTCCTTCATTTCTGTAATTTCCGTGATGACGATCGCGCGCGTCCCGTTGCGTTCGAATACGATCCCGTTTGCCCGCACATATTTACCCACGAAGGGCATCAGCTTCTTCCGCTGATCGTAATCCGGCATTTTGTCGGAGATAGGCAGATACAAGTCGCCATCCTTGGTCAGAATAACGAGCGGCGAACCGGCCTTTAGGCAATCCAGCGCGCACTTCATACTTAAGTGAGTTGCGTTTCCATCGAGATTCTGAATGGGACATGCAATATCTCGAACCAAGCCCTCAATCGTGGCCTTCGACTTATTTGCGCGGGCGTCTTCCATCGATGTTTTCTGTGGAGGCGGGAGCGCTGCCACGATCGACGCAACACCGCAGCCGGCCAGCAGGCCAAGGCGCAGAATTCGCTTCATCCGGTTCTCCTTAACCACCCACGTCGAGCCAGTCACGTCAATCGCGGAGTTCGGCGATCTTCGTTGCCGCTCTTATAGCAAAAACCTTCTTTGAATCCACCCCAGGTTGTCTTAAGAAACTCGACATCTCGAAGACGGATGCTATGTCGCCCGATCGCAAGACGTCAACAGGTCTTCGTCCCCAATTGGCCCTTGACAAACGATTACCAACACGCTACCCTCCTTCCTGTTGTCAGAAACATTAATTCGAACACCTGCCCCACCGCCCGGTTCCCCTAACGCCCGACTTCCAAACGCCGCTTCAACATTAAGCCCTTTAGAATCCGCACTTCCGAAAAACTCGCCCATAACTCCTTTACAATCTGCAGGTCCAAAAACAAAGGACTTAAAGCCCTTTAGAATGCGCAGATCCGAAAAAAAGGGTGGGGGGAGGGGTAGACTGTTAACCAGCCGATCTCTCCATCGACACTCCGGCACGCCGAGTCGGTCCGCGCGTCGGTCTACCTCCGCAGCTTGCGTTTGCTGCCTTCGCCCAGTACTGTTACCCGGCCGCTTATTGTCTGGGGACAACAGATGACTTCAGCCTTTCGGGCAACACGTTTTCTAACCGCTTCCCTCGCCGCGATTACCTTCGTTGTTCTGGCGGCCGCAGGACAGCAGGCGACCGCTCCGGCGACGGCCGAAGGGGATTTCGTCGTCCACAACTTTCAGTTTCATTCGCGCGAGTCGCTTCCGGAGGTGCGGCTTCACTACACGACGCTGGGAAAGCCCGTGAGAGATGCTCAAGGGCGCACTACGAATGCGGTACTGATTCTTCATGGCACGGGCGGCAGCGGTCAGCAATTCCTGCAGCCATATTTTGCGGGCGAGTTGTTCGGTCCGGGGCAACTGCTGGATGCGACGCGCTACTTCATTATTTTGCCCGATGGAATCGGACACGGGAAATCGTCGAAACCCAGCGACGCCCTGCACGCCCATTTTCCGCAATACGACTACGACGACATGGTGGCGTTGCATTACAAACTACTCAAGGACGGCCTGAACATAAATCATCTGCGGCTCATTTTTGGCACATCCATGGGATGCATGCACTCGTTCGTTTGGGGCGAGACGTATCCTGACTTTATGGACGCGCTGATGCCGATGGCTTGTCTGCCAGTACAGATCGCGGGCCGCAATCGAGTCTGGCGCAAGATGCTGATGGACGGAATCCGCAACGATCCCGATTGGAAAGGCGGCGACTATACGACAGAACCTCCGCAGGGTCTGCGAACCGCGCTCGATTTGCTGCTGATCGCTGGAAGCGCGCCACTGCCGATGCAAAAAAGCATGCCGACCCGCGACGACGCCGACAAATATTTGGATAAATACTTTCACGATCGTATGCCCGGGCTGGACGCCAACGACTTGCTGTATCAAGTGAACGCCTCGCGGAATTACGATCCATCGCCCAATCTGGAAAAGATCCAGGTGCCGGTGATGTGGATGAATTCGGCGGACGATTTCATCAATCCGCCGGAACTGGGAATTGCCGAGCGCGAAGCCAAGCGGCTGAAGAACGGCAGATTTATCTTAATTCCCGCAAGCGAGAAGACTCATGGACACGGAACGCACACTTGGGCGGTGATCTGGAAGGATCATCTGGCTGAGTTGTTGCAGCAGACAGCGCACTGAGTACGTCTAGCGGCGAGATTCTTCGAGCATGCTCGTCGGGTGCCCTCAGGATGACAAGTTTGTGCCTTACGGAACGTCACTCTGTGCGTAGCGCTTGCAACGGATCGACATGCGCCGCTCGCCGGGCCGGGATATAGCAGGCGGCGAGCGCCGCGACCGCCAGCACCGCGGCAACCATGCCAAAGGTTGCGGGATCGGTGGGCGTCACGCCAAAGAGCAGGCTCTTTAGCGCTTTTGTAAGAGCAAAGGCCCCTAGCGCTCCGGCCGCAACACCCACAAGCGCAAGTGTCATCCCTTGTTTCAGAACCATCCAAATAATTTCCGCGGGCCGCGCGCCCATCGCCATGCGCACGCCGATTTCATGAATTCGCTGGCTCACCGACAAGGCCATGACACCGCCAATTCCCGCCGCCGCGATGGCCAGCGCCAGCAGCGCAAACAATCCAAGCAGATTCGCAGTCAAACGCGGCGCCGCAATGGAATCGGCACGCACTTGCTCGAGCGACTGAATATGTCCTGCAGGCTGATTCGGGTCCACTTCGTACAGGTGTTGGACCGCCGCACGCGCGATATTCATCGGATCGCCCTGCGTCCTGGTAATCAGGCTGGGCGCCATTTGTGGGTATTGCGCGTAGGGAACGTAGATGAGGTCCTTTGGCGCCTGGTCGAGCGTGCGCTCTCGGACATCACCGGTAACCCCGACGATTTGTGTCCACTGTTTGCCATCGTCGAATGATATGCGTCGCCCGACCGGATCTTGATCAGGAAAATAGCGCCGGGCCAGGGATTGGTTCACGATCGCGACGTGCGGTTTGTCAGGACGATCTCGACCGTCAAATGTCCTTCCGCTGAAAATGGGTATCCCGAGCGTCCGAAAATAATCGGGTGTGACGACGTTGAACTCCGCTGTTGGCTTAGCTTCCGACGCTTCGCCTTGATGCCCCTCGATCAAGTATTCATTGTTGGCTGCCGGCGATTTGTCGAGCGGGAATTCCCCCGACATCGCAGCGGAGGTCACCTGAGGCATGGCCTGGATTTTTTCGAGGAGCGAGTCGGAAAAGCCGAGCATCAGCTGGTTCGACGCGTCCATACCTTTGTCGGACATGTACTGGGAGAAATCCAGGCTAATTTGCATCGTCAAAACATTCTCCGGATGGAAGCCGGCGTCTACTCGCTGCAAGTTGATCAGGCTGCGCACGGCAAGGCCTGCGCCGATCAACAACAAGAACGAGACGGCAACCTGCGCGACGATCAGTGTACTGCGGGCTTTGCCGCGCGACGCTCCGAGGGTTGCTTGGGTGCCGCCTTCTTTCAATGAGCTGACCAGGTCGCTGCGACGGGCGAGCGCCGGCGCAGTGCCGGTCAGGATGCTCACAATTCCGGCGATGGCCAGCGTGAAGAGCAGCACCTGCGCGTCCACCTGAACTTCGTGAGCCCGTGGCGTGAACCGCGCGACGTACGCGGTAAGCAATTGCAGTCCGTTGGTAGCGAGGAGCAAACCGAGCACTCCCCCGCCGAGTGCGAGCAGAAAACTTTCCGTCAACAATTGGCGGAACAATCGAACGCGGCCCGCTCCCATCGCGGCGCGCAAACTCATCTCGCGTTCACGGCGCACCATCCGCGCCAGGTTTAAGTTGGCGACATTCGCGCAAGCAATGAGCAGCACGAAGCCCGCGGCAGCCAACAGAAACAGCATGGTCGGCTGGGCCTCGCGGGTAAGCTCGGTTTTCAGTGGCGAGGCCTGCATCCTTGGCGTGATGTCCTTCGCATAGTCATCTGGATATCCGTGTTGCATCGAGGCAGCGATTGTGGAGAGATCGGCTTCGGCCTGCGCGGACTTTACCCCCGGCTTCATTCGCCCGAAAAGCCGCAGCATGCGACCCCGGCGATTCGCAATCAGCGCCGGATCGGACCGGAACGGGCAGGCCACCGACGGCATGTAAACGTCGTTTTGTTCTGGATATTGCGGAAACGGCGGCAGGATGCCGACGACCGTGTGCGGTTTGTCGTTCATGCGGAAGGCTTTGCCGACCACGGTCAGGTCGCCGCCGAAACTTCGCTGCCAATATTCGTAGCTGAGCAGAAGCACCGCTGGAGCGCCCGGCTTCTCGTCGTTGGGCTCAAACATTCGTCCCGTCAGGGGCTTCACGCCAAAGAGATCGAAGAAATTCCAGGAAACCACACCGGTCTCCACTCGCTCCGGTTCGGTGCGGCCCAGCAGAATGAATTGCATGTTGTGGTACTCGACGATGCCATCCAGGCTGCGATTTTGCCGGCGGTAGTCGTTTAACTCCGGTACCGAGGAACGTCCAACCCCGCCGGCACGCGCCGCGCGCTGGTTCAGCATCAACAGGCGCTCACCATGTTCGTAAGGCAGAGGCTTCAACAACACGGCATTGACGACGCTGAAAATGGCGGTGTTCGCGCCGATGCCTAGGCCGAGTACGACGATCGCCGCAATGGTGAAGCCGAAATTTTTGTGCATCATGCGCAGCGCGAAGCCGGCGTCCTGACGCAACATCGACAGGTGTTCCCTTGGCGCCGTTGTGAAGATTCCCTTCGCCGTTTCCCACCACAACCGCCAGATGCCCATTTTGTCGCCATGGCGTTCCGCTTCCGCACGCTGCTCCGTGAAAACTTGTTCCATCTCCGGTCCGTAGTCACCGCGAAACTCCGCAGGCAGCAATCGCAGTAGCATCCGAAAACGGCGGGCGTGGGGTCCTGATGTGGTGTTGCTCATGATTACCTCTCGCGCCGGGTTAGCTCACGCGGCGCGCAAACATTCGCTTTTATGCCAGCTGAGTTTTCTTCAGCAGCCGCCGAGAACGTGCCAATGCCACAACCTTTTCGAGGCGCTCCGCCTCTGCTGCCGCGACATCGCGCCCCTTGGGTGTCAGGCGGTAGTAGCGCCTGCGCTCATCGTCGTGGATCGCGGCGGGACGCTCGCGGCGCTCAACGATCAGACCATCGTTCAGCAGCCGTTTGATAATTCCATACAGCGTGCCCGTGCTCAGCTGCACTTCTCCGCCGGTGCGCAGCGCGACTTCTTTGAGGATGGCGTATCCATGCAGATCATCACCGGCGAGCGCCAGCAAAACGTGAAACATGGCGGGCGTAAGGGGTGCCGCCGGTTCAAGAGTATTGGGCATGCGTTCTTTCCGAAGCAGGGGCCTTACTGCATCGTGGGACACTATATCGTTACACGCCATAGTTCTGTCAAGGGAAATCTTTTCAAAAGTAGGTAATTTCCACGGCAGATTCGACCCGCGAATGGGGTCGCCGCGGCTGTCCTTTCCCCGCTGGCAACGCATCTAAATTAAAGACACCATGAAAAACTTGACGCGTCGTGAACTGCTCAAGCTCCTTGGTGCCGCATCATCCGCGGAGCTTGCGTCGCTTGCTTTGCAAGGTTGCGGCGGTGGCGGATCGATCCTCACGCCAACGGAGCCAGCGACTCCCGCGGCGTGCTCCACGGTGAGCGACATCCAGCATGTCGTGATTTTTATCCAGGAGAACCGGTCTTTCGATCACCACTTCGGAAGTTATCGCGGCGTACGTGGATTTTCGGACCAGAGTATGGCTTTCCAGCAGCCCGACCCATCCAACACCACAAACGCACCCATTGGCACTCTCATGCCGTTCCATCTGGATACCACCACGACGAATGCGGCATGCACGCACGACATCAGCCACGATTGGGTGCCTCAACATCAAAGCTGGAACAACGGCGTGATGAATGGCTTTGTGACTTCGCGTCTTCCGATCAGCGCCAGCGACTCGGTCTTGACAATGGGTTATTACAATCGCGCGGATCTTCCTTACTATTACGCGCTCGCCGATGCGTTTACGATCTGTGACAACTATTTTTGTTCCGTCATAGGGCCCACAGATCCAAATCGCCTGTACACCATGGCGGCGTCTCTCGATCCGGACGGGCTCAACGGCGGCCCTGTGCTGCAGACGATCGTCACGAATCGCAGCGCTTTCTACGGCAAGCTGACCTACACGACCATGCCGGAGCAGCTTCAGACCCGCGGCATTTCCTGGAAGGTGTATTCGTCACCGGACGAAACGATTCTCGGCGGCATTCTGTCGGACAACGTGTTGTCTTATTTCAAGAATTTTCAGGACCCGACGTCGGTGCTGTATCAGCACGCATTTGGCCCGCAGTTCCCGGTGGATTTTCTCTCCGATATTGCATCGGGCAATCTGCCGCAGGTCTCTTGGATCATTGGATCCGTCGTAACGTCGGATCATCCGCCCGCGCCGTCGTTGTTCGGCGAAAATGTTCTCTCGCTTATTGTTAGCGCGCTCACCGCAAATCCCACGCTTTGGGCGAAGACCGCGTTGTTCGTCACATTCGACGAAAATGGTGGTTTTTTCGATCACGTCTCGCCGCCAACCGCGCCCCCCGGCACGCCCGGAGAATTTGTCACTGCGCCTGCCGTACCGGACCCGACCATCGTCGGCACTCCGCCGGTGTCTGGCCCGATCGGCCTGGGTTTTCGCGTTCCCATGCTGGTGATCTCGCCTTTAAGTCGCGGCGGATTTGTTTCGCCGGATCCTTTCGATCACACGTCCTTACTGCGGTTTCTTGAGACGTTGTTTGGCGCGGAAGTGCCGAATTTGAGCGCGTGGCGCCGAGCGGCGGTGGGTGATATGACCAGCGCGTTCAATTTCAAGGCGCCGGACCAATCGATTCCAAACTTACCCTCTACGCTGGCGGCGATTCCGCAGATTATCCAGGAATGTACAGCGAATCTGGCAGGTACGACGCCATACGTTGTGCCGAGTCCCCAGTCTGCTCCAACCCAGGAAACTGGCACGGCCCCAAAACCTAGTGGCGTTTGCTAGTCGTTGCTAATGGGCGCACAGTAGCGCAGGCACTCTGTCTGTGACCCATCGAAACCGCACCGGCGTTAACAAGTGGGGCAAGCGCCTACCGTCTAGCGGGCAGTTTCGTGGCTGGCACGAATTTCCTGCCAGCGCCGCGGTCGCCGGTTGGCCTGCAAAACCTTCTTGCGAAGCCGAATCGACTTAGGTGTGATCTCGACGAATTCGTCGTCGGCGATAAATTCAATCGCCTGCTCGAGGCTCAATTGGCGGTGTGGAATCAGCCGAATCGCTTCATCCGCGCTGGACGAGCGCATATTGGTCTGCTTCTTTTCCTTGGTGACGTTTACGTCCATGTCTTGCTCGCGCGAATTTTCGCCGACGATCATGCCTTCGTAGACTTCGATCGCAGGCCCGATGAAGAGTTCACCGCGCTCCTGAATGTTCCACAACGCAAACGCTGTCGACGGGCCGGAGCGGTCGGCGACCAGCGCACCTGTGGGGCGCAGGGCCATCTCGCCCGCGTAGTCGGTCCACCCGTCGAAAATGGAGTGAATCAATGCGGTTCCCCGCGTGTCGGTCAGCAACTGGCTGCGCAACCCGATCAGTCCGCGCGACGGTATCTTGAAATCCATGCGCACACGGCCGGAGTTGTGATTACTCATCTTCAGCATTTCTCCGCGCCGCGTGCCGGTAGTCTCCAAAATGATGCCGATGAAACTCTCCGGGACGTCGATCACCAGCCGCTCAAGTGGTTCGAGCTTTTTCCCGTTTTCGGTGCGCACCACGATCTCGGGCTTGCCGACCATCAACTCGAAGCCTTCGCGCCGCATCGTTTCGATCAGGATCGCGAGTTGCAGTTCACCGCGGCCCAGCACGCGAAACGATTCCGGAGTCTCGGTATCTTCGACGCGGATGGAAACATTGGTGAGCAGCTCTTTCTGCAGGCGGTCGCGTAAATCACGCGATGTCAGATAATTGCCTTCCTTGCCGGAAAGCGGACTGCTGTTGACGGTGAAAATCATAGCCAGCGTCGGCTCGTCGATCAGCAGCGGCTCGAGCGGCATGGGATTGCTCAGATCAACGATGCTCTCGCCGATCTGAATGCCTTCCACGCCGGCAATGGCCACGAGGTCGCCCGCAACGACGGTCTCGGCTTCATCGCGTTCGAGTCCGCGGAAGGTGTACAACTTCGTGATGCGCGTGGACACGAGCTTGCCGTCCAATTTGCTGATGCCTACATCGGTGCCGCGCCGAATCGTGCCGTTAAAGACTCGTCCAATCGCGATGCGCCCCAAAAACTCGCTGTAATCCAGGTTCATCACCTGAATTTGCAGTATGCCTTCAGGATCACCGGGTGGCGCCGGGATGGACTTGACGATGGCCTCGAACAGCGGCAGCAAATCTTTCGAATCGTCTCCTAGCTTCCGATATGCCACGCCGTCGCGCGCATTCGTATAAACCACCGGGAAGTCAAGCTGATCTTCAGTCGCGTCCAGATCGATGAACAGGTCGTAGATTTCGTCGAGCACTTCCACAGCCCGCGCATCCACACGGTCGATCTTGTTCAGCACGATCACCGGAGGGAGCTTGGCGGCCAGCGCCTTTTGCAGCACGTAGCGCGTCTGTGGCAGCGGGCCTTCGCTGGCATCCACCAGGACCACAACCCCATCGACCATACGCAGAGCGCGTTCCACTTCGCCGCCGAAGTCACTGTGGCCTGGCGTGTCCACGATATTGATTTTCGTGTCGTGGAAAAACAAGGCAGTGTTTTTTGCGAGGATGGTGATGCCCCGCTCGCGCTCTAGATCATTGGAGTCCATAACGCGCTCGACAACCGCTTCGTTCGCGCGAAAAATTCCGCTTTGACGCAGCATGGCGTCAACGAGCGTGGTCTTGCCGTGGTCGACGTGGGCGATAATGGCGATGTTGCGAATATTTTGGCTCATGTGTGGTGTTGCCGTGAATTGACCGCTCCACCCCTCGAACCAGCCTTGGGCAGAGCAAAGACAAAAATAGCTGCTGGAGAACAACCAGCAGCCCGGACGAATCTCCTTATTCTCAGGTGCGGTCGAGCAAGCTACAGTTTATCAGACACAGCGAATTGCGGCCAGCATGGTTGTATACTGCTTTGCGCCAAAATCGAGCGATACCAGCTCTTGGCGAATGGAGAAGAGTGCGCTCATTTTTCCGCGGGTTCCTGATCGTCGCCGCCCTCGCTTTGGCCTTTGGCTGCGGTGTTCTCGCCCAGTCTCCGCCAGCATCTTCCTCGCCATCTTCTGCGGGCTCACGCGCCGAAGTGCATGCCCTGAAAATTACGATTCTCTCTACGATGCTCGCCGACGACGGCGTCGGCGAGTGGGGTTTTTCCGCTCTGGTGGAGGCGGACGGCAGGAAGATTCTGTTCGATACCGGCGCGCGCCCCAATACCGTGCTTGAGAACGCGAAAGAATTAAAGATTGACCTCGGCGATGTGCAAGACGTCGTTCTCAGTCATTTTCACGACGACCATACCACCGGGCTTATGACACTCCGCCGCGAATTCGCCAAAAAAGATCCCGCCGCTCTCTCTCGCGTGCACGTCGGAAAAGGCATCTTCCTGGAACGTCGCGGCAGCGACTTCAATCCTATGATCGCGATGAAGAAAGAATATGAAGCGACGGGCGGAAAGTTCATCGAGCACGACAAACCGGAAGAAATCTTACCGGGTGTGTGGCTGACCGGCCCGGTGCCGCGAACCTATCCCGAGAGAAATTATTCCGCGGGCATCGAGGTGAAGGAAGGCGACGCCTGGGTGGAAGACAATGTTCCCGAGGATCAATCCCTGGTATTTAACACTTCAAGCGGCCTGGTGCTACTGGCCGGGTGCGGCCACGCCGGCATCATCAACACGTTGGAATATTCCCGAAAGTTCATCCGGCCGGCGCCCGTAGATGCCGCCATCGGCGGATTTCATCTCTACAACGCGAAAGACGAGCAGGTGAATTGGACCGCCGACAAGTTGAAGGAATTTCAGATCGTACAGATTCTTGGCGCGCACTGCACCGGAATCGAAAGCGTCTATCGCCTGCGACAACGCCTCGGACTCAGCCGGCACGATTGCGTCGTCGGCACCGTCGGCGCAACCTTTGATCTTAAAGACGGTATCCATACAGGTCGCATCGCACAATAAAGGCGGAAACCGCATGTTTGACGCGCCTCGCGCGGACAATCAAATGTCGCTCCAAACACGTGATTTCAGTGCTCGGGGCAGACGTCGCAAAGAGAACATCGCGCGCGCCATCCTAATTCTAGCTGCAACAATTCTGCTTTTCGTGCCCCGCCACTCCCCCGCGCAACAAACTACCTCTGACTACTCCGCTCGCTTCGACAAAACTGAAGTGATGATCCCAATGCGCGATGGCGCACGACTGCACACCGAAATCTACACCCCAAAAGACGCAACGCAGCCGTTGCCCATCATCTTCGAGCGCACTCCCTATGGAATCTCCGCCTCGAACAACGGGTACAGTCGGATGTTGTCTCGCTACAACTCCATGATGCCCGACGGCTACATCTTCGCCTTCCAGGACATTCGCGGCCGCTACGCCTCCGAAGGAAAATTCGTGATGCTGCGGCCCATTCACGATCCCGCCGACCCGAAAGGCGTGGACGAAAGCACCGACACCTACGACACCATCGATTGGCTCATTAAAAATGTACCGCGCAACAACGGCCGCGTCGGCCTCGACGGCATTTCCTACGACGGTTTTCTCGTCACCATGGGCATGATCAACCCGCATCCCGCGCTCAAGGCCGTCTCCGAGCAAGCCTGCATGGGCGACACCTTCCTTGGCGACGATTTCTTTCACAATGGCGCCTTCCGCCTCAGCTACGCATTCGAGTACTCTGCCCTGCTCGAAACCTCCAACGAGAATTACAGTTTCTCGTTCGATCGTTTCGATCTCTACGACTGGTACCTCCGTCTCGGCGCGCTCCCAAACGCCAACGCGAAATATTTCCACGGATCCATCCCCACGTGGAACGATTTCATAGCGCACCCCAACTACGACGATTTCTGGAAAAATCACGCCGTGGCCTATGGCCTGAAAGAGCCAACCGTCCCGAACCTCAACGTTGCAGGCTGGTGGGACCAGGAAGATTTCTACGGTCCGACTGCCTTGTATGAGCGCCTGGAAAAACTGGACACCCACAATCGCAATTATCTCGTCGCCGGACCCTGGAACCACGGCGGCTGGGGACGCGGCGCCGGCTCCAATCTTGACGACATTTCTTTTGGCAGCGACACCGGCCTTTACTTTCGCCAGAACATTGAAGCCCCATGGTTCGCCTTTTGGCTAAAGGACAAAGGAAAACTCCCGCTCAAAGAAGCCCTATTATTCCAAACCGGCAGCGATATCTGGACCGCTTTCGATTCCTGGCCACCTCGCGAAGCCCAAACGCGCAATCTCTATTTTCGTGAGGACGGCAATCTTTCCTTCGACGCGCCGCAAACCACGACAGCTGAGACTTCCGACTCTTACCTCAGCGATCCCGCGCATCCGGTTCCCAATCGCCATCGCCCTGTGGACATGACCTATCCCGAAGATCATCCGGGCAGTTGGTACACCTGGCTCGTCCAGGACCAGCGCTTCGTCGACCAGCGCCCGGATGTGCTCACCTGGCAGACCGACGCACTCACCGAAGACGTTACCCTCGCCGGCAAAGTCACCGCCAAACTCTTCGCCTCCACCACCGGCAGCGATTCCGACTGGATCGTCAAACTCATCGACGTCTATCCCGAAAGAGTTGCATCCGACTGGAAACTTTCCGGCTACGAACTGATGATCGCCGATGAAATTTTTCGCGGCCGCTTTCGCAATTCATTCGAAAAACCGGAACCCATCACCCCGGGCGAAGTGACACCGTTCACGATCGACCTTCACACCGCGAACCACGTCTTTAAAAAGGGTCATCGCATCATGGTGCAAGTGCAAAGCACTTGGTTCCCGCTCTACGATCGCAACCCGCAGAAATTTGTACCGAATATTTTCGAAGCCAAAGAGAGCGACTACCAGAAGGCCACGCAGCACATCTATCGCTCCAACCGTTTCCCCTCCAGCGTGGAGATTTCCGTACTTCCCCAGCCAAGCCCACCCAAGTAACACAGACTTCAGTCTGTGTCCGCTGAAGCCGCGCCCATCATGTAGCCCGCTTGCCAAGAGCAACGGCCGCCGCGATCCCGCCCCAATCGCCTCCGGCCGCCGTCACCAGTTGACGGTGTCCATACATGAACTGTTTTCATGTTCCGCTCGGCGAATTGTCTCAATTTTGTAAAATTCATCTAGATGTCACGCTTTTCGCCCTATTAAGGCGCGCAAATTGCCTGAATGCGTCTATGATTTTCACGACCGCTAAGGTTTCTTTCGTTTCTTTCACCTCGAACCGGAACCTTCGCTCAATTTTTTCGTATCTCCTGAAAACGCTTGTTCCCCTGGTACGTCTATCTGACTAAGCGTGGGGTGTATGACCACTAACCTAGGTTCCCTAATTGAACCCGACGCGGCCGCCGGAGCGGGCCGGATGCTACAACTCCCTTCGCGCTACATTCGCTTTGGGCCCTTCCAGATTGACCAGCAGCGCCGGGAAGTCACCAAGAGCGGTTCCCGGCTTAAATTGCAAGGCAAGGTCTACGAGGTATTAATCGCCCTGATCGAAAAGCAGGGTGATGTGGTCACCCGGGAGGAGTTGCGCGTCCGCCTATGGCCCGCGGAATCGCAGGTCAACTACGACGCCAACGTCAACACCACTGTAAACAAGCTTCGCCAGGCCCTCGGGGACTCCTCCGATAAACCGCTCTACGTTGAAACCGTGCCCCGCAAGGGCTACTGCCTGATCGTGCAGCCGGAGTTTGCCGAAGCTCCCCTGCCATCTACCCTTGTCCCAGCAAGTGGTCAAAATGGGCACGCTCGCACCGCGGAAAAAAGCTCGCCGGCGATCCGGTCCGATCTCTGGATTACCCTGGGAGTCATCGCCTTGATCGTCGCGGGAATGCTGCTTGGCGCCGGCATCACCAGGCTCTGGATCGCCCACTTCGCGCAACCATCCCTAACGCCCTGGCCGTAACGCCCTGGCCCCAACACCCTGGCGATACACTCATAACCGACCCGTTGTAGGGGCGGGGCTTGCCCCGCCCGGCCTTTTGTCGATGCATCTCAGGGGGTCGGAGCTTTAGCTCCGACATTTAGAGACACGCAAAAATAGAGACACGCAAAAATCGGCTTTAGCCGCTGAGGAAATTCTTCTCTTTTGGTCTTGGCCATTTACGAGATCGCCTTTAGTGCTCAGTGCGCGTAAACCTCACGCCGGTCGTGCGTCCTGCGTCCAACTCGAATTCCGAAGCAGCCCCTTTGCCGTCTCGCTTGAATCGAACGGTCACCGGCTGGGAGCCAATCGCGAACTGATCGTCTCCAGTGGATCGCAACTCGTTGGGTGAGAAATTATTCATGCGCGGCAATCCCGCCCGGTCCAGTACCGCGACAACTTTAAGGTTGCCGTCGCTGACTCCTAGCCGGTAGGTCACCCCTAGTTCTTCACCCCAATAATCTCCCGCATACGCTTGCAGTTGATCCGCCGTAAGCGGCGCGCCGTGAATTTCCTTCTTCCGGTTCTCTTCCAATTCTTTCTTCGCATCCCGCGGCTTCATCAGACCGTTCAGATACACGTCCGCAACTTCATTCGCGCGTCGGGAAGGGTTCGCGTTCCTCACGTTGCAAAGGCACGCCACGGAAAAATGCTGATCCGGGAAGCGCAACAATTCCGCGCGGTAGCCGCCCCACGCGCCTCCATGGCGCACGGTTTGCAGCCCGCGATACTCGGCCACGGTCAGGCCTTTTGCATAGTCCAGAACTTTTCCACTGTTGAGTCTTCCGTGTTCCTGCAACTCAGCCAGAAATATTTTGCCGCCAATCGTGCCGCTGTAGAAATTTTCATCCCATTTCAGCAAGTCTTCCACCGACGTGTGTACCGCCCCGTCTCCCGTCTGTTCGAAGTAGGAAACATCCAGCGCATAGCCATCCCCCTTTTCATTCGGATCGTAAGCCAGCGCGCGGTCCGCAATCAGTGAAGTGTGGCTATCGCGATATTGCGTGTGTGCCATTCCCAATGGAGTGAAAATATTCTCGGCCGCAAACTCGCGCAGCGTCTTCCCGCTAACCCGCTTCACGATCACCGAGAGCAGGAAAAATCCGGTGTTGCTGTATAACCATTCGCTGCCCGGCGCAAAATTCAACGCCCGCTGCCGCACGATCAGCGCCAGCGCATCCTCGTCGGTCGTCACGCTGTCGGTATTGATTCCCGCCAGTTCCATCAACGTCAGGTAATCGCGCAGCCCGCTGGTGTGATTCAACAACTGTAGAATCGCGATTTTCTTGCCATAGTCCGGCAATTCAGGCAAATACTTTCGCACATCATCATTGACCGAAAGCTTGTTTTGCTTCTCCAGCAGCAAAATGCTCGCAGCCGTGAATTGCTTCGACGTCGATCCAATGTCGAACACCGACTTCGGCGTGATCGGCACATTGTCTTCCACGTTCGCCAGCCCGTAACCCTTCGCATAGATCATCTGCCCGTCACGGTACACGCCGAGCGCGCATCCCGGCGACCCCGGCGCGGTCAAATCCTCAAACACTTCGTCAACCGCCGCCTCCATCTTCTGCTTCTGCAAGCCGGCCCCGGCATTCGCCCCCTCCCAGCCGAAAATCAACAGACCCGCCAACAACGCCGCACCCACTCCGCGCCCTCGCCTCATCGTTGTCGCTCCCAAAATTGTGCGCGCAAAGTGTATCCGCAAGCGTCATCCCCATCAACGTAAACGCTCAATGCACGCGTTCACGCTCACCGACGCAACCCCGGCCATCCTGTAATGGCCGATCTTCAGATCGGTCACCCCGCAATGTCATGTAAACTCTCTCCGCCAATGCTCACAGCCATCACCCGCGCCGTCAGCCCAGCAATCGTGAACTGCGAACTGACCTACGTCGCCCGCCAACCCATCGATCTGTCGAAGGCCCGCGAGCAGCATCGCGCGTACGAACAGCTCCTCGAAAAGCAAGGCGTCCGCGTAATCTCCCTCCCCGCGGAACCCGCTCTTCCTGACTCGATGTTCGTCGAAGACCCCGCAATCGTCCTCGACGAGCTCGCCGTAATCCTCCCGCTAGGCACGAAATCCCGCCAGCCCGAAGCCGAATCGCTAGCGAAAGCCCTCGCCCCTTTTCGAAAACTGGCCCACATCACCACCCCCGGCAGCATAGAAGGCGGCGACGTCCTCCGCATCAACCGCACCCTCTTCGTAGGCGTAACCACGCGCACCAACAGCGAAGGCATCCGCCAGCTAGGCGAAATTCTCGCTCCCAACAACTACAAAGTCGTCGGAGTCCCGGTAACCGGCTGCCTCCACCTGAAATCCGCCGTAACGTATCTCGGCGGGAACACCCTGCTAGCCAATCGCCAGTGGTTCGACCCCACTCCGTTCGCCGACTACGACTGGATCGACGTCGCCCCGGAAGAACCCCACGCGGCAAACGCCATAGCCCTCGTCGACACCGTCATCTTCCCCGCGTCCTTCCCAAAAACCCGCGCAAAAATCGAGTCCGCAGGCTTCCACGTCACGCCCCTCGACATCTCCGAACTGCAAAAAGCCGAGTCCGGCCTAACCTGCTCCAGCCTCCTCTTCGAGTCCAAGGTTCATTCTTAGCGCAAACCGTCATTCCGACCGGAGCACACCGAAGACATCGACCTCCAACGGCACAATAGCCGCAACACGTCCCAGAAAACAAAAACGGCCGACTCGATCCAGCTGAGTGGCCGTTCTCGTCTTGCTATGCCGTAGCTAGTTCGACATCTGCTCCACGCTGTGCGCCACAAACACCGGCTGCCCGCTGATCGGATCCTTCAGCACCAGACCCACGACGCGCAAATTCATCGCCGTCGTGCCCGTTATGCTGCCGAGACCCGTCAACCCGCCTTTGAACACGGTAAAGGGCGTGCAATACACGGTTACCGGTCCGTTGAACAACACGCCCGCCAGCCCATTCGAATTGAACTGGAACGTGCTCGCTCCAACGTCCGTGCTGCCTACGACCCATGCTCCGTTGTGCCCTTCGTGACGCAAAACAACTCGCTTCACCGTAACGGCACCATTGCTGAACGGTCCACCGATGCTCACATGCTGCCCCGGCACAAGCAGGCTCGAGTTGAACAGGAAGCTGGTGAATTTATTGTGCCACCAGTAAATGAAGTATTTCTCGTTCCCACTCAGGTCAATCGTAGAAATCTGCCCCGACTGAAATCCCGTTCCCGAAGGCAGCACGTTTCGCACGTACAGATCGAAGTCGTTCGCCGGGGTCGTCGCCGGATCCACGAACGTAACCAACCCGCCCGCCCAGAAGCTGTCCTGCGACACGATCGCGACCGTGTCCGCAAGAATCGCCCCGGAAGTCCGGTCAATCGTGCCTGAAATCTCCACGATCGATGTATTGGTCAGGTTGCTGATGCTCTCGTTGTTTTCCCATTCGGTCTGTTCGTTCACGTTCACCGTGAACTGATGTCCGTGCGGTCCCTGAATCATGAACGAACTCGTCCCGACATTCGTCACCCCCGCCACGAAATCATCGATGTAGGCGTCCGAGTCGCTCGGCGTAACGGCCTTCAGGTCCAACGTCGGATTCACCACGCCGGTGAAATTCCCGTTCGCGTCCACCTGAATCGAATGTCGCAAGTCGAAGTCAAACGACAATCCGATGATATCGCCCGCGTTCACCGTCAACGGACTGCTCAGAGTGATGGGCACGGACGATTGCGTCAGTGTCACCGCCGGTGAACTCGTAGCGCTCAACGTGGTGACTGTCGGCCGCGTCGGAGGAGTCGTTTGTGGATTGGTTACGTCGAGATACATGATTTCCGGGTTCGCCAGCGTCACATTCACGTTGGTGTACGTTCCTGCCGGGATCGAGTTCAGATCCAGTAGGGTGTGCAATCCGTTGAGCCGCGCGAAGTCCACGGTCTGCGTCCCGCTCAGCACTGATATCGGTGGATTCACGCCGTCGGACACCGTCATGCCTGTGATGTCCACCTGGAACGACACCACGCTGGGCAACGGCGCGTCTGTACCGTTCACAAATACGCTTCCACTCTGTGGTTGCGTAGGAGTTGTACTCGAGGCTCCGCCACCACAGCCGGAGGCTGCGGCAACCAATGCCAGCACCGCAATTCCACTAAGCCACTTCATGGGTTTCATAACCAGCTTCCTTTCCAATCGTTTTTAAGTTACCCCGGAGGCGCTTAGCGCCCAGCAACCCTTGCCCATTTAAACCCTCACCTCCGGCAAAAGTTGCGCACCTAAGTAGCTTATTATCAATATCTTAGTACGTAGTACTAAAACTACATTACCAAAGCACCGCGTGGCCTGAGGTGGGTCCAATTTGTGGTGTGCTATAATGTGCGCGAGCAGCAATCCGAGAAGTCCGGAATATTGGGTCCTTGCCAACCCGTTAGGGCGCATCCGTTCCCGGCGGCAAGCAAAGCCCCCGCATAGCGAGAAGAGCCCAAAGTCCATTAGTACGACTAGAGAGGTGCTAACCATTTTAGAATCAGCACTTACGAAAGACTCGTCCGTAAGTCCCGCAGAATCCGCACTTACAAAACGCTAGACTTAAAGTCCTTTAGAATCCGCACTTACACAAAAAGGCGGGGGGGGGGTCGGCGGGTTACCAGGCTGCCAAAACCCCGTTGACCGCTTGGAAACCGGCCGACAGCTTGAACAAATATTCACTTTCCCGTCTTCCCGCTCCATGCTATCTTTCCCTCGGTATGATTTCGTCCATCGCCGCTAAGCGAATTACTTCCTCGATGTCGTCGCCGTCGATTACTTCGACTACGACTACGTCGACGATTACCGCTACCGGCGAGTGGAGAAACTAGCAACCGAAACAAAGTTTCCAACCCACCGCCGAAGCGAACTGGCGGTGGGTTTCTTCTTCTAAAGCCCCCTCCAGAATCGCTCCAGCGGTAACTCACAAGGGAGCGGCCATGAGTGCCAAACACGTTTCAGCAGAAGCAGTCGCGGAGGGTGACTTATCCCCGCAATTCGACAGCGCAGCCGTAGATCGGCAAGCACCAGTGCCGCGAGGCACCGCATCCATCGGCGCGCGTCACAATCGTCAAGGTTTCGATCCGTGTCGCGGCGGTCATCAGTCCACTAGTGAGTTGAGCGTTCGTGAGTCACGCGGCGTTCTCTCTAATCGCCAGGGAATCGTTGCATTCAAGTTCGGCGGCACCTCGTTGCTCGGCGCAGAGCGCATGTTGCGCGCTGCCGAACTGGTGAAGCCGGTCGCGCGGGGCGCCCACGTCGTCGTGGTCGTCTCCGCGATGAAGGGAGTTACCGATCGCCTTCTCGCCGTCGCGCAACTCCTTGCCGAACGTAGAAATCAGCGCGCGCGTGCCGATGCTGAAGCTTTGCTCGGTCTTCACCACGATGTTCTTCGCCAACTCGCGCTCGATGCAGAAGCCCACGATCGCGTTTCCTACGGGCTCGATTCTTTGGGCCGCGACCTGCTTCACGAAGTCCCGATGCACGAACGCGTGGCGGCAACTCCGGAGCTTTTCGACCGGCTGGGATCCTTCGGCGAACGCTTCAGCGCTCGCCTGTTTGCCGCCGCGCTGGAGCGATCCGGAGTTACCGCTGTTCCGGTCGCATCGTCCGAATTCGTTCTGACCTGCGACACCTTCCGCGACGCCAAGCCGCAACTGGAACAAACCAAGCGCCGTGGCCGCGACCTGTTGATCCCGCTGCTCGCCGCCGCCGTTGTTCCCGTGGTCACGGGTTTCATCGGCGCCACTCCCGACGGCCGCATCACCACGCTCGGCCGCAACAGCTCCGATTTCTCCGGTGCCATCATCGCGCACGTCGTGGACGCCGACGAACTCGTGATCTGGACCGACGTCGACGGCATCTACACCGCGAATCCCAACGAATCCGTGCAGGCCAGGCTCCTTCACGATCTCAGCTACGACGAGGCGCACGCCCTGGCAGCCAGCGGCGCCAAAGTGCTACACCCGCACGTGTTGCCGCTAGCCGCCGAAACTAGAATGACCGTGTGGGTGCGCAACACCTTCAAGCCACAAGCCCGCGGCACGCGCATTGGCTTGACTCGACGATCCCGCTCTCTGTCACAGCAATCTCAACAGGAAGGTGCGGCATGAGTGAGCATTCCATAAAGCGGGCATCGAATCGCGACGCACAGATGAGTTCAAACGCAGCTCCAACGACGACCTCAAATCGCGCGAATTCACTGCCAGGAAACACGTCCCGGAAGTGGCGCGCAGGCGTTCTCGGCGCCACCGGGCTAGTCGGCCAGCGCCTTGTAAAACTCCTCGCCGATCATCCGTGGTTTGAGCTCGCCGAAGTTGCCGCGTCCGAGCGCTCCTCCGGCAAATCCTATGCGGAAGCCGCGCGCTGGCATCTCGACGCACCGATTCCCGAAGCGGCCCGCGATCTCGTCGTCAAGGGTCTCGATCCGTCGCTCGATTGCGACTTCGTGTTCTCAGCGCTCGACTCCTCGGTAGCTGGCTCCGCGGAAGAGGATTTCGCGCGCGCGGGTTACCCGGTGGTCAGCAATTCGCGCAATCATCGCATGGATCCCGACGTCCCCCTGCTGATTCCAGAAGTCAACGCCGCGCATCTCGAAGCGATTCCACTGCAGCAGAAACTTCGCGGCTACAACTCCGGCTTCATCGTCACCAACCCTAATTGCTCCACAGCAGGGCTAGTCTTGGTTTTGAAGCCGCTTGCCGATGCCTTCGGCCTCGAGAAAATCTTCGTGGTGACGCTGCAAGCCGTTTCCGGAGCAGGCTATCCGGGCGTTGCGTCGATGGACATCCACGGCAACGTGGTTCCTTTCATCAGCGGCGAAGAAGAAAAAATGGAATCCGAGCCGCAGAAGCTGCTCGGCAGATGGGACGGCAGCCGTTTTGTGGATGCGGGCCTCGGTCTCAGCGCCCACTGCAATCGCGTGCCGGTACTCGAAGGCCACCTCGAATGCGTCAGCATCAGCCTGAAGAAAATTGCCTCGATCGATGAGGTACGCGAAGCGTTGCGCAGCTTTGAAGTCAGCCCCGAACTCGCGTCCCTACCAACCGCTCTGCGCCATCCAGTTCAAGTACTCGACGACGAGAGCCGCCCGCAACCTCGCCGCGACGTGAACGCGGGCAATGGCATGGCCGCGGTCGTAGGCCGCGTCCGCGAATGCCCGCTGCTCGACATCAAGCTGACGCTGCTCTCGCACAATCTCGTCCGCGGCGCCGCAGGCGCAGCCCTGCTCAACGCCGAACTCCTGGCCGCCCGCGGCTTCTTCAAGGAGCGCTCTTCGGCCGAAGGAGAACTGCTGGCAGAGCCGCTTACGCAATAAGCCCAATGCATCAATGTCAGCGAGCAACTCTGGAGAGGCCGCTGCAGCTTCCACTTGAGCGGTGACACAGCCTGGCAGCTGTGCGAGGGCACTTGCGTTTGAGGATCTCGGCAATACCCACGCGCATAGCGGGTCCATAGAAACGCTCCTAGCTGCTTTTCTTTTTGCGTTTCTCGTTTAATGCCAATTCGGCTTCCGCATCGATCTTATGTTGTCTCATCTCCTCGAGAAGACCTTCGTCGGACAGATCGAGTGGATGCGAGTGCTTCCAATCGTGATGCGCAATCTTGCGCAACTGCTCCACAATCTCGGGCGAATGGACTTCGATCGCCAGTTCACGCCGGCTATCAAAGCTTCCCGGCGCCAAATTGATGGAACCTACAATCGCCCGAGAGTTATCTGACAGGAGCATTTTGCCGTGCAGCTTCATGTGCTTCAGTTTGTGGACCTTGATTCCGACGTCGTCCATAATGCGCAGGCCGCCCACGCCTTCAGACAGCTTTTCCCTTTTGAGCTTGTGTGGCGGCCGGGCCATGACGTGAACCTTGACGCCCCGCATCTTGGCGCGCACCAGGCGTTCGATGATCACGGCATCCTGATACCGCTCGTTCTGTAAAAACAAAGTGTGCTTGGTGTCGTCAATGAAGCGGGCGATGCGGTCTCTTCCATTGCCATTGCACCAAATCAGCCGGGTTGTGTGATCAACGTTGAATACTTTGCGTGCCCAATCCGCTTCAAAACACTCGATCACTTCCGCAACCTCTCGCGCGTGATTCGTCACGACGGCGTAGTCGCGAGTGCCGGTCAGATTTTTCAAATCCCAATTCAAAGACTGTATGAAAGCAATTTTGTCGTCGATTACCATGGATTTTTCGTGGGTTACGTCGAAAACCGGGTTGCTATCGATTACGGTGACTCCGGCTGCTTGCAGGCGTTTGTGCGTCAGGGTGTTTTCCGACTTGCCGCTCCGGCGCGCGGGATTCAACATCACGCGCACATCCGCGCCGCGCTGCTTTGCGGAGATCACCGCCTGGAGCAGCGCGGGATGTGAAAAAAGGAACATTTTCACGCGCAGGGATTTCTTGGCGGCATTCACCGCATCCAGAATGGGTTTCGCGGTGTTATCCGGCAATACGATTAGGGTGTGCGACATGTGTCTCCCAAAAAAGGGCGCATTCTCCTTACTTCAGGTCGCGGGGACAACGCCAGTAGGCGCGCCTGCCAACGTTGCCTCAAACTGTGTCTGGTAGAGTCCCGCATAGATTCCACTTCGAGCCATCAATTCGTCGTGACCGCCTTCTTCCGCCAGCACCCCGTCCTTCAGGACGATGATTTTGTCAGCGTCCCGGATGGTACTCAGCCGATGCGCGATGGTGATCACGGTGCGGTTTTGCATTAAGCGATGGAGAGCGTCCATGACGAGTTTCTCCGATTCCGTATCCAGCGCCGCCGTCGGTTCATCCAGTATCAGGATAGGATTGTTGCGAATGATCGCGCGCGCAATGCCGATGCGTTGCCGCTGCCCTCCGGAAAGAGTGTCCCCGCGATCACCGACCATGCTGTCGTATCCATGCGGCATTTTGTTGATGAATTCGGCGGCGTTCGCCAGTTCGGCGGCCTCTTCCACTTCCGCTCGAGTCGCGCCTCCTTTTCCATAGGCGATATTTTCCGCTACGGTACCCCGGAACAGCACGGTTTCCTGCAAAACATAACCGATCTGGCTGCGTAGTCCGCGCAACGTGAAATCTCGCACGTCGACGCCATCGATCATGATTTTGCCTCTTACCGGATCATAGAACCTGGGAATCAGGCTGACCACGGTGGACTTGCCGCTGCCGGTTGGCCCGACCACGCCCACCATTTGGCCAGCACTGACCTTGAAGCTTACGTTGTTCAATACTTTAGCTTCTTTGTCGTAACCGAAGTCCACGTGATCGAATGCAATGTCTCCTCTAAACACCTCCGGTTCGCGGGCATCCGTTTTTTCCGGAATCACGTCCTCTGCGTCCAGGATTGCACGCACTCGTTCGACGCCTACGGCCGTCTGGGCAATGGTATTTGTCATGGTGGCGAGATCCTTAACCGGCTTGAACAATTGTGCCAGGTAGGAGAGGAAGACCGTCAGCGCTCCCGCCGTCATAGCCCCTCTTAGAATAAGCGACGAACTTCGCCACAACACAAAAGCGGTACACAGCGCCACGATCACATTTACCATCGGGGCCAGTAGGGCCTTCACCCGCCGCGCCTTAAGCGCCGCCTCCACGGTCGCTTTACTGACCTCGCTCAACTCTTCCTGCTCCAGGTCCTGCCTTCCGAAGGCCTTCACCACCTTCATGGACTCCAATCCTTGCTGCACGACGGCAACGATTTTGCTCTGCTCCTTCCGCACTTCCTTCGTGGCTTTCTTTATGGCCTTCTTGAAGCGCGAAATAATCAGCAGCATGAATGGAGTGACCGCCACCGCGATCAACGTGAAATCCCAATTCAGCCAGAACATAATGGCCAACATGCCGACAATGGTGAGGAAGTCCACTACGATTCCGAGCGTCGAAGACGAGGCAAATCCCTGGATCGTCTGCACGTCCGCCGTGATCGTGCTTAAGAGCGTCCCCATTTCATGGGTGTTGTAATAGTTGAGGGAAAGGTGTTGCAGGCGATCATAGGTACGTATGCGAAGATCGTTGGCCACCCACTGCCCTACGCTCGTGGTGCAGTAGTTCGCCACATACGACGCAACCGCTCCCAACACGACGATCAATACCAGGGCAATCGCGGCCGCCGCCGCTATTTCCATTTTTGTTTCGCCATGCATGAACGGGCGCAGGAAATCATCCATCCAGTGCGGCAGCTTGTGCTCGCCCACAACGTTGTCGAGAACGATCTTCAGCGGCCAGGGGGTGGCCACGGTCGCGACCATTTGCAGCAGCATGGCCAGCAGGATGATCAGCAGGGTTCCGCGGTACGGTTTCAGCAGACTCCAAACAAGCGGGTACACGCGAAACTCCCTTCGGCTGGATCAGATAACGATGCGCGCAGCATAAGTGCGAATCGGATTGCCAATCTAGTCCGACTTACGGGTCTTTGCAACCGATGCATCGTGGCTGCCCGAACTCATAGTCGCGCAGCGGCAGGTTTGCGGCAAGATACAACGGGCTGGAGCCCACTATTAGGGCGGTGATAGCACAATGCTGGCGACATAGCAGGCCGAAGCAATGCAGATACCTGTGAGAGGCACACTGAAAAAATAAACCTTGCAGAGCACAACAAAGCCACTAAGCATTGCCAGCCCGACAAGGAGCAGGAACCGTGACTGAAAGAGGAGTTGGCCGTGAGCCAATGAGAGAAAACCAAAAACCAAGCCGAACAAAATGAGTCCCATGCTGTGGCTGGCATTGAAGCCCACCCAACAGCGCCACATCGTTGTTTCTTTCGTAATGACAGGTGCAGTCTGGCTCATGCTGACTTGCAGCGTGGGGTCACGGGGTGTGACCTGTGGCCCCGCGAACGTATAGACGAGGTGGACGACTCCGAGCGTAAACATAATGCTCGCACTAAGAACCATGAGGATTTTTGCGGCCAAGATGCTCTCTCTATTATTTTGCGGGCCTAACGCCTAGGTTAAGCCGCCGGGCGAAAACCAGCAAGCACCGGTAGGGAATCACCGGTAGGAAATGGAGCAGCGAATTGAAATGGTTTGGCCCGAGTGGACTCGAACCATCGATTTCATCATCCTATGTGGGCTTGACTGCGTAATTCGGCAGTGTGTTAATTTGCTTTCGGCTCCCAAAACCACAAATCGTCACCACGCCAGCGCAGGGAGGGAAAACATGGCATCCGATAACTGGGTGGTTTCCTGTCCTGCAGTTCTCCTGTTTTTCATCGCGTGTGCCGCGACAATATCCGCCGCTCCAATGGCGAGCGCTGCTGCTGGCGATGCGCAAATTACTGTTCTCTATGATGCGTTCGGTAAAGAATCCGTGATGCAGAAAGACTGGGGCTATGCTGCGTTCGTCGAATACGGCGGAAAACGGATCCTGTTCGACACTGGCAACAACCCTGACACTCTTGCGCAGAACGCGAAAGCGAAGGGCGTCGACTTGACGAAGTTGGACTTCGTTGTGATGTCGCACCGACACGGCGATCACATGGGAGGACTGACCTACCTATTGAAGGTGAATCCCACGGTGAAGATTTACGCGCCTAAGGAGGGGTTCGGGGTTTACGGTGCCGACTTACCGAGCAGTTTTTATCGTAAGGACCCTTCTCTGTCGCCTGAACAGCGCTACTACGACGGGACGCCGCCAGAAGTCATGCGATTTGGATCGGCTTGGCCCGGAGCTAACTTTCAACTGGTCGACAAGAGTATCGAGATTGCTCCCGATATCCATCTGATCGCACTGGTGTCCGATAAGCCGGGAACGCTGGAATTGCGTGAGCTGTCGCTCGCCATCGATACGCCCGACGGCGTGGTCATCGTGGTTGGTTGTTCGCATCCCGGTATTGACAAGATCGTTGAATCGGCAACTGCGATCAATCCGCGCATTCACTTCGTCGCTGGCGGCTTTCATCTCGTTGTAGCGCCCGATCCTGACATCGAAAGGACTGTCACCGCGCTACACGATCGGTTCAGAGTCGAATACGTGGCCCCCGGTCACTGCACTGGAGAGCCAGCGTTCACGGCGCTTAAAAAGGCTTTTGGCGACCACTACATCTATGCGGGGCTGGGCACAACACTAACAGCAACGCAGGTAGGGAATCACAGGCAGAAAATGCAGCTACGACTTGAAATGGTAGGCCCGAATGGACTCGAACCATCGACCTGGCCGACCTGGTCGGCCCGCTCTAACCAACTGATGTGATCGACGTTTGGATCATGTGAGAGGACTTCCATCGCTTAATCTCGAACTCACGCCCACGCGCCTCGAGCAAACTCGCGAATTGCTCTGTGTGAACGAGCTTCCACGGACCTCGACCCCGCGTTGCAAGACTATGACCCCGCTGATGCTCGCCTAACCGGCGCTCCACGTCCTCTGTGGATCCAATGTAGAAACGCCGCGAAGTCTCGCTTTGGATGATGTACACGAATCCCATAGAGAGTGAGGGGAGGAATGGTAGGCTCGTGGGGACTCGAACCCCAGACCTCCACCGTGTCAAGGTGGCGCTCTAACCAACTGAGCTACGAGCCTAACGGTGCAAAATCAATCAGTTACCGCGCTGTGATTGTACCGCAGCTTGTGATTGGCGCACAATTTGGTTCACACCAAGCTAAATTCGTTCGGATGCAATGAAGGCGTGACAGGCAGATTTTTCTGACTTACTCAAGGGTTCCCAGCTTTATTCTTGCGCAGCACGCGCTTGATGTCCGGCGCAAATTCACCCAGCCAATTGGCACACACGCCGAAAGCGACCTGTGTTACGACCCCCTGATAACCCTTGGTGAGTAGACTGGGGTTCCCCGGTTGCCAGGTTGCCGCAACGACGCCGCCGCCAAATGCCGCCGCATAGAGTGCGATCTGGGGTCGTATTTGCTTCTCCGTCCGGTCGTAGGTGATGAAATTCCGGACAAGCGCATGTCTTGTTCGCGGCCAAAAGCCTGTGCATCGGCAACGATCGTAACGAGGCTCATAGCCAAGGAGTGCATTCCCCGCTCCCGCCAAAGCGTTCTGCGTGACAAACTGTCCATAGCGCGAAGCAACGCGTTGGACATAGCCCTCGAATCCGTCGCCCCATTGCGGCGGATGGTCTTTCGCTTCGTCTGCTAACGCAAAAAGCGCGGTCTTGAGGTAAACCCCGGGGGTTGTGAAGCTTTGTCTCAAGAACAGTTGGAAGCGCTGGTGGTTGGAAAGCGAATGCAAGGGCACATCCTTGTCCACATACGCTCCGTAAAGCCAATTTACCTGTAGCTCCTGGTTTGATTTCGGAACTGGTGACGAAGGCTGCTGACTGGCCGTTTGCGCTTCGCTGCTTGCCGCGAGGAGAACCAGCACGATGATGCTGACCAAGGATTTCAGGCCCCAGCCTCGGAACTTAGTGGAGCAAGTAGCCGAGATCAGTTGGTGATTCATACCTTCGACCTTATGACCGATCAACGAGGGAAAGAATTTCATAGCCGGTCAGAGAAACGCTCGCGCGTCAACGCGCGAGACGACAAGCGCTCGACGCGGTGCCGCGAGAGATTTTCAACGCCACTGTTCGCGCATCACAAATCAGCTGAACCTTCACTCGCAAGCACTTGAGCCGGGCTCTGGGACAAGTTGGGTGTGCGAACCAAGATTATGCTTCCGCATATCCCAGCGGCCAGCGAGGCAGCCATGGTTCCGATTTTTGACAGGTCCAGCAAAGTCCCTTCGCCGAACGCCAGAGTGGCGATGAACAACGACATCGTGAAACCAATCCCACCCAGACAGGCCGCTCCTAAGATACTTCCCCACGACAGTTCCGCAGGGGGTGTTGCCAATCCGGTTTTTGCGGATGTCCAAGCGAAGAGCCATATCCCGATGGGTTTCCCCAAGAACAGTCCCAGGACGACGCCCAGGCTGACTGTATGCGTGGCGGCCGCCGCGCCATTGCCCAGGATTCGCACGCCCGCATTGGCAAACGCGAACAGTGGCATCACCAGAAAGCTGATCCAAGGGTGAAGGAAATGCTCAATACGTTGCGATGGTGATTCCACCAACGCGAATTGGTTTTCCATCGAATGAATCGCGGCGTGCGCCTCAGAGGAATTTGGAGCCGCAGCTTCAAATCGATCGAGCAGCCAACGGGTGCTCTTGATGAACAGGTCGCGATCGATGTACGTCCGTGTCGGAATCGCAAAAGCTAGCAGGACCCCTGCCACGGTTGCATGCACTCCCGACTTAAGGACGGCACACCAGACGCAAATCCCAATGAAAGCGTAGACAACCGGCCTGCGCACACCCATCAGGTTTGCTACAAAAGCCAGAGCCACTCCGGCAAGTCCTATCGCGAGACTGAGCAAGTGAATTCGGTCCGTATAGAAGAGGGCGATTACCAGCACCGCGATAATGTCGTCCACGATGGCCAGGGCAGTGACAAAAATCTTCAGCGAAACGGGCACACGATTCCCAAGCACGGCGAGCACACCCAGCGCGAATGCGATGTCCGTGGCCATTGGAATGCCCCAACCTTTTTGTCCTTCGCCGCCATAGTTCACCGATAAATAGAACAGTGCGGGGACGATCGTGCCGCCCAGGGCCGCCATGAAGGGAAAGGCCGCCTTTCGCAGGGAAGACAGCTCCCCGATCAGCACCTCCCTCTTGATCTCAAGTCCCACCAGGAAAAAAAACACCGCCATGAGCCCATCGTTGATCCATTCGTGACGGGTTTCGGACAAGAAGAACCGACCAAACCCGATAGACATCGGGGCAGTCCAAATCGCATGGTAGCTCTGCTCCCAGGGTGAGTTGGCCCAGACGAGGGCGGCAATGGTGCCGGCCAGAAGCAGCAGGCCGCTGGATGCCTCCATTTTCGCAAAGCGCACGAATGGAATGGTGAGAACCTCGATGGGCAGGCTTGGGGTTCGCGAAGGTTGGATGTCGTCGGACATCGTGATGTCTTAAGCCCTGGAAGATTCCAAATCGACTGTCACATCTGACAGTCTGAGACTCTCTGGCCCGGCTTCGGGTCCGCGAAGGAAACGCGAAACAAAAGAGCGCCCTCGGAGGGGGGTGTACAATCCCTGTCGTTTCTCCGCCAGTAGAAAATGCCTCAGACGATGACAACCGCGGCGCAACAGGCGCAAGAGTTGACACGAAACTTCTTTCCGCCGGAAAGGCGCTCGGAGCACAGTGTCGAATCCCTGGCTTCCATCTTGGGGGATTTCGTCGGAGCCGTGGACTTGCCCACGCGTCTCGACGCGTTTGTAGAGTTAAAGGAATGGACCGTAGGTCGCTCTTCCTCCCGTGCCGGTAAGGGCGCGGGCAAGCGAATGACCCGCTTGGAAACCGTTCTGGCGCTTATGGAATCGCAGAGCGAACTCCGCGTTCAGTTCCAGCAGGGAGTGCGGGAGATCCTGACCGAAGTTCGTTCCGTTGAACTGTTTGCGGAGGCGGGACTTCATCCGCGAGAGGGTTTATGGTCCGAGGCCTTGCGACGGTTGATGGAAGAGCTTCTGCCTTCCGCACGGGAAGATACCGACCTCTCGAAATTGGCCTTCCGGATCTATCCCACCAGCAAAGCCATTGACCGGCTGGTCGCACTACCCGATGACAGTTTCGAGCGCATGGCGCGGATGATTTCGCCGGAGAACGATGCAAACGCGTGGGCCAAGCAGCGGGAGGACCTGACGCAGGCTTTCCACTTGCTAGGCGTACACGTGGCGGGAATTGGCCTCTCGCCGGGACTCCGCGCCCGCAGCCATCCCTGGGCCATCGAAGAGTCTCCCTTTTACCAGCTTCAGCAAACCACTGGAGAACTCGTTCGACAGGCCGGGGCTGCCCTTGCGCTCGAAAGCTGGCGCAGCAAGGTCCAGCAGTGTCGCGACGAAATGGAGTACGTGCACCAGCGCATGGAGGACACCGGAGTCAGCACTTCCCTGGTGTTCGACATGGGAACAATTGAACGCGCCATAGCTCGCATGGAAAGGATCGCAGAGGTTTTGTTCGTTGCCGAGCAATCTCATTTGGTCGCCGCCGTCAAAGGCCTGCTCGATGATGTGATGAACGCGCGGCGCGATGATATGAGCTTGCGGGCGCTCTTTCGTGAGAATTCCCTTCTGATCGCGCGCAAGGTCGTGGAGCGGACCGGTAAAACCGGGGAACATTACATCGCCAACTCCCGGCGCGAATACCGAGACCTCTGGAAAGCATCGCTAGGCGGCGGATTGTTGACGGTGGTGACGGCAGCGGTAAAGATGCGCATCGTCGAGGCGCATTTTCCTCCTTTCGTGGAAGGAATGGCGGCGGGGACAAACTATGCCGTCAGTTTCATTGTTTTGCAGCACCTTCACCTTGCGCTCGCCACCAAGCAGCCGTCCGTAACCGCGGCAACTATTGCAGGGATTGTACGCACCACCCAGGGGCGAGACCGGCTGGAGAAGGTCGCCGAGTTCATCAGCCGGATTACCCGCAGCCAACTGGCATCCGCCGCCGGAAACCTGCTGGCGGTGTGCCTCGGATGCATCCTATTTGCCCGACTGTGGGTCTTGGCCTTCTCGCGCCCGTACTTGGAAACTCCAAGCGCCGAGCATGTTTACGAAACTCTGAACCCGCTGGCTTCGGGGACGATGATCTATGCCGCTCTGACCGGTGTAATCCTGTGGATTTCGGCCCTGGCCGGAGGGTGGTTCGAGAACTTTGCGACGTTCAACCACGTTTCCGCGGCAATCGCTCATCACCCCGTGGGCGGCAGGTTGGGACGCAAACGAATGAAGAGACTGGCTGAAACAGTGGATGTGAATCTCTCCGGCTGGACCACCTCTATTGTGCTCGGCTACCTGCTTGGATTTGTGCCGGAAATGGGAACGTTTCTCGGCATACCGCTGGATGTTCGCCACGTGACGCTGTCCACGGGCACCCTGGCGCTGGCAGCATCCAGTCTCGGGAGGAACTGGCTGTATCGGGGCTGGTTCATCCACACGATATTTGGCATCGCGGCGACGTTCGTTCTGAATTTGGGGGTGAGTTTTTCGATTGCCGCCTCGGTCGCGTTGAAGGCCTATGGGGTGCCGCGGCGTGACCAGCTCCGGCTGATGCGCTATACGGTCGCGAGCTTCCTGCGATCTCCACGCCGCTTTCTCATGCCTCCGGCAAAGCCACGCGACCAGGAGCTCGGAGATCGCGCAAGTCCCCAGAAAAACCAGCAAATCTCGCCAATGTGATACCAGGCGTCGCGGACGAGTTTAGAATCCAACTGGTCACACTGCCGCTCCGCTCGCCAGCCTGCGCGCTGCCATCCCGAGCATGAGTCGCGAGATTCCGGTCATCAGCAGGTTTACACCCACGAGCGTCCCAATAGCCCACACCGAACTGGACGGCCAGTGCAACCAGATCAGACCGCCCAGGAACAATGTGATCAGGCCATTAAACAGCATCCATCCCGAGCCACCTTCGCTCCGAGCCCGGAAATACGCTATGAATTCCAACACCGCCTCCATCAGAATAATGACGGCAAGCAGAAGCGTCAGCGTACCCAGCCCCAGCAATGGATGTGTAAGAAAGTAGATTCCGCCCACGATGTAGATAATCCCCAGAATCACCTGCCAGATCACCCGCCCGGCTCCGCCACCGGCGAACGTCGCGACCAAGTGCGCCACGCCTCCAAAAATCAGCAACCAGCCGACCAGAATGGCAACCGCCAAGCCCGCAACCGCGGGCTCCGCAATGGCCATGATCCCGAGAATGATGAACACCACCGCTATCGCGATAAACCATCCGCTCGCTTTTTTGATGATTCCAGGTCCGTGCAATCCCATCGTCGGGTTCGCTGTCGCCATCACTCACCTCCGTAAAGCTTGATTCTTGAAATAGCGCGAGCGCCACTCGCCGCAGTTGCAACGAGCAGGATTGAGCGTGCCAATTGGCGAAGATCAGGCTCTAAGTTACTTGAGAGTCTTCACGAAATCAGCAATTGCTTTGGCTTGCGCGTCCGTCACACCGGAAATGCCCTTATTGTGAGGTGCTTTTGAAGTGGTTTCGCCCTTCGTTATGTGTACGGCGATTTCGTCGGCCGTATGGGTTGTGCCCTTCAGCGCAGGCGCTTTCATCGCCGGCTTTCCTTCACCGCCAGCCCCATGGCAAGCAGCACATTTTGTTTTGTAGAGTGCGGCTCCGTCATCTGCCGCCAATGAACTCATCGGCAAAATCAGCAGTGAGGCGACAACGAGGATAGTCCCAATCAACAATTTGTACTTCATGTTGCTCTCCTTCGAACAGTTTGTATGCGTGCGCCGCACGTTTCTTATATCTGATGGCATGTCATCCGATCAACAAACTTGAATAGCCGCCCGCCTTCAAAAAATGGGCGGATCCGGGGTGGGTTAGCACGGACCAGGCAGGCGTATTGGTCATGGAGTTCATGGGGCGCTCTTGCTTGCGGCGACGTGAGCTTAGAGGGGCCGCTCGATTCTCGCCACTGTCAGCATTGACAGTTCTCGCTTGGTAACCCATACGGCGCCTGAGAGGGCTCCCTGAGAAATGTCAGGGTGGCTCTCTAACCAAATCAGCTACGAGCGTAACGTGCGGCTGGTTTAACATGACTCAGCACACGACAAGGAAGATGTCATGGCGGTCCAGGAGTTGCCGGTGCGGGTAACGATTGACGAAGCTCTACAGCGAAAGTGTCCGCGGACAGCGCTAGGTTGTGTGACGGCGCAGGTGGAAGCTGCTGCTGCGCCTCCGGAGTTGCTCGCGGAGATGCGGGCCCGCGTCGACGAAATCCTGAAGCTGCCGTATCCCCGGGGCGTCTTGGAATCCAGCGGGATCACGGCGACTCGCGCGGCATACAAAGCGCTGGGGAAAGACCCGGCGAGATATCGTGGGTCGGCGGAGGCCCTCTTGCGCCGGGTCATCGCGGGCAAGGGATTGCCGCAAATCAATGCGGTGGTGGATGTGATCAATCTGGTTTCCGTTGAGAGCCGGCTGTCGATCGGTCTGTACGATCTCGCGCACCTCAGCGGAGACATCGTATTTCGCGCTGGCCGCGCCGGCGAAACCTACAAGGGAATCGGCAAGTACGATCTGAATCTGGAAGGTCTGCCGGTGTTTTGCGACGCTGTCGGGCCGCACGGCAGCCCCACCAGTGATTCGGAACGCACCATGGTCACCGCGGAGACCAAGCGCGTCGTCGCCGCGGTCGTTTCGTTCAGCGGCAGAGACGGACTGGAGCGCTGGACCCAACGCTTGAGCGATCTTTTTCAGCGTTACGCTTCAGGGAATTCCCTCGAACAAGAAATTGTCGTCTGATTTCCGCCGCAATCCAGGCACTGCCAGCGGATGTCGTGGAATGGCTGACGCGGGACCTGCCCCAGGCTCAGGAGTTCACGGTATGGCTGTTGGCTCACCCGCGATGTAGAATTTTAAGCGTCGAAAGCAATGACCATACCCGATCAGAAGACGCCTGTTTCCGGGGATGCGAACAGCCCAGAGCCGCAACCCGACCCGCCCGCTGATACCGTTGACGAAGCATCCGAGGAATCATTTCCAGCAAGCGACCCTCCCGCCTGGGTCGGTGAGCCGTCGTCGCCCGCATCCGTTCCAAAAAAGTAGCCAGAAAAAGTGGACTGACGCGGCCCGCCCACTCTTTCCGCAAAACGTGGGAATCGACCGAAAGCCACGAGCTGCCGCGTACCTCCCCTGCGGTTGAGCCGCTACCAACGCGGGTGTTATCCTGCCAGGTATGCCGGACCCGGTTATTACTTCGCCGGAAACAGCGCCTGCGGCGCCGGAACACTCGCGCCAGCAGCTGGAAGCCTTGCTGGAAGTCAGCGAGGCGATCGCCCAGCAACGCGACCTTCCTGCACTTTTCCACGACCTCGCCGGACGCCTGCATTCGGTCGTCGATTTCGATTTCCTTACGCTTACGCTGCACGATCCCGTTCGCAACGTCATGCGCCTGCACATCCTGGAGACGCGGGTCCCGCATGACAAGCGGATTGGTTCGGAGACTCCGGTGGAAGGGCACCCTTCCGGCTGGGTTTGGCAATCGCAAGAGGCTTTTGTTGTCAGCGACACCGCCGAAGAGGAACGCTATCCCCAATTCATGCAGCGCCTCCGAGACGAAGGGGTGCGTTCCTTCGCGTTGGTGCCGCTGACCACCGCGCAGCGCCAGATAGGCGCCATGGGATTTGGCCGCCTGGTCCCGCAGCGTATTACCGACGTCGAACTGCAATTTATGAAGCGCGTGGCCTGCCAGGTCGCGGTGGCCGTGGACAACGCGCTGAATTTGGACTCATCGCAGGCGTACCAAACGCAGCTTGCTCACGAGCGCGACCGTCTTCGCGTGCTGCTCGAAGTCAACAATGTGCTGGTCACCAGCCTCGAACTGACCGAGCTGTTTCGCGGCATCGTGTCTACCCTTCAGCGCGTCATTCATCACGACTACACGAGCCTCGCGCTCCTGGATCCGGGAACCGGACTACTCAAGATTCACGCACTCGATTTTCCCGGCCGCCAAGGGCTGCTCAAGCCGGAAATGACCGTCCCGCGCGACGCTTCCCCTGCGGGTCGCGCCATCACCGAGGGCCGCACGATCATCGCGCGTGGCGCCGAGTTTGAGCAATATACGAGTGAAGTCGTCCGCCTGCTTCGCGGCGAGGGCCTGCAGGCAATCTGCTGCATTCCGCTTAGCAACCGGGGCCGCACCTTTGGGACGCTGAATCTCGCGAGCCGTCGCATGGATGTTTTCAGCTCCGAGGATATCGAGCTGGTTCAACAGGTTGCGGCGCAGATCGCTATCGCCGTCGAGAACGCCCTGGCCTTCAAGGAAATCGATGCGCTGAAAGACAAGCTCGCCGAAGAGAAGCTCTACCTCGAAGAGGAAATTCGCAGCGCGTTCAATTTTGAAGAGATCGTAGGTGAGAGCCCGGCAATCCGCCGCGCGCTTGCGCAAGTGGAACTGGTCGCTCCCGCGGGCACAACGGTCTTAATTCTGGGCGAGACCGGCACCGGCAAAGAGGTGATCGCCCGCGCCGTTCACAACCTCAGCCCCCGCAAGGAGCGCACCTTCGTCAAGGTCAACTGCGCGGCCATTCCCTCAGGCCTGCTCGAAGCCGAACTCTTCGGCCACGAGCGTGGCGCATTCACGGGCGCCATCAGCCAAAAAATCGGCCGCTTCGAGCTCGCCGACCGCGGCACACTCTTTCTCGACGAAATCGGCGACATTCCTCTCGAGCTGCAGCCAAAATTGCTGCGCGTGCTGCAGGAGCAGGAATTCGAGCGTCTCGGCAGCAATCGCACGCAGCGCGTGGACGTCCGCGTCGTCGCCGCCACCAATCAAGATCTGTCTCGGCTGGTTGCCGACCGGGAATTCCGCAGCGATCTGTACTACCGGCTGAATGTTTTCCCCATTCAGATTCCGCCCCTGCGAGAGCGCCGCGAGGATGTCCCGCTGCTGGTGCGTTATTTCGTGCAGAATTTCAGCCGCCGGCTGAACAAGACTGTGGAGTACGTGCCCGCCGACGCCATGGACGCGCTCGTTAATTACGGATGGCCCGGCAATATTCGCGAGCTGGAAAATCTGATCGAGCGCGCCGTGCTGCTCTCTCCGGGTAGAGAGCTGCGCGTGCCTCTCTCGGAGCTAAAGTCGGCCACGCTTTCTTCGAACGGGAATGTTTCCGCGGATCTCGCGCTGTTTTCGCCGTCGCCGTCTTCTATTCCCATCGCGACGCTGGAGGAAGCCGAACGCCAGCACATTCTTCGAGCACTTCGCCAAACCGAATGGCGCATCGCCGGCCCGAAAGGCGCCGCCGCAATCCTCGGTATGAAGCGCACCACGTTGCAAGCGCGAATGCGAAAGCTCGGCATCCGGCGTCCGGTCTGACTCGGGTCGCGAAAAGTGCGCGCCTCGCTTGTATTAAGTCTTCATATCGTGCTATCGGACTGGCCCTGCTGTTCCAACCAACCGCCGGAATTTTCTCCCAGCAGCGAATGCAGGAATTCCCCGGAAGGTTTCGGCATGCTGTCGTATGTGCCGTCATACACCGACAAGTGACTATTGGCTCTGTCCAGTTTTTCGATTTCGTCGTTGAAACCTTCGCGAATCACGGCCAGCGTTTCTTGCGCGTTCAACTGCTCCTGCCGAAGGAATGGATTCAGGATCACGTAGTCGGCCGCCGCGTACAGGGTGGCGAGCATGGCCACCGCCGTGGCCGCCAGGATCACCAGGACTTTTAGCCGAACCGTCAATCGGTTCCTTCCTCTCGAAATTCCAACCTGAGAAACCCACCAAACCCGGCCCAGTTCCTGAAGGCGCCAATCTCTACTTCCTCTACTTCGCAAGAGAGAGTCCGAACGCCAGCTTCGCTACGTCTGTAAGTCCGTACACGTCAATAACTTCTGATTCGTGTGCAATCGCGGAAATTCTGATTTGAATAGGAGGGATACCAAGATGGAACTGCTAAGTGAAATCGAGCGAAATTGGCGTGATCTAGGGGCACAGCATTGCCGTGCCCAAGCGCCCAGGCCGAAACGCCTAAGACTCAGCACACTAAGCACGAAGCCGACAGACGCGCAGAAAAGCTCCGAAGTCGGGCGTGTCTCAGGCCAGGTTTGCCCGTATGAAATCCACCGCGGTCGTGTTGCCGCCGCACACCAGCACACCTACACGTTCGTCTTTCGCGGGTTCGTAACGCCGCGACAGCAGCGCCGCAAAGGCGGCCGCTCCGCCAGGTTCCGCCGCGATGCGCAGTGTCTTCCACAACTCCATCTGCGCTTCCTGAATAGCCTCGTCCGAAACGAGCACCACACGCTCCACATATTTCTGCGCTATGGGGAACATCAATTCTCCCACACGCTTGGGTGCCAGCGAATCCGCGGCGATGCCTCCCGCTTCGCTGTCTACCGGCCGCCCGGCGCGGATCGCGTTTGAGAGTGTCGGCGCAGCCTCGGGCTCTACTCCCACGATCTTGGCGCGCCCGCCGTACCACGCGGCAACCCCGCCGATCAGGCCGCCGCCGCCCACGGCTACCAGCAGGGTATCGAGTTCCGGCGCCTGCTCCTCAAATTCCAAGCCCACGGTCCCCTGGCCGAGCAGCGTCTCCACTTGATCGTAGGCATGCACGACCATCGCGCCCGACTGTGTGACCCATTCTTCGCTGGCCGCTAACGCATCGGCGTACCGGTCCCCAGCAATCACCAGAGCTGCTCCGCTAGCGCGAATTCGGTCCTTCTTCTCCTGGGACGCAACGCTAGGCACGAAAATCTTGGCGGGCACGCCCAGTTTCATGGCCGCGAAAGCCACGGCCACACCGTGATTGCCGCCGGAGGCCGCTACCACCCCGGCCCTCGGAACTTCCCGCGTGAGCAGCTGCGCAAAAGCTCCCCGCGCCTTGAACGAGCCGCCATGCTGCAATAGTTCGAACTTGAAGGTGATGTCTCCGCAGGTCAGCCCGAAGTCGCCGCTATCCACCGCGAGCATGGGCGTTCGGCGTATGTGCGGCCTGATGATTCTCTCCACTGCTGCAATGCCATCCCTGTTGATCAGAGTGTTTGTCATCGCTTGCTTCCTGTGTGCTCGCTTCCGACGCGCCCTCGTGCCGATCTCGAAGCCTCCCCATGTTCAATCTATACTTAGGGAGTTGGCTAACTGTCTATATGAGTCTGGAACTCGCTCTTCGCGCGCTCTCGAACCAGCGCAAGCTGCAGATCCTGAGCTGGCTCAGGCATCCGGTAAGGCATTTCCCGCCTCAAGCGGGTGGAGATCTGCTCAAGGACGGCGTCTGCGGGCTATCCATAACCAGGAAGCTGCGCGTGAGCCAACCCACCGCAAGCGAGCACTTAAAGATTTTGATGCGGGCAGGATTGATCCGCGGCAAGCGGATCAAACAATGGACCTTCTACAAGCGCGACGAAGCGCGCATTCGCAAATTCAAGAAACTGATTCTCACGGAAGTTTAGCCAGTTAGAAGTCTAGCTAACTGAGCTTGAGATGAAAGCGCGCCGCTTCTCCGCCCAGTAGGTCCGGCGCTTTCGTCTCGGCATCCTGCATGTTCGGCCGGTTGGAAGTTCCCGTTTGTCCCAAAGGCACATTCTTTCGCAGGCACCAACGTAAGAAACGGTGGCTGCATTCCACGCACCGGAAAGGCCGCACGCAGAGCGCCGACAAAATCGTGCGCTCCAAAATCGCACGTCTCCTGGATCTTCGGACACATTTGCTCGAGCACATCGGACATTGAATCGACACGGCACTACCCCCCACTGGCTCCCCAGTGACACAAACACGATTACTGCTATACCTTAGCACCGCGACTTCTGCTGGATATTAGTAAGAAACCTCAAACCTGCTCAGGAAAACCATTTAGTACTACTGTAGACCTTCTTGAGCTTCATACTCCGCGTCGGCCGCGCGCGCTGGTCGCATGCCAAGTCATAATAGCGCTCCCCGAAAGCATCCAGGATGAACCCACCAAGAATTCTCTGTTATCGCCTTCTTTTTCTTGTAGTTGTTGCAGTTTTTGCAATTCAGCATCCTCTGGATGGAAGTCATATTTCCCCGACGGTTGCCCTACTCTGAGCAGCGTTCAGTAAGCAGCCCAATTTGACCTGCCCAGCGGTTTGGTCACCGAGACCCGATGCTCTATTTGACCGAGTTCGAGCGACCCCCTACAATCGAAGCGCCCCGGGGAACACTCATGTTTGAAAATCTCACCGAGAAACTTCAGCGCACCTTCAAGAACCTGCGCGGCCAGGGCAAGCTCACCGAAGAGCATCTCGACGCCGCCCTAGCCGAAATTCGCGAGGCTCTGCTGGAAGGCGACGTCAATGTCACCGTCGCCGACGAGCTGCTCGCCAACATTCGCCAGAAATCCATCGGCAGCGAAGTCATGCTGCAGCTTTCGCCCGACCAGCAAGTCGTCAAGACGGTGCGCGACGAACTCACCGCCATGCTCGGCAAGCACGCCAAGCCGCTGTTTGCTTCGCGCCCGCCCTCGGTGTGGATGATCGTTGGCCTGCAAGGCTCCGGCAAAACCACCACGACCGGAAAGCTTTCCAAGTGGCTCACGAACCACGGCCATCGTCCGCTGGTGGTCTCTACCGACGTCTACCGCCCTGCCGCGCGCGAACAACTCGCCCAGGTCGCCAAAGCGGTGGGCACGCCCCTCTGGCCCGGCAAAGGCACCGACAAGCCAATCGAAATCGTGCGTGGCGCCATCAAGGAAGCGAAACTTTCCGCCAGCGACGTGGTCATCGTGGACACCGCCGGCCGCCTGCACATCGACGATGATCTGATGAACGAGCTGAGCACGCTCAAAAAAGAGCTGCAGCCCAGCGAAATCCTGTTCATCGCCGATTCCATGATCGGTCAGGACGCCGTGAAATCCGCCGGCGAATTTCACAAACGCCTGGGCCTCACGGGCGTGGTTCTCACCAAGCTCGACGGTGACGCCCGCGGCGGCGCCGCCCTTTCCATCGGCAAAGTCACCGGAGCGCCAGTAAAGTTCGTCGGCCTGGGCGAAAAATACGACGCCCTCGAAGGCTTCTATCCCGAGCGCATCGTCTCCCGCGTTCTCGGTATGGGCGATCTGATGTCGCTCATCGAACGCGCCGAGCAAGCCGTCGACAAAAAGGCTGCGATCGAACTCGAGCGCAAGCTACGCAAAGAGGATTTCACGCTCGAAGATTTTCGCGATCAACTCAAACAAATTCGCAAAATGGGCCCACTCGAACAGCTCGTGGACATGCTTCCGAAGGTCGGCCCGCTCGCCAATCTCCCCAAAGATGCGAAGGTCGACGAAGGCCAGCTCAAGCAAGTCGAAGCCATCATCAATTCGATGACCAACCAGGAGCGCCGCGATCACAACGTCATCGACGGCAAGCGCCGCAAACGCATCGCCAAAGGCAGCGGCACGACGGTCCAGGAAGTCAACCAGGTCCTCAAGCAATACATGCAAATGCGCACGATGATGAAGCAATACGGCGCCATGGCCGCCCGCGCGAAAATGAAAGGCCTCGGCAAACTAGCCGGCTTGGGCTAAGTTAGAAATTATTCGACGGTCAGCCGCGTCCCTGGAGATATAGGTTCGCGACATCTTCCATCAGCCGTTCAGGATCTACGTCGGTGCGGTTGCAGAGAATAATGATCGAGAATTTGTCCGCAGGAAAACGCGCGATGTAGGTGTGAAATCCTACTGTCTCCCCGTAATGCCACATCCACGGATGACCCCAATAATCGTCGATGAACCAGCCGAACCCGTACGATACCGGCGATCCTTCCGCGCGATCGGAATTTGCAGGCCATACGGGCCGCGCCCCGCCGGCAAGTTCTACCGGGGTCAGCGCGGGCCGCATCTCGTTCTCGCCGAGCAGCGTATGTCGCGTCAGCGCATCGTCCCACTTCGCGAGATCGCGCAACGAAGAGTACACTCCGCCGTCGCCCAAAGTCGCTGACGTAGAACTCTGGTCGGTCTGCTTCCAGCCGTTCACTTCCTTCGTGTGGCCGAAGGCCCGGTATGCGACTTCGTTCTTTCCTTTTACATACGCGAGGGTCTGCTCCATTCGCAGTGGGCCGAAAATGCGATCATGCAGAAATTCACTAAAGGATTTGCCAGAAACTTTGGCAACGATCGATCCGAGCACTACATAGCCGGAATTGCTGTACGCCCACTTCGTTCCGGGCGGAAACAATGTGGAGTCTTGCTTTTCGAGCAGGGCCAGAACCTCCGCATCCTGGATCTGATTTTCTTCGGTCCAGCGATGGCCGCCGCTGCGCTCTTCCTGCTCCATCAGGGTTTCGTAGTCCTGCAATCCTGACGTGTGATTCAACAAGTTGCGGATCGTGATCGTTTTGCCGTACGCCGGGAATTCAGGAAAGACCTCGCTTAGACTCTCGTCGTACCGGAGCTCGCCGTCGTGCACGAGCAGCATGATCGCCATTGCAGTGAACTGTTTAGTGCAGGAAGCGAGACGGAAATTCGTTTGCGGATCGATCGCAGCGAAGCTTCGAAGATCCCGTGCGCCGTAACCCCGCTCGAACACGGTGCGCCCGGCTTTTCGGATCAGAACAGCGACGCCGGGAGATTTCGCGTCGTTGAAAGGCGCGAAAATCGCTTCCAATTTCGCCATCTTCCGCTCCTCGGCGAGACTCGCCTTGCGAACAGCGGGAAACGTCAGCGCGCACATCACCACAAGTACCGCGGCCGGCAGGGCGACACGCAATCTTCCTTCCTCCGGCGAGGGAGCATATCATTTGCTGGCACATTCATCAGCCCGTAACACAGGTGCGCTATCTCTCTGCCTCCCTGCTAAGAGTGAACGATGCAACGCCCTAAACTCGACGATCCGCGCCACTATCTCAATCGCCACGTAGAGTGGCTGGAATTTAACCGGCGTGTGCTGGAAGAAGCCCGCGACATCGGGAATCCGCTGCTGGAGCGCGTCAAGTTCCTGGCCATCACCGCGAACAATCTGGACGAATTCGTGGAAATTCGCGTTTCGAGTTTCCTCCAGCGCATCGAGCATGGCTCCCGCGAAATCAGCCCCGACGGCCTGACCACGGAGGAAGAACTCCAGAAAGTTTCCGCGGCGATGCACGTTTTCGTGCGCGATCAATACAAGTGCTGGAACGACGAACTGCTGCCAGCGCTGGCGAAAGAATCGATCCGTGTTTTGAACACTGGCGAGCTCGACGCGAAAGCCGCCCGATTCACGAAGACTTTTTACGATCGGCGTGTAAGTCCCATGCTGACGCCGGTGACCGTCGATCCCTCGCATCCCTTCCCGCACGTGTTGAATAAGGCGCTGTGTATCGCATTTTTATTGAGGCGCCGGCGTGGCGGGAATGGCAAACCCTACTTTGGCGTGCTCACTGTGCCTCGCGCTCTGCCGCGCCTGCTGCGGATTCCCACCGAGAACGGCGGCATTCGGTTCGCCCCGCTCCACGACATTATCTCGGCGTACGCATCGAGACTGTACCGAGGCTACGAGATTCTGGCTTCCACCGCATTCCGCATCACGCGCAACAGCAATCTTTATCTGGAGCAGGAAGAGAGCCGCAGCCTGTTGGAAACGATCGACTCGCAAGTGTCGCAACGCCGCAAAGGCGACGCGGTTCGGCTCGAAATCGAGGAAGGCGCGCATCCCGACATCGTCGAGCGCCTGGTATCGACGTTCGAACTCGACGAGTCGCTGGTATTTCGCGTTCGCGGGCCCGTCAACCTTCAGCGGCTCTTTCATCTGTACGATGAGACGCCGCGGCCCGATCTGAAGTATCCGCCGTTTGTGCCGCGCCAGGTTCGCGTCGGTCATGACGCCGATTCGCTTTTTGACGTCCTGCGCCGGCAGGACGTGTTGCTGCACCATCCCTACGAGTCTTACGACACCGTCGTCAACTTCATAAGGACCGCGAGCCGCGATCCCCGCGTGCTTTCCATGAAGCAGACGCTCTACCGCACCAATTCCGATTCGCCGATCGCCGAAGCGCTGCTCGAAGCAGCCGGCAAGAAAGAAGTGACCGTGGTCGTGGAGTTGAAGGCCAGCTTCGACGAAGCCACCAACATTCACTGGGCGCGCAGCTTCGAGGATGCCGGCGTGCAGGTATTCCATGGCGTGGCCGGCCTGAAGACGCATGCCAAACTCGCGCTCGTGGTGCGCAACGATCCCGACGGGAAAATTCGCCGCTACGTGCATCTCGGCACTGGAAATTACAACCCATCAACGGCACGCTTCTACAGCGACTTCAGCATGCTGACCAGCGACGAAGCCATCACCTCGGCGGTGCACAACGTCTTCAATTACCTGACGGCCTACGCTGAGCAGCCCAGCTATAGGCCGCTGATCGTGGCGCCGCGCGACATGGCCAAAACGTGTCTCGCGCTGATCGATCGCGAAGCCCGCCATGCGCGGCGCGGGCGTCCTGCCCGGATGATCATCAAGATGAATGCGGTCGTCGATCCCCCGGTGATTCAGGCTCTGTATCAAGCCTCCCAGGCGGGCGTGGAGATCGATCTGATCGTGCGGGGACAGTGCGCGCTCGTCCCCGGCGTACGCGGGCTTAGCAGCCGCATTCGCGTGCGCAGTATCGTTGGCCGATTTCTGGAGCACAGCCGCATCTATTTTTTCGAAAACGGCGGCAAGCCCGAACTTTATCTTGGCAGCGCCGACTGGATGCAGCGCAATCTCTACGAACGCGTCGAGGTGATCTTTCCGGTGAAGGATCCACAGCTTTGCCAGCGCATTTGCACGGAGATTTTGTCCGCTTATCTGGCCGATACGCGCAAGGCTCGACTTCTGGGCTCGAACGGGACATACTCTCGCCCGCGTTCGGTGCGCAACGGTCATGGCTTCTCCGTGCAGGAACATCTGATGCGTGTCGCGTCAGGCAATAGCGATTCGCACGCGACGTCGCTGCGTACGCCTCAAGTCGTTTATACTTCCGAGGACGTTAAGCCCGGCCCCGTTGCCACCCCTCCGGATGAATCGGACGTTCAGGACACCGTGAATGCAGGCGTATGAGCTGATTGTCATCGGTTCGGGCCCTGGCGGGCAGCGTGCCGCCATCCAGGCCGTAAAAACAGGTAAACGCGTCGCGCTGGTCGAAAAGCAGAACGCCGTCGGCGGCGTCTGCATCAATACCGGCACCATCCCCAGCAAGACCATGCGCGAGGCCGTTCTGCATCTTTCCGGCTTCTACGACCAGAGTTTCTACGGCGCGAACTATCACGCGAAAGATCACATTACGATGGCGGACTTGAACTTCCGCGTGCAGCGCGTGATTGAAAACGAAGTGTCCGTAATCGGGGACCAACTGAAGCGCAACGGCGTGGACTTGATTCACGGCGTGGGACGATTCATGGACCCGCATCACATCCGGGTCGAGAACAACAATGGCTTCAGCGAACTCGAAGGCGAATACATCATCCTGGCGACCGGCACGAAGCCCGCGTCGAATCCGAAGGTACCCATTAACGGGCGAAACATCATCAACAGCGATCAGATTCTGGCCATGCCGCAAGTCCCGCGAACTCTGATCGTAGTGGGCGGCGGCGTCGTCGGCGTCGAGTATGCATGCATGTTTGCCACGCTGGGTGTGCGCGTGATCATCGTGGAGAAGCGCCCTCGGCTGCTGGAATTCGCGGATACCGAAATGGTGGAAGCGCTGAGCTACCATATGCGCGACCGCCGTGCCACCATGCGCCTCAATGAAGAGGTCGATAGCGTAGAGGAATTGCCTGACGGAAAAGTGGCCGCGAATCTGGTCAGCAAGAAGCGCATCATCGCCGACGCGCTGTTGTATGCGGTTGGCCGCGGCGGCAACGTCGAGCCGCTGAATTTGCCGGCCGCCGGCCTGACCGCCGACGACCGCGGCCGCATCAAGGTGGATGCTGACTTTCGCACTTCGCAACCCCACATTTTCGCGGTCGGCGACGTCATCGGCTTTCCGAGTCTGGCGTCGGTGTCCATGGAGCAGGGCCGCATCGCGGCCGCGCGCGCTTTTGGGCTGGACGTGCAAAGCGATCCCGCCGGGTATCCCTACGGAATTTACACAATTCCATCGATCTCATTTATCGGGAAGACCGAAGAGCAACTCACCGACTCCGACGTCCCGTACGAGGTAGGCGTGGCCTACTATCGCGAAATCGCACGCGGCCAGATCAGCGGCCACACCGACGGCCGCCTGAAACTGCTATTTCATCGCGAAACGCTCGAACTGCTCGGCGTGCACATCTTCGGCGAAGACGCTGCCGAGCTACTGCACATCGGCCAGGCGGTAATGCTGCTCAAGGGCAAAATCACCTATTTCAAGAACACCGTTTTCAACTATCCTACGCTCGCTGAATGCTATAAGACCGCCGCCTTCAACGGCCTCAACCGCCTCTGCTAACGAAGTCATCGCGATCCTCACTTACACCTTCTCGAAGCCGCAGCGGTCATTCCGCGCTCGGTCCGGTATAATCCCCGGCATGCAAAACACCATTCCTGTTTCTGAAGTCTCATGGATTCGTTTGTTTCGGTCGCTCGTTGCTCTTTGGCTAGTGATTGGTGCTTCGTTGTTCGTGCAGGTGGCCGCGGCGCAGACCCCGCCCGCAGGTTCGACTTTACCAAGTGAAACGCCGGCGAGGTTGCAGCCGGTGATCGACAGTTTCGATTACGAGCGCCGCGATGTGATGATTCCGATGCGCGATGGCGTGAAGCTGCACACCGTGATCATCCTGCCGAAGGGTGCCAAGGGCGCGCCGATTTTGCTGACGCGAACGCCCTACGATGCCACGGCGCAAACCAGCCATGCGCCCAGCACTCACCTTGCGCCGATCCTGCAGGGATACGACAACGCTACCGAAGTCATTGTCGAAGGCGGGTACATCCGCGTCGTGCAGGACGTTCGCGGAAAATACGGCTCGGAAGGCGATTACGTGATGAACCGTCCGCTGCACGGGCCCTTGAACCCCACCCCAGTGGACCATGCGACGGATACCTACGACACCATCGACTGGCTAGTGAAAAATATCCCGGAGAGCAACGGTAAGGTGGGAATTCTGGGGATTTCTTACGATGGTTTTACTCCGTTGATGGCGCTGGTGAATCCACATCCCGCGCTCAAAGTCTCGGTGCCGATGAATCCGATGGTCGACGGGTGGATGGGCGACGACTGGTTCCATAACGGTGCGTTTCGCGAACAGAACATGCCGTACATCTACGAGCAGGAAGGCACTCGAGACAACAAAATCAAATGGTGGACCAGCCACTTCGACGACTACGACGTCTACATGGAAGCGGGATCGGCGGGAGAGCTAGGGAAGCGGCACGGACTCGAGCAGGTCGGCTTCTGGCGAAAGCTGCTGGAGCATCCAAGCTACGACGCATGGTGGCAGCAGCAGGCCATGGACAAGATCCTCGCGGAGCAACCGTTGAAGGTGCCGGTACTGTTGGTCCACAGCCTGTGGGATCAGGAAGATATTTACGGCGCCATGGCGGTATACAAAGCGATCAAGCCCAAGGACACCGGCAACGACAAAGTTTTCCTGGTACTGGGGCCTTGGCATCACGGTCAGGAGATCGACGACGGCAGTTCACTGGGAGTCGTGAAATTCGACAGCGACACCGGGCTGTATTTCCGGCGAGAAATCCTGCGTCCGTTTCTCGATCAATATCTGAAGGATGGTGCGCCGAAGGCCGACATCGCGCCAGTAACGGCGTTCGAAACGGGAACGAACACGTGGCGACGCCTGGGCTCGTGGCCAAGCGGCTGCCCATCCAGCTCGACCAGTTCGAATTGTACGATTCGCGCGACGCCGTTGTACTTGGACGCGGGTCTGAAACTCAGCCTCGAATCGCCGAAGTCCAGCGACACGCCGTTTGATGAATATGTTTCGGATCCCGCGAAGCCGGTGCCCTATCGCGCGCGACCCATTCAGCCGATGGGATACGACACCGGCATGACCTGGTCGGAATGGCTGGTGGATGACCAGCGCGAGCAATCCGGGCGCGGAGATGTGCTGACATACGAGTCGGAAACTCTGCGTGCGCCGGTGAAGATTAGCGGACAGCCCATCGCGAATCTCGTCGCTTCCACGAGCGGCACCGATTCCGACTGGGTCGTCAAGGTGATTGACGTTTACCCGGATGAGATCGCCGGGCAACCCGGGATGGGCGGATACCAGCTAATGATTTCCGCCGATATTTTCCGTGGAAGGTATCGCGAGAGCCTGGAGTCGCCGAAAGCGCTGGAGGCTGGGAAGCCTCTGCTGTACCGCTTTGCTTTGCCAAACGCCAATCACGTGTTTTTGCCGGGACATCGGATGATGGTGCAGATCCAGTCGGCCTGGTTTCCTTTGTATGACCGGAATCCCCAGACGTTTGTACCGAATATTTTCTGGGCCAAGCCGGAAGATTACCGCAAGGCAGTGCAGCGCGTTTACCGCGCACCGGATCGGGCGAGCTTTGTGGAATTGCCAGTCGTGGTGGCGAAGTAGCACATTGCTCTTGGCTTTCTGCGCAGTGCTGTGGGCGAGGGCACAGACAGGAGTGTCTGTGGCTACCTTGGAGTTATGTCGTTGCTGGGAAGCGGGTTGACAGGTTAGAATAGAGGGCTCGGAGGACTGATTTAGTGTTAATGATTCGGTTGTCTCGCATTGGCAAGAAGAAGAAGCCGTACTATCGCGTCGTAGTGATTGAGAAGACCCGGCCGCGCAATGGCCGCGTCGTGGAATTGGTGGGGACGTACGATCCACTGAAGAAGCCCGCGGAGCTGAAGTTGGATCACGAGCGCATCAAGCATTGGCTTGGAGTTGGCGCTCAGCCCAGCGATACTGTGCGCAGCTTTATCCGCCTGCAGAAGATTGCCTAGTCTGCAGTGCGCCCACCTGTGACCCCGACCCTGTCGGGGTCCGAAGCTTTTTGGTTTCCCTGCATCCTTAAGTCGCTCAGATGCGTCTTTCCAGTAATGATCTTGCAAGCTAAAATTCGATTCACTCGCAGGGCCAGAACTTGCCTCCGTGAAGGTGCACTATGAAGGATCTGGTGGAGTCGATTGCCCGCGCACTTGTCGACCATCCTGACGAGGTGCAGGTGAAATCGATCGAGGGCTCGCAAGCGACGATTCTTGAGCTGCGCGTGCACAAGGACGATCTCGGCAAAGTCATTGGGCGGCAGGGCCGGACGGCGAAGGCGGTCCGCACTCTGTTGGGCGCCGCAGGTGTAAAGGTGCACAAACGCTTCACGCTCGAGATCCTGGAAGATTGAGCAGCGAACCCCACTGCTGGGTGGCGCTCGCGCGCGTGCTTCGGCCCCGCGGAAACAAGGGCGAGGTCGCGGCGGAACTGCTCACCGATTTTCCCGAACGAATCGCGGCAATGAAGGAAGTCTTCCTGGGCGACAGCGCCGGGAAAGCGGAGCCGCGCCTTGCCGGGCTGAAAGCGTTCTGGATGGACCGGAACCATCCCGGGCAAGGCGTGTTTCACTTCGAGGGTTGCGCTTCGATTTCGGAGGCGGAGAAATTTCGCGGGCTGGACGTGCTGATTCCGTTCGAGCAGCGGGTCGCGCTGCCTGCTGGGAAATATTTTGTGTCGGATTTGGTCGGTTGCTCGGTATTTGAGAGCCCCGTTGAACCACCGGTTGTTTCCTCTTCGCCTTGTTCTATGGCTACGGCGCCGGCGCTGGTTGGGACGGTCAGCGACGTCCAGTTGACCGGGGAAGATGTTGCGGGGACGCCGCTGCTCGTGGTGGATACGCGACATGGCGAATTGCTGATTCCCCTTGCAGAAGATATTTGTACTCGCATTGATCCTGCGGCGCGGCGGATTGATGTAGTTCTTCCTGACGGCTTGCGCGATTTGAACGATAGCGCGTAGCTCAACTCCTTTTTCTTCCGATCAGTGGACATCGATGGTGGTTACGCTTAGGGCTGGTAGCGTGAGTGTTAGCGTTGAGCCGGTGACTGGCATGGTGCCCGCGGAGACGGGTTGGACTGGGGTGCCGCCGGTGGATTGGGTTTGGGCTGAGGCGGCGGTCATTTGATAGCGATGAGCTGTGCCTGACAGCGGCTGGCCGGTGATGGCGGTGACTTGCGACGTCGTGGAGCGATTGATGGCTACGAAGACGACGCGACCTGGCGTGGTGCTGTCGGAGCTGGCGTATACGACTACATTTTGCACGTTGCTTGAGGTGGATTGCAGCGAGGTGTCGCCGAAAGTGGCGTTGGCGCCGTCGAAGCCGCGGAACGCGCGAAAGCCTGCGAGCGAGTAGGAATAGGTGCCGTTGGGTGGCCAGAAGCTGGCGGCGAAAACACCTTGCGCGCCGAAGATGCCTAGATTGTCGGCCTGGGCAATGGTTCCCGCGATGTGATTTTGGCCGCCGCTTTCATATTCCGAGACGGAGATTTTCATGCCGGGGTTTTCGGCGTTGATCTTGGATTGCAGGCGGCCGAGGATGTTGATCGGTGTGTTGCCAAGCTCCTGGTAGATCCATGGATTGCTGTTGCCGGCGTCGGTGTAGGTGGGATCCCACAGGTTACGCGGGCTTTGCACGATGAGCTGGACCTGAGCGTCGGTGAGAGTTGTGCTAGTGAGATTGAGAATGCGCGTGCCGTTCGCGTCGTAGTCTTCCGCATACCAATGAAAGTCGTAGACGTCGACGAGGGGCTTGCCGTACGTCGTGGACGCCGTCTTTATCGCTTGCAGATATTTATCCGGGAACCAGTTCGCGCCGCCGGGTGTGGCGGCGAGTTCGCCCTGCCAGTTGTAGATTCCCTGAAAACCGTAGTGCACGGGCCCGAAGATGATGGTGTTCGGGAACTGGTCTTTGATGGCCTGTGTGAGTGCGATCGTTTTGGCGATGTAGTTGTCTGACGTGACGGGATTCGGACCTTGCACTTCGAGGTGCGTGGAGTTCCAGAGTTCAGGTTCGTTGTCGAGGTTCAAGAAAGTTGGCTGAGCGGGATTTGTGCCGAAAATGCCGGGGAGTTTCTGGTTCAGCGCCCAGACGAATTCGTCCATATAGACGTTCGCGTCGGTGGTTGGCGGCGTGATGGTGAAGGGGACGGCGGACACAGTGCTCTTCTTGTCGACCACCGTTTTGAAACGAGAGAGATCAGGAGGATTGGCTACGCTGACAGGACCGCTTTCGTCGCCAGCGACAAGCCCTTGCATTTGCACGGTGACGAGGCTCGCGATGTTCGCGCCCTGATCCTGCGCGATGAAGCCGCGGACGGCCTCGGCGGGAACCGCGCTGCTGCTGAGGTAGTCGTCATTTTCGTAGAGGTAGTCGCTGCCGGCGTTGGAGGCGTTGGTCTCCCAGTTATAGGCGGTCCAGCGGTTGCCGCCGTCGCGGTCGAGTGTGGCCATCGGAGGGGGATCGGTTTCGCCAAAATAGAAATTGAGGCCGTAGATGTAGGGCGAGATGGGCTTGGTGTTGGCAGGATTGATGGTGATCGTGACGTCCACAGGAGTGTTGGCAGGCGTGGCGCTCGCCTGAGCGGAATTAGCGCTTTCGCCCACAGCGTTCAGGGCGGAGACGACATAGAAATAGGTGGTGCCGTTGGTCAGGCCGGTGTCGGTGAAGCTTGTGGTGGTCGGCGCGGAGACTTGCGTGTAAGGGCCGCCAGTTGTGGTGCTGCGCTTGAGGTGATAGCTGGTGGCGCCGGAACTTGCGGTCCAGCTGAGAGAGACCTGGGCGTTACCTCCGGTCGCGATCAGACCTGTGGGCGCGGAGGGAGGTTGCGTCGGAGCAACGGGCGTGGCGCTGGCTTGGGCGGAGTTCGCACTTTCGCCTGTGGCGTTGACCGCGGAGACTACATAGAAGTAGGTCGTGCCGTTCGCCAGGTTGGTGTCTGTGAAATTCGTCGCGGTTGGGGAGGAGATTTTGGTGTACGGTCCGCCGGTGGTGGTGCTGCGCTTCACGTTGTAGGCAGTGGCGCCTGCGCTGGCGGTCCAAGCTAGGCTCACTTGCGCATTGGCGGGGGTGGCCATGAGTCCTGTTGGCGCCGCGGGAGCTTGCGCCGGCGCGGTGGGCTTGGCGCTGACTTCGGAGGAGTTGGCGCTTTCTCCGGTGGAATTGACAGCGGACGCTACGTAGAAATAGGTGGTTCCGTTGGTCAAGCCGGTGTCGGTGAAGCTAGGCGAGGTGGGTGAAGAAATCTTTGTGTACGGGCCGCCGGTGGTGGTGGCGCGCTTGACGTTGTAGCTGGTAGCGGTCGCACTGGCGGTCCATGTAAGGCTGACTTGCGTGTTCGCGGCGGTGGCCATAAGCCCTGATGGTGCGGCAGGAGCTTGCGTTGGGGCCGTGGGCTTGGCGCTGGCTTCGGCGGAGTTGGCGCTTTCGCCGGCGGAATTGACGGCCGAGACGACGTAGAAATACGTGGTGCCATTGGTGACCGTCGTGTCAGTGAAGCTGGCGGCCGCCGGCGAAGAGAGCAGGGCGTAGGGGCCGCCGGTGGTGGCGCTGCGCTTTACGTTATAAGTCGTGGCGTTTGCGGTGGCCGTCCAAGTGAGGGTGATTTGCGTATTTCCCGCAGTGGCCATGAGGCCGGTTGGAGTGGTAGGCACGGTGGTTCCGGTTGGGTTTGAGCCGTTGCCGCCTGGATTGGAGTTGTTGCTGCGGGCGGTACCGGCGCAACCGCTCAGGATGAGGGCGAGCAGAGTGCAGAGGGAGAGGAAAATGGGCCGAATTATCCCCCACCCCCTGTTTTTTGCGCAATGATTTGATTCTAGGGGAGTTAGCTTTCGGAATGGCGCAGTGACTTGATTCTGAAGGAGATATGTCCGCGTACGATGGCGAGCGTGGCTCGCTACGAAAGATTCTGTAGTCTTATGCGGCGCGAATGATAGTAGTAGGCGCAATCGGAAGCCCTGAGGTTAAGTGCGCTAACGGCAAGGGACAAGCTGTTCATAGGTACAGAAATAGTGTCAGGACTTTACCTGATACGTTGAGAATCTGGGAAAATGCTCGCGTTGCGCCCTGTCGTGGTAGGTTGCGACTGACTTGATTACAATTGCTGGCCATGCGGTTTGACCTCGTTACGATTTTTCCGGAATTTTTTGCTGGGCCACTCGATTACGGGATTGTGCGGCGAGCGCGCGAGACTGGGTTGATCGACGTTCAGGTACAGGATCTGCGGGTGTTCACGAAAGACCGACATCGCACTGTGGATGATCGGCCGTTCGGCGGAGGCGAAGGGATGGTGCTGAAGCCGGATCCTTTGTTCGAGGCGGTGGAGGCGCTTTTGGGTCACAGTGTCGGCGACGCGGCGGGGCGGCCGGCGCCGGAATCGAAAACGGCTGTGGTGCTCTTGTCTGCTGCCGGTAAATTATTTAGGCAGGAGACGGCCAGGCGTTACGCGGGGTTGGATCGAGTCATCTTTATATGTGGGCGTTATGAGGGTGTGGATGAACGGGTGGCGGACCATTTGGCTACCGAGGAGATTTCGGTTGGGGATTTTGTTTTGAGTGGCGGAGAATTGCCAGCGATGCTTGTTTTGGATGCGGTTACGCGGCTTTTGCCCGGGGCGCTGGGAAATCAGGATTCGGCGTTGAATGAGTCGTTCAGCGGGTCATTTTATGATGTGGTTGCAGCGGGCGGGGCAAGCCCCGCCCCTACGAGTGTGGGTGCAGCCGCCACGACAAGTGGGAAGAGGGAGTGGGAGGTGAACGGCAGGATGTTGCTGGATTATCCTCACTATACGCGGCCTGCGGAGTTTCGTGGGTGGGTTGTGCCCGAGGTTTTGGTTGGGGGCAATCACGCGGAGGTGGCGAAGTGGCGGCGGGCGGCGGCGTTGGAAAAGACGCGGCGGAATCGGCCGGATTTGCTTGGGTGAGATGCGGAGCGAGCCGAGTAGGGCTACGCTTTTGTCTGATCGAGCTCTCCGAATGGAGGCATCGAAGAGAGATTTCTCTCTGCGCGGGCCGACCCATTCGCCCCGCGAAGGCGTCCGGGGTAAACAGGAAGCGAATGGGAAAGAGAAAGTCGGCCCGCTCCGTTCGAAATGACGGTTGGATTTGTGGCGGGAAGCGAACGGGAAAAGAATTCGGCGGGCTGGCCGGGCTGAAGCCCGGCGCTTACATGGCTGAAGGGCGGGGTAGATTGCAGGACAGCATTGGTTGCGAAACGGGAACAGGAATGGAGATTCGACGATTTGGGGTGCAGGACGCGGAGGCTCTATGGCGGTTGCGGATGATCGCGCTGCAGACGGATCCGTGGTCGTTTGCGGAGTCGGTGGAGGAGTTGAGGCAGATTTCGGTGGAGGAGTATGGGCGCCGGATAGGATCGGGTGGGGATAGTAGCTTTGTGATCGGGGCTTTCGAAGGAGATGTGCCGGTGGGGATGTGCGGGTTTTACCGGGAGACGCTTCTTAAGCGCAGGCATAAAGGGCATTTGTGGGGTGTGTTTGTTGCGCCGGCGGCGAGGGGAAAGAAATTGGGGCTTATGCTGGCAGCGCGTGCGATTGAGACGGCGCGGACGTTGCCCGATCTTACGTCGATCCAGTTGACAGTGTCGGTGACGCAGGACGCCGCGCGGGGACTTTATCGGAAACTCGGTTTTCGGATTTTTGGAATAGAGCCCCGGGCGCTGGGGATTGGTGGGAAGTTTGTGGACGAGGAGCAGATGGTCTTGGACCTGGGGTGAGATGCCGGGGAGAGAGGCATTCGAACACTGAGGAGGAGCGGGCGTCTTTCGAAGAGAAGAGAGATTTCTCTCTGCGCGGGCCGACCCATTCGCAGGAAGCGAATGGGAAAGAAAAAGTCGGCCCGCTCCGTTCGAAATGACGGTGGGGTGGTCGGGTCGAGGAAGGAATAGACGGAGGACCAGAAGAGCATCCGCCGATTCTGTTTGGAATTTCGGTTGGGTGGTATGGATGACGACGGGAGCCGAGGGAGTATGAGCGAGATCAGGAATACGAATGGCGACGGGGCGATAAAACCCATCGCGATTTATTACGAGCAGCCCAACTGGTTTGTGCCGCTGTTTGCGCAGATGGACGGGCGCGGCGTGCCGTGGGTTAAGTTGGACGCGCGGTATCACCAGTATGATGCGGCTTCGGCGGAGCCTGAGTACTCGCTGCTGTTTAACCGGATGAGTCCTTCGGCTTGGCAGCGGGGAGTGGGGCACGGGGTCTTTTACACGCTGAATTATTTGAAGCATTTGGAAGACAAGGGCGTGCGCGTGGTGAATGGGTATAAGGCGTTCACTACGGAGACTTCGAAGGCGTTGCAGCTTTCGTTGATGGAGCGGTTGGGGTTGCCTTATCCGAAGGCCCGCGTGATCAACCATCCTTCGCAGGCGCTGAGTGCTGGGGAAGCGATTGGCTATCCCTTGATTTTGAAGCCGAATATTGGTGGTAGCGGGGCGGGGATCAAGAAATTTAATTCGCGGGAGGAGTTGAAGGCGGCTGTTGATGCGGGCGAGTTGTACTTCGGCATCGACAACGTGGCGTTGGTGCAGGAATGCTTTACGGCCCGGGATGGGATTATTACGCGCGTTGAAGTGCTGGGCGGGAAATATTTGTATGCGATCCAGATTCACATAACCGGGGAGACGTTTGATTTGTGTCCCGGCGGATATTTGCAAGAATACCAGAGGAGAGGAATTGGCGCGGCCGGCTTGTCCAGTCGATGCGCCGAAGACTGGCATGACCGTGGAGGCTTATGAGGCGCCGCCGCGGGTGATTGCGAATGTGGAGCGGTTGATGCATGAGGCGGGGATCGAGGTTGGGGGAGTGGAATATGTCATCGATGATCCTACCGGGCGGTTGCTGTACTACGACATCAATGCGCTTTCGAACTTTGTGGCTGATCCGGAACGGATTGTGGGATTCAATCCTTATTCGAGACTGGCGGATTTTTTGATTGCGGAGGCGGGGCGGCGGAGCGAAGTCGTGGCTGGGACGGACTTAACGCAGAGGACACGGAGCTAGGAGCGCAGAGAGCACGGAGACCTGGGTGGCGTCGATACGTTGGATAGTGATTGGGGCATGATGAACGCGGTGACGTTGGTTGCAGGAACTTTGCGTTGAGGTCCTTCGGCTATCCTTATCGGATAGCCTCAGGATGACAGTTTTTTACTTGTTGGAGAGCGCATGAGGTTTGGATATTGGTTGCCGGTGTTTGGGGGGTGGTTGCGCAATGTGGCCGACGAGCGCATGGAGGCTTCGTGGGCTTATGTGAAGCGGCTGGCTCAGCGCAGCGAGCAGATTGGGTTTGATGTTACGCTGATTGCTGAGTTGAATTTGAACGATATCAAGGGAGTGGAGGCTGGTTCACTGGATGCTTGGTCTACCGCGGCTGCGTTGGCTGCGGTTACGGAGCGCATTGAGTTGATGGTGGCGGTGAGGCCGACGTTTCATTTGCCGGCGCTGCTTGGCCAAGCAGGCTGCGAATATTGATCAGATTAGCGGCGGGCGGTTGACGTTGAATGTGGTGTCTTCGTGGTGGGCGGATGAAGCGCGGAAGTATGGAGTGGCATTCGAGCAGCACGACGATCGTTATGCGCGGACTTCGGAATGGCTGGATGTTTTGGATGGGGTGTGGTCGCGGGATCATTTTTCGTATTCGGGAAAATATTATCGCGTTGAGGATAATGTGCTGGAGCCTAAGCCGGTGTCTAAGCCGCGGCCTTGTTTGTATGCGGGTGGGGAATCGGCGGCGGCGAAGGATTTGATTGCGGCGAAGTGCGATGCGTACTTGATGCATGGGGATCCGCCGGAACGGGTTGGGGAGAAGATTGCGGATTTGCGGGGGCGGCGGGAGCGGCATGCGGATCTGGCGCCGATGAAATTTGGGGTGGCGGGATATGCGATTGTGCGGGAGACGGAGCGGGAGGCTCAGGATGAGGTGCGGCGGATTACCGACGTGAAGCAATCGGCTGCGGGATATGCGAATTATCAGCAGTGGTTGGCGGGGACGCAACTCGAGCAGCAGGTTTCGTTGGAGGATTATTCGGTTTCGAATCGAGGATTGCGGTCGGGATTGGTGGGGACGGCGGAACAGGTGGCGGAGCGCGTTGCGGAGTTTGAGGCCGCGGGAGTGGATTTGGTTTTGTTGCAGTTTAGTCCGCAGTTAGAGGAGATGGAGCGGTTTGCTACGGCCGTGATCGAGAGGCCGGCAGGGGCTCGCCGGTAGTTATAGCTTTATGAAGCGAGGCGAAAAACGACGGGGATGCCGCAGGGTAAATCCAAGTAAAGTTCTAGGAAAATTGCAGAGATTTGGCTATAATTAGCGTTTGTCTTGGATGTGCTGGCCCCGCCTGAGTGGGTCTGCAGGGAACAACGAACATGAATCTGGTCATTGCAAAACTACATGAAGCGCAACTGCGCAAAGATTTGCCGGAGTTCCGGCCTGGCGATACCGTGCGTGTGAATGTGCGGTTAAAGGAAGGCGAGGGCGAGAAGGAAAAAGAACGCTTGCAGGCGTTTGAGGGCGTGGTGATTTCGAAGAAAGGCCGGGCTTCCGGGGCTACGTTTACCGTGCGGCGCGTTAGCTTTGGCGTGGGGATTGAGCGCATTTTTCCCCTGCATTCACCCACGATTAGTTCGATTCAGGTGGTGGGCAAGGGTAAGGTGCGGCGTGCGCGGTTGTATTATTTGCGCGATTTAAAGGGGAAGGCTGCGCGTATCAAGCGGGCTGCGCGTGAGGAAGCTGAACCGACGGCTGTGGCGGTTGCAGCGGGGTCGGAGAGCAAAGCGATAGTTGGCGTTACGCTCGTAATTATGTCGAGTTTGAAAAAGCGCCCGCTTCGGAGAGCGGCCGCCACAACGGCAAGAACTTATTGGAGTTGGTGAGCCCCGCAATGGCGGGGCTTTTTCTTTTTGGGCGGCGGTTATTTCAGGTGTTGGTCCATCCAGTCGGCCCAGCGTTTGTAAACGTCCATTTGGCGGACAGGATCGCCTGGGGAATGTCCTGCTACCGGATAGGCGAAGAACTTTACTTCGACGCCGTTGTCTTTCAGGGCGTGGAAGAGTTGGTAGGACTGCGTGATGGTGACGCGGGCGTCGCCGGTGTCGTGCAGGATCAGCGTGGGGGTTTTCATGTTTGCCGCGTAGGTGATGGGCGACTGGGCGCGATAATCCTTGAGGTTGTCGCCTACGAATGGGGAGCCTTTGAAGCTGTAGCGGCCGGAGACGTTGCCGTCGGATAAGTTGTACTCGTCGTAGAGATCGGTGACCGGGGCGCCGGCCATTGCTGCTTTCCAAAAGGAATAGTGGCCGATGAGCCAGGTCGTCATGTAGCCGCCGTAGGACCAGCCGGAGACTGCGATCTTGTCTTCGTCGATGATGCCGAGTTTCTTCAGGGCATCGATACCGGCGATTACGTCGCGGCCGGGGCCGTCGCCTGCGTCATTCCAGATGGCGCGTTGGTAGGCGTTGCCCAGATTGTCGCTGCCGCGATAGTTGGGTGAGAAGACGATGTATCCGCGCGCCGCTAGCAGCTGAGCGAAAAAGCTGAAGCCGGTGATCGAGGATGCGGTCGGGCCGCCGTGAATCAGCAGCACGAGCGGGTATTTTTTCTCTTTGTCGAAGTCCGGCGGGTAGACGACTACGCCGTCTTCGTGAAATGAGTTCGGTCCTTCCCATTCGAAGTTTTCGGCTTTGCCGAGTTTCAGCGCGGCGATTCCTTGGTTGAAATTTGTCAGTCGGCGAGGAGTGTCGTTGGCGGAGGCCATGTAATAGAGCTCGGAAGGTTGCGTCGGGGTGGCGCCGGTGAAGGCGATGTCGCCTTTACGGCCGACGAACGCGTCGATCCAGAACAGCCAGGTGGGATTGACGTCGCCGAGGGCGAGTTTCTTTGGCGCGGAGCTCAGCGGCTGGAGCCACATCGAAGTTTGCGTGCTGTCGTGGCTGCCGACGAGCAGCGAGTTGTTGTCGGGCATCCAGATGACGCGGGCAATATTGTGATCGATGGCTTTTGTGGCGGATGCGCCGTCGCCGCCCGAGGATTGCGTGACGAAAATTTCGTTCTCGTTGTTCGGGTCGCCGTCGCGCGGGTACCAGTAGGCGATATGCGAACCATCTGGAGAGAACAGGCCGAAGCTTTCGAATTTCTCGTGAGTCGTCACCTTGCGGATTGCGCCTGAATCGACGTCGAGAATTTGCAGTGTGGTTTGGTCGGCGTCGCCGAACTGCGGATGCTCCTGGCGCGTGAACAGAATCAACTTTCCATCGGGAGACCAATTGATCGGGGAAGCCGGAGAACTGGGGGGAGCGCTTTTCGCGAGACTCCAGGCGCCGGAGGTCAGGCGGCGCGGTTTGCCACCTTCGGCCGGTACGATCCAGAGATGTGACGGAGTTTCGGGACCCGTGGCGAGGTAATCGTTGTCGCCGACTTCGAAGGCGTCGTTGTGCTTATCGATTTCTTTTTTGTTTTCGGGCTCGTCGGAGGTGACGTAGGCGATTTCCTGGCCATTGGGGCGCCACGCGAATTGTTCCACGCCGTTGGGGGCATCGGTGAGTTTTCGAGCTTCGCCGCCGGTCATGGGCAGGACATAGAGTTGGAGCTTCGGATCTTTGGCTGTGGAGTCCACGGCTTCGAAGGCCAGGCGGTCACCTTCGGGCGACCATCGTGGCGAGCCGACGCCTCTGCGGTCGTGCGTGAGCGCGCGTGGAACGCCGCTCGGGATATCGATGACGAGAAGTTCGCGGTCGCTGCGATCCTGCTCCAGATTGGGGCGGGAGACAATGAATGCAATGGATTTTCCGTCAGGAGAGATTTGCGGATCGCTGACGGAGGCAATCTTGAGGAGATCGTCGAGTTGAATGGTGCGAGCCGAAGGAGGTGTCTGCGAAGGCGTCTGCGAAGGCGTCTGCTGCGAAGTTTGCTGCTGGGCTGGCGCTTGGGTTTGCGCGGAAAGGGCCTCGGCGCTGAAGACCAGCGCAACCATCAGGGGGAAATGGCGCCACTTAACTCGCGCGGCAGCTTTTGTTGAGATGCCCTCCTCACAGGAAACGGAGCTTTCGATCGGCATAATTTACGGACTCCTTCGGGATAGTTACCTTCACCCTCTACCAGTTGTCAAAATGAGTGAGCGTATGCTGCCACGCCGCGCAAACACCCGTCAACTTGGACCGAGGAGTGAGCGGAACGCGCCGAGAGGTTGCGGGTGGAGAGGATTTCCCATCGATGTAATTTGTTGATTCGTGGGACAAATGAGTCAAAACCCGCACCCTTACAACCCAAGGGTGCGGCACCCCCGGGCGAAAACGACTACTGACTCGTCGCGTCTGAGGAAATGACGACCTGTTGACAATCAACAGGAAGCCGGCGTAGGCTCCTGTTGTTTATCAAAAGGAGGGAAGGGATGACGCCTCCACGCGGGGAAGTGTTGCAGGGGACGCTGGACTTGATCGTGTTGAAGACCCTCGATGCCATAGGACCGCTGCATGGCTATGGGATCGCGCAACGTGTCCAGCAGGTGTCCGAGGATTTGCTCAAGCTGAATCAGGGGACGCTCTACCCGGCGCTGCTTCGGCTGGAGCAGCGCGGGTGGATCAGCTCGAAGTGGGGCGTGTCTGACAACAATCGCAAGGCAAAGTACTACTCGCTGACGCGGGCTGGCCGCAAACAATTGACCAGCGAAGCCGAGAGCTGGGAACGCATGGCGGCAGTGATCGCGAAGCTTCTTGGCGCCGAGGGGGCGTGAGGTGGATCGTCTGCGTGTGTTTGCCGCTCGGCTGCTTGGGTTATTCCGAAATCGTCGCGCCGACGAGAACCTTGACGCAGAACTCCGCGCCCACCTGGAACTGCTCACCGAGGAAAACATTCGCCGCGGAATGAGTCCGGACGAAGCGTGCCGTGCTGCGCGGCGCGAATTCGGTGGCGTGGAGCAGGCGAAGGAGTTGTACCGCGACCAGCGTGGGCTGCCGGCGCTGGATATATTGCTGCAAGATCTAAAGTTCGCTTTGCGTGGTTTGATGAACAAGCCGGGGTTTGCCATTGTCGCGATCCTCACCCTGGCTCTGGGTATAGGCGCGACAACAGCGGTGTTTAGCGTTGTCGATCGCATTTTGTTTCGCCGCCTGCCGTATCCTGACGACGAGCGCCTCGTCTCGTTCGGAGTGATGGCGCCGTTTGATTCGCGGGAATTCATGCTGGGCCCGGATCTTGTCGATTGGCGTCCCCGGCAGCGCCCGTTCGAAGGGATCACGGCGGTGGAACCCGGCAGCGTCGATTGCGATCTTACCGAGCAGAATCCTTTGCGGCTCAACTGCGGACATGTGGATGCGGCGTTTCTTCCTACATTTCGCGTGCAGCCGATTCTGGGGCGGAATTTCACCCGTGAAGAGGATCTTCCGAACGGTCCGCGTGTTGTTCTGTTGTCGTACGGATTTTGGCGCTCGCGCTTTGCCGGGGATCCGCGGATTGTTGGAAAGAGTCTTTCTGTCGATGGCAAGCCCACTCTTATCGTGGGAGTGCTTCCGGCGGATTTCGAGATGCCGACGCTGGCGCGAGCCGATCTAGTGGTCCCGCTGGCGATGGGCGAATCGAGGGACCGGGGGCCCGATGCGCGACAACACATCGTAAGAGCTTTCGCGCGTCTTAAACCGGGTGTGAGCCCGACGCAGGCAGCGGCGATGTTGCAGCCTCTGTTTGAGGAATCACTGAATTATGTGCCCGTGCAATTTCGCAAAGAAGTCTCGCTACGTGTGCGTTCCTTGCGGGACCGCCAAGTGGGAGATTCCCGTCAGGCGTCCTGGATTCTTCTCGGAGCTGTAATGGGCGTTCTGCTGGTCGCATGCACCAACGTCGCCAACCTGCTCCTCGCTCGAGCGACGGCTCGGCAACGCGAGGTTGCTGTGCGCGCCGCCCTTGGCGCGACGCGATCTCGGCTGATTCGTCAGGCGCTTACCGAAAGCGTCCTTCTTAGCGTGCTTGGGGGATTTGCGGCCTGTTGGATTGCCTATCTGTTGTTGCGTTTGTTCGTGTCCATCGCGCCCGACGGAATTCCGCACCTGCAACAGGCATCGCTCGACGTCCGCGTTGGCTTCTTCACGCTGGGTGTTTCGGTGCTTTCGGGAATTTGCTTTGGTTTGGCGCCGGCGATCCGCCGAATACCCTCGGAATTGCTCGCGGGAAAAGAGTTTCGCTCCACTTCGCGATACTTTCTGCGCCAAACACTCGTTACGACGCAAATCGCTGCGTCGCTGATTCTCTTGGCTTGCGCCGGGTTGCTTTTGCGCAGTTTTTGGAAGCTGCAGAACGTTTCCTTGGGAATGCATACGGATAGCATCCTCGCGGCGGAAGTCAATTTGGCCGAGTACCGCTATCCTCAGCCCGCACAGCAACTCTCTTTTTTCCGTGACCTGCAGTCTCGGCTGGCCCGGCTTCCTGGAGTGAGTTCTTTGGCTTTGAGCGATACCCTGCCGCCCTCTGGCGGCATGCAAGCTACCTTTCTTTCCGCGATCGAAATCCCAGGCCGCACAGGGTTTACCGCGGGGACCGGAGGCATGATTGGATATCGCTACGTCACCCCGTCGTATTTCTCGGTGCTGGGCATTCCCTTGGAGCGCGGCCGTGCTTTTGCCGAAAACGAGCTTCTGACAACGGACGAGCCCGTCATTCTCAGTGAAGCATTGGCCAAGCGGCTGTTTGGAGATGACGATCCAATCGGGAAGTCCTTTCGCTTTGGGCGCCAAAATCGCTGGCGGACCATCGTGGGTGTCGCCGGCGATGTGAAAAATGACGGGCTAACTACGGCGGGCGGCCCGGAATTTTACCTTCCTTGGAAGGAAGAGCAGGATGGCTACTATCGCCGTGCGTATGTGATTTTGCGGACTCCCGTGAATCCGCAGGCGATTGCAAAATGGGTGCGCTCCGAAGCTGCGTCTATTGATCCGACGATGCCGGTAACGATCGAAGCCATGAGTCAGCGGGTTGAGAAGCTTGCGGATCGCCCGCGATTCAATGCCATTCTGCTTTCGCTGTTCGCCGCGATGGGTATGGCACTCGCAGCGATCGGCATCTATGGAGTTGTGGGCTTTCTGGTGGCGCAGCAAACGCGCGAGATCGGGGTTCGCATGGCGCTCGGCGCTACGCCACAGGGCATTCTGAAAATGGTGCTTTCGAACGTGGCGCGCTGGACGATTGGCGGAGCGATTATTGGAAGCATCGGCGCTTGGTTTTGCACGCGGCTGCTGGAATCGTTGCTCTTCGAAGTAAGAACGCACGACCCGGTTTTGCTTTGCGGCGCAGTGCTGCTTTTGCTGGGTGCTGCATTTCTGGCGGCGTGGATTCCGGCGCGCCGGGCGATGCGTATTGACCCGATGGTGGCGCTGCGTTACGAGTGACGTAGTCGGCGTGCTAGAATCGCCAGCGGTCGCCCAAACGAATGACACGTCTTTGCTGTTCCCGTTTCGAGCGTGCGGCGCGAAAACTTGGCTGGACGCGGATCGCGGGCCTGGATGAGGCTGGCCGCGGTGCGTTGTTCGGTCCGGTGGTCGCGGCCGCCGTGATTCTCAATCCTAAACGCCGCATTGTTGGCCTGGATGATTCGAAGCAGCTCGCTCCGGAGCGGCGATCACAGCTCGCCGAACGGATCCGCGATCACGCGATGGCATGGGCCGTTGCTGAAGTGGACGCGCAACGAATTGACGCTTGGAATATTTACCAGGCTAGCCGCCAGGCGATGACCGCTGCGCTCCAGCAATTGGCAATGCAGCCGGACTATCTGTTGATCGACGCCATGCAGCTGGATGTGCTGATCGAGCAGAAGTCCTTGATCAAGGGTGATGCGAAGAGTGTTTCGATTGCGGCGGCGTCGATCCTGGCGAAGACGCATCGAGACACGCGGATGGAAGAGTGGGACGCGGTGTATCCGCAATATGGTCTCGCGCGGCACAAGGGGTATGCGACGCCGGACCATCTGGAGGCGCTTCGGCGGCATGGAGCTTCGCCCCTGCATCGATATTCGTTCGCGCCGGTGCGAGATGCGGGGTGCTGGTCGACGGGGGCTATACAAATTGCGCTGATTCCGGATCCGGTCTCGCCTTGAGTTTCGCGTTAAGGCAATGCAGGCGCCGGGATTACCGTGGTTTGATTCGGGTTCGGGCGGGACGGGCTTGACGATTCGTAAGAGTGAGGCAAGGCGCTTCGGCCCGGGCGGGGCAAGCCCCGCCCCTACAAAGGACGCGGCGCGGAATCGCCGGCCTGGAGGCCACGCCTACATGGCGATACGCATTCGCCGTGGATTCGCCTTGAGTTTCCTGATTACAACGGGGATAACTGGCTGCTCACACGGGCTGCTGGGTTCGTTGACTTGGGTTTTCTCCGCCTGCTAGCGTAGTCAAGCATGACTTTTGCCGGCCTTTGCGGCTTGGGCGCATTAATGCGCTCTGCAGCAAGTGGGGACGGCTTATTGTCTGAGCTCGCGAATGGCCTATAACAAAAGCAAGTTTGTCGAAGCCGCTCAAAAACTTCTCAACCAGGGCAAGGTCGCCCAGGCCATAGCGGAATACCAGCAAATTTTGAAGCACGAGCCGCGCGATCAGGTCACGCTGATGACCATCGGCGAGCTGTATATCCGCCAGGGCGAAACGTTTCAGGCCATCGATTACTTCGAACGGTTGGCGCAACTGTTCGTTGGCGACGGGTTCCTCACCAAGGCCATCGCGGTTTATAAGCGCATCGCCAAGCTGGCTCCCGAAGAGATACGTCCGCTCGAGAAACTCGCGGACTTGTATGTCCAGCAAGGAGTGATGAGCGAGGCGCGGCCGCTATTTGTGCAGCTGGCCGAGATTCATCTCAAGAACAACCGGCAACCCGAAGCGGTCGCTCTGCTCAAGAAGCTGTTGATGGCGGAGCCTGACAACCTGCGCATCCAGATTCGCCTGGCGGATCTGTATCAGGCGATGGGGCAGAACCGTGAAGCTGTCGAGGCTTACATTTCCGCTAGCCAGAGAGCGCTAGCGCGTGGCGATCAGGCGGAGTGCGAAAAGCTCGCGGACAAGGTACTGAAAGTAGAACCCGGAAACCTCGCTGCTCTTATCGTCAAAGCGCGCGTTTTTTCTTCGCAGGGCAATTTCACGCAGGCGGCTCAGGTTCTTGAGCAGGTTCCCGACCTGGAAAAGGGCGGCGAACAGGCGGAGCTGCTTCTCGATCTTTATCTCAAGAGCGTGAAGTGGGATGAGGCCACGACTTTGGCTTTGCGGATCTTTGATGCAGACCCGAAGAATTTCGGGCCGGCGCAAAAGATCGTGGAAGCACTGCTGGAATCGGGTCAGGGCGATCGCGCCATGGCGATCCTGGACCGGACCCGAATTCCAATGATCGATGCCGGGGAACACGAGGTCGTTGGGAAGCTGCTGAATGAGCTCGCGGAACGTATGCCGGGGAAAATCGAGCCGCTGGAGTGGCTGGTGGAAACCTATGGGCGCACCAGCGATTCGTTCCGGTTGCCGGATGCGCTCGCACATTTGGGTGACGCACTGGTCGCGGCGAAGCAGTACGATCGCGCGAAGCAGGTCTTCGAACAACTGGTGGATCGCGAGCCGGAAAGCGATCCCGCTAAGCGCAAACTCAACGATGTTCTTCGTAAGATGGGGCTGCTTGCTCCGGATACGACTCAGCCGGTAGTCGAGGAACATGCAGCGGTGGAACTCGCCATGCCGCCGGCGCCGAAAGTACGACCCGATATTGAACCTGCCGCCCCAGAGGTGAAGGCCAAGCCCGTCGCGCCGTCGGCGCCGGTCGAGGCTGCACTGGACGAAGATACGCAGAAATTCATCGCGCAGTCGTTAACGGACGTTGATCTGTTTGCCAGCTACGGACTGACGCAGAAAGCGATCGGCTTGCTCGAAGCGATTCTGCGCCGGGCTCCGCGGCACACGCCGACACTGGAAAAGCTCCTAGACTTCGTGCTGGGCGCGGGGGACGATCGGCGCACCGCGGAACTGGCAGCCAAACTTGAACAGATTTACAGTGAGCGCGGCGACCCGCGAGGCGCCGAGCGCTTTGGGGAATTGCGGCGTCGATTCCAACGCGCTGCGGGGCTTTCTGATGAAGAGTTGGCAGGACCGGTGGCGCAGGCGAGCGCGCCTGCCCCGGTGGCGGAGGCCGAGGTTGAAGAGTCTCTCCCGGAAATAACGTCCGAGGAAGCCATCACTGAATTTGCCATCGCGGGAGAGTCCGTCGAGATCGAAGAAGTCAACGCCGCGCCGGTAACAGCTTCGGCGGAACAAGAAGTCGCAGCGACTTCGGCGGCGGAAGAAGTCCACGAGGTTGATCTTTCCGACGAGTGGGCCTCGATGCTTGAGGGTAACCAGCCCACAGAAGTTGCGAAGGCAGCGCCAGTGCCTGAGCCGCACGTCGAAGCCGAAGCGGCGCCGGAATTCGAGTTGCCTGCTGAGGCTCCCGCGCCAGTGAAGGCGGAACCAAGGGTGGAAGAGTTTTCGATTTTGGAAGAGCCGGCCATGGAGCCGGCTGCGGCGGAAACTGCACACGCCGCCATTGAAATTCCCATCGAGACGCCTGCGGTTGAAGAGTCGACTACTTACGAGCCTGCGATGGAAGTTCCGGAAGAGGTCCAGGAGCTTCCGGTTGCGGTTGAGCCAGTCGTTGAAGAAGCCGTCCATCATGAGGCCGCTCCTGAGCCGCCCGTGGTAGAGCCGCCAGCAGTAGAACAGCCAGCGGCGAAGGTCCCGGAAGTGGCGCCGAAGATCGAAGAGCCGGAATTTGAGCTGGACCAGGACTACGAACTGGTTCTCGATCCCGAGCCGCTGGTTCCTGCGCACGATCAGAAACCTCCGGAAATTCCCATCGTTCCATTGGAGCCCGAGCCGGAAGCGGTTGCTCACAATGCCGCGCCTTCAAACGGCTTTGCTTCCGACCAGTTCTTGTCTGATCTGGCCGCTGAAATCGATCAATTGGGCGGGGACCAGCTCTCGCCGGGATATTCCGATGCTGCTCCGCGTGCCCACGCCAGCACGCCGAACAAAAACGCGGCCAAGGCGGAAGCGGCTTCCCCAGTTGACGTAGGACCCCTTAAGGAGGTCTTCGACGAATTTCGCGCCGAACTCGGTGAGATGGGCGCTGATGATGAGGATCTGGAGACGCACTACAATCTGGGAATTGCTTTTCGCGAAATGGGCTTGTTGGAAGAAGCCATCAGCGAATTCCAGAAAGTCGCCAAGGCCAGCGAGAAGGGCCGCCCGTTTCCGTACTCCATGCAGTGCTATACGCTGCTCGGTTTGGCTTTCATGGATCGCGGCCAGCCTTCCATCGCCGCGATGTGGTACGAGCGCGCGCTGCATCTTCCGGACATCGAGCCGGAAAGCGAGCTCGCCTTGCGGTATGATTTGGGAATGGCCCAGGAGTCGGCGGGCGAGTCGGATGCGGCACTCAAGAGTTTCTCCCAGGTCTACGCGGTCAACATTGACTATCGCGACGTGGGCGAGCGCATCGCCGCGCTGCAAAAACCAGCTCGTTAACGCTCCACTCTCGCTGAGTCCGGGGGATTTCTCTAATCGATGAATCGGATCTTGAGTGCGGTGTTAGTGGTGGTCTGCTGCATGATGGGGGCGGTGCTGTTCTATCTGCCGTGGACCGGAATCTGGGAGCAGAATTATTTCCTGAGTCATTTTCCATCGCTGATGCGAATCTTGCTGCACCCGTCGTTCCGCGGAGCGGTGAGCGGGCTCGGCATTCTGGACATTTTCCTGGCTATCCGCATGATCGGATCTAGTCCCGCAGCGTCGACAACTCCCCGTGTCCGTCCGCAGTAATTCGCCGGCCACTCGCAAATTTCCAATTCTTTGCTACGTGACCGATCGCAGGGGTCTGCCTCTTGCGACGCCCTCCGCGGAATTTTCCGCGCTACTGCAAAAGATCGCGGAACTCGCGAGAGTTGGCGTGGACTGGGTGCAGATTCGTGAAAAAGATCTGTCTGCCCGGCAGCTCACAACGCTAATGCAAGAGACCGCTCGTAGCTTGCCCGCCCGGCCCGGCAAAGCCCCCGGCACAATGCGCATTCTCATCAACGATCGCGTTGACGTCGCGCTGACGCAAGGTGCGGATGGAGTTCACCTCGGCGAGAACTGTCTAGCCGTGGACGAAGTAAAGCGGCTGGTCGAGTCGCGGGTATCGACGAGAGATTTTTTGTTGGGTGTCTCGTGCCACTCGTTGGAAAGCGCGAAATCAGCCGCAGCCGGCGGTGCGGACTACATATTCTTTGGTCCAGTGTTTGCCACGCCGTCAAAAGCCGCGTTCGGCGAGCCTCAAGGCGTCAAACGTCTCGCTGAAGTCTGCCGGTCGGTGCCCGTCCCGGTGCTGGCCATCGGCGGCATCACCCTCGAAAATGCGGCCACCTGTTTCACGGCTGGTGCAGCGGGCATCGCCGCCATCCGGTTATTTCAGGATGCACGAGATCCCGCGTCCACAGTGGAAGCGTTATGGAAAATAGCGCGGTGACAGGAATGTTTAGGCGCCCTTCACGAGTCGGCGCAACAGCCGGATCTGCCCCGCGTCGCGGCGATGAGTCAACGCGACCGGGCTTACCAACGTGCTGGGTTATCTGGCCCGGGCTGCAACGCTGCGACCGCGCGACGCTCGTTTGCGCTGGTATAGTTCCCGGTCTGCGGCCTCGAGAAGGTCCTGCGCGTTGCGTCCGTCGTCCGGATAAACGCTCACCCCGATACTCACGCTCAGTGGAGGTTGCTCCGGACCGTTGCGCAACGCGATTTGCACCCGTCCGGCGATCTGGCGCGCCATCCCCGGGTCTGCGTCGATCAGCAGAACGGCAAACTCATCGCCGCCATAGCGCGCCGCCAAGTCGGTCGAGCGGCACTGCTCTTTCATCACCTCAGACAATCGCTTCAGCGCGCGGTTTCCTGCCAGATGCCCCAGACGGTCGTTGATGGACTTCAATGCATCGAGGTCCAGCAGCAGCACGGCGAACGACCGATTGCTTCGCTCGCCACGGCGAATTTCCCGCTCCAGCGTATCCAAGAACTCTCGATAGTTTGCGAGTCCCGTCAGGGCGTCATGCGTAGCCTGGTAGCGCACCTTTTCTTCCGTTTTCTTTCGTTCGGTGATGTCCATTCCGGCCCCGATGCATCCGATGATGTCCCCGGACTTAGATCGCAGCGGTTCCAGGTGCAACTCCAGCACGCGATGATTTCGCTTGTACTCGAATTGCGACGAGACGCCTCGCAGCGCCTCGAAGTGCTGTGGGATAGGCGTTGTGTGCGGATCCTGGCATTCCAGATATTCGTATACTGATTTTCCGACGATCTCGTCGCTGCGGCCCTTCATGCTGCGAAATCCTGCCCCAAGGCAAGAGGTAACTCGCAAGTGTAGATTCGTGGTCCACAGCACCATGGGCATTCGCTCAAGAATTTCTCTAAGGTGCCCGTCATCGAAGGTTTCGATGGAGCTCGGGGCCCTTGTTTTCGCGGTTTCCACGAATCCCACGATGTCGCCATGTTCGCTGCGGATCGGCACGCGGCTAACTGCCAGGAAAATGGATGATCCATCCTTGCGCAGCCTTTCGGCATTCTCGCATTGCGGAAATTCGCCTCGAATCGCCGCGTGAAGTAGTCCGTCGAACTTGCACGCGTCATTGGACGGCAGGAGTCGCGCTAGCGGCTGGCTTACGACTTCCGCCTCGCGGTAGCCATACAAGAGCTCCGCTCCCCGGCTCCAGCTCTGCACGATGCCATCGAGCGTAAAACTGAGCAGCCCATCTTCCGTTGAGGACAGAATTGCTGCGAGCAAATCCTCGGCCCGCACACAGGTCGCCATGTTTACCTGACAGACTTTCCGAACGGGAAGCGTTCGCGCTGAACAGAGGTTGTTTCCCGCGGGCAAGAGGGTTGAACCCGGGCGGGCAAGTTAGCATCGCGCGAGAAGGGGTCTCGCGCTTAACCCAATGCTACCAAACGGCGGGGACTGCGCGTGACAAAAGACCGCTGGCGTACAGAAGTAGTTAGCGCGTGCCGGGAGCCAAGTCGGGGGATGACCCGGCCGCATACCCACTTCTCCGGATATCGGTTACCGAAAACGTAGTTGCAAACTACTTGCAATTGATATACGACTAATTTAGTCTTATTTCATCTTGTTGCAACTCACTTGCAAGGAGACCAAGTGCTTTCTCGTCTTTTTTTTGGCTTTTTACTGTTTTCATTACTTGCCGTCCTTCTTCCCTCCCGCTGTTCAGCCCAAGAAAACCCTTATATCGTCGCGTACGATCACTATATGGAGGAGCCCGGCAGCCTCGAGGTCGAATACTTCTCGACCTTCGGCACCCAGCGTGGCGGCAACGACTTCCACGCTTTTTGGCTCGAATTCGAGTACGGCGCTACGGCTTGGTGGACCACCGAGTTCTATCTCGACGCACAAACCACCTTCCACGACAGCACTCTGTTCACCGGGTTCCGCTGGGAGAATCGCTTTCGCCCACTGAAGCACGAGCACTTCATAAATCCGGTCATCTACATCGAGTACGAAAACACCAGCGGCGCCGACAAGATCCTGAAGGAAATCGAGGGCCACGACGTCGAGGCAGACAACGGCGACCCGAATTCGGTTGCCCGGCACGAGCATGACCACGAGCTCGAATTCAAGCTCTTGCTCTCCAGCACGCATAAAGGCTGGAACTTCGTCGAAAACACCATCGCCACAAAAAATCTCTCGAATGAACCGTGGGAATTCGGCTACGCGCTGGGTGCCAGTCGCCCGCTGAAGCTCAAAGCCACTCCCAAGCGATGTAATTTCTGCGCGGAAAACTTCATCGTCGGAGCCGAGATGTATGGGGGTCTCGGCGACCGCCACAGTTTCGGTCTGAAGGACACTTCTCATTATTTGGCACCGGTGGCGGCTTGGAATTTGCCATCCGACTGGACCGTGCGACTTTCCGCAGGTTTCGGGCTGAACGACAACAGTCACCGCTTTCTTCTTCGCTGGGGCCTGTCTCGAGAATTTTCCGGGTTCGGCGACCTGGTCGGTCACCTGTTTGAAGCCCGCCCATGAGAATCCCCAATAAAGCCTGGCTCACATGCTTGTGCGCATCGACGATCCTGCTGTTTGTGTCGATCAGTTACGGCCAACAACGAACTCCGGACTCGGCCAAGGCTCCTGCGAAGAATGTCAAAGAGAAGGTTCCCGGGGAAAGCGAGCTGGAAAAGCGCCGCTAAAGATGCGCGCCAAGCTCAACCCGTTGGCGAATGATCCTGACGCCGCAGCGGCTGGTAGAAAGCTCTTCGGCATGCACTGCGCCGAATGCCACGGTGAATCTGCCGAGGGCACCCACAGAGCCCCCAATCTGCGCGACTCGGAAGTGCAAGATGCGCCACCTGGCGCTATTTTTTGGGTACTGACGAACGGCATCGTGTGGCATGGGATGCCGGTCTGGTCGAAGCTGCCTGAACCGCAGCGCTGGCAGTTAGTGACCTACATCAAGTCGCTCGGAGCAGAGCCACGGAGTTCTACGAGCCAATGACGTAGCGAAGGCTATGGTGCCGTACTCTTGGCCGCATCATTTAAGATCATCGCCAGGCGGATTCCAGCTTGAGCCACCCGGCGCTCCACCACGGGTGCCGCCTCTTCTTGATACGCCTCGCCGGCCACGATGTGCTGCTGCAATAGTCGCTGGCCGATATTGTTGTCGTCGCTGCAGGTGTGCACCGGCACATTCGGTTCGATCGTGATCTTGGGTGCCAGGCCGGCGTAAACGGCCGAATCGGCGTACTCGTGGCTCTCCCACACCCAGTCGGCCACGTGGATACCGGCCTTCTGCCATCCGTCGATCGAACCGGCGAAGGTGCCTTCCAGCATTTCCGCATATTCGCCGGGATCCGCGCCTTCCGAATCGCGTTCCAGGATGGCGGTATCCCAGACGGCGTGCAGATTGGGGCTAAAGCCATGCCCGCGCTCATGCGGCTCACGTCGGAAATACTTTACGGGCACGCAGTTTCCGCCCTCATCGGCGTTCGTCGTCGAGTGTAGCGGCTGGTGCAAGTCGCCTACGAAATGAATGATGTAGCGTACGGCCTCCGCCCGTTTTGCGCCGTTCGCGCTTTGGTCCTTCAAGATCGCGACCTGCTCCGCAATGGCGCTGACCACGCAGCCTTCTTTGCCGCAGAAACCTTCCAGTGAACCGCGCGGCGCGCCACGCGGAATATCGATGTAGTGCCACGGCCCGTTCTTTCGTTCCCCGCGAACATCATCCGCCCAAGTCGAAGCGTCACCCATCGCGTCGCTGACGGCTGATCCACAGTAGCGTTTGAGCTAGAGGATCGATCGGGTTCTCGCTCAACAGCTTGAGAACAAGCTCCCTGGCCTCCGGCGTCAGATGTTTTTCCGCGATCAGCGCCACCGTTTGGTGGCCTTTGCAACCCCAAGCGTTCGCGGTTGGCACCCCAAGCAAGCCCATAAGCACCATGGTGAGAAGCGTCGCAAAGAAACCCGCAAGTCTGATAATGAAGCGGGCCATCTTGAAATCCGGACGGAAATCACCTGTAGCCATCGTCTCGGGGCGGAGGGTCTCAGATGCAGCACACGGACAGATGCTCATCGCAGGGCCTCAATCGGGTTTATAGACAAATACAGCAACGGAAGGACAGACGTTGTCGGTCCAGTGTCAGTTTCAGGCGCTCAGCCAGCGGCCAATCGGCCGCCAAGACTCCGTGTGGTCGCAAATCACGCGCAAGGTTGCCGTGATCGGAATCGCCAGTAACAACCCCATCCCGCCCCATACCCATCCCCAGAACAGCAGCGCAACGGTAATCGCGACAGCGTTTAGTCGAACCCGACGTCCGATCAGCGCGGGAGCGATGAAATTCGCCGCCACGATGTGAATCGTTGTGAGCACACCGGCAATCAACAAAAACGAGCCGATCGACTTAAATTTCGCCAACGCGATCACAAAGGCCGGAAACCAGGCCATCACTGCACCGATATAGGGCACCATGTTCAACAGCCCGGACGCAATCCCGGTCAAAATGGGATAATCCAGGTCGATCATCCAGAAGAATAAGCTGCTCGCGGCAATCACCATGCCCGTGAGGATACTCATGCCCGCCAGATAGTCGCGCAGGACTTCGCGCAAATCCTCCAGCGTCTCTTTCACTTGCGTGCGCCGCGTTACGGGAAACAACTGCAACGTTCCGTGCCACACTTCGCGCTTTCCCGCCAGCATGAAGAACACCAGGAACGGTACGAACGTAACCTCCAGAAATATGGCGTACACCGAGCCGGCTCCGCGCAGAATCATGGTGCGCACCAGACCCGGCTCCATTTGCCGGATCTCTCCAGGCGGATTTCCCGGTTCGCCCCCAGGGGCTACACGCCCCTCAATGCCGTTAATTTTTCCTTCCAGGGTGTCCGCCGCGCTACGCAGCACGCTGCCATACTTTGGCCAATTCTCGGCAAAGTTCGACATCCGCGATCCAAGCCCGTAGCCTACGGCGACCAAAACCATGATCAGGATCAACACCATCACCATGGCGCCGCCCGTTCTTGGAAGACCGGTTCGTTCCAGGAGTTCCACGGCAGGATCCAGAAAATAAGCCAGCAAAATGGAAAGCAGAAGCGTGATCACCACGCCTTGCGCGTAGTAACAAAACAGCAGAATGATCGCGCCCGCGATCACGCGCATACTGAAATTGGATCCGCTGATCCGTACGATCGCCGGCGGCGTTTCGGTTGACGACACAAAATGCTCCGTGCCAAACACGGTAACACATCTGAGCAACCGTCTTGCCAAGTCGCGAAAATGCGTTTCGAGGTCGGCAATCGCTGTTTTTCTCAGGTACGAATTTGTGTCCAGTCGCTCACGTTTACCTGATGAACGCTTCCGGAGAACGCACACAAAAACTCTATTTCGCCCTATGCTAAGCTCGATAAAGCTTCACGAAGGTTCCCAGAACATGGCGAAAAAGCTCTTCGGCACCGACGGAATTCGCGGCGAACCCGGCAAACCACCACTCGACGACGCCACTTTGTTTGCTACTGGCCGCGCGCTAGGTGCCTATCTCACGGGCCAGTATCCCGACGCTCGCGTCCTCGTCGGCATGGATACCCGGGAATCCGGCCCGCACATTGCCGCGCTACTTGCCGCCGGCTTGCGCACCGCCGGGGCCTCCACCGCGTTTGCCGGTGTGATCACGACACCCGGCGTTGCGTGCCTGGTTCGCGAAAACGGTTTCCAGGCCGGCGTGGTCATCTCCGCGTCGCACAATCCTTTTCACGACAACGGTGTGAAATTATTTTCCAGTGCGGGAATGAAGTTTCCGGATTCCGTCGAGGAAGAGCTGGAGCAGGACATCTTCAAGCACCGCGTGGAAGCTCCACCCACAAACGCGCCCCTGCTAGTCGCGGACGATATCCTGGACGCCAAATATCTCGATTTTCTCCGTAGTCGCGTAATCCCCGGCGCGAAACTTTCGGGTTTCCGTATTCTGCTGGATTGCGCCAACGGCGCCGCGTATAAGCTGGGCCCGGAGTTGTTCCGATCGCTGGGTGCCGAAGTGATTGCCATGGGCGACGCGCCTGACGGCCGCAATATCAATGCGGGCTGTGGTTCGCTCCATCTGGAAGGCTTGCAGCGCCGTGTGTGCAAGGAACGTGTCTCGCTCGGCGTGGCATTCGATGGCGACGCCGACCGTGCCCTGTTTGTCTGCGAAACTGGGCGCATCGTGAACGGTGACGGCGTGCTGCTGGCGGTCGCGCGGTTTCTGAAATCGCAGGGCAAGCTCAAAGGTACCCGCGTGGTCGCAACGTCCATGTCCAATCTCGGTTTGGAACGCGTGCTTGCCCGCGAAGGCATCGAACTTGCCCGCGCTTCGGTCGGCGATCGCTACGTCCTCGAAGAGATGCTCCGCAGCGGCAACGTTCTGGGCGGCGAGCAATCCGGCCACGTCATTTTTCTGGACGATTCGCCGGCGGGCGACGGCCTGCTCACCGCCGTCAAAATCGCTTCGCTCGTTTCCATGTATGGCCGCCTGGAATCGCTCGTCGAAGGCTTGAAGGACTACCCCCAGGTCATCGTTAATGTGAAGGTGCACTCCAAGCCGCCGCTGGACACCATCCCGGAGGTCGCGCAAGCCCTGGCCGAAGCCCAGTCCGCGCTCGGCGACAACGGGCGCATCGTTCTTCGCTATTCCGGCACCGAACCCCTTGCCCGCGTCATGGTCGAAGCCGAACATCAAGCGGACGTCCAGCGCTTCAGCCAATCGGTCGCCAACGCCCTCCGCTCCTCCATCGGTGTCTAACGCGACATTCGCTCAGCTCAATTCGACAAGAGCGGTGTGTGCCTGGAATTTTTCCCGCCACGACATTACCCCATCGAAGCGCAAACAAGCACTGTGGGTTCGGCAGCTCCAGCAAGACGCCCGTCGGTGGGCGCGTGCTGCATCGTTGGTTTCATGAGGTGAAGCGAACGCTGATCGTTTTCCGTGCGTACCCTGAGACCAAAACATGGCGCAACGGACCGGGAGCCTCCCAAAGACTGGATGTAACATCGGTTTGTCTGTGAGATTTTGTAGATGTAAACGTGCAAAAAAACGACTGCATGAGCTAACTCGCGCCCTAAGTTGCTTTATTTCAGATATCTAGCTGACCGCAAGGATATCGCGGTTCGCTGGCACACCGTTTGCTCTATAAAGCGCCAACATAGTACAAGATTGGCTTCCCGGGGTGGCCAGAACCCAACCTCGACTGGGATTCTGGTTTTGGGGGGTCAGTTCTAGAAAGAGGGGGCTTGCACCAGCCCCCTTTTTCATTTCCTCGGTGGTTGGCCTTATTGGGTGAACGTTACTTCCCGCGGGTGAGTCTAAACTCTTACGATGGACGCAGGGTGCTCCCCTGCGTCTTTTTCTTGCCCAACAGGATTTCTCGGAACCATTCCGGTAACGTACACGGAGGGTGGTCGCTCATTTTGTCACGGTGCTGATGCTGAGCCAAAAAAAGAGGAGCGGCTGGTGGGGGGACCAGCCGCTCGGGCGTGGGAATGGAGGGTACGTGGCCTGAAATCAGTCCGGTTCTTCATCTCCTCGCGCAAGGCGAGGGGCAGGCCGTTCCGCTGCGCTCGCGAGCAGCAGGACGATGCACAGGAGCAGACACCCGATAACCATTCGAATCGCTCCGAAGGCCGAACTTACTTCCGATCACTTTGTGATTTTGCCGAAAGCGCATGTAGTGGTCGATAGCCCGCGAGGTTCATTTCTTCCAGTACTTTAGGGACGCGTGCAGCATAGCCTTTCCAGTACCAACGTACTTCCGACAAAACCATGTTTGTCCGAGCGCGTCAGGGACGGAAAACGCCCGTGCCAGAACGCTGTCAATCTGTCGGTCGTTGATGCTGGGATTGACCTGGAGATCGCTGGAGCACAGGCAGGAGTACCTGTGCCACGTTATCGCGAGACGCTTTTCCGCAGACGGTATTCGCGTGGCGAACACCCAAAGTTGCGCCGGAAAAGCCCGCTGAAGGAGGTAACACTCTCGAAGCCAACCTCCAGACAAACATCCGTCACGCTCTGCTCGCCGCGTTCCAGGAGCCGCCGGGCGTTTGTCAGCCGTTTTCGCTGCAGGTATTGGTTCGGCGTCTCGCGAAAGACCTCCCGAAACAACCGATGAAAATGATACGGGGAAAGACACGCCTTCTCGGCAACTTCCTCCTAGATGGACGGGGACTCCCGAAAACGAGTCCATGTAATCCCTCCCGCGCAGTAAACGCCGGTAGAGCTCCATGCGCGAAGAGTACTTCTTCGCGGGAATCATCGGCATGCTTACTCCGCCGCGCCGTGAACTTTGGACAAAGCAGCGGCGACTTCCAGGAATTGATCTTCAAACCAAGGACCGCTGGCGGTCTTGTCCTTCAGCCTGCCGTAAATTCGCCGGATCAGGGGACTGACGAGCGTATCGTGCGGGTGCAAGGTCTCAAAGAACCCGACCCTTCCCTGAGATGGATTGTCGCCGCGTGCCGCGGAGTCCGCACTCGCACTTAGCTCACGGGCCAGCCGGGGTTGTCGAGCAACGATGGTGGGCCCGACTCCGTCGACCCGGGAAACGTCTTCGGTCAGCCCGCGCCGGAAGAACAGACAAAACGTTTCCACGGTTTCAAGCGAGTCGATCGTGACCGAATAAGTTTGTCCGGAGTTGAGCACCAGATAGGTGCTTTCATCGACCAGGCGGTCGGCCTCGTTCGTGCTCCATCGCGCTGATCCTCGAACGACAGTTTTGATCGAGAGCGGTCCGCGAAAATCCGGAACGTGATACCGCTTCCCTTTACCCCACAGAATTGCGTTGCGAACGCCAAGCCAGGCCGCTGGCGGATTGATGATGACTCGAGTTTCTGACCGTTTTGGAATGGCCACTCATCGCTATATGCTGTGCTTACCGTACTGCTGTCAAGAGTCTGCTGGAAGCCGAAGTCTAACACGGTCGTCCCAGGCTGAATTTCTTCCGTGCGGGTGGGTCATTCTAGCAGTGCCGCCGTCGCCACGCTACACTGCCAGTCGGCACGCTAGACCCGTCCCAACCACGACTTGCATAGGAGGATACTCATGCTACATTCCCGACAAATTGTCGCCTTCGTCCCCACCAAGCGTGTCAACGAAGCGCGCGCCTTCTATAAGGAGGTCTTGGGTTTGCGCTTCGTGAGTGAGGACAGCTTTGCCCTAATGTTCGACGCCCACGGCACCATCTTGCGCGTGTCTATCGTGCCGGACTTCAAGCCACATCCCTTCACCATTCTCGGTTGGCAAGTTCCCAATATCCAGGAAACGGTTTCCGACCTCCACGCAAAAGGCGTGACTTTCGAGCATTTCGGGTTCACGGAACAAGATGTGCAGGGAATCTGGTCTGCGCCCGGTGGCGCCAAAGTGGCATGGTTCAATGACCCCGATGGGAATGTCCTAAGCCTGACTCAACTCGCCTAGAAATGGTCGGCACGCTGGTGGGTGGTTAGGTAAAGTTCTAGCGTTTTCGGCCGATGACTCCTTTGGCCGTCCGCGCGGATGTGGCCATCTTATGGGATTCTTGCGTCGAAGCGGTCGCATTGCCAAAGAAATTCGTATCCTGCTGATCGGCACGGATACTTCGGGACGCGTTTTTGCGGAAGAGACGCAAACCGTCACGCTGAGCCGCCACGGAGCGGGGGTCATCTCGAAGCACAAACTGGCTGCCGACGGCATCCTCATCCTGCGTTTCCTGGGCGGCAACAGCGAGGCGTCCATACGCCTGGTCGGTGAACTTGGGGAAGACCTTCGCGGTTATATATATGGCGTGACCTTTGTGGATCCTAATCTGGATTTCTGGGAGCTCAAGTTTCCGCCGCCCCCGAAGTGGCGAGTGAACTTCGAGGCCCCGCTGCAGTGCACGTCGTGCCAAAATCGTGAAGTGGTCGATCAAAGCGAGGTGGAGGCGGACGTCTACGCCCTCGCGGAATTTATTCTGCGGCCTTGCGCGATTTGTGGGACGTCCACGCAATGGCGCCGCGCTATTGAGGATGACGTGCTTGTGCCGGCCAACCCTACGACAAGGAGTTTCGAACCGCCGAATCGCTTTACTTCGAGTCCGCTTCAACTCGGGTCAGCTCGATCGGGTGAACCCCTATCGACCGTGTCCCAGCATCGGCGATTGGCGGGAGTCGAGATTGCTGTCCCAGCAGCGCTGCCGCCCGAGCCGCTATCTCCAGTCGCCACCGCCGGGTCGCTCATAGTGCCAATCGACGGCACGACGTACGCACGCGGGTGAGTTTTACCGCTTGCCTCCGCCAGGATAGCGTCGACGAGATCGTGGAGTGCGCCAATATCTCGAGAGGAGGCTTCTCATTCCGCAGCCGCAAGTCGTATCTTGCGGGTTCCGACATTGAAGTTGCCCTGCCGTACTACCCTGGCACGCAGCCGGCCTTCGTCCGCGCCACCGTCCGCCACTCCCTGGTGCTGCCGAACAACAATTTCCATTACGGGGTCAAGTACGCGGCCACAAGCCGCATTCCGAAATCCTAGTCGCTCCGAATCCCGGCTGTCCTGTGGGAACTACATTCCTATCGCGGAGTACGCTATTCTTTCCTGACCATGCATGATCTCAGCTACTTCAGGGAACATTTGGATTTGTTTGCCGAGATGGCCGCAAAACGCAGCACGACGCTCGATCTTGACGCGTTTCGCGCGCTCGACAAAGAGCGCCGCGAATTGATCACCGCGACCGAGCAGCTCAAGGCTCAGCGAAATAAAGCCAGCGAGGAAATCGCGCGGCTGAAGAAGGAAAAGCAGAACGCCGACGCGCTGCTCGCGGAGATGAAGCAAGTTTCCGAGCGCATCAAGCAAGGTGACGAACGCATCGCTCAGCTCGACGCCACGCAGCGTGAATTGCTGCTGACGATCCCCAATATCCCGCACTCCAGCGTGCCGGTTGGCCACAGCGCCGCCGACAATGTTGAAGTGCGCCGCTGGGGCACGCCGCCAAAATTCGATTTTGTGGCCAAGCCTCACTGGGAAGTCGGGGAGCGCGCCGGAATACTCGACCTCGCCGTCGCCACGAAAATTACCGGCGCGCGCTTTGCCGTCTACAAAAGTTGGGGTGCTCGCCTGGAACGCGCCCTTGCCAATTTCTTTCTGGATGTGCACACACGCGAGCACGGCTACACGGAAATTCTGCCTCCGTTTCTCGTTAACACCGCTTCGCTGATGAGCGCCGCCCAGTTGCCGAAATTTGCCGCGGACCTTTTCAAAATTGCGGGCACCGATTTCTGGCTCACGCCCACTTCCGAGGTCGAACTGCACAATTTGCACCGCGAGGAAACGCTTCCCGAAGAGCAGTTGCCCATTTGCGTCACCGCTTGGACTTCTTGCTTCCGCTCTGAAGCGGGTGCCGCGGGAAAAGACACGCGGGGCATCCTCCGCCAGCACCAATTTCAAAAGGTGGAGCTTTTCAAGTTCACGCATCCCGACAAGAGTTACGCTGAACACGAAACTCTGGTGCGCAACGCCGAGACCATTCTGCAACGGCTCGGTCTGCATTACCGCGTGATGCTGCTCTGCACCGGGGACATGGGCTTCGCCTCCGCGAAGACATATGACATCGAGGTGTGGCTGCCCTCAGGCCAGGAATTTCGAGAAATTTCTTCCTGTTCCAACTGCGAAGCCTTTCAGGCACGCCGCGCGGGCATTCGCTTCAAGCCCAAAGGCGGCGGCAAAAGCGATTTCGTCCACACGCTGAACGGTTCGGGGCTAGCGGTAGGCCGCACCTGGATTGCGGTTGTCGAGAACTATCAGCAGGTGGACGGGTCCATCCTGATTCCGGAGGCCCTGCGTCCATATATGGGCATTGATCGGATTCCAGCGATATAGAAGCGAATAAGGATGTCTAAAGGTCAGCGCACCGCGACCCAACTGCGGCATTAGCTTATTATGTTGATTTTAAACCGCTTAGCTACTGCCAGACTGGTTTCTCGGTTCGCGGACCGTGCACAGAACTCGCGCAACCCGTTGAATTTACGCCTTTTCGTTTGACTCACCCTTTTGCCCTTGCATACACTCGCCTAACCGCTTCTTGCGGGTTCGAGGGAGGTTGCCCCGGGTCGCGGCGAGCATAAGGCAGCCTCAGCCCGCGATTGGGGTCACGGTCGACAAAGATTCGATGAGCTTTATTTCCCGCGTCATACGTTTTCTGTTCTGGCTTCTGGTGCTGTCCTGGAGCGTCGCATTGCTGCGACGCCTCGTGACCTGGATGCTGCGCGGAGGCGGGGCTGCGCCGCCAACCCAAGATGTAGAAACTTCTGGAAACACCGAAGCTGCCGGGATGGCTCGCCGACTGGTTCGCGACCCGGTCTGCGGAGCGCACGTGGCCGAAGTGCTGGCCATTCCGCTGCGCGAGGGCGGAGAACTGCTGCACTTTTGCTCCGTTGCGTGTCGCGACGAGTATTTACTTGCCAACGGAGGCAAGAATAGAGACGCGGACATAAAAAAGATCGCGGCCTCGGGATAAGTCCACGAACAGATTTTGCGGTTGCTGTCGGGCCAAGTGAACGACGTAGAGAAAACACACTCGAGCGAGTTCGAGTGACGCCCCGTACAGGAAAGGACCGAAAGCCAATGGCCACGGTCGCCAAGCCCAGCATTCCCCCGATGATTCCGCGCATCGCCCCGCGCGAGGATCTGAATCCGTTCCGCATCGCGCAGATTCAATTCGATATGGCTGCGGAATTTCTGAAGCTCGATCCGGGCCTGCGGCAAATTTTGCGGACTCCCAAACGCGTTGTCGAAGTGTCGATTCCCACGAAAATGGACAATGGGCAGGTGAAAGTCCTCACCGGCTTTCGTGTTCAGCACAACGTCGCCCGCGGACCCGGAAAAGGTGGCCTCCGTTTCCATCCCAACGTAACGCTCGATGAAATCAAGGCGCTGGCCACCTGGATGACATGGAAGACAGCAATCGTCAGTTTGCCACTTGGCGGCGCGATGGGCGGCATCATATGCGACCCGAAACGCATGTCCAAAAGCGAACTCGAGCGCATGACGCGACGGTATGCCAGCGAGATTCTTCCGCTCATCGGACCGGATCAGGATATTCCCGCGCCGGACGTCTACACGGACGCGCAGACTATGGCGTGGATCATGGACACCTACGCGATGACCGTTGGTCGCGCGTCGCACGGCGTGGTCACCGGCAAGCCGCAATCCATCGGAGGCACGTTCGGAAGTGAAGAGGCCGCCGCGCGGGGCTTGGTCGCCGTCGTGGAAGAAGCTTGCAAGCTGAAAAAGATTGCACTCCGCGGCGCCACAGTCGCCGTTCAGGGCTTCGGCAACTCCGGAGCGGCCACTGCGCGCATTTTTGCCGATAAGAAGGCGAAAATCGTTGCCATCAGCGACACCCGCGGCGGCGTGACGAACTCTCGCGGCATCGATCCCATCAAGGCGATCCGCTATAAGGAGCGTGCCGGTACCGTCGTCGGCATGCCGGGCGCGTCGCGCATCTCTCACGACGAGTTGCTGACCATGAAGTGTGACATCCTGGTCCCCGCGGCGCTCGAGAATGTCATCACTCTGCACAACGCCGAAGCCATCAAGGCTCGCATCGTCGCGGAAGCCGCGAACGGGCCGACCACGCCGCACGCTGACGAAATTCTCGCCCGCCGCGGTATCACCGTTCTGCCAGATATTCTCGCGAATGCCGGCGGCGTCACCGTCAGCTACTTTGAGTGGGTGCAGAATCAGCAAGGTCTGGTTTGGGAGGCCGAAGAGGTGAGCACGCGCCTCCAGAAAACGATGGTGCGTTCCTTTCACGAGATGGTGGATACGATGCGCAAGCATCACGTGCCGCCACGCGCGGGCGCGATGATTCTCGCAGTGGGTCGCGTCGCTGAAGCGCTTCTCGTCCGCGGTCTCTTTCCGTAAGTAACATGACGCCGTACAAACGAAATATTTTCTTGCGCTAACGAAACAAACGCGCGTACATTCGCAAGTGCCGGTACATCCCGTTCGCGGGGCGTACCGGCACTTTTCGCTTCACGGGCGTTTCTGCGGCTTGGCGCCGTGAACGTGAGACGAGAAAGCCGACCGCCCGGCGAAATCTTCAAAATAGTGGGGCAACCAGCGCGAAATCATGAGCACTCATAACGGCCACAACAATCACGCCAACGCAACTCCTCCGATTCTTTTGACCATCGCGGGATTTGATCCGAGCTGCGGCGCAGGAACCGCTGCCGACCTGAAAACTTTTGCCGCGCACGGCTGCTATGGTGTGGCGGCGATCACTTCTCTTACTGTTCAGAACACGCAAGTGGTCGAAGATGTGCAAAATACGCCGAATGCCGCGCTGCGCGCCCAGCTTGAAGCGCTGGCCGGCGATTCGGATATCGCCGCTGTGAAAATCGGAATGCTGGGCAACCGCGGAAACGCGGCGGTGGTCGCCGAATTTCTGGACGCGCACAGATTCGCGCACGTGGTGCACGATCCCGTGATGAAATCGTCCAGCGGCACAGAACTGCTCGACGCGGCGGGCATCAAGTACGTCGCGACCGAACTTCTGAAGCGCGCGACCGTGATCACGCCGAACATCCCCGAAGCTGAAATTTTGACGGGCATGACCATTAAAGACCTCGCCGATATGGAAGCCGCCGCTCGCAAGATCGTCGAGATGGGAGCGCACGCCGTCATCGTTAAAGGCGGCCACATGGAACGCGCCGTCGATGTGTTGTTTGACGGCAACGAGATGGTCGCACTTGCAGGCGATCGCGTAAGAGAGGAGACCCTGCACGGCACGGGTTGCACGTTCGCCGCCGCCATCGCCGCGCAGCTTGCGTCAGGGCGCCCACTGAAGGAAGCGGCGATGCTGGCGAAGGCCTACGTCACGAAAGCCATCGAGAAAAGCTACCCGACCGGCAAAGGCCGCTCGCCGCTCGATCATTTCTACCGCCAGAAGATCGAGCCGCCCGCGCGCGGCATTCATGAAGTGCCGCAGCACGGTTTGCATCCCGCGGCCGAACCAACCGCTCACTAGAGTGCTGCCGGTGGTGTAGGAGCATTGCTATTCCGCGCGGAGGGCGATCAAAGGATCGACGCTCGCCGCGCGCTTAGCTGGCAGGTAGCACGCCAAAGCAGCGACTCCGAATAAGAGCAGAGAGGCCATCGCCGGCGGCAAGAGTTCGACGCCGTGCACTTCACTCAAGAAGCTGATGAGCGCCCGATTCAAGGCTGCGGCGAGCAACGATCCAAGTACGAGGCCCGCGCACGCCAGCGTTAGTCCCCGCCTCAGAATCAACGAGAGTATTTCCATTTTTTCCGCGCCCAGGGCAATACGAACACCGATTTCGCGCGTGCGCTGCGCCACTGCAAATGCCATAACGCCATAAACTCCCAGCGCCGCAAGCAGCAGACCAAAAATTCCGAAACAACTCATTACACGCGCTCCAAGTCGTTCGCGCTCCAACGTTTGCGAATAATATTGATCCATACCCGACACCGCGTAGAGCGCAATTGTTGCGTCGACCCGCCGCACTGCCTGCTTGATTGCCGGCACAACCGCGGCCGGATCGGCGCTTGTCCGGATCATCAGATAGACCGAATCGGCGGCAGCCGTCGAAGCCTGCTGCGAATACGGCAAGTACCACGTCTCGACGGGATCGCCCGGATCACCCATATCGTGAACGTTTCCCACAATTCCCACGACGGTGATCCAAGGCCTATTGCCGCGGGCAATGCGCACGCGCTTTCCCAGCGCATCCTGGTCCGGCCAAAATCGCTTAGCCATTTGTTGACTGACAATCGCTACGGTTTCGTTGGATTCGCTGTCCAATTCCGTGAAGTCTCTTCCCCGCAAAAGGGGAATGCCCATCGCGCGAAACAATCCGGGGCTGATCAGCCGATGATTGACATCAAAGGTGTTGCCAACATCTCCGGCTTCAATACCGCTCACCAGAATCGGCATGCTCCATGTTCCGCCACCCAGCGGATTAACGGTAGTGGCTCCGGCCACATCGACGCCGGGAGTGCCCCTCAGCTCATCCAGGACGCGCTGCAACAGGACGCTCCGCCGCGGCCCGGGCGCATAATTTGTTTGCGACGGCGTGAACTTCATGGTGAGCAATCGATTTGGTTGAAATCCTAGTTCCCGATGCTGCAGCCTGCGAAAATTCTGAGTCATTAGGCCGGTTCCCGCGACCAACACCAACGCCAGCGCCGTTTCCGCGACTACGAACGCGCTCAACAAACGGTTGGTTCCGCGACCGTGGCCCGCTCCAGATCGACCGCCTTCTTTTAGCATCTCGGGTGATGCGTTCCCCCCTTGTGTCAACGTCGGAACCACGGCCGCAACGGCTCCGGCCAGCAACGACACCAGCAGCGCGAAACACAGTACGCGGACGTCCAACTGAGAGGCGCTCATTCCGAGTTGCGTGCCGATATTGGATGGCAGCAATGTGTCGGCGTAGCGATTCAGCCAGGTAGCAAACAAGAGTCCGCAGGCGAATCCAAGAATTGCCAGCACCATGCTTTCCGTCAACAGTTGTTGGAACTGACGCTTCCGACTCGCTCCCAGCGCTGCGCGAATCGCGAATTCCCTGGCGCGAACCACGGATCGAGCAAGCAGCAAATTTGAGACGTTGATGCAAGCAAGGAGTAATAAAAATCCCACGATGCAAAGCAGTGCCAGCATCGTGCTGTCCTCGTTGTCGGTCAAATTTTCCCGCAACGTAATGGACGTCATGGCATACGCAGGCAAGGTCTCCGGGTACCTTTCCTTGATGCGCGCCGTAACCTCGTCGAGTGACCGCCGCGCCTGTTGCATGGTTATTCCTGGCTTGACGTGCGCGAACACGGCGAAATCGCGCGCGCGATCGCCGGCATCGACCGCAAACGGTATCCAGACCTCCGCGTCGTAGGGAAAATTAAATCCTCGGGGCATCACGCCCACGATCCGGAAAGGGCGATTGTCAATTCGCACCGAGGTCCCCAAAATCGAAGTGACCGAGCCGAAGTATCGTTGCCACAACCCGAAGCTGATCAGCGCGACGCCGCTGTTCGCGCCCTGTTTCTCTTCGTCGGAATTAAAATCACGGCCAAGGAAGGGTTGCACTTTCAGGGTGGACGCCCAGCCCTCCGACCGGTAGACAACGGCGATGCGCTGCGGTTCGTCGCCACCTGTCAAAGTTAGATCCTCGCCGCGTAACGCCACCGTCGCGTCAAAAACATGATTAGCTTCGCGAAGTGTAGTCACGTTCTGGCTGTGCATACCGAACGTTTGCAGATGCCCGTCGGGGCCGCGCATCGAGTCCAGCAAGCGCAACGTGCGGTCAGGGTCAAATAGCGGCAGCGGCCGGAAGAACGCCGTGTTCACCAGGCTGAAGATTGCCGTGTTGCCGCCGATCCCGAGCGCCAGGGTGAGCACCACAACGGCAGCGAATGCGGGCGCCTTACTCAGCATCCGAACGGAATAGCGGAGATCTTGCCAGATCGAGTGCATGAGAGTACCTCCGGACGCGCGCCAGGGTTGGCCGCGATGGTGATCCTATTCAGGACTAGACGCGGAGTGGGCGTTTCCGTTTCCGGGGTTCGTCAGCGAGGTCGGTCAGCGCTTCCAAACGATGCGCCCGGCAACCACGGTAGCCATGGGGGCGCCCTTGAACTCACGCTGATCAAATAGTGAGTTGCGCGATTTGCTTGGCGAATCCTTCACATCATAAGTCCAGGCGTGATCCGTGGAAAAAATGGTGATGTCAGCAGGTTCGCCCGCCGCGAGCGAGCGCCCCATTCCCAGAACTTGAGCTGGTCCCGTCGTAAATAACTCCACCATGCGCATCAGTGAGATTCGCCGGCGGTGCACAAGCTGTTCGAGCGACAATGCAATCGCCGTCTCAAATCCAAGAATGCCGAATGGCGCGCGATCAAATTCCACGTCCTTCAGCGCTGGTTCATGCGGTGCGTGGTCGGTCGCAAGGGCATCCACGGTTCCATCGGCCAATCCGGCGAGCAACGCTTCGCGATCTTCTCGCGCCGCCAGCGGTGGGTTCATCTTGAAGCGGGAATCGTACTGCACGTCCTCGTCAATCAGCGTGAAATGATGCGGCGTCACTTCGCAACTGACGTGCAGCCCGCGCGACTTCGCCCAACGCACTTGATCGAGAGAGCCACGTGCCGATAGATGCGCGATATGCAATCGCGCGCCGGTCAATTCGGCAAGCTGCACATCTCGCGCTACGCATACTGACTCAGCCGCCGCCGGCATTCCCGCGAGCCCCAGCCGTGTCGAGGTCACGCCCTCGCGCATAACCGCGCCCGCCGCTAGCGAGACATCTTCCGCGTGCTCAAGGACCGGAATATCCAGCGACTTGCAATAGTCCATCACCTGACGCGCGAGCTTTGCGGTTGCGATGGGCTTTCCGTCGTCGCTCACGGCCACGATTCCCGCCTGCTTCATCGCCGCAATCTCGGCGATCGCCTCGCCCTTGCTGCCCACTGATGCAGCGCCGATTGGCCAGACGCGCACGCTGGCGCCCGCCTTTGCACGGTCCATGATGAATCGCGTTACGCTCGCGTTGTCATTCACCGGCTTCGTATTTGGCATGCAGCACACCGCCGTGAAGCCGCCCCGCGCCGCCGAACGCGTCCCCGTTTCGATCGTCTCCGAATTTTCTTGCCCAGGCTCGCGAAGATGTACGTGCATATCGATGAAACCAGGCGCGACGATCAATCCTGCAGCGTCAAAGACTTCCGCGTTCTTCGCTCTCTCGGAAAGTTTTCCGGCCTCCTCGACTTCCGCGATGCGGTCACCGTCGAGCAGCACATCCATTGCTGCGTCCGTTTTCGTCGCCGGATTCAAGACGCGGCCATTTTTAATGAGAAGCATGCGAGGAATCCTTTACGTCCTTTCGATCGGTTGCATCTTTATGATCGGTGGACCGCCGGTTCCGGGGCGGGGATGCTTCGGTCGCTTGCTGGCCGTCATCCTCAGAGCCTCCAGCGGCTAAAAGAAACAGCAGCGCCATGCGCACGGCGATGCCATTGGTGACTTGCTCCAGTACGCAAGATTGCGGGCTGTCGGCAACCTCTGGCGTAATCTCAATGCCGCGATTCAACGGGCCCGGATGCAGCACGATCGCATCGGCCTTCGCGTGACGCATGCGTTCCGCGTTCAATTGGTACAGCAAGATATAGTCGTTCAACGAAAGCGCCGGTTCGTGCAGCCGCTCGTTCTGCACGCGCAGCGCCAGCACGACGTCGGCATTCTCGAGCGCCTCCTCAATTCGGAAAACGCGCCGGATCTCCGTTCCTTCAGGTGCGATGCTTCTCCAGTTCCCGCGGTACCCACATCGCCGGCCCGCACAGAGTGAACTTGCATCCGAATTTCCCCAGCAGATGAATGTTCGAACGCGCCACGCGGCTATGCTTGATGTCGCCCAGAATCGTCACGTTGAGATTCTCGATTGTGCCCTTCCGATCGCGAATCGTCAGCGCGTCCAGCAATCCTTGAGAGGGGTGCTCGTGTGTCCCATCGCCGGCATTGATCACTGGAATCTCCAGGTGCCGCGCCACAAACTCTGGCGCCCCAGAAGCCGCATGTCGCATCACCAGACAATCCGGCTTCATCGCATCCAAAGTGTGCACCGTATCCAGTAGCGACTCGCCTTTTTTCAGGCTCGACGCCTCTGCCTGCAAATTCATGGTGTCCGCGCCCAGCCGTGACGCTGCCGTCCCGAAACTGATGCGTGTCCGCGTTGAAGTCTCGAAAAACGCCAGCGCCACGGTCTTGCCGCGCAGCACGGCCAGCTTTTTCAAAGGATGCCGCTGAATTTCCTGGAAGGATTTGCTTTGATCGAGAAGAAATGTCAGTTCGTCCGCGTTGAGCGGTTCCAGCGCCAGTAGGTCACGAAAACGGTGCGTCACATTTTCACTCGTTGCCCGAACCCTCGTGCTCCTGCACACCGCACCTTATTCTACACGGTCGACCAACACGACGCGCTCTTCATTGTCGATTTCGCGCAACCGCACCTCAATAATTTCCGTTGGGCTCGTCTGTACCACGCGCCCGGTAAACTGCGCTTCGATCGGCATCTCGCGATGCCCGCGGTCGATCAGTACGCACAGCGAAACGCGCTTCGGCCGCCCCAGATCAAACAACCCGTTCATGGCCGCTCGGATCGTCCTCCCGGTATAAAGCACGTCATCCACCAGCACCAGGTTCATGTTGTCTACACCGAACGAAATATCCGACGACTGCAGCACCGCATGCGAAGCCACCTTCGAAAGATCGTCGCGATACAGCGTAATGTCCAGCGTCCCCACCGGCACGTCCACGCCGTCGATGCCGCGCATGGCCTGCGCAATCCGCTGCGCCAAGGGCACGCCGCGCCGCCGGATCCCGATCATCGCCAAATGCTTGGTCCCGCCGCTCTTCTCCACAATCTCGTGCGCCAACCGCTGCAAAGTGCGGTCAATCTCCGACGCCGACATCAACTGTGCCTTCTCTACGATGCGCATGTCGGGCGTAATCCTAGCACAAGCCGGCGCAACTCTCGGAGACGACCCTCATCGACGGCCTAGGCCCGCGACTCCGTCATGAAATGCGGCGACTAGCTGCCGCCGAGTCAACAGAACTCCACGCGCCCGCCGAACTCTACTCGCCTGTCCAGCTACGCCTCGCGTGGTAAACTTCCGCGCCAGAAAAAACCTAGAGGATCATATGCCCAATCGGAGCCAACCGCATAGCCAGTCGCGAAATCCCAAACAATCTCCCATCTCACTCCGGATAAAAACTCCGTGGTTTGCCCTATTACTCCTTGCTCTCGCCGCGATTTCCCCGGCCGCCGCCCAAACCCCCAAGTCCCCGCAGCGCCCCAAGCTCGTCGTTCTTCTCGTCGTCGACCAGATGCGCGGCGACTACGTCGACAAATTCCGCGGCCAATGGACCGGCGGCCTCAAGCGACTGGTTGAGGAAGGCGCATGGTTCCGCGAAGCCGCCTATCCTTACGCCGCCACGGAAACCTGCGTCGGCCACGCCACGATTTCCACCGGCGCTTTCCCAGCCACCCACGGGATGATCGCCAACGCCTGGTGGGACCGCGAAACGCAAAAAATGGTGACCTGTACCGCGGATCCCAACGCCAAAAATTCCGGTTATGCCGGCGCCACCGCAAAAGGTGGCGATACTGCGTGGCGCATGCTGCTACCGTCGTTCGCAGAAGAGCTGAAATTCCAAACCGGCGGCGCCACCCGAGTGGTTACCTTCTCTCTGAAAGCTCGCGCCGCGATCACTATGGCCGGCCACAAAGCCGACGCCGCCACGTGGTTCGACAACGGCGGATGGATGACCTCCACCGCCTACGGCACCATGCCGTTCATCGAGGATTACGTAAAGGCGCGTCCAGTCAAGGCCGACTACGGCAAGACGTGGAATCTATCTCTGCCGGAAAGCGCCTACTGGTACGACGAGAAAGCTACTGGCGCCGGTCCTCCCACAGGCTGGGGGCCAGCCTTTCCCCATTCGCTGAGAGGAAAAGACGGCGCTGCCGAACCCGACGCCGAGTTTTACGAGCAATGGGCAAGCAGCCCCTTCGCGGACACCTATCTCACGCGCCTAGCGGAGACCGCAATCGATCAACTCGGCCTGGGTAAAAGTGGTACGACGGATTTCCTCGGCGTCGGCTATTCCTCGGTCGATTATGTCGGCCACGAATTCGGCCCGCGCAGCCGCGAAATCCAGGACATCCTGATCACGCTCGACAAGGATCTCGGCGAGTTGTTCACGCACCTCGATAAAAAAGTCGGCCGGGGAAATTACGTCGTTGCCTTCAGCGCCGACCACGGCGTCGTGCCGATTCCGGAGGACATGACCAAGACCGGGGCCGATGCTGGAATTCTGCACGTCTCGGAATTGCAGGAAAAGATCGAGAAGTCGCTCGAGCCGTTTAATTTTCCCAAGCCAGCCGTCGCTCGCATAGCAAACAGCGACCTTTATTTCGCTCCAGGTGTCTATGACCGCATGAAAGATGTGGGCGACGCCTTGCAAGCCGTCTCCGATGCGGCCTTATCGCAGCCGGGTGTAGCCGCGGTCTACTGGGCGGAAGAGGTTCAAGGCCGCCCCGCGACGCAAAACCCCATCCGCGCCGCGTTCGCCGACAGCTACTTCGCTGGTCGCAGCGGCGACCTCTTCATCGTTCCGAAGCCATACTGGCTGGTGGATGGCACGCCCGGCGGAAAAACGCGGACCTACGGCACAGGCCACGGCACACCGTATGACTACGACCAGCACGTGCCTATTCTCCTGATGGGCTACGGCATCCAGCCCGGCGATTACTATCGCGATGTCACACCAGCAGACATCGCGCCAACACTCGCCACGCTCTGCGGCATCACTCTTGCCACGAACGACGGCCACGTACTCGCCGAAGCGTTAGCAAAACCTGCGGCGCATGCGAATCGAGCAACCCGGCAGTCTCAATAACCTCCACCGCGCCAATGTCCACGCTGGGCTTTAGCCCGGCGTAACGAAAAGCACTCCGGCCAACACTCACAAGCTCTTCTTCGCGAACTTGCAGCGGCGAGTCTATCTTGCTAACCCGAGCGTTGGTTGTATCGTAGATTCAGAAAGCAGGCGAGCATGAATCCTCCAAACCATACTCAAGAACCAATCGGATCCTTTGTGGCGAATGCTGGAGTCCGCATCGGCCACGTCCATCTCAAAGTCGCTAACCTGGAACGTGCCCTCCATTTTTATTCCGGAGTGCTGGGCTTCCAGATCATGCAGCGCATGGGCGACTCCGCTGCGTTTCTATCGGCAGGCGGGTATCACCATCATCTCGGGCTGAACACATGGGAAAGCCTGGGAGGAAATCCTCCGCCACCCGGCTCGACCGGCCTCTATCATTCAGCCATCGTCTACCCCACCCGCCCCGCCCTAGCCGAAGCTCTGCACCGAGTATTGTCCGCTCGCATTCCGCTCGAAGGTGCAGCCGATCACGGTGTTAGCGAAGCGATCTATCTGCGCGATCCCGACGACAACGGCGTCGAGCTCTATTGGGATAGGCCACGCGATTCTTGGCCGAGGGATGGCAAGGGGAACCTGGCGATGTACACTCGCCGATTAGACTTGGATAGCCTGCTGAGTGAGCACGTCTCGGTTCCTTCAACAGGCCCCCTCGACCTGTAGCGGAATTCTCCGGCTATGTCGCGCAAGCCTCGATACCAAAATTGTCTCCAGCCGAGATCGCAAGGGTGGGTCGTTAGCTGCCCGTCAGTTCGCCAACTTCCTGCTTCGCTACGGCATCCTCGCGTGATACCCTCTCCCGCGCAGTGACTACCGCAGCCGCTGTCGACCTAAGCGTGCAAGTAGGCGCCTTGCGCCTGCGTAACCCCATCCTTGCGGCCAGCGGCACGTTCGGCTACGGGATCGAGTTTGCCCATCTCGTCGATCTCAATCTCCTCGGGGGCTTTGTCACCAAAGGCCTATCACGGGAACCCATCGACGGCGCACCTCCGCCCCGCATAGTCGAAACACCTTCCGGAATGTTGAACGCCATTGGCCTGCAAAACGTTGGTGCCCGAGCCTTCGTCGCGGAAAAACTTCCGGTACTAAGAAAATACGTGGTCCCGGTACTCGCCAACGTCTTCGGATACACCTTAGGAGACTACGTTGAGGTCATCCGAACCCTTGAGGATAACGAGGGTCTAGCTGGGTACGAGCTCAATATCTCCTGCCCTAACGTCAAGAAGGGAGGCATGCAGTTCGGGTGCGATCCTGGCATGGTGTTCGAGGTCGTGAGTGCCGCCCGCAAGGCCGCCGTAAAGCGCCCCTTATGGGTCAAGCTCTCGCCTCTCGTTACAGACATTAGACTTACAGCCCGTGCGGCAGCCGAAGCTGGGGCCGATGCCCTTACGGTGGCAAATACTTACCCCGCGATGGCCATCGATTTTCGCACGGGCAGGTCCCGGCTCGGGAACCCGACTGGGGGCCTGTCGGGCCCCGCCATTAAGCCCATCACCCTCAAGCTGGTATGGGACGTTAGACAGGCTGTGGAAATCCCTGTAATTGGGCTCGGAGGTGTCGAGAAGGTGGAAGACGTGCTTGATTACCTGTCTGTTGGGGCGTCGGCGGTCCAGGTAGGCACGGCTAACTTTGCCGACCCGATGGCGACCCAGCACTTGGTATACGGTCTTGAGGAGGCCATTTCTAAAGCTAAGTCTTGTACTATCAAAGATATAGTGACAAAATTTCATGCCGACATCGGTTGACAAACCGAGGCTTTTTTGCTACACTTTTTTGGATGTTCGTAGCATAAAGAACACACTATGAGACGACGACTCTTCTTTATCTGGGCTGCTCTCCGTTGGGTGCCACTGATGTTCCTCATCGCACCGGCGATGGAGGCCCCCTTGGTGGCTCATCTGAGCGATCCCCCCAAGCCGATTAAGAGTTGGGTGGGCAACGCCAGTTGGTACGGGCCAGAGTTCAACGGAAAAAAGACTGCCGACGGGGAGCGTTTCGACTCCGAATCACTGACCGCCGCTCATCCGAACCTGCCCTTCGGTTCCCTCGTACGCGTCGTTAACCCCCGCAATGGCAAGTTTGAAGTGGTACGAATTAATGACCGCGGACCGTATCAGGAAGGCCGCGAAATTGATGTATCCTATCGTGTCGCCCGGAAGATTGGCTTGATCAATTCGGGTGTCAGCCAGGTCCGGCTCGAATTGATGCAATTGCCCGAGCGGCGTTAGGCACTCTGGCGGTCGCGAGCATCAGATCCAACATAGCCGGCGCCAACGATAACTTTGACCTTCGACGCCCATCCGCGAAGCAGCCTGATCGTCGCGCTCGATTTTGATTCGCTGAATTCCGCCGTTAAATTTGCCAAGCAGGTTGCCGACCTGGTCGGCATGTTCAAGATCGGCAGCCAGCTTTTTACGGCGGCAGGTCCGGCTGCGGTGCGCGAAGTTTCGGCGCTGGGTGCCGGCATCTTTCTCGATCTGAAATTTCACGACATTCCGAACACCGTTGCCGGCGCCGTGCTTTCAACCGCCGCGATGTCTGGCGTGCAGCTTGTGAACGTACACGCCCTCGGCGGCCACGCGATGCTTCACGCGGCAGTGCAAGCCATTAGCGCTGGCCAACCCATGGGTGCGGACCGCCCGCGATTGCTCGCCGTCACAATCCTGACGAGCATGGATCAGAAAACGATGCGCGAAGTCGGAATCGGTGGACCGCCGCAAAGCCGCGTCGTGAAACTCGCGAAGCTGGCCAAGGCCGCCGGTGTGGATGGCGTAGTTGCTTCGGTGCAGGAAGCCCGCGCCATACGAAAAGCCTGCGGCCGCGATTTTCTGATCGTAACTCCCGGCGTTCGCCCGAAAGAGAAAGATGTCGCAACCGCAAGGAAGACCGACGACCAGGCCCGCACCGCGACTCCCACTGAAGCCATCAAAGCCGGCGCCGATTTCCTGGTCGTAGGCCGCCCGATCACCGCCGCCTCAGACCCCCGCGCCGCCACGCAAGCCATCGTCGACGAAATTGCTGCCGCGAAATAGATCCCTAAGCAATCGCTGCAACAAATCTGCTTTGCCGCACGTGTCGAGGACTCCTTCGGGGGTTGTCCTTGCCAGTCGCCTACATCGTCTAGGATATGAGCTTCAGGGATATGGTTAAATGTCTCAGGTCACATTTGTTCGGTTGCGCGTCCATATTGGACGGTAAATTTCTGTCTCCCGTAACATGGAGCGCGTCACCTTCCTAAAACCCCATGAGTGCAATATCCAAGAGCATCATCGTCGGAACTGCGGGGCACATCGATCACGGTAAGTCGGCGCTGGTTGAGGCGCTAACAGGGACGCATCCAGACCGTCTGGAGGAGGAAAAGCGGCGGGGGATCACAATCGATCTGGGATTCGCGTTTCTGGAAGAGGACGGTGTTCGCTTTGGGTTTGTGGATGTACCGGGGCACGAGCGGTTTGTGAGCAACATGCTTGCCGGTGCGGCTGGTTTGGATTTGTTGTTACTCGTGATTGCCGCGGATGAATCAATCAAGCCGCAGACGCGCGAGCACTTCGATATTTGCCGGCTGCTCGGGGTGAAGCGCGGCGTGGTCGCGCTCACGAAGAGCGATCTCGTCGATGCGGATACCGCGGGATTGGTGCGGCTCGAAGTTGAGGAATATTTGCGCGGCACATTCCTCGAAAACGCTCCGATTATTCCCTTGAGTGCAAAAACACGAGCCGGGTTGACCGAGTTGAAGAAGGAATTGCACCGCACCGCGCTCGATGTTCGTGGCAAAGACGCGGCGCATCATTTTCGTTTGCCGATCGATCGTGCGTTTGCCATCAAGGGGTTTGGCTCCGTCGTAACCGGAACGCTGATTTCTGGCAGCGTCGGCCCGGGCGATGAGGTCGAACTTTTGCCGGAGCGTAAGCTGCTGCGGGTGCGCGGCGTACAGTCAGGCGGAAAAGCAGTGGAGCGCTCGGTTGCCGGACAGCGCACCGCGGTCAATCTCGCGGGCATCGAGCACACGGCGCTCAAACGCGGTATGGTGCTGGCCACACCCGGAAAATTTCGCGCCACCCGTAGAATCGACACGCGCCTCCAACTATTACCATCCGCGCCAAAGCTAAAGCAGCGCAGCCGCGTTCACTTTCACGCCGGAACATCAGAGACGACCGCCGAGATGTTTCTTTTCGGTCACAGCGAACTGGCGCCAGGGCAAAGCGCGTTCGCCCAGTTGCGCCTGCAAGATGAGGTACTGGTTTTACCAGGGGATCGATTCATCGTGCGGCAATTCTCTCCGGTCACCACGATCGGCGGTGGCGCGGTTCTGGAAGCGCTGGCTCGGCGGCCGCTAACGCGAGATACGGGCCGCGTGGCGTATCTCGAAACGCTGGAACGCGGCGACCGAGTTGAGATATTGGCAACCATGGCAGACCGCTCGCTCGGCGGAATCGTGTTCCAGGACATTTCGGCGCGAACAGGCTGGCTGGACGACGAAATACGCGATGCGGCGCGGAGACTCACCGCGTCCGGTCGCGCCAGGAACGTAGCAGACCCGCTGATCCTCGTTCCGGCGAAAGCGTTCGAAGAGGCGCGGCAGAAAATCGCGGCACGCGTGGAACGGTTTCACAAAGAAAATCCGCTGTTGCCGGGAATTTTGCGCGAAGATCTGCGGTCTAGTTTAGGAAGGCGCGTGCGGCCGGAAACTTTCCGCGCGGCACTCGAGGAATTGGTCGCGCAGAAAAAGCTCGAACTGCAAGGCGAAATTGTGAAACGCGCCGGTTCGGTGATCACACTTGAGCCGGAGGAAGCGCGCGCGAAAGACCAGATCGAAACCGCCTTTGCCGCCGCGGGACTAACCGTCCCGGCAGTGAAAGAGGTTCTGGGCAGGCTGCCGGTGGAAACCAAGCGCGCCGAAAGAATTCTCCAAATGCTGCTCCGCGACAGGAATCTCGTGCGCATCACTCCCGAACTTATTTTCCACCGCGATGCGCTCGCTCATCTGAAGTGGTGCCTTTCCACGTACAAAAAGTCGAAGGGTGAACGCATCTCCGTGCCTGTTTTCAAAGAGCTTACCGGGATCACCCGCAAGTACGCCATCCCCTTGCTGGAATACCTGGACCGCGAGCGAGTGACGCGCCGGGCAGGGGACGAGCGTGTTATCCTATAGCCATCCGTACGTGTAGCCCGAGGCTTGCCGTGCGAGGCGTCCTGCGCTAGGGTTGGACGATAGCGATTCGGGGGTAGGGCTGCGTGGAGGTTGTTCATGGGTGAATTTAGCGTTTTTCACTGGCTGATCGTTCTGGCCATCGTTCTGATTTTGTTCGGCGGCCGCAAAATCCCTGAAGTCATGAAGGGTCTGGGCGAAGGCATTCGCAACTTCAAAGAAGGCATGTCCGGAGCGTCGCACACGCCACCGCCGCCTCCCACAGTGCAGCCCCCTCCTCCGGTGGAACGTCCATCGGAAGAAAAGAAAGTCTAAAGCGAGCCAACCATCGCCGCTTGAAAATTACGAATTCCGAAAGAGGCGCTCTTCGCGGGGCGCCTTTTCGTTTGAGTTCGTGCGGATATGGACCAACCGGCGGTTTTGCACTAGAACACCAGAGCCAAAACCAACGCGAAAAACATTCCGTAAGTAACTGATTCTAAAGACCAGGAATCTATTGCTTTTTGGGAAGTAACCGACAGGCACTGTCCTGCGTCTATTCTAGTAATACCACTTCGAGGACACACCCCGGGAAGCAGTTAGGGCCAAAACCCTAGCTGCTTCTCTTCTTTTTGGGCTTCGTTTTTCCGCCTCTGAAGTCCGTTCGTCTAGAGGCAACTCTCAATCAGTCGAACTCACTAATCTTCGGACCAGCCCAGCTCCGACAGGCTGTGGCACAGGCGCGCTAGTGGGAGGCCGACTACGTTGTAGTAGCAGCCCTCGATGCGCGGAATGTAGCGTCCGGCGCGGCCCTGGATGGCGTAGGCGCCGGCTTTGTCGAAGGGCTCTTCGGTAGCGAGGTACCGGGTGAGGTCCTCGGACGAGAGGGGGCCGAAATGGACGTGCGTGGTTTCGACGAAGGTGCGGCGCTCGGCGTCGGGAAGGCGGATGACCGTGACGCCGGTTACGACGGAATGGACGTGGCCGGAAAGCCTCATCAGCATCTGACGCGCATCGTCGGTGGTGCGAGGCTTGCCAAGAATTTCTCCGTCGATCAAGACAGCGGTGTCGGCGGCAATGACGATTGCCGGGCCTACGGCGCGTGCGGCGGCGAGCTCGGCCTTGGCATCGGCGAGGCGCTGCACGAGGTCCTGAGCCGATTCGCCAGGGATAGGCGTTTCGTCTACGGCCGACGAGAGAACCGTGAAGGCCAAGCCGGCGTCGCGGAGGATCTCTGCGCGGCGCGGGGAGGCGGAAGCGAGAATGAGTTTGGTGGAGGGCACGTCGCGGCCAGAATACTACACGCGCGACTGGGAAACAGCCTGCGCTTGCGGCCAGATACGAGACTGCTTGGTGTCCTCAACAGACTGAGAGGCACTGTGGCTGATGCGGTTGGCGCGGCGTCTAGATGATTACGGATTCTTGGTATTCGCCGAAGGTGCGCCGCAGGGTGTCGGAAATTTCGCCCACTGTGGCGAGCGATTCCACCGCTCTCAGGATGGCGGGGACCAGGTTCTCGGTGGTGGTGGCGCGGCGGCTTAGTTCCGTTAGCGCAGCGGTTACGAGCGACGCGTTGCGCCTGGCTCGGAGAGACTGGAGGCGGGCGATTTGGGTCTGCTCGATCTTCGGGTCGATGCGTAGCGTCGGAATCGATCGATCTTCCTCAGCGACGAACTCATTTACGCCTACTACAATTTGTTCGTGCCGTTCGACCGCGCGCTGGTATTCGTAGGCGGCTTTCTGGATCTCGCCTTGGACAAAGCCGGATTCGATGGCGCGCAACATGCCGCCCGTGGCGTCGATCTTTTTGATGTAGGCCAGCGCGCCCTTTTCGATTTCATTGGTTAGCGTCTCGATGGCATACGAGCCCGCTACTGGGTCGATGGTGTTCGCCACGCCGGTTTCGTGAGCGATGATTTGTTGTGTGCGCAACGCGATTAGCGCGGCGTCTTCCGTGGGGAGAGCTAAAGCTTCGTCCATCGAGTTTGTGTGCAGGGATTGGCAGCCCCCTAGAACCGCGGCTAAGGCCTGAATGGCCACGCGGACGATGTTGTTTTCGGGTTGCTGGGCCGTCAGGGATGAGCCGGCGGTTTGTGCGTGGAAGCGCAGAAGCGACGAGCGCGGGTCGCGAGCGTTGAAACGCTCGAGCATGATTCGCACCCATAAGCGGCGGGCCGCGCGGTATTTGGCGATCTCCTCAAGCAGATCGCTGTGCGCGTTGAAGAAGAAGGAGAGTTGCGAGGCGAATTCGTCGACGCTGAGTCCAGCGTCGATGGCGGCTTGAACGTACGCGATGGCATTGGCCAGCGTGAAGGCGACTTCCTGAATCGCGGTCGAGCCTGCCTCGCGGATGTGATAGCCGGAGATGGAGATGGTGTTCCACTTGGGAAGCTCCGTGCGGCACCAAGCGAAGACGTCCGTGACGATGCGCATGGCCGGGCGGACGGGATAGATGTAGGTACCACGCGCGATGTACTCCTTGAGGATGTCGTTCTGCACCGTACCCGAAAGTTTTGCGAGATTGGCGCCCTGTTTCTTTGCCACGGCCACGTAGAGGCAGAGAAGAATTGCGGCGGTGGAGTTGATGGTCATCGAAGTGGAGACTTTTTCGAGCGGTATGCCGTCGAAGAGCGTTTCCATGTCTTCGAGAGAGTCAATAGCTACGCCGACTTTTCCTACTTCGCCCAGGGCTAGCGGGTGATCAGAGTCCATGCCGATTTGCGTAGGCAGATCAAAGGCTACAGAGAGGCCGCTCTGGCCTTTGTCGAGGAGATAGCGGTAACGCTGGTTGGATTCGGCGGCGGAGCCGAAGCCAGCGTATTGGCGCATGGTCCAAAGACGGCCGCGATACATCGACGGATAAATGCCACGCGTATACGGAGCTTCGCCGGGATAGCCAAGAGCATCTTCAAAATTCCAGTCGACGAGATTTTCTTCGGTGTAGAGGCGATCGATGGCATGGCCGGACAGCGTGGTGAATTGGGCCTTTCGCTCGCTTGGGGATTTGAGGGTTTTGTCTGTGTCGGTCATAGTGAACGTGAAACTCGCAATACGAAAATGCGGGCGACTTATGGCTTGCGGATTCTATTGTGCATATATTGACGCCTGGCGGGGCCAGCCCGGCCCTTGCAAACCTCGAACACGCGGCTAGTGCGCTGGTTCACAGATTTCTCGCTTTGCGAAATGAGCTTATCGCGAAAAAGAGGAAGAGGGCGGCGACGCTCAGCGGCATCGCCATGAGCCAGTGGGCTACGTCGCGCGTGGTCCAGGCGCGGAAGGTGGCGTTCAGCCAGGCGAAGGCTAGGATGGCGAAAAGGGCGCCGGTCACTTCGTAGAAGAGTTGTTTGAGGGTGCGCCAGAGGCGCCGGAACCCTTGTTGAGGCGGGGACTGGGCGGTGGAAATGGAAGTGGCCACCGGGATAGTTTAGCGCAGAAGGTGGACCGATTCTCCCGATTCGCAACGTTGCCTTGCTCCCGGCCGATCGGCCCGGGCATGCTGGGCAGCGCAGTGCGCTGCGCCCTTACAGCGGAACGCAGACCGGACCCCCGTGTAGCGGCCGCTTTCCGAAGCGGGCGCCTTGATTTGAGGCGCAGAACACCTGAACAAAGGGACTGTGAACACTTTGGAGACAACAGTCGCAAGGTCTCTTGTATCCGCCTTAACGTGAGCCTAAAATGTCTATGAGGTTAGGGGAGACCAACCTTGCAACTCGACGATAACCTGAAAAACCTGCTGCGTGAATTGGGTCACGCAATCAACGACACCGTGTCGGAGTCCGAGCGCATCACCGGCGCAATTGCCGGGGTTCGCGCGCATGGCTACGATATTGTGTTGAAGCTGGACGCGACCATCGGACTGGCCAAACGCGATGGCTCGGCCGGCGAGACGACCGCGTTGACCACGCAGGACAAGCGCTTTCTAGAGTCCTTGCGCATTCAGGTGGATCAGGAATCGTTCGAGCAGGACCAGGAGCGCAAGCCTGTAGCGCGGTTGTCGATGACACCCCAGGATGTTCGCTTTTTGAAGTCACTCCGAATTGCCACGGACGATATCGAATGAAAATGTTTCGCCGAGTCGCGGTGCTGAGCTTGCCGGCGGTAGTGCTGGCGGCGTTGTGGTGTTCGCCTGCGATGGCTCAAGATCCGGGTATCATCACGCCCATTATTGTGGATACCGCCGTACCCATTATCGTGAATGCGGTGAAGCCGAAGCCGATACCGGCGGGCTTGGCGAAGTTCGACGGATTTGTGATGAATGCGAATACTGCTCAGATTACCGTACGCGCGAAGGGCAACGATCTGACGATTCAGACCTTCACGCTTTCACCAGAAGCCGCGACCAAGATGCAGCAGATCATCGATAAGGGCGGATTCCAGTACGGCGACAAAGTTAGCGTGATATACGACCCGAAGTTGTTGAGGGCTGTCCGCGTAAAGGGCAAGCCGTCGAAGTCGTTGTAAGAGTTTTTGCGAATGTTCGGGAGCTTTTGTGCTCCGCCTGCCTGCGGTTGCCGGCCGCTTTTATCCTTCCAATCCAGCGGAACTGATCGCCATTGTTGATCGCTTCACAAAAACAGAATCAAACATAGAAAAGATTGCGGTGAAGGCTTGTCTGCTGCCGCATGCGGGCTACGTGTATTCGGGTGCCGTAGCCGGAGCCGTGTTTTCGCGCATGGTATTGCCGCGAAAAGTGTTGATTTTGGGCGTGCGGCATTTTCCGCGGGGAGAGCCCGCGGCGATTCTTTTGAGAGGCGCCTGGCGGACACCCCTGGGCGACGCACCGATCGACGAGCCGTTGGCGCGGGAATTGCGTGCGGCCTGTCGGTTGTTGCATGAAGATTCCGTCGCGCACAGTCAGGAACATTCGCTGGAGGTGCAGCTTCCGTTCTTGCAAGTGCTCGCGCCGCAATTTTCTTTTGTGCCAGTAGCGTTGGGAACGCTGCGATTTGAAGACTTGGTGAGTGTCGGAGAAGCGGTGGGTCAGGTCCTGGCGGAGTCTCTAGAGGAAGTACTCTTGTTGACGACCTCGGACTTGAATCATTACGAGGATGATGCCACGACACGGGTGAAAGACCGAAGAGCGATCGAGCGATTGTTGGCGTTGGATGCGCGGGGGCTGTACGACACTTGCAGGAATGAGCGGATTTCCATGTGCGGGTTGGGACCAGCGGTGGCGATGATTACCGCGCTGCGGTGGCTCCAAGTGAGTCACGCGGAATTGGTACGGTACGCGACTTCCGCAGATGTTTCGGGGGATACGACCGGCGTAGTGGGTTATGCGGGGATGGTTTTCAGATGAGGGGAGAGTAAAGGAAAACGCCCGACTCGCTACGTTTTGCTTGCCCGGGCAACAGGGGACACATGAGTGCTGTGCCCTATAAGGCGACTGCAGTGACGCCCGAATATTTAGTGCGGCCGGGCGCCTGAAGAGCTTCCCGCCGAACTCGACGCTGCAGAGGCGGCGTGTGGTGCTGACGTTGAGGCAGCCGAAGAAGACGCGGAGCGTGAGGATGGCCCGAAGCCGCCACCGCTCCATCCGCTGCGTCCCGATTCCGCGGAGCGCGGCGCTGGGGGCGGAACCATCGCACGAGAAGCAGGAACAGACGTGCGCGCCGGAGCGGTCGTGGCGGAAGCGCGGGCACCGGGAACGACAGCGTCCCCAGTAACGCGGATGGCAGAAGGGCTGGTCTTTCCCCTGGTCTCGTTTGCGACGACACCTTCTTGCGGACGCGTCACCGTGGAGTTGGTGTTCACGAAGCGGTGCTCGCGCGCGTCGTAGGCTATAGACGAATTCCGGTCCAAAGTAACGACGTGGCCGAGGTTCCCGCCTACAAGCGTTCTAGACACACGTACCGGCGCTCCTGTAGCGACCAGATTGGTGCTCAGCGCATTGCCGGGTGCGGTCTTGAGAACTTTCCACTCCTGGTTCGCGGCAACGGGAGTGAGGCTCGAAATCGCACCGCCGCTCACCGGAAATACCCCCTTAGCGAGATTGATTGGCGTCTTGCCGCGTACGTCCAGGGGATGCACCGGCACAATGCCGACCGGCCCACTCTTCGAGTGAAGCCAAGTACCGGTTACAGGCAACCACGGCGAATTGCCGTAGAGGGAGCCTCCCGGAGTCCACAGCCAGCCAAAGACTGGATCGCTAATCCAGCCGCCGTAGTGATAGGGCAGCCAACCCCACGGCTGGTTGCCGATGAACGAGAGTCCTCCGATCGAGGCGTCCGTGATCCAGAAACCGCTATCGAACGGTGACCAACCGGCCCCTACGCCGTAGGGACGCCAGCAATTGCCGTAGCCGGCGCAAGGATACCAACCGCCATAGGTATACAAGCTGGCCAAACCGGACGTGTAACCCCCTGACGTGACGTATTGCTGCGCGGCATTGTTTCCGGCCTGCACCGAGTCACTGCGTCCCGAAACCCAGCGATCGAAGTCGTCATTGTCGGTCGCTTGGCCGATGCTGACCGATGCGGAATCCGCGGCGCGAATGGAGAGTGAGTGGCCCTTGGCCAGGTCGCTGCTTTGATTTTTGCGTAGCACCGACACGTGTCCTTTGTGCACGTTCACGATGCTGCCGTCGTCGAAATTGTCTAGCCGGAAACTGGCGCGCCCGTTGGCTTCAACGCTGAAGTCCCCGCCGGTAACGCTGAAATAATCGCCATTCGCGGGATTCACATAGAAGGACGCGGTGCCCTGGCGCAGGATCAGGCGGGTCGTCTTAGCGCCGTCCTCCAGCGAGAGATCGTAAAATTCCAGAACAGTGTTGTCAGAGAGAAAAGCCATCGAGCCGTTTTCAAATTCGACTTCGGCGCGGCCCTTATCCGTGGCCAGAACGTAGCCTTGGCGAATGGGGAGGTTGAGCTCCGCGTTCTCCCATGTGGCGGTCTGGCTGTCCAGCGGGTCGCCTTTAACATCGCTCGCGAACCGCACGGCGCCTTGAACCAGACTCAGGCGAATGATGCGAGCGTGACTGGAATCAGCGAAAGAAGGACTTGCAGCGGAGAAAAGCAAAAAGAACAAAGCCAGCGAAGCCGAGCGAACCGAATGCCGAGACAACATGGTCACCCCCCTAGCGGGGACGCGCTACCAATGAGACGGATTTAACACAAAGCAGGTTACAAAAGTCTATACACCAGCATCATACTCCATACTCCCGGTTAGGGCGACCCGCGTCAACTGGCGCGTGGTCTTGGGGTGGCAGGATTAGATCGAACTCAGCGGAAACTTTCATGGCCGCTTGGCTTGACAGACCGAAAGTGAAACGTTAGTTTCACAATTGGGGGAAGTGTTGATTTATTTCCACATACAATCCGGGTCGCTCTTCAGTGCGTTCGTGAACAAGTGTCGTGATTCACGAACTTTCTCGCGTTGTCCTCGTACTGAATTCTAATTGCGACCGCGAAACGGTCCACGAATCTGAGGGGGTAATTATGCGAAGTGTTCATAAAGTGCTTCTGGCCGCGGTGTTTCTGACATGTGCCCTGGCGGGAGTCCGCACGTACGGACAAGGCGGGGCGACCGGCGCCATCAGCGGCTTGGTGTTGGACACCACCGGCGCGGCAATCGAAGGCGCCGAAGTGCAGATCATCGATACGCGCACCGACGCACTGGCTCGGCGAGGGTCCACCAACGTGGACGGCGCCTTTACAATCCCTCTGCTGCCACCCGGCACCTATTCGGTAGTGGTCAACAAATCGGGGTTCGCGGAGGCCAAGAGCGAGTCCATTGAAGTGCACGTCACCGAGACCGTGCGCGTCACCATTCCGCTAAAACCGGGTTCGATAACCGAAAAAGTCGAGATTTCAGCGCAAGTCGCCAGCGTCGAGACTACCAACGCGACCACCGGCCAATCGATCGGCACCGAAACCGTGCGCGAACTGCCCCTGGCTACCCAGAACTATCAACAATTGCTGACCCTTTCCACCGGCGCGCAGAGCGACCTCAACGCCGCCGCCCAGTTGGGGCGCGGCTCCGTAAAGCTATTCGTGAACGGCCAGCGCGAGGACAACAATAATTATCTGATCGAAGGTATCAGCGCCACGGACTACAACGTGGCCCAGGCGACCTACGTGCCGCTCCCGAACCCCGATGTGATCCAGGAATTCAAGGTGCAGACCTCGCTGTATGACGCCAGCCAGGGACGCAACGGCGGCGGCAACATCAACGCGATTCTGAAGTCCGGAACTCGAACCTTTCATGGCGACGTATACGAGTTTTTCCGCAACGACGTGCTGAACGCAAACGATTTCTTCCTCAACAGCCAGGGCCTGGCGCGACCCGCGGTCAAGCAGAATATTTTTGGCGGCAGCGTGGGCGGGCCCGTCATCAAGGAAAAGCTCGGATATTTCTTCGCCAACTATCAGGGCACGCGGCAGGTCAGCGGCCTTTCTCCAGGTACCTTCATCAGCACGACCATTCCGTCGCTTCCGACGGACCGCTCGGAGGCGTCGATCTCCCAGGCGTTTTTCGGGAATACCACGACACCCATCGATCCGGTGGTGCTCAAGTTGCTTCAATTCCAGAGCAACCAGTTCGGTGGCACCACCAACGGTTTCCTGATTCCCAGCAGCAACCCGGCAACCGGCGCCTTCGCCATCAGCCGTCAAGGCAGCTACAACGATGATCAGTTCACCACCAACTGGGACCGCGAATTCCGCGGCGGCCAGGACAAAGTTTCCGTTCGGTTTTTCTTCTCAAATTCCGAAAGCTTTCTTCCCTTCGGCGCCGGCGACCTGCAGGAATCGCTGGGCAGCACCCTGGCCAGCAGCGTCAGTTCTTCTTCGTTGAACTTCCCGTTCGACACCCCCGTTAAGTCGCGATTCTTGAATATTACCGAGACTCACTTGTTCTCGCCGACCCTCGTCAACGAATTCCGGTTCGGCTTCGTCCACATCAACGACGTCTTGAGCAACGTGCCGCCAGTGACCACGACCGACCTGGGAATCGACCGTCCGACCAACAGCGTCACCGACTCCATCTATAAGTTCATCTTCGAGAGCTCCGGTTTTGAAATCGGGCCCGCTCCTTTCGGGAACCAGTCGCAAGACCAGAACAACATCAACTTCGTGGACACCGTAAGCTGGGTAAAGGGCCACCATGTCTTCCGCTTCGGCGGCGAGGCCACGCGCGTGAATCTGAACAAGAATTTTCCCCAGGTATTTAACGGCGAGCTCTTTTTCACCAACACCCCGGATGGCCATACCGATTTCCAAAACTTTCTGCTGGGAACCCCGGAATTCAGTTTCGGTGGTGGCGGCCTTTCCAATCACGAATATCGCTCCAACAACTTCGCGGTATTCGCACAGGACGATTGGAAGATCCGCCACGACTTGACGCTGAATCTCGGACTGCGCACCGAAATCTTTGGGGCCTTTCACGATGACCTGTGCCACATCGGAAACCTCGACCCGGCACTGGCGAATGCGGGCGAATTCCCATTCATCTATCCCTCGTGCGTGAACAATCTAAACCTCACGGGATTGACCGGCGACGCCAACAGCACAACCTTCAACAACAACTACTCCACAGCCCTCGGACCGCGCATCGGCCTCGCCTACGATGTGCGCGGTCATCACACCACGACGGTTCGTGCCGGCTATGGCATTTACTACGTTCGTGAAGATGTCGGCGCCACCGATCAGTTGTCGTTCGAGACGCCGTTTCTTCCAGTCGCATTTGGTGGAGGATCCCCTGGCTGCCTCGGCACGTATTTTTCGGCGACTCCGTTAGCTGGCTGCCCTAATCCCAATCCCAATGCCTTGCCTCAGGCTGGCACACTGGACCCGAACTTTGTTCCGTGCTTGAACGTTTTCCAGGGTTTCCCCGGTGGAGATACCACGCAGTCAGCGAATTACGGGACCGCCAGTGGCAACGGCTGCCCTGGTCCCCTTCAGACGCTAGGAATTTTCGGACTAGCCGAGCCGCGGCACTTCGTCGTGCCCAGCACGCAACAATGGAACCTGTCTGTGCAGCGCGCCCTGGGAAAGCAATGGGTTCTGGAGGTCGCTTACGTTGGCACTCATTCGGTACACCTGCGGGAAACCCGCGACGCGCTGCAGTCCCAGGATGCCACACCCACGAATCCCGTCGTGGTCGGCGGCGAGTCCATCACAGCCAACACCTTTGACAACGCCATCGCTCGTTCGCGCGCCCAGGGCATTAATGGGTACAGCGGCTTTCAGTTGTTCGCTAACGATGCGTACTCCCACTACAATTCTCTGCAGACCACACTGTCGCGTCGCTGGGGCGCCGGCTACTTCCAGGCGGCCTACACATTCGCGCGTTCCACCGACGCCACTTCCACCGGTAACACTGCCTTCAACACGGCGTTCAACGACGAGTCCACACTGAACGATTCGCGCGGGCTTTCCGACTTCGACCGCACGAACCGGTTGGCCGTCAGCTATCGCTACGACTTGCCATTCTTTTCGTCAGCCGAGGGCCTGAAGCATAGGTTGCTGGGAGGCTGGGCCATTAGCGGGATCACCATCGTTCAGTCCGGCGCTCCCTTCTCGGTCCTCGATTCCGGCGCCGGCACTGCCTTCCTGGGTTCCGGGTCCGCACCGGGTGTGCTGTCGGCGAGCCTCGCGCCTGGCGAAACGATGTCGGACGGGCTCAGCAGTGGCAGCATTGGCACCCGCATTAACGGGTACTTAAATCCGGCCGCTTTCACCCCGGCGCCTCTTCTTTATCCGACGGAGTGCAATCCGAACCAGCCAAATCCGGCGGTACTACCGAATGCCAACTTCTGCACCACCGGCTTCGGCAACCTCGGACGCAATACCTTTCGCGGCCCGGGCCAGCAGAACTGGGACTTCTCGCTGATCAAGAATTTCAAGATCACCGAGCGGCAGAGCCTGCGCTTCACCGCCGACTTCTTCAACATCTGGAACCATGTGAATTTCGCCAATCCGGCCGTCACCGACGTCGAAAGCATCAGCTTGCCGAACAGTCCATTTGGCAAGATCACCAGCGACCTGGGCACACCACGGCTCATTCAGTTCTCACTGCGCTACATGTTCTGAGCGCTTAGGCTTGTTTTATACTGGCACTGCAGGGGCGCACTTTCTGCGCCCCTGCGTTTGTGTATAAGGAACCAACGTATTTGACGGACCCTCAAACACGTAGGCGATCGTCCAATTTGTATGCGTTTATATGCGGACGCTCTGATTCGTATGCGCACGATTTAACTTGGTAGGGCGCGGCTTGCCCTGCCGGCGTCAGATCACACCGAGGATTCATGAGAGACGATACTTCACGAATTGCTTTGCTGGAGCGTGACACCGTGGCGCCAGAGACCGCCGCACTCTACGACGCGCTCCTCGCGCAACGCGGTGTCGTCCCGAATATGTTCAAGGTTCTGGCCTACGCGCCGGGAATCGCGCAAGGTGTCGCGGGCTTTCTGCGAGCGCTGCTAAGCGACGGCGCACTGACCGGCTGGTACAAGGAACTGGTCGCCGTGCGCGTTTCCATCCTGCTCGAATCGCAATACGCCATCACCGCCCACAACGCATCGGCCAGAAAAAAGGGCGCCACCGACGATCAGATCGCAGCCGTACCCGATTTCGAGCGTGGGCCCTACAGTGCAAAAGAAAAACTCGGGTTCCGGCTGGCGGATCGCCTGCATCGCGGACCGCGCGACGTGGACGATGCTTTTTACGCCGAGTTGAAAGCCGCGTTCCAGGACACCGAACTCGTGGAACTCTTCCTCACCGCGGCCGCATTTGAAATGTTTCCGCGCTTCATCGACGGGCTTCACATTCCCGTCACGCCGCTTCCCGCCGCAAAATGATAGGATTCCCCAGGGCCACCATGAGACCAATCGCAACTCGTGTTTCACAGCTGAATGGCGAAGGCGCGCTGGCGGTCTTCTCGCGCGCCAAAGAACTCGAAAAAGAAGGCCGCTCGATCATTCATCTCGAACTCGGCGAACCCGATTTTCACCCGGCGGCGCCCATCGTGGACGCCGTCCGCGCCGCCGTGGTGGAAGGCCGCGATCGCTACGTCTCGCCACGCGGCATCCCTGCTCTGCGAGAGGCCATTGCGGCGTATTTGAAGCGCACTCGCCGCCTCGATGTCGCGCCCGAACAAGTGCTCGTCGCACCCGGCTGTAAGATCGCCCTCTCCTTGGCGATGATGGCGCTGATTGAACCGGGAGACGAAGTGCTCTACCCCGATCCGGGCTTCCCCATTTATCCGTCGTTCACACGCGGACTGGGCGGCACCGCCGTTCCGTTCTTCCTCGAAGAGAAAAATCAATTTCAACCGGACATCGCCGAAATCGCCGCCAACATCAACCACCGCACCAAGGTGCTGATCTTCAATTCGCCCAACAATCCCACCGGCACGGTGTTCAGCGAGGAAACGCTCGCGCAGATCGCAGCCCTCGCGGTGAAGCATGACTTGTGGGTCATGGCCGACGAAATCTACGCGCGGATCTTGTTCGGCGGTGAATACAAGTCGATATACGCGATGCCAGGCATGGCGGAGCGCACCATCATCATCGACGGATTCTCGAAGACCTTCGCAATGACGGGATGGCGTCTGGGCTACGCGGTTGCGCCAAGAGCGCTAGTGGATGCAATGGATTTGCTGGTGCTGAACACCTTCACCTGCACGGCGGAATTCACGCAAGTCGCGGCGATCGAAGCCTTGCGGGATTCCACCAACGCAGTCGATGCCATGGTCGCGGAATATCGCAAGCGGCGCGACCTGTTCGTCACCAAGCTAAACGCGATTCCGGGATTTCGTTGCCAATCGCCGGAAGGTGCGTTCTACGCCTGGGTGAATGTCGAAGACACCGGACTGCCCGCGGAAGAAGTGGCCAGGGTCCTTCTCGAAGAAGCCGGAGTAGCGGCGATAGCCGGCGCAGCCTTCGGTCCGGCCGGCAGGAATTACGTGCGTTTTTCGCTGGTCAGCGCGCGCAATCTCCTCCAGGAAGCTCTGGAGCGCATCGAGCGCGTATCCGTTCGTTGGCGCGCCGCCGTATCGCGATAAGCGCAGATCCTGTAGCCGCCCTCTGTCTTTTAGAGGGCGGGGTTTAGATCATGGCCTGGCACACTGAACACGCCGGAGTGCGGCGCGTAAATCAACTAAAGCGGCCCGGAGAAAAACGAAAAATGAAACATCTGTTTCACTCGGCACTATCGCTGTTCGCGGCCCTCGCGCTCGCCATCACCGCCGCCGCTCAAGCCAGGCCCTTCCCCGGCCCGGACCTCCAGAAAACCTACGATCGCCTCCTGGCCCAGATCGAAAAGATCCCCCTCTACGACAATCATGCCCACCCGGGCTTCGGCGACGACTCCGACGTAGACGCCATGGCCGCCCCTCCGGGCGAAACCGACTTCATGCGCACGCGCAGCGATAACCCCGAATTTGTTACCGCCGCGAAGGTCCTCCTCGGCTATCCTTACTCCGATTTCTCCCCAGAGCACGTCAAATGGCTAGTCGACAAATCGAAAGAATCCGAAAAAGCCGGCGACACCAGATATTTCGACGCCATCCTCGACAAACTCAACACCGAAACCGTCCTGGCCAATCGCGCCATGATGCCGTCCTATCTCGATCCCAAACGCTTCCACTGGGTCTTCTTCGTCGATTCTTTCTTCTACCCCTTCGACAACACCGCGCAAGCCGCCAGCACTCCGGACATGGGCGTCTACGTCCCCCTCCAGGAAAAAATGCTGGCCCGCTACAAGAAACTCGAAGGCGTCGAAGGCCTCCCAGCCGATCTTGCCGGCTACGAAGATTTTCTCCGCCGCACGCTAGCCGAAAATCAAAGCAAGCGCGGCGGCGTAGCCATGAAGTTTGAAGCGGCCTATTTCCGCTCGCTCTATTTCACCGACCCGCCTCGCGCCACAGCCGCCGCCATCTACGACAAATACCACGCGGGCGGCGTCCCCTCGGCTGAGGAATACAACATTTTTCAGGATTACATCTTCCGCGTGCTGATCGACCAGGCCGGCAAACTCCATCTACCCACACACATTCACAGTGCCGTTGGCATCGGCGATTACTTCAGCATCCGCAAAGGCGACGTCCTCAATCTCGAAAATGTCTTGCGCGACGCCCGCTACAAAAATCAAACCTTCGTCCTGCTCCACGGAGGATGGCCTTACTACAAGGAAGCGGCGCTTCTAACCGCCGTGAAAAACGTCTACCTCGACACTTCATTCCAATCCGAATTCCTCTACCCGTCCCAATTCAAAGATGTCCTGAAGCAATTGCTGACGCTGTTCCCGGAGAAAATGATGTACGCCTCCGACGCCTTTCCCTTCAACGAAGCGCTGGGCGCGGAGGAAAGCTTCTGGCTCTCAGCCCGCAGCAGCCGCACCGCGCTTGCGGCAGCCTTGGCCGAACTCGTCTCCGAAGGCGCCTACACCGAGCCCAAAGCGCTCGAGCTGGCCCACATGTATCTGCACGACAACGCCGCCAAACTTTACGGGGGAGCAAAATGAGCACGCCAGCAGCCTTCAAATACATTGCGTGGAACAAAGTCGAGCGCGAAAAACTTAACCCGCTGATCGATCGCGAAATGATCGTCGGCGACCAGGTCATGCTCGCCCGCGTGCTGATCAAGAAAGGCGGGCACGTGCCCCTTCATCATCACCACAATGAACAGGTCACCTACATCCTGGAAGGCGCGCTGAAATTCGCCATCGATGGGAAAGAAATCGTCGTAAAGGCCGGCGAAGTCCTGTGCATCCCCCCGCACATGCCCCACGAGGCCTGGGCCCTGGAAGACACCGTGGATCTGGACGTATTTAATCCGCCCCGCGAAGACTGGCTGAACAAAACCGACGACTACCTGCGCCACGGACGCTAAAACAACCTTTGCCGGGCCTCCGGGTTCCAACTCAAGTACCCGGCGGCAGTCCCATTCGTGTAATCATGGCGCGAAAGAACGTGGACAAATAACCAGCCTGTTGTTTACCGTAGCAAAGTGGCTTGCCCGGAGCCCTGAGCGTCGATCCATCTGAGAGGAACTGATGAAGAGGCTGCTAGCGGTCGGGTTGTTGGTGCTAGGCACGGCGGGTGGAGCACGCGCGCAAAGTGAAAGTCCAGCGCCGCAAACGCCGGCACCACCAGCCAATGAGCCCCGAGCCAGCGACAATGTAGCGCTGGACTTTTCCCGAACTTCGGCCTCGAGCCAGGCCGCCGTATCGCCCCCAGATTCCCTTTGGGCGTTCACCGCTTCGTCGCGTTCTCCCGATCCGTTTGCTTCGGCGGCGATGGAACCATTTCCCCTGGCACCATCGTTGGCTTCCCCGGCGTATCCCCCCGCGGCACCAGCTCCTGTTCCGAAGGTTAAGGACACCGGGCGTGACTACCGCTGGCAAATCGGTTTGGGTGTTGCGCTCGTGAGATTCCGTTCGTCGGTCTACTACGCAACGGCCGTGGGCCTGAACACCTCGGTTTCGTATTTCTTCAACGACTCGCTGGCGATCGAAGGTGCGGTGACCTCGGCATTTGCGCCTGCGGTCTTTGAAAGCTATGAGAAGGTCAAATACGTAGGCTATGGCGCGGGTCCGAAGTACTACTTCATGCGCGATAAATTCCAGCCTTGGATTCACGCCATCGTTGGCGGAATGCATATTCTTCCTCAGACTGCCCTGGGCTCGCAAAACGGATTTGAAGTGCTCGTTGGTGGCGGCCTCGACTACTCCTTGAACCCAAACTGGGCGCTACGCCTGGAAGGCGACTACTTGAGAACGCATGCCTTCGGAGAATCCCAGAATAACGGACAAGCCGTCCTAGGTATCGTCTACCGCTTCTGACATCGCTACGAAACTCCTGGCCACTGGCCTGGTAAATTCCGTAAGCGGAGCCCCCAATCTTGGCATCTGCTCTAGCCGGCCGCGCGCAACCTGATATCTCGCCAAGAATAAATTGGCTTGACACCACACTCGGAGTCCGATATATCGGAATCCGACTATGAAGCACGACGCCAGCCAATTCCTTCCCCTCTCGCCCGCGTCACTGCACATCCTTCTCGCCCTCGCCGGCGACGACCTCCACGGTTACGGAATCATGCAAGAGATCACCCGGCAATCCGCGGGTCAATATAAGCTCGGCCCCGGCACGCTCTACGACAATCTGAAAAAACTCATGCAGCGGGGCCTGATCGAGGGAACCTCGTCCCGATCGTCTACCGACGACCCCAGGCGCCGCTATTACCGCCTCAAAGGACTCGGCCGCTGCGTCCTCGCCGTGGAAGTCGAACGCCTGGAACAAGTGTTGCGTGAAGCACGATCGCATCTGCGCGCCGTCAAACCCCTCAAGCCAAGGAGGACATAATGCCTCGCTCTCCGTCGAATTTCTCGCGCGCTCTCTATCGCTGCCTCCTTCTGCTGCACCCTCCTTCCTTCAAGTCCCAGTTCGCGAACGAAATGTTGTGGATCTTCGACGAAGCCTCCGAGCGCGAAGGAGCCCTCGCGTTGCTTGCCGACGCCCTGACGTCGCTCGCGCGCCAATGGATCGTGAGGTGCGCGCTCCAGAAACTAGCGCTCGGCGAACCGGCTCTCTCCCCGTGGACCAATTCATCGCAAGAGCTGTTCGCCTGGGAGCGCATTGCCTCTCCCTCAACGTCTTTGCCGGTCCCGAGAATGCTGCAGGGCACTCTGGTTTCGTTCTCCTTCCTCGCGTTTCTTTCCCTTCTGGCGCTCGACGCCGGAAACGCGGCCACCGTCCGCAATCTGTCCGTCAGCGCCACGGATTCGTGCTCCGCGCCCAGGCACGTACGCCGCACTTTGCCACCCGACACTTCCGACCTGGCCCTCGGCGGACAAAATTCGCAATCGCGCTTCATCCTTGCAGCTGCTGAGTCCGGCGGCGCAAATAACGCCGATCCCGATCCCCGCGACACGACCGTCGTCACCGATCTCGTGACCCCCAAGCCCGCCGTCTCCCCACCTCCCCCGCAACTTTCAACCGCCCAGTACGACAACGCGCGCACCGGTGCCAATCTGAACGAGCGTATCCTCACGCCGTCCAACGTCAACGCCGCCCAATTCGGCAAACTGTTCACCCTGAAAGTTGACGGCGACGTCTACGCCCAACCCCTTTACCTCCAGGCCATCGACGTCCCCGGCAAGGGCAGGCACAACGTTCTTTTCGTTGCAACGGAGAACGACAGCGTCTACGCCTTCGATGCCGACAGTCCTTCCGCAACGCCGCTCTGGCACATCAATTTTGCCAATTCCAGCAACGGCGTCACTCCAGTCCCTGAGCGGGACACCCATTGCTTCTTCATCGTGCCGCAAGTCGGCGTCACCTCCACCCCGGCAATCGATCTCAAGACCGGCACCCTCTACGTTTTGGCGCGCACGAAAGAAAGCAAAGGACTACTCCACGCCTCTGTATTCAAGCAGCGCCTCCACGCTCTCGCAATCACTACCGGCGCGGAAAAATTCGGAGGCCCGGTCGAAATCCAGGCCTCGGTAAAGGGCACCGGAAGCGGCCACGCCGCCGGGCAGATTCCCTTCGATCCGCAACGGGAAAACCCGCGCGCCGCGTTACTCCTGGCCAACGCCACTGTCTATCTTGCTTGGGGCTCGTCATGTGACGTGCGCCCATACCATGGCTGGCTGATGGCCTACGACGCGCAAACCCTGGCGCAGAAATCCGTCTTCAACACTTCGCCTGACGCTTCCGATAGCGCCATCTGGCAAGGCGACGCCGGTCCCGCAGCCGACAAAGACGGCAACATCTTCGTGGTCACCGGAAATGGCGAATTCGATGCTGCAACAAACGGCCGCGACTTCGGCGACTCTGTCCTGAAATTAAGCTCTCAGGGCCAGACCCTCCAGCTCCTCGATTACTTCACGCCCTCAAATCAAGTTCAACTCAACGAGCGCGATAACGACCTCGGCTCCAGCGGCCCGGTCCTGCTCCCCGATCAACCCGGCGCCCATCCCCACGTGCTCGTAACCGCCGGCAAAGAAGGCAAGATCTACGTGATCGATCGAGACCACCTTGGCAAATTTCAACCTGGCGACGACCCTCACGCTATCCAAACGATCGCCGCCTCCCATGGCGCCTTCGGAGCCATGGCCTACTGGAACCAGAACGTCTTCTTCATCGGCAGCGAAAAGCCGCTGGAAGATTTCACCGTCGACCACGGCCAGCTAAAACTAAAAGCCACAGGCAACGACCGCTTTCTCGATTCCGGCGCCACACCGGTCATCTCCGCAAACGGCTCGAAAGACGCCATAGTCTGGGCCGCCTCGTCCAAAAACTGGAACGAACCTCCAGGCCGCCCGGTCATTCTCTACGCCTACGACGCCGCGGACGTAACCCATCGGCTGTACACGACGGAACAAAATAGCCAACGCGACCGCCCCGGCACAGCCCTCCGCTTCGCCATTCCCTCCATCGTTAACGGAAAGCTATACCTGGGCACAAAAGGCGAAGTAGATGTCTACGGCCTGCTTCCCCACTAATCCCCAGTCGATGTAGCAACAGACACTTCTGTCTGTGTCCACGCAACAACTGACAACCTCACCGCTAAAGCAAGAAAGCACGCGCCCCAAGACTGTCTCAGATCTTCGCTCTCCAGTCCTGATCGCCAATAGCTGACCCGAAGGTCATCAGGTGACATCCCTCCAATACTGGTTTCTGCGGAGCGCCATCATTTCAGGCAAACTGGTCCCAATTCCCAGTGTCTTCGGAAACAATCGTGGTCGCAGCCCAGAGCCTCGAGTTCACCTCCAAAATCTTTCTTGATTCTAATTCTCTCTTCAGTTATTATACTCTTGTATATATCTGCGACTCACCAAGATAGGGCAGCGACGGCCACTCAAGTCCAAACCAGGCCGAAGCGGAAGCCCTGATCAGACAAAGCCTTTAGAATCAAATCACTGCGCCATTCTGTATCGTAAATCTCTTATTTTCAAATCACTACACAAAAACAAGGGGGTGGAGGGTTTTTGTGAAGAACCGTTCCGTGGAATTTAATGAACAACAGTTCCGTAGAAGACATTGCGCCCGCCGCGCAGATCGCGCCCATACGACAGCACCACCGTCATAGTTCCTAAAACGCGGATCTTGCACTGCGCCCCGGTATCCCACAGCCAATGCTGCGAGCCAAACAGTCCTGAAGAATCGGCAATCGCGCCATTATCTACAAACGGCCCGAGCTTCACGATGAAGAAGCCATTCCCGTAAACGTTCTTGTCTATCTCCCAGTTCGTGAGGAAATATCGTCGCCCAAGAGGCGCCGCGCCTTTGCGGCCATCGGTGGTTCCGGGGGTGCCCCGCAGCCAAAGGTCGTTATCGCGCTCGATCCCAAGCTGGAACAACTCGTCGAAGGGCACATCACCGGAGGATTCGCCCGCGCGCACCCGCGCTTGCATCTCGTAGTCGTCGCCCTTTGCCTGCGGAAACCAGTGCGCGCCAAGCGAGCCACGCACCGTCCCGAATGATCCCAAATGATCCGCGAACTCACGCCCGACTCGTCCCTCGACCGAAGAATCCACTGTGAATCGCTCTTCGGGGACGCGCAGCAACGATCGGTCGACGCGCCCCCAGTAAACCAGCGAATCGCCATCCGTGAAAAATGATTTCCCTGAGACCGCAGCTTGCACCGTGAGATTCCGAAACGACCGGTTCGCGACTTCGAGTCCCGTGCTCCAGCTCCAATAGCCGTTCATGACAGAACGCAACTCGGCGCCTCCAGCCACACGTCGCACATTGAGGTCGCTCAGAGCCGGACCCTCACCGAAAAAAGTATTCGTCAAATTCCAGTTTTCATTGCGCCCGTCAAAATAGGCTCGAAATCGGTACTTCGATTGATGCAAAAGAGGCAAAGAGATGTCCGCATAAGCGCGCCGCTTTTCGGAATCCCATCGCAGTAGCGATGTTACGTTTACGGCTTCATGTCCAAGATTGTAGATTTCTGGATAAACCGTCTCATACGGCAGACCGCTCAACAACGAGAGCGTGCCTTCCCACCACGGCTGACCCCACAGGTCGCGTTCCGGAATGTGCAGGGTCGCATCGTAATTTCCCCCGCCGCCCGGCGCCAACGCCACGCGCTGGTACGGATAGATGCCCAAATTGTCGAGCCGCGCTTCCGCTCCGAGCAGCGCATCGTTCGTCAAAATCTGTGGCGCGTTAAATCCCAGCGCATCTTGCAGCAGTGCTGGATCGATTTTCGCGGGTGGCTGCACGGAAACGTTGCGCAGTCGAGGCTTCTCGATCGCATTCCAATATTTCAGGGCCGCTTCCAGATTGCCGTCGAGAAAGTAAAGCGTGCCAAGAAATTCGCGAGTGTAGCTGTCCCGCGGATCGAGCTTCAGCGCAGCGCGTAATTCTCGTTTTGCCGAGCGAAAATCTTTAAGCTTGTAGTCGACGCCAGCGAGTTCCACCAGGAACCGCGCCTCCCCCGGAGACTTGCGGCGACCCGCTTCCAGCGCCCCGCGCGCATCGCCCCATCGTTGCAATTTCGCCAGCGACAAACCAGCCACAAAATCCAAATCCGCCGAAGGATCGCTGGAACCCCGCGCCAACCGCGTAGCATCCTCATATTGTCCTGCGTCAAACGCTTTTTGAGCCGCGGCAAGTCGCGCCGCCTCGGAAGAAAATTCCTGCGTCGAATTTGTAGCGGCCGCTTCCCGAAGCGGGCGCCTTTTCGCCAAGCAGCTAACTTGAAGAAAGATCAGAGCGAAGAAAATTATCCCGCAGGCGCGGGCACGGCGAGGAGCATCCAGTTTCTGGCCGCTAGCCATTCTTTCTCGAATTCCGGCCGCTCGATCCGCAAAAGTTTGCCGCGTGCCGGATCATTCACAAATACAGCCTCGCGCTGCCAATCCATTCCGGTGACGACCACATAGTGTAACGGAGCCCGCGAATTTCCCGGTTCTAGACTGATGATCAAAGGCCGCCCCTGCGCCAAATGTTCGCGAAGGTCGCCCCACGAGCCGCGTAACGCAAACACACGAAAGCCGGACTCCTTTAGGTAACGCTCCACGTCTGAAGCGAAAATGCCATGCCCTTTGCGCGAATAAAGCAGCTTCTGAATCGCGTCAGCATCATCGCGTCCGGCAGCAACAGACGCCCCGTGCGCGCCCCAATACCGCAGCAACATCGCAATCGATGCCGACCCACAACCTTCCGCAGTCTGTCTAATAAAGGGAACGTCGAGCCAAATCCCAGAATCTTCGGCAGTTTGCGATTGAGCCAGCACCACCCCAAACAAACTTAGCACCAAACCCGCACCCAAACGCCGCATCGACCTCTTCGGTGGCACAGCCATTCCTGTTTACCCTGAGCCTCGAAGGGGCTGCGTTTCGGCGCGCAAGGCAGGCACGATCCACGCCGCCTTGGCTATCCGCGCGGTGCCAATTGTTCTGGGAGCAAAGCTAAAAAACCAGCGATAGCACGACGATCAGAATCACGATCAAGATAATCACGATAATCAGCGTGGCCTTAAGACCTCCGGCGGCAAAATCACTCTCCGCCTGCCGGGAACGCTCGGCAACCTTGGCCAGGTCTTCGTCACTCAATTGTCCGATCGCCTTGTCCACGCGCTGATAATCGACCTTCGCGGACTTCAATGCCTCTTGCCCGGCCTCCGAAGACAGTAATTCGCGCACGACAGCTTCGTTCGCCTGCCGGGTTTGTGCCGGCCGCGCCGCATCCTTGTTCAGCTCCTCCAGCGAAACCACGTGCTGCTTGTCCTGACCCAGTGTTCTGCCCGGCGCGGCAGTCAAGCCTAACGCCAGCGCTATCGCCGCGATCCACATCCACTGCCGTCTGCGCATTCTCATCAGGCTTCTCCTGTCGATCGGCGGGTGCTGGGGCCGCCTGAGACTCCGACTTCTCCAAATTTAGGGATAAGACTACCGGATACCAACAAAGGTGTCGTCGGAAATTTCAGAACCGAAACTTAATGACCCTATTTCGCTGAAACTGGAGTTTGATACTTGGTCAGATCGACCTGCCGCCACTCGCCGCGTTCGATGCCGTCGCGAATCTGCGCCGCCGTCTTGCCCTTGCGCGTTTGCTCGTAGGAATACAGCCCTTCGCGAATGCATACCCCACATTCAGCCGCATGCTTCCCCGCAAAGCAATCCAGCAAACTTCCATGACCCTGGCTGCGGTCGCAATGGCAGTAGCACGGCTGCTGATACAAGACTTTCCGGACGCGCGCAGCCAAGGCATAAGCATTCTGCACAACCACATCGCTGAACATTTCAGGACTTAGCGTTGCAGGCAGGGGCCCCGCCGGAACCTGCGAATGGAACGCCGGGATAGGCTCGGCGTCGCTCGCATCTTGCGACCCCCGCCTCGATGACGCCCGCTGCGGTATCGCCATCAGCACCAAAGCCAAGCTCGCCAGGGAAACAGCGCCAACGACAATCTTTTTCCGCGTCATCGCAAATCTCTCCAACTTCCCGGCTACTACTACCCCTTCGCGCGCCATAGCAGCTACTGTCGTCCTGAGCGAAGCGAAGGACCTCAACTGAAGAGCAACTCACACACTCAAACTAAGATCGGCTTAGGCGAAACATACGGCCGAGGTCCCGGCGACACCGGCCGCGTCGAAATATGCCGCTCGCGCAAGTTCTTTTGCGCCCGCCGCCCCCACGACCGCACAAACGAATAATTCAGCGCCCCACTGATCGCGGAGCTAGCCAGTGGAATCAACCGGCCCACCCATTTCTCTGCCGCCTCCGCGCCCAAACGCGTCGCCAGCCGTTCCGCCACGCGCGGCCCCAATTTCTCAAACATTTGCTTCTCGGCCAAATCCTTGCCGAAGTCCACTCCGGTCGCCGTCGCCGCGGCCAGCCACAGCTCCATGCGATCGTCCGGGCCGCGCGACTCAAACCCATACAGCAAGCACAGTCGCTGCATCAACCGCAGCGTAATGGCCGTCAGCAAACCCGCATCCGGAATCATCGTCATCATCCCGCCGAGCCCAAACCCCGCGCCCTCCGCAAGGGCTAGCCTCGCCGCATCGCGAATCAGCAATCTGGCAATTTCATCTAGCTGCTCCAACGGCACATCATGCATCCGCGCGAAGTTGGGCACCCATAGCCGATGCTTGTTCGCGAGGTGCTTCCGAAAGTCCTCGGGATTTACCTCCACGGAACGCAACCCGCTCTTTACGCCGAATCGCAAGATTCGACCAACGCCCCGCCCCGCCAATGACTGTTTACCCATGTCGTGAACCTTTGTATGAAACCCTGCCTATGAAACCCCAGTGACGAGATCTCACCGATGCAACCCGAACCATGAAACTTTGTCGCACCTTACAGCATCCTACGGCGGTTAGAATCGCCTGGCAACCCCGGCGTTGTATCGACCCCGAACGCCTCGTCGGCGCCGTGTTCCAGAACGGATGTTCGGAACGTCGGTTGCCCGGCACGTGACATCCAATCCACCGTACCACTTGACGCGGAGGCGCTTTTCGGTAAACTGCATTTTTCCTTATGGCCTCGATTGCACAAATCGTTCCCGTAGAAGTCGCCACAGACTTCGCCTTCCCCCAGCGGGAGGCGGCGTTTTTCTACGGGCTCTTCCTGCGGGGTCACTCGCCTGAGCAACTCCGCCGCGATATCGAGGTGCCCCCGGCGGTCCTTCTGAAGTGGCATCGCGATGCCGAGCGCGACCCGGAGCTGCGCGACATTTTCTATCGCATGGTCGAATATCGGCGCCACGTACTCGCCATCTTCGATTCCCTCGTTGGATGGGACGCCCAGAAGCAGCGCGTTCAGTAGCCTCTCGACTTAAGATAATTCTGATTCCCTCGAGCGCCGTCCACTTATCCGCTGACTTCGAGCCTTACTCTCCTGAATTTTTCCGCCATACGGGTCACTGGCACACGCAGGACGCGCCTGTACGATTGCACAGGTCAAAAATTGTCAGGCAACCTCTTGCAACGCCGCGCATCCTAACCACTCTCGGGGGACAAGTGTCACAAAACGCAGGACATTCGCTGATTGACGTCACACTCGCCCGCGGAGTAGAATCCGTACGTCCTGCCAGAAGTTGAGGTGTAGCCTATGTCACGGGTAGTTCGTACCCTGGTCGCGTCGTTCTTTTCCCTGGCCATCGCCATTTCGCCTATCAATGCCTATCCGCAACCTCAGGGCGAGGCCAAGCCGGCGCAAGATCCCAACGCCGCGCCCGTTGTGCAAAAGCTCGACAAAGAACAAAAGAAGAAAATGAAGAAAACGCTGAAGGAGCTGGACACTCCTTACAAGCAGTGGCTAAGCGAAGACGTCATCTATATTATTTCGCCCGCGGAGCGCCAAGCCTTTCTTCAACTGGAAACCAACGAAGAGCGCGAGCAATTCATCGAGCAATTCTGGCTGCGCCGCAGCGCCACTCCCGACCTGCCCGACAATGACTTCAAGGAAGAGCACTATCGGCGCATCGCCTATGCCAACGAGCACTTCGCTTCGGGCATACCTGGCTGGAAGACCGATCGCGGCCGCATGTACATCATGTGGGGCCCGGCGGATGAGGTTGAGTCGCATCCCACCGGCGGCACCTACGACCGTCCGATGGACGAGGGCGGCGGCTCCACCACCACGTACCCTTGGGAAACCTGGCGCTATCGCTACATGGAAGGCATCGGCGAGAACATCATTTGGGAATTCGTCGATCCGACAAGCTCCGGCGAATATCACCTGACCATGGATCCCAGCGAAAAAGACGCCCTGCTGCACGTGCCCGGCGCCGGTTTGAGCTTACTGGAACAAATGGGCATGGCCTCCAAGACCGACCGCTTTACGCGGTCGGACGGCACCAACTTGCCTACGGCTCTCGGCGGCACGCCCTCGAGCATGGACGAATTTAACCGCCTCGATCAATATTCCAAAGCGTTCAAACCCCCCGAGGTCAAGTACAAGGATCTGGAAGCGATCGTCACCGCGCGCATCGTGCGCGACCAAATGAAGTTTTCCTACCGCACCGACTTCATGAAGGTAACCAACGACACCGTCCTGGTTCCCGTCACCGTACAGGTCCCTAACAACCAACTCTCCTTCGCCAACAAGGACGGAGTCTACTCCGCCACGCTCAACGTGTTTGGCCGCGTGAGCTCCTTGACCGGTCGCGTAGTGCAAACCTTTGAGGATCCAGTCAGCCGCGACTTCCCCGAAAGCCTCTACCAACAGTCAGTGAAGCTGCAGTCCATCTATCAGAAAGCAATTCCGCTGCGCCCAGGACTCTATCGCCTGGACATCGTGATCAAAGACGTGAAGAGCGGCAACGTGGGTGTGGTCAATACCCGGCTGCAAGTGCCACGTTTTGAAGACGACAAGCTGGAAACCAGCTCCCTTATTGTGGCCGATGGAGCCAAGCTCGAGCACGTGCCCTCCAAGCAGATCGGAACCGGGCAATTCGTGTTGGGCTCCACCAAAGTCGTGCCGCGTATCGACGCCGATTTCGCCTCCACCGAAAAGCTCGGCATTTACATGCAGGTGTACAACCTCAAGCCCGACGACAAGACGCATAAGTCCAACGCCACATTCGTCTATACCGTCAAAAAGGGCGACCAGCAGATCATGCAGTTCAAGGAAACCAGCGAAGAAATGAAGCAGACCGGCGAGCAGGTCACCATCGAGCGCCTTCTGCCTTTGGCAACGCTGACTGCAGGTAAGTATTCGCTGGAGATTCTGGCCACCGACTCTAATTCCAATAAGACTATTTCCAAGACAGCTGAGTTTTCCATTAAGGCCCCCGCCGATACCAAGACGGCCGCCAATTCCGGCAAGGCCGCACCGGGGAGGTAGCGCGCAGTGAACGAAAGACGACTCCGAATCCTTGGCGCTCTATTTTTGGCCGGGACGTGTCTGTCGATTTGTGTCGCCCCTTCCCGCGCTCAGGTGAAAGCCGCTTCCGGTAAACTTGCAGGAGTTGTGAACGACACCTTGGGCGTTCCCCAGATGGGCGCCACGGTGCAATTGATTTCGGAGTCGGCCGGAGCTTTGGCGGCCGTTGATTTCCTGACCAACACGCAGGGCGTCTTCCGCGGCGAAAAAGTAGCTCCGGGCCTATACACCGTCCGCGTCACCTTGGCGGGTTTCCTTCCTACTCTCGAGCAGCATGTGCGCATCAACCCTCATGTAACGACGGTTGTGCGCGTTCAGCTCGAATCCATGTTCGCTTCGCTCGATCAACTGCGGCGCGCCCCATCTGCCGCAACGGTCGAATCCGACGACTGGAAATGGGTGCTGCGTTCCGCTTCGGCCACCCGGCCGGTACTGCAATGGGTGGATGACGACGACAGCGCCGACGTTACCCCGAACACGGCTTTAGACAAGCAGGTCCTGCGGCCGCGTGCGCGCATGGAATTCACCGACGGTGCGCGGCGTCCTGGTTCAGCTTCCGGCGTGCCTTCCGCTCCAGCGACTGCCTTCGCTTACGACCAAAAATTGGGTCGCACCGCCAGACTGCTCATGGCTGGCGAGATGAATTACATGGATTCCGCTCCGGGCGGAGGATTTGCTACGGTTTGGCTGCCGACGGGTTCGCTGGGTTCGGGACCTCATTCAACTCTGGTCGTTCGGGAAGCGAAACTCGGGCCGGATGGGCAGACCTTCCACGGCGTCCGCATGGAACAGGGCGGAACGCTCGGCCTTGGAGATCGCGCCAAGCTTCTATACAGCGGGGAGTACGTGATGGTGGGCTTGGACAAGTCTGCCTCTTCCCTGCGTCCCCGTTTGGAGCTCGACGCCAAGGTTACAGACGCCTGGAAGGCGACGCTTATCTTCTCCGAGGAACCCGGGGGTGCCGGCAATATCGATCCCGAAGACCACGAGTCTGGCAGCGCCTTGGCGGATGCGGTCAATAATCTCGATTCTTTCCCTACGTTGCTCTGGCGTAACGGAAGCCCGGTGCTGGAGGGCGGTTGGCACGAAGAGATTTCCGCGGAGCGTAAGCTGGGTTCGCGCGGCCAATTGCAAGTTGCCGCGTTTCACGACGATGACAGCAACGTTGCGGTTTACGGGCGTGGCGGCGATTTGCCCACGGCTGACTATCTGCAGGACTATTTCTCCAACGCATTCGCTTACGACGGCGGCTCCATGAATAGTTGGGGTACCCGCGTGGCTCTGCGTGAAAAGATCTCCGACGACGTTGAAGTCACAGCCGTTTATGCCTTCGCCGGAGCGCTAAGCCCGTCCGATTCTGCGGATGGCGCCCTGCGGGATATATTGAAGACCTCGATGCACCATTCGGTTGGCGCCTCGGTTACCACAACGGTTCCTCGTTCCAAGACCAAGGTTACGGCAGGCTACAAATGGGTTGGGGGTGTGACCGTCTCCCGTTTGGACAGCTATGGCGAGTCGCTTTATCAAATGGACCCGTACCTCCACGTTGGCATCCGGCAGACGCTTCCGAAATTCGGCCCGGGCCGCTGGCAGGCCATCGCCGATTGCGACAATATCCTGGCTCAGGGCTATGTCACTCTGAGCAGCCAGGATGGACGAACGACACTGGTTCCCGCATTTCGCACGTTCCGGGGTGGCTTGAGCGTTCAGTTTTGAGACAGTTTTACCTGTTAAAAGCTGTATGCTTCCTTCCAGAAACTGGATGCGTTTGGGGTGGCTCTAGTCGGGGCGACGTAAGACCTTGAATAGATTAGAGTTCTCCAGGAGCTCATCTACAAAAGATTGGACACCAATTTGCACCTGATTTTTGCAGGATGAGTGTGTCTTAACGAACTGAGGCGTAGGACTCAGTCGTCGGGCTTAGTCATGAAGCAGAACCTAAGAGTCAGTCTCGGTGCGGTGGTCTTGGCGCTTGCTACCTTGACCGCTGTCATCTACGCCTGGATCAATTTTCGCCAGCGCGAGACCTACGATATTCCGGATGATGGCGTTGCGTGGCTTGACACCAACCACGGCGCCAAGGCCTGGAAAGTAACCCCGAATTCTCCCGCGGCTCGCGTAGGAATCCGTCCCGACGACGTCCTGATCGCGATCAATGACGCGCCTGTTGATACCCAGGTTCAGGTCACCAAGCGGCTTTGGCGCGCGGGCCTGTGGACGCAAGTCCGCTACAAGCTGGTTCGCGATGGCCGGGAATTCGAGACCCCGCTGGTCACCGTCCCCGCGGACAAGCCTGCCTCCATTGAAAATTACGAGCGCGTTGTCGGGCTTCTCTACCTGTTTATTGGCCTGTTCATTTTCATTCGGCGGTGGAACGCTCCGCGCGCCGTGCATTTCTATGTGTTCTGTCTGGCTTCTTTTGTGTTGTTCTCGTTCCACTACAGCGGGAAGCTGGACGCCTTCGACTACGAGATTTATTGGGCCAAGATCGCGGCTTTGATGTTTGCGCCGGCACTGTTGTTTCACTTCGCGCTGGTGTTTCCAGAGCGCGCGGAAGCCGCCGCGCGTTCCTTCTCGAAGCTGGCGCTGGTGTACGGTCCACCGTGCCTGCTGCTGCTGTTCCACATCAGTCTGGCCCTTAACGCGCTAGGTTTCGTGCCTTGGCTGGGCTCGCGCGTCTTGATCGACAAAATTGAGTACAGCTACCTCGGCATCTATTTTCTTGCTGCGGCCATCGTCTTCTACAAGAGCTACCGCGAAGCTCCTTCCGGCGTTCTTCGCCAGCAGTTGAAATGGCTCACGGGTGGCACGCTGGCAGGGGCCTTGCCGTTCGCTCTTCTGTATGTAATCCCGTTCGTGCTCGACGCGGTGCCGCCGTCGTGGACGAAGTTTTCCGCGCTGAGCCTCGTGCTGATTCCGCTTTGCTTCGGCTACGCCATCATCCGCTACCGGTTGATGGACGTGGACATCATCTTCAAGCGTGGCTTGGCGTACACCGCGGCGACCGCGGCGGTTGCTTCGGTCTATTTCGCGCTGATTGCTTTAATCGCGGAAATCTCTCACGCGCAGACCACTGGCCCCGTGGGCGGCATGATCGCCATCGTTATCGCGGCCTTTCTGTTTCAGCCCTTTCGCGAATGGATTCAGGCGCGCCTCGACCGTTTCTTTTACCGCGACCGCTTGGACTATCGCCGCACGCTGATTGAATTTGGCCGCACCCTCACCAATGAGGTGCGCTTCGACCCCATGCTTGGTTCGGTGATGGACCGCCTCTCACAGACCTTGCTCGTCGATCGCCTTGCGGTTTTTATGGAGGACCCCTTGCAGCCCGGCCAGTTGCGCCTGGCGCGTTCAATGGGCGTCCGTCTGGCTGAACCCATGGATCTTAGCTTCCTCGAGCCGGCCCGGCCCGAGTTCGCCCGTGGGGCGCTCTTTTTTGAGTCGCCCCGCGCGGCGAGAGAGGTCACCGACTCTGTGCGGCAGACTCTCGAGCAACTGGACCTGAATTATTTCATTCCGTGTCGCATTCGTGAGCGCACGGTTGCCGTCCTGGGTCTTGGCAAAACCGTCGATGGCGATTTTCTTTCGAGCGATGACGTCGAGCTGGTGCAAACGATTGCAGGTTACGTCGCGGTCGCGTTGGACAACGCGCAGCTTTATACCTCACTGGAGCAAAAAGCGCTGGAGATCGCGCGCCTCAAGGACTTCAGCGAAAACATTGTTGAGTCGCTGAACGTCGGCGTTTTAGCGGTGGACCTGGGCGGCATCGTGGAATCCTGGAACACCCGCATGGAGCAGCTTTTCAACGTGTCGCGCCAGGATGCCGTTGGTCACCAATTGCGCGCCTTGTTGCCGGAAGAGTTGGCATCGGAAATTGCCGCGCGGCGTGACGAAGAGCAAATCACGGGCATCTATAAACAGCGGCTGCATCACCAGGGAAAACTTTTGACGTTGAACGTCTCGATTACCCCGCTGGTCAGCAAATCAGGCGAACGCATCGGCCGGCTGCTGCTGTTCGACGATGTCACGCAACGCGAGCGCATGGAAGAGCAGATGTCGCAGACCGAGAAGCTTACGTCGCTCGGACTGCTCGCTGCCGGTGTGGCGCATGAGGTCAACACGCCACTGGCCGTGATTTCCAACTACATTCAAATGCTTGCCAAGCAGATGCCGGAAGGCGACCCGCGGCAGGGCATCATCGAGAAAATCGTAAAGCAAACATTCCGGGCCAGCGAGATCGTAAACAACCTGCTGAATTTTTCGCGCACCAGCGCCACCGAGTTAGCGGACATTGACGTGAACCGCGTGGTGGAAGAAACACTGTCGCTGGTCGCGCATCCTTTGAAGACCTCGCAGATCCAGGTAGTCAAGCAGCTTGGCAACACGTTGCCGGCAGTGCGGGGTTCCGCGAACAAGCTGCAACAGGTATTTCTGAATTTATTCCTGAACGCGCGCGACGCCATGCCCAGCGGCGGCATGCTGGAAGTGCGTACCGCCGCGCACAATGGCAGCGTCGAAGTGGAAGTAGTGGACACCGGCGCGGGCATCCCGCGCGAGCACATCCATCGCATTTTCGATCCGTTTTTCACCACCAAAGCCAGCGGCCGCGGCACTGGTCTGGGGCTTTCGGTCAGCTACGGTATAATCAAAGAGCACGCTGGAAAAATTGATGTTCGCTCCACTCCCGGCAAGGGCACGTCTTTCCACGTCGAATTCCCCGCAGTAAGGAAAGCGGTCCATGTCTAAGGGCTCCATCCTGGTAGTTGATGACGAATCCGAAATCCGAGAAGGCCTGGAGTTGCTGCTAGCCAGCGAAGGCTATGGTGTCTCCAGCGCCGGCACCGGCGCTTCTGGCCTGGCAAAACTCGAAGAGCATCCTTACGATCTGCTGTTACTGGACGTAAGTCTTCCCGACCGCAATGGGCTCGACCTTTTGCGCGAAATTCGCCGGCGTGATCCGCAGCTCTCCGTCGTGCTGATCACCGCGTACGGCTCGATCGACATGGCGCGCGCCGCGTTCAAGAGCGGCGCGATGGACTACATCACCAAGCCGTGGTCCAACGACGAACTCTTGGCCCAGGTCGCCCAAGCGGTGGAATCGCGCCGCCTGCGCGAAGAAAACGTGCAGTTGAAGCGCGCCCTGAAGCAGCGCTTCAACTTCCCCAACATCGTCGGCAAGAGCGACAAAATGCTCGCGCTGTTCGACCTCGTCACGCAGGTCGCGCCGTCGCGCTCCACAATCCTGATCAGCGGAGAGAGCGGCACAGGTAAAGAACTGATTGCTAAAGCCATCCATTCCGCCTCCACGCGCGCCGACAAAGCTTTCGTGCCTGTAAATACGGGCTCGATTCCCGTCGATCTTCTCGAGTCGCAACTCTTCGGCCACGTCAAAGGCGCCTTCACCAGTGCCATCGCCTCCAAAAAAGGTCTCTTCGAGGTCGCCGATCAAGGCACGATTTTCTTCGACGAAATCGCCACCATCAGCCATGAGACGCAGGCAAAGCTTCTTCGAGTAATCCAGGAGCGCGAATTTATGCGCCTGGGCGGCACCGAGCAGATCAAGGTCGATGTCCGCATCGTCGCCGCCTCCAACATCGATTTGCTCACGCTGGTCCGTGAGGGCCGCTTCCGGGAAGACTTGTATCATCGCCTGAACGTCATTCACCTGCAGTTGCCGCCGCTGCGCGACCGCCGCGAAGACGTCCCTTCTTTGCTTGCGCACTTTATGGAGCGCTACTGCAAGGAAAACGGCAAGACGCTGCGCCAGTTCACACAAGGCGCGCTCAAACTATTGATGGACTACGACTGGCCCGGCAACGTCCGCGAACTCGAAAACGTTGTCGAGCGCGCCGTCGTGCTCTCCACGCAGGAGCGCGTGGACGTGGACCTGCTTCCCGAAAGCATCCGCAGCAAGGAAATCGTTCGCGGCGTCCGCCTCCAGCTCTCTGAATTTCTACCGCCCATGCCCGGCGAACCCGGTTCGCGTTCCGCCGCCGATCATCCGCAGCCGTCCCTTTTTCAAATTATGGACGAGATCGAGCGCCGCATCATCATCGACATGCTCGAGCGCACCGGCTGGAATCAGACCGAGGCCGCCGAGCGCTTCATGATCCCGCTTTCCACGCTCAATCAGAAAATCAAGCGCCTCGGCATCGACGTGCGCCGTCGCGGCCGCGCCGACGAAAGCATCGCCGCCTCCATCGGCAAGTAACGATCGCCTGACCGCCATCGCGTTCTCCATCTTTACACCCATTCCTGTTTCGTTAATTTCACCTTGCAACTCTGCGGTCCGCTAGGCACAGTACCGTGAATGGTTCTGCGACTCTCCAGCGCCGCAGCGCGGCTTACATTAGTCTTTGTCGCTCTCATTCTCGCTACGACGCTCTCCTACTCGAGCATCCGCAACGCGCTCGCCACTTATTATTCAGGTCTGGAAACGCAGGCCGGTTATGAGCGAGCGGCGCAACTTGAGCCGCGCAGCCCCGAGCATTGGTTTTTACTTGGCCGCTATTGGCAATACAACCTCGAAGATCCCGACGTCCAGCGCGCCCTCAATGCTTACCGCACTTCGCTGTCTCTCGATCCGCGCGACGCCAGCGTCTGGCTCGATCTCGCCACCGCCTACGAATCGCAAGGCGACCTCCCCGCCGCTCGCGAAGCTTTCCTGCAAGCCAAGCGCGTCTATCCGGTCTCCGCTGAAGTCTCCTGGCGTTACGGCAATTTTCTGCTGCGGCAAAATGAGCTGCCCACGGCCTTCGCCGAAATTCGCCAATCGGTTTCCGTCGATCCTAAGCGCGCCCCCGAGGCCTTCTCGCGCTGCTGGCGTGTGGACCCCGACATTCAGGCGATCCTCGATCACGCCCTCCCGCCTACGGTTCCGGTCTATCTCGACGCCATCCGTGAACTCGACGCCGACGCTGCCATCGATCCAGCCCTCGCTGTTTGGAACCGGCTAACCTCCCTGCATCCACAGCTCCCGCTCTATCGAGTCATCCCGTTTATCGATTCCCTCATTCAAGCCCACCGCATCGACGACGCTCACCGCGTTTGGGACCAAGCCGTCGCCCTGGCCGACTCGCCACCCCCAACCGACCCGCCGGGCTCCGTTTTTTGGGACGGCGGCTTCGAGACCGGTGTCTTCGGCGGAGGCTTCGCCTGGACCATCGCGCCACCCTCCCCGGGCGTTCAAGTCACCATCGACTCAAGCGACAAGCACTCCGGCCAGCGTTCCCTGCGATTGGGCTTCGACGGCAGCCGCAACGTTGATTTTTCCGATGTTTGCCACTTCGCGCAGGTCCTGCCGGGAACCTCGTATCGTTTCTCGGCGTGGGTGCGCACCCAGGGGCTTGCGACGGATCAAGGCATCCGATTCCGTCTCGAATGGCTCGATAATACGCGAAACGCGTTCACCGAGACCACGGACGTGCACGGCACACAGCCTTGGACGCTGCTCACGCTCCCCTGGACCGCGGTCGCCGGCGTGCGCCAGCTTCGCGTCTGCGTCAATCGCCATCCCAGCGACGATCTGGTTAGCAGGATTCACGGCACCGCGTGGATCGACGATGTGGCGCTCGTTCCGGAATCTTCCACGAGCCCGAAGCTATGAAGCTGCTCCGCATCGGTATCTGCGCGCTCGTCGCCTTTGCCGTTCTCGCTCATGGCGCCGTCGAAGACTGGGCCAAAGCAGTCCTCGAAACCTCCGCCGGCCTCCTCTTCCTGTTCTGGTCGGTGCTGTTCTACCGCGCATACGATGACGACCAGGAAATCGTCCTCACGCCGCTTCTGCCCCCGCTCATTCTGCTTGCGGTCGTCGCGTTGGCCCAGCTACTGCTGCACGCCACCGCTTCCGCCTACGACACCCGCATGGACCTGAATCTCCTCCTCGCCTACGCCGTCCTCCTCTTTCTCGCCACTCAAGCCTTCCGCTATTCCGACGATTGGCGCGGCTTCATCTGGTTCATCATGATTTTTGGTTTCCTCGTCGCCATCTTCGGCATCCTGCAACAGGTGACCTTCAACGGTAAGCTCTATTGGTTCCGCGAAATGCGCTACGGCGGCATCCCCTTCGGCCCGTATGTCAATCGCAACCACTTCGCCGGCTTCGTCGAGCTGATCGTCCCCGTCGCGCTGGTGCCGCTCATTCTCGGCAAGGTCCGCAAAGAGCGCTGGTACCTGGTCGCCATTTTTGCGCTTCTGCCCATCGGCGCTCTTTTCTTGTCCGCGTCCCGCGGCGGCGTTGTAAGCTTCGGCGTCGAACTCGGCGTTCTCATCCTCATGATGTTGTTGCGCCGCACCGGCGGACAGCACGTCCTGGCCGGCGGCATCGTCTTACTCCTGGCTTTGCTTTTCGTCTCGTGGCTCGGCGTGAAGCAGGTCCTCGAACGCTTCTCCTCGCTGCAATCGCTCGAAGTGACTTCCAGCAAACGCGCCTCCATGCGCCTCGACACGTGGCATATTTTCCTCGATCACCCTTGGACCGGAACGGGCTTAGGCACGCTGCAGGCCGTATTCCCCGCCTACGAAACCAACTACGACGGAAAGATCGTCAATCACACGCACAACGACTATCTCGAGGGTTTAGCCGAAACCGGCATCGCCGGCGGCTTCTGCTGGGCCGCCTTCCTCGGCATTCTTTACTTCGTTTCTTTGCGTCAATTGCTGCAACGCGACAAGCCCTTTGCTGCCGCGCTGCACCTCTCCGGTCTTGTCGGGTGTAGTGGCTTTCTAGTACACAGTCTCGTGGATTTCAACCTTCATATACCTGCGAACGCCATCCTTTTTCTCTTGATGGCGCACCTCGCCACCGGTGCAGTTACCCCGTCTCCATCTGCCGACGGTCCATCCCAACATTTTCACCGCTAAGCCCGAAATCCTCATTGACTTCTCCTCTTTAACTGTATAATCAACACTGGGGGCCGTCTTATTCTATGCAGCCAGCAGGATTGCGTTCGCTGGTCATTCACCTGACCGCTTGCGCCTTGCTCGCAACCCTGGCGCCTTCCAGCCGCGCGCAGCGAGTTGAGACACCGCAACAAACTAACGACCGGCTTCGCGCGCTCGCAGCCGCTCCCCACGCCGCTCTGCCCCCCAGCGACTACGTCATCGGTTCCGGCGATCTGATTTCTGTCCAGGTGTTCGACGTTCCCGAGATCTCCCGTGAATTGCGCGTTAGCCAGACCGGCACCATTGGCCTTCCTTTGATCCCTGTGCGCTTACACATCTCGGGTCTGACCGAGATGCAGGCGGAACGTAAAATCCAGGAGGTTCTCGAAGTCAATGGCCTGGTCTCGCACCCTGAAGTAACCGTCACCGTGAAGGAAAAGAAAAATCGGCCCATCACCATCGTTGGAGCCGTTGCGCATCCCATGGTCTACGAAGCCGACCGCCAGGTCCGGCTCATTGACGTTATAGCCGCTGCCGGAGGAATCGCTCCCGATGCCGGCGATCACGTCATTATCACTCGTCCGGAACGCGACGCCTCGTCCGATCCTTCCGATACCGCTGGAACCGGCACCGACAACGATGCCCCTGCCCTATCCCAAGATCCTGCTCCGCAGGCGGCGGATTCATCGACGGTTCCTTCGGCGCCCGCCCCGCCATCCGACCCGTCACAAAATACTCCGCCCGCGCTAGCCAACACCATCACCGTCAGCCTGAATCAAATCCTTGAGACCGGCGACATGACCAACAATATCGTGATCCTTCCCGGAGATGTCGTGACCGTTCCCCACGCGGGAATCGTCTATGTCCTCGGCGCGGTTACCAAGCCCGGCGGCTACACGGTTGCCAACGATCGCGCCCAACTAACCGCGCTCAAGGTTCTTTCGCTGGCCGGTGGCTTGAATCGCACCGCAAAATCTGATCATGCGGTCATCGTCCGCAAGGATGGCACAGGTCAGCAGCACGAAGTGGAAGTTGACCTCAAGAAAGTGATGAAGTTTCAGGCCGAAGATGTGCAACTCCGGCCCTCCGACATTCTTTACGTCCCCACAAGCGTGACCAAAACGACCGCAATCCGGGTCGCGGAGCTTACTTTGGCAATCGGCACGGGCGTGTTGATCTACCGGTTAGTTCCTTAAGCTATGGCTGACGATTTCAAACTGATTTCTCGCGACGACCCTTCCAACGAAGCCGTCGATATCGTTTCTCGGGCCGTGCGCCCGGCCTTCGAACTCTCGCCTCGCGAGCCCCATCTTTACGACTACCTGCTCATCCTCCGAAAACATCAGTGGCTCATTGTTTCGTTCATGCTCGCGGTGGTCACTATCGTTTCGATTGCCACCTTCCGCATGCAGCCTGTCTATGTCGCCACCACCCGCATTGAGCTCGGCCGCGAGAACGCCAACATTCTTCCTTTCCAGGGCACCGACTCTTACGACTACATGCTCGATCTCGAAAATTACATCGAGACGCAGTCCAAGATCCTGACGAGCGAAACCCTCGCGCTGCAAACCATCCGCACCGGCGTGCTCACCGGTCAGCCGCAATTTCAAAATTCCGATCCCTCGTCCGAGGCCATCGCCACCGGCAGTCTGGCGAACCAGAAGCGCCCACCCGAACTGGGCGCATTTCTCGGGAGCCTCAGTGTCAGGCGTGTCCCCAACAGCCGCCTGATGGACATCAGCTTCGAGGCCACCAGCCCGGAATTGGCCGCCCAAGTCGTGAACGCGCATATCCGGAACTTCATCGACCAAAATCGCCGCAGCCACTACGACGCGACCACCGCGGCCACCACTTGGCTTACCGACCAGCTCGACGAGCTTAAGATTAAAGTCAAGAATTCCGAAGACGCCCGCCTCGACTACGAACGCAAAAATCAGATCTGGGAACTTGACGACAAACAAAACCTCACCACCCAGCGTCTGTCCGAAATTAGCCGCCAGCTCATCGAAGCGCAGGGCGATCGCATGCGCAAGCAGTCGCTGTTCGAATTCGCGAAACAGGGTGACGCCGATCTGGTTCCCCAGATACGCGACAGCGCGGGCGTACAGGACCTACTGCGCAAGCGCGGCGATTTGAATTCGACTGTACACCGAAGCGATCAATCAGTACGGTCCCAATTTCCCCAAGGTGCTGCGGCTGCAATCGCAGTTGAAAGAGGTCGATCAGAATCTTGACCGGGAAAAGCGCGCGGTCCTCGTGCGTCTCGGAAGCGAATATCACGAGGCGCAACAGCGCGAAGAGTTGCTGACGCGCACGCTCGACCAGCAGAAAACCGAAGCGAATCTCATGTCCGAGCGCATGGTGCAGTACAACATTCTGAAACGCGATGCGGAGGCTGATAAAGCGCTCTACGACGGCCTGCTGACCAAGCTCAAAGAGGCCGGCATTTCCGCGGCGTTGCAGTCTTCCAACATTCGCGTCGTCGATCCGGCCATGATCCCCTCGTTTCCTTCGCGTCCCGCGAAAGCGCGCAACGTTGCGCTGGCTTTTCTCGTGGGCCTCGTTGGCGGAATCGGATTGGCGATTCTGCGCGAATACATGGACAACACCGTCAAGACCCCGGACGACGTCGAGACGCTCGCTCGCTTGCCTTCCCTCGCCGTGGTTCCTGCTTTCGAGGACTCCAAGCATGAGGGACGTCGCACCAAGAGTCTGAAAGAGGCGATTGGCAACGGTCACTCCAGGCACGTCGAGCTGGTCGCGCAGCATCTGCCGAAGTCCCAGATGTCCGAGGCTTTCCGCGCCCTGCGCACGGCACTGCTCCTGTCGCAGGCCGGACGCCCGCCCCAAGTCATCCTAGTCACGAGCGCATTGCCCCGGGAAGGTAAGACTACCGCTGCCGCCAATCTTGCGGTCACCTTGGCGCAGCTCGGAGACCGCACTTTGCTGATCGATGCCGACCTGCGGAAACCCGGTATTGGGCGCCTCCTCAATATGAACGGCGGAAAGTATGCCGGACTGAGTTCCTACCTCGCCGGCGTTTCCAGCCTCGACCTCGTCACCGTCCAGCATCCTTCGGTCCCCAATCTTTCCGCGATTCCCACCGGCCCTCTGCCGCCGAATCCCGCGGACTTGCTCTCCTCTCACCGGCTGGCCGACGCTATCGCCCAACTTCGCGACAAGTTCAAATTCATCGTCATCGATACGCCTCCGGTCATGGCGGCCACCGATGCGGTCATCTTGTCCGTGCAGGCCGACGGTGTGCTCCTCGTTGTGCGCAGTGGAGAAACTCCCAAGGAAGCCTTCACCCGCACGCGCGACTTGCTCGTCAGCGTGAAATGCCGCCTGCTCGGCGTGGTCCTGAACGCCGTGAATTCGCACGCGCCCGACTACTACTACTCGTACCGATATTATCCGTACTCGTATGGCTACGGACCGCAGGAATCGGCTGTCGCCCCGCATGAAGGCGATGAGGCCGAGGCTTCCTTCAAATCTTCATCCTGGTCGTCACAATCGTGACGATCAAGACGACATCCAGGAACTCTAAGGGGGGATTTTGCGCTTTCTGATTACTGGCGGCGCTGGTTTCATCGGTTCGCATCTCGCGGAGAGGCTGCTCGACCGCGGCGATCGCGTGGTGTTGCTCGACAATTTGTCCACCGGCAGCATGGACAACATTCGTCATCTCAAAAGCTTCGATCGCATGGAATATCACTTGGATAACATCGAGAACCGCCAGTTGGTGGCCGAACTCGTCGATGATGCCGACGCGGTAATCCACCTCGCGGCAGCCGTCGGCGTGAAATTGATTGTGGAGAGTCCGGTTCGCACCATCGAAACCAACGTCAACGGAACGCAACGGATCCTGGAAGCCGCCTGCAAAAAGCGCAAGCTCGTCCTTACCGCTTCCACATCCGAAGTCTACGGCAAAAATACCAACGTGCCTTTCCATGAAGACGCCGACCTTGTTCTCGGGCCCACCACCAAAGGCCGCTGGAGCTACGCCGCTTCCAAGGCTCTGGACGAATTTCTTGCGCTTTCGTATTGGAAGGAAAAGCAGCTTCCCGTCATCGTCGTGCGCCTGTTCAATACGGTAGGTCCGCGGCAGACTGGCCGCTACGGCATGGTCCTGCCGAATTTCGTGAAGGCCGCAATCGACAACACTCCCATCAGCGTTTATGGCGACGGCAAACAATCGCGCTGCTTCTGCGATGTTCGCGACACCGTCGAAGCGCTCGTCCGACTGATCGACACCGACCATTCCATCGGCGAAGTCGTCAACGTTGGCAACACCGAAGAAGTCTCCATCGAGGCTCTCGCGCGCCTCGTGAAGCAGCGCACCAACAGTATGTCCCCCATCGAATTCGTCCCTTATGACAAAGCCTACGAGCCCGGGTTCGAAGACATGATGCGCCGCGTCCCCTGCGTCGACAAACTCGAAGCCCTGACCGGCTTCCGCCCGCGCACCCCGCTCACAGAGATCATCGACCGCGTTGCCGCCTTCTTCCAGCAAAAGGCCGAGCCAACTCCTGCTCACGCTCCATCACCGCGTGCCGCCGCTGGCTTCGCCGTCTGACGCCTTGTCTCTGACGCGACGCGAGCGCTGGCTTCTCGTCATTTTCCTTGTATCGCTGCCCTTGATGAATCCGTGGGTTCGCGGCGATGGCATTGGCTACTACGCATTCGCGCGCGCCCCATTGATTGAGCACAGTCTCAATTTTGAGCGCGACTACCGGTCCGGCAACGCCAGTTTTCGCGATGCGCGGTTCGATGAAAATGGCCAGCCTAGGTCTTTCCTCCTTACCTCGACCGGTCATCTCGACAATCATTTCACCGTGGGGCCCGCGATTCTCTGGGCGCCGTTTTTGCTGGTCGCACACGCGGGCGTTTTGCTCGCTCGCGCGTTCGGATCGCACGTCGCGGCGGATGGGTTCTCTGCGCCTTACCGTTTCGCAATGGCCTTCGGAACCGCGCTGTATGGCTTTCTGGGGCTGCTGCTCTCCGCGCGCGTGGCTCGCGAGTATGTTGACGAGCAATGGGCGTTTCTCGCCACCATCGCCATCTGGTGGGGCAGTTCGCTTCCCGTATACATGTATTTCAATCCATCGTGGTCGCACGCGCATTCCGCATTCGCGGTCGCGCTGTTCCTTTGGTATTGGCACAAAACCCGCAATCAACGCACCTCGCGCCAATGGTGCGTTCTGGCAGTGATTACCGGCTTGATGCTCAACGTGTACTACGCCAATGTCACGATTCTGGTCGTCCTCGTCGTCGAAGCCATCCGCCAATATCTCACCGCATTTCGCCGCGCCACCGCACCGCGGATTCCCGCCGATACATCGGATGTTGATTTTGCCGACACACCCAAGTCGCGCAGCGAACGCGGGCGTGTTGATATGGCTCGCGCCGACGAATCGCGCGGCAACACGCCGCTCGTCAGCGATTTACGGGGTGACGAGCGATTTGACGGAGCGGCACGACGCGACTCGTCGCTCGGCTCTCCGTCTGTGGCGCAACTGCTCGTGAATCACTTGCTGTTCAATTTCATCGTTGTTGTTTGTATGCTGCCTACTTTTATTTCGCGCTATGTGATTTATGGGAACGCGATGAAGTCGGGGTATGTTCCGCTCGGCTACTGGGCTTGGCGGTCGCCGTATTTTCTGTCGGTGCTGTTTTCCTCCGATCACGGATTGTTGGTTTGGACTCCGGTAGTGATTCTCGCTCTAGCCGGGCTCTTCGTTTTTTGGTGGCGCGAGGCGCGCGTCGGAGCTCCGATCCTGGCGGCGGTGCTGGCGTTTTATTTGCTCATCGCGTGCTATCCCGACTGGGACGGAATCTCGTCGTATGGGAACCGGTTTTTCATTTCGCTGACGGCTCCGTTTATTCTCGGGCTGAGCGTGTCGTTCGATCGAACTGCCGCGTGGTTCCATTCCCCACGCACTGCGCTGGCCGTTGCATCCTCGCTTGTCGCGTGCTTGATTCCATGGAACATGGCGTTCGTGTTTCAGTGGGGGACGCACCTGGTTCCAGCGCGCGGGCCCATCGTTTGGAGCGAGATGATTCACAATCAATTCTTTATCGTGCCGCGCGAATTTTCAGGCAAGGCGCGCAATTATCTTTTTCATCGCTCCAACCTGATGCGGCAGATCGAACAGCGCGACATTGAGCAGATGGACAAGCCGCCTGTGCCGTAACGAGGCCACAGCGATGCGGCAGAGACATTGAAGATCCGGTGTTGGCGACGACGAAAAACGTGTTGAGGTACGCTTCTTGCAGACGCATCTCTGCTACTCTAGTTCTATATTTCCCAGCGAATACAAGGCTTGCGTGAATTTTGTGCGCTTGAAAAATTGATGGCTTCGGTTACTACACCTCCTCCGGCCGGCTCGCTGGTTACCGGCGAGCCAGCCGCTGGGCCGCTCGCTACTGGGACTCCGCCCGTGGTGCGCATTGCGCCGCCGCGGGGGTGGTTTGAGGTGCGCTTGCGGGAGGTTTGGGAGTATCGCGAGCTTTTATACTTTTTTGTGTGGCGCGACGTTAAGGTGCGCTACAAGCAGACCGTCATCGGCGTGGCTTGGGTGATTTTGCAGCCTTTGATGACGATGGGCGTGTTTACGATTTTCTTTGGGAGACTGGCTAAGCTTCCTTCTTCCGGGTTGCCTTATCCTGTTTTTTATTTCGCGGCCCTGGTGCCTTGGGCTTACTTTGCGCAGGCGCTCAGTAATTGCACGAATATTGTGGTGGCGAACCAGCATGTGATTACCAAGGTGTATTTTCCGCGGCTTATTTTGCCTTTGGCCGCGGTTTGTTCCGGCGTGGTGGATTTGGCGATTGGATTTGTGGTCATGATTATTTTGACTTTGAGCTTTGGGATCCATCCTCCCCTTACGGTAGTGCTTTTGCCAGGGTTCATGATTTTGGCTGCGCTTACGGCGTTGGGGGTTGGGTTGTGGACCTCGGCCTTGAATGCTTTGTATCGGGATGTGGCTTCGATTATTCCTTTTGTGGTGCAGTTCTGGATGCTGGCTTCGCCTGTGGCGTATCCCAGTTCGTTGGTGCCTGCGCGGTGGCGGTGGTTGTACGGATTGAATCCGATGGCTGGGGTGATTGATGGGTTCCGGTGGGCTTTGACTGGGCATGGGTCGGCGCCTGGTCCGCAGATGGCGGTTTCGGCTGCGGTGGTTTTGGTGGTGCTGGCGGGCGGGTTGTTGTTTTTCCAGCGGGTGGAGGGAACCGTGGCGGACCGGGTTTGAGGTTGCCCGGTTGGAGGGCACCCCCCCCGGCTTTTTTTGTAAGTGCGGATTCTACAGGGGTTACGGGTGGATTTCTTGTAAGTGCGGATTCTGCTGGGTTTAGCGGGAATTTCGTTTTGGGTGTGGACCGGGGGAAGGCTGGATTTTGTGACTGGCTGGTGAATCGGAGTCACGACCGAGACTATAGCATCTGTTAGATATAAAGTTAATTACTTTAGAGGTTAACAGTCGACAATTGAAAGTCGAAAGCGGGGCCATGAAAACGGTGAGGTTGGGGACGCTGAGGTTGGGGATGCGATGACGGCGGTGATACGGGCGGAGGGGTTGGGGAAGCGGTACCGGCGGGGGGTGGTGGAGCCTCGGGGGTCGCTGCGGGAGGCACTTACTCGACTTGCACGGGCGCCACTGGCTGCGCTGCGGCCGCCCGCACAGGAGGAGTTTTGGGCTTTGCGGGATGTGGAGTTGGAGGTGAAGGAAGGGGAGGTTTTGGGGTTGATTGGGCGGAACGGGGCAGGGAAGACTACCCTGTTGAAGATCTTGTCGCGGATTACGCGGCCCAGCACCGGTTGGGCGGAGATTCATGGGCGGGTGCGTAGTTTGCTGGAGGTAGGAACGGGATTTCACGGAGAGTTGACCGGGCGGGAGAATACTTACCTGAGCGGGTCGATTCTGGGGATGAGCAAGCGGGAGATCTCGCGGAAGTTTGATGAGATTGTGGCGTTTGCGGAGATCGAGAAGTTTATCGACACGCCGGTGAAGCATTATTCGAGCGGGATGTACGTGCGGCTGGCGTTCGCGGTGGCGGCGCACCTGGAGCCGGAGATTCTGCTGGTGGATGAAGTGCTGGCGGTGGGGGACATCAATTTTCAGAAGAAGTGCCTGGGGAAGATGGGGGACGTGGCGCGCGCGGGGCGGACGATCGTGCTGGTGAGCCACCAGATGAACCAGATCCGGAGGTTGTGCCAACGAGTGGCGTGGGTCGATGGGGGCGCGGTGCGCATGATTGGGTCGGCTCATGAAGTAGTCAGCGAATATGAAAGCGTCATGGCGCGAGGAGAACGTAATGGCAACAGCACTGGTGCGCGCAGCCTAACGAAAGGAAGGTTCTTGAGCTGGGAAATTGTGGAGCCGACCGGAGAAGATCCGCACAAGGTGAACACGCTGGGCGCGGTCACGGTGAGGTTCACCGTTGATGCTAGCGAGTTCATCCGTAAGGCCATTCACGGCATCGCTCTGTTCAGTGTCGATCGGCAGCTAGTGTGGGGCTCGGCCGGATATGACCTGGAATTTCCTCAGGGACTGACGTATTTGTCGTATAGGTTCGACAGTCTTCCGCTCAGGCCTGGGCGCTATAGTTGGCTTGTGAGTTTGTTCGACGATACCGGCGAACTCGACATGTGGGACGCGGTGCCAGAGATGACTGTTGCGACGGAGTCCTATCAACACCCGCGCGACGAGTGGACCGGGGTCCTTAATCTAAGGGCGGCGCTCAACATTGGAGGTGAGTAGGGCGTGTCCAGATAGGCGGGGAATCTCGACACGAGCGACATATTTAATGACTCCTTGTCGCGGAGGATTCGTGGGGGCAGAGAGGACATAGGTGTCGATAACGTTGGGTAGGCCGATTCATTGGTTCGGACGCGCATTGCGCCATGTCGGAACGGAGATCGTGACGCGTTATGGAGCCAAAGGAACTTGGATAGATATCGGAGCTCACAGCGGCGAGAGTACGTTTTTGGAGGCTCGGCATAATCCAGGGCTGAAGGTCTACGCCCTAGAGCCGAACCTCCGTGTTGCTTCAAAGCTGGTCGGGCGTTTGTCCAACTACGTCGTACTGCCAATGGCGATTGCGGAAAAGAACGGGTCCGCTGATTTTTACGTCAACACCTACGATTACGCTAGCTCTTTGCTCCCCTTCTCGGAGGACGGCTTGAGAGCCTGGAAGGGACGGGACTTGAAGGTTGATTCCATCGTGACCGTGCCGACGATTCGATTGGATACGCTGATGAATATGCTGGAGATAGAGAAGGTTGATTTCCTAAAGATTGATACTCAAGGAATGGACCTCGCCGTACTCAAGTCAGCCGGCGCCAGGCTTGGCGACATCGGGATGATCAAGCTCGAGGTTTGGGTTGCTCCGGTATCCCTCTACGAGGGAGCGCCATTGAAGGGGGAAGTAGTTGCGTTCCTTGAGGATGCCGGATTTTCCCTGGTCGGTACGGAAAAAGAGACCGACGGACATGAGGAGAACCTAACGTTTTCTGCGAACCGATCGCGCTAGCGAGAGTGAACTTTCCGTAAGGCGAGTGCAACGGTCTAATTAACTTGGCCAGCGGGTTTTCTGAGCATCGCGAAGTAGGAATGAGGCGCAATGGAAGAGCCGCGTGAGCGAGTGCATCCGTGGGCAAATGACAAATTGAATGGGGACAGGCGCATGCTCTTAGCCTGGCGTTTTCTAAAAAAGTCGCTAAATGCCCTTGGAATCGCGCGACCTGTGCGGACATCATTCGGTGCTCGTTGGATACCGCTAGGTGATCATGTTGGAATTCCGGTGCAAGCGGGGACGTTTGAGGCGGCTGAGCTTGCTTTCGTCGAACGGTTTCTCAGGCCGCAGATGACCGTGCTGGATATCGGAGCGCACCATGGTCTCTATTCGCTGCTTGCCTCGAGGAAAGTTGGACCTCGAGGGCGGGTGATCTCGTTTGAACCTTCGCCACGAGAACGCAAAGCTCTTCGGTTGAACCTAGCTCTGAACTGGAGCAGGAACGTCAGCGTTCATGAAGTAGCCCTGGGAAGCGAAGCGGGCGAGGCCGATTTTTTCTTGGTGGAAGGAACGGAGACCGGATGCAATAGCCTGCGGCCGCCGGAACTGAAAACGGGTACATACCGACCTACTCGAGTCCGCGTCGCGGTTCTGGATGACTGGCTGCGGAAACGCAAAATTGGGACTGTCGATTTCATTAAGATCGACGTAGAAGGCGCGGAACTGGAAGTACTGCGAGGTGCAAGGAAGCTTCTAAGTACGCGGACCCGCCCGGTGCTCCTCGTGGAGATCGCTGAAATTCGGACGGCGCCGTGGGGATACTCTGCGCGAGAGACTGTTCGTTTCATGCGAGAGATGGGATACGTTTGGTTCAGCATTCGAGGCGACGGAAGTCTGTCCGTGTTGCAACCAGATTACGACCTTCACGATGCAAATCTCATAGCGGTGCCGAACGAGCAGACGAAGGCGGTGCAGCTTGCGATTAACCCGGTGGGTAGTGATGTCGCGTTTAAGCGAGACTAGCCTGATTGCGGCTTTGTTTCCGACTGGCCCGGCAAACGCGAAAATGGCAGAAGCATGCTGACATTCTTTACGACGGCGAAAGCGTTCCGTGGGCATGACGGAATCATCCAGCGAAATGCGCTGAAGAGTTGGAAACTGCTTGATCGCGACGTGGAGATAATTGTTTTCGGAGAGGATGAGGGCGCAGCACGGGTGTGCTCTGAGCTTGATCTTGTACACCACCCATACGTTGAACAGCACGCGTCCGGAAGAAATCGGCTGGACTATATGTTTCGGCGTGCGAGCGAAATCGCACGCCACGAGTACCTTTGCTACTGTAATTGCGACATTGTCTTGATGGAAGACTTCCGACGGAGTTTTGAACGAGCGCGGGCGTGGAAAAACCGGTTTCTGCTTGTGGCACAACGCTGGGACATTGACATCACGGAACCTATCGATTTTGGAGATATTGCGTGGGCTGCGCGCTTGCGGACATTTGCGATGACGCAGGGAGTTCAGCGAGATGAATTCTGGATTGATCTGTTCGTTTTCAAGCGCGGCTTGTATTTGGATATACCTCCGCTGGTGGTCGGGCACTGCTATTGGGACAATTGGATGATCTGGAAGACCCTGTCTGAAGGCTTGCCTGTCGTCGACGGAACGCTATTCGTGGTGCCGGTGCATCAGAATCATGGGTACAGCGTAGCGTCCGGGCGAATCGTGGGAAATTCCAACGATGCGCTATCGATGGTGAACCTGGAGGCGATTGGCGGCCTGGAAAGAATCCGGCACATCAAGTCCTCAACGCACCGCTTAGGAAGAAGTGGGCGAATTTACCCGAATGTCTTTCGCTACACGCACGACTATGTCCGCGTATGGCGTCCGCGAATAGAAGAGTTCTTTTTATATAAGTTGTGGTTGCCAATGTGGCACGCGTTTCTGAATATTACGCGACCGATTCGCAAGGTGCTTGGGCTTCGGTCTAAGAACTTGCGAGAACGGCGGGAGAGCTAGTCATGAACCGCCCTTACGTTAGCGTTCTGATCGACACGTACAATTATGGGCGCTTCATTGAGCAGGCCATCGAGAGCGTATTGTCGCAGGATTTTGCGATGGAGCGGGTGGAGATCTTGGTGGTGGATGATGGGTCTACGGATGACACCGCGGAACGGCTAAAGAAGTACGGGGCGAAGATCCGCTATTTCCGGAAGGAGAATGGAGGGCAGGCGTCAGCGTTCAATCTGGGGTTTGCTGAGTCGCGTGGCGAAATCGTTGCGATTCTGGATGGAGATGATTGGTGGGCTCAGGGGAAATTACGAACTGTACTGAAAGCGTTGGAAGAAAATCCGCAAATGGCTGCGGTGGGACACGGGTATCATGAGTTTCAGGAAGACACCCAAGAAGTACGAACATGTCAACCCAGCCATCGTATGCTAGTTAGCCTTACGACGGCGAAAGCGGCCAGTACCGCGCTTGGTGCGTGGGGTTTTCTTTTAGTGGGGGCGTTGACGGTGCGTAGAAAAGTTTTGGAATGGATCCTGCCGTTGCCCGAGGAGATGGTGTTTATGGCCGACGCTCCAATTCAGGTGGCGGCCATGTTTCTGGGAACGTTGGTGTTAGAGGAGCCGCTTTTTTATTATCGCCGTCACTCTCAAAATCTCTTTGCAATCGACGCGGGGAACAAGGCTAAATTGCGCCGGAAATTGAAGATGGCAAATCTAGTCTATGGGCAGCTGCCACGGATGTTTATCGGGCGTGGCGTTGCTCCGGAATGTGTGTGGGCGCTGCGGTTACTTCAGCAGGAGCACTGGTTCCAATTTGACCCGCCGGGCCGCGCCCGCTTCTTATGGTTTCTGTTACGCCAAAATTATTGGCGTGGTTCACAGCAGACTTGGAGATTTACGGCGTTGAACTATTTGACCGCCCTAGGAGCGTTGTATTTTGGGTACAAACAGCATGTTTCCATGTATGAATGGCGGGGCCGTGCGACGGAAGGTATTGAGCGCTGGTATAGAAGCCTCGCGAGTCCCGGCGCTTGACCTCGGAGCCGACGTTGCCCCCCCGGGGCCAAGCGTCGCCAAAAACAGCAGGGACTATGTCGGCAGCCGCTGAAAGGGTCGCAAGTACGCAAGCGCTACAGATGAGGCTTGCAGAAGCGAAGTGGCCGCGCATCGCTTTGGTGACCCCGGTATTCAATGCGAGGGAGTATATCGAGGCGACGATCCGGTCGGTGCTTGCTCAGGAATATCCGAACCTGGATTACTTCATTGTGGATGGGGGCTCGACGGACGGGACCGTCGACATCATTCGAAAGTATGAGAGCCGGATTTCCGGGTGGGTCAGCGAGCCGGATAAGGGAATGTATGACGCGATTCGCAAGGGATTCGAGCGCACTTCGGGCGAGATCATGGGGTGGATTAATGCGACCGATATGTTGCACGTCGGGGGTTTGCGGGTGGTTGCAAGCGTTTTTCGAGACTTGCCGAACGTGGAATGGATCACGGGAAGACCGACGGCGTTTAGCGAGCACGGGATGACCGTGCAGGTCTTGGCTACTAAGCGATGGTCGCGGTATCGGTTCCTGGCTGGCGCTAACCGGAACATCCAGCAGGAATCGACGTATTGGAAACGCAGCCTGTGGGATCGCGCCGGAGGTTTTGTCGATACGTCCTGTCGAGCGGCCGGGGACTTCGAGTTGTGGGTGCGTTTCTTTCGCCACGCGGCGATCTATTCGGTGGATACCGCGATTGGCGGCTGGAGGTCGCACGAGGAAGGTTTAGGTCAGGGAAACATGGATCGCTACCTTCAGGAGTGTGAGGGGATTATTGAGAAAGAGCTGGATCACGTCGCGCATGGAAGATGGATACGAGTATTGCGGGGAATCAGCCGAACGGTGAAACCGATTCCAGTGGTACGAGGTGTGTGGCGGCTGCTGGTGATAGATAGCCTCCATCATCGACGAGGACCAGACTGGCCGCCGGTCATCGAATACCAATGGGGTAAGGTCTGCAAGTGGGGCTTTCGAAGCGATTGAACGGGTGGTTTGCGATTTCGGGTGTTTCCTGCTTTGTGCTTGGTAACGGTTCACGCGCATGCTGATATTTTTTACGACCGCGGTTGGCGGCGGGGAATCGAGGAGTTCGTTGTGTATAAAGTGTGGTTGCCGGTGTGGCACGCGTTTCTGGATATTACACGACCGGTTCGCAAGACGCTTGGACTTCGATCCAAGCTCTGTGAGCGCGGAGATAGTTAGCCAGGAGCGCGCCTACGAAAGAGGCGCGGCCTACCACTGCACGCCGGGGTAGAGGCTCGGAATGCGCATTCCTCGATACGCGTACTGACCGGCAATTTTCATTTGCCAGACGGTCTGCGGGGGAGAAGTCTGGGTGACCTCATAGATTGCAGCGTTGTTCGTCTGGGAGCTCGGTGGCGGCACATTCATCGTATTCGACGTTACCGTTTTTGAGGGTCTCGGCATTGCCGCCAAAGAAGGAATAGGCGGGGGCTGTGGGGTTGAAGGCAACGGTAGCGGTCTTGGCGGTTTCGTCGAGCTCGAGAAGCGGAACGGTGCTGTAGAGGCAAGGCAGCTGGCCAGCGGCCCCACAGGTGACGCCGCTAGCGAATACGCGGTCGTCGCCATTATCGAAGAGGACCAGAGAAAACTTCCCCGTCGTGTTGGACGTGACGAACGAGGGGCCGTGTTGCGCGTAGAACCAGTTCGAGGGGTCGGTGGGATCCGCGACACCTTGCAGGGCGAAATCACCCTGATAGCCGAGATGCCAGAGAATGTCGCCCGCGCCGGCACCATTGGCATAATCGATTTTGACCAGCCAGTTTTGGTGACGGATGGAAATGATTAGATTGCCGTCGTCGGCGGAGTAGATCACGGCGTTGGTGTGGGTCCAATCGGGAAACAGATAGGGCCGGCGGTTGGTGTCGAGATGGTCGAATTCATTCCAGAGCCACACGGGGTTGTGATTCTGGTCGAGATCGATGATCGCGTCGCCGGTCACGGTCACGCCGGAGATAACCTGTTGGAGAGCGGCAATGACGATGAGATGGCCATTGGGCAAGAGCTGAAAGTCGTGGTGGGTTCCGATGACGGTGATGTTGCAACCGGCGCAGGTGGCGGAGGCCAGGGCGGCGTTGAGGGCAGCAGCGTTCATTTGCCAGATGAGCTTTCCGGTGAGGTCCACCTCCTGCAAGACGGAATCGATCCCGTCGGTGGCCGTGCCGCTGAAATTGATGAGGAAATGGCCATTCGGAAGCAACTTGATGGGATTGGCGACGACGCCGCCGGTAAGACCAGGATTGTAGGACCAGAGAACGTTGCCGCTGAGATCGGAAACGACGATGCCAAGCGGCGGTGGACCCAGCGGGGATGGTGAGCAGATCCAGCAACTCGACGCCGGATTGCGGAGTCATCCCCGGGGTAGTTGTGGCGGTGAGGGCCGGCAACTGATTGGGAGGGAGGGCGCCGGTGGTGAAGACCTGGTCGGCGTCCATGAATTGAGTGCCGTCACTGAACTGAATGACGGCGCGCATGTGATAGAGAGTGTTTGCGAGCATGCCGGCGACGAAGAGGCTGACCGGACCGGTGGCCGGAGCGGCGGGCTGCGTCCAAGTGGTGAGGCCGTAGCTTGTGGTGGGGCCGAACTGGACGGAAACGTTGCTGTTGTCGGGTGAAGCGATGGTCAGCAGGGCCACCTGCGGATTGGCAGTGGCGGCGACGGTGGCGGGTGCTACGATTTCGACGGAAGCCGATGCGGACTTGGACGTGTCGACAGTGCTTGTGGCGGTGATCATGACCTTGCTGCTTTGCGTGGCGGAGGGGGCAGTGAATTTGCCGGTCTGATCAATGGTGCCGAGGGTCGAGTTGCCGCCGGCTATGCCGTTGACGGCCCAGGTGACGCCGGAATTGCTTCCGGTGACGACGGCCGTGAATTGGGTACTCTGACCGGTGTTTATAGCGGCAAGGGACGGGGATACCGTCACGGTGATTGAGACCGGTGGCGTGGTTGGAGGAGCTCGGCTGTTGCTGTGATTGGCCGCCGCCGCAACCGTTGATAAAAAGAGAAAGGCAGAGAAAAGAGAAGCACCAATAGATTGAGTTTCGCTGGGAAATGGGAGCACCTATCATTGGGTTTTGAGGTTTTGGGGACAGCGGCCTGTATAAGGACGCTGGACCACGAGCATTCTGACTGAGAGCCATGACTGTAAGCAACTTTATCTATGGATGGTGGATAACGTGACGCGGGATGCAAGAGATGAGGCGCGATGCGACCCGTGATTACGGTGCTGATCGACGCGTACAACTATGGCGCGGTTTATTGAGCAGGCCATCGAGAGCGTGTTGACGCAGGATTTTGCGATGGAGCAGGTGGAGATTTTGGTGGTGGATGATGGGTCGACGGATGACACTGCGGAACGGGTGAAGAAGTATGGCGGGGCGATTCGTTATTTTCGGAAGGAGAATGGGGGACAGGCTTCGGCGTTCAATTTGGGATTTGCGGAGGCGCGAGGGGAGTTTGTGTTCATGCTGGACGCGGACGACTACTTTTTGCCGGGCAAACTGCGGCGGGTGATGGAGGAATTTGAGAAGCATCCGGAATTGGGGACGATTTATCACCGGTTGGTGGAATCTCGACGACGAATCCGGCAAGTTGCGAGAGGCGCGGTTTCCGTTTAGCGCGATTTCTGGCTTCCTTCCCAATGACAAAGAGAAGCTACTGCGGTTCAGGGCGCATCAGACGTCGAGCCTGGCGTTCCGGCGGTCGGTGGTGGAACGAGCTGATGCCCATGCCGGAATCGATGCGGATTCAATGCGGACGCGTTTATCGAACTGCTGGCGGTGCTGCTGGCGCCGGTGTTGGCGATCGATGAATCGCTGGCAGTGTATCGCGTGCACGGGGGAATTTGTCGTATGGGGATTGGGCGGAGTCTACGCCGGAAGCGGCGCGGCGGCGGGTGGCGGTGTACCAGGTGGTGCTTGCCGAGGTTGCCGCTTGGATGGCTGCGCATAAAAATGAGCTGAACGGGATTGATACGCGAGGGTATATTGAGCCGCGGCTTTTGGAGATGCAGTCGGCGGAGTTTTTGGCGGATCCACCGGGGAGGTGGAGGTCGTTCTGGTTTATGGTGCGGCGGAATTACTGTTTGCGCTTGTTTGCAGAACTGGAGATATACGCTTTTTAATTATGTTGGGGCGGGGTTGGCTTTGATTGTGGGGTATCGGCGGGCAGTGGAGATTCAACCGGAGGACTTTGGGTGGATTGCAGGGGTTGTTGCGGAGGAGTTGACGCGGAGAATCGCGGCGGGTTTGTTGCTCCGCGGTGTTAGCTGTGACGGGGTTGACGCCGGGCGGGGCGAGCCACGCCCCACAAGGGAATGTAAGAGTTCATGCTGACTGTGTTTTCTACACCGAAACCGTTTGTTGGGCATATTGATGTGATTCAGCGGAATGCTATATCCAGCTGGCTGCGGTTGCATCCGGATGTGGAAGTTATTTTGGTCGGGGATGATGCGGGGACGGCGGAGGTTTGCGCGGAGTTTGGGATTCGGCATATCGCTTCGGTGAAGCGGAACCGGTATGGGACGAAATATTTGGCAGATATTTATGATCAGGCGCAGGTGGCGGCTCGGCATGAGGTTGTTTGTCATGTGAATTGCGACATTATTTTGATGGCGGATTTTTTGCGGGGAGTCCGGCGGGTGGCTGATGGCGGAGAAGCGGTTTTTGATGGCCGGGCGGCGGTGGGATGTGGATTTGACTACGTGCGATTGATTTTTCTTCCGGGCGATTGGGAATAGAGTGTTGGATCAGTTGGCCGTGGAGACGGATCGGCAGCGGCCGCCTCAGTGGATTGATTACTTTGTCTTTTCGCGGGGGCTTTACTATCAGCAGATTCCGGAGTTTGTGGTAGGGCGGCCTGGTTGGGATAACTGGTTGCTTTGGTATCCGCTATCGATTGGGGTGCCGGTGGTGGATGCTTCGCGGGTGGTGCGGGCCGTGCATCAGAATCATGACTATGGTTACCATCCAGAGGGGGAAAAGGGAGTTTGGGAGGGTGAGGAGGCGCAGGAGAATTACCGGTTGCATGAGGGGGAAATTCGCTACTTTGGCGAATGCTTCGCATTTGCTTACGAGTCGGGGGATTCGGCGGAATTATGGGGCTGCGTGGATTTTGGCTCGGCAGTATGCGGTGGGGGTGTTGTATTGGGTTTGGTTTGGGTTGTTGAATTTGACGCGACCGGTGCGGCATTGGTTGGGAGTGCGTAAGGGTGCGGTGGGACGACGGTAGCGTGGCGGGCGTGACCGTGGCGCGACCCAGGCTACGGACGGAGAGGAAGGGCCGACCCTTCAAAAACCTGGGAGATTTCCTCGCCGGCGGGGGAATCTGTGTGCTGGCTCTGACTACGCGATGAAACGGGCGATTCATTCCTTATTCAAAATGTTTGGGTACCGGGTGGTTCGGATCGAGGACGGCGATGCTGGTCGGGCCTCGAGCTAGCGAACGGCTGGGGCCGCTCTTGGCTGCGCTCGGGAGGTTGGGATTTGCGCCGCGGCACATTGTGGATGTTGGCGCGAATCATGGATTGTGGACGCGCGAGGCAATTACGTTTTTTCCGGACGCGCACTATACGTTGGTGGAGCCGCAGGACGAGTTGAAGCGCGATATTCAGGATCTTTTGGCGCGCGGGTGCAAGATTGTTTGGGTGAACGCTGCGGCTGGGGATCGCGCGGAGGTGCTGCCGTTCACGATTGCGAAGCGGGACGATAGCAGTACGCTTAGCTTGAGCGAGAAAGAGGCGACGGACGCGGGGTTGCGGCGGGTTCCCGTCGAGGTGAAAACTTGAACGAGATCGTGGGGGCGAGCGGGTTGCCTTGCCCGGAGATGGTGAAGATCGATGCCGAGGGATTTGACTTGAAAGTGCTGGCAGGGGCTTCGGAACTTTTTGGGAAGACTGAGGTGTTTCTGGTGGAGGCTGCAGTTTGCTGCAATAACGAAAATTCGGCTGCGCGGGTGGTGCAGTTTATGTGCGGGGCGGGTTACCGGTTGTTGGATGTCACCAGCTTGAATCGCAGTCCGAAGCACAATGTCCTGTGGGTTTGCGAGCTGGCGTTCATTCGGAATGGGAATCCAGCTGCTGGATGCGGTGAAGTCTTACGAGTGAGTTTGATTTGGCAGCTGCTCTTCACCATCTGCTGTACTTGGTAACTTACAAATTAAATACCGAGTGGCCGTTGGAGTTAGTTTGGGCGCGGTAGCCGTTAAGGTTTGTATTCCACCTACTTCCACAGCTCCAGTTGCGAGAGAGGATTGGTTTTCTAAGTCGTGGCCACGGCACGCAAACGTCTTAACCGAAAGGCTGAACCAGCGAAGGTAGAGCTACGTCTAAGAACGCGTAGGTACTCGCCGTGGGACGAATATCGAGAGACTCTCTTTGGCTAGAAACGCCCTCCGTGGAGTTTTCCGTGACAACTGGCGCAAAGTGTAATCAGGTTTTGCAAGAGATCGCTACCGAGTTGACTTCTGGGTTTCAAATGATGGATCTGTAAGTCTCTTGAAGACCCACAGTTCTGACAACGCCATCCATCGCGTTCGAGCACCTGGTTCCGGAGCGCACGATACTCTTCTGGATCAAGTTTTAGTCGAGGCCCCGTCTGACGTAAAGGCATCATGAATTTGGCCCAGTCAGTTTGGTCTTTGGTTGAAGTTCATCCTGACTCGCCCCCGCGAGAAAATCTGCGCAGATCATCTCCAGGCAATAGCCACGAGATTTGTCTGCCGTCACTCTGTGGCGTCAGCGTCGCCTGTTCACAGTGGAAACAGCGGAAATTGAGGGAGTAGTGGAGACGATCGGATCGCACGGGATTGGGAATGACCTGAGCCAAGTGCTGATGGCCGCTCGACGCCGTCGCGTCGAAGAACCTATTGAGGAAATTGGAGATCCCCGAGTTCTGCAAACGTGCTTGGATCTGTTGACAAAACTAAAATTAGAAATCGAAGGGAATAGTTTCGACCCAGAGAACGGCAAACATATCTTAGCTAAGATCTACGGGTCTTCCAGCGCAGGCTCTCAGCTCAAAGATCTGTTCGACGACTGCGTGAAGGGCTTCATAATGGCAGAGTCTAAAGATAGGCAATTTACCGGTCTCGAAGAATCTAAGCGTGAATTCCTAAGGGAACTTGAAAATGAAACAGTGAGGCTTCGCCGATATCCGGAGCAACAGGCAGCAATGGAGTCGAATCGATTTAGGCAAATGGATCTAGAATCGCGTCGCCGAGGCATTCCCGACTCTCCGAGATTAGATCAGTTGCTGAGGTATGGGACCACTTTGGAACGCACCTTCGATCGGACTCTCAGTCAGCTCGAACGAGCTCAAAGGATGCGCCTTGGCCAGCAGCTGCTTCCGCGAATTGATGTTAGCCTTTCGTCGTAGGGATCGCGTTGCTCGGGATCGGCTGGCTTCCGCTTTCCCTCGTAGCTTCATACCTTCGAAACTTTTCGATATTCCCAGGATTGTTTCCCAGCGTTGCCGCCAAGGTCCGATTTCGTTTTGCACGGATTCGTCTTGTCAGGTCGTGCCCCAGCCAGCACTGAACCGCGCCTGGCAAGGCCGTAGCCCTCGGGCCGACACCTGTTCTCATCCGTAACCTGCCTATGGCTTCAGGTGGCTATTTACCTTTCGGCCCGCTGCGCGGCTGATTGTATAGCCAGCTTGATCGTGGGAAGGCGAAAGAGGATGCCGAGCAGCAGCCAAAGATAGGCATTCAGGATGAAGTCTTGATAGGCCTGAAGACCTAGAAAGGTGAAAGGAATGAGTAAGATCAACGCGTACCAAAAAATCATGAACCCAAGCGGAAACCACGGGGAGCCTCTGAGCTTTCGCACGACTCGCCACGCAGGAATAAGTATCGCTGCACTCATGATTAGCCAGAGCAGTAGACCGACGATTCCCATTTCGGTGACTATCGCCCCGAAACCACTCTCAGGTCCGAGCGCTGGAGGCGAAACATGGAAGATTCGAGAAACATACTGACCGCCCAAGGACACGGTTCCGATGCCGTAACCATAAGGCCAGCGGTCGTTGCTGAAAGCAGAAAGAAAGTTTTGCATCGGATATTCTCGCGTACGCAAAGATAACTCGCTGGTTGGACTTCTGGGATCTAGCGTTTCCTTGTAAACCGCGAAACGATTGAGTAATTGGTCGGGATAGGTGAAAAACAGGACCGTCATGGCCAGCACCGCACCCAGGACGACGCGCTGTAATCCCCGGAAGGCGTGACGCGCGTTGCCCTGCCTCCACGGAGCACCCCAAATAAAGGCACCTGCAGCGACGACTCCGTTTCCCAGAGTCCACATAAAAGCCCCTCGCGACGCGCACATCACGCACGCCCCAGCGGTTACTGTAAGGACGACAAAAGAGAACCATCTGCCCTTAGTGGGTCGCAGAAGAAGGTAACCACCAAATCCGAGAGCGCATACCCAAGCGACAATCAGCAGATCAACGAAACGCCCTGCGCTGACAAACACCGACGTTGGCCTGTAGACCACTGCTCCTGAGATCGGAGCTTCTCGATAGGTATGACTCAACAAGGCGATGTCGTCCGCCATGACCTCCGGGCTCAGAAAAGTCGGTCCCGCAATAGACTGGACAACACCTAACGCCGCAATAACCAGCATGAGGGCGAGGTTGAAATAGAAAAAACGGCGCAGATCACGCTCCGTGTTTATCAACGCATAGCCGAGGACGATCAGCGGTGTGTAATAGAAATAGATCTTCATTCCCATGAGACCGTAGAAAATGCTCGTAGAGCCTGGATTGAACACTTGCATGAGGCCAAACCAAACAAAGATGATCAGCGGAACGATGAAAGGTGGGCGGAAAGACTTTAGACTCTTACTCTTGCGTTGATAAGCCACAAAAAACGAGAGGTAAACGACCGTTATCAGGACATCTTTAACGAAGTATATCGCCATGTTATTGCCGAGGAATTTGCGACTGAAATCCTCAAACAATAGCCACGCGAAAGCGACGTACAACCCCCTGCGCCAGTCCTTAAGAACGACAATCACAAAAGCGAAGCATCCAAAACCGAAGGCAATTAACTCCAAGCTCGTGAAGTCACCGCCAATGATGTAGCCGGCGACCTGGTAGGCCGCGAGCAAAGCGAAAATGAAGAATCCAGCCGTCAATAGGCGCTTGCGGGAAAAATTTCCGGAACTCGGCAAAGCAGCAAGGCGGTCCAGAGCGTTCTGCATAGCGGTGTGATGAATTATCCTTGAAAGGTGCCTTTTCGGAAAGCCGCATTCCTGTGTGCTAGAGATCACAGCTGTGGCAATGCGGTGAGGCCTTTGTGCGGTAATATGCTGCATGATGGCGGAAATAACCTTGTGCGGAGATGTCGGAGAGACCAAGATGATTGATTGGACCGACCGCCATGCGGTGCCGGACTGTAACCGTTCCAAGGAAGCAGATGCACCACCAGGTTTAGCCGCGAAATCTGCGGCCAACGTGCCACCGCCCCGCATACAAGCAGGATCCGAACCAATTATCCGTAAGCACATGCCCGAGTTAGACAGTTTGCGCGGCGTGGCAATTCTGATGGTGATTTTCTTGCACGGACTGTACTGGTCGCCGCACTTGGGCGTCCTGCACGGTCCCGTTGGACTGTTGAACAGAATTTCGAGATTTGGAGGGAGGGGAGTCAACCTCTTTTTCGTTCTTTCGGGGTTCCTGATTACGGGAATCTTGGTCGATTCCAGGAACAGGACAAATTTTTATCGCGATTTCTACGCGCGTCGAGCGCGACGAATCTTGCCCGTATTTTACGTCACGCTTTTGCTGCTTCTATGTGCACCCGGCCAAAGCCGAACATATCTGGCGCTGAGTGCTCTCTTCCTCTCCAATTTCGCGCCTCTGTTCGGAATAGCGATGACATACGCGATGCTCTGGACCCTCGCTGTCGAAGAACACTTTTATTTGTTGTGGCCATTTGCCGTAAAACGCCTGTCGGACAGGACTCTGTCGTGGTTGGCATTCGTGATTGCAGTCGGTGTCGCTGTCTTGCGGGCGATCTTCTGCAAGCCCATTCTTCCCGAGGGATTTGGTTATTACACATGGTTCGTCGCTGACGGCCTCTCTATGGGAGCTATCCTTGCCTTACTTGTCAGGCGACCGGGATTTAATCGGGACCGTCTAAAAACGACTGCTTTCGGATCAGTGGCGCTCTGGGCCACGGTGGTCGCGGCCGGCGCACCATTTGGAATCCTATTTCAGAACAACCGGTTAGGAGCCGCTTTCTCCCTTACGCTTACGAACTTTTTCTTCTTCGCCATACTTGCCACGGCGCTGTGGATTGGCAGTGGACAATACAAACGCTGGGTTAGCTGGCGCATTCTGGAGTTTTTCGGGTACGTGAGCTACGGCTTATACCTTATTCACTGGTTGGTTTTTGATCGGTTTGACGCACTCGTGAACTCGTTTCGGCCGGGGACTTACCCCGCCACGGGACAACCCGGGTTAATCTTACTCCGCTTCGTTTCCGCAGGGGCAATCGCGACTCTAATCGCATTCTTGTCACGACGTTATCTTGAACACCCGATATTGCGGTACAGATATCATCCGCACTTTGAAAAGCAGTAACAGCCCGAGAATATCCAGCCAGCTCAGTCGATGCGATTGACACCAGCAAACCACTAATGCCTGCGCGACATTTACAGGTCGTCTAAATGTAGCCAGCGCCTAGGGCGCGGTGGGTGTTGGTCCTTGCGGTTCTGAGTAAAGAACGCAAAATTACAAAACGAACTAGCGCAACTCCTTTTAATTCTGTCGATTGATCCGGAGGCTTTCGTGGGTACTACCGGTGGTTTGCTTTGGGCGGTGACGGCAAGCTTCAACTGGTGTCGAGCGATCTGCCATCCTACGATGCGAACCTGGTGGCGCTCCCGCGAGAGCGCATGGAGGAATTCAGCGGCATGGCCGAGAGCGACCATGCGGGCGGAGTCAGTCTAAGTAAAAAAAGATACGGCGCCGCCGACTGCGGCGGTGGCGCAGACCATGGCCCAGGGCGGGACCTTCCCCACTGTGAGCGCGATATAAGCCGCCAGAACAATTGCGAAGTCAGACGGTTCGTGGACCGTGCTGATCCATACTGGTTGGTACAAAGCGGCCAGGAGAAGCCCGACTACGCTTGCGTTGACGCCGGCGAACAGATCGCGCGTTCTGGCGCTGGAGCGCAAACGATTCCAAAAAGGCAAGATGCCCAGGATGAGCAATAGTCCTGGGAGAAATATGGCCAGGAGAGCGATGGCTGCTCCTGGAGTCCCATGCGGCTCTGGTTGCACTACCGCGCCCAGGTACGCTGCGAAGGTGAAGAGGGGCCCGGGTAGAGCTTGGGCGGCACCGTATCCGGTCAGGAACACATCGTTGTTGACCCAACCAGGGGTGACGGTCGCGGATTGGAGCAGAGGCAATACGACGTGGCCTCCCCCAAATACCAGCGCGCCCGTTCGATAGAAGGCTTGAAACAAGCGAACGGGTTGATTCGGGGCCAACAACAAAAGAACCGGAGGAATGACCAGGAGCAGGACGAAGATCACCAGCGAAATTACCGCAGCCGTACGGGAGATAGGGACCCTCAGGGGTTGCATTGCAAGTGTGTTTGTGTCGCGGCAGAAAAAGAGGCCGATCAGTGCCCCTGTGGCGATGGCAATGAGTTGACTTGGTCCGCGCGTCGACAAAAGCACGATCGCGGCCGCGATGATGACGATGGTTCCGCGGATGCGGTCGGGCGCGAGCGTGCGCATCATTCCAAAAGCAGCCTGTGCAATAACCGCGACGGCTACCAATTCGAGTCCGTGCACAATGCCGAGACCCAAGCGGCCCGAGAATAGGTTGTGGCCGCGGGCGAATGCGAACATCAGTAAGGCCGAAGGCAGCGTGAATCCGGCCCATGCCGCGAGACCCCCGAGAGGACCTGCTTCCAGAAGGCCGATGGTGAAGCCGACCTGGCTGCTTGCCGGTCCGGGTAGAAACTGGCAGAGTCCGACGATGTCGGCATAGGCCGATTCGTCCACCCACTTGCGGCGGAAGACGAATTCGTTGCGGAAATATCCCAGGTGCGCGATGGGACCGCCAAACGAAGTGCAGCCGAGGCGGAGAAAGTTCCAAAAAATGGCTGAGGGAGACGCGCGAGAACGTATTCCGTCGGCTGTCGCCTGAGACGCGATCACCTTGTTGTTTGCGGCCACGAGCTTAGACGTAGTCGAACAAAGCCATGAAACCGTAATCCATGTGGAGTTGCTGATGGCAATGGAACAGAGTTAGGCCAGGATTGTCGGCCACGAAATCCACTTCAACCTCCTGATAGCCGCCGACCATGACGACGTCTTTCATTATGCCTGCCGTTGCTTGACCGGCGAGCTTGATCAGTTCAAAGCTGTGGCGATGAAGATGAATGGGATGGATGTCGTCGCTGGCGTTGCGCATGCGCAGACGGTAGCGGCGGCCTTGCCGCACGTGAAACATTGGCGCGGGCTTGTCCATGGAGAAGGGCACGTCGTTGATGGTCCATTCGTTAAAACCTTCTAGGGCGGCGTTGCGTTTGAAAAAGAGCATGTCGATGGTTTCATCGGGCGCAGTGGTCGGGCCGCCGGCCTTGCCGAAGCGCGCGTAATTCCAGCGAAACGGCTTCGGCTTGATCCATTGCGGCTTGCCAGACTGGCCGGCGTATTCAATCGCGATGCCCATTCCATGGGAACGGTCATCGTCCGCCAGATCGCCCATCACCCACACGCCGGGATGTTTCATCTCCACGATTGCGGAAATGCGTTCGGCGGTGCCCAGCCAAAGCACCGGAACTTCCACGGGGGCCGGGACTGGATTGCCATCCAACGCGATGACCTTGAAGGTATGACCCGGGAGGGCCAGGCTGCGAATTTCCGTTGCGCTGCCATTGAGTATGTGAAATAGGACCCGCTCGCCGGTTTTCACGCGGATCGGTTCACCATGACCCAGCATGCGGCCGTTTATGGTGAAGTAGCGATAGCCGACCTCATAACCATGCGGCGTGCCCTTGGCTAGCGACGCTTTCATGGCGGACTCGCCGGCCTCTTTCAGCGTCTTGTCCTCCGTGGCCGGAGCGAGAAAATCCATGGCCATATCGCCCCCGCGACTCAAGGACGGTTCGAACTCCTTTAAGACCAGAAAGACTTCGCGGTCATAGTCTCCGGGCTCGTGCGCGGGCTCAATGTACACCGGACCCACCTGGCCGCTGTATTGGCCGGCGTGAAGATCGGCGCCTGCGCGGTTGTGGGTGTGATAGAAACGCAGGCCCGCGGGACGCGGCGTAAACACGAGGCGGCGCATGCCGTGCGCGGGAATGAAAGGCGTGCCTTCCTCAGCGGCCCCATCCACATCGACCGGGACGAATTGTCCGTGCCAGTGCAATTGTTCCGGCGTATCCGTGTCGTTGTGGACGTCCACCACGACTTGGCGGCCCTCCTTGAAGCGCAAGAGAGGGCCGGGGAACTGACCGTTGTAGGCAATTGCCGAGACGATGTGGTTCGGCGCGATCTCAATCGGAGCCGCGGCGATGCGCAAGGTATAGTCCGGGGACGTTGCTTCTGGAAGCGCGCTTGCCGCGTTCGCCTTCAGCGCGCCAGTCGTGAACGCGGGTTGAAGAAATTCAGCGGCGGCAACGGTGCCGGCTAATTTGAGAAAAGCACGTCTAGAAGCGACCGCATTATTCATCGACTGCCTCCGATCTCGCCCAGAAAGCTAAGCATAAGCCACTCCGGCTGCATCGCCCAATCGGCGTCGTCCGGTTTTCTTGACAAGTCTGCGAGGGGCATAGAAGATGGCGAAGCACCAGTCTGCCTTTTAGATCCGACCGTAGTTTCGAATGAGCGTCGAGATCCGAGGTAGCGAGTAAACGTGTTCACGAGGCGAATATTTTTGGCAAATGCGGGCGGCTTTGTAGCTGCTGCTGTCGCGAGTCCAGCGCTTTGGTCGCGCGAAGTCGGGGATCGTGCGGCGCCTGCGACTCCTGGCGTTCCGCTGCTATTGGGAGTTGACTACTATCCGGATCAGACCCCCGAGTCGTTATGGGAAGAAGACGCGCGGATGATGGCGGAGTTTGGTATTACCAACGTGCGCGTCGCGGAATTTGCGTGGTCTTTGATGGAGCCGTCGGAAGGCAAGTTTGAGTTTGCATGGCTTCGGCACGCGATCGACATTCTGCAAAAGCACGGCATAGCCGTCATTTTGGGAACGCCGTCCGCGGCGCCTCCGCCTTGGCTCACCGCCAAATATCCTGAAGTGCTGATGGTGAATGACGAGGGCATGACGATTTCTCCGGGAGGACGCCGGTTCACTTGCCCCACCAACAAGGTCTACAGGCGATTGTCGCTGGCCATCGCATCGGAAATGGCGCGCGCGTTCACCAACACTCCCGGCGTGATCGGCTGGCAAATCGACAACGAATTCACGCTGCAGCGGTGGGGCCGGTGCTACTGCAAATATTGCCGCGCAGGCTTTCAGGATTGGCTTCGCAACAAGTACGGATCGCTGGACGCCATTAATTCGAAGTGGGGCACGGCGTTCTGGAGCCAGGTGTACGCCGACTTCGGCCAAATACCTGTGCCGCTGCCTTCCAACGGCGATCCGAATCCGGGACTTGCGCTGGACTACGATCGCTATCAGTCTTTCGCGAACGCATCTTTTCTGGAAGAACAATTGGTGATGCTGCGCAAGACGTGCCCGCGCCACTTTGTCACCACCAACAATGTGGGAGCGCCGCTGGACACCATCGATCTGCGCGAGCTATATCGGAACCTCGATTTTGTCTGCCACGACAACTATCCGGGCTTCGTGCAAATCTTCAGCCAGGGTATGCCGCCGGAGATAGTGCCGACCGTCATCGCGCTCGGCCATGACTCCATGCGCTGCGTGAAAGATGGCAAGCCTTACTTAATCATGGAAGAGCAATCCGGCAAGGCGGGGCAGAGATTTTTCGCTCCGCAACCCTATAAGGGACAGTTGCGCCTGTGGACCTACCAGGCGATCGCACACGGGGCGATGGGCGTAAATTATTTTCGCTGGGATACCGCCACTTTTGGCGCCGAGGAATACTGGCATGGGCTGTTGAATCATGACCGGTCAAAGAGCATCGGCTTCGACGAAATCCAGCAAACCATCAAAGAATTGAAAACGCTGGGGCGCGAAATGCTGGAGTCGTCGTATTCGGCTGACTCGGCACTGGTTTTCGATTTGGATTCGGATTGGGCGCTTCAGATACAGCCGGGGAACAACAAGCTCACTTACCAATCGCATCTGATTTCGTGGTATGCGTCCATCGCCGGCGCGCATACGGGCATCGATATTATTCGAGCCGATGCCGATCTTTCGCGTTACAAAGCGGTTTTCGCGCCGCTTCAGTATGTTTTGTCGGAAAAACAGGCGGCGGGAATTCGCAGCTTTGTCGATGGCGGCGGACTCTTCGTGACGAGTTTCCGGCTGGGCGTCAAGGATAGCAGCAATCAGATCGTAGGAACCCCGTTGCCTGGTTTGCTGCGCGACGTGATGGGTGTGACGGTGAAAGACTATGTGCCAATATACAGCGAGAAGATCGGCGTGAAATTCTCTTCGCAGCTGGCGGCTCCCGATGCGGAATGCGCATTGTGGGCTGATCTCTTGCAACCTGCCTCCGCCTCGGTGCTGGCAACGTATACCGGATCTTACGCGGGGGAAGCTGCGATCACGATCAACTCCTTCGGCAAGGGCAAGGCAATCTATCTGGGGGCGGATCTGGATCCTGCGAGCCTGGCGAGAGTTTTGGGAACTTTACTGGGTACCGCTGGGATTAAGTCGTCGTTCGGGGTCCCGCGAGGCGTGGAATTGACGGTAAGGACGCTAGGCGATCGCCGGTGGATATTTTTGCTCAATCACACTCAGGAATCGCAGGAAGTCAGCCTGCCCGGGCGATTCGCGGATTTATTGACCGGGACTGCACATGCGGAAAAGGCCTCACTTAAGCCCTATGACGTGCTGGTGCTGAAACCGGCGTGAATTTACCTCGCGGCTCAGAGTCAACTCGGGAATCGCAGCTCGTTATTCATCGCAGCATTGTCTTGAATGAACGCCATCAGAATTTCAAATTGGATCGTCTGGCCCACCGACTTAAACTGTTAGAAGCAAACCTCAGATACGTGTGTTCAATCAGCAAGACGTGAGCGGGAACCGGTGAAGCAAACATGAGCTTGAGTCAAACTACGAACGTGCGCGATGAGAGCTACGTCCTGACCGTGGACGAGATCCACAATCTTGCCAAGGACGTGGGCAAGCCGGCGGAAACACTGACCAACCTCGTGGCGTTGATCGCCGGGCGCTTCAAGACCGATGTGTGTTCCGTGTATCTGCTGGAGCCGGACCGCGCGAACCTGGTGCTGGCGGCGACGCTTGGCCTGCGCCCGCAATGCGTGGGGACTTTGCGGATGGCGCTCCATGAGGGCTTGGCGGGTCTGGTGGCGGAGCAAGTACGTCCACTCGCGTTAGAGCACGCGAAGAAGCATCCGCGATTCAAATATTTTCGTGAGGCCGGTGAGGACGCGTACCAGGGATTTCTCGGCGTGCCGCTGATCGACCGAGGGGTTTTGCAGGGCGTTCTGATCGTGCAGACGACCGAGGCGCGCAAATTTCGCGAAGCCGAAGTTCGCATGCTCGTTGCCGCGGCCGCGCAGGTGGCGCCCGTCGTCAGCGACGCTCGAAGCCTGGATCGCTTCATTGCTCCGGTGCAAGAGCGCTTGTGGGCCCTGGCGCGAAATTTGTGGTGGAGTTGGGATCACGATTCGGTCGCGCTGTTTCGCGATCTTGATCCAGTGCCATGGAGGCAATGCAATCACAACCCGATTTCGCTGCTCGCGGAAATTCCGCTGGCGGGAATCGAGCGGCGCGCGGCAGAGCTGGTGCTGCACAGCCGGATCAACTACGCGTATCGGCGGCAGTTGGAATATCTCGACGCCGATCGCACCTGGGGTGCACGGTACGCCGGCGTGTTGCGGCCGCGCCCGGTAGCCTATTTCTCGGCGGAGTTCGGGCTGCACGAGTCGGTGCCTATTTATTCCGGCGGCTTGGGTATTTTGGCGGGCGATCACATCAAAAGCGCGTCGGATCTGGATATTCCGCTGGTCGGCATCGGTTTGTTTTACGGCCAGGGATACTTTCGGCAGCGGCTGGATCTGGAAGGCTGGCAGCAGGAAGAATACATTCAGACCGATGTGAATCAGCAGCCGATGGAACATGCCATCGGGACGAACGGCGAACCGGTCACGGTGCAGATCGAAACGCGCACGGGATGCATCCGCGCCCGCGTGTGGCGTGTAAAAGTGGGTCGCTGCGATCTGCTGCTGCTCGATTCCAATGTGGAGGGGAACGCGCCGGAGGATCGCGAGCTGACCTCGCGACTCTACGGTGGAGACCGCCGGATACGAATTCGGCAGGAGTTACTGCTTGGCGTTGGAGGATTTCGCGCGTTGAGAGCAATGGGCATTACGCCCGGTGTTTTGCATTTGAACGAAGGTCACAGCGCCTTCGTGGTTCTCGAAGCCATTCACAGCTGCATGCGGGAGGAGGGCCTGACTTTCGACGCGGCGGTGCCGGGCGTTTCGCGCGAGGTGGTTTTCACCACGCACACGCCGGTGCCCGCGGGTCACGACCGCTTCAACTCCGATTTGATTGAAGAGCATCTCGGACCTTTGCGGGAAAGTCTCGGTCTGTCTCGCGAGCGGCTGATGGACATGGGCCGCGAGAATCCGGGAAACAAGGACGAAGATTTCTGCATGACGGTGCTGGGCTTGCGAATTGCGCGCCGTGCGAACGCAGTTTCAGCGCTTCACGGCGAAGTGTCGCGCGCGATGTGGAAGGGACTGAATCCCGGCAAGACAGAAGACCGCGTCCCCATCGGACATATCACGAACGGCGTGCATGTTCCGTCGTGGCTTGCGCCGCAAATGTCTCGTTTGTACGACCGCCACCTGGGCGCCGGCTGGCAACAGCACGGCGCGGAGGCGCGCATCTGGGAAGGCATCGAAAACGTCGATGACGGCGAGTTGTGGGAGACGCACCTCAGCTTGAAACTGCAGTTGCTCGAGTTCGTGCGCAACCGCGCCATGAAACAAGCCGAGATTCGCGGAGAATCGGCGGAAACACGCATTCGTCTTGGTGGTCTCCTGAGTCCCGACGCGCTAACCATCGGATTTGCGCGGCGTTTTGCCACTTACAAACGCGCTAATTTAATTTTGGCGGACATCGAAAAGCTCGCGTCCATGGTCAACGATCCCAAGCGTCCGGTACAGTTTGTCTTCGCCGGCAAAGCTCACCCGTTGGACGAACCGGGCAAGAAAGTTTTGCAGCAAATTGCGCGGATGATGCGCGACTCGCAGTTCGCGGATAGGTTCGTGTTTGTGGAAGATTACGACATCAACGTGGGGCGCCACTTCGTGCAGGGCGTCGACGTCTGGCTCAACAATCCGCGAAGGCCGCTGGAAGCTTCGGGTACCAGCGGGCAGAAAGTGGTTTTGAACGGCGGCTTAAATCTTTCCGTGCTCGACGGTTGGTGGGCCGAAGCGTACGACGGCCATAATGGCTTCGCGATCGGCACCGGAAGAACGCATTCCAACATGAACGTTCACGACACGCGCGATGGCGACGATTTATACCGCGTGCTTCGCGAAGAAGTGATTCCGCTGTATTACCTTCGCGACCGCGACGGCCTGCCGCGCGACTGGATCAAGCGCATGAAGCGCACCATCCGCACGCTTGGCTGGCGCTTCAACGCCGATCGCATGGTTATGGATTACACCCTGAAATGCTACGTTCCTGCTGCGGGCGGCACCTCCAGCGACATGAGCGCGAGCTTCTAATCTCGCTCGGCACTCGACCACTCTATAGCCGCCGGGCTTTAGCCCGGCGTTGCCCTTCACTCGATCACCGACAGCGTCTGGGCAACCACTGGTAACGCCGGCATCTTGCCGGCTCCGAAGCAAGATCACTCCAACGGGCTAATAAATCAATTTCAGCGAAAACTGAATCTGTCGCGATGGTCCTGCCGTGTGGCTGATCGTGCCGAATCCTGTGCCGAGCACCGTATTGGAAGGCAATCCGAAATCAACGATATTGAATATGTTGAAGAATTCCGCGCGAAATTCCACGATGCCTAATTCGCCTTTTCCCCGATGCCCGAATGGAGTGTCTTTAATCAGCGCCATGTCGAGATCGCGGAAGCCCGGCCCGCGAAAGGTGTTGCGGCCCAGCGTTCCGAAGTAGCCTTGATTTGGACCCGTGCCTCCGGGAAGATTGATGGGAATCGAGAAGAACGAACTGTTGTTCGCGCCTCGCCCGAAATAATCCTCGCGTATCGTGCGGCTCGTCGAGAAATCGGGCATCGCGACGAGGTCGGGCCGGTCCGTTCCGCCCGCACCAACGCCCGTCTGCTGGATGCCGGAATACACTGTGAAAGGCGGCCCGCTGGTCACGGACGTAATGTTCAGAAACTGCCATCCCGCGGTGATTCGATTTCCCAGCGGCTGTAGAAAGCTCACCCGATCAAATGGCAAAGACTGGATCAGGCTCAGCGAGAACGCGTGTCTCACGTCAAACGTGGAGGGACCTTTGTCGGCCTCGGGATTAAACGGATTCTGCGGCAGCGTTTGCAGGATTACTCCGGCATTTGCCGGCAAACCGCCGAGCACCGCGCTGGTGTCGTCGATCGATTTCGCAAATGTATAACTCGCCTGCAAGCTCAGGCCGATTCGAGAGTAAGTTTCATTGAGGCTCGTTTGCAGTGCGTGATAGCTGGAGTGCGAACCCGTGGTCATAATCGCCTCCGGCCCAAAACCTCCGATCGCGTGCCCTGCGGCATTGAACTGTGTAAACGGAGCGAACTCCGGAGCGGCGCCGGCGTAGCCATTTGGCGAAAACACGCCTGCGAGGTGAACGCCCGCCGTGCCCACATAAGCGGCGCTAAGTTTTACGCCGTGAAAATCATGGTCGATGCCTGCCGTCCACGTGCCGATATATCCATTGCGGAAATCGCGAGAGATGCTTCCGGTGTTGAACAACTGGACTTCATGCCCGGGCGTCATCGCTGCCAGATCATTTTGAAAACGTTGCAGGTCAACGGGTGTGTTGGGCGCCACTTGGGAGCTGTCGCCGCCGGGAAAAAGAGGTTGGCCCTGCGTGTTGTAAACGGTTGGAAGCGTTACGGGAGAAACCGTATTGCTGAACGGCACAGGCACATCCGGCAGCGCGGTGATCAGCGGCTGAAAAATCAGTGGAAACGAGCCCGTAACGAAATTGTCTTGCCACAGGTTGGGGAGGATCGTGGTAATCGCTCCGCCAGCGTGCAGAGTCGTGTGCGCGGTCAACGCATAGCTGACGGAAACACGCGGGCCCCAGCCATTCGCATCCAGTGGATACACGGGCTGCGGATTGTAAAGATAGATTTGCGTTGTGCCTGGAGTAACGAAGGAGGCCGTCGGTTTACCGTCCGGGCCAATCGGCTGGATAACCGACGTTCGATTGTTGGCCTCTTTGATGCGGCTGTTCACCTCGTACCGCAGGCCGTAGTTGATGCTTAAGCGCGAAGTTGCCTTCCACGTGTCGAGGAAATAAAAATTGTAGGCCTCGCGTCGCACTGCCGCTTCGTCAAACTTGTCGCCGCCCGGCGTCAGGCCCGCGACCGCGGTGATCGTGTACGAATACGGCGTTGCCGTCAGCAATCCCGTCAAAGCATCCGGCAACGGATCGCCCGGCGCGATATTGTGCTGGCCGCTCGCGGACGTAATCGCCACCGGTGAGTAGGCAGTTCCACCGCCGAAAGTATACAAACCGTTGGGATTCGTACCGAAGATCGTCGCATCCTTGTTCAGCCGTATTTCGACGCCCCATTTAAGCGTGTGCGAACCGTGCACATAGCTCATGTCGTGCTTGAACTGGTAGACGTTCCCGAAAGATCCGTAGATCGAGCCATCCGCTGAATTGAAACCCTGAAACAGCCCGTCACCATACGCAATGGCAGGCTGCGTGTGGTTCGTCGTGGGAAAAAAGGGTGTGCTGCGAATATATCCGAACGCCGTTGTGAAACTTAAATGCGGAGAGACCGTGCGCGAGTAGCGAATCGCCACGTTCCGCTGGTGATCGAAAAACTTCACGCCGAAGTCGGGATCAATCGCGGTCTGATCCGGATTTGTTGTCGGACCATTCACCTGGTTCAGGCTGAAGCGCGTAAACAGCGTGGCCTTCTCTGAAATATTGTGATCGACGCGCACCGAAAACTGGTCGGTATCCGTCACAACTTTGGACGAAGTCGCATAAGTACGCGCTCCATACGGTCCCTGCGGTTCGTTCGGTAAAGGATAGCGCGCCAGCACCGGCGCGATGGCCGGGCTCACGGGAACCATTAACGTATCGCCGGGAAATGTCGTCGTGTCGATTCCCTGCCGCTCCGCTGCCGTGGGCACGGGAAAAACCTGAGTGGTTCCCAGGACCTGCCGGAAACCCTGATACTCGCCAAAATAAAACGTTTTTCCGCGGCCATCATAAATTCGTGGCAGCACGACCGGTCCTCCGTTGGTCACGCCAAACTCGTTGCGCGCAAAGGGTGGTATCCGGCGCGGATCGATAGCGCTCGAATGGTCGAAAAAATTCCGCGCATCGAAGGCAGCGTTGCGCACGAATTCGAATGCGCTTCCATGTACCTGATCCGCGCCGGATTTCGTGACCACGTTCGTGAATCCAGCCGCCCCGTGCCCGATCTCCGCCGGCATCACTCCGGAGCTCGATTGCACCTCCTGAATCGCATCGACGTTGAAGTTCGCGAAAGTCGCGCCGCCCAGTTCCGGGTCGCTCGTATCCGCGCCATCCATCGCAAATACGGACGTGACCCCGCGCTGCCCATTCGTCGCAAATTGCTGGGTGAAGTTTGCCGCGCCATTCGTATCGGTCATCGTACCGGCCGCCAGCAACAGCAACTTGCTGAAATCGCGCTCGTTCAGCGGTAGGCTCGACACCTCGTCGCTCGACAGATGTTGGCCGCCGCTGCCCTGGGAAGCAGCGGCTTCTCCCCCGGTCACCACGCGCACGACTTGTCCCTGTATCGCCAGTTCAAGCGCCGCAACAAGCACTACGCCATCCGCAATCACGACGGAGTTGGCGGCATTCCAGGTCTTGCCGTCATGCGTCACGCGCAGCGTATAGCTTCCACTGGCGATTTCCACGAAGGCGAACTGGCCGCTGGCAGAGCTCTTCACCGCATACTCGCGATCACCCGAAACCGCATGCAACACGATCGCCGCGTCGCCCACAACGTGCCCCGCCGCATCTCGCAAAATGCCGTGCCACGACGCAATCTCCGCGGCCATACATCGGCTCCAGGGAGCAATTATGATCAGAAATGCAAAACAAATCGCGACAGCGAGACGACGGGGGCCAGCCAGCATGGAGCAGATTATAAGCCGGATCACACACCGAAACCGCGTCTCTTCGACCAACGTGATATCATTCGCCACTCAAATCGCCATGGAGAAAGACATGGAATTTCATCGTTACGCAACACGATCCGTCTGCCTGATTCTGCTCGCCGCCATTTTCCCGCTCATTTCGACCGCGCAAGCCGCTCCACCTGCGTCGCAGACTTCTTCGACCGACGCGCTCATGGTTCAACTCGTGGCTCTGCGCGATTCATTTGTGAATCAGGTGAAAGCAGAAGGTTTCAAGCCCAGCCTCCCTCCACCTCAAATCGTCATCGACAACCCGCCTTCTTACGGAAGATATGAAGATGAGAACAACACTCTGCACACTTCGGCTTGGCAAACTCTGCCACCCGATCAGGAGGCGCGATTCGTGCGGCTCTCCGAGATGATGCAAGGTCGCGAGACCCCCGAGGAGCTTTTCGAAGAAGGCGTGCATCGCTGGGTTTTCGTGCACGAACTGGGTCACTGGTGGCAGGCGTGCCAGCACAAGATCACGGATGATCACTATGCCGTGGAATACGGAGCGAACCGCATTGCCGCGGCCTACTGGCGTCTGAAGGATCCGGACTACATGAAGCGCAGGACCGAACACTTCCGCGCGATGATGGCTCTGCTGCCGAATCCGGTGCCCGAAGGCCAATCCAAAGAGAAATTCTTCAACGCCAACTACGGAAAACTCGCCGGCACTCCGGTCTACACCTGGTATCAATCGAGTATGGTCGTCGATGTTTCCGCGGAGAATCCGGCGCCATCGTTCCGGCAGACCCTGCAGTAATCTCGTCGACGTATGCCTGCCATTGCTCGCGGAAAATTGCCCAAAAATCTCCTGGCGCGCGATAATGGGCGGCGTCGCCATGGAGACCCGGATGACCCCGACGAAAACGATCTCGCGCCGCTCGTTCCTGACCGAAACCGCCACGACTGCGGCTGCCATCACCATCGTTCCCAGGTACGTGCTCGGCCGCGGCTTCGTTCCACCCAGCGACACGCTGAACATCGCCGGCGTCGGCGTTGGCGGCATGGGCCGCGCCAACCTCATCAATCTCTCCAGTCAAAATATTGTGGCCCTTTGCGATGTGGATTGGGGCTACGCCGGCAAATCGCTCGATCGCCTCGACACCGAAATTCCCGCGTTGCAAAAGCGCCTCGACGATTCGGCGACTGCAACATCGCAACAATCGCCCGCGCAACCGGGCCAACCGCCACCTCAACCGTTCGACCGCGACAAAGCGAAAATCCGTCTCGATCGCATGATCCGCTTGAAGAACGATCTTCTTCCCAAGGCCAAGCGCTACCAGGACTACCGCGAAATGCTCGAGAAGCAAAAGGACATCGACGCGGTCTTCGTCGCCACGCCCGATCACATGCACGCCACTATCGCTCTGGCCGCGATGGATCTTGGCAAGCACGTGTACGTGCAAAAGCCTCTCACATGGTCGGTCGCGGAAGCGCGCCACCTTTCGCAACGCGCCGCGGAAACCAAAGTCGCCACGCAGATGGGCAATCAGGGTCACTCACTCGACGACGCCCGCACTGCCGTCGAGTACGTGCAATCCGGCGCGATCGGCGAGGTTCGCGAAATCCATATCTGGACGAACCGCCCTCTGGGTTTCTGGCCGCAAGGCGTGCCGCGACCCGAGCCTCTGAAAGATCCGTCGCAGCCTCCGGGATGGAGCGGCCGCGACGTCAACACACGCATCGCCGCCATGCTGTCTGCTGAGACGACTCCCGTGCCGCCCGATCTCAACTGGAATCTTTTTCTCGGTGTTGGCCCCGTCGTGCCCTATCACCCGATCTATCACCCGTTCAATTGGCGCGGCTGGGTCGATTGGGGCGTCGGCGCCATCGGCGATATGGGCGCGCACTTAATCGACCACTCGATGTGGGCGCTCAACCTCGGATTTCCCACCTCCATCGAGACCGTATCGACGCCCTTCAACGCGGCCTCCTATCCGCTCGCTACGCAGACCTTCTACGATTTCCCGGCGCGCGGTTCCATGCCACCAGTGAAGCTCATCTGGTACGACGGCGGCCTGCTTCCATCAAAGCCCGCGGAACTCGGCGACGAAGAACTGAACAAAGGCGGCGGCGCGCTGCTGATTGGCAGCAAGGGCAAGCTCCTGCACGACACCTACGGCATGCACCCCCGCCTGCTGCCGAAATCGCTGCACGACTCCGTCGGCAAGCCGCCACAAACACTTCCCCGCATTCCGCACGAGGATCACGAAATGAACTGGGTGGCGGCTGCCAAAGGAGCGACGCAAGCTTCCAGCCCGTTTGAATACGCCTCGCGCCTGACCGAAGTAATGTTGTTGGGCATAGTAGCCCTGCGCGCCGGCAAAAAAATCGAATACGACGGCGCCAACATGCGCGTAACAAACGTCCCCGCCGCCAACGACTACCTCCAACGCCAACCCCGCACGGGCTGGTGAATAGTGAGTCGTGACAAGTAACTGGTAGCGCCGGCATCCTGCCGGCTTCTTCGCGGTCGTACTGGACACAGAACTCTTTTACCTGAGCCTCGAAGCGTTCGCCCCAGGTTACCCGGCCCTCGCCTTAGCCTGCCGGACCCGGCTATCCAACGATCCATTTTTTGCTTTCCCATGCTGTAACATCCCATGTGTGAAGCCGTTCGAACTGCTTAGCCGAGCATTGAGTCCAGACGGCACCGTCCTAAAGTTGGTCCGCCGCGGCGACGAATACATTATCCTCGCCGACGATAAGACCCTCATGTCGAGCCGCATGCACGGCTCGGAGGAGGCACTGGCCGAGCTCGCATGCCGGCAGGCGCGGACGTTGGAGAAACCCGTGGTGCTCGTTGGCGGCCTCGGTATGGGTTTCACTCTGCGCACGACGCTCGATCTCCTCCCTCTCCGCGCGAAGGTTGTCGTAGCCGAGCTGGTGCCCGCGGTCGTGGAGTGGAATCTTGGCCCACTCGCCCCTCTGGCCGCGGAGCCGCTAAAGGACCCCCGCGTACAGGTGGACACCAATGACGTTGCCGTCACACTGCGCTCTCGCCCCGGCCAGTTCGATGCCGTCTTGCTCGACATAGACAACAGCCCGGACGCATTTACCGCCTCGACTAACGCCAAGCTATACGACGACCGGGGAATCGCTGCCGCATTTGCCGCCCTTAAGATAAACGGGGTGCTGGCCGTCTGGTCGGCCCGAGACGACCGAAAATTCGAGCAGCGCCTGCGCCATGGCCGCTTCGCCGTCAAAGTGGAACACGTGCGCGCTCGCCTGAAAAAGGGCGGACCGCGCCACACCATCTTCCTGGCCCACAAGTCCACGCCGGCGTGACACCACGCGTACGCACCTCCATTGAACCGGTCGCAGGACTCCAGCGACCGGCCATCCCTTGTACGGGCGCAGGATTCCTGCGCCCCACTTGCCCAGGCCATCCCTCGAGGAGACAGGTCTGCTTGTTAGGCAACATCCATCTGCCGCCAGGAATCGAGCGATAGGTCAATCAGAAGATTCCCCTTGCTTACCGAGAGAAGTCTGTCGTATACTCCCCTAGGAAACCGATATGAGCAAACCGAACGACCTCGTCCAAGGCACCCTCGACTTGCTCCTCCTCAAAATCCTCGCGCTGGAGCCCCTGCACGGCTGGGCCATCAGTCTTCGCCTGAAATCCATCTCCGGAGACGTGCTGCAGGTCAGCGAAGGATCGCTTTACCCTGCATTGCACAAGTTGGAGCAGGAAGGCTGGATCACAGCCGAGTGGAAGCAAACCGAAAATAACCGGCGCGCAAAATTTTATTCGCTCACACGGCTGGGGAAGAAGCAGCTCGAATCGGAAGCCGCGAACTGGCAGCGGCTATCGTCCGCGATCTCGCACGTTGTCCAGCTTTCGGAGATTTAGGAGAAGTTATGCGCATGGAACACTGGTGGTTCACGGCCCCGTTGAAACTGAAATCGATTCTGTCCAGCCGCAAGGCGGAGCACGAACTCGATGAGGAACTCAAGTTCCACCTCGAACGCAAAATCGAGGAAGGCATCGCCAATGGCCTTTCCCCAAAGGAAGCCCGCTACGCGGCGATGCGCGCGATGGACGGCCTGGAACAACGCAAAGAGCAGATGCGCGACATGCGAGGCCTTCACTGGCTGACGGATTTCGTCGACGACGTGCGCTATGCGATCCGCAGCCTGCAACGCACGCCCGGACTCGCCGTATTCGTGGTGCTCACGCTGGCGCTGGGAATCGGGATGGTCTCGTCGACATTCAGCATGGTGGATGCGGTGATCTTCCGGCCGTACCCGGTGCCGCATCCCAGCGGCGTGGTCACGCTGGTAAGCACGACGCACGACATCAGCGTCGACAATTTCTCCTATCGCGAATACCTCGACATCCGCGACAAGACCAAGAGCTACGACGGCGTGATCGCCAACAAAGATATGGAAGCCGTCGGCTTCAGCGCCGAACCCGGAGCCACGCCGCGCGTCAAGGGCGGAATGCTGGTTTCCGGTAATTTCTTCCGCATGCTCGGCGTGGAGCCGCGTCTGGGTCGCGGTTTTCGCGAGGACGAAGATCAGGTGCCGGGTCGCGATGCCGTGGTGGTGCTCGGGCCGGACTTCTGGAAGCACGAATTTGCCGGCGACCCGCGCGTCATCGGCAAGCAGATTCGCCTGAACGGCGCGAACTTCACCGTGATTGGCGTCGCGCCGGAAACGTTCCCAGGGATGCAAATATTCGCGCATCCCGACTTCTATGCCCCGCTGGCGATGGCGCGGGTGTTTTCCACCAACCGCCAGAAGAATTTCTTCGAAGACCGCGACGATCGCGAGTTGAATGTAAAAGCGCGTTTGAAACCGGGCACGACGCTGCAGCAGGCGCAGAATGAACTCGCGGTGCTGGCGAAAAATTTCGAGAGTGAATATCCCAAGCTCAATCACAACCGCGGCGCGGCGGTGCACACGCAGTTCGAAATGCGCACGCAAAACGACGACGTCAATTGGAAATTCGCCGTGATCTTGGTGATCCTGTCGCTGGCGGTCCTGCTGGTGGCGTGCACCAACGTTGCCGGACTCCTTTTGAGTCGCGCTCGCTCGCGAACCCGCGAAATCGCGGTCCGGCTGGCGATTGGCGCCGGGCGTTTCCGCCTCATCCGGTTGTTGTTGACCGAGAGCCTGATTCTCGCGGGCTTGGGTGGATTGGCCGGGATCCTCATCGGGTACAACCTCCTGGAGGGTTTCCACACGCATCAAGCCGAAATATTTATGACCGATTTGCCGATGACCATGCCGTTCCGGATGGACACTCGCGTGCTCCTCGCATGCCTCGCATTGACCGCCTTGAGTGCGCTCGTTTGCGGCCTGGCGCCGGCTCTGCAGAGCACGCGCCCGGACCTGGTGAATGGGCTCAAGTCGGCCGACGTCGACGTGCCCGGACGCAAACGCCTGTGGGGCCGAAACGTATTGGTGGTCGCACAGGTTGCCGCTTCCTTGATGCTGCTGACGGCGGCGTTCCTGATGGTGCGCGGTTTCCAGCATGGCGCGCTGGAGACCACCGGTTTCGCGAAAGACCATCTGCTGATGACCAGCTTCGATCCGCGTCTGGTGCAGTACAGCCCAGCCCAGACGCAGCAGTTCTATAAGCTGCTGGCCCAACGCATGCTCGTAAGTGCCCGGAGTGCAGAGCGCGGCTCTCACGCAGAACGTTCCGGTCGGACAGGACTTCTTCGACTTTGACGGCGTGGCCTTCGTGCCGGAAGGTTTTCAGATGCCGGCCGATCGCGAGAATTTCAGTTCGATGATGGACACCATTGATGAAGGGTACTTCCAGACGATGGAGGATTTCGATTTTACATGGCCGTGGTTTCCTGGCGTCCGATACCGCGGAGGCGCCGCGCGTCGCCGTCGTAAATGAGCAGTTCGCGAAACACTATTGGCCCGGAGCGGATGCGGTCGGCAAACACATCCGGCTCGAGAGCAGCGACGGCACGCCGGTAGAGATTGTAGGCGTCGCGCAGACCATCAAGTATCAAACGACCGCCGAAAAGCCGGTGGATTTCCTGTATATGCCGCTCGCCCAACATCCGATCGCGCGAATGACCTTGATGCTGCGGTCGACCGGCGATCCCCTGCAATTGGTCAACCCAGTGAAGGATGTTGTCCGAACCCTCAATCCGAATCTGCCGATGCTCGACACGCGCGCCTACGAAGAGTACTACCTGAATAAGGCTGTGAAAGCGCCACGCACAGCCAGCGACCTGGTGGCTGCTATGGGCGTCGTGGGCCTCGTGCTGGCCATCGCCGGTTTGTATGGACTGGTGGCCTACAACGTGAGCCGCCGAACCCGCGAGATCGGTATCCGCATGGCCCTTGGAGCGGCAGGTTCCGACGTGCTGCGTCTGATGATGGGCAAAGGACTCCTGCTGGTCGGAATCGGAACGGCGATCGGCCTGGTGATGGGTTTCGGCCTAGAGCGGCTCATGAATTCCATGCTGTTCGACGCCGGCGGCGTCGACATCCTCGCCTATGTCATCGTTGTGCCGTCAATGTTCCTGGTGACCATGCTGGCCGCCTACATCCCCGCGCGAAGAGCTTCGCGCATCGCCCCAACCCAAGCCCTGCGCTACGAGTAGTCCCGTGCCCTGCACCCGCCGGTGATCTCTTGGGGTCGGAGCTCTTGGCGGTCGGAACCTTTGGGGGTTGGAGCTTCAGACGGGGTCGGAGCTTCAGCTCCGACATGACCGCCTCCCCGCCCTTCATTCCGAACGGAGCAGCCCGATTTTTTCTTACCCTTCGCTCCTGCGAAGGGTCGGGCTGCGCAGAGAGGAATCTCTCTTTCTTCCTCCCCGGCTAGCTGAAATCGCGGAGAATAATCTCCCCGGTTTGGGGTCGGAGCTTCAGCTCTGACATGACCGCCGCAAACGAAAAGGGCTTTAGCCCCTCAACCAACCCCCAAACCCTCGTTCGCGATTCATGAGCTTTAATAGAATAACTTAGGATAGGCGTAGGCCAAACGGCCTAAATCTGTTCCGTCGATAACACCGTAGTAGATTTTGTTACCGCCCATCGCCTTACCGATGGCGAACGCTTGCATCTGCGAGATGATTGACGAGTCGATCTGGCCGCCATAGACAACCATAAAAAGGTCGGCGGGTTCGTCGAACAGGCGGTTGATTTGGTCCCTGTTGGTGCCCATTTTCGCTGGGACGAGTTTTCCCGACGTGGCCCTGCCCTTAAAGGCAATCCCTGCAGCGATCCGCCTGCCCGCCAAGCGAGTCCTTGTTGTGTAAAGATCGCTCTTTTCGCCGCCCCAGTCCTTAAAGGATCCGCGTTCTCCGAGGATTTTTGCAAATGCGTGCTTTATTAGAAACTTGTTGCGTGCGTGGGGACTGCCTAGATAGGGGCGGCGGGCGTAGCAGCTGAAGGTTATGAAGTGGAGGTCGCCTTGCCCATAGAAGCGGTGTAGTGGGGTGCGCATGAGCTGGCCTCAAACCGCGGAAAAGTCGAAACCCGCACCCTTAAAAACCAAGGGTGCGGCACCCGGATTCCTTCACCCATGGATCTTACATGTGTATAATATATAAGTACACTCATCATTCAGCTATACCGGCTGTCTGCTGCTGCCTCGAGAGTCTTCGGTCTTAAACTTCGCTGGCTCTGCTATCATCTGCGTTTGTTTGGGAGGGTGGATGGGCTTTAGCCAACGTCTAGCAGAGATTCGCGACGGCTTCGAGCGGCCCTTCTGGGTCGCCAACGTCAGCGAGATCTTCGAGCGCCTTTCCTACTACGGCGCCTTCTCCTCGCTGGCGGTGTACCTTCAGGAGAAGTTGAATTTTTCCACCGAACAGACCGGCACGCTGACCGGAATCTTCGGCGGGATGGTCTGGTTTCTGGCGATCTTCGGCGGAGCGATCGCCGACCGTCTGGGCTTTCGCCGCGCGCTGTCCCTCGCATACCTGATCCTCGCGGCAGCTTACTTTCTGATCGGTTCCGTTGGAGCTTCGTGGCTGGCGCCGATTCGCAATGCGGTGCCGCTCGGCTTGTTCGTCGGCTTCATTTTGATTTTGCCCGCCCTCGGCGTGTCGCTCGTGAAGCCCTGCGTGGTGGGAACGACGGCGCGCGCTTCCAAAGAAAACGTGCGCTCCATTGGCTATTCCATTTACTACACGATGGTGAACATCGGCGGGGCCGCGGGTCCCTACGTCGCCGATTGGGCCCACCAGAAGCTCGGCATCGAAAAGGTGTTTCGCGTTTCGGCGCTCAGCGTCTTCGCGATGTTCTTTCTGGTGTTGCTTTTGTTTCGCGAGCCGAAGCGCGCGACCGGCGAGCCGCTGCCCAGCATTCTCAACACGCTCCGCAATTTTCTGGTGGTCGTCAGCAATCCCAAGTTCATGCTCTTTCTGTTGATCTTCACCGGATACTGGATCGTTTACTGGCAACAGTACATCACCCTCCCGGGCTACGTGCACGCGTACATCGATCCCAACGCTCGCGTCGAGCGCATCCTGATTACCGACGCGGCTGCGGTCATCGCCCTGACCCTGCTCGTGAATTACTTGACGCGCGGCATCCCCGCGTTTAGCGCGATCATCCTGGGCACCTTGATCACGTCCCTGTCGTGGCTCATCCTCGCGTTCCATCCCACGGTTCTGGCCTGCTACCTCTCCATCTTCGTGCTCGCGCTAGGCGAAATCATTCACCAGCCACGCTACTACGAATATATTTCGCGCTTGGCTCCGCCGGGCCAGCAAGGCACCTACATGGGTTTCGCATTTCTTCCGCTCGGCATTGGCTCACTGGTAGGTGGCTGGTTCGGCGGAACGGTGATGCACCACTTCGGCGAGGTGACTCACCATCCGGAGCGCGCCTGGTGGGTGATCACCGGCGTAGGCGTCCTAACCGCGCTATTGCTCTTCATCTACGATCGCACCGTCAAGCCGTCGAAGGGGTCGGAGCTTTAGCTCCGACATAAAGCCGGTACTGTTAATGGGCTTTAGCCTCTGAGGAAACCTTCTTCGTTCGCTGTATTTCTCCACGACCGCATTCGTCAAGCAACGGCAAATACTTAACTCATCCAGACAACCGCTCGCCCCTTAATTCCGACCGTTCGCTGTAGGAAACTTAGTTAATTAACACCCGCGTGCTATTCTCCCCCGTGTACGTCGAATCCGATTCTTCGCGTTTTCTGTGTGGATTCCTCGCCACGTCACTCGGCGTCGCCGCTGCCCTGCGCCCACTTTCCCCGTCCAGCTAAGTCGTCCAGAATGAATACTTGCAAAACTCTATCAAAACAAGCCACTTTAACTATCTTTAGAATGAACACTCCCTACTGTCAATATGTGCTGTAACTAATAGACTTATATGTTCCATTGACAACCATGCGATTATTCTGGCATAGTAGTTGCGGTACCGCATGGAGGCTCCATGGACGCAGTGACCCGGACCGCTACGCTCTTCGTAAGGCATGACAGCAAGGATTGCCATTGCAAGGATAAAGATAAAGGAAACGACTGGCAAAAGTGTAAGTGCGTCAAGACCATGTTGCTCTATGACGGTGCGAAGCCCGAAGGTCAGCGCCAATGGAAGCAATCCACGAAGCGACGGGTCTGGGAAGAGGCAGAACAAGTTCGCCGCGAATGGCTCGACTCCTTCGATCCGACCAAGATCGAATTAAAGCGCCTGCGAATGGAAAAAGAATTGAAAACGGTGCCGCTGGAATTTGCGGTTGAGAAGTTTCTGCAGGACCTGAAGGTGAACAATCGCGCCGAGGGCACAGTGACCCGACAGGCATTTCGGGAAGAAAATCATTGAGCACTTCGGGGCACAGAGGCCGGTGTTGGATATCACGCCCACTGACCTACACGATTGGCGGCAGACCTGGACCTTCGGTGATTCCACAGCCGGCGTGTTTGTTAGCTCCGTCAAGCAGTTCTTCAAATTCTGCGAAGCTCAGAATTGGCTTCCCGCAAGTCCCGCGAAACACCTGAAGCGTCCAGAAATCGAGCAAGGCTCACGCACTGTACCCTTCACGGATGCGGAGTACGCGGCGATCCTCGGGCAGGTTCAGAAGGATGGCGACACCGAGCTGGAAACATTCCTGGAGTTGCTACGATGGTCTGGCATGGCATTGGTGGATGCAACCTTGTTTGACACCAAATCCGTCGTTAACGGCACCCTCGACTACAAACGCAGGAAGACCGGCAAGCGCGCAATCGTGGTCCTTCCGACTCGTGTGGTCGCGCTGCTGAACAAGCTGCCAGAGGGCCAGCCATTTCGCCGTCCCGACTTCAAGCTAGAGTCTGACAAGAGCTTCTGGCGCATACAACTTCAGGATTTATTTGAGCGTGCTAGGATCACCGAAGTGAAGACGGACCTGGGAATGCGTCCAGCGCATCCGCATCAACTCCGTGACACCTGCGCGGTGTGGTACATCCGCAAGGGAGCGCTGATCCAAGACGTTGCCAAGATGCTTGGAGACACGGTCGCGATGGTAGAACGCCACTATCTTCCGTACATCGAAGAATTAAAGGACGCGCACGTCGCGACGAACAAACGCATCCTGGAAGCGGCTGGAGCGGATTAAGCCGCTTTACTGACCAGGCGTTCGTAGTCTTGAAATCCCCGCTCAATGGGCGTTCAATTATTGAGGTGACGTGCCCCGGCTCTTGCGGTCGAGGCAGCTTTGCACATTTGCTTGCACGTCCTTAGGATCTGGGGGTTTCGGTAACGTGAACACAGGGTCTTCGGCGTCATTCACAAACTGCTGGTTGAACTCCTTTACGGTCTGACTTCCACCTTCTCGTCGCCGCACTTCTGCCATGTATTCTGTGTCCAGGACGATATAAGCGGGGAACTCTTCCTTTAGCGCCAGGTCCTTTGGGCCGAGGTAAAGAAAGGCATCCACCAGGTCTTCCATCGGTTTTTGCAGATGCTTGGGAAAATCGCTGTGAACATTGCAATCCTGATCTATGCGCGTAGACGGCGGGAGAAAATGGCCTAGATCCAAAGCTCCGACCCAGGTTCCCTTAGCCCGTGCAATCGACGGGTTTGGCCAGTTTGCGAAAGCCGCTGATGCCTGCGCGTCGGCGGCGACGAGTTCGGAAATTACAAAGGTGACGTTAGGATAGTCTTTCTCATACATCGAGACGGCGCTCGCACGAACATCGTTCAGGTGGATGAGATGGAACGTCCCACACAGCATGAGGGCCTTTCGGTGTTTTGAGAGCACTTCCTTCTCCATTACAGAAGCAATGCTCTGATCTCTGTGGGCGAATTTCATGAAGTCGTCACCGCTTTTCATTTGATCCCAGTCAATCGGAGGATCGGGAGCCAATACCCGAAATCGTTTTTCAGGCGGCAGCTTCTGGTTGATGACTCGCAGCAGAGGGTAGAGTTGCTCGAAGAATCCGAATCCCCATCCGCCGCATATCGGTTGCGTCGTGTTTCGCCATACTTTTCGAGCTTCTGTGAGTGGCACATCCTCCCCGGCGATGTAACGGTCCAAAACGGGCTGATATAGCGAATTGCCGCACTCGATCACAATATCGTTCACCTTGCCTGGAAAGGCTGGATTTCGGACCAGCGCAAAAATGAAGTCGTCCAGATCTTTCAACCCATGATCTTCCGGCATAGCCACGACGTCGTACTTGTCGAATGCGGCGAGAATGGCGGGTACCGCTGGTTCTGGAACCGGTTCGGAACCCGTCGGTTTTGGCCGCTGTTGGGTCTGAGCTCGGTTCGTCGCCGGAATCGCTAACATCATTCCTAGAAGCATAACGATCCAAGCGACTCGAAGGGCTCGGCACACGCGCAAACTCCCCAAGTGCGCCGCGGGATTCTGCGCCGAATCCTCTGTGTTTAGATCTAAGGGACGCTTCCAATTTTCAGCACAACTTCTGACCAGCCACTGTTTGACAAGGGTTTCGACGGAATCGATCACCAATGAAAAGAGCTGCCAAACTTTATCCAATTTGACGCGCATACGAATCTCCTTTGTGTGCGTTGCGTTTCGTAGAAGCTGCATGGGTTGCTGGCTTCTGGATCATCGAATGCCGACGGGCATCCTAATGGCGTGAATGAGTGGCTCAAGAGCTACACTGCGACGCTTAGACCGCTGAAATTGTCTACAAGCAGGGAGGAGGTCGTGGCGAGAGAACCGCTATCGCGGGGGCTTGGTGCCCATAGTTGTCATCGGGGACGTCGGTCCGCTGTACCAATAGCGAGAGCGGAAGGATAGTCCACAAAACAACAAGAATGGCAAATGTATGGCTGGCCACACTGGGCACTAACGCTGCCAGCAGCACCAGTATCAAACACAGTAAGGCTGCTAAACGTCGGATTGGAGGAGCCAAACCCATGGCTCCTAAAATCATACGCCGAAGCCATATGGACGCAAGCGGGTTCGTACTAGCTTGAGACTTGTTGCCTCAGGCTGTCAGAAAATGCTGCCGTGCATGGACGGACGCCGGGCAATCCGGAAACAATTCTACTTGCCCTGGTTAGTCCTGCAGACAAGCGGTTTTCAAACACCACACTGTCCAGTTACCACGTTTAGATACCAACTAAGCCGCCTTGCTGACCAGGCGTTCGTAGACTCTCCTGGCGACGGATTCAGGAATCCTCATGGATTCGTACTCCCGCTTGAATCCGCCTTTACGGCCGTTTGATCTCTCGGGGCGTAGAACCCTAAAAACGCCAGGTTCGTTCTTGAACAGATCCCTGATGAACTGATCCGAAAAACCCCACTGTTCTGCCAGATAGGAAACCTTGAAATGCTTATCGTGTAAAGCCAATTGACACGTCCGAGATTTGAGACACCAGTGGTGTCCTTAATTCTCGGAGGTCGTTTAACCTGTAGACTTATGGCTTTCCCCGCGAGGGTACTTGTCTACCGCCACATTCCCGCTTGCCAGGAGCCGATGTCCCTGGGGCGTTCGCGTCAAAACTCGGACGCGGCGAAGTAAAAGCATGGCCGAGGGAGAGCCTCATTCACCCCCCATAAGCTCTCCTACTAGAGCAGTATTTGATTCTCTATTGGACATCGATAGATCAACCGTTGTCCGGGCAAGGGTTGAGGAACAGTACACACCCAGTCTCCGATACGCGGATGACGTGGGGCTCCCCCCGTCAGTAAACACAAGCCGACTTACCAGGATTTAATGCTCCCGACCGTCGTTTTGTGTTAGGGTTCTTCAAAAAGGAGGGATTATGAAGCTCACAGGGAAAAAGGCTCTCATCACCGGCGGTAACAGTGGCATCGGTCTGGCCACAGCCCGGCTTTTCGTTGCGGAGGGCGCGCAGGTCGCCATTACCGGTCGCGACCAGAAGACGCTCGATGAAGCGATCGCCGAACTTGGATCGAGCGCGCGTGGCTACCGCGTTGACGTCACCATTGCGGAGGATCGCAAGCGGCTGTTCGCAGCCCTGGCCAAAGATTTCGGGAGGCTCGACATTGTTTTCGCCAATGCCGGCATCTCCGGCCAGACTCCTACCGGCTCGACCGACGAGGCCATTTTTGAGAACGTGATCCGCACCAACCTTAATGCCGCTTTCTTTACGGTGAATTCAGCGGCGCCTGTGCTGAACGACAACGGCAGCATCATCCTTAGTGGGTCGGTACAAAACTATCTCGGCCAGCCTGGCGTCGCCGCATATGCAGCCACCAAAGGTGGTCTCGTCTCGATGGCGCGTTGCATCGCCGCCGACCTCGCACCGCGCAACATTCGCGTGAACGTCGTCGCACCAGGCGCGATCAAAACTCCCATTTGGAAGCGCGGGCCCCGTGCCGCTGCTTCCGCAGAGGATTCCGCTAAGTTGGCGAAGTTCTTTTCTTCTGCGGTTCCGCAGGGCCGCTGGGGCGAGCCGGAAGAAATTGCCAAAGCCGTGCTCTTCCTTGCGTCGGATGATTCCTCCTACGTCAACGCGGTCGAGCTGATAGTGGATGGCGGATTCACGGGTGCCCCGTTTGGAGCTCCCATTTTTCAGGACGTATTTAGGCCGCTCGGTAGCGAGGCGAAGTCGGCAGACGCTTAGGCGGTTGATCGACCTTTTCGCCTCGCGTCTAACCCATCAGGAGGAGATTCGCCATGTCGCATCATTTCGATACGCCTACCGCAAAAGAAGACCCCCGCATCAACATCTGCGACTTCTATTTGTTTCGCGGCCGCCCGGGCACAACGGTCATGGCTTTGACCGTGAATCCGAACGCCGGCGTCGGTGCGCCAGACACCTTCCGCGAAGAAGGCCTCTACGCCTTTCGCTTCGACACGGACGGCGATCATCGCGAAGACGTCACCTTCAAAGTCCAGTTCGGCGCACCCCGCCACGGCGATGGCGGCGAGCATCGGCACGTTCAGACCTTCGCGGTCCGGCGCGCCACCGGAGCGGACGCTCTGAAGGGTGCCGCGGGCGAACTCATCATTTCCGGGAATACGGGACGCGTCGTGAAAGCGGATCAGGGCTGCCTGGCGTACGCAGGCCTCGCGCCCGATCTGTTCGCCACCAATGGCGCCGGTTTCGGTGCCTTCCGAACAGCTCTGTGGTCCGAAAACCGGTTTGCCCCGGAGGCGTTCCAGAATGGCCAGAACTTCTTCGGCGGCAACAATGTCACCGCCATCGTCCTCGAGGTTCCCAGCAGCCTGATCGGCCGAGGTGTGGTGCATGCCTGGGCCACCGCATCGCTCTACGGGCACGCGCCGGAGGTGCAGGTATCGCGTTGGGGCCTGCCGATGATCACCCATATCCTGCTCTCCGATCCTTCGCTGCACGACGCATCGGAAAACTACAACCGCGCGGTGCCGGCGGACGAAGTGGCGCTGTTCTCCAAACCGATCCGCGACTTCGTCGAAAAAGTCACCGCGCTCGCCCACTCAGCGGCCGACCCATCCGCCTACGCTACGCAGCTCCTCGCGCGCCTCTGCCCAGCGGTCCTGCCGTACGAACTGGACACGCCCGCCTCCTTCAGCTTTGCCGCCTTCAACGGCCGCGGCCTCTCCGACGACGTGATGGACGTGATTCTCACGCTGGTCACGAACACGGCTCTCGGCGATGGGGTGGCGCTCGATATGCGGCTGATGCGCCCGGATTTTCCGTATTTCGGCGAGCCGCACCCTACGGCAGCGAGTTCCGCAAAGCAGTGAGGGCGAAAGAGTGAGCGCGCGGACGACTCAGCGGCGATCTGCGATCGGAAAGTCTCACCAGATACGTAACGAGAGACGCGCATCCCGTCAGTGCTTGATTTCCTAACGAGATGCGGACTTATCGTTATTAATTGGCTCGACCTGGATTGCCGACTACTCGCCAATGGTTACGGATTTCACCGCCGATTTTCGCCTCCAATACCGGTCGTGAGTTACGGAGTTAGCTTATATTGAGCAGATGCGGGACAACGATCGCACCGGGATCGATCTCACTGTCAGAACTAGGACGCTAGGATTCACTGCGGTAGGCATTTTCTTGTTGTTTGGCGCCATTATGGCGAGCCTTGCTGGAACCACCCTGCTTTGGCGAGGCACGCCTCTTGACCGTCTCTGGGACCTCAATGCAATGGCGTACAAGCAGCTCGCGCCATTCGGCATTACGGTTGGAATTTTCTTCCTGCTGCTCGGCGCGGCTCTCAGCACGGCAGGAATTGGGTGGTTCCGACGCCGCCTTTGGGGATGGAGACTAGCAGTAGCGATCATCGGCACACAGGTTCTAGGGGATGTCGTTAACTGCGTAAGAGGCGACTTGCTGCGGGGCGGGACTGGCCTCATCATCGCCGGCGCGCTGTTGCTATTTCTTTTGCAGCCCAAAGTCAGAGCCGCGTTTGCCTAGAATCTCTTTCGGAGAAATTCAAAGAGGATATAGCCGATCAGGGTGGCTAGAGTGGCAATTTCAAAATTGGCGGCAGTAAAGACATCTCCGATCGCCCAAGCCACACCCCTTTTCTGCCCCATGCCCGAGCGCTCAAATTCTCCCATCAAAAGATTCGAATAGAACAGGAAGATGATAAAAACCTACTTCGATCACCGCTCTCCAGACATTTTTCTTCATAGGAAATATCGACTCCGTGGTCGCATCTATTGAGTACGCACAAGAGGCATTTCGGCCAACTTAGGTAGCGGCTGGGCTGGATCTCCCGCTGCTCTCTGCCTTCGCAAGAATACGAGCCACAATCAACAACGAACAACAGGAATCGAAATTGAACACAGAATAGAGCATTGCACCACGAGGAACGCTACTGCCATTTTCACCCACGAACAGGATGAACTCAGGGTTCTGGTCGAATCATGGGCAAACAGGAAGTTAGGAAGTTATCGGTTCGAGGATCGGTACCGAGAAACGCTAAACGCTAGCGCTTTACCGGATGCGCGTTCCCGTGAAGGAGTGAACGGAGGCGGGGAGTTCTGCGCGCGTCCGGTAAAGCCGTTTGGACGTGGCCGTCCGTGGTTGCGGTGGACGCGGGCCCTATGCAAATTCAATTGTGGGAAGGAGCGCTATTGGGGCGTGTCGAGGCCGTGCTGCAGGGCACGACACATGACACCGTGCGCGCGAAAATTGGCCACGGTGAAAAAGTATCGCGAAGACGGTGGTCGAAGAAGCTGGAAGAAAGGATCGGTTTGACGGCGAGGCACAGAGATACGGAGCGCCCGGAAGGACGCAGAGTTTTCGAGTTGCAGAGAGTAGTCTCATGCCGCAACGCTGATCTGTGGTGGAGAACGAAGTTGGATTTCGGCAGCGGTGAGCCTTTCGATGACCTTCATCGGTCCACCGCATTTAGGGCAGCGCCAAGAATCGGGAAAGTCTTGGGTGGAAGAGGCGTGTTGTTCGGCTTGCGGCTGTTGTGGCGAACCCAACGACTGAAAGCAGAGTGGCAGGAGCGTAGCGCGTTTGCGGTTGGCCAGGAAGCCGAAGTTGCGGATGCGCACGAAGCCTTGCGGAAGGATGTGCAGTAAGAAGCGACACAGAAACTCGTCGACCGATAGAGGCAGGAACTTCTGTTTGTTGTGATCAGCGGAATCACGCCAGCGAAAAGTGACTTGGCCATCAGCGAAGGAAACCAGGCGATGGTTGGAGATGGCCACGCGATGGGTATAGCGGCCCAGATATTGCAGCACATATTCGGGGCCACCAAAGGGACGTTTCAAGTAGACCACCCAGTCTTGCCGGTACAGCGGTCGCAGCCAGGCAGCAAAGATCTTGGGTTGTACAAGAAGTTTCAGGTCACCCTGGAAGTTGAGCTGGCCATTCTGGAAAGCCTGCTCGAGAGCGCTGACGAACTTGCCGCGAAAAACTTTACACAGCACTTCCTTGGGAAGAAAGTAGTTGTCGCGTGAGCGAACCCAGCGGGTGTGATCGGGCGAGAGGCCGCCAGCAGGAACGACACAATGAACATGCGGATGAATGTTGAGCTTCTGACTCCACGTGTGTAACACGCTGAAGAAACCGATCTCTGCACCAAGATGCCTCGGATTGCGTGCCACTTCGAGAAGAGTTTCTGCACTGGTGCGGAACAGGAGACCGTAGAGGACTTTCTTGTTCTGCAGAACCAGTGGAGCCAAACCAATCGATGGGGCAGTGTGAAGACCACGTGTAGGTAGTGGGTCGGGAGCAATTCTCGTTGACGCGCAGCGATCCAGCGTTCCCGAGCAGCGGTCTGACACTTCGGGCAATGACGATCACGGCAGCTGTTATACGAGATGGGGGCACGATGCCCGCAACGGGTGCACTCATCAAGATGACCGCCGAGTGCGGCGGTACGACACCGCCGAATGGCCAGCAGCACTTTGACGTACTTCCAACGGAGCCAGTGACGATTTCGTTCGATGAAAGCATCTCCCGCAGCGCGGACGATGTCGGCCACCTCGAGGGGTGGCCGGGCCATCTACTCCTCCTGCGGCGAAGGGCCCTCGAACGGCAGTGAATCCAACGGACTGGGGGCCGCATGCAGGTGGCGCTGGGAAAGATGCACGTAGCGAATCGTTTCTTTCAGATCGTTATGGCCTAACAGGATCTGAATGGTGCGCAGGTCCGCACCAGCCTCGAATAGGTGGGTCGCAAAACAGTGACGCAGGGTGTGAGGATGAACACCTTTCTGGATTCCAGCTCGCTTGGCGGCTTGCTGGCACGCTTGCCAAACGGCTTTCGCAATGATCGGGTGATCGGCGCAATGGTCGTAGTTACCCGGGAAGATCCAGACTCTTGGCTTTCGTCGTAAGCGGTGCCAGTGCTCACGAAGTTCGTCAAGCAATTTAGGACTGAGCATCACGTCGCGGTCTTTGCGTCCTTTGCCGCCTTGGATGTGAACGACCATCCGCTGCTTGTCGACGTCACTGAACTTTAGGTGTGTCAACTCGGCGTTCCGGACACCGGTGGCGTAGAGTGTCATCAGCAGGGTGTGATGGAAGGCAGTGCCGGCGGCCTGGATCAATCGTGCGACTTCTTCCCGGCTGAGGATCTCGGGAAGGCGATGCTCCCTTTTCGGATAGGGAGTCTCGGCAATGTTCCAACCCTTCTTGAGCGTCTTGCAGTAAAAGAACCTCAAGGCTGCCAAACGGCCCGCAACCGAGCCCGAGGATAACTTGCGTTTTTGAAACAGTTCGGCCTGGTATTCACGAATGTGCCGAGGACCTAAGCGATCCGGAGAACAGTTGAAGCGTCGAGAAAAATCTTCGACTGTGCGAATGTAGCAGCGTATGGTATTTTCAGAATAATTACGACGTTGGAGTTCTTCCAACATCATTTTTCGCAAATGGGTCATAGGGAAACCTCCTATGACCCACACTTACATCACAACCATAGAGCAACCAACACTCCACTACCTCACGCGCAGCGTCCGCCGCCGGGCGGCTACGTCCAAACGCGCTTGTGTTTACCAACTAGCCCCACGTTTCCATCCTTTGACGATCTGACCGAGCGCAGCGCCGATCTCACGCCATGACTTTTCGGTTGCGATGCCCGCGTTGTATTCCGCATCCAAGGTCGCTTTCTGCCCGGGCGTGATCCACCGCGTCCAGTAGCGGTCGGCGATCTCCTTCCACGAATCGGGTAACGACAACCCCGCGGGCGGGTGCGTCCTAGTTTTTCTCCAAGTCGAGGCCGGGACGGGCGACCACCCCCGGGGGTAACTTGAGCCTGGATTTGATCGAGCCAGCGACGATCACATCGCTATAAAAATGGCCTTGTGTGGCGCGACTAGATACGTTGGGAAGCTACTGCCGGTGGCTTGTGCGACTCCGGGTATACGCCGGGGTGGTCATTTTGTTTGCGATCTTTACGGAGATACCGGTCAGTTAGGCGCTGTTTGCGTCGTGACAAGCGACTTAGTTCCGACTGCGTTCGTCCTAAACACGTTTTAGTGACTCAAGTCGATTGTTTGCAGCGTTGCCTCCTGATGCTGGCCTACTTCTGCGCTTTTGCTTGGTATTGACGCATAGGAAGCCCTGTAGCGAAGTAGGCTCCTGGTACGCGTTTGGCTGGGAATAACCGCGTCTAGAGGCTCCCTGAGCCCTTAAACGATATGTGCCGCGTTCCTCAGCGCTGTGACATGCTGTGATATCGATAAATAACCGTCCTTGTGGAGTAAATATTAAGCGTCGCCACAAGCAACCCCCTTGATTTGTTGAACTTGAGGCACTGTTTGCGATGATGTGACGCAAAATGCTGAGAAAAATACGTTTATGAAGAGTTTTTCTAGGGAAGCGCCGAGACACCTTCGAAGATTACGGCTTCCAAAGGCTTCTCCCTTATAGGGTATTTCCATGCTCTCTGTAACAGTTTGTATATGTATATGTAAGTAAAGAAAGAAGATAAGAGGTGTGACAGGGAGCGTGACAGTCGTACGGGTCTCATAGAGAGCACAATAACCCCCCACATGGACCCGTACGCTTGTAACACCTTTGCTCTGCTCCCTGTCACACCTCTTAAACCTCATGTATTGAGCATGATGAGTCTCCGAAGTGTGACAGGGAGCAGAAACCCCATACCCATAAGGGCGACTACGCGACGAGGGCGATCCCAGCAGACTCTGGTCGAATGAACCAATAGCTCACCCTGCACCCACCCTCGTCGCGGTCTTCCTCTTGAACCTTCAAGCGTCCCTTTGCTTGACGGATCGAGTTCCAGTTGATGTCCTCTTGTTCGGCTCGCGCCTTGACTAGATCGCGGGGTACTCCCGCATTCGGGGTGCGGTTCTTTCTGTAGAGTAGCTCCTTGAGTAGCTTCCCTGCAGTCTTGACCGCCACCACATTCTCTGCCGATAAGTCAACGGCGTCATCGTACCCGGCTTCGCTCAGATAGAACTCTGTGCCTTCTTCGATGATGAAACCCTTGACGACCAGTTCCTCGATGGCCTTGTATTGCTTTCCGCCGTCTCCCACATCATTGGTTATCTCGTAACGGCTCGCCCATGGACCCTTCCCGCGAAGCTTCCGTGCGATCTTCCCAGCCAAGCTGGATAGCTCCACGGTCATCTCGCGGCGGAACTTGTACTCGACGACCGCGCCATTGACCTTCTCACCGCGCACCGTCTTGAAAGAGAACAACGGCGATCCCTCACTGGAGCGAGAGTACACTTGGAAATCGATGCAGGACTCGGTCTCCGATCCCTCCGCGTCGAGCTTTACGAAGCGCTCTTGGCAGATAATGAGTTCCGCTTTCTTGGTCAAAACGTTGCCACCGGCACTCTTGCTCGACCAACGTTCCGCACCGATGATCCTCAACCACGCGGGGTTCGTCTTAAGCAAACTTTCCTGTGACTCACGACCGGTGTGATGGAGCAAGAAGATAGTGGCGTTCGGGAAGTACTCCTCAAACATCTCCAGAGCTTTCTTCTGGGCCTCGTTGTCGATGGCCTTGATGGACTGGAGTTGATACCACGGATCGAGATACACCACCCGGGGATCACAAGCTCGCATCAGTTCGTACAGCTTGCGGTTTCCAACTTCGATATCCACACCAGCTTTCTTCAGTTCTTTACCGATGAACAGTGTCAAGTTCTTGTGGATCAGGATTTGCTCCGCAAGGCTGAACTCGGCAACGATCTCACGGTAGCGCTCGTCAACGTCGGACTTGTCATTCTCCGCGTCGAAGTACAACACGCGAACCGGGCCCAGCATGTTCCTGTGTCTCATCCAATCCTTATCGCAGGCATCGTGCATGGCCTTCCTTAGTGCGAACAGAGACTTCTCCGCTTTACGCGCTCCCAGCCACAAAGCGAGCACGTCGAGCGGAATCCATCCTCGGTAATGCCACGTACGTGGTGCTACCGGAACGGCGAAGTCGTACCGTGAAGCCGTCAGAGCATCCACTAGCTTCGTCGTCTCGGACTGAGCCACCTCTGACTCCGAGTGCTCCCTCCTAACTTGTTCGTCCTTGATCGCCTGCCTAGTCTGTTTCTCTTGCTCTTCCTTCCTCTTAGCTTCTGCATCCTTCGCCGCCTGAAGCTGTTCAGCGGTTCTTCCTCCAAGTAACGGAATCGAAGGTGCCGGTGTAACCGGATACTTGATGGCTTGATCGGTCTTGCGCTCACACATGTCAATGTAATCAGCGCCATGGTCGACGCATCTCTTCTCGCAAATCTGGATCAGGTTCTCTAGAATCTGCTCGCGGTCCATACCGGCACCTCGGAGCATGCTGGCGATCCTGAATAACTCACGGTCATGACTCCCGTGAGGTATCGGCGGGCCATCAGGAGATGCATTCACACGCTCACTCTCGTGCTTCACCAAACTGGAAACGTCTGGCAATGGGATGATCGGTGAGTCATCGATGATGGTGTAAACCAAGCCGCTAGGATGGATGCTGCCTGCCGCGAGCACGTACTTACCCGCCGATCTGAAGGTCACCCACCTTAACGCCGTCGATGAATAACGCGGCATTGGGGTGAGAACCACTGCAGTGAACGTGGACTCCTCGTGAGGTCCCCACCTTGAGGGTTCGGAGCGCATTAACCCAATTAGGGATGCTCTCCAGCTTATCGAAGTCCAGCACGGTTCTGCCGGACGCACCTAGATCGATGCCGATGTTCAAGCTCGGGTCCAGAACCCATGGCTCCAACACCCGTGGATCAGATGGCCCTCTAGAATCTTGAAAGCCGTGCGAACCCGGAAGCGGTTTCTTGCTCTTCGAGCCTAGCGGAAAGATGCTGAAGCCTAGGTCGACCGCTGCCTTTGCGTGTGGTAGCAAGTTTAGAGGTCCATCTGGAACTGCTTCTGGATTTACATCTGGTAGCTGCATCCCAGCATTCGCAGCGATAACATTGTCGATGCTGTTCGGATCAAAACCGAAAGAGGCGGTAGCCATCAAGCACCTCCCCTGATCGCCCCGATCTCGACGACTGCGTCGGTCGGAACCACTTCCTTCACAATCATGATCTTTACTGCTTGCGGACTTCGATTCAAACGGTAAGGAAGCGAGGGACGGACCCCGCCATGTGTAACGCTTCCGCTCAGGACCCCGTTCGCGTTCTCCCACAACGGCTGCAATTTCAAAGAGATAGCCGTTGTCGAGCGTAATGGCTGGAGCCACTATCACGAAACTGGGTAGAGCCGGTACCTGCGATGTCTGCTTGCTCTTGAATCTGGGGCTCTTAACGGAAGAGAGGGCGCGAATCGTGGATCATCCCTACCTCTTATATGTACCGGCCACGTGATTCTGTCCCACGACGGCTTGCGGCGCGCTGAATTCCTCCAAACTACCTTCCGCACTCCGATCACGATCACGTAGTCCGCGCTTGCACAGCGTCAGGGTGCGCGTGGACATACTTTCTGGCGAGCGAGATTCCCGCCGCAGAATTGTTGTATTCCACAGCGGCAGAAGCGTATGATGCGCGAGCCGGAGCTCCAATCCGGAATTTCCAACGGAATCTTTCCCCATCGAGCAGCACAGACGCCATAAAAGAATCGTGAAGTGGACTCCCAGCGTCCATTGATTCAATGCTTCCGAAATGGCTGTGCCGCTAAAAAAAGGAGATCGTCGATGCTGCTAGTTCGATTGCGCCGCTGGGTAATCGTCTGTTCCGTCGTTCTGTTCGCGGCGTTCTCTGAGACCGCTGCGGCCTGGACGCTTTGCGTCAACCCCAATGGTTCCAATGGCTGCTACTCAACCATCCAAGCGGCCGTCAACAATGCCTCTTCCGGAGAGGTCATCAACGTTGAAGCCGGGACCTACAAAGAAGAAGTTGTGATTGGAATTCCGCTTTCACTCCTCGGCGCCGGCGCTGGTCAGTCTGTAATAGACGCCACGAACCTAGCTCATGGCATCTTTGTAGACGGTTTCGACCATCACGGTCTCGCGGATGTGACCATTGCAGGATTCACAGTGAAGAATGCTTTATATGAAGGAATTTTGGTGGTGAGCGCCTCGGATGTCACCATCCGCGACAATCACATTTTGAATAATGATGCAGTCCCAGGCTTGTCATTTACGGGAGCGCCCGAGGCTTGCCCAGGCCAGCCTGGCAGTGGCATGTACGAGAACGATGAAACCGGTGACTGCGGCGGCGCGCTTCACCTCATCGGCACAGCAAACTCGATCGTCTCCGGCAACCTCATTACCGGCAATGCCGATGGTGTCCTCATCAGCGACGAGACCGCGGAAAGCCACCACAATTTGCTCATCCACAATATCGTCAAGAACAACCCGCTGGAGTGCGGCATCGTCCTTGCCTCGCATCCCCCCGCAGGCTCGAGTGCGCCTATGTTCGCTCCGCACTTCGGCGTGGATCACAATACCGTGGCCGAGAACATCTCCGCTGACAACGGCGTTAAAATTGGGGGCTCGGGAGTAGGGCTTTTCTCTGATGGCGCCGGCCCAGGCCGAGCGTCGGATAACGTAATCATCCACAACAAGCTAACCGGCAACGGATTGGGCGGCGTTGCGCTCCACACACACGTGGGTCCAGCCTTCGGCGCTCCCGCGGATGACATGGACGGGAACATGATCATCGGCAACTTCATTGCCGGAAACCTGGCGGACCAGGCGGACACGGCCACGCCCGGTAATGTGGGCATCAACATCAACAGCGGCGGCGGCGGTACTCCGGTTATGGGCACCGTCATTTCCCAGAACACGATCCGTGATGAGGACGTGGACATCGCCGTCAACACTCCGGCCCCGGTTGACATACATCTCAACGATCTGCTTGGCGGCAAGATTGGCGTCGCCGACGTTTGCGCGTTCGACAAGGCTACTGTTTGCACCGGCACTGTCGATGCTACACAGAACTACTGGGGATGTGCTGCGGGTCCCGGTGGATCCCAATGCACGACGGCTAGCGGATCGGACGTTCGTTTCACTCCTTGGCTTCACAAACCCATCAGCGACGATGATCACAGCCAGTGAGACCACGACGCTGTAACTTTCAGCCCTAACCGATTTCCAGCATGCCCTTGCGACGCTCCTGCCGGAGCGGCCTTCTTAGCTGACTCTCACCGTTCTGGCTTGCACCCCCGGGCTTCTAGTCGGGGGTGCAGCGCGACGGGCAGTCAGAGCCAGAGAACATCGAACAAGTCCGCGAACACCTCCTCAAGATGACCGACCTGGAACTACGCCAATATGGTCGCGCAACTAGAGATTTTCCGTTTCGCGGCCTTCATTTGCTCTCCGTCAATGGGCGTTCGAGCGTTTTAACAAGCTGAACGGTGTCGCGAATATCGCCGTCCATTTCCACGATCACCTCAATGTCGGTGTACTCGATCCCGTCAGCGTCGATAAAATCCGGCACGCGAAAGACGACGGAGGACGTTTCGCTGCTCATCGCGCCACCAGTCCAAGCTTGGCGATCCCGGCGAGAACGTTATCGATGTAGCGCTCTTCCAGAATCACCGTTGGCCAGTAAGGTTGGTAACCGTTATCCGCGCCGATGTTGTGGTTCGCCCAGTTGATGCCCAGCTTCGTGTTGGGGACAAGGAGAACCAACGCACCCTCACGGCGTACCGTGAAATCGTACTTATCAACCGGTGTACGACGGTGCATCGGGATGATTCGTTTCTTTTTGGGTACGATATCCATGTCAGTCATGGCTCTCCTGTGGCGGAATGCCGCCGAAGATAAAATAAAAGAACCACTCCATAAGGCTGTAGTCCTTGGAGCCAGTATGGTTCCGGTCCTCAGGTTGAGGCATCCGTTCCATCTCAATCCCTCAACGCATCGACGCCCTTACGTTTGTATAGTTCGATTAGCTTGTCCGCGGCGACTTGTATCAGCCAGTTGATGCTGCGTTGTTCTTTATCGGCAATCTTCTGCAACGCCTCAAGGGTATTAGCCCGCAATCGAAACGATCTAGGATTCGAATGCATCACCGCACCTCCGACAAACGGCTACAGTGTAACACGTAGTAACTACAAGTCAAGAGTTACAAAGTACTGCCGGGGTACTGCTCGGGCGAATCAGAGTGTGAAGGCACCGATCCTCCAAGGAGAAAGATGCCCGCGAAAGTTTAGTTTGGGAGACGCTCAAGGTGGGTTTTTGCCCCTGTGGCCGCATCCCTCTTTCGAGGGAGCACCGTGGCTTTCGCTCGGTTGCTGGACGGCTGAGATCGCCGTCACTCTTGATACAGTAATAAGGATACTGCTCTTTCGCCCCGGTGCGAACGGTACTGGAGTACCAAAAAGCCGGAGTTCCCAAGTGGGAGTTGAAGCCCAGCACTTCGACGAGGCGCTCAAGGCGAAGTCCTAAAGTGGGTGAGACAGGGTAGGCCCTCGGTCGCAAAACGGTCGAGGGCCTCACCGTCTGTACTGACAGTATTACTAATGGGATGGTCCGCCGCTTTAGCTAGCAAGCAGCCTGTGTATGAGAGTCTTGCGGAGGAGGCGTCCCATGGAACTACACACCATCGGCATTGATCTTGGTAAGACCGTTTTTCATCTGGTCGGGCTTAATCTGCGCGGCGAGGTCGTAGTGCGCAAGAAGTTCTCGCGCACACAGCTGCTGCGGTTCACGGCGAACGTACACGTCGGGTTGATTGGCATGGAAGCCTGCGGTGGTTCGCATTTTCTTGGCCGAGCACTGCGGGAACAGAGACATGAGGTGCGACTGATACCGGCGCAGTATGTGAAGCCGTACGTGAAAACGAACAAGAGCGATTACATCGATGCCGAGGCGATTGCGGAGGCTGTCGCACGACCGACGATGCGTTTCGTGCCGATCAAGACGGATGACCAGCTGGATATGCAGTCCCTGCATCGCGTGCGCGAGCGCTGGGTGATGCGTCGCACGGCAGTCAGCAACCAGATTCGTGGATTACTACTCGAACGTGGCATCACTCTCCGAAAGGGACGGTGTTATGTCGGTGCGGCCTTGCCCGGGATCCTGGAGACCGCAGTCATCGCGGCCATCGGCAACGGAGCGGCCTTCCACAAGGGGCGGGAGTTCGCCGCGTGGATGGGGGTCGTTCCGCGCGAGCACTCCACCGGCGGCCAGCAAAAGCTACTCGGTATCAGCAAACGTGGGAACTCTTGCGAAGACTGTTCGTACAAGGTGCACGTGCGGTCCTGCAACAGCGCACGAAGCAGTCTTCCGGTCTAAGTGCGTGGCTGCCACAGCTCATCTCGCGCAGCCACCGCAACGTCGCCGCCGTGGCGTTAGCTAACAAACTCGCCCGAATAGCCTGGGCCGTGCTCGCCAAGAATGAACAATATCGGCCTCCGGTGTCGGCTGACGTTGCGGCGGCCTTTCGAGCCTCTTCCCTTAATCCTTGGGCCCTTTTGTACGCACGGCTTTCATGGCGGATTGATGTCGCTCCTGCGGGCCGCGTCTTTTGGCGGCGGCTCGGGCGTGGCCTGCCAGTGCCTCGGAAGACGCAGCCGATTGTCCCTCTCGTTTAAGGGCGTTCGTCGTGGCCCTGACGCGCCGACTGGATGGGCGCTGTCTTGGAGACTTGCGAGCTTTCTGCAGATCGCGCTGGGCTTTTGTTCGCGTTTCAGCGGACGCCCGGCCCTTTCTCGGCGGTGGCAACTTAACCCCAGCACGACGCGCCTTGGACAAGCCTATCGCTATGGCTTGCTCAGGCGATCGAGCCCCATGCTTTCCTTCACGAATGTGATGCATTTCCTCGCGGATGAACTCGCCTGCTTGTGTGCTGGGCGATTTCCCCTCTCGTTCATCGCGCTGAGCTCTTTCAAGAGTCTCTTTCTCTGGCATGACTTGAGCCCTCCAATGGTTTCATCATCTTTGACGACGTAACCCATTCGCAGGCTAAACCGGGCGTCGAGACGGTTCGATGGACAGATTGCTGTAAGGTTGGAAAGAAAACTCCGTATGCAGTCCTATCGAAGGATGCTTTCTGGGCCGATCCGCTGAACCGGCCACAGCTTCACAGAAATCCACCCGGCAATACCAAGTTCTCTGGATGGTACAGCTAAAATCCCATGCGTATTCTCGGTTCGTTGCCTTTCATACAAGACAGAAGGAGAGCGGAACGTGGGACACGATGACAGTAGATTCTCCCGTCGACAAATCGTCAGTGGTCTAAGCGTAGGTCTCGCGGCGACGGTCGTCCGTCCAACGTATGCCGAGAATATGCCGCAATCGTCGAAGTCCGAACCGCTGCAAGATCCAACCGTGAAGTATCCCAAACCACCTTTCAAAACACAGTCGCAGCCGTGGCCGGGTCTCGCGAGCAAGATGGAACCTCGTCCTGACCATGGCGAAACCAGTTACCGTGGCTCGGGCCGCCTGGCCGGTCGAAAGGCATTAATCACGGGGGGCGACTCCGGAATGGGCCGTGCCGCCGCGATAGCCTACGCTCGGGAAGGCGCCGACGTCGCCATCAACTATCTGCCCGCCGAAGAACCCGACGCACGCGAGGTCGTTGACCTCATCAAAAAGGAAGGTCGTGTTTGCGTCCCAATTCCTGGCGATCTGCGGGAGGAGGCGTTTTGCCAGCGACTGGTGTCCGAAGCGGTGCGAGGTTTGGGCGGGCTCGATATTGTCGTGAGCAATGCCGGCAGACAACAGAGCCATGAATCCATAGCGGACATTTCGACCGAGCAGTTCGATTGGACGATGAAGACGAATATCTATGCGCCGTTCTGGATTTTCAAGGCTGCCCTACCCTATCTTCCGCCCGGCTCCGCGATTATCGCGACGACCTCGGTGCAAGCGTATGATCCCTCCGCAGATCTTTACGATTACGCGCTCACAAAGGCCGCGACCATGAACTTCGTCAAGTCGCTCGCGAAACAGCTCGGTCCAAAAGGCATCCGTGTGAATGGGGTGGCTCCGGGTCCGGTCTGGACAGCACTACAGGTGAGCGGTGGGGCGACGCAGGAAAAGGTGCAAAAATTCGGAGAGACAACTCCTTTGGGACGTCCGGGTCAACCCGCGGAGCTAGGCTCGATTTATGTTCAGCTGGCGGCGAGCGATGCGAGCTTTGCAACCGGCCAAATCTATGGCTCCGCCGGGGGCAACGGACAACCGTAGACTATTTTTGGGGCGGCAAATTCGTATCGGCTTGCAAAAGGTCAAATTGCTGGTCATTGTGAAACTCGAGGGAGCAACACACCCACCACTAGTTTGCACTCACAGAATGAATTGGTGGACGTGACCGGGATCGAGCCGGTGACCCCCTGCTTGCAAAGCGTAAACCAGTACAATTGCTATGGTTTACGTTACTGAGCTACCGAGCACGACTGAGTCAATGTTTATGCGGGTTCCGCGGCCCTCGATGGTTCCACGCGAGTACTACTAAGTATGACTGAAACTCAACTAGGTGTGCACCAAATTGTGCACCAAATTCCTTAGTGCGAGGATGCGAAATCGGCGGCGCTGCCCAAACCCTGTTGCCCCTCGAGCGTCCGAGAATATCGATCTGCGCGTTCCCCCGGGCACGAAGAAAGGCACTCAGAGCGTCGGTCTCCCACCTTTTCGCCTTCCGGTAGCGAGTCCACGGCCCAGCCCGTCCTGATGGGGTCCCCGGGGTCTCGAACCTGCAACCCTTCGGTTGACAGTTGCGGCGCTTACCCGACGACACAGATATTCGATATAGACACGCAATGAGACTGGATGAGGCCAATTGGGGCGTTCCTAGACGCCCACCTTCTCGCGATCTCGGGGCTGACTGCGGAGTGATATGGCCGAGGTCATGCGGGTGCGTATCCCGCGGATCGTTAGCGTGGCTTCCTCAGAGACAAGAGCAGGTTCACGCAACGCGTGCCCTCCACAAGATGGCTCCGTCAGGCACGATCCTGGCTTTACGTCGGGAAATTGGACGACTCCACGATTCGCTCGCTGCCCGGAGCTAACGCGGCTTTGCGCCTGTCGGATAATCTTTTGATAGAGATTTAATTATCTCATCGGGCGGGTTTCCCCCTTTGCAAGTGGGGTGGCCGTAGCCGTTCGGACTGTTGTTGTTGGACCAATCCAGGACCATGTTGTCGTTGTGCTCCGGTGAGGCTCCCATAGGCACGGAATCCAGTTGCAACTGATGGCGTATCTTCCAGGCGATCACATGGTCGGCGCAGGAAGTGTCGCCGCTCAGACCCAGCCCGCCCACAATCTTTCCCTTTTCGTACAGCGCTAATCCGCCGCCGAAAACGATCACGCCGCCAATAGCCTTGCCAACCATTGGGTCATTCAGAGTTCCGAAGGACGTTGCGGGGCCGAACACCGCCTGAGCATTTGGCGGCGCGCTGGTAGTCAAGCTATACAGGCTTTGGCCGGGCTGAGCGGGGGCGTAGAGATTGGCGGTGGAGAGCGCGTAATCCGAGGAGCTCAGAGCGTTAGCGGTGGAAGCTTTCTCGGCGGCTATGACGCGGCTGCCCGGCCACTGCTGACCCCGCTCCGTGCCGCTAAAAACGATGGCACACACCGTTCCGTCGCGGTTTACGACGGCAGCCCACTCCTGATTGCCTAGTCCGCTGTTGCCTTTGGCGCCTTCCTTGACCACCGCCCGCAAAATGCTGCGCAGACGATCCGCATCGGGCAGCGAAGGACAATCGGGTTTAGCTTGCGCGCGGGCTGAAACGCTTAGCGAAAGCACCGCGGATGAAAGCACCAGAAGTTGCGCAGAAGTCTTGAACCAGGATGACATGCTGCACCTTTCCGTTACTGAAGTTGTCGCAAGTAGGCAACAATGTCGCGCAGTTGTTGCCCGGAAAATTGTGTGAGGTCCGGCATCTGAGCCTCGGGTTTGAGCGATTGCGCATGAGTGATCCAAGCCTCCAGATACGCATCGTTATTCGGATACGAATTTGCCGCAATCATCTGGCGGCTGGCGATGTGCGTCAGATTGGGCGCAACCGTGCCGCCCGCGAGCGTGCCGCGAACCTGGTGGCATGTAGCGCATGGGCCGGCCAAGAAAATCTGCTGCCCGTTCCTGGCTTCCTCGGTAGTTGGCTCGGCGCCTGGTTTTAACTGTCCCTCAACCCAGGCCTGATAATCTTCGGGCTCCTGGGCCACCACCAGCAGCCGCATGTGCGCATGTTGCGCTCCGCAATATTCCGCGCAGGTACCCTGGTAAGTTCCAGCTTGGTCTGCTTCCACCCTGATAAAATTCGGCTGACCCGGGACCAAATCCACTTTGCCATGCAGTGTGGGGACCCAGAAGGAATGAATCACGTCGCTCGACTGCAGTTCTATATTTACCGGACGTCCAACGGGAATATGAATTTCATTTGCGGTGATGAATTGTTCTGAGGGCTCGCCCAGGTAGTGAACCTCCCACCACCACTGATGTCCGATGATTTCAATCTCTGGTGTGAGAACTTGGTGATTTCCTTCGTGCATCGGAAAGCTGGCCATCAATCGCAGACCAAGAACAAAAAGCACGCACAATACAGTTAAAGGAAACGCCAAGCCTCCCCAGGCGATCCAACCTTGTCCGCCTCCAACGTCCACAGGTGCGTGCTCTGCAAGAGTTCCGCGATGTCGAACAATCGCGAAGGTGAGCAGTACCCACATGAACACGGTGATGGTCAGGAAAAGAATCAGCATCAGCCAGGACATGTGCGCGATTCTGTCGGCGGCGAGCCCCTTTGGATACAGGCTCGATTGGGGCATGTCGCACCCGGCCAGCAGCAGTGCGCATGAGATAAAAAGGACCGGCTTCATTGAATCGATCATTCTCCTGTTGTCCCTAATGGGTTTGATAAATAACGGGGTGGCGGGACCTGTTCTTCCTTCGGCATGGTGGGCGCATCGGGCTCCTGCGGGGTGCGCATCGATTTGATGTAGGTCACCAGTTTCCAAATCTGCTGCTCCGGTATTTTGCTTCCCCAGGAGGGCATGCCTTCACCACGGCCCGCAGCGATGGAGTCGTAAATCTGGTCGTCGCGGTCGCCATATAGCCACACTGGATCGCGCAAGCTGGGTCCCATCCCGCCGCCCGCATGGCCCCCGTGGCAGCCGGAGCAGTTGTACCAATTGAAGAGTTTGTAGCCTTCCTGCAATGCCACGAGGTCGTTGGCGAACGGGTTGGTTCGATATTTCACATTTTTTGGCGCGCCCGGAATTGGTCCCACGGCAGTGAATACCGGGGATGCAGCTGCCTCACTCACTTCGGGCGAGGAAGTGGTGCGGCATCCGGCCAGCGCTATCGGGGTCACCAGAGCAATAATCCATAGACTGCGTTTACGCATGTGGGGACACCTCCTCGCACTGCGCCTGCGTCGTGTTTACGGTTGGCACCGCGTAGGACTGCAGCAATCGCGAAATTTCCGCCCGGCGGCGGTTGATGACCGTGTTTAGTTTTTCTCGAAGCGCCTCGTCACCACGTCGCACGCCCATCGCAATATCAAAGGAAAATTTCAGCTGCTTGTCCGAAGGCGCGGGACAAACCAGTGCCACGTCCAAAGGCTCGGAAGATTCCTTCGCGAAATATCCACCGAGCGGGCCCCACACCAGCGCCACATCCACCTCTTTGTTAGCCACCGCGCGTATTACATTTGCCGCCGGATTGTCGTCCGACAATTTCCCAAAAATGTTATATCCGGTTAGATTATTTACCAAGCCCCGCTTAAGTAACGCTGAAGTCGTCGGTAGATGATCGTCATTGTCGCCGGTAATCTGCACTCCTATGCGCAGATCGTGCAGCCGCGGATCGTCAAACGAGCGGATGCGCAGATCGCGGTCCCGTCGCGTCACGAACACATAGGTGGACCGATAATATGGAATCGTCGCGCTGGCTGAATCTATTCCCGCCGGCACTTCCATCATCACGTCGCAAACTCCCGCCTGCAAAGTACTGCGGAAAAATTTATGACGTTGCGGAAACCAGAAGTACGACACCGTCATGTTTAGATCGCGCGCCACCATCTGCGCCAACTCGTTTTCAAATCCTTGCTGCTGCTGATTGGAATAAGGCAGATTATTTGGATCCGCGCACACCCGCAGCTCCGCCGGAGCCGCCAACAGTCCAAACGCGCTACAGAGCAGCGCAATCAATATAAATTTAGTAGCCGAACACATATAAAACTCCGCCGGGAGCAGTGGCTTGCTTGATTTTTTTCATAGCGCCGACAACACCAAGCGCCGCGTAATCGTCATCCGTCGAAACGCTGGGTAGCGCCACCGCGCCCATCCATCCCCCGATGCCGGCGTAAATGGCCACATACTGTTTTCCGTCAGCGCCAATAAACGTCACCGGATTGCCCACGATGCCGGAGGCCAGCTTCATTTCCCAAAGCACGTTGCCGTTGCGCGAATCCACGGCGCGAAAATAACCATCCATGGTTCCGTAGAAAACCAGATCCCCGCTGGTCGCCAGCACCCCGCTATAAACTGGAAAGTCCGCTTCCTTGATGCTCCAAACTTTTTTGGCGCTGGCCACATCCCACGCGATCAGTTCGCCTTGATACCCGCCGGGCCCCGGATACATGCGCACGCTCGCGCCCAGATAGGGAGTGCCTGCGATGTAGTTCACGTCCTCGCCGGAATAATCCATGCAGGTGTTATGAGCCGGTATATAGATGTACCCGGTCTTGGGTGAAAACGCGGACGGCACAAATTCCTTTCCTCCAGTTGAGGACGGACAAACTCCTCGCGCATAGTGATTGGTATGCGGCCGCTTGTCTTCATTCTCGATGGGCATGCCGGTTTTCAAGTCATAGCCGCTTGCCCAAGTCACCGGCTCAAAATTTTGCGCTGACAACACTTCGCCCGTTTCCCGGTCCATCACGAAAATAAAACCGGTGCGGCCAGGATGGATCAGCAATTTCCTCGTTCGCCCCCGCCAAGGCATATCGACCAGCACATTTTCCATGATCTCGTCGTAGTCCCAGCCATCGTGCGGCTCGATCTGGTAAGCCCATTTGGCGTCTCCGGTTTCCGGGTTCCGAGCCCAAATGGTTACCGACCATTTGTTGTCGCCTGGCCGCATATCATCGTTCCAGACTCCCGGATTGCCGGTGCCGTAGTAGATGAGATTTAGTTCGGGGTCGTAAGAAATCCAGCCCCAGATGGTCCCCCCGCCCATGTGCCACTGATCTTGCGTCCACGAAGTAACGCCCAAATCTTTGCCTTGGTCTTTGGGATAGAAAGGTTTGAAGTTCGCGCCGATTTTTGCGTCGGCATCCGGTCCGCTGCTGTAAGCGCGCCATAAAATTTTGCCGCTCTTTAGATCAAGAGCAGTAAGTTTTCCGCGTACACCAAGTTCGCCGCCGCTGTCGCCAACCAGCACAACATTTTTGACTACGATCGGCGCCATGGTGATCGTTTCCCCGAGGTCCGTATCGCCAACGGTGGTCCTCCATATCTGCTTGCCGGTGTTGGCGTCGACGGCCAGAGTGTTCGCATCCAGCGTGTTGTAGATTATTTTGCCGTCGGCATAGGTGGCTCCGCGGTTGACCGTATCGCAGCAGGCGATTCCCACCGCACGCTGATCGGGATTGGGTTCAAACTTCCACTTCATCGGATAACCAGGCTTGCTTAAGTCCAGCGCGATCAAATAATTTGGAAATGGCGTAACCACGTACATCGTTTTGTTGACGACCAGCGGACCCCCTTCGTGGCCGTGCGGAATGCCCGTGGACATCATTCCGGTGATGTGCAGATTCTTGACGTTCCCGGTATTGATCTGCGATAGCGGGCTAAAACGGGTGTTGGCGTAGTCTCCAGAAGGCATCGTCCACTCCCCGGTAGGAAGCGGAGAAATCAGCCGAATTCCTGGCTGCGAGCCCGGAACATCGTTGGCATTAGCCTTGTTGTCCTGACCGCGAAAGGAAGCGGCTAAAAGCAGCGCCAATATTGAACGGTTAAGGAATCTCATCGTTCGCACTCCCTCATCGCAAGGTATAAAGATATGCGGCTGCATCACGCGCCTGCTGATCCGATAAACCCAGTTTCGGCATCGCCGTTCCTGGCTCTGCGGACGGCGGGTCCTTAAGCCAACGAACCAGGTTCTCGGGGGTATTCGGCAATTCCCCGGCGATCATGGTTCGACGGCCCCAGAAATACAGCGGCGGTCCCACCACGCCTTTGGCTGCATGGATTCCTGGAATGGTGTGACAGGCCCCACAACCGTAATTGGCAATTACCTTTTTGCCTTGCGCCGCATCTCCGCCAGTCGCGGGAAGATACGTACGAGTCATCTTTCCACCGGTGCAGCCAGCCTGCAGAGCAAGAAAACACAGCGGCAATATCACCAGGTAGAAGCGCATCAGTGCGCCCTCACACACAAATTAAGAATCGCAACCGGTACGCCCAGCAAAATGATTCCGATGCCCAGGGTGAAGCTGATGAACACGCCGGCAAGCGCCATATATTCGCTGCGTCCGCCAGCCTCCGCTTTGGAGATGGCGCGATCGGAGGCCAGGTCGCGCCAGTTGCGGTAGGAAATCCGTCCAGCTGAAATCCCCGTTATCAGCAACAGCAAAGTAACTACAAAATAAAGAACCCGGAACGAAAGCTGCGCATGCGACATCCCGAATTGATCCCGGTCCAGACACGCCCGCCAGGTTATGACGATGTCGGCCAGACCCAGAGCAATCCACGAGGCAGCCGACCCGGCAAACCCAAACCACAGCCGCGCGGCTGATACTTCGTGACGAGGATGATCTTCACCGTTCACAGTTCACAAGTGCGGCGCCACATATAAAATGGCCACCACAAAGATCCACACCACATCCACGAAATGCCAATACATGGCACCTACGTGATACGGGCGGTAAGGCGCTTCATCGGTTGGCCCATACCGCGGTAGAAACAAAATGTATCCGAGCATCAGCAGACCCACGATCAGGTGCGCCGCGTGAAATGAGGTGATGGTGTAAAAAATTGAGCCGTAGGAATCGGTAAATGGAGTGAGGTGTTTCCAGTGATCGCGATATTCGAATATCTGCATCACCATGAAACACAAACCGATCAATATGGTGATCGCCATGGCCACCCGGGCGGTTCCATAGCGCCCCTGTTTTAGCTGTTTCTCTCCCCAGTGAATCACCAAGCTGCTGATTACCAATAGCACTAGCATGGGCAGTGCAAAGTTGAGCTTGGGCGGCTCGTCAATCCTCCAGCGGTCTTTGTTATTTGCCCAGCATGAAGTAGCTGGCAAACAGCACGATAAAGAGAAACGCTTCCGTGAGGATGGTCAACATCATCGCGAAGGGACCGCGCTCCGTTTCGAGCGGAAGGTCCAAAGTGCGCGCGGGGATAACAGCGATGCTCATGCCAGCGCCTTCTCCGATTGCGGCCACACCCAGTAATAGCCGGCGGCCAAGGTCGCCAGCAGACCCGCCAGCGCGACCCACATCCATTGGTATATCAGGGCCACGAATAGCAACATCAACGCCAACGCGAGCAGCAGCGGAGAAATTGTGTCTTCGGGCATTTTCATGATCGACCGCGGCACCGCGTCCAGCCAACTGCTCGATATCGTTAAGCGTCCTTGGTCGAGGACTCGTTCATTGTTGGGGTCATACTCCTCGTCGTGGTCATCCCACAAAGGGTGACGCGAGCACACCGTAGGTATGTGAACGCTGCCGTACGGTGCGGGCGGAGATTCTGTGTCCCACTCTAGAGAATCTGCATTCCAGGGATTCTTGCCGGCCAGCGCGCCGGTGCGTTGACTTTGAAAATAGTTAACGATGCTGATCAAAATTCCGATTCCAAGAATGAACGAGCCCCACCGTTGCGGTCATATTCAAGCCATCCAGACCCAAGCCGGCGGGGTAGGTATAAATGCGCCGCGGCATGCCTCCAAGTCCCGCAAGATGCATGGGGAAGAATCCCAGGTTGAAGCCGATGAACATGACCCAGAAGCTCAACTTGCCCGGCGCCTCGTTCAACATTCGGCCGGTTATTTTTGGTAGCCAGTGGTAGAACGCCGCGAACACCGGAAAAACGTTGGCGCCAATAAGCACATAGTGCAAATGAGCCACCACGAAATAAGTGTCATGCGCTTGCCAATCGACCGGCACGATAGCGGTGAAAATCCCATTTAGCCCGCCAATAATCAGTAGCGCTACGAAACCCAACGCAAAATGCATCGCCGCAGTCGCCACCGGCCGGCCTTTCCATACCGTGGCTATCCAGCAGAACACCTGCACCGCGCTGAAAATGGAAATGGTCATGCTCCCGGCGCTGAACAGGCTCATGGCCATCTGCGACATCCCGACGGCAAACATGTGGTGTAGCCAAACTCCGAACCCAACCACCCCGGTAAGCACCGTAGACATGGCCACATAGGGATAGCCGACAATCGGCCTTCGCGAATACACCGGAATAATCATGGAGGCCATGCCTGTGGCGGGCAGGAAAATCACGTAGACCCAGGGGTGTCCGAAAAACCAGAAAAGCTGCTGCCACATCAGCGGATTGCCGCCTCGCGCGCTATCAAAAAAGTGGGTGCCGTAACGCCGGTCTAGCTCGAGAAAAACGCAGGCGGCCGTCAACGCCGGAAGGGACATCAGCACCGCGAAAGAGATGGTCAGCGTGCTGTACAAAAATAACGGCATCCGACTGATGGTCATTCCAGGAGCGCGCAGGCGGAATATGGTGACGATGAAGTTGATCGCCCCAAAAGTGGTAGAGATGGTAAGAAAGATGAGCGCCAGCGAATAAAAATCCATCCCATACTCGGGCGAATACCGCAATGTAGTGTAGGGAACATAAGCAAACCACCCGCCGTGCGGCGCCTGTCCCATGAATGCGCTGATATATAGAAAGACGCCCGAAAGAAGAAACGACCAATAGGAAAACGCATTGAGCCGCGGGTAAGCCATATCCCGGGCCCCGATCATCAAGGGAATCAAGTAATTAGCAAAGCCCGACAGAATGGGCGAGGCATACCAGAAAATCATGGTCATGCCGTGCATGGTGAATAGTTGGTTGTAAGCTTCTGGCGTCAGCAGCGATTGGTCGGAATTCGCCAGCTGGATGCGCATAATCAGGGCTTCGATACCGCCCAGGATGAGGAAAGCAAATGCGGTCGCCAGGTACCGTTTGCCTATCTTTTTATGATCAAGTGTTGTGAACCAACCCTTGATAGTTTTCGGCGTTGCCCAGATTTCCGTCAGTCGCTGCTCGACTGTAGCCGTGCTCATGGGCTTTGTCTCCGTAGGACCGCTAACATCTATGGTAGCCGTCAACTGCATGGAGGATAGGAGAGGAAGGAAAGCACGACAATACAAGGTTTTCCTTATGCGCATACAATCGACTGCATTCTCCGAGAAACAGTGGACTGGCTCAAAGATGGAGACAAGAGCGAAGTAGCTCTGTTGCCGTCACCGGCGTGGCCAACGGCGGCAGAAAACCGGCGGTCTTGAAAACGTGCCGAAAAAAGTCGGGTTGAATGTTTTCAATTGCTTGCATGGGCATTGGCCGGGGCGACTTGGCCTAATGTGGGCGGCCTCAGCGCGAAATTGGGCAACGATTTGAGACAACCCGACAACTCGCTGAATCGTACACGGTTCGCACTCTTCAAAACGGCAGCCTGACCTGCTGAAAACCGAGCCCATGCCCGTCGAAACGCGGACGCACTACTGGACAAGCCCTCTAGGCAAGTAAACAAGGATGCTCCACTTAGCGTGATGTGGCGTGAAGCAAGCTTCCCAACTGCGCACGGTGTCAACCTACGGTTCACGGTGTCGTCGTACATCGTGAATAAATCAATCTGTGGTAAGGGGCATCACTCTTGTTTTCCACGGCCTACAAACTTCATCCTATAGATGACTAAGAATCCGTCGAGCAATGTTCGTTTAAGGGGTGTCCCACGGGTCTCATGAAGAGAGAATGGTATATAAAAGACTCGTACAAGGTTAATCGGGTGCTAAGGGTAGCACCCTGAAGACATCCAACGAATGCGTGAACGCGGGAATCCGAAGATTCCAGCGATCCTACCGCCGTTCTAAGCCCGCTTCCATCCTCAAGTCCAAAAGCGATTAAGTAAAATCATCAGGATCCATACCGTATAGACCGTATGGTCCACGTACCTGAACGCATTACGATTTGCCCGAACTATGGAGGGCCATATGTTGGCAGCTATTATTTTAGGGCTTTTCGCCACAGTTGGAGTTGGAACCCTGGCTCTTATTTCCTACTTATTTTATTTGACTCATGGCTCGCCCGACCGCTCGGAATAGACATCTAAGTAAAATAGCGTAGCCTAATACAGCTAAATGTGGATTGAGGCAGCCGTGATCGAGAATAGCATTACAAAATGCCTCGACGTCAATGCTGTGCCGATCAAATGATCTTGCTCGGTCAAATGCTCGATGCGGCCTGCCAGTATCTAAAGCTCTGCGATTCGCAGATGGACGGCGAAACTCAGGGAATGATCGCGCTGGCCTACGACCAGCTTTATCCTTTGAGTCAGCGGTCCGCGCGATTGAGTGTCGAGCTTACGGAACTGGAAAAGCGGATGCGAAAGAAGTTGTACCTTCGTGGCGACGACGAACCCGGCCCAACGAAACCCAAGGGGCGTTCTGCCCGGAGCGGCAGTTAGAGCCTCTACCACGGCTCAGGTTCGGCGGGTTCGCTTTAAAAATGGATGAGGCTCAGATTCTATGGCCGGTTCGCTAATGCTCTCGTCAGCATAGAGCGTCTCCCCTGTTTCTTGGTCGTTGATGAAGTATCGGCCCGGCTGCTCCGCCTGTCTTTCTTTAAAATATTCTATTGCGGACTCAAGGCGCAGAAAACTTCCAAGCCATTCTGGCGCATCGGGTGTCGCGCGAAACAAATCTAGGGAGTTCGGCATAGCCAGCGCCGTGATCCAATCACAGAACGCCTGCACCTGTCTATTCACTTGCGAACGTGGCGCCCGTTGTACGTGAACTTCTCGCGCCAAATCCTGTTTTCACCTGATTGATGGATTGCGATCCACAATTAAGACTTAGTGCCGCCGATGTTGAGGCATCGATAAGTTGGGCGAGCTACCTCGTACCTGGAAGGCGTCGCCGAGGTACTTTGCTCTGTTTTGCTGTTATGGTCGCAAGATATCCGAAACAGTTGAGGAACAAGAATGAAGCTGGTGAAACATTCAGCCATTGCTGCTATCACGCAAAAGACTTGCTTGCTTATGGGAATCAGCCTCTTGCTGTGCCTAGGCGGTACGGCTCCAATACTAGGACAGGAACCTGAGACTTCCCCGGATAAAAGACTGCAGAACGCCGCCGTTTCCTTCAGAGAGGTGATGCACGAGCCGGATAAGGGCATCCCACGCGATCTTTTTGATAAAGCGCGCTGCTTCGTCATCATTCCCGGCGTCAAAAAAGCTGCATTCATCGTCGGCGGGAAATATGGCAGAGGCTTCGTTTCGTGCCGCCGAGGAGGCAATGGCCGCTTCGGTTCGCCGGCTGCAATTCGCATTGAAGGAGGCAGCTACGGCCTTCAAATCGGAGGCTCTTCTACCGACGTCTTCATGTTAATCATGAACGAGAGCGGCATGAAAAAGCTTCTCTCGGACAAGTTTACAATTGGTGGAGAAGCGGAAGCTGCGGCGGGTCCTGTCGGTCGGGACGCCAGCGCCAACACGGATGTGCTACTCCACGCCGAAATTCTGTCTTGGTCGCGCTCGCGTGGTCTCTTCGCAGGCCTTTCCCTGGAAGGTTCGACGTTACGGCCAGATGAAGGCGAAAATGAAAAACTCTATGGTCAAAAACTGACAAACCGGGAGATTCTTGAAGGCAACGTGCACACTCCGGATGGCGGTCGTCCTCTGATTGCTGAGCTAAACCGCTATCGAAACGCTCCCGGAACAGGGGGCAACGTGGCCGGCGCCTTGGGCACTTCGGGCCGCGTAACGCTTTCCAGCGTTCATTTCGCCACTGGAAAGGCCGACATAACCCCGGACTCCGAGGCTTCCCTCAATGAAGCGCTAGCCGCGTTGAAAGATCACCCGGATTGGAAGATCCGTGTCGAGGGTTTCACGGATAATGTAGGGTCACGCGAAGCCAACAAAACATTGTCCAGCGCCCGCGCCGATGCGGTCATGACTTGGCTTGCCGACCACGGCATCGACCGTGGCCGCCTGAGCTCCAGGGGTTATGGCGAAGGACACCCGCTAGCAGACAACTCCTCCGACGACGGTCGCGCCAAGAATCGACGCGTTGAACTTGTTCGCATGTAGGATTCTACGGACATCTTGCGCCGTTCGAGTGCCTAGCAGCGACTCAACTATTTCAGACGGAGTATTGTTGGCAAGCCCGGCCAACTGGGAGGAGCGATGACATCAAGGACGGTGTCCCATCATGTCTCGATCATTATGACAGATCTTGAACAGCTTCGTCCGCTGACAGCAGAAGAAAGGGTTCGTTACTCTTCGGAGCTACATCATATCTTTGAGGCGATCCGACGTGACGCTGTTGTGATACGAAAGGCCGGAATGGATAAAGAAGACCTGCTTGTGGACGATTATCTCAAGAACATAAGGCCCGCTGATATTTTGGAGGACAAGCCACAGCGTTTCTATTTGGAGATTAAAGGAGGTCACTAGGCCTGTTGAACGGGGCGAGAAGGCGGAATGGCGAGGGCGATATCCGAAAGCGTGAGCTTCCCGGAATGGGTCGCTAGGCGGAAACTGCCTTGCTCTTCTTGGGTCGGCGAGCATCGGACCACTTCCTAAAATTCCAGCGCTTATGGTTTATTTCAACCGTCGCAACTTCATTAAATTCGAATGGGACTTCGGCAACCCGCGAAGGGCAATGATGCAACCTTCGCTGGCGACAACTTGCTCAAAGCGTGTGCCTCTTTGAGTACGACGCAGATAATCTGATAACCGAGTCCAGTTTCTTTCTCTCGTTTCAGACTAGTGACAGTTTCAGGAGGAATTGGAACTAAGCATTTCATTTGCTGCCCTCGATTCAATTGCCCGGTTGGACGTTATAGAAAAACAGCGTCGGCGTTCATTCCACGTGGTCCCGCGGGCCAGGGACGAGATAAATCAGGTAGGCTGTCACACCGCCCAGGAAGCCGACAACGAGCAGTATCCAACAAAGCCACAACATCTTCCTTGCCCTCCGTTGAGGGGATTTTATACGAGGCAAAATCGGCCGCAATACGTATAAGGCTTTATTCGGAGAGGGAATCTAGCGGAGTGGCCCGTACCGGCACTTGTGGGGTTGGACGCACCCGTCAATTTCTGATCCGCGGAGATAATGTCGACCAGGTGTTCGCGTTGCGAACGCATTCTATTCGCAGATCGAAAAGAAGAGGCGTGATCGAGAAAGCTCTATCGATTGTCGTGCGCCCGTAGAAGTCGTGAAGTAACCTCTTGCATGTACCCAACTTGTTTGTTAATTGCGCTGGGGCCTTGTCGCGGCAAGGCGCGAACCGCATTGGTGAGCATAGACTTGAGTAAACTCCGCTCCGAAATAAAGGATAAAAGCAGAGTAGTAAATCCAAGCAACGACGACCACAAGAGAACCTGCGGCTCCGTAACTGGACGCCGAGACGCTCTTTCCTACGTAAAATCCTATGACGAACTTTCCCACGGTGAACAACAAGGACGTGAGGCTCGCTCCTGCCCAGACATCAACCCACCGGGTTTTCATTTCCGGCAACACCTTGAAAATCATCGCAAACAGAACGGTGACAACCGCTAAGGAGAATAGGAAATCCAGGAAATGAAGAAGCGGGGCCGGGGCCGGAAGGAAACTTGACGCATACTTTGAGATTCCCGCCAGCACCGCACTGACCACAAGGGACACCAATAACAAAAAACCGATAATCAAGATCATGCCAAAGCTCATGAAACGTGCTTTGATAATGGTCCGCACATCTGTGTTAGATACCTGATTAACGCGCCAAATAAGATTCAGCGCATCGTATACCTCGCTGAAGGCACCTGTCGCGCCCACAACCAGCGTCACGATTCCGATTATAGTGGCTATGGCGCTGTGCCCAGGGTGATAGGCGGATTGAATCATCGTCTGGATCGCTTTTGCGCCATCCTGCCCGACGAGTTCTCGTATTTCTCCTACAATTTCGCCCCGCGCAGCATCTTCTCCGAAAACTAGACCAGCAATGGCGATAGCAATAACCAGAAGCGGAGCGAGAGAAAAGATCGTGTAGTACGCCAGCGCAGCGCTCATGCGCTGAACGTTATCTTCGAGACAGGCCGCAAGGGTAGATTTCAGCAACCCTAACGCTGCTCGGGGTTTCGCAAGCATCCGCATCCCTGATGTTGCACACATTTGTGGGGATATCCAGATTGCATCCCTTACTCAATTTCGGGGTCGGTCGGTGCCTGCTTCTACTGGGAGTCTATGGGTGGGCCGTGCCTTTGAGAATGACGGGTTGGCTATTGTGCCGCCGATCTGAAAGGGGAAAGAGAGCTTGCCATTTTGCAGTTTACCTCCAGCGAAACGGGCGAAGGTAGTGGTAAAGAATCCCTGTGGACTCGTAATTTGAGCAACCCCCTGACAGTTCACTTCATCGTAACCGTCCACACTGACGCTTCCCGAGCCGTCGACATCAACTCCGTAGCCATCAATGTCTATCTTTTTTCCGGTGATGCGAAGATTGGCCAACTCCAGATCGGTGGAAATCATATTAAACGCGGACGGATGCTCTTTGGCGGGGCCGAGATTGTTGAAGCGCACTAGCCTCATAAGATTAGCATTCATCTGTAGAGTGGGAACCTCGCCATTTCGCACAGTGATGCGCCCATTTCCGCGCATTCCCGCCAGCGGACGGACCGTATGCTCGACCTCTCCCGCGAGCGCTAATTCTCCTTCCATTCTTCCGGTCATTTTTCCTCGCCCGTTTTCGAATGCAGCGAGGACACGCTCTACGCTAACACCACTGAAGCGCACGTGACTTTGGAAGGTGGCGTTCTTTCCTGCACGGTCGAGGGACAGATCACCGACCCCGGAACCATCGAAAATTTCCGCTTTAATGTCTGTAAAAGAAGCCTTCCTAGCATGCAACTGAAGTTTGGAAGTTAAGTTGCTTGCATCGACGGTACCGAAACTCAGGCGAGCAGCTTGAACGGTGCCCTGACCATCACTCGCGGAAGAAGAAGACAGACTGATGATGCCAATAAGATTGACGTCTTCTAGTTTGCTGTTGATATCATGGGCTTCGAAGAAAACAGGTCCTGGTGCATCGGATGGCAGAAGATTCGATGCAGTGAGCTCGCCGCTCTCGATTCGCACCCTATAAATGAGTCCAAGAGGAAAGGTCCGCTGTGAACCCTTGGCTTGAGGATTTTCGAAGTTCCAGGGACCGTCGGGATCGGAAATCAGGTGGATGATTGGATGATCCAGGACTAGCGTCTTAATGATCACCTGGCGGTTCAGCAGCGCACGAGGATCCAGTTCGGCCTCCGAATGAGCGATTTTGACGACGTAACCGGAGGGAAAGATGCCAGGATTTTTCACGCCGAAATCTTCAACGCCAAGCGATAACGGGAAGAGCTTTAGCGTTAGACGGCCAATTTCGACTTGTTTGCCAAGCTTCTCCTGCAGATAGGAGACGACCTCAGGCCGATAGCGGTCGATATTTAGAAGGCTGGGTATTGCCAACGCCAACACACTCAGAACCGCCCCAATGATGACGAAGAGCAAAACGGCATTGCGGTGCATTTGCATGTTGACCGGTGAATTTACAAAAGTTGGATGCATTACTAGTCGAAACAGTCGCGACTAGCTGAATTTCGGTCTCCAGCGGATGTCCGAACGGGGGGTTCTGTCCGAGAACTACACGGATTACTGGATTTACCGGTTGTCGCAAGGCTTTATTATCAAAAGTTGAGGAGATCGCATGAGTCCGAAAAGCAGCTTAGCGGATCCATCTCGATTGAAGGCCATTGACGAGAAGGACGATGAAATTATCCACGTAATTATTGAGACTCCCAGTGGGAGTCGTAACAAGTATTCTTACGACGAAGGCGAGAAGATTTTTATTCTTAAGAAGGTTTTGCCTGCGGGCATGACTTTTCCCTACACTTTCGGGTTTGTGCCCTCGACGAAAGCTGAAGATGGCGACCCCATCGACGTTTTGGTCTTAATGGATGAACCCGCACTACAAGGATGCTTGGTAAAATGCCGGCCCATAGGAATCATCGAAGGTGAGCAGGGGGACAAGAAGGAAAAGGAACGGAACGACCGCGTCGTGGCGATCGAACAGAACAACCATGAACTCGCCTTCATCAAGCATATCGACGACTTGGGCAAAGAATTTGTTGAGGAGCTGGAGAAATTTTTTGTCAATTACCACGACATGTCTGGAAAGAAGTACAGAATACTGGACGCCAAGGGCTCCAAAGAGGCACGCAGACGTATTAAGCAGTCCATGCGTGCTTTCAAACGATAATGAGTTGCGAAGATGGCGATCCCTGTCCGATGGATGATCGCGCTTTTTGAGAGTGCTGCAACCGGTATGACCCCACGGGGTGGCGACAATGCTGAAGCAACTCCTCTTCCGTTTCGTCGTGGGTGGCCTGGTAGTATCGGTATTCTCCGCATTGGGTGACGTATTAAAAACGAAAAGCTTTGCGGGTTTATTCGCTGCCGCGCCATCTGTGGCGCTCGCGACACTCGGTCTAACAATTGCAACCGACGGAGCAGCCTACGCGGCGCTTGAGGCCCGATCCATGATTGGCGGCGCAGTTGCGTTTTTCGTATATGCGTGTTTAGCGACATGGGTCATGTTCAGGTACAAACCGTCGGCAGTTCTAGTCTGCGCGGGTCTTCTGTCCACGTGGCTCGCAACTGCTTTGGGTATTTGGCTGTTCTTCCTCAAATAAATGGTAGTCAGGTTCCAGCTTTCGGCATTGAAGCAAACGAAATGGTACGAGGTCTTTCTCCGTATCGTTTTCGGGGGTCTAGCAACGGTTGCGACGGGCATGGTCGCAAAGGCGTACGGCCCAGTTGTGGGCGGACTATTTCTAGCATTCCCGGCAATCTTTCCGGCGAGTGCAACTCTTATCGAAAAACATGAGAAGGAGAAAAAGCAGCGGGCCGGCATGAATGGCGTTAGCCGCGCAAGAAAGGCCGTTGCTTTAGATGCTCGCGGAGCGACGATTGGCAGTATTGCACTAGCTGCATTTGCCCTGTTTGTGTGGAAGTTTCTGTTCGGAAGGCCCGCATGGCTAATCTTGCTAGCCGCCACTCTAACCTGGCTGGGGACTTCTATAGCAATTTGGCAACTGCGGAGACTAATGCGCGGTCATTTGCTGTCGAAATAACCAAGCGATAAGCGAAACAATCGCATTCCAGCGCCCAGTCGGTATTTCAGAACAAGCAACCAAAAGGTCGGTCTTCTGACCCTCGGGCGGAACGGTCTCCCGTGGTCGCTTGTCCGTATGAAATTGCCCGAGCTTTTGCTTGGAATCAATACAGTTTCAATGGGGGGCTGCCCGAGAACGGGGCGACGTCGGTGAGCTTGTGCAGGTCGTCCTGTGCTTTAGCTTGTTCTGCCCTTCAATCTTTGCGTAGGAACTCTCGCTGACCGTTCACTCGTGTTCATGACCGACCCAGGAACGGGACTGCCGTCCCCCTCTCTGTACCGGGCCGCAGAATCATTCAAATCTGATTTCCGCTCCGAACCTCCGCACAGGATACCTACAGCATTGCTTTTAGGCCGGTACCTGCCTTTGCGTATTTCACAGATGGCCCAATGTCTCTACCTTCAATCAGCAGCATGCATCACCTGAGGAGACGAATAATGAAGGCAAACGCTCTGCGAGGTTTGTACATAGATCAACTCAAGGATCTATATAGCGCCGAAACGCAGTTGGTCAAGGCCCTTCCAAAGATGGCCAAGGCGGCCACATCCCCCGAGCTACAAGCAGGTTTCGAAAAGCACCTGCAGCAGACGCAAGGACATGTCAGCCGGCTGGAGAGAATCTTCAATGCCCTAGGCGAGAGTCCCAAGGAGAAGACGTGCAATGGCATGAAGGGACTTATCGAAGAAGGTAAAGAGATGATTGAAGAAGATCCTGGTGATGAGGAATTGGACGCGGGGCTCATTGCCGCTGCTCAGCGTGTGGAGCATTACGAAATAGCGGGTTACGGTTGCGTGCGCACTTATGCCCATCTGTTAGGCGAAAACGAAGCCGTTTCGATCCTCGAGAAGACGCTCAGCGAGGAGAAGGAAACCGACGAGAAATTGACTGAGCTCGCCGAGCAGATCAATGTCGAAGCGTTGGATGCCAAAGAGTCGGAAGACAAGGGGTCTCTTAAGGCAAAGATCATGAAAAAGGTAGCCGGAGGGTAAGTAAAGGGACGGTGCGCACCTTGCGTCATGGCGTTCCAAGATATCGACCGAGCGGATGCGGGCCGCAGTCGATAGACTTGGAAGCGAAGGGCATCGACGTACTATGCAAACTAATGTGCCTAAGATAATTCAACTGTACCAAGACGAACTGCTGAGTATTGAGCAGCACTTCATATAAGTAGTTCTACTGTTCACAAGTGGTTGGTGAGGAAAAACGTTGAGCGGAGGGCCAAAACTTCGAACGTCAGCTCCTCGCAAGAGCCCCACCGTCAGTCGGAGAATGTGGGACCAATCACACCGTTCAGATGATCTCCTATTCCCGTCGATTGAAACTACGAGACACAAGGTAAGTCTGCTTGTAAAAGCCGAAGATGGCCTCCGGGGTCTCGTCACCGAGAGAATCTACGAGGCTTTTTACAGTTCGCGCATCTTCAATATCGTTCGAGTCTGCTTGACCAGGGGTGCGATGTTATCTTTTGAAAAGACTCCTAATACTCCTACACCTTTGGCTGCTTCGTCCGCGATTCCAAAGTGTGCAGTCAGCATGAGGATCGGTACTTCAGGCATCACTTGCTTGAATACTTTTGCAGCTTCGACCCCATTCATCACAGGCATGGAGAAGTCGAGAATCACCAAGTCAGGCTTCGCTTGCTGAGCTTTATGCAAAGCGTCCAATCCGTTTTCTGCCTCGCTACAGTCGAGTTTCAATTCCTGGAAATACCAACGCAAGGCTTTGCGGACGTTTGGCTGGTGATCGACGATTAGGACGCGGAGCACCTTAACCACTGTAAACTTAAGGTTAGTCTTAAATCAGGTGAAAACCGGATTCCACCTTACGGGATGTGAAGTGGACAGTCTGCACGGAGGGAATGCGGAAGCTGAAGTCAGCCACGTGAGTAGCGGTACGCCCCGTTACTTTTAGTCGACACGGCTCATTTTTCACTCAGACTGCACTCCCTCGCCGTAAGAAACTCATTCCCATAGAGATTTCGCCCATGGCGACATTATGACCATACCCCTTCCATGGGGCGGGCGCGTTGCCCTGCTCCTGTTGTTGCCGATCGGCCTCCTGCCGCTGTTCGCGACGGTGCAAAGGACCATCCGCCAAGGCCCTTCGTCGCGATTCCAAGACTGGAGTACCAGGCACGTCATTTATTCCCAAACTGGGACCTCCGCAGCGTTGGAGGCTGCCCGCAGCGATCCCAGAGCCCTATTCCGCTGGCGCGAAGTCGAACAGCGGGAAGGCCAGGAACGCCAACCGCTCGCCATCCTGGGATTCCGTGGCCGGCCGCCACATCGTTTCCCCGATCGCGTCGACGCGTCCATGCACCGGGATTGGAGTATTAATCTCGGGACAGCCGGAACGGCACCGTCGATGTACCCGGCCAAGTTTAGTTTTGATCCCAATGCGACGCCGAGCTGCGCAAATGATTTTGTCGTCTTCCCCGTCAACGCTGTAGGCAGCGCCATCCAGCCCAATATCGTAGCTTTCAACAATCTCTATAGCGGCTCCGCTGCGGCGAATGGCTCAAACGGCTTCTGCAATCGCACCCCCGTAGCAGGTAAGGACACGGGAATCGCCGCGACGGTCCTGTGGTCATATAACGTAAATAAAATTGGAGGCGCGGTCACCACCTCCCCCGTAATTTCCTTTGATAATATAGGTAGCAAAATCGCCTTCGTCGAATCTCTTGCGGGTCAGCCAGCTCACTTCCACGTCCTGGCATGGAAGTCTGGCGACGGCCAAGTGAGCAATTTACAGAGTGTGCTGACCCCGGCGACAATCAACACTTTTGTCGCTACCGCTCCGGCGGTTGGATCAGGAACAGCCACCGACCTGGCATTGGGTGCGTTGGGCACCGGCAGTGACACCCTCTCTTCTCCTTACGTCGATTACGGGAATGACTTGGCCTACGTCGGCAACGATATCGGCGTGCTCTATCGCATCAAGAATGTGTTCTGCACCACTATGGCCTGCGCCAATGCGGCGCCGACCTTGGATGCCAGTTGGGGAACCGGAGGCGCTCTCACAATAGGCGGAACCTGCACTGGAAAGCTGACCGCGCCTGTTCAGGACGCCATCAACTTCAACATCTACGTCGGCTGCTCCGACGGCAAACTCTATTCAATTTCCCAGACAGGCACGATCAAGTCCTTGGTGGTCGGAGACGGAATCGCGAGCAAGACCTACGGAGCCATCGTCGACCCGCCAATCGTTGATGGCGTGAACGGCTTCATCTACGCTGTCAGCGGCTCGGCTAACAACGCCGCGAACGGAGTTCTCGTGCAAGCCAAGGCAGACTTCAGTTCGTCCGTGGCCGCAACTATTGGCGTGGGCAATCAATGTAACTTGCATTCCCCGACGCCGAACAACGCCTACTTCACGAGCATCACGTCGGCCGGCGCCCTAATGTATGTCGGAGGACTTGGCACTGCAGGCACGGTCCCCCAGCCTTGTACCGCCGTTTCGAACGGAACTGCCACGGTCGCTCTTTATGGCGTCACTTTCGGCGCGACGGGCACGATGACCTCGGGAGTGCCGGCGAACACCTTTGCGCTTGGCGGTGGTCCAGGCTACGAATTTGCTCCGCTGACCGAGTTCTATAACTCCACGACGGCCACGGATTGGCTCTTCTATGCCGCGCTCCAAAGTGGTCAGACCAACATCGCTTCATCGAATATCACTGCTGGATTTCCCGCCGGATTTTCTGCCCTTGTCACCGAAGGAGTGGGCACCAGCGGGATGGTCGTGGACAACGGCGTGAATACCACCACGTATCCGCAGGCTGCAAGCATTTACTTCAACGCTCTGCAGGAGAACGCCGCCTGTAACAACAACACGAATGGTCAAACAGGCGGCTGCGCCGTCAAGCTGACTCAGGCGGCCTTGCAATGAGTGAAATCGGCAACGAACGCCTTGCGGACAAGCGTGAGGCAAGGAGTTCTGTCTCAAAGGCCAAGTGCCCCTACACCAAGCCCGCTTTCCAGCACCAGAAAGTCTTCGAGACCATGGCCCTCGCGTGCGGCAAGCTCTCTCCCACGCAAGCCCAATGCCGCTTCAACCGGAGAAACTCTTGACCCGTGCGCTCCCTTCACTCCGGAGCCTAAACGAGGGTGTTCGAAGGCCGATCTCACACCGTCGAGGGCTCCGCTTCTACAACGGCTTGACTGACGTCTCGTCGTTGAGGCCGATGATTTTCTGGCATACATCTGGCCTACGCAGCGACGAATCTGTAGAATTCCTAGAATCTATAGCCCATTAAATCTGTAAGTTACGGACTCTAAAGGGCACTTAAGCGTCTAGAATGAATACTTACAAAAAACCAGGGGGAGGGTCAGTTATCGTTGACCGGCAATTGAAAACCTGAATTCGTTCGGCCTATAGAAGGGCACGGGGTTTAGCCGTGCAGCCAGGCTTTCTTTTCATTACGGCTTTAGCTGCTGACGGCCGCTCTGCGAGGGACGGTCGACTATCAACTGTCGACTTATTTCAATTCACCATGCGGCGAAGGGAATCGAGGGCGTCCCGGGCGAGGGAATAACGAGGCTCGATCTCCAGCGCCTGCTGGAAACACACATTCGCCTTCGCGTACATCTCCTTGCCGAGATAGGCGCGGCCAAGATTGTAGTGCGGGAAATGACGCGGCTCGTAGCGGGCCGCTTCCACGGCGCGCTCCAGCCAGGGGATCGCCTCATCGAAGCGGTCCAGTTCGATCAAATACGCTCCGATGTCGTTGTACGGATTGCCGAACTCGGGATCGATTTCTATGGCGCGCTTGCATTCGGCGATGGCATCATCCAGGCGACCCTGAAAATGGTAGGTCCAGCCTAAGAAAGTGTGCGCTTCCGCAGTGGGATAGAGGTCCAGCGATGACTGGTAGAGCTCCACGGCGCGGTCGTAATCGCCTTCCATTTGTGCTTGATACGCGTCCTGGAGCACTTCCCAGGCGCGCGAGAGGGTTTCCTGGCTCATGATTTACGATTGTTACCACACGGTGTTGCGGGGGTCAAAAGTACGAAGGTGCAGCGCGTGTGCTAGGGGGAACCTGTCCTTTGTACCGGGGTTGGAGTGGAAATTGGGAGGCTGAACGTGGACAATGGGGGGACTCGCATACGGCAGTCCAGGGGGAATCGTGAACCGTAATTTTGTCGTTCTTGGAATTGCAGTGCTGGCAGTATCCGGAGCGGTTTTCGCGCAGGATCCGGACGCAAAACCTCCCGCCAAGAAGTCTACGGGAGGCGGCTCGGCCGCGGCCGCCGCACGCGGCAAGGATGTGTTCGACAAGAAATGCGGTGTGTGTCACTACGCGGACAGTGACGCGAAAAAGATCGGCCCTGGTTTGAAGGGAATCGGCAAGCGCGGAACCTTCAGCGTGAACAACAACAAGGTGACCGACGAATCTCTGCGAACCTGGATTGAAAATGGCGACAACCTGATGCCGCCGTTTAAGGATGTGCTCGACGCGGGGCAGATCAAGGATGTCGTCGCGTACGTCAAGACGCTCTAGGCGTCGCTGACCGCTCCGCGCGGGCGCCACATACGTGCGGCGGCGGTTATGCGAGGCGAACGATCCGCTGTGAAGTTGAACGGCACACATACCAGAGTGTCTGTGCGACATAAAAAAGCCCTCCGGTGCGATGTGCGACACGCAACGGAGGGCAAACTTGACCGATGCAATTATTAACTTGGCCCAGCTTCTGTTGCGCTGGCCGAAAGAGCAGCGCCGGTTCTGGGAGACGGCAGCCACCAATTTTCGCGCGCTTTTTTCAGGGCCCGATCCTCGCAGTGCGAGGAATCTACTTCAGGACCGCATCCTTGAGCGCCTTGGACGGGCGCAGGCGGACCACGGTCTTCGCCTTGATTTTGATCGCCTCACCCGTTTGCGGATTGCGACCCATGCGCGCCTTGCGGTGCGCCTTGACGACGCGGCCGATTCCCGGAATCACGAATTTGCCCGCGCCACCCTTGGCTTCCTTCACCGCGAGCTTGAAGAGCTCGTCAAAGAAGAGCGCTGCGGTTTTCTTCGGTGTGCCGGCTTTCTCGGCGATATGCGAAACGACCTTCGTCTTGCTCAAAGGCTTGGCTGCCATCTAGTATTCTTATCCTCCTGATTTTATCAATGCGCCTCGAAATAAATTTCGAGACCAGCCGCGAGATTCTCCCCCTCAAATTCCACGAAAGACTCGGGCCGCATTGCACTATAGCCAAGGGATTCGCAGAACGCAAGCGACAAACCTCAAAAAAGGCCGAAAATACGGGGATTTTTTAAGGTAGCGCGTGAAAACACTGATTCCAAGCGGGTTTTCCACAGGTCGTTGCAGGAAGCAGGCTTCAAGAAGTGACCGGCGGCTTGTGCTATGCTCGCGAATCGTCCGATAAATCGAGGAGAAAACGGGATGAGTGCTGGGAATTGGAGTGATTTGGAGCGGCGTTTTGGAGCGTCGGTGAAGCTGGCGCGACGGCCTGTGGCAGTTGCGTTCCTGGATTCAGCGCCCACCAACGTCGCGCAGTTTTCGGGGACGGAGCCATCCGGGTGCAGCTTCTGGCGTCTGGCCGCGGCTGGGCGCGTGTTTCACACCGTTCCGGAAAATCACTTCAATTGTGCTGTCGGCGCTTATACCCACAACATCGCGTTGTCGCCCGAGCGTGAGAAAGAGACCGAGCAGACGTTGAAGATGATGTTCGAGTTGGGTTACGTGAAGCCGGAGGAGATTCCGCAGATTCCGCGACTGGCGAAAGCGCCCGCGGCGATCGTTTATGCGCCACTCGGAGAATCGCCGGTTGAGCCGGATGTGGTTTTGTTCGCTTGCAAGCCTTCCGCGGCGATGCTGATTCATGAGGCGGCGGGCCGCGCGGGAGTCGGCAGCGGGATACCGGCATTGGGCCGGCCGACGTGCATGGCACTGCCTGCCGCGTTGCAGCATGGTTCGATTCTGAGTTTGGGTTGCATGGGGAATCGCGTTTATACGGGGTTGGGTGAGGATGAGATGTACCTGGTTTTGCGTGGGAGGGATTTGGCGGCGGTTGCGGATGCGCTCGGCGTCATCACGAGTGCGAATGCGGCGCTTCATGAGTACGCTGCGGGGCGATGGTCGCAGTTGGCTACGATTTGAAGCGAGTGGCTCTTCGTGGCTGGAGAGCGCTGATACTCCGCTCTAGAGCACTCGCGATAAACCATGGCGTACCCGGGGAAGAATGGGCGATGTTTACTCTAAATCCCGCCGTCTCGGAGACGGCGGCTACAGGAGCGGCGTAGGAAACTGGTTGCCATTGACGCAGCTATAGCGTGGCGAGGTAGGAGTAGAAGTGGGCTATGGCTTTGATGCCGCTGAAATAATTTTCCAGGGCCAGATGCTCGTCGGGGGCGTGGGCGTTTTCGTCGGGGAGGCCGAAGCCGATCAGGACGCAGGGAACTTTGAAGGTGTCGTGCATTTGGGTTACGAAGGGAATGGAGCCGCCTTCGCGGATGAATACGGCTTTCTTGCCGAAACCTTTTTCGAGAGCGGATTGAGCCTTTGCGAAAATGGGGGCGTGATAGGGAGCGGTCCACGGTTTGCCGGTGCTGAGCACTTCGAATTTACAGGTTACCGTCTTTGGCAGCAGCTTACGAATTTGTTTTTCAACGAGTTTGGCAATCTTGTGTGGATCTTGGTTCGGGACCAGGCGAGTGGAAAATTTTGCGAAGGCTTTGGAGGGAATGACGGTCTTGGCACCTTCGCCCTGGTAGCCGCCCCAGATGCCATTGAGTTCCAGAGTTGGGCGAATCCACAGGCGCTCCACGGTTGTGAATCCGGTTTCACCGACGTAGGCGGGGGCGCCGACGGCTTTTTCGAAATCTCTTTTTTTCCACGGTAGGGCGTTGAGGGCTTTGCGTTCGGCGGCCGAGACCTTGGCGACGTCATCGTAAAAGCCGGGGATGAGAGCATGGAAGTTCTTGTCGTGCAGTTTGGCGAAGAGTTCGGTCAAAATCGTGAGCGGATTGGGGACCGCGCCGCCGTACACACCCGAATGCAAATCGCGTGCGGGCCCGGTCAATTCGACCTGGTAGTAGTTTAAGCCACGCAAACCGTAGGTGATGGACGGGACGCCCTTAGCGAGCATGGAAGTGTCGGACACGACGAGCGCATCGGCTTTGAGCTTTTCTTTGTTCTTTTGAACGTGATCCCACAGGCTTACGCTGCCGACTTCTTCTTCACCTTCGATCAAGACTTTAATGTTGACGGGAAACTTTCCATTGACGTGCTGCAAAGCCTCCAAGGCCTTGATGTGGATGTGCACCTGGCCTTTATCGTCGGCGGTGCCGCGCCCGAATAGATTGCCGTTGCGGACAGTCGGGTCAAAAGCGGGAGAAGTCCAGAGGTCGAGAGGTTCCGGAGGTTGCACGTCGTAGTGGCCGTAGAAAAGGATAGTGGGCTTGCCCGGGGCCTCGAGGGATTCCGCATAGACCAAGGGGTGAAGATTTGTGGGCACGACCTGAACCGTTTTAAATCCGGCGGAAGAGAGTTTGTCGGCGACCCAGCGGGCGGCGCGCTCGACATCGGGCTTGTGCTCGCTTTTGGCGCTGATGCTGGGGATGCGCAGGAATTCGCACAGCTCCGCCAGATGCCGGTCGCGGCAACTTTCGATAAATTCTGCAAGGTTCATGTTCGATCCCAAGAGTGCGAGTCCCTTCCGGTAAGAATACGTCTCAAAATATTTCGAATATTTGCGGCCGTGGTAAGAGCGCACCGAAACACTTCGAAGGATTCCGAAGCCGCTTACAAGTATTTTAGGGCTGCCGGGGCTTTTGGCACAAGCAAACGGGTGCATTTTGTAAGGACATTCTACATGCTGTGTTCGGTGTGCGCTGGCGTACTTTCGGAGCACATAAGCCTGCTGGGTTATGCGAGGCGCCCCCATCCGAGGGGAAACTGGGCGCAAGTTAGCGCCGGGCGGGGCAAGCTCCGCCCCTACAGGTGTCAGGAGATTGCTGAAGCTCTTTCCCACGGCGGAGGAACCCGGACCGAGGCCATTCCCGCGGCGCGCGCTGCCTGAATGCCCATCTCCGTGTCTTCGAAAACGAGACAGGTCTCCGGGGCTACTCCGAGCCTGTTAGCGGCGAGCAGAAAAGCTTCCGGATCAGGTTTGCTCTTCTGGTAGTCTCCCGCGCAGACCAAGGTATCGAATCGATCGAGGAGATGGAGCGAAGTGAGAGAAGCGGTCACCGACTCCCGCGTGCTTCCGGAGACGACGGCGAATGGTATGCGCCCATGCGCGGCTTCGATGTGCTCCAAAACATCAGGAACAGCTTTTAACCGCGGGTGCAGTTCGAGAAATAGATTTTCTTTTCGGAGGGCTACCGTTTCTACCGGCATCGTCAATCCTTGCCTCTCGTTCAGGGTGGCTATAATTTCGGCGATGGGCATGCCGCCCCACGCGTAAAAAAGGTCTTCGGCAAATTCGCAGTTCCATTCTTCGAGAGCTTTTTTCCAGGACAGGTAATGCAGGGGCATGGAGTCGGCGATGGTGCCGTCGCAGTCGAAGAGATAGGCATTAAACGGCCCGGGAGGTAATTTCAGTCTCATGCTTTGGAGATGGCTGTGATCGTAGAATGCGTCCGGGTTCATTCTACCCGAAAGATCCGAGGCGGGCGTGGATTGAAGACTAGCTGTGGCAGTGATTCAAGACATCATCGAAGATCAATTTGTGCGAGTTAGTTGTCGGCGGAGGTGTAGTTGGGGCGGAGGATGCCGGAAGCGCGGAGGTTGTGGGAGCCAGTTAGATCGAGTTTGAAGATACCGTTTGGGGCGGGAGAGAAGGTGAAGGTGGAGGCAGGGAAAATGTCGGCGGCGAAGGTACCATTGTTGGCGTCGGTGGAAGAGGTGGCGCCGGCGAAAGCTTGATCGAAGCAATGAGATTCGCTGCGGCAGAGACGGAGTTCGCCGTTGAGGAGTCGGCCGGAACCATCGGCTTCGAAAGTGCCTCCGATGAAGAGAGGGCCTTCGGCGTCGGAGCCGGAGAGAAGAAGGGTGTAGGTGCCGCGAAGCATGGCGGAGGCAGGGGCAGGTGCGGCGATAACGGTAACGGTAGCAGCGCCGAAATCTGCGGAATTGGCGCTGGCTCTAGCAGCGACTGTGACGAGAGCGGGATTCGGAATGGTGGTGGGAGCGGTGTAGAGTCCGGCAGCAGAAATGGAGCCGCAATCCTGGGTGGAACAATCGGTGCCGCCGACGCTCCACGCGACGGCCATGTTAGAGGAACCAGTAACGGCGACGGTGAATTGCTGGGTCGTAGCAACGACGACGCTTTGCGTTTTGGGATCGACGACGACGGTAACGGATTTGTTGCCACCGCCCACACCGAGGAGGTTTTCGATACTGTTGACGCTGCAGCCCGTGCAGGAAAAACAAGAGAGAACCAAGAGAACTATGGTGAGTCGTCGCATATCCACTCCGTCACAGACGCCGGATGAGCATGCTGAATGTTGGAGAAATTCAGTTCAATCGCACACGGCAATGGTGAACCAATTGTGGGGGGATTGGATGGCTTTGGCAATCTGGAAAGAGGGCGAGCGGGTGAAAGAGATATGAGAATTCGAGACGTGGGAGGTGTGACTCGAACGTTTTGCGTCCATCCTTATGATCTGCCTGGCAAGGAAATTCAAGGATTTTCGGTGCCAAGTCCTGACTGACGCGGTTACCGGAGAAGTGAAATCTGCCGCGTACAGCTAAGAGGTAACGACTGCGGCACTCCGACGCTGAGAGCGGATGTTGCGGTGTAGTCTTGGACCATGAAAAACTGGCTCAGGTTGGCCGCGTACGTTACGGTCGCGGTCGCGCTATTGTGGGCTCCGCGGTCCGAGCCGGTGCGCGCACAGGAGGGCGACACTCGGATTTCTCTGTCGAGCGATTGGAGTCATCACCACATGGTCTTCTCGCGGCCAGCGTCGTGGATGGAAACGCTCCGATGGCAACAACATCCTCGATACATCCAGCAGTTGGTGCGAAGAAATGTGTGGCGATCGGGCGAAAATGGCACCGATCCCTATGGATGGTTTCTTCGCAGGGGCGAAGGCGAACTCAAGCGCGACTGGAGCCAAAGCATGGGCTCGGGTGCAACTCTCGGCGCTGGGCAATATCCCGCGAAATTCTCTTTCGATGTCAAATCGGCTAATTGCAGCAGCGATTTCGTAGCGTTCCACACGGGTTTGGCTGCTTCGGCCAGTCAAGCCAGTATCATCGCCTATTCCAATCTGTATGTCGGATGCGGCGGGTCCGTGCCGACAGTCTACTGGGCTTATGACACTGGCGGGACGATCTCAACCTCGGTCACTCTTTCCCAGGACGGATCGCAAGTGGCATTCGTACAAGCCCAAGCCGGGGTGGCAACTCTGGTTGTTCTGAAGTGGAAAGCGTCGGCTTCGGAAACTGCTAGTGCGCCGCTGAATATCACGAATGTGAGTACAACTGGTCCAGGTAGTGTCAGCAACGCGAACTACCGTGCCTGTACGGCTCCCTGCATGACCACAATCACCTTCAACGGAAGTCCAGCTGACACCCTTTCGGCTCCGTACTACGATTTCACTCGCGGCTCGGATGTCCTTTATGTGGGCGATGACGCCGGCAAACTACATGAGTTTACCGGAGTATTCGCGGGGACACCTGCCGAGTCGGGTGCACCGTGGCCGGCGATAGTGGCCAGCGTGAAACTGAGCAGTCCCGTGTATGACTCCGTTTCAGGCAATGTTTTCGTAACGACTTCCCGCCAGACCAGCAACGATAGCGGGGCGAGGTTCGCAGCGGTTTGCGCCACGTCCGCATGCGCCGGAGTAAATGCAGGGAACGGCACGATCGCGATCGGCGCAGCCACACCCTCGTTGGTGCTCGGTCCGACGAAGACTCCGGCGGTCGCCTGCAATGGCACTGGGGCTTCTGGAGACACGGCCGACCTGCGAGTGGATGCGCCGATCGTGGACTCGACAGCAGGCAAAGTTTACGTGTTCCTTGGTAACAACGGAAACAGTAGTAGCGCCGTATATCAATTTTCGACCACTGTGGATTCAAGTCACTTTGCATTTCATAGCTGCGGAACGACACAAGCAACTGTCGGGACAGGCTCGACCACCGGCATACCGCTCTTCTCCGGTGACTTCGACAACGTTTATTACTCTTCGGCGTCGGGTGCGAGTCCCAGCGGCAACCTATACGTCTGCGGCAACACTTCCGGAAACGCGACGCTGTACCAGCTAAGAATCACGAGTGACGCACTGGCCACCAGCGGCACACCGGTACTGGCCGTTTCAAGCGCCAATACAACCTGCTCTCCGGTAACGGAGAGCGACACCGGCAGCACCGATCGAATTTTTCTGAGCGTTCAATCGAACGGCGCAACCGGGGCGGTCGCATGCCCGGTCGGCGCTGGTTGCGTGATGTCCTTCAATGTTCCTACGACTCTTGGTGGCACGTTGCCCACCGGGACGGCTGCGACCCTGGGCGTTTCTGGTGGGACGAGCGGGATCATCATTGACAATAATGTCGTGCCCGGCACCCTGCGAACCTCCGAGATCTATTTTTCGACGCTGACCGGCAGTACGGCCATTCAAGCGTCACAAGCCGGATTGCAGTGACCGCGGATTGAGAGTGTTGAGGAATTTGGTTTTCGACCAGCGTTTATCCCCCCCTCAGGCAGACTCACAAGTAGATCGGCTCAAAAGCACTTGTCCGGCTACGCGAGCTATCGGGAGTTGACCCGGAATATAATCCGGAGCAAATGTCCCACTTGTTTCCGTCTGCAGTAACTGTAGAATTTTGCGCGAGTCCATTCTTCGAAAAGTGGCAACGGATCGTGCGGCGCCGTCATTGCAAAATTTTCTGGCCACCCTTAGAAAAATGCTCGAAGACGGAGAAAATGGAGGAGCCGCACCCATGAGACTTAAAATGAGTGAATTGGCGGGGGTCATCACCGCAAAAGAGGAGAGCAGCCATAGTTGGCCAGGGCAACACGCAGTCAGCGGTTGGAGACAATTTGCACGATTGGCGATCCTACTTATATTCGCCGCATGCATGCTTCCATCCACTGTCCGAGCCCAGGCTCCCGTTTACGAGGTTACTCCCGGGGAAAGCTCGATTAAGTTCGACGTCGAGTCCTCGGTTCCAATCAAGGGCACATTTTCGCAATGGGAGGCCAGCATGACTTTTAAGTCCACGGACGTCACGACAGGCGTTTTGGACATTAAGATTCAGGCAGACAGTGTGGATACCGGAAGCGGGATGAAGAATGGCAAGCTGAAAGGCAAAGACTTCTTTGACGTAAAGCGGGCCCCACAGATTACCTTTGTTTCGACAAAGGTTACTCAGACTGGCCCCGCCACCTTTGACTTGGAAGGCGATTTCACGATTCGTGGAGTCACAAAAAAAGAGAAACTGACGCTCCAGGACAATGGAAAGGGGACTAGTTCGGGAAGTATTACGGGCACAATGGCTTTCGACCGCAAAGACTATGGAATGAATAGCAACATACCTTTCATCAAGATCGCCAATCGTGTAGAGGTGAACGTCAACCTGAAATGGAAACGAATCAGCGGCCCTCCTTTGGTGTTTCAGCAATAGCTAGGCACCCCACCGCCGGACGAAGAACAGGTACAAGACAGATTCCGTGAACGCTCATCTGACTCGTGTCGAGGATTTTGACAGAGTCGCGTTTACATGACTGGCTCATTGGCCGAGATGTGCAAGAGCGGCGCGGAGCGGATCGCTGGAAACGAGAATCAGGCCCGCGTAAGGCGTGTACATCTCCAGGATCAAGAAGATCGCGCTCGAGACGGACAGGGCACTAACGAACCAGGTAGCCACTACGGTAGCGTTGCGGGGAGCAAAGATGCCCCAACCGATGAAAATGATGGTCAGCCAAAAAACTAACGTGACCACCAATGGTTTAGGAACCTGTGTGGACGCCTGTTCGAACATTAACCAGCGGGTTTGTCCCATAGATAGTTCGAGGCTCATCGCCTGAGACTGGATAAAGCGCTGTCTGTCGTCCTTCGGCGAAAGCGCTAGCGTCTGTTCTGACAGGTTTTCTGAGCTGACCGCCGCTGGGTCCAAATGGGATCCCGGGGGACCCCCACGTTGCCAGAGTCGATCGATTGAGCGCTCGACGACACTGCGCAGAAGAGCACGGGACGCGTTGGTCTCCGGTCCGTAGTGGGCAAGCATCCGGTCGAGCGAAACGATCTTGGCAGCTATCTCTGTCAGTTCGGCGTTCTGCGTGTCGTAGTAGGTCTTTGCGGAGGCGATCAGCAAACCGAGAACGAGCGCACACATTGTCGCCACCAATCCCATGCCCAACTTCACTGAGTCTTTCGAATCGTCACTAAGATGATTCTGCGGCATAGCTCCCCGGAGAGACATGCCCAACAGCGCGCCTCCGAAAATGAAGACGAATGCGATTAAACCGACGACCAGGGAACTCATGATCACCTTCCTTAGCGGTTCGGCGGGTCCTTCCATCTGAATTCTGACGCTAACAGTAACCTACTGAACTCATTGCTTTGACCAGGTAGGAACGCTGAAGGGTGCCACAGCCTGGTAAACGCGGCAACCGGATAACTGCATCGGCTTCTCGGATAACCAGAGGCTCCCCAGGTGCGTCCATATGGGAGTATTCTGCGGCGGAGCGGTAAAGGAGGGAGCATGGAACGGAGAGAGTTTCTACGGCGTGGAGCGTTTGGAGTGGGGGCGGCTTGGCTGGGGTCGCGAGGGCTGGCGGCACGGATGGCGGCTTTGCCGAAGCTGGATCGGAAATTCAGCGCCACGGATACGGTGACGATCGGGAAGACGGGCATCCAGACCAGCCGGCTGGCGATGGGGACGGGCACTGTGGGGTCGGGGCATCACTCGAACCAGACGGCTCTGGGGATTGCCGGGCTCTCCGGGCTGCTGCTGAATGGGTACGACAATGGGTTGCGATTTTTTGACGCGGCGGACTCGTATGGGAGCCATCCGCATGTGGCGGAAGCGCTCAAGAGCGTGCCGCGCGACAAGGTCACCGTGCTCAGCAAGACTTGGGCGCGGGATCCTGCGACGGCGCGAGCCGATCTCGATCGATTTCGCAAGGAACTTGGCACGGAGTATCTGGATATCTGCCTGATGCATTGCGTCACTGAGGGCGATTGGACCGAGCGGTATAAGGGCGTGATGGACGTGCTCTCGGAGGCGAAGGAAAAGGGCGTCATTCGGGCGCACGGCTGCTCTTGCCACAGCATCGAGGCTTTGCGGGCGGCGGCGAAGTCGCCGTGGGTGGAAGTCGATCTGGTGCGGATCAACCCGATTGGGTCGCACATGGACGCCGATCCGGAGACGGTCGTGAGCGTGATCCGGGAAATGCGGGCGGCGGGTAAGGGAATTGTTGGGATGAAGATACTGGGTCAGGGTGACATGCGCGGGAGGCAGGATGAGGCGTTGAAATATGCGTTGTCGCTGAGTTTGCTGGATGCGTTTACGATTGGCGCGGAGAGTAAGGCGGAGCAGCAGGACCTGATGCGCCGGATCGCGGCGGCGGCTTAAAAGGAAGAAGTAATGAAGCAATGAAATAACGAGGTAACGAAGGGGCTGGATTGATCGGATTCGGGTGCTGGGCCGATCGCTTCGCGGTTTTTTTGTTGGAAATGCTGCTTGGGCTTCACGGTTGCCGCTGCGGAAACACCTGTCCTGTCGGGCAATTGACCCTGCCGGGAGGTGGTCGGAAGATTGGAGCATGAGCCAAGTCACTTTTACCGCGCCACGGCGCAGCGGGCGCGTGTTCCACAAGATGCGAGTGCAAGCGCACGGGCGCGGTCACGATGGCCGGAAGTTCCGCGAAGTGTGCCAGACGCTGGTTGTGAATTCGCACGGCGGATTGCTGCTGCTGAAGAATGAGGTCGATCAGGGGGAAATGATCGTCCTGACCAACCCGGACACCGACGAGGAGCAGGAGTGCCGGGTTGTGTTTTTGGGCGAGCCTGGGGATCAAGGGCAGCGCGTCGGGGTGGAGTTTTTGACGCCGGGGCCGCGATTTTGGGGGCTGGAGTTTATTGATGGCGAGGTGTCGGGAAGCGGCAGCGAAGCGTCTGCTGAGTAATTTTGTGGGCTGCCAGCGGGGCTAGGAAGCGTTGGCGGAAGCGCGGTTCATTTCGGGTTTCGGGTCTGTTTTCGCGGACGCCAAGCGCCCCTTTTTCGCAAACCAATCACCTAGCCGCCAGAGCAGCAAGATGGAGACGAGCGCAGCGTAGAAAAGTGGATTGCGCACGTCGGACTTCACCAGCCAATAGTAGTGAATCACACCACAAATCGCCGCGATGTAGATCGATCGATGCAACGTTTGCCAACGCTTGCCGCCCAGGCGGCGAATCCAGCCCGCGGTGGAAGTAATCGCGAGCGGAATCAAGAGCAGAAATCCCAGGAAACCTACGGTGATGTAACGGCGCTTCTCCACGTCTTTCCACATGGCGGCGAGGTTGAAACTCTGGTCGGGGCCTATGTAGGTGAGGAAGTGCAAACAAACATAGAAGAATGCGAAGAGGCCGAGCATGCGGCGGAAGCGAATGAGCTCGGGGAGCTTGAGGAGTTTTCGAAGTGGCGTGATGGTCAGCGTGAAAATCAGGAAGCGGAGGGTCCAGAGGCCTGTGGCGTGTTGGAGAAATTCAACGGGGTTGGCGCCGAGGCGGCCGGTCAGCGCCCGCCATATGAGGGTGGCGAGCGGGGCGAGACAAATAATGAAGACCGGGACCTTGGTCCACTTGTTGGAAAGAAGGCGATGCACGGGTTCTCGAGCTAGTAATTTTTCTTCAGGTTCATGCCAGCGTACATGCTGGCGACCTGATCGCCATAGCCGTTGAACATCAGCGTGTTGCGGCGGAAAATTTCGCCGAGGCGGCGTTCCTTGGCCTGGCTCCAGCGCGGGTGGTCGACGGTGGGATTCACGTTGGAATAGAAGCCATATTCGGAGGGGGCCATGAGGTTCCAGGTTGTCGGGGACTCACCCTTCACAAATTTTATTTTTACGATGGACTTGATGCTCTTGAATCCGTATTTCCAGGGGATGACCATGCGCACCGGCGCGCCGTCCTGATTTGGAAGGGTTTCGCCGTACATGCCAACGCACAGTAGAGTTAGCGGATTCATCGCTTCGTCAAGGCGCAGGCCTTCGACGTAGGGATAGTTGAGGCCGGTACCTCGGGACTCGGGCATCTGCTTGAGGTCGTAAAAACTCTGGAAGGCGACGTATTTTGCTTTTGGGGTGGGCTCGACAAGCTTGATTAGAGTATTGAGCGAAAAACCGATCCACGGAACTACGATCGACCAGGCTTCCACGCAGCGATGGCGGTAGATGCGCTCTTCGAGGGGGGCGAGTTTCAGGATCTCGTCCATGGTGAAGGTGCGAGGCTTGGCGACTTCGCCTTCGACGGAGACGCTCCACGGTGAGGTTTTGAAATTTTGCGCATTTTTCGCGGGGTCGGATTTGTCGGTGCCGAATTCGTAGAAATTGTTGTAGTGCGTTACGTCATTGAATGGAGTGATCTTTTCATCCGTACTGAAAGGGCCCTTGACGGTGGCCAGCTTGGTTCCCGCATAGACGTCGCGCGAAGGCGAAATCAAATCCATCAAACGCGTGCCCGCGAGTCCGGCAACGCCTGCGATTCCTATTCCCTGGAGAAACTTGCGGCGGTTCAGGTACACGGACTTGGGGGTAATGTCGGCGTAGATGAGATCTGGCGATCGGCGAATCAGCATATATCCTCTGGCGAAGAATGGTATCTCTATAAGTTTACGGCGATTTGAAGGGATCGGATGGGATTTCTATCTCGGACGGGTCTGGATAAATCAGCGCAAAATTGCCGTTGCGGGGCACCATTTAAGTACTGTTGCCAGTTATAATTGGAGACGGAGGGGTGGGTGAGTGGTTGAAACCGGCGGTCTTGAAAACGCATCCTCCTCAGTCGTCCTGCGTGTTCTCAGCAATTTACAATCGGCGATAGTCGGCGTTCGTGGGGTCCTTGGGGCATCTTCGGCGTCGAGTATGCAACTGAGTGTGAAACTCGTCCTATAAAATAGCCTTACCATTACCACCGCCTCCCGCACATCGTTCTTAGCTGCGTCATGGGAGATGCCCAAGGGGAATGAGATCAGCTCCTGCGCCGGTGTCTCGCGAGACACTGATATCGTGGAGAGGCACCGACAGGTTCCCTTGCGCACTTATTGGGCGAAAGGTCCATAAACCAAGCCAGAAATGCGGTGAACCGTAAAGGGCATGCAGGGCTCTGGCCTGAAATCAAGAACTGCGCATTTGGCTATACCGAATTGGCCGAACTTACTAGAAGCCATCTCATAAATGCCTCAGGAGGATGACGGCGCAGGCGAGTTGCACCATCCCGAGGAAATTTTCTGGGTCGTACTCCCAGCGAGTGACGATGCGACGATAATTATGGAGCCAAGCAAAAAGACGCTCGATTTTCCAGCGGCGACGGTAGCGGCGCAACGCGCGACCATCTTGCGTGACGGGTTTGCTGCGGTTCCAGCGGTGCGGCGCGATCAGTTCCACGCGCAGATGTTCGCGGACCCGCTGATCCAACGGATCGCTGTCGTAGGCTTTGTCGCCGATCAATCGCTGCGGTGCTTCGCGCAGGAATCGTCGCTCGAGCGTGGCTTCGACAAGAGTGGCTTCATTCGGCGAAGCGCTGACCACGTGCAGGGCGACAGGAAGACCATGGCGGTCTGCGATTGCCATGATTTTGCTGCCTTTGCCGCGTTTTGTAGGGCCAACACCAGAGCCCCTTTTTTCGCCGAACTGAAGCTGGCGTCGATGAAGGCTTCGCGCAGATCCAGCTTGCCGCGATCGCGTAAGTCTTCGGCCAATTTCTGCAGCAGACGGGTGAGCAGCCCGGAACGCTGCCATTGTTGGAAGCGGCGATGACAAGTTTGGTAGGGCGGATAGCGAGCCGGCAGATCGTGCCAGGGAGCACCGGTGCGTAAAATCCAGAACACTCCGTTCAACACCGCACGCGTGTCTTGCCACGGTCGGCCTCGCCCATCTTCCCGCCGCGTCGGGCGGAACAGCGGTTCCAGAAACGCCCACTGGGCGTCGGTGAGGTCCATGCATCTGATTTACTCTGTTTCCCATAACTCGCAATCGCGCAATCGCTTGAATGTGTTTATGAGATAACTTCTAGTGAAAAACCTCGACATCCGTGAGGGGCTGTGGGGTGTAGTAAGCGATTGGAGAGAACTATTTACGCGAAGAACAGCTCAATCATGGTTAAGGTCTTGCCGCAATTTGGCACAGCTATTGAGCGCCGAGTCGCTTGTTTTCCACTAACTGCTTTTCGAGCTTTCTCTCTTCGCGCTTGATCTCTGCAAGATGTCCATGAATCCTCCGCCCGGAAATCTATCTCAATCGGAGGGTAAGGCACCAAACGAACTCTCTATAAGGTCGCCACAGAGTTGGCAGGTTCAAACGGAGGGGCTAGTGCTAGTGCGCTCCGATTCCAAGGCTTCCATTACCTTGCTAGACAGAGTGTCACGCGTAAACGGCTTCTGAAGGAAGAAGCCGTCCTCCAAGAACTCCCCACTGCCTCCGTTGTAATCGAGGTAGCCGGACATATAAATGATCTTGATGTCGGGCCGAAGGGACTTTAATCGCTTTGCGAGATCCGGACCTCGCATGTTGGGCATCACCACGTCCGTGACCACCACATCTATTTGTTTTTGCGATGACTGCACAGACGCGAGTGCATCCACCTCGTCTCGCGCAGTCAGGACCGTATAGCCAGCCGATTTCATGAATAGGGCGGCGAGCTCTCGAACCTCTGCTTCATCCTCTACAATCAGAACAGTCTCAGATCGATCGGTGCGTACATTGGCGATGCCTACGGGACGCGGTTGTTCCTCAGCCTCATGCACACTGGGAAGGTAAACCTCGAATCGAGTTCCTTTTCCTGGCTCCGACTCGACCCAGATACAGCCGTCGCTTTGCTTCACCACACCATATACGGTCGCGAGGCCTAATCCCGTTCCTTTTCCCTGTTCCTTCGTCGTGAAGAAAGGCTCAAAAATGCGGGCCTTCGTCGCCGCGTCCATTCCTTGGCCGGTATCGGCGACCGTCAATCGAACATACTCGCCCGGCAGCATGGGCGGTCGCGCTTGCGCAAACGCATCATCCACCGTGACGTTGCGCGTATCAATCGTTAGTCGGCCTCCATCTGCCATGGCGTCGCCCGCGTTCACAACCAGATTCATGACCACTTGTTCGATTTGCCCGGGATCAGCCTTCACGCGTCCCAGCGGTTCTCCCCGCAGAAATGTGAACACTACATCCTCTCGGACCAGGCGCCTGAGCAGGCTAGACATGTCCGTAACGAGCGAATTCAAATCCAGCACCTTCGGCTGGAGTACCTGCATGCGGCAGAAGGCCAGCAACTGGCCTGTGAGCGATGCAGCCCGCTCGGCCGCTTTATCTATTTGGCAAGCGCTGCGGTGGCTGGGATCTACCGGTTCCAGCCGATCGATGAGCAAATTGCTGTGTCCCTTTATAACCGTCAGCAGATTGTTGAAATCATGGGCGACCCCGCCGGCTAACCGACCCATCGCTTCCATCTTCTGCGCCTGGCGGAGCTGATCTTCGAGTTGCTGCCTCTGGGTTTCGTTCCGTTTCAGAGTTTGCCGCATACGATCAAAGGCGCGGGTTACCTGCGCCACTTCGTCTCCGCCTTGTGCCACCAGGGGATATTCGAAGTTCCCTTGTTCGAGCGCGCTAACACCTTCGACCAAGCTGGCTAGAGGCTTGGTAAATCTATCCGAAATCACGAACACTATTAAACCGCCCGCCAGCACCGCCAAAACGAATAGGCCGCCGAGCAGATGGTTGAGTTTCTGAAGAGATGCGCGAGCTTCGTTGTAGGATTTCAGAATCGTCAGGCTTAAGACCGGATTTGAGCCGGGAGTCAACTCGAACGAATTCGCAAGAAACGGCTCCCCGTTAATCTGGATCTGTTCCTCAGAGTTGGTCTCTTGCAACTGGCGCGCCACGTCCCGCTCCTGTGCCGAAGAGAGCGTGCTAGCCACGATATCCGGGCCATATCGGAACGCCAACTGGCCGGTGGAGATTGGCTTAAGATCGCCTGCAGTCGGATCAATACCACGACCAACAATCACCGTGCCGAGGAGGGGGCTATGGGCAGGAACTCCCTCGTAGTACGGTTGCAAAACTACTTGGTACAGACGCTTGCCGCTGTACCACCACGCAGAATTATTCCTCTCCTTAAGGGAGCGATGAAGCAAATCCTCAGCAATTGCGACCGGAAACTCAAAGGCGGTCGTGTGCAAGGCAACGATCTTGCCAGTGCCATCGGCAAGGGCAAACAAATCACAGTCGTCTGATTGCCACGGATCCTCGCTGACATCCTGGATCGTCGTTGCGTCCCCATTTCTCATGAACGCCAGCGACGCCAGCAGGTCCGCCTTGCGGCTAAGCGCAAGTTGACGTTGTTGCTGAACGACCTGAAATGTGAGGATGACATTGACGGCGTGCTCATGCATTTCCCGCTGTTCCCGCTCCTGGGCATTGTGACGAACCAGCAGTAAGGTGCTGCAAGTCAGTCCGGCGGTGACCAAGACGAGCGACAGCAGGAATTTGGTACGTAGCCGCAATTCGCCTCACAAGTCGGGGAATCTCTCCGACACGCAGATCAGATGGAAACTAGCATCTATTTTCGATATGCGGGAATAGGCCGACGGTACAGCTGTGCCGGAATCGCAATCTTATTGCGGATAGAAACGCGCACGCTGGTGAAGTCAACAAATGTGTCTGTCGGCCACAGTGCCGCGCGCAGTTCTTCCCGTGTAACGAGGGCGCCTCGCCGCTCCAAGAGCATCTGTAAAACTTGAAAAGATTGGCCGCGCAGTCGCAGAGGGATTCCGTGTTTCCGCAGCTCCTGGGTGTGCAAATCCACCTCAAATGCGCCAAAGCGGATGACGGTTTTCGTTCGCGGTTGGTTGCCCTGCATGAAGGCTGACTCAGATGACGTGGAGGATAACTCAGAAGGTGGTTGATACCCGAGCCGATGATCAGTGGTAAGTGTCGATGCTGCAGTCCATTAGCGTGGGAGCGATAACGGAGGTGGATGGGGACTCAGGGCCTATCTTGGAACGGGTACACGAAAAACGAGGGCAAACCCGACTTGGTGGGCTTGCCCTCAAAACGATGTGGTTTTGTGAATCGCTACTTCTTGGCGATCAGAACCTGTTCGGTGGAGGTAGGTCCCTTAGCTAGTTCAACATCCTGCTTCGGAGTCTTAGGTGTGCTGTACGTCAGTTCCACACCAAGATCGGCCAGGTACATCGATCGGACAAAGCTGGTGCCACCGCGATGTTCGATAGTCAACTTACTGGAGTCGCCTCCACTGCGCTTGTCGATCACAGACGTGAGAATGAAGGCACCGCCATTCGGTCCCTGTAGGAATACCCGTCCGGACATCGTCGTGGAACTCAGAGAGAAAGTATAGTCACCAGCGGGCAATAAGGCATTCGCCCAGCGCACGTCATTGGATAAAGTGAATTTGCCTTGGAAGGCATTCTGGGCGGAGGCGGAGCTCGCAGATGCGCAGATGGCGATCAATCCGAACGTGGCGATTGCAATGATGCGGGTAAAGTTGGTTTTCATGGTGGGCGCTCTCTTTCTAGACTTAAATTTCGTTTAACTCTTCGGTGCTTCGTTTCTCGAACGCACGTCTAGTAAAGAGCATTTGTTTGGCCGCCAAGAGCGGAGATTCGGGAGCAGACGCGTCTCTCGGTAGAACCGCATGAATTGACAAGGAGATGAGGTAATGTTCACGAGCGAATCAGCGCCTGTCTACGGGACGCGGAGTTCAAAAGTCTATCCGATCCGACGGGTCCACTATCCGCTTGGATAGTTCCAATTGCGGCGGCCAGTACCCTTCATAGGATTTCCCCTAGAGCAGAGGAATGATAGCTAACAAAAAGGGCGGCCTTCGTCGAGAGGACTTCGGTAATCTGCGCGGGATTACGCGGTCACGTTGCCATAGACGATTTGCAGGTTTCGCCCGTTGGACTGGTTTGTGATTGCGGTTATCTCAGCCTCGACAAATTAGCCGCTATAAAGGCCGACCCGGATGCGGGAGCCTGACCTCTGCAACGCGTTTGGACAATTCAGATTGAGCGTCCACGGTGAAGAATTCCTCTCGCTGTTGAAGGGCTGTGAGAATCGCCAGTGCTTTGCCGTAAGCTGCTATTGCTCCCGTCAATCTGCGGAATGCCGGAGAGTCTTTAGTTGTTTTGCACCTTGTTATTTGGGCGTCCGCTCAAAATTCGAGTACTTGTTCTATGGCTTGACCTGCACGACCCGAGCTGGACTTCCTGATGACTGGGCTCCTTCTCAGTTCGTCACTGCTGTTGACTACCGCTTTGGAGCTTTTATTCCGCAAGGGCGGCACTCAACAGAATCATTTAAACAACGCATACAGATGATGAGACGCGATTTCTGCGGCGAAGTAACACATCGCAGGTAAAGAACGTGTCCCGTGTTCGTCATTTAATGTGGGTTGAAGTTAGGATAAAAGTTACAAGAAAAAATCGCGCGCGGTCTCATCCGCTGTACCCTGCGGGCGCCCGGCAACGTCCATAGATGCGCAATCTGATGAGCTCTTTCGCGTATTCCGGACCTATGCAGGCATCTTCCAAATCCTGGCGGAACAACGGGTGCAGCGCCAGCCTTCTACAGGCATTACGGGCCATACTTCCAGCGGCAGCCACTTCGGAAACTGAAGGACTTCAGGCTGCCGGGTACTTCATATTGCCTCACGATCAACGGCAACAATTACCACCCCCATTCCTTAGCTTCGGCTCTTGGGAATAAAAACCTCGAAGCGGCAGTCATCCACATTAACGCTCTAAACGCACCGAGGGCAGCAGTACTTGCCCATTTTGATTTTCGGGTGGCAGTCCATCCGGCGATCTCGGAGATGTTTTGTCTCAGGGGGGCGATAGCTGGAATCTGCTACTTACAGCGAAAGGAAAGGTCAATGAAAAACAGCTCTAACGATGTGGTTTCGCCAGGAATAAAATCCATCGCTGCAGCTCGCTTGCCTGCCGCTACGGGCTTGCTGGCAGTTTTGTGCATGCTGCTGCTCACCGCGGTCCAAGGCAAGGCGCAAACGACCACCGCCGACGTAGTCGGAACAGTGACAGATTCGAGCGGAGCGGTGCTGCCGGATGCCAAGGTGACGGTAGAGAGCCTGGCAACGCATGGAACGCACACGACGCAGACAACTTCCTCGGGAGATTACGACGTCCCATTTCTGTTGCCGGGACACTATTCCGTCCGCGTGGAACTCGCCAGCTTCAAGACTTTTTCGGTGGCCGACATTACGCTTCAGGTGGGCGATCGCGCCCGTGTAGACGCGCAGTTGCAAATCGGGGATGCGTCGCAAACCGTAGAAGTACTAGCGCCGAGCCCCCTATTGCAAAGCGAAACTTCCACCGTCAGCAGCTCGATTACAGAACAGGCGGTACAAGATATTCCGCTTCCCACGCGCAATCTGACCACGCTGATCACCTATACGGCCGGAGCAAACGAAGGCGCGAGCGTCGATTCACTGAGCAGCGGTCAGCGCCCCGATGATCGGCGCCAGACCAGCGCTTTTTCGGTCAATGGACAAGACGTGGAACTGAACAACGAGCAGATCGACGGCACAGACAACAATGAACGCATTATCGGAACCATCGGTGTGAAACCGCCCATCGATGCAATTGAAGAAGTGACAGTGCAGACCAACAACTACACCGCGCAAAGCGGACGCACACCGGGTGGCCTGGTCAGCGTCATCACCAAATCGGGAGGCAACAGTTTTCACGGATCGGCCTACGAATTTTTTCAGAACGACAAGCTCAACGCGCGCAATCCGTTTGACGTAGCGCCCAATCCGAAGTCCGAACAGCGCCAGAACGATTTTGGCGGAAGCATCGGTGGACCGATCATCCATGACCGAACGTTTTTCTTCTTTAGCTATGAAGGGTTCCGCCAGATCGCGGGTGTCGCGAGCCCCATCTTCAGCAGCGTGCCTACGGCTGCCGAACAAGCTTTGGGGCCGGCCGGACTCGTGGCCGCAGACCCGAATATACCTGCGGGAACGCCCATTGATCCGGTGGCAGCGAATCTGTTCAAGCTGTATCCATTGCCCAACACCGGCGCGCCCGGCCAATTGACGAACAACTTCGTATTCGATCCGAACAACGTGCAATCCAGCAACTCGTACGACGGTTGATCAAGGAACAACGTTGGCTCGGGCATGATCAGGTTGGTCTGGAACATGTCCGCAACCTCCGGGCTGCTGGGGCTATTAGGATTATTCGGGTCGATACCCAGATTGAGGTTCGGAAAAGAAAGATCGCCGTCAGTAATGTTGGTCGCGTTGCCGGCTTTGTCATGCCACGTTTGGAAATGCATGATTTCGGAGCCTCCGATACTCAGCAGGACGCGCAAGACCTCCAGATTGGTCGCTTTTGGAGCCAACGCCGGGTACAGACTGCTGCCGCCTTGCTCGATGAATGCAAAGTGGAATCCCGCGGTGTTCGCGATCGCCTGCAGGTGGTTGGAAATGTTGCCGTTGTTATCCAGAGCGAGATCGCCGTCGTTCAAGGGAATGGCCGGGTGCTGTCCCTTAGCCAGATCCGGAACGGCGTTTTCGAACTTACCTCCGAAATCGGGGTTAGTAGTCTCGCTCCGGTACCGCGTCCACCAAGTCGTGTCCACTGTCAATTGCTTCAAATTGGTGAGGCGGCCGTTTTGCGGAACGCCGGTCACGCCGCTCGGCGGCAGAATCGCAAATTGACTGAGGTCGACCGGTTTGGCGCCCTTCGATTGCAGATAGCTATTTAAGAACGCGTGATGGCTGATCTCATCGTCGGTGTTGTCCGCAATGTATTGCGGCATGTCGCCGTCGAGGACCAGGAGGCCGGTAATGTACGCCGGAGCAAGCCCGGTGACAATCTTCTTGCCGTTTTGCTGCAGATTGATCGGGGAGAGCCCTTGGTTTGTGGCTCCGCCGAGTTCCGCATACTGAATCCACAGATCGGCCTCGACTTGCTCCAGCGCGCTTAGGAACGTCAAAATGGCGATGTCGCCCTTAGTGATCGGGGCATGGTCTTCGGCATCGGCGAATGCGGCCGAACCGGAGACCAGTCCCATCCCTGCGGTCATTGCACCTGCCGCGACCATGCCATTTTTCAAAAACGACCGCCGATTGTTACGGCTGCCAAGTACTGCTCCGTCTTTTCTCATTTTTCTGTCTCCTTTTTTAAAAATTAAAACTAAAGGTCGAGTCGTCAGATTCGCACTGTGAACCTTTGAGACCGGCGAGGCACTGCAGAGAACATGCCTCGCCCTCCCAACCGGCGGACTTGAGGCGAGTTCAGAAACGTGAACAATTCCTGCTTCTCCGCGGGGCTCAGCTCGCGGAAGCGGCGGGCGACCTGGTCGGCAATCCGCGCGGGACCTTGCGTTGTAAACGGGGCCGAGTCCCGTGCTTTCATCGTCCTCGTAGATCTGCTGGTCCAGGGCATAGGTGTCGCCTGGGGGTCCGCGATTCCGTTGCTCTTGCTCTATGACCCGGGATTGTGGGCGAGCGTGAGAGTGTCAAAACCTGCGGGCGCATCGGTCGCGGGTTGCTGTGCAATTCCCGCCAACCCCACAGCCATCACGCCCAGCAGCAATACAAGAACTGAGACACATCTGTGCATCATCGTATTCCATCTCCTGAAGAGTGGTTTCGTCGAAACACATCCCGTGCCGATAAAAGCTTGCCTGGCGAAATGTAAGACCACATGCGCTCGCGTTTTATTCCCAATTCGTTCGTAGAAATGTATGCCGGTCGGCGGAGGCTTTTCATGCCCCATGTCGCACGACCTGTAAGAGGAGCGATAAAGGCGGAGAGAAGAGAGATAAAAGCACCTGGGGATTCGGGGATCGTCCAGGAGCGCAGAAGCGCGAAACCCGTAAACCGCCTCTAGCGATTCACGGGTTTCCGTTCATATGGTGCAGTGTGTTCGATGGTGTTTTATTGATCCGTCCGTGACGCTTAGAAGAGAAGCTTCAACGCAAACTGAATCTCCCTAGGCGTGTAGTTGGGATTGGTCACAACCACCTGGCCGAACGCCGGACTTACCGTGCCAGCAGCAATCTGGGCAGCGGTTGGCACCTGGTTCGTTGTAGCGTGGTCGTTCTGGTTGTTGGGAATGAAGAAGCTCGGAGTGTTGGTCAAATTGAAGATCTCGGTGCGGAACTGCAGCTTCAATCTTTCCCCTATGGGAAAGTCCTTAAACACCGAGAACGTGAAATAACGGAAGCTCGGGCCGTAAAGAGTGTTACGGCCAGCATTGCCGATGGTGCCCAGAAGTGGCACCTCGAAGGCAGTGTTATTGAAAAATTCGGCGTTGCTTGGGTTGGGCAGGCCGGGATTCGCGATTTGGTTTGGACGGGTCGTCCCCCCTCCGATTCCGTTGAACACTGAGTTGGCAAACCCGGTGAAGTTGTCGGTGATGCTGAAGGGTGTTCCGGAATTCCACACGAGAATCCCGTTCACTTGCCAGCCGGCGAGGCCTACCTTCTTGGCGCCGGTGAATGACTTCGCGAAAGGCAATTCATAAGTGGCGGTCGCGACAAATCGATGGCGCAAATCCAGGTCACTGCTGCCAGTCTCAAACCTCTTCAAGTCGAAGGGATCGGCATTACCGAAGCCTTCTTGGCCCTCGAGACTCAGGTCCGTTGCGTCGTCAATCGCATGCGAGTAAGTGTAGTTGGCAGATACCGTGAGTCCGTTATGGTAGCTGCGCTGAAAAGACGCTTGCAAGCTGTTGTAGCTCGAAGTGCCTTCACTGAAGTATTCACCAACACCACCGAGACCCGGCAGGGTCGTGGCGGTTGGCCTCACGGTGAAACGCAGATCGCAGCCATTCATCGGCGTGACACACGGAGCGCCCGTAATCGTGTTCGGTACTCCAAAGCCTGCAGTGTTCGCGGCAGTGTGCGTCGTGTTGAGCGGATCGGGTATGTTAACGTCGTTGACTACCTGAGGCAAATGGCGTCCGAGCTGGCCCACGTAGCCAATGGTGATGACGTTGGCGCCAAATTGCTTTTGCAACACTAAGTTGAACTGATGGACATAGGAGGTGCGGAAGTTCAACGCCACGTTGTCCGGCAGAGAAAGGTCCGGGCTATTCAGCGCCTGCGGGGTCGGCACCGGAATTCCGCCCGTGGCGCCGCTCAGCGTGGTCGTTTGTCCCATCGCTGCTTGGCAGGCCGGCAACGGGGTGGCAACCTGCCCGGAGTTGGTTTCAATTTGGAAGGCCAGTGGAGACTGGCATGGGGTGCCATTGATGCTGGGGGAGTACACGCCGTTGAATGGCGCATTTTTTAGCGAGGCGTTTGAAGTATAGTTCCCTGGGAAGTCCGCGATACCGTAGCCACCGCGCAGCACGGTGTTCCGCGCAATTGTGGCCGCAAAGCCCAGTCGCGGCGCGAAATTGGAATACGTCGTCTGCACTCCCGCCGTTGGGGAGGAGGCGACTATTCCCGAAGTGTTCGCACCGATAGACTGCAGAAACTGCAATCCTTGGGCTGGTACCAGCAGTTGCTGCGTCGCCGGATCGTAGTTCGAAAGGAAGCCGTGAACTTCGGTGAATGGGGTAAATATATCGTAGCGGGCGCCAATGTTAATCGTCAGCCATGGCCGCACCTTCCAATTGTCCTGAGCGAAGAAACCTGGCTCCCACGAACGGAAGTTGGGCGTAAAAAGGTCGGTGTTGCGGCCTTCACTAGTGAACGCTCCGACCAGGAACGTCGCCAAATTATTGATGCTGTCCTGTTGCGTGGAGCCGTTGTCTTCCTGCAACCCGAAGTTAATGTTGCCCACTCCATTGCTGCTCTGCACGTTGCGAGCTTGTCGCCGAATCAGCGAAGCGCCAAACTTTAGGCTGTGCGCGCCGCGGGTGTAGCTAACCGTGCCATTTTCCTCGAAGGTGTTGCTAACGTCCACGATCGGGACAAAGTTACTGTCGCCGAGTGGCGCGAGGTTGGGGATATTGATGAGAGGGAGCCCCGAACTGTCCAGTGGACCGTAGTTAATGTTATTGGGAAATCCCAGCGCAGTGGCAGCGTTGGTACCGGAGTTTGGAGAGTTCGAACTGTTATTGATTTGCGTATAGGCAGCGCGCAGTTCGAGTACCAGGTTTGAGTTGAAGGTGTGGACAAAGTTGAGTTGCGCGTTGTAAGCGATGTCCTTGGCTGGTCCGGCGAAGCCGAATTGTCCGTTTCCAGGATTGACCGACACCCCGTTTATGGTCACGTTGGGTAAACTCGTCGGAATTACCGAAGCTACGTTGTTTGACGTGAAACGCGCGAAGACAAGATTCTTATCATTGAACTTGTGATCGACGCGGCAAAGGCTCGGTCCCGTTGCAATCATCCGCCCGACGTCCACTCAGCAGGGGGGCGCAGTGGCCTCCGTCGTCAGCTTTGTTGATGACGGCCTTTTCCTCGACCCTACAAACAAGAACACCGGGATCGTCGACGTGCTCATGCGTCTGGCGGAGGAAGCCGACGAGGCTCAGCGCAGGATCTAATCGCTCGCAAAGCTAACGCCAATGAGCGATAGATCGGGGCTTGGGCCAGTTCGACCCGGGCCCTTTTCTTTTTTCGACGGATCTTCAGCGAATCGGAACTCGCCACACGGAGCGCGCCGGGAATCAGAAAGAGACATTTTGCCATGGTCTTCTTGAGCAGCAACCGCAGATCTTAGGTTCGGAGGCATATGACGAGCGATGTGTTAATTATGGGAGGCGGAGCAACGGGCCAGCTGGCGGCCGCGTACCTGGGGAAGCGCTTCCCGAACTTGAAGGTGGCCGTGGTTGAGGGCCCGCGCAAGAATCGTCCGATCGTCGGCGAATCGCTGGTCGAGGTCAGTGTCGATTTCATGTTCGAGCTCGGGCTCGGCGCGTACCTCGTGGAAAATCATTATCCGAAGTACGGCCTGACCTACTATTTCAAGCCCAATATCGACGATCCTGCAGATCGCACGTACGTCGTCGACGAAATTCCGACTGCGCCTCAGATACTCTCATTCCAGATTAACCGATTCACATTCGATCGCGAGGTGCGGGATCGCAACCTGGAGAACGGTGTGCAGTTGATCGACGGCAACGTGATGGGAGTCAACATCAACAGTGGCGGCGGGCTCCACATGGTCACCGTGCAAGGCGCGGATGGGGAAAGAAGGATATTGAGCGCGCGCTGGCTTGTCGATGCCACCGGCCGGAACCGGCTGCTCGCAAAACAGTTGCAGCTCCAGGAAACCGTCAAGGAACAGAAAAATGTCTTCTGGTTCCGGCTGATCAATTTCAATCCTGAAATTCTGAGCCGTATCCAGGCCCTCAAGAAGCAAAACCGAGCCTTCGTTCCTTATTTTGCGACTCATCATTTTTTTGGAAAGGGCAACTGGATCTGGTGCATCCCGATGCGTTCGCTGGAAAACCAGCCGCTCATAAGCATCGGCATCACCTACCGTAAGGACGTCTATCCCCATGGCGAGGTGCGCACGATGGAGCAGTTCTTCGAGTGCGTGGGGCGGGAACATCCGGTAGTCGTGGAACTGGTGCGAAGCGGTACGATAGTGGACACGAATTACTACGGTTCTTACATGTGGGAGTGCCGCCAGCGCTATTCGTCCGATCGCTGGTACATCATCGGCGATGCGGGTGATACGGTTGATCCGTTATATAGCGTTGGGCTGGCCTTGTCATCGCTGCAGATCCGGCAGATCGCGGCGATCATCCAGAGGGAATTGAACGGCTCCGACACCAAAGAGTTCGCGAAGGATCTCGATACGGTTCTCGCCGCGTTTCAACGAAGCGTGACGCGGGATACGACGCGACTGTACGAATGCATGGGTGACGCTTACCAATGCCATCTTCGCGTCCATTTGGCGGTGGTCAAGCTTTTTCACCTCGCGCTCCCATTGGTTATGAACGACTATTTGTGGGATCCGTTGGGAGTAAAACTGGTGAACCGGTTCTCCGGCCTCGACACACTTGAGGCTGATTCGAAGAAGATCCAAGAGCTTATTCGGGAGGTTGCTGCGAATCCGAAGAACCGTGCGGTCGAGAACTTCATCAAGGTGCAATCTTGTGCGTCGATGAACTTCCCGTACTACGAGCACCACCGTGAGGAGGACATTCCGGCATCTTTGTCGAAGATGGCTTTCGGCCTTGCATGGTTACGGCTCTCTCTTCTCGGGAAGCTCGGCTGGCGCGGACTATTTAGCTTCAATCAGCAGCGGGCATTATTGAAAGATGTGTTCCGTGGGCTGTTCCTGGTGCCCTTCTATGGCACCAAATTGAGGGAAAGCAGGCTGGTACGCATGATCTTCTAGCGGAAGTCTCAACCATTCTCGACTCCAGGACGCTTGAGATGCTTCGCGGGGCTCGCTGGAAGCCAAGTATGAGCTTCAGGTGTGAAGGGTCTTGAGTCTGTTTGGACCGTGGCATCTTCTCCTGCGGGTTTAGCGGCGCTTTAGGGATTCCAGTTCGTCGAGGGTTCGGGGCCAGTCGGAGCCGAGAAGACGGGAGAGGGCGCGGTCGGCGAGGAGTTTGTTGGTGGTTTGGCAGCGAGGGGCAGTAGTTGGTTTCGTGGTAGGCGTAGCGGATGCGTTGGACTTTTTCGCCGCAGCGGGGGCAGGCTTGTTGTAGCGGCCGTGGACGGCCATGCCTTCGCGGAAGGCGGTGACTCTTTTCGGGAAGCTGGCCTTGGCTTCGGTTTGCAGACGATCGATCCAGAGTTGGAGGGTTTGTTGGGTGGCGGAGTAGAGACGCTCCCACTCTTCAGGTTTGAGCTTGTGCGTTAGCGTGGTTGGGGAGCGTTGGGCGGAATGGAGGATTTCGTCGGAATAGGCGTTGCCGATGCCGCTGAGGAGGAGGGGGTCGATCGAACGCAGTTCTTCCTCGCCTCTCAGGACATGCAGGGAGGCTCGGCGTTTCGCGCCAGCTTCGGTTGAGAGGAGTGAACCGTTGGGAAAATCGAAGGCGGCTAGGGTGTTGCGGCCGGCTAGTTTGGCTTGTGGTGGGCGCCAGTGGAGACGGCCTGCGATCATCAGGTGGAGGACTAGCCAGATGTCGTTGTCCATGCCCATGGCGATGCGTTTGCCGATGCTGCGGAGTTCGCGGACGGTGTGGCCTTCGGCTTCGGTTGGCGGGTGTTGCGCGGTGCAAAGGAGGAACGGGCTCGCCAGGCGAATGTGCTGGAGTGGTTGGCCGATGACTCGGGGAGTCAGGGCGGTGAGATAGGCTTCGATGTCGGGGAGTTCGGGCATGCGGTTAGATTGCAGGTATGCGTGGGGGAGATGCAAGGCGGTGGGGGTTTGATGGGGACGCCGTCGTTGCGATGAAGCAGCTCGAAGTTGCGATCCAATCTCGCCGGCCGAATTGATCGAGTGTGGAACCACTATGCAACTGCCTCCAGGCAGCGTGTTCCGTAAGTCCCGTCGTCAGCGTAGAATACATAACCGGAGGAGTGGGTGAGCGGTTGAAACCGGCGGTCTTGAAAACCGTTAGACTCGAAAGGGTCTCGGGGGTTCGAATCCCTCCTCCTCCGCCAACGAGTGCCAACAGGTGCCAACGAATACCGCCCTAAAATTACGAATCTTGCGGGCCATCGGTAATCTTAAATGTGGTTCGACTTTCGCCACCCCTCGGCTGCAAAGAGCAATGCTTGGGCCAGTGCTGCCGGCTTAGGCGCAAGAAGTGAACTGCCCTCTCGATTGGACGCAACTTTGGACCCGAGCTAATTTGTGCCATGGCCGATTTCAATGAGTTGGAAGGCCACAATTAGGGGATTCTTCAACAATAGGTAGTCTGCGAATCGCTTCTCCGGCCTCATTCGTGGTGGGTGGTTCCCCCTCAATTTGATGGTTTCCATTGGAATGGGATTCCGGTCGATGTCTGGCCCAATGTCCAGAATTTGTACCCCCGTGTGCACACGAAAGACGGGGAGTTGGTATATCCCCTGTCTGAGAGCGCTTATCGAAAACGGACCAAGTGATGGTCAAAAGCAGTTCACCAGGGATTCCCCTAGTTGTTGGGAATGGCGCTACGTCTAAGAATTAGGCAGTGGTCACACGGGAGCGGCTACTGTTTGCAGTTGTAACTGTGGCGAAGGAGCATGAAATGGCACCAGGAGCAGCAGTCGAAAAGGCTACGCATTCCATCAGCGCGTATGGCCCAGCGAGAACAACTGTTGCAGGAGCACCTCTCAACGCCGAAGATTTGCGTAGGACCCATGCTTACTGGCGTGCCTGCAACTATCTGATGCTTGGAATGATTTACCTGCAGGACAACCCTCTCCTGAAAGAACCTCTGAAGGCCGAGCACATCAAGAATCGGCTTCTAGGACACTGGGGGGCAAGTCCTGGATTGGCGTTCACTTACATCCATTTAAACCGGCTCATCAAAAAATACGACTTAGACATGATCTTCTTAGCGGGACCGGGCCATGGCGCTCCTGGAGTTTTGGCGCCTGTTTACCTAGAAGGCGCCTATTCGGAAATCTATACGGACAAAAGCGAAGACGAAGAGGGCCTGCGAGAATTTTTTAAACAGTTTTCCTTTCCAGGGGGCGTCGGGAGTCATTGCACACCGGAAACACCCGGTTCCATCCACGAAGGGGGTGAACTCGGATACGTGCTCTCGCATGCCTGCGGAGCCGCGTTCGATAATCCGGACTTGATAGTCGCGGCGGTAGTCGGAGACGGCGAAGCGGAGACTGGGCCTCTGGCGACTTCCTGGCACGTCAACAAATTCCTTAATCCTGTGCGAGACGGCGCAGTCCTGCCAATTCTTCATCTCAACGGCTACAAAATCAATAATCCCACACTGCTCGCGCGCATTAGTCACGATGAGCTAGAAAGCATCTTCCGAGGCTGCGGATGGACGCCGTACTTTGTCGAGGGCTCTGATCCGGAAAGCATGCACCAAGCAATGGCGGCCACGACCGAGAAGTGCATCTCAGAAATCAGGAATTATCAGCAGGAAGCTCGCAAGACAGGAGTGGCGGAGCGCCCTCGCTGGCCCATGATTGTATTGCGGACTCCAAAGGGGTGGACTGCACCGAAAGAGGTTGATGGCCACAGGCTGGAAGGTTTCTGGAGGGCGCATCAGGTTCCGATGGCGGACGTCAAAAAGAATCCGGAACGCCTTCGTCAGCTCGAGAGCTGGATGCGCGCTTACAAACCGGAAGAACTCTTCGATCAAAGCGGGAAGCTAATCCCGGAGCTGAAAGAACTCGCACCCACTGGCGGGCGGCGCATGGGTGCCAACCCTCACGCGAACGGAGGACGCCTGAAGAAAACTTTGCGCTTTCCGGACTTCCAGCAGTACGCCCTGAAAATCGATAAACCCGGAGCGGATCGAGCAGAAAACACCCGACCGTTAGGCGCGTTCCTGCGCGATGTTATGAAACTAAATATGAACAACTTTCGCGTCTTCGGTCCCGACGAAAACACTTCCAACAAGCTGAATGACATCTATTCAGTTAGCAAGAAGTTCTGGATTGCTGACTATTTTCCGGAAGACTCCGATGGTGGAGAGCTGGCGCCTGATGGCCGAGTGATAGAGATGCTCAGTGAGCACACCGTCGAGGGCATGCTCGAAGGTTATCTGCTCACGGGACGCCATGGCTTCATTTCATCCTATGAGGCGTTTATCCACGTAATAGACTCGATGTTCAATCAACACGCCAAGTGGCTTTCAATCTGTAATCACCTCTCATGGCGTGAAAAAATCGCCTCGCTCAACATCTTAGTCACCTCGACGGTCTGGCGGCAGGACCACAATGGATTTACACACCAGGATCCCGGTTTTCTGGATGTCGTGGTCAACAAGAGCTCGGCAGTCACACGCATCTACCTTCCCCCCGACGTCAATTCCCTGCTTTCGGTGGCGAATCATTGTCTGAAGAGCGAAAACTACGTCAACGTGATTGTCTGCGACAAACAGATGCACCTTCAATACATGGACATGGACGCGGCAATCGCGCACTGCACTAAGGGAATTGGCATGTGGAATCGGGCCTGCAACGACCAAGGGAGCGAGCCGGATGTGGTGATGGCGTCTGCCGGGGACGTACCTACACAGGAAACTCTAGCGGCCATTGTGCTGTTGAGGAAGGAGTTCCTCGATCTCAAAATCCGCTACATCAATGTGGTTGATCTATTCAAATTGCAGCCGAGCACGGAGCATCCTCACGGTTTGCCCGACGGAGAGTTTGATGCGCTCTTCACAGTCGATAAGCCGATTATTTTCAATTTCCACGGATATCCATGGCTCATCCATCGATTGGCATACCGGCGCACAAACCATAAGAACATGCACGTCCGTGGATACAAGGAGCAAGGAAACATCAATACACCTTTGGAGTTAGCGATCGAGAATGAAATCGATCGTTTCAGTCTCGCGATGGACGTCATCAAGCGTGTCCCGAGACTACAGCGAATCGGTGCGCACGCCATGGAGAAATTCCGTAATGAGCAGATTGCGTGCCGGAACTATGCCTACCAGCACGGCACTGATAAACCGGACGTTGCGGGCTGGGAATGGCCGCAATAGATACCCAGATCTCGTCGTCGAGCCTGGTCGTGCCGAACTAAAGCTCAAATTTCACGGCGCATCATGAGCACGACCGATCGGTAAAGTGCCGATGAACGTTCTCGTACTCAACTCGGGTAGCTCCACTCTGAAGTTCCAGCTGATCGCTACTGATTTTGGCCGGATTGCCCAGAACAGTGATGAGCACTTGTGTCGCGGACAGATCGAGCGGATCGGAGGAGAAGCGATCATCGCGGTCCAAACGCGCAACGGGCTCAAGGAGAAGTTTACAGCTTCACTTTCCGATATTTTGGGGTCGTTGCAATTCCTGGTGCGGTGGATCGCGTCTGACGAATCAGGAATAACGGAAGTCGGATCTCTGTCTGATATCCATGCCGTCGGACACCGCGTGGTTCACGGGGGCGAATTGTTTACCGAATCCACCGTGATCACCGACGAGGTGATACAGGGAATCGAGGAATGCATCGATTTGGCTCCCCTACACAACTCCAACAACATCAAGGGTATTTTGGCGTCGCGGCAAGTATTCGGTCCAAAATTGCCTCAGGTCGCAGTTTTTGACACCGCCTTTCATCATTCCATCCCAGAGCATGCTTACCTCTACGCCGTGCCCTACCACTTGTATAGACGCCACCACATTCGTCGTTACGGATTTCATGGCACGTCACACCGATATGTGGCTGACCGATACAGAGCCTTGCGTGTACTGACTGAAGAACAGACTCACGTAATCACGCTCCACCTGGGCAATGGCTGCTCTGCTACGGCCATTCGCGGTGGCCGCTCTGTGGACACTTCGATGGGCATGACGCCCCTGGAGGGTCTGGTTATGGGGACCCGCTCTGGCGATATCGACCCAGCGATCGTGAACCTCATCGCCACGAAAGAGGGCCTGTCCACACACGAAATGGACGCTCTACTGAACACCCAGTCCGGATTGCTGGGCATCTCCGGGCTGACAAACGATATGCGTGTGTTGCTGCAGGAACTAAGCGATCAAGATGACCGCCGGGTACGCCTTGCCATTGAGGTCTTTTGTTATCGCGCAAGAAAATACGTTGGCGCATTTCTTGCCTGCATGGGCGGCGCGGATGCGATTGTCTTCACCGGAGGGATCGGAGAGAACTCGCCCGACATCCGCGCTCGCATCTGCAGCGGTCTTGAATGGGCTGGATTGAGACTGGACGACGACAGGAATGAGCGGATGGTCGGATTAGAAGGGCAGATTAGTAGTGATGATTCGAGGTTGTACGCATTCGTGATTCCAACCGACGAGGAACTCCTGATCGCACAAGATACTGTTCGGTGCATTTTGGCCAAACCTGGGAAACATCGAGCGGCAGCCCCCGAGAACTCCGGCGTCGGGGAGATGACGCATTGAAAAACGATCTTCCCATCGTCTATCTGGCGAGACATGGTGAAACCGCATGGACCTTGTCGGGCCAGCATACCGGGCTTACTGACCTCCCACTCACCGAAAATGGCGAGCGCACCGCTCGGCGACTCGGTGAACGTCTGCAAGGGCTGACTTTCGCAAAGGTGTTCACCAGTCCATTGCAGCGCGCACGCCAGACTTGCGAACTGGCGGGGTTTGGCCCCGTGGCCGAGATCGACCCTGACCTCGTCGAGTGGGACTATGGCAAATATGAAGGTCGCCGGGGTGCCGAAATCCGCGCGGAGTGCCCGGACTGGAACTTGTTCCGCGACGGCTGCCCCGAGGGCGAAACGCCTCAGCAAGTCAGCGCCCGTGCGGACCGGGTAGTTAGCCGAGTACGCGCGATTTCGGGAGAAGTACTAGTTTTCACGAGCGGGCATTTCATGCGGGTAATGGCATCGCGCTGGCTCGGGCTCGAGCCGACGGCTAACAGCAGATATTTTATGTTGAGCACGGCGAGCCTCAGCGCCTTGGGCTACGAAAACGATCTCTCCCGACCGGTGATCCGTTTCTGGAACGACACTCGCCACGTGGATGAGCCCGCAGTAGCGACGCACGCCAGTCCGTGAGGATCGCGCCTCAAAAGAATCCAGTGTAGATGGCAGCTCAAGTTCAGAGAGGAAGACTCCGATGAGTACAAAGGGTATCGCGGCAAGCGGGGCAAAAGCAGCACAAGAAGATCCATCCAAACTTCTCAAACAATATGGGTGCGGCCCCATTCAGTTTACGGGAACTGAAGGGCTGTACGAACGGCATCTTCAATTCGACAATGTCATCGACGAACAGTTGATTGGCCCGCGAGAACGCTTTGAAGCAGTTACGCGATCCATCCGAGATGTCCTTTCGCAGCGATGGGTGCTGACCGAGAAAACATATGAACAAAAAAATCCTAAGCGCGTCTACTACCTTTCCATGGAGTTTCTCCTCGGCCGATCGTTGGCCAATAACGTTACCAACCTTCTGCTTGATCCGCTCGTAACGCAAACAGCGAAACAGCAGGACGTTGATTTGCTCGCCTTGCTGGAGCAAGAACCTGACGCTGGTTTGGGAAACGGAGGACTGGGACGGCTGGCAGCATGCTTCCTTGACTCCATGGCTACGATTCAGCTTCCAGCCATGGGCTACGGCCTGCGATACGAATATGGCATTTTTAAGCAGCTTATCCAGGACGGCTGGCAATACGAGCAGCCGGATAACTGGCTGCGGCAGCCGGATCCGTGGGAGGTCGCTCGTCCACATGAGAGAGTGGAAATCAAGTTGAACTGTTCCTTCGAACTGCATGGGGGGACTTTGCGTGCCGTTCGCGGTAAGTCGTCCACGTTGTATGGTGTCCCTTTCGATCGTCCTATCGTGGGCTATGGTGGTAAGACCGTGAACACTCTCCGGTTGTGGGCCGCATCCAGTCCAGATTATTTTGATTTCCAGAAGTTTAGCAGCGGCGACTTTGTCGCTGCTCTTACCGAGACTCTCGCCGCGGACAGTCTAACGCGAGTCCTCTATCCCGACGACAGTACGAGCATGGGCCGTGCCTTGCGCCTAGTCCAGCAGTATCTCCTTGTGGCATGTTCGCTCGCAGACCTCGTGCGGCGTTTCCGTTGCAGCAACTCAGATTGGAGCGCATTGCCTGAAAAAGTCGCCATCCAGCTGAATGATACCCACCCGACCCTGGCGATCCCGGAACTGATGCGCATCCTATTGGATGAAGCACACCTTGAATGGGCCCAGGCATGGGATCTCACGCAGCAGACGTTCGCTTACACGAACCACACGCTGCTCCCTGAGGCTCTTGAGAAGTGGCCTGTCGAATGGTTCGAGACCATGCTGCCGCGTCACCTGGAAATCATTTACGAGATTAATCGCCGTTTCCTTGATTCAGTTCGGGGCCGCTTTCCCGGCGACGAAGGGCGCGTCGCGCGCATGAGTCTCATAGAAGAAGGCCCGCAGCGCAACATTCGCATGGCTAATCTGGCGATCATCGGCTCGCACAGCACCAACGGCGTCGCTGCGATTCACTCCGGACTGCTGCGCGCGACAACCGTCAAGGACCTAGCCGAGATGTTTCCTGAGCGTTTCAACAATAAGACGAACGGTGTGACGCCACGGCGCTGGCTACTTCTCGCTAATCCTTCGCTCGCTGCTACCATCACCGAAGTCATTGGCGATGGTTGGATCACTGATCTCGCTCAATTGAGCAAACTCAAGCGGTTTGCGGACGATCCAGGTTTTCGCGACGCGTTCCGTCAAGCAAAACGCAAAGCCAAAGTACAGTTTGCCGATTGGCTCAAGGTAGCGACGCGCCAGGCTGTGGACCCGGACACAATCATTGATTGCCAGGTCAAGCGCATCCACGAGTATAAGCGGCAGCTACTCAACGCCCTGCGAGTCGTCGTGCTTTACAACCGGCTGAGGGAAAACTCCAATCTGGAGATGCCCCCTCGTACTTTCCTGTTCGCCGGCAAGGCGGCACCTGCCTATCGGCTCGCCAAGCTGATCATCAAGTTCATCAACAATCTTGCTGGCAAGATTGACAGCGACCCGGCGGTGCGCGGTCGTCTCAAGGTGCTGTTTCTGCCAGATTACTGCGTATCCCTCGCAGAGCGGCTGATTCCTGCCACCGATGTGTCCAATCAAATTTCCACTGCCGGCTATGAAGCCAGCGGCACGAGCAACATGAAGTTCATGATGAATGGCGCGCTGACAATCGGCACGAGAGACGGAGCGACCATCGAAATGGCGGAGGAAGGCGGCGAGGAGAATTTCTTCTTATTCGGCCTAACCGCAGCGCAAGTGGCCGATAGCCGCGGTTGGTACAATCCACGCTGGCACTACGAAAATGAACCGGAAACGCGCGCGGCTCTGGATCTGATTTTCTCCGACCACTTCAGCCGCAATGAGCCCGGTGTCTTCGAACCGCTACGCGAAACGCTGCTGACGGGCGGAGACCACTACCTGCACCTGGCGGACCTCCTGTCTTATCTCGAGGCAGATCAGCAGTTGTGCGAATTGTATGCCAATCCGGACAGTTGGGCTCGCAAAGCTATCTTAAATGTTGCGGGCTCGGGCAAGTTTTCGAGCGACCGGACGATCAAGGAGTACGCGAGCGACATATGGAAGGCGGAACCATGTCCGGTATCGTAAGCGCGAAATCTTAATCGGTGAACTGAAGAGAAAAAGGGCGATCTCCCTCTCGCTGGAAAATTGGTGCCGAAAGAGATGTTGGTGGATGTTGCGCTGCTCCAACGCTAATCGTGGACAACGCATTGTTGTAGTGCTCGTTACTAGCACAGAGAAAGAGAGAATATGACAGACCAAACTCAATCGATAGACCTTCCACCCTTCCCGCCGGACTACCGAGCGTCTGGGGTATTGCTACATGTCACTTCCCTGCCTTCGCGATTTGGCATTGGCGATATGGGACCAGGAGCATTTTCATGGATAGATCGTCTGCACGAAGCCGGTCAGAGCTGGTGGCAGACCCTGCCATTTGGTCCGACTGGGTATGGCGACTCTCCCTATCAAGCGCTGTCATCTTTTGCGAGCAACGGGTTGCTTATCAGCCCGGAACTCCTACTCAAGGATGGATTGCTACATGAGAACGCATGCGAGGATCAATCATTTCCGTCAAGCGTTGTCGATTATGGGTCTGCAATTCAGTTCAAGCACCGATTGCTCGACCAGGTATGGGGTAACTTCAGCGCTGGCATCCGGAGAGATTTGCGTGCTCCTTACGAGCGGTTTTGCCACCTGCAGGGTCACTGGCTGGAAGACTATGCACTTTTCCGCGCTCTAAAACAGAAGTACCAAGGCATCTCCTACTGCGATTGGCCGACGGAATTAGTTCAGCGAGTTCCTGCGGCTATAACAAATGCTAGGCGAGAACTGTCAAAGCTGATTGACAAGGTCCGTTTCGCCCAATTCTTGATATTTCAGCAAGCGCAGCAGCTCAAGGAGTATGCACATTCTCGGGGAGTCGGATTGATCGGCGACCTTCCGTTTTTCGTTTCGCCGGATTCAAGTGATGTGTGGGCGCACCCTGAACTGTTCGTTCTTGACGAAGGATTCCGGCCGCGGTTTGTCGCCGGTGTGCCCCCTGACTATTTCAGTGAGAACGGACAATTGTGGGGCAACCCCGTCTATGACTGGAATGTCCTCCGCCGCACCGGGTTCCGATTTTTTATAGACCGTTTGCGCGCTCTCCTTGCTCACGTAGATGTGATTCGATTGGATCATTTCCGTGCATTCGTTGCCTCATGGCACGTCCCTGCTAATTCACAGACGGCACGGACAGGGCAGTGGGTGCCGGGTCCAGGTGCAGAGTTTTTCCATGCGGTCCGAGAGGAACTAGGAGCGCTGCCATTCATCGCTGAGGATCTCGGTCTGATCACACCTGACGTTTGCGCGCTGCGCGATGAGTTCCATATTCCCGGAACAAGAGTGCTTCAGTTTGCTTTTGATGGACGTTCCGATAACCCCCATCTCCCCGCAAACTATCCGACCAACACTGTGGCGTATACGGGAACACATGATAACGATACAACTCGCGGATGGTTCGAAGCTCATTCCGAAGCGGAACGGGGAAGAATCCGGAGCTATTTGAATCGAACGCACTGCGATATCAGCGAACTTACGCGAGAGTTAGTCCGGATGGCATGGTGTTCTGTTGCTGGGCTCGCTATCGCTCCTTTGCAAGACTTACTTAGTCTGGGTTCCGAGGCTCGGATGAACATACCTGGTTCAACGGAAGCAAACTGGTGTTGGCGCTTGACGGAAGACATGCTGAACAGTCCGGTTTTCCAGCAGCTCAGGGACCTGACGGCATCTTCCAATCGTTTGCGCGTGTCGCAAACATTGCCTACAGCGAGGATGGTGAAAGCTGCATCGTAAGAGGCGCGGCCCGAAAGGAGCCAGATGGTTCGTCGAATCCCGGGACGAACTGATGTCTCAGATCAGTTCCAAGGCGCTGTGCTAGGAAGGCCGTCGCCTAGTTCGGCTGGGAGACTGATATCGGCAGAGGACAAGAGAGCGAGATGGCGGTGGGTGTACAACCAATCAAAAATGTGTCCGTATCTGAGGCAGTGACGGCCAGTGGCGCGCAACGAATCCATCAGGAAGTAACGGCGCCCGCCCCGAATATTGGGCGAAGCGCTCCTCTCGGCGCGACGGTCGGCCGCGGGGGTGTGAATTTCAGTTTGTACTCACGGGATGCTTCGGAAATCGAATTGCTGTTTTTCGACTACGAAGACGACGAGCGGCCCGCTCGTGTGATCCCTTTGGATCCATCTGTTAACCGTACTTACCACTACTGGCATGTCTTCGTTCCCGGCGTGCAGGCGGGTCAGCTTTATGGGTATCGGGTTCATGGGCCGTTCGATCCCGTCAAAGGTATACGGTTTGACGCTGCCAAAGTCTTGCTCGACCCGTATGGTCGCGGGGTCGTTGTCCCTAAAAACTACTCTCGTAAAGCAGCCCAAGAAAAAGGCGATAACTCCTCGACTTCGATGAAGAGCGTGATTGTAGATTCACGCTCGTATAACTGGGAGGGCGACACACCACTTGACCGGCCATCCTCTCAGTCGATCGTGTACGAATTACACGTTAGAGGATTTACGCGGCATCCGAGCTCGGGTGTCTCAGTGGAGACATGCGGCACTTTTCGCGGACTCATCGAGAAGATTCCGTACCTCAAGGACCTAGGCATCTCGGCTGTCGAACTTCTTCCCGTGTTCCAGTTTGATCCCCAGGATTCCCCGCCAGGTCGCGTTAACTACTGGGGTTACGCACCGATCTCATTCTTTGCACCGCATCAAGCGTACAGCTCTCGGCACGATTCTCTGGGTCCTGTGGACGAGTTTCGCGACATGGTCAAGGCTCTGCATCGAGCGGGAATCGAGATAGTCCTTGACGTTGTTTTCAATCATACAGCGGAAGGCAATCACTCCGGACCAACGCTCAGTTTTCGTGGACTTGATAACAACGCTTACTACATCCTGGAACAGGACCGCTCGCGCTACGCTAACTACAGCGGTACCGGAAACACACTCAATGCCAATCATCCCATCGTTCGGCGGATGATCCTGGATAGCATTCGCTATTGGGTGGAAGAGATGCACGTGGATGGTTTCCGTTTTGATCTCGCTTCGATCCTCGCGAGAGATTCCAGCGGGTACGTAATGCCTAATCCCCCTGTCCTCTTGGATATTGAATCGGATCCAGATCTAGCCGCGACAAAGATGATCGCTGAAGCTTGGGACGCCGCCGGACTCTACCAGGTCGGCAGCTTTGTTGGAGACAGCTGGAAGGAATGGAATGGACGCTTTCGTGATGACATTCGAGGATTCTTCCGCAGTGACCATGGCTCGTTGCGGCGTTTCGCGGACCGCTTGCTTGGCAGCCACGAGATCTATCGGCACAAAGAGCGCGAGGCGGAACAGAGTGTGAACTTCGTGACATGTCATGACGGATTCACACTCAACGACCTAGTCTCTTACGACCAGAAACACAATGAAGCCAATGGTGAAGACAACCGCGACGGCACAGACGACAATCGCAGCTGGAACTGTGGGATGGAAGGTCCTACCAATGATCCTGAAATTGAGGGGCTCCGAAACCGTCAGGTGAAGAATTTCTTCACCGTCACAATGCTCTCTCTTGGTTTACCAATGTTCGCGATGGGCGACGAAGTTCGGCGAACGCAACATGGTAATAACAACCCCTACTGTCAGGACAACGAATCCAACTGGTTCGATTGGTCTCTCGTCACAAAGCACGCGGATGTGCATCGGTTTGTGAAATTACTTATCGCGAGACGACTGTTGCGAGATACCGACCCCCAGCGCCGGCGGAGAACTTTAAGCCAGTTAATCAGCAGTGCGACTAAAAACTGGCATGGAGTGAAACTCGATCGGCCTGATTGGAGCGATCAATCGCACAGTGTTGCGTTCAGTGCGGAGTTAAAGGCGGAAGGCCTGCTCGTCTACTTCATCTTCAACGCTTACTGGGGGTCCCTCGAGTTTGAGCTGCCGCGGCTAGAGAAGAGCGAGGGAGGTTTCTGGAGGCGCTGGATCGACACTTCTCTAGAGTCGCCCCAGGACATCGTGGCCTGGCAAGAAGCACCCTCGGTTTCCAAACACAGGTACCGGGCGGGGCCTAGGTCTGTGGTCGTTCTTTGGGCAAATCTTCACGAGAGGGCGCTCTAAAGATCCTAACTAGGTGGTGAAGCCCGAAGTAGTTGCTACATGTGCTACAAAAAGGTCAGGAATTAGATACCGATAGAAGGCAGTGTTTATGCGGCAAAATATAAATTCGTTGTTTTGAGGGTCTTGGGTGTAGCGAACCAACGCATGCCAACAGTTCCCGCCCTTATACCAAGGAAAGTCGAATCCCTCCTCCTCCGCCACTCACTCTGTACGCGTCCAAGTCGCGCGGCGACTGAGGAGCTTTAGAACGATCGGAGAAGTCTCTTCTCCTGCTCCCGCCAGTTGAGCGGCACGCCGTGTTGAATTTCCTTTATTGTGAGGTTTGGAGGGTGCTTACCGGATAGAAGTGCCTCCGTGATCTGCGGTGATAATCTTGCGCCCTGTAAGATTCGTCTCACATACCGCCGAGTTAGAGCTGATTTCTGAGCAAGTTGACCGACCGTACCGATCTCGCCCGTCACGATTTGTTCATACCAGTTGTGCGCGCGGGCTATAGCCTTCACTAGCGACGGCACACGCGATCCTTCGAAGCATGCGCCCTCCTTGAGCGGAGCAATTACTCGCAATTCGCCTCTTTGACGTAGAGCTTGGAATGCGCTGGTCAATCTTAGGATGGTTGACTTGCCGGTGAACGAAGACGAGATGGCTTCCACATTCTCTTCCAATAAAGTTGCAACCAGCTTGCACTGGTCAATCTCAATCCACAGGGTTATCTGGCCTATCGTCACACGCTTAACAGTTCGTTGAAAAACTCCGTCCCACTGCAACTTTAATGGAAGAGAACTCGTCTGAGTGAAGGAAGGCGAAGGAGGCGAGTGAATGCGCGGCGACGATGACCTGCAAGAAGGAATGTTCAGCTACATTTCTCCAGAGAAGCGTGTTCCCGCGGATCATCCGTTGCGACCGATCCGCAAGATGGTGGACGAGATTCTGAAGGAGATGTCGCCGAAGTTCGCGAAGCTGTACTCCGATGTGGGGCGTCCGTCGATTGCCCCGGAGCGACTGTTGAGGTCACTGCTGTTGCAGGTTTTCTATTCGGTGCGCAGTGAGCGCATGCTGATCGAGCAACTACAGTACAACATGCTGTTCCGGTGGTTTGTGGGGATGGAGATGGACGAGGTGGTATGGAATCACGCGGTGTACAGCAAGAATCGGGAGCGTTTGCTGAACGAAGAGATCGCGGAGTCGTTTTTTCAAAGGGTGCTGGAACGTGCGCGGCCGTACATGTCGGATGAACATTTCACCGTGGATGGGACATTGATCGAGGCTTGGGCCAGTCAAAAGAGCTTTCGGCGGAAGGACGGAAAGGGGAAGCCACCCGGACCAGGAGGAGAGGTCGACTTTCACAAGGAGAAGCGGACGAACCAGACCCATGAATCGACCACCGATCCCGACGCTAGACTGTTCAAGAAATCCAAAGGGAGCGAAGCAAAGCTCGGCTATCTGGGGCATGTATTGATGGAGAACCGTAACGGGCTTCTGGTGCAGACTTTTCTGACCGAGGCTAATGGAAGAGCGGAGCGAGATGCAGCGATGCTCATGGCCGAGGCAATCCCCAGCGGAAAGCGGGTCACCTTGGGAGGAGACAAAAACTACGACACGCAGGAATTCGTACGAGAACTCCGCAGGATGAACATTACCCCCCATGTGGCGCAGAACGATACGAACCGCAGGAGCGCGGTGGACCAGCGGACCACGCGACAGGTCGGGTATGAGGTGAGTCAGCGGAAGCGAAAACGAGTGGAGCAATCGTTTGGGTGGATGAAAATGGTGGGGATGGTCAGGAAAGTGAAGCTGCGAGGGATCGACAAGGTTGGGTGGCTGTTCACCTTTACCGGCGCTGCTTACAACCTCTGCCGATTGCGAAACCTGATAGCGGAAGCATGACATCGGGTTCCGCTTAGGGCCAGCTGAGCGGATAGAACGACCAAACGGCTCTTATGCAATTCAGTGATAACCCCTGAAATTCAGAACCGAGGTCTCACAAAACTCAATTCTTCAACGAGCTGTTAAGTATGGTCCTGATGAACTCATGTTGCTTCGACACTTCAAGCAGCGGCCATTTCTTCGCGAGATCCTTGGTCCTTTCTGTAGCTGCACCTTTGCTTGGGCTATTTCTCATCCCGGTAGTGCACTTCTCGGGCGTCTGAAGCAAGAGATGTACCTGCGACTTGACGAATTGTTCGAGCTCCTGGGCAGGAAACCGAGTAATAGCGGGCTTGCCGCCAACTTGCTGGACCACGGTCTGTGAAGTGTAGTAACGATACCGCTTGGCGTTTTTCACCGCACGCGTCGGTGTGAACCGGACGCCCCAGCGACCCTGTACTGTTCCGGTTTCAGAGCCGTGCCCGGGTGAACGATCCACATGCTTTCTGGCATGCCATCGACGGTGCCGCCATGCATTTCACCGAGCACGGCTGAATAAAAGGACAGTTGCAGAATTGCACCAGCTTTCGTCTCTCGGGCAAGCTTGCAGTCATACGCTTCGTACGACCAAGCCCCAAACCTCTCACTCGGTTTTTCAGAACACCGCAATACATCTGGCCTCCCGAACCAGCGTCCGACGCCCAATGCTCCTTGCGCGATGACGGCAATACCCTTTAGCATTGCCTTCTCGGTTTCGGCCATCGCACGCATCTCGTCTTTGATCTCACCAAGATGCACCACCTCCAAACCAGACTTTCGCAACGCCTCCAAATACTGCGACTCGAATCGAAGGCCAAGCTGCTGAATCATGACTAAATCGGGCGCGCGCAATTCCGGTGGCACTCGGTTTCCACGCACCACGCTGAGCTCCAATTGGGTCAGGTGTCGACAGCCTAGGTGATTGCTCACGTCTGTAGCTGATAGGCGAAGCTGCTGGGAAGAAACTTTCATTTGTGAACCACGAAGTTCTTGAGACCGGCTTTGGTGATCTTAACCCAGTGTTCGTCTCTGGAGAGGTACTGTAGAATTCAGGTCACCATGTCAGCACCCCCCAACGGTTCAAAACCGCCGATGCTGTTCGACAAAGTGACCAGCAACCCGTGCCGTTCCTCAAGTCTTTCGCGCCCGCATCGATTCGTTGTGATTATCTCGAACTCGCCACCCCATCTGCGCAGAGATCCTAGTACCTTAGGCCTTGCTTGCCCCCAAGCCGAAAACGATGGTGGACGATGAGAAAAGAGACGGATTCCATCGATGCAACTCCATCCAAAAGACTCTTTCTTTCCATCATCGCTGACTATGACTTGAATCGATCTATTTGCGAGTTGGTGGACAACGCCCTCGACGTTGGGTTAGAGGCGGCAAGACCAAAAATATCGCCATTAAGGTCGCCCTCAATAAACTACAGCAAACCATTGCCGTCGAAGACGATGCCGGGGGACTTGCCAAGTCAGACCTGCGTTATGTTGTCGGACCCGGTCAAACCGGCACGACTCCAACCGATGAAACCATCGGAATTTTCGGCGTTGGCACAAAGCGGGCAGTAGTCGCGCTGGCGCAAGACATCGCCATCAAAACGCGGCACGGTAACAAAGCACCCATCAAGTCGAGTTCGATGAGGCTTGGCTGGCCGATGAGGATTGGGACCTCCCCGTATATGAAGTTGACGATATTGCGCCAGGCACGACAATTATGGGGCTACAGAGACTTCGCGTTCACGTCACCGACGAAGCCATCTCGCAGCTCCGAGATCACTTGAAAACCACCTATGCAAGATTTCTCGTGAAGAACAACATCACGATCAAGCTGAATGGCGAAACACTGACACCGCAATGTTTTGAAAATTGGGCCTACCCTCCGAACTACTCGCCTCGGAGATACACGGGCACCCTCAAGACCGAAGAAGGCCGGGTTTATCCGTGTCGAAGCACTAGCTGGCCTTACCAGAGAATCGAGCCCGGCCGCCGGCGAATACGGTGTCTATTTCTACTGTAACGAGCGCCTCACCGCCCGTGCACTGAAAACATTCGATGTCGGTTTTATTAAGGGGCTAGCTGGACTCCCACATCCCAAGGTCTCTCTTACTCGAGTGTTAGTCTTTCTCAATGGCGATGCGAGGTTGATGCCATGGAATAGCAGCAAATCGGATATCAGCACCAAGCACGAAGTGTTTTTGGCCCTCCGCAATTGGCTTGTGCAGGTCGTGAAAGACTACGCCTCGCTGTCGCGCATTTGGATGGGAGATTGGCACGACAAAGTCTTCAAGTACGACGCGGGAACGATCAAGGAGGGTAAGCGTTCGTTTCTTACCGTCTCAAGATGCTATCGGCGGTGCGAGTTTCTCAGGGCGTGTTGATCTTGTCGGTGAAGACGTCTTCGGTGAACGCTTTGCCAATCGCCAGATCGAGACGTGTGAGCAACTGGGCGAGGGTTTCACCTTTTCGGCGTTTCAGCATAGCTAAACTGTTGTGGCCGTCAGTGGCTATGGCCACACACCCGACCGGTACGAGCGTGCCGACCGTGATTTCGCCGTCGCTGATCAGCTCTGCGATGTGAGGTAATTCCGAGGAACTGCCGACGCCGACTTTCCCGGCTGCGTCTTTGTTTACGCCGCTTCGTCTATTCCGGGTGACAGACTTGTGGCGACGTTCCATGGCAGTAACTCCTCGATGCGGTTGATGGGATAAGTCGCGATACGAGACAACACGTTCCGTAGATAACTTTCGGGATCGATTCCGTTCAGTTTGGCGGTGCCCAGCAGACTGTAAATCGCCGCGGCACTCTCTCCACCACCATCGGAGCCTGCAAAAAGAAAATTCTTTCTGCCCAGAGCTACGACCCGCAACGCTCGTTCCGCTGCATTATTATCGATTTCGATGCGGCCGTCATCACAGAAGCGCAGCAGTGCTTCCCACCGTCCGAGTGCGTAACGAACGGCCATAGCCGTATCGGATTTTCGCGAGAGTTTCCCTAAGGTCTCTTCGAACCATTGTTTCAGCGATTCCAGCAACGGCCTGCCGCGCGTGTTGCGAACCTCACGCCGCTCGTCCGGTGGACGTCCTCGGATTTCTTTCTCGATGGCATACAACCCCGCGATGCGTTCCAGAGCCTCAGCCGCAACCGGGGATTTGTGCGCGACCTCGAGATCGTAGAACTTTCTCCGTACGTGCGCCCAGCACGCCGCTTCCTGAATGCGTCTCGCTTCGTAGATCTGATCAAAACCGGCGTAACCATCCGCTTGCAGTGTGCCGGTAAAGTTGCTCAGGTGAGATTGCGGATGTTCGCCCTTGCGATCCGGTGAATACGCGAACCACACCGCAGCTGGTGTGCTGTCTCCCGCGGGACGATCGTCGCGCACGTAGGTCCACAGCCGCCCCGTTTTGGTCTTACCCAAACCTGGAGCCAACACCGGAACTGGCGTGTCATCCGCGTGTAGTTTGTCTGCAGCCATCACGTGACGTCGCAACGCTTCGACCAGCGGCGCAAGCAGCCGGCTGGATCCGCCGACCCACTCCGCCAGGGTGGAGCGATCCAACTCCACGCCGGTGCGCGCAAAGATCTGCGACTGACGATAGAGAGGCAAGTGATCGCAGTATTTCGATACCAGTACATGCGCCAGGAGCCCTGGCCCAGCAATGCCTCGCTCGATCGGCCGGCTTGGCGCTTCGGCCTGCACGATGCGATCGCAACACGCGCAAGCTAGCTTGGGACGAATGTACTGAATGACTTTGAGACTGGCCGGAACGTACTCCAAGATTTCCGAAACATCTTCGCCAAGATGTTTCAGCTTACCTCCACAGTCCGGACAAGCTTCTTGCTTCGGAAGATACTTTCGCACTTCCCGTGGCAAGTGATCGGGCAACGGTCGCCGCACAGGCCGCACTACCGCGGTGCTCGCCGACGGTGATTTTTCCACTGCAGCTGTTTCTTTCGTTCGTCTTGCTTCCAGTTCTTCCAGCCGCAGTTCCAGTTGTTCGATCTGGTATTCCCGCTTCTCCGACGAGCGGCCGAACTGCAGGCGACGCAGTTTCGCGATCAGCAGCTTCAAGTGTTCGATTTCCGCGTCGCGCGAAACGAGCTGCTCACGCTGAGAAAGGATTTCTTCTTGCTGTGTGGTGAGCTGTTTCTGATGCGAGAAGACTTGCTCACGCAGCGCCAAAATGAGGGCCTTTAATGCCTCGGAATCGAGTTGATCGAGGTCGCGCAGTGTGGCGGCATCCATTGCGCGCGAACATACCGCACTTTTTTTACAGCATGATGAAAACGCGCCGGAAAATAACAAAAATCTTTTCTTTCACACCGCCATTTGTGGATCGTAGCTGCGTATCGGGCGCCGCCAATCGATTCCCTCGAGCAACATGGACAACTGTGCGGGTGTCAGCGCCACTGTTCCGCTCGTGACTTGCGGCCAGATGAATCGTCCGCGCTCCAATCTTTTCGCGAAAAGACACAAGCCGTCCCCATCGAACCACAGAATCTTGATCAGGTCACCGCGCCGACCACGGAAAACGAAGACGTGACCCGAGAATGGATTCTCCTGAAGTGTTGTCTGCACCATTCCACTCAGGCCTGTAAATCCTCGACGAAGATCTGTCACCCCTGCGGCGATCCAGATCCGCGCTCCCGTCGGCAGCCCGATCATCCGAGCAAACACTCGATCGCTGTACGCAGCACCACCACATCCACGTTCCCTGCTACGCGAAGAGTCCCTTTGGCAAGCTTGATCTCCATCGACCCGACAGCGAATGGCGAAGACGTGCAAGCAGCTCGCCCGGATTTACTCAGTGAGATGCCTGACAACGTTACAGGCAGGAGTTTGCTGGACTGGCGCTTACCAAGCCGCCCTTCGCGATACTTCTTGCGCCAGTAAAAAACCTGATTGGCATTGACTGCATGTCGCCGCGCCACGCGTGCTACCGACGCGCCGGCTTCTAACGTCTCTTCGACGATTCGTCGCTTCTCTTCGATCGATCGCCGCCGTCTCGCTATTCGCTTGGGTGTCTCATCAAGGATGGCCTGCTCGGAAGTGTCCACTATCCCCTCGTGGACACTTATCGATGTGCCCACATCGGGCAGCATCCTTATTTACTCTCACTTCGTCCAGACGGTTCTCACCAGTCGCTTACCAAGGAGGTACAAATCGATGACTTTCCGGACGTGGCGAAGTCGTTCCTTCCACCGCTACCCAGATCCCGGCCCAGATACGGTGAGGTTATCACTCAAAAAAACAGGCGTGTCGCGAAGAAAAAGCCTTGGACTAGGGGACTCTATGAAGGAATCATTGCCGCCGATCTGATTGCCAAGCAAAAACTCGAACAACGGAATCGCATCGCGTTGATCGTTCTCGATAGCACGCTTGAGATTGCGTTCAAGGAGTACTTGGTCAATGAATCCGGCACACCCTACAGCGACGCACGCCTTCTGTCGCTCTTCTCCAATCGCACGTCTGTGCACAACGAGATAAAACGGTACGTAACAATCAAATCGGATACTTGGAAGAAGATCGAACACTACTACCGGTTGAGATGCAAGCTCGTTCACGAAAAGGCCACCGTTGGCATCAGTGACGCTCAGATCGACGATTTCAGAGACGTGGTAGAACGAGTTCTGCGCAGGCTGTATAAACTGAAATTCAACGCAGAATAAGGCTTTCCGGACCGACCTCTAATTTTGCACACGCACAGGTGGTTTCGTCCCGCGTTGCCCTTCTGTGTGACCATGGGGAGGATAAGAGCCCAGAATAGCGGCGCACAGATCGGTCCTATCAATCGTGAATTTCAACAAGAGATTCAAGAAATCGACCCAAGTACGGACCCAACCGCCCGTCAACTCCGCAGGAACAAGATACTTACGGCCGACGCAGCTGAGGGGTGAGCTCAGAGCGTGTGTGCCGAAGGGAAATGGACCCGGTATGGACCAAACCCTCCCCCAACTACCGAGAAGTACACCACTTACCGTGAACACAGCTAAGAGGGGAGCTCAGTTGCGAAAGCGTAGGGATTTGAGGCCGGCGAGCAGTATTCGGTTCCGTGCCGAACGGTTGGGAATTCGATTGGCAACCGAGTAATACGAGCCTGTCGTGTCGCGACCCAGCCAAAAGTATTCACTAAGGTGGCGGTTTGGAAAACCGCCGCAGTGCATAAAGAAAACGTCGGACGGTTTCACCTATATTCGGTTGGGGGAGGCCGAACGACGACAAAGTTGCGTTTATCCGCGCTTGGTTCATGGTCTCTTTGGGACTATAGCAACTTGGACGGCGAACTGTACTCGGGTACAATTTCTGGAGCATCAACCCAGCCACTTTAACCTTCAGGACGCCGCCGTGAGCATAACCCTCGACATTGACAGGCCGAAACGAACAGGGTAACGTTGGGCTGTATTCGCATATGCGAATATAGAATCGTTTTCCCACCGTTGAACGCGAGGCAGGTGAAATCTAATGGTGCAACGCTACAACGTTCTGTTTCTGTGTACGGGAAACTCGGCTCGTTCGATCATGGCCGAAGCGATCATGAATTATAAGGGGCGACCTAACTTTGTCGCTCAGAGTGCTGGAAGTCATCCCACAGGCGTCGTTCACCCGCAGGCTATCAAACAACTTGAAATTGCTCGCCTGTCCACAGCGGGCCTACGAAGTAACGACTGGCTGGAATTTGCCGAGCCCGGTGCGCCAGAATTGCATTTCGTGTTCACAGTTTGTGACGCTGCCGCGCAGGAGGTTTGCCCGGTCTGGCCGGGTCAGCCGATGACTGCTCATTGGGGAGTGCCTGACCCCGCTGCGGTCAAGGGGACCCCGGAGCAGGTTGAACGCGCCTTTCGCGAAGCCTTCATGATTCTCGACCGCAGAATTTCGCTGCTCTTGTGCTTGCCGCTCGCTAGTCTGGACAAACTCGCCATCCAGAAGGAGATCGATCAAATTGGCAAGCAACTGCCGGACGCTGCGGCTTCCGCAAAATCCTAGTGAGGACAGCAACCACCTGAGCGTTTGAGTTTCGCCGCGTCTTTTGTGTCCCGGCTCATCTCAGGAACGGAACCAAAACAATCTCCAAGGCAGTCCAAGAGCTTGCGATGGAACGCAGACTTCGGAGAAGACAGTTTGTAGAAGTTCCACAAGCCATTCTTTCGAGTAGTTACCAACCCCGTTTTGCGAAGGTAAGCAAGATGCCGGGAGGCGGTTGGCTGAGGAACGCGAAGAATCGTCACGAGATCGCCGACGCAAAATTCTCCATCCCGAAGCAAATGTAGGATGCGAAGTCGCGTCGGGTCGGAAAACGCTCGAAACATAATATTGACTTGAGTTCTCGGCATTAGCCTATATATTCGCCTTCGCGATTGTATCTGAGATCGGGGGATTTTCGTTGAGTAACGCCAAAACCAGCCCGGAGTCTAAACCAAGTGTCGCCCTAGCCAAACGGGTAACCTCCGAAGCGTTGGGCACTGGGCTTCTCGTGGCAACGGTCGTCGGGTCTGGAATCATGGCTGAACGGCTTTCCGGCGGAAACGTTGGTCTGGCTCTGTTGGCGAACACCTTGGCAACAGGCGCGGCACTAATCGCCCTGATTCTGACATTCGGCCCGATCTCCGGGGCTCACTTCAACCCGGTCGTAACCATTGCGGACGCTCTAGAACGCGGGATCACCTGGACCGAGGTGCCCGCTTATATCTTTGCGCAAATCCTAGGGGGCATAGGTGGGACGGTGTGCGCACATGTGATGTTTGGACTGCCTGCCGTTACTCTGTCTCAGCATACTCGCAGCGGTCCAGCGCAAATCTTTAGCGAATTCGTTGCGACCTTCGGATTGCTGTCCGTAATTTGGGGGTGCTCACGGTTTCGTTCGAGCGTCGTTGCGTTCGCCGTAGGAAGTTATATCACTGCGGCGTATTGGTTCACCGCATCGACCTCGTTCGCCAATCCTGCAGTAACGATAGCGAGAGCCCTGAGCGATACTTTCGCCGGGATCAGGCCAGCCGATGTTGGAGGATTCATTCTCGCGCAACTCGTTGGAGGAATCGCTGCCACGTTGCTGTTTCGGTGGCTGGCTCCCGGGCTTGTCGCTGACGCAGAAGCTGTGGTGATTCCTCACGGCGCAAGTAGGGAGATCGATTGAGCATGGACATCGTCTTGTTTGCTTGCGTGCACAATGCTGGACGTTCTCAAATGGCGGCAGCGTGGTTCAATCGGATGTCTGATGCTACAAAAGCCCGAGCCATTTCAGCCGGAACACAGCCGGGTCAACGAGTCCATCCAGAGGTAGTGCAGGCCATGCGCGAGGCGGGCATCGACCTCAATGCGGCGAAACCGCAACTCTTAACAGAAGACTTAGCCAAACAAGCGACTCTGCTCGTCACGATGGGATGTGGCGACGAGTGTCCTTTCGTCCCCGGCTTGAAGAAGATCGATTGGGACCTTCGCGATCCTAAGAATCAATCTATTGTCGTAGTCCGCCAAATTCGGGATCAAATCTACCAGCTAGTCTTCCAGCTAATCTCGGAGAGAAAATGGGGCAAAAACTAGGTCTTGACGTTCTTCTATATTTCCGGTATTATGGAAATATGAAACGAGCAGACCTTTCCGAGGTAACAAGATTCGCCGACATGTTCTCGGCGATGGGCACCGAAGCCCGTCTTCGCATCATGCAGCTTCTAATGACGGCAGAGCCCGTCGGACTTGTTGTCGGCGACATCCAATCAGAGTTGGAGATTCCAAACTCCACGCTGTCCCATCACCTGGACAAACTGAAGAACGAAGGTCTCGTTACAGTGCGACGCGAAGGGACCTACTTGTGGTACCGCGCAAACACGGACGCGCTCAAAGACCTTCTCGGGTTTCTGTACGCCGAGTGCTGCACTCGCAATCGGGTCGTCGCACCGAAAGAAATCATCTCAATTTCAAAGTGAAAAGGAGAACCACATGAGTTCGCAAGACATCAAGACAGTCGTGAAAGAGAAGTATGGCGCAGCCGCAACACGCGCTGCTTCAGGACTGGGTTCCTCATGTTGTGGCACGAGTCCCGCGTCCAGCATCGAAGGATGCGACCCGATCACGTCCAATCTGTATGGCGAAGGTGAAGCTGGCTCCGTTCCAGAAGCCGCCCTTCGAGCCTCTCTAGGCTGCGGCAACCCCACTGCACTCGCGAAACTGGAACCCGGCGAGACCGTTCTCGACCTTGGGTCCGGCGGCGGCATCGACGTTCTTCTTTCCGCCAAGCGCGTCGGTCCCACAGGTAAGGCTTACGGGGTCGACATGACCGATGAGATGCTCGCTCTCGCCGCCGAAAACAAACGCAAATCGGGGCTCACCAATGTGGAGTTCCTCAAAGGCGAAATAGAAAACATCCCACTGCCCGACAACACCGTGGACGTAATCATCTCGAACTGCGTCATCAATCTTTCCGGCGACAAGGATCGGGTACTCCGCGAAGCATTTCGCGTTCTGAAACCCGGTGGCCGCTTTGCGATCTCCGATGTGGTTGTTCGCGGCGAAGTCCCTGCGGAAATCCGCAAGAGCATGGAACTTTGGGTCGGCTGCGTAGCTGGAGCACTCTCAGACACGGAGTATCAGCACAAACTAGCTGCTGCCGGGTTCGAATCCATCGACATTGAACCCACACGCGTCTACAACGTGGATGATGCTAGCGAATTTCTCCGGGCGGCAGGCATCGATGCGGCCACAATCGCTCCAAAGGTGCAGGACAAATTCATTAGCGCCTTTGTGCGAGCCAAGAAGCCAGCCGCGGCGCAGGCGTGCTGCGGCCCAACGTGCTGTGCGGCAAGCTAAGTCATTTCAGAGGTTGACCAGCAACCGTCAGTCCAGTCAGCAAGGTTAGGTCCTGCTGCTGGAGAGACTTGGGTAGCTTCGCGTAGTCAAGACTCTCGGCTGAGTCTTGGCCTGTCGTGACAGCGTACTGCACGAAGTCTCTCACAGCGCGGCGCGAGTCCGGGTCAGAGCCATCTTTAGGAAAGAGCAGGAACGTCAGACCCGACATTGGATACGCATCTTTGGCTGTCGCAGGAGGGTCTACAATCGGTGTGCGGGCATCTTTCGATAAGGCATCGCTAAACGCTTCAATCGCGGCGGTCGTGCTGGACGGAGCAGGAGCGACAAAAATTCCGGCGCGATTTTGCACTAGCGCGACCGACTGAATCACCAGTTGAACGGAGTGCGAGCGGCAGCAAAGGCATTGGGCCACTCCGCTGAGCGAGACGTAGTCGGCGTGAAGAAGCGCGCCTTATCGGCTGCTGGCAGAGCAGCAATGGTGAAGGCGGCGAAGAAGCGGTGGGCGAAGGCGAGGAAGCAGGCGAACAAGCTGCCAGGTTAGCCTTATAGTCGAGCCCAGAAATGTGTATTTCTAAGAACTGCCATAGGGTTGCAGCATGATGCTTTCGGTCAGACCTTGTGATTCTGAAAGGCAGTTCACCACGGCCCATAGCGGTTGCTACATACGAGGCCGCGGACGAAATCGAACCCGAGGAGTAATCGCAAAAGCCACAGCTGGCCTGCGCATTTGGCGGCCACCCGAGGGTTCAATAAGAGAAAGCGCGCCTTATACCGCAAAGGGTTGCCGCATAAAAAGAGAACAAATGGAACCTTCCTCCTAACCGAGGAAGGTTTATCTATTTCTAGCTGTGTTTATCAGGCAGAAATGGGAAGGCTACCTTCATGACCTTGTAGAGCATGAAACGCTAGGATCTGATCCTACGAATTAACAGCAACGTCCATCGGAGCAGGGCCTGGATTAGGTATTTGGATTGGCATGTCATTATTCATCCTTTCCGCAAGGGAAGGCGAGACACAGCAGAAGATGAGCTAATCATGTGCATGGCCATCCGGACTCGACTAAGCGAGCCGGCGACCAGAGGCACGTCGCTGCTCAAACAGCGGCGTGTTTCGCTTCTTGCCAGGTAGTCTTCGATTGCAAGGCGATTCAATGAAGGAAAAGCAATTGCGTCCCAAGGGGACTAAAAGGGGGACGATCGTAAGGGGTTATTTGGACTAACGACGTGGACGTAAGAGGCGTAGAATCAGTTTGTTAGAGTGATTTTACAACTGAGCTACACGCCCAGCTGGGCGGCATGACAGAAGCATGCTCGATTCAAGAACGCTGCCGCCGGAGTCGACGTGCCAGTTACTGCACGAAGCCGCGTGGCGCCTCGGCAAACGGCGAGCCTGGACCGGGGTGCGCCGCATAACGAGTCTACGTCCGTTCGCTTTTGCCACACCTTAGTAAGACGGCGTCCAAACGAATATCCGAGGAGGAGGATTCCGATAACCACCGCTCCTTGTTCGGCGCAGTCGAGTTCGACTGGATAGCCCAGCCTCGATAGATGAGGCGCCCTCGGACGACGCACATCCGCGCGAGGCTCGAGACCGTTGGGGCCACTCGCAAAACAACTCTTTGTGGACATCCAAAACTGAGAATTCAGAGTGCGCGGAATCAGTCACTTGCGATCTAGGTAGAAGTGGGGTTTTGGGCAACCTCCGCATGGAACCGAGGGTAGTTACTCCCTGGACCGTACGTGCGCTATAACGAATTCGCGGCAGAAAAGCTTCCTACGCTGCTCCCGGGAGCTCCCGTCTTGAGATATGCGCTAGTACTTGAGGACCTTCGTGCTGGAAGGTCCAGTCGCTCGTCAGAGTCAGCCTGCCGCGGGCGCGGGTGCACAGGCGGTTTTTGCGTCGAGCGTTTTCATAAGATCCAGGATCATGTGAGCGACGCACTGATCACCGGTCGTCGTATTGATCATGGCGTGGTAAGCGGTGCGGTCAGGCCAGTCGACGCCGAAATATTTTTGGATGAATTCGACGCGGTCGTGATCGACGGTATCGACGCGCTCTTGCGCATCTTTCTCGGTTTTGCCGCGCGCCATGAGGCGGCGCACTTTATCTTCCCTGGGAGCGTAAAGAAAGACGCGGAGCGTGTCCGGACGATTCCTGAGAAAGTGCTGCGAGCCCCGTCCCACGATCACGCAGTTACCGGCTTTCGCGGCGTGATGAACAACGCGTTCGGTAATCTTCAAAATGCTTTCGCTGTCGACGACGTTGAGCTTGTGCGCATTGAGACTTCCTTCGTAACTCCCGCGCAAAAAGGACTTGAAGAGCCGGTAGTAGAGCGGATCGGTGCGTTCCTCGCGAACCTGGACGATGTCCTTGGGACAATTTGCCAGCCTGGCGATCTCCTCCGTCAGGTCCTGATCCCACAGCTTCCAGCCCAGTTGCTTAGCAAGCAGTTGAGCAATTTCGCCACCGCCGCTTCCATATTCCCGTTCAACCGTAAGTATTCTAATCATCTAGGTCCCTTGAGCCCGTTTACATCGAAACACAATCCTACTGCAAACGAGTTCAATTCGCTTATTCTGCCAAAACCCTGCCACCGCCGGGATCGTTCTTCTTCAGTGCAAAAGCCAGGAAAAACATGATCCCCGAGACCACACAAAGAACCATGAAGATGTCGATGTAGGCCAAAGTAGTGGCCTGCGCTTGCACCCCTTGGTAAATCGTCGCGACGGCCCGCGCGTAAGCCTCATGCGCTCCAATACCCGAGTGCGCCAACTGCTGGGCAAGACCATTTGCCTGATTTTGAAAATTGGGATTGTCGGGCCGCGCGTATTCCACCAGCCGGGCTTGATGGAGTTGCGCGCGGCGCGCAACCAGCGTTGTAACCATCGAGGTTCCCACGCTGCTCCCTATATTGCGCATGAAGTTGGCGATCCCGGCGACGGCGTTGTTTTTTTCCGGCGCAATACCGATGTAGGCGACCAGCGTGATCGGAGTGAATAGGAAACCCAAACCAATGACCTGGGCGATGCGTAGCGAAGTTGCGGCTTTGAAGCTGATCTGAAGGTCGATGCGCTGCGTGGAATAGTACATAGCGACGGACAAGGCCAGCCAGCCGAAGGCGATCAGGTAGCGCGCCTGGATCTTCGTCGTCAGCTGGCCCACAATCGGCGTTTCAAAAAGCAAGACGAGTCCACCGGCGGAAAGCGCAAAGCCGGCGAGTTGCGAGGTGTAGCCAACGAGGGTTTGCAGGAATTGCGGCATCAGGACCAGGCTGCTGAATAACAGGATGCCCAGCATGAACAACATCAGGCTGGCGCTGGCGAAGTTGAAACTCTTGAACATGTGGACGTCGATGATCGGCGCTTTTTGAAACCACTCCCAGATCACCAGGGAGATGAGGCAGACGGTGGCGACAACGATGAGCGTCGTGATGAAGCGCGAGCCGAACCAATCGTCTTCTTGGCCCTTGTCGAGCAAAATTTGTAGCGCGCCAATCCCCAAAGTGAGAAGGGCGATGCCGATGTAGTCCAACTTGGCGCCCGCCGCCTTGAGCCGGGCCATATAGGCCGGGTCTTCGACGACGCGGCGTACCAGAAACCAGGTCATCAGCCCAACCGGAATGTTAATGAAAAAAATCCAGCGCCAGGAATAGTTGAATGTGATCCAGCCGCCGAGGGTTGGACCGATCGTGGGCGCCGTGATGGCGGTAATGCCGTATAGTGCAAATGCCAAGCCGCGCTGATGAGGCGGAAAAGTGTCGGCGAGGATGGCTTGAGCCATAGGCTGAAGCCCGCCGCCGCCCGCGCCTTGCAGCACACGGAAGAGAAGCAGAAACCCGAGACTCGGCGCGAAGCCGCAAAGCAGTGAACTGACCGTAAAGATAGCTAAACAGGCCATGAAAAAGCGCTTTCGTCCGAAGGTGTTGGCGAACCAACCACTGATCGGGAGAATGATGGCGTTTGATACGAGATAAGACGTGAGGACCCACGTGCTCTGGTCGTTGCTCGCCGCCAGATTGCCGGCCATGTACGGCAGAGCCACGTTGGCGATGCTGGTATCCAGAACTTCCATGAAGGCCGCCAGCGCCACGACAACAGCAATCAGCCAAGGATTGTACTTAGGCCGCCAGACGTCCTGGTCGATGGTGAGAGCCGCTGTGCTCATTGCAGGTAAACGTCGGGCACGACGTTCATGCCGGGCCGAAGTTGGCGGTCGCGATTTTCTCCAGGATCGAGAACGATTTTTACAGGGATCCGCTGAACAATTTTTACGTAATTGCCAGTAGCGTTTTCCGGTGGGAGCAGACTGAAGAGCGGGCCGGTGGCGCCCGCAATGCTGTCCACGTGTCCTTTCAGAGTCCGGCCGGTGGAATCGATGTGGATGTCCGCTTTTTGGCCAACATGCATGCGCTTAAGCTGTGTCTCTTTGAAATTGGCGGTGACCCACACTTCGTCGAGAGGCACGACGGTGAGCAATTGCTGGCCGGCTTGCACATTTAGCCCGACTACAACCGTTTTGTTCACTTCACCAGAGATCGGCGCAACAATTTTGGTGTATCCGAGGTTTAGTTGGGCTTGTTCGAGCAACGCGCGTTTTTGCTCGACATCCGCTATGGCCGCCCGGGCGCGCGCCCGGCTCGAAGACACTTGCTGGGGCCCGGTCTCCGCATATTGATGGTTTGCATCGGCCTGCGCCACGCGGCTGCGGGCTTGCTGAACAAATTGCTGCGCCGCAGACTCATTGGCGCGAGCAGCCGAAACCGCTGCGGTGCTGGATCTTGCCGCCGCCAAGGCTTGATCGTAAACCTGCTCGGCGACCTCGCGCTTGTCTACGAGCAGCTTGTAGCGCTTCAGGTCGTCTTGCACCTTGACGTCGTTGGCTAGTGCCTCTTCGAGTTGATCATGTGCGGCGCTGAGCTGCCTCTCGGCGGCAATCACCCCAGCCGTGCTGTTGTCGATGTCCGATTGGGCGGACTTCAATTGGCTCGATGTGTTTACCGAAGTGATCGGTACAGTGATATTCAGTGATTGTGCGGTCGCTTCGACGTTGGACAGATTGGCTTGCGCCTGCGCTACCGCAACCTCATAGTCTTTTGGGTCGATCTCGACCAGAACCGTGCCCTTCTCAACCCACTGGTTGTCGTCCACGGTGACCTTTACCACGTAGCCGGAAATTCGCGCGCTGACCGGATAAAGGTGAACGTCCGCCTGGGCGTCATCCGTGGATTCATAGCTGCTGAGATAGCGCCACGAAAACACGCCCCCAACAAGCACCACCAGGACGACAATCAGTATCACAACGTTTCTGCGGAGCTTGGGGTTGCGGCGCGCCGGAGGTGTATAGCCCCGGTCCGTCAATGGCGATGGATCCGTGGTGGATTCTTTGCCAGAGTCAGATACCGAAGGGGGTGGGTTCTCGTCCGCCATGTTCAGTGTCCTTTGAAATATTCCTTGACGCCCTGTTCCGCGAGGCCGAGAGCGCGAGCCAGGGAAATTTTTGCAAAATTATAGCTGTAGAGACTCGAAATGTACTGTTCGTGGGCGCTAGCGACCGCCTCTTGCGATTGCACCACTTCCACCGTATCGGTGACACCCGCGCTGAAGCGATCGCGCGATTGGAGCAGAGTCTCTTCCGCCAAGTCAATGTTGCTTCGCGCCACGTTCACCAGCTCCGCCGACGACTGCAAGTTCAGCAGCGCCGTACGAATGTCGGAGTCGATCTGCGCACGCAGATTATCCAGGCGCTCTCGGGTTTGTTGCAGCCTCGCATCGGCCTGCAAAACGTCCCCGTGGACGCTGCCTCCCTGAAAGATGGGAATCGAGAGTGTTCCGCGCACGTCGAAGACTTGGGTTGCCGTGGAGGGATGCGCCCCCCCGGCGCCAACGTCCGCGTTGAAGGCAAGCGACGGGAGATATCCGGCCACTGCAGCTTTCCGGGAAAATTCGGCTGCACGTACGTCCGTCATGGCCGCCAGGTAATCGGAGCGCGCCGCGTAGGCGCGTTTCAGGGCTTCTTCCGTGGTGAGGCTGTTGAATGGCTGGTAGGGCGACTTATCCGTGAGTTCGAATTCCTGTCCGGGAGCCAAGCCGATGACGCGAGCCACCGTGAGCTTCTGGATAGCAAAGTTGTTCTTTGCCTGAATCAACTGCTGCTGGCGAGTCTGCAGCTCGACCTTGGCTCGCAGTCCGTCGATGGCCGGCGAAGTGCCAGCATTCACCTGGTCGTTTGCTTGATCGAAGAGCGCCTGCGCCGTCTTGACCTGCGCTTCCGCCGTTTCGATCCGGGCTTCGTCGGCGATGGCCTGCAAGTAGGTGTAACCTACGGCGAGCACCACGAGATCGCGCGCGTCTTTGAACGTATATTGGGCAGACTTCAAGTTCTGGGTTGCGGCGCGGGTGGCGTTGATGGACTTCCAATCAAACAGAGACTGAGTCACAGACACTCGTGCATCAAAATAGGAAAAGGGGCCAACGGACGCCGGGACGCTGATTCCGGGAACGCTGGCAAACCCGAGCTCAGCTAAATTGATCTCGGAGGCCGCAACATAAGGCGCTGCCTCCACGTGCGGCAGAAGGGCGTTCAGTTGCTCCCAGCGCTGGCCACGGGCCGAACCAATTTCTGCACTTGAGAGGAGCACTCCCAGATTTTGCTTCAAACCACGATCGATGGCGTCTTGCAAGGAAAGCGACATGACTCCGGGAACGAGCTTCGCCGGCACGCTCCCGGCGAATGGACTAACTCCTTGTGTTCCGGGGATGGCTTGGCCTGGGGTGCTCGAACTGGGTACTGCGCCGGATTGCGCAAAGGATAGTGTTGTTCCGTACAGAAAGACACCGGCCAGCAAAAGCACGCAACTCGGTCCGAAGCTGAGCTTCACGGGAGCCTCCTCGACCTCGCATTTGGTTCAGCGGCTATGCCAGGCAAAAATATGCTATTCCTGCCGGCGATTCCAGTCCTAATGCGACAGAATGAGCGCCGGGGCTGCCTCGTTTCACCAAGCGTCTTCCCGAGGAGGGCGCTTGGGGAAGTTAGGGCCACTTTACCTCGTGGATGACGGGCAATCCGGAAGTAATCAACCTAATTTTTGGATCAGTACCGACAAGCGCGCTCATCTTCAGAATTTCAATGGATTAAAGTTCGTTCGTTTGTCGAAGTAATCGACATTTTCGGTTCTTTTGAGCCACAAGGATACTTTGAGTGTTACCGGTAACACGAGAAGCTCCACACTGACTTTTGTAAGGCTTGCAACGACGATGCTTTTTGTTAATACGCGTGTCGGAATCATCTTCCACAGACCGAAGATATAGAAGACGGCGGTATTCAGCATTTGTCCGCATAGCAGGCTGCGGAAAAAATCGTTCTGAGCCAGCAATTTCTGGGTCGGTTTAAGTCACTCGGGAGTTTTCGAGCCTCTGCGGCGTGATTTGTCGTGCTACCGAGCGCCCGAAAGAGGTGTTTCAGCTCCGTTCAGAGACACTGCGGCCCGGTCGAACTACGTCGGAACTACGCTGTGCATCAGGTTCCGCATGCGCACCAGATTGTAAGCCGCGCACGCGAACGTAAAGATCCAATCGACCTTCAGCGTCCCGCGATGCCGCACTTTGCGCAACAGCGCAATCGTCTTCAGCCAGCCAAAACATTCTTCGATGCGCTTCCTCTTCTTCTGACTGATCGCATAGCCCGCGTGCCGCGCCGTGCGACTATCGATGGCGCTGCCACCTCTGCGCCCAAGGTTTTGCGCCACATGCGGCGTCACCCATAGGTTCCGACACTCGCGCACGAAATCCGCCGTGTCGAAGCCCTTGTCTCCAGCCACCGTCACCCGCTTGCTTCCCGGAAGTTCCTGCAGCATTTCCAGCGCCGCATAGCGCTCCGCCGTGCCCGTGGCTTCCCACACTCGGCTGTCCACAATCAACCCGTTGCGATTCTCCACCAGCAGATTCCCGCTGTAGCTCAACTTGGCCTCCTGGCCTGGACCTTTGCGCGCCAGCTGCGCTTCGGGATCGCTTTTCGACTCATGCGTTTCGTTCGAGCGCTTCTCGCCGCGATAATCCACCGTGGGATTTCCGGGATCATCCGGCGGAGGCCCACTCTTCTTGTTCTTAGGCTGAAAACTCTTCACGCTGGCCCAGGCTTCCAGCAAACTTCCATCTACCGTGAAGTGCTCGTCCGAGGCCCAGCCCTGCCCTCGGGCTTGCTCCACCACCAGCGACAGAAACTCCTTGGCCACTTCGGCCTCTAGCAAACGGTCGCGGTTCTTGGTGAACACCGTGGCATCCCATACTTCATCATCCAAATTCAGCCCCACGAACCAGCGAAACAATATGTTGTAGTCGATCTCCTCCATCAGCATCCGCTCGCTGCGCACCGAGTACAGCATCTGCAGCAACAGAGCGCGCAGCAACTGCTCCGGCGGAATCGACGGACGACCCACTTTGGAATACATCTTGTCGAACTCCGGCGAGAGTTCGCTCCGGTGAAATGTAGCTAAACACATGCCCCTGCTGCTGATCGTTTCCTCGCATGCCTAATCAGACGCACCGCGCGCCGCCTCGTTACAAAATTCCTGGCTTTTTCAGCATCCTGCTAGGGTCGAGCTCACGAAACGCGCCGACATATAACGCCCGCTAGTCCACACCTTCATTTTTGCCAAGACATAATTGTTGGCGATGTCGCCAGCGAACATAGCCAGAGTGCTAAATAAGACCAAGCGAGGGGCAGTGGAGAGCACATCAACGTACGATTGATTGTTTGTCATAACCACGGAGGGCGGATAGAAAATCACAAATTCGAAAATTGCGATCATCAAAAGCTGCTCGAAGGTGCGCCCAACGGGGCAAGGAGGGACAAATGGCGCGTTTCGGAAATGCTGCTCAGCGTTGGGCAGATCGACATCACTTTAAGTTCTTCGGTTCAGACTTGAAACGAAAAGCCTATTCCTTGACGTCGAGAGACAGGAAGCCTTAGATTCACGAAGGAGACCGCGACATCCGCATAATCCAATACCTGTGAGGCGCAATGACGAAAACGACGAGCTTTCAAACGGACATTCGCCCGCTCTTTACGGAACGAGACATCCAGGGCATGAGCAAGGCGTTCAACCTGGGAAGTCACGATGACGTCAAAAGGCACGCTGCAGCCATCTACGATCGCATTCGGGGAATCGGGGGAGCGGTAATGCCGCCCCCACCTCCAAGAGGAGAAGGTCCTTGGCCGCAATCTCGCATTGAACTATTCGCTAAATGGATGGCGGACGGGTTCCCACCTTAGTCGGCCTCCAAGCGCCCAAGGCTGCTTCTTGGCTTGCAATTTGCGCGCTGGACCGAGCCGAGGACTGTGACTCGGAAAGGAAGGTGACATGTCGATGTCCCGACCGGATCTGAGGGCCGAACTGAAGTTTGTGGTGACGAATACCATCATCGTTGCAAACATACAGCGCTCAGTCGCGTTCTATCGCGATGTCCTCGGCGGTACAGTGCTGCGCGAGGGCGAGCCGACGTTTCTGCGGCTCGGGAACATTTGGCTCACTATCAACGGCGGCGGTGGGCCGACCGACGACAAGCCTGAAGTCGTTGCTTCGCCGCGGCGCGATCAAGACGTTCTAAGCACCTTTCTGAACCTTCGCGTGACTGATATCCGGTGCTCAGATGAGCGTTGAGATCAGTACCGACAAACGCATTATAAAAGGGCGCCCGTTTAGAGTAGGTTTTGATCGTTCGCATCTCAACCTACAACAAGGAGCGCCCTCATGAATGACGCCAAGTATATTGGGATGGATGTGCATCAGGCAACGATCTCTGTGGCCGTTCGGGATTCGCGCGGGAATTTAGTAATGGAGGCGATTCTCGAAACGAAAGCGGATACGATCCTTGAGTTTATTCACGGGCTACGCGGCAGTTTGTCGGTGACCTTTGAAGAAGGAACCTGGGCCGCCTGGTTGCACGATCTGCTCCAGCCTCACGTCACCCGGGTGGTGGCCTGCGATCCGCGCAAGAATGCCCTGTTGAAAGTCGGAAACCATAACGACCGCATGGATGCCCGCAAGCTGTCCGAGCTTTTGTATCTGAACAAGCTCAGCCCGGTGTACCACGGCGAACAGGGTATCCGCACTCTGAAGGAACTGGCACGCAGCTACATCACGATAACTCGCGATTTGACGCGGGTGATGAGTCGGCTGAAGGCGATTTACCGAAGCTGGGGGATTCCTTGTGCCGGCCAGCAAGTGTATGCACCGCGCTTCCGTGCGGAATGGCTTGCAAAGATTTCGGAAGCCGGCGTTCGCCGTCGTGCCGAACTCTACTACCAGCAGTTCGATGCCTTGGCGGCATTGCGCCAGGGGACGCGACGAGAACTATTGGCGGAAGCACGGAAACATCCGGCCATGAGATTACTGCGGCAAATTCCTGCGATTGGTCCCATCCGTGCCGCTCTGTTGATCGCTCTGATACAGACGCCTAATCGCTTCCGTACCAAACGGCAGTTGTGGGCTTACTGTGGATTGGCACTGAGGACATACACCAGCGGTGAATACCGCTTCGTCGCTGGTCAGCTCAAACGTTCCAAGAAGGTCCTGGCCGTTCGCGGGCTCAACATCAACCATAATCACGATCTGAAAAATATCTTCAAGGGTGCGGCGACGCGAGCGGCTGCTACCGCTGGACCTTTCCAGGGCTTTTACCAAGACTGCGTCGCCCGAGGCATGAAGCCGCATTTGGCGCGGCTCACCTTGGCACGCAAGATCGCGGCCATCACTTTGCTGGTTTGGAAGAAAGGAGTTCGTTTCGACGCAGAACATCTGAAACAACAAGCAGCTTGAGCGCCGGGTTAGGACCGTCCTTTGCTGGATTCATTTCTGGTGATGGCTTTTCGGTTCTTCTGACGCTTTGGTTCGAGGGTGAGTCTCCATAAGCGCGTTAGGCGGAGAGTGTGCTCCGAGCACCACGAGTCTCTTGATAAACTATAGGCCCCCTCGGATAACCAGAAAAAGCTATAGGCCTAGAGCCTCAGATAGAACCATGGTTGACAACGTTCAACCGCGCAGCTTGTCTTGCTTCAGAATCCGAAAGCGCCGTCACAAAAACAGAATGGATCTACGAAGAGCGAAAACCCAAGAGCCTCTCAACATGACTTGGGCTGGAAAGCAAAGCGAACAACCTCGCTCCTTCCAGTCGCCGGAGACGTATTTACTATTGACTTTCCCCTTTATAGAACGCGCTTATCGTGATAAAGGTCGTTGGCGAGAAGCCGACTTCCCATTACCAAACTGACTCCCAAGCACAAAATAAAGTATGCGGTATACCATAGGGCCGTGCACCTTCCCGTGAACCCGCCGGTCTTGCCGATGCTTGCGAAGCGTGTGGGTGCATTACCTGATGGTGGAGATTGGATTTTTGAACCGAAGTGGGATGGGTTTCGGGCACTCGTGTTTCGCGATGGCGATGAGATTCTGATCCAGAGTCGCGACGGAAAGCCACTCAACCGCTACTTTCCCGACCTGCTTGACCCATTACGCACGACGTTGCCTCCGCGCTGCGTCCTCGACGGAGAGATTGTCATCGTTAAGAACGATGGACTCGACTTCGACGCACTGCAGTTGCGCCTGCACCCTGCCGCATCGCGAGTGAATCTTCTGGCTAAACAGACGCCTTCGTCATTCGTTTTCTTCGACCTGCTTTGCCGGGGAGACCGGGATCTTCGCGGTGAGCCATTCAAAACCCGGCGCCGTGAGTTGGAATCGCTGATTTCATCAGCGCCACCACCCATCCATCTCACACCGGCAACCAAAGACCGTAGCATTGCCTCCGATTGGTTTCGTCGCTTCGAGGGTGCCGGCCTGGATGGCGTTATGGCCAAGCTCCCTTCAGGAACCTACGAGCCGAACAAACGCACAATGCTCAAGGTCAAACACGAGCGCGACTGCGACTGTGTCGTGGCAGGATTTCGCTGGTACCAGAAAGGCGATCACACCCTGGTCGGCTCACTGCTGCTTGGCCTGTTCGATGACGCCGGCGCTTTGCAACATGTCGGCGTTTGTGCAAGCTTTACCGCAGAGAAACGCCGCGAATTGGCAGAATTCCTCGATCCCTACCGCAAGAATGCGCTTGTCGCTCACCCCTGGAAGGGCTGGGCCAGCCCGGAAACCACGGTCGGCGAGGCCGTCCAGCGCATTCCGGGCGGCCAGAGCCGCTGGAGCCAGGGCAAGGACCTATCCTGGGAACCATTGCGGCCCGAACTGGTTGTGGAAGTCGCTTACGAACACATGCAAGGAAGCCGTTTCCGTCATATGGCGCACTTCCGCCGATGGCGACCAGATAAAATGCCAATTGACTGCACTTATGCTCAGCTCGAGGTAGTTCCGCCGCAAGAGCTCGCAACAATCTTCTCTGGTTGTCGCTAAATCCGTCGGCTGAAACTATCGTTTCTTTCGCTCGTTCTGCCATCGCTGGCGGAATTCCCGCGTCGGATCATCATCAGGATCGGGAGTTTCCTGCGGCGGCCGAATCGCTTCCGGCACGTGACGCAGATTGATTCGAATGCGGGTCCACGTCGATGACCTGCCCCGCATTGAATCGACTAGTATGTCATCCACCGCAAGCAGGCCGGCGACCTCGGGGTGTTTCTTCTTCCACCTTTCCAGGCCCGTCAGCGCCTCTCGTTTATCGGGAGAGTTCGCAACAACGATGAGCGGCATCTTCACCCGCGGCTTCTTTGCAGCTGACTTTGCGCGCGACGGCGCTACTCGAGAGGCTTCCCCTTTCACCTTGCGAAAGTGTGGCGGCCAGGGCGCGTCGCCGAGACCCGCTGATTCGTCCCTTTCCGCGAGCTCCAGCAACTTCTCGAGGGAGCCAGCAGCGGCGTCTATGTCGGCGTGCGGATCGCCGCTTTTCGCGAAGCGCTCCGGCATCGTGAAAAGAGTAAAGTCGGCTGGGTCACAGTCAGGCACTTCATGCCAACGAAGTGGCGCTGAGACACGCGCGTCGGGAAGCGGGCGTACCGAATACGCAGAGCAGGTGGTCCGGTCCTTCGCATTCTGGTTGTAGTCGAGGAACACACCATGCCGCTCTTCCTTCCACCATTTCGAGGTGGCCAGAGTAGGCGCGCGGCGCTCTACTGCACGCGACAAGGCCACGGCCGCGCGGCGTACTTCCGCAAATGTCCAGATCGGTTCGATACGCACATTCACGTGCATGCCTCGCGAACCACTGGTCTTGGGCCACCCGCGAAGGCCGACTTCTTCGAGGAACGCCTGCACTTCGAGAGCAACGCGGCGCACGTCACTCCAAGCGACGCCCGGAACCGGATCGAGATCGATGCGCAATTCGTCGGGATGCTCAAGATCGCCGGCGCGGACCGGGTGCGGGTGGAGTTCGATGCAGCCCAAATTGACTATCCAGGCGAGCCCAGCCGCGTCATCCACCACGAGCTCTTCCGCCGTTCGGCCCGAAGGGAATGACAAAGTGACGGTTCGCAGCCAAGGCGGCCGTGCGGCGGGCGCACGTTTTTGATAAAACGGCTCACCTTCGGCGCCGTTGACGAACCGCTTCAGAACAATTGGACGATCCCGGATTCCTGCAATCGCTCCTGGCGCAACCTTCAAGTAATAGCGCACGAGATCGAGTTTTGAGATTCGTGCCTGCGAAAAATACAGCTTGTCAGGATTCGTGATACAGAGTTCACGCCCCTCAACCGAGAGCACCTTGCTGGCCGCTTCTTTTACCACCCAATTAGGCTACCACCCTGACGCGCTTCTGCGCGCTGCTGTTCCGCGTGCGATTGGTTGGGGAGTCAAACACGGGACATCTCATTGAGGCCTCATTAGCTTGCGACCAGCGGTAGGTCTGAAATGACCTTCGTTCCGAACCGATTAGCATTAGCTTTCGCGATTGCTCACGGGCAAGCCGGAAGTCATCGGTTCGCCGGTAGGATTACAATGATAAACGCGCATCTCGTCAGTGTCGCATTTCCTGACGAGAAGCCAACTTCTCGGTACCGATCCCAAGAGATTAACCTGCAGATCGTCTTTGAAGGGACCGTACGTATATTGCGCCCACGAGCAGAATCACCAGGACCGATGGAATCGAGGTCCGGCCGAAGCGTTGCGAAACGGATTCAGCTCCGGAAGGTAGTTGGAATGTCTTTAGCAAAAGCTGGGAGGAATAGCTAGCGACTCCTAGTCCTGCTTCTCTCTTCAGCAAGCGCTCTTGCGCGCTTGCCTGCGTTTTTGAGGACCTTTTCGAGGATTTGAAGTTCTTTGGGGTTGGCATCGGCAAATACTCTCCCGATTTCCGCGGCATGCTTACGGAAGATTGGAACAATCAGGTCTTTACCGCTTTTTGTAAGAGCGACGATTCGTACCCTCCGATCGTCGAGACTTTCCGCCCGGCTGACCAATCCTTTTTCAAGTAGGCGATCGACCGCCACGCTGATGGAGCCGGGAGTGAGGTGGACTTTCGGCCCTATGGTGTTCACAGGCAGGGGCCCCTTATGCAGAAGTGCCTCAAGCACGCGGAAGTCCGTGTCGGAAATGCCCGTCTCCTCGATTCCTAGATAAAGATAGTCGCGGGCCGCCTCGTCCGCTTTCCTCCAAACGAGCCAGCAATGCACCGGGTCTGATGGTTTTTTCGTCATAGCTCTCTCATGCTGAGCCTTTTTCAAATCGTTGTCCATAATAATATATCTATATCAATACAATCTGCATCAATGTATTAGACGACCGGGGCCTGGAAGGCACGGGTCATTAGGAGATGAGCATGAAGATCGCTTCTACAATCGCACGGTACTTGCTTGGTTTCATCTTTTTGACGTTCGGGCTCAACGGATTCCTTCACTTTATTCCCATGCCGCCGCCTACGGGCGTTGCAGCGCAGTTCTTCGGAGCTCTCTTCATGTCCCGGTTTTACGTGGTGATTTTTCTGTTGCAGATAGTACCCGCGGTCCTTTTGCTTGCGAATCGCCACGTGCCTTTGGCACTGACGATTCTGGGGGCCGTGATTGTCAACATACTTTGCTTTCACATTTTCATGGCGCCCGCGGGTTTGCCGCTGGCTGTCGTCGTTACCGTCTTGTGGTTTCTTACGACTTGGAGGGTGCGGTCCGCGTTTACGGGGATCCTTCAACGCTAAGAAAGCACTGGCGGAAATAAGGCCAAGCCGAGAGGAGACAAGCTCATGTCATACAGCATAGCGACGTTGCTGATCCGCAATCTTCGAGACGTCTTCGGTGAAAACGATCCCACGCACCGGCGCGCGGCCATCGATGAGATCTACACCGAAGATTGCGTGTTCTTCGATCCCAACAAGGGAGTCTACCGTGGCCGGGACCAGATCGACCGCATCGCGGGCGCGATCAAGGCTACCATCCAGACTTTCGATATCAGCCAATTTCCGAGCCCGCGGAGTCGGGCGATGGCGGGCTTGTCCGATGGGAATCAGGCCGCCCGGGTGAGGCGCCGGCTTACTCCGGGACTGATTTCATTACTGCCCGTGACGGGCGGATTGCCGCCGTTTATCTGTTTTTCGGCAAGCTATCCTGAGCTGGACTTTGCCGTGCCACGGAACCGCAAAGGAGTGGAACGCTCATTCAGAACGGTCTTCGTGGGAGACTGGCGTCGGTAGACTTGTTGGCTTCTCTCGTTCCGCTCGTCAATCCGAGCGAACTTTCGAGCATGATCGAAGCAACTTCATCGCGACCTTTTGAAGAATAACGGGAGCAGAGTTATGCAAATCGGAATCGATAGTTTTGTGGCTGCCGTGCCGGACACCCTGACGGGCGAGAATCTTGGCCCGGCAGATCGCTTGGGCCACCTCCTCGACGAAATCGAGTCTGCGGATCGCGTTGGGCTGGATGTCTTTGGGATTGGCGAGCATCACCGGACGGAGTTTCTTGATTCCGCGCCAGAAACCATCTTGGCCGCAGCGGCAGTCAGGACCGAAAGGATCCGTCTCACCAGTGCCGTTACCGTTCTGAGCGCGAATGACCCCGTGCGCATATTTCAGCAGTTCGCAACCATCGATCTTCTCTCCCACGGACGCGCCGAAATGATTGTGGGGCGCGGATCGTTTGTGGAAGCCTTTCCTTTGTTCGGCCTCGATCTCGCCGATTACGATTCTCTTTTCGCGAGCAAACTGGAACTGCTCCTGAAAATTAGGGAAAACACTCACGTTCATTGGACTGGTCAACACCGAGCGCCTCTTACAGGGCAAGCCGTGTACCCACGCCCTTATCAGCGATCGCTTCCGATCTGGCTCGGGGTGGGCGGCACGCCGGCTTCGTTTGCGCGCGCCGGAACACTCGGCCTTCCTCTGATGGTGGCGATCATTGGCGGTGAGCCGCGCCGCTTTCGCCGCTTAATTGATCTCTACCACGAGGCGGGTCGTCGGGCCGGTCATCCTTTGGACCGGTTGAAGGTCGGAATTCACGCGCTGGGCTATGTTGCGGATACCGATCAGCAAGCCGCAGATGAGTTCTTCCCAGGTTACGCTCGGTCCTTCACCGAGATTGGCAAAGAGCGTGGCTGGCCGCCGATTACGCGTCGTCAGTTCGAAGCGCTTCTTGAGCCAGAAGGTGCATTGCTCGTTGGCGATCCTCGAACGGTAGCTGACAAGATCCTTTCGGTCAGTGAAGCACTCGGAGGAATCGAAAGACTTAGTTTTCAAATGAGCATCGCTTCTCTGCCGCACGCGAACCGCATGCACGCGATCGAACTGCTCGGAGCGGAAGTTGCGCCGGCTGCTCGCGAGCATTCGCCAGCGGTTTCTGCGGTGGAGGAATAGGCGCCAGACCCGCCAGCGCCAGTCTGGGAGAAACACTATGTCGAACAGACTTTCAGGAAAAGTTTACATTATCACCAGCACTGGTGGCGGCACGACCGCGACTCTCGAGCACTGTTCCATTTCATTCCACTCATCAGTCTCGACCCTCCGGTTTCAAGCCGGAATCGATCGGCGATTCATGCATGCTGACGATATACCAACGGTTGTCGGATCTGCGGCAGAGCATCATGCCCCGGCCTTCAGCGTGGACGAATGAAGATTCGATGGTGTAATCGTACAAGCTCCACACCACGTCACCTACGGCTCGCTGGTCGCTTATCGTAAGGGAAAGATGGACGCGCGGGTTGGTGTCGAAATACTTTTGCCGAAAATGGTTGGTGGCCTCGTTTCGCCCACGTAGTTCACCGCCCGGAGAACTCAGGACGAAATCCGGATCGAAACAGGAAGCAAGCTTGTCGGCGTCTCTGTTGTTGAAAGCTTCCGAGCAGGCATGCATCGCTTTCTCCATGTCCGCGATAAGGGATAACTCCGAGGAACTTGATGGCGTAGTGCCGAGGCGCGCAACGCTGCGATTCAGATCGATCGTCACGCCCAATTGCTCCAGAAGGTCAACGCCGAGGATTCCGTCGACGGTGCCGCCGCAAGCATTGGCGATAGCGCTCAAGTCAATGGCCGGAAGCTTGACAGCTCGCAGCTTGTGATTGCCCAACGATAGTTCGCCGATCGAAACTTCGCGTGCGTTCAGGGCGGTTGTTTTATTCCAGGATTGGACGCGGATCTCTTTGGTAGATCCCCTGGGAAATGACTTCTCATTGAGCATCGATGTGGCAGCCGTGTCGATGAGGAAGCGTTTGTCGGTTTTGTCTACCTGGAGAATCACAATGGGCAGGCGATCGCAGTGCTGAAGAGGAATCTCGGCTCCGTTGGCCGGGGTCTGCGCTCGCGCGCTGCGCACGGTTACGGGGAGAACCAACCCTGCGAAGGCGCAAGCGAGCAAACTCAGACGTATTCGCATCACTGCCTCAATGGCATCGATTCTGTGGCTTGGTCGACGCGCTGCAGAATCGCGCCGCGTACCAGCCGGAAAGCGTTTGGATCGCGGAACAGGCGCGAACTCCAGTTCGCTCCCATCGCCAGCGCCTGAATTTCAAACGCGAGCTGGCGTACGTCCGCTTCCTTCTTGATTTCGCCGGCCAACTGGGCATCGCGCGCCGCGTGCTCGAGACCTCCCAGCCACTTCTTCATCAGTTCCACGATCTGATCGCGAACGCGGCCGGGCCGATCGTCGAATTCAAGCGATGCGGCGGAGAAGAAGCAGCCTCCTGGGAAGACTTTCCCCTCGCCGTACGACAGCCAGTTCTCGCAGAGAGCTCGAAGGCGCTTGAGTCCGCGGAATTCGTATGCCGGGCGGACGACTTTCTCGACAAAGATCTCGCGGGCGGCATCGACCACGGCACACTGCAAATCTTCTTTGGAACCGAAGTGGGCGAACAAGCCGCTTTTGCTGATTCGGAGAGCGGAAGCCAGCTTTCCGATGGTCAATCCCTCGAGGCCTTCGAGCGAGGCGAGGTCGACCGCCGTTCGCAGGATTGCCCGGCGGGTTTTCAGCCCTCGAGGCCGCCGGAGCGGGGCTTTCCGAGTTGAGCCAGAGCTTGGCCGCGGCCGATCGGAATCCTTAATGTGTTTTTGGTTTGGCTTCATTTTGTGGGCAGATAATAGCACGATCGTTCGTTCTATTACAATAAATCGTTCCGATTGCTGGTGAAGGGTGCGCAGCTTCAAGGCGACGACGGTTGCGGGTTGAGACGACAGCAGCAAAGAGAGCGAAAGCGATAGTCACTTACAGATGAAGGTGACTAATGCGGGTGCCGTTGTATATAATCCGCTTCGCTATACCAAATCGAGAGGCGCTGTATCGCGGACTAGCCACCATCGCGTGCGCCGAACTTATACGACGGTGTGGCCGTTCTATTGAAAGCGGGATGCGCCTTTCGCAGGAAAATAAGAGAGACTGATGGACTTTGAACTCAGCGCGAAGACCAAGGAATTGCAAAAGCGCTTGCAAGCGTTCATGGACGACTACATCTATCCAAACGAGCATCGATTCGACGAGGAGGTGGAGAAGGATCGATGGAAGCCGGCGGGGATTGTCGAAGAGTTGAAGGCGAAAGCGCGTGACGCGGGTTTGTGGAATTTGTTCTTGCCCGAAGACGAGCACGGCGCGGGTCTCACAAATCTTGAGTACGCACCGCTTTGCGAGATCATGGGCCGGAGTCACATGGCCCCGGAGGTGTTCAACTGTTCGGCACCCGACACCGGGAATATGGAAGTTCTGGCGCGCTATGGCACTGCGGAGCAGAAGAGGAAATGGCTGGATCCGCTTCTGGCCGCGGAAATTCGCTCCTGCTTTGCCATGACCGAGCCGGAGGTGGCGTCCTCGGACGCCACCAATATCAAAGCAGCGATCGTACGAGACGGCGACGAGTACGTCATCAACGGGCGGAAGTGGTGGACCTCCGGGGCGGGTGATCCTCGCTGCAGAATCGCAATTTTCATGGGTAAGACCGACCCTTCGGCGCCGACGCACAAACAACAGTCGATGATCCTGGTTCCGCTCGATACGCCGGGAGTCAAGATCGTGAGAATGCTGAAAGTGTTCGGGTACGACCACGCGCCGCACGGTCACGGCGAAATTCAGTTCGAGAATGTGCGGGTTCCGAAAACCAATATTTTGCTCGGCGAAGGCAGTGGATTCGAGATTGCTCAGGGCCGTCTGGGGCCCGGGCGGATTCATCATTGCATGAGATGTATCGGCCTGGCCGAGCGGGCGCTCGAAGTTATGTGCAAGCGAACGCAGGCGCGCGTGGCTTTTGGAAAGACGCTTGCCGAACAGGGGACGATTCGTGCGGATATTGCGATGTCTCGTATGGAAATCGAGCAAGCGCGGCTGCTGACGCTGAAGGCCGCTCATATGATGGACACGGTTGGGAACAAAGCGGCGCGCTTAGAAATTGCAATCATTAAGGTGGTCGCACCGAATATGACGCTGCGCGTACTCGATCGCGCGATACAAGCTCACGGCGGCGCGGGAGTTTCGCAGGATACTTTTCTGGCTAGCGCCTGGGCGGCAGTCAGGACGTTGCGTTTGGCGGATGGGCCTGACGAAGTCCATATCGAATCGATCGCGAAGTGGGAGTTGGCCAAAGGCAACAAAATAGGGACACCTCGAGCTTCACACTGATCGAAAGGCAAATAAGCCGCCGGTATACGTGGTTGGTACCTGGAGAAGTTTGTGCCGTCCTTCATTGTCAATAACGCTCAAGCATTAAAAGAGTTTGTGGGCAAGGATATTGGCCACACGGACTGGTTCCGTGTCACGCAAGAGAGAATCACGCAGTTTGCGGAAGCTACGGAGGACTCGCAGTGGATTCACGTGGACACCGCACGGGCCCGCGACGAATCCCCGTACCGCGCTACGATCGCGCATGGATTTCTCACCCTCTCTTTGATCAGTCATTTCGTGAAAGAAGTAATCCAAGTTGAAAGCGGCGTGCGACTTGCGGTCAATTATGGTTTGAATCGCGTGCGCTTTCCCGCGGCGGTGCGCGCCGGCTCCAGAATTCGTGCGAGCGTCGCGCTGTTACGATTCGACGAATTCACGGATGGCGTTACCGCAACATACTCGGTGACGATCGAAGTCGAGGATCTTGACAAACCATGTTGCGCCGCGGAATGGATTGTCCGCTACTATTGCTGACCATGCGACGGTTTCCTGTCCCGGATAGGGCCGCCACTCTGAAAATCTCAAGTGCGAACTAGATGCGTCCCGTTTCTGCGGTGAGCCAACAGGCACGCAGGATCATTTTGATCCGTTCGGGCATCGCCGCAAATCGGTCATCTTTCGTTAAACCCTGGGAATAACGGTAGTAAATCTGTTGGACGATCACAGCGAGTTTAAACCGGGCGAGCACGACATAAAATGCGATGTCTGAGACTTCGCGCCCCGTTTTCTGCGAATAGAAGTGCACGACTTCCGACCGTGTAAAGCTTCCGGGGTGAGTCGTCGGCCCCCAACGCAGCTGCTGCATTTCCTCAGGATCGGTCGTATCAATCCAGTACGCGAGTGTCGTTCCCAGGTCGGCGAGTGAATCGCCGATGGTGCACATCTCCCAATCGAGAACTCCTACAATTTTTGTCAGGTCGGCCGAATCGAGGACGATGTTGTCGTATTTGTAGTCATTGTGGATCAGAGAAACGTCACGAGTCGACGGAATGCATTCCCGCATCCAGGCAGCGATTTTGTCGACCTCGAGGTAGTCGTGGGTTTTCGAGCCATAGTAGCGCTCAGTCCAGCCGCGTACCTGGCGCTCCAGATACCCCTGCGGTTTCCCGAGATCAAAGAGGCCCACAGCCCCGTAATCCACATTGTGAAGACAAATGAGATTTTCAATAAACGATTCGCTCAGCCTTCTTGCTTTTTCTGGATTCAATTCCAGACCCGGCGGCAGGTCCTTGCGAAGTATGATCCCGTGGATCGGTTCCATCACGTAGAAGGGCGCGCCAAGGATGGAATCGTCGTCGCAATAGAAGAGCACTCTGGGGGCTGGGGTATAGACGGGGTGAAGCTGTGACAGCACGCGAAACTCACGCCCCATATCGTGCGCGGACTTCACTTTACTGCCGAAAGGCGGACGCCGAAGAACCATCTCTCTGGCACCAAGATGCAGCGAGTAAGTTAAATTGGAATGGCCGCTTGGGAACTGGCGCACCTGGAGAGAACCAGTGTCGTCAGGGAATCGTTGCCGCAGATGCGGCTCAAGCTTGCCCAGATCAAGCTCCTCGCCGGATCGAATCGTGGTGGGATGATCCAATAGGTCGCTCATTCAAGCACCTCCCTACCGGTAAGTGAGCATCGTGGGATCATCGATATGCCCATAAGCATTGAAAGAGCTGAGTGTAAAACGGTTGTCCGAATAGAGGAATTCGCTCCACGAAGAATTCCTCGACATCCAACTCACTTGCAGAGTGCTTTCCGTAGAGAGCCGGAGCGCACGCTGCATAGCCACAGCGATCGGACCGCCCGAAGTAAAAATTGCGACCCGTTCTCCTCTGTCGCCGGCGGATAAAAATGCCATCAGACCCGAATCGACTCGGGAGCAAAATTCAGACCAAGGCTCGACGCCTTGAGGACAGATCAATCCGCGCGCCCATCTGCTGATGACCGCCTCGAACAACCTTTGAAAAGTGGCGTGGCGACCAGCGGAATCACCCGAGGCATGGTGCGCCGCGTGGAGCCCACGAATTCCTGGGTCAGTTTCGAGCAATTCGGGCAGACTCTTTTCCAAAACTGCTTCTCCGTGATACTCATCGAACTCTGGGAGGACCCGAAGCGCAGGAAATGGGACACCTTCGTTTCGGTACACCTCGCCAACCAGTTCGGCTGTGTCCTTCTGCCGCACACGCGGACCGGTACATGCCCGTTCAAAAACAATGCGGCGCACCGCCAAGTATTTCCCAAGAAGCCGTGCCTGGTTTTCTCCGAGCGCGGACAACTTGTCATAGTCGGGCTCGAGGAAGGAAGCCTGCGCGTGGCGAACGAGGAAAAGCTGTCCCATTGACACCCAATGCGTAGCTGAATGTTTCGTGGCGAAACGTGGCGCTGAAGCTGAGACTCTTACTACTGTCTAAGACTCCAGGGGCCTCCATTGCAGATTATCAGTTGGCGCTTTCGAACAAGGCCGCCGAGCGATTATTGTGAGGCATGACCATCAGGCTGCGGCGCCGGCTTCCTTGCCAAAATCAGAGAAAGTTTTGCCCTGCTTGGCGAGTTCTTTCAGCAGCGGGGCAGGGCGCCAGTTTTCGCCGTGCTGTTGGTGGAATTCGCAAACGCGCTCATAAACCTGGTTGAGACCAACGGTGTCGGCGTACCACATGGGACCACCGCGATAAGCGGGGAATCCGTAGCCGTTGAGATAGATAATGTCAATATCGGAAGCGCGGAGGGCGTAGCCCTCCTCCAAAATGCGCGCGCCTTCGTTCGCCAGTGCGTAGAGGCAACGCTCAGTGATTTCGGAGACAGATATCTGCCGTTGCACTACACCTGCTTCGTCGACCCATTTGCGAACGAGATCGGCAACGACTGGATCGGGGGTCGCGCGTCGCTGATCGTCGTATTTGTACCAACCCGCACCGGTTTTCTGGCCATATCGACCTAATTCGCACAGACGATCCTCAGCGAACGGCTGACGAATACCAGGCGTCTCCAGGTGGCGATATTCCTTGCGAATGCGCCAGCCAACATCGAGCCCGGCAAGGTCCCCTGTGGCCAAGGGACCCATGGCCATTCCGAAGTCGGAAAGCGCGCGGTCCACAGCTTCGATACCAGCACCTTCTTCTACAAGAAACTGGGCCTCCCGGCGGTAGGGTCCGAACATGCGATTACCGACGAAGCCTCTGCAGTTGCCGACCAGCACGCCCACCTTGCCAAGCGATTTTGAAAGCTGCATGCACGTGGCGATCACCTCCTTGGAAGTGACCTTGCCGCGGACGATTTCCAGCAGACGCATGACATTGGCCGGGCTGAAAAAATGGGTGCCGATAACGAACTCGGGACGTGATGTGGAGGAAGCGATCTCATCGATGCTCAGTGTGGAGGTGTTGCTGGCAAGGATGGCGCCCGCTTTGCAAACACGATCCAATTGCTTGAAGACCTCTTTCTTCAGGTCCATGCCTTCGAAAACAGCTTCGATGACCAGGTCTGCCTTTGAGAAATCGTCATAGGTCAGCGTGGGTGTGATTCGCTTCCATCGTTCGTCGGCTACCTGCTGAGTGAAGCGGCCGCGCTTGACGGAATTTGCGTAGTTCGACTGGATCGTGGCTAGTCCGCGATCGAGCGCAGCCTGGTCCGCCTCTTTGAGAAGCACGGGAATGCCTGCATTGGCGAGCACCATGGCAATGCCACCGCCCATCGTGCCGGCCCCAACCACCGCGGCGGATTTTACGGGAATCACCGCGGTGTCTTTTGGAGTGTCGGGAATTTTGCTCACCTCGCGCTCGGCGAAGAAAACGTGGATGAGTGATTTGGATTGGTCGGAAAAAAGGCAATCGATGAATAGTTTCTGCTCAACCTTGCAGCCTTCGTCGAAGGGAAGTTTCGTCGCGGCTTCCAACGCTTCAATGGCGGCAACAGGCGCGAGGAGGCCGCGCTGCTTCTTTGCGGCGCTCTCGCGCGCGGAGGAAAAGATTTGCGCGTTTTCCACCGCGTTGCCAAGCTTTTCATTGCGCTCACGGGTCCTGGGCGCGGGTCTGCCGGCAACCTCGCGCGCAAAAGCGGTCGCTCCGGAAAGCAGATCGCCTTCGATGATTCGGTCGGCAATGCCGTACTTCAGCGCGTCGTCTGCTTTAACTGGATTGCCGCTCGTACACATTTCGACGGCCTTCGCCACCCCGGCGAGCCTGGGGAGGCGCTGTGTGCCCGCCGCGCCGGGTATCAGACCGAGCTTCACTTCCGGCTGGCCGACCTGTGCGCTGGGTACTGCCACTCGATAGTGGCCGGCCATCGCTAGTTCCAATCCGCCGCCAAAGGCCGTCCCGTGAATGGCTATCACCACGGGCTTGCCGCTGTCTTCGATCTTCAGCAGCAGCGGGAGCAGTCCCGCGCCGCGCGGCTTACCTGAGGTCATCCTGCCGAATTCTTTTATGTCCGCACCTGCGACGAATGTCCGTCCGCCTCCGATTAGGACGGCCGCTTTGACGCTGTCATCTTTTGCGACTTGATCAAGCGCTTCAGATATACCCTCGGGAACGCCCGGACTCAACGCATTCACCGGCGGATTATTGATGGTAATCACGGCGATGCCGTTGTCTTTCGTCAGCTGCACTAGATCGGTCATCGAGGTCGCTCTTTCGTTTAGGGATTGAGATTTACACCTACGCGCTTTTCGCGGAAATGCTGCCGGCGTCAATCACCAGAGAGGCGATGCGCTCGCGATGAAACGCGGCGTCGCCGAAGGCCGTTTCCGACGCCTTCGCGCGGCGATAGTAAAGGTGAATATCGTTTTCCCAGGTGAAACCCATGCCACCATGGATCTGGATGCCACGATTGCCCACGGTGCGTCCGGCGTCGCTGGCATACATCTTGGCGACGGAAACGGCGGTGGCCGCGTCCGGCGTGTTTTCTTCGAGCGTCCATCCGGCGTAATACACAGCAGAACGGGAACTTTCCGTCTCCAGGTACATATCGGCGCACTGGTGCTGCACGGCCTGAAACATTCCAATCGGCTTACCGAACTGTTTCCTGGTCTTCGCATATTCAACCGTAAGATCGAGAGTGCGCTGCATGCCGCCCACCAATTCGGCGGCCAACGCGGCCGTAGCTATGTCGAATGCTTTCGGCAGGTTTGTGTTGGGGCCGATTTCCTCCGCGGGCGTATTGCTAAATTCCAGGGCGTAGAGCTTCCGGGTAAGGTCCATTCCGGACATCGGAGATATTTTCAGACCGGGGGCTTTCGAATCCACGGCAAATACGCCGTTGCGCGCAGCGATCAGAATAAAATCGGCAATCGCTGCATCCGAGACGAACAATTTTTCACCGGTCAGCTTACCTTTGTCAGCGCTCAGTTGCAGGTCACTAAGGTTCCAACTCGCGCTGGACTCCAAAATGGCGACCGTGGAGCGCGCTTCTCCCCGGCAAATGGGGGCAAGATACTTTTTCTTATGCGCTTGTGTACAGACCGCTTCCAGAACGGAACCCGCCAGCACCACGGTCGAAAAAAACGGCCCAGGCAATAGCGCGCGCCCCGCTTCCTCCATCAGCAACATCAACTCGACTTTTCCAAGACCGACTCCGCCATACTCTTCCGGAAATATGATGCCCGTGTACCCTTGGTCGGTGAATTTCGACCAGAGGGCAGAATCATATCCGGTCTCTGTTTCCATCAAGCGTCGCATTTCGGTGTTGGGACACTCGCCGGCGAAGAACTTTCGCGCGCCGTCTTTCAACATTTCCTGGCTCTCACTCAAGCCAAATTGCATGACTTATCCCCTTAGTAGCTTCTCGGCAACTCTAGGACGAAATGCCCAATGATGTTTCGCTGCACCTCGGAGGTGCCGGCTTCGATCGTATTTCCCCGGGTGCGCAGGTACGCGTAAGACCAGATTCCCTTGTCGATCGCATGCGCGTCACCCGCTAGCAGTTGTCCGTACGAACCGAGCAACTCCTGCGCGATTTGCTGAAGGCGTTGATTCAACTCGCTCCAGAAGAGCTTCTGGATTGACCCCTCGGGGCCCGGCACGCCGGTTGCCGTGATCCTGCTGAAGGCTCGCATCTGGTTGAAGCGCATGATCTCGATCTCTGCGCTGCACTGCGCTAGCTTTTGGCGGATGAGCGGGTCCTCAGCGGCAGTCCTGCCATTGCGAGGAATGGAGCGGGCGAGTTCGATCAACCGGCTGATATAGCGCTTGAACGTGAGATGAAGCCGAGCGCCGTAGGAGCCTCGCTCGTACATCAGCGTGCTCACTGCTACGTTCCATCCGTCATTCACCTTGCCCAGAACATTTTCAACTGGAACCCGCACATCGCGAAAAAACAATTCGTTGAACTCCGATTCTCCGGTCATCTGGCGCAGCGGACGAACCTCCACGCCGGGTGATTTCATGTCCACCAGCAGTACCGTGAGCCCTTTGTGTTTCGCCACACTCGCGTCGGTACGAACAACGAGTTCGCACCAGTCGCCAACCCAGCCGTAACTCGTCCACACTTTTTGGCCGTTCACAACGTAGTGGCCGCCCTCCAAACGCGCTTCCGTCTGCAATCCCGCCAGGTCGGAACCCGCATTCGGCTCGGAAAAGCCCTGGCACCAGATCTCCTCTGCGCTCAGAATTTTTGGAATGTAGCGCTTCTTCTGCTCTTCCGTGCCGTACGCGATAATCGTTGGCCCAATGAGGCCTAGCCCGAGCGAGTTGGCCATTGGTGGCGCTTCTACGCGGGCCATCTCTTCCCAAAAAAGGGTTTGCTGCATCAACGTAGCGCCGCGCCCGCCGTATTCTTTCGGCCAGGAGACCGCCGCCCAGCGGCCGTCGTGAAGTTTCCGCTGCCAGGCACGCAAATACGGAAACGATTCCTCCATCGGCTTTTCGCGCCATTCGTTCCAATCCTTGGGAACGTTGGAAGCTAGCCATGCGCGAAGCTCGTCACGAAAGGCTTGCTCCTCAGTCGTCAGTTTCAGATCCATGGATGAAACTCCTTCTTCTTGCCAGGCCCGAACTCACTCCGTCTTGTCCTTAGCGTGTGTTCGCGATCGCCAGTCCGTTTTATGTTTTGCTGCCCGCGGCGAAATTCGGACGAAGGGTGTCTTGGCCTTTCCAGTACTTTTTGCGAAGCTCCTTCTTCAGGATTTTCCCCGTCGCCGTCTTCGGCAAGCTGTCGACGAATTCGAAGGAGCGCGGACATTTATAATGGGCCAGCCGGTTGCGGCAGAATTCCATCAGTTCGGCCTCCGTCACGGATAGGGAGGGCTTCAAAACCACCAGCGCCTTCGGCACCTCGCCCCACTTCTCGTCCGGAACAGGGATCACGCCGGCTTCCAGGACGGCGGGATGTGCCAAGATCGCTTTTTCCAGTTCCAGAGAAGAAATATTTTCTCCTCCGCTGACGATGATGTCTTTCTTGCGATCGACAATCAGGAAATAACCATCCTTGTTGACCGTTGCCATGTCGCCGGTGTGGAACCATCCGCCGCGCAAGGCTTCTGCAGATGCTTCCGGCTGCCGCCAGTAGCCCTCCATCACGCCGTCGGCCCGCGTGATAATTTCTCCGATGGATAGCCCGTCTGCCGGGACGTCCTTGTCGTTGCCGTCTACGACGCGCATCTCGACGCCGGGGAATGGGAACCCGGTCATTGCCTGGCCTTCGTATCGCTGTTCGCCTTGCCAGTCCATTCCGATTTTCATCGGAGAAATGGAAAGCGCCGGCGAGGTTTCCGTCAAACCGTAACCGGAAAAACATTCGCAGCCGAGCGTTTCTTCAACTTGCCGAATCAGTGTCGGAGACGAGGCTGCGCCGCCGATTACGATGCGCTTGAGGCTGCTCAAATCGTAATTTTTGCGCTCTGGCGAATTCACCAGCGCCGTGGCCATGATGGGAACCAGACTGCAGGCGTGTACTCCTTCTTTCTCGATCAGCCGGAACACTTCGTTACAATCGAAACGCTGGATCATCACGTGCTTTCCTCCAAGCAACGTGAGGAAATGCGCTACTCCCCACCCATTTGCATGAAACAGGGGGATCGTGTGCAGTTCCACGGCGCCCTTGTCCGTATTGAATCCCAGAGAGATGTGCAGCGCGTGAAGATAAACATTTCGGTGCGTGAGCATCACCCCTTTGGGGTTCGCACTCGTGCCGCTGGTATAAAAAAGTTCCGCCAGCGAATTTTCGTCAATGCTGGAAATATCGGCTCGTTGAGGTGTCGCGGCTTGAAGCAAAGCTTCGTAGTTACTTGGCGAAAGCCACGACGCTTCCGGATCGCCGTCCAATTGGCAAAACATTCGTACCGAAGGAATGTCTTTGCGAAATTCCTCGACCAGCGGAAGAAACTGCTTTTCGACGAAGAGAACGGTCGCGCCGGAGTCCTGCAGAATGTAGCCAAGTTCGCTCGCCGCGAGCCTGATGTTCAACGGCAGCAGCACGGCTCCGGCTTCCAGCACGCCATAGTAGGCCTCCAGCAACCGATGGCAGTTGGTGCTGAGAAATGCGACGCGATCGCTCGGCTGGACACCTGCTTGACATAACCCGCCCGCGAGGCGTCTAGCGCGATCTGCAAATTGCGCGTACGTGTACGTGTTCTGATTGCAGACTACCGCGGTCCGCCTGGGATACTGCTGCTCTGCATATCGAAGGAATCGCAATGGCGTGAGGGGAATATTCATCGCAGGACTCGCCTGAATCAGGCGGATTGCCCTCCATCAACCACCAGAATGTGTCCAGTAACAAAATCCGACGCGCTCGACGACAGAAAGATCGCGGCACCCTTCAAATCCTCCCGGCCGCCAAAGCGCCCTAAGGGTATGCCTGCCAACAACGCTTCCTTATTCCGCTCGATCACCTTTTCAGACATGCCCGTCGGGAACCACCCCGGAGCAATCGCATTCACCTGAATGTTGTATTTGCCCCACTTGCAGGCCAGGTCCTTCGTGAAAATGATCACGCCGCCTTTGCTGGCGCTGTAGCCGATTGCCGAGAGCGACGTCGAAGAACCGCGAATTCCCGCCACGGAAGCGATATTGATGATCTTTCCCTGGCGCTGATTGATCATGACTTTGCCTGCCGCCTGCGAAAACAAAAACGTGCCGGTTAAGTTGGTCTCGATCACTTTATTCCACTGCGCCAGCGTCATTTCTTCCACTGGCGCGCCCCACGAAGTCCCGGCATTGTTGATGAGGATGTCAATGCGCCCAAATTCATTCACCGCGGCTTCGACCGTTTCCTTGACGCTGGTGGGGTCCTTCACATCGCAGCCAACTGGCAGTACCTTCACTCCTTGAGCTTGCAGTTCCTCAGCCACCTGCAGGCAGCGCTCCTTTTTTCGCGCGCAGAGAACCAAGCTCGCCCCCATTTCCGCGAGTCCCTCGGCCATTTGCCGCCCGAGCCCAACGGAGCCGCCGGTGATGATCGCCACCCTGCCGCTCAAATCGAAACGCTCCCTGCCTTTCACGGTGGTCGCCCCAACGTAAACATCTCCCGCGCGTCCTTCAAGACGTGTGTTTATATCATATGTTAGCTGCTAACGCTAACTGTTCTTCGATTCGCAGACGCGCCGAGGCCTGGACACGCAAGCCTGTCCAGACGTCCGCTTCCGGGAAGCGAGCACTGCCGGTTCCCTCAGAAGGTCAAGCGCACGCCCAGCTGAATTTCGCGCGCCGGAAAGGCTGCGGTGAAGGCAAGTGGCTGGTTCGGGTAAAGATCCGCGCTGCCATGGACCGTAAAGGGCGGCGCGAATCCCGGGCCAACCACGTTATTCACACTGGAATAATTCGTGTGGTTAGCGAGATTAAAACCCTCTGCGGTAAAGTTCAGCGCAGCCTTCTCGCCGAGTTTAAACGCACGGCTCAAACGCAAATCGAAATCGGTGTAGCCTGGACCGATTCCCGTGTTTCGTCCGGCTCCGGGCGGCCGGTCGTTGGTGAAGTGACCGTCACTATTGATGTCCGCTCCTGCCAGAAGATTAAACGGGTGGCCGCTGTTGTAGCTGAAGATAGGAGCAAGCTCGAAGCCGCCAAAGATCTTCGAATTGTCGAACGGACTTGAAAAGACTCCGGCGAGTACCACCTTGTGCCGCTGATCAAAATCCGAGAGGGACCGGTCGCATTTTAAGCAGGTGGCATTGAACGGAGAATAATCGCTGTTGAAGTCCGTAACATTGTCAATCGCTTTACTGTACGTGTAGTTGAAAAGAGCGGTGAAGTGATTCGCAAACCGCTTTTTCGCCTCCAGGATGGCGCCGTTGTAGATCGCGGAGCCCACCGAACTGTAAACATTGTTCTGCAGGATTGTTTCCGTGGGATCGGCAAAGCACAAAGAAGGCGTGGCAACGCACGCCGGCGCGCCCCAGTCCTGAAACGGAATCCCGTTGGAAGGTAGGCCCGTGGATCCGGTGTCGACCGGCGCGCCAGGTAACAAGTTGGTGTCAATCGCTACCGGCAGGTGCGTGGTATGAACCCAGATATAGTTGGCGGAGACCGTTAATCCCCCACCTATCTCGCGCTCGATCCCTAGCGAAGCCTGTTGTGATGTAGGACTCTTGTATCCATTCTGCCCGGCGAACAATACGGTTCCCGGAGGCAGGGGTCCGGTGTTGGGAACCGACAAGCCAAACTGCGCCAAGTCCGCTTGCGAGATGCACGCAAACTGGCCCGGCGGCGGCGTGCCGCAGTCAATTTTGCCCTCGCCAAACAGGGTCTGGAAAATGGCCGCGGAGTTAGCGATGGTGGGCTCTCCCGGAACTCCCGTCAGCTTTACCAGGGTGTTCGCAATGGTTCGCGTGTCATTGACGTTGCCGAGCACGCTTACTACGCCCGGGATCTGCGCATAAATCTGCGAGTAGAAAATTCCATAGCCAGCACGCACCACGGTCTTATGGTTGTTGAAGGGATCCCATGCCAGCGAAACGCGAGGGCCAAAATCTGTCTTGGGCGTGTGGAGAGGCCCGTATTGTGAATCCAGTTCGTACCGTAGACCGTAATTCAACGTCAGATTGGGCCGGACCTGCCAGGTATCCTGCGCATAGAACGCGGTGTAGGGTCTCGTCTGCGTGTATTTGGGATTGCCAAAACCCTGTTCGTAGAACCCGGGTGCGCCCAGGCTTACCGACTGTAGCGGCGTGAGCGCGGCCGTTGCTGGGATTGCACTTCCCGACAGACCGCAAGCGACAGGCACTTGTAAACAGGGGCTGAGCAAAATTCCGGGCAATTCCAGAAACTCGAATCGTCCGGCAAAGAAAGTCTGGGAGGTCGTGTCATTGCCACGAACCACTTCGTTGAAACCCACCTTTAGAGTGTGCCGCCCGCGCACCAATCCAAGATTGTCCGCAAACTGATAACGTCCTGCGCGTGTATGGCTGGGGAGGAAAATCCCACGCCCGAAAAACCCGAAACCTTGCACGTCAAGTCCCGGTCCACCGGGATCGTTACTGTCGACGTTGAATTGATACATGTTCCACTGCACCACGGCTTCGTTCTGCATCCTGGAATTGAAGGTGTGAAACCAGGAACCTTGTAGCGTGCTGTCCCAGGCTAGTTCCGATGTACCACGGGAAAAACCAGTGAGCGCCTGCACATCGGGATCTTTTTCCGTTAGGTGATCAAAACTGTATCGAAGGAACGCTTGATCGTTGTCGCCAAAACGATGATCCAGTCGTCCCGAGCCCTGGTGTTCCCGGATAGGGAATGGGAACAGTCCTCCGTTGGTTTCCGCCTGATTGATGATAAATGGGTTCAGCGCTTGTGTTGCCGGGTTGGTTTGACACGGTGAAGCGGTCGGCGTGATGGTCAAGCAGTGAGAAAGCACGAACGCGCAAGTAGGCGCCGGCAAGAACGTCGGGAGTCCACCAATAGGATTTTGCGGATTTGAGAGACAAGGAACCATCGCGGTGGCTGGCAGCGACGCTAGACCTGCGAAAATCGAGTCCTGCTCCGGAGTGGGATTGAAGACATTCGTGTTTGTCAGCAACGGCACGGAGTCTTCCGCGTCGGAGCGCAATCCCTCGTAGGCGACGAAAAGAAAGGTCTTATCTTTTTTGACCGGAAGGCCAACGTTGCCGCCGAATTGCTGCCGATTCAGTGAGTTCTTTATCGGTGTGGATACTGCATCGGACGAGAACGCATCCCCTGGCGACAACGCGGAGGTGAGCGCGAAATGATCGCGCGCGTCCATCGCATCATTGCGAAACAATCCGTACAGGTTGCCATGCACCGCGTTCGTGCCGGATTTCGAAACAATGTTGATCGACGCTCCGCTGGCGCCTCCTAGTTCCGCCGTGTAGTTGCTGCGATTTACCTGAAATTCCTGAACCGCATCCTGGTTCAGGTTCAGTCGTACGCCCCCGGCATCGTCATTGAATTCGCCTCCATCGACAGTCACGCTGTTACCGCGGCCGTTGCTGCCATAAAAGGAGAGGCCGCTCTGCGGAGTCTGCTTCACGCGGAAGTCCGCGTTGTCCGCGATCGTGTTGGAATTGCTTACTCCAGGCAGAAGGAGTGTGAAAGTCAGATAGTCGCGCCGGCTGATTGGCAGGTCCTCAATATATCTTTGCGAGACCGTATCCGCCTGGCTGCCCCGGCTTGTTTCGATGGCCAGCGGTTCCGCGGACACTTCCACCTGCACCGTCGCGCCCGCTATGGCCATGTGAAAGTCTACCGTTGAGGTCTCGCCGACCTGAACCTCCAACCCTTTTTGTATCTCGGTCTGCAAACCGCCGTGCCGTGAGGTCAATTCATAGGTGGAAGGAGGCAGACTCGGGAACTGGTACTGCCCGCTCGAGTCGGTGGTCGTCGAGTAACGAGTCCCCTTGCGGATGTCGAGTGCGTCTACGCTCGCGCCAGGTACCACACTGCCCGAAGGATCAAATACAGTGCCCCTGACCTGACCGGAAGCGCCCACGCCTTGCGCGTATGCAGCGGGGCCAACCAATAGAGAAAACATTAGACAGGAAAGCAGGATCGATTTCATAACTCCTCCTGGTTCGTAGAACATCACTCGACGTGTTTCTTACGTGCTCGTCCAGATCGTTCGCGAATGCCTTCCTTACTTCGCACCAGGGCGTTCATCCCACTGTCGACGGCCTTCCCTGACCTCAAGTTCCCACGCCGCCGCAATGGCCAGAAAAGCAGGACTGGGGATGCCCGGCAATTCTTCAGAGCCGCAATACTTTGCACCTTGGGTTCTCGATTGCGATTATGTTAGCAAGTAACACATTAGAGAAACTAATGTCAACAAAAAACCAGATGCAGTTTATTGGCTTTTTGGATGCCCTGCACGGTGTTTGTTTATCGGCAATCGCCTACGAACGGCGATCGCTAGGCCTCTTTATTTGCGACGAGGAAAGCCGGCTACCTGGGAGTCAGCACGATGCGGCCCGAAACGCGGCCCTCGCGCAATTCGGCAAGAACCTCGTTCGCGTCCGCCAGAGGACGCGTGGTTATTTGAGAGTGGATCTTCCCCGCAGCAGCCATGGTCAGCAGCTCCCGAATGTCATCTCGCGTACCGACAGAAGACGCCTGGATGTGGACCTCTAACGCCGCCATCTGGATTGCTGGGAAACAGATGGGTTCGGACGGGAGTCCAACGACGAGCAGCGAGCCCGTGGGCCTCACGCAACGGAACGCCGTGTCATAGGCTGCTTTTGCGGCGGAAGCCACCAAAGCGGCATGGACCCCGCCGGCGCGCCGAATTTCCTTCACCACGTTGCTTGCTGCCGAGTTCAGCGTCACCGAGGCGCCTAACTCTTTCGCGCGCGCGAGCTTCTCGTCGGTCACATCGATCGCCGTGACGATAGCTCCAAGTCCGCGGCCGATCTGTACAGCGAGGTGTCCCAAACCTCCGACGCCGAAAACCGCCAAACGCTGGCCTGGCTTGATTTGCGCGCGCTTTAGGGCGCGGTAGACCGTAACGCCCGCGCAAAAAAGTGGCGCAGCTTCAATGCACGAGAGCCCGTCTGGAATTCTTTGCGCATGGCTCGCGGGCGCTTTCACGAATTGCGCGTATCCACCGTCGATGGAGACGCCTGTAATTTTCTGTTTACTGCAGAGATTCTCGTTGCCCTCTCGGCAAAATTCGCATTCCCCGCACGTCCAGTGCACCCAGGGAACACCCACACGGTCGCCGAGTTCCAGGTTATCCACCGAGACGCCTTTTTCCACAACGCGACCCGCAATTTCGTGCCCCAGTATGAGTGGCATCTTGGTGATGGGAATGATCTGCGGCCAATCGCCATCAGCGACGTGCAAATCCGAATGGCAGACGCCGCACCCCTCCACTTCGATCAGCACTTCGTCCGCGCCAGGCTTCGGTTCAGCGGATTCCTCAATGGACAATGGGTGCTTCAATTCGTGTAAGACGGCTGCTTTCATTGGGTTGTCTCGACGAGTCCGAAGTCTATCGGTTAAGTTTTTGCTGGAAGACGGCCAACGCTCGCAGCCTTGCTGCGAACTGGTAGAGCCACTAAGGTTTTGCGCCGCGCAAGAAAAATTCAACGGCGTTTCGCACCCGCTCGGTCAGTTTGTGGGGTCCAGTAAGATCCACGGCCCACTGCCGGACGACCGTATTGAATAGACCCTCCATGAATTCGGCCAGATGTACGACTGGAAAATCGTGGGTTATCTCCCCGTTTTTTTGCCCTTCGGCGATGATTTCTCGCAGCAAGTTGACGGTTGCCGCCTCCGCTCCGCGCAACTCCGGCGAACGCACTGGATCCATGGCTCCGGCGAGAATTACAGCCTGCCACAAAGGCCGACCCACCTCGGTTACGTTGCCCAGAGTCTCGTAAAATCTGCGCAGGCGTTCCTCGGTCGTGGCTTTGACAGATAGTTCCGCCTTCAGGCTTTCTGCCTGGCGCGCAAACGCGCGGCGTCCCACTTCGCGCAATACCGCATCTTTGCTCGGGAAATAGCGGAAAAATGTGGGTTGGCTGATTTCCAGTGTATGCACTATGTCGTCGACGCGGGTGTTCTCATAGCCCCGCTGCCGAAAAAGGTGCAGGGCCGTCTCGACGATCTGTTGGCGAAGGCGCGCTTTCTTGCGTTCACGAAGGCCGCCCGCTTGGCCCTTCCCCGAACTAGGAACCGCGAGGCTGGCCTTCGAATCTTTCTCCTTATCAGCGCGCAACAGCCCCGATGATGGCGACGCGGTTATCCCGCCTCTCTTGCGGCGCATGATTCCTTTCCTCCCGCACGACGCACCGCTCAGGGCGTCGTCATTCAATCTGAGAGTCGCCCTAACATTATAGTGACTAACGCTAACTTGCAAGCCTCAGATTGAGACCGGATTTCCGATTTGGATCATCGAAGCAGTTGAACCGATTATTCCCTCTGAACGGAAAGAAATATTTTCGCACCGAGTGCGCGACGGGCGTTTGTGGTGCCGGAGGACGTCGCATATGGATGGCGCGGATGTTTGAAATGCTGCGAGAGGCAAATGGTGAACACGGGATACGGGTGTTCCGTACGCTGGAAGAGGGATTGGGGTGGATTTTTTCGGACCGATTACGAAGTGCGGGGGAGGAAGGATTCGCTGAGGCGCTGAGAGATTAAGACAAAGAAGTAAGCGGAGGATGAACGAGAAACTCAAGCACCCTTAACCGACTTATCCTTAGCCGCCATTGCCTTTAGACTTGCTTTCATCAGTTTCTTCACCAATGTCACTGGTACTGGTTTACCCATTGGGAAGCTAACAATGGCTTTCGTTTTAGCATAACCTGCAAGTTCCTTTCTATGTTTTTGTATTACGGAAGGGGGTACATGTAGGCGTATGTGTGGTTTCTTGAAGCTGAACCAGGCAAACATCCCATCATAATAATCAAGTCCTGGATAGGAATATCCGGGCATTTGGAAATAGTCGGTGCGCTCAGTGGCACGAGCCGCAGCCGCCCGTATGGCCGCTCTGACCTTCGCCAAATCGCCGTGCGCCTCTTTTGGACATCTTGCTATGTATTCATCTACTTCACTACTTTTGCCTTTCGTCACGGTTGCGTTCTCCCCTCGTCGTAGTGTTTTGTTCATTTGTAATGATGTGTTGGGCCGACGTCACATTTCGGGCCGTTATTCTGCCTTATGCAGCTCATCAAAGTGGGGCTATTACGAAAGCATTGGATCTAGACCGGCATTTCTGCGATGACACCATCGACAAGGCTGTCGGGCGGAGAAGAATGCGTGAAATTCCTTCTGTTTAGGGAAGGCATACTGCCGGCATTGTATTAAGATTATTCGCGTTCCCTCTCGCTGGAACCAAGTAAAATAAGGGCCTATGCATACTTCCCCAGCCGGTAGATCGGATTCGGGCGAAACGAAAAACGTGACGGATGTCGCGACGCCCGTCACCGCACCGTCGTCCGAAGCCTCGCCTGATCCGCCAACTCGGACCTTGGAATCTCCAGAGTTATACATCAACCGTGAACTCAGCTTGTTGGAATTCCAAAAAAGGGTGCTGGAGCAGGCGCGCGACCTCGAAAGTCCTCTCCTGGAGCGCGTAAAGTTTCTCTCGATCGTGAGTTCCAATCTCGATGAATTCTTCATGGTGCGCGTTGCTGGTCTGCAAAAGCAGGCGGCCAGCGGCGTTCAAGAAGCAAGCGTCGATGGCCTGTCCGCTGCGATTCAATTGCAACGTATCCGCCAGGAGGTCCGGCGACTCGTTGAAGAGATCCAGGATCTCCTGCGCGATGAACTCCTGCCGGCCCTGGAGCGAGAAGGAATCCGAATCTCGGACTTTTCCTCCATACCGCCAGAAGAACGGTCGGCGATGGACTCGTATTTCCTTCAGTACGTATTCCCGGTCCTTACGCCGTTGGCGTTCGACCCCGGCCGGCCATTCCCTCTTATATCCAGCGGGAGTTTGAATCTGGCCGTCGTCGTGGGAGACAGCCAGGGCACGGAAAATTTCGCGCGTGTAAAGGTGCCGGATTCCCTGCCCCGGCTGGTTCCGGTAACCAGTCCGCGTCACATGAAGAATTCCAAATCGCCAAAATCCGAACGAACGTTCGTGTGGTTGGAGCAGTTGATCGCTGCCAATCTTCATTTGCTTTTTCCGGGAATGGAAATTATTGAAGCCTACCCTTTCCGCGTAACTCGCGATGCGGAAGTCGCCATTCAAGAACTGGAAAGCGACGACCTCCTGGAAACCGTCGAAGAGGCCATGAGACAGCGACGCTTCTCCAGCGTCGTCCGTCTGCAGGTGGACGCAGACGTGTCCGAGAAGGTTCTGGAGATTCTGGCCAGCAATCTTCCCATCGACAAAGAGGACGTGTACCGCATTCGCGGCTCCATCGGCCTTGGACGGCTCATGGAACTCTATGTGCTCGATCGCCCGGATTTGAAAGACAAATCCTTTGTGCCAGCCATTCCTGCGAGCCTTGCGGCCGAGGCTGAAGAGGACATGTTCACTGTCATCCGCCGTGAAGATTTTCTGCTGCATCATCCCTACGAGTCTTTTCAGCCCGTTGTGGAATTCCTTCAGGAAGCGGCTCGCGATCCAAACGTGTTGGCGATCAAAATGACCTTGTATCGCGTGGGCCGCAACTCGCCGATTGTTGCCGCCCTCCTCGAGGCCATCGAGCAGGGAAAACAGGTCGCCGTCCTGGTTGAACTCAAAGCGCGCTTCGACGAGGAAAGCAACATTGAGTGGGCGCGAACGCTGGAAGATGCCGGCGCGCACGTGGTCTACGGATTGGTTGGCTTAAAGGTCCATTCCAAGATCGCTTTGGTGGTTCGCCGGGAGGGCGAAGCCATTCGTCGGTACGTACACCTGGGAACCGGCAACTACAATGCGCTGACCGCGCGCATCTACACCGACTTCGGCTTTTTTACCTGCGATGAACGAATCGCGGACGACGCCACCCACTTTTTCAACGCCATGACGGGATATTCCCGAAAAAATGAGCCGCAGGAACTTCTTGTGGCGCCCGTCAATCTCAGGCAGCGGCTCGAAGGATTAATCCTGAGAGAAATCGCCTTACAAGAGAAGGGCGAGCCCGGCCATCTGATTTTCAAAATGAACGCACTGGAAGACCCCCAAATGATCAGGCTGCTATATCGGGCTTCGCAAGCAGGGGTAAAGGTGGATCTGCTGGTACGCGGACTTTGCTGTCTGCGGCCCTCGGTCAGCGGATTCAGTGACCATATCCGCGTGACCAGCGTCGTTGGCAGGTTCTTAGAGCATAGCCGGATCTACTATTTCCGCAATGGAGGGGCCGAAGAGATTTATCTCGGCAGTGCCGACCTCATGCGGCGCAACTTGAGTAATCGCGTCGAAATCCTCTTTCCGGTTGGCAATCCCAAGTTAGTTCAGCGGTTGAAGGACGTTCTTCACGTTCAGTTGGCTGACGAAAGGAAATCGCATCATCTGCAAAGCGACGGGCATTACGCCAGAAGCGATAAGAGCGGGAAGCCGGATGCACTCGATAGCCAACTCTGGTTTCTTAGCCACGAACCTGTGCCACTCAAAGTTAAAAAGGGCTTGGCGATCTTGTCCCGCAAGCGCCGAGTAACGGATCGGCGGCACGGGCGAACGAAAAACTGATCTCGACGTCCCGCGAGCGATCTGCCGCCTGCCTGCCAAACTCCAGCAGCGAGCGGCCGTGCTCGCTTCGTTTATCCTTAGGCCATACCAAGCCGTACCCGCGAACCCAATTGTCCGCTTCCCGCCTACACTAGACTAAAGTACAAGTATGCCCGCTCGCTCCATTTTAACATTCGTCTCCGTGTGGCTGCTCGCGTTGGCCACATATGCCGGCATGTCATTCGTGTTTCCGAGGGACAGTCAGTCGCTATCCACGTTCGGGAACCTGGTGCAGTGCGTGGTTCCACTTATAGCCAACGCTTTTTTGCTGCTGAACGCTGGCACTCCGCACTGGCGCCGCAACATCTTCTGGATGCTGCTCGCGCTGAGTTGCACGCTGTGGATGCTTGGCCAATTTGACTGGACGTACCACGAAGTCTACGCGCACCAACCCGTGCCGGTCATTTACGGCGGGGACATCGTCTTCTTCCTTCGCGGCATCCCCATGATGGCGGCGCTTGCACTGCAACCTCACCGCAGGCGCGGCGAACTCCAGTTGCGCCTGGGGTATCTCGACTTTGTTTCGCTATTCACGTGGTGGACGTTCCTCTACATCTACACGGTATTCCCGTGGATGTACGTGTTGCCTTCCGAAGCGCAATACAATTTCAACTATGATCTGATTGCGAACATCCAGTACATGGTGATCGTCGGCGGCTTGGCCGCGTTATGGCTGCGTTCTCAAGGCGCTTGGCGGCTGGTTTACGCGAATCTTTTCGGCGGCGCAGCCCTTTACATGCTGTCGTCCCTGACCATCAACGTCGCGATCTCCTTGCACAAATACTCGACGGGTAGTTTCTACGATCTCCCGCTCATTTGTTCGTTTTTCTGGTTTGCCTTCGCGGGCCTTATTGCCTATCGCAATCGGGCTGCCCTTGATGCTTCTGGCGAACAAGAGACGGAAGAGGACTCTAGTGACCGAGTGGGGGAACGCACGTGGGCTTCGCGTTTGGCGATGGTCGCGGTGCTCTCTTTGCCATTTTTTGCGATCTACGCCTTGCGATTCTCCCATGAACCGCGCGAAATCCGCGACTACCGCGTCATGGCTACCCTGATTGCGTCCATCCCGCTGATGGTGATCATTTTCCTGCGCACCAGCATGGCCGACAAGGATCGCGTTCGCTTGCTGTCCAAATCTCAACAATCTGTCGAGAATCTTCAACGGCTGCAAGCGCAGCTGGTTCAGACGGAAAAACTAGTTTCTCTGGGACAGCTCGCCGCCGGCGCGGCTCACGAGATCAACAATCCGCTCGCCGCTATCCTCGGATATTCCGATCTTCTGGCCGATGACATGAGCTTGACCGAGAAATCGCGCGCCATTGCGGCCAAGATTCGCGATCAAGCGCGTCGCACCAAGACCCTCGTCGGCAATCTACTTAGCTTCGCTCGTCAGGTTCCGCCGGAACGCACTCTTCTGGACATCAATACCGTGGTCACCAACGCCTTGCAACTCCGTTCTCTGGACTTGCGGTCCACAAAGACACGCGTCGAGTTGCAATTGGAATCGGTTCTTCCCGGCGTGCGCGGGGATGGCAACCAATTGATGCAGGTGTTCTTCAACATTATCAATAACGCCGTCGATGCCATGGAATCGCACGAGGGCGGCGTGCTCACCATCAAGACCATTCGCGATCGCGGCAACGTCATCATCCTCTTCTCCGACACCGGCCCTGGAATCAAGGAACCTCATCGCGTCTTCGATCCTTTCTACACCACCAAGCCCGTGGGCAAAGGTACGGGGCTCGGCCTCAGCATTTGCTTCGGCATCCTCCAGGAACACAGCGGCAAAATTCTCTGTTACAACGGCCAGATGGGTGGCGCGGTTTTTCGCGTCGAACTGCCCGCGGTCCTGGCGGCCTTGCCGGCGCGCGAACCGCATCTTGCGGGCGCGACTCCGCTACCACTGCCACCAAAGTCTTGATTCTCAGCCGTCGCTGTTTCGTAGCATCCGTGCCTCTCGCTGCTCCAGAAGTCTGAAGAAGTCATGCTAGAGTTTCGTTTCATGCTCGGAATGCCAAAGGGAGAACTGTCGTGACCGACACGGCCATCGTTACCGACAAGCTCTCACGGCGCTTCGGTGCCTTGTTGGCCGTGGACGGCGTGGACTTGCAGGTCGCCGCTGGACAATTTTTCGGTTTCCTCGGTCCCAATGGTGCCGGAAAATCTACAACCATCAAGATGCTGACCGGTCTGCTGGCGCCAAGTTCGGGCCGCGTTCAACTTCTGGGCTTGGATTTTTCCTCGCACGCCGTCGGAATAAAACGTCAGATCGGTGTCGTCCCCGAAGGCATGGGGCTTTTCGAACGATTGACCGGTGCCGAGTATCTCAATTTTGTTGGCCGCATGTATGGACTCGACCGCGCCACTACGCGCCAGCGCTCCGTAGAGTTGCTCGAATTCATGCAGCTCGCCGACCGCCCCAAATCCGTCATCGCCGACTATTCGCACGGCATGCAGAAAAAACTAGCGCTCGCCGCTGCTGTGATCCACGGACCGCGCATCCTCTTTCTCGACGAGCCCTTCGAAGGAGTCGATGCGCTCGCAGCGGGTGCGCTGAAATCGCTGCTCGGACGCATGACCGAACGCGGGGTCACAATTTTTCTGACTTCCCATGTCCTCGAGATCGTAGAGCGATTGTGCAGCCATGTCGCCATCATTCACAAAGGCCGGCTGGTCGCTCAAGGGTCACTCGAAGAGCTTCGCGCGGGGACGTCCAGCGAGGAAGGCCGCCAGACCACGCTTGAGGAGATTTTTGTATCGATTGTCGGTCAGGACGGATCCGGGCGCCCGCAAATGGAAGAGCTCTCGTGGCTGATGTAGCCGGCAAACTCGGCGTCGCGAGCCAGATCCGTCTGGTCGCGGAGTTGCGCTGGCGGATTCTGCGCAATCATCTCCGCAGAAAAAACAGCAAGCTTGACCTGATCGGTCTCATCTGGGCGGCGATTTTTTCCGGCGTTATGGTGATCGGTCTGAGTTTTGCGTTTTGCTGGGGCGCGTACATTTCCATTTCGACCAGTCATTTCGGATGGCTGCTCTTGCTCTTCTGGGGCGTTTTCCTTTTCTGGCAGGCTTTCCCGCTTTTCGTGGCTGGGTTCGGCGCGACCTTCGAATTTCGAACCCTCCTGCGCTTCCCATTGAGCTTTACAGCTTTCTATCTTGTGGGCCTCGCCTACGGCTTGGCCGATTTTGCCGCCATCGCTTCCATTTGTTGGCTGCTGGCGATCGCAGTGGGTGCTGGCTTCGCGAACCCCGCCTTGCTGCCGCCCGTTTTTGTGATTCTTGTCCTCTTCATCCTGATGTGCACCACGTTTGAGCGCCTGCTTGGTTCATGGCTCGATCGTCTGTTGGCCCGCCGCCGCACACGCGAGCTCTTTTTCGGACTCTTCATTCTCTTGAGCGTTTCGGTACAGTTCATCCGCCCGCTGATCACTCGCTATGCCAACGGGTCGTCGCCCGCTTCCGTTCTGCGCTTTTTGCCGTATTTGTCGCCCTTTCCGCCTTCGCTTGCCAGTCGCGCGCTCGCGGCTGCCGTCAGCGGCGAAGGCGCCGCCTTTCTATTGAATGTCGCGGGTCTCCTCGCCTACGTCGGAATATTTAGCGCATTACTGTGGTACCGGTTCGCGGCGCAATATCGAGGCGAAGAATTGAGTGAATCGGCGAGCCCAGCGCGAATCGTGGCTCGCGCGAATTCAAAAACAGACGCTTCATCCGATGTCCTGCGGCTATTTTCTCCCCAGGTTGCCGCGGTCTTGCGAAAGGAGTTCCGCTATCTTTCGCGAAATGGATTCGTGCTGATATCGCTGCTGATGCCGCCCATCCTCGTGCTGCTGTTCACGTCTCAATTCGGTGGCCAACATCCCTCGGTCACGCATCGAGGGATTTCGCCCGACATGTTCTTTCCAGGAATGATGGGTTATCTGATTCTGATGCTCATGACGCCCGCCTATAATTGTTTCGCCTACGAGGGTCGCGGTATCCAGACGTATTTCACCGCGCCGCTTCAATTTCGGGATGTCCTGTTGGGGAAAAATCTCATGCATGCCGGTGTCCTGGTCTTTGAGATCGTTCTTTCCATGATCGTGCTCGCCCTGCGCATTGGACTGCCGTCAACGCCGGTGTTCGTCGCCACTATCGCGGCCGTCGTTTTTGCGGTTGCCGGTCAATTTGCCATTGCCGATTGGGTTTCCCTCAGCTTTCCGCGAAAGCTCGAATTTGGTTCCATGCGTGGCCAGCGGTCCTCGGGAGTTTCAATTTGGATTGCGTTCGGCGTTCAGATTTTTCTTGCTGGTATTTGCTCCCTGATCCTGCTCACCGGGCGCTGGACCCAGAGTCCTTGGCTGCCCGCCGAGGCGTTCATCGGACTCGCGGCGGCATCCATCGCCGGATACTTCGCTACCCTCGATGTGCTGAGCAATGTCGCCGAAAAAAAGAAGGAGATTCTGATCGAAACACTTTGCCGCTGAATCTCATTCCTGTCGGCTCAACACCTCGGCGTAACGCTTCGCAATTGCATCCCAGCTGAAATGCTCTCGTTGTGCTTGACGGCTCCGCGCAGCCAGTGATTCCCGGAAGCCGGCGTCGGACAAAACGCGGACGAGCGCTTCGCCCAGATTGGCATTATTGCCCCGCGACACCAGCACGACGCCCGCATCCGTAATGGGCGGCGCGGTTTCGCTGCCCGAATAGGCGATCACCGGTAATCCGCAAGCGAGGCCGGCAATGGCGCTGCCTCGCCTGCTGGAAATGGGAGCGCGCACGAAAAGCATCACATCCGAAGAAGACAGCGCCGTCACGACTTGCTCGGCCGGTAGAACGCCTTCGACGCGCAGCTCGACCGCTACATCTTTCAGCGCTCTATGTAATTCGGCTTCGCACTCTCGGGTTCCCCGTCCAAACGCGTGGAGCCGCACGGGACCACCTCTGGCCGCGGCAAAACTCACAGCGTCCACAATCCGCGCGCATTCCTTCCGGCCGGTGTCGCCTTCCGTGATTCCGAAAACCGCCACACGCAGCGGGTTTTCATGTCGCTCGCTGGATTTCGCACCCGCTGGAGTATCCACAGGCAAGTTGGCGCCGACAGGGATGAAAGTTGCGCTCGAATGAGACTTACCGAGCCAGGAAATCACATCGAGGGGGATTGTGAAAATACCGAGGTCCGCGAACTTCAGTCCTCGGCGCATGACGTGCAACTGCGCGCGTCGGCGAATCAAGTCAATCACTCGACCGCCCCCATACGGCTCGACATCGTGGTAAACGATTCCGACGCGTGCTCCGCCTTCGCGCAATTTCCTTACGACGCGTAGAAACCGAAAGGGAAATCCGCGCTCTGACCACGCCAGCGCCGTGTATTGCAGGAGCACCCACGTGCCACGCCACTCGCGCGTTCCTTCCTGCAGCTCCCGCAACGCGGCAGTCCAACCGCGTTCCTTCCATGGCACTCGCGTCAGCTCCATTGCAAAACCACGATCACGCAACGCGCCGGCTAGATAACGGCAATATTCCTCGACGGCATCGGTCGGTTCATCGCGCCGCCCCAGCAGCGCGATGATGCGCCGTTCGTTCATTCGCGCCCGCTCATTTTTCGACTAGAAAGCTGCCGATCAACAGCGCGTCCATCCCCGAACTGAAAAACGTCCGCACCGCGTCGGTTGGCGTGTGTACGATCGCTTCACCGCGCAAGTTAAATGACGTGTTCATCACCACCGGTACGCCCGTGCGCTTGCCGAACTCATCGATCAGGCGCCAGTACAGTGGATTCACCTCACGCTCCACCGTTTGCGGCCGCGCACTTCCATCGACGTGCGTCACTGCCGGAATTACGCCGCGCTTTTCCGCGCGAACTTGCGCCGTGAGTATCATGAACGGCGAGTCCGTAGCGCTCTCCACGAAATCGGCCGCCGCTTCTTTCGTTATCGACGGCGCAAACGGTCGCCACCACTCGCGAAATTTCACCGCATTATTAACCTTAGCCGTCATCTCCGGATCGCGCGGATCGGCTAGGATCGATCGGCTCCCCAGCGCCCTCGGCCCAAATTCCATGCGCCCCTGGAACCAACCGAGTATTTTCCCCTGTACCAGCAGCTCAGCTCCCGTCACCGCGGGATCATCCATGCGCGAATACCGCAACTTGTACGTTTTCAAAGCCGTCTCAATGGCCTCATCGTCAAAGCTTGGGCCAAGATATGCGTGTCGCATCGCTCGAATTGGCAAACGCCCGCCGTGATCCAGATACGGCGCAAAGGCCGCTCCCAAAGCCACGCCGTCATCCGAAGCGGCGGGTTGCACGAAAATCTTCTCTACGATACCCGACGCCAGAATCTTTCCGTTCGCCTTCGAATTCAGCGCTACTCCCCCTGCAAGGCAAAGATTGCGCGACTTCGTTTTGGCGAGCGCCAGCCGCACGACGCTCATCATTGCTCGCTCACAGTAATCCTGTACCGCATACGCAATGTTCTTGTGGCGCTCCTCAATTTCGCTTTCCGCCGCGCGCGGCGGGCCCAGCACCGCCGCAATCCCGGAAGCATTTCCGGTTCTGCCATTGTTGAGCCGTTTCGTGTGCACACGGTAGGGCGCAGCTTCCGGATTGATGAACGCATCGAGGTTCACGCCCGGCTTACCGTACGGCGCCAGCCCCATCACTTTCCACTCGTCGCTGTTCGGCGTAAAGCCAAGATAGTCCGTGAACGCGCTGTAAAACCCCCCGATCGAATTGGGAAACGGAATCGTCAGTACGTGCTCGATCCTCCCGTCACGCCCGTGCCAGATCGAAGTCGCCTCCCAAGCTCCACGTCCGTCCATAATAACGATCGCGGAATCATCGAAGCCCGAAAATCCGTAAGCGCTGATCGCGTGCGCCAAGTGATGGTCTACAAATCGCATGCGCGCCTTCGCGGGCCCAAATTTCCGCGCGAACACTTTCGCGCCGGATTCTTGGTGCCACATACTCAAGAAATAGCGCGTTGAATTCAGCACGTTGAGGTATGTCATCGGGAGACGGCCCGTCGCGTAGCACCGCAAATCATGCCGGAACAGGGCTCCAGGCCGCTGCCAGCCAAAACAAACTTCATCCACCTCCGCCGCCGTCGCACCCGCAAACTTAAGGCACGCTTCAACGGCCAGGTGCGGAAACCTGGCGTCGTGCTTCACCCGGCTAATCCGCTCTTCCGCCACCGCAAACAGCAATTCGCCATCGCGCTCGATGCAGGCCGATGAATCATGCATCTGTGAATAGTTGATTCCGATCGTCAGCATCCGCGGGCTAGCCCTGTTTCCCGGAGGCCACGCCGCAGCACCACGTCATCGGCGTATTTTCTCCGCTCAGTTCGCGGACCTCGCCGCCCGCCGCGCGCACGCTATCCTTCATGCTCTGCGCACCAATCGCCGCCCCGCGCCAACTCTTTCCCGCCGCGCACGGATCTAAGCCAAACATCCCCGCCACCGATCGGCTCAGGTCGCGCAGCCGCATCGACCACAGCGCGTCCACAATTCCCCACGCTGCTCGGCCGCGCAGGTTCATCGTCGGTTCCAAGCCGCCATTAAATTGAAACAGAAACACACCGCCGGGCCGCAAAACGCGCAGCAACTCGTGAACGTAGCGAAATGCCAGCGTTTCCTCGGGCAAGTGCTGCAATACCAGATAGCTGAAGACAAAATCCAGCGAACCGGAAGCCACACACGAAAGGTCCGCCCCGTTGCCAAGCAGCCAAAGAATATTCGATTGCCCTTTGTGAATCGCCCGCGCGCGCCGCAGCATCTCTGGCGAAAGATCGAAAGCGTAGACTCGCTCGAAACGTTTCGCGAAACTGTGCGTCATGCGTCCCGCGCCGCAGCCGAGTTCAAGCATCGCGCGCCCCGATGTTGGAAGCAGGCAACGCTGCAGAGCAGGTGCCACGAGTCGCGCAAAGTCCTCCTCACCTGACGAGAAAAACGACTCGTCGTCCCATTCACGACGCCACGACGCGATGTAGTAGAAAGCGTTCTTCCGGGCGCGTTCGTCCCAGTCCCTCCGCATCGCCTTCGTAACGCCACTGTCCGTCACCGCCCGCCTTCCCTGGCGTGGCCCGTGGCGCGACACCCCGTCCCGAGCGTCATCATTCCACCGGTCCCCCTTCCGCGATCAGCGTGCGCTTGTAAAGCGATTCGACCATTCTCGCAGTCCGTTCCCACGTTAAGCGTTTCATCGATTCACGGGCGGCCATCCCCAGCCTCCGGCGCAGTTCCTCGCAGTTCGCCAATCGCAAGATCGCTTCCTCCAATGCTGCGGCGTCCGCGGGTGGAATCAGCAAGCCGTTGAATTCATTCTCGATGATATCGGGCATTCCGCAAGTTTCCGTCGTGATCACAGGCATGCCACCCGCCATCGCTTCCATCAACACGTTTGGCAATCCCTCCACAAGCGACGGAAACACGAAAATATCGTGCTCGGCGTACAGTTCCTGCATGCGCTCGGCAGCGAGCGAAGGCCGCACCACAATTCGTGAAGCGAGGTCGTCGCCAAAGAAGCGAAGGATCTCTTCGTCCGGCACTCCAGGTCCGGCAAAGGTCATCGTCAACCCCGGAATCCGCGGCATGACCCTCCGCAGCGCGTCCCGCAGATACAGAATTCCCCGTTGGTCGAGCCACGTCCCGGCATAAAGAAGTCGCAGCTGGTTCCGCCCCTCATATGTTCTCGGCACGAAGAAGCGCCGCTCCACTCCATTGGGGATGTATGCCACGCGCCGGTCATCGAGATTGTAATTGAGCCGCAAAACAGCCCACACATCGCGGCTGAACACATGCGCGGCATCCGCGGTTCGTATCGACCATCGAAATCTCGGATAATGATAGAGTCGATGCCACAATCGGTTCTTCCTTCCGAAGTTCCAGGCTCGCCCTTTCTTTGCTTCCCGGCTCATAGCGTACACGCGGTTTTCTTCCAGGCCGTGAAGCGTCATCACATAAGGCGGGTAACTCGAATTGCGATTCCAGCGGCGGCGCATTCCATACGCAAAGCCGGTCGGAGCGTGCAGATTCACCAGTGAAAACTTACCGCGATTTTGCAAGATGTAGCGCGCGAGCCGAAACGAAAATATCGCCTCGCTGAAGCGCGAGGAAACCGAGCCCGGTACGATCAGATCGTCCAGGAAAATATAGGTCACGTGGTGTCCGAGTTTCTCCAGTTCACACCCCAGGTTATAGATGATGGCGGCCACCCCTCCTTCCCGGCGCTTTGGCACTCCCGACGCCATCAAAATATTCATAGGCGTCTACCCGGCGACTTTCTTCTGGGCCACCACAAAATAGTGCAGCGCAAATGGGCTGAGTAGTTTTCGCACGGTGTGATTCGATTCTACTGCTTCCAAGCGCATTGGCGAGCGTCCGGGGAGGATGGGGAATTGATGAACCGTGCCGTCAACTCCTAAAATTTTCCAGCCAGCCCCGCGAATCCAGCCGCGAATCTGCGGAAACCACTGGCGCCGATCGAAGGGCTGATCGGTTTTCTGCACGCCACGCCGCATCCGCGCATACAGCTCGTAAAGTCCCGTAAGATTCGCGTAGTTTGGCGTGGTAAGAAAAAGTTTCCCCCCCGGCCGCGTTACGCGATGCATTTCACGGATCGCGGCATGCACATCGGGCAAATGTTCAATCGTTTCGCAGGAAACAATCAGATCGAATGCCGCGTTGGCAAACGGCAGACATTGCGCGTCGCCGTGCACCAGTGTGGCCCACCGGCTGCTCCCCACGTCATCGAGCTTCGCATGGGCGACCCGCAGCGCCGAAAACGAAAAGTCGCATCCAGTGACATGCGCGCCGCCGCATGCCAATTCTCGTACGAATCCGCCTCGTCCGCACGCGACCTCCAGCACCCGCAGCCCGGCCACACTACCAATCTTTTCGCGAACCAGCTGGTACCAAGGGCTGGACGCGTCCTCATGCTGCCGGTTCGATTCGTACACTCGCTCGTGCCAGGCATCGTATTCGGTTCGCAGCGTCATGTTTTCGATCCATCCAAGCCAGCCGCGCGCACGAGCCGGTTCCGGACCTGCCCCGGAATTCGCCGCCCCCAGGCCCGCGCGATCACAACGGATCCTGCTAGCGCTTTTGCCAAACTACGCTGCGCGATCGCCGGCAGTTCCGCCAAGGCGCACCCCAGCGCTCCATTGACCGCAAAATATTCCAAGTACGCCAAATGCACGCGCTCCTCGGCCCAGCTGCGCGCCGGCGCGCAGCGTTTCTTTTGCGCTTCCTCGATAAGCTCCAGGAAAGTGCCTACTCGCCGGTCATATGTGTGCTCCCTCAGAACCAATTCCTGACCCGCTGCGGCGATCGTCTGTCGCGCGCGCTCGTTCGCAAGATAGGTTCGCACTAAGCCGATAATTTCCTCTTTGTTGCGATACCCAACGAAGTCCACACCATCCTGAAATCCGATGGCCGTTAACTCGCTCGGCAGCGACGTCACCAGCAGCGCCCCCGCCGCCATCGCCTCAAACGTCCGCACGTTCGCATCTTGCGGGTAGTCATCTCTCCCGATATTCACGACAATCTTCGACTGGCGGTAGATTGCACTCAGTTCCGTTGCCGAATATCGACTCGCAACTTCGTTCATGCGAAACGTTTTCGATAACTCCGCCAGGATCCGCGCGCGCTCCTGATAAACCGGTCCCTCCGTCTGGCCCACCCACCCGACTTCGTAGATGCGTTCCAACTCTGGCCCCAAGAAGAATTCCGCCTCGACAGCGTGCGGCATCAACTGGGCCGCTGGGTGCCCAGCCTCTCGAAACTTAACGTCATAACCGGGATGAAACACCAAAACGAGATCGAACAACATAGACCACGAAATTCGTCGGCGCGTATACGCGTATGTATCGACCTGCAACGATGCTGTTGGAATATCGATGCTCGTCAAACCCCAAGGCAAAAATGGCACGTCCGCTTCCGGGTGCCAGATGAGCGATGGCCTTTCCGGGCACAGACGCAGCCATGCATCAAGATCTCCATTCCATGGAAATTCCGGCGCCGCGCAAACCAGACGAACGCCACGCCGCCGAAGCGCCTGCGCATAAAAACCCAGCGTGTTGCAAAGATTGCTCTCCCAGCAGAGCACCAATATCGTCATCGGTCAGCCTTGCGGTGCCGTCTGCTGACTTTGCCGCAGCAACACGGACTCGCCTCTCGCCGCTACCTTCACGGCCTCAAACGTCCACAACCAGTAGCAGAACGCGGGGAATCTTCCAACCGCGCGCCAGCCTCCTGCCACGATCCTGCGCAGAGTTCCCGCGACGTACCGACTCCTGGCGAATTTATATCTCCTCAACCAGACCGGAAGAATCATTTCTCGCGGCGCCCACTGCCACGGCTCGACGCGCACAATCTCAAAACCGTTCTGCTCCAGAAATTTACGAAAGTGCGGATACTCGAACAGTCCCGGATACAGCATGATGTGTCCCCAAACTGGATTCGGAATGCTGCAAACAAGTTTTTCGCCATTCTTCAAAACCCGCCACATTTCCATCGCGGCATAATATGGACTCATCATATGCTCCATCGTCTCCAGGCATATGACTACGTCGAACGACTCGTCGGGGAACGGCAACGGCTCGCTGGAAGGATCCATGCAGTAGCTCTCAATCCCTCGCGCTGCGCAAGCCGCGATTCCATCCACCGAGGCGTCCACTCCCACGACCTCATTCGTGGATTTCAGCAGCGCCAGCAGTCCGCCGTTACCGCACCCCACTTCCAGGATTCGCATCCCGCTGCACGACGGCATAAATGTCCGAATGGTCCAAGCGTAGCGATCGTCCGAATATTCTCCCGCTGCGTAATAATTCCGGTGCGCCTCCTCCGCAATTTGTTTAGGCGATTTTCCAGCCTTCATTTCGTCAAGTATCCTTGTTCTTCCGGTGCCAACGCCGCCTCGATTCACGACTAGTCTCTAAGGCTCGGCAACATCATCGCTCGAAAACCAGCAACACTGTGCTCCCGGCGTGCCGATACGGCGGAAGCGAATAGAGCATGCGCTTCATCAACCTCACGAAGCTGTTCGTTCCCCACATCCGATCGTCGGCCTCGGCGTGGATCACACGGCAACCGAAGCGCTTCATCTGGCGGATGACTTCGTATGTCCATACCACGTAAACGGCATCCGCATCGTTCACCAGCTCCCGATGGAACACGTCGGGCTCCTCAACACAAAAAAACGGAAGCCGCCCGAATAGCCAGCCGCCCATTTGGCCAAGCAGCCGCCGCCACGTGTACGCCATGCGTCTGGCACGATCTTGCAAACTACTCTGCATGGCATTGGGATACCAAAATGGGAGATCCCAGCTTGGTCCCAACAGAACAATGCGCCCTCCCGGTCGCACCACGCGATGCATCTCCTGCAACATCTGTACCGGGTTCACGCAATGCTCTAGCGCAAACGTCGAAATCGTGGCGTCGAAAGACTCGCCGGCAAACGGAAGCTGTTCTGCGTCCGCGCACGCCAGACGCAGCGCCGAGCCCGTTGCCCGCCGCAACCCAGTCGGTGAAATATCGGCGCCAACATATGAACAGCGTCGCCGAATCAACGACGCATTCGTTGCGCTCCCGCATGCCACATCCAGAACCTTGCCACCCTCCGGAAGAAAGGAAACTGCTTTCTCGCGTTGCGGAGACTCGGTAGCTTCACTCGTCGATATCGGATCCCAATAGACTTCCCTGCTATTCCAAAAACTCACCAGCCGTTTTTTCAGTGAGTCTCCACGGGCCTCCCCCTGTCCGTTGACGCCACTCACCATGGCATCGGCAAAAACTTTCTTCGGAGTTCGCCGAACCAGCGGTGGGATGCCGCCCACCCGCGCGCCCGGTAAAACCATCGCGGCGGCAGCACAAAAGCGGGGACCATGGTCAAGGCGCGAAATATCCGGTGAGTCTGCGGCGCATTTCGGTGCAGTATCTCGTAGATCCTGTTCTCCGTTCGCACGGTCTCCCAGGGCGCTCCGCCATCCAGCATTAACCGAATCTGGTCGGCCTCCAACTGAACGATCTCGGTCACGCAGTCCACCGCGTCCCGGGGCACGTCACGAGCCGTCAATTCGCGGCGCAACGCTGTAGCCAGCGCCTCATGCACAGCCTGCTTCCGTTTCAGCCCGCTCATGGTGGAACCCGCGGCCAGGTAGAGACTCCCGGAATGCAACCGATAATGGCAAAGGGCCTCCCGCAGAATCACAACGTCGCTCACTGCGGCAGCCATGGTGAATAAATACTCGTCGGCTTCGATTACCAACGACTCCGGCGCCGGCACGATTTCCCGCGCCACACTCGCCCGCAGCGCCATCCTGCTGGTTCCCAAATAAGTTTTCCGCAAGCGAAACGCTCGGGCAGCCGCCAGCGAATTCAGGCGAAAGCGCTCGGCTTTTTCCAGCGCCACAGTTCGCTCTACTCCATTCTCAAGCGATTCAACGATCCCGTGCCCGATCACTCCAATGGCTTCATCTGTCGCGAACACCTCGGCCACCGTCCGCAGCTTTCCAGGCGCCCACCAGTCGTCTCCATCCAGGAATGCGATGCCCACGCCGGAACATGCTGGAATTCCCGCATTAAACGCCGATGCTTGCCCGCCATTCGTTTTCCGCATCAGCCGTACGCGAGGCTCGAACCTCCGCACAATCTCCGGCGTCCGATCGCTTGAGCCGTCATCCACCACGATGATTTCCCGCTCGCCCTCTGCAATGTCCTGGGCTAACACGCTGAGGATCGCCTGCTCAATGAAACGTTCGTGATTGTAGGTGTCGATCAGTACGCTGAGAAAGGGAGTCGCCATTTAAGAATCACGCATCGCTGAAATGGTCGCGACGTTAGGGCCTGAAATTCGGGCCCCATCACAAGCGAACGCACTTGCCTAAGTCTACGACATCTCCCGAGTTCCTGGTCCCGGCGAGTAGGATACGACGCGAATCCGAGCAAGAACGACGCGAATCAATGATGCGGGGCTGTAGCCGTCCTCTCCGCGAGGGCGGGGTTTAGAGTCAACATTTGCAAAATCGCAAGGCCGGAGCAAAGTGATGCACCATGCAGCGGAATATCAGTTCCTCCATAGCCACCCGCGGCAGCCATCTCACCTCTGTAAGTGTTTCGATGGATCTCGTAGAGCGTTCTTGATCGCCATTCTCCATTCATCCAGCCGCTGCACATTCTTATATCCCACCACCAGCGACCCCGCCGCATTCATATACGTCACGATGCGATGCCGCCACGTAAGCTGCGGACCATAGTAGCGCGCGTAATCCAGCAAATGACGCGAAATCCGCACGCGCCCCGGAGGCGCCACAGTGAACTCTTCCTTTTCCTGCGAAAGGTCCCACTGTTTGAAATAGGCATACAGGTCGGGTCGCGCGAGGTCATATCCTCGTTCCGATAGCCAATACTTCATTCCATCGACCAGCGCGCGCCGCGTCCTCATGCGCAACTCCTGCCGTTTCCCGCTTCCCTCCGAGCGATCGGAAAAAAGATTCGCGCCATGTACCCGGTAGACCGCCAAATGCTCCGGGATCGCGTCAATCGGCGCCACAAATACGATCAATCCCGAAAGATGCGCGTCAGCCTGGATCGTCAGCGTTTCCGGAATCGGCAGCACCAACTCCAACGCGCTACGACGGAACGCCAAAAATGATGTCGGGTACAAGACGTAACTCAGCAGCTCCTTGGTGTTCGACGGAAGAAATCCCGAGAGCAGCGGCAGCCCTCCGTCTTGAAACGCACCTGCACGCGATTCAAGTTGTCGGAACGCGTGATACACCATGCCTGCGTCCCGATGCTCTCCGAACGCTTCCACAATTCGCTGCAACTTGCCCGGCAGCCAATAATCGTCGGCGTCAAGAAATGCTACGAGCTCACCTCGTGCCCTTTCCAGCCCAAAATTGAACGCCGAGGCTTGCCCTCCGTTGGGCTTGCGCAGATACGTGATGGCATCCCCAAATCTGCGCAAACGCTCAGCGGTATCGTCTGTGGACCCGTCATCCACGACCAGAATCTCCCGCTGTTCTGCGGGGAAGTCTTGCGCCACCACGCTGCCCACCGCCTCTTCGATGTACTGTCCGTGGTTGTAGATATCAATGAGTATGGTAACGAGAGGACGCGTCCGCATCTTCGGCTTCCTCTTCGTTCCTATGCATTTCCACGCGTGCGCCGCAGCGTCTCGCTTCGCATTCCCAGTAATCGCCGTAGCGGTCGCGTGATCCCGAGGACGAAAAACGCCATCGGTTGCAGGACGTCGAACAATAGGTATCGTTCGCCGCGCACCGCGGTTCGTTTTGCCGCCGACCAGTAGCGCTTCCGGTTGGATTTGAGTCCATTCGCATGCAATACCTCCGTGGCGTCCGCGATCGTCCGCAGATGCCTCCCGCCTCCTGCCAGTTGATGGTTTTGCCCACGCTTCCAGTCCATACCAAACGCCTTGCCTCCCCTGAGGGTGATAACCATAGTCGTGGTTCTGGTGCACCGCGATCACCACCGGCGAAACATCCACCCGGTTTCTTACATTCTCGAGCCTTCCAAACCAGCCACTGATCCCAATGCACACGCCCAACCACGAATGGCGGCATGCTGTTCCCAAAAAACTGTCTGTTGAAGGCAAAATAATCGATCCACTCCGGGTTCCGCTGCACGCCGCGCATCAGCGCCAGGGCCTGAAGCTGCGATCGCCAGTTCGCTTGCGTGAAATCGCAAGGTTCCGGCATCTCGGCATCCCAGCGCCGTCCCAACATCAGGAATTGCTCATGCCGCGCCTTCACGCGCTCCAACGCCCTCCGGAAGTCCTCCATCAAAATGATGTCGCAGTTGACGTAGCACAGAATGTCGTGCCGTGCGAGGGCGCGCGCCGTTGTGAACATGTAATCCAGACGCTTGGTCCCATACTCGTTGCGTTCCACGTAGGGTTCGTGCCGCAAGCCCAGCTCCCGAGCTGTTTCGGCAGCGCCTTCCTCATCCCCAAACAAAATCACCTCGACTTCCGGATGCATGAGCGTCCAGCTGGCCAGCGCATTTCGCTGAATCCTCCAGCTGTGCCCGCGAAAAGGTTTCGCCGTGGTAAAGAACGTAAGCACGCCGCCTTTCCTTTCTGTTATCAACTTATTTAGTATAAGAGTCGGTAAACTACTCGGAAGGAAAGCCTACGTAAAGGTTCCTCTGATAGCTAGAAGATAATATATAAACTATGTTACTAATGGGTTGGGGGACTAGTCGTCGGGGGACCACTAGATATTGAGGTTATCGTCCGGCAGGACTTGCGCGCTCGTCCCGATGGGACGCGGTCATCTCTTCCAGAATCGAGTCGATACTGCGGGTGATCCGCCAATTCGGGTAGTGGCTCTTGAACTTGGCCATGTTCGAGATGTAGCAGATGTGGTCGCCCTTGCGCGCTTCATCCACGTACCGCCAGTTCAGCTTGCGCCCCGTCAAAGCCTCGATCTTCGCAATCGCCTCCAGCATCGAGATACTGTTCGCGCGCCCGCCGCCCAGGTTGTAGACTTCGCCCGGCCGTGGGTTCGCCGCAAACTCTTCGATGGCACGCACCACGTCGTAGCTGTGAATGTTGTCGCGCACCTGTTTCCCTTTGTACCCGAACACCGAATAGCTTCTCCCAGTGACGCCCATCTTCACCAGATACGACAAAAACCCATGAAGCTCCACACCGGAATGCGACGGCCCGGTCAGGCATCCTCCGCGAAACACGCCCACCTTCATTCCGAAGTAGCGTCCATATTCCTGCGCCACCAGATCCGCTGCGGCCTTCGAAGCCCCGAACAGCGAGTGCAGCGTCCGGTCGATGCGGCAGGTCTCGTCTACGCCATCGAAGTCCTCGGGCCGCGCGTAGTCCCACCGCGTCTCCAGCTCCTTCATCGGAATTTCGTTGGGCGCGTCGCCGTAAACCTTGTTCGTGCTGAAAAAAACGAAAACTGCTTCCGGACAATGCTGCCGCGTAGCTTCCAGCAGGTTGATCGTGCCCAGCGCGTTGACCTCGAAGTCCAGCAGCGGAATGTCGCGCGCCTTGTCGTGCGAGGGCTGCGCCGCGCAATGCACGACCAAATCAAACCGGTACGAGCCGGACAATTGTTCGATGGCCGCCCGGTCGCGAATGTCCAACGCCACATGCACGAACCTCTTTGCCGCGCCCCTCAGCCGCTCCAGATTCCACAAGGTGTCGCCGGCCTCCCCAAAAAACACCTTACGCATATTGTTGTCGACGCCCACAACTTCGTGCCCATTGGCGTCGAAGTGCCTCACCGCCTCCGACCCAATCAGCCCGCTGCTTCCCGTCACCAGAATCTTCACGCGCCTGAGCCTCCAAGAAAGGATGCCACAACTAGCTCGCGGGGTTCGTGTCTTTGAGCGAATCTCTGGAAGTCGTCTCATAAATGCATCTCAGGGGGTCGGGGCTTTCTTGCCCTAAGGCACGAAGGGAGCTCCGACATTTAAAGACACACAAAATCGGGCTTTAGCCCCTGAGGAAATTCTTCTCTTCCTGTCCCAGCCATTTATGAGATGGCCTAAGTCGAAACCAGGTAAACCAAGCAACGACAGGGTGTCTGAGTTTTAGTTAGAATGCCGAGCGCTGCGCTTAGGGGGCTTCGTGGGACGCATCTTCCGCTTCGCTGTTTTGCTCTCGTTCTTCTGTGCCGCCGCGGCGGCGCAGAAGCCTCCGCTGCTTCCGGAAAAGGATGTTGCCGCGCTGGCGCAAGAACTCTCCGGCGAAACCGCCAAGCGCAACCTCGAAGGCATTACGCGCTTTCACCGGCAGCGCGGCTCGCAGGGATTTCACTCTGCCGCTGAATTGATCGCCGAGCGCGCCCGCGCTTACGGCCTGAGCGACGTCGCGATCCTGCAATTTCCCGCCGACGGAAAAATTTACTACGGCACACAACGCTCGCGTCCACCCTGGGACGCTGAATTCGCCGAACTTTGGGAGATGCAGCATGCCGGGTTTCATTCCGGGGTCGGGAGCTCGCTCGTATTTGGTGACGGATGGTCGCCCACTATAAAGATGGCAAGCTACGAAGCCGAGCCCGTCGTGCTCGCCGAGGACAGCGAAAGCGCCGACGTCACCGCGGAGCTGGTCGATATCGGCGAGGGAACGAAAGAGAGCGACTACGCCGGCAAGGATGTGAAGGGCAAGATCGTACTGACCGCGGCGCAACCCGGCGCGGTGCAGGATTTAGCAGTCGGAAAATTCGGAGCCGCAGGAATCGTCAGCTACACGCAGAACCAGAAGACGGCGTGGTGGGGCGAGGATGAGAATCTGGTTCGCTGGGGACATCTCGAAACATTTTCGCCGAATAAGACATTCGGCTTCATGGTTTCACTGAAGAGTGGGCGAGCGCTGCGCGAGCGTTTGGCAAAAGGCGAGTACATCCAACTGCACGCGACCGTAAAGGCCGGGCAGCATCCCGGCTTCACCGAGATCGTGACCGCGACAATTCCTGGCGCCGATCCGAAACTTAAAGACGAAGAGATCGCCTTCAGTTGCCATCTGGATCACCAGCGTCCTGGCGCGAACGACAACGCCAGCGGTTGCGTCACCATTCTGGAAGTGGCGCGTACGCTGCAAAAACTGATCGACGACGGAAAACTCGCACGGCCTGCGCGCACGATCCGCTTCATCTGGCCGCCGGAAATTGAAGGCACGCTCACTCTGCTCAATGGCAAGCCAGAAAAGTTTGAGACCTTGGCAATCGAGACATTTAGCGGGCCGCTAGAGCAATTGAAAGCCTTGAAAGAGAGAGAGAACGAACATCCGCGATTTCCGAGCGACGCACCACTAGGCGGATTCTCGGGGCCAATCTTAGCTCAGCGTATCAAGGCCGTTGTGCACATGGACATGGTCGGCGGTGGGCCGGTGACGAAGGCCGTATTTCACGTGACGCGCGGGCCGATGAGCCTCCCTTCGTTCGTGCACGATGTCGGATGGGCTTTTGCAGAATTCGTGAACGAGCAGTCCTACAACTTCGCGGCTGGGCTTCCGGCGGAATATCCGTTGGTCGCGCCGGAAGGAGGCAAAGAGCCATTGCTCGCGCAAGACACCGCGTACACCATGGGCAGCGATCACGACGTCTACCAGGACAACTCGTTCAAAATCCCCGCGATTTATTTGAATGACTGGCCGGATCGCTACATTCACACCAATTTCGACACCGCTGCCAACATCGATCCCACAAAACTCAAGCGAGCCGCTTTCATCGGCGCCGCTTCCGGATATTTTCTTGCGCAGCTGAACGACCGCGACGCGGAGAGCGTACTCGTTTTGCTCAAAATGGGCGCGTTGCGCGATGCGCAGGAAATGCGGCTCAAGCGCATGCAGCTGGATCAGTGCGACGGCGGTATCGTCGCCGGGTTCGCGATCGACCAACGGTGGCCGCTGGTTAACTCCATCGAGGCGTTCGCCACTGTCAAAGAAGAGATTCGCAAGATGTATGCGGCCGAGATCCGAGAAGTCGTCGTAAAAAGCGGAGGCGGGATTTGTGCGCAGGCTTCTGCGACAGGGGCTTTCGCCGCAGTCCATCGCCGCAAAGAAAATCCGAAGGGACCCGTAGCGGTATTCGGTTCCGACTATGTGAACGATCGCACGGCGAATGCAGGCGTCACTCCGCCCAAGATCCTAAACTACGAAGGACTCTGGGGTGGCGGCGAAGAGTATGCCTACGAAGTGCTGAACTTTGCTGACGGGAAACGCAACACCCAGCAGATTCGCGACGCGGTGTCAGCGGAATATGGGCCTATCCCGTTGGATCTGGTCGTCGAATATTTGCGCACCCTCGAAAAGATCGGCGTCGTGGAACAAGTGAAATGAAACTCACTCGCTGGACGGCTGCCAAACTCTTCCGTATCAACACGCCCGAGCGATGTTGGTGAAGCCACTGGAAACCATAGCAGCCCGTATCGAACGGTTGCCGTTGGGTCGTTTTCACCGGCGATTTATTGCGCTCGTGTCGCTCGGTGGGTGGTTCGATTTTTACGACATCTACATGATGGCGTATATCGGGGTGACGCTGCAGAACTCCGGCTTCCTTACCTTGCAGCAATTCAGCACCGTGATCGCAGCGGGATTTCTGGGGATGTTCACCGGGACGATCGTTTTTGGAATGGGCAGCGACCGCATGGGGCGGCGCAGCGCGTTTGTCGCGATGTTGCTGATTTATTCGGCGTTCACGCTGGCCGGAGCGTTCGCGCCTTCGGCCGGGTGGCTGATCGCGCTGCGATTTTTCGCGGGAATCGGCATTGGCGCGGAACTTGTGGTGATCGACACCTACGTTTCGGAAATGGTGCCGAGCGGGGCACGCGGGCGCTATGTGGCCATTTCGCAGATGACCGGGTTTACCGCTGTCCCCATCGTTGCAATTCTGGTTCGCGTGCTCGCGCCGACGCATTTTCTGATCGATGGATGGCGTTGGGTCATGGTGATCGGCTCGATGGGAGCGGCATTGGCGTGGTATTTCCGGCGGCGGCTGCCAGAATCGCCGCGGTGGCTGGAGAGTCGCGGCCGGCACGCGGAGGCTGAACGTATTGTTGCCGAACTCGAGTCCCAATCGCTTTCCGGTGTTTCTCGCGAAAAAACGGTGGTGCCAAACTCGGGAGTGGAAACAGCGCCCCACTCCGAAGGCACGGTTGATTACGCTGCGGCAGAACGCGGATCGTTCATGGAACTTTGGCGGCCGCCTTATCGGCGGCGGACGATCATGTTGGTTGTGTTTCACGCGCTGCAGACGATTGGGTACTACGGATTTGCGAATTGGGCGCCGACGTTTTTGCTGCGGCGCGGGGTTTCGCTGGTGCATTCGCTGGAGTACACCATGCTGATCGCGCTGGTGGCGCCGCTGGGACCGGCACTCGCGGTGCTGACGTCGGACCGGCTGGAGCGCAAGTGGGCGATCGTGACCATGGCCTTGTTGATTGCGGCGCTGGGATTGGGATTTGCGTTCTGGAGCGCGCCGGTCTTGATTGTTGCGAGCGGCGCGCTGGTTACGCTGTGCAGCAACTGGTTTTCGGCGCTGCTGCACGCTTATCAATCGGAATTATTTCCGACGCGGCTGCGCGCAACCGGCGTGGGATTTACTTATAGCTGGAGCCGGTTAAGCGCGGTATTTTCTTCGTTGCTGATCGGGGCGGTGCTGGTGCGCGGCGGCGTGGGCGCCGTTTTCACGCTGCTGGCGGCCGCGATGTGCGGCGTCGCGCTGATCATCGGTTTATTTGGTCCGCGGACGAATCGGATCACGCTGGAACAATTGGCGAGATGACCGATATTGTTTGAGCACCAAAGCACCACAGTGCTGGTCCTAATTTTTTCCGAAGATGAAGTATAGTTTCCGAATGGATACGAAACCGGACCCGCTTGCAGCAGATCGAGCCTTTTTCACCGCACTCATTTCGGCCAACCTAAACTCCTTGGATTCTTTGCTCGTCGAGGATTTTCTTTTAATCGATGTTTTAACCGGCTCGGAAATAACCAAGCCGATGCTGTTGGCGGCTGTCGGATCGAGCCAGGTGAAGTTCGATGCCATCGAAGCGGTGGACAGCCGGTTACGGATGTATGCGACCACCACGGCGGTGGTGACGGGCCGGACGGAGATGCGCGGGCGCGTGGGGGAGGCGTCGTTCACTGCCAGCAGCCGGTACACTCACGTGTTTGTGGCGCAGGATGGCCATTGGGCGTTGGTCTCAGCGCAGGGTACGCAGATTCGATAGCGGCGTTAGACCGGCCTTTGACTTTCGCGGTTGATTAACTAATAACCACCCCTCCCCCTGGTTTTTTGTAAGTATTCATTCTAAAGATAGTTAAAGATGTTTGTTTTGATAGACATCTGTAAGTGTTGATTCTAGGAACGTTAGCGCAACGGTCGCGGTTCTGTTTCGCGCCAACCGGTCGCACCCAACATCAACCACAAATCGCAGACGCGTTGAAGCGAAGCATGCAATTGCGATGCGGGTGTGGCGACGTCGCAAGGGAAAGGGGGACCCGTTCTTTGGCTAACTCCTAGAATGCGACCCTATATTGTGCGGTAACACGACGCAACGGTGGTGCTGAAACGCGATGGTATTTGCGTGAGTGTGGTCTAAACCCCGCCCTCTCGGAGAGGGCGGCTACAGGTTGCTAGCTAAAGGCGGGCAGGCTAAAAATGAAAAAGCGCCGATGAACGGCGCTGGATGAAAATCAAACTAACAACCATTGTACCATAAACCCGAGAAAAGTCAAGGGGTCGGGCACGAATTTCGGTATCTTTTTGTCCATCTGTCGATTTTACGATTGCTGTTCGACTATGAGATAGGAGGTCAAACGACCATGCAATATTTGCTGCTGATTTACGATTCCGAGGCGGTTTTGGGAAAAATGAGCCCGGCTGACCAGTCCAAGATGTTGGAGGACTACGGCAAGTTCACGAATGAGATCAAGGAAAAGGGGAAGCACCTGGCGGGGCATCAACTGAAGCCGGTCGCGACGGCGACCACCGTGCGGGTGCGGGACGGGAAGCGCGTCACGACCGACGGTCCTTTTGCGGAGACCAAGGAGCAATTGGGCGGGTTCTACATGATCAACGCCAATGACCTGGACGAGGCGATTGCGATTGCGGCGCGGGTCCCTTCGGCGAAGGTGGGGTCGATTGAGGTGCGGCCGATCGTGGTGCGGGAAGCGGCGGCTAACGGGTAGGAAGTAATGACGAAAAGAAGTAAGGAAGTAAAGAAGTAAAGAAGTAAAGAAGTAAGGAAGTAAGGAAGAAGGGAAGTACGATCGGAGTTGGCTTCGCGAGGGGGTTGGGAACGCAGGGCGCAGCGTGCTGCGCCCTGCGATGTATTGGTGGATTCGTGCATGGGATTTGTGGACTTGTGCGTGGATTTTGACAAATTGCATCGGGAGGAGTCGGGGCGAATCCTGGCTACTTTGATTCGGCTAGTGGGAGATTTTGATTTGGCCGAGGAGATGTTGCAGGAGGCTTACGCTACCGCCTTGCAGAAGTGGCCTGCGGAGGGAACGCCTACGAATCCGCGGGCGTGGTTGATCAGCACCGCCAGGCACAAGGCGATCGACCGCATACGGCGCGACCGGAGGCTGGAGACGAAATCGGGCGAGATTCTCAGGTCATCGCCGTCGGTGACTGAGCCGGATGCCGAAGTGGATGACGATATGGTTCGCGATGATCGGCTGCGGTTGATCTTTACGTGCTGCCACCCGGCGTTGCCGATCGAGGCGCAGGTGGCTTTGACGCTGCGAACCGTCTGCGGAGTGACCACCGAGGAAATATCCAGGGCGTTTCTGGTTCCGGTGGCGACGATGGCGCAGCGGTTGGTGCGGGCAAAGAGCAAGATTCGCGACGCGGGCATTCCTTATCGGGTGCCTTTGCAGGAAGACTTGCGCGACCGGCTGGATGCGGTCTTGCTGGTCATCTACCTGATTTTCAACGAAGGATACCTGGCGAGCAGCGGCGATGCATTGATCCGGCGGGAGATGTGCGCGGAGGCCATCCGCCTGGGGCGGGTGTTGTGCGAACTGCTACCGCGGCAGGGGGAGGCCCGGGCGCTGCTGGGATTGATGTTGCTGCACGATTCGCGGAGCGATGCGCGACTGACTGCCGAAGGGGAGTTGATTTTGCTGGAGCAGCAGGATCGCAGTTTGTGGCGATGGGAACAGATTCGGGAAGGGACGCAGTTGGTGGAGTCGGCTTTGCGTAGCGGTGCGGCGGGAGCGTACACCGTGCAAGCTTCCATCGCGGCGTTGCATGCTGGCGCGAAAACGGCAGCGGAGACCGATTGGCGGCAGATTGCGGGTTTATATGATGTGTTGTTGCGGATGGAGCCTTCGCCGGTGATCGAGGTGAATCGGGCCGCGGCCGTGGCGATGGGTCGATCTCTGGAAGAGGGATTGGCGCTACTGGATGAGCTTCAGCAGCGCCGGGAACTCGGGGAGTTTCATTTGCTGCCGGCGGCGCGGGCGGATCTGTTGCGGCGGTTAGGCAGGATGGCTGAGGCTGGCGAGGCGTATCGGCAGGCTCTGTCGTTGGCTACCAATGATATTGAGCGGAAATTTTTGCGCGGAAGGATCGCGGAGATGGAATGCGGTGGGGGGAATTCGGCTTGATTGGCGGCGGGGCTATCTTAAATTCGCTCGCGGCTTCGTTCACATTGGCAATGGGAAGTTCGAGGTTAGAGCTCGCCGGTGACGCGTGTGGCATAGCGCATGTTTCGGTGAGGCTGGCTCTAAACCCCGCCCTCTCCGAGAGGGCGGCTACAGGGTGGTGTCCGTTACGTTGTGAGTGAGAGATCGTTGGGCTCGGACTGGTTTCGACCGGGGGAATGGATTACATTGATGGCGGCTGCCCCCCTAGTCCTTGGCAAGGATCCGAGATGTCTTTGGTGCTTCCCGGCCGGTCTGTCGTCAAGTCCCGAGTTCTGTTGATTACGTGGTTGTTGGCCTTCGTGCTGGCGTTGTATCTCGCCGAAAATCTATGGGTTGATCGGTGGATCCGGGCCAGATTTGCTGGTCTGCCGAGCCTGGTGCCTGAAGCTCTTACTCCAGCGTGGTTTGTGATGTTTGGGCTTGGCGGAGTTGTGTGCGTCGTGTTGGTGATGTGTCTGGTCCTGGTGGCTCGGCACCGCAGAATCTCTGTGCGGGGAAAAGTGGTCACGGGGATCGGGGTGGTTGGGGCTTGTGCGTTGTGGGGGATGTGGTTCAGCGTGACCAGTGGAACAACGCCAGCTGTTTCGGCCGGGGCGAGGCCGCACAAACACTCGGTGACGCTCACCTGGGATGCGAGCACTTCGCCTGTGATTGGGTACGACGTTTATCGGAGAACGCTGAATGGCCGGGGCTACGAGAAGATAAATCCGGCGCTGGTTACGGGGCAGACCAGCTACAAAGACGAGACCGTACTGAGCGGAACGATTTACTACTATATGGCGCGAGCGGTGGATGCGAAGGGGAGGGAGAGTTTCGACTCGGCGGAAGTGATGGCGAGGGTTCCGTGAGCAGGGGGCATAAAACAGGAGGCGATCAGAATCTCAATGCCAGTCGGATGCGGTTTTTTTTCCTCAGCAGCTTACAATTTGGATGTTTGTATTTTTTGCGCGGCAGGGTTTAAGCGCCGGGCTGAAGCCCGGCGCCTACATTACTCTGTGCGGAGGGCGTTCATGGGTTGAATGGAGGCGGCGCGGTTGGCGGGGATCAAAGCGGCAACGAACGAGCAAAGGGCTAAAGCTGCCGCGGCTATGGTCAGGGCGAACGGGTCCCATGAGGGGACGCCGTAGAGTTGGGCGGAGATGAGGCGGCCGGCGCCTACAGCTAGCGGCAGGCCGAGAAGCAAACCTACCAGGACGCGCTTGAATGCGCCGCGCAGGACTAATTTGAAAACGTTGACGCGGTCGGCGCCCAGCACCATGCGGATGCCGATTTCGTTGGTGCGTTGCGCTACGGAATATGCGGTGACGCCGTAGAGGCCGATGGCGGCGAGGATGAGAGCGATAACGCCGAAGAGCCCGGCGAGGCTGGCTACGGCGCGTTCCTGGTCGAAGGAAAGATCGATTTGCTCTTGCATGGTGCGGATGCTGATGATGGTCATGTCGGGATCGACGTCCGCCAGGGCGTGGGTAACGAGGGGTTCAAGCGTGCCTGTGGGTGTTTTGGTGAGGAGCAAGATCCCCTCGATATGATGGGAGCGAGTCTCCAACTTTTTCATCAACTCGTTATCGTATTTCACGGTCTGCATTATTGGAACGTAGAACATGGGACGTGCAGGCTTCTGGAGTTCGAATCCCGCGAACTTGGCATCACCTACAATGCCGACGATACGAAATGTTCCGGCTAGCTCGGGGACATCCAATCCAAAGTGATGATCGATGGGATCTTCGTCATTTTTGAAGAAGCGTTTGACGAAAGCTTGATTCACCACGGCGATCGGAGCGGTCGTTTCATTGTCTGCCGGGGTGAAATAGCGACCACGGATCAGGGGAACACCGAGATCCTGCAAATAGTTGGTGCCGACGCGATCCCAGGACGCACCGGACTCCTGGTGGAGCTGTGCGGGAGGATGACCGGCGACCATGATGAGTTCGCCCCAATTGTCGGTGAGCGGATTGTACATGGCGAGGTTGGCGCTTTGAATCCCGGGAAGATGGTTGAGGTTGTCATCAAGTTGTCGATAGCGGGCGAGCAGGCTGGGGATGGGGAGGTTCGAATCTGGTTGGAGCACCTCGACCTCGACACGGTTGGGAACCTGGAAGCCGAAATCCTGATGCTCGAGTTTATTGAGGCTGCGGCCGAGCATGGTGGCACCGGCGACGAGAACTACCGAAAGGGTGGCTTGAACAACGAGCAGCGCTTTGCGGGCGAAGGAGGAGCGGTCGGTGTTGCCGCGGCCGGTGCCGCGCAGGGCGTCGGCGGGATCAGTGCGCGTTGCGAACCAGGCGGGTGCTGCGCCGAAAATGATGCCGGTGATCAACGCCAGCGCAATGGCGAAGGCCAGGACGCCGAATGAAGGCGCAGTGCTGATGGGAAGAAAATGCGCGCTGTGGAAGGCGAGCGCGAGTAGAAGGCGCGCGGCTCCAACGGCGACTACAAGGCCGGCAATGCCGCCCGCGATTGCCAGGAGGATGCTTTCGGTTAGAGCTTGGGTGATGATTTGGCGGGGCGTTGCGCCGACGGCGAGGCGCACGGCGGTTTGGCCGCGACGGTTGACCGCGCGAGCTAGCAGCAAATTCGCGACATTGGCGCAAGCGATCAGCAACACGATGCCGCAAACGGCCAGCAGGATTTGAAGGCTGCGACCGTATTGTTCTTTCATGACGGCGACGCCGGCTCCGGCGGGAACGATGTTGATGATCTGCTTGGGTAGTAGATTCACTATGTCGGACGTCCAGTTTGGCGGATAGCCGGCCTCATACTGCATCCACTGGCGGAGGACGCCGGTGAGACGCGGGGCGATTCCGGTGGTGGTGGCTCCGGGGCGGAGACGGCCGATGACGCGAAGCCATGCGGCGAATTGCTGATGCACGAGTGCGGTATCGCCACTAATGACGGCTTCCTGTTGGAGGGGAATCCAGATGTCGGGGGGATCGCTGCCGAGGGTTTCGCCGAAGAATCCGGGAGGAGCGATGCCGACGATGGTAAAGGGATGGCCCTGGACCGCAAACGTGGAACCGAGGATGGAGGTGTCGCCGGCGTAGGTGGTTTGCCAGGCGCGATGACTGAGAACAGCAACCGGTGCAGAGGAGGGCGTGTCGTCATTGGGTGTGAGGACGCGGCCGGCGAACGCACCTACACCTAGAGTGGAGAAATAGTTTCCGGTCACATATTCAGAGCGTAGGGGGCGGGCGGCAGACTCGACACCTTCGCGACGAGCGGTGGCACGCCAATCGCCGGCTTGGAAGGCGGCGAGCTCTTCGAACTCGGGTGCTTGGGCCTTGAGGCGCAGGAAGAGGGAGTAGGGGAACATGCCCCAGGTGTCTTGCGGGCCGCCTTCAACGCAGCAATCGTCGCCTTCGCCGATGCGGTAGAGGCGTGAGGGGTCGGAAACCGGGAGAGAGCGGAGCATCACGGCGTGGATGAGGGTGAAGATGGCGGTGGTGCCGCCGATGCCGAGGGCGAGGGTGAGAACGGCGGCGGCGGTGAAGACCGGGGATAGCCGGAACTGTCGCACGGCGTAGCGAAGATTGGTGAGCAGGTTGTGCATGCGGGCCTCTCAGGGTTTTACGCAGATCACGAGCCACAGGTTCCCGGTTAATTGACGTCAGTACGGGGCTCACGGTCTGGTCTGCTTGGAAGTTTCGCTGGCGAAGAGGTTAGTGCTTCTTAATGGTAGCCGGCGCTAGGGGCCACCTTGGGACGCTGGTGGGAGTATTTGAGTCTAAACCCCGCGGTCTATCGACCGCGGCTACAGTTTTCGAGAGGGGCGTTGTGCTAGCATGGATTCTCTGTCGGCGCTTGCCTGCGCGGCCAACTCCACGATGACGACTACCATGAAAGCATTGCGCAAGATACAGCCTGCGCGCGGGCTTTCCTTTGAGACAGCTAAAGTGCCAGCGATCGGACCGACGGATGCGCTGGTGCGCGTTCGAACGGCATCGATCTGCGGGACGGATTTGCACATTTATGGGTGGGACCGATGGTCGCAGGGACGGATCAAGCCGCCGGTGACCTTGGGGCACGAATTTTGCGGGGTCGTGGAGCGTGTTGGGGATGAAGTGACCGCGGTGCGCGCGGGGGATTTTGTCAGCGCGGAGATGCACGTTAATTGCGGGCATTGCCGGCAGTGCCGCATTGGCGAGGCGCACGTTTGCCAGAACCTGAAGATTATCGGGATCGATCAGGACGGGGCGTTTGCGGAGTTTGTGAAGATTCCGGGGTCGAACATTATCAAGCTGGATCCGAGTATTCCGGAACATTATGGGGCGATTTTGGATCCGCTGGGGAATGCGGTGCATACCGTGCTTGCGGGACCGATCGCGGGGATGACGGCTTTGGTTACCGGATGCGGGCCGATTGGGTTGATGTCGATTGCGGTTGCTAAAGCCTGCGGGAGTTCGACGGTTCTTGCTACTGAGACGAATGAGCAGCGGCGGGCTATGGCGAAAACGATGGGCGCGGATGTGGTGATTAACCCTGCGAAAGAGGATGTTGTCGCTCGGATATTGAGTGAGACCGATGGGACTGGCGTCGATGTGTTGCTGGAGATGTCTGGGAATCCTACCGCGATTCAGCAGGGATTTAAGGCTTTACGGGCTGGAGGGCGGGCTTCGCTTTTGGGGATACCTACTGAATCGGTGCCTTTGGATTTGGTGAACGATGTGATTTTCAAAGGGGCTACGGTGCAAGGGATTTATGGGCGGCGGATGTATGGGACGTGGGTGCAGATGACGGCGCTGCTGAAAGCGGGACGGTTGAACCTGGATCCTTTGTTTGGGGAGCGGGCTTCGCTGGAAAAGTTTGAAGGTGCGTTTGCGATGTTGCAGGGGGGGTTGGCGGGGAAGATTTTGCTTTATCCGGATGGGGTGAAGTGAGGAAGTGAAGTAAAGAGGTAATGACGTAATGAGGTAATGACGTAATGAGGTAACGACAAAAGCGAAGAGGAACGATTTAACACAGAGGGCACGGAGGTAGGAGCACAGAGGGTGCGGAGACGATTCGAAGAGTTTGGCAAGGAACAATGATTTGGCTAGGAGCGATGAGATGTCAGAGCTTGGGACACAGACTACAAAATTGAATCCGTTGCAATTTGTGGCGGATGCGCTGGGGGAGTTGCGGGCTAAGGGAGTGGCGCCGAAGTTGCGGGTCTTGGAGGGCGAGCAGAAGCCGGTTGCTACTTTTGACGGCAAGGTGGTGATCAATCTGGCTTCGAATAATTATTTGGGGCTGACTACGCATAAGGCTTTGCGGAAGGCGGAGATTGAGGCGGTGCGCACGTATGGGGCTGGGGCTGGGGCGGTACGCACGATTGCCGGGACGATGAAGTTGCATATGGAGTTGGAGGAACAGATCGCGCGGTTCAAGAATGTTGAGGCTTGCGTGGTGTTTCAGTCGGGATTCACGGCGAATGCGGGGACGGTGTCGGCGATTCTGGGCAAGGAAGATTTGATCATCTCGGACGAATTGAATCATGCGTCGATCATCGATGGGGCGCGGCTCTCGCGGGCGACGATCAAGGTGTTCAAGCACAAGGACGTGGCGGATTGCGAGCGGATTTTGCAGGAGACGGCGGATTGGAAGGGCCACAAACTGATCATTACGGATGGCGTCTTCTCGATGGATGGCGATATTGCGCCGTTGCCGAAGCTTTGCGATCTGGCGGAAAAGTACAACTGCATCATGATGGTGGACGATGCTCACGCTTCGGGCGTGCTGGGACGCGGGGGGCGCGGGACGATTGACCACTTCGATTGTCATGGGCGGGTGCACATCCAGGTCGGTACATTGAGCAAGGCTATCGGCACGATGGGCGGGTATGTGTGCGGGTCGCGGGACCTGATCGATTTCTTGTACCTGCGGGCGCGGCCGTTCCTGTTTTCGACTTCGCATCCGCCGGCTACCGCGGCGGCTTGCAAAGCGGCGTTTACCCTACTGGATTCGCCGGAGGGAGAGCGGCTGGTAAAAAAGCTGTGGGCGAGCACGAAGTTTTTCAAGCGGGAGCTTAAAAAACGCGGCTTTCAGTTCAAGGTCAGCGAGACGCCGATTATTCCGATCCACGTGGGAGACGCTGCCAAGGCCTTCGAGTTCTCCAAGAAGCTGTTCGAGGCCGGAGTATTCGCGCCGGCGGTAGGGTTTCCGACGGTAGCCGAAGGGAAAGCGCGATTGCGCGCGATCGTGAGCGCCACGCACAAGAGGGATGAGTTGTTGCGGGCGGCCGATACGCTGGAAGCAGTCGGAAAGCAGCTCGGCGTCATCTCGTAGCCGAGGATTCGGATACGGCTGGGCGGCGGTGCCTGCGTGGGTGGCAGGCATTTTTGCAGTACCGGGACGACATTTTGAACTATATTGGCATTCTTGGTATCTCGTTAACTAAAACAAAACAAATAGGTTACGTTTTGGTTCGTGTCGTGCAAATCTGTAACACTGGCGTAATGGTGTCTGAGTTTTGCGGTTCCCAGCCTTAGCGGTTCCCGAAAGGGGGACGCGTCATGATAAAATTTGCGGCAAGTTTGCTTTTTGCGGGCGCGCTCTTGGCCTTGACAGCGAATGCGCAGAATCCTCCGGACCTTCAGCCATCTGCCAAATCTTCTGATGTGACTCAAGCACCTGCCCCGGTCATCGCGCCTTTGGGTGTGGGAACGGCGTTCAATGCGTCCCTGGAAGATACGCTCGATACGCGCAAAACGAAGGCTGGGGACATAGTAACCGCCGAAGCTTCCGAAGACGTTTCCTATCAGCGCTGCGTAATTTTCCCTAAAGGGACGAAGATTACCGGGCACGTGGTGCGGGTGACCTCCGGAGGGCATGGAAGCGCAGGATCGGCAATCTTTATTCAATTTGACAAGGCCACCGTCAAGGACGGGCAAGAAGTGATCCTCAATGCCGGGATTCAAGCTCTGGCGGTGGGTGCAGTGTCGCCGATGCCTTCGGCCACTCCCAAGACCAAGTCCGCGGCGCCGCAGGCGGTGCCGGTGGTGGAGGATGGCTCCGGATCGGTGGCATCGAGCGATGCCGTCGTCGTATCGACACTTTATCAGGAGCAGCGCAGCACTTTGCGGGCTCCTCTCACGCCGAGTCCGACGTCGGAGGGTGAGTTTACATCGGACGGCTTGTTTTCTCCGGGAAGTAAAGGAGCGTTTGGGCGCCCGGATCTGAAGGTGTACACGCCGACATCGGAAGGTTCGCACGGCACGGTGCTGCTATCTTCCAAGAAAAACATGCATCTTGACGCCGGCACACACCTCTTGCTGGTGGTCCAGCCGCCGTCGAACGTGGATTCCGAGACCCCGACGTCCTCGCCTACCAATCTCAACCCGCAATAGGCCTGTGCCTCTCCCGTCCGCAGAATTCTCCTCTCGGAGGCATTTTCATGAAATCTAATACGATGACACTGCTTGCTGCATTGGGCGCGAGCCTAGCGATCGCGGCGTCTGTACTGCCCGCTTTCACTCAAGACACCGAGAACGTTGCGGGAAGGGCCGGGCAGACCGAGGCTACGCTTGCTCCTGGCTCCACGATCTCCGTGGAGCTGAACTCCAGCATTGACTCGAAAAAGGCCAAAGCGGGGGATTCGATTACGGCGCACACTTCGGAGGCGCTGAAGTCAGCGGATAATCGTCTGATCATACCAAAGGGCGCCAAGGTCGAAGGGCATGTGACGCAATCGACCTCGCGCGGCAAGGGCGGAGACGAATCGATGCTGGGCATTCAATTCGACAAAGCCATCCTGAAAGATGGTGGTGAAATACCGCTGAACGTAATCATCCGCGCGATGGCTGGGCCAGTGAGCTTTTCGGCGCCTAGTGATTTGGGCACTACTCCCAATCTGGGTACGACGCAAACCTCGCCGATGCGAAATGCGCCACCGCCCACACCGCAAGCACCAACAGGTGGAATCGAGCGCGATGCGAGCTCCGCTTCTTCGCAGCCCCTTGATGCAAAAAGCCGCGGCGTTATCGGTCTGCACGGCATGACGCTGAAGGCTGAACTGGCCAACAACCGTCCGGCGTCGGTGGTGGTCTCGAATGGAAAGAGCGTGCGCTTGGACGGCGGTACCCAAATGTTGCTAGTCGAGCAAGCACCGGCCTCCGAACCTTCGGGCCAATAACATAACGAGCGACAACGTAACGAGAGAACGGGTCCTTCAGCGCAACGATTGCTCGTCCGGCGCAAAGGTTCCCATTTGTAATCGCTAGCCTCGAACGGGCGTCGCACATCACCCAGAAAACTGCACTACTCTTCCGTGGAAGATCCGCAGGGCACCGACGGTGCTTTGCTATACTCCCCGAGATGCCTGCCGCTCGGAAGAAACTCTTTTTAGTAGATGCGATGGCGCATATCTACCGCGCGTTTTTTGCGCCGATGGTGCGCATGAATGCGCCTTCGGGTATGCCCACGAAGGTGCCGTTCCTGTTCAACAATATTCTTCGGCGGCTTTTGAAGGACTACCAACCGGACTATGTCGGCGTGGTGTTCGACACGTCGAAGCCGACGTTTCGCGACAAACTCTTCGAGAAATACAAAGCACATCGGGCGCCGATGCCGGACGAATTGTCGCAGCAGATTCCTTACGTGCGGCGACTGTGCGAGGGGCTGCGGTTGCCGATTCTGGAGTACGACGGTTACGAGGCCGACGATGTTCTGGGTGCGCTAGCGGAACAAGCAGCGAAGCAAAAGCTGGACGTGCTGTTGATCACAAATGACAAGGACATGATGCAGCTGGTCGGCGACGGGATTCGCGTGTTGCGGGCGGGCACAGGCGGCATAAAGAACGACGTTATCGTCGATGCGGCGAGGGTCAAGGAGATCCTGAGAGTCACGCCCGAACAGGTTGTGGACTACATGGCGCTGTTCGGCGACAGCATCGACAACATTCCCGGGGCAAAAGGAATCGGCGAAAAGGGGGCGGCGGAGCTGATCCAGAAATACGGAAACGTTGAAAACGCTCTGGACCACGCGGCGGAAGTGCCGAACAAGAGATATCGCGAAGCGTTACAACAGCAGCGGGAACAAGTGCTGCTGTCAAAGCAGTTGGCAAGAATCGCGACGGATGTTCCGGTAACGCTGGAGTTGGACAAGATGCTGAGGCGGGAGCCGGACGTGGCGGCGCTCACTGCGCTTTACCGGGAGTTGGGCTTCAATTCGATGTTGAAGGAGCTGGGAGCCGAAGCGGTGGCGACTGCCGCGGCGAACGAGCAGGCCGCGGTCAAAACCGACTACGTGCAGCTGGCTACCGTGGAGGAGTTTCGCGATTATCTGGCGACGTTGCCAGCAAGGGAGCCGCTATCGGTGTGGTTCAACCTGGAAACAGGTGATCGCGAGGCGGAAGGATTCGGGACGCGGGTGGCGTCCATCGAAGTGTCGTCGAAAGCCGGGGAAGGCCGGTCCGTGTGGATGGATGAGAAGGGGGAGGCGCTTAAGGCGCTGGCTCCGCTGCTTGCGGATCCCAAGCGGCCCAAAATCGTACACGACCCGAAACTATTTCAGATTTTGGGGAGTCGCGCGGCGAATATCCAGCACGCGACGCAGATTTATTCTTATCTGCTGAGGCCAACAACCGGGAATCACAATTTTGCAGACGTGGTGATGCGGCAGTTCAACGTGATGCTGGGCGGCGGACCAGGCGAGCGCGCCGACTATCTGCACCGACTCGCGCCGGTGTTGCGGGCGAGTGTGGAAGCGCAGCAGCTGACGGAAGCCTACGAGAAGATCGATCTACCGGTGGCGGCGGTGCTGGCCGAGGTGGAGCGAAACGGTATTCGCGTCGATCCGCAGGCACTGGATGCGATGTCGCTGACGATGGAGAAAGAAGTCCGGCGGCTGGAGAAAGAAATCTGGGAACTTGCCGGTGTGGAGTTCAACGTCAACTCGCCGACGCAGCTCGCCGAGATTTTGTTCGACAAGCTGAACCTGCAGGGACCGTTTCGCCGGGGGCGCGGCCGGGTGCGTTCGACGGCGGCGGATGTGCTTGAAGATCTGGCGGAGCAGCACGCGATACCCGCGAAGATCATTGAGTACCGCGAGGTGGCGAAACTCAAGTCTACCTACGTGGATACGCTGCCAAAGTTGATTCATCGCGAGACCGGCCGGCTGCATACCAGCTTTTCGCTGACGGGAACCGCGACCGGACGCCTGAGTTCTTCCGACCCCAATTTGCAGAACATTCCCATCCGCACGGACCTGGGCCGCCAGATTCGGGCCGCGTTCGTGGCCGGACCGGGGAACGTGCTGCTGGCGGCGGACTATTCGCAGATCGAACTGCGAGTGATGGCGCACTTGTCGAACGATCCCGTCTTGCTGGAAGCATTTCGCAACGGCGAGGACATTCACGCGCGGACCGCGCAGGAAGTTTTCAACGTGGGGCCGATGGGGCAAACGGCGGAGCATCGGCGCGCGGCTAAGGTCATCAATTTCGGCATTATTTATGGGTTGTCGCCGTTTGGATTGGCGCAGAATCTGGGAATCCCGCAAAAGGAAGCGGCGCAATTTATCAACGCCTATTTCGCGCGGTATCGCGGCGTGAAGGAGTATCTGGACAATTCGCTGGCGGAGACGCGAAAGACAGAGATGGCGAAGACGATGTTCGGGCGCATCCGCCCGATTCCGGAGATCAATTCTCCGCAGGTGCAACTTCGGAATTTCGCGGAACGCACGGCGTTGAACTCTCCGCTGCAGGGCACTGCGGCCGATTTGATCAAGCTGGCGATGATCGCGATTGACGCTCGACTCGCAAGGGAAAGGCTCGAAGCCAAGATGATTTTGCAGGTGCATGACGAATTGCTTTTTGAGGCGCCGGAGAAAGAGACACAGGCGCTGACGGAGTTGGTGCGGGATGAAATGGAGAATGTTTATAAGCTGGCCGTGCCGTTGGTGGTGGAGGTTGGGGTGGGGGCGAATTGGCGGGATTTGGAGTAATGCGTTGAGGGTCGGGATTTGGACTTTGGCGGATTGGGGACAGATTGGGCAGGGCATTCGGGGTGCATCCTTCGAAACTCAGAGTAAAGCGGCGCTGTGCCCCGACAGCACGCTGATTGCCTGGCCAAAAGGACATTCCCCGTTTGGTAACACTGGATACGGTCTTAAGTAGTTAGATGGTTTCCTCTGCTAAAGTACACATACCCACTGCGTCGGGTCTCTCATGAATCGTGCTTGCTTACTGCCGTTGTTGGCGGCTGTCATGACCCTTGCCGGGTGCAAGAGCGGCACGGCGGGGCAGGTCGTGGCTGTCGCGGTTACGCCTACCGGCGTGGACATCGTGGTAGCAACGAACCAGCAAATGACCGCGGCGGTAACCGGAACGTTTAACACCGCAGTCACCTGGAGCGTCGCGGGGGGCAGCGCCAATGGCACCATTACCGCCAGCGGAGTGTATACGGCGCCGGCGACCGTGCCAGCCCCCGCGCAAGTGACGGTTACGGCCACCTCGCACAAAGACTCAACGAAATCCGGGTCGGCCACACTGACGATAACGACGGCGGCGGGACCGCCGCATATTACCGTGGCCGTGTCCCCGGGGGCTGTGAGCGTGGCCAATTATGGCACGCAGCAATTCACGGCAATGGTCACCGGCACCGCTAACGCGGGCGTGACCTGGCAAGTGAACGGCACAACGGGCGGTAGTCAAACGGTCGGGTTCATATCGGCGTCAGGATCTTATGTGGCGCCGGGGAATGTGCCTACGATATCGGACAGCAAGGGCAACGTGACGGCAACCTCGTTGACGGTGACGGCGATTTCCCAGGCGGATCTGACGGCGTCAGGAGTATCGACCGTCACGATCGTGCCAGGGAATCAGAATAAACAGACCGGCTTGATCGAACTTGGAACGTCGGGCGGCAATGGCAAAGACTTGATCTCGAATGCGACGAATCACACCATAACGTGTTGTGGCGGAACGCTCGGGTCGTTGGTGACCCGTGGTGGAATCCAATATATTTTGAGCAACAACCATGTGTTGGCGGAGAGCGACGCCGCCACAATCGGCGATCCGATCGTGCAACCCGGCTTGATCGACGCCCAATGCGATACGACGCAAGCAACGACAGTCGCGACACTGACCCAGTTCGTAAATTTGGAATCGGAGGATAAGACGCCATCCTCGGCGAGCATTGATGCGGCCATCGCGCAAGTAGTGTCGGCGCAAGTTGATCCGACCGGAAATATACTGTATCTAGGCCCAGTGGCGGACTCCAATGGCGTGCCAGTGCCAGGCGCGCCGAATGCGGGCACAGGCATAGTGGCTTTGCCAGGCATGGGAGTCGCGAAGAGCGGCAGGACGACGGGGCTGACGTGTTCGACGGTGCTTGCGGTTAACACCAACACGAGCGTGGAATACAACAAGAGTTGCGACGGAACCGGAGCGCCGTTCACGGTTGACTACAACAATCAGGTGGACATCGCTGGCGGCGGATTCGGCGCGGAGGGCGATTCTGGATCGCTAATCGTTTCGCAGGACACCGCGGATCCAGTGGGGCTGTTGTACGGGGGATCGGACACCGACTCGGTCGCAAATCCGGTGACGCCGGTACTGAATTTCTTCGCGAGCGGCGGGAACGCCGTTACTTTTGTCGGCGGGTCGGCTCATCAGGTGGTTGGTTGCATGCTGCCAACGGCGCCACAATCCGCTGCCAAAACGGTTCGGCCAGCAGCGCTGGCGAATGAGGTCCTGCAGAAAGCGGTTGCGGCCCGCGACGCGCAAGCGCCCGCGCTGCTCGCGCATCCGGAGGTGCAGGCTGTGGGCGTGGGAGCGAGCCTCGACAATCCTGTCGAGCCCGCGATCGTATTCTTTGTGACAAAAGGACAAACGCGCACGAGCATTCCGGGACGGGTAAGCGGCATTCGTACGCGGATCGTGGAGGGCGATTTGTTCGCGCGCCGGGGACTCATTACCGCAGCGGATACCGCTGTCAATGAACAAGCGGCAGCAGCGCCGCAATTGGTGTATGCGCTTTCCGCCGCAGAGATGCAGCGTGCCAACGTGGTTCACGCGGGGCACGCAAAGGAACTGATGCGGCAACCGGGTGTGCAAGGCGTGGGGATTACGTCGAGTGTGGATTCGCCGGGCGAAGCGGCACTGATGATCTTTGTGATTCGCGGCGTGACACATCCAGCGATTCCGGCGGCTATCGATGGATTGCGAACGCGCGTGCGTGAGTCGAGCCGATTCCGCGCTGGATACCGCGGGCTGCAGCAACATCGGGCATGCACGTTGCCGGGGGAGCGCGGCGCCGCACAAACTCCATCCAACCCGCATTAACGACTCCGCGACGCTGAATCCTAGCCTGCTATCTTTTGGCGTCTTTCCGGGAGTAGAATCCGCTCACGATGTAGCGTGGTGGTTCTCCGTCGTAATCGTTCGATCAGGAGGTAGGTATGAGGCGCTCTCTCCCCGTTGCGGGTGCGTATCTGCTGGTTTGTTTCGGTGTGTCGGCCGCGCCGCGCTATGCGGCACAAGAGAGTTCGAGTCCGGCCCAAACGCCGGTTGATGACTACAAGATTACTCCAGAAGACATCGCGCGAAAGAGTCCTGTGAAGTCTTCACCCGAAGGACTGGCGGAGGCGCGTCGCGTCTTTAAGTATGACTGCGCGATGTGCCACGGTGAACGTGGTGACGGCAAAGGCGAAGTCGTGGAATCGATGAAATTGACGATGCACGACTGGCATGATCCCGCGGCTCTCGAGGGCAAGACCGACGGCGAGATCTTTTACATCATTACCAAAGGCAAGGGAAAGATGATGGGGGAAGGGGATCGGCAACCCGAGAAATTGCGTTGGAACCTGGTGAATCTGGTGCGCGCGATGGCGAGCAAGGGCGCGCAGGCGAAGTCTCCGGCGGGCGCGTCGAGTTCGCATTGATGACTAGTGAGCCGGATATCTGGCGCGTGTGCTAGGCTTTTATGTTGAGCAATCTCGCAAAGGGAGCCGCACATGGCGCATTCATCGCAGTTTCTGAAGCTGGTGCAGGATGCGAAGAAGAACGTGAAAGAAACGAACGTCGCGGACGTGAAGCGTCGTGGCGACGCGGGAGAGAAATTTCTTCTTGTGGACGTGCGCGAGGACAATGAGTGGGCGAAGGGGCATCTACCCGGCGCCGTGCACCTCGGCAAGGGCATCATCGAGCGCGATATCGAGCAGCGCGCTCCAGACACGAACGCAAAGATCATTTTGTATTGCGGCGGCGGGTTTCGCTCGGCGCTGGCGGCGGAAAACTTGCAGAAAATGGGCTACACCAACGTGGAATCGATGGACGGCGGTTGGAAGGGCTGGGTCGAAGCTGGCCTTCCTACGGCGAAGGACTAAACGCGGACGAGTACGAAGCCCAGTCGGTCTGCATTCATTGCAAAGTCGAGCATAGTCGGATACAGTTCGCGCGAGTTGCGAAAATGACTCGTTAGCGGCGGGCGACGAAAGCTTTCGCGTACGCATGATCTTCAATACCTGGGACTACTACCTTCTTTTTCTATTACCCAGCGCCACGTTGTTCCGGGTTTTGAATGCACGCTACCGCCCGTTGGTGATTCTCGCGAGCGGCAGCCTCTTTTTTCTGTATTTTTCCTACACACAGTTGGGTGGAATGATTGGTGCCGCTTGTCTGGGCATTTTCCTGTGGGAGTCTCTGGTCAGCAGATTTTACAAGCCTGGATCATGGTTTTGCGCGGTTGGGGTGATCCAGACGATATTGTTTTTGGCTGTCTTCAAATATCGGAATTTCCTGACGAGTCTGGTTTGGCCAATTCCAGCGCATAACCCGTTCTACTGGCAAAATGCATTCTTGCCGCTCGGCATTTCGTTTTTTACGTTCGAATTTCTTCACTACGCAGTGGATCGCTACAAAGACAGGACGGAAGAAGGCACGGTCGGCGAGTACATGGCCTTCATTCTGTTTTTTCCGACGATGGTGGCCGGGCCGATCAAGAGGTACCAGGATTTTCTTCCCAAGCTTCGTAATATTTCGCTCGACTGGGTGGTGGATTGGCAGCGCGGATTCACACGCATCCTCGCCGGCCTAGTGAAGAAATTTGCAGTGGCGGATGTTCTCACGGCATACACGAATCACCTCAATATTGCCGATATCGCCCAGGCAAATCGAAGCGTCTTGCCTTTGTGGATTCTTGCGTACGGCATCAAGATTTACGCGGACTTTTCGGCGTATTCGGACATCGCCATAGGATCGGCGCGCATTTTTGGAATCAAAGTTCCGGAAAACTTCGATTGGCCCTACTTGCAAAGCAACATTTCCGACTTTTGGAGGCATTGGCACATTTCGCTCTCCACCTGGCTCGTGGACTATGTGTTTATTCCGCTCGGGGGCTCGCGCGTCCGGGTGCCGCGAATTTACGCCAATCTCCTGGTAACTATGCTGGTGAGTGGAATCTGGCATGGGGCGGGAGTGAATTTCATCGTATGGGGCCTGCTTCACGGGATCATGCTGGCGGCGCACCGATGGTGGCGCGGAGTTCGCGGCGACGCTGTGCCGACGCCGCCAGGCCGGATCGCTGCGGGCGTGTTGACCTTCGTTTGCGTGAATCTCGCCTGGGCTTTCTTCTGTATGGATGTGAAAACAGCTCTATTCTTCTTGGAGCGTTTGTTCGTAGGGTGAAACCGTGAAGATACTTGATTGGATCAAGCATTTGCTGGAATACCTCGGCGGGGCGCATGACGATCCGCCGCCGGGATTTCCCGTTACGCTCTCCAACATCTGGTTCTGGGGACTGTGGTGGGGGCTGCTGGCCGGCATCATCTTCATTTTTTCGGGCCAAAGCTCGAAGTTCATCTACATCGACTTTTGAAATTGTTACCAAACTCCATGCCTCTCTCGAAATACAAGCTCCTTTTGATGCTGTGCGTGCTCGCGATCGCTTTGGTCGCGATTAACGTGACCGTAATGGTGCTTACGAGGAACTCGCTACCCCGGCGCGTGATGGCGCACGCGCGGCAGGCCAGGAACGCGAGCGTCGTCGCGATAGGAAATTCGCTGATCGCAGCGGGCTTCGATGAGTCGGCATTCGATTCCGGCATGGGCGTCGAAAAAGAGAGAGGGTCTGTAAATGTCGGGTTAGGAGCTTCGTCGCCCGTCGAACAGCTTCTCCTGTTTCGCTACGCGAGATCGCACGGGATGCATCCACAAATCCTGGTTTATGGATTTTATGATCAGCAACTCACCGAGCCGTTGAAATTTGCCACCCGTGATTTCATCGGAAATCGAGACATGCTCTATTACGTTGAACCGGAATACGGGCTGCATTTCTACCAGTTATCGCCGCACGACCGGGCAGAGTTCGAGCTGATGCGCCATTTCCCAATGATGGTTGACCGGAGCGCAATCTGGGCGAAGGTCGAATTGCTACGTCGGAAACTTGCGCAGACGGGAATGCCGGCGCAACAGGCCAACCGTTTTGGAAGAGCTGGCGATTTCACGCTGCTGGAGGCGCGTGATGCCGCCGAATTTAGTCGCAAGTGTGAAGCGGGAACCCGAGAAGACTTGATAACACCCATAAATGAATTGATACGGCAGGCTTCGGAGGCAGGGATCAAAGTCGTTTTTGTCGAAATGCCCATGCACCCGTCGCACTTGAGTGTTTTCTACGATTCGTCCGCATGGAATCAGTATCGCGGGCATATTCAATCACTCTTGGTTGCACAGCAGGTCACCTATGTCGATGCAAGCGCCTGGGAAGCAGGCGAGCAGATGTTTGCAGACCGTCTTCATCTTACGGAAGTGGCCGCAGCTCAATTCAGTAAACGACTTGGAAATCTGTTGAGAGAGAGCCAAATTGCGGAATCGCAGTCGAACCGTGACAATAAGCCGAGTGCATGGCTAATTCACGGTCAGTAAGGTGCAGTCGGTTTATCGTGTCGGCGTGAATCGCGATCGGCCATCACTGCTTTGTAAAACCCGGCGATTTGCCCGGGAGCCTGAAAACCTCGGGCGGGTCCAAATTGCAGCGTTTCCAGAATTCATCCGCAGTGAGCGCTCCGGTGGAAAATTGCTGGACATCGAGGAGCGGACTGCTAATCATTCCGCCGTCCGCTGAGTCGAAGATGATGACAATACCTTCGATGGCGGTCGCCTGCGGGCCGTCTGCAGGCAGTCCCTTCAGCAACGAAGAGGCGAAGATCAACTTTGCACCTGGCCCGGTTTCCTTAGGGTCTTGCGATGTAGGTTGCACCGTAAAGATTTTGACGGGCTTGCCGCGTAGCGGATCCCAATCTCCGGGAAAGGTGCTGCTTTCTTCGCGTTCCACGCGAAAAGGTTCGGGTACGACGTTGGGCGAATTGAAACGTTCGGCAACCAACTCGGGCAACTCAAGACTGCTTCGGCGAATATAGCCACGTGACGCGCCCGCGATTTGAACGTGCACCCAATCACCCTTGACATCCAGGAATTCGAATTCGTCATCCGCGGCGGCGGAGAAAAGAACGGGCGATCCTTCGGCTGCCCGGGACACCACGGGTGTGCCACTTTTTTTGACGACCACGAGATTGGGTGGACGTGCTTGACCGCGTTGGATTTCCTGCAGACTTTGCAGCTCCGCAGCCAGCTGACTCATGCGTTTTTCCTCTGCTTCCCGCTTTATGCGCAATGAAGATAACTCGTCAGTGGAAGGCGGAGTCGCGCCCGCTGTTGGTCCGGCGGGTGAGCCTGCAGCTGCGTTCTTTCCGGACGATGAGGAACTTCGGGGCAGTCCGGTGGAGAGATCGAGTCTAGGAGATGGGGCCTGCACCTGAGATTTGAGAATTGAGGTTGCCGACTTTTCGCCGAACTTCTCGCTCAGGCGGTCGAGCAAATCAAGCTCCAGGCGTCCATTGGAAGGCAGTATCTGATAGCCCGACTTCCAAGGCTCGCGATCTGCATACCAAGCTGTAATCTTTGCCGTCAGGCGCACAACCGTGCCGCTCGGCGAGGCAGGCACCAGATCGATCGAGAATTGATAAAAAGCGCGCTCGTAGCGGTCCAGCGATTGATCACCCGCGGCTACGAAGCCATCGACAATCGGGAGCTTCTGGCCACTGTAAGCTCCTAGTTCCTTAAGCGCCTTGTCGACATCAGCTTTCGATTTCGGATAAGCGCGTGCATACGGAATCGCTTGTGCGAGGGCTTGCCGCAAACCAAAACCGCCAGCGATGCAAACAAGTAATTGGAAGAGAATCACGACTTGCCGAAAACTCAACGGGTATTTTGTCACGGAAGAGTTTCCAGTTGATCGAGAGGAAGCCAGCCACGCTGGCCGTCGGGAGTTTCAACTCCGAACCAGCGAGGAGTTACGACCATGATGACTACATCGGTGAACGCGGAAAGAGTCGTTACGTTGGCTGCCGAACGAAAAGGAGCAGCTTTCAAGTCGGCTCCCGGAGGCTTCACTCGGCGTTGGATTTGCTGCCGCAGAGAATGAATCCGCTGCTCCACATCTTGATTTGAAGACTCGGCGGCCGACAAACGCGTGCTCTCGTCCTCGTGCTGAAGCGCGAGGGTCTGCTTTGCTAAGTCGATGCTGTCCCGGCGGCGCTTTGCATCCAGGGCTTCCTGCTCATCGAGTTGAATGGCTTGCAGGCGTTCCTGAAAGATTTTGAATTCGCTCGACTCGACGGTGCCGTCGGATGGATGGACAATACGCCGCGCGTGTTCTACGAAGACTGCGTCGATTCTTAGACGCGTGCGGTTTCCGTCCAAACTGGTGACGATGTAGCGTACAGCAATGGTTCCCTGGTCAGCGCTTTCTAGGAAGTGACGAGGGGCGATTGCCTCGGTGCGCACCTTATAGTAAACGGTTCCTTCACCCTTCCATTGCTCGAAGAGCGGTGTTTCGGATACTAGCTTCGCGCCCCTGAGGGTGCGCTCCTTGTCGAAGATATACGTTCCGTGAATCGTTTCATCTTGGAGTAGGTCGTCCAAAGCCTGATGCACTTCAGTGAGAGATGCTGCGAGTTCCCGGACAAATCCAGGACCGACCGAAGCACGCTGCGCGGCATTGGTGGCAAGTGGGCACGCGCCAATAACCCATGACAAAACGCAGAGTAGGGAAGCGGCGAACAGCCATGAAAGCGAGGACTGGCACCCGCCTCTTCGCAGCTTGCGTGCACTACCTGCTATAACCGATCTCATAGCTTGTCATTCCAAGATGTTCGAAGCGTGGCAGACTCGCTCATTGGATTCTTTTGCTCTCGAGACCACGCAAGTCGTCATCTGTACTCCGGCATAAGACGTGCTGTCAATCCGAAAAAAGTACAAAAGAATCCGAGGTCGCTCGAACGAGTCACTCTTGCCGAAGGCATCGTTCAACGCAAAATTTTGATCGCCAACATAAAAAATCGCTTGCATTCGTTTTTTTCGAGGAGTACATTCGCGCCGGTTCAGGGACTTAGGGCTCACCCCGCTCTCTTTTTCGAAGAGAGAAAAGGGGGTGGTTCTCTATGGGCGTGCTTTCTCGCACTCGGAGATGCTGCCGAGATTTTGCGTAGAGTACATCCACTCGGTATTTGTCTGTTCACGCCCCCCTGCAACCAGAGTTACAGGAACTGTTGTTCGATTGCGATTGACGAACAGCAGGCAGAGGAGGCGGTATGTACCGAATGGCTCCGAAGTTGCGTGGGCGTTTTGTTGTTTTGACTTCGGGTGTTTCGTTCGCTCTATTGTTCCTGGCACTGTTCCTCACCAGCGATCCCCCCGCCTCCGCTCTGCCGCCGCCCGGTGGAACTGTCCGCGCGATTCCCGCATTCGCTCGCAAGTATGGGATGCCATGTTCTTCGTGTCACGAAGCGTGGCCGATGCTGAGCCCTTTCGGACAAGCATTTAAGGACAACGGCTACCAGTTGGGGAATGATCGCGACGCTCCCATTTTTCAACAGCCGGCATATTGGCCGGTCACCTTCCGCATCACTCCGGTCTGGCACCGCGAGAACGAAAATCGGGCGGCGGTGGATGGACCGGCCGGGCCATCAAGCAATGAAGGCAACGTCACCACTCACGGATTCGACTGGAGCGGGCTGGACTTTCACACCGGCGGCACGCTCGCGAAAAACGTCTCCTTCTACGTGTTGCCTTCCTCGGACAACACCGGAGCCTTTCACTTTGAAACGGTGTTTGCTCGGCTGGACAATCTCGCTGGCACCAGTTGGCTGAACTTCAAGCTCGGCAAATTTGAGCTTGATAACCTCTTGTCGGAAAAGCGCATTCTCACGCTGACAAACGTCGCTGGTGTGTACACGAATTATCACTTCCAGCCTCTCACCGAGGGTGGCGGCGCCCTCCCGTTCGTATTCGGAATTGGCGACAACCAAGTGGGTATGGAGCTAATGGGGCATTCCAAGGACGATCGCACCCGCTATTCGGCGGCCCTGTTGAGTTCCAATGACGGTTCGCCAGGTCTACCGACCAGTCGCACTTACGACGCGTTTTTTACCGCCAGCCAAGCCTTCCAAATAGGAAGTCTCGGCCTGCAACGCATAGGCGCGTTCGCCTATCTTGGACAAGCGCCCACCTACTTCCAATTCACGCAGACTTCTACGACGCAGGTGGGTACAGATATCGCCGGAAACCCGGTCAATCAAACGACAACTGTCGGTGTACCGGGCACGGGCATAGGAAACAAGAGCTTTTACCGCGCCGGCTTGATCGCCCAAATCTACATCAAGAAGTATGACCTCACCGCAATGTACTTTCATAGCGCGGACAGTCCTTTCTTAGGCACCGGCACAGCAGCGAATACCCCACTTCCTGCTGGCGCCCAGAAGCCGATCTGGAACGGCGCGCTGTTCGAAAGCCACTACATGACCAACCCGCAATTGATGCTGATCCAACGCGTCGAGCTTGTGCGTATGTCCCAGCAGGCTCTGCCGATCGTAGCTGGAACTCCCTACACGCCCGGCGTCAGCGTTCCGTCCGCAGACTTCGGCAACGAGGATGTCTACACGTTCGGCTGGCGCTACTACCCGTTCATCTCCAGTCGCGCGGGTTTCGCATTCCACAACGAGTATGCCTTCAGCCATCAGGTGGGAGCTTCGCCAGTGACCGGCCGAAACCTTGATTTCAGCAGCTTGCTCGTCGGTTTTGACTTCGCGTTCTGAGGGTGATGAATATGCGAACACAGAATACGTTAAAATTGTCCCTGGGAATCGCCGCCCTCTTCGTTATGCCGCTTGTCGTTTCGGCGCAAGAAGGGGAATCGCACATCGGTAAGCTTTCGGGACACACTGGTGCCGGCAAGCAGCTCTATTTTCGCTACTGCTGGGGGTGTCACGGATATCGCGGGGACGGCAACGGCGAGAACGCTCCGTATCTAAACATTCTGCCGCGCAATTTCGTAGCCGCCACATTCAAATGCCGCTCCACGCCGACCGGTACTCTGCCGACGGACACCGATCTGTACAATTCCCTGGGCCGCGGTTTCAATAATTCGAACATGCCTTCGTGGATTGAGTTGACCGACCAGAATCGCGCGGATCTGGTGGCCTTCATCAAAACTTTTTCGCCACGCTGGAAGACCGACAAAGCAGGCGACCTGATTAAGGTTCCGGCCGAGCCAAAGCTGACAGTGGAGAGTATCAAGCACGGAGGAGAACTGTTTCAGAAGCTTGAATGTTGGAAGTGCCACGGTCAGGAAGGCCGTGGCGATGGCCCTTCGGCGTCTACGCTCACCGACAGCAACGATCAGCCCATTCGACCCTACAACTTTGCCGCGGGCTCCCGCTTCAAGTGCGGCTCGACCAACGAAGATCTTTACAAAATCTTTATCACCGGCTTGGATGGTACTCCAATGCCTTCCTTTGCTGATGTCATCAAGCCGGAAGAAGCTTGGGACCTGGTGCATTTCCTGCGCACATTGCAAGTAACTCACAAGAGCCCCGAACTCGCTTTGTGGGGATCAACGAAGGACGGTGCCGAGCAGATTGCTTCCCGCAGGATCACCGGCACTCCGACAGGCTCGGGAATCAAGCAGTAAGGGAGTTTTATCGTCGCTCAATTTCAGGAGGAGCTAGATCATGCGAGCAAACGTGGGGTATATCGTGGGGCTGGCAGCGCTCGCGGCTTGCGCCGTCATCGTGCATGCCGGACCGAATGGCGGAACCGTAAGCGGCAAAGTCACTTATGAGGGGACGCCGGCAAAACAGAAGCCCATCGATATGTCCAAGGAGCCGAGTTGCGCCAAGCAACATGCAACTCCAATCACAACTGAGACTGTCGTTACCGGTCCCAGCAATGCGCTCGACAATGTCGTGGTCTACGTCTCGGCGGGAGCCCCGGACGATAACCCGCCGGGCCAAGCGGCGAAGTTCGAACAAAAAGGCTGCCAGTATATTCCGCATGTCCTGGCCTTCCAGGTGAATCAGACTTTGGAAATCTCCAACGCGGACCAAACTTCCCACAACATCCATCCCCTGCCCAAGGTCAATCGTGAGTGGAACAAGTCGCAGCCGCCGGGATCCGCGCCGATCGTCGACAAGTATGACAAGCCGGAATTCATTCCCGTGAAATGCAATATCCATCCATGGATGCACGGCAACTTCGCGGTGCTCAAGAACTCGCATTACGCAGTCACGGAGGGCGAAGGCGGCTTCTCACTCGCGGGTCTTCCTCCGGGAAAATACACCATCACTGCGTGGCACGAGTCTTACGGCGACCAGTCGCAGGACGTGACGATCTCAGGAAATGAAACCAAGACCGTGAATTTTACCTTTAAAGCCAAGCCCTACTAGCAAGGCTGGAGTAAATCGGCAGCAGATTCGGAACGCCTGGTGCAAGGAAGCAGGTGCCAATGGGGAAATTCTTCGCCGTAGTTCTGATTGTCATTACGCTGGCGTCGGCGTATCCGATCGTGACCCACAAGTTCGTCCAGCCGGTGGACATCTCCACGCATGGTCACGCGATCGACGAGCAACTCGCGGATACGATGGCCGAGGGAGGGTTCGCGTTCGTTGGCGCACAACTGCTGCTGGCGTTCTTCGTTTGGAAGTTTTCCAGTCGTAAGGACGGTTCCAAGGTCACGCACCTTCCCGGCGGCGCGAAGTTGATGGTGGCAACCGCATTCATTCTGGTGGGCACCGAGGTACTTGCGCTTGGAGTGCTCGGACAGAAGGCTTGGGCTGACGTCTATTTCACACCGCCCAAGGCGGACGCCTTGCTAGTCCAGGCTCAGGCGGGTCAATTCGCATTTTATTTTCGTTACCCAGGAGCCGACGGAAAGTTTGGCCCACTTCATCCAGACAAGATCGATGAAGGAAATCAAAATTACTTTGGGCTCGATCCCGCGAATGACGTCGAAGCTCGTGACGACATCGTAACCGCGGAGATGGATATCCCCGTAAACCGCGAAGTTCATCTTTTGATGCATGCCAAAGACGTCGGTCATTCGTTCTATGTTCGTGAGCTGCGCATTCAGCAAGACTTCGTGCCAGGCCTGGACTTATCGCTGCACTTTACGGCAACGAAAACGGGTAAGTATGAAATTGTGTGCACCCAGCTTTGCGGTTTGGGTCACTACAACATGAAGGCGTATCTGAACGTTTTGCCTGAAGACGAATTTGAGAAATGGTTGAAGGACAGAGCCGCAGAACAATAGTCCTTTGATGTGCAGCGCAGTCCGATCGCAAGACGGCAACGCCAAGGGACGGGGTGACCGATGGAAGAAGCCGCAATCCAGCCAACGCACGTACACGCTCCGCCGGAAGGATTCATCCGTAAGTACGTCTTCAGCCTCGATCACAAAATGATCGGAAAGCAATACTACGGGTTGGCATTGGTATCCGTATTTATGGGCATGGTGTTGTCGTGGTTCATGCGCTTTCATCTGGTCTGGCCAGAAGCGAAAATTCCTGTCTTGGGTGCAATCGCGGCCACCGGCGCGCCGGGCGGTGTAATTACGCCCGAGTATTACCTCTCATTGCTCACCATGCATGGAACGCTCATGGTTTTCTTCGTCCTCACAAACGCTCCGTTTGCAGGTTTCGGAAATTATTTTCTGCCCATTCAGATCGGGGCGGAAGATATGGCCTTTCCGCGATTCAACATGATGTCTTTTTGGGTGACGTTCATAGGGTTTCTCGTGCTCGTCCTGGCGTTTTTCATTCCCGATGGACCTCCCATCTCCGGGTGGACCGCTTATGCGCCTCTCAGTGCTGTGGGAAAAGACGCGGGTCCCGGGCTCGGATGGGGACAAAATCTTTGGGCAATTTCGATTGCCATCTTCTGCGTGGGCCAACTCCTCGGTTCCCTAAACTTTATTGCGACAACCCTGGACCTGAGAGCGAAAGGCATGACGCTGATGCGTATGCCCATCTGCACTTGGGCATGGTTTATCACCTCTAGTATCGGATTGCTGGCGTTCGCGGTGTTACTCCCGGCCTGCTTGCTGCTTCTATTGGATCGGCTCGCCGGAACCAGTTTCTTTATTCCATCCGGACTGGTGGTGAGCGACCGCTTGCAGAACCACGCTGGAGGGTCGCCGCTTCTGTGGCAGCATTTGTTCTGGTTTTTCGGTCATCCGGAAGTCTACATCGCCATTTTGCCCGCGGTGGGCATCGTTTCTCACGTGCTCATCACGAGCATGCGCAAGCCTCTTCTCAGCGCGAAAGTACTCATCTACTCAATGATGTCCATCGGCTTTTTGAGCTGGATGGTTTGGGGTCATCACATGTTCGTCAGCGGGATGAATCCGTTCTCATCGCTGCTTTTCTCTTTCCCGACGCTGACGATCACGATTCCGGCGACCATCATCACCTTGATCTGGCTCGGAAGTCTATATGGCGCAAATATCCAAATAACCTCGGCCTCCCTGTTTGCTCTCGGCTTCGTGTCGATGTTTGTCAGCGGCGGCGTGAGCGGATTCTTCCTGGCGCAACCATCCATCGACATTTATCTGCACGCGACATACTTCGTCGTCGGCCACTTCCATATGGTCATGGGCGTCGCGGCGATTTTCGGCATTTTGTCGGGCACGTACTTCTGGTTCCCAAAAATGTCGGGCCGCATGATGAATGAGACGCTCGGCAAGCTCCACTTCTGGATCACCTTCGTCGGCACGTATTGCATCTTCATGCCTTTCCATTACCTGGGATTGGTGGGCAATGTGCGCCGATATGCATCCTTCGTCGACGACTTCATGGCCCCGCTGATGCCCGTGCACAAATTTATATCTATCGCGGCGTTTGTTACCGGCGCGGCGCAATTGATTTTTCTTTACAACCTGATTCACAGCCGCTTCCGCGGCAGAGTGGCGCCCGAGAATCCGTGGAACGCGACCTCGCTGGAATGGAGCATTCCCTCACCACCACCTTGGAACAATTTCGGGGGCAAGCATCCAGTGGTCTTTCACGATCCCTACCAGTACGGGGTGAAAGGCTCTAAGGGTGATTTTGTCATGCAGGATTCGCCGGAACAGATTGTCGGCGGATCATAAACAACCGAAAGCAAGCGGCTCGGCGCGGAACGGCGTTTGCTTTAGGTAAAGAGCTTCGTCAGAAGGAATAAGGAGAGCATGGCCTCAACGGTTTATCAGCACGTCGCGTCTCAGCCTGTCGCCGAGAGACCAGGGCGCGCCCAAGCGACCCGAAGCGGCATCTGGGTAGGTATTTTTGCCATCACGATGTCCTTTGCGGCGTTTACAAGCGCCTTGATGGTTCGCCAAGGCTCCGGGGACTGGAAGCACATCGTGCTGCCTCCCATCATCTACCTGAACACGATCGCACTATTATTCAGCAGCATCACTTTAGAGCGAGCGCGAAGTCGGGCGACACATGGCTCACCATCTCAACTGCGGGACGCCCTGCCTTGGCTCACGGTTACTTTGGCACTCGGACTTGTCTTCGTCGCCGGACAGTACTCTGTTTGGAGACAGCTGGCGGGGCAAGGCCTCTACCTGGCAACGACATCGAACAGTTCTTTTTTCTATGTTTTCACCGTGATGCACGTTCTGCATCTTCTGGGAGGCATTACCGCACTAGCTTACCTGATCGCAAAAATCGCCCCCCGCCGAGCGGTCCCTCGATGGACTTTATTCGAAGGCGCGGCGATTTACTGGCATTTTATGGGCGTTCTGTGGCTGTACCTGCTCATCGTAATCGCCACGAGACTTTGATCGAAGGAAGGGAACTGATTGTGAGTGAATCCGACCAAGCCATCCATGGATATGGAACAGCGGTGCTGGAGCCGCCGCCGTATGCGATTCCGTCCCGCAAGCTGACCATGTGGTTGTTCATTATTTCCGACGCGATCACCTTTGGCGCTCTCCTTTTCGGCTACGGCTACCTGCGCACTGCCAGCAGCGATTGGCCCGCACCGTTCAAATTTAATCCCAGTATCATCAATGTGATGATTATGACCGTGGTCCTGATAACCAGCAGTTTGACGATGCTCGGTGCGGTGGATTCCGCGAAAGAGGGGGACAAGGTCAAGGCGAGACGCTTTCTTTGGTCCACGATCTTTTTGGGCGTTGTCTTCGCGGGCCTGCACATCCGGGAGTGGTTCGGTCTGATCGACGACGGGGTGCGCTTATTTCAGAACCCTTGGGGCTCTCCACTTTTTGGGGCAACATTCTTCAGTATTACCGGCTTGCATCTGCTGCACGTGATCAGTGGCGTGGTAGCGCTGGCAGTCATTTCGCAGGGTTTTTCTAGAGGACGGCTGACCGCAGGCCACGTGGAGACCACTGGCTTGTATTGGCACTTCGTGGATTTGGTTTGGATGTTTGTCGTGCCTTTGATTTATCTGTTGAACCTTGCGCGCTGAGCAGGTTGGGAGACATTCGATGACGCCTTCGGGAGCATCAGGGAACGTAATCGCCAAGTATTTGCCGGTGTATTTCGTTCTACTCGGAATTGCCGCGCTGGAGGTCGTTCTGGCCTACCAGAGTTTTTCGACGGTGACCTTGCTGGTCATTCTGCTGGCATTAGCGGTGTGCGGCGCCGCTTTGGCCGTAATGTACTTCATGCATCTGGCGCAAGAGCGCCGCAGCTTATTCCTGACATTGATCCCGGCCGTTATTTTCGTTCTGTTGATGATGAATATGATATGGTCGGACAGTTTCCGGATGCTGCACATGAGACCGTTTGCGCATTAGCAGATTCGCGGTCGAACAGGATTCATTATGAGCTCTCACATCCATGTGGCAGTTCGCAGAAATACCAGGTTTCTCGCACTTCTCGGCAGCCTCTTTATCCCTGGAGTTACGCTGGCCCAAAATTGCGCGCTATGCTACACACAGGCGGCCGCCGCGGGCGCTCGCATCGTCCAGGCATTACGGAGCGGCATCGTCATATTAGTCCTTCCCCCTATGCTGATCTGCATCGGGCTCGCGGTGATGACCTACAAGAAGAGAAATCAGTTTAATGAGTAGCTCCCAAAGACGCCCCAGAACATCAAGGTAACTCGAGGTCGAGCGCGTAAATGTCCGTCAGCCCGCGTTCGAGCATTACGTAGAGCGATCCGTCTTGCCCCAAACCGCTAAAGAAGCAATGCGCTGCACTGCCGCGAAGAATATCTCCGAACCCGGCGACTCGCTCAATCTTCAGTGTAGAGACGCTAACCCGAAATATAGACTCCTCCTCATCGAGTTGATCCTGAAAATAGATGTAGGAGCCGTTTGCGGACCAATAAGGCCTTTCGAGAAGCCCACCGGACGCAACCGAAGTCCACTTTCCTCGCTGCACGTCTAGTAAGACTAAATTGTGATTGGAGCTATCCGTGCAGGCAATATAGCGTCCGTCAGGCGACCATCTCGGTTGGCTAAGTCCCTTTGAATCCGGGAGTTCCTTCCAAACCGCGGTAGTCGGTTCAAGCGTGTACAGCCCGTACTCCGGATGGGTTTTTCGATTTCGCATCACCACCGCGATGCGGTAGCCGTCCGGCGACCAGTCCGCTTGCGCGCCTTCCCATCCTTCAGGAAGTACAGGACGCAAAGCGCCCCCATCGGACGCAACAAGATAAATTTGGCGAGCTTGCCCCGGACGCACGCCCGTAAAAAGAATCTGCTCGCCCTTTGGCGACCATTGCGGCGCCATCCCGCTTAAGGGCGCGCTCGTCAACCGTAGTCGCTGCGAGCCATCTGTGCGGCTTCGCCACAACGACCCGTCAGGATGGTCCGAATACACCACCATTTCACCGTCGGGCGAAACGCTGGCTTCTTCCGCATGGGTATCCAAGCTCAACGTTGTCGCGTGCATCGTCCGAGCTTCGAATTTTTCGAGTTCACGCCGAGAACGGAAGCTAAATGCGAAAATCCGTGATCCTGTCTGCGCCGGCGTGGCCACATTCAGGGCGTCAGGTCCACTCGTCAACGGCACGGGCGTGTGATGCGAGCGTCTAAACCAGCTCCACACATCCCTCATCGCCCACAGGTTGCAGTCATATTGTTCACAGCCCGAAAAAAGGAAATATTTGCCGTCTGCCGTCCAAATCCCTGAAGACTGTCGCGACGGTGGGTTCCCGGCCGCCAGAATCGGGTGCAAATTGTTCCCCTCCGCGGATACTTCCCAGATCGATTGGGTTCCGTATTCGCTAACCTCGACGGTAAACCGGATGGTTCGGCTATCGGGTGACCACGCCGGGGCATGAGGATCTCCTGCGACGTGCAGCAACTTGCGCAGCTGTGTCCCATCACGTCGCACCGAATACAGATCCTGGCCTTGCACAAAGACGATTTGCATCGCATCGGGAGACCACGCGGGGTCATGCCCCGTTGCCTTACCGAGGCGGCGCGGCTCACCCCCTTGCACCGGCCAGAGCCAGAGTGGCATTTCCTCGTCGCGTCGCGCAAATTGGCCGATCAGAAACTGCGAATGGTCGGGGGATACAGCGAAGATTCGCGCGTTCTGGAATGGCGACGCGATCTTCTCCGCATTGCCCCCTTCCACCGAAGTTTGCATAAGGTTCCAGTGCCCGGCATCCCGTTCCAGGAAGAATATCCGCGTACCATCGGATACAATGCCACCCCATTCATCGATCCGTCCCTCGTTCGTTATTCTATTCACTCGCTGCACGCTGGGTCTCGGCACCGGGTATACAATGAAGAAAAGCAGCCACGAACCGAAGAGAATGCCGGCGGTTAGTAAGAGGAAATCAAACCAACGCTGTGTGCGTTCGGCGCGACGCTGATCCCAGTGAGTTTCTCCCGGCGCTGAGTCATCCAAATAAGGGTTTAGCCGGAGTCGGACCTCGACGGACTTGTCCGAATCCGCGTCTGGCCCTGGTGCCGTTGATACAGGGGATGGCGGCTCGTTAATAATATGGACCGGTGCCACGAATCGATACCCCTGCCGGGGTACGGTCTGGACAAACCGGGGGTTCTCAGCATCATCTTGCAGTGCCGCGCGAAGCTTCTTGAGGGCTGCGTTTAGGCTCCCGTCGAAGTTTACGTGAGTGCCCTCTGGCCACAGGGCCCGCCGAAGCTGTTCCCGCGTGACAATCTCGCTGCTTTGTCGGAGCAACAACTCCAGAATCCGAAACGGCTGCTCCTGAATTCTTAGCCGAACTCCCTGCCGAGTTAACGTACCTCGTCCCAAGTCTACTTCGAACAGTCCGAACCGGACGATCGTTGTCGAGTCTACGTTTGCCATCGCTTAGGTCGTAATCCCTTGCGCGTTCGGCCCCGGTCCAAAATCTACTATAACATGTTTCCAGATTTTCCAGATCATATGACCTGTTATGTCCATAAGTATGAGTGTCTTACGAGGTCATCATATTTTCAGTCGTAAATCGTTTGACCCCCGCGTATCTTCCGCTGTAAGCGATGGATGCTCGGTCGCTGGCCCGCTTTTGTAGACTGGCGCCGTCCAGTTCGAGTGTGAAAAAGGAGGCCTTAGGAGAACATTTAGCCCATAGTCCTAAGAACCTTCGGAACTCCCGCGTTTGCGTCCCTGAACCGCTGTACCCAAGACGCCCAGCGCGGGAGTTTCGACCAATCGCGCAGCCGGGTTTGTAGGTTGTTCGACTTCGCGGTACGTATCTCCGCCCCCCTGGTCGCGGTTCGTTTCAGGCCGACCGGTCTTCGGTTTTTTGCTCTCGTTTAAAAGTGTGCTTCGACTTTCCGCGCACAATCATTCGCCCCTTCACTGATTGATATTTCGCTCTGGTTGGAAACGCCGAGATTGGCGTTAACGAAGAGGTTGCGCGATCGTATTGGAACAGCCGAAGCTACGGCTTCAATTTCAGAAAAAAATTGGCTGGGGCGGAAGGATTCGAACCTTCACCGTCCTCATTAACAGTGAGGTGTCCTACCGATTGGACCACGCCCCAGCAGCGCACGCGCACTTCGCATCTTCCGAGAAAAAACTCACCCGGACCCCGCGAAGTGGAGAGGCTTCGCCGCGAGCGGTGCGACGAAGGGTTCACCTAAGATAACACGAGCCAAGTGTCCAACAAACTTCGGTAGCGAAATAATGGACGGATACACCAGCGCATATTGGAGGGCGCAACCTGGAAGGGAACCGGACCAAAACGGTACTCTCGCTCGAATCTTGAGGCCACTTCAGATCCAAATTGGTACGGCAGGTGGTCAAACGTTTTCTGACGAGTCAAAACTGTCGAATAGCTCCCCGCTTTCCGCACTCATGACCTTACAAAAAGTAACGAAAAGAAGGGTGGACAGTTGCATTCCAGAATGTTTTGTTGGAAACTCATCGCGTCAAAAATTGGACTCGGGCCCGCACATCCCGGATAGGATTTGGTCGCCTAGGTAACCGCTCCCTTCCGGAGCGCTCACCTCCAACGTGCATAAATAAACATGGCGCAGATTTTTCACCGCAGCACGAATTTCATCTCCCGTTTCAGTGTCTTTGCGTCAGCGTTTTTGGCGGGTTTGGCGCTCACAGGGGTTCTCCTGGCGGCGCGTTCTCCCATTTTGACGAATCAAAATGTAACGCGTGATCAGCCCATTCAGTTCAGTCATAAGCACCATGTGGGTGACGACGGTATTGATTGCCGATACTGCCATACGGGCGTCGAGTTTTCCGCGACGGCGGGCGTTCCACCGACCAAAACATGCATGAACTGTCATTCCGTGCTTTTTAACAGCGCGGGTTACCTGGAGCCGGTCCGAGAGAGTTATCGCACCGATCAGTCCATTCACTGGGTCCGTATACACCGCTTGGCCGACTACGTTTATTTCAATCACAGCATTCACGTGGCCAAGGGTGTGGGCTGTTCTACGTGCCACGGGCAAGTGAATCAGATGCCGCTGATGTTTCAGGCGTCGACGTTGGAGATGTCGTGGTGCCTGGACTGCCATCGCAATCCGGAGAACGTACTGCGGCCACACGATCAAGTTTTCAACATGGACTGGAAGGCGCCAGCGGATCAGGCCGAAATCGGTAAAAAGCTGGCGGTAGAATACAAGATTCGTACGGCGGCCGACCTTACGAGTTGCTCGACCTGTCATCGCTAATTGAAGAATGCTTTGGTTGCAAAGAGTTAACGACGGACGGTATGCGCGAAGACGAACATAATTATTTTGCGATGCACCCGAGTGGTGGAGACTCTCATAGATCTCCTGACGAGGATGCCCCCGAAGAGTTAACGCCGAGCGACCGGCCGCTGGACCTAGCTGCGGTTCGCGCGCGCTTGCAATCGAAGAGTGGCAAGCAGTATTGGCGCACCTTGGACGAACTGGCCGCCGATCCGCATTTTGAAGAGCTGCTGCATCGCGAGTTTCCGCGGCAGGCTTCGGAGTGGGATGAGGCCGTTGATCGCCGCGATTTCTTGAAGCTGATGGCGGCCTCTCTGGCTTTTGCGGGCCTCGCGGGGTGCAAGTCCAACGAGCAGACGAATATCGTACCGTACGTGAAGCAGCCGGATGGCATGGTCCTCGGAAAGCCGCTGTTCTTTGCGACCGCAATGCCGTTCGGCGCCGACGCCATTGGATTGTTGGTCGAAAGCCACGAAGGCCGCCCGACCAAGATCGAAGGCAATCCCGATCATCCCTCGAGCCAAGGCGCTACCGACGCGATCGTTCAGGCCTCGATACTGAATCTGTACGATCCGGACCGAGCACAAACCGTCACGTACGCCGGCGCGCTACAGCCCTGGTCTACATTTCTGGACAGTGCGCAGGCCGATGCCGCACAGCTAAAGTCCGTCAACGGAGCGGGCTTCCACATCTTGACTGGGACGATCACCTCGCCGGTCCTCGCCGCGCAGATACAGGCACTCCAGAAGCAATATCCGCAAGCGAAATGGCATCAGTGGGAATCGGCGGTCAGCGACGGCGCACGCGAAGGTGGAAAACTTGCTTTCGGGCGTTACGTCAACACGGTCTACCGCCCCGAACGAGCTGAAGTAATTCTGTCGCTCGATTCCGACTTTCTGGCCAGCGGTCCCGGGCATGTTCGCTACATGAAGGCGTTTTACAAGCGCCGCAAGCTCGAGCAGGATCCTCAGGTCGAGCAACTGAGTAGTGAGATGAACCGGCTCTACGTTGTGGAGCCGACGCCGTCGGTGACCGGGGCCAGCGCGGATCATCGCCTGCCGCTTCGTGCCTCGGAGATCGAACAGTTCGCGCGGGCCATGGTCGCGAAGCTGGGTCTCGGCGGAAGCGGTACGCTCTCGCCTGCTGCTCAAAGGTGGCTGGACGTCGTGGCGAAAGATCTTCAAGGACATCGAGGAAGTTCGCTGGTCATCGCTGGAGAACAGCAGTCGGCGGAAGTGCACGCTCTGACGCACGCGATCAATGCGGCGCTGAGCAATCCCGGCAACACGTTGTATTACACAGAGCCGGTCGAAGCCAATCCGATGAATCAGTTGGAATCGCTGCGTGAGCTTTGCGCGGACATGGACGCGGGCAAGGTCGACACGCTGTTGATCCTGGGTGGCAATCCAGTCTACGACACTCCGCACGATTTTGATTTCGCGTCGAAATTGCGGCAGGTTCGCAACGCGGTCCAGTTAAGTCCCTACTTCGATGAGACCTCGCAACTTTGCCGTTGGCACGTCGCGGAATCGCACTACCTGGAAGCTTGGGGCGACACTCGCGCTTTTGATGGTACCGTCAGCGTGATTCAGCCATTGATTGCGCCGCTCTACGCCACACATTCTGCGCACGATGTGCTGGCGGCCTACGGCGACAAGCCGGGCGTCAACGCTTACGACGCGATCCGTGACCGTCTGAAGACCGCGGCCGGCAACAGCGACTTTGAGAAGTTCTGGCGTAAGACGCTGAACGACGGCTTGGTGGCGAATTCGGCGCTCCCGCCGCTCAGTGTTAGCGCAAAGTTGAATCCTGGCAGCTTGCCCGCTGCGAAGCCTGTTCAGCCGGAAGAACTCGAGTTTATTTTCCGCCCGGATCCCTGTGTTTACGACGGGCGATTTGCGAACAATGGCTGGCTGCAGGAACTGCCCAAACCACTGACCAAATTGACCTGGGACAACGCGGCGATGGTCAGCCCGAATACCGCGGAAAAGCTCGCCCTCACCCATCGCGTTGCTGCGCGCGGTGGTGAGCACGGCCAAATTCTCTCCAACGTCATCGATATCGCACTTTCGAACAGCAAGGTGACTGCGGCCGCATGGATTCTTCCAGGCCAAGCCGACGGAGTTATCGTCCTTCCCTTGGGCTACGGGCGCACGTTCTCCGGCTACACCGGCACGAACAAGGGCTTTAACGCTAACGTGGTGCGCTCGTCCAGTGCATTGTGGACCGCTCCCGGCGGCAAGATCAGCAAAACCGGCGCTGAATATTCCATGGCCTGCACCCAGTATCACTTCAACATGGAAGGCCGCAAGATTCTGAGTTCGGGTACCCTCGAGGAATACAAAAAGAATCCGGGATTCGCGCACGAAGGCGACGAAACGCCGTCGAAGGATGATTCACTCTACAAAGAGTTCGCCTACCCAGGCTACGCGTGGGGCATGGCCATCGACCTGAACAATTGCAACGGCTGCAACGCGTGCGTAGTCGCTTGCGTATCGGAAAATAATATTCCGGTCGTCGGCAAAGATCAGGTGATGCGTGGCCGCGAAATGCACTGGATTCGGATCGATCGCTACTACGAAGCGGAGACCAGCACCAATGATCCGAGCACGAACGAGAACGACGCGCTCGCGAATCCGCCGACCTTCTTCCAGCCGGTACCCTGCCAGCAGTGCGAAAACGCGCCGTGCGAACAGGTTTGTCCTGTCGGCGCCACGGTACATAGCGCCGAAGGCTTGAACGACATGGTGTACAACCGCTGCGTCGGCACGCGCTATTGCTCGAACAACTGCCCGTACAAAGTGCGCCGATTCAACTTCCTGCGCTTCCAGGATTGGGAAACGCCTTCGCTCAAGCTCATCCGCAATCCTGAAGTGACTGTGCGCAGCCGTGGGGTAATGGAAAAGTGCACCTACTGCGTGCAGCGTATCAACAACGCGCGCATTGAGTCGGAGAAAGAAAATCGTCCGATTCGCGACGGCGAAATCGTGACTGCCTGCGAAGCTGCCTGCCCGTCCAACGCGATCGTTTTCGGTAACGCCAACGACCCGAATAGCCGCGTGGCTAAGTTGAAAGCGCAGCAGCGCAATTACACGATTCTCGGCGAGCTGAACGCCCGTCCGCGCACGACGTACCTGTCGGCGGTGCGCAATCCCAACCCTGATCTGGAGAAGGCATGAGCGTCAGCCAGCCGCCTCTTGATTCGCCCGAAATCCGCCGGCTCTCCCCGGTCCTCGCGCCGGGCCATACCTACGCCACGGTCACAGACAAAATCGCGGCCATCGTCCTGACGCGGCGCGTTTCTCTCGGTTGGCTCGCGGGATTTGGCATCGCGTTCACCATGGTGATGGTGCTCAACCTTGCCGTCGGATGGCTGATCATCAAGGGCGTCGGGATCTGGGGCATCAATATCCCCATCGGGTGGGGCTTCGCGATTGTCAATTTCGTCTGGTGGATTGGTATTGGCCACGCCGGAACGCTGATCTCCGCGATCTTGTTCCTGTTGAATCAGAAGTGGCGCACCTCGATTAATCGTTTCGCCGAAGCGATGACCCTGTTCGCGGTTGCTTGCGCCGGTCTATTTCCGCTGATCCACACCGGTCGTCCGTGGATGGCGTACTACATGTTTCCCTACCCCAGCACGATGGGACTCTGGCCGCAGTTCCGCAGTCCACTCATCTGGGACGTCTTCGCGGTCTCGACGTACGGCACGGTTTCAGCCTTGTTCTGGTTCGTTGGTCTGATCCCCGACCTTGCGACCTTGCGCGATCGCGCCGTCGGCAAACCGAAGCAGATCATTTACGGCATGCTGGCGATGGGCTGGCGAGGATCGGCGAGGCATTGGCATCGTTACCAGTCGGCTTACCTGCTTCTTGCAGGTCTGGCGACGCCGCTGGTGCTCTCCGTGCACACCGTTGTGAGCTTCGACTTCTCGGTCGCCATCGTTCCCGGTTGGCACACTACGATCTTCCCGCCCTACTTCGTCGCCGGCGCGATCTATTCCGGTTTTGCGATGGTCTTGACCATCGCCATCCCGCTGCGCGCCGCATACGACCTGGAAGACTTCATCACCATGCGTCATCTGGAGAACATGGCGATGGTAATGCTGGCCACCGGCCTGATCGTCGCCTACGGCTACTTCTTCGAGTTCTTCTTGTCGCTCTACAGTGGCAACAAATTCGACGTTTTCCTGGTACAACAACGCCTTCACGGCCCATACAATCACTTTTATTTTGCACTGATTCTTTGCAACATCCTGACACCGCAACTGCTGTGGTTCCAGAAAATCCGCACCAACGTGGTCATGCTCTTTATCATGTCGCTGATCATCAACCTCGGCATGTGGCTGGAAAGATTCGTAATCGTGGTGATCAGCCTCACACGCGACTTCATGCCCTCGGCCTGGGGCAGGTATTCGGCCACGTTCTGGGACTACGCGACCTTCGCTGGCACTTTGGGTCTCTTCACCATGCTGCTCTTCCTGTTCGTCCGCGTGCTGCCCGCAATCTCCATTGCCGAGATGCGTGAGCTCGTCGCGGAAACGACTGAGGAACACAAATGATCGAGCATCGCTCACATACGTACGGCGTACTGGGTGAGTTCGTGACCGAGCATGAGCTTATTCATGCCGCGGAAAAGGCCCGCGAGGCTGGCTACCGCCGATATGAAGCCTACGCGCCCTTTCCTGTCGAAGGTCTCGTGGAGGCGATGGGCTTGAAGCGTAACAAAGTGCCGCTGATCACTCTGATTGGCGGATTGTGCGGCGGTCTGGGCGGCTTTTTCTTTCAATACTGGTGCAACGTCTATTCCTATCCGCTGAATATAGCGGGCCGCCCCCTGAACAGTTGGCCGGCTTGGATTCCCGTAACGTTTGAGCTAACGGTGCTGGGCGCCTCGCTTTCCGCGGTTTTCGGTATGCTCGCTTTGAATGGCCTGCCGCAGCCTCATCACCCGCTATTCAATGTCGAGCGTTTTTCGAAGCACGCCACTTCCGACCGCTTCTTCCTGTGCATCGAAGCCCGTGACAAGAAATTCGATCTGGCCGATGCGTCGCGATTTCTTCAAGGGTTGAATGCGCAGCATGTGACCGAGGTCGTGGATGATTAGCTCTCCGCGCATCGCTCCACGCCGATCATTGGTGAAGGCGCTGTGCGGCGTAGCCTGCGCTTTGCTGCTCGCCGGGTGCAGCTTGAAGCAGGACATGGCGCTGCAGCCAAAGAATCGCCCGCTATCGCCGTCGGATTTCTTCACCGATGGCCGCTCGGAGCGCCCGCTGGTCGAAAACACCGTGCCTCGCGGCTCGGTCGAAACGGACGCTCTCTTTGTAGCCAAGGATTCCAACAGTTTCCCGCTTCCCGTCACGCAAGATCTGCTGGAACGCGGGGAAGGTCGCTACAAAATTTTCTGCACGCCGTGTCACGGGCTGCAGGGAGACGGCAACGGCATGATCTCGATGCGCGGCATGAAGCATCCGCCGACGTTCCACGAGAACCGCTTGCGCCAGTCGCCTAACGGCTACTTCTACGACGTCATCACCAATGGCTTCGGCGCCATGTATGGCTACTCGGCGCAAATCCCGCCGCGCGACCGCTGGGCCATCGTCGCTTACGTGCGCGCTCTCCAACTCAGCCGCAACGCCAAAGTCGCGGAACTCCCCGCCGATGTCCGTGAAAAAGTAATGCATCCGCCCGCAGAGAAGGCGGAGCCCGCCGGTGAAGAAAAGCCAGGAGGAGCAACGAAATGATCGCGCAGGACTATAAGGCGCCCGAAAGCGTCGGCAACCTGCAACAGCGCGCGCTCATTGCCGGTGTGATCGGCGTCGTACTCTGCGTCATTGGCTACGTGAAGTCGCCGGAGAGCCTCCTGCACTCGTACCTGCTGGCGTTCATGTTCATTTTAGGGTTGTCGCTCGGCTCGCTCGGTTTGCTGATGCTGCAGCATCTCACCGGCGGCATGTGGGGGATCGTCATTCGCCGGCCGTTGGAGTCGGCAACGCGTGCCCTGCCGCTGGTATTTATCCTGTTCGCGCCGATCTTTTTCGGATTCCGCTACCTCTACGGCGCCTGGCTCAATGCGCCTACCACCGGTGACCACAGACTCTCGGACTTCCAACAGCACTACCTGACGGCTAACTGGTTTCACATTCGTGCCTTGATTTACTTCGCCGTGTGGCTGCTGCTGATGTGGATATTCAACAGCTGGTCGCGCAAACAGGATATCGATCGCGAAGACCGCGCGCTGCGCCGCCGCCTGAAAATGCTGGCCGGACCCGGCATCATTCTTTACGTTTTTGCCATGTCGTTTGCGGCCATCGATTGGGTGATGTCGCTGTCGCCGCATTGGGCCTCTACGATTTACGGCTTCTTGTACGTTGCCGGCCAGCTGATTTCGTCGATGTCCCTGATGATCTGCGTGGTCGTACTGCTCTCCCGTGCGCCGGTATTCCAGGGCGTCCTGAAGCCTCGCTACCTGCACGACCTCGGGAAACTCTTGCTCGCTTTCGTGATGTTGTGGGCGTACTTCAGCTTCTCGCAGCTCTTGATTATCTGGTCTGGCAACTCGCCGGAAGAGATCAGTTTTTACCGCTCGCGCCTCTACGGCGAGTGGGGCTATGTTTCGGTCATCATTTTGATCTTTCACTTTTTCGTTCCCTTTTTCCTGCTGCTCTCGCGCGATTTGAAGCGCAATCCTTCGCTGCTACCAAAAGTAGCGCTGTGGCTGATCTTCATGCGCTTTGTCGACATCTACTGGCTGACGCGTCCGGAGTTCACTCCCAGTGCGATACCCAGCCTCTGGGATTTGGCTGCCGCGCTGGGGCTGGTAGGTTTGTGGTTCTTCGTCTTCGCTTGGCAATTGCAGAAGATGCCGCTTCTTCCGTTGGGCGAGCCTAAGTTGGAGGAGGTTCTGGATCCCCATGAGCACTGAGATGCACAACACTTCTCACGGTGCGCCCGGCGCGGGAGCCGAACCCCGGAACGCGGACGTGTCCTTTGAAACGACCGACGTCCAGGTCACGACGATTTACTGGTATCTTGGCGCGCTGGCGATTGCGGTAATTTTGTCTTACGTCGTTTGCGTTTTCGTTCTTCGGCTCACCACGAAAATCGCAGTCGAATTCGACACTCCGCCGCCGACGATCCGTCAGGAAATGGGCAGCGCGTATGAAGCGTTGCCGCCGGAGCCCCGCTTGCAGGGTGTTCCTGGTCACCTCACCGACCCGCAGACGGATTTGCGACAAAAGGTCCAAGCCGACACCGCTGCGAACGAGAAGTACGTCTGGATCGATCAGAGCTCCGGAATCGCACAGATTCCAGTGCAAGACGCGATGAAGATCATCGCCCAGAAAGGGTTACCGGCCATTCAACTGGCGGAAAAGAAATAGATGACCTTATTTCGCTCCATCCTGTCTGTCGCCGGCCTGCTGGCGCTCGCTGTTACTGCGAACGCGCAGACCGTACCGGATAACGTTGGCACGTCTTCCACTGGCCTGCCGACGGCGTTGCGGAATGTAGGTTTCGAACCACCGCTAAACGGACAGATCCCGTTGAGTCTTGCCTTTCGCGACGAGTACGGCCATGACGTTCACCTCGGCGACTATTTTGGCCACAAGCCGGTCCTCCTCGCCCTGGTCTATTACGGCTGTCCCATGCTTTGTAATCAGGTGGAGCAAGGCGTGGTTGGCTCGGTCAAGATGCTTTCTTTCAACGCCGGGCACGACTACGACGTTGTGTTCGTGAGTTTCGATCCGCGCGAGACGCCAGATATGGCGGCCCAGAAAAAAGTATCCGCCCTGTCACATTACGGACGCCCGGACACCGCTGAAGGCTGGCACTTTCTTACGGGTGCGAAGCCATCCATCGACTCACTGACGGAAGCCGCGAATTTCCGCTACTCTTTCAATGAGAAGTCCGGCATCTTCGCCCACGCTAGCGGGATCATGCTGCTCACTCCCGACGGGCGCATCTCGCGTTATTTCTACGGCGTGGAGTATCCTTCGCGCGACGTGCGGCTCGGCCTGGTGGACGCTTCCGCCGGCAAGATCGGCAATCCCATCGATCATCTGCTGCTTTACTGTTTCCAGTACGACCCGTCGACCGCCCGCTACAGCGCCACCATTCTCCGGATTATTCGTCTTGGCGGAGTTTTGACCATCTTTACGATCGTGGCGGGCATTTTGATTTTCCGGCGTCGCGATACTCACGCGCCCGACCCGACATTGCGTCCACCGTTCAGCGGCGGCAGCGAGCAAGGAGCACACTAGAACCGTGCAGTCGCAAATGCCATTGTATCCGGAGCAGGCGTCCAACTTCGCGCCTAGCGTCGACGCCCTGATGGTCTACATCACCGCGGTGTGCCTGTTTTTTGCGGTGGCGATCACTGCGGCAGTCGTCTATTTCTTTTTTAAGTATCGCCGCAAGAGCGCCGGGGAAATCGGCGTTCCCATTCACGGCGATATGCGGCTGGAAGTCACCTGGTTGGTCGTTCCCCTGCTTCTGGCCTTGACGATGTTCGCTGGCGGCGCCGTGGTCTACGTTGATTTCCGGCGTCCGCCGATGGACACGCTCGATATCTACGTCATCGGCAAACAGTGGATGTGGAAGTCGCAGCAACCCACGGGCCTGAAAGAAATCAACGAGCTGCACGTACCCGTCGGCCGCAACATCAAGCTGATCATGGCCAGCGAAGACGTGATTCACAATTTTTCGGTCCCGGATTTCCGCGTCAAAATGGACGTCATTCCCGGGCACTACAACGCCTTGTGGTTCCGGCCCACCAAGCCGGGAAAGTATCATTTCTTCTGCTCGCAGTATTGCGGCACCAATCACGCCCTCATGGGTGGATGGGTGACGGTTATGGACGTGCCGGATTATCAGGCGTGGCTTTCGGGTTCGTCAGGCGAAGGCGCGAATCCCCTCGTCGCCGGCGAGAAACTGTTTGCCGAGAAGGCCTGCAATACCTGTCACCTCTCTGACGGCAAGGGCCGTGCGCCTTCGCTGAACGGCGTGTACGAAGGCAAAGTACTTCTGGCGGATGGCTCGACGGTTACCGCGGACGACGCCTACATCCGCGAATCCATTCTTGTCCCGGCCGCTAAAGTCGTCGCCGGATATCAGCCGGTAATGCCCACGTTCCAGGGTCAATTGACCGAGGAGCAGATTCTGGCTCTCACCGCCTACATCAAGTCATTGCAGTCGCAGCCGGTTCCCGCGACGGGCGCCGGAGTAGCGCTGGCAGGGAAGAAATAGCTATGAGCTCGATACCATCTCCATCGCCAAGCAATCAACTGCCACGCGAGCACTATCTCAACGCCACGTACGGACTCCGTTCATGGCTGCTGACCACGGATCACAAACGCATCGCGCTGCTGTATCTCGCGTCGGTGACCTTCTTCTTTTTTATCGGCGGCGCGTTCGCCACCATGATCCGCATTCACCTGCTGACGCCGAACGGCTACCTGGTTACGCCGGAAACCTACAACAAGCTGTTCACCATGCACGGCGTGGCCATGATCTTTTTCTTCCTGATCCCGTCGATTCCCGCGGTCCTGGGAAATTTCCTGATACCTCTCATGATCGGCGCCAAGGATCTCGCCTTCCCCAAGATCAATCTCTTGAGCTGGTATATCTACCTGCTTGGCGGCAGCTTCGTTCTCTACTCCTTCGCGACCGGCGGCTTGGACACCGGTTGGACCTTCTACACGCCGCTGAGCAGTGTCTATTCCAATTCCGCGGTAACTCCGGCAGTGATCGGAGTTTTCATCAACGGATTCTCCTCCATCCTGACGGGCCTGAATTTCATCGTCACCATTCACACCATGCGTGCCCCCGGCATGACCTGGTTTCGCTTGCCACTTTTCGTTTGGGCTCATTACGCCACCAGCATCATTTTTATCCTAGGGACTCCGGTCATCGCCATCACCTTGCTGCTCGCCGGCCTCGAGCGCATGTTTCATCTCGGCTTCTTCAACCCGGTCCTCGGCGGCGATCCCATCCTCTTCCAGCACCTGTTCTGGTTCTACTCTCACCCCGCCGTGTACATCATGATTTTGCCGGCCATGGGCGTCATCAGCGAAATCATTCCCACGTTCGCCCGCAAACCCATTTTTGGCTACGCCTTCATCGCCGGGTCGAGTATCGCCATTGCCGTGATAGGCTTCTTCGTTTGGGCCCACCACATGTTCTTGACCGGAGAGTCCACTTACGCCGCGCTGACCTTCTCCCTGCTGAGCTATCTGGTCGCGATTCCTTCTGCAGTCAAAGTCTTCAACTGGACCTCGACTCTGTTCAAAGGCTCGATCTCCTACGACACGCCGATGCTTTATGCTCTCGGCTTCATCGGCTTGTTCCTGGTTGGCGGCCTTACCGGCCTGTTCCTCGCTTGCCTCGGTCTGGACATCCACATCCACGATACCTACTTCGTCGTCGCCCACTTCCACTACATCATGGTCGGCGGCGCTGTTATGGGTTACGTCGGCGGCCTTCATTTCTGGTGGCCGAAGATCACCGGCAGGCTTTACCCCGAATTCCTGGCGCGTATCGCGGCCGTGACGCTGTTTATCGGCTTCAACCTGACGTTTTTCCCGCAATTCATTCTCGGCTATCTGGGAATGCCCCGCCGCTATCACAGCTATCCCCCTGAATTCCAAGTGTTCAACGTCATGTCCACGGCGGGTGCGTCCATTCTTGCGTTGGGTTACCTGCTTCCGATGATTTATTTGGTCTGGTCCATGCGCTACGGCCAGGTCGCCGGCCGCAATCCATGGCCCGCGACGGGTCTCGAGTGGCAGACCGATTCACCTCCGCTCACGGAGAATTTTGACGTGACGCCGGAAGTAACCTGGGAAGCCTACGACTTCGAGAACCGGCCTGATCTGGGCCTTGATGTTAAAGGTGTGCCGACGCTTGCGCCGGCTCATGGTGACGACTAACTAGCAGCTAGACGCGCGACCCCATCCGGGGCCGCAAGAGGAGCGCCGAGTGCATCGCACCGGAGAATTGTTCGGCCAGTTTGAGACGATGGAGCAGCAGCGCGAAAGCGCTTCGTTTGGCATGTGGGTGTTTCTGTCCACCGAAGTTTTGTTCTTCGGCGGCATGTTCATGACCTACACGCTGAATCGCTCCAGATATCCCGACGTATTCGGCGAAGCCAGCCGCTCGATCGATCTTACTCTCGGCGCCATCAATACGGTCGTCCTAATCGGCAGCAGCTTGACAATGGCCATGTCGGTGTGGGCTGCGTCCGTGGGCAAGAAGCAGCTAGTCACCCTTTTCCTAATCGCGACGCTAATCCTTGGCTGCGTCTTTCTCGGGATCAAGGGCATTGAGTATCACCAGAAGTTTGAGGAGCATCATGTCCCCGGCCTGAATTTCAGTTTTGAGCCTGGCGCGTCGGTCGCCACCAACGCCCACGCGCAACTGTTTTTCTCGCTCTATTTTGCGATGACCGGCCTGCACGCATTACACATGATTATCGGCGCCGGCCTGCTCATTTGGCTCATCAAGGAATCCATGCGCGGACGCTTCACCGCGGAATACAACACGCCGGTGGAAATGGTAGGCCTGTATTGGCACTTCGTCGATATCGTCTGGATTTTCCTTTTCCCGCTGCTCTATTTGATTGATCGGCACTAACGGGAAGATGTAGCGCCGGGCATCAGCCCGGCAACCGCGAGTGGCGCACGGCCCAACGCCAGCTGTCGAGAGAGGAAAGCTCGTGTCCGAACATCATATTGTTTCGCCGAAATTGTACCTGGGCATCTTCACCGCGTTGATGGTCTGCACCTTTCTGACGGTCGCCGCTGCCAAAGTCGATCTAAATCACTACTTCTCAGGCTTGAATATTGTCGTCGCGCTGGTCATCGCCACCTTCAAGGCATCCCTCGTCGTTCTGTTTTTCATGCACGGCAAGTACAGTCCGAAGCGCACGCAGCTTGTCATTATCTGCTCGATATTCTGGCTCGCCATCATGTTGTTCATGACCATGAGCGACTACCTCTCGCGCGCTTGGTCGTAAGTAGACCCTGTCCTAAAGTACAGGTTCACGAAGGTTTCCGCCGCAGACAAATCCAGCCGCTCACTCCGAACATTTATTTTATTCCATTTAGTGTCAGCAACATGCAGCGCTGACACACCTTCGCCGGTTCGGGCGTCTCTTGGGGTGTTTGGGAGGTCGGCGAAAGTGTGGGAAAAATCGAAAGGGGGACAAGCGAACCGGCCCAGCCCTCAATCCCCTAAAGGGATCCTCGGCTCGCGCCCCCCGATATGCCAAGGTGCAAGCCATAAGCCATTTCTAACATTCTTATTTTCATCACACCGCCGGTCCCATCCTGCGTAAAAACGCGGTACTCCCGTGAAAAATTACCCGTCATCGGAACACTCTACAGCGATCGCTGTAACCCTGTGGAAAACTTAACGTTAACGCTCTCGTTTCGTGCGATTCCAGAACGGGAATGACACGCACCCGGCTTTTTCTGCTTTCTAGACGATAAGTTGACCACCATCCGTCCCACTGCTATTGTTAAAAGTTATTCTGGCCTCAGTGTACCCACTGTGCGCCAGAGCTCCTGTGGAGGGAGCACCGTGGGATCATGGGCCTGACCAAACTCGTTGTTCGTGGCGCGCGCCAGCACAATCTCAAGAACATCAGCGTCGAGATTCCGCGCAACACGCTTACTGTCATCACTGGGTTATCAGGCTCCGGCAAATCTTCGCTGGCATTTGACACCATTTATGCGGAAGGCCAGCGCCGTTACGTGGAGTCGCTTTCGGCTTACGCCCGCCAATTCCTCGATCAGATGGAACGCCCTGAAGTCGATGTAATTGAAGGACTTTCGCCCTCCATCGCCATCGAGCAGAAGACCACCACGCGCTCCCCGCGTTCCACTGTCGGTACCATCACGGAAATCTACGACTACCTGCGCGTGATTTACAGTTCGATCGGCGTTCCCCATTGTCCGCAATGCGGCAAGCCCATCGCCCGCCAGTCCAGCGAGCAAATCGTACAATCGATCCTGAACGGCGACTTGGCCAAGACCGACGACCGCATCATGATCCTCGCGCCGATTGTGCGCGGCCGTAAAGGCGCGTATCGCAAGGAGTTGGAGAAGCTTGCGCAAGACGGTTACCTCCGGGCTCGCATCAACGGTGAACTCGTCCAGCTCGACGAAACGCCAGTACTCGACAAGCGTAAGAATCACACCATCGAAGTTGTCGTGGACCGCTTGCTGGTCAAGCCGGGAATCGCGGCGCGCCTCGAGCAATCCATCACGACGGCACTAAAGCTAGCCGCTGGACTGGTCACGGTGTCTATCGTAGGCGGCAAGGACCACGTCTTCTCCGAAAAGCTGGCCTGCCCGGATTGTGGCATCTCCGTCCCGCAGTTGGAACCGCGCTCGTTCAGCTTTAATTCTCCCTATGGGGCGTGCCCCGGTTGCAACGGGCTCGGCTCAAAATACGATTTCGATCCCGCGCGGGTGATCGTCGATTGGACCAGGCCTCTCTTCGATGGTGGCCTGGGTCCCGGCTCCAGCTCCGCAATGTTGAAGCGCACCCTGGAACTGGCGGCCTACGCCCACGGCTTCAGCCTCGATACGCCCTTCGAGAAATTTCCGCAGCGCATCCAGAACCTCGTGCTGTACGGCTATCCTCCGTCGAATGAACGATCGCCGCGAGCTTCGGATGCTACCGGCTCCGCCGAAAAAAAGGCCCGAGCCGAAAAAGGCTTCCGCTTTTCGGGTATCCTCAAATTCCTCGACCGCAATTTCCTGGAGTCCAATTCCGATTCCTACCGCGAATGGATGACGCAATACATGTCGGCGACGCTTTGCAGCGTTTGCCACGGCAAACGCTTGCGCCCCGAATCGCTCGCCGTCAAGCTCGCCGGATATTCGATCGCGGACTTTACCGCGCTGTCTCTCTCCTCAGCCCGCCCAGCCGTCGATAAGATTCTCGCGCAGCTCGCGCAGCGCCAGCGCGATGTTGCTGGCCGCCCGCTGGAAGAAGTGGCCGAGCGCCTCGATTTTCTGCTCGCCGTCGGTCTCAACTATCTCAGCCTCGATCGCTCCGCCGCCACTCTTTCCGGCGGCGAAGCCCAGCGCATCCGGCTGGCCACGCAGATCGGATCCCGCCTGCGCGGCGTTCTCTACGTCCTCGATGAGCCTTCGATCGGGCTGCACGCGCGTGACAACGATCGCTTGCTCGGCTCACTGGAGCAGCTTCGCAACCTCGGAAACACCGTCCTCGTCGTCGAACACGACGAAGACACCATCCGCCGAGCCGATTTCGTGGTCGACCTCGGCCCCGGCGCAGGTGACGCAGGCGGTTATCTCGTAGCCCAAGGCAAGCCGGAGCAAATCGCAGCCACTCCGGAATCATTGACAGGTCGCTACCTCAGCGGCGCGGCTCGCATTCCCGTACCCGAACATCGCCGCAGCCCCAACGGCAAAGCCATCCAAATCGTTGGTGCGCACGCCAACAACCTGAAGGACGTCGACGTCACTCTACCCCTCGGCCTGTTGACCGTCGTTACCGGTGTCTCTGGCTCCGGCAAGTCCACTCTCGTCAATGACATCCTGTATCGATCCCTGGCGCAGAAGCTCTACCGCTCCATGGATCCCCCCGGTGCTCACCGAGAGCTTCTCGGCGCGGAGCACATCGACAAAGTCATCGAGATCGACCAAGCACCGATCGGCCGCACTCCACGCTCGAACCCAGCCACCTACACCGGCGTCTTCGCACCAATCCGCGAGCTCTTCGCCATGCTCCCGGAGTCGCGCGAACGCGGCTATCGCCCCGGTCGCTTCAGTTTCAACGTAAAGGGCGGCCGCTGCGAAGCATGCCAGGGCGACGGCCTGCGCCGCATCGAAATGAATTTTCTGCCGGATGTCTATGTGATGTGTGAAGTGTGCCGAGGCCGCCGCTATAATTCCGAAACACTCGCGGTCCGCTTCAAGGGCCATTCCATCTCCGATGTTCTCAATTTGCCCGCAAGCGATGCCCTGAAGCTTCTGGAAAACATTCCCCAGATCCAGCAAAAGCTTGCGACGCTGGTCGAAGTTGGTCTCGGCTACGTGCAGTTAGGTCAGTCAGCCACGACGCTGTCCGGCGGCGAGGCTCAACGCATCAAGCTCGCGCGCGAACTCTCAAAGCGGCAAACCGGCCGCACTCTTTACATTCTCGACGAACCAACGACCGGATTGCACTTCGACGATGTCCGCAAACTCCTGGACGTGCTCCAGCGTCTGGTTTCCCTCGGCAACACCGTGCTGATCATCGAGCATCACCTCGACGTGATCAAGCAAGCCGACTGGATCATCGATCTCGGTCCGGAAGGCGGCGAAGGCGGCGGCCGAATCGTGGCACAAGGCCCGCCGGAACTCGTCGCCCGCACAAAAAAATCCTATACGGGCCAAGCCCTGGCCCGCGTCCTGCCCGTAAACGGTCACCCCGGCGGAGCTGGCCATCCAACCAACGGAAAGTAGCTTCCGTTCACACTGTACGGCTTACGCTTGCACCCGCACCGGGTTCCCCGTAGAGTGATTTTCGTCCATGAGCGTCTACTCCATCCAGCCGCTGACTCTAGGCGCCGTGCGCACCTATCCCCTGGCCTCGCGCAAGAGCAAGGTCAGCGTTCGCGACTCCGCGAAGCCGCCAGCTGCGAATGGCTCACTGGTGAAATTGCTGGATTCACTGCCGGATATTCTCGCGGCCAGCGATCTGCGGCATCTGCTGGCAGCAATTCACCGCGCTCGCCGGGAACGCAAAGCGATCCTTTGGGGGATCGGCGGCCACGTGATCAAAGTCGGCTTGGGTCCCGTGTTGATCGACCTCATGCGGCGCGGATTCGTCTCCGGCATCGCCATGAACGGTGCCGCGCTCATCCACGATTTTGAGATTGCGCTTGCCGGCAACACTTCGGAAGACGTGGAGGCTACGATCGGTGAGGGGCATTTCGGCATGGCCGCGGAAACCGGCGAATACGTCAACGAAATTTCCAAGCTAGCCACTCGCATCCGCATCGGTTACGGCGAAGCAGCAGGCCAATTCCTGCGCAGCGGGGTCATCCACGTGCCCTACGCGGAATCCTGTGTTCTGGCCGCCGCACACAAACATCGCATTCCCGTCACTATCCATTTGGCGATCGGCACGGACGTCCCGCACATGCATCCTGCCGCCGATGGGGCCTCGCTGGGAATCGCCTCGCACTATGATTTTCGCTTGTTCAGCGCGCTCGTGAAAGAAATGCACCCTGGAGGCGTATATCTGAACTGGGGCTCCGCTGTGATTCTTCCCGAGGTCTTTTTGAAAGCAGTCTCCGTGGTGCGCAATCTGGGCATTCCGCTGCGGCCCATCACCACCGCCAATTTCGATTTCGTCCAGCACTACCGGCCGCTACAGAACGTCGTGAAGCGACCGACCGCATCGGCGCCGGGTTCGCGAGGCGTCGAATCCCACGGCTACGCCATCACCGGTCACCACGAAATTATGTTGCCACTGGTGGCAGCTGCGCTGGCATCCAGTTGGCCCATAGCCTCCGCGCGCAAGACGCCGCGCGGGAAAAGAAAATGACCATTTTCGACGATACGCCACCCGGTTCGCCGCCGCTGGACTCCATCGCGAAATCCCTTGAGGAACCGCGCTCCAGCCCACCAGTCTCGCCCTCGCTCGACGACGATCCAATCCCCTACGCCGTTGAGGTTCCGGCAGCTCCCTACCACCTGGACTCTGCTTTGCCGGAGGATCTGCGCATTTCCTGGTCCTGGCCGCATCTCGTCCTTTTCTTGTTCTTCGCGGGCGCGAGTTTTGTGATCGTCCAGACCGCGCTGTTCTTCTACTACGGTCCACGCCATCCTCTTCCCAAAGAAGAGCTGGAGCGCTACCTGTTGAACAAACCGCAGTTCATCTTTGGAACGAATCTTCTGTGGTACGGAGCCGTCTTTTTCTTTCTCTACATCACGCTGAGCGTGCTCCGTGATTCCCCGTTCTGGAGTTCCTTGGGATGGACGAAACTCAAATCTAGCCCTTCGCGAAACTGGGGCGGACCGTGGTCTTACTTCTTTGGTGGCTGCGCCTTAGCCATTTTCGTTGGGCTCGTAAGTTCCAGGGTCCATACCAACGAAAACATGCCTATCCAGGAGCTTTTCAAGAACCGCGAGAACGCCGTTCTTTTGATGTGTATGGCCGTGCTCGTCGCTCCCCTGGTCGAGGAGACCGTTTTTCGCGGCTACCTTTATCCACTCCTGGCGCGCTTCACCTATGGTGTCACGCGCCACTTTGGCATGGAGCCATCCCATTCGGTCTATGTCGGCATCAGGATCAGTATCTTGCTGACCGGCGTGCTGTTTGGGTTGATGCACGGCGCGCAGCTGGGATGGAGCTGGGAAGTCGTCGCGCTACTCATTGTCGTCGGGATCGTTTTCACGTCCGTGCGCGCCCGCACTGGCACCGTCTTCGCGAGCTTTCTGCTGCATCTTGGCTACAATTCGATGATTGCCATAACGACTATTATCGGCACCCATGGCTTCACGCGCATTCCCACCGGCCCGTGAGCATTCGTCTTCCGTCGCCACCTTCGCTACAATAAAAGGGTTGTCCGGGACATCGCGAACCCTATGTACATTGCCCAACCCATCGAATGGACCGACCGTGGCGTCGTCATGCTCGACCAACGCCGCCTGCCCTCCCAGGAAATTCACCACACCTACACGGACTATCGCGAAGTCGCCAAAGCGATCCGCTCGATGGTAATTCGCGGCGCTCCTGCGATTGGAGTAGCCGCTGCCATGGGTGCGGCACTCGGGGTACTTCATTCTTCAGCCAAGTCGGTGCAGGAACTCCGGCGGGAGTTTGTGGAAATCTGCGACGTTCTAGCCGAAACACGCCCTACCGCTGTCGACCTCTTCTGGGCGCTCGATCGCATGAAAGCGCGATTCGTCGAGTTGACCGCTGGAAATTCCGACCTCGAAACGATAAAGCAGGGTATGGTTGCGGAAGCACAGCAGGTTCATCTCGAAAAGAAAGCCACTGACGAAGCAATCGGCCGCTATGGAGCCGAGCTTATGCCCAGCGATGGCCGCGTGATGACCCAATGCAACGCCGGCGCGTTAGCCACCGGCGGTATTGGCACCGCGCTGGGCGTGATTCGCGTCGCGATTGAGCTGGGACACAAGCTCCACATCCTCGTGCCCGAGACTCGACCCTATCTTCAAGGCGCGCGCCTTACCGCCTGGGAGCTTCATCGTGGCGGCATTCCGCTTACGCTCATCACCGACAATATGGTCGGCCACTTCCTGAAGACCGGGAACGTGGGCGCGGTAGTCACCGGCGCCGACCGAATCGCCGCCAACGGCGACACCGCCAACAAGATCGGCACCTATCAGATCGCTGTTCTCGCAAAAGAGAACAACGTGCCGTTTTACATCGCTGCCCCGGTTTCGACGTTTGATCTTTCGATCCCTGACGGCGACCACATTCCTATCGAACAGCGCGCTGCTTCCGAAGTGACTCACATGCGGGGCGTAAGCATCGCCCCCGATGTGCATGCCGCGCATCCGGCTTTCGACGTCACTCCCGCGCGATACATCACCGCCATCTTCACGGAACGCGGTATAGCGCGCCCCCCGTATTCCGAAGCTCTCCACGCGCTGGCCAATGTCGATCGTGTTGCCGCTGCGCCATCCGCGAGTGGCCGCTGACTTCCTCACATGATGAACGCAATGCGTGCCGCGGCATTGTTCGCACTCTTTCTGGGAACAGCGCACCCGCAATCGCAGTCCGATAAACCAGCTCCTATTCGTCTGCATCCCGCGAACCCGCACTACTTTCTGTTCCGGGGCAAAGCGGTTGCGTTGATCACCAGCGGCGAACATTATGGCGCGGTGTTGAATCCAGACTTCGACTACCGCCGCTACCTAGCGACTCTCGCTGCCGACGGGCTGAATTACACGCGTCTCTTTGGCGGTTCTTACCTGGAAGTGCCAGCAAAATCTTTCGGAATACTGAGAAACGATCTGGCGCCCGCAACTGGGCGTTACCTCGCTCCCTGGGCGCGAAGCGATGCGCCTGGATACGCAGGCGGCGGGAATAAGTTCGATCTGGAGCGGTGGGATCCCGCGTTCTTTGCGAGGTATCGCGATTTTTTGACGGAAGCAGCGAAACTGGGAATTGTGGTTGAGATGACCCTGTTCTCTTCCCACTATGACGAGAATCAGTGGCGCCTATCCGCTCTGAATCCCGCGAACAATATCAACGCAACGAACGCCATTGACTGGAAGAAACTGCACACGCTGGAAAACGGAAATATCCTTGCGCATCAGGAACGCTACGCGCGCAAGCTGGTGCGTGAGGCGAGTGAATTTGACAACGTCATTTTTGAGCTCGAAAACGAGCCGTGGTCGGACCGTCCGGTGCTCAGCGACGTGATCAATCCTTATCTGCGACCGCCAGGCCGCGACATCTATCCGAATTCCGTCGATCTGCCCGACGTGCTTTCGATGGCTTGGCAGGCGCGCGTGGCGGGGTGGATTCAGGAAGAGGAGGCCTCGCTACCGAACCGGCACCTGATTGCCCAGAACTACTGCAACTTTCGTTTCTCCGTCCGCAAGCTGCTGCCTGGCATCGATATCGTAAATTTTCACTACGCGTATCCTGAGGCTGTAACGCTGAACTACGGCCTCGGCAAAGCGATTTCCTACGACGAGACCGGTTTTCTCGGCCGCGACGATGACGCGTACCGGCGCCAGGCATGGAATTTCATGTTGTCGGGCGGAAGTGTTTTCGACAGCCTGGATTATTCATTCACTCCCGGCCATGAAGATGGCACTGACTTGGAGCCGAACGGCCCGGGCGGCGGGAGTCCTGCGTTGCGGGGTCAACTCCGGGTCTTGCAGAACTTCTTGCAATCGCTGTCCCTGGTGGATTTGCGACCGGACACGCGCACCTTGAGACACGGTTCAGGCGTAGTCGCGCGAGTGCTGTCTAATCTCGCGCACGAGTACGGGATATATCTTGATGGGAATGGGCCTGGTGAAGTGACATTGGATTTGCCCGCCGGACAATACTCGGGCGATTGGATAAATGTGAGGACGGGAAATGTAGATAAGTCCGAAAATTTCCGGCATGTGGGGGGCGACAAAGTGCTGCAGAGTCCCGAATTCCAGAACGGAATTGCGTTGCGATTAAAGCGATCGGCGCCGTGAAGTCAGAATTTCTGGCGTACTCGCTCCCCCAAGCCATGCGCCAGTGGCATCAGGCGGGGTGTAAGGCGACTACAATGCGCGGGCGGCGGCTGAAGAGTGCGAAGAAACCGAGGAGTTGCTTCCAGGGAAAATACTTCTTGTTGAGCAGGCGCATGCCTCGCGCTGCTTTTTCGCCGGTCACAATTTCAGCTCGAGCATCAACCCATTCGCCGAGCACTTTGCCACGCATGTCGCAAGGTGCAATCCGCACGCGTGGGTTATTGCGAATCCGTTTCACTTTACCGGTATCACCGATTGTGTAGATGTAAAGTTTTGCGGCGCCGGAATCGAGGCCCACGCGCGGATCAGCCGCGAACCAAATCGGCGTCCGCACACCCTCCCCGTTCTTCTTAAAGGTTTCCAGGCTCAGATACTTGTGAGTGTTGAAACCAGCAAATCCAGTCGGTGCAGTCATAGCTAATTCGATGTAAGGACGCGTACAAGCGGCACAAACCCGCAACAGCCAGAAAATCTAGTCAAAGGTCTCATCAACCAGTTGCGACACGTGGATGGCAACCGACGAAGCCGCCGTTAATCCAGGCGACTCCATGCCAACCAGGTGAATCGCCTGCGGGACCGCGGGATCCCGCGTAATCACAAAATCGGCGATTCCCTTTCCGGTAGGCGGCACGAGTTTTGGCCGCAAACCCGAGTAACCAAGCTGTAAGTCACTGTCTTCCACCTCGGGCAGAAGAGTTCTCGCGCTTTCTGCAAAGTCGTGAATTGGCAGGCGTCCGCGCTCGTAGTTGTCTTTCCCTTCGACATACGTAGCTGTAGGGCCAAGCAAAACCGTACCCCAAAGAGTCTTCGTAAAGTGTACGCCCAGGCTCAACCCATCGTGGTGCGGCAACGGATAAACCAAACTGTGGATCAGGTCCGTGCGCCCCCCTCGAATTTCGCAATATTCCCCGCGCACCGGATAAATCTTCCACGAATTGTTTCCCAGCATCGCCGCGATTTCGTCCGCGAAGAGTCCGGCCGCGTTCACCACGCATCGCGCTTCGATAGATTCCTTTTGCATGCCATCTTCGTCGCCAATCTCAAGATCGACGCGCACCGCGACCGGGGTTGGCGTGAGCGCAACCACTTTTGCGCGCGTAACAATGTTCGCGCCGTTGTCTGTCGCAAGTCGAGCGTGCGTTCGGACCAGGTCCTCGGCGGAAAGTATGCCTGCGGACGGCACGTCGAGCGCAGCGCTCCCGCGGATGTGCGGCTCACGCGCTTGAATCTCCTTCGGCCCGACAATCGTGAGATGTTCAACCCCGTTGTCGCGCCCGCGCTGCACCAGCGCTTCCAATTCATGTTCCTCGCTCGCGTTTGCCGCCACCACAAGTTTTCCGGTCTTGCGAAACGGCACATTATGTTTAGCGCAAAATTCGTACGACAAGCGGTTGCCCTCGACGCAATGCCGCGCCTTGAGCGACCCCTTCGGATAATAGATGCCGGAGTGAATCACCCCGCTGTTGCGCGTGCTCGTGGCCATGCCCAGCTTCGGAAACTGTTCCACCAGGAACACATCTTGCCACCGCTGCGAAACTTCCCGCGCGATCGCGCAACCGATTACGCCGCCCCCGATGATCAGTACGTTAGCTTGGTCCATGACGTAAAAGGATAAAACACAAACGCCGCGGAGAGATAGTGTTGACGCGTTCGTTTCGCGGTAAAGTTCTCGTCACGAAATCCGTCGATATTTTTCCAAACTTAAGTGTTCCCGCCAACATCATCAAACAGCGGCGCGCAATCAACCAGTCGCGCCTCCGTTCCATCATGAATGGCATAAGTCGCGTGATGGCTGCGGTCGTAGGTATTGCGCCACAGCGAAGCCGCCCCGTGCACGCCATCCTTGTTCAAGGCATAGAAGAAAATGTGAAACGTCGCCAGCTTCTTCTTGTCGTTCTTGTAGTTGTGCGCCACGCGATTCAGCGCCTCCAGGCACGCATCTTTCGGCGACATCCCCTTCCGCATCATTTCGATAATCGTGTGGCCGCCGGAAATCTTGATATTTTCTTCGCCCTTACCAGTCGAACCCGCCGCGCCAACCTCGTTGTCCACGCAACATCCTGCCCCGATGATTGGCGAGTCCCCCACGCGCCCGGGAATTTTCCACGCAAGTCCGGAAGTAGTGGTGGTCGCGGAAATATCCCCCTTTTCATTGATAGCCATGCAAGGGATCGTTCCGGTAGGCGGATGCGCGATCACGCGTTCCGCATACGCGATTTTCTCTTCATCCCCGTTGAAAATAGACGATGCGTGTTCCTTCCATTCCGGCGAATCGATCCCCGGCCGCCAGTTGACCGACGAAGATGCCTTCCACGCCAGCCAGAGCAACCGCGAATGCTCGGTGAGCAGATTCATCTCCTCGAATCCCTCGGCAACACCGAAGCGCCGCGCCCCATCCCCAACGATCATCACGTGATTGGTCTTTTCCATTACGGTCTTCGCCAACCGCGCCACGTTCTTGATACGCCGCACGGACGCCACCGATCCCGCTCGGCCCGTCGGCCCGTGCATGCAACTCGCATCCAACTCCACTTCGCCTTCCTCGTTCGGCAGCCCGCCGTAACCCACCGAATCGTCATTCGGATCGTCTTCCACCACGGTGACCGCGGCAATCGCCGCGTCCAGCGTATCTCCTCCTTTCTTCAAGACGTCCATCCCCTTATCCAAAGCATGCAAGCCATTCATGCTGGAAATAATCAGCGGCCTCTTCCCCTGCGCGGCAGCAGCGGGTGCCACCAGAGCGTTAGCAGCGGACCCAGCTCCGAAAAGCTTGCCGGCGCTCGCAACCGCGCTGCTCGCAAGCGAAGTCAGGAAAAACTTTCGGCGCGACCAGAGTTCCATCGGAGAGTCCTCCCATGTGCGGGCGCAACTATACCGTCGAACGCTGCTGGTTAAAAGTTCAAAGCAACAAGAGGGGAAACGTGCGAGAGGTGAGAGGAAGTGGGACTAGTCAAGTGCGGGACGAACAGGATGGACTAGGCGAAGAGCATCCTGTCGTGCAGGATCGGATGTTTGTGCGCGGTGTTGCGATTCGCCCACCACTTGCGCCAGGCGTTAGCGTCGTTGCCCAACTCGGCGCCGGTAATCAGGCGAAGCGCCCCGTAGATCCAACCGCGCGTGGTGGAATCGACCCCATCATCGTCGAAAAAGTTTAGCAAATCCGGGACTGCGCCAAGGCGCTGCTCTTTCGTAAGCATGCCCGCCTTCGCGAGATTGCAACCCGCCCGCATACGCACGCGCGCGGACGGATCATGCGCGAAACGATCGAGCAGAGGATCGACCACCTCATCGTTCCCGAGTATCGCCAATCCTTCCACGGCCCAGTAGCGCGTTTCTTCGTTCCGGTCATGCGTATAGTTCAGGAGCTGCGCCAGCACAATGTTGGGTTCGACGCCGCGATTTCCGAGTGCGCCCAGCCGCCAGAGAATCAACGACCGGTCCTCAGGATCATCTCGAAGTTGCCGTACCAGGTGCGCGACGCTCTCAGGCGATTTGCTCAGATTGTTCGCGGCGAGATCGATTTCCAGTGCCGAACTTCGCACGCGAAGGTCGTCGGAGTTTAAAGCGGTGTGCACGAGATCGAACAGACGGTCCGTGTTCTGCAGGTGTCCGCGCCAACCATCCACGTTCTTCCCGATGATGTCGAGCGACTCGGTGTCCCGGGCAATGGCGCGCTCAAGCGAACGCTCAGCCTGCTCCTGGGGAGCCAAGCGCGAGAAGGTATCGACGCTTGGGTCTACAGCCAGGCTGGGGTTTGCGGCCAACTTCGAACGCGAAGGCTCTCCGGTCAGCGAAGCCGCCTCTACAAGGTTGCCATTGCTCCACCGTGCGCTGCCCTGGAAGCGGGCGACCTCAAAACCAGCAAGTGTGGAAACCGCCGCCAAAGCCAAAACGGGCACGGCATAGCGACGCATCCTATTGAAAAAAATAGGTTTTGCGCTAAGACCACCCACGTTCCCTGCTGGTGCCCCGTGCAAACTTCCCATCCGTTTTGCCTCGTTCCCGGGCGGCACAAAGCTGCCGCTCGGTCTGAGGCTAAGTTAGGAGTTGGCAGGAGCACCAACAATGGTACGGCGGGCCACTTACCCTCTGGTACCCGCGTAACATATTGATTGTAAGACTCTTATTGGTTTACCGGTAAGCACACCACGAATCGCGACCGTCCAACAGAACAGGCTTCCTGTTCCTCCAAATCAATGACAACAGGGATGTTGCGCCAATAGTCGTTTCAAGGGAATGTTCACCGTAACTTGCGAACTAACCGCAATCGCTGAGCCAACTCCAGGCTGCCGCCGGAGCTGAAGCTGTATAGCGACACATACAGTTCGTTCGACCGAATACTCCTCAGTCTGTGGGATGTACTCGAAGTGATTGCTGCCTTTAGCCTTAGCCAATGGACCAAGGAGATGAGCAGCACCGTCGAGTACCCAGGTACCCGTTTTCAGCGCCGGCGGCCGTGATTCCAGAATCGGGCGTGACCATAGCCGGCAATGTCACCGAGTTAAGCCTCTATGGGTGCTATCTCGACTCTGGAGCATCCTTAGCGCCCCGGACGCGTGTCTTGGTAAAGATCTTCGCATCTGACGGTGAATATTTCGAGGCTGAAGCGACCATCATTTACTCCAATCCAAGCCTCGGCATGGGATTCGTCTTTCGCCAGGTCAGGCCAGATTTTCTCGCTGTGCTGCGGAAATGGCTCCTGAACGCGATGCCGCAAAGTCAGGCCGACGAAGATGAGCCCTCGGAAGAAAAACCCACAGAAGAAAAGTAAGACCCTAAGAGCCCTGAGAGATTATCAAGACATCGCGCTGTCGGAAAGCGACGACCAGCGCGGTTGCGTTTGGCACACCGGAAGTCGAAAGGGAAGGAGCGAAATCGCGCGCGATCGCCGACTCATCTCCGTCCAGCCTCGTCACGCGTGTTTTTCGGGCTCTACTCCGACGCGCCTAGCGGCAGGAAATATTGCGTGCCTTTGACGGGGTCCTGAAGGCGGCGCAGGAGCTGCTGGAGGTCGGCGCTGCGTTCGACGAAGTCGATGTCGGAGGTGTTGATCACCAGTAGGTCAGACGCGGCGTAGTGAAAGAAGAAATGTTCGTAAGCGCGCGCGACCTCCTCAATATATTCGAGTGAGATTTGGGTTTCGTCGCGAGAGGCTTTTTTGGCGATGCGCGCCCGGAGTATTTCGGGCTTGGCCTGGAGATAGATGACCAGATCCGGGGCGGGAATTTCGGCAGCGAGCGTTTCGTAATATCGGTCGTAAAGTTTTAACTCTTCATCATTCAGATTGAGATTGGCGAAGATGCGGTCTTTTTCCATCAGGAAGTCGGAAATGATCGGGCCGGGAGCTTCCACGGCCAGGGCTTCGCGCAAGCGTTTCTGGCGGTCGATGAGGAAATACATCTGGGCGCGGAAGGCGGATCCGGGCTTTTCCTTGTAAAAATCAGCCAGAAACGGGTTGTCTTCGCAATCGTAGACGCGGCGCGCGTGCAACCGTTCGGCGAGCACCTTCGCAAGCGTAGTTTTGCCGACGCGGAGCGGGCCTTCAATCACGATGAAACGCGGCGCCTGCGGGCCACGCTCCGGAATGGGTGCGCGCTTTGCCGAACTGGATTCGTTGGCGGACATTTCTTTCGGCTCTCGAACGTGACCCCTGGCGATTTCGATCCCGATGACGCCGGCAACGCCGGAGTTTATCGCGCGCGATTATAGCAGAGTCATTCTCTCGTAGCGCGTGATCGCGGCCGTCACGAACTCTCCTAACAGGTGCTAGTACAAAAGTTCCGTTCGTGGTAAACCGGCCTCCCACGGAGAGGTACCACTGAGAATGTGACCAACAGGCCAGTGTGACCTGACCTGCCGCTCAATATAGTTCAGGTGTTGCAGGCAGGTACTTTGAGCCAGTCCGCACATCTACTTACCACACTGAGGTGACACCATGTTGTTGGCCATGATTTTACTTCTGTGCCCCTTTCCGCAGATCGAGGGCACGGCTAAGGCGGTAACCAGCGACACCGCCGCGGCAGTCAGCGATTCAGCCAAAGATTCTTCCCTCTCTCAGCCGTTGCCGTCGGCACCGGAACCTAAAGTAAAGAGCGACGCCGAAGTCGCCTCCAGTGAAATGATCGAACCGGGTTATACGCCTGTGCAGCCGGGGACGCCTATCAAGGGCGTGAGGATGTCGGCTACCATTCCGAGCGAAAGCGCAGGGCAGCGTAAGTTGTGGTATGCACTGACCATCAGCGGCAGCACTGCGGCGGCATTTGATGCCTGGTCCACGCGGCGCGCGATTTCCGAGGGATATGGCACCGAGGGCAACCCGCTACTGCGGCCCTTTTCGCATTCCAACGCGATGTATGCGGCCACGCAGGTCAGCCCGCTGGTAATGGATTTTATCGGCAAGCGCATGATGACGAGCCAGCACAAATGGATGAGGAATATGTGGTGGCTGCCACAATCGGCCGGGACGAGCTTTTCGCTGTATGCAGGCGTGCACAACGTGCGGATGGTGCCGTAAATTCCAAGCTATAGCCTCAGCTGAGTCTCATCGAAAACTCAAATCGCGCCGGCGAATCGATTTCATCGGCGCGATTCCCTTTTGTTCGTGCTCCGGAGCAGAGCATCCATGGGTTTACGCCCCGCCGCAGCAAGCCCACTCCTGACGGGGACCTGAGTCATCCGCGGAACTTGCTTGGTTTAAACGCTATTTGGCTACGACTAGGATGACGAAGCTGCCTGGCTTCATTTTGCCGCGGCGTTCGCCTGGGGCTGGGGGATCGAAGTCGGCGGCCGGTAGGAAGATATTGTGAGTCTTGAGGTCGAGGCCCATGGTGCGGGCGCTTCTTTTTGTTGCGACATTGTCGATGACGGTGAATTTATCCGCGGAATCCTCGTGGATGACGGTGAGATTGCCGTCGCCACAAGATGCAAAGGCGTACTTGGTGGCGGGATCGAAAGCCGCGGCGTCGGGCCCCTCGCAAATCGTTGGCGTAGCCACCACCTTGCCACTGTCCGCGTCCACAACAGACATAACCTTTTCATCGCACACAGAGAAGAGACGCCGGTTTGTGGGATCCATCGCCAGGCCGGAGGGAGACTTGCAAGGGGCCAATGGCCACCGATGAGTTTCGGTAATTTTCTGCGTGTTGACCTCAATGAGCTCGGAGGTGTCTTCATTGTTCGCGAACATGCTGCCCTTGCCGTCCGCGACGGCGAATTCCGGCTTGCCACCCAGAGCCAGGGTGCCGGCGATCGTGCCGTCTGTGGCGTTGATGGCGGTCATGTTCTTTCCGCGGCCGTTAAAGGTGAACACGCGCTTGGAGACCGGGTCGTAGGCAATCGCGTCGGGATTGGCGTCGGTCTTTACCGTGCCAATCGTTTTCAATGTCTTGAGATCGAAGATGGTGGCGGTGTTGGCCCGCCCGCTGCTGATAAAGCCGCGACCCAGGTCGGCGGCGATGGCGATGCCATGGACGCCTGGCGTATCGGGTATGTCCCCTTCGATGGCGTACGTGTCGGCATTCATGACTACGACGTGAGTGCCGTGCGATATGTAGACGCGGCGGGCGTCGCTGTCCACCGCGACGTAATCCCAGCCGTCGTCGCCGGGGACTGGGATCGTTTTGATGACGTGATAGCCGGAGGCTCCCGGGGCCGGTGCAGGGGCGGCCTGGGAGTTCATTGCGAGTGCGAACGCGGCGGTTATTGCGAACAGAATGTAAGTTTTGCGCACGGTGTGTTCTCTTTCTGAGTTCGACTCTTACGAAGCGGCGGTCCCTCTATGCGGGCCCCTTTATGCGGGCCCTTTATGCGGGATTGAAGCTAAACGCAGCATTAACCGGTACAGGGTTGTCGCGGCGTTTCGCGAAGTGGTTGGATTGGGTTCGTCATTCCGCTAGTATGTGCACGCTCCGGGACCCCGGCTAGATGTTCGAGGATCAGCGCGAAGAAAATTCACGGCATAGCTGAATGCTCGAGCTCAGGAAACAGGGACGCAGGAGCCTTGCGCCGCTGCAAGACTGCGCTGCCTTGCCGGGATTGACCGTGGCGAGTTCCACTTTTCGGGAAGGGTGAGCGATGAAGCGAGTTTTCGCGGCGGGCTTGGCGATGGGACTGGTAATGGCTCTTGCGGCGGGCACTTGCTTTGGGCAGAAGAGTGCGGCTAAGGCAGGGGCGTGCGAGCGCCTTGCGCGCCTATCGTTGCCGGATGCGAAGATCACGTTGGCACAGCGCCTTGCCTCGGGGACGTTCACACCGATGACGCCCGTGGCTCCGTGGACGGCGACGGATGCGTCGCTTTACAAGGCGCTGCCTGCGTTCTGCCGGGTGGTTATCGAGGCCCGGCCTAGCGCCGACTCGGACATCAAGATCGAGGTGTGGTTGCCGGACAGCGGTTGGAATGGAAAATTTCAAGGGCGGGGCAATGGTGGATTTGCGGGAGAAATCAACTATCACGCTTTGGCGTTGGCGGTGCACGAGGGCTACGCGACCGCGGGAACCGATACGGGCCATGCCGCTGGCGGGACCAATGCGAGCTGGGCACTGGGGCATCCGGAAAAGATCACGGACTTCGGGTACCGTGCGATTCATGAAATGACCCAGTCGGCGAAGACGGTAATCAAAGCGTTTTACGGAAATCATCTGCAGCATTCCTATTTCGCGAGTTGTTCGAATGGCGGGCGGCAGGCGTTGATGGAAGCACAGCGATTTCCAGCGGACTACGACGGGATCATTGCGGGCGCTCCGGCCAATTACTGGACGCACCTGCTGACCAGCGCGGTGTGGAATGCGCAAGCCACGACGTCGCAAGAAGCGAGCTACATTCCTTCGAGCAAATTACCGGCGATCGCGCAGGCCGTGAATGAAGCGTGCGATGCGCAGGATGGCGTTGCGGATGAGATTTTGAACGATCCGAGAAAATGCCACTTCGATCCGGCGGCGATGCTTTGCAAAACCGAGGATTCGGACAAGTGCCTGACGGCGCCGCAGGTAACCGCGCTCAAGAAGTTGTATGAGGGGCCCCACGATTCGCACGGCGCCCAAATTTATCCCGGACTGTTGCCGGGTGCGGAGGAAGGGCCAGCCGGTTGGGGGTTGTGGATCACCGGACCAACTCCCGGCAAGGGCTTGCTGTTCGCGTATGCCAGCGGTTTTTTCGGCGACATGGTTTACGACAAGACGCAATGGAATATCAACGATGCGAACATCGATGAGGCGGTGAAAGCGGCCGACGCGAAGTTGGCGAAGATCTTAAACGCGACAGAAGCAGATCTGGGACCCTTCAAGGGGCGCGGCGGGAAGCTGATTCTTTTTCATGGTTGGGATGATCCGGCGATCTCGGCGCTCAATTCGATCGACTACTATCACAGCGTCGTGAACGCCATGGGACTCGCGAACACCGACGCATTCGCGCGGCTCTATATGGTGCCGGGGATGCAGCACTGCGGTGGAACCCCGCCGGAAGGGACCGGACCTGATTCCTTTGGTCAGCACGGGCCGTCGCCGTTGGAGAAAGATGCGGCTCACAGCATGCAACTCTCGATCGAGCAGTGGGTGGAGAGAGGGACACCGCCAGCCGCGATCATCGCGACGAAATATGCGGGCCCCGAGCCTGGCGCGGATGTGCAGATGACGCGGCCGTTGTGCGCGTATCCGCAAGTGGCCAAGTACAAAGGCAGCGGGGATACGAATGATGCGGCGAACTTTGCGTGTGTAGCGGCGGAGTAGACGCGCCCGTGCCGTTTTGCATTGCTGGTGTGGCATGCGATTTTGGTTGTAGATTCGTCGTGAAACCGAACTGCGCCCGCTTCGGAAAACGGCCTCGACCACGCCCGCGCGGTGCATAATGGTGGCTGTAGCTTGGTGTGGGGGATGACATGCCTGTAGCGAAAAAATTGAGTGATGCGGAAGTGAGTGAGCGGTTGAGCCACGCCGGCGGTTGGACCCTGGCCAACGGAAAATTGCATCGCGCGTTTGAATGCAAGGATTTTGTAACCGCGTTTGGGAACATGACTCGCGTGGCCTTGGTGGCTGAGGCCATGAATCATCATCCGGAGTGGTTCAACGTGTGGAACAAGGTAGTGATTGATTTGAATTCGCACAGCGTAAAGGGCATCAGCAATTTGGATTTTGAATTGGCCGCGAAGATTGATGAGATCTTCTCGGCTTGAGAGGGCCGCTTTGCTGCTTGGCGGGCCTGACGTGCGTGGCTTAGTGTAGGTGTTGACGCCCGGCGGAGAAATCCCCGCCCCTACAACGCCGGCCGCGTTTTCGCCGCTTTCGTGTGTTGTTTGTGAGATAGCTTCCCTTTCATGATTGGCGCCCACCACTCCCAGCAGGGTTCGCGTCGCTGGTTGCCGACTGTTTTGCGTTGGATCGCGGGACTCGGCGTTCTTGGGGTGCTGCTGTATTTCCTTCCGTTCGCAACCGTCCGTAAAGCGATTGCGCAGATTCCTGCGTGGCTTTTTCTAGGCGCTTTGGCGGGCTATCTGCTGGCGCACACGCTGGGAATCGCGAAGTGGCGGATGGTGGTCAACGCCGCGGGAGCGGAACTCGATTTCGCCACCAGCGCGCAGTGTTATCTAGGTGGCTTGTTTGGCACGCTGTTTCTTCCTTCGATTGTTGGCGGTGATGTGATCCGCCTGGCGGTGGGCCTGCGACGCAGCCCGCGGCCAGCCGCGGTTCTTGCAGGCAACGTGCTCGACCGATTTCTGGATGTGACCGCGCAGTCGGGACTCGCATTGCTGGGACTGATCCTGCTGCCGGGCTCCATGCCGGAAAATCTTTGGCACACGACGCGCAAAGCGCTGTTGGTGTGTGCAGCAGGCGTCGTTGTGCTCGTGGCGCTGACGATTTTGTCGCGCAGGGCATTGTTAGCGGGCCGCTCGGTGCGCTTCCGCCGGCGTCTGGCGCGACTGCGACACGCGCTCCACAGCATTTCGCGCCAGCCAAGCAAACTGCTCCTCGGATGGCTGGTCGGAACTCTCATCCAATCGACATTTCTGATTCTAACGGTGCGACTCGCCGTGGCCTGCGGGCTGGTGCTGCCGCTACGCTTGTGGCTATTTGCATGGCCGCTGGCAAAACTTGCAGCCGTATTGCCGCTGACGCAGGGAGGCATCGGCGTGCGCGAAGCTGCGCTGGTGGCGTTGCTCACTCCTTTTGGCGCGCCCGGCCATCTCGTGCTGGCGGCTGGTCTGGTGTGGGAGAGCGTGATCATCGCCGGTGGATTGTTTTCCGGCGGCGCGGCATTTCTGCTCCGCCGCGCCGCCTCCTCGCGGTCGGGGACGTAGCATATGGGAACCCAGACGCGGAGTTCCCTTGACTATCTTCGTCATTGCGCCACAATAAGCGCACCCCCTTCCTACAGCTTGCGTTCTGTTTAAGACTGGCCTCTCCAGTTGCGGCAGTGTCTTTCCGCGGCCGCGATGATCCATGTGTTGCTCCATGTTTGCATCGCGTCCCGGATAAGGAACTGCTCATTTCCAACACTCTTGGGAAATGAGGCCGGAACATGACCCAAAAAAAGGTTCGCATTTTGCTCGCGGAAGACGACGCGGCCGAGGCCGTCGATACCCTGGGGGCTCTCTATCCTGATTCCACCGGGGGTTGGATCTGACCGTAGTGTCCACCATGGCCACGCTGATCCCGACCGTGAAAATGGTCGACCCCGAACTCATTCTTTTCGATCTGGAGCTCAGTCTCAGCGATCCGCTCGACGCGGTGCATCGGGTGCACCGGTCGGCGCCAGGCATTCCGCTGGTGGTGCTCGCCGATCCTGCAAAGAAAAGTTATGCGGCGCAAAGTCTCAGCGAAGGGGCGATGGACTACGTATTAAAAGGGTTCATGGATGCGCGAACGCTCGGGCGAGTCGAGCGAACGGCGCTGGAACGCAATACGTTTGAGGGCTTGGCGGACTTGCTTCACGATCCGCTCACGGGTCTTTACACTCGCGAAGGATTATTGACGCTCGGCACGCGGTGTCATGAAGAAGCGCATCGCCGCACGGGCGGGGCGCTGCTGTTGATCTGCGCGCTGTTCGAAAACTTGCAGACACTACGAGAGGGTTTCGGCCCGGGCGCGGGGGATACGCGCTCCGCGACGTGGCCCAGATTCTTGCCAGCAGTTGTCGCCGCAGCGACATCGTGGCGCGCCTGGGACACGAGCAATTTGCGGTCCTGGCTGTCGATGTCGTGGCGCCCAGTGGGCCGGTCATGCGCCAACGCCTGGAAAGGCATCTCGCCGTTCACTACGAGACGCGTTCGCCGTGGGGGCCGATCGATTTGCGCCTCAGCGTGGGAACCTGGTCGGCGAAAGACGGAAGGAACTTCGGCGAGTTCCTTGATGCCGTGGAAGCGGACTTGCGGCGGGTGCGCACGCCCGAAAAAGTGCCGGCTCCGCTTCTGCACCATTCCGTGCGAGGTTGAAAGGCCGAAGTTGGAAAGGCCGAAGTTGAAAAACGATGACTCGCGAGCGTGTACAGCGAGCCGGCACACGGAAGCTTGTTTCGCGTGTACCTGCCGGTGATGGAAGGCGGCGTGGCCGAAGGGGTTGTGAGCAAAAAGCCCACGCCGTCGATGGCCGGGATGCGCGGCACCGAAACCGTGCTTATTGCCGAGGATCATGAGTCGGTGCGGGAGATGGCGCGACAGACTCTCGTGGGCCTCGGGTATCGCGTTCTGTCTGCCGCCGACGGCGAGGAGGCTTTGCGGCTCTGCGAAAACGAGACACCCCAGTTAGCAATCCTGAACGTAATCATGCTGAAGCTTGGCGGCCCGGCGACCGCGACCCAGCTTTCTGCGCGATTCGCCGAAATCCGCGTGCTCTTCACCAGCGGCTATTCTGCGGAGTCCGACGTCATTCCTGACGGAGCGCGCGGGCGATATCTTCAGAAGCCGTACAGCCCGACGACGCTCGCTAGGCTGGTGCGCCAAATCTTGGATGAGCCGGTCGCTGTCGAGAGCCACACCAGCGCGTGTAGTGGCCGATCTTTAGATCGGTCAAATGTAGACGCCAGCCTTTAGCCTGGCAAAGCCTTCTTCTGCGCTTTTGCAGCCAACGCCAGCCTAAGCGCGCGATAGAAACGGTCGGCCTGTACTAGCAGGCAGGTTGATGGCAAGCACAGTTTCACGCAACACTCTTCCTCAGTGTGCCACGGGATCCTACACTGGACAAAGCTGACGGGCCGGGCCAGACCTGCGACAAACTCGTCTTTCGTTAAGGTAAGCCCTGGCAGTCTGAGCAAAGATTCACTTTCTTTAGGAGGTCGGTGCTTTAGCGCCGCCGTAAACTGCGTGCTCTCAACGGGCTTCAGCCCCTGAAGGAAGCTTTTTCGTCGTTTTTTGTTGCATTTTTTCGCAGCCTGCTGGGACACCGAATACCAACACGGCGGAGAATCGAGACTACAGTCATGAAACGCGTGCTGACCTTCAGTTTCCTCCTTTTCCTTGCGCTGGCCGTTGCGCGCCAGGCGATCGCGGCGCCGCAAAGCAGTGGATCCGGAGTCGTCACCGGAGTGGTGATCGGGCCGGATGATAAGCCCGTGCCGCACGCGGTCGTGACGTACCAGTCCGGTGGAGGAAGCGCCCCGCATGTAGCCCACGCGGACGCCAGGGGGCACTTCACGATTTCGAAGCTTCGCTCGGATAACTATGCGTTACGCGCGTCGGGCAACGGCGTGTTCAGTTCCTGGGAAAATGTGGCGGTGCGCTCCGGGAAGACCAAGACATTGACGCTGCACACGGTTTACGCCAAAGAAATTCCCAAGGCGTACACGGCAACGCGAACCTACGAACCGAACAACTAGCCCCGTTTTTTCAAGCAAGCCAACGAGAAATGTGGCCCAGGCTTTATAGGCTGCGGAAGAAGTCCTTTTTTCTTCAGGAGGTCGGTGCTTTAGCGCCGACGCAAACTGCGTGCTCTCAACGGGCTTCAGCCCCTGAAGGAAGCCTTTTCTTTGTTTTGTTGCATTTTTCCGCAGCCTGTTCAGGCTGGAATACTCCAAACTCAAATACCCGTCATTCCGTCAACAGCTTATGAAGTTCATTGAGATCCGGCGCACTGACATCGGAAACAACGCACATCTCCATCCCGCCCTTGCGCCAATCGATCCAATTGTAGCCAAGCTGAGAACCGGACTGCGGCGACATGTCCGGCTCCGTCGTTGGCCAAATGAACACATTCACGACGTGCTTGCGCCGCCCATACACGAGCACTGCCACCTGATGACCTCTTACAACGTCGAGGCGGCCGCCTTGCAGCGGAAAGCCGTCGTTCGCGAGATCGCGTACCGGTGGGGCGAAATCGACTTTGCCATCGAACCACGGCTTCACGGTGTGCTGGTCCGTGGAGATGACGTCTACCAGGTGGCCCGGCTGTAGCGAGCGAAGATGAGCATCGACAATCGCCGACGCCAGTTCGGTTTGTCCACCGCGGCCGCTGGGGCCCGGGAGCAGACGCACTCCGATAAAAAAAGCGAGAATCAGCGCCGCAGCCAAAGCCAGCCAGTGAGTCGGACGCATTCTCGCTCGAACGGGCGCGATCGCAACCGGCGCAGGCATGCGGAATTGTGCTTCTACCTTCTGGCGAAGGGCTACCGGCGCCCGCTCGTAGAGCCCGGCGCGCTCGATCGAGGAGCGCAGAGTCTCCTGGCTTTCCAAAGCGGAAGTGCACTGGGGGCACGACAAGAGGTGGCGTTCGAAATCTGCCGCTCGGGCGGCGTCTAGTTCGCCATCGATATAGCCGTGCAGAACGGATTGGGTGAGCTCACAGTTCACGGCGGGCCTCCTGATTCCTGGCAGGATCGGCCTGGGTCAACGTGCGCTGCAGCCGCTGTCGCGCCCGTGCGAGTGCGGACATTACCGTGCCGATCGGCATGGAGGTGATCGCTGCAATCTCTTTATACGAGCAGCCCTCCAGTTCGCGCAGAATCAGGACTTCGCGAAAACGCGCGGGTAAGTCCTCGAGCGCGCGCGTCAGCCGTTCACGATTATCGCCCGCAATAGCCAGCGATTCCGGGGTAACCCCGGCCTGGGGATAGAGCTCTTCGTCGAATTCCGTCGTCAATTCCATCGGCCGATTCTTCTCCAGCCACGTGTAGCAGTTATTGCGCACGATCTGCAAAAGCCAGGCGCGAACATCGCCGCCATGAAACCCGCGAAAAAAGCGGAAAGCGCGCAGCATAGCCTCTTGCGCTACGTCCTCGGCATCGGCACGCCCGCGCAAGATCCATCGCGCCAGGTTAAAGGCAGCGTCCAGATGCGGCAGTACCAGTTGCTCGAAGCGCGCACGCTCCTGCAAATCCAACACGTCCAAGTCCTTCCCTTCGACACCCGAACTCATCCAGTAGACCGCCCTGGCCCGCATTTTATTCCCGAATTCCGGTTTCCCGCAGGAAATAAAAACTTGCCGACTCTGGAATAACTGGCGAGCCCTCGCGGTCTGGATAGGCGAAACACGTCCGGGAGCGGCGCGGGCACCCTGGAGCCAAACTCAATCTCGCGCCGCTTCATTATTTCTGGCTTTTAGGCGGGACGCCCCCGCAAAACAGCGGTACACAGCAAGTTAGGGAGAAAATGATGACCAAGAAGACGAAAGACGAGATTCTGTACGATCACAACCACGACGGTATTGACCGGCGCGGATTCTTGAAGTGCATGGCGTGGGCGGGAACCGGAACGCTGTGCGTGATGCAGGGCGGTGTACTCAAATCCTTCGCCCTGGACCGCGGGTCCGATCCGGGAGCTGCAGCCACAAACGGAGAATTGAGCTTCGTACAGATCAGCGACTCCCACATGGGATTCAACAAGCCGGCAAACACCGATGTGCTGGGGACTTTTCAAGCTGCGGTGGATAAGATCAACGGCTTGTCCACTCCGCCGGAATTCCTGTTGCACACCGGCGATATCAGCCACCTGTCGAAGCCCGAAGAGTTCGATCACGTCGATCAAATCCTGAAGAGCACCGGAAAGCAGACCTTCTTTGTGCCGGGCGAACATGACGTATTGAATGATGATGGCCAGCAGTTCCGCGAGCGCTACGGAAAAGGTTCGAAGGGCGCGGGCTGGTACAGCTTTGACCAGAAAGGCGTGCACTTCGTCGGCCTGGTGAACGTCTTGAATTTGAAAGCCGGAGGACTTGGCTCGCTCGGACACGATCAACGCGAATGGCTCGAAGACGACGTCAAGCACCTCAAGTCCAGCACCCCAATCGTGGTGTTTGCGCACATCCCGCTCTGGACCGTATATCCGGACTGGGGTTGGGGCACCGAAGATAGCGCCCAGGCTCTCGCATATCTCAAGAAGTTCGGTTCCGTCACCGTCCTGAACGGACACATTCACCAAATCATGCAAAAGGTGGAAGGCAACGTGACCTTCCATACCGCGGCATCAACGGCTTTTCCCCAACCAGAGCCGGGAAAAGCTCCGTCTCCCGGTCCGATGACCGTTCCCGCGGACCAATTGCGCAGCTACCTCGGCATCACCAACGTAAATTACGTTCAAGGGCAGCACGCGCTCGCCGTGGTGGACTCGAAGCTCGGGTGAGCAGTAACCGATTCCCTTGTAGGGGCGGGGCTTGCCCCGCCCGGCGACAGATCCATTTCGTTCATTCGATATCAAAATTCAGAAAGGAAAGAGTCATGAGGATACGTGTGTGCATTGCAAGATTGGCAGTACCGGTGGTAGCGGCGGCGATTCTGTTGTTCGCAGCGGGGAGAGGTTCTGTTGCCAGCGCGCAGCAGGCGCCCGCGACCGGCGTGGAAGTGAAAATCGACAACTTCAGCTTCGGTCCGGCAGCCCTCACGGTTGCGGCGGGGACGACGGTTACGTGGACGAATCGCGACGACATTCCCCATACCGTGGTCAGCGACGACAAGGTCTTTAAATCCAAAGTCCTCGACACCGACGAGAAGTTTTCTTACACCTTTATCAAGCCGGGAACATACCCGTACTTTTGCTCGGTGCACCCCAAAATGACCGGCAAAGTGATCGTGCAGTAAGGCTCGTCCATGTTGAACCCTTTCGATCCGCAAGCCGCGCTGCTCGCCAAACACGCGCAACACGTCGTGCTGATCCATTTTCCGATCGCGCTGTTCATCACCGGAGTGGCGTTTGATTTTGTCGCGCAATGGTCCAGGCGCCGCGGCTTGGCGGAGGCGGCCTACTACAACCTTCTGCTCGCCGCGGCTTCCACCGTGCCGGTGCTAATTACTGGGATCCTCGCCTGGCAGTTCGCGCTCGAGGGTCAGAGGCTCAAGGGCATCTTGTTGCTGCACTTGGTTTTCGCGTGCCTCTCGATAGTAATGATCTGGACGGCTTGGTGGATCCAATTCCTAGGAAGGCGCCGCGGTGGGGATTTGCCGAACTACCGGCTCGCGATCGAAGCGGTGGCAGCTGCTTTCGTCGCGCTGACTGGGCACCTCGGCGGATACCTGAGTGGCATAAATGGAGCAGGGTAATGGTACCGACTTACTCGCTTGGATCGCTCTAAGATATTGATATCAAGCCTGTTACCACATTCCGGAATTACCGGTACCAAAACCCGGGTACCTCAATTTTTGACCCTCCCGGCCCATTGAGCAAAACAATCAGCTCCCGTAAATTTACTTCTGACGGGTTGGGGGCCGCGCGGGGACAGCGGCTCCGCAAGGGGTCGTGTGCGAGCTAACCCAACCCGCCAAACTTTAGCTTTCCTCTAGATAGCGCCGGGCAACTGCCCGGCGCTGTCGTTTCCAAGCCCAAATTCGTGAAACAATAGGCATTGGCCATGCTCCACAGTACCGGTGACTATCCGGTCGATGAATATAACATGTGTAAAATCAGCAGCTTACGGCGCTGGACGATAGTTCTCTTTGAGGGCTTTGCCCGGCTCTTGACGTGTTTCCCCTGCACGACCTCTCGCAAGCTCCTGGTGCTAATCGTGGCTTTGGCATTTGTCAGACAAGGATTGCTGCCCGGTATCGCCATCGCGGGCGCATCGCCCCCCGCATCGCCTGCCTTGCTAAAACCATCGATGATCAAAGCGTTCAATCTGTATGTTCGGCTGACCGACAGGCGCAGCGACGATGAGTTGAAGCGTGGCACGAGTCTTCTGTGGATCGATGCCCTGCCAGAATCCGAACGCATGCAGGCTTATAGGGAACTTCAACACGGCGTTGTGAAGATGCGCAAACTCGAAACGCCGGAGAATGGAACGGCCATCCGCTGCCCAGACGGCTTAATTCACCATTGGGTCGGCCTCGCGTTTATTCAGGGAGCAAAGCTCGCGGACGTGTTAGCGGTGCTGGAGGACTACAACCAGCACGCTGTATACTACTCGCCGGATGTCGAGCGATCCAAAATCGAGTCGCGGGACGGAGACCATTTTCGCGTTTTTCTCCGCTTTCGACGGCACAAGGTGGTGACCGTGGTACTCAACACCGAACACGACGTCCAATACTTCCGCGATTCGAATACCAGGGCACACAGCCGAAGCTCCGCGGTGCGCATCGCGCAAGTTGAGAACGCGGGCAAAAGCGATGAACGCGAGAAAACTCCCGGTGACGACGATGGATTTTTGTGGCGGATGGAAACCTGGTGGCGAATGATCGAGGCTGACGGCGGCGTCTATGTACAGAGTGAAGTGGTTTCGCTGACGCGGGATATCCCGGCTGGATTGGGTTGGCTAATCGGGCCATACGTCACCAGCATCCCCAAAGAATCATTGGCCTTCACGATGGAAGCCACGCGAAAGGCAGTCGTCACCAAATCGCGCAAGTGATTTCGGCCTCTTCGTCGATTCCTCAGATTCAGTCCTTCAGATTCAATCTTTCAGAGCGCAAACGAGTATGCCGCTGCTCGTGAGTAGCGGATGAAACCAGCTACGGCTCTTGAGGGCGCCCGTAGTAGGAATCAAGATGACGCGATCGGCCCAGCGGACGATGGGTTCCAGGGAATCATATACGCTATACGAGTAGGCCAAGCCATCTCCTTCCGTGATCACGTAGCCCTTTCCGCCGGTTCGCAGATAATTGAATACGCGCCAGAGGCCGACTTTGTAGAGCGCAAGTTTCAGGAGCCTGGCCGACAGCGAGCCTTGTCCGAAGCGATTGCTGTCGCAGATAAAGACAGCCTTTCTAGCGACGCGCAGCATTTCCTTTACGACGGCCGCGGGGTTCGCCGCGTGATGGAGCGTCGCAAATTCAGACACGGCATCGAAGCTCGCGTCGGCAAACGGCAACGCTTCACCGGTGGCTTGAACGATGGGCCCGCTGGCAATGTTCCCACTCAGCACGGGCTGCTCCACCAAGGCCGCGACCGGTTCGACACCGCACACGAATACATCGGGGAGGGCTTGTTTCAGGTCGCGGATGCCAGTGCCGGTTGCGGTGCCGACGTCGAGGATCGTGCGGATTTCCTGCATACGTAACAGCGCGTACATGAACTTGGTGATAGAGGCGGCGGTGCCGCCTTCATGGGCGTGCATTGCATATGGTCACAGCGGGAGGCGGTGTCGGTGTAATACTTCCGCTGGATCGTTGTGGCTTGATCGGGCTTGCTTGCCATTCGCTGGTCAGGAGTGTTTGTGCTACCCCCTCCCCCCGTTTTTTGTAAGTATTCATTCTAGACGGTTAAGTGCCCTTTAGAGTCTGTAACTTACAGATTTAATGGGCTATAGATTCTAGGAATTCTACAGATCCGTCGCTGCGTAGGCCAGATGTATGCCAGAAAGTCCTCGGCCTCAACGGCGAGACGAAGGACACCCGTTGACGCTCGATTCATCATACATGGCTTATCTTGAAAAACATGGTTAGAGTGCGGGGCGAATCATAGTGCATTTCTAGTAGGGCCTTCCTCGTATAACAATTTGTTCAGCCCCATGTCGAATTTTCACTCAGCCCACTGTTCGAAGCCTTCAGGTGTTTCTTCTAACCTCATGAATCGGGGCAAGTTCCGGTTTTCTGGAGGCTCCTGGCACGGGTGGTGCACTCTTTACACCGGTGACAAAGTCACCGCAGGAGGCACTATGAAAAAGAAACAAGTGCATCTGAAGAGCGGGCTGGCACTACTAGCTCTAGCAACTTTTTTTTGCTTTGCTAAGCCCGCTGGTGGGCAATCCGCGCCCGCCCAAAATAGGCCTGTTCAGGACAACGACACTACCCGTCAAGAACTGGCGAACTTCGATAAGTTTCTGGACAGCCACCGCGAAATTGCCGAGCAGCTTCGCAAAGATCCTTCGCTCGTAAATAACCAGGAATTTGTGAAGAACCATCCCGCTCTGCAGACTTATCTGCAGGACCATCCGGCAGTTCGCGAGGAAATCAAGGAAAATCCGAACGCTTTCATGCGGCAAGAGGACCGCTTCGACCGCCGCGAGGACAATCGCAATCGCGATATCACTCGCGACCGTGATACCACCCGACAGGAGCTCGCGAATTTCGATAAGTTTCTGGATAACCATCGCGAAACGGCCGAACAGCTTCGCAAAGATCCTTCGCTCGTAAATAACCAGGAATTTGCGAAGAACCATCCTGCTCTGCAGACTTATCTGCAGGACCATCCAGCGGTTCGCGAGGAAATCAGAGAAAACCCGAACGCTTTCATGCAGGCGGAAAATCGCTACGACCGCCCAGAGGACAATCGCGACCGTGACACCGACCGCCAGGTGGCCAATCAGGACCGCGATGCCAACCGCGACCCCAATCGCCAGGCCGACGACCGCGATCGTGACGTCAACCGCGATCGCGATACCAACCGCCAAGAACTGACGAGTTTTGACCGCTTCTTGGACAGTCACCGCGAAACAGCCGAACGCCTTCGCAAAGATCCTTCCCTAGTCGAGAACCAGGAATTTGTGAAGGGCCATCCTGCTCTACAAACCTACCTGCAGGACCATCCGGCAGTTCGCGACGAAATAAAGGAAAATCCGAACGCCTTCATGCAGGAGGAGGCTCGCTACGACAACCATGAAGACGCCATGAATCGCGATCGCCGCGAGGATGGCCTGAATCGTGACATGGATCGTGACACGATGCATCGCCATTTCGGAGAATTCCTAGGCGACCATTCGGACATTGCGCAACGGCTTTCCAAGGATCCTTCCCTGGTCAAAAGCCAGGAATTCATAGAAAGCCATCCTGAGCTCAAGGAATATTTGAGTGCGCATCCTGAGGTGAAGCAAGAATTGATGAACAATCCTCAGAGCTTCGTCAAATCATCCCAGCAGTTCACGAACGGGACTGCAACTCCAGCGGTCCAGCCCAAACCGAAGCAGTAGGACCTGATTGCGACTCCGGACTGGAAGGCCGCATCGCCGGCCTTCCAATTCCCGCGGATTGCTTTAATTTCTTTGTGGCCGGGCACGGCGTTCGGCCAGCCGGCAGCCGAGCCCGGTCTCGAGTTTATCTGGGCTGAGAGACTCCGCTTAAGGAGGCACTATGAAAGTCAAGACTTTACTTGTTTTGGCGCTCGTCCTGGTGGCCGCACTTCCCGTCACCGCCGACAGCAAAAAGAAAAAGCAACCCGATCGCGCCATGCTCGAAAAAATGGACGCCGTACCCTGCGGCGCGAAACAAAAAGGCGTGACGGGGTTGGGCAGCATCTGGGCATCCGTGGGCATAACGCACATCAACTCCGATGAAAAACTATGCCCGCGGTACTTGTTGCGCACCGATGACATGGAATACGAAATCCAGCCTACCGAGAAAAAACATCCCGCAGTTTTGCCAGTCGGCCAGGAAGTCGTCTTCAAGATTAAGAACGACCGCATGACCGTCAAGTGCCCAGAAGGCGACAAGAAAACGCGAACCTATGAGGTCGTAGCCATGAAGCCGACAACTCCAGACACCGACGCCCAGAGCCCATCGGCCAGAAACGAGAAGCCTTAGCGGCCGCACGCTTCTCGTGCCGCTTCGTTTAGCACGGGCCTTAGATTTGCACCAGAATCGGGAGCCGGGCATCGGAGCATGCGCCACCGTTTGATGCCCGGCATTACAGCTGCTTGGGTTTTGTTGGTCCCGGAGAATGGAGTCGAACCAGATACCGCCTCGGGAGGTGGGCTATGCAGGGTAACGAACGTTGGAAAGAGCTGTGTGAGCAGGCATCGAAAGAGCAAGATCCGAAGAAGCTTCACGAACTCATCAGAGAGATAAACGATCTACTCGAAGCCAAAGAAGCGCGTTTAAAGGGCATTCCACACAAATAGGAGGGTACTTGGGTCGTTCTGGGGATTGCTCTACTTCCGACACCCGATTGCGTACGAGGCTCTCTTTTATGTGAGACTGTTTTCTCAAGTCGGTCCAGTCGTGCTCTTTGTCGCGGCTCTGTATTACCGTTTCGCTCGTCACCATGCTCTCAGGTTCTACGTTTTTTTTTTGGGAGGGGGCTGCGGCCATCGTTGCCGCGTCCAATCCCCCCGCAAGCGCCGGTACGGACCACTCGGCTAGATTCCCTCCGCGAATAAAGTTTTATACGTATTGCGGCTGATTTTGCCTCGTATAAAAATCCCCTCAACGGAAGGCAAGGAAGATGTTGTGGCTTTGTTGGATACTGCTCGTAGTCGGCTTCCTGGGCGGGTTGATTGCCTACCTGATTTATCTCGTCCCTGGATCGCGAGACCGCGTGGAATGAACGCCGACGCTGCTCTTCTATATCGTCTAACCGGGCAATTGAATCGAGGTAAGCAAATGAAGTGCTTAGTTCCGATTTCCTTCTGGACCTGCCACTACCATACCCGATTTGCGTCATTTTCCCACAGACTACAAAATCCACCCGATTGACACCCGAGATTTCTCAGCGTCGTCCTCTCGCCAACAAAAGAGGGGTCCCCGATGAGTTTCGTGAATAGAAATTGGTACCTAAGAGGTTCTTCCGAGGCTGTTCCACCCGTGCCGTTTGCTGCTTTCGATTATTTGCTTTCTGCGGTTGCGTTTTTCCTCATGGGCATTGCCTTTAACTCAGACATTGCCACGCTCGTTGCTTCTGTCGGCAAATAACCGAATTATTCGGGCCGGCAAGCGAAGATCGCGACGGCTGTTGAGTGCCAAGACAAGCCTAGATTGCCTTAGCTGAAAACCCACTGCCCTCTACAGGACACGAATCAACTGAGTCGCTGATTTTCGCATGTGAGCGGCTAGTCTGGAACAGCGGAAAGAAACGATGGTCGCAGTCTCTGCAACGATACGGGCGCACGATAATCGATAGAGCTTTCTCGATCACGCCTCTTCTTTTCGATCTGCGAATAGAATTACTTCCGCACCGCGAACACCTGGTCGGCATTGTCCCCTCGGATCAAGAAATTTCACGGTTGAGCCTGCGGCGCTCCGAGTCAGCGCCGCTGGTGAAAGTACCAAAGTGATTTGAGTGGCGTATCTTTCTCAAAGATATAAGGGTTCGGCACTCGTTCTTGTCTGCCCATGTTCCTTCACAACGGTGGTGAAGAGCCACGATTAATTCTCCGTGAGATGTGCTTGCTAGGAGCGATTTGCCATTGAACGGCGTAACCACATGGGTGGCATCGTTGCAGTGACTGCAAATTAATCCGAAAGTTGGCATGGGACCTCCTACGTTCACAAGGCTCGAATTGGACGTGTAACAGCAGACAGACCAAGCTTGAAACACAGCGAATCATGTAGATTCCCTGAGTACGCCGGCGTACGAAACGTCGGCCTTCATGCGACGAACCATTCCTACGCGTCGAAATTAGACGAGCCTCGAATGCTACATCGAAGACCCGATTGCGCTTTCGTTGCGGAGTTGGTACGGTAGCGCACATTCCCCCAGGTGCTCTCCAGCTTGTTGGCTGTCACCCCAAGGCACGGTGACAGATGTCCCACGTACTCATCGTTGATGACCAACCAGACATTCGAAAGTGTTTGCGTTGGTATTTTGAAGAATTGAAATTGGACTGCAGCGAGGCAGAGAACGGTCTTGATGCCTTGCAAAAGGCTCAGCAAACAAAGCCAGACCTGGTCATCCTCGATTTTTCAATGCCAGTGATGAATGGCGTCGAAGCTGCAAGAGTTTTCAATCAAATTATGCCGGAAGTGCCAGTTCTCATGCTGACCGCCCACTGCGGTGCCGCCGACGAGGCAGCAAAGAATGCCGGGGTACTCGGGGTCTTTGCAAAAGATAACGTCGCACCCCTCGTCAAACAAACGCGAACGCTACTGAAGCTTCGTGAAGGCTAGCGGCCGGACGGCGCTTCCAATTCGAGGTGACATTCTGCAGATACCGCGGATTTGTTCGAAATGCCGCTTGCCGGGTTTACACCGCAAACCTTTTATGTCGTAGCCGAGTCTGATCTATAGAGGTTGATTTTCTTATGTCAAAACACATTCTGATCGTCGATGACAGCGATTCGTGTCGGAAAGTCACCCGGCTATTTCTAGAGAGCCAGCTAGACCTTGACGTTTGTGGCGAAGCCGTTGACGGCGTAGACGCTATCGAAAAAGCGAGAGCCTTGAATCCCGACCTTGTAGTTATAGACCTGGCGATGCCCCGGATGAACGGCGTGGAAGCTACATCTGAGCTGCGAGCTATGATGCCGCGAGTACCGATTGTTCTTTTCACGATGTACGACGACGCCGTGGGCCGGGCCTCGGCACTATCCGCAGGGGCGAACCTCGTGGTTGCCAAGCCTGACGGCGGCTGGAAGCTAGTTGAATGCGTTCAAAGTCTGCTGCAGGCGGCCTGATCTCCAGCAAGCGCGACCTATGTTACTGGTGGTTTCCGGCTGTGGTGTTCATGGCCGCATGGACAGAACAAGCTGGCTGGGTTATACCATTTGGCGATGGGAACCCCGATTCGCCTGCTTATAGCCGATGATTCCGCAATCATTCGCCGCACCATCTGTTCGCTGCTCCAAGCTCACACCGACATCGCGGTCTGTGGCGAAGCTGGCAATTATGCAGAACTGCTGAAGATATTTAACGCGACCACTACGGATGTAGTTCTGATGGACGTGCGGATGCCCGGCGAAAAGCTATTTACTCCTGCCACTATCAAAGCCCATCTTCACGGGTCATGCTTGCTTGCAATGTCTGTGTGGAACGACGCAGAGACTGCTAGCCTTGCCCGGAGCTTCGGAGCCGCGAGGTTGTTGGACAAGGGACAGCTTGGTTCTACTCTGATTCCCGCAATCGAAGAGTGCGTTCAACAAAACAGCAGAGCACAGAAAAAAGTTTAACTAAAGCCAGCCCCTTGACGGATTATCTGGCGGTATTGGGGTCGCATTATTGGCGTCCTGTGTACGGCATCGTACATAATAATTAACATGATAAATAAGGCTTGCAATTCCCATGACGGTGGACCCTAAGGACAGCTAAGGCCGGGTAATACCCAGCGTTAAGCGGACAAGATAAGTAGGTGCGCCAATGGGTCCATATGGTTGGCAGGCACTCTATAAAGCGGTAGCCCTAGAAGCCGACTTCCGAAAGTTGCCACACTGCATCGCTCTAGCAGAAAAGGCAATTAAGCAGAGATTGTTCGATACCCCTTCCCTGCAAATTGCCTCGGCAGAATTGCGGGCCATGCATAGCGCACTGGATGCCTTGGAGGTTCTCAAAGCTGAGAGTACGGCACAAGGGTCTCGGTCAATCCTGAAAGACGTGTAACCAGACTTTCAGACTTTCAGTCTTACGTTCAGCTTTCACCAATGGGTCCGCAGCAGAAGACAGCCGAACTGTCAGGGGCGGCAAGAAGCATGCGTAAGAACGCGGGAACCAAACCAACAACCAGAAAGCCAGCGAAGGTCCAAAAGATCATTCCTTCTCCGCATCCTGAGATACCAGAAAAAGCGGAAATCTCCATTCAAGGCTGTGACGATCTCTACCGAGAACTACGGATCGACAATTCCTTGACGGATGAATCTGGCAATGAAGTGAAACTAAAGTCAGGTGCTGAGGTTGAAGTGACGATTGAAGCGGATAAGAAGGATACAGCCCCCAAAGATTCCGCCTGAGACTAGCACGAGTTAACGCGACCTTCTGGGAATTGGATTATGGTCCGATTGATTCTACTCTGGCCGAATCGCGCTTACAGATTTACTCGTCGCCTGCCGTAAAGCATTCCACATTATTTGTTACATGTTTCCCTCGATAGCGGTTGAACTCTGCTAGAGCCATGCTCCGGGAACGCCCGCCCCTGAGGAGTTTTCATGGGGTCAACGCCGAAAAAATGGTACCTAAAAGAACCGTACGCGGATATTCCACCGATGCCGTTCGTCGCTTTGGATTATGCCCTGTGCGCGATAGCTTTTCTGCTGATAGGAATTGCATCTAACGCACAAATCGCCAACTTCGTCATCTCTATAGGCAGATAGTTTTTCCTGAAGTGGTCTAAACAGGACCGGCCCGCAGTCGACGCGGACTTTAATCCGTTCCCGTGCGGTACGCAAGCGCAACTCAGCACAGTTCGGGATAAACCGGTATTGCTTGTCTCGCCTTGCCGGATTACACATTCAATACGGACCAATCTTGAGGTCGAGATGAGCATAGTGGTGGCGGTTATCGGCGTGTTTCTGCCAATCCTTATCGTTGGGTTGTTTGCGTATTTCATATATTTGAGCGATGGCGCGGAACGCGACCGGCAGTAAGTTGATCGGGAGGAATTTCAATGCATCGTTGCCCGCAGTGCAACAGCGAGCGAATTAGGAGATCAAACCGCAGAGGATTTGTTGAACGCGTACCTCTAACCTTGCTTTTTCTAAAGCCATTTCATTGCGGGGATTGCAAACATCGTTTCTTTCGCTGGCCTGCGGTCGGTGCCCGCTTTAACGCTATTCGAGCGAAGCACTTCACAAGCGCCGAACTACTATAGATGCTCACTGCCTACGACTCCTGCGGTAAAATAATGGGTACGCGGGCGTACGTACTGACCTGCAGGAATCCCCGTATCGACGGCGCACAGCAGTTCTAGGACCATGATTGGCCTCGGAGGTTCCCAACATGGAGACGCTAATTGTAGGAATATTTGCAGTCATCATTGTCGGTGCAGCCGCCGCATTTGCGTACGTTGTATTTCTCTCCGAAGATAGAGGCCAAACTGGTCCGTAGTTAATTCAAGCAGTTCGTATTGAACCTTTGTCCCTTAACGTCCAGTAAACCTGCGTACCACGAAGACCCGATTGCGCTTTCAGTCGCGTGTTGGTACGGTGGCGTACCTTGAGGTGCTTCCAGCTCTTTGGCTGTCACCCAACGCGAGGTGACAGATGTCGAAGAGCATGGAACTTGAAGCACTTCGAATATTGGTTGTCGATGACTCCGAGATTTCGCGCCGTATTATCGGCACGATTTTGCGTTCCCGTCACTGGACGGTTTGCGGCGAAGCCGAGGATGGCAAAGATGGAGTCGAGAAGTTTCAAGAACTCAAACCGGACGTAGTTTTGTTGGATTTGTCTATGCCCGACATGACGGGCATCGAAGCCGCTCAGCAAATGTCTGCGTCAAACCCTACAATTCCCTTAATCTTGTTCACGATACTGGACATTGAAGGGCTTGGTGCTGCGGCTCACAAGGCCGGGATTCAGGCAATCATTCCGAAGAGTGAAGCGTGGAACCTCATAGGGAGTATTGAGAGTGCCGCGAACCGGCATGTGTGATTGACGACGACTATACGCGCTGACTGTACCCAAAGTATAGAGGATAGCTATAGTAACCCACTGACCTTTATGGCGTCCAAATCATCTAACGTATGAGCTTTTTATGCTGAGAAAAAGCAGAGAGCGTTTCAAGGAGTTATGCGAGCACGCCGAGGTTGTGGAAGATACGAATAAATCAAACAAAATCGCCGAAGAAATTGACAGCATCTTAGACGATGAATTGCGCCGACTGAAGAACAAACCGCTTTTAAGAAGTCCTAGGTCAAATCCAGAACCTCGATAATTTGCCTGGGGTTGATTGCCACGCTCTCTTTTCCGAACGAAATTCGAATCTTGCGACCAGTAGACTGCTTCACTATTGCCGTTATCTCGGCCCCGACAACTTTGCCGCTGTAAAGGCGAACCCTGATGCGGGAGCCTAAGCGCTGCTTTTTAGGCCGAACTGGCCTCGTAAACAATTTGATAAAGAGTCGTACCGAATAAGGGTATTCAATTCGATGCCGATCAGAAAATCTCTCTTAGTACGGTCTAACATGGCTGATTAGTCGTGGACGTTAGAGCTCGATTCGTTCACGGGGCGGGAATAAAAATGGCTATCGACCTTAGCAAGTACTACGAAGAATTGCGGAGGCTAAAGCGGGAGAATCCCAAGCTGGGCCGTACGATGCTTGAGCACTACCTTAGGACTTGTTCCGCGAAGAACTGGGAAGACTGAACCTTAAGGCAACGGAAATCTACGACAGTTATGCCGCCGCAGAAAGACAGATTAGCGAAACGGTCTCGGATTCTGAGCCTCATCCACTTTTAAAGCAAACGCGTCGAAACTGATATGGACTTGTCGGCCCACCACGCAGTTCACATGAAGAGTCAAACGCCCACGGGACGATTACTGTTCAAGATTGAAATAGATCAGGTAAAAACGGTATTTCGTTCTCTAAATGCTGCTGATAATAATTCTCCCGTCCCCCTTGTTCCCATCCTTGCGATGATGGAGGGCGCGGTGTTCGATTTCAGCAGAGCTCCGGGACATATCTCGAAAGATCACGATTGAAGATGATCCGGTAAAAATTGACAAGGTCCTATCCAATCTCCATGAAATGGTCAGCAAAGAATTTGAGAAGAGCCAGATGAAGCATTCGGGTCGGACCAATGTAACGAGCCGCCTTAACTCGACAACGCACGAAGAACACACCTAGCAGCCTGTGGTGAAAATCGATTGGTAACCTGAAGTAACTTCCCTGCCTCGGAAATCTCTGTAGAATGCGGAACAGATTTGAGGAGAACTGCTGATGGGCATGGGAACGCGGCGGCGAAGACAGCGACAAGAGCAGATGTGGATCGCACAGCAGGAACTAGCGAAGGGGCCGGCACATCCTTTTTACAAGCGGGTGAATGAATTGTTGGAAGAGAGGAAGTTTGACGAGTTTGCCGAGAGGGAGTGCGCGAAGTTTTACGCGGAAAACATTGGACGACCCTCTTTGGCGCCAGGGATCTATTTTCGTTTGTTGTTGGTGGGCTATTTTGAGGGCCTCGATTCCGAGCGGGGAATCGCCTGGCGGGTGGCGGATTCGTTGGGCCTACGGAGATTTCTGGGAATCGGCATCGACGAGCCCACACCGGATCATTCGACCATTTCACGGACACGGCGGCTGATCGATGTGGAGACGCACCACAAAGTGTTCTTCTGGATTTTGGAAGTGCTGCGAGAGCAGGGGCTGGTGAAGGGCAAGACGGTGGGGATCGACGCGACCACGCTGGAGGCCAACGCGGCGATGCGTTCGATCGTGCGGCGCGATACGGGTGAGAGTTACGAGGAATTTTTGCAGGGCTTGGCCAAGGAATCGGGAATCGCGACGCCCACGCGGGAAGACCTAGCGCGAGTGGATCGCACGCGGAAGAACAAGGCCAGCAACGAAGATTGGGTGAATCCGCATGATGGCGATGCGCGCATCGCCAAGATGAAAGATGGGCGAACGCATCTGGCACACAAAGCCGAGCATGCCGTGGATCTGAAGACCGGTGCGGTGTTGGCGGTGACGCTGCAGGAAGCCGATTCGGGAGACACCACCACGGTGGTCGAGACTCTAGCGCAGGCCGGTGAGAACGTCGCGGAGTTGATTGGGACAGAAGAACCGAGCCAGAAACCGCAAGTGCATCTGAAGGGCATCGAAGAAGTGGTGGCCGACAAGGGCTACCACAGTGGAGCGGTGGTAGCGAATCTGCAGGGTGCGGAAGTGCGGGCTTACATTTCGGAGAAGAAGCAGCCCGGGCAACGGCATTGGGAAGGCAAAGCCCAGGAACAGCAAGCGGTCTATGCCAATCGGCGGCGAGTGAAGGGAGCCTATGGCCAAGGCCTGCTGCGGAAGAGGGGCGAGTTGATCGAGCGGAACTTCGCGCACTGCTACGATACGGGCGGAATGAGACGAACGCATCTACGAGGACACCGAAACATTCTCAAGCGACTGCTGATTCACGTTGGGGCATTCAATCTGAGTCTAATTTTTCGCTCGCTCTTGGGCTCGGGTACTCCACGGGAGCTGAGAAATCGTCAGTCCTCGTTTCTTTGTGTGCTGCTTTTTCTGTTCCGTCGCCCTTCCGTGGCCTCGAGTCCCAGAAAACATTGTGTTTCATCACCACCATTCGATCGGCGGAAAAATCATCGCTATCTCAGATACAGACTTCGCCACTCAGCAAAATGCGATTCCGCCACGGACTGCTAGGGGGATTCCGACACCCAAGTTCTCTTTTTTTACCCTATCCCCCGTGCCGCTTCTTATCCCGGTAGTTTGCCCAGCAGCGATGAATGGCAAGGGCTAACGCGATGCCGATAATGAGCACGCCCACCACAGCAACACTGTGGAATACCATAATGGGATTGAAGGCTCAGGCAAAGGTGAATGCAATACCGTAAGAACCTGAACCTCGAATTTGGTGCGCGCTACGGTGGTTAGTTTTTGACTCGTGCTTGCGTCTTGGCTTGTGCTGGCGGAAGGTCGACGGGAGCCTGCTTGAGGAGTTCTGCGGCTTGGTGGAGCGTGGTATCGTTGGGCACTGGTTCGAAATCGGAATAGGTTTCGTCTTCTTGGGCGTCGATGGTTTTGAAGAACAACGCCTTGCCACGCATGTGCACGTGCATGGTGGTGACTTCCCATAAATGCGGGATGATTTCTTGCTGGGTCACAGCGAAGGTCCCCCCTTTGTCCAGGTGGCCCAGAAGACCGCCGAAGAATTTCACTTCACTGGTGAGTGCGCCGTTGATGGCCGCTAAGCGCTTCTGCTCCGGATCGAGCAGCATCGTTCCTTCCATGTGGTGGAAGACCTGGGTGGTGTGGTCGGCTGGTTGAAATTGCGGATTCGGTGAGAATCGCAGCCGGACTAACGATCCTTGCGCGCCATCGTATTGAAAGCGAAAGGCTGCCGGAAACATTCTTAGCAGATTTTGAGCTTGTACTCCGTCGTCTTGCTCCTTTTTCTGACGCAGCCGCACTTGTGACGGTCGTGAGATCACGCGCTGGATGCGTTGATCTTCATCTTCAACCTGCGCCGGAGTGAGAGGCTGTCCGTTCATCTCGACCAGGCGATCAATCTGCCCTTCCTGCGTCTGGTAGACGTGGAAAAGCTTCCACACACCGTCAACCCGCTTACGTTCGAGATAGGTCCATAGCGCATGATCCTGCTGTTGGGCCTCAACTTCGTGGTGCGATACTTCGTTGACGAACTGGTCAGCGCTGGAAGGCAGCTGTTGTGGGTGGACCGCGTCGGCACTTGTCGAGGAACCTTCTAAAACGCCCTACGCGGCAAGAGCTGCAGCAAAAAGTGAAATATGCACGAGGTAGCGAATGCGGGATAGTCGGCTCCGGGTGGCTGCAGTAGGAAGAGGCAATGGGAGCTCCGTCGACATCGGCACGAACTGAGGAAATCATGGTAGGTCGAGCAGGGTTTGACAATACGGGGAATGCCCTAGAGCCGCGCCGCAGAGGCCCAGGTGCCAGCTGTGAGGATCCCGTATAGGAAATTCAAGAGCGGGCAACCATATCGTAATACGATACATCATAGCAAATAGATGCGCGAAAAGCCGCGGGGTCGTGGCCGTCGCGCAAAGACGACGTCTCTATCCAATCAGTAGGACCCTCGCCGTCCCTTTCAGCAGTTCCGCGACGATACGCCCCGATTTCGGCACCGATGCCGACCAATCACCGAGGAGCAAGACTATGGCACATAGTGGGTTAGCGGTGACTCTTCTTTCGCTGAGCATGGTCGCAACGCTGGCGGTTTCACGCAGCGCCGCACAGAAAAAAGACGCTGTAGCGTCGGGGACTGACATCAAGCGTGGTGAGTATCTGGTAGAACAGATCGCAGAGTGTGGCGAGTGTCATTCTCCCCGGAATGAACGAGGCGAACTTCGACGCGACGCCTGGCTGCGAGGCGCGCGGATTTGGATACAACCAGTGAAATCAATCCCCAACTGGGCAGACCGAGCCCCAGCGCTAGCGGGTCTTCCAAGCTTTACGGAACGACAGGTCGAGTACGTTCTGGAAAACGGTACCGGCCCAAATGGCGAAGAGTTGCATCCTCCAATGCACATCTACCACATGAACCACGCCGACGCGAAAGCCATTGCCGCCTATCTGAAGTCCTTGCCGCAAGGGCAATCCACGGAGTAATGGACTCCACTCGGGAAATGTTTTTTTGAACCCTATTCCATGCCAGGCCGAAACCGGTGGCATCGGTTGGAGCGGGAAATATCCGAATGGGAAGGACAATGCATGGTGCGGAGGTCATGCCGTAGACGGCACTGAAAATTTAAGCGTTTCCCAGCATCTCGGGGAACAAAAAAGTAGTAAGACGGTCGGAGGCTGTAATTGCTCGGCCACGAAACCTTGTTGAACTGCCGCCTGTCGTTACAACCTCATCGGGAAATTCTCGAGGAGATGTCATCGGGAACCCTGTGCGTCAGAGAGCGATATCGCCCGCCTTCTCCGCGATGGGTCGGGCATAGCGCACCAGCGAGAGTAGGAACTTCCCGCGTTCCTCGGTCATCGGCATGTGTCCCGAATGCTCGAACCACACAAGGTGTTTGTTGGGTGCTTTGACCGTATCAAACCACGATGCCGCGACCTCTGAATTCACGAGTCGGTCATGACGGCCCTCAAAGAGGATCAGCGGAACTGAGAGCTTATTGGTCTTAGTGAGATCTAGCGCGACTACCTCGGGAAGCAGATAGGGGGTTGCGAACTTATTACCATCCCAGATGTGAAGGATCTCCTGGTCGCTATAGTCGGGCGAAAGCCATGCGAGCGCGCTGTCGGCCTTATTGTCCCGGCGATAGGCCATCGCACCGCCGTAATAACCGACCCACTTGCGCTCGATATAAATGTCCTTGATAGGGATGATCTGGCCCGGGGCGCCGTAAGGCGCGATCCCCTCGAGCTCGTGCACCGCTTCGGCATTGCCCTCTCGGCGCGCGGCGTCGATCGCGAAGCCCCATCCTCGACGTTCGCTCTCGGGTCCGTCGATCAGTTGACAGACGCCTATATAGGCGTAAAGCCACTCGGGGTGGCGCTGCGCCAGCTGTAATCCTAGAAAGCTGCCCCAGCTGTGACCGAGTACGAATATCTTGTCCTTGCCGAACTCCTTGCGAGCCCAGGCGGCCATTTCCTCGGTGTCCGCAATCATGCGGTCGCTTGTCAGGGTGAGCGCGACCTTTGCTGGATCAGTAAGGAGATAGGTCTTGCCGGTGCCGCGCTGGTCCCACTGGACGATCGTGAAATATTCCTCCAAGCCCCGAGTGAACCACCAGCTCATCGGGATCGAGACGTATCCTGGCCCGCCGTGAATATATAGCAGCACTGGATTCTTGCGGTCAATGCCGCGAATCGAGACCCATTGATCAATCCCGCCTATCCGTACCTTCTCCAATCGCTCCACGCCATTAGGCGTCAAAATCTTGCGCGCATCGGCGATGATCGCGGTCGCCTCGGTGCGATTGCTAGGCTTGACCGGCTCGTCCGCTCGGGCCGCCGCCATGACGAACACTGCTAGGAAAGTAATCAGGCGCGCGGCCAGCGTCGTTAGACTCCTCAACCAATCATGAAGATCACTCATACGGGTTCGTGGCATGAATCTCTCCTATCCCGCTTAGCTCCATAATTCCTGACGTTTCCGACGAATCAACGTTCGTGTTCCCCACTGGCAGTATTGCCAATATGCATTAATAAGTCTTGCGACCAGTCTGGTGGTTACACCGGTCGCAATCGCGTCAACCAGATTCGTCTATACGATGCGTGTGGAGCGCAGTCACCTAGGACGTGATCGTGAGGTCACCTGGCCTTCGGACGAAATGTTATGCCCATAAAGTGTTTCGGAACGCCGTTCTCTGCTGGGGTTCTCTCAAGAAGCGCCTTTGCCGAGGCATCGTGTTTCAGGTAGGCATTCAGGAAGTTCAACGTGTAGAGCGCAACCCATGCATGACTCGCGTTGGCGTCATCCCGTCCGTAATCGGCTACCTGATTTTCCGCAAAGCGCTGCGCGCTCTCCCTGCGTTGAAACATCGAACTGAACTCTGAGTGTGCCATGCCCAGCATATTCACGGTGAGGAGATCGCCGTGTGTCCAGGCGTTGAGGATGTTTGGACCAACTTTATCTGCGGGAGGAGCGTCATCGTTTTCCAGATCTTCAAGGCTCACATTTCGCGTAAAGCAAAGAAGCGGCAGGGTCATTCGCTCTGGATGAACGTCCTCGGCTCTTTTCACCAGGCCAGGGTAATAGCGCATGCTGCCGTCCACGGAGACCAGGGCATCGATGCGAGGGTCTCGTGCTGAGGCAAACAGACTCGAGATTCCTCCCCAGCTCCAGCTCACCACGCCAACCTCAGATAAATCCGTGTCGGGAAGCGACCTGGCATACGTGATGAGAAAAGAGATGTCGCCAGCCTGTGCATTGATCCCGTCCAGATCATCCGTCATGTCGCGGGTGGATACCCCCATCGACGGGCTTGCAAGAACGACGTAGCCAAAACTGGCAAGATACTCGCACAGATCAGCGTTCTCCCACGAAACGGAAGAATCGCTGGGGGCATAAATTAGAACCGGATACTGCCCTTTTGCCGGCGTCGCATCCCGCACCGCCCACAACGGAATCTCGGACGAAGTCTTCAACAGCGAACGCCATCGATTCTGTTCAGGATGGGGCGCATCAAAGTGGATCTCCATGTCGGCCAGCTGGGTATAGTCGCCAACCGTCATCGGCTTGTCTGTGCTTCTAAGCGATGGATACCAGACCAGTGTTTGCAGGGAACGGGCAATATCGCCCCCCGGGGACTTTGACAAGGTCTTAGAGGAAGCGGGGTAGGGGCGGGAGTGATCATACTGATCGACGACATTCAACCCTACCGGATACGGTCCAGGCTTTTGCAGGAATTGAAATGAAGATGTTTGTGAAACCGCGAATACTGAACCAAAAAAAATACACGAAAAACAAACAATCATGATTCGCGTCTTCAATCTTGCGCACCTTCCGAGCTCATATACGGCTCGCGAAGCTAAGAGGTTCCGAAACGCAAACAACCATCCGCACCGACTCGCTAGATCAGTTCTCAGAAACGCGCTTGTGTTTACAGATTCAATTTCCCTTGCCCGATTGGTCGCGTCACCGACGAGTGGTTTTTGGCTCAAGCCTGGCGCTATGAAATTCCGTACCTCGTCAGGATCTCCAGAATTTGCGGTTCGGGCGGAGTCTCGGCGGTGCGGTAGATAAAGACATGGGCTTTCCCTTCAACTATGCTTGAGCCCATGCGCTTTCCGTCCTGATACCAGCCTGGAATGTGCTCGGCGTTTAGCTCGTTGAGCAGCGATTCCCACTCGATATGGTGGTTCAATGGGATTTCAGTGATGTCGATGGAGTCGCCCCGGATCGTGATGATCATGGAGTCCCTCGTCGTCGCCGGGAAATAATCGGATGCGCTGTATTGTACCTCCTTTGCGGCGTGTTCCCTGGATCAATTTAGGATTGTCACAAGGTTCCAAGGGAAATTCTCAACTCCCGATAAGTTCTATAAAGGTAGAAGTCAAGAAAAAACACTCCTGCGTTGGCTGGAACTTTTCTTGTTTCTCAGCCCACGTGATGGAGCAGGATCTGTTCTGACCTTCCGCGCCATGTGCTCGGTTGTTGGGCACTGTGACCCAACGGTTTGGGTTTCCTCTACCAGCGGTTTTCATTGCCTGTCCGCAACGAAGCCTGTCAGTTCCGAAACCAGCAAAGCAGAACGGCGGTCAAGTGGCGACCATAGTTCTATCCGGGACTCGTGGCCCATAGCTTTTTCTGGTTATCCGAGAGGGCCTAGAGTCGGGTGTGAGACTGGGTGCCCGAAGCACGCAGCGCCTAACTAATCGGCTGAGACTCGCTCTCGAACCAGAGTGTCTCGAGAACCCACGGCCACCGCCAGAGAGAATCCCCGGGATGGAGCGGATTCGATCAAGACACTCAAGCTGTTTGTGGTTTCAGATATTGGGCGTCGAAGCACACCCCTTTCTTCCACACCAGCAAAACAATGGTGGCAATCTTTCTGGCCAAGGTCAGTCGCGCCATCTCTGGCCTCATACCCTTGGCCACTAAACCCGTGTAGAACTCCTGAAAGGGGCCCGGCTTGCTGGAAGCCACGGCGGCCGCGCCCTTAAATAGGTTCTTCAGATCGTGATTGCAGTTGCGGTTGAGGCCCCGCACCAAGACGTTCTTCCGGGATCGTTGCAGTTGTCCGTCGACACTACGGTGATCGGCGCTGCTGTGCATCTCGATGGCTAAACCGCCGTAATTCCACAGCGGGCGTTTCGTGCGGAAACGATGCGGGGTCTGCAGAATGCCCAGCAACACCGCCGCGCGGATCGGCCCGATCGAGGGAATCTCACAGAGGTGTTTCCAGGCTTTGTGCTTCTTGCTCTCCGCCAGCAGATCCCGCCGCACTTGCTGGCGCACCACTCGCAGCGCATCGAGTTGTTGGTAATAAAACTCGGCCCGCCGGCGTACTCCCGGTTCGTCGATCTTCGCGAGCCATTCGGCCCGATGCCGAGGGGCATAGACCTGTTTGCCGGTACAAGGAATGGCCCAACTGCGATAAATGGCTTTCACGCGGCTCATCACCCGTCCGAGATCTTTCGTGATGGTCAGATAACTCCGTACCAGCTCCTTCAGGGTTCGTAGGCCATGCTCACCGTGATAAACGGGAGTGAGATGATTGAGGCGTAGCAGCTCCGCCAATCGGCGGGCATCAATCTTGTCGTTCTGGTTGCCTTCTCGCATGGACTTGTTTTTTCGTGGATCGCACACCACCAGTTTTGTGACGTGCGGTTTCAACAAGTCGTACAACCAGGCGGCTGAGGTGCCTTCTTCAAAGGTGACCTGTACATCTCCGCGCAGCCCGTCGATGAACTGCAGAATCATGCTGGCTTTGGTTTCGATGACGCATTCCATCACCACCTTGCCGGCGGCATTCCTGACGGCAATCGAAATACTTTCTTTGTGCACATCCATGCCGATATATTTAGTGCTGGTCATAAGGGCGTTCCTCCTCTGGAGCGGTTGAGCGAGCACTCAAACCTTACTCCACAAGGGGCGCCCTTTATATTGCGTCGGGTAACCGGACATGGAGAATTAGGGCCGATTTGACTTGATTGCATAACAATGCCGGCCCTCCTCGACTCGAGTGGGCTCTTGTTGATAGGCTCGGGAAGACGGAGCCGGAATTCGGTTCGCACGCGGGACAGCTCGGTACCGGACATGGCGCGCGCACGAAAGCGCCGTCCACTTGATGGGGCATCCCGCTCCCTCGCGAGAGGGAGTTCGAAGAACTAATCATGGTCTGAAGTTTATGATCGAAGAGATGTATGGGTCGGACTGAAGCCGACCGCTAGATTACGAGCGAGCCGAAGTCGTCAAGGCCGAGGAGCAAGACAACTAAAGGAAGCGGAAGAAAAAACTCTTTTAAGTGAGTGGATAAGTCTGCTCAAAAAGTGTTTTGACAGGGCCGACATTGTTAGAGATGTACGGTAACCGCGTTTACCGCTTACTGTTGTTGTTAAGCCCAGCAGGATTGGTATTCGAGATCACGGTGGTCGTTCTGGAATCGCTGGCAGGATAATAGAATTCCTGTAGAGTGATCACACAATGGCGCCGTCTTCGGTAACCCACAACCGGATTAGTTTGCGACGCACAGGACAATGGCTCCTAGATCTGCTATTCCCACTCTACACCTTTGGATTGACGCGGGAGCGGAAACGATATTGGCAACGTCTACCGGCTCGGCGAGCTGCAAAATTGTTTGTGGCGTTATTTTTTGTTCTCAGCGGAGTCGCATTTTTCCTCGACCTGCTCGCCGGCGGCGTCTATCCATTGTGGGGGGTCATACTAGTGGCGGTGATGATGGGGGGATTGCGCCTCGTCACGATCCAGACCGAGCTACGGAGACCTCGTTTCATGATTGTGCCGATGCTTCTGATTCTCGCTGCCTTTTTGTTGTTCGCGCGCCTTCCGCGGCAAGAACGGTCCCCCGAATTTACTCGGCAGCGCATGGCCACGGACGGCACATATCTCTTTTTGACGATGATGCTCGGCTATCGTTTGTTTCTGAGTTTCGCCACCACTGAAGGAATCGCGCACGTAGCCCTGCAAACGGAATTGTCATTCGCGCATGCCATTCAAAGCACCCTCGTCCCGCCTATCTCGTATTGCGGGCGCGGTTTGTACGTCTTTGGATGTACCGTCCCCAGCGCGAAGGTGGGAGGTGACTTGGTGGACCTAGTCGCCGACGGCGATAGAGTGTTTGCCTATCTCGCTGACGTTTCCGGCCATGGGATTTCCGCCGGCATTTTGATGGGGATGCTGAAAACCGCGATACGCCAAGCTTGGCTTACACAACCGCCGCTCCCCGCACTTCTGAAGAGCGTTAACGCCGTGCTACCTGCGGTTAAAGAGCCGGAAATGTATGCAACGTTGGCGGCGCTGCGATTTGACGCATCCTCACAAGTCGAGATCGCACTCGCGGGTCATCCGCCAATGTTGCATTATCACGGGAAATCGCAGGAGATAAGTCGCTGCGCGATGCAGCAATACCCTTTGGGACTGGTCGCGGAGCCTGGTTACGTAAGCGCACAAGTTAGCTGCGTTCCAGGGGATTTATTTGTTGTGGTGAGCGACGGTTTGATCGAAACAGTGAATGCAGACGACGAAGAATTTGGCTTGGGACGCCTGGGAGAATCAGTCGTGGCTCACGCCACGGAAGGTTTGCCCGAAATCTACGAAGCCTTGATGCATGCGGTTTCAAACTTCGGGGAACAGCGTGATGATCGGACGGTGTTAATCATCCGCATACGAGATGAAGCACAGGAAGGACATTGACAACTGTGCTCGGCACCGGGTGCGTTAGTCGCCTCCTATCAATTCCCACCGATTCGATTCTACCAATCTAGCCCTGCCAAAGTGTTGTGCCTGGTTTGTCGCGTAACCGGACGAGTGCCGTACCAGGACTCCCTTTGTGCGGTAAACGAGAAGTCCTGGCGTTGTGGTGTACAACAAACAAGGTATTGCAGCCTCTGTTGGCCTGCGTTAGGGATAAACAATGCAAGAGCTACAACGTGATCCCGCGAGGTCATTCAGCAGCGTACCTATTCGAGATGCAAAGGTAGGTGCGTTCATTTCGCTTGGTCTCGCTATTGTTTGCTGGATTGCTTTTCCAGTTGCTCACCCATTTATTCTTGGTACTGGCGGCCTCGGACTCATTCTCGGTCTCATTCTCTATTGGACGCATCGAAGCTGAACCATCGTCTCGCCTGAAAGTCTCGGGCCAAAATTCCGATCGTTCTTGCTGGCACAGGCGTCTTAGTATCCGGCGCGACTCCGCAATCATATGGTCCGAAGAAGTGAAGTGATTTGAAAGCGGGCGATCCCGCGCTTGATGGGCAAAAACTTCTCAGCCCCACGTCTAAGTGGGCACTATGTGCGTACTGTTACTGCTTGTAATTCGACGAACGATCCAAACAAGTTCCAGCAAATCCGAACATTACGACGATGGCAAACCAGTTGCTTAGATTAGGCAACGGAGGATCGATTCCACATGTCCTCGCTCTCATTGGATATATTCAAGAAGGATGTGGCTGGAAACCCCATTTGGCTTGACACCGTTGGAGACTTGGACGCTGCGCGCCTTCGTTTGCGCCAATTGGCTTCGGTCATTCCTGGCGAATACTTTGCTTTCGATCAAAACATTCACCAAATCGTTGTAAGCGTCGTTCGCTCAGATTCGGACAGATTAGGAGGTTGACATGATGTCCGTTTGCGCAATGAAGTGCCCGCACTGCGGTGGGACAGCACATAAGCCGAAGCCACAGGACCAGTTCAAGTGCGATTGTGGTTGGAAATTGTAACCGGTTAAGAACCTGAGCGATCCATTTGGATCTGTCCAGAAAACGTGGCTCGAATCGGGTTCCTAGTGCAGAACCGAATGTGATCGCGTGACACATTCCAAGCGATAAGGGAAGCGGCAATTCCGATGGCCACCGGCTGCTGCTGGGACAAATTTATTTGGGCCCGAGCAAATACGCGGTGACTTAGGGACCCGATCGTCGGCATAGGAGGCAGTGTTCGTTCGCCCGATTAACCTCGATTTAGCTCAAGCGAGGAAAGGCGTGGTCACGTGAGATTACATACAGAAGAGTGGGTAAGGTTGTGTCAACAAGCATCCGTCGAGCAAGACCCAGCGAAGTTGATTAAACTCATTCAGCGAATTAACGAACTGCTGGAAGAAAAGAGCAAACGACTGACAGGAAATCCGAGTTCCGATCAAAGTTCCTAACCGTAGGTTCGGTTCGGCTTGCGTGGTAGGACAGACTGAGAACACGAGAGTAACAACCACAAAATGGTCCGAAGTGACCTGACCGCAAGACAGGTAAGATTGATCGCAGCTTCTGAAAAAATAGAAAGCCGGGTGGGTGCTACCAGCGTTTTCCAAATGTGCCCGCTCGCAAAATTATTTCCGGTCGGAACTTTACAAGCGATGAGGCGGAAAGGAGAACCCCGATGCAGCAAGTTCGCGAAGTAATGAGCCAAGACGTAAAGATTGCTTCACCTAAGGATTCGATCGAAAAAGCGGCGAAGCTTATGGCTGAAACAAATTGTGGCGCGCTTCCAGTCGGAGAAAATGGCAGGCTAGTCGGCGTAGTCACAGACCGAGATATCACACTTCGCGCAGTGTCAAAGGGCCGCGCACCGAGTCACTGTACCGTGCGCGAGGTCATGTCCTCCAGGATCAAATACGTCTTTGAAGACGAGGCAACCCACGCGGCGGCACACAACATGAGCAAACTACAGGTGCGCCGGTTAATGGTGCTGAATCGCCAAAAGCGCCTGGTAGGCATTGTGTCCTTGAGCGACTTGGCCTTGAAGCATGACGGCCCAGCTGCGGCTAGCGCCTTGAAACAGATTTCAAAACCGAACTCTAGCGTGCACCCCTAAGACGCGCGCACAATCCATCGCGACCGCATCCTGAAAATGGCGCTTATGCGCGACGTGTCGAAGCCGTGTAACTAAGCGCCTGCTTTTGTCGTTGAACTTATTCATTCCAGGAATCTGGGCCACAATCGATGATGGCCAATGCCAAGGCTGCCCGTAACCCACCAGAGCACCACGGCCACAGCAAATGCCTTCCAGGTAAAGAAGAATAGAGCGGCGACGGCGCCGACGTGAAATGCGCCTATGAAGAAGCGTGTTGTCCAGTTAATGGGCTGAGCAAAGGTTTTGTCACTTCCAAAATACTCATGAGCCATTCGTCCTCAGAAACTACTACACTACCAACTAGAGATGTGATTCCCCGCTCTACTGCTAGGCACGCAATCCTGCCGTCCTTTCCGTTCCTGAAGCATCTCAACATGAAAGAAGGACTCGTTTATGCGGAAGCGCATTTTTATCGTCGATGACAACTTAGGCGTTCGCAGATCGTTACGTTCCTTTTTCGATTCGCAGACAGGCTTTGAAGTCTGTGGCGAAGCCGCCGATGGTTTCGACGCAATCGAAAAAGCCAAAGAAGCGAATCCTGACTTAGTTGTTTTAGATTTTTCAATGCCAGAGCTGAACGGGCGGGATACAGCAGCTATTCTCAGTCCGCTGATGCCAGAAGTGCCGATAATACTTTTCACTGCGTTTGACACAGCCGTCAGGCATTCCGATGCCTACGCTTACGGCATCAGTGCGGTTGTGTCAAAAACAGAAAGTCTAAACGCTCTGGCGGAGCAGGTGCAAGCGTTGCTGACCACGGTCTGACCGCTGTTCTCCGTGCGGCTGTCGTACGCGATCATGGATCGACAAAATCATCGGTTCGTGGAGAAGATCACGAGTCCGCTGCGACCGCGCCCAGAAGGTCAGGACTAGTTGATTTGGGATCCCCGGCGAGAAAGCGGCTCTAGGGCTGAGAGGAGGACTAGCATGCGCAAGCGCCACATTAGCCCGACTCTACGTAGCGCTGAACCTTCTGATCACGCTTGGCTGGACATGGACCGCAATGTTTTGGTTGAGGTCACATCGGAAGAAGAAGCGCACCCGATCGAATCTGCCCTGCTACCAGATGAAAATGAAAAATGTGGTTGGCGTGCGGCCAATCCAGGCACTGAAATAATTCGATTCATCTTCGATGAACCTCAAACGCTGAGACGTATTTGGCTGGTTTTCGAGGATACCAAGAACACGCGCACCCAAGAGTTCGTCCTGCGATGGTCGCCGGGTACTGGCCATTCTTTCCGAGAAGTCGTTCGCCAACAGTGGAATTTCAGCCCACCGGATTCCGTGCGAGAGATCGAAGACTACACTGTTGACCTCTCCGAAGTGGCAGTACTTGAGTTGATTATTGTGCCTGACAAGAATGGCGGTGAGGCTCGGGCATCTCTAAGGAGTTTGCGTTTAGCCTGACAGAAGCTATCTAGAGCGTTATCCTATCGGCCTCGTTCATTTCAAGGACGAGCAATGGATGAAACTTCGAGTACAATGGCGGGCCAATGCGGATTTTACTCGCAGACGACCATGACATCGTCCGGGTGGGACTGAGGCAATTGGTAACAGCCCACCCAGGATGGGAGATTTGTGCTGAGGCAGCGACTGGTAATGAAGCGGTAGCGCTATCCGAACGGTTTGCGCCGCGCGTAGTAGTGATGGACGTCGGAATGCCCGAACTCAATGGAATAGAAGCCACGCGCAGGATTTGCAAGCTTCAACCTCGGACGAAAATCGTTATTCTGACAATGCATTTTTCGGATCAGCTGATCGGAGAAATTGTTGAGGCTGGTGCCAGAGGTTACATCCTGAAATTGGATGCAAACCGCGAACTTGTAGCAGCCGTTCGAACGGTAGCCACCGGCGGCTCGTACTTCACCTCCGAAGCGGCTAACACACTGCGTGGCTCCCACAGCATGCCCGATTCGTCGGCTTTCAAGAGACGAATAACGTCGCGAGAGCGCGAAGTAGTAAGGCTTTTGGCTGAAGGTAAGTCCAATAATGGTGTTGCCGCATCGCTTGGGATTAGCGTTACAACGGCGGGAACTCACAGAGCAAACGCAATGAGGAAACTACAATTACATTCAATCACGGAATTAGTCCGCTATGCGATTAAGAATAAAATCATGGAAGTGTAGTTCCTGATTAAATCGACAGCAGTCGAGTTACTTGCCTCTAGCAGTACGTCTGGTGCCTCGCCCTCGGTTGAGATAGATTTCAGCCGGAGGATTCATGAACATTCTTGCAGCGATCAAGCGCGAAGAAAGAAAACTCGAAAAGCAGTTAGGCAAGCTGAGCCACCAACTAAGCGGTGTACGAGCGGCAGCAAAAGCATTGGGCGGCTCTGCGGAGCGTGAAGTCATCGACGTGAAGAAGCGCGTCTTGTCCGCTGCTGGCAGAGCGGCGATCGTGAAGGCGGCGAAGAAGCGGTGGGCGAAGGTTAGGAGGCAGGCGAAGAAAGCCGTCAGCTAAGAGCTAGTTGAATAGATTGACACAAGTTGACCTCGGCAACTACGCTCCAATCGGAGCCTTTGGAGCGCTGCGATGGAATCTCTACTTCAACACATTCGTGATGCATTTCGAACGCTGAGAAAGACTCCCGGCTTCACCGCAGTGGCAGTCCTTACGCTTGCGCTTGGTATCGGAGCGAACACCGCAATCTTCTCGGTCGTCAATGCTGTGCTGTTGCAGCCGTTGTCCTATCCGAATCCTGATCGGCTGGTGGAACTTGTATGGACTTCAGCGGATGGTAACAACGATGTCGCCTCCATCCCGAAGTTCAATGTTTGGCGTCAACAAACACAAGTCTTTGATTCCGTCGCGGCCTACGACTTTGCTGGACCCGGCATAAATTTGACTGAAGGCGACCGGCCGGAACAAGTCAAAGGAATCCGCGTTTCGGCCGATTATTTTCGAGTGTTTGGCGCACCTATGGCGATCGGAAGAGCCTTCACAGCGGAAGAGGATCGTCCGGGAGGCCCTGCGGTCGCCGTCATCAGCAATGGATTGTGGCGCAGCCGGTTTGGCGGTGATCCCGGAATTATCGACCGAACCATTGATCTTGGAGGAGAGGCGTACGTAGTCGTCGGTGTGTTGGGTCAAACATTCACCAGCGATCCCAAAAGCGATGTCTGGTTACCGCTTAGACCTGATCCCAACAGCTTGGATCAAGGACACTATCTTCGGGCGACAGCGCGTCTCAGACCTGGTACCACTATTCAGCAAGCAAAAGCCGCAATGAAATTGGCGGCAGAACAATTCAAAGAGAAATTCCCAAAAGCGCTGAGCGGACCTAAAGATAGCTTTTCGGTTGTGCCCTTGAGAGATAACCTCATCGGTGACGTTCGCTTCGGTCTGTTGCTTCTATTCGGCGCGGTGGCGCTAGTCTTACTGATTGCGTGCGTCAACGTGGCCAATCTACTCCTCGCGCGAGCAACCATCCGACAACGCGAGATGGCGATTCGTTCAGCCATGGGTGCCTCTAGATCACGTCTTGCATGGCAATTACTCACCGAAAGCCTTCTGCTTTCGCTGTGCGGAGCGACCCTAGGAATCGGAGTCGGCTATCTAGGTGTTCGAGCACTTCTGGCCATTAATCCCGGTGACATCCCAAGAATTGGCCAGAACGGTGACGCAGTCTCTCTTGATTGGCGAGTGCTTTTATTCACTTTCATGGTTGCGGTGCTCACAGGACTTTTATTCGGCTTGGTGCCGTCGCTGACGGCTTCGCGTTCGGACATCATCACTACGCTGCGCGAAAGCGGTTCGCGTGTGGGCGGCGGAATGCGCCACAACAAGACTCGATCAATCTTGGTTGTGACGGAAATGGCGCTTGCATTGATTTTATTGGTCGGGGCCGTATTGCTCATTCGTACCTTCGGTGCTCTTCGCGGCGTAAATCCCGGCTTCGACGCCCACAATATTCTAACGATGGAGATGTCGCTGGCTGGACCTCACTTCGAAAAGGCTGTGGCGGTAGACCAGTTGGAGCGGGATGGTCGGCGGAGGCTTGAGAGCATTCCAGGTGTGATCTCTGCGGCTTTGACATGCTGCCTGCCTCTAGAAGGAGGATTCTCACTTCCGTTCACTATCGAGGGACAACCTCCAAAGGAAACGGAAGCCGAATGGATTTCGCTTTCGCCTCATTATTTCGATGTGTTTCAAATCTCGGTCAACGAAGGACGTTCGTTCACCGAACGTGACAACGGCGCGGGATCGCATGTGCTAATTGTGAACCAGGAGTTCGCTAAGAAATTCTTTGCCAAAGGCGATGGCTTGGGGTCTCGCGTCACGATAGGGAGAGGAGTTGGCCCGGAGTTCGATGAACCTCCACGCGAGATTGTCGGAATCGTTGGAGACGTTCGCCAAGGACTAGATCAACCTCCTAACCCCGTAATGTATGTGCCGATAGCACAAGTAAACGATGGAGTTGTCGCGCTCAATAATCGAATCGGTGCAATAGAGTGGGTCATCCGAACAAAACTTCAGCCATTTTCGTTGAGTGCCGATATTCAGCGCGAATTGCGTGGAGCCAGTGGAGGACTACCTGTAGCTCACATTCGAAGCATGCAACAGGTCGTGGGAGAGTCTACTGCCCGAAACGACTTCAACATGACCCTACTTACGATTTTCGCGAGCGTTGCATTGGTGCTCGCGGCCATTGGTATTTACGGACTGATGGCATATTCGGTGCAGCAGCGCACGCAAGAGATCGGCGTCCGTATGGCTCTAGGAGCCAACCCGCGTCAGGTGAGGCGCATGATTGTGTTTCAAGGAATGCAGCTTAACTTTGTCGGATTAATCTTAGGCGTTATCTGTTCGCTCGGCCTCACCCGTCTGATGAAGAGCATGCTATTCGGTGTCAAACCGTGGGACCCGGCAACAATCATTGTTGTCGTGATCTTGCTAAGCCTTGTGACTCTGCTTGCGGCATACCTTCCCGCAAGACGCGCGAGCCGTGTCGATCCCATTGTAGCGTTGCGGTATGAATAGAGACGCAAATCACGGCATACTGCGAAAGCGGCGAAGAAGCGGTGGGCGAAGGTTAGGAAGCAGGTTAAGAACATCAGTTAGGCAAAAAACGGTTCTAAGCGAGAGGGCGTGGGTTACTTTTATTTTGACGAAAGTGTCCATTCCCGGGCAAATTTCATCCTGGGAGCATTTGCGTATTCTGAAGTCGCGTTAGACAACGCCGTAGCTGATGCGCTTCAGAGTGTAGGCTTGCGGCCAGGAGTTGATGAATTCGGGAGTGGGTTCCGAATGGATCGAGAGCCTGTGCAGGCCCGGGCTCGCAACCTCTTAAAATGTGTGATTCGAGATCAGTGTCGCGTTGGGCTTGTGATTATTCCTGAAGAGTCGCGACCGACTCTGGGGAACGAAGCCTTTTTGGGTCTCGATAAAATTCTGGTTACAAATCAATTCGGCAGTGATTCGCATGAAGTTTTCTTTGACGAAGGGATTTGCGCGAATCCTGAGGTTACTGAAGGTGTCGCGAGGCGAATTCGCAACGGCCACCACTGCACGTTTCATTTCAATCAGAATTCGGTCATCGTGATGGGTCTTCAGGTAGCCGATCTAGTCGCTCACACTTGGGCGACGATGCTCCTCGCACAACTTGGTATCGTCAAAAAGCTGGTTAAAGCGGGGGAGAATTCAGGATATGACCCAAACTCTGAGGGGTCACTTGAGTTCGAATTGTGGGCAGGACTGCGTCACAACTTCTTCTCCGCCGCTCCGCCTCCAGTCGAAACGTGGCAGTCTCAGCTAGACTTTCAGGCTAATGTCGAGTCCCGAGGACTTCACATCGCCGATTCTTGTGATCCTAAGATTCGCGAAGCGGCTTTAGCCCGCTTTGGTAAGATGTACCTCGGTTGCATACACTGATCGGTCGCCAATGAAAGCCCGCATTGAAACGGCTGCACAACTTCATGCCGAGGGAGCGAACCCAGCAACTCAAGTCCCCTCCAACCCACAAGTGGCCTTCGAAGTTTCCACACATCGTCAAAGCGCTTCGATACCTTCCGACTCCGAACAACGATCCAACAGCAGTTCACGTCTTGGTTGGCAAGAAAGCCGGTGACGAGCCAAGATGCTTGCGCGAGACATGCTAGAAACATACCTCAGCTAGGACCCTAGTTCTCAAGGTATTTCTTGATTTCAGCGAGCCGTTTGCCGTACATGGCTTCCGTTGTTAGCTGTGCATAGAGCGCACCACGATTGCCGTTCATGTGGTGCGAAGCATCGTATTCCGCCTGCTTCTCGACAAAGAGTCTCCACCCTCGTTGCATCTCTATGAAGGCCTCTGTCATCGGTGAGTGGCCTAATTTCGACAGTACCAAGTCCTCCAGGTCCTTGATCTGAGTTTTCACCACGTTTACGCGTTCATTCGCTGCCTTGTAGGCCTCGTCCAAGGTCAAGGGCGCGTTAGGGTCAATGTAGTGTGCAATCGCGTAGCGACTGGCTCGCGCGAACTGGTAGCACGCGGAGCAGAGTTCTTTTATTTCGTTGAGGCTCACGGCATTTCGAAGGTGAGCTTCATGGCTGACAATATGACGCAGATTGAACGTGCGCTTCACTTTGCTGAGAACATCGCTGATCGAGGGGATGATCGGGGGAGCGTCCGCTCCTTGGGCGCGGCGATCTTCGGGTTCGCGAGCATTCTTTACAAGGTCGACAAAGCCCGCCTGAAGAAGTTGGCTGAGTGTTTTATTCACTGCATCAAAGTCGCTGAGTTTAACGGAATGCGCGACCAGGTCCCCAACTGTTACTCGTTGGCCATGAATCGAGATCAGCAGGTCGTGGTCTATTCTGACGGCCAATTCGTCAATTCGAATGTTCCTGATGAACCTAGGGTCTCCCGAATTGATTAAGTTTCGGATTTCCCAGCGAACATAAACCTCTAGCAGGCTGCGGAAAAAATCGTTCTGAGCCAGCAATTTCTGGGTCGGTTTAAGTCACTCGGGAGTTTTCGAGCCTCTGCGGCGTGATTTGTCGTGCTACCGAGCGCCCGAAAGAGGTGTTTCAGCTCCGTTCAGAGACACTGCGGCCCGGTCGAACTACGTCGGAACTACGCTGTGCATCAGGTTCCGCATGCGCACCAGATTGTAAGCCGCGCACGCGAACGTAAAGATCCAATCGACCTTCAGCGTCCCGCGATGCCGCACTTTGCGCAACAGCGCAATAGTCTTCAGCCAGCCAAAACATTCTTCGATGCGCTTCCTCTTCTTCTGACTGATCGCATAGCCCGCGTGCCGCGCCGTGCGACTATCGATGGCGCTGCCACCTCTGCGCCCAAGGTTTTGCGCCACATGCGGCGTCACCCATAGGTTCCGACACTCGCGCACGAAATCCGCCGTGTCGAAGCCCTTGTCTCCAGCCACCGTCACCCGCTTGCTTCCCGGAAGTTCCTGCAGCATTTCCAGCGCCGCATAGCGCTCCGCCGTGCCCGTGGCTTCCCACACTCGGCTGTCCACAATCAACCCGTTGCGATTCTCCACCAGCAGATTCCCGCTGTAGCTCAACTTGGCCTCCTTGCCTGGACCTTTGCGCGCCAGCTGCGCTTCGGGATCGCTTTTCGACTCATGCGTTTCGTTCGAGCGCTTCTCGCCGCGATAATCCACCGTGGGATTTCCGGGATCATCCGGCGGAGGCCCACTCTTCTTGTTCTTAGGCTGAAAACTCTTCACGCTGGCCCAGGCTTCCAGCAAACTTCCATCTACCGTGAAGTGCTCGTCCGAGGCCCAGCCCTGCCCTCGGGCTTGCTCCACCACCAGCGACAGAAACTCCTTGGCCACTTCGGCCTCTAGCAAACGGTCGCGGTTCTTGGTGAACACCGTGGCATCCCATACTTCATCATCCAAATTCAGCCCCACGAACCAGCGAAACAATATGTTGTAGTCGATCTCCTCCATCAGCATCCGCTCGCTGCGCACCGAGTACAGCATCTGCAGCAACAGAGCGCGCAGCAACTGCTCCGGCGGAATCGACGGACGACCCACTTTGGAATACATCTTGTCGAACTCCGGCGAGAGTTCCTTGAGGACCTTATCTACCATCGTGCGGATCGGCCGCAGCGGATGATCTTTGCGTACCCGCCGCTCCGGTGAAATGTAGCTAAACACATGCCCCTGCTGCTGATCGTTTCCTCGCATGCCTAATCAGACGCACCGCGCGCCGCCTCGTTACAAAATTCCTGGCTTTTTCAGCATCCTGCTAGGGCAGCGACGCAGGCTACGGGGTAGTAGAGGCGCTCTTCGGTTTCATCGGTCAACCTCTCAACCTGGGTCAGATCGTGAAAGGCTGGGAACGTGGACGCTAGTTCGTATCTAAAACGCGGTAACTGGAGAAGTGGGGTGTTTGAAAACCACTTGTCCAGTCACCCAACTAGTCAGGTAGAACCGCCGATCGGTAAATGTTCGCAATGGGGATTCGGCTTATAGTGCCGAAATCTAGGTTTGCCGTTGGCATCTCAGTCTTTGACCTCGACCTTGAGAATCTCGCCGCCCGGCGGACCGAAACCGTGGTTCGAAATGTACAGCGCGCCGTCGGGTCCCAAGGTGAGGCCGGTGGGAAAAAAGAGGGGATCGTCGGGCGTGTCGTCGATGAGGACCTGTTGTCGGCCGTTGGGCAGTATGCGAATAAGGCGACCCGTTGCCGGTACGGGACCTGGGGAACTCGTTGAGTATGAGGTTTCCAGCACATACAGACGAGCGCGCCCGTCAAAAGCTATGCCCAGCACCTTGCTCAAGCCGGTAGCCACCACCTTGATCTGACCGCTCGGAGTGATCTGGAACACATCTTGCGTGTTGAGCTGATCAGGAGTGAACCGGCCCAAGTTGCTGACGTAGAAGACACCGTGGTCGCCAATTACCGTAGGTACCACATGACCCTGTGAGGCCGAGATGTCGATCACCCGCGTGATCTTGCCGTCCGGTGTGATTTTGTCCAGTTCGCCATGATTGGGCTCGATGGCGTAGAGATCACCCCGCAGCGCGATCATGCTGTACCATGTGCCGTCGGGTTCAAAGTCGCCGGTGATCGGATCGGTGGCGTTAGCCACCGGATGAGTCCGCTGAAAAGCCCCGAGATCGGCAATGATGGTCGGAGGAGTGTCATCAGGGTTTATGCGGACGACCGCGTTGGGAATGCTGGGCACGCCGTGCGAACATCCAGCACCCGCGTAAATGGCGTACATCGTGTCTCCAATGAACGCGATGTCGGCAACTCCACTCGCAGAACCGCCGGCCTCGCTGGAGGGCAGCTTGTCGACGAAGGTGGTAACGTTGCCGTTGGCATCGACCCTTGAAATGCGCGATCCGGTCGTACTTCCAAAATAATCCCCCGGACCATTAGCTCCGGCCGAGCAATCTCCGCCTAAGCCGGCAGGAGCCTCAATTATGGGAGGGATGGGGGTGCCACCTTCGGCGACATAGAGATTGCCGTCCGGGCCGAACTTCAGACCGCGAGGATTGACTAGTCCCGATGCAAACATACTCACCTTCACGGATGGTTCTTGCGCGCGGGTGCTCGAAGGCCAGCCCGAGGCCAGTAGCGCAAAACAAGTGAAGACTGCAAGATAGTGTATCTGTTTCATTTTTCGCTCCTAATGTGACCTGATTGAAGAGTCCGCAAAATTCGAAAGGAAAATTCGGGGGCCTGGCAATCTGGCAAAGTGGGGGGCGATCTGAAGCTAAGTCCGTAATTGATGTGAAGTCAAGTTCTTTCTCGACACATCCGTCTCGGCTCCCCTCGCCCATGTTTTTACTTCGCCGCGTCCGAGTTTTGACGCAAACGCCCCAGGGACATCGGCTCCTGGCACGCGGGAATGTGGCAGTAGACAAGTACCCTCGCGGGGAAAGCCATAAGTCTACAGGTTAAACGACCTCCGAGAATTAAGGACACCACTGGTGTCTCAAATCTCGGACGTGTCAATTGGCGTTACACGATAAACATCTAAGAGTTTCGTACCTAGCAGAGCAGTGGGGTTTTTCGGATCAATTCATTCGGGATCTGTTCAAGAACGAGCCTGGAGTTTTCAGGATTCTGCGTCCTGAGAGATCAAACGGCCGCAAAGGTGGCTTCAAGCGGGAGTACGAATCCATGCGGATTCCCGAATCCGTAGCGCGACGAGTCTACGACCGTCTGGTCAGCAAGGCGGCTTAGCCCACATTCTCGAATTGAAGTCGTCCCAGCGAGCCTGCGGGTGCTATCTTTCATCAGTATTTATGCGAGCAGCGCGGAGGGAGTGGAAGAGATGGGCCGGACGACAGGCGTTTTGGACCAACAGGCGGGGCTGCGGACGCGCATCATTTATTGGTTGGTGAAGCGGAGGCGGGGACGGATCCATCTGGCCATGCGGGTGCGCGCGTTCGATCCGAAGCTGCTGGGATTGGCGGTGCGCATGGACGAGCACACGGCGTCGGAAGGCCTGGTGCCGCGGAGGCTGAAGGAACTGGCGCAGCTGAAGGTGGCGGCCATGGTCGGATGCCCGCTTTGAATCGACATTCATTCTGCCGTGGGCAGAAAGGCAGGGATCACCGAGGAGCAGTTGTTGGACCTGGCGGAATTCCAGCGCAGCACGCATTTCAACGAGCGGGAAAAGCGAGCGCTGCGGCTGACGGTAGCGCTGACACGCACGCCGGCGGAAGTGCCGGACGAACTGTTCGCTGTGCTGCGGGGCGAATTTTCGGAGCGGGAGCTGGTGGAACTGACGAATGCCATCGCATGGGAGAACTACCGCGCACGGTTCAATCGCACGTTTGCGATCGAGTCGGAGAATTTTTCGAAAGGGCAATTCTGCCCGCTTCCGGAACGGTGATGTGTCGTTTGGCGGCTGGTGCGGGTCGGGGCGATGTGACCGCGGAGGGGATTAACGAATGGGGTTGACGTTTGCAGGGTGATTTCTTTTCCAAGAATCAATCCGGCGGTCTCCGCTTAGTCCGCTCCAGCTGCTTCCAGGATTCGTTTGTTCGTCGCGACGTGCGCGTCCTTGAGTTCCTCGATGTACGGAAGATAGTGACGCTCGACCATCGCCACGGTATCGCCCAACATCTTGGCAACATCCTGGATCAGCGCGCCTTTCCGGATGTACCACACGGCGCACGTATCACGCAGTTGGTGCGGATGTGCTGGGCGCATTCCGAGGTCGGTCTTGACTTCGGTGACCTTGGCGCGTTCGAACAAATCCTGAAGTTGCATGCGCCAGAAGGCTTTGTCAGATTCTAGTTTGAAGTCAGGACGCCGGAACGGCTGCCCATCTGGCAGTTTGTTCAGCAGCCCGACCACACGAGCCGGAAGCACTACGATTGCACGCTTGCCGGTCTTCTGGCGCTTATAGTCAAGCGTTGCGTTGACGACTGATTTGGTGTCAAACAAAGTTGCATCGACCAGAGCCATCCCCGACCATCGGAGAAGTTCGAGGAAAGTTTCTAGCTTGGTGTCGCCGTCCTTCTGGACTTGGGCGAGGATCGCAGCGTACTCCGCGTCCGTGAATGGCACCGTGCGTGAGCCTTGCTCGATCTCGGGTCGCTTGAGGTGTTTCGCAGGGCTCGCGGGAAGCCAATTCTGAGCTTCGCAAAATTTAAAGAACTGTTTCACGGAGCTAACAAACACGGCGGCGGTGGAATCTCCGAAGGTCCACGTCTGCCGCCAGTCGTGTAGATCGGTCGGGGTGATGTCTAAAACCGGAGTCTGTGCTCCGAAGTGCTCAATGACTCTCTTGCCGAACAACGCCTGCCGGGTCACCGTACCATCAGCACGGTTGTTCACCCGCAAATCCTCTAAGAATTTCTCAACGGCAACCTCCAGCGGCACCGTCTTCAATTCCTTTTCCATGCGGAGGCGCTTTAGTTCGATCTTGGTCGGATCGAAGGAGTCGAGCCATTCGCGGCGAACTTGTTCTGCCTCTTCCCAGACCCGTCGCTTCGTGGATTGCTTCCGTTGGCGCTGACCTTCCGGCTTCGCCCCGTCATACAGCAGCATGGTCTTGACGCACTTACACTTCTGCCAATCGTTTCCTTTATCTTTATCCTTGCAGTGGCAATCCTTGCTGTCGTGCCGTACAAACAGTGTAGCGGTCCTGGTCACGGCGTCCATAAAGCCTCCATGCGGTACCGTAACTACTATGCCAGAATAATCGCATGGCTGTCAATATAATTGCTAAGCCTATTATCTACAGCATATAATTACTGTAAGAAGTGTGCATTCTAGAGGCGGTTAAAGTGCTTTGTTTTGATAGAGTTTTGCAAGTGCTGATTCTAGAGACTTTAACCTCACTGTGCACTATCACTATGACGATGGTCTTCACGAGTCTTGGTCCTGGCCAACCTTTGAAGCAATTGCCAGGCTTCGGCGGCGGATCGATCCCAGGTCCAGTGTTGCGCGGTTCTGGATGCGGCTTCGCCTATGTTGCGACGAAACTCGGTGTCGCGGTATAGGCGCTCAACGATGCGAGCAAGCGTTTGCGCGTCCTCGGGTTCGGGCAGAACGAACCCGTCAACGGTGTTGTGAATTAAGCCCGAAACGCCGGCGTAGGTAGAGGTAATGACTGGCAGACCACAAGCCATGGCTTCTGCAACGGGTAAGCCGAATGAATCTTCCAAGGTGGGGCTGACGTAGGTATCGGCGGCCGCGTAAAAGGTGATTACGTCGGGCCGCGGCGATTCCCAGTGGCAGCAATCGAGGACGCCGAGACTCTTCGCGGTTTCGCGAAAGGGAGCGATCGCGTCGTCGCCGACGACGAGAAGATGCAACGGTAGAGCGAGAAGCTGCGCCATGGTCCGAAGTACTACGGGAAGACCCTTCACTCGCCAATCATTTCCGATCAATAACAATACGAAATCAGTCTCACGGAGTCCAAGGCGCCAGCGCGCCGCGTCACGGCGTGCCGCGCGTGCTGGCGCAGAGAATTCTCTTGTGTCTACGCCGTTGGGAATTACACGAACATCGCTGCGATGGAAGTATTGATCGAGCAGGTCGGCGGTGCGTTGCGAGACCGCCGCAAGCGCCGTGCTTCGATCGGAATAGAGGCGACTTTCAAGTGCGGTCAGCAACCCATAGTAGGCACGCCTGTGGAGGTTTCGAAACAAGTTTGATGGGCGCGTCCCGGCGGATCGTGCCCCCGAAGGCCCCTTCTCACGCGCGAGCTCCTGCAACCGCCGGAAGACGGCGTGAACGATGATGACGTCGGCATTCAGACAATTAATTCCGGGAGACAGGATGAGGTCGAATGAAAGGCGGCGGAAGACGCGGTGCCACCATCGAAGGAAGCCATTTGCAAATATCCAGCCCACAAACTTGACGAGATGCGGCCCGGGAATCGAGGGAACCTTGTGCCAAACGATGCGGCCGGATTCGCTGGAGCCCAGCGGTTTGCCGCCGGCGAGCGGAAGGTCGTCGGCACGTTGCGCATAGAGATGGATTGTGCAGTGATAGTCACGAGCCAGGCGTTCCAGCAGCTCTGCGAGGGCGCGTTCCGAGCCGTGCCGGCGGTCGACGAAAGGAGAAACAACGGCCAGCCGCAAGTCAGCGGTTCCCGGAATGGTTGAATTGCGGGGCGGGGCTGGTTGTCACTTGCGCGGCGTGGGTGAGTTGAGCGGCCTCCGCCAGTTTTGGCAGGCGAAATAATATGCCGAGCAACAACCAGAGGTAGGCGTTCAAAACGAAGTCCTGATACGCCTGCATACCTTGAAACGTGAAGGGAAGGAGCAGAAGAAATGCGTACCAGAAAATCATGAAGCCGAGGGGAAACCAGGGAGAACCTTTTAGTTTGCGCACCACCTTCCACGCGGAGAACAAAACCGCACCGCTCATGACCAACCAAAGCAGCAGGCCAACGATTCCGAGTTCCAGAATGATGTTCCCAAAACCGCTTTCGACCGCATCGGTTGGCGGGGGCACGTGGAAGATGCGTGAGACGTACTGACCGCCGAGAGAGACGGTGCCGATACCAAATCCATAGGCCCAACGGGGAGAATTGAAGGCGCCCAGGAAGTTCGCCAGCGGATAATCGCGCGTGCGATTCATCAATTCATTGGCAGGGCTTCTGGGATCGAGGGTTTCTGAATAGACCGCCAGGCGATTCAGCAAGGCATCGGGGAAAGCAAAAAACAGAATCACCATCGCGAGAGCGATACCGAGAACGGCCCGCTGCAAAGTGCGGAAGATACGCCGGGCCTCCCCCTGGCGCCAAGGCGCGCCCCAGAAGAAGGCAGCCGCGCCGACGAGGCCGCTGCCAATGCTCCACATGAACACGCCGCGCGACGCGCACATCACACAGCCCGCCGCGGTCAATCCGAGCGCCAGGAAAGCGAATAACCTGCCACGGCGTTCGCGCAACAGAAGGTAGCCACTGAATCCGAAGACGATGAGCCAAGCGACGATAAGCATGTCACCGAAGCGCCCGGCGCTAACGAATACGGAGGTCGGCCGGTAGACAATCACGCCGGAGATCGGAGCTTCCCGGTAGGTCTGGCTCAATAGGCGTATGTCCTCGGCGGGAACTTCAGGATTCAGAAACGTGTGTCCGAGGATGGACTGGACGAGGCCGAGAACGATGATGGCCAGCATAATCGCCAGATTGATATTGAAAAAACGGCGCAGCGCCACCTCGGAGTCGATCAGCGCGTAGCCGATGACGAAAAGTGGGGTGTAGTAGAAATACAGCTTCATACCCAGGATGCCGAAGAAAATGCTGGTTGAGCCGGGGTTAAACACCTGCAAGACCCCAAACCAGACGAAAACCGCCAAGACGAGAAAAAAGGGAGGACGCAAAAGCTGCAGGCCCTTCTCTTTGCGCCGATAAGCGATGAAAAACGACATGTAGACGATGGCGACCAGAAAATCCTTGGCAAAGTAAATCGCCATATTGTTGCCCAGGAATTTGCGAGCCAGGTCTTCAAACAGGAGCCACGCGAGGAAGAAATAGACGCCATTGCGCCAATTGTTGAGCATCGCGACGACGATCGCACCGCCGACAACTGCCATGGACGCGAACGCCAGGCCGTTGACGTCGTTGTTGATGATGTAGCCGGCGAGCTGGTACGCGGCAATCATGGCAAAGACAAAAAAACCGACCGCGAACAGTGGGCCGCGGCGCAGGCTTAGCGGGAACGATTGCGCGAGAAGCCTCATGTCGCGGCCTTGAAGACGAAGATGTGGTTGTCGCCGAGAACCGAGTCGCCCGGGAAGACGGCCGCGGCCAGCGCCAGTGGCCATGCGAGGGTTTTGCGCGTCAGCTGGTAGCCCTTGGGGGGAAATAGAAGATGCTCGGTTAGTTTCAGGCCGGCGCGCGGAAGGAACTGGCGTTGCAAGAGGTCGGAGAAGATGGGAGAGATGTGTGTGGGATCGCTGACTTCGTCCATCATTCGGATTTTGCCTTCGAGGAGAAAGCTGAGGCGCGCGGGAAGGGAGTCGACGTTCGGCGTGGTGATCACCGCGACGCCATCGGGCGCGAGAAGCTGGGCGACGTTTCGCAAAAAGTTGATGGGACTCTCCACGTGCTCGATCACTTCGACGGCAACGACCAAATCGAAGGAGGCCATGCCAAGTTCCGAAGCAAATGCCATGTGGTTCAAGTCCTGCGTGACGAAGCGATGCTTGCCTTGATAGAGGGCGGGGTCACGATCGACCGCGGTCACTTCGCATCCGAGAGCAGAGAGGCGTTCCGCCATGGCCCCGGGCCCTGCGCCGAGATCCACTGCGCGCGTTCCCGCTTTCGCGTAACGCGCGATCACTTGGGAGGCTGTGAATTCGTGCAGGCCGCGAGGTGTGACGGTTCCGATCATCGCTGGTTGGCTATGATCCATGCCTGAGAAATTGTGATGCGACTCCATCATACGCTTTGCTTCGCGGGTGCCAAGCGGCGGTGGCGGCCGCGAAAAATATTGGTATGCGTCAAAGGGGCTTCTACGTCCAACAGGCCTCGGGAAAAGTCTGAAATGTAGCCTCATGGTCAAGCCCGATTGATAGCGCGAGTGAAGAAGCCCTCAGCGGCTAAACAGGCTACGGAAAAATGCAACAAAACAACGGAAAAGCTTCCTTCAGGGGCGGAAGCCCGTTAAGAGCGCGCAGTTTACGTCGGCGCTAAAGCACCGACCTCCTAAAGAAAAAAACTTTTTCCGCAGCCTGCGTTGCGTATTACTAGGTGATACTACCATCTAAGTATCGCTCCGGGATATCTCCTGATAGACGCGGCGGTGATCCGCGATCATTCGTTCGCGAAGGAAGAGCGACTTGGCGCGCTCGCGGGCATGGTGGCCGAGAGCTGCTCTATTCGCGGGGTTTTGCAGAACGTCTTTCATGCACCGCGCCAGGTCTTCCGGATCGCCGGGCCTGCATGTGATTCCTGCATCACCAACCACCTCACCGAGTCCGCCGATTTTCGATGCGATCACCAGGCGCCCTCGCATCATGTGCTCGATAGCGGCTAAACCCGCGGTTTCTTCCCACACGGATGGCATAACGACAACGCCAACACCTTTGAGCATTTGCGTGAGCGCCGCGCCTCGCAAGAATCCAGTAATGTGGACAACATCGGTAAGGCCCGTTTGCGCGATCGTCGCTTCAAGATGCGCGCGCTCCGGACCGTCCCCGACCAGCAGGACAGCAAAGTCAAATCCCTCCCGATGCAAAATTGAGGTAGCTGCCAGCAAAACAGGCAGGCCCTTTTCGGGGACGAGCCTACCCACGAATGCAAAGGTGACCTTTTTAAGCGGAGAGGTGGACGCCTGACCCGCCGGCGCCGGAACTTCTGAACAATCATCTGAACTGGCGTCTGAACTGGCGTTTGCACTGGCGTCAATACCGTAGTAAATGACTTGCGAACGCGGCAAGTTGTGGCGTTTCAGAACGTGGGTGGAGATCGCGAGATTGCGCGAGGCGCGTCGAGCTAGCGCGTTGCGCGGGAACATGAGTAACACGCTCACTAAACTCCGGAAGCAGGACATTTGCGCGGCCTGGCAGCTCACGCATTTTCCATAGCGGCCGGCTTGAAAGTGGCCGGGGCAGATCGATCCGTCGGGTTGATGAAGCAGCAAGCCATTGGGGCAGATGGCCTGGTAACCGTGATGCTCCAGGGCAACGGGCTTGCGCGCGAGTCTCGCGAGAAAGAGCGGGAGCAGAACAGGACCCGCGAGATGGATCACGTCCGCGTCGCCAATCAGGCGCCGAAGTGCGAGCACGCCGGGGCGTCGCACCACGGAAAAGGGCAGCGAGGCGTCGTCGAAATCTCCCGCAGGGGTTTCCGTTGCTACCGTGAGATCAAACAGCGGGCGGTTGTTCACGGTGCGAAGCTCCGCGAGGCCTCGCGCCAGGGACAACACGACGGTCTCAACGCCTCCAACGTTTGGTGCGAAAGAATGCGAGTACAGGAGTAGCTTCATTCGGGAAACTTGTGAGCGGGGCTGCGAGTGGAATCTGTCACGGTCGCGGGCTCCGCGCCGGTTTCCAATGATCTAGTTTCCGACGCGCCGGGCCGCACTCGCGCAACGCCGCGCGCGATGGCCTCTACGGCTGCATCGATATTTTCACGCGGCGACCAAGACTGCATCCGCGTGCGAGCCGCGCGACCCATCGCAGACAGTTGTCCCCGATTCTCGAGGGCCTGTCGGAGAACTGCTGCCAGCGCATCGACATCGCCACACGGATAGACGAATCCGGTGCGGCCATTTTCGATCAAATCCCTCGCCGCTCCCACGTGATCGCTGGCCGCCACCGGGCACCCGCACAGCATGGCTTCGTTCACGACCACGCCGAATGAGTCGTACTGCGAAGGAAGCACCATCAGGTCCGCGCCGGTGTAGATTGCCGGCAGCTGCGTCTGGTTCGCAAATCCGAGAAACCTGACTTGTCTGGCCACTCCGAGAGTCGCTGCCTCGGCTTCCAGGCTTGGGCGTAGCGGACCTTCACCGGCAAAAACGAGCAGTGCGTGCGATGAGGTGGACTTGGCGAAGGCTCGCAGTAAGTCTGTTGGGCGCTTCCAGGGCTGCAGCTTGGCGCAAAAGAGTATGACGGTGTCGTCTGCCGCCGCACCCCACGACGCACGTACTGCGTTGCGATCGACACCAGCCGACTGCGCTAGCCACCAATCGTTGTCCACAACGTAAGGCGTCAGCGTTACGCGATCGTCCGGAAGCCCAAGGGTGCGCATGAGGTCCCGCGTTCCCGACGACGGCACAATGACCTGGTCGGCGAGCCGGAACAACAGCGGCCAAGCCATGCGCTTGACGTGCCGCTTCCACATTCTGCCATCGAGCGGGGACAATGTGACGGTATCCGTTCCGAACAGAAACGCGGTATCCGAAAGCTTCGCAGCGAAATAGGCGATCCAAAATGTCGCACGGGTATAGCTGGCATAGCACAGGAGGGCATCGAAATGTCCAGCGCGGATGAGCTTCCACAATCCCGGATTGTAGAGGCCAAAGAAATTCTCGGTGCCTGATCCACGATTCGGCACATGCACCCACGGATAGCCGTCGAGTAAGGGCACATCCCATTTCACGGTGGCGCCGAATTCCGGATCGTGGGCCGCTTCCGCACCGCGCAAAGTGCAATAGGCTACCTGGAGATCGAGATCCTCGCGGGCAGCCATGCGTCGGAGAATCGGGACCTGATATTGAACGGGATGAGTTCCGAGGGCGAGCACGCGAAAGCGGCGCTTAGGCATGCGACAACACCGGGTCAGGAGTCCACATCGGGCGGGACAGCGAAGCCGCAGCAGCGATTTTGATCGAGCGCAATGGAGGGTGCAATAGAGGCCCCAGAGCGCAGTATACCCCCGTTTCGCGGGGCCGCCGGCTGTGCTAAAATCTCTAGGTTCCGCAGGGTAGGCGGTTTACCGTACGTCTCCGCATCGGGAATTGCGCGCACCCGGAGCGCGAAGGATCGCGCCGGACAGTCGGAAATTTCACCAAAGTGGATCGCTTGTCGGCCGCCTGCGCGGTGGCTAGGTCTTGCGGTCGCGAAATTGAAAAAAGAGGACGTGTCATGTCTGGGCATTCAAAATGGGCCACGATTAAGCACAAGAAGGCGGCGACCGACGCCAAGCGCGGACGCGTCTTCACTCGCGTGATTCGCGAAATCACCATTGCCGCACGCATCGGCGGCGGCGATCCTAACTCCAATCCGCGCTTGCGTACCGCGATTCTCGCGGGCAAGAACGAAAACATGCCGAACGAGAATATCGAACGCGCGATTCTGCGCGGGACCGGGCAGCTGGAAGGCGAGCAATTCGAAGAGGCAACGTTCGAAGGCTACGGGCCCGGCGGCGTTGGCCTGCTGATTCAGGTCGTTACCACCAACCGCAACCGCATCGTTGGGGAATTTCGTCACTTGATGAGCAAGAACGGCGGAAATATGGCGGAGGCCGGAGCGGTGGGGTGGATGTTTCATCGTAAGGGCGAAATTACCGTGCCGAAAGAAGTGGCCAGCGAAGACAAGATGATGGACATCGTGCTGGAGGCGGGAGCCGACGATTTGAAGGATGATGGCTCGGCGTGGTATGTGGTGACTCCGCCGGAGGCGTTGGAAAAAGTGAAAGAGGCTCTCGCAAAGGCGGGGATCACGACCACGTCGGCAGAGGTTGGGATGGTGCCGCAAAATTACGTGAAGCTCACGGGCGCACAGGCCACGCAGATGGTGCGGCTGGTTGAGGCGCTGGAAGAACACGACGACGTGCAGCACGTCTACGCGAATTTCGATATCGACGAGTCCGAAATTCAGGCGGCGGTCGGCGCGAACTGAACCGCGACGTCGCACAGGGTTTTTGGGCGGCCACCTCCTGGCGAGGTGGCCGTCGTCATTTGCAAGCGACTTAACGGACAAACCTGTGGCAGGTACCGTGCGAAGGCCGTAGACTGTGATGCGATGATTGCGAGCCCCACTGCGAATCGCTGCATTCGAGTGCTTGGCGTTGATCCCGCCGCTGCTGGTCCGACCGGGTACGGCGTCGTCGAGAGCGACGGCCGGCGTTCCACGGTGCTGCACTATGGAGCATTCCGCGTAGCGGCTAAACGCCAGAAGGAATGCTCCGGCGCCGCACTTCAGGATGTGCACGAGTTACTTTGCCGCCTGATTGGGGAATTCTCACCGACGGTCATGGCTGTGGAATCGGTTTTTACCGCGCTCAACATGCGAACGGCGCTGCGCCTGGCTGAGGTTCGAGGAGTCGTGCTCCTGGCGGCAGCGCAGCACGGTGTTACGGTTCACAGCTATTCGCCACGTGAAGTGAAGGCCAGCGTCGCCGGATATGGGCACGCCGACAAACGGCAGATGCAGCTGATGGTGCGGGCGCTGCTCTCGATGGCGGAGACTCCGGAGCCCGCGGACGCTGCGGATGCATTGGCGGTAGCGCTGTGCTACATCCAAGCGGAACAGGCCCGTGAGCGATTTGGTCTGCCCGATCCGAAAGTGCTGGTAAAATCCCGGTCATTGCGCGGTGGACCCCGCACCGGACCTGGCCAACGGGGCCATGAAACGCCGGTGAGCGTAGCTGGCATCTAACAAGCCGATGAAAGCTTTCTTCAGTAAATTCGTGGTGGTCGTGGCTGCGGTGCTTCTTTTTCTTGGGTCAGCGCTGCCGGCTGGCGCTGCCGAACCCGCGCGGCACGCGGCCAGTTTGGCCGAGTCCGCCTCCTCTTCGCCGGCTACTGGAGCCAAGCTGACCTTCCGTCGGATCTTCAAGTCCAGCACGCCTGAGTTCATCGAGATCAGCGTGCGCGAAGACTCTGACGAAGCGACCTACGAGATTCGCCAGTTGGATGACGATCCCGAGAAGTTGCCATTTGAGGTGAGTGCGCCGCTGCGCGGGAAAATGTTTGAGCTCGCCGGCCAGTTGAATCGCTTTGAGGGGCAAGATCTCGACGTACATCGCAAGATCGCTAATCTTGGCGAGAAGACATTTCGCTGGGAAAAAGGTTCGGAAGTCCACGAAGCCGTTTTCAATTACACGCTGAACACGGCGGCGGCGCAGTTGCTCCAAATCTTTGAAGGCTTGGCGCGGCAGCAGGAGTTGTTGATGCTGTTGGAGCGGCGCATGAAATACGACCGGTTGGGAATTAACGATGCGTTGCTGCAATTCGAATCGGATCTGAATCGCAAATTACTGCCGGAACCGCAGCGGGCCTTGCCTGCATTGGACCAGATCGCCAGCGATACCCGTTTTGTGGACATTGCGCGGCAGCGCGCGCGAGCCGTCGCGGAACGCATCCGGCACTCCAACAGCTAGGATCACATTTCTACCGTAGCTCAGACTTTAGTCTTTGGCGCATCGTACGGAACACCGACTGAAGTCTGTGCCACAGAGGCGATAGGGCCTCTCTTCAGGCCGGGAGGCCTCGACCCGGTCGAGGCCTTGCGCTGCAAATGAGGACACTTGTCAGTTAGGCATACGCCTGCGTAGACTCGCCTGCGGATGACACACGACTTCCAAGCGCAGGGCGCTGACAACTTTCCCCCGACGCGATGGTCGGTCATTGAAACCGCACGCAGCGGCGATTCCGGGGAACGCGACCGCGCGCTCGAGACGCTGTTCGCTGCGTATTGGAAGCCCGTCTACAAATATGTGCGCCTGCGCTGGAATCGGCCGGCCGAAGATGCGCAGGATCTGACGCAAGGATTCTTCCTGGAACTCCTGGAGCGCGAAATGCTGCTCCGATACGATCCTAAGAAAAGCCGCCTGCGCACTTATCTGCGGCTGTGTGTCGATAGCTTCGTCATGAATCAAGACAAGGCTGTGCAGCGGCAAAAGCGCGGTGGAAACGCAATCCATCTAACGCTGGATTTCGGCGCGGCTGAGGAAGAACTGCACGGAGCGGCGGTCGATGCATCATCGATTCCATCATCTGTGTCCGTGGAACAATTCTTCGAGAAGGAATGGATTCGCAGCCTTTTTTCCATGGCGGTCGAAGATTTGCGACAGCTCTGCGAAGCGCGCAGCCGGCTGACGACGTTCCAGATCTTTGAAGAATATGACCTCGATGAGGTGGACGATATTTCCTACGACAAGCTGGCGGCGAAGCATGGACTCCCGGTAACGGACGTGACCAACGCCCTGGCTTGGGCGCGCCGCGAATTTCGCCGAATCGCGCTGGACCGCCTCCGCGAAATCTGTGGAAGCTACGACGAATACCAGCGAGAAGTCGTCGCGGTTTTTGGCAGGCAGGCGCAGTGAAGATGTTCGATGAAATTTCTATCCGACAAAACGCTTGAACGGCTGCGTGAGGCCGCGGACATCCCGTCTCTTGAGGGCACGCGATACGTTTTGATGGATCGCGTGGCGCGAGGCGGTATGGGTGTTGTGTATGCAGTGCAGGACGAAAAACTCGGGCGCCGCGTTGCCTTGAAGGTGCTGGATGCTCCGCAGCGAAGTAGCGAGCTGGCGCGCCGGCTGATCCGCGAAGCCCAGGTCCTGGCAAGCCTCGAACATCCGGGGATTGTTCCCGTGCACGACGTGGGCACGCTGCAAGACGGCCGCGTCTTTTACACCATGAAGTTCGTCGAAGGCCAGCGTCTGGATGAATACATTCAGTCGGTGTCCTCGGTGCCGGATCGTCTCCGCCTATTTCTGCGCATCTGCGAAACGGTAGCGTTCGCCCACGCGCGCGGGGTGCTGCACCGCGATTTGAAGCCCCCGAACGTCATGGTGGGTCCGTTTGGTGAAGTCCTGGTGCTCGATTGGGGCCTCGCCAAAATTTTGCGCGAGGCGCCCAGCGCAAATGGTGACATAGGGTCTCAAGCGGCAAACGCACAGCATGGTTCTGCCTTGTCTGCGAATGGACATGAGACGACGGAACACTCCACAACGAAGGGACGCGGTACCGTCATGGGCACTCCCGGATACATGTCGCCGGAGCAAGCACGCGGCGAAAACGATGCTTTAGATGAACGCAGCGACATTTTCTCTCTGGGCGCAGTGCTGCGTTTCCTTCTGACTGAGGTTTCGCCGGGGTCGCGGCAGCCGAGCCGTCCGATCGACAAGTCTTTGGAGGCAGTTTGCGGGAAGGCGCTCGCCGCCCTTCCTCAACATCGTTATCCAGCGGTAACGGACCTCGCTGCGGACCTATCGCGCTACCTGGACGGCTTTCCGGTGAGCGCTCGCAAAGAAACGCTTATGGATAAAGCCGCTCGCTTTTACCGCCGCCACAGTGTCGCCATCCTATTGATAGCAGCCTACTTGCTGATGCGCGTCGTGCTTCTGTTCATTTCCCGCAGGTGGCCTTAAAGGAATTTTCTCGCACGTTGTAAAGAACTGCAGGGGGAGAGAGAATCTCCAGCCACGGAGGGGCGATGAATAAAGTGCTTCTCGGCATTCTGCTTGGGGCCATCCTGGGAGCCATCGATGGAGCGACGGCCTGGTTCACACCGGCGGTGCGTGCTGGAATTGGCGGCATCATTATCGGATCGACGGTGAAAGGAATCATCGCCGGCGTGGCCATCGGTTTTTTCGCGCGCAAGGTCCATTCCCTGATGCTGGGCATCTTCTTCGGCCTGGCGGTGGGCTTCGTGCTCGCCTTCATCATCGCGCAACTGCAGCACGGCTACTATTTGCAGATCATTCTGCCTGGCAGCCTCGTGGGCGTGATCGTGGGATACGCGACGCAGCGCTACGGCGCAGAGGCGACGACTGCAGCGGCGACCCGATGAACGGAGCCTGTTGAATGGGCGACACGACTCGGCGTTGCGTAGAGTGGGGTGCAATTATCCGCGCGACGGGTTGAGAAGTTGCCACGAAAAACTCTTCCATGGCTCGCCGGGCTAAAGCCCAGCGCCTACAGAGAGAGCTGAGGACATCGCCAGGGCGATGGTCGCCTCTTTAGGCTCACTTCTCACTACTTGGGAGTTGAGATTTACTTTGCTGCGCGGGCCGCGTCCGGGAGCTTTCCAGCGGCTTCGACGACTTGTTCGGCGAGATAATTTCTCACGCGGGCTTCGTCGCGAGCGATGGCCAGGTAGGCCGACCGCAGCAATTGCTCTTTGCGATTTCGCAAGGTGTCGCGGATCGTCTGTTGCACCTGGGGATCAGCAATATTGCGCTGACCGGGAGATTCGCGGGTCACCAGTTTCAGGATGCGATAGCCGTCTTTCAACTGAAGCGGCGGGCTTAACTGTCCCGGCTTCATGCCAATCACCATTTTTTTCAGCATGGGATCGGATTGGTTGAGCGCCGACTCCGGCACATATCCCAGATCTCCGCCGGTTGCCGCCGAGTTCATGTCTTCGGAATAGTCCATTGCCAACTGCGCGAAATCGGCGCCACTGTTGAGGCGATCCATCAGCATTTTCACTTTGCGCTGTGCTTCCGCTTCATTGGTAGCGTCGTCGTTTTTGCGATTGCGAATCTGGGGTTCTTTTCGAGGCGTCACAACGATCTGCGCGATGCGGTATTGCGGCTCCGCGACGTTGAACTGGGCTTTATTGGAGTTGTAAAACTCGGTCACATCCTGATCGGTGATGGAAATTTTAGCAACCACTTCGCGGTTCAGCAGCTTGGTGATCGACAGCTGGCGGCGCAAATCGTTCTTCAAGTCGCTGACCGAGACGTTGCGTTCTTTCAACTGGCGCTGGAACTCGTCTTCGGTGTAGGGGCTTTTCAGTTCCGTGAATTTGTCTTCGACTTCGCCGTCGCTGGCTTCCAGGTTCAGCTTCTTGGCGCGCTCCAGCAGTATTTCGTTGTTGATCAGCTCGTCGAGTACGTTCAACTTCAGCGAGAGAGCTTCTTCCTGCGAGGGCTCCTGACCTTCGGGGTTCACGCGAGTGCGGTAATACTTGTCGACATCGGCGCGTTTGATCTCCTTGCCGTTCACGACCGCCCACACGTCGGGTGAATGCTGCACTTCCTGCTTGCAGCCCGCCGCGCCCAAGAACATCACGCCCGCCAGCGGCAACAATACCGCGGCACGGCGCAAGCCCGTCGGGCGCATTTTGAAAAGAATTAAAGCCAAGGCCAGAGACTCAGGCAGCTTTCTTTACGCGGCCGTCGCGAATACAGGCCGTGCAGACACGGAGATGCTTCGTGGCCGATCCCACCACCGCGCGAACCCGCCGGAGGTTGGGATTCCACCGCCTCCGCCGCGTGTTATTCGCGTGGCTGATGACATTTCCGAATGCCGGGCCCTTACCGCACAACTCACACTTCGCCATCGTTCGTCCCACTTTGCTATAAAATTGTTCAGGTACAGAACGTCTAAGTGTAACAGACCCAGCGCCAACAATGTAGTGAGGTTCTATCGAGATGGGAGTTCTACTTCGGGCAACTCAGGCGTTTTCGCGTGGGGAAACGTAAAAACGTCCTCGGGATGAACCCGAAGAGGTGAGGCGGAGATCGGCAGAGAAAGGCCTAAGGTAGCCCGGTTCAACTACGGCGTTGAGCCGGAAGCACGAGGTCCTGGTGCTAACCCTCAGGAAGCGGACGGCCTTTAGGCGCCGCAGTTTGCTTCCAGCGCCACCTTTGACGTCATGGCGAGGGCCGCCACATAGAACGGCTTCAGAAACTCGGCCGCCACGGCCGCGCCCTTGGACGCTTGCTCGCCCAACAGGCCTTGCAAATGCCCGTCTTTTAGAAAGATCGTTTGCACCAGAATCGCCGCGGCCGCTTCATGTCCTGTCCCCATTTTTGGTTTCTCCTGATTCTCATTGCATTACCAGTCTACCACCTCGGAGCGGCTTGACCGTTGCTAGCGGATAAAACGCTTTGGTCAAGGTCCAATGGCTGGCTCGCTGGGGAGGAATACCGCAATCTCGACATAATCCCGGATAAGAATCCGGCGATGACGCGGCCAGACGTGGGGGCCATCATCCTTTTCTGTGCTCTGGCGTCGGAGTTTCGTGCTGTGAGGAAGCGGCTAGGCGAGGGAATACAGAAGACCCATCCGCGCATTCCCCCTTACTACCGCTCTTATGTGAAGACATCTTCCGGAAGGGAGCGGTTAGTTGTGGCCGTACAAACGGGTGTCGCCAGCGTGAATGCAGGAATCTCCGCGGATTTTGGATTATTTCGACGACCCGTACCTGGCCGTTTTGGTGGGGATTACAGCAGGCCTTAAGGACAAGAAGCGCAATAAGAACTCTCCTCAGCTGGGAGACATTCTTCTGCCAACGGCAACGGTTGACGTTGAGACGGGAAAGGTCACGGCAAGAGGCAAAGAAAAGGCCGGCCAGAAGATCTCTGTCTCCTCCAATCATCAGAAGGCGATTTCCTCTTGGGCGGGGTTCGATGCTTGGTCGCAGAAATGGAAGCGGCCAATCAAGGGCCAAAAGATACCACCTAGGATGTTTGCCGATTGCACGCTCGCCTGCACCGCAAGCGTCATTGCGTATGACAAGTGTGCGCAATCTCTGAAAGGACACGATCGTAAAATTGCAGGAATCGAGATGGAAGCTGTGGGTGTGGCAACGGCTTGCAACGGCCGCTGCAATTTTCTTGTGGTGAAGTCAATCTCCGACTGGGCCAACGAGACGAAGGGCGATAGCCAACATTCTTACTGTACGAAGGTGAGTGCGGATTTAGTCGTCTCAATGATTGAGGATGGGACAATTTAAGAAGACTGTTCCTGTCGCGAATGATAACGTCCTTTATCATTCACTTTCCTGGGTCGCGAAACACCACAGGACAAATCTTCGAGGTACCGCGCCAGAAGTCGCAGATATGAAGTAATTTTCACGGGAATGCGACTCTTACACCGTGCGAGAGAAACGCTAGTTACTCGTCGCACGGAATGCTTACAATTTCGGCAAACCTCGCTGTTAAAGCGAGCCGGTCTAAGTCTTAATCTGAACAGGGCTTATTAAAGCGAGCGCACGCGGAATTTTGAGGAAAAGCCGTATTTCCTCATCTGTGCTGCTCTCATTTTCGTTTACTGCGTGCTTTGTTCATCCTTCGGGTCTTAGCCCATCGGGCTTTCGCCCCTTTCCTAGCGAGCTCTTTTCTTTCTTCAGAGCTGAGCGCGGCCATGCGTTTTCTTCCGCCTTTGCCTCCGGCTGCCTTGCCACCCTTCTTGCCCATTTGGCGCATGACTTCTGCAATAAGGTCCCGTCGCATAGTTCTATCTTATTAGGAAAGGCCCAACAACGGCCAGCCCGCCCCCCTTGACACCTGAACGGCAGTTTGAGACACTCTTATGCCACTAGCGCTAATAGCATAACGGTGCGCTAGTTGCAGTGGGACGCGCGGTGCTACTAACACCAACGCGCCCCTGACCAACGTCACCTGTTAGGAGGCAACGATGGCTAGAAGTTATCTCATAAACACATTCAAGCGATTGCGCGATTGCGAGTTATGGGAAACAGAGTAAATCAGATGCATGGACCTCACCGACGCCCAGTGGGCGTTTCTGGAACCGCTGTTCCGCCCGACGCGGCGGGAAGATGGGCGAGGCCGACCGTGGCAAGACACGCGTGCGGTGTTGAACGGAGTGTTCTGGATTTTACGCACCGGTGCTCCCTGGCACGATCTGCCGGCTCGCTATCCGCCCTACCAAACTTGTCATCGCCGCTTCCAACAATGGCAGCGTTCCGGGCTGCTCACCCGTCTGCTGCAGAAATTGGCCGAAGACTTACGCGATCGCGGCAAGCTGGATCTGCGCGAAGCCTTCATCGACGCCAGCTTCAGTTGTATTGAAGGTATAGGTTCCCCGTTTCTCAAGCAACCCTCCGCACGTTCCCCGAAGCTACGTATTTATGAAAGTCTTTTCCTGATGAACGAGGGAATCGACCACGTCGTCGCGCTCCTGCGAGACATGGGGAAATTCGCGTTTGCCGACAAGGATTCGATGCAGTGCGCTATTGTCGAGATCGAGGAAGTCCGCTGCGATATGAACGCGGATTTCACCGAGCACCTGGCCGACAGCGAACGCTTCGACGAAGGACGCTTCTGGAAGCAGCGTCGAGCCTTTGAGAAGAAGTGGCGAGACCCGGACGATGTGTACGTTGACGTCGAGCGTCGCGAGGAAGAACGCAAGAAGCTAGGATTGCCGTCTCGCGTTATTGGCAGTATTCTCCCGCACTCAGCGGTTGCCCAAGCGGAAGAACGTTGGGAAGCAGAGCAAGAGCGGAAGAAGAAACGCCCCAGAAAGCATCGGAAGTAATGGCGGAAAAAATCATGGCACCGATGACTCCGAAGGAACGCAGAGAAATAGAAAGGCGCAGCAAGCAACGGAAGGAGCGGCTGCGTGGGGAATATCCCGAAGTCCATGGCAAGGTGGTAGACTTCATCACTCATACCATCGACGACGGAACCCTGTATTTCACCGTCCGTTTCACGGACCAGACGAGCTTTTGCGTCCGCTATGCCTGCGATATGTTCGCGGTCGGAGCTGAACTCAGCGATTGGCAGAGTGGAGACTTCCACATCATTCGCGAGTACATGAGGTCCATTCTGAGGTAGGCCACCTATCCGTTCTGACTTTTACCGGAGAGTGGAGGCAGTCTCAGATTCGTCTTCTCGAATCTGGGTAAACTGACGGATTTTCACGCTTCCATTCGGCATCTTGGCAACGATTTGCAACTCGCCGCCCATGGCTTCAATGATCTTGCTGAGCGTGCTGATATACATATCCGAACGCCGTTCCATCTTGGAGATCGACGCTTGTTTGACATGCAGCGCATTTGCAAGTGATTCCTGCGTCATGTCCATGGCGGCGCGGAGTTCCGCAAGGCCCATTTCCGAAATCATTTTCTCCGCAGATGCTTCGCTGCGGAGCCGCGCTTCGTGCGGCATCTTCTCCTGAAGTTCTTTGAAGTTTTTGGCCATGGTCACTTTTTCTCCTGTTCCTTCTTCAGTGCCTCAAGATGCTGGTCGTAGAGGCCATCCGCGACCGGAACGAATTCTTCATACCAGCGATCATTGCCCGTCTTGTCGCCACCAATCAGTAGGATGGCGCAGCGGCGCGGATCGAACGCAAAGAGCACGCGATAGGGCCTGCCAGAATGCTGAATCCGAAGTTCCTTCATGTTCGCGTGCCGCGAAGAATGAATCAGATCGGCGTGCGGCCGCGGAAGGCTTGGTCCGAGTTTCTGCAGTAGGATCACTTTCGCGTTCACATCGACTTGTTCGTCTTCAGAGAGGCCGTTCCACCAGTCTTCGAACTTACCGGTGAATTCGACCTCCCATTCCATGGAAGGAATATAGCTCATAGGCTATTTTAAGTCAAGAGTGGCATATAAAGCATAGAGGTCGTTATAGTTGACATAAAGTAGTGTATAGCGTACATTAGTTTGCTGGAGTCCGCTATGTCCTTCTTTGATTCCAGTCGCCCTCATCCACGCAGCGTGCTGTGGCTTTTCTATTCCTCGGCTTTTCTGTCCGCCATTATGTTCAGCGTTGCGTCTTACGCCCCAATTTCTTACTACAAGCCTTTGCTCGCTCTTGCTCTTGTGACGGCTCTCGCCGCCGTCTTTTTCCTCGTCCTCTTCTTGCGTTCGAAAGATGAACGCGAACGCCAGATCAACTACCGCGCACTGACGTTTGCGTTTGTCGGCACGCTCGTCTTCTCGTTAGTCATCGGCTTGGCACAACACCTTGGATTTCATTCCGTGTCCTGGCTCGGGCTCCCGGCCCTGATGATCAGCCTGTGGAGCTTTGGGCTAATTCTGTATTCCTGGCGGTACCGATGAAGACACGGCTACGCGTGCTTCGTGCCGAGAAAGAATGGTCGCAAGCCGAGCTCGCGTCCCATGTGGGTGTTGCTCGCGGAACCATCAACGCCATTGAAACGGGCAAGTACGATCCGAGTCTGCCGCTAGCTTTCAAGATCGCCCGCGCCTTTGGCAAGAGCGTAGAAGAGGTTTTTCTGTATCAGGAGAACGAACAACCAGCAACGACGAATCCCGCCGTCTAGCTAGCCCCATCCACTCCAATGAGTATCACGTTGTACCTCCGACTTCGTTCGGTCGGCCTCTTGTGCCTGTCGCTGTTGATCCCTGTTCGGCCATTTGTAGGAACCGTTCACCGCGCTTTCTTGCGCAGGCCATTTTCCTTGGGAGGAGGCGATCATACTTGGCCAACCTTGCCTACCCCGGCGACCGCCCCGGAAAGGTCATGCCGCGGCCCGTATGCTGCTCAGAAACGGTCGTGTCTATCACCTGTTTTCGCGCCTAGTCTATCGAGCCATTGGCCGGGAGCATCTTCGCAACCGGCGCGAACATTCCGTCGAGCACATGCGCACGAAGCTAGCGATTCTGGATTTTGTTCTTGGGCATCTCGATTACCGGTATCTCGAAACCGAGGATGAGAAGGTCGCGTACTTTTGCAAAGATCTGGGCATCACTAGATTCGCGCTGCCACAAAACACTATGCCGGAGCGATCCGGGAGAGAACAACCGCCCGACATTCCGTGGATAAATTCCCGATGTTTTTCTCGCCCGAATCTTCTTCACCACCCGTGGTCACTTTTAGTTTTGTGGACTCCGGACTCTTGAGCCTGGCGAGTTTTGATACGCATCTCTTTGCATACAGCAGCCTGTTTTCGGCTCTCCCGCAGGTGCAGTTCGTTTACATTGCAATCAACCTCCGCCGAGGACTGGCAGCAGGCCCAAAAGGTGTTTGCGGGCCAGGCTTGAGGCCAGGGATGGCAACATCTTGCAGGTTGTTCGCAAAGGCGAAAATCTGAGTTTTGGTGAATGGGCGGACTTCTTCTTGGAGAACTATTCCAAACCGCCTCTTCGCCAACCAGGAACGCACAATGCGAATCTCCGCTGCGTTCAGCACTTGAAGAAAGCCTTTGCTACGCGACGATTGGTTGACGTTGGACCCGACGAAATCGACCTCTACCTTCGAGAGCGACTTCGTCAACGCGTCAGGACTCGGACCCGCGAAGGCTACCGTGAGCAGGGCCTGATCAAGGCAACTACGGTGCACCAAGAAATGCGCGTGCTTCGAAGGATGTTGAATGTAGCGGTTCGAAAAAGGCTGCTCGCCGCGAATCCTTGTGGGATGGTGGAATTCCCGGGCACCTTGAAAGGGCTGTTCCGTCCGCACTACGTGACCTGGTCCGAGCAGCAGACGATCGAGAACAACGCGGTGCCGCACCTGCGAAATGCGATCCGCATCATCGCAGAGACCGGCTTGCGAGTGAAAAAAGAACTGCTTCCGATGAAGAAAGGCCAAATCGACTTCCTCAACGGGGTTCTTTGGATTCCCGACTCCAAGACGCCGAATGGTGTTGCGGAAATCCCGCTGACCAAGCTCGCATTGGAGGCGTTTCAAAACCAGATTGCAATCTCTGGGAACGGAGAGTTCCTCTTTCCCAGTGATCTGAATCAAGCAGGACACTTGAGGTCGCTTCGCACGGCGTGGAGAAAGGCCCTGAAAAGAGCCGGGATTCAATATTTCAGGCTGTACGATCTGCGATCCACTTATGCCACACGGCTCAGCGCCGGAGGCGTAGCGGACGAGTGGGTGATCCAGATGCTTCGGCAGGGTGACTCACAAGTGTTCAAGAAGTATTCGCAAATGAAGTTACAGATGAAGAGGGAAGCATTGGACAAAATCAATCGCCGGGCCAACGAGATGCCAGGAGTTTTGACACAGCAGGGTTTTGGCGACAGGGGTTTTGACACAGTTCTGACACAGTAGAGGGTAAAGAGACGTGTTTCTGAGTTTGCGGACAGTTGCAAATGCTTTAGAATCAAAGATAGTTCCCGCCGTGGGCGTGTAGCTCAGCTGGGAGAGCACCTGCTTTGCAAGCAGGGGGTCACCGGTTCGATCCCGGTCACGTCCACCAACTTAATTCCCGCTCTCCCAATCATTTACGCTGCTTTTTCCACTGCACTATTTTGGTGCACTTTCGGGACAATCGGTACAACTGAAGCAATTTCAGAGGCCGGAAGCGCGAATCCGTAGCCAACTCGCTCGGCTTCATCGAGGCGCAATTGCAATTCCTCGTGAAGATGCGAGTAGACCTCGGACATGGTTTGTGGTTTGTGCGCCATCCAGAAGTTGTTGATGTCTTCTAGGCAGCGTTGACCACGCAACCACGTTTTTCGGAATCGCTTGAACGAATGCCAGCCCATTCCTTCCTCATCCAAATTCATCTCGACAAGTCGTGGAGTGAGCCAACGGTCCTCTAGATTGCTGTACAGATGCGGCGTGTTGTTCGTCGTGCGAAACAGCAGTCCAGTTTTTCTGGCTGTGTAGCGTTGCAGGTACTCTGCAATGTCAGTGTGCAGGTCCACTTCTCGTTTAGCAGCGGCGGTCTTGAAATATTTCACGAGTTTGGCCGAGTCCTTCTCCACCTGTTGTTCGACAACGATGGTTCGACCGTTGTTCGTGAAATGATGGGTCTCCAGCGCTAACGCCTCAGAAATCCTCATGCCAGTTGCGGCGAGCAGGACGTACAGCGCTTGTTCCTGACCGCGGCTCTGATTGATGAGTTTTGAGATTGCGTCCGCCTTGAGGGATGGACGTTTCTGTTCTGCACGCTCAACGATTGGAAGGTCCATCGTTTCTGGGTCCCATTTCCTGGTATGGGTGGGCTCGCCATTCGGACCTTTCAATGATTCCACGACCTGCTTTACATGCTCAATATATTTGTTAACAGTTCGTGGCTTCAGCCCCGCCGATGACATCTTCTCAATGAGTGGTTTCACAGAAAGATTGTCCACGCTCGCCAACGGCAGACTTCCAATTGCGGGAAGAATCCATTTGTCGAGCGCTCCTTGAATTGAGACCGCATAGCTGTCTCGAATGGGCCTGCGCTTTCGGTTCTGCAACTGGCGCAGCCAGACTATAGATTGTTCACGGAACGTGACCCCGATGTCCTGCTTCACGACCTCGTTGAAGCGTTCAGCCGAGTCCACTCCGCTCGCTTGGATAATTTCCCTCGCTTTGCGTTTGCGTTCGCTCTTGGAAAGTAAACCGGGACCGGAAATCGGGCACACACGCACACGGACGTGTATCCGATTCTCCTGACCGGAGATGTCCTTCCAAAATCTCACGACAAACCACCTTCCCGATTTTTCGATATGACCATCTTGACCAGTTCTGCGTGACAAGGATTTGCCTCGTTTCCGCTTTGCTGGTGTCGCTTGAGGAACAACAATATAAGGAGTAGTTCTTCGCCGCAATGATTCAGGTTGATTGGAACCGACAGCGACGAACTCACCGGACGGGGTTATCTTCAGACCCATAACAAGCCACATTCAGACGCAGTTCTGCGCCTTGTTTGATTTCAGCTTGCCCAGGGATTGCGATCCAGGACTATCTGCGGCCTTGTGGATTTCACCAGGTGGTTCCACCTGGCTACTGATGCCGCTACCCTTTGCCCCTGCACCGAGCGACTGTTAGCCTTTCGGCCTACCACGGTGCAGTTCGTTCCTACATCAACTGGACTGGAGGGAACTAGGCTTCTCCATTTGAAGACTCGCGCCAACCATCACCGTGCCCATTGCTGTAAGTTGTTGAACGGTGTAGCAGTCGAGAAACTTCTTTATCTATGTCGCTAGGCGTTCCGCTTGCGGCACCTGGACGGGCGCGACCGGATAAGGCCCTTCAGAATGCGTAGCTGCAGCATCAGAAGCTGAAAACGCTAGGTACCCACCCAGTGGCTTTGCGCAAGAAGACCCGCAATGAATAGGCTTTTTGGGCAAGTAATGGGGTTCGCCTGTTATGCACCCGGCTTCCGCACGGCGAAAAAATACAACTGTTATTGCCGGGTCGAGCCGTAAACATATGGGATGGGAACCCAAACAATTATTTTGCTCCCAAGAGAGATGCGAAGATCGTGATGGTTGAAGGACAGTTTTTTATTGGGGAAACAAAGCATCTTGTCGCCGAGAAAATAACTCCGGGTCCAGGGCATTGATTTTATAGCGCATTTTGTGAAGACCAAAACACAGGATCGATTCCGAGTGCGTGAGTTTCATGGATAAGAACTACGAGTCCGCGTTAATCAGGGTGCGCCGGGATAAACCGGCATGTTGCAGGGAATGAAAGAGTCCTACAAGGAAGGAGACAGCGACTCCATCTTGGCCCTCAGTCTTGCAGGAGACATCGCGAGATGTCGCTTGAAGCGTAGACAGGGGTATCGGTGGGCCGGGCTAATGTGCTTCGAAAAACGCAAAACCAGGACGCCGACTCTGTCCTGATTGGAGGAAGGCAACACGACTGTTTCGCGATAATCGCGAGCGAGCAGACGGTCCTGCGTAGTCGAAGAACCCGCGCACGCTGAGAAACAACATGTACGAGAACCGGGAGACCTCTGGAGCGCCTCGGCCCAAACGGGAAGGAGGCCGGTCCGCGAAGGCGCAAAGCCACACGGCGGACGCGTACGCTTCGGAGGAGTCGGACCGCGCCATACTATCGATGAACCAGACGAACAAAGAAGAGCGATCTTCGGCGGAGCCTGGGGAGAAAAGGGTGCGGGCCAAGGAGAACATCGTTTAATTCAACACTCGTCCGACACAGTGCGGAGACTGAGTGTCCCAAGGATTGAACGGTGTGCGAGTCGTAGCACCGCTCGCTAATCCTCCAAGGTGGGAGCCGTATGCGGTAATGCCGCTCGTACGGTTCTGTGCGGGGGGCGATCAGCGATGGTCGTCCCTACCGCGACCACTTTGAGGTGGTCGAACCCTATTAAGGATTCCCGGGGTTATAATCACGCCCCATGGCCCTTGCTCCAGGCACACATCTAGGCCCTTATGAAATCCTCACTTTGCTCGGCGCTGGAGGCATGGGGGAAGTGTATCGCGCACGCGACACGCGACTGGATCGCGATGTCGCGATAAAAATACTTCCTGCAGAGCTTTCCGCTGATACCTCACGCAAGCAACGTTTCGAGCGCGAAGCTAAGGTCATCTCGTCTCTGAACCATCCGAACATCTGCGTCTTGTACGACGTCGGCAATCAGAACGGTACCGTATATCTGGTGATGGAATGCATCGAGGGGGACACTCTTGCAAAGCGTCTCGAACGGGGCGAACTGCCGACGGAACAATTGCTCAAGATTGGCTCCGAGATCGCCGGTGGGCTCGACAAAGCGCACCGAAGTGGTGTGATTCATCGGGACTTGAAGCCCGGTAACATCATGCTCACCAAAACCGGCGCCAAGCTGCTCGATTTCGGACTTGCTAAGCCCGCCGTCTCCTCACCCAATGCCATTACTTTGACGGGTGCAGCCAGACTAACCCCCGTTACTGATCAAGGCATAGTCGTCGGCACCTTTCAATACATGTCACCCGAGCAAGTCGAGGGAAAGGAACTTGATGGCCGTAGTGACATCTTTTCCCTCGGTGCCGTGTTATACGAAATGCTCACCGGCCAACGCGCCTTCCAAGGAAAAAGCCAATTGAGTGTGGCTTCCGCGATTCTCGACAAAGAGCCGACCCCACTCACCACGTTGAAACCGCTCACGCCACCGTCATTGGATCACGTAATTCGCCGCTGCCTCGCCAAGGACCCGGATGAACGCTGGCAAACCGCACGGGACCTCGCTCTCGAATTAAAATGGATGGCGGAGTCGGTGAGCCAAGCGGAACCGCTCGCACCGACGAGGCAACCAAGGACTCGCTGGCGGCGGCTTGCTGTCGTCGCAGCGGTGTTCCTGGGTTTTGCCTTGGCACTAAATGCATTCTTGTATTGGGGCAAGACGCCCCCCTTGGCCGCGCCAGTGCGATTCGAGATCCCAGTGCCTGCAGGCAGTCTCAACTTCACACTTTCACCCAATGGACGCCAGCTTGCTATCCTGGCTCCCGGTCCGGACGGGCGCAGGCTCATCTGGATTCGCGCTTTAGATTCGCTTGAAACGCGCCCGCTGCCAGGCACAGAAAATGTCTATGGGCCGCACGCCTTTTGGTCCCCGGACAGCCGGTTCGTCGCATTTCAGTCGGGAAGCAAGTTGAAACGAATCGATATCTCCGGTGGCCCACCGCAGACGATCTGCGATACCTCAGCCTCCGTTCTCGGTGGCGCTTGGAACAAGGAGGACGTAATTATTTTTGGCACCGACAGGAATGGAATCATGCAAGTTTCGGCCTGGGGCGGTGTTCCCACCTTTCTTACGACTACGGGTGGGCGCAACGAGGTTCACGCTTTTCCTTCTTTTCTGCGAGACGGACGGCACTTTGCGTATTTGAGAGCACCCGAAAATTCTGGTGTCTACATCGGATCGCTTGATGAAAAACCCGAACAACAAAGCTCCAAGCGAATTCTCGCTACCTCCCTAATGGTGGTTTATGCGCCTTCCTCCGACGCGGGATCGGGACGACTGTTTTTTATGCGCGATGGCACCCTGTTGGCTCAGATGTTCGACGAGCGGCGACTGGAGCTGGTGGGCGAGCCAACTCCAGTTGTCGAGCAGGTTGGGACCTTCCTACTCTCCGCAGGTTTTTCCGCGTCGGCAAACGGTGTCCTAGCATTCCGCGCCGGGAAGAGTGCCATTGCGCTTTCCGGGCTCGGCTGGTATGACCGCCAGGGCAAAGAGCTAGGCGAGGCGGGGGAATCCGGAACATATTCTTACGACGATCTCGCGCTGTCGCCAGATGGAACGCGAGTGGCCGCCACGCGAATCGACCCGAAGTCGTTGGGTGCCAGCCAAGTCATCTGGCTGCTTGACTTGGCTCGCGTCGTGAGCGCCCGCTTTACTTTTGATCTCTCTCCGGATCTCGCGCCGGTATGGTCCCCGGATGGCAGCCGAGTGGCCTTTGCTGCTGCGCGGGCCGGGGGGACGGGGATTTATCAGAAAGCTGCGAACGGTGCTGGGAAAGAACAGGTGTTGGTCAGTCCAACAGACGATGCGAAATTCCCGAACCATTGGTCACGCGACGGCCGTTTCCTGCTGTATACCCAGCAGGATGCAAAGACGAATGCCGATTTATGGTTTCTGCCGTTGACGGGAGACGGAGTACATTCTGGGGAGCCGATGCCGTTCGCGAATACCGAATTCAGCGAGGGCCAGGGGCAGTTCTCCCCCGACACACACTGGATAGCCTATGCTTCGGACGAGTCCGGTAGAGTAGAGGTATATGTTCAGCCATTCCCCACGCCTCCGAGTGGAGGAAGTAAGACACCGGTTTCTAGTGATGGTGGCAACCAGCCACGCTGGCGACGGGATGGTAAGGAGTTGTTCTATCTTTCTCTCGACGGGAAACTCATGGCTGTGGACGTCACGGAGGGACCGATATTCAAGGTGGGCTCCCCTAAACCCCTGTTCCAGCTTCCTGTAACCAGCATATACAATAGCGCGGAATTGGATGTTTTCCGCTGGGATACAGCGCCGGACGGCAAACGATTCCTAATCAACACGGCCAAGACATCATCTGAGCCTCTTACGGTCATTCTGAACTGGACTGCAGAGCTGAAGAAGAAATAAGCCTCTTAGCCAGGGGCAAAACTACATGGTGTGAGACTAAGTTGGCGGTGCATGTGGGAACTTGTCCGAATTCCGTTGCGCTCGAAATGTCCGTCAACATTCACAGCCGCGTGTTTTCCTGAATCGGAGCGGTCGTCGAGCCTAACTCCCGATAAGTCGCGTTGCCGGGTGCGCCGTGAAGGCGTTGGTCCACAGCGGGGGTATACCCGCTCGGGAACTGGTTCGCTCCACCCGGTAGCAATCAGAGCAGCAGGGGAGGCAACGAGACTGCTGAAGCCTCTGGTGCAGAGAGTCGCTGGGCGACTTCCGTCATCAACGCGGCGTGGTGCGGCTTAGTGCTCATTTGCACTTGGCCGTCGTTCCCGCGTCCAACGTAGTACATGGACACGGGAACCTTACGACCGTCGACCAAAGTCGAAGTTTGAATCCTGACGCCGTGGCACGTTTTTTTTCCCGCGTGCCAGGAGCCGATGTCCCTGGGGCGTTCGCGTCAAAACTCGGACGCGGCGAAGTAAAAGCATGGCCGAAGCGTGCGAGCGCCCTCTTGCAGCATCCTGCCGGTGGGCTATTCGCTAGCCGCCGTACTTTCCCCTTGTCAAACTAGGAGAGTGTCCGCTACACTCCTAGTTGGACTAGGAGAACAACGCAGTGGACAAAGCCGCCGAACTACTCCCAGGCACACTCGATATGCTGATTCTCAAAGCGGTGTCCTTGAAACCGCTGCACGGCTACGGTGTCTTGTTGCGCATACGCCAGATTTCAAACGATGCGCTTGAGATTCCCCAAGGGTCCTTGTATCCGGCCCTCTACCGCTTGGAGCATCACGGTCTCATCACTGCCGAGTGGGGGCAAAGCGAGAACAACCGCCGCGCGAAGTATTACACCTTGACCGCTGCGGGGCGTCGCCGCTTGCGTGCGGAAACGGCCGGCTGGAACCGGTTGGCCTCTGCGATTGCCGCGGCGCTAAACGCAACGTCGGAGGAGGTGTGACATGATCCAGCGCCTTCGTTCTTTGTTTCGCGTGCTCACACGGCGGCGTGATTTCGAAGAGGAAATGTCCGAGGAGCTCCGCTTCCACATCGAGCAATACACGGACGAACTGGTCCGCTCCGGGCTTTCGCCGGAAAAGGCGGCTCGCCGCGCGCGGATAGAACTCGGCAGCCCCATCAATATTAAAGCTGATTGCCGGGAAGCCTTCGGCGTGCACTTCTTTGACGAGTTTCACAGGCAGCTGAGTTACGCCGCCCGCCTGCTCCGAAAGACCCCGGCATTTACAGCTACCGCTCTCTTAACACTCGCCGTTTGCTTCGGCGCGAATCTGACGATTTTTGCCGTGATCGATTCGGTGCTGCTCCGTCCCATGCCGTTTCCCGAGCCTGACCGGCTCATGATGGTCTTCAATACGTATCCGAAAGCGGGCGTCGATCGCGACGGGTCTTCGCTAACCAATTATTACGAACGCCGCGGCCGTATTCCTGCCTTGGCCTCGCTCTCGATCTACAACTATGGAACGGAGATTGTCGGTGAGTCGGGCTCGACAGAACGTCTCCAGACTATGCGCGTATCTCCGGATTTTTTCTCTACTCTTGGGCTCGGCCCCGCGATCGGCCGCGCTTTCACGGATGAGGAAACCAGTTCCGAAACCGACCACGTGGCCATTCTTTCCGACGCGTTTTGGCGGCAACGATACAACGCCGATCCCAATGTCATCGGAAAGCAGATTCGCGTAAACAGCGTTCCCAGAACGGTGATTGGCGTCTTACCTCCCAGCTTCCGCTTTCTCTCTTCCGATGCCCGTGTGTTCTTGCCCCTGGCATCGCGCCCGGAAGATCGCGCGCCATCGCGGCGGCATGCTGGCGGAAATGTGATCCAAATGATTGCGCGCCTGCAACCGGATGCCACGATCGCACAAGCCCAGTCGGAGATCGACGCACAGAACACGGCACTGGAAGTCGACGACCCGCAGGCCAAGATGATTGCCGATGCGGGCTTTCGTTCGCTGGTGGTGCCATTGCGCGCGGACCACGTCGCAGCCGTGCGCCCCACACTGCTGCTGCTGGAAGCAGGCGTACTCGTTCTTCTCTTGGTTGGCGCAGTCAACCTGGTGAACCTGCTTCTTATCCGTGCCAGCGGCCGAGTCAGGGAATTAGCCGTTCGCCAGGCGCTTGGCGCAGGTTGGCGATACCTCGTCAGCGAAGTAGTCGTCGAGACCACCTTGCTCACGTTCGCCGGAGGATTACTCGGACTCGCCGTCGGCGCCGGCGGAATCCAACTGCTGCGCGGGTTGGGCGCTGATCGCCTGCCCTTGGGAGGTCGCATCGCTTTTGACGCACGATCGGCATTGGCCGGCTTGGTCGCGGCTATCGTTATGGGCATCGTGTTCGCGGTGCCCGTCGCCTGGTTCCATCTTCGGCGACATCTCGGAAATGCTCTTCAATCGGAAAGCCGTGGCGGAACGAGCGGGCACGGCGCTCAAATCCTGCGTCACAGTTTTATCGTCTCTCAGATTGCCTTGGCGTTTATTCTGTTGGCCGGAGCGGGTCTGCTCGGCCTCAGTCTTCAGCGAGTGATGGCCATTTCTCCAGGGTTCCAGTCGGATCACGTCCTGACCGGGCAAATCTTGCTTCCGTGGGCAGACTACCCGGAGGCAGGCCGCCTGAAATTTGTGGAAAGATTGATGGACAAACTCGACCGCCTACCGGGAGTGTTGTCAGCGGGCGTGGTCAACAATGTGCCTTTCAGTGGCAACATCGGGAAAAGCGCCGCCACGGTAGCGGGTCACGTTCGCCGCCCTGGCGAATCCGCGCGAGGGCACTATTCTTACGGAGTCGCCGGCGACTATTTTCGCGCGATGGGTTTCTCTCTGCGGGCGGGACGGTTTCTAGTTGCCGACGATTCACGTCGCTCTGAGCGAGTCAGCGTTGTGGATGAAGACTTCGCGCGATACTACTGGCCGCACACCAGCGCGATTGGACAGCGATTGTGGGACGGCTCGGAAGCGGGAAAGGATGCCGAAGCTTTCACCATCGTCGGCGTTGTTGGCGGGGTGAAACAAGCGGGGCTCACGGAAAATGAAGCCCAAGGCGCGATTTATTATCCCTACGCCTTCCGTATTGGTGACAGCGTCTTCGTCGCCATCCGAACGAGCCTGCCACCCGAATCGCTCGGGTTGACGCTGCAAAAGGTAGTACGGCAAATCGATGCCGACGTGCCAGTCGATGATCTCCGGTCGATGAACACTCGCATTGCCGACAGTCTGGTCGCCCGTCGCTCACCCGCACTTCTGGCCGGCCTCTTCTCCGCGATAGCTCTGTTGCTCACCTCCATCGGCACCTATGGAGTGCTGAGTTACGCCGTGGCACAGCGCCGCCGCGAGATTGGGGTACGGATAGCCCTCGGGGCGCAACCCGGTCAGATTCGGATCCAGTTTCTATCACTCTCACTACGCCTGCTAACCGCCGGAACCGTGTTGGGCTTGATCGGAGCATGGCAGGCGGGCCGGGCGATGCGGTCGCTGCTCTTCCAGGTACCGCCGCTTAACGTTGCGGTCCTCGCTGCTGCCGCGTGCGTGACGGCAGCAGTGTGTCTCGCCGCCTGCCTCCTGCCATCGCAACGCGCCGCGCGCATATCCCCGATGGAGGCTCTCGCCGAGGAGTAGAGAGCCCGTGCAACCCGTCGCGCTACGTGCAGGGTCATGAGGGGCAGTGTGCGATTCAGCCCTAGTTACGGACCACTCGGAATTAATTCCACTTGCCCGGTTCGTCGTGCCGGCTCAGACGGTCGACGCAACAGCAATTTAAGCTGTTGATCTGACGATACTTCTACAGGACGGTTCTCTTTGTAAGGCGGGTGCTCGATGAGACCAGTCAGGGCGGCATTCCGCTTGAATCAACACTCGCGGACGACTTTAGCTTGCTCTGCCCGCTGCAAATCGACTTTGAGAAGTGTTGCATCGACCTGTTGAGATCACCCGGGTTACCGAGCAGTGGTTTTCAAACACCCCCCTTGTCCAGTTACCGCGTTTTAGATACCGACTAGCGCCCACGTTTCCATCCTTTCACGATCTGACCGAGCGCAGCGCCGAGGCCTCAAAACAACATTTTCTTTTCGCGACTGAACTGCGAGACAATTCCGGCTTATGAAACGCCCTTACCCCGTTACGGTCATCGCCGCTCTACTTATTGTGGCTGGCGCTGTCAGTCTGGTATTTCACTGGAGCCGATTCAAGATGGCGGAGCCGTTCAACTACGACATCGTTGAAATTTCTGCGGCTGCGGCTAGCATCCTCCTGTGCGGCATTTTTATGCTACGAGGTGACAACTGGACCAGGTATTTTGCTGTGCTATGGATGGCGTTCCATGTCGTGGTTGGCGCATTCTACTCATGGAACATTTCCGCCGCTCATGCTGTTCTCCTCGTCGTGTTTGGGTACTTTCTGTTCCGCTCAGAGGCGACGATGTACTTCCGCCCGTCCTGACTCACACAGATAATGTTTCGATCACGCTCAGCACTGTGTGTAGGTCCGCTGCGACACGTTCTACTAGCGACCACGTTCCCACCCCTTCACGATTTGACCAAGCGCAGTGCCGATATCCCGCCACGACTTGCCGGTTGCGATGCCCGCGTTGTATTCCGCTTCGAGCTTGGCGCGTTGCCCCGGCGTGACCCACTGTTTCAAATGTATCTGGCAGATCTCTTGCCATGCATCCGGCGCCGGCGCGGGTTTGGTTGCTGCGTCCTGTGGCGGTTTGTAAGCGTGATTACGGCGACCGTTTGGATGAAATTCTTGCACCGGCTCAATGCGCTTCGATGGTTCATTATTGGGGATTAAGGCGTGATTTAGTTTTCCATTCCATATGGTTCGGTCTTGCTTTGGGCCTTCGTGCCAGAACAGCTTGCGGAACTGAGCCCCCACGCTTTTTGCGACATGAGAGAAGAAGATCTTCGTTTCCATTTTCTCGTGCCGCTTAACGGTACTTTTAATGGCCAGGCAACCGGGGAAACATTCAATTTCCAGGGCAAGACCGATATCCTGATCCGCGTTGACGGTAAAAATATTTTTATTGCCGAATGCAAATTCTGGAAGGGCGAAAAGAGTTTCCTCGAAACAATCGACCAGCTCCTGTCCTATCTGAGCTGGAGAGACACTAAGGCTGCAGTGCTCATATTCAACAGGAACGCTGATTTCACGGCGGTCCTCGCAAAAATAGCCGAGAGCGAGCCGACTGAGAAGACTGGAATCGATGTGACTCGATCGCGGGATATTAACAGAATGTTTGTTGATGTCAATGTTAGTTGGCTTACGCCCAAGCGCCAGCCGTTGTCGTTTGCCCCCCCGCGAATGAACTTCGCGTCCCGCATGACTTGTCGGCGCTCGTCGCGAACACCGCTGCTGTCGTCCGTGCGGAGAGAGTCTCCTAGCGACCAACAACCGCTATCCTTCGCTGCTACAGAACCCCTAGTGCATTAACGCAAGATTTACTTGACGTGGTGACATCACTCAGGGCAGCATACCGCAATTTTTCCAGCACAGTCGCAATCACCCAAACTCTGGCCCCGATGCGATCGACACGCCATCCGAAAGGCCAGTTCTAATCCTTGCTGTGCATCGCGTTGAGCGCGACGTTCGCCATCACTGATCACTTCCGCTGCCAATTATGATTTTGGGGTCACCATGGTGCACATGATTGTGATTTTTGTCCCAGAGCACGACATAATACTCGTGGTTAGTCGCCGTGGCAGGCGGAGATACCTGTAGAGAGCCTTGTTGGGTAGGGTTATGGTCCGTACCCCTAAAGGTTGTGCTGTTTAGAATGTTGTCCGATACGAATACAACCAGCTCGTGCTTGTTACCATCGGACACTCCCTGCCACCGGACCTTGTCCTGCGCACACATCGATATGTCGCCATTCGTTGCGCCGATATACGGTGCCTTCGCGTCCGAGCACCCATTATGTGCAGCGTCTGGGGTGGCCGAAACCTGGTAAGTCACCGTCTCGCTCGAGTCGTTGGGAGCGATAACTTGAATTGACCAGTTTGTTGGTAGATGTTGCGGTGGCCGAGCTACCCCTATTGTTGACACACCCAACGCGACGAGAATTACAGCCGAAAACACGCAAATCAGGACTCGTCCGCGATTTTGAATTTGAATCAAAGCACGGTTCACGATTAACCTCCTATAAATCGAAAGCACTCTTTGATTTCCCATTGCGCCTAGGGGACGGTGTCTAACGATAAGATTTTGCGTGCTGTGCGAGGCGGTCGAATTGAGGGTCTGAGTGTAGGCCAGTTAACTCTGGATTAGCAATAAGTTGTTCTTTTGGATAGCCAGCCTTCACTGCTTTTTCAAGCCATACCATAGCGGCCCGGCGGTCCCCTCGTTCAAGAGATACAAGACACGCATCGTGCAGAACATCGACATCTTCGGGCTTTGTTTTCAGTGCCCTGTTTAAATACTCTTCAGCAAGCGTTCTGTCATTTATCCGTGCATGATAAACGGCCAGTGAACTCAATACATCGCTATCGGACTGGTTGATTTCTAATTGCAATTCGGCGAGACGAATGGCCTGGCGATACGCTTCTGCTGCTTTTCCGGGCTCTGTTGTAATCATCCGATATGAGTCAGCTAGGTTACCCCAATAGTCATACTTTTGAGGATTCAGCTCGATTGCTTTGCGAAAGTAATCTACAGCCTCCTCGAAGCGGCGCAAAAAGAAGCTAACTGTACCAGCGTTCGAATATAGGTCAGCGTCGTTTGGCGCAAGTTTGAGACCGCTACGGAAATACTCGCTAGCGTCAGCAAACTGTCCCTGACTGAAGTATGCGGCACCCACGTTCATATAGCCCCACACGTTATCAGGAGTAAGTTCTGTCACCCTCTTCCACGCTTGCGCGGCCTCTTGATAGCGTGCTTGGCCATTAAGAAAAACCCCTAGGGAGTTATAACAGTTCCAACAAGTAGGACGGATTTCTATGGCCCGACGAAAGGCCTGTTCAGCTTCGGCTGAGTGACCGAGAGCATCGTAGGTTCTTCCCAAACCTATATATCCATCTACACTTTCTGGGTCCAATTGAAGCGTCCGCTGAAATGCCAAAATAGCGTCCGGGTACGCCCCCGTATGTCGCGACAAATCGCCGATTGCTAATTGCACCTCGGGTAACTGACTGTTTAGATTTTGGGCTTTCTTTGCAGCCCTCTTCGCCAATTCGGCCCACTGCGGTTCTTTAGTAGCCTTATATTTATACCAATAGGCCTCCGCTAGCCTTGCCTGCGCTTGAGCGTAGGAGGGGTCCTCTTCTACGGAGCGCTTTAGCAAGCTAGTTGAAACGTCGATATTTTCTGGCTTCTCATACCGTTGTAGATAACCAACCCCTTGTATATAGAAATCATATGCGGTTGGGACGGTTGTACCATGGTTCGTTAGTGACGCGGTATCGCTCCGTGACAGTTGAAGTTGCAGCATCCGGGATGCTTTGAGAACCACCTCGTCTTGAAGGCGGAACAAATCCGTCGCGGGCTCAGTAATTGTTTCGGTCTGAAGCTGGTGGCCCGTCTTTGTATCGACAAGGCTTAGGTTTATGCGGGCTGAATTGTGTAGCCGCTGCCAGCTTGCTATTAAGACTAGATTTGCGCCGAACTGTGTTCGAGCCTCCTGGATATTCGTGATATGTCTCGTACGCACTTCTAAAGCAGAAGGCACCTGCAGCGTGTTCACCTGTGCCAGCTTTGCAGTGACTGTCTCGGTAAAACCGTCACAATAGACTTGCTCTCCTTGCTGGCTGTCAACGGCTGTAAAAGGAAGCACCACGAGGTTCTTTTCATTAGGTAGCAGAATATGAGGGGCGCTAGGCCAAACCGAATACTTAGCCCAGACAAGTGCGAAAGCAGCTAGCAGAAGAAAAACGCTGAATGCCCCCACGAGTCTGTAGTATTTGATCGCCCAACCGAGAATCGCAGCCGACCTTCCTTTCCTCTCAAAATTCTCGACAGGGGAATTGCGGCCCGCATCCGTGTCGCGCTCTAAGCGCTTCAGGTCGGCACACAGCTCCGAGAAATGCTGATACCGAAGATTGCGGTCCTTCTCCATAGCCTTGCTCATAATTTCCTGAAGCCGTGGGGGTATATCAGGCCGGAGCTGTACAGCGGGGATTGGAAGGCGATTTAGAATTGCATCAAAAATGATTCCCGACGTATTCCCTGAGAATGCTAATCGCCCGGTTGCCATCTCGTACAGAACCGCTCCAAACGAAAAAAGGTCCGTTCGATTGTCGAGCTTCTCGCCCCGGACTTGTTCGGGGGACATGTAAGCGATTGTGCCAATCGCGGCACCTGACATAGTTAAGTGCTGGTCGGAGCGACTTGCTGTTGCAGCTGTCGTGGCGGTTGCCTCATCCACGTAGTTTTCCGCCACCTTGGCCAAGCCAAAATCCAACACTTTCGCTTGGCTGTCCTTCGTAACAAAAATATTTGCAGGTTTGATGTCTCTGTGGATGATGCCCTTGGCATGGGCCGCTTTCAGGGCACCTGATACTTCGACACAGATATGTAGAATTTGTTCGATATTCAGTCGTTTAACATGAATCAGATGCATCAGCGTCTCACCTTCGAGATACTCCATTGCAATGTAAGCGTGGCCATTGTCCTCCCCAATGTCATATACAGTGCAGATGTTCGGATGATTGAGCGCAGACGCAGCTTGTGCCTCACGGCGAAACCGTGCTAAGGCATGCGGGTCGGTTGCAACATCTCTTGAGAGGAACTTCAGCGCCACGAAACGGCCAAGGCGTATGTCTTCCGCCTTGTAGACAACACCCATCCCGCCGCTCCCAAGTCTTGCTAGGATGCGGTAATGGGAGAGGGTCTGCCCGATGAGTGCGTCGGCTACCGTCATGGTCCGGCCATATTAGGTCGGCTGTTAAACGCTAGTCAACTAACTGATTTAGTAGCGGATACTTCATGCGCCGCATCGAGGTTGCTGTAAACCCACGTTTTGGCTCACTCGAGCGGGTTGTTCACTCGTCACGCGTCAGTTGACGCCGTCCTCTAGGCTCTGCCGTACTAAATTGACCCGGAAGGAGATGGCGCTCATGTATGCGGCCCTCAAGCCGGTAACGAAACTCGCTTCTCATTACCAGTTGGCGTGCTTCAGGATGATTGTACGACTTGCCCGTGATCAGGTCGAACGGACCCAACTGAGACCGGAGACTTAACACCTTCACGTACGTCTGAAAAATCGTGCGGTGCTCTGGCTTCTCCGTCCAGCCAACGAAACATCATGGGATTCGCGCCGAAACGCTCGCCCCGTGATGCTCGGGACAACTTCGGGACATTTGAAAGAACGGAAATCTTGTTGGTTTTCCGTGTAAGCGACACCAGACAAAGCCTTTAGTGTTTTCACCCAACCTGCTTTGCAAGCAGGGGGTCACCGGTTCGATCCCGGTCACGTCCACCATTTTTCTCTTTTGTCTTTATTGAGTTAGCTGCCCTTCTGCTGCCTTGCTCGATTCTGTTTGATTCGGGTTGTACCCAGTTTTGTGCCCACCTAGTTTCGCCGTTGTAGTGAGCACCGCATCCTCGGAAGGGTGAACATAGCGAGATGGCATGGAGACGTTGCTGTGCCCGGCGATCCGTGCCCGAGTCCACGTATCGCAGCCTGACTCGCCAAGGCGCGTCAGAAACATATGACGCAAGCAGTACAGTACAAATGGTGGATTGCCTTTTGGTTGTTCTTCGCAGCCCCTTGCCTCAGCGTCTCGAAGGTCTCCGCATGCATGAGGCTCGAAGATTCGATGTGACCGCTACGGATCGGCGCAGGCCAGACCCGTCGCTCCTCCTCCCCCGTCATACCGCGCAAATACCGACGATAGCGCACTAATGAGCATTGGTGCGCACGTATAGCACATGATTCGCCCAGGATCGATGCCAAACGGGAGGTCGGCGATAGTCGACGGTCTCGAGAGCGGACAGCGTACAATTGGGTTGTTTGGTCGTCAGACGGAAGCGCTCTTGAAAGCAGGCTAGCTCATGCAGGATTTAGTCGATTGGCAGCAACCGCCGCGGCGCTATCGCCGCCTGCTTTTCCTCGCTCTGGCCATCCTTGCGATCGTCATTTTCAGCAGCCGAACGGCTCTATCGTATTACGTTGATTCCTTGTGGTTCGGTTCGCTGGGTTACGAGGAAGTATTCCGGAAGACCCTCACTCTGCAATGGACATTCTTTGCGGCATTTTTTGCTGTCGCATTTCTCTTTCTGTACGGATGGTTCCTGGCACTGAGGAGGGCCTACCGATCCGATTTGCCGGAAGACTACAGGATCGTCATCGGCGGCCAGCCGTTGATGCTACCGGTTGCGCGCATCCTGCACCTCCTTGGTCTCGCGGTCTCCCTGCTCATCGCCGTCGTGACGGGGGCCAGCAACATGATGGAGTGGCCGACGTTCGCGCTTTATTGGTACGCGACACGCGCGACCGGTGGCGCTGTGGATCCGATCTTCGGCAAGCAGATCAGCTTCTATCTGTTCGCTCTGCCTGGGTGGCAGCTCATCACCGGCTGGCTGCTGTCGCTAGCCGTAATTGCCTGCGTGATCGCCGTTTTCTTCATTTTTCTTACTGGCAGTACAACAATTCTCTCGGGACGCCGAAACAGGTACACCACCACCACCCGGCCGTGGCGTGGGTTCTCCATTGCGTTTGGGTTCCTTTTGCTGGTCCTCGCGATGCGGGCGTATATCGCTCGATTCGAGCGACTGTTCGACGAACATACGATCTTTAGCGGCGTCACCTACACCGATGCGCACGTCATGCTTCCCGGAATGCTCGCGGTCTGTGCCGCGCTTGTTCTTGGTGCTGCGATCGCATCCATCAATGTCGTGGCGGTGCCGCGCGCGCGCTGGTTGGTGGCAGCGGTCGCTCCAGCTGCGGTCTGTTATCTCGCGCTTCAGATCGTTGGGTGGTACGTCAGCAGCTTTATCGTGAAGCCCAACGAACTCGTTCGCGAGCGACCCTACATTGCCTACAATATTGACTTGACGCGGCAGGCCTATGGACTAGACCGCCTTGCGCAACGCGAATTTCCCGCTGAAACGACCGTCGAGGCGGCCGATCCGGCAAATAATCAGGCTACGCTGCAGAACATCCGACTGTGGGACTGGCGGGCACTCCAGGACACACTGCGTCAGATTCAGGAAATTCGAACCTACTACGACTTTCCCGATATCGATATCGATCGCTACGAAATCAATGGCACAACGCGTCAGGTGATGCTTGCCGCGCGTGAGCTCAACGTCGATAAGCTCCCGGAGAGCAGTCGCAACTGGATCAACGAGAGACTTATTTATACGCACGGCTACGGTATCACCATGAACCCTGTGAATGGGTTCACTTCGGAAGGGCTGCCGACGCTGATCTTGAGTAACATGCCCATTCAGAGCACGGTGCCGAGCATCGGTGTAAAGCGTCCGGAGATCTATTTCGGCGAGCTCACCAATACCGACGTGTACGTGAAGACGCGGCAACAGGAATTCAACTACCCGCAAGGCCAGACGAACAATTTGACATCCTACGAGGGCAACGGCGGCATCCTCCTCGGCAATTTCTTTCGGCGACTGTTGATCGCGGCCGACCGAGGCGACCTGACGAAACTGCCGTTCAGCGACGATATCAACCGAGAAAGCCGTCTGCTGATGCGTCGCAACGTTCGTGAGCGTGTGGCAGCGCTCGCGCCATTCCTCACGTACGAGTCGGATCCGTACATCGTCGTCGGCGACGATGGTCGGCTGTCGTGGATTATGGACGCGTTTACGACCTCCGACAGCTATCCCTACTCCCGCCACTATGCACTCGGCGACATCCCCGTCAACTACATGCGGAATAGTATCAAGGTGGTGATCGACGCCTACGATGGCACCACAACGTTCTATGTTCTTGACCAAGAGGATCCAATCATCAAGGCCTATCGCCAGGTCTTTCCTGTTCTGTTCCGGGACGCAGCCACTATGCCGCCAGCGCTGCGCAAACACGTTCGCTATCCGGAATTGTTGCTCAAGCTGCAGGCGGCGGTGTACGGCCTCTATCACATGACCGATCCGCAAGTGTTCTACAACCGCGAGGACCTGTGGACGGTCGCTTCGGAAGTCGGCATGGACGAGTCTGGGCAGCAGAAGACGCAGGCGATGGAGCCGAACTTCGTGTTGATGAAACTGCCGGGCGAAACGGCGGTCGAGTTCGTGGAAATTCTGCCGTTCACGCCCGCGAACCGAAACAATCTCATTGGCTGGATTGCTGGAAGGAGCGACGGCGAAAAATACGGTACGTCGGTGGTCTACGACTTCCCGAAAACGAAACTCGTCGACGGCCCTCTGCAAATCGAAGCGCGGATCGATCAGAACGCGCAGCTATCGGGGCAATTGACGTTGTGGAATCAGCAAGGTTCCCACGTGCGACGAGGCACTCTGCTGGTCATTCCGTGCGGGCACGCGTTATTGTATGCCGAACCAATTTACCTCCAGGCTGAACGCAGTCCGATGCCGGAGTTGCGTCTGGTGGTGCTTGCGCTGCAAGACCGGCTAGCTTATGGACCGACATTCGAGTCGGCGATGAGAGCTCTCTTTGGGGGAGAGGTCTCGTCGCTAAGCGGCACAACGGCCGCTGTGGAACCGGAACGAGGCGCAGCAGCGCCGGCTGCCGCGAACAAGCCTGTAGCGGACGTGAATGCGCTCATCTCGGGAGCGGCCAAAGATCTCGCCGACTACGAGCGACTTACGGCCGAAGGCAAGCTCGGTGAGGCCGGACAGAAGCTCGAACAGTTAAAGCGCAAGCTCGACGAGCTGAACGCACGTCAAAAGTGATTGTTTTGTCTGGCGTTTTTTCTACCACCGGCCTACCCGCCGCTAGGCGCGAAGCCGGTAGCGAGATATGTCTTAAAACTCTGGTCATTTCCAAGTAAGGGGCAGACCGGAATTTATCGATTCGTGCGTCGGATTAGTACCGACAAACGCGCTTGTGGAAAGTTGTGAGTTAACGAATACTCCGCCAGCGGGCGCACGAAAAAAGGCCGGAATCCTGGATCGCGGCCTTGCCGATCATAAATTGGTTGCGGAGGAGCGTAACGCTCCGAAGACGCCTCGATTAGTCATCTCCTATCGATTAGTTCGAGGGTTACGAGACGGTGACAGGTACTTCCTGGCGGTTCCCGGAGTATTTTCCCATTGGGTCCCTGCGGACTCCAGCCGGATTGCTAATTAGCCCGTGGCTGAAAAGCGGAAAGGAAATCGAAGAACTCAACAACCTGTTCCAAGCTTGAAATTATTGTCTCGGCTCACATGATGGCCCGCGTAACCCGCGTTCGGCTCGGCCCACAGGAAACTTACCCAGCGGCTCCTAAAATTTGTAACCGGCCCAAAGAGCCCAATAGTTCAGATTACGGCCCGGTTGCGTCTCCTTCAGAAAACGGCCAGCATAGAAAATTCCGTAATCCGCCTGGAACCACAGGTGGCGATTCGCCTGCCACCGAACTTCGGTCCCGGGCCGGTCTCCAACGAATCGGGCGCGGCTGCCGTCGGCAGCGCGGATGAGGAAGCCGGGTACGGCGTACACACCATCGTTCACGTTTTCCCGCCACTGAACGATCCAATCAAACGACACGCTCACGTCATGCGGAAGCGCTGTTTCGACGCGCGGGTGAACGTCTATGAAATTAATTGGGCCTGGGCCTGTCGTGGCCAGAACGCCGAAGTAATTGCCTTTCGGAAACAATGGGTTGAACGTGCCTAGAGTTTTCGAATTTGGGTTGTCGCCACTCGAAATATCCGCCTTGGCGCTGAACCGCGGTTTCAGAGGGATTGTTGGGATGCGATAGCCAGTTTCCGACGCGACGGTCCAGGCCTCAATGTTCGCCGAGCCGAAGGTGCCGAACTGCCAAAGCGCCTCATAGTCGAAGTCCCAGCCGGCTTTTTCGGTGGCAACAGGGCGCGAAAACCTCGCGCCTAAGGTGTGCCGGACCTCATGGGCGGTGCCTCTCTGAAAGGTTGCCTGCAGGCGGTCCAGACCCAGATAGTAGGTTTCCAAACTGTTCTTCCGTGTTACGGGCCGCGTGGCGTAGACACCCCAAAAACCAATGGCGTGGTTCGGCGCGTTGTCGAAAAACCCCGGCTTATCGAGATCCGGCCGCACGGCAAATCCGTCAATTTGCCACGAGCTGAGCTTGCTTTTGACCATAAAGCCGTCAAAGCTGAGCCGAACATTGGGGCCTTCGCGGACATCGATTAAACGCCCCGAACCGTATTCGAGTTCAAGCCTGCCCGCGCGTACTGCTACCGAATTTTGTCCCCAGGTATTGCCGATCTCCAGGAACCCCGCCTGGAAGTCGAGTTTCTTTTCATCAATTGGCCTCGGCCCGCCATACCGGAAGGAATTCAGGCCGCTTTTCAGGTCTACAAACGAGCGAACGTGTTTTCCGTAATGAATATCGAAACCCAGCATGTATCTCTCGTTGAGATAGCCGTTCCAGTACGGAGATTGTCCCCAGTTGTCGTTCCCAATCTGCTCCCATACTTCTCGGGCCTCTCCGCTGATCGTCATAAACCAGTCGTCACGCCCCTCGCGAAGCCGGATATATTTAAGCGGGTCCCAGAAATCCTGACGGTTGGCAGGATCAGCAAGAAAACTCCAGTTCTCGTCCTCCCGCAGCAGCTTAATGCTCCGGTCCGGCACGTCCGGGTCGGCAGAAGATGCGGACTGGGACCGGGCCGGGGTTGCCGCGAAAAACAACGCAACTGCGAACATGGCGAAAAATCGCATCAAGGTGTTTGCTCAATTTCAGTTCGCTTTGTTAGCGTTCGAGTGGATCTCAGCAATGTAGCCTCCCGGAAATTGGACAATCGCGGAGGTTCGCTGATCGGCGGTGAAAGGGGCGACTAGGCTCTCGACCCCTGCCGCTTTAGCCTTGGCAAGGGTGTCCCCCAGATTCGCAACCTCATATCCAGTCATTTCCCGGCCGTAGGGATACGGAAGGTGCCCGTCTGTGATGAACACGGCGAGCTTGCCAAATTTCGATCCAATCCTTACCCGGCGATACGTTTCTCCCGATCGTCCGACTTCTACGCCGGGAGCATGCGCATCGTCGGAGGCGACTCTGCCTTGAGAGAACGCAAGAAAGCTACGAACAAACTCGTCTGCCTTATCAGTGGAGACATAGATGCGATTTTCAGGAATAGACTCAAGTGAACCGTAGGATGGCGCGGAGGTATGCCAATAGAGCTGCGTGTTGACGCCGCCCGGCCACTGGATGATCGCGTCTCTGCCAATAGGGTCGTTGAAGGGAGCGACAAGGACGTCCGCACCGGTTGCGCGAGCGACACGGATAGCCGCATCCATGTCCGTCACCAAATAGCCCGTACGCTCCAGGCCAAACGGATAGGGGATGGGCGTCTTAAAACCAAACACGGATATCGACCCAACGGGGGTTAGGACCAATTGCGACATGGTGCTGCTCGGCGTGGGGGTGACAGTGAAGACGCCCTGCTTCGTTGATGTGCCCCCGAATGTGGCGAGCAAGCTGGAGACGAAACGTTCAAAATCTTGCGGCGCCACGTAGACGTGAGTTGTGTCGTACTGTGGTCCTACAGCTACGCTCTCTGCTCCATTTGCCTGCGCACCTTGGGCGAATGTGCCGAAACATCGCGATTCGCGCGTGAAGCCAATCGTCAGGAAGATAGCAACAGACGTTCCAGCAAGGATCTTTTTCAAGCGCATTCTATTTCTCCTAAGTCGCCAATTACCTCATCGCTGTGAAACTGGTTTCTGTGTCTAGCCAGCTCTCAAAGAAGATCACCTGCTATGTACGCCGGTCGTATCTACTTCGTCGGTCTTGGCGATGTGTTCTGCAAAGATGTTTTTGATTCGTAACGCATCTTGCGTGATGGAGGATTGTAAAGCTGACGGTCGTAGCGCTCACCGACAAGGCATACGGATGCGGAACGCGACACGTCCAGTTTCTTGGTCTGAATCCAAGTCCCCAACTGCTCGCCAAGCACCATCCCCAAAAGGCCGAGTAAAGCGACGATCGGCGGTGCCGGACTCTTTACCCGGATGAGTCCGTAGAGGACACCGACTCCGACACCAACGATGAAAGATAAAAACAGTACCTTCATTTCGATCCCTCTAGCGAAGCGTGAATCAGAAGGCAAAGCAGTCGCAACCCAGCCCCCATAGGCCAAACTCGTCCAGCATCGACCAAGCTGCCAAACAAGTTCTGAGCAAGTGACAAGCGCGCCGATACATGGGCTCGAAGTTCGTTAGGCGTGTCGGCGTAAAACATACTTGTGTTCCCCAGAAAGCACGAGTTCACCGCGCTGGTTATGAACTGTGGCCCTCGTCGTTACCTGGCCGCTATCCCCCTGCGGGGTGAGAGCAACAATCTCGAGAGCGGAATAGAGCGTGTCTCCGGCATGCACTTCCTTTAGAAACTTGCAGGACGCGTCGGTAAACGCGATGAACACGTCTCCGATGTACTGAGGAAAGAGCGTTGCCCCGGGAGCCGTGAACGCGAGTACCTGCAAGCCATGCACTACCGGGGCTGTGTGTCCGTGACGCCGCGCAAACTCCACGTCGTAGTGAATAGGATGATTGTCAGCCGAAACGGCCTGGAAGGCCGAGGCATGCGCATCGGTGAGTGTGCGGCTTGGTGCGCGGAAGATTTCGCCGACGCGCAGGTCGTTAAACGTTCGCGCAGGTACAACGGTGAAGTTGCCGGGGTCAAAGGTGTGCGCGGTTTCCGGTATGTCTATTGTCGAATTCATGTTGTCGTCCTTACCATCGTTGGTCTTCGAAGGTTGGTCTGTCGTCGAGAGTGGCGTTGATGCCGAAGTATTCTTCGGCAGGCTTACGGCTGCTACAACTGCTGCACCGCCAAGAATCATATTGCGGCGGGATAAACGGCTCGATCCCTCATCGGAGTCAGGGGAAATACCTAATTCCGCATCAGTTGTTTGCACTGGCGACGCGTAAGTCAGAAGGCGAAGCAGTCGCAACCCAGCCCCCATAGTCCAAATTCACCCAGCACTTGAAGGTGCGATCGCGTCCGCCCATCTGCGGATGCCTCGACATGCGAACAGGCAGCGGAGTGAGATGCACCAAGAGTTTGCTTCAGCGCCTTCGCGTAACCTCCATGTTCTTTGACAGGAGACCAGTCTGGGCTCACACGCAGCGGAGGCGGCGCGAGTTTTGAGAATTCGTCGCTGGCATAGACGATCTTCCCACCCACGATCGTAAGTACCGATTCGAGATGCTTGATTTCGTCCTCCGGTATGGAGAAATAATCGCCAGAGAGAACAGCCAAGTCGGCCAGCTGGCCTGGGGCAAGCGCTCCTTTTTTGCCGTCTTCGGTTGAAAACCAGCTGCTCCCCATGGTGTAGAGCTTGAGTGCTTCCGCTCGATCCAATTGATTCTCTTGCGGATAAAGACTGAGACCCCCGATGGTCTTGCCGGTGACAAGCCAGTAGAGGGATAGGTAAGGGTTGTAGCTCGAAACGCGGGTTGCGTCGGTGCCTGCTCCCACCGGAACACCCATTTCCAGCATACGTCGGATCGGCGGAGTGCGCTTGGCTTGCTGTGATCCGTATCGCTCCACGAAATATTCGCCTTGGAAAGCCATGCGGTTCTGCACGGCGATACCGCCACCCAGCGCCTTAACCCGCTCAATGTTGCGGTCGGAAATTGTTTCGCAGTGATCGAAGAACCAATGCAGGCCGTCGAAGGGAATCTCCCGGTTCACCTCTTCATAGACGTTTAGTGCTCGTTCGATAGTCTCGTTGTAGGTCGCATGCAAGCGAAACGGCCAGCGATTCTTTACGAGATGGCCAATCACCGCTTTCAGCTCGTTTTCCATAACGGGGAGTAGGTCCGGGCGCGGCACGAGGAAGTCTTCGAAGTCCGCTGCGGAGAAAACCAGCATTTCTCCCGCGCCATTGACACGATAGAAGTCGTCCCCATCGCCGGGCTTGGTCATTTTGGTCCAGCTCTGGAAGTCCGATATTTCTTGTTTCGGTTTCTGCGTAAAAAGGTTGTAGGCGAGGCGAATCGACAGCTCGTCCTTGCGGTGCAACTCGTTCACCACGCCATAGTCGTCAGGATAGTTCTGAAATCCGCCACCGGCATCGATCGCGCTGGTGATGCCGAAGCGGTTGAGCTCGCGGAAGAAGAGCCTGGAAGAATTAAGTTGGTCTTCGCGGGAGAGCTTTGGTCCCCTGGCGAGCGTGGAATAGAGAATGTTGGCGTTGGGCTTGGCGATGAGAAGACCGGTGGGATTTCCGTGGCGATCGCGCTGAACCTCACCAGCCGGGAAATTCGGAGCGTTCTTGTCATAGCCCACCGCCCGCAACGCCGCCGCGTTCAATAATGCCCGGTCGTACAAATGCATCACGAACACCGGTGTGTCTGGGGCCACTGCGTTGATCTCATCGAGCGTAGGCATCCGGCGTTCGGCAAACTGGAATTCGGTCCAGCCGCCGATCACCCGTACCCACTGAGGCGGGGGAGTTCGTGCGGCTTGTTCTTTCAGCATCCGCAATGCATCGGCGAGCGAAGGGACACCGTCCCAGCGCAATTCCAAATTGTAGTTGAGCCCGCCCCGGATCGGATGCATATGTGAATCGTTGAGACCGGGGATGACGGTTCGCCGGCGCCCGTCAACTACGCGCGTTTGCGGGCCGCGAAGGCGCAGAATCTCGTCGTCGTTACCGAGAGCAGCTATCTTTCCAGCCGTGATGGCAATCGCTTCTACAAACGAGGGTACCCCGTTTGTGGCGATCTTGGCGTTGTGCAATATGAGCTCAGCAGACACGGTAATCTCCCTTATAGATTTTCCAAAATGGATGGTGAAGGGCGGAGGAGGCTCCGCCCTTCAGGTTTTACTTGTGAGCTGCGAGGGCGGCTGGAACTATATATTCGGCAAACTTCGTTGCTGGCAAACCATGGACCATGGTGTAAGCGTATTCGACCCCTATACCATAGGCTCCGAGATGCGTTCTCACGATGTCCATGACTGCGTCGTAGGTTCCCTTCTGAGCCCAATCGCGTTGCCATTCGAGCATGACCTGCATTGAGGTGACCGGCTTGGCGCCGGCTTGAATGACGCGCTTCATCGCGTTGTCGTGAGCAAGCTGGCTCACATCGCCGCAGCAATCTTCCACGACATAGACTTCGTAGCCGTCATGAATCGCCTGCACCGCGGGAAACGCAACACAGACTTCTGTCCAAAGGCCGGCCAGAACGATCTTCTTGCGGCCGGTTTTCTCGATTGCCGCGACGAAGTTCTTGTCATCCCAGGAGTTCATCGAGGATCGCTCGATCGGCTCCTGGCTGGGAAATACCGCGCGGAGCTGCGGCCACATATTTCCGCTGAAAGACTTGGTCTCGACCGTACTTAAGACAACAGGCACATCGAAGACCTTTGCGGCTTTTCCGAAGGCCACGGTGTTGTTGATAATAGACTGTCGATCGAAGTTGCTGACGCCGAATAGCATCTGTGGTTGATGATCGATCAAGGCCACAACACAATTGTCAGGTGTCAAGAGCCCCTTCTCGCTGAGTTTCGGACGATTGCTGTTTGGTGATTGTTGAGCCATACGATTCAGATTCCCCTTTCAATTGACATCCCCGAAGCTGGCGCTATCAGGGAAGGCAACTGTGTGTCCAACGCCGACCATACGCGTGAGAATCGGCAATCCGCCTTGTTTTCAGCAAGAAGGGGACGGTAGATTCAGAATGAGGATTCCTATTTGCAGCTACGGCATGCCAAGACTTTGACGATCGCGTCAAGAATTTGGCGATAAAGTCGAGGTCAGGACTAAATGTCGAGCTCTCGCACGCGGTGCGGACGTAGCGTGCCCGCGCAAGACCTTCGCGTAATCTCTGGCGGTATCACCGATTAGACAACGCTTCCGATTTCTTTCTGCAATGAACTCGTTAAGCTTTCGATTCTACGGTGCAGATAAAGGAACGCTTCGAATCGGCCCGCAGTCGCTCGTTGTGGTTCCGAGCCCTCGTAAGCACTGACCGCGCGTTCCAGGGACGTAAGCGACTCTTCGAAGAGGTCTGACTGCGATGGACGCCCTTCCATTTGATCTGCGATGGCCTCCAGCGCTCGTCCCAGTTCGTCATCGAAGGCTCGCTGAGCCGCGCCTACAGTCTGGGGTCACTCAAAGCCTGGAAGCCCAGCGCGGTATTTCCAGAGTGCAATTTCAGCTATGAAAAGCAGCCGCAGCTGCGGCTGCCACTGTCTGAACTTGCTGCGCCATGCAGGGTCTTGCTGTGGGCAATCGGCAACTTTCGCGAAGGGCAACTGTCGCACATGAAATGGTGGGTAGCAAACAACTGATCGGCGGACGCTAATACGAGCAGGATCCAGAAGATTGGCGCCGCGGTCGCAGGAGTTTCCCCAATTTCGCAGCGCATTCGCATTTCGGACTATTCAACCGATTCCAAACAAGATCGGCGAGTTATCGTTTCGGCAGAGGCTTTGAAGCTGTTCTTACTGATCTTCAGTGATCGAATCTTGGACTCCAAGGTGGATCGGGCTATGCCCAGTTTGGTGGCCGCGCCGGAAGGTCCGAAGACTCGCCCTGCGCTTTCTCGTAAGGCAGCCTCAATCATCTCTTTTTCCTGAGCGGCGAGCTTTTCGGAGAGGTCCAGCGGGGTTTTCGGTTCGGTCGCAAGCGGTTGCTGAGCAAGCCAGGTCTTGTCGACCGAGAAATTCTCTGTTTCGCACATGATGACAGACCGCTCAATCACGTTCTGCAATTCGCGGATGTTCCCTGGCCACGGATACGATTGGAGCAAGTCCAAGCTGTTCTTCTCGATCCCCTGTATGTTCTTTCTCACATTCCTCGCGCAACGCTGAAGAAAGTACTTAATCAGTACGGGAATATCTTCCCGTCGTTCTCGCAGAGGGGCAATCTCGATCGGAAAAACATTGAGCCGATAAAACAGGTCGCTACGAAAGGTTCCCGTAGCAATGGCCTCCTGCAAGTTGCGGTTCGTGGCAGCAACCACTCGAACATTTGTTTGGATGGATTGAGTTCCACCGACACGCTCGAATTCGTGTTCCTGCAAGACACGCAGCAGCGCCATCTGCGTCTCCATAGGAAGCTCTCCAACTTCATCCAAGAAGATGGTGCCTCCCTCCGCCAATTCGAACCGGCCCAGGCGCTGTTGTAACGCTCCGGTGAAAGAGCCTTTCTCATGTCCAAACAATTCTGAGGCGATCAAGTCGGGTGGGGTGGCAGCGCAGTTGACACTCACAAATGCGCGTGAGGAACGCCGGGACCGCCTGTGGATGGCACGGGCTATAAGTTCTTTGCCTGTTCCCGTTTCGCCTGTGACCAGAACACTCGCGTCCGTGGGAGCGACCTTGGATACGAGAGACAGTACCCTCTTCAGTGCGGCAGACGTTCCGACGATCTCGTCGCACATCGATCCCTTATCGATTTCTTCGGGCAGAACGACGCTCTCGTGTTGGAGCCTCTCTTCAGGATGCTTTGGATCCGCCATGATTACCGCGACGCTAGCCATAACTTGCCCCTTATCTGGAACGTTGTACCCTGTTGGCCCTTTTTTTTCACTGTGCGCATTCTGGAGGCACGCCCGTCTGCCGCCAACCCTATATGGAGTCGCCGTGCGCACCATATAGGACCGGGAGGGATACCCTTTTGAAGTGCGTGGGGACTAACCCTAAGGAGGCAGCGGATCTAACTCTTTCGGTCTGGAGGGTCGATGCGCTTCCATCCAAAAAGGCGGGCATCGACGGACCAGGCGCCCGGTCCGAGCATGGCCAGGGCGGCACCGACGGTCCCTAACAGGATATAGCTCCACGGATCATGGGGATGCGTGAAGGCACTCCAAATCTCAATGATCGCCAGAAGTACTCCTGCGATGGGCGTCCATAAACCTGCGAGCAGGAGTATTCCTGCGGCAATCGCGAGAACGTGGATCACTGCCAGGCTGATTGGCGGCGCACTTTGGAGCTCGATCATTCTTCGAACGACCAATGCTATGCCAACGACCAAGCGCATGAGTAGCAGGCCGGCTCCGGGCCAGCCGTGAGCGAATGTGGAGAAGAGTCGTCGCAAAACAGGTCGAGCGTAGAATTTCCCTACGCCAGCCGAAAACCCCAAAAGGCACGTGCGAAACACTCTTTTGAGTGACCTAAAACTCGATGATTCCGCGCTTCAAACCGATCATGGCGGCATGCGTTCGGTCGTTGGCCGCCAATTTGGCCAGGATGTTCCGGACCTGGCCCTTGACGGTTTCTTCGCTGATGGAGAGTTGCGCGGCAATCTCCTTGTTGGCATTCCCTTCGGCAATCAGCCGCAGCACGCGCACTTCTGCCGGGGTCAGCGCGTCATCCGTGGCATGCTCGGCGAGTTGCATGGAGGCCTCGGTGGAAAGCGCCCTTTTTCCTGCATGAACGCTTCGGATGGTCTCCAGCAATTCCTTGTGCAAGCCATTCTTTAGCAGGTAACCCCGCGCGCCGGCTTTGAGCGCCCGCACCACCTGCACGTCTCCGGCATAAGTCGTCAGCACGATGATTCGTGCCTCTGGAAATTCCCCGCGAATCGCGATCAGTGCATCGAGCCCGTTCATTTCCGGCATTTGTAAATCCATCAGCGTCACGTCCGGATGATGCGTACGGAATTGCTGGATGGCTTCGCGCCCATTCGACGCTTCGGCGACTAAGCTCATGTCCGCCTGACCACCCACCAACGCAGCGACCCCTTGGCGTAGCAATGGATGATCATCGACAGACAGAATCCGAATTGGTCCGGGCTCGGCGGTCATGATTTCACTCCGTATCTCTTCCAGAAAACTTCTCAACCAGCCACCAGCGCCGTCGAGCGGGCGGCATCTCATAAGCTCGCGACGCAGGAATCCTCAGCTCCACCTCTGTACCCGAATCGAGTTCACTCCACACCGCCAGCTTGCCGCCCATAAGCTTGGCGCGCTCGCGCATGCCCCGCAAACCATAGTGTCCGGCGCGTCCGTCATCATTCAGAAGCTTCGGGTCAATGCCCTTCCCATCATCCCGGACCCGCAACCGAAGCTGCCGCTTGTCATACCGGATTTCCATTTCGATCCGCTGCGCCTGTGCGTGGTGGAATGCATTGCGCAATGCTTCCCCAGCAATCCGGTAGACTTCGTCTCGCAATATAGGATGGAGGTCACGCGGCGTACCTTCTACATCCACATGAAACTCGGCAGCATTTGGATTGAACTCACTGCGCGCAAGTTCTGTTCCGAGAGCGGTTATTGCACTCGCGAGATCGTTGGTCACGGTCATAGATGACCGTAACCCCTGCACGGCATCCCGCCCCTCGGTTACCGCTTGTGCCGACTGATCGATAGCATCATCTAGTTTTTGTTTGGGCTCGCCTGCCGGCAGTAGGTTGGAAACCGTTTGAAACCGCAGCAACAATCCGTGAAAACTTTGCAGCAGCGTGTCGTGCAATTCCCGCGCGACACGCGTGCGCTCACCGACACGCTCTTCCAGGCGAATATTGAATTCCTTGGCGAGCTGGCGCAAGCGATAGAGGTACACGCACCACACCAAAAGAAGAATTGAGGCGGCGGAGCCAGTCCGAAACCACCACGTTTGCCAGACGGTCGGTTCAACTTCGAACCCGACCGCAGCCTCGGACTCACTCCACAGCCCTTCGCTGTTACAGGCTACCACGCGAAAACGATATGAATGAGCGCCAAGATTAGTGTACACGGCTTCCCGGGTTGCAACCGGCTCACTCCAGGAGCGATCGAAGCCTTCGAGAAAATATCGAAAGCGAATACGCCCAGGCACGGCGAGGCTCAGCCCCGTGTACTCAAACGTGATTCGCCTGGGAGATGGAGGAATTCGAACGGAGCCAGCGAGGTTTACGGGGTTGTTGTCGGCGGTGATCGCCTCGATGTGAGGCAGCGCGGGAACTGAATAGTCCGTGATCTGGGATGGATTAACAACCGACAAGCCGCTCCTGAGTGAAAACCAGATCCTGCCAGCTGAATCCGAGACCACCGATGGGCTCCGCTTCACTCCTTGAGTGCTCTCTAGACCGTCGGCCTGGTCATACACGCGAACATCGACTGCCTTCACAACACCGCTTACCAGTTTGTCGCGCGGAACGCGCAAAACATGATCTGAGGTCGCGATCCAAAATCTTCCGCTCTTGTCTTCCGCCATTCCGACTATTTGTTCGCGCAAAACGTCAGGCGATTCATGAGAGACTTGAAAACGGTTAGAGGCGAAAAAGGCAAGACCAGCAGGCGTTCCACTCCAGAGAGTTCCGGATGAATCCTCGAAAAGGCAGTTCACCTCTGGCGAAGGCAAACCCTCTACCGTTGTATAGGTTCTCCATTGGCCGTTTGAAAAAGAACTCAGCCCGCTAGGTGTGGCAAACCACATTGCACCATCGCGGGTTTCGAGGATGGACGAGACGGTATTCGAAGCGAGGCCGTTGGTCGTCGTGTAAGTGGTGAAGTGCCTATCTTTGAATTTGCTGACGCCGCCGTTTAGCGTGCCAGCCCACACAGAGCCATCGCGGCTCTCACGAACAGCATAGGTACCATTTTCGGCCAGTCCGTTTGCCTTTGTATAAGTCTGGCTCGCTATCGCACCGTTGCGAAATCGTAGACGGGTCAGTCCCCCGCGTTGACGTCCGACCCACACCACATCTGCCCGCCCACTAATGGAATAGACGACCTCATTTGGTGGTATCGATGTAACGGGTTGAACTCGTTCATTCTGAAGGACATACAGCCCACCTTGAGCGGGAGCCAACCAGGTGCGGCCCTCCGGGTCGACATATACAGGGCCATTGTGTTCGAGACGACGATCGCTAACAGATGAATAAGTTACGAACGCACTGTCCCGAATGCGGCCTAGCCCCCGCGCACCTCCGATCCAGAGATTCCCCTCGCGGTCCTCAAACAGAACGTTAATCCCGCCGTCTCCGCGAACCTCATTCTCTTCGGAGAACGAAATGCCTTTCGCGTTGATGCGCAGTAGCCCGCGCGACGTACCCACCCAGATATTCGAGTCACGATCGCGCAGGAGGCTCAAAACCTGGACATTACCGAGGAACGACGGCAATCCGAGCCGACGAAAGCCTGTGCCGTTCCCGCGATACAAGCCCGTGTCAGTGCCGACCCACAACTCGTCACTACCGATCGCCAGCAGACAATTGATCTTTCGGTTGGGCAATCCTGCGTTCACCTGGGTAGCTCGCCCGCTCTTAAGAAGAAAGAGGCCGTCACCGAGCGTGCCCAGCCAAATCTTGCCGTCTGCTGTTTCCGTCAGAGAAATTACTGGCGGCGAATCGGGCCCCAATCTCTGAACGTGGTCTTCCATGAAACGGAATGTGCCCTGTGTGTCCGAAACCAGTACTCCGTCGTGGTTATCTCTTGACAGAGCGGTGATTACGCCTGGACCGTATCTGACGCTTTCAAACTTGCCATCTTTTTGGCGTACAAGATCCGCACCCTGTGGAAGGAACCACAGTTTTCCGCCAGCATCCGTAAGCAGTTGCAATATGGGAACGTTCGAAGCGGTGGCGATGGAAGCAAAAGAGACAGGCCTGAAATTAAAGCCATCGAAACGTATTAGGCCTCTGTCGGTTCCAATCCAGAGGTATCCATCTGCGGTTTGTGCGATGCCGTTGACCGCGCCGCCGGTAAACCTGGTTTCGGTGGTCCATTGTTCGCGGACGTATTGCGAAGGCAGACGATTAGGATCGAGTGCGCGTGCATCCGTGAGAAGGCCACCTAGCACGATTCCAATAAGAATCCACCGAGTTTGCTTCAAACAGCAAATCACGGGAGGTACTCGAATTTGTCGATGATGACCTCATTTTCGTTTTTCAGGGGGATGTGGCCTTGATGAAATACATACAAGGCGATGCGCACCGATTCTCCCCCCGAGGAAGGCACACCGGAGGTAAACACGTGCTGGTTAACGCCTCGACCGGCATCTGTATTGCTCGATCCTGCTACCGTCGAAAACGTCACTTGCCCCGGTTCCCAGCGGAAGGAATGTGTGTAGACGCCAGCCGGCGTCCTGAAGGCAACAAAGTTAGCTGGAACGTAGTAAGGCTGGACGACATAATGTACGTTGTCATTATCAAGGTATCCCCAACGACCAAGCTCAACGTCCAACTCGCGCCGGTTTCTCTCTGTGCCTACGCCGTCCCAGGTGATTAGCGTTAGAAGAGCAGAAGGTTCGAGATGAGAGACATCGCGCACCTGGAACCTGTATGTTCCGTATCCCAGGCTGCGCGTGAGCTTCAGCTCCGCCGCAGTCCACTTTCCAGGGCTTCCCGAAATGCGAAGATGCAGCGCACCTGCTTTGTCCGTCCAAACGTTCGCAGGATCGAAAAAGTTTCTCGACCCAGCTCGGAAAATTGGCCCGGCACTCGTCGTCCACTCGTAACCGCTAAAGTTCAGTATCTTGGGCGTCGGGAGTACCGGCGCGGGGCTTTCCCCGTTAACGACTGCCAGCGCCACCACGCCGTTGCCGACGATCGGTAACGATTCAGTTTGTTCAGGCGGATTGTAGGTTGGATCAACCAACAGGGCGGCATATTGTATTCCCAAGTGGACTGAAGCTTTCCAACGGCCGTCAGCTTCGATATTCGTAAACGGCTGACCTGATTGCCGGCACACTTGCCATCGTCCATCTGTCTTTGCGTACATCACGATTCGCTGCCCGGGTCGAGCCTCTGTGGTACGACCTTCGATTATGTCTCTCTTGTAGTCACCATCTTCGATTATGTCTATTTGGTAGTGGCTCTCCTGAGCGGCGGGGACCTTGCTGAAAACGACCGTTGAAGCTGAATTTTTTGGTGAAGAATGGCATCCGGTCAGCACAAAGTACACCAACAGCACTGAGAATGTTGCGGTACGTGCGACTATGTGCGGGCGCGCCACCATCGCGCATCCCGCATTGGCACGTCGAGGGTGGCTCCTTGTGAGCATGTCAGACCCCAGGGTTTTGACTCGGGCGATATAGCCAGTCTGCTATGAAAGCAAACCCAAGTCGAGGAAGGGCGCTGGCAGTGCACGTATGGACGGAACGAGGGCCCTCTAGCGGCTACGAACATCAATTCGCTTCCTCCCAAACAGCATGGCGTCGATAGACCATGCGCCCGGTCCAAGCATCGCTAGACTCAGTCCGAGAACCGCAAGCAAGAGATCCAAGTCCAAGTGCCCTCCACGAGAGAAGACAATCCACACCCCGATGATCGCTTGCAGAGATCCCGCAACGGGCGTCCACAATCCTGCCAACAGCAAACTTCCGACGCCGATTGCGATGAATCTTGCGTAAAGCCCGTCATGTGACGCTCCCCAAAATCCGAAGCCGCCTTCAAGTAATAACGGGATGGCTGCCGCTAGGCGCAGCACAAGGAGTCCGGCGCCGGGCCAACCGCCAGGAAACATAGTGAACAATCGCTGCAAGTTCTCACCGCACCATCCCGCTGTTCAACATAGGGGAATCGCCTGGATTGCGAATCCTCAATTGTGGGGGCGCAATGCGACCATTTCGGGGGGGGGAAGACGTTTATAGTTCGATGATTCCGCGCTTCAACCCTACGGTTACGGCGTGTGTCCGGTCATTAACGCCAAGTTTGGAAAGGATGCTCTTTACGTGGCTCTTGACCGTATCCTCCGAGATCGATAGCTCCTCGGCGATCAGCTTGTTGGAATTTCCGGCTGCAATTAGCGACAGAACTTCGATCTCCCTTTCACTTAAAGCGTCATCAGTGGAATGGCAGGCGAGTTCGGCGGCGACCTCCCCGTGAATGAACTTTTTTCCGGCGCGAACAGCTCGGATCGTGTCCAAGAGATCCTTCCGCACGTTGCCTTTTAAGATGTACGCTTGCGCACCGGCGGTCATCGCTCGCTTGCACAGTGCATCGCCCGCGTAGGTCGTCAACACAATGATCCGCGCGTCTGGGAATTCGCTACGAATCGCAATCAGGGCATCGATCCCATTCATTTCTGGCATTTGCAAGTCCATCAAAGTGACGTCCGGCCGGTGCGACCTGAACTGTTCAATCGCCTCGCGCCCATTCGAGGCTTCGCCGACTAGACGCATATCCTTCTGATTGGCGATGAGCGCCGCGACTCCTTCGCGGATCAGAGCGTGGTCGTCCACCGTCATTACGCGAATTGCAGTAGGACTGGCGCCCATTTCAGGACCGCTGTTCATCGGTTCCCTCAGTCTTCTTTCGCCAGAACCAGAATCCGCGCGGCGCGTCGGATTTGCCATACGCAATGCCGGCAGGAACAATTAACTCGATTTCCGTTCCGGCTCCGCGTTCGCTCCAGACTTCCAGCTTCCCGCCAAAGCTCTTGGCACGCTCGCGCATCCCCGGAAGTCCCCAGTGTCCCGCGCGAGCGCCCTGAATGGCAACTTGGGAATCAATCCCGCACCCATCGTCTCGCACGTGCAACGAAAACTCAGAATCGCCGTATGTAATTTCCGCCTCGATCTTTTGTGCCTTCGCGTGGCGAAAAGCGTTTCGCAACGCCTCGCGCCCAATGCGGTAAATTTCATCGCGCAACACGGGATTCAGCTCTCTCTCTTTCCCTTCCAGCAGCACGCGTACGCGCGGCACCAAGCGGTTGTCGCTCTGTAGCGCCAGTTCCTCGCCCAGTGCGGTCAGAGCCTGCGCAACGTCGCTGTCGCCCATTAGGGGCTCGCGCAAGTCCGAGACTGTGTCGCGGCCTTCCGCGATGGCCTTATCTCCGCGCTCCAGGGCGCTGTCGAGTGCTTGCATGGCTTCACTCGCTCGCCCGGGAAGCAGGTCGCGCACCGCTTGCAAACGGAACATCAATCCTTGAAAGCCTTGCAGCAGCGAATCATGGAGTTCGCGAGCGATGCGCGTCCGCTCACTTAAACGCTCTTCCAGGCGAACATTGAATTGGATATTAAGTTGATGCAAGTGGTAGCGGTGGACGCTCCACACCAAAAGAAGAATTAGCACAAGGCATGTGATCTGAAACCATCGAGTGGCCCACCAGGATGGCAGGATCTGGATGCGCAGTTGCGCGCCGGGTTCGCTCCATGGACCTCGGCCGCTCGCACCCTGCACATGAAACACGTAAGTACCTGTCGGCAGCGTCGTGTAGCTCGCAAGCCGCTGGTCGCTTCCCACCTCGTTCCACTTTTGGTCCAATCCTTCCAACATGTAGCGGTAGCGGTTAGTCGCAGCATTGAAATAGCTCAATGCGGAAAACCCGATCGAGAAAATATTTTGCGAGTGAGAGAGTGTGATCGTATCGGTGTAGTTGACAGCTTTCTTCAGCGGCGAGCCGGGGCTGAGGGTGACCGGTCTTCCGAATAATCGGATATCGGTCAAGACAATCGGTGGGACAAACGCGTTCGCAGCGACCGCGTCGGCCACTACCTGGTCGGGAAAAAATGCGGTCACTCCGCTGAAGCCTCCAAAAAACATCTCACCCTCGGCACTCTTGAAGCACGCGCCCCACCCGGTAAGATCTGGCCCGGGAAGACCGTCTGCCACAGTGTAGTTGCTGAATTTCTCGGCTCGCGGGTCAAAGCTCGATACCCCTTTATTCGTACTCATCCAAAGCAGACCGTGCTGGTCTTCGAGAATGCAGCTAACAACATTCCCCCCCATGCCATCGCGCTCGTTGTAAACCACAAATGTCCTTGTTCGGGGATCGAATTTGTCCAGCCCGTTTTGAGTGCCAACCCACATGCTTCCCGCGCGATCGAAATAGATGGAGATTACGCGGTTGTCGCTGAGGCTGTGGGGGTCGTCGAACTTGTGGCTGTAGACCGTGAACTGGTCGGTGTTTGGATCGAATCGGTGCAGCCCTAAATTGCCGCCAAGCCACAAGTTTCCCTGTGGGTCTTCTGCGATGGTGTAATAGTTCAGGCCTCGGGTTTTCGGGTCTGGCTTGTAGGTTGTGAATCGCTGTGTGAGCGGGTGGAAACGACAGAGACCATCCCACGTTGCTGCCCACAAAGTGCCCCGATGATCGATAAGCAACCGCTGTACGACACCGCTACACAAGCTTGAGGGTTCGGAGCGGTCGTGGATGTAGCGTCGAAGTTCTCCCGTTTTCCGGTTGTAACGCAACAGCGGATTCGAGCCAGCTATCCAAAGAACGTCTGGTCCGTCTTCGATGACCGAAAGCACTTCAGACCCGGCGACTTGCTGGAAGCTGGAGGACAAGCCGGTCTTGCGATCGATTCGCACCAGCGAACGATTGACGCCAACCCACAAAACGCCTTGCCGATCCTCATAGAGGGCTCCGACGAGACCGGGACTTATGCTGTTGCGATTGCCCGAGGGGTTCATGAATTTTGTAAACGACGGTGGCCTGGTAGCAAAGAAGTGTGGCTCCACTTCGTGCATGCCGACCCAAATGTTTTTTTCGCGGTCTTCGAATAGGGCTACGACTCGGTTGTCGGCCAGACTGTCGCTATCACCAGGGTGTTTGTGGTAGCTGATGAAACGCCGATGCTCGCGGTCGAACTTGAGCAATCCACGGACCGCCGTTCCAAACCACATGGTGCCTTCTTGGTCCTCCAGCAGGGCGTAGGCCGGGTTCTTCAAGTTGTTCTCGCTGCCTCGTGAGTCAAATCCGTAGTGAGTCAGTTTGTTCGTCTTGGGATCGAACGTGGCGATGGAGCCGTCTGGGCCGTAGACGATCCAAAACACGCCGAAACGGTCTTCGTGGAACCAGAGCCCGATACCCGACTCCCCTGTAAGGACGTGCCTCTTAACTTTTCCAGTGTTCCTATCAAATTCGTCGAGCGTCTGGCTGGTGCCGACCCAAAACCGGCCTGCTCTGTCCTCACCGGTGGATTTGATGTCGTTGTCCCCGAGGCTGGAAGGGTCTCCCGGGTCGTGGTAAAAGTGCTCGGTCTTGCCCGTGACGGGATCCAGTCGGAATAGTCCCTTTCGAGTGGACAGCCATAACATGCCTGACGAGTCCTGGCTGATCTGGTTGACGGTCGTCGTTAAGCCACTTGAATCCGGGACATCAAAATGATAGTGACTGAATTTTTCCGTAAGCGGGTCAAAGCGGTCGAGAAACTGGTCTGTTCCGACCCAAATCGTGCCGGTGCGGTCCTTGAATAACGAATAGATGTAAACCCCACTGAGGCTTTCCTGAAGTTCCGGATCATGTTTGAAGACTTTAAAATTGTAACCGTCATAGCGATTCAGGCCGTTCCATGTTCCGAACCAAATAAATCCCTGGTCGTCCTGAATGATATCCGAAACCCTAACTTGAGAGAGGCCTTGGGAGCTGGATATCCGTGCAAAGCGGATATCCTTACCATCGACGACGGGAAGCCTGATGGTTTCAGTGTCCACCGGAGAATTGAGGGAGGAGGTGTCAGCACTATCGCCCGCTCTTGCCCAGGCTAAGGCGCAGACTGGGACTAAAAGCAGAACGGCCAATGCCAGTTCGAGCGCAGCGCGACCTAAACTCAAGCTCATCTTTGACGAACTTCCGGCAGAGCATTCACTAACGGCGTTACCACAGAAACTTCATGTCTTAGGGACACTGCGCATTTCTACCGATCGCGCCACAGCGAGTCAAATTTAAGGGCTCGCACCGGACCGCAATCTGTAACTGGGTGCGTCGGATCGTTAGCCCGAAATCTATCTACTAAATCTTTGACGTGGAAGTTGTTGCCGCGCCCATCGCGGAGTGGCACCTTGCAATGGACCTTCCAGCGATATTCCCCATCCCCTGCGGACAGGAGTATCGTATCCGAATTTTTTTCCAGTCGCGAGGCAAGAGCGCGAGATCGTGAGCGGCGGACAGCCCGGCGTCGCTACCAAACTCTACACGGTGTCCGGTAAGCAGACTTTTCGTCCAGGCAGTCAACACCTATTCCTTCTCGCACTCTTCTATTTTTTTAAACCTGCTGACAGAAACCGGCTTGGGCGGTTCGATGCGTTCGCGGGCTTTCTTCACGAAGCCGGCAAAACGTAACGAAAGCTCCTTGATTCGCTTCGCCTGCCGGCGTTCGATGGCTTCGGGAGGAATCAATTCACTTCCGACCCCAATCGCGGACGCTCCCGCCAGAATGTAATTCTCCGCCGTTTGCTGATTCACACCGCCAGAGGCCACCAATGGAATCTGCGGCAGCGCGGTCTTCAGCGCTTTAATGTATCTCTCGCCGCCAACATCGACGCAGGGGAAAACTTTGACAAAATCCGCCCCCGCTTCCCAAGCTTCAATCACTTCGGTCGGCGTCAATGCTCCAGGCAGGACCGCGATGCCGTTTTTCGCCGCGAACTCGACGACTTTGACATTCAGTCCAGGGCTAGTCAGAAAGCTGGCGCCCGCATCCAGGCACTTCTGCGCCAAATCTGTCGAAAGGACCGTTCCCGCACCTACGACGATTTTGGGATGGTAGTGAGAAAGGTGGGCGATCAGCTCAACCGCGCCCGCGACCGTCAGCGTAATTTCCACGATGGGTATGCCACCGCTGCAGACGGCTTCGGCCGCGAAGTGTGCCTCCTCGGCGGTGGAAAGGCGGACCGCGGGAATGACTCCCACTTCCTGGATCATTGCACAGGTTTGGCTCTTATTCATTTTCAGAATCCTCCCCGTCGCATCGCAAGCGGTCACAATTCTTGACTGACGCGATCATAGGACTTCCTCCGGTGCCGGCTCCGGAAGCTTATCGCCCGAACGCGCGAACCACACATAGAGCGCCGGCAACAGGAAGATACTCATAACCAGGTCGGAAATCAGCCCTCCCACGATCACAATCGCAAAGGGCCGCTGTGAGTCCGAGCCGATTCCGTGCGATAGGGCCGCGGGAAGAAGCCCCAGCGTCGCAACCAGCATGGTCATCATAATCGGGCGCAGCCGCAGCACGGCGCCTTCCGCCGCGGACTCCTCGATGGAATAGCCTTTTGCGCGGAGTTGGTTGATGTATTCGACCATGATTACGCCCGTCTGCACCGAAACACCAAATAACGCGAGGAAGCCAACACCCGAGGAAACGCTGAAGTTGGTGTGCGTCACAAGCAACGCGACGAGTCCACCAAGACGCGCCATGGCCACGTTCGTCAGGATGAGCAGCGCCCATTTCATCGACCGGAACATGGTGTACAAAATGACGAAGATCACTAGGATGGTTACCGGGAGAACGACCAACAGGCGACGCTGCGAGCGCTTTTGGCTTTCGTATTCGCCGGCCCAGTCGAAGGTATAGCCCGTCGGCAGTTTGACGGCGGCATTGACCTTGCGAATCGCTTCCTCCACCGTGCCACCCAGGTCCCGGCCGCGGACACTGTATTTGATTGCCACATAGCGTGAATTCGCTTCGCGGTAAATCTCCGAGCCGCCATCATTCACGCTGATTTTGGTGAGCTGGGCTAGAGAGACGCGCTCGCCCGTCGGAGCCAGCAAGCGAATTTTCTCAATGGCTTCGCGATTGTCCCGATATTCGGACAGATACCGGAGAACCAAGTCATACCTTTGCTCTCCGATGAGCACTTGGTTGAGAGCGTTTCCACCCACTGCTGTCTGGATGGCGTCCTGGACATCGGACACATTGATCCCAAAGCGTGCGGCCTCGTCGCGGTCGACTTCAAAATTCAGATTGGGCTGTCCGAGCACACGGAACAGGCCGAGATCTTCCACTCCTGGGATGTCCCGCATAACCGCGACCACTTGATCCCCCTTCTCTTCGAGCGTTTTCAGATCATCACCGTAAATTTTCACGGCTAACGCGCCCTTCACACCGCTCACTGCCTCCTCCAGGTTGTCGGAAATCGGCTGCGAAAAGTTCCAAATGACCCCGGGAATCTTTTCGAGTTCCCGGTTCATGGCCTCGATGACCAATTCCTTGTTCTCATGAAAGACGGGGCGCCATTTCTCTTTGGGAAGCAGATCAACAAAGTACTCGGTGTCGAAGAACCCCGTCGTGTCGGTGCCGTCGTCGGGCCGCCCTAATTGGTCGACGACCTGGGGCACTTCGGGGAAGGAACAGAGAATCTGGCGAGCGCGATCGGCGACGCGCGCACTTTCCGTGGGCCCGGTGCTTGGGGCCAAGGTGCCGCGGACCCAGATCGCACCTTCATCGAGGTGCGGAAGGAATTCCGACCCGATGACTCCTCCAAGCGCCAGATAGATGGTGAACGCAAAAGAAACCAGCGCCGCGCCTATCGTGATGCGGCGATTCTGAATCGCCCAGTTCACGGCCTTTCTGTATTGGACAACTAGGTATTCCATAGCGGGATTGCGCCACTCCTTCATTCCCCCGCGGAAGAAGAAGCTCGCCAGTGCCGGTGCGATCAACATGGAGAAGATCAAGGCCCCAAGGAGAGCGAAGGCGACCGTCCAGGCCATGGGTTTGAACAGTTTTCCTTCCACGCGTTGCAACGTGAAGATCGGCAGGTACGCCGTGATGATGATGCCGATGGCGTAGAAGACTGGCCTTTGTACCTCATGGGCGGCTTCGCGGACTTTGTCCAGAGGTCGAAGCTGATGATTCTTGGTCGGCTGGTTCAGGTGGCGGACGATGTTTTCCACCATGACCACGGCGCCATCAACGACCATGCCAAAATCCAGCGCCCCCAGCGAAAGGAGGTTGGCGGAGATGTGTCTCAAGTCCAGACAAATCGCGGCAAACAGAAGGGAGAACGGAATGGTCAGCGCCACGATGACGGCCGCACGGACATTCCCCAGAAAAATGAAGAGAATGATCACCACCAGAACCATGCCTTCGGTTAGATTGTGCATGACCGTGTGGGTCGTGTAGTGGACCAGATCGTCGCGATCCAGGTAGGGAACGATCTTGACGCCCCGCGGGAGGATTTCCTCGTTGAGCCGGCGGACCATGGCGTGAATTCCTTCCAGAGTGGTCGCCGTATCCGCTCCTTTGCGCATGAAGACGATGCCCTCGACCACATCGTTGTCGTCTACCACCACGCCATCAGAGCGGTGAATGGCCTTCCCGATTTGCCCTAGACGGATCTTGGGTCCCTGCGTGACGACCGCGATGTCGCGAATCCGCAAGGGCGTGCCGTTTTGCGTTTTGATCACGGTCTTGTCGATGTCCTGAATGTTGCGGACTAGTCCCACCGCGCGGACATTGATCTGCTGGGCGCCCTGTTCGACGAAACTCCCGCCGGCATTCGCGTTCGCGTTGGTCAGTTGCTGTTCCACCTGCGCGAGGCTGAGACCATAGGAAACTAGCTTGTCCGGATCGAGCCGAATCTGGTATTCGCGCGTGATACCTCCAAACGAAGAATCGTCGACGACATCCGGCACGGACTTGACGTACTTGGCGATCACCCAGTCCTGCAGTGATTTCAGCTCCATCACGCCGTAGTTCGGGTTGTCGCTCTTGATCGTGTACCAATAAATGGAACCGATGGGGCTGAAATCCGGGCCGATTTGAGCTGTTAGACCCGGCGGCAACGTCACTTGCCCCAGGCGTTCGTTCACCTTCTCGCGGTCCCAATCGTTGTCCGAGTCGTCGTCGAAAATCAGATTGACGACCGACAGACCGGCCAAAGATGCCGACCGCACGTGCTGCACGTGCGGCATCCCATTCATTTGGATTTCGATTGGCACGGTCACTTGCTGCTCGACTTCCTCTGCAGCACGTCCCGGCCATTGCGTGATGACCTGCACCCACGTGTTGGCAACGTCCGGGTAGGCTTCGACGGGAAGCGCCTTGAAGGCAATGATGCCCCACACAAAAAGAAGAAGGGCCAGACTGAGGACGATGAAACGCCCGTTGAGAGCAAAGTCGACCAGATTGCGGATCATTACTGTTGCACCGTGTTCTGGAATTCGAGCGCGTTCGAGACCACATCCTGCCCTACCGAAATCCCGGACAGAATCTCCTGCATGTTCCCAGGCAACATCGGACCGCCCTTCACTTCGATTCGCCGTAGGCTCTTTTCACCGGCGGGGACGTATACCCAATCCCGGTCCTGCAGATGCAAGATGGCCGCGGCTGGCAGCGCGGCGTGGGGCTCCTTTTTGTGCCCGTGGAATGTTGCAACCACAAACATTCCCGGCCGCATGACTCCCGGATTGCGAACTTCCAAGCGCACCTTCGAGGTCCGGATGTTGGGGTCAAGCACCGGCCCGATGTTGTTGATGGTCCCGGTAAAGACCTGATCAGGATAAGCATTCAACCGGATGTCTGCTTTCTCCCCAAGATGCACGTTCGAGAGGTCGTTCTCGTAGACATCGCAGATGATCCAGACGTAGGTGAGGTCCGAAATGATGAACGGATTGGGCGAGCCTAGACCAGCAACCCCCGCCGCGTTGGTGACCTGCTGGTCTGTGATCACGCCGGACACCGGAGCCCGAATCTCGACGATGCCCGAGGGCTGATCGAGATTGGCGTTGCCCAGAACACGAAGTTTTTCGGCGCTCGTTTTTACATCCACCTTGGCCTTGGCATCCGTATCCTCGGCGACCTGCAGGTCGTTCAGCGAAATGACGCCCTTGTCATACAGCAGCTGCGCGCGTTCCAATTGCGTCCGCGACAGCTTTTCGTCCGCCACCGCCTTTTGGTAGTCGGAGAATGCACCGGCGATGTCCGCGCTTTGCACGCGCAACAAGAGTTGGCCTTTCTGCACGACATCCCCGAGGCGCGCCTTGATCTCAAGAACGCGGCCCGTGGCGATCGAAATGACCGGTACCGTTCGGCTGATGTCTGGATTCACAGTCCCGGTGGCTCGCAGCTGCGATGTGGCAATGTGCTCGACTGCCTTCGTCAGGGGAAACCGCTCGGAGTGTTCCACGCGAAACAGATTCCGGTCTTCGACGCTCTCGACCTTCAATGCTGGTGGAGCTCCCTCGTTCGGGCCGAGCTTCTGGTCGCCGCAGCCGGCCGCGAAGAATCCCAACAATGAAAACGCAAGAAGCACAGCGCAGGTAGATCGCTTCATTGGATGACCTCGCGTCCGACCGCCAAATTCAATTGGCTGGCCGCCGTTAGATAGGAGCCGATCAGGTTCAAGTAATTGACTTGCACGCTGCGATAGTCCGCCTGCGCGTTCATGTAATCGAGCAGGGACGCCGCGCCATGTTCGTAAGCAAATTCGATGGAATCCCGAACCTCCGTTGCCTGCTGGAGGTAGTGGTCCTTATACGGTTGCAAAAGGAGGATAGTGCTGTTTACCGTGGCGTGAGCCGAGTCCACGTCGCTCAGAACTTGGGCCTTAGCTGCTTCCGTTAACCGCTGGTTGCGGTCAATGTCGATCTGCGTGCGGAGCTTCTCCCCTTGGTTCCGGTCGAAGATTCGCAAGGGAATACTCACGCTAACCCCCACGTACTGGTCGATCGGAGGATTGCGGCCCACGTCTAAGGCGAACGTCGGGTCCGTCGAGCCGGTGGCGACAGCCAGCTGATGGTCCGTCTTGGCCTTGGTGACCGCCAGCAGCGCCTCACGCAGGTCGGGCCGGGTATCAAGGGCCGCTTGGCGCACTTCGTCGCGCGGAGGTATTTGGGTTGCGAAATCAAAAGGTCCGCTCACATCGAACTGCTCAGGATTGGCGCGCTCGTTCAGAAGTAGAAGCAGTTGCACTTTCGAAGTGATCAAGTTGACCTCGGCCGTTTGCAGGTCCGATTCGTACTGGAAACGCTGCAATTCGAGGCGCTCCATATCGATTTTTGCCATGCCCCCGGCCTTGTAACGCTCGCGATTAAGATCCAGGACGTGGTCGTAATATTTGAGGTTTTCTTTGGCCAAGTCCAGGATGGCTTTGGCCTGCAACGTTTGCACGAATGCTCCGCGCAACTCAAACAGCAGCGTCCGCTCCAAGTCCGCCTGGCCCGACACCGTGATGTCCGTCGCTTCCTTGGCGCTTTCGAGCCGCAGCTCCCGTTTGTGACGCCGCTCGTGCAGGTAACTGACCGTCGCGGAGGCCAGCAAGAACGAGAACGGGCCGTGCGAGGGCCCGCCCGGAAACGGATCGATCTGGTCGGCGAGAACCGTTGCCGTCGGGTTTGGCCGCAGGTAGGCGGTGATCTCGTTAGCCCTGGATTCATCGATTCCCAGCTGGCCAGCGCGCAAATTCGGATTGTTGGCCTCGAAGTGTTGCCGTACTTCCTCCCAGCTTAGCGGCCTCTGCGCAAGGCTGACGCGCGCAAACACCGTTGCCAGCAAGACGCCCCAGCCGACATACCTAAAGACCCTTCTCATTTATCCTCCTTGACGGACGGCAACGCTTCCCCTCAAGTGCAATTACGCAAACGGACCATGCCCCTCGTTCGGCGGCGAGACGCGCCGGGCCATACAGCGGCTCTGTTTTCGACAACGGAGCAGACGAGTTCGCCCAGACAGACAACCCAGTATTTGGCGTCGAGATTACAGAATTGTTACGGTTCACGTTCCTTCTCCTGGTCGAAGAGGTTTCCGCGCGACGCTTGCTCGCCGGGGACTTGAACGGGGGACTGTGATGCTGCTACTCTACCCCGCTAGGGTACGGCTCGGGCTTTAGATACCATACCCCTATAGGGTAGTCAAGGCGAAAAGATGTCACACACCACCCGCGAAAAACTGGATTTGGTCAACCGCACGAAGAAGATCATCGGTCAACTGGAAAGTGTGTTGCGCGGCCTCAATGAGGACGAGCAATGCGCGGATGTGCTGCAGACGTTATCTGCCGCGCGCGGCGCCATCAACGCGCTCATGGGCGAGCTGCTGGAAGACCATATTCGCAACCACATGCCGCGAAACTCTAAGTCTTCCGAAGAGGCGGCCGAAGACGTCATCGAGATTGTCCGAACCTATCTCAGGTAAGAGCCCATACCTTCTAGAAATTCGTCGTTTCTTCTTGTGGCGCCACCTGCGTCAGACCCTTCGCGGTCCCAAGCGGAGGCAGCAGTCTCGCCGAGTTCAGGATGAACGCCATCTCTGAGGACACCTGAATCAACGCGACGGGGAGCGGATCCGGGAAACGCAAGCGGCCAACACCACGCCCGCGTTGTGGACAGCGAGAGTTCCCGCGAAGTTCTGAAGAGTGGTCTGACGGCACCGCGGCACAGTCGCCAACGTCTCAACGAGCTTGGATGAGTCGTCTCCGATCGGAACCACTGCACCCATTCGGTGGGTCTGCCTTCGGTTAAATACTACCCTCTGTTACAAAACTGGATACCGGACGAATCGGCATCCTGTGCGCGCCCCCTGTTTGGACTGAACCCTTAACTTGAGACACTCGGATAAGGCACACTCTGCAGGGAAAGGAACTGCGAGTGGCGACGAGACGAGTGGGAAAGTACCCGAAAGAATTCCGCCGGATGGCTGTCCAGCGATTGAAGACCTGCGACAACATTGTGGAATTGTCACAGGAACTGGGTGTGCATCGACGGCTTCTCTACAAGTGGCGAGATCAATTTGATCCGTTCGAACCCGGTGAGGAGTCGCCACCAGAGAACTCTCGTGAGTCCATGCTCCGCAAGGAAATCAATCAGCTGAAGCGCGTGTTGGTTGACAAGACGTTGGAGCTGGATTTTTTCAAAGGTGCCTTGCAAAAAGTCGAGGTTCGACGCCAGAAGAGCGGTATCAGTGGCGAGAAGGCATCTACGACGAAATCCAAGAAGTGATGCCGCTGCAAGGCAGCCTAAGCATCGAGCGAATGTGTCAGCTAGCCGGAGTCAGCCGGGCCGGTTTTTATCGTTCTCTGCAGGAACGAGCACCGGTCGAGGAAGATATGGAGGCGCGGAGCGTGATTCAGCAGATCGCTATCGAGCATCGACGCCGCTACGGGTATCGGCGGATCAGCGCTGAGTTGCGGCGGCGCGGGATGCTGGTGAATCACAAACGTGTGTTGCGAATGCTACGGGAAGATAACCTGCTAGCCGTGCAGCCGCGGGCGTTCGTGGTGACCACGGATTCCGACCACGAGTTCGAGGTCTATCTGAATCTTGCCAGTCGCATGAAACTGACGGGGATGAATCAGCTCTGGGTAGCGGACATTACCTATATCCGTTTGAAGAAGGAGTTCGTCTACCTGGCGGTCGTTCTGGACGCGTTCTCACGCAAGGTGGTGGGATGGGCTTTGGACCGAACACTCGCGAGCCGATTGCCGATTACAGCTCTGGAACAGGCCCTGGCCCAACGACAGCCACCACCAGGTTTGGTGCATCATTCCGACCGTGGCGTGCAGTACGCTTCCGGAGACTACGTGAAGATCTTGCGAAAGCACCAGATGATCCCGAGCATGAGTCGGCCGGCGAACCCCTATGACAACGCCAGTTGCGAAAGTTTTATGAAAACGCTCAAACGGGAGGAGATTTATGCGAACGACTACCGAGACTTAGACCACTTGCTTGGTAACATCGAGGCCTTCATCGAACAGTACTACAATCGGTGCCGTTTACATTCGGCGCTGGGCTATCGGTCGCCGGAAGAGTTCGAGCGAGAGGCGAATACCGGGGTGAATCCTGCTGGAGCAACAATGAGTTTTTTCAGGCATGGGGAGATCTATCAGTCCGATGTAGGAAACAGTAGCGGGGAGCGACCCAAGAGCCGCTCCCCGGCTCATCGTTCCGATGAGTCTCCAGCTGGCTATTCCTCGGCGAGTTGCTCTCCAGCAGAGCTCGCCTCCGCTTCACCAGCCGAGCGTCATCCTGAAGGAGACGAGGAAGTTTGAGAAGGGAAAATCATTGAACTGCATATGTGCCAATTCCAAACTGTCTCAACAGAGGGGTTCACCCCATGTTACTGTGCCCAGTTTTGTGCCCACCACCGAACCCTACCGAGTGCTACCGGCTGCCGCGTTCCGCCTCTAACTCCAAATTGGCATTGCACTTGGCAGCATTTTCAGCAGTCGGTCCGCAACACATCTCTTCTGTGGAAGCGGCGTCTCTGGCGGAGAATCTGGCGACGATGAGTTGGTCCGTAACCATGTAACCAACGGTCATGGCGACAACCAGCAAAGCACCGGTGAGCTTGGGCGAACTCGGCACCGCAATATCAAACCAACGGCAACTTAGAGGCCGAGGTCGCTCAGGCCAGGATGCGCGTCGGGGCGCCGGCCAAGCGGCCAGTGATATTTGCGGTCCGCTTCCTTGATCGGAAGATCGTTGATGCAGGCAAACCTCCATTGCATCAGGCCGTCCGGATTGAATTCCCAATTTTCGTTGCCATACGACCGGTACCAATTACCCGAGTCGTCGTGCCACTCGTAGGCAAAGCGCACGGCAATGCGATTATCGGTGCAGGCCCAAAGCTCCTTAATGAGCCGATAGTCCAATTCTTTGGTCCACTTGCGTGTCAGGAAGGCGACGATCTCGGTCCTTCCGTTCACAAATTCCGCGCGGTTTCTCCAATGTGAATCTAGAGAGTAGCCTTGCGACACCTTTTCCGGATCTCTGGAATTCCAGCCATCCTCCGCCAAGCGGACCTTCCGAATGGCGCTCTCCCTGGTAAATGGCGGCACCGGGGGGCGCGTCGTCATGACTTCTTCTCCTTTAGGAAAGCGATTCTCGGGATGAACCCGCCCTTTGGAGTATGTCGGTTACTTAAAGGGTGCAGATTTTCTTTCGGTGCGGCGATTCTCATTTCTCGGGCATAGACCCCGATCCACTATCGGGCACTTCGCGCTCGAAACCCACGCCGAAGAGATTGCCAGCCGCAGCGAGGGTTTTCTCTCACAAAACAAAATAGGATAATTCGTCGAGCTCTCTTCCGAATGCTGCGGGCCGGCCATCGAGCTGGCCCGCGGCACGGGATGCTCAAATTAGCGGCGCTGACCCTCTTGAGAGAAGTTTCATCTTTCTTATCACGTTCGGGAGAGGCCGTCTAGTTTTCGAAGTCTCGGCCGAAAGTTGGAGGGGCATTGCCGGCACGCCTGGTTTCGCTCAACGTCGGTCTTCCCCGCGATATTACGTGGCGCGGAAAGATCGTTCACACCGGCATCTGGAAGAATCCAGTGCGCGGCCGTCTCGCGGTACGACGCCTCAACATCGATGGCGACGGCCAAGGAGACCTCGGCGGCCACGGAGGCCCGAACCGTCCTGTAATGGTTTACCAGCTGGATTCTTACCGCTACTGGGAGCGCCAACTCCGCTGCACCAGTTTTTCGTACGGGCAATTTGGCGAGAACTTCACCGTCGATGGGCTGCCCGACGCCGAAGTGTACATCGGTGACCGCTATCGCATTGGCACCGCTTTATTCGAGGTGTCCCAGCCGCGGGTCACTTGTTACCGAGTCGGCATCCGCACGGACGAGCCAGAAATGGCAGTTCTGCTGGTCGCGCATCATCGACCAGGATTTTATTTTCGCGTGCTGGAAGAGGGCGAGGTTGGACCTGGCGACGAGATCATCAAGGTCGTCGAAGGACCCGAGCGCGTAAGCGTCGCGGAAATCGACGCGATGCTGTATTTACGCGCTCACACCCGCGAGCAACTAGACCGTGCCCTCCGCATTCCCGCATTGAGCCAGGGCTGGCAAGGCTCATTGCAAGCGCTCCTGCAACAGGAAACGAGCGCAGGCCCGATATCAGGAAATCCGGGCCTCGCCCCGGCGAGCGGTCCGCCCCCGGCCTGGCAAGGATTCCGTCCTTTGCGAGTGGCCCGCGTCGATCGCGAGAGCGTCAGCGTGCTTTCTCTCACACTCGCGCCGGCAGATGATCTCCCGCTTGTCGCCCCTTTGCCCGGACAATTTATCGTCTTGCGGTTGCATCCAAAGCCCGATGGCCCTCCGCTGTTGCGCAACTACTCGCTCTCCGGCGTGCCCACCCTGGACCACTATCGCGTAAGCGTAAAGTTGGAAGCCGCCGGCGCCGCCAGCTCCTACATACACAATCTGGTGAAGGTGGGTGATGTGCTGGAAGTCGCTGCGCCCCGGGGATCGTTCACGCTGAAACCTGGCGAAACACAAGTGGTTCTGCTCAGCGCCGGCGTTGGAGCAACTCCGGTCCTGGCCATGCTTAATTCCCTGGCCGCCGAACGCTCAGCACGCCAAGTGTGGTGGATTTTCGGAGCGCGCAACACCGAAGATCATCCCTTCGCGCAAGAGTCGCGCAACTTGCTCCAGTCATTGCCGCACGCCAGGAGCTTCATCGCATACAGCCGCCCAGCGCCAAATGATCGTCCAGGAATACAATTCGACGCTCCCGGACGCATCACCATCGACGTGCTCGAAAAGCTTGGAGTCCCGCGCGACGCCGACTTCTATTTGTGCGGGCCCGCATCGTTCCTCCAGGATTTAACCGCCGGACTCGCGGCCTGGGGCGTCGCGAACGACCACATACACTCCGAGGCTTTCGGCCCGGCGAAGGCGATCACGCCCGGTATTGCGGACTCCCCGCATCCTCCGCCGCACCCGCCAGCGGGGCCGGCAGCGTCTGGTCCGCAGGTATCCTTCGCCCGCAGCGGCCTCAACGTTCCCTGGGATCCCAAGTTTCCAAGCCTTCTCGATTTCGCGGAGGCTTGCGACGTCCCGGTCCGCTGGTCGTGCCGCACCGGAGTCTGTCACATGTGCGAAAGTGGATTGATCTCGGGGACGATCGGGTATCAGCCCGAACCACTTGACCCGCCCGCCCAAGGCAACCTGCTCATTTGTTGCTCGCAACCGCGGGGCGAAGTGGTTCTTGATTTGTAACGCGAAACAAAAATCTGCGGTGCGCCGTTGGGATCAATTCCTGATTCAAACTGCGGCGATGAATGCTATTTCCGTTGAAGCTCACTCGATATCTTCTGACTCATCCTCCTCCGGACCACTCGATTCCAGGCGCACCTCCGGAAGATTCGCTTTCCGGAGCTGCTGATTCAACGCCTGCAAATCCGTTTCCTTCAGAGCTGCCCACTGTTTCTTGACCTCCGCAAAACCCTTCTCGGTTTCGGTCATCGCGTTTTGTTGTGCCGAAGTCGGTGCTGCATCCGCGCGGTCCACTTCTCCGTACAGACCTCTGATCGCTCCGTTGATCCCAGCGATTGTTGGCGTGGCCGAACCCCCTCCGCGCGGCCCGTCTTCGCCACCCAGAGCGGCGGCTACCTTCTTTTGTAGCACCGCGATCGCCTCTGCCAGCGGTCCATTGGCGTGCGCGGCCAACTTCTGCAACGGATCGTGCGCCGATCGCGCCTCGGCCAGCATCCGGGTACCGTCGGTCATCATGCTTGCGAGGCGCGTTTCCATCTGAAACATTTGCGCCAGCCCCTCATCCGGAGTCTTCACCCGAGGATCCCTCTTGATCATAAGAGGCTCGGAATAATTCTGGCCGTTGGCCGTAAGTTTGACGATGTACTGTCCCGGCAGCGCCAGCGGACCCTGCGGAACACGCGGCGTATCGCCGGGCACCGCGGAAATTGGATAGTCATAGCGAGGAGAATTGGGCGTGGAATAGTGAAGATCCCAGACCCACCGATGCATGCCTGCCCTAGCGGAGAGAACCTTGGGCTTGCGAACCCAGTAGCGCGGAATCAGTTGTTTGGCGAGGTCTTCCTCGCTCAGGTTCGGTTTGTCGGTGCTGGCATAGCGGCGCACAACTTTGTTCTGCGCATCAAGAATTTCTAATGTCACCGGCCCGCTGGCATCGTGTGAAAAGAAAAAATCCACGACCGCGCCGTCCGGAGGATTCTGCGCGGTCGGTTCATCCGGAGGGATCGGCGTATCCGTATTCGTGCTGCGCAGCACGCGGTAAGCCGCGGCCGGCTTGAAGAGAAAAGCATCTGCGTTCGGCACCGTTTCCGTGATCTGCCGCAGCGGCGTGATGTCGTCGAGAACCCAGAAAGAACGCCCGTGCGTAGCGACAAGTAGATCGTCGTCGTGAATCCACAGATCGCGCATCGAAGAGTGCGGCAGGTTCAGCTGTAGCGACTGCCAGTGATCGCCGTCATCAAAGGAAACCCAAACGCTCTTTTCCGTGCCCGCGAACAAAAGCCCCTTGCGCACTGGATCCTCGCGCACCGTGTCAACCGGAGCGTCGCTCGGCAGTCCGTTCGTGATGAGGCGCCAGGTGTTCCCGCCATCGTGAGTGCGATAGATGTGCGGCCGAAGATCATCAATGCGAAAACGGCTCACCGACGCGTAGGCCGACTGGTCATCGAAATGCCCCGCCTCGATCTGTGTCACCTTGCTCCACGGGCCGAGTTCCGGCGGCGTGATATTTTTCCAATGCGCACCGGCGTCACGCGTCGTCCAAATCAGTCCGTCATCGGTTCCCGCCCACAATGTGTTTATGTTCTTGAACGACGGCGCAAGCGCATAAATCACCCCGCGTTGCCCATCCGCCTTGGGATCTTTACTCGCCGTGCCGCCGACGCTCGGGGGAATGCCCGCATGTTCGCGCGCAAGATCAGGACTGATCGTCTGCCAGGTATGCCCTCCGTCCGTCGTTTTGAAAAGGAAATTGGCCGCGTAATAAAGGACATGAGGATCGATCGGCGAAAACAAAATCGGCTGAGTGCGATCCGCTCGATACTTCGGGCTAGCCAGAGGAATGGGCGTGATATTTTGCACCTGTCCAGTGCTGATCGAGTATTTCGAAACCTCGCGCCGCCCTGCCCCATAAATAATGTCGGGATTCAGCGGATCCGGCGCCGCATACCCGTATTCAATCACGCCAACCGGATGCCATTCGCGAAATGTAATCTCACCATCGTTACCCCGGCTCGAAACGCACACCGAACCGCTTTCCTGCTGCCCTCCGCAAACCAGGTAGGGAAACGCATAGCTCGTCTGCACGTGATACAGCTGAGCGGATGGCTGGTTGTACCAGGTGCTGAAAGTCTGTCCCCCGTTCACGGTCACCAACGCGCCTTGATCGCCCACCAACAGAATGATGTCCGGATTATTCGGATTGATCCAAAGGTTTTGATAATCGTCGCCTCCCGGCGCCCCCCGCAGGCTGATCCATGTCTTCCCGCCATCCGCGGATTTCATCGTCACAATGCTGGCGCTGTAAACAATGTCCGGATTCTTCGGATCAACCTTGGGAACCGGCAAGTCGCCTCCTCCGATGCGCAACGCGGGCCTCGTATCCGTGGTAATGCGTTGCCAGTTCTCGCCCGAATCGTCGGAGCGATAAACTCCGAGGTCCGATCCGGGAGCATTGTCCGCGCGCTCACTCGCGACCGTGGCGTACAGTCGGCTCGTCTGGCTCGGCGCAATCGTGGCGTAAATTTGGATCACTCCCTTCGGCAATCCATTCGTCAAAGGACGCCAATTCTTGCCACCATCCGTGGACTTGAAAAGTCCCCCGCCGCTCCCCTGATATTCGTTGCCGTCTTCCCAAGGTCCCAGGCGCATCTCCCACAACGATGCATACACGACGTCCGGATTGGACGGATCAATCTCCACATCCGAACCGCCGATGCCATCGCTCTTGTACAGCACTTTCTGCCAATTCTGCCCGCCGTCGTTCGACAGAAAAATGCCGCGCTCCTCATTCGGACCGTAAGGATGACCGAGCACCGCGGCAAATACCCGGTTCGCGTCGCGCGGATCAACAGCCAACGCAGGTATCCCTTGCCCGTCACGAAGTCCCGCCAGATGGGTCCACGTTTTTCCGGCATCTGTCGATTTGTAAATTCCGTCGCCCACCGCAAGGTCTGGGCGTGCCAACCCCTCGCCGCTCGATACGTAAACGACGTTCGGATCCGAGGGAGCCACCGCAATCGCTCCGATGGCCTGCGACCCCTGCGCATCAAAAATGGGCGTCCACGTCCTCCCAAAATCATCCGTCTTCCACACCCCGCCATTCACCGCCCCCATGTAGAAAATATTTGGCTGGCTAGCCACTCCACAAGCAGCGCGCGTTCGCCCACCGCGCGTCGGCCCAATCATGCGCCAACGCATCTCCTGGTACGTACTCTGCGGATATTGCGGCGCCGCACTTATTCGCCCGCTGGAAAAAACGCCCGAAACGGCGAATGCAACCAGGAAGACTCGACTCCATCGGATCACATAACACCTCAGAGAAAGATTTCCAGCACGCCGCACCAAGCGATTCCGCCGCTTCTGTTCTTCAGATTTTGATACTAGCAGGCTGCAGAAAGAGTCTTTTTCTTCAGGAGGTCGGTGCTTTAGCGCCGACGTAAACTGCATGCTCTCAACGGGCTTCAGCCCCTGAAGGAAGCTTTTTCTTCGTTTTGTTGCATTTTTCAAGAGCCTGCTAGATGGAACTGCTTCACTCCCAACAACCGCCGCGCAGCACTATGAACCCAGTCTCGGCAAAACTCAATCCGGCATTGGCAACCCATGGCAAAAGACATCCGAGGCTTCACGGACTCCAGCCATTTTAACTTTGCGTTGCCGGCCCATAGCGTTTAGGATTTCGCTTCGCCGTCGCGCCCCGGAGGTGCAAGCTCGTGCGTCACATCACTTTCTTCCTGCTTCTTTCGCTTCTCATCACTCCAACCTTCGCTCAGAAAAAAAAGAATGCCCCGCCGCCAGAGTCCAAACCGCCAGCCTCGCAACCAGCCGCCGCAGCATCCTCCAGCGCAAACACCCCAGACGAAGAGCGCGAACCGAAGTCACCCTGGAAAGCTCTCAATTACCGCCTTGTAGGCCCCTTCCGTGGAGGCCGCGTGGTTGCAGTCTCCGGCGTCGTAGGTCAAGACAACGTCTATTACTTTGGCGCGGTAGCTGGCGGCGTCTGGAAGACTACCGACGGCGGCATCAACTGGACGCCACTCTTCGATAAGCAAAAAAGCGCCTCGCCTGCCATCGGCGCGATCGCCGTGTCCGAGTCCGATCCCAACGTCATCTACGTCGGAACCGGCGAGGCCTGCATCCGTGGAAACATTGTCGGCGGCAACGGAATCTATAAATCCATCGACGCCGGAAAAACGTGGAGCTCCGTTGGCCTCGCGGACACACACGCGATCGGTCGTCTGATCATCAATCCGAAAAATCCCGACGTTGCCTTCGTCGCAGCCGTCGGTCACCCGTTCGCCGAAAATGAAGAGCGCGGCATTTTTCGCACGCGCGACGGCGGCAAGACCTGGGAAAAGGTCCTCTACAAAGACTCCAAGACCGGTGGTATCGACGTCACCTTCGATCCCAGCAATCCCAATATTGTGTTCGCCGCTCTATGGCAGGCCAAGCGCACTCCCTGGAGCATGGACAGCGGCGGCCCCGGTAGCGGCCTCTACCGCTCCGCCGACGGCGGCACCACCTGGAAAGAAATCAAGGAGCATGGCTTCCCCGAAGGCATCAAGGGCCGTATCGGCGTCGCGGTTTCCGGCTCCAACCCCAATCGCGTGTGGGCCGTCGTCGAAGCTGAAAAAGGAGGCATCTACCGCTCCGACGACGGTGGCGAAACCTGGCACCTGCTCACCGACGACCACCGTTTCCGCCAGCGCGCCTGGTATTACTCCCACATTTTTGCCGATCCAAAATCCGCCGACACCGTCTACATCCTCAATACCGCATCCTATCGTTCGAACGACGGCGGCAAAACATTCACTCCGCTACACACGCCCCACGGCGACAATCACGGTCTCTGGATCGATCCTACAAATCCCAATCGCCTAATCAATGGAAATGACGGCGGGGCAACCATCTCGACTGACGGCGCCCAGCACTGGTCAACGCTCTACAACCAGCCGACCGCCCAGTTCTATCACGTCACCACCGACAATCGTTTTCCCTACTACATCTACGGCGCACAGCAAGACAACTCCACCGTAGGCATCGCCAGCGCCAGCGTCGAAGGAGGCATCGATCGCGCCAACTGGTACGACGTGGGCGGCGGCGAAAGCGGCTATATCGCTCCAGATCCAACCGATCCAGAAATCGTCTATGCCGGTTCCTACGGCGGCGAAATCACGCGCTACGACCACCGCACCGGCGAAACGCTAGGCGTGAATCCCTGGCCTGTGAATCCCATCGGCTGGGCCGCCGCCGACGTGAAGCATCGCTTCCAATGGACCGAGCCCATCGTTTTTTCTCCGCACGATTCCAAGACCCTCTATTTCGCGGGCGAGGTCCTCTTCAAAACCACCGACGGCGGAATGAGCTGGAACATCATCAGCCCCGATCTAACCCGCAACGACAAGCAAAAACAGCAAGCTTCCGGCGGACCCATCACCAAAGACAACACCGGCGTCGAGGTCTATGACACCATCTTCTCGGTCGTCGAATCTCCAGTTCAAAAAGACCTCATCTGGGCAGGCACTGACGACGGCTTGGTGCACATTACTCGCGACGCTGGTCAGCATTGGGAAAACGTCACGCCAAAGGCCATGCCCGATTGGGGCACGGTAAGCATGATCGAAGCCTCCCCCACCAAAGCCGGCACCGCGTACGTCGCCGTTGAACGCCACAAGCAGGACGACTTCGCCCCGTACATCTTCAAAACCGCCGACTTCGGCAAGACCTGGACCGCGCTGGTGAACGGCCTCCCAGCCGGAAACTACGTGCACGCTGTCCGTGTTGACCCAACGCGCGACAATTTGCTTTTGGCCGGCACCGAAGCTGGCGTCTACGTTTCTTTCGACGACGGTTCGCACTGGCAGTCACTCCAACTCAATCTCCCACCGTCGCCAGTCAACGATCTCGTGATCAAGAACGCCGACCTCGTTGTCGCCACGCATGGCCGCAGCTTTTGGGTGCTCGACAACATCTCTCCTATTCGGCAATACACCGACTCCATTGCGCAGCAGGATGCGCACCTGTTCACGCCCGCACCGGCCAATCACACCATGTTCTCCGGCTCGTTCTTCGGTGCCGGCCCCAACACCGGCAAGAACCCTCCTGCAGGCGCCGTCATCGACTATTGGCTGAAAACCTCGCTGAAGAAACCAGACGAAAGCAAGAAAGCAGCCGACGGTGATTCCGCCGCGGCTGCTGCTACAGAAAAGACAGAAAAGAATGATTCCGACAAAAAAAATGGCAATCCCGGCGAAGCCGAAGCTCCCAAGATCACCCTCGATATTCTCGACTCCTCAGGCAAGGTGATCCGCCACTTTCCCAAAAAGGAAGAAAAGGAAGACGAAGCTGCACCGGAAGAGGATGAAGGTCCGCGCGGACACAGCGCCGCCCCACTCCCTGCCGAAGCCGGCCTGAATCGCTTCGTCTGGGATCTCGACTACGAAGGCGCCAGCACCGTTCCTCGCGCTCCCCTCTGGGGCGGCGATACCAAAGGCCCCGAAGCGCTTCCGGGCACCTACCAGGTACGCCTCACCGTTTTGGGCAAAGCGTACACCGCTCCGCTGCAGATCGAGCCGGACCCCCGCCTCAAAGTGACCCAAGCCGATCTCCAGAAACAATTCGATCTGCTCATCAAGATCCGCGAAAAGGTCACGCAAACCGATGACGCCATCAACGAAATCCGCGATCTCCGCGAGCAGATCAACACCATTAACAAGCGTCTCAAGGGCGACCCGCGCGCCAAGGCCGTCGCCGATGCCGGTAAGTCCCTCGACAAGAAAATGACCGAGGTCGAAGAGGTGCTCATCCAAACCAAAGCCAAGAGCGGCCAGGACGTCCTCAATTTCCCCATCCGCCTCAACAACCAACTTGTCGCGCTAGGTGGCGTAGTCGCGAGCGGCGCTTCGGCTCCCACCCAGCAGTCGTACGAAGTATTCGACATGCTCGCAAAGTCAGTGGACGAACAACTGGCGAAATGGAAAACTATCGTCGCGACGGACGTGAAGGCTTATGACGACGTCGTGAAGCAGCAGGATATCCCTGCGCTAATCCCGAAGCCGCCTTCCGCGGATCGCTGAATTCGCAGCTCCGATCTACCAATGAGATTCCGCACTCTTCTCGGAATATTTGTAATCCTGTTCGCCGCTTCCTTGACGCGAGCCCAGAACACTCGCGGAACCCTTCGTGGCACGGTCCAGGATCCGAGCGGCGCCCGCATCCCCTCCGCCAAAATAGTCGTCGACGCCGCTGACTTAGCCTTCAATCGCGAAGGCGCCAGCAACAACCGCGGAGAATTTCGTATCGACGATCTACCGATAGCCACTTATCACATCATTGTTTCCGCGAACGGTTTTGCCGACGCCGTCTCGGACGTGCAGGTACTTCTTAGCTCGGTGCGGGAAATCATGGTCACGCTGAATCCCGCCGTCGTCAGGCAGACTGTCACCGTCCAAGGCGAGTCTTCTTCCATCACCACGCAATCTCTCGACGTCTCCAGCGCCGTCCATCAAACCGTCATCAGCTCCCATGACCTCGAGACCATCCCTCTCGCCGCCCGCAGCTTCGCCAACATCGCTTACCTCGCCCCGGGCACCGAACCCGTGGAGCCTTCAGACCCCACCAAAGCCCGCATCACCGCTGTCTCCACAGGCGGCAGTTCCGGCCTGAACAACGAACTCTCCGTGGACGGCGGCGACAACTCCGACGACTACATCGGCGGCTTCCTGCAAAATTTCTCTCCCGAAGCGATACACGAATTCGCCGTGCGCACGGCATTGGAAGATGCCGACACTGGACGCACCACCGCGGGCTCCGTTGTCATCACCACCAAGCGCGGCACCAACGATTGGCACGGTGAAGGTGCATTCTATGAGCGCGCCGCAGCGCTCAACGCCCGCTTTCCCATCGACAATCCCGCTCCCAACCCGAAACAGCCCTTCTCCCGCCAAAACTATGTCGGCACGCTAGGCGGCCCGATCGTGAAAGACAAGCTCTGGTTTTTTTCATCATTCGAATACGTCCATGAAAACGCCAGCATCGCCTACAGCCCCGCCAGCCAAGCGCAATTCAACGCCCTCGCGCAACTAGCCGCGCAAGGCTTAGTGAGCGTGAACGGCGCCACGGTTGGTTCGATATCTGTTCCGAGCAGTGTCCCGGTTCCGTTCCGCGATTATCTCAGCTTGATGCGTCTCGATTGGGCGCAATCCGCGAACTCGCAATGGTTTCTCCGCGCCGCGGTCGACAACTACACCACGCACAACGCATTGGTCCAGCAAGGCACTCTGCCATCCACGGGCGCTACTTCCCACAACAACTACATGAATCTGGTTCTCGCCAATCAGTTCGTTTTCAGCTCGACATGGTTGGGCTCGTTCGTCTTTGATGCCAGCGGATTGCATCTCACCGCATCGCGCAACGCCGATCTCGGCTTCGCGATAGCGTTCCCGTTCAGCTCCACGTCCAGCACCATTTCGGGCCTCGAAACCTTCGGCGACAATCAGTTCATTACTGCCATCACGGCGTTTCCAGTCTTGCGCAACCAGGAGAAATATCAGTTCCGTTACGACGTTACGCACACCATCGGCAAGCACGCGCCGCGCTTCGGAGTGAACTTCATCCACGAGCCGGTTCTCAGCGGCGCGCTGACCGCGACGCCCGAAACTCTGGTCACACTCCCGGAAGATCCCACGTTTTATCTCGCCAACCCCGCGCAGTTCACCGCGGACATCGCCGCGGGCAGCACCTTCACCCCGGCAGGCGACGGTAGCTTCTCGCAGAATGTGCAGCGCCTCGGCCTGTACGCCGAGGATTCCTGGCGCCTAACACCGCGGCTCACTCTAAACTACGGCCTGCGCTACGACACCACTTTTGGCCTCTTCACCGCCTCCGGCCGCAGCCAGGCAGAGAACCCATTCCTCGTCTCCTTGGATCCGATGGCCTCTCCATTCATCGCTACCGCGCCTCACGACTACCGCAAAGCGTTTGCCCCGCGCCTTGGAGTAGCGTATGCGCTGGGCTCGTCGGGCAACACGGTGTTGCGTGGCGGCGCGGGCATGTATTACAGCGACCTCGCGCAAAACGGTTGGGTCACCGCCTTTCAAGCCGTCAACAACACCAACGTAGCCGCCGGCGGAGGCGTCGCGCCGCCTTCCATCATCGATCCCAACTACCACACCCCCTACGCCATCCACGCCACCGCAGGCATCCAGCACGCTTTCAACGCCAACTGGAGCCTCAGCGCGGACTGGACCCTCGAAACCGGCATGCATGGCTACCGTCGCTACGATTTTCCCAACGTCTCCGTCTTCCGCTCCGACAATCGCTCCAGCTACAACGCGCTCGCTCTCCATCTGCAAGGCAACGTAGCCCGCCGCCTGAGTCTGGTCGCGAACTACACGCTCTCTTCCGCAAAAACGTGGGGCTGCGTGCTCGGTGAACTCTTCGACTACGTCAACGGCGTCTGCAACGCCTTCAACGCCTTCGCCCCCGGTGATTACGGTCCGTCTGGCGAAGACGTCCGTCACCGCGCCGTCCTCGCCGGCACCATCCACGCGCCCGCCGGTTTTGAGGTCACCTTTCTATCGCAGGCAGAGAGCGCGCGCCCGATCACGCTCACCACGCCCGTAGGCACACGAGCCGTAGTAGACGGCGTCGAAACCACGCTGGACCAATTCCGCGGCACACCCTATCTGCAAACCGACGTCCGGGTTGCGCGACCGTTCAAGTTCCACGAACGCTGGACCGCGACACCCTTCATCGAATTCTTCAACCTCTTCAACCGCAACAACCCCGGCGCCAACTACGTCACCGATATAGGCGCCCTGCCGACGCCGGTAAACAACCTCGCCAACGTGACGGCCCTGTGCCTCGACCCCACCTGCACGCAAACCCAAGCGGTTACGAGCGGTAAACAGCTGCTCGTCCCTTCAGGGGCGCTCGGCGATTTCTTTGGACCAGGCACAACAGTTGGCATTCCCTTCGCCGCCCAAATAGGTGTGCGCTTCACGTTCTAAATGCATCGAACGCATTGGCAACCGGATACTTAGTTAATCGTAATACCCCCCTCCCCCCTGTTTTTTGGAAGTATTCATTCTGCGGGTAGTTAAAGCGGCTTGTTTTGAAAGACTTGTGTAAGTATTGATTGTAAACGGTTTAGGATGGCGGGAAAGCAGAGTCGGTGCCTGGCGCTGAGTTACTGGGATGGAGCGGGATAGGTGCGGATTCGTGTCAGTGTACACGGGAAAGAATAGCATAAATATACAATATGTTAAGTACTTTAACTGCTATCATTAGAATCACTTGCTAACACGTTGCGAATGGCAGGGGTGTGGTAGACGCGGAAGACAAAAGTCAAAAACCGCACCCTCAAAAACCGAAGGGTGCGGCACCCGGCCGACTAACGGGGACCCCAGCTGATTTTAGAGGCCGGCGGGGTTGATGGCGAGGAGGCGGGGTTCGGTCATTTCCTCGATGGCGTAACGCAGGCCCTCGCGGCCGAGACCGGAGTCCTTGACGCCGCCGTAGGGCATGTGGTCGATCCGGAACGAGGGGACCTCGCCGATCATCAGGCCGCCCACTTCGAGTGTCTCGAAGGCCCGCGTGATGCGCACGAAGTCGCGCGTGAAGACGCCGGCCTGTAAGCCGAAATCCGAGCGATTGATGGAAGCAAGGGCGTCGCCGTAATCGTTAAACCTTTCGACGGTGACGACCGGCCCGAAAATCTCCATACAGTTCACGCGCATCTCGGGCTTGGTGTTGGAGAGCACAGCAGGGGTCACCGTCGAGCCGGTGCGCTGTCCGCCGCAAAGGAGTTGGGCTCCCCCGCGGACCGCTTCCTCGATCCACTCGGCGACGCGTCGCGCCGCGGCTTCGTTGATCAGCGGGCCGATGTCGGAGGTTTCGTCCAGAACGTCGCCGACTTTCAATTTTTGAACGCGGGGAACGAGCGCGCCGACGAATTTATCGTAAACGCTGTCCTCCACAAGGATGCGCTGAACGGAAATGCAGGTTTGCCCCGCATACGTAAACCCTCCGGCTGCGCAACGCTCCGCGGCGAAATCCAAATTCGCATCGGCGCAAACGATCACGCCGGCGTTGCCGCCGAGTTCCAGCACTACGCGCTTTTTCCCAGACTGCGCCTTCAGTTGCCACCCGACGGTGGTGCTGCCCGTAAAACTGAGCAGCTTGATGCGATCGTCGCGCACGATCAGCGCGGCGTCGTCATTCGACAGCGGCAACACATTCAATGCGCCAGCGGGCCAGCCGGCCTCTTCAATAATTTGCGCAAGCCGCAAAGCGGTGAACGGAGTTTGCGGCGCGGGCTTAAGGATGATGGTGCAGCCCGCCGCGATCGCCGGAGCGAGTTTGTGAGCTACGAGATTGATGGGGAAGTTGAAAGGAGTGACCGCTGCAATCGGCCCGAGCGGAAATCTCCGTACGATGCCCCAGCGGCCCGCGGTGGAAGCTTGCCAATCCAGCGGCAGGTACTCGCCGCCAACGCGCACAGCTTCTTCGGCGGCAACGGCGAACGTGAAGATCGCGCGATCGACTTCGACGCGAGAGGCCTTCAGCGGCTTGCCCCCTTCCAGCGCCATGATGCGGGCCAGTTCGTCGCGATGCTTTTCGATTCCGGATGAGATGGAGCGCAATATGCGCTGCCGTTCGTAACCGCCGAGTTTCCGGGTGACGTCGAATGCGCGAGCGGCGGCGGCGATGGCAGCTTCCGCATGTTTTGCGGATGCGCGATAGGTGGTGCCAACAACTTGCCCAGTTCCCGGCGATCGAATTTCGATTGGCTCGCCGTCCGTGTGCCATTTGCCGTCAAGCAAAAAGCCCACGTCGAGCGCGGTGGCGCTGACGGACGAACTGTTTGTAGACGTGTTGTTTGTGATGGTTGTGCTCATAGAAAGTCCCTGAACCAGTTTGCGCCCGAAAGCGGCTCGCTTCAACTTCGCTACAGGTACTTCACGCGTGGGACAGCGCGGGTTGTTTCTGTTCCGCAACCGAGGCGAGTGCTGCCTCGATAACGTTCAGGCCTTCGTCGAGTTGTTCATCGGAGACCACGAGCGGCACGAGAATGCGAATGACATTGTTGAATGTGCCGGCGGTAATGGTGATAAGACCGTGCTTGCAGCAGTACTCCGCGATTTGCTTGGTCTCTTTCTCGGCGGGCTCGCGCGTTTGCGCGTTGCGCACCAGTTCAATCGCGCACATGCCGCCCAGACCACGAACGTCGCCCACCAACGGCCACTTTTTCTGCCACGCGCGAGCACGCGACTCGAAATGCTTACCGAGCGCGGTAGAACGCGCCAGCAAGCCATCTTTCTCGATGGTCTCAATCGCCGCAAGCGCCGCGGCGCACGATGCAGGATGGCCACAAAATGTTCCGCCCAGCCCGCCGATAGCGGGCGCGTCCATGATCTCCGCGCGACCCGTTACCGCGGCGATGGGCATGCCGCCGCCAAGCGATTTGGCCATGGCGATCAAGTCCGGCTCGATTCCGAAATGCTCGGATGCGAACCATTTGCCCGTTCGCGCGAATCCCGACTGCACTTCATCGGCAATAAAGAGGATTCCGTGCTTGCGGCAGATCGCGTGCAAAGCCTTGAAGTAATCGCGCGGCGGAACAACGAAGCCGCCCTCGCCGAGAACCGGTTCGGCGATAACAGCGGCCACCGATTCAGCGGCGACGTGACGCTTGAACGCATTCTCAAGATGATGCGCGAACGTTTCGCCTGTGGCGCCGGCCTCGCTGCGGTACGAATACGCAAATGGAATGCGGTACACGTCGCTGGCAAAAGGCTCGAAGCCAGCCTTGTAGGGATGCGCTTTGCTGGTCAGGGTCATGGCCATCATCGTGCGGCCGTGGAATGCGTCCTCGAAGCAGATGATCGCGGGACGCTTGGTGTATGCGCGGGCGATTTTGACGGCGTTTTCCACCGCTTCGGCGCCGGTATTCAGGACAATGGTTTTCTTCGCAAAGTTGCCCGGCGCAAGCGCGTTCAGTTTTTCCGCCAGAGCGATGTAGCTCTCATACGGCGTAACCGCAAAACAGAGATGCAGATGCTTGTCCAATTGTTCTTGAATCGCGGACACCACGCGCGGGGCACGATGTCCTACGTTCAGGCAGCCGATACCTCCCGCGAAGTCGAGATAGCGATTTCCGTCCACGTCTTCGATCGTCGCGCCTTCCGCGCGCGCCGCGAAAACGGGCATGGTGTTGTACGGTCCGCGAGGCACCGCGGCTTCGCGGCGAGCCATCAAGGCTCGCGAGCGGGGGCCGGGAATTTCCGTGCGAATTTGAATTGTGGCCATGTTCAGTACCATCCGATTGGAGTTTCGTCGAGATTCACAAAAACTTGCTTGGTTTCGAGATATTCCTCGAGGCCCCAGGGACCTAGCTCGCGGCCGAACCCGGACTGCTTGTACCCGCCCCAAGGAGCTTCGACGTAGGTCGGCTGCATATGATTGACCCACACGATGCCGGCGCGAAGGGACTTAACGACGCGGAAGGCTCTGTAAATGTCGCGGGTCCATACCGCCGCTGCGAGACCGTAAGGCGTATCGTTAGCGATGCGAATCGCATCGGCTTCACCATCGAAGGGAATCACCGAGGCGACCGGGCCGAAAATTTCCTCGCGGGCGATGCGCGCGCTGTTTTCCACGTCGTAGAAAATGGTCGGCTCGAGATAGTAGCCTTTGCCGAAAGCCTTCGGGCGTCCGCCGCCAATCGCCACTTTGGCTTCCTTTTTTCCAATTTCCAGGTAGGAGCTGACGCGATCGTATTGCTCCTTGCTGACCAGCGGACCCATCTTGGTTTCGCGTGCGAGCGGCGGTCCGAGGGTGATGCGCTTGGCCTTTTCGGTCATGGACTCAACGAACTTGGAGTAGATCTTTTTCTCGACGAGAATACGGCTGCCCGCGGAACAAACTTCGCCTTGATTGATGAAGACGCCGAACAGCGCGCCGTCAACGGCGGCTTCCCAGTCCGCTTCGGCAAAGAAAATATTCGGGGACTTGCCACCGAGTTCGAGAGTGACGCGCTTGAGGGTGTCGGCGGCGCTCTTGACGATGATTTTTCCGACGGCTGCGCTGCCGGTGAAAGCTACCTTGTCAACGCCAGGATGAGCGACCAGCGCGGCACCGGCCGTTTCGCCAAAGCCGTTGATGATGTTCACGACGCCGGGCGGCAAGCCGGCTTCTTCAAACCAATTGGCAAATTCGAGCGCGGTAAGCGGAGTCTGCTCCGCGGGTTTCAGGATGCAGGTGCAGCCTGCGGCAATCGCGGGCGCAAGCTTCCACGCGGCCATCAGGAGCGGATAGTTCCACGGAATGATTTGCGCTGCGACGCCGACCGGCTCGCGCAGCGTGAAGCTCAACGCGTTCGCCGGGACGGGATTGACGTGGCCCATGACCTTGGTTGCCAGCCCGCCGTAGTACTCGAAGCAGGTTGCTACGTCGGCGATATCGTATTCTGCTTCGACAATGGGCTTGCCGGTGTTGCGGCATTCGATGTCGGCAAGGTGCGCGGTATTCTGCCGGATCTTGTCGGCGAGCTTGAAGAGAATGCGGCCGCGATCCTGGGCGGTGGTGAGGTGCCATGGTCCGTTGTCAAACGCCTCGCGAGCGGCTTTTACGGCGGCGTCCACATCGGCGGCGCCCGCCGCGGCAACGTGGGCGATCACTTCTTCGGTCGATGGATCGTATACGGGAAAGGTTTCGCCGGACGCAGCAGCGACCCCTTGGCCGTTCACATAGTTCTTATAAGTCTGTACGTCCGCTTTTACGCCGCCCGACATGACATCCCTCCGCTCCAGACTCCTTAGCCTACAGATTCCATCGCAGCCAGTTTGCGTGCTGCTTTTCGCCGGCCGTAGACGAAGAAGAAAAATGCGGCGAGGCCGATGAACAGGAGCGTTCCGCCGAACATCCACACTTCGTACGACATGACCGAAGTGATCTGCTGGGCTGGAAAGAAGGCCAGCGCGATACCAAGGATTGTAGTGACCAGCCCGCTCACTCCCGCAAAGAAAAGCATCGGCTTGCCATAGCGGCCTTTGACGAACGACTCGTCGGCGGCAATCTTGAGCAGCGCTCCGAACATGTACAGAAATGGCACCAGTTGCAGCACCACCGCCAGCGATAACAATTTTTGGAAGGTCTCCTGGACGCCCGCGCCCGTGAAATTCACGATCACCAGAATCATCGACACCAATGCGTGCACAATCAACGCCGCGTACGGGGTCGCATACTTTGGATGCACTTTTCCGAGCCACGACGGCATGTAGGAGTCGAGGCCGGCAACGAACGGGATGCGCGCGGAACCGGCCAGCCACGCCGAACCGATCCCGGCGATGGAAAGGCTCAGCAGGAACGCAAAGGGCGTAACGATCCACGCGGCATTCACTTTCGCCGACATGTGGCTGACCGCCTGGACGATGCCTTGCAGAACACTGATGTCTTGCTTGCTGACGGCGATCAGCAGTGTGAGCGTCGCTCCGATGTAGAGGAGTCCGGACAAAACGCCGCCCCACGCGACGGCTCCCGGCAAAATGCGCTGAGGATTCTCAATTTCGTCGCCCATGACCGACGCGAGTTCGAGACCGACGAGACCGAAACAGATTACGCCGAAGGAATTGAGGACGAAGCGCGGGTTTGCTGGAATCTGGAAGTCCGCGGTGGTGACCGTAGTACCGAAGCGAAACCAGACGATGATTCCCAAGCCGATCAGGACTGCCGCGGCGATTCCGGTACCGATTGCACCGAGGTTGTTGATCCATTTTCCCACTCCCAGTCCGATAATGTTGAGTACCACCAGGATGGCGAGAAGAATCAACGAAGCACTCAAAGCGAAAACCTTATTGTCGGCCAGGGACTGATGCCCGGAGCCGAGCGCAAACACGAACACGCCGACGAAGTACAGCATGATGGTCGGAACGTACATCATGTTGTTGGTCCAATAGCACCAGCCGGAAAGGAAACCGTGAAAATCGCCGAAGACCTCTTTGGCCCAGAGGTAGACGCCACCTTCGCCGGGGTAGCGATGCGCCAGTTCAATCACGGCGATGCCCTGGGGCCAGAAGAAAAGAACGAGGGAGATGATCCATAGCCAGATGGTTACGCCGCCGTTGGCGGCGATGGACGGGACAACGTTGAGATTGAAGACGGCGACGACGAAAAGCAGAACGAGGTCCCACCGGCCCAAAACGCGGCGCAGATGAGGCGTGGCTTGGTCGCCAATCGCGATTGGGGAGATGGCCTCGCTCGACAACTTGTTGCTCCTCACGACGGAAGAACACCGACGCGACTTCATCGGCTTGGGCAAGCTGGGTCGCAGGAATGCTGCGCCCCACAAAAAGCGTCGCTCTGCAGCGGCCGAAAGCGCCCGCCACGGTCGGCGGCCGCTACACTCCGCCCTGCGCTACAGCATCGCTTCCGGCGCGACTGGGACTAGTGGCCGGCGGAACTTGCTACGGCGGCGCCGCGCTCTTGCTGGGCTTTGGCCAACGCGGGAGCGATTTCTTCAAACACGGAAAGGTGTTTGTCGATATCCGCTTCCGTGTGCTGGACCGAGATGGTCCACTGCTCGTCCCACCAGTACGGCTGCGCCAAAACGCCACGATTAACCATGGCGAACCAATAGTGGCGCCAGAGGTCGATGTCGATGGTGGTCCAGTCGCGATAGTTCTGGATTTCCTTGGGATAAAGCATCAGCGCGCCGTTTACGCCAGCACTGGCGATGTAAGCTTGCAAGCCGACCTTGGCAACGATTTCGCGATAGCCCTCGGTGAGCTGCTTGCTCAGGTTGTCGGTGTGCGCGTAGTTCTCGCGGGTGAGCACTTCGCGGAACGTGGCGAGACCCGCGGCCATGGAAACGCGATTGGTGTTGTAGGTGCCGCCGTGGAAAACTTTGTGCTGCGAGATCAGGTCCATCACCGCGCGGCTGGATCCAAATGCGGCCAGCGGCAAGCCGCCGCCGATGGATTTGGCCAGGCAGATCATGTCGGGTTTTACGCCGAAGTATTCGCTGGCGCCGCCCCATCCAAGCTTTGCGCCGGTTTTTACTTCATCGAAGATGAGCAGAGCGCCATTTTTTGTGGCGATATCACGGAGGCCTTGCAGGAAGCCGGGCTGCGGCATGCACAGGCCCACATTCATGAGAATGGGCTCGAGAATAATCGCCGCGATTTGACCGGGATTTTCGCGGAAACGCCGCTCGACGCTACCGAGATTGTTGAAGCTGGCTACGACAACGTTGGCCAAAGCGGATTTGGGGATGCCGCCGCCGCCCGGGACCGAATTGGGCGCGTCGGGATCGCCGTAGTCTTCGGCCTTGGGCTTGACGCTGACGAGCGCGGTGTCATGCAGTCCGTGGTAGGAGCCTTCGAACTTCAAGATTTTGTCGCGGCCGGTGGCGGCGCGCGCGATGCGGCAAGCGTGCATGGTGACTTCGGTACCGCTGGAACCGAACCGAACCATTTCTACCGGATAGCGCTTGCAGATTTCTTCGGCGAGCTCCCATTCCTGATCGTGTGGCATGCCGAAGGTGGTGCCTTCGTGCAGCTTTTGTTCCACGGCTTTCACCACCGCGGGATGGCAATGCCCGGCCATCAATGCGCCAAAGCAAAGGTTGTGGTCAATATATTCGTTGCCATCGAGGTCGTGGATGCGGCTCCCCTTACCGTTTTTCACGAAGATGGGATATGGCTCGTAGTGGCGATAGTTGCTGGCGACTCCGAGGGGGATGCGTTGCAAGGCCCGTTGGTAAGCTTCCGCGGACTTGGGCGTTTTCTTCTCGTAGGTGGCGATTTCTCTCTGCAGGGCTTCGTACATGTGAGCCTTCCGGGTTTGCAGGTCTGTTCCCTGCGGTCAGTATCTTTCTCGAACTCGAAATTTCAGGCGTGAAGGCGCGGCCCCTGGGGAGCCGCGCCTTCTGAATTGTCTCTTAATCGCTTGATCCGCGCTAGAACCTGAACTTCAGCGAGAACTGGACCAGGCGTGGATCGTGGACGTGCTGAACTTGTCCGAAGGTGCTACCGGCGTTCGACACGTCGCCATCGACGCTGTAGAACTGCGCGTGATTCCAGACGTTGAAGATGTCGCCGCGGAACTCCATATTCCATCGTTCTCCGAAACGCGTTTCTTTCATGAAACTCATGTCCCAGTTGTTGATGCCTGGTCCGCAGCAGATGGAGCGCGGGGCATCGCCGATGGTGCCTGGTGCCACGGTTGCGTTGGTGAATAGAGCGGGATCGAAGACGAAGCCGTTATTCTTGCGAATATTCTGGGTGTGGAACGGCGCGGTCAAGTTGGGTTCGCCGGGGAATTCGAACAGGTCGGTGGAGTCCAACTCTTCGACGTCATCCTGCGAAGTAATGCGGATGGGAAAACCGCTCTGAAAGGTAACGATGCCGGTGAGCTCCCAGCCGTCCAGCAGTTTACCTTTGAAGCCATCAAACTTCGGAATGGGCAGGTCCCAGACGTAATTGAAGACGAAGCGATTCCGTGCATCGTAAGCCGAGAGCCCGTAGGTGGCGTTGAAATTTAGTGGGTTCAAAGCACTCTCGAAGCTGGAAGCATTGTCCATGGTCTTGCTCCAGGTGTAGGAAGCCTGAAACTGCAGGCCCTTGGTGAAGTTTTTTTGCAGAAGGACCTGCAACGAGTTGTAGTTCGAACGGGCGACGGTGTTTTCGGTGAAGATGCCGGAAAAGACGGGGGTTCCGTCCGAAGGACACCCAGCGCCGGTCAGCGGCTGGCACAACGGAGATGAGTAGGGTCGCAAACCCACGAGCGTGACTCCGCCGCCCGGAGCTGCCAGCGGGCCGGCTGGCAGCGTCAACCCGCCGGATCCCGCGTTGTACGGCAGTGGAATACCGCCCGCGGGTATAACCGTGCCATTCGGGATGAAGTAGGAGCTGTCTTCTCCAAACGGACCGCAAGTCGTTTGACTACCGCCTGCGGCAGTCAAAACGCTCGCTGGATTCGCGGTCGAGAGCGCAGTTAGAGCGTTGCAGGTTGCCGGATTGCCGGGATTGATTTCATAGCTGGCCAGAAGGCGATGCCCTTGCGACCCGACATAGCCGATCTGAAACAGGATGTCATCAGGCAGCTGACGTTTGATGGTCAGGTTGTATTGATCCGAATATTGCAACCGCAGATTGGCAGGGAACTGCCCGAAGAAAGTCATCGGCCGGAACTGAGACCAGTCAACCGGCTGTCCTCGCGGCGGATTCAGAATGCCGTTGAATGGATTGGGAAAGGTGCTACCGCTCTGGCTGACGTAGGGAGTCTGCAGAAGGGGAGCCGTGATGAAATTGCTTCCGCCGAATGGAGGTTCCGCGCTGAACTGCTCCAGGACGAGCTGTTCGATTGGATTGTAGAAAATTCCATAGCCCATGCTGATGCTGGTCTTGCCCGGACCACCCGCCAGGGCGCCTAGAAATCCGTCTTTCCAGCTCGGACTCCAGTTCAGGCCGAGACGCGGTGCAAAGCCCTTGTAGTAGGTGTTGGTTAAGCCGTTGGGAACACCTTTGTCGCCAGGAAAGACCAACCCGACTGGCGCGACGCCTGCAGTGTTGCAATCGGTGACGCTGCCGGCGACATAGAGCGGACTGGTCGTTGGAAGCGTGCAAGGGTAAATCGTGGACGTCTCTCCCGGCCGGAAGGTCTGCACCTTTTTGCCGATATCCGTGAGCGGCGTGTTCATCTCCCAGCGCAATCCATAGTTGAGGGTCACATTGGGCTTGATCTTCCAGCTGTCTTGCGTGAACAAGTACAACGACGTGCTGCGTACCAGTTCATGCTGCGCGGAACCCTGGAAAAAGCTGTTGCCAATCCCGAGCAGGTAGTCGGGATACGCATCGGAGAAACCCAAGTCGTTTCCGACGGGCCCGGACGGTGACGATTGAAACGACAAGTCGCCATTGACGTCAAAATAGAGGAGCTGATCAAATTTTTGATAGCGGACATCGCCGCCAAATTTCAGACTGTGATTGCCGATGATCTTGCTGAAATTGTCGCTGAATTGAAAGGTATTGCCAATCTGCGGCAGCTGGCCGTTGAAGTTGTTCCCGATGGTAAAGCCGCCGGCAACATCGATGAAGGGAACCCCTTCCTTGGTGGGTCCCAGGCCTGAATGCAAGCCGTAATCCGGGTTGGTGCCGAGAGGAGTTCCACTGTCGGTAACCAAGGGCGTGTCGGAGGTTCCCGTGAAGCAAAACGCTGAAGGCGCACCGGTCCCGCAGGAACTTTGAATCGCGCCAACCTTCGTGGGGCTATCGAACTGGAGCTGTCCTTCGCGGAAGTAGCTGAAGCGCGCCTCATTCACAGAGGTGGAGCCGATCGTGGAAGTGTGGGTGACGTTGACTTGCTGGGTGCGCGTGGCGTAGACGCCGGGAAAGTTGCCGGTGGTGGCGCCGGAGGCTTGGAATTTGGCGAAGGGATCGAGGGTATTGTCGTCGTCGAAGTAGTAGTAGATCGCGGTCTTCTGGTTGTTGTTGAAGGAATGATCGACGCGGATCTGAAATTGATCTCCGCGGTCGGTTTTGTTCGGGGTCACTTGAACGTTGCCGGAGCCACCGGCGCCGGGTACGTACTGCAACAGGCTAACGGCCACGGGATCGAAACACTGCGTAGGAATCTGGAAGTTCGGAAAAATGGTGCTGTAGGGTTGCGGGGGTCCGCCACCGGCAACGGAGGCCACCGCGGCGCTTGCGGGGGCACTGAGACTTGGGCCGCAGCGGGATTGGAGGATGTTGGCGACGGTCGCGTCGGTCAGCGACCCAGCAAATCCTGGAACGCCGCTGGGAGCCAGAACGCCATTGGCAAGTCCTGGGGCTGAAAAATCGCCGTTGGTGAGTTCGGCCGCGGAGGGAACGCTGATGGGCTGAGAGACGATGCCTTGAACGATGCGACGCCCCTCATAGGAGCCAAAAAAGAAGGTCTTGTCTTTCTTGATCGGGCCGCCGATGGTACCGCCGAACTGGTTTTGCCGGAATTCTGGTTTCGGGGCCTGGAAAAATGTGAAGGGATGGGCGTTCAGGACATCGTTGCGGAAGAATTCGTAGAAGCTGCCATGAATCGCGTTCGTGCCGGATTTGGTTACCACGTTGACGACGGCGCCAGAGTTGCGACCATACTCCGCGTCAAAGGAATTGGTGATTACGCGAAACTCTTCGATGCTGTCCGGGGAAGGCTCGATGGCAGGCAGGTTGGCGAACAGGTCGTTGCCGTCGCCGCCGTTCACGGAATAGTTGTTTGCGCGGCCGCGCCCGCCGTTCACGGTGACGACGCCGGCCTTGTCCGAGCCGTAAAAGGTGTCATTGCCGAGCTGGGATTGCACGCCCGGCTGCAACTGCAGGAGTTGATAGACATCGCGCTGGTTTAGGGGCAATTGCGTGGAGGCGCGCTCGTTTACGACGGCGCCCAACTGCGTGGAGGTGGTATCGACGACGGGAGGTTCTCCGGTGACTTCGACGGATTCAGCGGAAGTGCCGATCTGCAGGGCGATGTCCAGGCTGAGGACCTCATTCAAGTCGAGCGCGATGCCCTTGCGCACGTATTTCTTGAAGCCCTGCTGGACGACATCAATCTCATAGGAGCCGACGGGTACCTCGATGAAGAGATAGTCGCCGTTGACGCCGGACTCCGCGTCACGGGTGACGTTGGTGGCTTCGTTGATCAGCGAGACTTTGGCGGCGGCCACGGCGCCGCCGCTAGGGTCGGTGACCGTGCCGCGAATGCGGCCACCGGTGCTCTGCGCGCCGGCAAATGGCGCGGCCGCCAGAATCGCCAATAATGGAATCGCAATCAAAAGAAAGCTTGGATGACGGAAGGATAGCGTCCGCCCGCTACAAACATCTCCCCTCATGACTCACCCCTTATTCCCACACAGTAATCTTGTTGCCCAGCTATTTCGAGGTTGCCGCGTCTGTGAAACCTTACTATAATCCCGCAAACTTAGGAGAAGCCGGTACCGGTGTCAAGCGGAAAGAATTTATCCGGCAAATCGAGGGCGCACTTACCGGGGCGCATGCTGCGGATTAGCGAAGCGGCGCGCCGCGTGGGCATTTCTTCCTCGGCGTTGCGGGCATGGGAAGTCCTTGGACTGGTGACGCCGCGGCGGACGGAAAGCCGCTACCGAATGTATACCGAGGCGGACGTGCGGCTATTGCAGCGCGCCATGTTCCTTCGGCGCGCCCGAGGCTTGAATCCCGCTGCGATCGTTCACGTATTGAAACGTCAGGGAATCGTTTCGGCGCCGGCGGAGCACGCGGCGCTGCCGGGACAGCGCTTCCGGCGTTTGCGGGCGCGTCGCGGGCTCTCGCTGGCACAGGTGGCACGGGCGACCGGGGTTTCGATCGGTTTTCTGAGCGCGCTGGAGCGCGGCCAGATGCGGTCGTCGGTGGCCACTTTGCAGCGAATCGCGCGCTACTACCGGACCAATATTCTTTCGCTTTTCGAGGCTGCGCGGGAAAATCCGCGGCTGGTGCGGCCGGCGGAGCGAAAAATCCTGGAGACCACCGCGGGTGTGAGAATGGAATTGCTTGCCTGGGGAAATACCGCCATGGAACCTCATCTCTTCCGCGTGAAACCCAATGGAGGAAGCGGAGAATCTTACGCGCATGAGGGCGAGGAGTTCCTTCATATTCTGCGCGGCGAATTCGAGATCTGGCTCAGCAACAATGAGCATTATCGTTTGAAAACGGGCGACAGCTTGTATTTTGAGAGTTCGACGCCGCATCGCTGGAGAAATCCTGGGAAGACCGAGACGTGGCTGCTGTGGGTTAACACGCCGCCGACTTTTTAGCGTGGTTTGCTCGGTTCTGGCGCGACGGCGGGGTTCTTACGCGGACACAGACGCTTCGATGCTCAGCGTAAACAAGAGTGTCTGTGCTACTTGGCGGCGTGCGCAGGGGAGAAAAATGAAACGTTGCTTGCTCTTCCTCGGAGTCCTTGTGCTGGTGATCGCCGGCGTCGGCTGTGGTCAAAAAGAGGAATCGCTGAGCTTGTTGGTGTGGGAGGGCTACGCCGACCCGTCGTTCGTGCACGCATTTGAGGAAGCGCATCATTGTAAAGTTGTTGCGTCGTACATGGGTTCGAGCGACGAACTGGTCGCCAAGCTCCGCGGAGGCAGCGCGGCGAACTACGACGTGATTTCTCCATCGAGCGATGTGGCCACCTCGATTGTTCGAGCAGGACTCGCGGCGCCGCTCGACTTGTCGAAGATCCCCTCTTACGTGCAACTCTCGCCGAAGTTGCGCGACTCTCCTTTGGTCAAAGCCAATGGCCAAACGTATGGCGTGCCGTTCGTTTGGGGACCCAATCCGCTGCTTTACGACACGACAGCCTTCGCCGCGGTGCCGGATTCGTGGAGCGTCCTGTGGGATCCCAAGTACAAAGGGAAAATTTCACTTTGGGATGAGCTTTCCAGCGTGTACATGGCCGCGCAAGTGCTTGGCTACGACAAGCCGGATCCGAATCAGCTTTATAACTTGAGCGACGAGCAACTGGAAGCGGTGAAGAAAAAGCTAATCGAGCTCAAGCCCAACATTCGAAAATATTGGTCGACCGGCGGCGAGTTGACCAACCTTTTTCAAAACCACGAAATTCTTGCCGCGATGGGCTGGCCACTGATGACCAATCAGCTCCGCAAGCTCAATTTTCCGATCGGCGAAACCATCCCGAAAGAAAACACGACCGGATGGATCGATCACTTGATGATCACCGCTGCGAGCACGCACAAGGAACTCGCACAGGCGTTTTTGGAATACCTGGTCGAGCCGCAAACGCAGAAGCTGGTCACCGACGTGACGCACTACACGCCAGCCAATCCCGGCACCGGCCAACTTCTTACGACCGATGAAAAGAAAACGCTGCACCTCGACAATCCCGACGATTACATGAAGCGAATTTATTTCTGGCAGGATGTTCCGCGGCGCCCGAAATACACGGAGATCTGGAACGAGGTGAAGAACGCGCAGTGACTTCGCCTGCCGCCATTTCGCCCGCAGAACCCGCGCTTGGCGGCAAGACCTTGCTCGAAGTGCGGGGAGTCTCCAAGCAATTTGGCGAGAACCTGGTGCTGAAGGGCCTGACGCTGGACATTGCCGCCGGTGAATTTCTCACGCTGCTCGGCGAAAGTGGCTCGGGCAAGACTACGCTGCTGCGTCTGGTCGCCGGGTTCGAGCAGCCTTCCTCCGGCGAAATCTGGATGGACGGAGCGCGACTGGACAGCGTGCCCGCGCATAAACGCCGCGTCAACACTGTGTTCCAGAATTACGCGCTCTTTCCTCACCTGAGTGTGCGCGACAACGTTGCGTACGGTCTGCGCGTTAAAAACACGCCCAGGGATGAAATTGGCGGGCGCGTGGAGGAAGCGCTCCAAATGGTGAAAATGGCGGGATTCGCTGAGGCTCGGCCCGGAAGATTGAGCGGCGGCCAGCAACAGCGCGTAGCGTTAGCGCGCGCGCTCGTAAATCGCCCGCAATTGCTGCTGCTCGACGAGCCACTCTCCGCGCTCGACGCAAATCTGCGGAAGGAGATGCAGAGCGAGTTGAAGGCGCTTCAGCGCGAAGTCGGCATCACTTTCCTGTTCGTCACCCACGATCAGGAAGAAGCGATGGCTCTCTCGGACCGCATCGCGCTGCTGCGCAACGGCTCCCTGGAACAAATCGCCCCGCCGCGCGAAATCTACGCCCACCCAGCCACGGCCTACACAGCCCAATTTATCGGGCAAACAAACCTGCTGCGAGGGAACGTTCACGGTGGCACAACGACTTGCGGCGCACTGGTCTGGCAATCTTCCGCAGCTGACGGCGCAGTTCTCTATTCCCTTCGGCCAGAAGCGATTCAATTGGGTATCGACTCATCAAGCGCCGCGCCGCATGTCCGTTTCCGCGGGTGCATACGCCAGCAGATTTATGGCGGCGCCAGCGAACTGCTCGAAATCGATTGCGGCGCTGCGCAGATATTGCGCGCTCGGATTCCAGCTCGCGGCCCGCTTAGCGGCGAACATGAGTTTGCGTTCGAGGCCACAGACGCGATTCGCGTGAGCGAGTAGCAGCATGTACTCACGCGCCTACAAGTCGATCGCCTCGCTCCCACCGCTGCTTTGGGTAGGTCTTTTTCTGCTGCTGCCCTATGCGCTGATGTTTGCCCACAGCTTCTGGCTCGTGCGTGACGGCTTCCTCGTGCATCAATGGAATCTACAGAATTATCAGAAGCTCGCTACGAATCCGCTGTACGTCGAAGTGCTGCTCCGCACCATGCGCATCGCGGCCTCGGTGACCTTTCTCTCACTGCTCCTGGGCTACCCGCTTGCCTACTACCTGTCTTTCCACGCCGGCGGCCGCAAAGAACTGCTCTATCAACTCGTAATCGTTCCGCTGTGGGTCAGCTACTTGGTTCGCGGCTACGCCTGGAAGACAATTCTGGGCAGCGATGGAGTGCTCAATGGCTTCCTGCAGTACCTTCATCTCACGCACGCACCCGTTAGCTTCCTTCTCTATAGTCCTTTCGCTGTCGTCGTGATGCTCACGCACATCTACACTCCGTTTGTGTTTCTGCCGATTTACGCCGCGCTCGAGCATATTCCGCGTCCGCTCGTCGAGGCCTCTCAAGATCTCGGTGCCAGCCAACGGGCTACGTTCCTCCGGGTAATTCTCCCGCTTTCCATGCCCGGTTTGCTCGCAGGCGCCACGTTCGCGTTCGTGTTGTCGCTCGGCGACTTCCTCGCGCCACTACTGGTGGGCGGCCCCTCGGGCACCATGATTGCGAACATTGTGCAAAGCCTTTTCGGTGCGGCATATGATTGGCCGCTTGGCGCCGCCGTTTCCGTGTGCATTCTGCTGATCACCGTGACGCTGCTCTTCCTGACCGAGCGGCTCGAGAAACGGTGGTCGTTCAAATGATCGCGCAAATGACCTCGTCAAACGCCAAGTCTCGTGCGCCCATTCTCACTACCTACGCGGCGTTCGTGTTCGCATTCATCTATCTGCCGATCGTCGTGCTCATCTCGTATTCCTTTAATCGCGATGGTGTCGGTGGGTTCCCCCCGCGTCACTTTACGATGGATTGGTATCGGCAACTCTTCGCCGACAGCGCCATCTGGGATGCGGTTTTAAATAGCCTTATCGTCGCCGCAGCCAGCGTCGTCCTGGCCCTCACGCTCGGCCTCCTCGCGGCCCTCGCGCTGGATCGCGCCAGCTTCCCTGGCAAAGCGCTGTTCCGCCGCCTCGTGCTCCTGCCACTTATTCTTCCGGGCATCATCACGGGACTCTCGCTGCTGATGTTCGCCGTCTTCATGGGCCTGCCGCTGAGTCTGCTCACCGTCTTTCTGGGCCACGGCACCGCCCTCATCTCCGTCGCCACTACCGAACTTTTCGCCGGTCTGCAAAAAATAGATCGCGCACAGGAAGAAGCCTCGCTCGACCTGGGCGCGACTCCGTGGCAAACGTTCTGGCGCATCACGCTCCCCAATCTCAAGCTCTCGCTGATCGCCGCCGGTCTGCTGATCTTCACGCTGTCCATGGACGAAATCGCGGTGACTTTTTTCCTGATCGGCCGCGACAATACGCTCCCACTCGAGATTTGGGGACGCCTGCGCCGCGGCATCACCCCCGAAATCAACGCCATTTCCACGCTGATCTTCGCGGTTTCGGTAGCGTTAATCGTGATCTGGTACCGCGTGCGCACGCGCGGCCTCGGCGCCGAACCTCAAGACCTTCTCGAACGATCCTAGGAGCCCTATGTCCAATTCACGCCGTGATTTCATCAAGTTTGTTGTGGTTGGATCCGTCGCGGCGGGCTGCCCCATCGACTCCACGCTTGTCGCAGAGTCGCGTCCACCGGCGAGCGGTGCTCCTCCGCTCGTTGACGGCGAACACTTCGAAATCTGCCACCAGATCCGGGATGGCCATGCTTTCGATCGTCCCGACGCCACGCGAAAGGCCGACGTCGTCATCATTGGAGGAGGTGTCGCCGGCCTCTCCGCTGCTTATTTCTTGCGCGGTAAAGATTTTCTCCTTCTCGAAAAAGAAGATCATTTCGGAGGCAACGCCTATCAGGAGGAATACGCAGGACAACCGTTCGCCACGGGTTCCGCGTACGCCGACATCGATGACGAAGGCAATCAACTCGCGTCAGAGATCGGCTTAAAGCTCCTGCCGGTCAACAATCCCGATCCGACCATCATCAACAAAACCTTCGTCCCGGATACTTGGATCAAGGGAATCGACGAACTTCCTTTTCACAAGGAAGTGCGCGCCAGCTTCCGCAAATTTCGCAACGACATGATGAAGATTAATGTGCACAAGCGCATGACCGAGCTGGATTCGGAACTACTGACGAAGTACACCGCCCCGTACGCTCACGAAGTCCAGCAGTGGTGGGATGGGTACGGCCCCTCAAATTGGGGAGCCACTTGTGAAGAGACCTCGGCGTATGTGGGTATTTCGGCAGTCCAGTACATCGCAAAGGGAGACGACGCCAAGCGCGTGATCCTTCCTGGCGGCCTCGGCTGCATCACCCACAGACTGGTCGAAGTCCTGCAACCCCAATACAAAGACCGCATGCTCGGCGATGCCACGGTTGTGGCCGTCGTGCAGGACAAAGAGGCTGTGCGAATTACCTATTTCCACGACGGAGAGCTAACCACCGTAGCTGCGAAAGCCGTCCTGATGTGCACTCCGAAACACATCACATCTCGTTTGGTGTTGAATCTGCCCAGCGATCAGAGAATTGCGATGCGCCGCACCCGCTTCGCACCGTATCCCGTCGTCAACCTGATCTTTGACAAGCCGGTCTACAACCGGGGCTATGACAATTGGTGCCCGGGCAACACCTTCACCGATTTCATCGTCGCGGACTGGACCGTCCACAATCAGCCGGGCTACAAACAAAAGAACAACATTCTTTCGTTCTACACGCCGCTTCGGGAATACCAGCGGTCTATGCTTCTTGACGAAGCGGACTGCAAAACTCTGGCGGCCCGCGTTCTTGCCGATTTTCAAAAGCTCATGCCCGATTTCAACGTCGATCCGATCGAGGTTCGCATCTATCGGCGCGGCCACCCGATGTTCATGGCCACACCCGGCCAGTACACAAAGAATCGCCTCGCCGCCGCTCATCCCATGGATCGCATCTTTTTCGGTAACGCCGATTCGGGTGGCCCGGAATCGCTCACCAGTGAAGCGGTACGTCTCTCGCACGTTGGCACCGAATGGTTAGAGATGGTCCTCGCCGGGCAAACCCGGCGCAAAGGAATTGGTGGAGAAAGCTCTGGCTCCTTCCGCCGACTGACTTTGCCGACTAGCAAGGACAGGGGCAGTTCGACTTTGCCCCTGGCGAGCCTTGGAGTGCCTTGGGCGAGTACTAGGACGCGCCATTTATCCTTAAGCGCCCGCTTGACCGCAGAAACGTTCGCCTCTCAATCTCAGACTGTCCGCGCGGCTCATAATGGATGCCCATTTCGAAGGCAGTGATTTGCTGTGTTTCCGGAGGAGCGATGCCCGGCGGGCTGGACGATTTTCAGAGCTTTCGCGCCGACTTGAACGAGGAGATCCTCGGCTGTGGTCACCTGGGCATAAAGAGATTCTTCGCCTTGGATCACCAGGCTTACGAGCCGGGTCCGCTGGGTACCAAGACGAAAGAGCTATTGGGCCTAGTGGCGTCAGCGGTGCTACGCTGCGATGACTGCATAACCTATCATCTGGTTCGCTGTGGGGAAGAAGGCTGGAAACGCGACGAAGTTATTGACGCGCTGAATGTAGCTCTGATTGTCGGCGGCTCGATCACCATCCCGCACGTCCGCCGCGCCTTCGCCCGTATGCGCGAAATTAACGGTCTGGCACCGTAAACTTATGAACCCTTTGAGACCGAATTGAATCTAGAGCAATAGAAAGACTGATCCATGAACAGTACGGCCACCTCGGCAGACTCACAAACGGAAAATATCGTCGCGCGCCTGCAGAAACTTGCCATCGGTGGGCTCTTCGCAGTCGTTCTGCTCGTACCCAAGGTCCTGAATCTCCGCCGCGACGAGCGGTCCTGGACCGCGTTCCGCGTTCTGTTAGGCATTGCCGGAGCCGCTCTGGTCATCCTGCCGCTCGCCTTTTGGAACAGTTGGCTGGCGGCCATTGCGGGCCTCGTACTCTTTCTCACTGGCGCCCTGCTCCCGTCGGCCAACTCCGGCACCGGCGTGGACGATAAAGCCCGCGAGCTGGGCGCGCTCGTCGTCGTGAATGGCGGCAAGTACCGATATCTGTATGGATCCAGTGAACCCGCTTCCGCGCAGCTTTTTGTAGGCGCGGACTATGTCTGGGTGTTGGGTTCGCGGCTGCAGACGCTGCTGACCATTCCCGTATCCGAAGTTTCGTCGGTTCACGTCGAAGCGGCCGGCGATCGGTGGATCCTCCGCGTTCGCCGCATCGACCACGTCGAGGAATTCTCTTACAGCGGAATTTTCGCGGAACACTTTGCGCGCGTTGCGGAGAGCACGATACGCGGCGTAATGCACTCGACTCTGCCGATTTTGCCGCGTGCCCGCGCCGCCGGCGCATAGCCGACAGTTTCGAACTCTCACACGAAACTCGCGCTGATTTAAAAATTCATGGTCCGGACGGACTGTGCCACAATATAGGGCATGGCCAGAGGCTGGGAAAGTAAGGACGTCGAAGCGCAAGTCGAATCCGTTGAATCCAGCAAGCCCGCGACAAAACACGGACAAAAGAGCGTCGAGCAGCATCTGCGGGAGCAAAGTATCAACGATTTACAAATGTCCCGCACCCGCATCACAAACGATCTCGCCTCTGCAACCAACCCCCACCACCGAAAATCCCTGGAAGCTGCGTTGGCCCATCTCGATAAGAAAATCGCCGAACTGAGCTAGCGCCCTTCGCTTTCCTACTCTGTGATCTTTGCGCCGTCTGGGTTAAATTCTTTCGGTTTTCGCCTAGCGAATAAAATCCCCCGCAAGCCCCCAAAAATCATTGACGTAGTAATGAGAAAGCACATTCCCAAACAGGTAGCAAATCCCCTGGCACGGCGGAATATCACCGTATTTTTTCTTCCCCGCCGCGAATATCTTACGCAAAGATCCGTCGCGCAAAAGGTTTCCAGCGATCTTCCGCAAAGGCTCGCACGGATAGAACACGTCGCCGTTGGGATAAACGCGCGGAAACATCGTCGGAAAGCACTCGAAATCCTGAAATCTCAAAAGCGTTTCAATCGTTCGCGGAGTTCCATTGATCGGTTGCTTGTTCTCGCGGCGTCGCGCAATGATTGTATCCACCAGCGCCTGGTACCGGGGATTCTTCAACAGCGCCAGATTCGGCATCTTTTCCATCTGCGCCGACTGCGCCGCGAACACAAATCCCTGCTCGCCACACCAGTCCAGCAAACGCTCGACTTCCGCGATGTTCCATTCCTCAATCACCGTGCTGATGGTGATTCGTCGCGGACTGCCCAGCCGCTCCTTCGCAAATTGCAGGTTTTCCATGACTTTTGGCAAGGCCGCGGGTTTCGACAACGGATTGGTTGGATCGGAGCGCAAAGCATCCAAGCTGACGACCAGTCCGGTCACGGCGTTCAGAATTCTCGGTTTGCGATCCAGCAGGGTCCCATTCGTGATCAGCAGCAGCGACCTGAATTTGTGCTTGAAGCGCGCCGCTTCGACTATTTCTTCGATGTCGGCCCGCAGGGTTGGCTCTCCACCCGTGATCACGATCGAGTCGCTTTCCTTGCGGATCCGTCCTAACAGGCGCACCGTGTCCGCGGTCCCCAGTTCGTCGCTGAACACATCGGGTTCCTTCTGCGTGCAGTAACTGCAAGCCAGGTTGCATTTGTGCGTCACGTAGAACGTCACCGCGTAGGGCGCAACAATTTTCGTGTGCAACACGTGGCGCCGCCACGCATTCCGGAAATAGAGTTGAAAATTCTTGGCCACGAAAGGCGCCTGCCGCACCAGACCCTGCAGCAGCTCCCGCCGCGAGGGTGGTCGCCTGTCGAGCGCGCCCACGGGCACAAAATTTGCTTGCTTCTGCACGGTTTTCACCCGACTCAGACTACACGGCGCGCACGGCCGCGCCAAGAAAACTTAACCGGCCATGCGCCTCCGCAACGATGTGGAAGGACTCAACTTCAGGCGAGAACAGCCACCGCGACGATCGATCTAATCTGTAAACACGACTCCGACCGCACTCAACCCCTTCTCCGAACCCGCATCAATGCGTACCACATACCCGCGCAATCGCATCGCCGCCTGCAAGCCATTCGGCCCCGGCGTCTCCATGATCACTTGAAGTTCGGACTGCAGCCGAGGGCTGTGTCGCAGAGAAATCAGCGCCCCTTGCAGCGACAAATCGCTCACCACCGTTTCTTCATCGAACGGCCGTCCGCCCTCGGTCACGCCCGACACGCGCGCCCGGAATTGCGCCTCGCGCCGCAGGGCGGTTCGCGTCCCGGGCATGTGCGCATCCACGCGTCCTCCCGGAGCCCCCAGCGTAATCACCATCCCCTCGCTCGCGGCAAACACCGAATCGAACTCCTCACGTCCATGCCGCAAAAGCGCATCCACCATTCGATCGGTCGAGTCCGGATCGTGATGGAACAACACCAGCGTCTTTGCATTCACTTCACGCGCTATCTGTACGCCCTCTTTCCACGACGAATGTCCCCACCCGCGTTTGGGTCCCGCAAGTTGCTCCGGCGTATACTGCGCGTCATTAATGAAGATGTCCGCGCCCTGCGCGAGTTCCCGCAAACCTTTGTCGAGATCGCGATTTCCTGGCTCGTTGTCGGTGGCGTACACCACCGTTCCTGCCGGTGTTTCGATGCGGAACCCCAGGCAGCCCTGCGGATGATTCAGCGCCCGAGTCGTAACTTTGTTTTCTCCAATGAAGAATGAATCGCCGCCGGCCACTTCCTGAAACCTGCGCTTCGCGTTCATCGCCGACATATCCACCGGGAAATACGGCAGCGCCATCTGCGTCTCAAAGACCTTCTTCAGGCTGTCGCGCCCCAAATGTTTCGAGCGGAAGCTATAGAAGTGAAATTCGTTCTTGTCCGCATAAAATGGCGCAAAGAATGGGATGCCCTGAATGTGATCCCAGTGATAGTGCGTAACAAAAATATGAGTCTCGGACACGCGGTCGCCGTTGGCCGCCGCCAAACGGTTGCCAAGCATGCGCAAACCAGTGCCGCAATCTAAAATGATCTGCGTGCCGTCCGGCGCAATCAGCTCCAGACAGGGCGTGTTGCCACCATAGCGCCAGGTGGCGGGGTCCACGGTAGGAGTTGCTCCGCGCACACCCCAGAAACTCAATTTGGCGACGGGAACGCTCATGGTTCAGTTCTCGACATGGGGCGCACTATACTCCCGCACGTATACCTTGGAAATGATGGGCCTTGATTGATGTTGGCAGTCGCCCGCCGGACCGTCAACGAAATCGCATGGCTTGCGTGTCAAGATGTCCACTAAGCACGGAGGTAGACTTCGTTGCGGCAAGGGAGGCAGGTAGAATAGAGCTGACGGCGATGCATACGCATTCTCACGATCACGCCCACGCCCCCGACCACGACTGTGCGCCCGGTCAAACTGCGACCTCCAGTGCTGCGAATCACGGTCACGGACATAGCCATGGTGGTCACGGCCATAGTCACCACGGCCACGCGCACCCAACCCTGCGCCCATCCGTCCTCGGCTGGGCCATGGCCGCTACTCTGGGCTTGGTCGCCGCTGAAATCGTAGGCGGCCTGCTGGGCCACTCCGTAGCCCTGCTCAACGACGCGGTCCACAATCTCTCCGACGTTCCCGCTCTTGGCATATCCTGGCTTGCCATGCGCTGGGCCGAGCGCCCCGCCGACTCCGAGAAAACTTACGGTTACCACCGCGCCGGCACCCTCGCCGCTTTCACCAATGCCCTTGTGCTGGTTTTTCTGGCCCTATGGCTAGGCTACGAATCGATCGAGCGTTTTCGCTCCCCGGTGGACGTCGTGGAAAGCTGGATGATCTGGACCTCGCTGGCCGCCCTCGCCGTGAACGGCGGCATCACCCTCGCACTAGTGCGCGGCCGCGGCGATCTCAACTTGCGCAGCATCCTGGTCCACAATTTCGGCGACGCTCTCTCCAATATCGCCATCATCATCGGCGCAATCGTCATCGGAGCCACCGGCCTTCGCTGGATCGATCCGCTCCTCGGACTGGCCATCGGCGTCCTGGTCCTGTGGTCCAGCATCGGCATCCTCCGCGAATCCGCCCACGTGCTCCTCGAGGGCAGCCCCCGCGACTGCACCGTCGAAGACGTAGCCCGCGCCATGCTCACCATCGACGGCGTCTACGAAGTTCACGACGTCCACATTTGGTCTCTGGGTGGAGATCACAACGCCCTGAGCCTGCACGCCCGCATTCCGGACATGCACCTGGACGAATGCGAGCGCATCCTCACTGCCATCCAGGAAAAAGCCGCCAAGGACTTCAACATCGGCCACTCGACAGTCCAACTGGAACGCGCGGGCCTACCTGCACAGTCCGGCTACGTCATGCCCGAGCCCGCAAAGTAGCGCATCCCTGCCGATCGCCAGCCACGCGCACAGTGTTTAGGGGCGGAGCTTGTTTACCCTGAGTTTCGAAGGGCCCCGCCCGGGCCGACGCGTCTTGTTCAAAACGCATCCGCCAAAACAAAAGCGGTCGATCGTAAGACCGGCCGCCGGTGAAACACTCGGATTTATTTTTGTTATCTACGAAAGATGCGCTCTACGCAGGAACCCGAAAACTCAATCCGCGCTGCTCATTAAACTGCTGCGTCGCATCCATATCCAACGAATCTTGCGTAACGGTCTTTCGAACTCCGTCGCGCGTCACATATCGCAACGTCCCGTTGTCCCAGGAATATGCCACTGCAAACAGCAGCCCGCCGTCGCGCCGCACAAAAACATATTCTGACGCATCCGCCGGCGGCTCGGGCGCCGGAGTGGCCCGTGGCACATAGGCATACTGCGAATCGCGCGCGCCATCGACTCCAGCCGGGCCTCCTACACCACTGTCGTCAGGCGGCGCTTGCTGAGCCTCTTCTACCGCCTGCGGATTGTCCACAATGATTCCAGGCGACGACAATAAAAATCCGCCCCCAAACCCGAACGGTATGTTCTGTCGGTTGCCGAAACGCCCATGTCCCTGATGCGGGCTGACGGCCGCCAAATGTGGATAATCGAAACCCAACCCAGGAACATTCATAGCCGTTGAAAACACAGGAAGGTTTGCAGCGCCCGAGGCGACGGTAATATTCCGATTCGGCGTTCCCGCCGCGCGCGTCCGTTGAACGACCGTCGTCCCCGTCCGCACGGAAACTCGCGCAACCACATGCGGCGCGCTGCCAGAAACTCCATGCGGAGCCACCGCCACAACGGGTCCCGGCGTTCCCATTCCAACGCTCATTCCACCGCGATGTTGTGCACTCGCAACAACTGGAAAAATCAGCGCGAAACTCGCAACCATCCAGATTCGGCGCATAAAGCACCTTCCCGGGGACGCTACAGGGGCCCGTATTCCGTCTTTACAGTACATTCATCCTACACTTAAAAGATGCGCCTGTGGAGCTATAGGTTTCATGCGCGACCGTCGCGAATCACCAACCTTTCTCCTACTCTCCCCGGCTGCACCTCGGCCCGGCCAGTGCCAACGGTCACCCGCTTTTCCCCTGCTAGGGGATGTGCTATAACCGTCGGGCCGTGGAACGTGCCGCGAAAGCAGGGCTTCCTCCTGTTTACCCTGAGAGTCGAAGGGTCCAACAGGAGGCTGGTGATGTTCTCTCTGCACAAGCTGTGCCCGCCCAGGACCATTCGAACTCGATCGCAGCGAGTCCGGGTGACTTCTCGGTCGCAGCACACGAAGACGTTTCGCGGTATTGTCCGGTTTGCTCGCAGCGGCTCGAGTCCCGGCGCTGCAAGTTGATTTGCCTGGTCTGCGGATATTACATGTCCTGCGCGGACTATTACTGATAAGCTGTGCGGTCTCAGATCGGTTGCCCTGAACCGCTTCCAGTACGTTGAGCAATAATTTGAGGAGGATACGAACGTGGCATTGAAGATGACGAACCGCGAAGTGGATGGCGTGTCCGTGGTGGCGCTGGACGGCCGCATCGTTCTTGGAGAAGAGAGCAACGCGCTGCGTGAAAAAGTAAAGGGACTCCTCGCGGAGGGCAAAAAGAAAATTGTCCTCAACATGGACAACATCACGTTCATCGACAGCGCGGGTCTCGGCACGTTAGTCGCCGCGCATCACAGCGCGAAAGGACAGGGCGCCTCGCTCCGCCTCTGCCATCTCGGCAGCAAGTTCCAGGAAGTGCTGCAGATCACCAAGCTGCTCACAGTCTTCGACGTCTACGACACCGAAGCCGCCGCCGTCTCCAGCTTCACCAAAGGTGCCGGAGCGTAGTCGCTGTAGCGGCCGCTTTCTTTTCACCCTGAATCTCGAAGGGAAGCGGGCGCCGTCGTGTTTGCCTCAGAAGCGTCCGCGATCAGAGTTACCTTGTAGGGGCAGGGCTTGCCCCGCCCGGCTTCAACCCCGGCAAAACCCCCGCCCGCCAAATTTTTGCGATCATTCATCGTTCGTTAACCGAAACACAATTCGCGCGATCTGTGTCTCCTCGTCGCTCGTCACCACGCGAACCAGCACGGCGCTATCCGTTCCACTGATTGTTCCAGCATTCGTCTGGTTGGCCTCTTCATCGAGCCGCAAGCCAAAACACTCCATCCCATCGCAAATTCCCGCCCGCACCGCAGCGTCGTGCTCCCCGATCCCTCCCGTAAACACCAGCAAGTCAAGCCCGCCGAGAACCGCCACATAGCTCGCGATCGCTTTTTTCGCCGAGCGCGCAAACATCTCAATCGCCAATCGCGCGCGTGGATTGTTCCGCGGCCGCCGCATGCAAAGACCGCATGTCCGGCGAAGCCCCGGAGATACCCAACAATCCCGATTCTTTATCCAGCAGCCGCGCCAACTCCTTCACGTTGTTTCCATTCATCCGCAGAATGTGCAGCGACACCCCGGGGTCCAGGTCGCCCGGCCGCGTCCCCATCACGATGCCTCCGGTCGGCGTCAGCCCCATGGAGGTGTCCACCGAAATCCCGTTCGCAATCGCGGTGACGCTCGCGCCGTTGCCAAGATGCGCCACGATCAACCGCGCCGGCCGATCCGGCCCCAGCGCATGGAGAATCGATTCGCACGACAAACCGTGAAAACCGTACTTGCGAATCCCCGCATCCCAGAATTTCTCCGGCAACGGCAGCCGCGCCGCCGCCTCGGGCAGCGTCCGGTGAAACGCCGTATCGAAACACGCAAACTGCGGCACACCAGGAAAAAGCTGCTGCGTCTCCCGAATCAACTCCAGCGCCACCGGGACGTGCAGCGGCGCAAAATGCTCCGCCGCCTCCAATTTCTCCAGAACCTGCGGCGTAATTTTCTGGTGCTCGGTCAGCGACGGCCCGCCATGCACCACGCGATGCCCCACAGCCCCCAAGACCGGCAGCGACATCTCCGATAATTCCGCGGCCACCGCTCGCGCCGCATCCTTCTGCGCAGGAAACGCCTTCGCCTTCTCGATCAGTGTCTCCCCCGTGCCCGCGCGCACCCATATCTTTCCCTGGTCTCCGCCAATTCCCTCGACGGCCCCGCGATACAACGCCTTCACGTCGGCGTTCACTTCAGCTTTCACGCCGGCCTGCACTTTGTCACGCACTTCCGCCCGCGCTTCGACCCGACGCCCGGCGAACACGCCGAACTTCAACGAAGACGACCCGCTATTCACCACGAAGACGCCCTTATCGCTCATTTAGTGGCACAGCCATTTCTGGCTGTGTCCCCTTTCTACCTCGGCGTCCATTTCCAATTCGCGATTTCGGGCATGTCCTCGCCGTGCTCGGAAACATACAACTTGTGCCGCTGCATCATCTCCGTGAACCGCTGCGTCGCTTGTCCGCGATGCTCTTCAGCCGCGGCACCCGCCGGATCACATCCAGCGCCAGTTGAAACCGGTCCATGTCGATTCAGCACGCACATATCAAACGGCGTGGTCGTCGTTCCTTCTTCCTTGTATCCCCGCACATGAATGTTGTTGTGATTGTGCCGCCGGTACGTCAAGCCGGTGAATCAGCCTCGGATACCCGTGAAACGCAAACACCACCGGCTTGTCCGTCGTAAACAACGCATCGAAATCCTCGTCCGCCAGCCCATGCGGATGCTCCGATATCGGCTGCAGCGCCATCAGGTCCACCACGTTCACCACGCGAATCCGCAGATCGGGCAATTCGCTCGCGCAGCAGCGACACCGCCGCAAGCGTCTCCAGCGTCGGCACATCCCCGCGCAGGCCATCACCACGTCGGGATCGCCCCTTCGTTCGCCGCCCAATCCCAAATGCCCATCCCCGCGGTGCAGTGCGCCACCGCGGCATCCATGTCCAGCCACTGCGGCGCCGGCTGCTTGCCCGCCACGATCAAGTTCACGTAGTTCCGGCTGCGCAAGCAGTGGTCCGCCACCGACAGCAGCGTGTTCGCGTCCGGCGGCAGATAAATCCGCACCATGTCGGCCTTCTTGTTCACCACGTGATCGATGAATCCCGGGATCCTGGTGCGAGAATCCGTTGTGATCCTGCCGCCACACGTGCGACGTCAGCAAATAATTCAGCGACGCGATCGGCTTCCGCCACGGAATCTCGCGCGTCGTCTTCAGCCACTTCGCGTGCTGGTTGAACATCGAATCGATGATGTGAATGAAGGCCTCGTAGCACGAGAAAAATCCATGCCGCCCGGTCAGCAGATAGCCTTCCAGCCATCCCTGGCACATGTGCTCGCTCAGCACTTCCATCACCCGGCCGTCGATGGACAGATTCTCGTCCACCGGCAAGCGTCTCCGCCATCCCACGTCTTTCCGGTCACCTCGAAGACGCGCCTCCAGCCGGTTCGAAGCCGTCTCGTCGGGCCCGAACACGCGGAAATTTTGCGACTCCAGGTTGCAGCTTCATCACGTCGCGCAGAATACTTCCCAAGTACGCGCGTCGCTTCGCCATCCGGCGCCGGGCTCTTCAATCTCCACCGCAAAGTCGCGAAACTCCGGCAATCGTCAGCGGCTCCAGCAGCAACCCGCCATTCGCGTGCGGATTCATTCCCATGCGCCGCCGGCCCTTCGGCGCAAGCTCGGCAAGCTCCGGCACGAAGCGTCCCGTTCGCGTCGAACAACTCCTCCGGCTTGTAGCTGCGCATCCACTCTTCCAGCATGCTTCAAGTGCTCCGGATTTGTCGCGACATCTCCGAAGCGGCACCTGGTGCGCGCGCCACGTCCCTTCCACCGGCTTGCCATCCACCATCTTCGGCCCGGTCCATCCCTTCGGCGTCCGCAGAATCAGCATCGGCCAGCGCGGCCGCTCCGTATTCGCCTTCCTCGCGCGCCGCCTTCTGAATCGCCGCAATCTCGTCCAGCATCGTGTCCAGCACCGCCGCCATCTGCTGGTGCATCGACCTCCGGATCGTCGCCCTCCAGAAAGTACGGCTTGTACCCGTACCCGCGAAACAGCGATTCCAGCTCCTCCTGCGGAATCCGCGCCAGCACCGTCGGATTCGCGATCTTGTATCCATTCAAATGCAGAATCGGCAGCACCGCGCCATCCGTCGCGGGATTCAAAAACTTGTTCGAGTGCCAACTGGTCGCGCACGGCCCGGTCTCCGCTTCGCCATCGCCCACGATGCAAGCCACGATCAGATTCGGATTGTCGAAAGCCGCGCCATACGCATGCAGCAACGAATAGCCCAGCTCCCCGCCTTCGTGAATCGAGCCCGGCGTCTCCGGCGCAACGTGGCTCGGAATCCCGTACGGCCACGAAAACTGCCGGAACAACCGCTTGATTCCGTCCGCGATTCCGCTCAATATGCGGATAAATCTCGGTGTACGACCCTTCCAGATACGTATGCGCCACCATCCCCGGCCCGCCATGCCCCGGCCCGATGATGTACATCATGTTCAGATCGCGCTCGTTGATCACCCGGTTCAAGTGCGCATAGATAAAATTCAGCCCCGGGCGTCGTGCCCCAATGGCCCAGCAGCCGCGGCTTGATGTCGTCCAGCGTCAGCGGCCGCTCCAGCAGCGGATTGTCCTTCAAATAAATTTGGCCGACCGAAAGATAATTCGCCGCGCGCCAATAAGCATGCATCCGCCGAACCTGTTCCCCAGTAAGCGCCGCCATATCTGCTGCCCTCCATTCTTTCCGCGTCCGTCCTAAGCCAGAACTCCTGCGCCAAGTATGCCCTTACGATGTGCTCTGCCGCATCACAACTTGATGAACTCGCTGACGGTGGTCGGCGCGCACGGGTTTCAAAGCTCGTCAAGGGGTCGGAGCTTCAGCTCCGACATAACGCCATAGCCTCAACGGGCTTCAGCCCCTGAGGAAACACTCTTGATTCTTCTACGCGCACGGTCATGTGCTAGCGAGACTTCATCCGAAAAACGCTCACGTGCGCGACAAAATCCGCCAGCAGCTCCAGGTTCTTCGCGATCTCGGTCTTATAGAATTCTTAGGAGCCGGTTGCTACAAGATGCGCTGACCGACCAGTCGGATCGCACGGCCATTGCCTTGAGTCCTGTAGCCGCCCTCTCCGAGAGGGCGGGGTTTAGACGACACGTTTTCATCGCCTTAGACAGCCCGACATGTGCATTTCCTGGGCTTCCACGAAAGCCGATGCGGTCGAGCACCGCACTCATTCGAATGAGTACCATAGAGGTATCTATGGACAGGATAAACAATCCGTGCTATCATGGGTCGTGAGTTCTCGCTTCCAGTCCAGCGGACCCGGCCGTCGATCGCTCTCCTACTCGCTAATCCCTTTAGAATCCGCACATCCGAAAAATACACCCGTAACTCCTCCAGAATCCGCACTTGCGAAAAAAGGCGGGGGGAGGGGTACGAATTGTTAACCAGCTTTCCAGCGCAGCGAGCGACGGAACGAGTTCGTCCCGGCGAAGCGCGGCTGCCGTCCGAACTGCTTTCAACTGTAAACTGTCGACTGTCGACTGCGCGGCCCTAGCAATCCACCCGGTACATGGTGATCCCGCTCAGCAGCTTCGGATAAAAATCCGTGGACTTCTGCGGCATCACCTCGCCGGACGTCGCGATACGCATCACCTGCTCGACATCGCACGGGTTCAGCAGGAAGGCCACCTGCGCCGCGCCGCGATCGACCGCATCCAGTGCCGCCGCAGCCTCGCGCTCGTAGGTCAGGTTCTTCTCCGCGGTAACCGCTTGCGGCGTGATCCCCAGCGCCGGCTCCAGAATTCCTTCGTGCAGCAACACCACGTCCAGTTCCCGCTGCAGCGGCGAAACACCCGGCAGCGAGTTGCCCCAGGTTCGCGCCCGCGCGCAGCGTCAACACGTAGTACGCGCGCTTGCCGGTCTCCGCCGGGTACACCCCGATCGCCCGCGAGTCGCGAGCCTCCGCCAGCCGGCGCAGGAACCTGGCGCGCGCCTCGGCTTTACCGTCGTCATTCGCGAAAGGAAACTCTTCCGCGGTGAACCATGGCTCCAGGTACCGCCGCATGATCGGCCACGAAAAATCCGGCACGTTCGCGACCACGCGATGCGTCGGCAAAATCGTCAAACCCTCGCTGCGCGTGTTGACGAAGGTCATCATGGCCCGCTCGTAAGGCGCGTCCGGGTTGCTCTCCCCAAGCGAGAGCAAATCCTGTTGGCCCGGCGCAGACGAATGATCCTGCCCCTGCGAAGGCGAACTACCTTGTCCCGCCGCCGCGCCCCGCTCGTTCTGCCGCTCGTTGCGCCTTTCATTGCGATACGTCAGCGCGGTCTCGTAGCGGTGATGCCCGTCGGCGATCACCAGTTTCTGGCTGGCCATGGCCTCCTGGATCGCCGCAATCTTTGCAGGGTCCGACACCACCCACAGCCGATGGACCACTCCATACTCGTCGTGCAATTCGGTCGCCGGCGGAGCGGACGCTTCCACGTCCGCAAGGATATTGTCCACGCGCCGCTGCTCGTCGCTGTACAGCATAAAAAGTTGTCCGGTGTGCGTGCGCGTGTGGCGCAGTAGCTCCAGGCGGTCGGCTTTCGGCCCCGAAAGCGTGTGCTCGTGGCGGAACACCACACCGGCGGAGTACTCCTCCAGCTGCCCGCGCCGATGAATCCCCGCCGCGTGCGCCGCTCCTCGGTTCCCGGCACGGTGTACTCCTGCGTGTACGCGTAAAACGATGGCTCGGAATCCCTCGCCACCACGTGATCGCGAATCCAGCTCTCCAGCGCTTCGGCAGCCCGCGTATAGACGTTGTGCCCCGGCGCATCGCCGGGAAGCACGCGCCCTTTCTCGACCGCGATCAGGTTGTGCGGGTCCGCGGCGTAATATTTCTCCTGCGCGGCTGGCGAAATCTTGTCGTAGGGCTGCGTCAGCACGCGGTAAACGCAACGCGCGAGCCGTTGAGCGATAAGCGGGAAAGGGATAGACCTGAGCCATGGAATCTCCGGTATCAGTTTGCGAGCGATCTGAATCCCACTAGTTTACGCGAACTCGCCTCATTTCCGAACCCGCCGGAAAATGAGTAAAGACAACGAAGTAATGATAGACCGAAATGGATAGGCGGGAAACAAAGAGTGACATACCATAAAGCAAAGCCGACAGCGGAGAGCGCAGCAGCGGCGTCGCGTATAGAGAGAGGCGCAAATTAGTGAGGTAGAGAAAGTTTTCTGACCTTCCGGACTACGCTGCGTCGTTACCCCGTTACTTCCTTGCTTCCTTACTTCGCTTCTTCCGCTTCTTCGCTTTTGCAGCATCGGCCGCAACTTCGCCACCCACACCGCGAACCCCAAGTAGAGGCAAAGCTTCACCGGCCGAGAGGACGGATCCGGGTTGCCAAGATGCGTCGCGCGCGGCCGCGGAAGTAGCCGCACCAGCGCGTCGTGATCGTCGTCGTACCATTCCGGCGGCACCCTACGCGGGAGTGTTGCGGATTGTTTTGGAACTTCACCACGTAATACAGCATCGTGGTCGCGCCCGTCCGAACAGCGCATCAGATGGGACTGCGCACCCCCGCGCATGCACCGTATCTGCTCCATGGCGTGCAACATGCGAGGTTATGCTAGCGGTACTTATCCTTTCAGGTAAGCTTTCTTCACAACCGGGAGCGGGGGAACCGGGGCATCTTCCTGCTTTGCAAATCGCTTGGTGCGCATTTGGTATCGCCGTTCTGGATCGCTTCGTGCCACTTCGAACTCGCGCCGGTCACAAAACGGAACGGCAAATCGTGAAACACAAAGAACAAAGCCCCTGGCGAAGCCAAGGGCTTTTCATCCAACAGGAACCATCCGTTCCGGAATTCGGTGCCGGCAGGGCCGCGCGAAAAAACTAGCGCTTCTTTTTCTTCGCGGGCTTTTTGGCGGCCTTCTTCTTGGGCTTTGGCTTGCTCGCCTTCTTCTTGGCTTTCTTTGCCGGAGCCTTCTTGGCGGGCTTCGCGGGCCGGTTTGGCCGCCGCCTTCTTGGCCGCCGGTTTGGCCGCGGGTTTGGGGGCCGCCTTGGGAGCCGGCTTCGCAGCTTCTTCGGGCTCCTCGTCCGTGATGATCAGCTCTTCCTCTTCGGTTTCGACGACGTCGGCGTCGCCCGCCAGTTCATCGTCCTCTTCCAGCCCTGACAGCTCGTTCTCTTCTTCGAAGTTGTCCTTCTCGAGATCCATTCCATCCTCCCCAGGGGGAATCCCGCCCGAGGCATCGGATCCGGCGGGGCCGGATCGCACGTGTCGAGTCGGTATCGCTGCAACGGCTGGAGTTCTGTAAACCCGGCTCCAAAGCCTTGCGCCGTTGTTATCGTACTCGCTGGAAGTTGTCAAGCATTCTGCACGCACAGGCCGCAGGTTTGCGAATTTTTCAGCGGTGTTCCGCTGCACCCGGCGAGACTCGCGGCGTGCCCGGAGATCCGCGGAGAGACAGCTCTTGTATAATTGTAAGTAACAGTAAAAGAAAGGTTTAGTTCCTATTTGCGGAGCCAGCCTTGTTCCCTGGCCTAGTTCTTATTCGGTGAACTTGTCGTGCTCTGCGCCACGCGAGTGTCCGCATGGGTCTTCTTTTTCGGAGCCGTTCGCGCCTGTGCCGATTTCGCTTCCGGCGCCCCACCCACGGTATATACGCGCAGCACCATGCCGCGGTCACCTCCCTGGGCGCTTTCAGCCCATTCCATTTGCGCAGGTCCTCGCTGGTCCCACGCTGAACTGGTCGGCGATACCTCCCAGGGTATCGCCCTTGCGCACCCGGTAGCGCACCAGCCGGCTCTTGGTCTCTTTCCACCGGTCTGCGCCGCGGGGATGACCAGCTTTTCTCCCGGGTTCAGAGCCGCGCCGCGCTCCAGTCCGTTGGCATCGGCAATGGCCGCCGGGGTCACGCGGTATTTCTTGGCGATCGAGCTGAGGGTTTCGCCGGGCTTCACCCGGTGCCGCCGCCAGCTCACCCATTTATCCATCGGAATGTCGGCGATCTCCGCGAAAAATTTCTCTGCGGTGCCGGAGCGGCAGATGCAGTACTAACTCGGGATCATCCGGGGTAGCCAGGCGCAACAGGACGGATTCAACCCCGCGCAATGTAGCCACGATCCCCGTCAATGGTTTCCGCCACCAGCCGCAAATCAATCGCCTGCCCTGGCCGGACCATGTCCGTGGCGAACGGAGGCTCGGCATCGACGTGGATTCCATAATGCTCGGCATCCTTGGCAATCAGCGTCATCGCCAGAATAATCGGCACGTAGTTCTTGGTTTCTTTCGGCAGCACGTTGCGCCGGTACAGTTCCCAGAAGTCCGCGTAGCCGGTGCGCTCGATGCCCTTCTGCACGTTGCCCGGCCCGCAGTTATATGCGGCCATGGCCAGATACCAGTCGCCGAACAGTCCGTACAGGTCCCGCAGGTGTTGTGCCGCCGCGCGCGTGGCTTTCTCGGGATCCTGCCGCTCGTCGATCCACCAGGTCCGCCGCAATCCGTACTGCTTTCCGCGATACGCCACGAACTGCCACATGCCCCGCGCGCCGCGCGAGATAAAGCCAGGGCTGAAACGCGCTCTCTGCCTGTGCCAAGTAGATCAAATCCTGCGGGACGCCTTCTTCCCGCAGCACCCGCGAAATCATTTCGTGTACCGCCCTGCGCCGCAGTCCGGTTTCCACGATCGCGCGCCCGCGCGGTGTCCGGAAAAAATTCAGATACGACAGCACTTCGTCGTTCACTGTCAACGGCAAATCGTGCGAGACGTTTTTGGCCGCTTCTTCGGCCCGCTCTTTCAGCCGCGGGTCCACCGGAAAGGTCATCTCCGCCACTTCATCGATCGGCGCGGGCACCGCCGGAGCTTCCTGAATCCGTCGCCCGCTCGAAACGCCTGCAATTCGTAGGTGTAAACCGTATCCACCACGCGGTGAAATACCTCGCTCAGCTTCGGCTCGCCGTCTAGGTCGTATCCGCTTTGCAGCATCCATCCACGGCGTCGTCGAAATCCTTGCGCGCCGCTTCCAGGTGCCCGGCCTTGTAATTCTGCTGACCCGACGCGAACCTTTGCTCCACCTGCGCGACCAGCGCCCCTCCTTCGCATCGTGGACCGGCCACGTCAAAATCGGCGCAACACGCCCGGGGCTGTGCAGCGGCAGCGGTGGCAGTGCCGCCGCCCTCCGCGCCGTCGTCGCCGTCGCGCGATTTGTCGCCGCCGGCGCTTGCATTGGCGCGGGCACCGGAGCGCGCACGGACTTCTTCGACGCGTCTTCACACCCCGCCGTGATTCCCGCGATTCCTGCCAGAAGAATCGCGCCCAGCTGTCGGGAGCCTTGGCGTCATCCCTTCATGGTAGTAGGCCCCGCGACCCGGGTCAACGCTTTCCGCCACACAGGGGTTGGCGTTCTCACTACAAAGCGGACACCCTGGCCTGCGCGCAGAAAACACGCGCCCCCCTTTTTTTTTTTTTTTTTTTTTTTTTTCGAATCTCTTTGACACCGCGTGAGCACCGCCTAATATTAAACCATATGGTTAACTATTCTCTGGCCGCCGAACCGCTTCTCGACGCCACTTTCGGCGCGCTTTCCGATCCCACCCGCCGCGCCATTCTCGCGCGCCTGGCGCTCGGCGAAGCCACCGTCACCGAGCTTGCCGCCCCGTTCGACGTCTCGCTTCCCGCCGTCTCCAATATCTCCGCGTTCTGGAGTCTGCCGGACTGCTCCGCCGCGAAATCGACGGCCGCATTCACCGCTGCCGCCTCGCTCCCCAGCCCATGAAGGATGCCGCCCGCTGGATTGAGCACTACCGCATGTTCTGGGAAAACCAGTTTGACGTCCTGGCGAAATATCTCGAATCCGCAAACGAGGAGAAAAACACATGCCCGCGCCCCAAAGCAGTCCCGGCCTCACGCTCCAAATCCGCCGCACCTTCGCGGCGCCGCGCGAAAAGGTTTTCGCCGCGTGGACCCAGCGCGAGCAGCTAGAAAATGGATGTGCCGTGACGTCCCGGCACACTCCGTTACTCACCACGAGCTCGACGTCCGGCCGGGTGGCCGTTACACCATGGAAGTCCGCGATTCCTCCAACGGTGAGGTCTACTGGGGTCAAGGGACGTATCACGCGAAGTAAAACCCCCGGAGAAACCCTCGTCTTCAGTTGGGCCTGGACCAAAGACAAACCCGGCGGCGAAAATATGCCACCCGGCGCGGAGGAGACCGAAGTGACCGTGGAATTCATCGCGCGCGGCACGGGAACCGAGCTAATCCTCACCCACACCGGTTTCAAGAACGAGAAACTCCGCAAAGAACACGACGGCGGCTGGAATGGCTGCCTCGACATCCTGGAAGGGGTTGTGCGGCATAACTAACTCCGCAGGTCTTCCGCGGCGACTCGTGCCCGACTTATCAGAAGTTAACGGGAACCCGTTAACATGGAACTCTTCAGTTTGCCACCGTCCAAGGGGATACCGGCATGAACGTCAAAGAGGCGCTCGCAGCGGCCGAACAACTCCTTCCGGGAGTTGCGGCACCGGACGGCACGAAGGACCCGCGGTGGCAAGCTATCATTGGGGTGGGCGATTTCGTCGAAAATGAACCCGAGGCCATCTGGCCATTCGTCTTGAAGTGGGGATCACACGAGGATGATGACGTCAGGACGGCCATCGCGACTTGTTTGCTCGAACATCTGCTGGAATATCATTTTGACCTGCTATTCCCACGAGTCGAAGAAGCTGCTAGAGCGAATTCCTGGTTTGCGGAGACGACTGTGCAATGCTGGAAATTCGGCGAAGCGGAAGAGCCGTCACGCGCAGCACGCTTCGAGCGCTTGTGTAGCGAGGTTCGCAAGACCGTTTGACGTGTTTGTAGCACTTCTCCAGTAAGCTTCATCGACAGCCCAGTCGTAAAGAGATAACGTTAGGCAGCATGACGGACACGGCCGGGTGCCCTGGTTCGGTTTTTGAACCGGGGTCTTCGGTTTGCGCCAGAAAGCCCGCACCGGTCCTCGCTGCGCTTTGAACCGCAATCAAATTTGCGCCGGGCTGACCGCGCTTCCAATTTCAATCCGGGCGACCCGCCTTCTTCGCGATCAGCTGGTGCATCCGGCAATGCGCCACCAGTGTGTCGGGTGAAGCATCGGCCTCGTTCATTCCTGCAACCAGCTCTTCCAGCCGCGCCGCGTTCAAGCTTCCCTCTTTCACCATCCCGAGAGCCACTGCGCGCAACGTCCAGTTCCAGAATCCCTTGTGTTCGCCGGTAACGTAGTGCGGGTGATAAGCGTCCACATGGACGATCTCAAAGCCCGCTTCCTTCGCCCACAAATGGACGCGGCGTCCGCCGCGTGATCCACTCCCCGCTGCCGGGCGCCTTCCATGCAAATGTCGCGGAGTTCCGCATAAGCGGCCGAGGGGGGTTCCGCATACACCGCGCTCACATCCGCCTCTTCGCACACCATCACTCCGCCCGGCTTCAAAGCGGCATGAATGGCACGCATCGCATCGACGGGCCGGTTCAAATGCACCATCAGCCACCGCGAGTAAGACACGTCTATACTCCCCGGCTCTAGCCCGGGTTCGTAAATGTTGGCAGAGCGAAACTGCGCGGTCTTCAGTCCAGCGTCGCGCGCCAGCTCGGTAGCTACCGCCAGGTTGTCTTCGTTCAAGTCGATTCCGGTGGCATGCGCACCTTCGGTTGCGGCCCATCGAGTGACGTAGCCCAGGCCACAGCCAAACTCCACGAAACGGTGGCCCCAACGAATCTGGCCCTCCGCAGCAATTCGCGAGTTCGCCCATCGTGAATGGCACTAATGACGCGCAAGCGGTCGTGGTCGCTTCGTCCGGATCCCAGTAGATATTTGTCTCCGATGGTTGTCATACGGTGCGAAGTATATCCCGCTGGACGATTGACGCGCTTACTCGAAACTGAAGGTCGGCCGAGGACAGACAGTGAGTCGCCCTTCTTAGTCCGATCACGTAACTCGCCATCACCGACGTGAACGTCCCGCTGTCCCCGGTTTCTCAACCTCAGCCCCCTCAGGGCCGAGCTTCGTAAACGATGTTGAACGGCGTCTCCGTGGCTCGCCGGAATCGGGTGAACCCTGCCTTGTTCACCACCTCGCGAATGCGCGCCTCGCCCGCCTGCGCGCCCAGGCACAGCCCCACTTCCTGCGATCGCGAGCACGGCGTGCACAGCAACGTCGAGAACGAGTAGTACACCCGCCCCACGGGATTCAGATTGTCCTTCAGCTGATCGTTGGCGAAGGGCTCGACGATCATCCACGTGCCGTCTTTGGCGAGCGACTTGGCGCACGTGCGTGGCCGCCCCGACCGGATCGCCCATGTCGTGCAGGCAATCGAACACCGCGACGAAGTCATAGTCCTTTCCCGGATACTCCTTGGCCTTGGAGACGTCGAACTTCACGCGATCGGCGAGACCCTGCCGCTTGGCGATTCCCGCGCCGCTTCAATCGATTTGTCGTGATAGTCGAAGCCGAAGAACGTGGACTTGGGAAATGCCTTGCCATCAGCAACGTCGAAGCGCCTTTGCCGCAGCCGACGTCGGCCACTCGCGCTCCTGCTTCCAGCTTCTGCTGCACATCCTCAGCGCCGGAATCCAGGAGCTGACCAGATTGGCTGCGTATCCGGGACGGAAGAACTTTTCGCACCCGTGAAAGACGCCTTCAGCATGCTCATGCCATCCCATGCCGGCGCCGGTGCGGAACGACTCCGCGATACGCGGGACCGCCGCCAGCGATCCCAACGCCAGTTCGAACGCCCCCGGCAGATAGGCCGGACTGTCTTCGTTTGCCAGCGTGAAGGCCTGCTCTGCGCTCAAGCTGAATTTTCTGCGTCTTCGTCGTCGTAGGTGATATAGCCACCGGCGGCCTGCGAGGACAGCCACTCGCGCAGGTAGCGTTCGTCGGTCTTCGTTTTGGCGGCGAGTTCGGCCGTCGTCATCGGCCCTAGCCAGCGCCTTGTACAAACCCAGCTTCTCTCCGATGACCACCATGCCGGCGTGAACTGCGGCTCCGAGATCGCCGACGAACTGCCCGATGAAGGCATTCAGCTTGTCCATGTCCAGTTTCGGTTGGGCAGCAGCGGTACTCATTTTCGTTTCTCCTGTGCGCCGGTTAAACCGGCGAGGTGTAGTGAATGCAAAAGTCATACGAAAGTGGATCTAGCGACCCACATCGGCCCCGAGTCATGCGGAGCCGCTCGCAAGGGCAGCGTCGAAGCGTTGACAGGGGAACGTGCGGGCCGGGTATTCAGCCGCGTAAGAAACTTACTCCGGGACGCCGACGCTGTAGGAGAAAGCGGAAGGCCCCATCGGGTGCACCGATATCGCGAGGTGTGCCAGAGTCCCGCGCGGTCAGAGACCCCGTGCACGTACGCAGACACCTCGCTCGGGAACCGGGAGATCCCAAGTTCGCCCAAGGCCGCAGTTGCCTTGGGACGCATCGGGAAGTCTAAGGACGTACGCCGATGACGAACGGACCTGGGAAGTCGGACAGACCTGTAGTACCTGCGAAGTCCCCGAACAAGGCCGGGCAACCGGTGGCGGAGGGGATGGAGGGAAGAGGTTTGGCCAAAGGGAACCTGCCACAGCAAAACGCGTCCCGGACACCGAGCCGGACAGACGCGCCCAGTGCGCTGGAGCGGGTACGTCAAGCAGCAGGAAAGGATAAGAAGTTGCGGTTCACGGCGCTTCTGCACCACATCTACAACCTGGAAACGCTGCGGATGGCCTACTTCCGATTGAAGAAGGAAGCCGCGCCGGGTGTGGACGGGGAGACGTGGCGGCACTACGGGGAGGAACTGGAAGGGAACCTCCAAGACCTCTCCGAAAGGCTGAAGCGAGGAGCTACCGAGCGAAGCCGGTGCGTAGGGTGTATATCCCGAAGGCCGATGGGCGGCAAAGACCGCTCGGAGTAACGGCGCTGGAAGACAAGATCGTCCAGCGCGCGGCGGTCGAGGTGCTGAATGCCATCTACGAAACGGACTTTCTCGGATTTTCGTACGGGTTCCGGCCAGGGCGCAGCCAGCATCAAGCGCTGGATGCGCTCTACACGGGACTGCTGACGAGAAAAGTGAACTGGGTGCTCGATCTGGACATCAAAGGCTTCTTCGATGGACTTTCTCACGAATGGCTTGTGAAGTTCATCGAGCACCGGATAGCAGATCGGCGCGTCGTGCGGCTCATCCAGAAATGGCTGAATGCCGGCGTGCTGGAGGATGGGAAACGAATACGGACGGAAGAAGGAACGCCCCAGGGCGGAAGTGCCTCGCCGCTTTTGGCGAACGTCTACCTTCATTACGTGTTTGACCTGTGGGTCCAAGCATGGCGTCAGAAGCGGGCGCACGGCGATGTGATCGTCGTGCGATTTGCAGACGACATCGTGGTTGGATTCCAGAGACAAAGCGGATGCCGATCAGTTTCGGGCGGAACTCACGGAACGAATGAAGAAGTTCCACCTGGAACTGCATCCCGAGAAAACGCGGTTGCTGGAGTTCGGTCCGTTTGCGATCGACCAACCGGCAGTGGCGTGGAGAAGGGAAACCGGAGACGTTCAACTTTCTCGGCTTTACGCATATCTGCGTGAAGAAGAGGAGCAATGGACTGGTTCACGGTGCTGCGGCAGACGATACGCAAAAGGTTGCAGACGAAGTTGAACGAGGTGAAAGCCGAACTTCAGCGACGGATGCACGAACCCATCCCCGAAGTGGGCAAGTGGTTGCAAGCGGTGGTGCGTGGACACATCCGCTATTACGGTGTGCCCCTGAACCAAAACGCGCTGTGGATCTTTCGGTTCCAAGTGGGACGGCTCTGGCATCGCGCGCTGTCGCGGCGCAGCCAGAATGGCCGCGTCCTCTGGGATCGCATGCGGCGCCTCATCACCCGCTGGCTGCCTCTGCCTTCTGTCTGTCATCCCTATCCCCTGCGCCGCATGGGCGTCGTCACCTAAGGCAAGAGCCGGATGCGGGAATCCCGCTTGTCCGGATCCGTGGAGGGGGTTGTGAGCAATCATGATCCCTACTCCGACTCTCTCTAATACATCTTCGATCGGTTTTCCTTGGATCGGCGGCACGATCGATCTCCGCCTGATTCCGGCGGCGGTATCGGCCGCAGCTGGGAATATGGCGCACTCCTCAGTAGGATGCTTATCCGCGCGTCTGGCATACTTGACTGCGCTGCGCTAGCATGACGATTATTTATCCAGGAGTCCCGAATTCTTAGCCGGGAGTCCACGTCGAAACTCCATGGATGCACTCTCGGAAGTCCTACATTCAGTGAAACTGGAAGGCGCGGTGTTCTACAACGCCGAGTTCACGGCACCTTGGGGCTTTCGTTCGCCGCCTTCCCGCGAAGTCGCCGCCTTTCTGCACAAGTCCAAGCACGTCATCATTTATCACCTGCTGATCGACGGCCGCGCGCAAACCGAAGTAGTCGAAAGCGCCCACCGCATTGACTTGGTCCCCGGCGACATCGTGATATTTCCGCACGGCAGCGCTCACATCATTTCGAACGGGTGCCCGCCCTGCATCATTGATAACGGCAAGCATCTGAAGGAAATGTTTTCGCAAGGAATGACTCTGGCGCGCGCGGGCGGCGGTGGCGAACCCACGCGGCTTGTCTGCGGCTATCTGGGATGCGATCAAGAAGTGAGCCGAAGCTTCCTTGGTGGGCTTCCGCCGATGTTCAAGATCAATATCCGCAACGATCCTGCCGGGCAGTGGTTGGAAAGCTCCATCCATTTTTCGGCCGGAGAAGCGGCCGCGAACCGGCCCGGCAGCGATGCGGTGCTGGCGAAATTGTCGGAAGCGCTCTTCATCGAAACGATGCGCCGTTCATGGCGGAACTTCCGCCGCACCAGACCGGCTGGCTCGCGGGAGCGCGCGATCCGGCCGTGGGCGCTGCGTTGGCGTCCCTGCATCGTGCCCCGGAGCATCCCTGGACGATTGCGAATCTTGCCCAGCAGGTGGGAGTGTCCCGCTCGGCCCTGGCGGAGAAGTTCCGCCACTATCTGGGCGAACCCCCGATGACGTATCTCTCCCGATGGAGATTGCAGCTGGGCGCACGGATGTTGACTTCCACGAGCTACAGTGTCGCCAGGATCGCGGGCGAAGTGGGCTACGAATCCGAGTCAGCCTTCAATCGTGCCTTCAAACGGGAGTATGAAGCGCCACCAGCGCGGTTCCGAACGCGGACCAGATTGGCACAAAAGGCGGTTGGCGCAGAATCAGGCCGCACAAACTCGAACGCTCCCTCCCCACGGTGAAACCTGACTTCGCGAACTGCTCGAACCGCGAACGACACCTGTCCTGGGCTAAGAACTTAGCGCCTATCTCTCTAATGATCGTCTGACTTGTGAGGAGCGTTAACGACGCCGTGGATGGCTTGGGAGCCGAAGTGCCCGATCGCCGTGCTCTTATCGATAAACATCAGGGATACGTTTGAAAACTCGACCACCGTTCCGCCGGTGATGCAGACCTGCAGCGTGGATGCCCCCTTCGCCTCAAAGGGCGCGGGATTTCCGTTGCCGGTAATGTTGACTGGGCCGGTGACCACAAAGCGGCCTGTGGTAGTAGGGCTGTCGGGAGGGCAAACGCTCGTATCGGTGCTGACCAAGGCGTCCGTCATCGTGATGTGGTGAGTATGGGGATTGCGTGCCGCGTTACTGTCGATGTTTGGATTAGAAGGGGTACCGGGGTTCAGCGCGATCCACGAATCGGGATGCTCCATGGTCATAATGGCAGAGAAATCGGCTTTAGTGGATTCACTTTTCATCGTCAATGACCACTTGCCATGCATTTCCCATGGGCCACTGACGCCGGTTGCGGCGGTATAGTCGTTGATGATGCCGCTTAAGTGCCTGGGCATCGGAGCCCAGGCCTGGGCGCTGGCAACCACCACCAGCCCCACGACCACGATGGTTCGGACTGCCCACGGAAATGCGTTGTTCTTCATGAAAAGCCTCCAAATTTGAGATTTGCGCCTTGATCGACCAAAGCTCCTCAGACGGCGGGGACGTAGGCCCGCACGGAGAAAGCTATCGTCATGAAACTACCCTTCGGCGATTTCATACTGGCGTCGCGCAGACACAATCAGACACCGCTGGTGAAGGTCGTCAAACGGCAAGGGGCAGAATTGCAGACGTTCATCCATTTACCGTCGAATGCTGTACTATGCCGTCACTAAATCCGCCGAGTTACAATCGGTTACCGGTCGGGTCGACCGCGGACCAATCAAGAGGGCGCGATGGGCGAACCATTTCCTGAAGCACCGCCATCCGTGAGGCCGACCGAAGATCGCTTGGACTCCTGGAAAGAGATCGCGGCCTACTTCAACCGCGACGTGACGACGGTGCAACGCTGGGAGAAGCGGGAGGGGATGCCCGTTCGCCGGCACGTGCATGACCGGATGGGCTCGGTATACGCGTTTCGTGCGGACTTGGACGCGTGGGCGCGCAGCCGGAATCTCCCAGCGGCGCAGGAGAACGGGAACGATGTCCTCACGCCAAGTCTCCCTGCACCCTCGCAGGTCGCGCCGGGTTCGACGTCTTTAACGCGATGGAAGTTCGTCTTGGCGGTGGCGGCGGCAGTAGCGCTGCTGGCGATTGGCGCAGTCCTCTGGTTTCAGAGGACGGAGTACTTCTGGCGAAACCCCCTAGCTGACGCGCGCATTCAGACCGTCACGGACTTCGATGGAGTGGAGGAGGCCGCCGCAGTGTCACGCGACGGTCATTTCGTAGCGTTCCTGTCGGACCGGGACGGACAGACGGACGTCTGGGTTACGCAGGTGGGTTCGGGAGAGTTCCACAACCTGACGCGCGGGAGCGCGCCGGAACTCGTCAATCCATCGGTCCGCACCCTGGGATTCTCGCCCGACGGTTCCCTGGTTACGTTTTGGGTTCGCAAGCGAGACAACTCGAGCAGCGGCGACATCAGTGTGTGGGCAGTGCCAACGCTCGGCGGACAGCCGAGGCCGTACCTTGAAGGCGTGGCTGAGTTCGACTGGTCGCGCGACGGCTCGCGACTCGCGTACCACACGCCCGGACCAGGCGATCCGCTGTTCGTTTCGGATGGCGGCCGCCGATCGGAGGGCCGGCTCATCTTCACTGCGCCCGCCGGACTCCACGCTCACTTTCCGCTGTGGGCGCCCGACAAGGCATTCATCTACTTCGTTCAAGGCGCTCTCCCGGACAAATTGGACATCTGGCGGATTCGGCCATCCGGCGGAACGCCGAACGGATCACGTCGCACAACGGGCGTGTGAGTTATCCAGTGCTACTGGATCGGCGTACGCTGATGTATCTCGCCAGCGATGCCGAGGGTTCGGGGCCGTGGCTTTATAGCATGGACGTTGAACGACGCATTCCCCACCGGCTGACCTCTGGCCTTGACCGGTACACGTCGCTGGCGGCCAGTGCTGACGGGCGCCGCCTGGTTGTCACGCGTTGCAGTCCGAAGAGAACACTGTGGCGCTTGCCGATCGGTGATTCGCCCAGCCGAGGTTTCGGCGGCCGCTCGAATCTCGCTGACGACCAGTACTGGGTTCTCCCCTCGACTCGGTCCTAATTATCTTCTGTATGTTTCTGCGAGTGGCACGAGCGAGAGTATCTGGAAGCTCGCCAACGGAACTGGAACGGAGCTATGGAGTGGTCAGGGAGCGCGAATCTTTGGCGGACCGGCAATCTCGTCCGATGGACGGAAGATCGCATTCTCGGTCCGGCAACACGGGCAGACGCTCTTGTACGTGATGCAGGCCGACGGATCGAATGCGCGGGTGGTGGCCGATTCGCTCGACCTACAGGGCGCTCCGGCATGGGCGCCCGACGGACAATCGATTACCTCGGCGGCGGACGATCACGGCGCCCCTCACCTTTTTCGAGTGCCGGTCGATGGCCGCCCTCCTGCTCTTTTTGTCCAAGAATACTCGGTTGATCCCGCGTGGGCGCCCGACGGCAGCGTAGTTGTGTACTCGGGACCCGACATCGGTACCACGTTTTCGGTGAAAGCCGTCTCGGCCGACGGTGCAGCGCATCCTCTGCCGCCCCTGACCCTGACGCGGGGGGCTCGACACCTGACCTTCCTGCCTGGAGGAAGGTCACTCGTGTTCCTGCGAGGCGATATTCAACATAAAAACCTCTGGCTCATCAATTTGGAGACGGGCACCGAGCGGCAGTGGACCAACGTCACTCCCGACTTCGACATTCGCGACTTTGATATCTCTCCAGATGGCCGCGAAGTTGTCCTCGAACGAGTGCAGGAGCACTCCGACGTCGTGCTGCTGGATCTCCACAGGCCGTGACGCGGCTTCGATTCAACCCATCGCTAACGTGACGGGTCCCTGCGCCTAACGATACTTTTCGAGAGGCGCCACGGCATAGCTCCCCGCAAGACCGGCGATCACTACCACTCGAAACCAACCCAAAAAAGCGCTGGACAAGCGCGGGCACTTGTGGTAGTTTGTAGGTGCGTTTGTTGCTCTTGTATCGCGTACGTCAGTGTGAAGCGGTCGCAAGGTTCAAACTTGCGGCCTTTTTTTACGCCCGGACGCGGCCCGCATCTCTGTAGAGGGGTTCGGAGTCGAGGCATCAGATAGCTCAATTAATCGAGATCGGCCCCTAACCCGGCCGGGCTCAAAGTATGATCGCAACGCGGTCAACAGAAAAGAGTAACGCAGTGAGTAAAGAACAAGGAACAGTGAAGTGGTTCAACGCCAGCAAGGGCTTTGGATTCATCCAGCGCCAGAGCGGTGAAGATGTTTTCGTGCATTTCTCCGCGATCGTGGCTGATGGCTACAAATCGTTGAACGACGGCCAAGCGGTTGAATTCGAAGTGACCAAGGGCCCCAAGGGCCTGCAGGCCTCGAACGTCCAACCCCTCTAAGCCACTTCACAAAAACACATCGGGCGGAGCGCGCAAGCGCCCCGCCCGTTTTTTTTTGCCCTAAGTCGATCCACGACTAAAGTCCGGCGCCTACATAGACGCCACCCCTATCCCAGTCCGCCGCTCACTGAAATCGTCTCTCCTGTGACCCACCGCCCCGCATCGCTGGCCAGAAAACACACCACCTCCGCGATGTCCTCCGCCTTCCCCAATCTCCCGAGCGCCGTTCGCTGCACCAGCGCATCCTTGTACGCCTGAGGCGTATCGCTAGCCAGCTCCGTCTCCACAAATCCCGGTAAAACAGAATTGATCGTAATTCCCCGCGCCCCCAGCTCTTTCACATAGCACCGCGCCAACTGCTCGAGCGCGCCCTTCGACATCTGATACACCGCCAGCAGCCCGGTCACCTGCGCAATGTGCGTCCCGCACGAAGAAATATTGATGACGCGCCCGCCGTCGCGCATGTGTGGAGCCGCAGCCTGAATCGCAAACATCGGCCCGCGGGCGTTCACCGACATCGTCCAGTCAAACTCGCGCTCGGTCATGTCCGCCATCGCGGTGCGGTTGCCCACACCGGCGTTGTTCACGAGGATGTCGAGCCGGCCGAGTTGCTTCACGGTGGTGTCCACGAGCAGGCGCACTTGCTCGACCGAAGCCATGTCCGCTTGCACCGCTATAGCGTGGCCCCCGGCACGTTCGATCGACGCCACGGCTTCGTCCGCTTGATCCTTGCTCGCTCGATGATTGATGACGACCGTGGCGCCGGCGGCAGCCAAACTCTCAGCGATCGCCCGCCCAATCCCCCGCGACGCACCGGTAACGATGGCGACCTTTCCCTGCAACGAAATATTCATAGGTATAATCCGGACTGTACTGGCCGATCATTGGATCGGTCATTCACCGCCCCAGCCCATCGACGCATTCTCAACACACGAAACTCGATCTTCCTTATCTAGCCATTGTAGTTCGCCACAACTCGCGCCACTTTCCCAGCCGCGGACAGCTCCATAAACTCCGCTGTCCGAGTCCCTTTTTGATTGGAGTAGTAAAGCACCACGCTGTTCAAGCCCCACAGCGCGTCTTCCAGCCGAAACTGCAGTTCCGGAAAAGCCTCCAACCCTCGCTGAAAGTAAGCCCTCAAGTTCCCCTTGCCAACCACTTTGCCGTCTGGCTTCCCCAACAATCGGGCCGCAACCGGCGAAGTCAATTCGACCTCGTCCTCATAGTGCGCCATGATCAAGTCCAGGTCATGAGCGTTCCAGGCCGCAACCCACTCGTTGGCCAGCTTCCAAGCCTCCTCTTTCGTCACTCCGCCTCCTCCTGATGACGGTCATTCAGGAACCCTACCGCAGCGCCTGCCGCAAATCCTCAATCAAATCCTCGGCATCCTCGATCCCGATCGACACCCGCACGGTCCCCGGCATCACATGCGCCTTCTTCAACTCCTCGAGGCTCATGTTGTAATGCGACGTATACGCTGGCAGCACCACCAGTGACTCCACGCCGCCTAAACTCGCCGCCAGCATGAACAGCTGCACGCTATCGCAAAACTTGCGCGCGGCCGGCAATCCGCCTTTCAAATCGAACGCCAGCATCGATCCGAATCCCCGCATCTGCCGTTTCGCCAACTGGTGGTCGGGATGCGATGCGAGCCCCGGGTAGTGCACGCGCTCAACTTTGGGATGCTTCTCCAGAAATTTCGCCACCGCGATGGCATTTTCGCCCTGCCGCTTCACCCGCAGCGCCAAAGTCTTGATCCCGCGATTGAGCAGGAATGCCGCCTCGGGATCCATCGAGCCACCCAGGTAGATGACCATCTGCTGGACGCGGTACATCCACTCTTTGCTCCCGGCAGCCACGCCCGCGATCACGTCCGAATGTCCCGCCAGGGCTTTGGTCGCGCTGTGCACCACTATGTCGAAGCCCAGCGCGAGCGGCTGCTGCAGAACCGGCGTTGCAAAGGTGTTGTCGATGATGGAGATGAGTTTATGTTTTTTCGCGAAGGCGATGGCTTTCCGCAGATCGACGAGCCGCACCGTCGGATTCGTCGGCGTCTCCACGTACAAGACTTTCGTGCGCGGCGTCACCAGCGCTTCGATGCCGGCGAGATCGGTGCCCGCCTGGTGCACGGTGATGCCCATGTTGGGAAACACATCGCGCATCAGCCGGTACGTGCCGCCATAAACCTGCGCGGTGGAAATCACTTCATCGCCGGCTTTCAGCGCGCTTAGCAACGTATGCGAAATCGCGGCCATTCCCGAAGCGGTCACCACCGCCGCTTCCGCGCTCTCCATCGCAGCGATCTTGCCTTCCACGATTGCCAGTGAAGGATTGCCGTACCGCGTGTAGATGTACGCCTTGCTCTTCCCCTCGGCCCAACGCTTCATCTCCGCTGTCGAAGAAAACGTAAACGTGGACGTCCTGCAAATCGGCGCGCTTACCGGCCCTCCGACGCCGTGCCGCACGCCTTCTCCGGCGTGAATCGCCTGAGTCTGCGCGCCAAGTTTTCGGCCAGAATCCTGCCCGCTGTGCTTCGTTGTAGGTTTGCTCTTCATGATGACCGCCAGTTTGGCCGTCTTTTGCCATCCGACAAGCTCCAAATTGGCGGATGCAGGCGCCGGACTTCAGCCCGCCGGAGCGCGCTCGCGAGTTGACAGCCAGTTCTCATTAGTCCAGTATTGACACAGTCATGAATGATCTATTGCTTCTCGCCGCCCTGCTTGCCGGTCCCCAGCACGGCTACGCCCTCAAAAAAACGGTCGGCCTGCTCACCAGCCGGCGCGACCTGCACAACAATCTTGTCTACCCACTGCTCCGCCGCTTCGTCGAAAATGGCTGGGTCAGCAAGCGCCAGTCCGCCGGCCAGCGCGGACAAACCCGCGAGGTCTACGCTCTTACCGCCAAGGGCAAGCAGGAACTCATGCGCCGCTTAAGCGACGATGCGGAGGGCGAAGCCGCGTCTGATAACGGCTTCCGCCTGCGCGTCGGCCTGTTCGGAATTCTCGCCGCCGAAACACGCCAGCACATTCTTACGAGCCGCGATCAATTTCTTGCCTCACGCGAACAACGCCTGGCGCGAATCTCCACCGAAGTTGAGGCGGACACGTGGAGCAGCGAAGTAATGCGGTTCTATCGCGAGCAAATTCGAGCGGAACGCGCCTGGATCGCAACCCTGGTCCGAAAGTCCAGGCGCGAAGCAAAGCTGCAAAAGGTTTCGTGATCCGCGAATAGGAGACACTCATGAACGTGGACGATTTCCATTCCATCGCTCACAGCCTGTGGCTGACGTTCGGTCCCACGCCAGCCCGGATCATCAGCGATCTGTGGATCCTGTTTGCGCTGTACTGGCTGGTCTCCGCGCTGAATCGAAAAAAGACGAAGCGCCGCGAGTCCGTCCGGCAGCGGCTCCTCTATATCCTCCCGCTGCTCGCCGCGTTCTATCTTTTGTATCGCTACGACTTTAGCCACGGGTGGCTGGGCACGCGATTTGTGCCGGACACGCCGCTGGTGCAATGGCTTGCCGTACTCATTACCGCCGCGGGCGTAGCGATCGCATTTTGGGCACGATTTCATCTAGGTTCCAATTGGAGCGGTGTCGTCACCCTTAAAGAAGGTCACGAACTGATCCGCACGGGCCCCTACCGCACCATTCGTCATCCGATTTACACGGGAATTCTGGTCGCGTTCCTTGGCAATGCCGTGCTGATCGGTCAAGTGCGCGGTTTGATCGGCCTGGCCATCATCTGGGCCTCCTTCTACATCAAGGCGCGCCGCGAAGAATCCTTCCTGGCCCAGGAGTTTGGTCCCAACTTCAACGAGCACACCCGGCACACGGGCATGTTCCTGCCAAAACTCACTTAGCTGCGTTCCCTTTTGAAAACTGCGAGGGGCTCGCGCAACCCGTCCCTGCTTCTGAACGCACTACTTAGCACCCCACGATTTGCCAGAAGATGGACGCAGACTTGCTCCTCGATCCCGCGTGGCCCGGCTAAATTTCTGGAAAATCAGAATTCTCTTACGATCGACGCTTAGTCTTTTTCTTCTTTCGTCCGCTATTGGTCATCTTGCCTACGCCCAAGAAGCAAAAGTCATCGATTCGCCGACTCCAACGCTTGAAGCATTAGAAGGAACTCATCCCTTTGTACCTCTTTCTGCCGACGCGACATTTGCACCCGACCCCCATCTCATCGCGACACGTGGACCCATAGTCCACGGACCAGTCGCCATGAACCGCTCCCGCTTTGCATTGGACCGTACCGCGATCGTCTTTGGTCTGGTCCAGGGCACGTCCGAGGTATTTGAGGGCGTGACCACAAAATATTTCCTGCATCACTGCAGTACCTGTATCGAGATGGATCCGGTGTCCCATTCTCTGCTGGGGTCCCGGCCGACTTGGACAGGCATGATCGCCGCCGGTTCGGTCGAGGCCATCGCGGCCACCTATCTGAACCAGGGCCTGCGCCACTCGTCACATAAGTTCGTGCGCCAGTGCGCGCCGCTTGTACCACTGTTGTTGACGGGGATTCATCTCATTGAAGGCGCGCGGAATCCGTACCTGAAAAACAACTGCTACTGCGTGAATCCAGGCTACGTCCTCGTTGACGACAGCTATTGTGTGGCACCGTCGTCCGCGCTGCCGGTCACCGTTCCGGCCTCCGGGGGACCCGCAAACCCGCCAAGAATTTCACTTCTCGTTCGTAGGTAACCACCCGCCGTTCGCCAGAATCCAACGGGCATGTCTACACCTAACGCAGCGGAAAGCGGCACTTTCTCCATTGGCGGAGACCTCTCGATCCATCGCTTGGGCTTCGGCGCGATGCGTATTACCGGCCCCGGGATCTGGGGCGAGCCCAAAGATCGCGAAGGAGCAAAGCGCGTCCTGAAGCGCCTGCCCGACTTGGGCATCGATTTCATCGACACGGCGGACGCCTACGGCCCGGAAGTAAGCGAAAATCTCATTGCTGAGGCTCTGTATCCCTACCCGGCGGGACTCGTGATCGCCACCAAAGGCGGATTCACGCGTCAAGGGCCCAACAAGTGGGCGATCGTTGGACGCCCGGAGTACCTGCGTCAATGCGTCGAGATGAGCTTGCGTCGCTTGAAACTCGAACGCATTGACCTCTATCAACTTCATCGCATCGACCCGCAGGTACCGGTGGAGGACTCTTTGGGAGAACTGAAGAAAATGCAAAACGAAGGCAAGATTCGCCACATCGGCCTCTCCGAAGTTTCCGTGAAAGAAATCGAACGCGCCCAAAAAACGGTCGCTATTGTCAGCGTGCAGAATAAATACAACATCGCCGACCGCACCCACGAAGGCGTCTTGCATTTCTGCGAAAAGCACCACCTCGGCTTCATCCCATGGTTCCCGATGGAACAAGGCAAACTGAACAGACCAGGCAGCGTCCTGGAGCGCGCCGCACAATCGCACAAGGCCACGACGGCGCAAATCGCGCTGGCATGGCTCCTGCACGACTCACCGGTTGTGTTGCCGATTCCGGGGACGTCGTCCGTCGAACATTTAGAAGAAAACCTGGCAGCCGCGGAGTTGAAGCTAACCGGTGCCGAATGGCAGTCCCTGGAAAAGGGAATAGCGAAAGCAGCGTCAGCGTAAACCAACAACGTCCTGCGCAATGCAGGCGCTGGGCTTCAGCCCGGCGTTCGTAAATCGAAACGATAGGGAAACCACCTAGCGGCGACGGGTTTTCTTTGACTTGCGCGAAGACTTCTTCGGATTGGCTGCGGCAGCCAATTCGCGGCGTTTCTTGGCGGCCCAACCAGGCTTATTTACTTGGCGGCCGCGCGCAATTGCCAGCGCCTCCGCGGGAACGTTGTCGGTAATCGTGGAACCGGCAGCGATGTATACGCCATCACCCAGCCGCACCGGCGCGACGAGCGCCGTATCGCTCCCAATAAAAACGCGGTTGCCAATGGTCGTCGGATACTTGTGAAACCCATCGTAATTGCAGGTGATGGTACCCGCGCCGATATTCGATTTTGCGCCAATCTTCGCGTCGCCCAGGTAGGTCAAGTGCCCCGCCTTGCTGCCCTCGCCCACGGTGGTTTTCTTTAGCTCCACGAAATTGCCGATGTGTACGCCTGCCTTCAGATGATTATCCGGGCGAAGTCGAGCGAACGGACCGACCGTGACGCGTTCGTCGAGGCGGCTGCTCGCGATCACACAGTGCGGCTCGACGATCACATCATCACCCAGCACAGCGTCGGTCAGCACACTCCCGGTGCGAATCACGCAACGCGCACCAATTTTCGTTTTACCGAGCAGATGGACGGCGGGCTCGATGACCGTGTCTTCCCCGGCGATCACCTCGGGATCGATCAAAACTGTTTCCGGCAGCTGGATCGAAACGCCCGCAGCCATCAACGCGTTGCGCTTCCACTCGCGGAAAATGCGGTCAACTTCCGCGAGATCCGCGCGGGTGTTGCATCCGAGAACTTCGCGAGGATCCGAAGCGATCTGCGCCAGAACAGTTTCACCCTTGCCTGCCAGGACGGCGATGGCATCGGTCAGATAAACCTCGCGGTGCTTGTTGTTGGGCTTTACTTCCGCGAGAGCGGGCCAGAGTTTTTCGAGCGTGAAGCAATAAATGCTGGAGTTAATTTCGTTGATGTCGCGATGCTCGTCGCTGAGCTGCGATTCTTCGACGATGGCGCCGACCTGAGTTTCGGATTTGCGCACGACGCGCCCGTAGCCGCTTGGATCGCTTACGACAGCGCTCAGGATGGTTGCAGCGGCATTGCCAGTCCGATGCGCATGGACCAGTACGCGCAACGTCTCGGTCCGCACCAGCGGAGCATCGCCTGGCATCACCACGACAACCTTGGCATTGCCTATCGCTCGACGAGCGACCTGCATGGCGTGGCCGGTTCCGTGTTGCGGTTGTTGCAGGACGGTCGTCGCGCCGCTGGGTTCTACCACCGCCATGACTTGCTCGGCCTGATGGCCCACAACGACGACGGTCTTTTTAGCGCCTAAGGGAGCGCAGGCTCGTAGAACTTGCTCGACCAGGGCGCGTCCACCTGCGCGGTGGAGCACCTTCGCAAGGCTGGACTTCAGCCGCGTGCCTTTTCCGGCGGCAAGGATAACGATAGCAAGGTCTTTAGGGGCCATGGCGTCAGTTCATTTTGCGGGAGCAGAGAGGGTTTCGCAAAGTATTGATTTGTAAACGCGAGTCGAAAGGTTCAATCGGTGGCGGGAGCGGGGGCCATGAGGGACAAGACCGCTTCGTGGGCGGGATGCGAAGCTTCATCGGTCGCTATGGTCCAGAGCGAGGGATCCGCGAGCAGGCGGCTCACCAGTTGGGTATGCAGGGCATGGCCAGCTTTGTGGGCTTCGACTCGGGCGAGGAGCGGCAGGCCCGCCAGGGCCAGATCGCCGATCAGGTCGAGCGCTTTGTGGCGGCCGAATTCGTCGGGGAAGCGCAACGGCCCGTTCATCACGCCGTCGTTGGTCAGGACAATGGCATTTTCCAGTGAACCGCCGCGAATCAGGCCCATGGAGCGGAGCGGCTCGATGTCACGCTCGAAGCAAAAGGTTCGCGCGCGGGCCAGGAGATGGCGAAAGGTATCGGGGTTGACGGCCATTTCCACTTCCTGTTGGCCGACCAGCGGGTGTGGGAAATCGACGTAGCAGCGCACGTGGAATTCGTCGGCTGGATAGATACCAATACGGCGATCGCCTTCGACGACTTCCAGCGGCCGCAAGACTTTCAGGTAGCGACGTCTTCGGCGGAGCTTGCGGACCCCGGATTGTTCCAGCATCTGCATGAAAGGCTCGGCTGAGCCGTCGAGGATGGGAATTTCGATAGAGTCGATGTCGATGAAGACGTTGTCGATTCCGCAGGAGTAAATCGCAGCGAGAAGATGCTCCGTTGTGGAGAGCAGGACGCCTTGCTTCATCAGACTGGTCGCGTAGCTGACGCGCGCGACGTTGTGGCCTTGCGCTTCAATTGGAAAATTGTCGAGGTCGATGCGGCGAAAAACGATGCCGGTGTCAGCTGGAGCGGGAGTCAGCCGAATATGGCCGTGGACGCCGGTGTGTAACCCCACACCCTCGGCAGACGATGAGCGGAGAATGGTCGTCTGAAACATGAACGGAATATGATACCACTTTGTTGTCCAGATATTCTATTGCTTGTTCCATAGTATCAATAACTTAAGGGCACAAACGGGCTATCGATGGAATCTGCTGTGGTAAACGTACAACAATTAGCGCGTTTGTCGTGTCTTTCAAGCCGTCCGCAGCCTCGGCCCTCCACGTCGAACTTGGTTCCGTGTCCCAACGACAGCAGTTCCCTTGTTTTCGGATATTCGGCGGCGAAACCAAATGGCAGGCTTCCTTTCGCTTTCCTGGCGCGTCCCATAGCTTTGCAATGCTATAATGAGAGGTGAATTCTTGCGTTCAGGTGGGGAAATGAATCGAAAAGCGCGCTTCGGCATAATTGCGGTCTCGGTTGCGATTTTCTGCTACGCGGGTATTGGCCATGTACTGGGCCGCACGCCCGACGACCGAGCCTACAAGTCGCTCACGGTCTTCGGTGAAGTGCTGCAAAAGATTCAGGCCGATTATGTGGACGAGCCGAACATGCACCTGGTTACAGCGGGCTCGCTGCACGGCTTGCTCGAATCGCTCGATCCGGAATCCAGCTATCTGACTCCGCGCGAGTACACCGAGTACAAGCAGAAGCAGCAGAATGCAGGCACCGGCGAGACCGGGCCTGACCATGAGCAAGCGCTTTGGATACGTGATTGTGATCTCGGTCTTGCCGGACAGCCCCGCAGAGAAAGCCGGCATTCACAGCGGAGATATTTTTGAGTCGATCGCGGGCTTCACCACGCGAGACATGTCGGTGGGGCAGGCGCTCAATTTGCTGAACGGGCAAGTGGGCAGCGGCGTGAAGGTGGGAGTCATCCGGCGCGGCAAAGCGGATCCTGACGAAGTGGACATCGTGCGTGAGAAGGTGGGGTATCTCGAAGACCATCGTGCAGAAAGCGGATCCCGACATTTTAGTGCTGCGGCTGCCTTCGCTGGATAACGGGCGAGCGGACGATGTGCGGAATAAGTTGTTGGAGGCGGAGAAGCAGGGAATCCACAAAGTGGTGCTGGATTTGCGCGAGTGCGGCCGCGGACCGGTAACCGAAGGAGTCGCGGTGGCGCGGTTGTTTGTGCCATCGGGCACGATTGCGACGCTGCGCGGGCAGACGGTTTCGCCACAGGTTCTCACGGCGGAATCCAGTAAGGTGGTGTGGAAGGGTCCGGTGTCGGTGCTGATTGATGGCACGACGTCGGGAGCCGCGGAGGTGTTGGCTTCGGCGATGGTCGCGAATCATCGCGGCGATGTGGTGGGCGAGCGCACCTTTGGTGTGGCGTCGGAGCAGAAACTGATCACCATGGATGACGGCTCGGCGCTGTTCCTTACGGTGGCAAATTACTTCAACGCGGCAGGTAAGCCGATTTTGGAAGATGGCGTCGAACCGAACGAGGTGGTTCGAGCGTCCGCGACCGACGAAGCAGACAGCGGGGACGATGACGGTGCATCCGCGAGTGACTCATCGAAAGCCGAACCTTCCGGGCCACGTCCTCTTTCACCGGAAGATCCGATCTACCGCAAAGCGCTTGAGTTGCTGAAGACGCCTGCCAAGAAAGCCGCCTAGCTGCAGGTGATTTGGCGGACCGGGTCGACTCGACGGCGGGAAATCCGCCTGCTTCTTTCCGCAAAAGGACGGATACCTCCGTCCTTTTTTAATTTTTGCCCCAAATCAGATCCTCGTTATCTTCCCGAGTCAGGACACCTATTCAGGCTGCTTCTATCGGTTGGTTTTTCGCTTGCCGCATTCTTTGGTGGATGCCGGAAGGCTGAGAGGCCCTTGCACGCCTCGGAGATTCACGCCATTACGCGAGAGTTCTTGGCGGCAGCCGCTTCTGCCGGCGTCTCCGCCTCGGACCTGCATAGCTACTTGGAGGCGTCGGACGAAAGTCCGCATAGCAGTGACCGTGCGGACATCACCATTCGACCGAACGCTAACGATCCCTCTGGGGCGACGGCGCGAGTGCTGCAGTCGCTCGGGGGGGTTGCGACCAGGCATGGCCTGACGCAGGAGGCTCCGGCGGAGAACCCTGGAGAAATCATATTCCGGTATAGCCGCCGGGGATTCCCGACGCACACCATCCATATCGAATTCGCGCCTGCGGTAACACAAAAGGCCCCAGCGCCCGACCATGCGCGACTGGCGATTATCCTGGATGACCTTGGCAATGATCGGTCCGCCGCGGAGGCCATCTTTGCTCTGCCGTATCCAATGACAATTTCGGTGCTGCCGAACCATGTTCATTCCGTGGAAATTGCCGAGGAGGCGCATCGTCGCGGCTACCAGGTGATGCTTCATCTTCCGATGGAATCCGTCGGGCAAGGGAAGCCGGAATCGCAGGAGTTGCGCCCGGGGATGTCCGGCCGCGATGTGAATGCGCTGGTGGACGGATTTTTGCTCGCGGTGCCGGATGTGGCCGGCGTCAACAATCACCAAGGCTCGCAGTCGACGGCGGACGTGAAGTTAATGGATGAATTGATGCCGGTGCTGCGCGAGCATCGGCTTTTTTATATCGACAGCCGAACTACCGCCGCTACCGTGGCGTATGATGCGGCGCAGCGCGCCGGCGTGCAGTCCGGGTTTCGCAATGTGCCGTTTCTGGATGATGTGGCAGAGGTCGCGGCGGTGAGTAAACAGCTTCGGTTAGCGTTGCGTGAAGCTAGGGAGAAAGGCGGGGGCATCGCCATCGGGCATCCGCATCCGGCGACGTTGAAGGCGCTTGCTGAAGTGTTGCCGGAGGCGAAATCGCAGGGCGTCCAGTTGGTGTTTGCTTCGGAGCTTGTTCACTAGTTGTATTTCGGGCTGGTGGCTGATTTCGCGTTCTTCTTCTGTACCCCCCTCCCCTCCTTTTTGTGCAGTGATTTGAAAACAAAGGAGATCTGCTTTCGTTTGGCGCAGTGATTTGATTCTAAGAGGGTTAGGCGGGGCCGGCCTTCAGATCTCTGGGAAAATTGAGTACGAAAAAGCGCGAACTATGTTGCTGGGGTGTGGTGTTGTCATCGGACACAGACAGGAGTGTCTGTGCTACTTAAGACGAGGTAAACTTACTATACTAATAGCTGAATGGTTAACTAAAGTCAAATGAAATCCTTAGTCGGCTTGCTGGGACGGGTTGGCCTTGGGCGCGGAGGGATAAAAGCGGTGGAAGGCGTAGAAGAAGAGGAGGAGGACGACGAAATCGAAGATGCTGGCTTCGGGGCCTGCGGAGCCGCCTGCTAGCCAGGTCGGGCCTGCGAGAGTGGCGCTGGAGAGATGGCCGGGGAAGACCGTGCCGCTGTCGGGGACGGAGTAGAGGAAGGTCTCGCCAAAGTCGAAGGCGGCGTGCATGCCGACGGCAAACCAGAGGCTGCCGGTCCGACGCAGGGTGAAACACCAGAACAAGCCGGTGAGCACTATGCCCGCGATTCCGGTCCAACTTTCCCCCGGGTTGGTGAGATGCACGGCACCAAAAGTGAGCGACGTAAGCAGTGAGGCCAGCCAGAAGCCGATGCCTTGCGTTAATCCGAATTGGGCATATCCGCGAAACGCGAATTCCTCGAATAGCCCTACTGTCAGGAAGAAAACCAGCCAGAAGGCCAGCCACTGGAAAAGCCTGGCGCCCTGAATTTCAACGTTGCCGAAGTTATAGTAGCCGAGCGCGGCAAGCGCGCCGAGCACCGCGCTGATTTCCAGGATGCCAAAGACTGCGCCTTGCCAGAAATGCTTTCCCAGCGCGCCGCGCAACGGCAGTCCGTAATCTCCGAAGCTGCGGCGCTCGAGTCGCGACATCACCCAGGCCGCTGCCAAAACGCCGGCGAGGCGGATGGATTCGCCAGTGATAAGACTCTCGGGAGTCAAGGAGGGACGCCCGATCAGCCCTGCGACGTTGCCAACCCAAAAGAACTCGTAGGTGAATGCTTCCACGAGGACGAGGTAAATGGAGACGCGCAAGAGGACGAAAGGGAGCTGCGGATTGCGAAAGAAATTGGGTGAAGGGGAGTCAACCGGGACGGTAAAGGGCGAGTCAGCCATCCTCAACGGATGATAATACGTCTCAGCTCGTCTGAACGGATGAAAATGCGAGATTGAGTTGTTGGAAAGGCTAGAGTGATCATAACCGCTTGTGATACTTTTAACCGGTTAATGGGCATGCCCTTGATTCCGCTTCCGATTAGCTTTCTTGGAGGCTCACGATGTCTCAAACGCCCAATATCGTAGTCCTGCTTGGCGGACGACTCGCCGTAGACTTTGCCAACGCCCCTTCCTACCCCGGTGCACCGGACCGAGATCTTTCTTGGGAAGAGTTAGTGGCTTTCCTGGAAGTCTCGCGAATCGTTTCAGCGGAGCGCGGGGCTCAGCTGCTAACCCTATCGCAAACGGATCCACGAGCTGCATTTGCCGTGTTGTCGCGTTCGGTGCGGCTGCGCGACGCGTTGCGCCGCGCTTTCGGCGCCATGGCAAAAAAAGAACGCGTCGCTCCCGAATGCGCGCAACCCATCAACGAGATCCTCCGCATCACCGAGGGACACGACGAACTAGTCCACACCGATGGGAACTGGAGGCTGGAGTTTATCGCGCGCGAAGGCGGGCTGGACTGGTTGCTGGCGGCGATTGCGCGTTCCGCGGCGGAGATTTTCGTGGAAGGGGCGGAGGCGCGGATACGCGTTTGTGCGAATCCTGGGTGCGGATTGTTTTTTTGCGATACGTCGCGGACGCACCGGAGGAGGTGGTGTTCGATGGCGGTGTGCGGGAACCGGCACAAGGTAGCGAGTTTTGCGCGTCGGCGGGTGTCGTGATTTGCGGCTATTGCAGGCGCGGCTTTACGTACTTGGTGGATTCGCCCTTGGACCAAGGGTCGTAGCTGTAGGCGAAGACCAAGCGCTCTGCCAGCGGGGGATGCGAATAGAGCCAGAACGTGATGATGGCTGGAGGATTAGGATCAGCTAGCCCGATTTCTCCGAGGACCTGGAAGGAGTGGGCGGCGACTTCTGCTGAATTGGGAACGATGCCGTGGATCACTTCGAGTCCGTAAGTGTCAGCGGCATGCTCTTGGGAACGGCTGAAGCCATTGGCGATCGGCATCGCGAAAAAGCCGAGCACCTGCAGCAGCAGAAGAAACACGCCGAGGCTCGCCCAATCCTCAGGTCCACATATTCTCCAGACCTTTCCCCAGCGGTCCAATAACCAATGCAGGCCGCGATAACCGACATAGAGGGCGATGAGAAACCCGGCGCTAAAAAACAGAAAGCCGTTGCGGATATGGTGCAAGACGTAGTGGCCCGCTTCATGGCCGAAAATGAAAAGCGTTTCGTCGGTGGTTAGTTTCTGGATGGTGGTATCCCAAACGACAACACGCTTGGAGGCGCCGAAGCCGGTTACATATGCGTTGACGTCGTTGGTTTTCTTGCTGGCTTCCATCAGGAACATGCGATCTTGCGGAATATCGAGACCCGCGCGCCGGACGATCTTCTCCATTTCCGCAGTCAACGCGGGATACTTGGCGTCGAGCGGCTGAAATGTATTGAAGAGAGGATCGATGAACCACGGACTGATGAACAATACAAAGAGAAGAATCGGAAGGGCCGCCAGCCAGAAAAAGAACCACCAGCGACGTGGGCTCCAGCGCATGACCGCGAACAGAAGGAAGACCAGTACGACGGCGAAACCCACGCCCAGCAACTCGCTTTTCGACCAATCCCAAAACCACGAACCCCAGCCTTGCACCGATTGTTCGTAACGCAACGAGAGAGAGTGTCCATAAATGTGAGTGGGGAGATCGCAGAGATCCAGAGTTGAGATCACTAGAGGAACAAACACGAGACCCTGCAACCACCGGTTGCCAGTGACGCGTTCGGCGAAATCCCGGAATTTAACGACGATCCAAAGGCGCAGGAGGAACACGAGAACGAGGACGCCCGCTACGTAGGAAACGAAATAGAGAATGTACCGGGCGCGCGAATAGGCGACGGCTTTCGCATAGCGGTCCTGAGAGAGCGTGTACTGCTCGGTTTTCGGAGACTCCGGAGCGTTGGGTTGGTGGGATCGAGAGCCGGGGACAGCGGGCTGTGAAGGAGTGGGACGCTCGGGGTAGGTTTGGATCTGCGCGGCTTGCGGCGAGAATTTAGCTCCGTGAGAGGTTGGCGCGAGCGTGAGGGTGAAGGTGAAGAAGAGGCACACGCCCGCCGCGATGGACCTCATGCGATGATGCAGAAAACTATGATTCCCCAAGTGGCTTTGTCCGCGCTGCGGCGGGTGTAACGTTCGGCGTCGTGTCATTCGTTCTAAGGCGGGAGTATGAGGCTCGCCCAGCCGAACTGCAAGTTGACGCGATGGCCGGAGCACGAGGCATTCAGTCGCGGTTGCTGGCTTCCGGACTTTGGGGAGTTGCCGGATGGGCGGTTTTGAGGCAGTAGTTGCGGACGGCGCCGGTGGTGGTAAGTCCGATGTGGACGACAGAGGTCCAGCGCTCGAGTTTGTGATGGCCGTAGTGGTGGAACAAGTAGGAAACGCCGATGGACGTTGCGGTGCCGGCTGCTTCGATGGCTGCGAAAGCCGCATGATTATCGACGACGTCGTTGGTGAGGAGAATTTCCTGGCGGCCGCGGCGACGCATATTGAGGGTAGAGAAATAGTCGAGCGTACGGGAAGCGGCTACACCGGCAAAGAGCCAGTCGTTGGTTGCATCCCAAAAGGGATGTTCGCCTGCGGTCGTGGCTTCCGCCTTTGGCGCCGGGGCAGTGGGCACTGTGGCCAGAGGTCTTGGATCCGGCGCGGGCGTCGATTCCTGGGCGAAGAGCTTTTCCGCGAAGCACGCGTGAGCGAGGGCAAGCAACAATAGGAATGGAATGGTGCGCAGGCGCTTGATTCTGGTCCGGGTAGTTCGATCGTCGTTGTGTTTTCGCATTATCGCGTAAGGGAATATCATCGCAGAATTCGCGTTGTTTTCTACCCTTGCGCGGGGGTTTTTCGACGAAGCCGCGGAGTGGATTCTTCTTCGGTATGGATGGTTCTGCACGCAGTTGTTTTTGTGCCAAATGATACTAGGGCCGCGAGGGTCGCCAAGGAGGCGCGACGTCGTTCCCGTTGCCTCATTCGCACGGCCAAATTGCCGGACGTTTGCCCGGACGCGGTCGCGGGGAGTATTCTGGCGTTTGCCAAAGGCTTTGACGGGACCGTGGTAGTTTGGGGAACAGTATTATGCGGTACGACAGGACATTGCGTTTCGGTGTGCCGCTCATGGCAGTATGCGCGGTGCTATTCGTTTATTGCGGGGCGGCACATGCGCAAGACGCGCAGGCTCCGCAGGATCAATCCGTGGCTGACGCGGCCCGGCAGGCTCGCGCCGCAAAGAAAAACGCGGCCGCTAAGCCAGCGAAAGTGATCAGCGACGACGACATCGACAACAAAAACATAAAGCCTGGCGCGGAAGGGCTGAATGTGGGTTCGCCACCCACGTCGGACGCTGTGCCACCCGCTCCTGCGGCGGTGGCGGCCGTAGAGGCTGCCGATGCTGCGGCTGCCGCGGCTGCCGCGGCTGAGAAAAATCCACCGGTGGCCGCCGGTGAGAGTCCTGCGATCGCGAGAGCGAAAGAACGGGTTCTGGAGGTCCAGAAAGAGCTGGACCTGTTGCAGCGAGGTTTCGCACTGGATTCGGATTCCTACTACTCCAAGCCAGGGTTCCAGGACGATAAGGATGGGAAAGCGAAGTTGGATGCGGAGCAGCAGCAGATCAGCGACAAGCAGCAGGAATTGGATCGCGTGAAGGCGCAACTCGCCGAGCTACAGGAGGCGTGGAACGCGAAGAAGCATGCTGCCGCCGAAAGTAACAGCTCACCCGAGGCGGAGAAACCGGCCGAGGCGCCGGCTCCAGCTCCCGCGCCGCCACAATCGTAGCTCTTCGGGAAACCACCTTTTCCGTATTCGCCCACGCCAACTCTATCGGTTGAGGTCCTCGGCTATGCTCATCGCATGGCTTCGGAATGACAGCCCTGTGCAGGCCGGAAAATACACCTCTGGCAGATAACTTCGCCGTTTGATCTAAACTTTTCGCGGCCCCGCAGCGTATTCTGTCTAGCAAACCGGAACGTCCCTTTTCGTGAGCAGGAATGCATGCAACTTACCGTAGAGAAATTGAGCAAGAGATATGGCCGCGCGGTGCAGGCATTGCGCGATGTCGATCTGACTCTCGGGCCTGGCGTGCTGGGTCTGCTGGGGCCGAATGGAGCGGGGAAGTCCACGCTCATGCGGATTCTCGCGACCGTGACGCGGCCTTCGTCGGGTAGAGTTCTGTGGAACAACAGCGACATCGCGCATAATCCCGACGCGCTTCGGGATGTGCTTGGATACTTGCCACAGGATTTTGGCGTGTATCCCAATTTGAACGCGCTGGAGTTTCTGGAATATCTGGCCGCGGTAAAGGGCATTACGGCGGGTGCGGCCCGCCAGCGAATCGGCGAATTGCTGGAGCTGGTGAATCTTACCGATGCTGCCAAGCGGCGCTTGGCGGCTATTCCGGAGGAATGCGGCAGCGCGTTGGCATTGCGCAAGCGCTGTTGAACGATCCGCAATTGCTGATCGTGGATGAGCCGACGGCGGGCCTTGATCCGGAAGAGCGGGTGCGCTTCCGCAATCTCTTGTCGGAGCTTTCCGGCGAGCGCATTGTGATTCTTTCGACGCACATCGTGTCGGACGTGGAAGCGGTTGCGACCAGCATTGCGATCCTTGCGCATGGGCAGCTTTTGGCGCACGGCGCGCCGGAGGCGCTGCTCGCGTCCGTTACAGGGCGCGTGTGGGAAGTCGTGTTGCCGAGCGCGGAATTACCGGCGCTTCGGCAGAATCACCTGGTCAGCAGTACGGCGCACCGCAGCGACGGCGTTCACGCCAGGGTCGTAGCGGATGTTGCGCCCGCTCGAGACGCGCGCCCGCTCGAGCCTTCGTTGGAAGACGCCTATCTCGCGGCGCTTGCCACGCAGCGTAACGTGGCTGCCGGAAACGCAGCGTGAATCGGCCGCGCGCCATCTTCGCCATCGCTCGCGCGGATTTTCTGGAGCGCGTCCGGCGTTACAGCTTTCTGCTGACGCTGCTCTTCGCTGTGTTTCTCGGATACGCTGCGGCAACCGGACGGATCGCCGTTCAACTCGGGGAGTATCGTGGGATTTATACCTCCGCGTGGATTGGCGCGCTGATTGCAATCACCACCACGTGCTTTATCTCTCTGATCGGTTTTTATATCGTGAAGAGCGCCATCGACCGCGATCGCCAAACCGGCGTCGGCCAGATACTGGCGGCTACTCCACTTTCAAAAGCCTCGTACACTCTGGGCAAATTCCTCAGCAACTTTGCGGTTCTTGCCTCGATGGTCGTGATTCTCGCCATTGCCGCCATCTTGATGCAGATATTTGCCAGGGAGGATCCGCATTTCGATGGTGTCGCGTTACTCGCCCCCTTCGTTCTTGTCGCGGTGCCATCGATGGCTCTTACAGCAGCTCTCGCGGTCTTGTTCGAGACTCTTCCGGTCTTGCGCGGGGGCATCGGCAATGTCGCCTGGTTTTTCGTCTGGAGCATCCTGGGCATCGGCCTGCCGGAAATCTCTGGCAATCATCACGTCGATCCCATGGGTTTGATGGTCGTCGCGGACAGCATGATGGCCGGCGCGCGCGCGAACATCCCGGGTTATAAAGATTCATTCGCCTTCCAGATTGCCGATTCACCGGTAAAGATCGTGCAATCCTTCCACTGGCAGGGCGTGGCGTGGACGTGGGAAGAGATTCTGCTGCGAATCCTCTGGGTCGGAGCGGCGGTTGCGCTGGTTCTGCTGGCTGCGTTGGTCTTCGACCGATTTGATTCTTCGCGGCCGCTTGCGCCTTCCTGGCGTCGTCCGAAGCAGTTGGTGGCTGTGCCCGACGCCATTGCAAATACTTCGACCGCGGAAGCGCCGCGCCAAAGTCCCGCGACGCGCACTCCGGCGCACCTTACGCCACTGGCCGCTTTCGGCAGGACCAATGCATTCAGGAGGCTTGTTCTGGCGGAGCTTGGCCTAGCCGTGAAGGGAATTCGCTGGTGGTGGTATGCCGTGGCGGCAGGACTGCTATTAGCGCAATTCGCGGCACCTCTGGACGCGTCGCGAGGACCCATCCTGGGCACCGCGTGGATGTGGCTGGTGCTGGTGTGGTCGGGCATGGGCGCGCGTGAATCGCGTTTTGGCACTCGCGCGCTTCTGTTTTCGTCGGCGCGGATTCTGCCGCGGCAATTACCGGCGTGCTGGCTTGCGGGGATGGCGATCGCCGCGATCGCGGGCGCCGGCGCCGGTTCACGACTACTTATCGCGCGCGGATGGTATGGCCTGGTGCCTTGGCTCGCGGGGGCGGTGTTTCTTCCCTCGCTGGCGTTGGCCCTGGGAGTCTGGAGCGGTAGCGGCAAGCCCTTCGAGGCGGTGCTCACGGCCCTCTGGTATGTGGGTCCGATGAATCACACAGCGGGTATCGACTTTACCGGAACGGCGAGCGGCGCCCACGCCAATCACGACGCGTTGATCTATTTCGCGCTCAGCGGGGTGCTTCTGGGAGTCGCATTTATTGGACGCGCACGCCAGCTTCGTTCCGACTGAGGCTGCGCGGTTCGTGCGCAATCAACGCAACCGTTATTTCGGTTCCAGCACCAGCGGAAGCCCGTTCTTCGGATTCCCAACAATCACGATCTTTGCGTTGGAACTAGTCGCAAGCTTCTCCGTTGCTTCGATCCCTTTCCATTCCAGCAATTGCGGGCTGATACCCTGGGCGACGATCTTCTGGAAATCCGCGATACCCTGAGCCTCAATCCGCTTGCGTTCCGCCTCCTGTTTTTCCTTCTGCAGGATGAAGCTCATCCGCAGCGCGTCTTGCTCGGCCTGTTGTTTGGCTTCGATCGAGCCTTTTAGCATGGCCGGAAGCTGGACGTCGCGCAGAAGCACGTTTTCGACGATGACGCCACGCGGCGCGAGTTGTGCCGTCAACTCATCCTGGATCTGCTGCTGCACCAGTTCGCGCGCATTGGTGTAGAGGGCGTTCGCCGAGTGCGCCGAAGTGGAAGCGCGAATTGCGGCACGCAAAGTGGGCTCCACGATTTTCTCGGCGTAGTTGTCTCCGACGGTCTGAAAAACGTATGCCGCTTTGCTCTTGTCCAGCCGGAACAAGAGTGAAGTGTCCAGCGCCAGGATCAGACCCTCATTGGACGGGACATTGGCGCTCTCTTTCACGGATTGCGTCTGGACCGAAAGCTTTTGCACGGACTTCAGTGGATTGATCAGGTGAATCCCTTCACTTAGGGTTTCGCCGGTCACGCGTCCAAATAGCGTCAGCACACCGACGTTCCCCGTGGGGATTGAAGTAGTGCTCCAGAACAGCAGAAGAACAATCAGAATCGCGATTGCCCATTGCAGGATGCGGGCGCCCCCTCCACGAAAGTTGGGCATCTGTGGAATGGATCCTCCGAAATTCGTTCCCCCGCGCGAACTATCCGTCATTCTCGCCTCCCCGGCGCCACACGTTTGCCCAGTCGATGAATCACCGAACCCGAAACACGGCGTGCTTACCCCTATCTTCTCCTACGTATTTGGGGCGTAGATCTTTTCGGGAGGCCGGAGCGTCCTAAAAGCCAACGACTTTTTGGACCGCGCCGAGAGTACTGCAAGACAACTGCAGGGAAACTATTTTGGGGAACGCATGACGCGACAAAGAACGCTGGGTTGAAAAGTCTTCCTCAGGTTTTGCAATGGTACCCCCACATATGGTGGTGTTTTCTCTTGACACTACTGGCAGCGAGCGCCACAATTCGCGCCGAGGCTTGGTTTTTTCGGTGGGTAAGGCGTGCGCTGGCTAATTTGTCACCGCGCTACGCCGCGGGGGAGAAAAACGATGCAGTATTTGCCCGGGTTCACCGTTCAATGCATCAATGCGCAATGCGATCTGCGCGGCCACTGGCTGCGCGCCGACGCCACCGGCCTGATCATCGATAGCGGCCGCTGTCCCAGCTGCGGCGACGTGTTGCGCAACGTGCCACCGCCCCTCAGCCCCCGATTCCGCATGCGCCCGCGCGCGTTGACGGCGCGTCCGCCTCTGCGTCCTCGCCCGCGGTAGCCGTCGGCACCTTTCCGAAGCCTGATTCTCGCGCGGCTCCCCCCAAAAGAACGACCGGACTCGATGGGTCCGGTCGTTCTTTTTATCAGAACTCGACCGTAAGCTAGCTGCTGATTAGCCCTTTTCGGATCAGTTCTGCCTCGCTGAACCACAGATCGGGGATATTTGCCGAACCCAAGCGAAGGACATCTTCTAGCGCGCCGCGGACTTCTCCGATGCGCAAGTCGACGCCGAGTTCTTCGAGCAACTCGATGAGAGGTTGCGCGCCTTCAGCCTCCATGGGATGGGGGTGCGATTCGGAGCGGTCCAAACGATGATACGTCACCACATACATTGTGGCGGGTCCCGCGCCGTGACGGACAATGTGCAAAAAGCCCCGTGCTTTGGGCCTTTCCTGGACGAACCCGGCATCCGTGGCCGGGCTGGCTGGGGTCGCGCTCATTTCGTCGTGGGTCTCCTCGACGGTGAGCGCGTGTCAGCTGCAGCCCGATGTACTTCCGCAGTTTTCGCACTTGTAGCACGCGCCGTTCGGCACCATCAGCATGCCGCATTCCGAGCAGGCAGGCGCGCCTTCGTGGGCGTCGCGTTGTTTGGTGGACGCTGCCGTGGCGTTGCCGGCGGAGATGGCCGCGAGCATCGACTCCACCATCGCGGAGTTTGCCGACGTGGGAGCAGCCGCGGCGGCGATCTGTTCGCCGGTCAGTTTCAAATACTCGGAGGAAATGAAGCGCCCGCCGAGCCAGCGCGCGATGTAATCCAGCACGGAAGAGACGAAGCGGATGTTGGGGTTCGCGCTGATGCCCGAGGGTTCGAATCGCGTGTTCACCAGTTTGTCGACGAACACCTTCAGGGGCACGCCGTACTGCAATCCGAGTGAGATCGTGAGCGCCAAGCCGTCCATTACGCCCGACAGAGTCGAGCCTTCCTTGGACATCTTGATGAAGATTTCGCCGGGACGCCCGTCTTCGTACATGCCGACCGTCAGGTAGCCTTCGTGTCCACCGACGCTGAACTTGTGGGTGACCGAGGCACGCTCGGTGGGCATTTTTTCGCGCTGGCGGCGGCCAAACAGTTCCTGCTGCACGGGCACTGCGGCGCCCGGCACGACCGTCACTTCGACTTTCTTTTCGTCTTTCTTCTGCCCTGCGGCCGAGAGCGGCTGCGAGCGCTTGGAATTGTCGCGGTAAATGGCCACGGCCTTGAGTCCCAGCTTCCACGACTCGATGTACGCGTCCATGATGTCTTCGACGGTCGACTCCTCAGGCATATTGATCGTTTTCGAGATCGCGCCCGAGAGGAACGGCTGTGCCGCCGCCATCATTTTTACGTGACCCGTCCAGGTGATCGAGCGTCCGCCACCCATAGGAGCCAGCGAGCAATCGAATATGGCCAGGTGCTCCGGCTTCAGATAGGGAGCGCCTTCGATCTTTCCATGCTTGTCGATATAGGAAACGACTTCGCTCGTTTGCTCCGGCGTGCAACCCAGCTTCATCAATGCTTGCGGCACGGTGTTGTTCACGATCTTGATCAAGCCTCCGCCAACAAGCTTCTTGTGCTTCACGAGCGCGAGGTCGGGCTCGATGCCGGTAGTGTCGCAATCCATCATGAAGCCAATGGTGCCGGTGGGAGCGAGCACTGTGACCTGGGCATTCTTGAAGCCGAATTGCTCGCCGAGGTTCAGCGCGGCATCCCAGGATTCCTGCGCCGCCATGTAGAGTTCCGGCTGCACGCGCTCCGGCCGGATGCCGCGCGTGGCATCGCGGTGCATGCGGATCACACCGATCATGGGTTCGCGGTTGACTTCGTAGCCCTCGAACGGGCCCATACGTTCGGCAATGCGAGAAGATTGCGCGTACGCTTCGCCGCACATCAGCGCGGTAATCGAGCCGGCCACGTCGCGGCCTTCGTCGGAGTCATAGGGCAGGGCCATGGACATGAGCAGAGCCCCAAGATTGGCATAGCCCAGGCCCAACGGCCGGAAAGCATGCGAATTTTCGGCGATTTTCGGCGTCGGATAGCTGGCGTTGTCGACCAGAATTTCCTGCGCGGTGATGGTTACATCCACGGCGTGCTTGAATGCCTGCACGTCAAACTGGCCGTTGGGCTCGAGAAACTTCATCAAGTTGAGCGACGCGAGGTTGCAGGCCGTGTCGTCCAGGAACATGTATTCGGAGCAAGGGTTCGACGCATTGATCCGGGCGGTGCCCTTCGAGGTGTGCCACCGGTTGATGGTGGTGTCGTACTGCATGCCGGGATCGCCGCAGCGCCAAGTGGAATCAGCGATCTTGAAGAGCAGGTCGCGCGCGCGGAGCTTTTCGTTGGGCTGGCCGTCGGTGATGTTGCGGGTCCACCAATCGCGATCTTCTTCGGCGGCGCTCATGAATTCGTCCGTGACGCGGACGGAATGGTTGGCGTTCTGGAAGAAGATGGAGCTGTAGGCATCGCCGTCGATCGCGGCATCGTAGCCCTGCTCGATCAGGATGTGCGCCTTGCGCTCTTCCTTCATCTTGCATTCGATAAATTCGACGATGTCCGGATGATCGATGTTTAGAATCACCATCTTGGCGGCACGACGCGTCTTGCCGCCGCTCTTGATGACGCCGGCGAAGGCGTCAAAGCCTTTCATAAAGCTGACCGGACCGGAAGCAATGCCGCCGCCCGAGAGTGTTTCCTTGCTGCCGCGCAGAGTCGAAAAATTGGTGCCGGTGCCCGAGCCCCACTTGAAGAGCATGCCCTCGGTGCGCGTCAGGCCCATGATGGATTCCATGCTGTCCGAGACGGAATTGATGAAGCATGCCGAGCATTGCGGCTTGGACTGCACGCCGACGTTGAACCAGACCGGCGAGTTAAAGCTCATCTTTTGTTCGACAAGCAGGTGGGTTAGTTCGTCGCTAAATGCATCGCGGGATTCGGCGTCGGCAAAATAGCCGCCTTCTTCGCCCCATCGCACGATTGTGCTGGCCACGCGATGGATCAATTGCCGCACCGAGTTTTCGCGCTCGCGCGAGCCGGGCTTCCCGTGGAAGTACTTGCTGGTGACGATGTTAGTGGCGGTCTGCGACCAGTTCTTGGGGACTTCGACGCCTTCCTGACGGAAGATGGTCACACCCTTTTCGTTCCCGATCAGCGCGGTGCGCTTCTCCCATTCCACCGCATCGAATGGCGCGGTCCTTCCATCCGCAAAATATCGATTGAACACCAGCCCAGTGTTCTCGCCCGTCGTCTTCTTCGGGCTCACTCCCGTGTGCAGTGATTTGCCGTTCAATGCCGTTTTCACCGTAGCCATCTATTCCTCCGCACTCCAGGGCTCCCCCGAGTCGGAGGTCACCCTTCTATTATACTCCTCCGCTTTTCAGGAGGCGCTGCTCGCAGTCGCAATGGCGGCGGCAACTTGCTTCGCGGGTTCGTGGGGTTCCAAAGCAAAAAATTCGACCGCGCCTTGCGGTCGAAAGTGGCCGAAAACCGATGCAAAGCGCAACGCCCTGCCGCGGGCTGGTATTGCTGTTACCACGCAGCCTTAACAGCAGCGCTTCTAATGCTTTGCATGCGGGCGCGAAGCTGGATCCTCGCGCTCGATAATTTTGCTTAGAACCCGGCTGGTGTCGTGGCCCGTGCGGACTCCCGTTAACATCCTCGACCGGTCCGCCTGGCGCTTCCACGTCCCCCGAATCTGGAATCGCAGTATCGTCGGGTGTAAAAATCCTGTCAAGGGAAAAACGCAAAATGTGGTGAGGAAATCTAAAAATTGCTCTATCTGTAGTGGTGTCATTTCGCGCACAACATTATTTTCTATTCCCAGTTTGGCACTCGAACGCAAAAAGTTCCGCAAGCGCGCGATCTCCAACGCGCGTAAACTGGTGTTGAGTTTTGTAAACGCCTAATTTTCTTGCGAATGGAATGCTTTGGTCTTCTCGGTTGTGAACTTTTCATCTTATCTGCAGAGAGTCACCATTCTCGCGCTGCTCTTCGCGAGTCTCGCCCCACAAAATTACGCGGCGCAGCAAACCGCCGCAACCACAACTGCGGACCCTCGCTCCGTTCTGACTTTCGGCGAAAAACTGAAAGTGCAAGGCATTCCGAACGCCGGCAAGGTAAGCGATACGCTCTTTCGGGGTGCGCAGCCTCGCGCGCTCGGATATCAGCAACTGAAAGATTTGGGAGTGACCATCGTGGTGGATCTTCGTAACACCGGGCCCAAGTCTCCTGAGCGCAGCACCGTGGAAGCTCTGGGAATGCGCTCCGTGAGTATCTCCACGAGCGCCTTCTTTGGTCCGAGCGACACCGAGGTGGCCACCTTCCTGAAACTGATTCGCGACAATCCGAAACAAAAAATATTTGTCCACTGCTATTTCGGTGATGACCGGACAGGCGTCATGGTCGCTTCTTATCGCATGGCCGAGCAGCACTGGACTTCCGACCAGGCCTATAACGAGATGCGCTTCTTTCACTTCCACACGTATCTAGTTCTGATGGGGCACTACGTCAAAGAATTCCCCGCGAACTTCGCTGTCAGCCCTGCATTCAGCGCCATTCGCGCTCCCGAGCCAGCCAGATAGCGCCCTGTACTTCTTGGTAGGTATTTATAATCGAGTACTTTAGTACCGTTGCCGCCCGCAGGCCATCTCGCTACCTTGGATAACACCCGGTTCAGATCGGGAGAAGGGTAGTTGTCCGTGCAAGTTGGCCGCTATCAAATTCTAGACACCATCGGCATCGGCGCGAACAGCCGCGTCGTGCGCGCGTTCGATCCGATGATCGGCCGCGCCGTGGCTATAAAGCTGTTTCCGGCAGCGCTTGCCACTGGCGAGGCACGCGCACGTTTCCTCAAGGAAGCGCGCGTCGTCGGTCAAATATCCCACCCCTCCATTGTCGCGCTGCACGACATGGGTATTGACGAGTCGTCGTCGACGCCCTATCTGGTAATGGAATATGTGGAAGGCCAGCCGCTGGAACGGATGCTGGACAAGGGAAGCATCCCATTTCCGCGAGCGTGCGCGTGGATCGGCGACGTTGCCTCCGCGTTAGGCTTGGCACATCGCAGGGGAATTATTCACGGAGACGTCAAGCCCGCAAACATTCTGGTCAGTGACGAAGGCCGCATCAAGCTCACCGACTTCGGCATGGCGCGCCTCGCCAGCCGCGACTTGAAGGACACGCCACTTCTGGGGACGCCGGCCTACTGGTGCCCAGAGCAAATTCTGGGCAAGCCGCAGGACGCACGCTCCGATATTTTCTCGCTGGGCGTGGTGCTCTACGAAATGATTACCGGGAACCGGCCGTTTGATGCCGATTCGCTGCAAGGTATGTGCGCGCGCATCATGTCGTCCACTCCACTGCCGCCTTCGCAGACGAATCCGTCATTGCCCGCGGGCCTCAACGAGCTGGTGTTGTCCTGCATGGAGAAGGACCCGGCTCGGCGCCGCGCTTCAGCGGAGGACCTTGCGGACGATCTTTATCCGTTCGCGCGTCGCAAGGTGCCCACGCAAGTGGTGGCACCGCAATCGTCGTCATTTCGCCACCGCGCGACGCGACTCCTGCGCTCGGCGTAAGTGGTCCGGCAGGCGCTAAGAAATCGGATACGTGCCCCAAAGGTGCGAGAGTCTAAGGGGATTTCCGTAGTACCCGGGATTGAACACACCTGTACTAATGGGCCATTTGCTTTGACGGGGGCGAATCCGAAGATGGTCGAGAAGCAGCTATCAGTGCGGACGCCATTGTCCCGACGATGCCAAAGAACCGCTACGAAGTCATTGGAAATCTAGGCTGCGGCGCCACCAGCCGTGTCGATAAAGCTCGCGACACGATACTTGGGCGTACGGTGGCGCTGAAGACCCTAGTGCACGCGTTTGGTGCGCCCACCGAACAGAAGCAGTTCTTGCGCGAAGCGCAGATCGTCAGCCAGCTTTCTCATCCCTCCATCATTAATCTCTACGACGTCGGCATCGAGGAGGGAAACGTCGCCTACCTCGTGATGGAGTATGTAACCGGGAAAACTCTTCAGCAGGTCTTGTCGGAAGCGCCGATCCCCTTCCCGCGCGCCTGCGCCTGGGGCGCGGATCTGGCGGGAGCGCTTACCCGCGCTCATCGGGCCGGGATCATTCACGGCGACGTCAAGCCCGCGAACATCCTGGTCACCGAGGACGGCAATGTGAAACTCGGCGATTTCGGGATCGCTCGATTTGCTACGCAAGTATCCGGATCCGGCCGCATGATGGGCACCCCAGCCTATTTGTCACCGGAACAGATTCATGGCGAGCCGCAAAACACGAGATCGGACTTATTTTCGCTAGGCATCGTGCTGTATCAGATGGTTACCGGCGTCCCGCCCTTTGAGGGAAGTTCCGTAAGCGCGGTTTGCGCCCAGATTCTGGCCGCCGATCCGATTTCACCGAGACAGCGAAATCCCGCACTCCCCCCTGCCATCGATCATGTCATCATGCGCTGCCTGGCGAAAAGTCCCGCCGACAGGTATCCCTCGGCCGAAGCCTTGGCCGCCTCTTTGTATCCGTTCGCGCGGCTAGGCCCGGGGACAGAAATGATGCCGAACCCGCCGGTGCGCCGCAGCGGATCGTGGTTAGCGCGGCCGATGCAGCCTCGTGACTTGTGGGTGGTGGCCGCCCTTGCAGTTGTGGCCATTTGCGGCGTGCCCGTTTCGCGCGCGGTGGCCGCTCGCTATCGTTTGCCGGCAGCTCCGGTGATGGCGAAAAATACGCCTGCACCGCCCGACGATTTGCTCGGCTATTCTCAAGTTACAACCGTTCCGGACGTTGTAGAGGATGTTGCCGCGGACTTGCCCAACGTTCCGCAGAAGCCACACATACGCCGCCCCGACACTGGCGTGCTTCAGAGCGCGGCGATTCATCGTGTCATTCCTGCCGCGAAGATCGCGACTGCCGGTTTTGCTCCCTCCGCGCCGGAACTTTCTCCACTACCTCTCGCGAGTCCGGTCTCTCGTGCGGACCACGCCACTCTGAAAATCGAAATTGATTCGACCGTGGGCGACGGAGCCTTGGCGATCTTCGCCGATCAGACGTTGCTATTTACGACCGACCTGCATGCGACCACTGCCGGCGCGCCCGTTCGTCTGGAACATACCTTGCCCGCGGGACCCCACCAGCTGCGCGTGGCTTTGTATCGAGCGGATAAGAGTTTGCAGGTTGCCAAAGAAGGGCTCGGCGATATTCACACCGATAGCCCGAACACGCTACATATTCATGTGTCCAAACGGGCGAAGATGCTGGTGCGTCACGAAACATCGCTGGACGTGTTGTGGCCGAGCGCGGTAACGCCTACGACTTCACCGGCCGGTGCGACGTCCGCCAAACTCTCGGCATCGACGAAATAAACTCAGGTTGGGAAGGCCCCGGAATACCTCTGCCCGAATAAGGCGGCGATCTTTATTCGTAGCGCAGTGCTTCGACGGGATCGAGCTTGGCGGCTTTCATGGCTGGCCACACGCCGAAGATCAGCCCGATGCCGACGCTGACAATGAATCCCGCGGCGGCCGCCCAAAGCGGAACACTGCCTTTCCACTCCAGCGTCAAGCGAATCAAGAGCACCAGGCCGTTTACCAGAATCAAGGCGATGACACCTCCGGCTCCGGTCAGGGTCATGGCTTCCAGTAAAAACTGCCAGGTAATGTCGCTGCGTTTCGCGCCGATCGCCTTGCGAACGCCGATTTCGCGGGTGCGTTCGGTGACGCTTACCAGCATGATGTTCATCACGCCCACGCCGCCGATCAACAGACCGATCGAACTCAGCACGACGGTCGCGATCGCCACCATGCCTACTATGTTGTGAAACTCTTGCACCTGCATCTCGGCGGTCTCAATCGAGAAATTATTTTTCGCGTTGTAAGGCACGTTACGCCGCCGCCGGAGAACTTCGGTCGCCTGGTCGACCGCTTGGTCTAACATGTTCGGATAAGCTTGGAGGCGAATGTTGTTTTCGTAAGCGCCTGGATAGATTTTGCGGAAGGTGTTGTAGGGAATCAGGACCCGGCGATCCTCATCGTCGGTGCCGAACCCGCCTTTCGGTTTTTCCACCACTCCGACCACCTGGAAATCCTCGCCGTCAATCATCACATCCTTGCCGATGGCCGAGACGCCAGGAAACAGCACGGGCGCGACATTTTCCCCGAGCATCACGACTTTGCCGCGGTGCAGATCATCGCCTTCGCTCAGAAATCGTCCGGATAGCGTGGCGGCATTCGCGTAGACCTCTCCGAAATTGGGCTGCACGCCACGATAGTCAATTCCCGTCACTTCACCGGATTTGGTGCGGATGGTATGCGGCTTTTCCCACCAGTTAATATAGACCGTCACGTTCTTGACGGCGGGACACCCCACCTTCAACGCCTCGGCATCCTCCAGCGTCAAGGGCTTGCGAAGGCGCTCTTCCAGCGGGCGGGTATTGTTGTGAGGACCTTGATCCCAGCGCGAGATGAACGCGGTATCCGCACCATATTGCTTGATGTCTTCCTGGATGGCCTGGTCGAAGCCGGTGATCAAAGCCGCGACCAGCATGATCACGCTGACGCCCAACACTACCCCAAACACGGTCAGCGCGCTGCGCAGCTTGTGCGCGCGGAGCGTATCCATCGCTTGTTTCAGGTTTTCGCCGTGTGCCTGGGCCATGAGTTCCTTAGTCCGACCGCAACGCTTCAATGGGATCGAGCTTTGCCGCGCGCATCGCCGGATAGATCCCAAAGAAGAGTCCCACGCCGGTAGAAACGCTGAGGGACAAAATCACGGCGCTGAGCGGTGTTCGCATGGGAATGGATGTGGCCGCGCGCCCGAGGGCCACGATGCCGTAGGCCAGCAGGATTCCGATGATGCCGCCAACGGCGGCGAGTACCGCCGACTCGGTCATGAACTGGAGCATGATGTGATTTTTTCGGGCGCCCAGCGAGCGGCGAATACCGATTTCGCGCGTTCGTTCGGTCACGCTCGCGAGCATGATGTTCATGATCACGATTCCGCCGACCACCAGAAACACAGCGGTCAACGCGACCGCGACCCCGAACAAATTGCCGGTCAGTTGTTTCCATAGCGCCATAATCGAATCCGAGCCGAGAATGGCGAAATTGTCTTTTGCGTTGTAGTCCAGGTGACGCACCGCGCGCATCAACATGCGGGCTTCATCCTGCGAGGCGCTCATCATCTCGGTGTTCTGGGCTTGCACGAAAATCGCCAGCCAGTCCTGCTGCGTATGCCATTCCTTGTAGTAGGTCACCAGCGGGATGAGCATGTAGTTGTCTTGGGACTGGCCGAAAGCGCTGCCGATGGATTGCGCGACGCCCACGACTTCGTATGTGTGCGTGCCGGCGCGGATTGTTTTTCCGACCGGATCGACGTTCGGGAAAAACTTTTTCGCGACGTCGGTGCCGATGAAACAAATCGGCGAATGGTGTAGATCATCCGCTTCCGTGAGGTAGCGGCCGGATGCGAGGCCGATGTTGCGGAGCTCGGCGTAGTCGGCCGTGGCGCCTTCCACTCGGGTGTTTTCCAGCAAAGTGTTCCCGGCGCGGATGTCGATGGTCACCCAGCCGGCGGCGGCTACGCGGCTGGCCAGCTTCATGTTGTCGCGGACCCACTCAAATTCTTCCAGCGTCAGTAGCGGGCGCTTTTGCGCTTTGATCCATGCGTCTTCGCTGGTGATGATTCCAAAACGGTCCACCACGTACACATTGGCGCCAAGGTTGGCTACGCGGTCGGCGACGTAGAAATTCAGGCCCGCGACGACGCTCATAACGGTCACCAGCGTTAGCACTGCCAGGATCACGCCTAATAACGTGAGGAAGCTCCGGAGCTTGTGAGCGCGCAACGCGTCCAGCGCCAGCTTGAAGGTCTCGATCAACGTGACCAGATTCCCGCGGAAACCGGCGAGCGAAAGCCATCTCCGCCCCTCAGCGCCTGTGACCAGGGGGGGAATCCTCGTCAAACCCTCAAATGGAGCCACACCCAAAGACAGCCTCCGCCGACCACGAGGTCGCAACCTAAGTGCTCACAACCTAATACGAGTAAAGACACCAATTCGTTTCGTGAATTCCCGGCTAATCGGTTAGACGCACGAACGCCCTTTTGTTTTGCCCCGGCCACGGTGTAGCCTTGCCGCTGGGCCGCCGGATCACGGTGTGGCCCGGACCTTTCACTGAAATGACATCAATTCGGGACCACTTCTGGGCCTTTTACGTCCAAGCAGGAGTCGCAGATGCGATCTAAACTGATTTGTTTTGTTGGAGTTGCCATGTTGGGGCTGTGCTGCGGCGGCAGGTGCCGAGCTCAAAATGGGCCATCTGCTGTTGCTTCGTCCTCATCCGCACCCGTTTCTGGCGCACGGGCCGAGTTCCTTGAGGAAATCTCGTTCTACGAACAGCGGTATATCCGCCTCGCAGAAACAATTCCTGCCGACAAGTACAACTGGCGACCTGCCCAAGGTGTGCGGTCCATCGGGGAGGTTTTCGCCCACATCGTGGCCGCCAACTATGGTATTGCCCGCGCCTTTGGTACACAGCCGCCTGCTGGGGTCGATTTCAAGGTCATTGTCGCCGCGGCGGGAGACAAAGCCAAAACGGTGCAAGGCCTTAAGGACTCCTTTGCTCATTTTCGCAAAGCCATCCTCGCCCTGAGCGACGCGGGTGCAGACAAACCTCAAAAAATGTTTGGACGCGATACCACGCAGCGCGGATCCTTCTTCATGATCACGGGTCATATGGGCGAGCACCTGGGGCAATCGATTTCTTACGCCCGCGTGAACGACATTGTTCCTCCCTGGACTGCGGAGGCAGAGCAGCAAAAATCCGCGGACAAGCCTAAGCCGTAGCTCCCTCGCCAACCGCCCGGGCCGATGACTATTTGAACCCGAAGGTGCGTCAGTATTCCCTGGGTGCAACAATCGGCGTCGACACTGAATCTAACCCCAATACTGCGACGGAGATTGCCTCGGTCGAATCCACTATGCGGGCATCCACGGTGTTCCTCGTTGCGCTTTTCCTCCTTGTTTCGACGGTTCGTCCTCGCACGACTGCCGCCCAGACGCCTGACGCCTCTTTACCCGCCTTGCAAAGTGAAGACGAAAAGCGGGCCATGCTCGAGCGGGTGGTCGCCAATCAGAAGAAAAATGACGAAGCGGAGAGTATTTACGAGCGCATTGAACGCAAGGAGATCCGCAAAACACCTGCTGGAAGCCCTCCCGAGGTCAAGATCTCGCGCACCGTGCCGGCCGGAACCGGAATCGATCACATTCCAGTGGGTCCCGACGGCAAACCCACCGACGCCAACCTGTATCGCGCCGAACTCGAGAAACTCGAGCACTCGCTGGCCTGGGCCGCCGAGGATGGCCGTGCGCAACGCGAAGCCTACGACAAAATTGCCAAGAAACAGAAAGATCGCTCGGAACTGATCGACGCCACCCGGTCGGCGTTTCTGTATACCTTTGTCGACCGCGAGCCTCGTGGCGACCGCATGCTCTCCAAGTACCGCATGGAGCCAAATCCCGCGTATAAACCCACTTCGCGAGCCACCGCTATCTTTGCCAAGGTTCGCGGGTACGCGTGGATTGACGAAGCGGCGGGCCAGCTCGCGCGAGTGGAAGTGGAAGTTACCGACGACATCTCTATCGGCGGCTTTCTCGCAAAAGTCTACAAGGGAAGCCATTTCATGCAAGAACGTTACGAAATGGCGCCTGGCCTCTGGCTGCCTTCCTATTCTCAGTACGATTTCGACGGACGCAGGCTGTTTGTGAGCTTCTCTATCCACGAGCGGACCTTTTATACGCAGTACCGGCGAATCGGACCGCCCAAAGAAGCGCTGGCCACCATCCGTGCCGAATTGGGCAAACCGGCCGCTGTAAACGGCGACCCTTGAACCGTCCTCTCCTATACTGATTCGGGTACTGATTCAGGCATCCGCAATCGCTCGTAGCGCGTCGTTTGCCGTGGAGTCATCATGATCCGTGCGCTAACCATTGCTGCAACTCTCCTTATTTGCGTGGGTATGCTTCGGGCGGCAAATTCCGCGCAGGATCCTGCCGTGTCATCTCCGACGCAAGCCTCCGGGCCACCTTCTGCGGCAGCGACGGCGACAGTGTCTAAGCCAAAACCCAAAAAGGTCTGGACGAACGAGGATCTGGGTGAAGTCGGCGGGACGATTTCCGTCGTGGGTAATCCGCAAAGTTCTGTCGCGAATAAGGCGGCTCAACCGCGTCAGGCGAAATCCGCGTCCACCAAACCGGCGGACGGAACCGTGGATGCCAAGACTCTAGCGGCGGTGCGGCAGCAGCTTCAGAAACTGCAGTCGGATCTGGCATCGGTTGACCAACAACTCACAGATCTTAAAGGATTTAGCAAGGGGGATGCGAGAGGCACGGGCACTCTTTCAACCAACACTTTTCAATACAGCACGGCATCGGTCGAAGACCAGCTAAAGCAGCTTCAAGCGAAGAAAGCGAACTTTCAGGCGGCCATCGACAATCTGCTCGATGCTGCCCGCGCCAGTGGAATCGAGCCAGGCCAGCTTCGCTGAGGCTTATCCAGCGCTGCACCTTGCTTTCGCGTCACCCTCCTGTCTGTTTGGAATCGCCAAAATTTGGGCTCGTTGAAGCCTCGGCATCCCCGTGCCAGACTCGGAGGTTCCTGGGGATGCCAATGCGACTGCTGTTCGCCAAAAAGACCAATGAATGCCCGCAATGCGCTAGCTCGCGCGTGCGCCGCTCTTATCGAAGAGGATTTCTCGAACGCGGCGTGTTGCGCCTCCTGTTTTTATGGCCTTACCGCTGCGATGCGTGTGATGTGCGATTCCTGGGTTTTCGCCGTCAGTACGCCCGGATCCGGATGACCGCACCGGAGCACCGCTAGCGGATCTGCCTCTTTCCAAAGCCGCTTGCCCAATGATCGGTGGTTGCCGCCTTAACAGACATGTGGTTTCAACTGCGCTCCTGACGGTCCTGCAAGAGTGTAGTTAGTCTGACGAAAAGCATCGTGCGCTTGGACCTATGGAAAGGGAAGCCTTCGAGAACTGGCTGGACTCGTACGGGCGCGCCTGGATGGGGCGCGATCCCAACGCCGCAGTCGCGCTGTACACCGACGACGCCACCTACCAAGTAACGCCGTTTGGCGAAGCCTTACGGGGTCGTGATGAAATTCATACGCATTGGGAGTGGGTCGCAAGGACCGAGGAAAGAATCCAATTTGACTATGAGGTGTTCGCCGTCATTGCCGAGAATGGTGTCGCTCGATGGTGGGCCTCGTTCCTCATTGTGCCACCGGGTCTAGAAACAAAGTTGGACGGCATCTTTGTGGTTACTTTAAATTCCGAAGGTCGCTGCCTGTCATTGCGCGAGTGGTGGCACAAGCTGCAGTAGCCGCGTTCGTTTGAAAGATAAAGAGCCTCGAACTTACGAGGTTAAATTGAAAATTTGTCCGGTCACTTCAAAGGAATTAGACTGACCAGCCGCCCAGTTGAGCCCGCCCGCGTTACCAGATAACGAAGCCAAATGTCCGTTTAGCGTTAATCAGATGAGATGAGAAGGCCGGTCTCCAGCGGGATGCGATACGCTCCCAATGAATGACGCGCTCAAGGCGCAATGGAAAGGAGACCGGCTATGAGGAAGATTAGCACTGTGCAGGCAATTAGAAACGAAATTTTGAAGGAGCAGAAGCTAACGATCGGTGTGGATCTGGGAGATCGCTGGTCGTTCTATTGTGTCTTGGATGAAGCGGGCAAAATCATTCTGGAACAGAAAGTGGCGATGACACCGGAAGCGATGAAGCAGACATTTGAGAAGATACCGCGAAGTCTCATCGCCATGGAGACCGGAACGCATTCACCGTGGATGAGCCGGCTGCGAAGAGAGCTGGGACACCAGGTGCTCGTGGCGCACGCACAAAAGGTGCAAGTGATTACCAAGAGCAATCGAAAAGATGACCGCCACGATGCGCGGACATTGGCACGGCTGGCGCGAATCGATCCCGAACGGTTGGGGCCGGTGCGGCATCGCAGTGCACCAGCGCAAATCCACCTGACAGTAATCCGGGCGCGGGCCGAACTGGTGCGAGCTCGAACGGCCTTGGTGAACGCAGCACGCGGGTTGGTGAAGTCTTATGGCCAGCGGCTGCCTAAGTGGGGCACGCAGCAGGTGAGCCGGGAACTGGCCGCGGGATAGCACGCGGAGTTGCGAGAGGTTCTGGAGCCGCTGCTCAAAGAAATCGAATCGTTGAACGAGCGCGTCAAGGAATATGACGGGCGGATGGAGAAAATCGCCAAAGAGAGCTACCCGCACGTCGAACTGCTCAAGCAGGTAAAGGGGGTGGGAACGCAGATCGCGCTGACGTATGTCCTGACCCTAGAAGATCCGCATCGGTTCCCGAAGAGTCGCGAGGTCGGCTGTTTTCTGGGGTTGCGCCCTGGGCGCAGGGACTCCGGTGAGAGCCAGCCGCAGATGCACATCAGCAAAGAAGGAGATCCTTATTTGAGGACGATGCTAGTGCAGGGAGCGCACTACATCCTGGGGCCGTTTGGAGAAGACAGTGATCTGCGGCGTTGGGGATTAAAACTTGCGGCGCGAGGAGGAAAAAATGGTAAGAAGCGAGCTGTAGTTGCGGTGGCGAGAAAGTTAGCGGTATTGCTCCATCGGTTGTGGGTAAGTGGAGAGGTGTACGAACCACTGCGCAATAGCCACAAAGCGATGCGCGCCGTGGCTTAGAGTGAAGAGCTCCCCAGAACAGCCGAGCTCGACCGCCGAGATCAGGTGACTGCGACAGTGCCTGGACCAGTTCCCTTCGAAAGGGGGGAACAGAGGTCGATAATCAGGTAGCAGCACCTACTGGATCGAGTACACCCAACTTGCACCGAGCGACAATCGCTCAACAAAGAGTGCGGATGGAAGGGTGGCGACAGAGGCGGCTCGGCTCGAATGGAAGGAACCACAGGAGGAAAGAACAAATCGACTTGACAGTGTCCGGCCTTCTCATGGAAGGCACAAAGGTGATCTGGAACGCGGCTTTGAAAAACCACAGAGTCGGATCAGTTAACTTTTCAGTCGTTATAATGCCCACATGACGGCTTCCCCCACACAACACATGCAGTGCATGGAGGTTTGGGGAGGCAGTCAGATCGCGTCCAGTGGAGTCGAATTGGCGGGTCTGGATGTCTGGATCTATAGCAAACCATTCGGCCAAGCTCAGCGTGGCGGCGACGTCTACTACGTCTCTAGTTGCGCCTCGGGCCGCATTAGCCGCTTGCTCCTCGCCGATGTTTCCGGCCACGGCAAATCCGTCGCTTCCATGGCAGCCGATCTGCGCACCCTGATGCGCCGCTTTGTGAATCGCCTGGACCAGAAAGAATTCGTCCGGCTCCTGAACGAGCAGTTCACCACGCTCTCCAGTCAGGGCAGCTTCTCGACGGCGGTCGTCACCACCTTTTTCGCACCCAGCCGTCGGCTCACTCTCTGCAATGCTGGTCATCCTCGTCCGCTGCTCTTTCGAGTCCTCGATGCCCGTTGGTCGTTCCTTGGGCACCAGGACAATCCTGAAAAGAAGGGGCCGAGCAACATTCCCCTCGGCATCTTTCAACTTGCCGACTACGAGAATGTAGACATCGAACTCGACCCTGGCGACTGCGTTCTCAGTTACACCGACGCTCTTATCGAATCCTGCGACGCCGATGGCGAAATGCTCGGCGAAGAAGGCCTGCTACGTATCGTCAATCTGCTCGGCGACATCCCCGCCGAGAAGCTTATCGCCACGATTCTCCAGGAAATCGAACAGCGCTTCCCCGATAATCTTTCTGGCGACGACGTCACCCTAATGGTCGTCCGCGCTAACGGCCACGCGCTCCACTTCAGTTCCCGAGAGCAACTTGATGCATTCTGGCGCTTCCTGAAAGTATTCCTCCGCTCCCTGAACCCCCGGGCAGATCGCGCCCCCTTCCCGGACGCTAACCTCCCCAATATCGGTGGCTTGATCATTCCGGCCCTCGGTCGTCGTTGGCGCGCCCCTCGCGCACACCAAAAATGAATCGGTCCGAAGCGGCGTGACTTTGTATATCAGGCACCTCCCAAGGGCTTCTTGCCTTTGAGGCTGAGGCGGCGTGAATACGAAGGACTCCTCGTAAGTCGCTGCCGGATACTGGCCCGCTACCGCTTGTCTGCCGAAATAGACAAGCACTTCCGTACGCAGTAACATTTCTTGAATTCGAACGGCACGGGCGCGCATGGGCTGCAGCACTCATACTTTGACAATTGGTTTCCGGACCGCGATATTGGCGTCCTTATTTGCCCTGTGCCTTCACCCTTTGTTCGCAGGTTCGCGCACCGAGCAACCCACCTCTGTCGATCTTTCCGGAACCCCGGTGGATCCGCTCAAAGCAGCGTCTGGGAAGGTAGTTGTGCTCCTCTTCGTGCGGACGGATTGCCCGATCTCGAATCGCTATGCGCCGACGATCCGGAAGGTCAGCGCGCAGTATGCCGGCAAGGCAGCGTTCTGGCTGGTTTATCCGGACAAGACGGAATCGCCCGAGGCGATCCGCAAGCACGAGCAAGATTTTGGCTACAAGCTCTCGGCTCTTCGCGATGTACGGCACGCGCTGGTCAAGGAAAGTCGCGCGCAGATTACGCCGGAAGCGGCCGTTTTCGATGTGAGTCGCCGGCTCGTCTATCACGGACGCATCGACAATCTATACGAGGATTTTGGACGGGCGCGGACTGCGGCTACCACTCACGAGCTCGACGACGCGATCGTGGCGGCGATCAGCGGCAAAACATTAGCGGTCGATAACGCTCCAGCCGTGGGCTGTTACATCTCGGACCTCGAATGACGCGCAACTCGCAGGGAGTCGTCGTATCCCTGATATGCTCCGCGCTGATCTCCGTTACGGCCGCGGCACACTACGCGAAGGAGGCGCGGCGGGCGGGTGCGCCCTCATCCAACGGATCACGTAGCGATGCGTCGCAACAAGTTACTTTCACTCGCGATATAGCTCCGATCATTTTTCGCTCCTGCGCGCCGTGCCACCGTCCCGGAGAATCCGCACCGTTCTCTCTTCTCAGCTACACGGACGCGAAATCTCACGCACATCAAATCGCGGCGGTCACCGAACGACGCATCATGCCTCCGTGGCTCCCCGCTCCCGACGATCCTAAATTTACCGACGACCTCCGGCTTTCCGCCGCCGAGATCGCGCTAATCCAGGCTTGGGCCGAGCAAGGCGCCGCCGAAGGCGACGCGTCCGCTCTGCCTCCCAAGCCGCAATTCGTCGAAGGGTGGCAGCTTGGCAAGCCCGATGTCGTCGTTAAAGCCACACAGGCTTTCACACTTCCTCCCGGCGGCTCGGACACCTATTGGAATTTCGTCTTTCGCGCACCCGTCGATCGAACTCGCTGGCTCAAGGCCATCGAAATCCGGCCGGGTGATAAGCGCCTCGTGCATCACGCGAATGTTCTCGTTGATCGCGGCCAAACTGCGCGGCTCCAGGAAGAACAACCGGGATCCGGCTTCGGCGGCATGGAGCTGATCATCGAGTCCGAAGTTTTCGATCCGGACAGTCACTTCCTCTTCTGGAAGCCGGGCTCGGCGCCCTATGTCGAACCCGACGGAATGGCCATTCGCCTCGACAAAAACACGGACCTTGTGCTGAACACGCACTTGCAACCTTCCGGCAAGACCGAAACGCTTCAGCCGACTCTCGGCCTGTATTTTACGGAGAAGCCAGCTACGCTCCATCCGATTCTTCTTCAGATGGAGAATGATCGTCTGCTGGATATCCCTCCCGGCGATCAAGACTTTCTGGTCCGCGACGACTTCACTTTGCCTGTCGATGTGGACCTGCTCGCGATCTATCCCCACGCACACTACCTGGGCAAGGATTTGCAAGCCTTGGCCACGCTACCTGATGGAACGACCAAGTCGCTGATTCACATTGCACGGTGGGATTTGAATTGGCAGGCGGTCTACCGCTATGCCGAGCCTATGCTGCTGCCGAAGGGCACTACGATCTCGATGCGGTTTACGTACGACAATTCAGGGGAAAATATTCGCAATCCCAACCATCCGCCGCAGCGCGTCGTCTCGGGCAATCGGGCGAGCGATGAAATGGCTCATCTGTGGCTACAAGTTTTGCCGGGAGATTCGGCTGGAGCCGGAGTTGACCCGCGTGCCTTGATTCAGGAAGCAGTGGCGCGGCACAATCTCCAGAAAAATCCCGACGACTTCGAAGCCCACTACAACCTCGCGGCTCTTTTGCAAGTTCGCGGCGAACTCGCAGAATCTGCTGCGAACTTCGCGGAAGCGGTTCGCATTCGTCCCGAAAACGCCACCGCCAATAATGGGCTGGGTGCGGCACTGCTCGCGGGGGGCCGCACGGCGGAATCGATTCCGTATCTGTCCGCAGCGCTCAGGGCTCGGCCGGACTACTTCGATGCACACTACAATCTGGGCAACGCGCTAGCGACGGAAGGCGACTTTACCGGCGCGCTTGCGCAGTTCCAGGCCGCTGTTCGCTTGAACCCGGAGGACGCCAACGCCGAGGCGAATCTGGGTAGCGCCCTTGCCGTGACAGGAAATGTCAAAGAAGCTCGTTTACATTATGAGCGAGCCCTCAAGCTCAATCCCCACCTCGAACTCGCCCGAGAGAACCTGCGGCAGCTTGACGAAGGCAAGTCGGACAATCGCCAAAACTAACTGCGTCCCACAAGTGGGACGGCTCTCCGGGGAAATTTCGCAAAAGCTACAAAATTGAGAGCCGCTTTAGTTGTCGCAATTGGTTGAGCCTGACCCACCAGCCCTCCTTGTTACTTGTTACTTCTTATAATTCGCGGGACGCCGGAAACATTTCTCAGGGTGGGTCGTACCTCAATTTGCGATTGTCTTTTTTTCGTAAGGAGCCCTTAAAAAATCTGAGAAATGTTCCAGCGCGGCCTTACTACTCGGCTGGCTGCGACATCCTGTCATTTAGAAGGGATTTTCGGAAGAGAGGGGTTAAACGGATCGCGCTGCTTCCTGGTTTGGCCGCCGGAGCAGCTGCGATCTCCAGTGGACACACGCACCCTTGCGGGTGGGCGTTTCCCTTATTTAACCCCGCCTCATTCTAGAAGGCTCCCATTTCGGATTGCAAACTGTGAACAAGGGCCAAGGTGTTCACCGAAAGAGAGTTCGTCATGAGGCCCAGGACTAAATCAACTACGCAGTTCTCCATCGAGTTTCTCCTCTGCAGTGCACTCTTATTCCTCTGCGCCTCCATTGGCTACGCGCAGGGAATGTCTTCATCCCGCGTGCCCGCCCGCGCTCGCTACGCGAATACCCTACCAGACCCTGAATCACTTTCCGGCGTCGATACACTGGAAACAATCCCATCGCGGCCGGCCCCGGCTGCAGCCGTAAAGTCTCCTGCGGGGACGATCTCTGTTCGCGAACTCCGCGTGCCTGCGGCCGCCATTAAGGAATTCCAGCGCTCCGAAAAGGCCGTGCACTCCGGTGATTTCCAGTCGGCCGCCGAGCACTTGCGAAAGGCTATTCAGATCGATCCTAATTTTGTGCAAGCGCACAACAATCTCGGCGCGAGCTACATCGAGCTGAATGAATGCGAAAGCGCCGTGACCGAGTTCCGGAAAGCGATCGATTTGGACTCCAAGCTTCAGGAGAGTTATCGCAATCTAGGTCTCGCGCTGTTCCTTCTGCGCCGCTATCCCGAGGCGGAAATTGCCGCTCGACAGGCGCTACAACTCAGTCCGCAGCGCGGCCCCGCCCGATATACGCTCGGTCGGATTCTGGCTGCCGAGGGTAGCGGCTCGGCTGAAGCCGAAGAGCTGCTGCGCCAATCCGTCTCCGAGAATGTCGACGCAAGATTGCCCCTGGCGCAGGTCCTGCTCAATAGAGGCGCTACGGATCAAGCTGCTAGCGAGTTGCGCGCGTATATGAGGTCCCCCGGCGCGAACCAGGCCCGCATGGCGGCCGTGCAATATTGGCTGTCGAAGATAACCGAAGCCAAAGTGGCCGCACCCAGCCCGGGAATCGATCACGGATCGTGATTTACGGGATACAGAAACACAGGCTGAATAACCGACACCTAATTCCGAATTCTCGAAGGCCCGGGCACCCGCGTCAGTCTGGCCTTGTGTCTCGTGCGGTCCGTCGGCGACGCCGGCCGCGCATCTTCACCTTGCTTTAGTGCGATAAGTTATTCATTTAGAAGTCGTTACGTGGGGGCCCCGACGGTGCGAACTTCCGGCTCTTGTGGATTCTTGTGGAAATGTTCGACCCCTCTAGACTTGGGCGGAGCACCCGATTAGACTTGGCTATCCCAAATCAAATACAGAGGCAGGCTAATGAAACACCTAGTTCCAATCCCGCGCGAGCTGGCAGTCAATCTCAGACGTCAGGATGAAACCGGTATGGGCTATCACGTCGTGTCCGTGACCCTGAAGAGCGGCAAGCGCTTTGACCAGGTGGTCGCCAGCGAAGGCTGCGTCATCCACGTGCGTGGTCACAAGGACGTCCCCTTTACTCCTGACGATGTCGCCTCGGTGGCGGTGAACCACAAACGCTGGAATTTTCGCGAAGAAATCTAGACAGCGGTCACCAGACGCTGTCGCTCTAGGCTGCTTAGCGGGCCAGTTCCCGTCCTCGGAGCTGGCTTTCTGCTGATTCCCGTTGTGAAATTCCCACGTCTTCCATCATTCACGGGCCCCTCACACCACGTTAACGAACGTGGGCGCACCCTACCTGCTGCCAGTGGCAGCCCAATGCAGCTCCATTGACCAAAATTAACGAGGAGGACTCATGTCCAAGCAAGCGGCAGAACATCACCACAAAGCGGCCGAACATCATGATCATGCGGCTCGGCACCATCGCGAAGCGGCAGCACAGCACGAAGCTGACAACCATGAAACGGCTGCGCACCACGCGCACACCGCGCAGGGCCATTCACACCATGCGACGCATCACGCCACGGAGGCCGCCAAGCTGCACGTCGAGCATCACGGTCACAAAGCGAAAGCAGCCGGCGCATAGATTGCCGCGACCGTTTCGCGCGGGCGCTGGACTAGAAAGGTTGGGGGCAACCGATTTTAAGGCCGGCGCCGATTTCGAGTAGAAAACAGAAACAGGGACAGCCAGGGACGAGGGCTTGGGGCAACGGTCAACCAGCCGAGCTGGGCCATTCGTTCCTGGCCTGGTCGCCTGTTCCGCATCCCGCTTACTTTCCTGCCGTGATCGTGGTCCACGGATACGCTTTCATGTCTCGCAGCTCAGATTTCTCCCAAGCCAGCTCCGGGTGTTCCTGTAAATGCTTCGCCGCGAGGAAGTCCATTCCGCAGGCATGTCCCGCTGCCGCAACAAATTCCATCTTTGATGCCATCGACGTGTCGGTAGCTTTGTTCTGCGCGGCGCCTGCCGTGCCGTAAGCCGGCTGCCACGATCCCGCGCCCGACCCGCGTGAGGAAAGTTCGAAGTGCCCGCACAAAGTCCGTTCGCTGGGTTCCGTTTTTCCTGTGACGCTGTCCACGTGGTCCGCCAGGAACTTCTCCGCCATCGGCACGTCGATCCTTCCCTTGTTGTCCGCCATCAGTTGTTCCCACCGCTGGTGCCGGGCATTCGCGCTGTTGCCTTTGTCCGTCATCGCGAAGTCCGTCTCTTCCGCCGCCAATTTTGGATTGATCGGAAAATTCGAGCCTACGAAATATCCGTCGGCCTTGCGTTCCAGCGTCACGTTCTTCAATCCGAGCTCCAGGCTCGCGATTTCGTTCATTTTGGTATCGGCGATCAGCCAGTCATTCGCGTATCCGCCGTTATTGCCTTCCTTGAAAATCCGTGCCACATCATCGATCGACGCAGAATACTGCAGAGCCTTGCGCGCGCGCACGAATTCCGGCACCCCGTTGGTATCGAAACCGCGAAAGCCGGAAATCGTCGTCTCGGTAATCACCACGCCTGCTGCATTCAGTCCGAAATCGTCGCCGCTGTGAATCAGTCCTGGCAGCCCGTCCATCAACAAGCGGGAGCCATGCGCGGGCACGATGTCGAACGCGATCGTCCATCGCGAGCCATCCAGATAGTTGGTCCAATTATTGTGCGCGATCACCACTCGCCCGTCTTTCGTGTAGCTCCCGACGGCCACAAACGCGCTGCAGTGTTCCGGAGCGGTCACCGTCGGCAGCGACGCGATCTTGTGCGCTTTGTCGTATTCGCCGACGTAGTAGCTCCACTCCTGCGATGCGTTCATGGTCACCACATCCCAAACATCCAGCTTCACGCCCTGCGCGTTCAATCCATCCGCGATTCCTTGCATCTCTTCGCGATATTCCTGTTCCACGTGCGGCCACAGTATGTTTTTCGACGCGTCCCGAAAGAAATTCCAGTCTTTTCCGTTGTCATGCGTCAGTTCCAGCGCAAAAACCTTCTGCATATCCTGAATCTCGGCCGCCAGCAGATAGCCGTGTTGGTACCCGATCTCCGACGGTGTTCCTTCCAGGTGCACCTGCGTCCACCCTTTCACAGCGGGGTGCCGGACTGCGCCTTTCAGGCGGTCGTCGGCCTTCGGCGTTTTCGACGCCGCTACGCTCGCCGCCAAAATCGCTCCGCAGATCAAGACGATCGCCGCCGTTCGCCGCATTCGCTCCTCCTAAAAAGCGTCTAAGAGTACGCCTTGATCGCGGGCGCATTCACAACATCGGAAAGATCGAAGCTATCCCGCCGTGAATACTCTGTCAAACAGCTCTCTTCATTCCCAAGGAGGCTTTTGCGCGCACGCGCATCGGATTCGGCTGGGAGTAAGTCACTTAGCGTTGTTGATGTATTTTCCCACCTGCTCCTGGAGCAGTTCCAGCGGCAACCTGCCGTCGCGCAGGACCGCGTCGTGGAAGTCGCGAATGTCGAATTTCGGCCCGAGCTTTTGCTCCGCCTCTTTTCGCAGTTCCAATATCTCGAGCTGCCCTGTTTTGTATGCCAACGCCTGCCCCGGCCACGAGATATAGCGGTCTATCTCCGCCACCGGTATTTCCGGCGCATGCGCACCGAAATAGTCGACCGCCTGTTCTCGAGTCCAGCCCATCGCATGGATTCCGGTATCCACCACCAGCCGCACGGCTCGGAATCTCTCGCTGGACAGTTGGCCGTAGTGGCTATAGGGGTCGCGATACAACCCCAATTGTGAACCTAGCGATTCCGCGTAGAGTGCCCAACCCTCTGCATACGCGCTGTTGCTGTAGAATCTTCGAAACTCCGGCAGGCCCTGCTGCGACCTTGCCAACGATCCTTGAAAAATGTGTCCCGGCACCGCTTCGTGGAGCGTCAACGCTTCCTTGTCGTACCGCGCCTGCTTCTCCGGCTGATAGGTGTTCAGATTAAACCAGCCTGGCACGCTTCCATCCGGCGCAGGCGCCTCGGCGTTGGAGGCTGTTGCTTGCTCGCGATCCTCCGGAATCGCCCGCACGCCATAGAGCATCATGGGGATGTGCTTGAATTGATTCGGCAACTCCGGCTCGATAATTTTTGCCACGTTGCGGCAAAAAATGAGCATCTCTTCCTTGGAGCGAAAATGCTGCGCCGGATCGCTATCCAGTTTCTTGTCAAACTCACTGATGGTCCCGGTGAAGCCAGTCTCGCGCGCGATTGCGAGCATCTCCGTTTCGATGCGCTGCACCTCCGTCTCGCCGATCTTGTGAATTTCGTCCGGGCTGGTGTTCGTAGTGGTCAGCCTCCGAACCAGGATGGCGTATTCTTCGCGTCCGCCGGGCAGGCTGCTCAATCCGATCTGGGGGCGTGCTTTCGGCGCATATGTCGTTTGCAGAAACTCCAGCAGCCTCTTCCACGCAGGCACGAATTCTTTTTCGTAGGCGGCAACGGCTTCATCGCGCAGTTTTGTCTGCTGCTCCTTTGGGAAATTCGATGGGAAATGGCGGAAGGCGATTAGCAACGGGGTGGTCGCCTGATCCTGCGCCACCTGGGCGGCGATTTGTTTGGTGACCAGGTCCACGACGAGGCGTGGTTGCGTCAACCCGCGCGCGATAGATTCCTTCAGTATGTCGATGTTTTGATCGACATATACCGGAACCCCATGCAAACGCGCGAGCAGGTTCTCGTAGTCGTGAACGGTGCGCGCCGGCATGCGATCGATCGTTGTATAGACCCGCGTATGCAAACCGAACAATTGGCCTACCCGAAGCAGGTGCGTTTCCAGGTCCTCGGCTTCGAGTTGCAGCCGCAGGTCGTACTTCAGCAGCCGGACGCTAACGTCGTCCGCGCCCGAAATCTCCTGCGCTGGTAATTTCCCCAGTTCGCTGAGCGTTTCCTCCGCATGCTTCCGACGCAGTTCCCGGCCCGCTTTCGACCAATCGTTCCACTTGTCCGCATTCTCGAAGTGACCTGTCGTGGTGGCAAACTCCGGTTCGTCCTGCAGCTTAGTTTCGAAATAGTGCTTGAAAATTGTTTGCGCGGCGTCGGAAGTTTGTCCCACACTTTGCGCCGGGATCAGTCCAAGCAAGATCACCATCGGCGCGAATGCCAGGCGTCCCGGATTGCAACTCATCACTACCTCGCTTCAAATCTGGATTTTTGTTGCCAAGAAGGCGAGATCTTAGCACGCCGACCGAGTAGCGCAGACAGTCCTGTCTGTGTACCCAGTTAGGCGGGCAGATCGTGTCGGTTTACCGACGCACACGCCTGAACAGAACGAGTCACCCGCCTAGACGCAAGACGGACTACGACAGAATTGTGGGGCGAGTAGTGTAAACGGATACGCTTCGCCGGCATAAAAGCGGACGCAGACTGAGTGTCGGTGCTACTTCCTATCTCGTGCCTAATTGCTCGATGGGCGGAAACGATTCCGGCGCCGTGAACGAACGCTCCGGCGGCTTCACCCCAGTTTGCAACGCCTGGTGCATGATCGTTAGCGCGCGACCCGCGGTCGGCGGAATGACCACCGTCGCCGTCAACGTGCCAGTGCGCACCCACGTCTGACCGGTCTTCGGCACCCCGTCGCAACCCACGTAGGGGAGCCGCAGCCAGCGGTCTCTCTCGGAAAGGTTGTCCATCCCTGAAAATGCTTTTCGCGCACCCATCGCCATCGCATCATTTTGCGCGCCGACCGCGCTGATGACCATCTTCTGAGAGGTGTTCAAGCGCAGCCACGACTCCACGCTTCTCTGAGCGCTATCCTCTGTCCACTGCCCCCTCAGAGTGATTACCGGAATACTCGGGGGCAAGGTCATCTGCATCCCCGTCGTACGATCCTTGGCCGCAAAATTTTCCGATGGTCCTTGAATGTGCAGAACTCCGCCGCCATCGCGCACCAGAGCCGCGAGCTGTGAACCTTGAATGCGCCCCACTTCTTTTTGATCCGCGCCAATCGTGAAAATCGGCAGTTTGGGAGCGGACCTCCGGATTTCCGGCAAATAGTCCGCCTCGCGGTTCAGCAGCACCCAGGGAATCCCAGCCTGCACCGCCGCCCGCGCCACCTGCGGCAGGCACGGCCCGCCGACAGGCTCACAGATAATCGCATCCGGGCGAGTGACAGGGTCGCCTTGAATGATTTTGAGCAATTGCGTGCCCTGCGTGATGGCATCGTTGTCGGCGAAGATAACCTGTACGTCGCAGCCGAGACTGGCACCTGCCTGTTGGGCGGAGGCCGCCTGCTCTAATTGGTAATCGTTTTCTCGCGTCATCAACGAAACGAGCAAACGTAGCTTTTTCATCTACAAATCCCCTGCCACCGAATTTGGTCGGCCTTTCGGCTGACAATACGCCTGGAAGCGACGCCAGCCGAATGAAACGTTTAACTCGTGTGTCATGATGCAAAACAAAGGTTTCGTAACGCTATATGATGGCTCAGTACACGTCCGCCTCCGGTGCTACTTCAAATCCGCTCTTCCTTGGTTCGGAGCTGGCCGCTATTCCTTAGTAGACTGCCTACCCTTCGTATGGTAGAGTGCCTACCCATGAACAGCAAGCAAAAGGCCCCGCGCCTCGAAATCATGCAGGGTACTCTCGATCTCATCATTCTGCGCACGCTCCGTTGGGGGCCCATGCACGGCCATGGAATCGCCAAATTCATCCAGCAATCTTCCGGCGACACGTTCAAGATCGAACATGGCTCCCTCTATCCGGCGCTGCAACGTCTTTTGCAGATGGGCTGGGTCGCTGCTGAATGGGGCACGTCCAGTAACAATCGGCGAGCGCGCTTTTATCGCCTGACGCCCGCTGGCCGCAAACAACTTTCCACCGAGCACTCGAAATGGGAACGCTTCAGCGAAGCAATCGCACGGATTCTGCGTCCAGCTCCTTCAGAGGACGCGTAAGAAGCCGTTGGGATTGAACGGAGCACCGCGATGAGTCTGACGCGAAGCCTTACCAAGTTTAGCGGCCTCTTTCGACGTAAGGAAATCGCTCGCGACCTCGACGACGAAATTCGCGCCCACATCGATATGCAAGTGACGGAAAATCTGGAGGATGGCATGGAACCCGAAGAAGCGCGTCACGCCGCGCACCGCAGCTTTGGCAGTGTCGCGCTAGCCCAGGAAGACAGCCGCGGCGTGTGGCTCTATCGCTGGTTCGATGATTTTGGCAAGGACCTGCGTTTTGCCGTTCGGATGCTGCTCAAGAACCGGGGTTTCAGCGCGGTCGCGGTCATTTCTTTGGCGCTCGGATTCGGGCTCAATACCACGATCTTTACGGTAGTCAACGCCATCTTGCTCAACCCGCTGCCGGTGCGAGACGTTTCGCGTGTCGTGGAGCTCGACACCGTCGATACCAAAACCAAAGTAACGCAATCCAACTTTGACAAGCTCGGCATGTCGTTTCCGAATTTTGAGGACTATCGCCGCCAAAACGAAGTTCTGACCGACGTGGTCGCCTGGCTCACCCTTCCCGTCACCTGGAGCGGTGGCGCGGAACCCCGCCAGGTGCAAGGATCATTGGTCAGCGCCAATTATTTTGACGTGCTGGGACTCGTTCCCGCCGCGGGCCGTTTTTTCTTTCGCGACGAAGACACTAAGCCGAACAGCAACACCGTCGCGGTGATCAGCTACGCTCTATGGACCAATAAATTCGGCTCCGATCCCAGCGTCGTCGGGAAGACCGTGATTCTTAACGCCACCCCTTACACCGTCATCGGAATTGCGCCGCGCGGGTTCAAAGGCGCCATTTCGATCGGCAGCAGCGAACAAGTGTGGATTCCCACCAGCATGGAGGAACAAGTCCTCGCCGGATTCTTCGTCGAAAATTTTCACGACCGCCGCTTGCTTTCCATGACCACGTTCGGCCGGCTCAAACCGGGTATCGGCATTAAACAAGCCGAAGCCTCGCTGCAGACCATCGCTTCCCGCCTTGAAGGCGAATACCCGAAAGACAATGCTGGCCGCAGCGTGGTGCTGACGCCGCTGGCCGAAACCGCGGTGGGGGTAAATCAGCACGACCAGTTCGCGCTCGCTGGCGCCACCATGCTCGTCGCCGTGAGCCTGGTGCTGCTGATCGCCTGCGCGAACCTAGCCAATCTGCTTCTCGCCCAGGCCGCTCGCCGCGAAAAAGAGATGACCGTGCGTGCCGCGCTGGGCGCCGGCCGCGGACGCCTCCTCCGCCAGTTGTTGACCGAAAGTACGCTGCTCTCGCTCGCCGGCGCCGTCGTCGGCCTGGTGCTCGCCTATTGGGGGCGCGGCCTGCTATGGTCCTATCGCCCCTCGTTCATCCAGCAAAACGATGTGGACCTTGCGCTCGATTCGCACGTCTTGCTCTTCACGCTGGGCATCGCGTTGCTAACCGGCGCACTTTTCGGCGCGGCACCGGCCATTAAGGCTTCCTCTCCCGATCTCGCGGACACTCTCAAGGCCGGTGGCCGCGGGAACTCGGTAGGATGGCGCAACAATCCACTGCGCAGTCTGCTCGTCGTTGTCGAGACCGCGCTCGCGCTCGTGGCACTGGTTGGCGCCGGCCTGTTCATCCGCAGCCAGCAGAATGCGCAAAAAATCGATCCCGGATTCGAGTCCGAAAAACTCTTCGTGATGGCCGTTGATCTCGGCGCGTTGCACTACAAGGAAGGCCAAGCGCAACAGTTCTACCGAAGCGTCGTCGAGCGCGCCAGCTCGGCGCCCGGAGTGCAATCGGCAACGATCGCCGCCAATTTTCCTATGGGCGGCGGATTTTCTCGCACCGTCTTTCCCGAGGGCCAGGACGAAGCTTCCGGTTATCGCGGCACCTTGACCACGACCGACTCCGTTGCGCCAAATTATTTCGACACGCTTCGCATTCCAATCCTGGAGGGCCACGGATTCACCGACAACGACCGAAAAGAGACCCGCCAAGTCGCGGTCGTCAGTGACGCCATGGCTAAGCACTTCTGGCCCAACGAAAGCGCGGTCGGCAAGCGCTTCCATTTCTTTGGCGATACCGGCCTGCGCGAAATTGTGGGCGTGTCCGGCAACAGTGTGCAGGGCCAGATCGGCGATCCACCGCAGCCCGTCGTCTACTTGCCGATGACCCAGGAATATTCGCCGTTCGCCACCGTGCAAGTGCGCACCAAGGGTGATCCCGACGCCGTGGTCGGCACCGTGCGCAGCGTCGTGCAAGCGCTCGACACCAATCTCGCAATCACCAACGTGCAAACCATTCGCGAAATCATGAACCAGGCGTTGTGGGCGCCGCGCATGGGCGCAGCCTTGCTCACACTGTTCGGCGGGTTGGCGCTGGTCCTCGCGGCTGTCGGGGTCTATGGTGTGCTGTCCTATTCGGTGAACCAGCAGCGCCACGAAATCGGAATACGCCGCGCGCTCGGCGCACAGGAAGGTGACGTAATGCGCCTGGTGGCCGGTCAGGGCATGCGCCTCGCGGTGGCCGGTCTCGTTCTCGGCCTCCTGCTCTCGGGCTTTTTCGCGCGTCTGCTTGCTAGCCTGCTATTCGGCGTAAGCGCAATGGACCCGTGGACTTTCTTAGGCGTTACCACGGTCCTGCTGATCGTCGCGTTGGTCGCCTGCTACATCCCAGCCCGCCGCGCCCTGCAAGTCGACCCACTCGTCGCGCTGCGCTACGACTGAACTGACCTCCCGCGGCGGCCACCTGCGATTTCGTGTAGGCGCCGGGCTTCAGCCCGGCGAATCCCGCGGCGGCCGCTCGAGCCAAGACGGATTGTTAGAGTCACTCCGCGATGTGGAGCTTGCCGTCCTGCGCGCGAGTCTCCCACTCGATACGCACCAGCCAGTCGAAGTGCATGTCTTCGGCCTTTAACCAAGCTTCAAGCACCTCTCGCGATTCAGCGTGGAACTCCACAAACATCTTGCCCTCCAGCATGTTGACCAACACGCGGTTAGCACGCGCGTTGCCGCCGCACATCATTCGCTGTGCCAAATTCTCCGCTCCCTGCCGCGTAAGGCAGGCCAGCGTGTGCTGCGTAAGATATCGAGCCATGGGCGCTCCCTGGAACTGCACACCGATTATTCCACATGCACCTATGCTTACAGGGCACTACGGAACACGGGTCGTCCGGTCTCCTGTCGTCAGAAAACACCCGCCGAGACATGAACCGGGTACTGGAGGCGAAACAGTCACCCCTAGAACGCGAATCAAGGGATTCCCCGATATAGCCCGTTCTCAAAAAATGAAAAATTGGAAGGCGATGTGACGGGAGTGTGTATGAGCCTAAGAATCCTGGTTGTTGACGATTCCCAGACGACTCGACGCGTTCTATCGGCGCTCGTGAGTTCCCGTTGGACGGTCTGCGGAGACGCCGAAAATGGAAGGTCCGCACTGAAGAAATTCCGCGAATTAAAGCCGGACTTGGTCTTACTGGATTTGGGAATGCCCGATATCGACGGTATTGAAGTCGGCAGGCAGATGCATGCTATCGATCCAGACGTCCCGCTCATATTGTTTACGCTTTCGGATGCCTGGAGCTTGGAAAGCGCGGCTCGCAAGGCAGGCATTTGCCAGGTTATTTCAAAGTCCGAACCCTCGAAACTCATGGATAGTATTGAGCAGATCGTGTCGGAGTCGAGCACATCCGCTCCTTCAGCGAAAGCGTCGGCTCAGGCACGGACAAAGTCGAAATCAGTCGCACGTTAATTGGGCAAGGGAGCGTGCAGCGCTCACAGCCCTATGCGCGGGGGCGCCATTCAAATCGCCCGCTCAATTCGCGAAGGCGATCACTTGATAGGCCTTCGTGATGTTGGCGGTGACGCTCTTTGGAAAGGCGGGGTCGAATTTGTCGGCATATTTCGGCAGGAGCACCTTTGCAACTTGCTTCTGGGCTTCTTCCAGATTTGCGCCGCTGGAATAGGCCTGAGCAGTTTGGTCCATCAGGTCGCGTAAGTATTGCTTCCACAGCTCGAACTTTTCCTTGCCGCGCATCACGTCTCCGTGGCCGCCCAGCACCTGATCAAAATCTAGCTTCTCGGCCTTGTCCAGCGTGGTGATCCAATCATAGGGATAACTGTCGCCCATAAACGGCGTCCAGCCGTGGAGCGCGTCGCCGGTCACCAGGACTTTTTCCTTCGGCAGATACACGAAGACGTCGCCGTTGGTGTGCGCGTTGCCAAGCCAGAACATTTCGACGGTGCGCGATTTGCGGTGCAGGATCAGGCTGTGATCGAAGGTAATCGTCGGCAGGGCCACCTGCATGCTCTTGAGTTCGGCGAAATAGTCTTGCGCCTGGGACAAATTGCTCTGCAGCTCCTGCTTTTGTTTCGGGTCGGTTGCCGCCGCCAGATCCGTTTTCAGTTTTTCGATTTCCTGCGGCATGGTGGTGATCTCATGCTTTACGCGCGGAATACCACGCTGCTCGATATTCAAGCGCGTGGCTTCGGACGAAATAATCTCCACGCCCGCCGGCCAGGAACTCGGATACGCCTGGTTGCCCTGGTAGTGATCCCAGTGAAAGTGCGTGTTCACGACGTAGCGGACGGGCTTGTCGGTGAGTTTCTTGATCTGCTCGATGAGCGCACGAGCCGCCGACGGTTTCGAGTGCGTATCCACCACCAGCACACTGTCGTCAAACATGATGATCGCGGCGTTGCAGTTCACCTTGTACGCGGGCTTGGCGATGGCGGCGTAAACCCCATCGGCCATCGGCTTGATGTCGAAGAGATCATCGGCAGCGGAAGTGCAGACCGCCGAGAGCAGCAGAAGTCCGGCTAAGTAGAGTGAACGCTTCATGGAGTTACCCTTCGCGCTGTCGATTCTCAGATTGTGCGCGCAGCCTACTACATAGCACTCGGCCCGTAAAGCAAATCAGTAGTGGCCGATCTTTAGATCGGTCAACCATCGATGAACCGTGACTATTGGCCCAAGCAGAAGGCGGGAACGACAAATAGAAAAACTAGACCTGGGCGTAACCACCGTCGACGAACAGTTCGATGCCGGCGATGTAACTGGCGTCATCGGAAGCCAGGAAGGAGACGGCTTTGGCAATTTCATCGCTGGTGCCCATGCGGCCCATGGGCACGCCGCTGACGAGGCCGGCTTTGAGTTGCTTTTCCTCTTCCGCGTTCTTTACGAGACTGCTGACGCCGGGAGTCTCAATTGGACCTGGACTTACTGCGTTAACACGAATGTGGCGGTCCTTGAGGTCCGCAGTCCATGAGCGCGCGAAAGAACGAACAGCGGCTTTGGTCGCGCTGTACACGCTGAACGCCGGCATTCCCTTCATCGAAACAATCGAGGCGTTGAGAATGATGGAAGCTCCGTCTTTCATCAGCGGCAAGGCTTTTTGTACCGTGAAAAGAAGTCCCTTGACGTTGCTGTTGAAGGTTTTGTCGAAATGTTCCTCGGTGATGGATCCGAGGGGAGCAAACTCTCCGCCGCCGGCGTTGGCAAAGAGAATGTCGATGCGGCCTTTTTGCTGCTTGACCGTCTCGTAGAGACGATCGAGATCGGCCAGATTGGCGACATCGCCGCGCACCGCGGTCACATTCTTGCCGATTTGCTTTACGGCGGCGTCGAGTTCAGCCTGGCGCCGGCCGGTAATGAATACGTAGGCGCCTTCGTCGGCGAGTCTCTTGGCTGTGGCCAAGCCGATGCCGCTGTTGCCTCCGGTAACCACAGCTATTTTTCCTTCGTGCTTGGTCATACGGTGCTCCTTTGGGTGATCTGCGCGAGCAGAGGCGCAGTTTGTAATCGTACCGTACAGATGTTTGCAGGGAAGCAAGCGTTGCACGATTTGTCAATATAGAGCGATCAAGTCTTGAAGTATCTAGAAAAATCGCGTTCGATGCGCAGATTTGACTCTACTTAACGGCGTCTTTCAGGGGCGGCTCGTCGGTGCGACCTGCGGTGGCGAAGATCGCATGCCTCCGACGAGCGAAATTGTGCCCGACGAGTCCTGGCACAATACTCGTTTTAGTCTCCACCGTTTTTGGTTCCATTTCCGTCGAGGCACCCGTGGGCGCCTTGGGAACGGCAACCGTGATCTCTGGTCTTTACCGCAGCCAGGCGTTACAGAAGATTCTTGCGCCGGTACAGCGCGATGCCAGCGGAAGTGAGCTTCGCCAACTCCCGGAACAGAACAGGTTCCGGTCCCGTGAAGTTGAAGCAAGAGAGTCCTTGCATGCGCTTCTTGAGTTCTGGAGATACTTTCTTGCGCAGTGAGGCATCCCAGTAAAGCGGCATAAGGTGGAAACTCACGTACGCCCTGCCAGAGATCACCGCGCCAAAGAAAAGCGGCTTGCCCTTATACGTCGGTGCTTTCGTCTCCAGATAGAAGCGGCTGCGCGTGTCCGCGTTGACATTCAGATGCTTCACGTGCGGCGCGAAAATCCTTTTCAAGGCAAAAAACGCGGCGGCGAAACTGTCGGCGCGGTCCACGACTTCCGACGCCGCAGCGCGTAAGGTATTTTTCTGGGTCAAGACGACTCTCCTTCATGCAACGGCTCAACGGCGGCCGCACAACATTGGGAACAACAACTCTTGCGTGCGAGTATAAGGGTTGGAGGGGACTTGGCAAAGCAAGGATGCCACGAAGCGCGCGTTTGGGTTAAGCGGCAAATTTTGCCCACTGCACTTCGGTCCATCCTCGCGAGCCGCAAATCGTTACCAGAGCATGTGCATTTCAGTCGATTCCGCCTTCGCATGGCCTCGGGTTCAGATCGACTCGGAAGCTAGGTTGAGTCCGGCGGCGCCATTTCTTCAGGCGAGCAGGGAGCGAGTCGGCGTGACGGTATCTGGGCAGCTCTAGCAACGTTTCACACAGATGACCGGTTTCGCGACAAAGCGTCCCATAAGCGGTCGATTTTGCCGCGGGCACGACCCCGTGCTACTCCTCCTATGGCCTGTATTTTCTTATAGATACGTTTGACGACACGGTGGCGACTGGCCTGCGATTTAGCTCCTCGCTATGAGCGCTGCACCCGTTACTTTTTACTCCCATTATTCAGACTTGAGCTCGCTCGATGGTGGCGCGCACCGCGGCCTGCTACTCCGAGCCCGAGAGGGCGACCGGGAAGCCTTCGCAGAGATGGTGTCGCCGTATGTGCCAACCATGACTCAGCGTGCGCGCCGCCTGACTGGCAACGCCGCGGACGCGGAGGATGTCAGCCAGGAAGCCTTGCTCAAAGCATGGTCCCGCCTGGAACAATTCTCCGGCAATCAGGATGAGAACGGAGACGACTTTCGAGCGTGGTTGGCGCGTATCGCAGGGAATACATCCATCGACCTCTTGCGCCAACGGCGCGACGGTAAGCTCCTATCGCTGGAAGAGCCCCGCGGTTCCGCGGAAGAGACGCTAGGCAGCGGCATTGCTGTTCGCGATGACAATCCCGAGGAGCGTTGCGCGCGCCGCGAAATGGGGCGGAAGCTGGCCGAGGCGATCCTGCAACTGCCCGCCGATTTGCGGCAAGCGTGTTTGTTACGCGACGTGATGCACTATTCGTCGCAGGAAGTAGCCGACCGTCTGCAGATTTCTGTGGTTGCCGTGCGTCTCCGCTTGTTCCGCGCCCGTCGAAGGCTGCGCGAGAAAGTGGAGGACGCGCTGCGTCCCAAGAAGCAGCGTGTTGATGGAAGCGCCGCTGGGGCTCGAAGGCGCGGCCAAACTACCGAAAAAGACAATTCGGGTTTCCTTACGCTCCGCACCATGACCGGCTACGCATCCGGAGATTGAGACTTCCAGGAGTCGTTCCTCACTTCCGGTATTCCGTACCAGAACTGTGCCTCGGCGTGGCCCGGAAACCGACCGCTAGCCTAGTCCTACTCCTACGTAACCCCCAAGCCTGATTATCCCCTTATTTATCCGCACATTGCGGAGGCATCGTGGCCTATCCTCAGACATCTAACAGAGTGAGGCTAAAGGGCCATGAAGAAACAATACGCAGTAATCGCAGGTTTGCTTTTGACGGCGTTGCTGTCCGCGGCGCCCGCTTGGGCTACTCAGACAGCACGTCCGGGATCGTTGAACTATGTGGAAGGGCAAGTATCCGTTGCGAATCAGCCGCTAGATGCAAAATCGATTGGGTCCGTAGAACTGGAGCCGGGACAAACCCTCGCGACCGGCGCGGGAAAAGCGGAGTTGCTGCTTACTCCAGGAGTCTTCTTCCGCGTTGGAGACAACAGTTCAGCGAGGATGATTTCCCCGAATCTGACCGACACCGAAGTCGAGCTAGTCCACGGCAACGCGCTCGTGGAAGTCACCGATCTATATCGCGAGAACAACCTTCGAATCATCGAAGATGGCAAGTCCACACAACTCGTTAAGAACGGGCTGTATGATTTTGACGCGGATCATGATCAAGTCCGCGTATTCGACGGCCAGGCGGTCATTCAGGATGGCAACAAGCAGGTCAAGGTTAAGGGAGGCCACGAAGTAAGCTTTAACGACGAGCCGCTCAAGACTCAAAAGTTCGACAAGAAGAGTTTTGAGTCGTCCGATCTGTACCGCTGGACGAGTTTACGGTCCTCGTATTTAGCCGAAGCCAACGTCGACGCAGCCCGGACGTACGTTGTGGGCGGTCCAGGATGGTTCGGTTATGGATGGTATTGGGATCCGTGGTTCAGCGCCTACACGTTCATTCCGGGCGATGGAATCTTCTACAGCCCGTTTGGCTGGGGATACTATTCGCCGGGATTCGTCTGGGGTGCTCCGTTCTTCTACGGTGGACACTATTACCACCACTTCGCTGGCGACTACCGCGCTTGGGGTCCGGGATATCACTACGGGTTCCCATATCACTATGGAAATGGAGTGCGTTACGGAGCACGGCCAGCGCCGGGAGCTTCTGCCTCTCGTGGCGGAGCCGCGCCACATGGGTTTAGCGGAGGCGGTTTTTCCGGTGGCGGATTCCACGGCGGCGGAGGCTTCCACCGTTAAGTAAGATCGCAGCCAGATGCTATAAATGCAGGAGGCGGAACACAGTGTCCGCCTCTTTTTCTTTGGCGGTCTAGTTGGTTTATGCACCGTGGTCTGAACTCCGCATGGAGGCCTCGAATAGCGGTATCGTGAACAGAGGTTTCGCGTTGACACGCTGAGTTCGAGGTGTTACAAACCGCAGGATATGCCCTCTGGTGGTAAGTCTCTTGCCACAATGCGGCGTGCATCACGCGAGTGAGGCAGCAGGCCTGCCTGGCAGGGCAGGCTGCAGGCCGCGGAGGGTTTTGGCCTGTATCACCCCACCACCCCGGGAGGTGAGAACCTCGGTTTTCACCTCCTTTTAATCGCTCTGGCACTCACGCGTCGATTTCTTGCCAAACCACAGCAACGAATAGGGAAGGCCCTGGGTCCATACTTCCTTCGCCTTCAAATTTTCCTTGGTCGAATTGGCTGGCGCCGGTTTTTGGGAGTTTGCGCAAGCGGGCTAAGATTGTGAAGTTGCTCATCTTTTTGGAGGCCCGCTTTTTTGGAGACCCGATTGACATCTGGTGAACTCGGCAAACCCGCGCTGCTTTTGTTGAACCGCGTCACCGTCATGCGCGGTGAACGCGCCGCCCTTGCAGACCTGACCCTGCGCATCGATGCTGGCGAACACGTGTGCATTCTGGGCCCCAACGGCTGCGGAAAATCTACGCTGATCAAAACCATCACGCGCGAGTGCTACCCGTTGGCGAACGAGGGCTCGTCGATCTCCATTCTCGGCCGCGAGCGCTGGAACATCTTTGAATTGAGATCGCTGCTCGGCATCGTTTCGCCGGATTTGCTGGCCTCCTGCACCACCGACGCAACCGGCCGCGACGTCGTCCTCTCGGGGTTTTTCAGCAGCACACGCATCTTTCCCCACCACGCGCCGAATCCTGAATCACTGGCACGCAGCGATGCCGCTCTGCAGCGGCTGGGCATCGCGCACCTGGCCGATCGCTCGGTCGCTCACATGTCCTCGGGCGAAGCCAAACGCACCCTGATCGCCCGCGCCTTGGTGCACGATCCACAGGCACTTCTCTTCGACGAGCCCAGCAACGCTCTGGACATCGGCGCGCAAGTGCAGCTACGCGACACGATGCGCGAGCTTGCGCAATCGGGGCTGGGGATCCTGCTGGTGACGCATCATGTGGCCGAAATCATTCCAGAGATCGAACGAGTCGTGTTGTTGCGGGAAGGCCACATTGTTGCCGACGGCCCGAAGGACGAAATCCTGACGGCGGCGAGCCTGAGCGAACTCTTTGGCGTGCGCGTGCAGATTGGCCGGCAAGACAGCTACTTCCACTTGTATTGATTACCGTGCGGGGGCACATCCCGGCCGGCTCCGTGAGCTCACCCTCCACAGTCACAATCCCAGATAAGACCTCATAACGGACGACGTCCGCTTACTGTACCAACGACCGGTAACTTGTTGTCGGCTCAGTTAAGTCCAAACTCGCGAGTTACTGGCGTAGACCGTTTAGGCTTTATTAGACGGATTGCGAGGACCACATGGAAACAGCCAATCGCCTAGTGCCGCGCCTCTGCGTTTTCTTTGGTCTCGTGTTCTTCCTGATGCCGCTGGCCGCCCCCCGCGCCCGTGCTCATGCGTTTCCCCAACAGCAAACGCGAGACGATGACGATGCGAGCAGCGTGGACGAAAGACCCGTTGTTGATCTCATGCTGGAGGTGGATTGCGATCGCTGTGCGAAGGTCACCTTCGAATACCCATTGGCACTCCGTAAGAAATACAACTTCAGAACGGTGCTTTCCAACGTTCTCGGCTGCCCGCTCACGGACGTAAACCTTTCCCCCTCAGACTACGATCAATCCGAGCTGCTTAGCGCGCGATGCATTCTTCCTTTGCGTCGGTCTCAGTTTGTGGAGACCGGAAACATTGACCTTCAGCCATTCAAGGATATTCAGAAGGCCGAGCCAAATATTCCTTTTGTGGTCACTCTATTGATCACCCGGCAAGACTTTCTGCGTTGCAACCCTGAGCCTGAGCATCTGTTTCGGAGCTCAAAAAGTGCAACGTGCCTCTATACGCTGAACAATGCTCGTAACTCGCCGGCTACTCTTCGGCCGGAATTCGGTTATAGCCGGGCACAAGTGCTGCGCTTGACTGGCATTCTGGGATCTCTGCTCCTCACGCCCATTGCATTGACATTCTGGTTCCGCTGGCGGGCCGTGACCGCTCCAGACGAGGCGAAGCCTACCCTATCGTTCGCCCACCGCCGATTTGTTACCTGGACTGCACTCCTCGGCGTGCTCCTCTGGTGGGCCGCCATCGACTTGTTGAGAGCCGCAAACTTCATCTCATTTTTGCTTCCCAGCGGACCGGAGAGCGATGCTTCCTTAGCTGCGATCTTTCCCTGGGTATTGTTGTGGATTCCTCCGGTGGTCGTCTATTTCTTGTGCCTCGTTCTTTCCTTGCCGATGCAGGCCTTGCGCGGAGCCCACTACACGCAAGAACAGCTCTTGAATCAGTCTTTCTGGGCCGTCGGCCGATTCGTGTTTCCCGTTTCGTTGATCTCCTTCGGCACTATGGAGATGTTCCACTCCGCTCGCCTTGGCGTGCTGCTCCTCGCGGCGGGCATCGTTGCAGGCAAGATTGCCAATCGCAAGATCGTTCGCGCGTACGGCATCGAACTCCATGCGCTGACTTCCGGCGAACTCCGCGATCGCGCCTTCTCCTTGGCCCAAAAGGCCGGCACAACTCTGCGTCAGTTATATGTCCTGCCTGCGGAACGCCTGCGTATGGCAAATGCTTTTGCTCATGCTGCCCAGAACATTTTTCTGACCGACTACTTGGTCAAGCATTTGAGCAAGGCAGAAGTGGACGCCGTGGTCGGTCACGAGATCGCGCACCTCCAGAACAAACACCTGGGACGCCGGATGACCGTAATCTTCCTCGCTGTTTTCGGTTTTGCCTTGAGCGGCGTTTTTCTGGAGTACTGGCTTCCTGCGGGGTTGCCAAACGGCCCCATTTTCTACGCAATCTTACTGCTAGTGTTTTTTTTCCTTTCGCGTCGCAACGAGTTTGCTGCCGATGCCGGCTCCGTGAAGCTGACCGGGGATGCCGAAGCAATGATCACCGCCCTGGCGAAGCTGACGCGTCTAAATACCGTCCCGCTGCAATGGAGCAAGCTTGACGAGAAATTGCTAACCCACCCTTCGACCCTGCGACGCATCAAGCGTATTTCGCATAAGGCGGGCATTTCCGATGCACGTATTGCTGACCTTCTCAGCGAATCCCTTATACCGCCGGTAGAAACCTACACTATTCCGCCTACCGCGTTACCCACAGGCAAATTGTTCTCCACACAATACAAGAGACAACTTTCGCAGAGGATCGCGTGGACGGTAATACTCACTACGTCCTTGGTACCCGCCGTCGTCGCCCTATTCGCTCATTGGGCGCACCTGGAGGGTGCGATTTGCTGGACGGTCTACGCACTAGGTGTTTTTCTTACGATCGTTGCCAATCTAGTCTTGCTCAACTTTCTGCCGATGCTCGGCGTCGGCAAGCTGGAACACATCTTTCGTCAGAAATTTCGCGCGGAGGGTGCCTCTACGGCCGACAGCGGAGGCATTTTCGTGAGTCTCGCCCCTGATTCTGGACCGCGCGTCTACGAGGGAAACTGGAGCTGGGATCTCGGATTTCTTTCCATCACCGATGGGCAACTTTCCTACCTCGGGGAAGAAGCGCGCTTCGTCCTAAGGCGGGACGAAATCACTTCTATTTCGCTCGGGCCTGGACCCACGGGCTGGTTTCGAACTCTCTCATTGTATGTGTCCTGGGCCGATTCGGCTGGGCGGCAGGGCACGTTTAATCTGCGTCCGTTGAGCGTGCGCTCCATGCGTGAAATGTCACGCAAGACCCAACTTCTCGCCCGCGATCTGGAAAATTGGCGTCAGAACTCGCTCTCGTCGACGAATCCGATTTTCGCATCGGGAAGCGCCCCTGGGCTGAAGCTAGGCCCTCCGGCTTTCGGCCAGGTAACCGGCATGTGGCCACAAACCATGGTCCGTGGCCAATTTCTGGCCCGCGATTTTCTTGTGAACACCGTGCTGGCGACTGCCGTAATCCTTCTCTTTGGACTTGGATTTCCACTTTTCGATGACCTTAGCCGATCGACGGACCCGGCAGATCTACATCCCGCTCTCGGCGGACTCTACGTTCTTCTGGTCGTCTGGCTCGTCCGCTTCCTGGTGTTGCTGCCTTACTGGCGGGCCCGTGGGGAGAATTCGTCGCCGGAGGCAATGGCATATACCGCGGTGACATCTAAAATCAATTCTGGTATTTGAGTAGCTTTCAGAGATCCGAGGCTTTGCGGCCGAGGTAGCGGGCCTGAGGAATTCGGGGACCTTATGGCTACTTATCCGTGCTATCCGTGCGAGCTCTGGAGGCTCCACGGGCTTCGGGGTGCCTCGGCGTCCAATCTTCCGGGGGGAAAGCCACGCGCCAAAACGTCGGATGCGGCGAAGAAAATTCCAGGCCGATCTCCGCTTTGCCCGAACGTACCGGGCCCAGAAACGCCACATGGCACTCGTGTTCTTCCTGGGTCTTTTTATGCTGCAACTGAACCAGGCTGCCGCTGGTGAGCCGTGATTGCAATAAAACCAGTGCTCCGTGGGCGTTAATTGCGAGTGTTTCGGTTTCTTCCTCGACGGGTTTACCTTGCGCGTCGGTACCACGAATGCGGACCGGGACCTGCATCAGCACGCGCTGACTGCGGCGTCGAGCCCCCGTACTTGTCGACGTATTCGTGACTTGCGCCATGCCAACCTCACTAGCTCAACTATACCCCGCCAAGGTCGAATGTCGAGCGGCACGAGCGGCCGGGTATCCAAAGATGATAAGGGGGGCGAAATTAGGCCGTTCGTCTAGCTGCGCTGGTCTATCGGCACGTAGTGCCGCGTGTCGTAGCCGAGATAAATTTGCCGCGGGCGTGCGATTTTCTGCTCGGCATCCAGCAGCATCTCTTCCCACTGCGCGATCCAACCCGAGGTGCGCGGAATCGCGAACAACACCGGGAACATGGTCGAGGGAAAGCCCATCGACTGGTATATCAGCCCGGTATAGAAATCCACGTTGGGATAGAGCTTACGCTTCACGAAGTAATCGTCTTCCAGTGCGATGCGTTCGCACTCCAGCGCGATCTCCAGCAGCGGATTCTTGCCCATCAGGTCGAATACCTCGTAAGCGACCTTCTTGATAATACGCGCCCGCGGGTCGTAATTCTTGTACACGCGATGGCCGAAGCCCATGAGCTTGGTTTCGCCGGCCTTTACGCGCTTGATAAACTCCGGAACCTTTTGCACCGAGCCGATTTCCATCAGCATGCGCACAACTTCTTCGTTCGCCCCGCCATGCAGCGGGCCATAAAGCGCGGCAATCGCGGCAGCGGCCGCCGAATACGGATCAACATGCGAACTGCCCACTCCGCGAATCGTATTGGTGGAACAATTCTGCTCGTGGTCAGCGTGCAAAATGAACAGAACATCCAGCGCATGTTCCAGGGTCGGATTTGCCCGGTAGCGCGCCTCGGTGGTGCGGAACAACATGTTCAGGAAATTGCCGGGATAGCTCAACTCGTTGTCCGGATACACGAACGGCATCCCCAAAGAATGCCGATACGAGAACGCCGCGATCGTCGGCATCTTCCCGATCAACCGATACGTCTGCTTCTTCCGCGACTCCACGTTGAAGATGTCTTTGGCATCGTGATAGTACGTGGAGAGCGCCGCGATCGTCGAAATCATCATGCCCATGGGATGGGCGTCGTAATGGAAGCCGTCGAGAAATTTCTTGATGCTCTCGTGGATGAACGTGTGATGCGTGATGTTGTACGTCCAGGTCTTCAATTCCGACGGTGTGGGCAGTTCGCCGTGCAGCAACAGGTACGCAGTTTCTAGATACGTGCTCTTTTCGGCGAGATCTTCGATCGGGTAACCCCGGTAGCGCAGGATCCCCGCGTCACCGTCGATATAGGTCACCTTGCTGATGCAGGACGCGGTGTTATTGAAGGCCGGATCGTAGCTCATCATGCCGAAATCCGCGGCATCCACCTTGATCTGACGCAGATCCATCGCGCGAATGGTGTCGTGCTTGATGGGAATTTCGTAGCTCTTGCCGGTGCGATTGTCGGTGACCGTCAGCGTTTCGCGGGCCGTGGGCGAAGCCTCCGGCTTTCTGGTTTGCGTCGCGGACGTGGTTGAGGAGTCCATAAGCCGATCCTTGGGGGCAGCCGAGGCCAAATCCCCGCTACGTAGCTACTCTACACCAAAGGTGAACTGCCGGGAATGGCCGGGCGAACAGGCCCGAACAAGTGCCTGAATCTAAAGGAATAGGGCGCGGCGACAATGCTCGCGGGCGCCCTTCGCTAAATACACCTCTTGACAATAGTCGTTATAACGAGTATTATCATCCCGTTCGATTTCACGACCTTGGAGGCACCACATGATTACCATTCGTAAGAGCGACGAGCGCGGACGCGCCAACCACGGCTGGCTGGATACTCATTTCTCGTTTTCGTTCGCCGATTATTTCGATCCCGAGCACGTCCAGTTTCGTACTCTGCGTGTAATGAACGATGACCGCGTCGCCGGCGGTGGCGGCTTTCCCATGCACCCGCACCGCGACATGGAAATCGTGACCTACGTTCTGGAGGGCGCCCTGGAGCATCGCGACAGCATGGGCAACGGCTCGGTGATCAAGCCCGGCGACATCCAATACATGAGCGCAGGCACTGGCGTTACGCACAGTGAGTTCAATGCGTCGAAGACCAACCCGGTGCACCTGTACCAAATCTGGATGATGCCGGACAAGCGCGGGCTTAAGCCGGCCTACGACCAGAAAAACTTCACTGAAGCCGAAAAGCGTGGAAAACTCCGCCTGATCGCCTCGCCAGACGGTCGCGAAGGCTCGGTCAAAATTCGCCAGGACAACGAGTTGTACGCCACGGTGTTGAGCGAAGGTGATTCCGTAAAGCACGCCCTGAAACCTGATCGTCACGCCTACGTGCAGGTAGCCCGCGGCTCCGTCAAACTAAACGGAAAACCGCTCGACACCGGCGATGGCGCCGCAATCTCCGCCGAAAAGTCAGTCGAGTTAACCGGAGTGAAAGATGCCGAAGTCCTGCTCTTCGATCTGGCGTGAGGGTCGCTGGGCCTGTAGGGGCGCAGCAGCGCTGCGCCCCAATCGCCCAGATGTAAGACTCGGAAGCGCTGCGCCCCCATTATCCAGCGGCCGCGCGTAGCCTGTGCTTGCAGACGGTCTGTTCTGTAGGGGTCGGGGCTTCAGCCCCGACATAAATGTTCGTAAACGGAGAGCATTTTTTCGAAACCTGTTAAGCGCCAAGAGTTCCAGTCCTACCCGTTAGTCCGCTGGAACTCCCGCATAAAGCTGGTCAAAGCCTGCACGGCTTCCGGCGTCACCGCATTGTAAAGCGACACGCGCATGCCACCGACGGACCGATGCCCAGGCGTCCCCACGATCCCGGCAGCCTCCGCATCCTTCCCAAATTTCTTTTCCTTCGCTTCGTCGCCGCCAGCCACCCGAAACACCACGTTCATGCGCGACCGCGCAGCTCTCTCGACCGGGCAAACGTAGTAGCCATTGCTCGAATCGATGGCCTCATAAAGCAGCTTGGCTTTCGTTTCATTCCGCTTCTCGATCGCGTTAATCCCGCCCTCAGCCTCGATCCACTCCATCACCAATCCAATAATATAAATCGCGAACGTCGGCGGCGTGTGATAAAGCGACTTCTCCTTGATGTGCGTGCGGTATTGCAGAATCGTGGGCAGGTTCTTATCCGCGCGCTCCGCCAAATCCTTGCGGACGATGACCACGGTCGCCCCGCTAGGCCCAAGATTTTTCTGCGCGCCCGCAAAGATCATCCCAAACTTTTTCACGTCAACAGGTCGCGAAGCGATGTCGGAAGACATGTCCGCTACCAGCGGCGCGCCTCCAGTTTCCGGCAACGAGTGCCACTGCGTGCCCTCGATCGTATTGTTCGTGCACATATGCACGTAAGAAGGCTCAGCCGAGAGCTTGATTTCATCCGCACGCGGCAAGCGAGCGAACTTCTCCGCCTCCGTCGACGCAGCGACGGTATGCAGGATGCCCTTCTTCAATTCACCAAGCGCCTTTGCCGTCCACATACCGGTATTGATCAAGTCCACGGGCTTGCCGGGCAGCGCAAGGTTCATCGGCGCCATGGCAAATTGCAAACTCCCGCCACCCTGCAGGAATAGCACGGCGTACTCTTCCGGAATGGACAAATGCTTGCGCAGTCCAGCTTCAGCCGCCGCGTTGATGCCTTCAAATTCCGGCGACCGGTGGCTCATCTCCATCACCGACATGCCCGTCCCGCGCCAATCGAGCAACTCCTCGCGAATGCGCTCCAGCACCGAAAGCGGCAAAGCCGCCGGCCCCGCATTAAAATTGTAGGCGCGCTTGACGCCCTGCTCCGAAACAGTAGTCGAACTCACGATGGGTAATTCCTCTCTATAAAAATATAGCGGCGAGCGGCCAGGTGCTCTGTAGCACTCCAGAATAACAGAATTCGCGTTTTCGTTGCCGCACCGGGGACTGGTGCTAGGATTGGACTGCCGATCTGCTGGTTGGAGGTCGCCGATGGTCCGGCTATGCATTCTAGTAGCGTTCGCGCTGGTCCTGTCCCCCCAGACCTCACCCAAGTTGGAAAGCTATGACGTGGCCGACGCTTACGAGGTCTACGCCGCGATTCTTCCCTCAGAATGGCCTTGGAAAGATGCACACGCGAAATGGCTCGTCATCCGTCAGACAACCACTGCATATGAGATGTGCGTGTCGCCCGATGCAGCGTCCGCAAAGGTGATCGGCTCCGCGATCGCCGATTATATTCAGCAAAATCGTGTGCCCCGCGCATTGCTCCGAAATTTTGTAATCGAGAAACCTTACACGTTGCTGTCTCCGGCGGAGGAACGCGCCGCTTTCCAAAGCAGTCCAGGCGGCTGGGATGGCTTCTATCAAATGTATGCCGATTCGGGCGGCCTAACCGAATTGTCGGCCGTCGGATTCAATGCCGAGAAAACGATTGCGGTGGTCTATGCAGGGCACTCGTGCGGCATGTTGTGCGGCGGCGGAGGATTTCACGTACTTCAGAAGAAAGCAGGGAAATGGGAAAATCTTACCTGGGAGGGGTCGACTTGCATGTGGGTTTCCTAGACTACCGCCAGCGCGAACTCCACCCGCCGCCGCATCGGATCAATCCGTTCCGCCCGCACGCGCACCCGATCGCCGTGTTGCCAAATCAGCGGCTTCGGCTTCGCCCCCCGGCCGCGCTGCTGGCCTCGGCCTCCACCCCCGCGTCGCCCGTCTCCGCCCGGCATCGCCACAATCGCATGATCCTTCTCGCGATACATGCACCGCGCACCCGCCGCTTCCTCCAGCGCATTGATCGGCAACAACCCTTCCACAAACACCTCGAATAGCTCCACAAAGCATCCGTATTTCTGCACGGAAATAATCAGCCCGTCATACTCTTCGCCAAGATGCTGCTCCATGAACTGCGCGGTCTTCCAATCCATCAATTCGCGTTCCGCCCCAGCCGCCCGCCGTTCCGCTTCCGACGACTCCGCCGCAATCTCCTCTAACTGTCCGTGAGAGTACACAACCGCCTCAGCATCCGAAGCCCGTTTCGGCGCAACAGGCGCAGCCTCGTGAGGATGCTCCAGCGCCCACTTCAAGGTCCGATGCACGATCAAATCGGGATACCGCCGAATCGGCGAAGTAAAATGCGTGTACTCCTCAAATCCCAGGGCAAAATGCCCCAGCGGATCAGCCGCATACCGCGCCTGCTTCAGCGATCGCAGCATCAAGTACGAAATAATCCGCTCCTCCGGCTTCCCCGCAATCTTCTTCACCAGCCGCTGATAATGCTGCGGCGTAATCCGCAGGTCCGCCGATGCACCCGGCAAAGCCACGCGCATCCCCCGCTCCCGCCCATGCCCATAAGAATCCGGCCGCCCAGCCTTCGCCGGCGCAGGCACTCGCCCGTGCCGCACCGCCACCTCCCGCTGATGCAAATTCTCCACGCCCAGCGAGTACCCAAACGCCCGCGCCAACTCCTCAAACTCCAAAACCTTCTTGGCATCCGGTTTCTCATGCACCCGATGCAGCGAAGCAATTCCGCGCTTCAGCAAATACCCATCCACCGCCCGATTCGCCGCCAGCATGAACTCTTCGATCAGCCGGTGCGCAATGTTCCGCTCGCTCCGTCCGATACTGACCATTTTCTGCTGATCGTCGAATTCAATCACCCGTTCCGGCAAATCGAAATCGATCGACCCGTGCTCGTTGCGCCGCGCATTCAGCAGCAGCGCGAGCTCCTTCATGTTGCGAAAATGCGGCGCCAGCGAAGCGTACCGTGCCGTCGCTTCGGCATCCCCTTCAATCACCTTATTGACGTTGGTGTACGTCATGCGCTCGGCAGACCGAATGACGCCCGACGTCATCCGCGCGCGCCGCATATTCCCCGCTCCATCGAAGTCCATCAGCGCGCTCATCACCAGCCGGTCTTCCTGCGGCTTCAGGGAACACATCCCATTTGACAGCGCTTCCGGCAGCATGGGCACTGCCCGGTCCGGAAAATAAACCGACGTCCCTCGCAGCCGCGCCTCACCGTCCAGCGGCATCGCCGTCCGCACGTAGTGCGCCACGTCCGCAATGTGCACTTGCAGGTGCCATCCGCCGTCCCCGCGCCTCTCCACGTAAACGGCATCGTCAAAATCGCGCGCAGTCTCGCCATCAATGGTCACGATCGGCAAATTCCGAAAATCCTCGCGCCCCGCTCGATCCGCGTCCGAGACCGGCAAAGCCCGCCGCGCCGCTTCCTCCAAAACATCCCCAGGAAATACGTGCGGTAGATGATGCTTCCGAATAATGATCTCGATATCGACGCCGAGATCCCCGGGCCGCCCCAAAATCTCGATCACCCGCCCGGTCGGCGACGCCCCGCCGCGCGGATACCGCAGCAATTCCACATTGACGACGGCCCCGTCCAGCTCATCGATCTGCGGCGTGTGCTTGCCACGCCCGCCGCGGTCGTCGCTGATCTGGAAGCCCAGTTTCTTCGCCAACCCCGGCGTCAGTTCATTCCCAGGAGGAATCTCAATCGCGTGCTGCATGCGCGCGTCGTACGGCAACACGCTGTTGCCACGCGGCCCGTAGCGAAACTGTCCCACCACCGTGGGATGCGCCCGCCCCAGCACCCGCACGATGCGCCCCTCAGCCCGCTGGGGACCAACCCCGGAACCCGTCCGCAGGATTTTCGCCACCACCCGGTCGCCGTGCATCGCATCCTCGACTGAATCCCGCGGGATGAAAATGTCCCCGGCAAACTGCGGCATCGGCGTGTCCGGCACCACAAACCCATACCCGTCATGATGCAAAACCAGCCGCCCGGCAATCTCGTCCCGCCGTGGAGCACCCCCTGGCGCAGCGAGTACCTTGGACGGTGGACCACCCTTATTCTGCGGCTCCTGCTCGGGCTTTAGGCCCGCCAGGTGGTACCGCCCGCCCGGCAGCTCCCCGATCGCGCCCCTTTTTCTCAGGCTGGCAAGCATTTTGGTTAACGGCCGCCGGTCGGCCTTACTCAAGCGCAGCCCCCGGGCAATCTCGTCCGTCGAAGCCGGATCTCTCCTAACCTGTAGAAAACGCAATATGTTATCGGGACTCAAGTGTGAGGGGCGTGGCATAAGGAGAGCGAAAGTGGACGCGCGGCTGCGCCGCACCGCGGATTCTACTCAATTTTTTTTCATCCGACCGTAACTTTTTTCGCCTTTCAGGGGTTTCATACCCAGGCCAACACACGACCGGCTGGCCGCCCTCCGTCAGGCTAGCCGGACATTCCCCGAAAGGGGAAAACCGAGGGGCGGGACGACCTGGCCCGCCTCTCTCCTTCTTGATACCCACTTTTGTAGCTATCGATCATCAATAGCCTGCGACTCAACCGTGCCCGTTTGTGGCCATGATCTTCTAACTTCGGCTTCCAAGCTCTCTTGCCTGGATTTAGTCCAGTGGCTGTAAATTAGGATTCGTCTGACTCCATGAGGCGCATGCGTTCGAACCCTTGCTCTCTGGTCAGAATAATTGGTCCTTCCCGAGTGAGCCATGAGATCATCGCCTTGCAGCAGTCTGCATTCGGGTCATCCAACGACTCGTATACTTGGCGATGCAGGCTGTCGCCGACGGCAAGAACCTTGGTCACTCTTGGAGTGATTCTTTCAGCGGTGTCCAGTAGTCGGGTGTATTCCTCCGGGTCCTTCTTAGCCACAACATAAAGGAAACTCGCATATCGGGCGTCCATCGAATCAAAGAGCCGCATCAACTGTCGGACCACGTCTCGCACTTCGCTATCGCTGGGCATCTGCGCCTCCTGAAGTCCCGTGTTTTTCGTGGCATAGAAATATTCCTTGACAATTATTTTAGTGTATAGTAAACTGCATCTTGAAAATCGCGCCAAATTCGCCCAGCCAACCCGCCGGGGTTCCCAGTTCGGTACTGCCCGCACTTCTCCCCGTCCGCTCGCATCCTAACCTCCTCACGTTTCATCGTTCAGCCGTTCCATCGCTGCCAAGCATTCCACCGCTCCCACTCAGCGCTAACTCTCTTAGAATCCATACTTACAAATGTCTATCAAAACAAACGACTTTAACCGGCTTTGGAATCCACACTTACGAAAAAGGGTGGGGGGAGGGGTAACCAGAACGTTAACGCGCCACCGTGCTCAAAAACGGGTAATGACTGGCCGCGCCCATAAAGAACAGCATCGGAAACGACAACCAGAAGCCGCTGCGCGCCGCTAGAAATCCCCAACGCATCAGCCGCGCTGCTTCCGGCGGCATTGGCGTGCCCTGGTCGGCCGCCACTCGCGCCAACGCGATCAGGCGCTTCTGCACTCGCCACACCACGCCCCAGGTGTTGAGCAGCATGATCAGGCCCAACCCGCCGCCGACGCTGATGGCCAGGTGTTGGCTCGAGGAGTCTGGACCGCCATTCAGCGCCAGGACCGTCCACGATGCGGCGCACACCACGACCGCGATCCCGATTACCCGCAGCCACGGGCTATCCAGAACCCCTTTCGCTGGAAGTTGCAACGCGTAGACCAGCGCGTAGGCCGCCAGCCACACCAGCAGCCACCACCCGAACCAGCGTAAGGTCAACGAAGGATCACCGGCATTGCGCGCGTCACTGGAAAGCAGGCTGAAAAAATAGCGTATGCCAACAATCACGGTCACCAGTGCGGACCATCGGAACCACGCCATTGCGCGAGACATCAGCACTGGATACACCTTGACGCGCACCGGAGGATCCAGTTGCGTCATCGTGGGCATGCCAACCAGGTTGAAAAAGTAGAGCAGCCCGATCCAGATGATGCCAAAGATGAAATGAAGCCAGCGCAGCACCATCAATTCGCTCGAGACGCCGTCGCTCAAGAACGTGAAGTGAGGTTTCCATTCGGGAAAAGAAAGAATCAGTGACGAGAAGACCAATGAAATCGAGTGCATGGCGTGAACCTCCCACGAGGTCAACCTGGCGCAACGTCACGGTAACGGATTGTCGATCAACACGTCAATTTCCGCCCTCGCAACTCTCGTTGGATTTGCGGCAGTGGGGAATCGTCGGTGTTTCCGTCGGAAGCGTCCTGCACCTCAGGCGCGAGGTAAACATTTTGTCTGGCGGCCGCATCCGCTTGCTCAGAGCGTGGGTGGACGCATATGATTCTGGCGGTTCGCGGATACAAGCAAGGCGTCTTAGCCGGATGCATACGGTTGAACATCAAAATGTAGGCGCCGGGCTTTAGCCCGGCCAGCCGCGATCCGCATTTACACCGCCGATTTGTGAGGGAATGATGAAACGAGCCTCGCTGAGTTTTCTGTTACTTCTAGCTGCGTCGGTTGCCGCGTTGCCAGCCGCCGCTCAAGACTGGGCTAAAGCCCAGTTAGCCAAATCGCCGCGTCACAGCGAATGGGTCACCGTGAAGCACGACAGCCGCTCGGTCGAAACATTCGTGGTGTACCCGGAGTCGAAGGACAAGCGCCCGGTTGTGCTGGTGATCCACGAAATTTTCGGCATGACCGATTGGGTGCAGGATTTGGCCGACCAGGTCGCCGCGGCGGGATACATCGCGGTCGCGCCTGATCTGCTCTCCGGCATGGGGCCGAACGGTGGGCGCAGCTCGTCGTTCGCCGAAGGCAAGACCATGGAAGCGGTCAGCCATCTCAGTCCCGACCAGGTTACCGCGGACCTGAATGCCGCCGCGGATTACGGGCTTAAGATTCCCGCCGCCAACGGCAAGCTGTTCGTTGCCGGATATTGCTGGGGTGGAGGACAGTCGTTCCGTTTTGCCACCAACCGCGGCGACCTATCGGCGGCGTTCGTGTTTTACGGTCCGCCGCCGGATAAGGATGCGATGGCGCGCATTAAGGCTCCAATCTACGGGTTTTACGCAGGCGACGACGCGCGCATCGGCGCAACTATTCCCGGCACGGTCGAAGCAATGAAGGCAGCCGGCAAGACCTACGAGCCGGTCACCTATGACGGCGCAGGCCACGGCTTCATGCGCGCTGGCGAAGCCCCCGACGCCAGCGACGCAAATCGCAAAGCCCGCACCGACGCCTGGGCCCGCTGGAAGAGCTTGCTGGCAAAAGGCATGTAGGCGCTGGGCTTCAGTTTATCCTGACGAAGGATGGGCCCTGCGTAGCGCCAGCGGCGCGCGCAGCCGTATTTTGCGCCTCGGTTAGAAAAGAAGTTGAGGCTCTCGGATGTCCTCAGCATGGCCGGTTATTACTTGCGACGTGTTCGACTCTGTTTTTGGGTGACTCCGTGGCGAAGATCTATGCAGGGACATCCGGATGGGCTTACGCAACATGGAAGCCCGATTTTTATCCAGCGAAGCTAGCTTCGGCGAAGTTCCTTGGCCATTACTCTTCGCGGCTGAACACCGTAGAGGTGAACTACACCTTCCGGCATTTCCCCACGGAGAAACTTCTACGCGGATGGATGGCCGCGACGCCTGTGGATTTCAAATTCGCGGTGAAAGCCAACCAAAAGATCACGCACATCAAGCGGCTCAAAGATGTCGCAGACTTCACGTCGGAATTCGTCGCGTCCTTGCAGCCGTTGGACGCGGAGAAGAAGCTGGGGCCGGTGCTGTTCCAATTGCCTCCATACCTAAAGTGCGACGTGGCGTTGCTGAAAGATTTTTTGGCGGGACTCCCGCGAAGTTTGCGCAGCGCTTTTGAATTTCGGAACGTTTCGTGGTTCACCGGCGAAGTTTACGAGGTGATGCGCGCGGCGAACGTCGCGCTCTGCCAGGCGGAAAGCGAAAAACTGGAAACGCCCGACGTGCAGACGGCGGACTTCGCGTACCTGCGCCTGCGCAAGGAAGATTACTCAGCAAAGGCCCACAAGGCGGTCACCACTCAAGTGGCAGAGCTCGTCAAAAAAGGCGACGTCTTCGTGTACTTCAAACACGAAGACACGCCAGAAGGCGCGTTACATGCCGAGGGCCTCCTGAAGTCGGTGAACGCAACATGAGTCTGTCGGTGAGTGATTCGAGGGAAAGACAAACAGGGCGTCTCCGCAGCCTCCGACGATAGCGTGGGTAAGCGACTTTACTGGTCGCGCTACACGCTTCCCCGTATTGTCCATCTCGGCCAAATATTATTTATAGATGAATGCGCGTGGCTGTTTCGATACGGAGCCATCGCCGTCTGTAAAGGAGAGCGATTATGCGATTTGGACCTTTTCTAGGTTTAGCGATACTGCTCGTGATTCTTTGGGCCGGTGGATTCGTATTCTTTCACGTCGCCGGTTTCATGATTCACCTGCTCCTGATTTTTGCCGTGATCTCATTGATCGTCCACTTGTTTACCGGCAGCGCCAGGACCGCCTGAGAGTGCCCAGCCGCTCTGAGTATTGAAGTCGAACTGGTTTGAAGAAGGTTTGGTGATCGTGCGGGCGTTGAGATCCTTCACCTATCCTTATCGGATGGGCTCAGGATGACATGCGAACGTGGGCGGCATCCCAGAATAGGGTCACCGATTTTGCGTTGCTCATTGCGCAATTGCTCTACTTTTTTCCTTCGATGAGTTGCAGAATTTCTTCCGCGGATTTCACGCCGTGGTATTGCGCTTCCTCGAAGATGGAAATTCCACTTACGTCGGAATTTGCAAACAAGATCCGGCCTTGGCGTTTTGACAGACGCTGGCGCTCGGCTGAGAATATCGACCCCGGAACGGGCCGGACCATGGCGTGGCCCATGCGCATGATGTCGATTCGCGAAACGCATCTGCGAATATCGGAGTGGACTCTTTCCAAGTCGTGAAGAATCGCCTCCTTCCAGTACGCCCAATCTTTTTCCAGCAAAAGGCGGCGGTTTTGCGCGGGATCGCCTTCGGCTAACGCCCAATAATAGGTCCAAACGGTTTTGTCGATGTGCGAGCGAATGGTCTGATGCGTGGCGTCTACGTATCCGAGCGTGGGTGAGTCGAGGAAGACGGTGTCCCAAGTCGGCTCTGCTCCACGCGACTCAGGCAACCGATCGAGCGTTAGGTTTGCGGTGAGCCACGGCGAGTACGTGAAATCGTGGAGCGGCTGAAAATTGTCGACGATGTAGGGAGCGAGGAATGTGGGAGCGGCGAAGATCACGAATTCGGATTGGAATTGCGTGTCGCCGGCTTCGACGGTCACGCCGCGCGGACTTGGCGTGATGCGATGCACCATTTGGTTGGTGCGGACGTTTTCGCCGACGCGTTCGAGGAGACGACGCGTGATCCAGCCGTTGCCTTCGGGCCAGGTGAGCGGACCTTTTTCTTCGGCTTCGCGGGATGCGAAATAGTGGATGCCGGCCCACGCGGATGTGTCTTTGGCCAGCGCGCCGTAATCGTCGCGGCACGCGTAGTTCATGTACCAGTTTACGAGCGGGGAATCGATATTTTGTTGGCGGAGCCACTCGGAAAACGAGATGCGATCTAAATCGGCGAGACGATTCGAGCGACCGAGTTCGAGCGGGATGGTGAATTCTCCGCTATTTCTATATTTAGTGAAAAGCTCTTCCAGACGTTGAAATTGTTCGCGATCTTTTGGTTTTAGTCCGATGGCAGGTTCGATGCCTTCCTGCCATCGGCCGTAGAGGAAGAGTCGCTCTTGCGGGGAGAAGCAGAGATAGCGCTCATTCCATTGTCCGTCTTTCAGCACACCCAAATCTTCGAATAGCTCGCGCACGTAAATTGCCTTTGGTCCCGGGACCGGCACGTAGTGCGCGGCCCATGGATATGCGGTGATTTCGTTCTCTCCCCAGCGGGCATTTCCTCCGGCGTCGTCGTTCATTTCCAGCAGGACGAAATCGGTGAAGTTTCGTTTGCGTAGGCGCCAGGCGGCGCTCAGGCCGGCGATGCCGCCGCCTACGATGATGACGGGGATTTTCTCGATGCGTTTTGGAGTTGGGAAGCTTGCGCGATCGCGTAGGAGATGTCCGGCTTGGAATGAATCGTTTACGAATGAGCCTGCGATCGGACGATCACCCTTTTGGGAGAGACCGATTAGGGCGGCGCTGCTGAGACCTAGGAATTGGCGGCGATTCATTTTCTGTACAAGTTCTCACAACGGCGGATTGAATGATGAGAATTTTCTTCTGTGGCTGACCATCCGTGTGGCCATGGGTCGGTTGAAGTTGGATCTAAACCCGCACCCTTTAAAACCGAAGGATGCGGCACCCGGCCGTGCCCTCCCGTTTCTACGGAGGATCGATAGCAGACGTCCACGAAAAAAGCACGGTCCGGATGTATTGATCGGGCTCGGGCACCTGCAGAATGCCGCAGTCGTGGGCGTGGTATGGGCATGGGTGACACTTTCATCTAAACCCCGCGGTCTCGGAGACCGCGGCTACAGGCTGGGGCCATTTATGTTCTTGTGTTTGGGCTGAGATGTTTGCAGGGATGGCGAACACAGCCAGGAGTGGCTGTGCCACAAAACCTTTAGACCTTTAGTGGCTGATGTCTTTCCAGTCTTGGTCGTAGAGGCGGACCAGGACTTGGTCGTTCAATTGGTTGGGAGGGACTTGCATGGGGGCCATGTCTGGGGGGAATTGAAACATCAGTGGGATGCCCTTCACATCGACGAATCGCAGGCCTGACGGTAGGGAAGTCGGCGGCGTGTATTCGTGGGTGGAGGCTAGCATGAATCCCCATTCGCCGAAGGAGGGGACGTAGACGTGGTAGGGGTAGGTGCGCAGGCCTGCTTGCTTTAGTGTTGCGGCGATGCACCAGAAGGAATCGCGGGCGAACATCGGTGAGGTGCTCTGGACCACGATTGCGCCCTGGACGCTTAGGTGGCGGGCAACGGCGCGGTAGAACGCGGTGGTGTAGAGCTTGCCGAGCGAATAATTTGTGGGATCGGGGAAATCGATGACGATGAAATCGAAGCTGTCGGTGTTGGAATCGACCCACGGGAAGGCGTCGGCGTTGATGACGTGGAGTTTCGGCGATAACAGCGATTTTTGATTCAGCTGCGTGAGCATCGCGTTTGTTGAGAAAATGCGGGTCATTTCGGGATCGAGGTCTACGAGCGTGATGCTTTCGATCTGGGGATATTTCAGGATTTCGCGAACGGCCAGGCCGTCACCGCCGCCGAGTACGAGGACACGGCGCGGTGCGGGGATGCTGGCGAGGCCGGGGTGAATCAGCGCTTCGTGATAACGGTATTCGTCGCGGGAGCTGAATTGCAGGTGGCTGTTGAGGAAGAGGCGGAGGTCGTCTTTGAAACGCGTTAGGACCAGATGCTGGTAGCGGGAGTCGCGGGCGAAAATGATTTCGTCGGCATAGATGTTTTCTTCGGCGGTGGCGGTGATTTTTCTGGCTTGGGCCATGCCAATTCCGAGGCCGCACAGGACTACGACGCAGGCTACGCGCAAAACACGAGCGGTGGGAAGCTGCTTCGCGAACAGGAACGTGCTCCATAGCGCGACTGCCGCGTTGATGATGCCAAACAGCATCGCGGAACGCACCAGGCCCAGGCGCGGGACGAGGAGGATCGGAAAGAGGAGGGAGGCTCCCAGCGCGCCGAGGTAGTCGAAGGTCAGGACGTGGGCGATTACGTCTCGGAAATCGTAGCGGTCCTTCACGATACGCATCAGCAGCGGGATTTCCAGGCCTACGAGGACGCCCATTACGATGACCAGGGCGTAGAGGATGAGCTCGAAGCCTTGAGTGAAGGCGAAGGCTAGCATCAGGAGGGCGGAGGAGAAGCCACCGATTACACCTAGGAGGAGTTCGATCCAGATGAATTGGTAGACTAGGCCTCGATTCAGATAGCGGGAGAGGGCGCTGCCCAGGCCCATGGCAAAGAGGTACGTGCCGATGACCGTGGAGAATTGCAGGACGCTGTCGCCCAGGAGGTAGCTGGCCAGGGTGCCGGCTACTAGCTCGTAGATCAGGCCGCAGGCGGCTACTAGCAGGACGGAGATGAAGAGGAGGATTCCCATTTTGCGTGGATCGGAGTTTACAGGCGTTCGATTGAAAATGCTTTCTTCAGGCTAAAGCCCGTTAGCTTGCTGCGTTTTGCGCCGGGGCTGAAGCCCCGGCCTCCTAAGGAAAAGGCTTCGGAAGGAGCTGTCGGAAAAGAACTGTCGAAACGAGCTTCGTTTTCTGCTGCGAGCTCATGGCTGACGGGTCTAAAGACCCGCCACTACACGGCGCGCGGGTCGGTGGGTCAGCGCGGGTTGGTCGGTCAGCATTCCGTTGTCGCCCAATGGTTTGTTGTTGCACAACATGGGGCGGCGATCTAGTGGATGGCGGCGGCGATTATGATGCAGATGCCGATGGACATCGCGCCTATCAGGATCGCCAGGGCCATGTTGTGTTCTTGCACGATCTCTTTCCATAGATGGTACGGCGTGGCTTTGTCGATGATGACGAACGACAGGATGAAGATCAGGATGCCTATGAATGCGTAGGCCAGGGCGCTGATGACGTTGCCGAGCGGGACTAGGTTCATCTTATTTGCCTCCTGTGTAGTGGTGATAGCTGCTGTAGATGCCGCGATAGGCGCCGGGATTGTCTCTTATGGACTTGGGGACGTTTTTTACTTCGTTCATGGTGTCCATACTCCAGCCGCGATACTGAGCCATGCCGACCATGCCGAGCACCAGGAATCCGTAGATCAGATAGAGTGATTGAAACATTTCTTGGCCTCCACTTTTTTACTCTGCACTTTTTTTACCCCCACTTTATTAACCACTGCTTTGCAGGATCGGGTGATCGCTTTCCGCCCATCGTTGTCGCTCGAAACTCAGGGCTTTAAGGCTGATCAGCGCGGCGGGCACGAGCAGCGCGAGGAAAGCCCAGCCATAAAAACTGAACACTGGGACGTCTCGGGTCACGGTGACGGTGTAGGTGATGGCGGGATGGCGCGCGTCGGATTCGGGCTCGATGCGTAAGTAGTAGTGGCCGGCGGGCACGCTGGGCACGATCACTCGGTCCCTGCCGCTGCCTTCGGTCCAGGAGCCGTCGCTGTCACGGCCATAGTAATAGCTGACTTCGCGGCCGAAGTCCCAGGCGCGGCCGGTGTCCTGGCTGATGAGCGCATAGTTCAAGTAGATCCAACTGTTGGATACATCGGCTGAGGTTTTCACTTCGACGTTAGAGTCTCGGCCTTTTAGTTCGAAGACGTCGGTGACGAACGAGGCCTCGCCCTTCGCAGGCCCCGGAGCCAGGCGGTAGGAAGCGGTGAAGACCTGATCCTTGCTTGCGACCATGTCGGTGAAGGCCATCAGGCCGAGCAGGAAAATGGAGAGGGCGATGAAGGCTACCCATACCGTCTTGAGATTTACAGTGGAGGGCGCGGGCTGATTTTCGAAGATGCCGACTGGCACGGGCGGCTGGCCGGGGAGATTGAAGGCCTTCCAGATTTCCTGGGGATAGATGTATTCGCCTACCGACCAAGTGGTTTCGCCGGAACTCTGTTCGCAGGAAAGCAGGTGGGGCGGATGGACGTAATCGCTCACGACGGCGCGCTCGCCAACGCGCACCTGCCAGGGAAATTCTCCGATGACGTATCCGGTGGTGGCGTCCGCGGTCTGAAAGTGGCGGAAATTTTCGCCCAGATAGTTGGCAGTGGAGACGATGGAGCTGCGAACGGTGGGCAGATTCTTGCAGACGGAGATGTCGTTCCAGTGGCCCTGGTATTCGCTGAGGTAACGAAAACCCTTGTAGGGATTGAAGAGCAGATATTCGTGCCAGTCGTAGCGGACACCATCGGACTCGATGCTGCGGCGTTGGAAGCCGATAACTTCGTAGTCGGTGCCGCGGAGTTTTCCGCGCGTGCCGAGCGGGATGAGTGGCTTGAGTTCGCCGGTGATGGCTTGGAATTGCTGGAGAATCTTCAGCGTGGGGTCTTTGGCGTCGAGGATGGAGTGGCAATTTTCGCAGACGACCGTTACGGCTTGTTGGAACGAGCGTAGCGTGATGGCGCCGCCGCACTGCGGGCAATTCAGCGCTTTCACCTGGGGCTTCGCGGGTTGTGACGGAAGAGGTGGCTGACTGGCGCTCATCACCAACCCTCGAACTGGCGTAGATTTTTGAGCTTTAGATCGTCGAACTCAACAAATTCTCCAAGATAAAGCGCAGGTTGCTCGTCACTGTAGTCGAGCGTAGCGAATTTTCCGGTTTGCGAGCGGAGGTCGACGAAGGTGACTTCGGTTTTGTTCCAGTATTGGAAAGGGAGTTCGCCTTCGACGCCTTTGTAGTGGGCTTCGGTGATTACCGTGACCGTATAGGTTTGATTGTTCCAGGTGTATTGCTGGCCGACCTGGACCTGAGAGGCTGTCGGCAGAGATTGGCCGGGTACGGCGTAGGAGACGGCGAATTCATTTTGGGCGTCGGAGAGCCACGCGCTCGTGCCGTCGTTCATGACGATGTGCCACTCGTTCCAGCCGCCTTGTTCATATTCGTAAAGAATGCGGCCGGCGACGACGAAGGCTTTGTTGTGGTAGATGCCTTCGGTATTGAGCTGGATCGGCGAGCTGTCGGGAGGCAGGTCGGCGACTTGTCCGACTTTTTTAAGGTCGACGTCGGTGCGGACGAGGATGCTTTTGCAATAGGTACAGACGGTTTGCACGCTGCTGGACCATTGGAAGACTATTTTGGCGCCGCAGTTTGGGCAGTTCGAGACGGGTTGCGTCATCGACGAGTGCTCGAACGCAGTGCGGGCAGGGAAGTCACGTCAGTCGCCCGCCGCCAGTTCGCGTGGCATTTCGTAGGAACGGACCAAGCGGCGAATCGTTACGGTCTGGGAGGAGAAAAGTTGCCGCAGCGCGGCTTCAAAATTCCATTCCGGGCGCGGGACGCAACAGAATAAATTCAGGCAGAGCGAGCCATGCTCTGGAAAAGTGTGGCAGGCGAGGTGGGATTCCGCGAGGAGGCAGAGGCCGGTGATGCCGCCGGTGCGCGGGAACTGGTGCCATTGCGGGGCGCTGACCGGACGGAGTTTCATTTCGTGGATGATTTCATCGAATAGCGCGCGTAATACGGATGCGTCTTTCAGCGACTCCGGCGAGCATCCGAATGCTTCGATGACCCATTCAACTCCGCTCATAGGATCCATTCGACGCCGCATGGGACCGGGTGGGTTCTGCTCATAGGTCTCCGCTGATCAGGCTTGGGGCTTGCCGCATTCCGGGCAGAACTTGCTCGCGCGAGGGATTGGTTTGCCGCACTCCTGGCAGAATTTCGTGGCCGCGCTTGCCGCTCCGGACGCAGCAGGAGCAGCGGCACTGCCGCCACCGCTCGCGGGAGCCTGGCCGGCAGTCGAGCTTTTCACGGCTTCCATCATGGTTTGGCCGATGGCCATGCCCGCGCCGAGGCCCGCGCCTATTCCTACTGCGCCGCCGCCTTCGTTCGCGGCGGCGATGGGGATCGATTGCGCGACTTCGTATTGGGTGAATTTGCCCATGTCGCCGATCACGTTCATGCTGATGCGCTGGTCGAGGACTTTTTGCAGCTCGTCGGGGAGCGAAAGATTTTCGACGTTGAAGGTGTCCAACGAAATACCGTACTCGGCGAATGCGGGTTTGAGCTGCTCGGTGATTTTTTCGGCGAGCGCGCCCTGGCTGGCGGCCATGTCGAGAAAGGGAACCTGGCTATTTGCGAAGGCGTCGGTCATTTTCGCGACGATGGTGTTGCGGAGTTGGCCTTCGAGGTCGGCGACGCGATAGAGATCGCGGGTGCCGCTGATTTTGCTGTAAAACGTTTTTGCGTCGGCCAGGTGATAGGAATAAATGCCGAAGCCTCGCAGGCGAATGGCGCCAAATTCCTTGTCGCGGATGGTAATGGGATTGGGAGTGCCCCAGTGCTGATCGGTTTGCGTGCGCGCGGAGAAAAAGTAGACGTCGGATTTGAACGGGGATTGGAAGGCTTTGTCCCAGTTCTTGAGATAGGTGAGAATCGGCAGCGTTTGGGTGTTCAGAGTGTAGAGGCCCGGACCGAACGCGTCGGCGACTTTTCCTTCGTTGACAAAGACCGCGTACTGCGAGTCGCGAACGGTGAGCTTGCCGCCATTCTGGATTTCGCGGTCCTGCATGGGGTAGCGATAGGCGAGGATGCCGTCCTCGGGCTCTGTCCAGTCGATGACGTCGATAAATTGTTTGGAGAGGAAATCGCGAAGGCTCATGATGCTCTCTTTCCCGCGGGCTATGCTGGCGTGCTAGTGCTTGATACGACGAATGTATGGTGGGATGCGGCGGGTGTCAATGGTTTGCGGAAAATTTAGCGGAAGGGAATCATTGCGATTTGCAATGCTGGCGCGCGGAATCGAGGGGTTCTCCGAATTTTTGAGTTCCTTGCGAGATTGCGGAACTGGGACGATATAATTCGATTTTCAGCGGGGTGAATCATGAGCGACGTCGATCGCGGCGGAAAACCCGATTGGAAAACGCACGGCTTGCGCATCATCCGCAGCGGGCAATTGGACACCAACACGCCGCAGACGCCGGGGATGTCGCGCGCGGAAGCTATTTCGCATGCGAAGGTGGGCGCGCAAAAGCTATGGGCAGGGACCGTCGTGGTGCAGCCGAACGCGAAGACTGGTCCGCATCATCATGGGGAATTGGAGACGGTGATTTACGTGGTACGCGGCCGGGCGCGGTTTCGATGGGGGGACCGATTGGAGTTTGTGGACGAGGCTGGGCCAGGAGACTTCGTGTACGTGCCGCCGTATGTGCCGCATCAGGAGCTCAACGGGAAGAAGGACGAACCGGTGGAAGCGGTGATTGTTCGGAGCGGGCAGGAGCCGGTGGTGATTAACCTGGATATACCGAGCCCGGAGGATGCCGCTGATGGGACGGGGGATGATCCGTTCCATTCGTCGTCAGGGTCGCGCTAACGCCGCCGAATGTGTTTAGGAGAATTGCCGCAACGATTTGAGTGGTGCCCGAAAGAGGACTCGAACCTCCAAGGCCGTGAGGCCACTAGAACCTGAATCTAGCGCGTCTGCCAGTTCCGCCATTCGGGCACTGTAGAATCAACGAGTTGAGGACTGCTCCTTCAATTGCTCCTTTCCTGTGACCAATTTGCGTCCAATTCCTTTTCTCCGGTCTTCGATTCTTTGCGCTGCCTCGGTGAGATCGTCCTCACTACCGATGTCGTAGCGGTCGAAGACCGAGCGTGTTACATGACCGGAGATTCGCATTGCCGTCTTCTCGGGTACTCCTGCTCGAATCATATTCCGAATCGCTGACCGACGAAAGTCATGCAGCAGAATCGGAACCTTGGCTGCTTTGCACATCTTCGACCAGACGACGCGATAGTCTCTCACGGGACTGCCATCATCCCAAGTGAACAACGCATCCTCGGGCTTCTTACCTTCGACGCACGCGGTAAGGCGTTCGTGAACGTCGTCGGTCATTTTGATTGTGCGGCCCTTGTCGCTCTTGGTCGTGCCCGGTAGCAACTGAATCGTCCGGTCTCTCAGATTCACTTGCCGCACTCTCAGGCTGAGCAACTCGCCCTTACGGAAACCAAAATTATACGCTACCGCGAGGAATCCGCGAAGCCATACATGCTTGGCGTGATCTTGCAGAGCCTCGTACTGCGTATCGTCCAGCCATCCGCTTCTAGGATTCGATTCGCGAAGTTTTTCGGGAAAGCGAGGAACTCGGGAAACTAGAGGAGGGTCCAAACGGGAACCGTGGTTGAACATCGCTTTCAGCACGGCCAGTTCGCGATTGATTGTGCCGTTGCGCTGTACATCCGCTTCCGCTGTGTCGATACCGTCCTTACGCTCCTCGACGTACTTGTCGAGTTCAACCGAGCCGATACGAGTCGCCAGTCTGCCGCCAAAGAAGGGCTTCAGATGGCCGTCCCAAACCCGCTCTATCCATTTATGAGATTTTGGTTTGCTGTTCTTGATGTAGCGGAGATAAGCGTCTGCCAAGGAATCTATTCGGGTTCGCCCTTCTGGAGCGTCGAGTTTTCCGGCGTCCTTTAGGGCGAGTTTTTGAGCGAGTGCCCGTTGGGCTTTCGATTCGGTGTTGAAAGATTGCCGCCTGCGACGGCCCTCATTGTCGTAGAAAGAAATCTCCCAACGCCCGTTGTCTTGACGTTGGTAGCACGACCCGTCGCCGTACTTGCCTCGCTTCTTCGGAATTTCCAGAACTGTGAGTGTGCTCATACGCACGAGATTCCCACGCCGTAGACTTTTGCGGCAATGGTACGTAGGTACGGGATTCGTATATGCTCAAACGAGGGCCAAAGAAAACGCTTGACAAGTACTACCGATTTTGGTACTATGGTTCTAGGACTTAATGGTCTCGCTCCTTATGGAGCATCCACATCCTGCGACCCCTTGAACGCCTACAACGGCAACCTTTGAGGGAACGGGTAGCATAGCGCAGCAGTTGACTTCACCGAACGGTGAATCCTTGAGCGCAAGGATTCGCCTATGTCAACCCCCGTCGCCGAAGCACCCGCTGTACTCGCCGCCAAATTTGCGGCAAATTCCAACTCTCTTCTGTTGAATCTCTCGACTGCCGCTCCAGTTGTTGGCCTGACTGTGTGGCAACTCCGTGGACTTATCGCCAATGGTGAAATCCCCGTCGTAAAGGTCGGACGCAAGTTGTACGTCCGTAGAGCGACTTTGGTGCGCTGGTGTGAGCGTGTGGAAGGAAGGCACCGCTCATGAGCGGACGCCAAGTGCCCTCGATGAAGCCGCCCCTCCAGCGCCGCGCTTTCCACGGACTCGCGGGTCGTCCCTACGATCCGGACGATGCCGCGCCAGTAGATGTGCCGGAACCTGCACCGGCACCGGCTGCAACAGTCCCCGGCGGGCCGGTCCTTGTACCTGATCCACCTAAACGCAAACGCGGTCGACCGATAACCGGTGACCACAAGAAGACCGCCGCAGAAATCAAGCACGCCCAGCGCCAGCGGTACCGGCAGGAATTGAGCAGGGTGAAGCTGAGTCAGGAACAGCAGCGCATTTACAAGCGGGAGTGCCAACGCGTGGAAGCGGAATTGAACGCGGCTATCCAGGCGGGCGACGCTGTGAAGGTGCAGGAGATTCAAGACATCATTCGGGGTCAAGAGGAGCAGCGCGAGTACAACGCGCAACAAGCTCGCGCCCGTGATCGAGGCGCTACCAGTGGATTGTTCATCGCGGACGCGCCGCGCGGGAAGGGCAAGCTCGTATACGGCAACGAGAACATCGAAGCCGTCGGCAACAAACTCGCTGATGTCGACGAACATGACGTGCCGACATTCAGGGAAGGCCAGCGCCGCACCGCCTACTTCAAAGACGGCAGCCCTACCACAGCCGACGACGCGGGAGTCGTGATTGGGAAGTGGGGGAAAGAATTCGAGGACGAATTCCATCCGAAGGAACACTCGGCCAAGTGGCGACGTGAACCAAAGCGAAGCGAGTTTGATAAGAGGGATCAAGAAGAGCGCGCTCGCAAGCTGGCTGGCGGACACTTGAAGACGGTTGCGGTTGCGATACTCGCTTGGGACGGCACGAACTTCACCTTTATCCGGAACGCGGACGAAGACATCGTTTGCACATTGTGCGGCCACCGGTCCCGGCTTCGGAGAAGCGCCGAGGAGCATCTGGTGGAGGCGCACGCCCGCAAGGTCGCGCCTACCACGACCAAACAAAGCCGCGCTGCCCAGAAGCTAGTCTTAAAAGCCATCGACGATCAAGTAATCGTGCTGGAGAAGAGCGCGGAGGCGAACGGATGGAGGAAAGACAGCGGCGGCAAATGGGTGCGTGCGAAGGAATTAGGTGGACAACCAAAAAAGCGCCATAACCACCTGCTGCCTCAATGAGATGCGGGCGATGCTGGAGGCCAAGTGCCATTTCGTCCTATTGTTGGGGAGACCCAAGTCTCCTTCATGATTCCTTCCTCCAAGTGCAGAGGCTCCCTCCTAGTCTCTGCACTTATTTTTTCGACTCGAATTTTTGTTTAAGGGATTACAAATGGTTTCAACCGTTCTGAATCGCGTTGCTGACAACTTACGCGCTGCGGGTTGCTCCCGAGGCATCCTCGCGACCATCTGCGAGATAAAGCCATCCACGTTGAGCGCTGCTTACACGGGAGTCGTTAACTTGGGACATCGGGAAACCGAACTGTTGACGGCCAGCTACCGAATTTTGGAGGCCGCCAAGGCTTTGGAGCCTCTTCCATTGCCAGCGGATGCCGCCAGCGTAGGCGTGTTGGTGAACCGGTTGACGGATGGCACGTTGACGACCGACCAGATTAGGGAAGTGGTTCAAGTTTTGTTTCAGTAAACCAATAGTTGTGCAGGACCTGTTCGCGCACCGGCGGTTAATCGGTTTCACGCGTCTGGAAAAGCTTACAGAGGTGTGAGATGGATCATTTTGAATCAGGGGTATGCCCCGACAGACATACGCTGAACGATGTTTATGACCACATGATGGCGAGTATCGATCAAGCGGACGGCGATTTACGAAGACGGATGCTGGCGGAATTGAAAGCGTTCCGGGTTTTGAATCTGAGATTTGGATTGCTGAAGTTTGAGTTGGACGAAAAACAAATACGCGTTTAGCCGGGGAAGGGAGTGAGGAGAAATCCTTTTAAGCGGTAGCAGCGAGTTTTGGCGCTAATCTCGCATCGGTCGGGGAACTGACCTGATCGCGGGAACGCCGAGATGTTAGTGGCATGGAGCGTTAATCGGGCAGCAGGCACGCCGAAACGCTGGAACCCTTCGGGGAACACGAGCCGGAAAGGTGGTGGCACGACAGCTCAGGCTGATTTTCGTTCGGGCTTACGCCCAAAGGTTGGTTCCAATGGAAGGTACAGTTCAAAAGTATTACGATTTGAAGGGTTACGGATTCATTCTTCAAGGCTTCAAGAGCCGTTTATTCTTTCACGTTCGCGAGTGGAAGAGCGACACGCCTCCCTGTGTTGGGATGCTCGTATCGTACGACGTGGTTCCTCCAAATAGGGCGGGACAATACAATCAGGCAGTGAACATCACGGTTGGTGTTGGCGGGGTGCAATCGTGAGCACCGTCACACAGTCAACGCCGCAGCCGATGGCGGAGGCTATCGCCGCCAAGTTTGTGAAGATGGGTGCCCACGTCATGTTCACGCCTCGTGGAATGAAGGCGTGCAAGGTTGCGGGTTGGGAGCAGATCGCGACCAACGATCTTGATACCGCGCTGGGTCTTGCGAAGAACGACCCGTATCAGAACGTGATGCTGGTCGGCAAGAAGGACGGCATTTGGGGATTAGATGACGACGCAGGGTTGATGCGAGAATACGAAGAGAAGTTCGGCCCGTTGACCACGTACGGCACTAACACCGTCTCTGGTGGACGCCACTTTATCTTCCGCCAGAACGAAGCCTCGTGGAAGTTGGGCAACATCTCTGTACAAGATGAGCAGCAGCGCGAGTTGTTGTCTGCTCGCGTAAATAACCGTTATGTGATCGCGGCTGGCTCTTGGGCTTACCCGCACAACGACACCACGCAGCCGCTGACGCAGTACGTCGCGATCAATTCGGCCGCATCCATCGAGGCAGCACCTCAGTCATTGCTGGACTTCATTAAGGTGAAAGATGCCGAGTGGAAGTTGAAGAGGTCGCAGACCTCGAACACCGACACCGCGCAGGTCTGTCAAGTGTTCGAAGGCGGGCGCAACAACTACCTGACGAGCCGTGCTGGTGCACTTCGTGCGGCTGGCGCATCTGAGGATGCAATCTCGATGGAGTTGGAGCGCTTCAACCAACGTGATTGTGTACCTCCGTTGGATAGCAAGGAAGTCGAGAGCATCGCTCGTTCCATCGGTAAGAAGCCTGAGGGACCGCCGCCGTTGCTGTTGAGCAGTACGGTTCCCGTTGATACATCCGACTGGCGCGAACAGTTCCGCTCCGTCGGTGAGATGGACGACGGGCCTATCGTGGAAGTGATTCACGGCGTGTTACAGGAAGGCATCTGCTTCTTGGGCGCGTCACCGAGCGACGGGAAGACGTTGGTCTCGCTCGCAATGGCGAAGTCCATTTGCACGGGTGAGCCGCTGTTCGGCTTGCCTCAGTTCAACGTAGCGGAGCCGCGCACGGTCATTTATTTGATTCCAGAATCGCGTGATCGTGCGTTCCGTAAGCGTTGCGAAGCCTTCCGCATCCCCAACGACAAGGGGAAGTTCATGGCCCGCACCGTGTCGTTGGGACCTACGCTGCAACTTGACGACCCGATTCTCTTGCAAGCCGTGAAGGAAACGAAAGCGGTGGTCTTCCTCGATACCGCTGTGCGCTTTATGAAGGGCGCGGACGAAAACTCCGCAGCGCAGAATCGCTTGCTGGTGAACGACGTGATTAACCTGCTTGCGAACGGCGCTGTTTGCGTAGTGCTCGCCCACCACGCTACCAAGGCTTCACCGAACGAACCCATGACGCAGGAAAACATGTTGAGAGGCACCTCAGATTTCGCCGCGATGTGCGACCAGATTTACGGTATCCGTAAAGACCGCAATTTGTATGACAACGGTGAGGGGCCGATGGAACTCGACTTGGTGAACTTGAAGGACCGCGAACAGATCGGAGAGTTGACCAAGATTCGACTGGCCGCATCGTCTCGCCAGAGCAAGAGCGAGGCCCCCACGTCGGTTATCAACTCGACGGGCAACTTCGGCGTGGTGGACAAGGACATGAACCGCCAGCGCAGCATCGCCGACCTGCTCTTTATCGTTAAGGGCGACGTGTTCATCACGTTGAAGGAGCTGGCAAGGAAAACGGCCATGAGTGAGTACGAGATTGAGTCCCAACTACGTTCCGCCGGCTGGCATCGAGTGAAGGGCGGCAAGGAAGGCGCCTCACCGTGGCACCAAGACACCGGCCTGGAATGTCCGTACGGCAAGCCGATCGCATCCTCCAAGGTGCTCCCGATTGACCGACCGAGGAAGCCCACAATGGCAGACGCTTTGAAGATTGTGGGCGAGTTGCTGGTGGGCACCTCACCAGATGGACAGTTCGTCCCCGGCTTGGAGGTATACGAGCACGGCAAGAAGATGGGGCTAACCGACTCGCAAGTTGAGAAGGTCCGCCGTGATTTGAAGATCGTAGTCGGTAAGGAAGGCGGCTGGTCACTGCCAGGGGTTGAGGAGGCGGCTAGCGAGTAAGGCCGCTTCCCGGCCGGGCGGTTTAGGCGGGTAGTGCTGTAAGCACAGGGGCAGGGTGGTGGGGCTTCGTGTAACAGCAAACGGGGGCCTCCGGGCGAAACCGATGGGTGTTTTCTGACTGGACCTAGACCGATCGGTGAACCCCCGGTTCTATATACCGGGGGATTCGCCTATCGCTCTGGTTTTTAGGCAAAAGCGATCGGCGAAACCGATCGGCGAAATTTTCGGGTTCACCGATCGGTCTGCAACCTATTGATTCTACAGGTCGAACCGATCGGCGAGACCGATAGGCGAAAAAGGCGAGTTCACCGATCGGTCCTGAAAAGCGATCGGCGAACCGATCGGAAATCGAGCATGTTTCCGATCGCTTTTGCTATCGCTTTTTGTTCGCCATTGCCTCCAGCCCGATTCCTAGCGGTTGGCGGCCCCTCGCGGGTAGCCCGGCAGGCTAGGCCCGCGTAAAGCCGACCATCGGGAATCGTCACCAACGCTAGGCAATTCCTAAGAAGCGTGTTTTCACGCCGAAATTATCAAAAAGTGTCCGTTTTGCGGACAACTGTCAGGTAAATCTTGCACTTACGTCGAAAACAAAGGGATTAGACGACGCGTCCATGACCGGCCGGAGCGTCCAACCGCCGGAACGCCTTTGGCTAGGCATGGTTTCGAGTGCTTAAAACGGCTTTCCCGGGCCGAAAAGAACTGTTGCATATTTCGGGCTGAAAATAACTCTGGCTCTTTCAACCTGTTGGAAGGGTCAAAAGAGCCAGAATGCAACAATACACTCTTTTTGTAGTCAGCTAGAAGACCTGTGAGAACGCCTTCGCGGAGGCAGCCGAGGCGTCTGCGTCCGAAGGATTGACGTAGGCAAGGGTGGAATCGAACGAGCGGTGCCCGAGGTGCTGGCGGATGAGGAACGCATTAGCGCCTTGCTGGACCATTAGCATCGCGGCGGTGTGCTTTAGAACGTGGGGGTGTTGTAGGGTCTCACCGAGGCCAGCCTTCCGAGCGATCTCACGGAACAGCCTGAAGACAGTCACCCGGTTCAACTGAGTGGACTTCTGGGAGTTGAACACAAAGTTGTCGGCATCCGACTCACGAACCGCCAGCCATGCTTTGAACGCAGCCTTCTCGTCGAACAGCGAGTTGCCCTTGACCTTCAATAAGGTCTGAGTCGACGCGAGCGAACCCTTCAATCGGGCGATGTGAATCTGCTCGTTCTGCAAGTTGATCTCGCTAACACGCAGATTCGCAATCTCTTGCGCCCTCGCGCCGTGAGCGACGGCGAAGAGAAACATCGCGTGTTCACGCGGTCCGTATTCCTTCGCAGCCGTCAAAAAACGTTCGAGTTGTTCACTCGTCATGTAAGAGATTCGAGCGCGGACCTGCTTCGCTCGCTGCTTCGGCATTCTGACCACGTTCTTGAGGATGGATGGCGTCATGGCGATCTCCATGATGAAACGGTAGCATAGTAATGTTGCATTGTCAAGTACAAAATGCAGCCAGCGCAAAGATTTGTGCAAGACCATCCCGCAACCGGGAGGGCCAACACGCGCAACGATTGCCGTGTGCAAGATGCAAGCTCGCGATGAATTCTAGTTAATGGAATCCTCCCTGAAGGAAGATTTTCGCGCGCTCTACAATCCGCGCTGATTCTAGGGACGTTAGCGCAGGCCCGGGGGTAGCCGGGAGCCGCAAGGTCCCCAAGGCCCTTTCTTCCTCCCGCCGAAACCGACGTGGAAAAGCCGCCTTGATCCATGACTTGGACGCGTCCCGCTACTCCCCGCCACCCCGGCAGGTGGCGGTCGCTCACCCACCATGTTTCTGGTAGCACGGTGCTACCGATAAACCGACCCATGTGGTCGAAGGAGTAACAATGCCACGAAAGGAATACGTCCCTCTTCTGGGGGATGACGCAGTAGCCCAGCTTCAAGCAAAAGAGAAGGCGCGGGCACGCGACGCGGAGCGCAAGAGAAATGAAAGGAAGGCGAAAAAAGAAGCGAAGCTGAAAGCCAAAATGGAAAAGGAACGTCGCCAGCAAGGGAAGGTTCCGTTTGTCTCCGTCCGTGATTGGTGGGCACAGAACAGAGCCACGCTCACCGAGGCACAGCGCCAAGAGTTGGCAGCAAGGCAAGAGATCACGCTGGACACGCTTTATTGGGCTACCTCTCACATCAATGGAACCTACGATGTCAGCCCTGACGACGAGGAGTGCTACGTCGGTCTCGAATTAGGGACCGAGATGTTGCAGGAGGACGTGGCCAAGTTTGGAAAGGTTAACTACTACCCTACGACTCATATGTTCGCGCAGGAATTGCGCACCGATCCCGACTTCGTCCAGATCGTCCGAAATTACGGCAACGCTTATCCGGGGTGGACTATCAATGCCACGGAGATATCGCTCCGTTACGGTTATTTAGTCGGTATCCCAGCAGAGGTTGCAGATCATCCACTGATGCAGCATTTAACCCGGACCCTCCGTTGCGAAGAGTGCGGTTGGGAAGATAAAGAAACCGTTCAAGTCACTCGCGAGTTTTTCTGTCCCGAGTGCATCGAGAAGCGCGCAACCCGGACGGCGGCAGAGTTTTCCCGAGTCAACGGGTGGGTTTTAGAACGACATCTCGGGAACAAATCAAAGCCAGTACACCTCGATGATTGGGGTCGCAGGTAGCCACTCAACCGCCACGCAGACCGCCATTCACACGGTTTTTCAACGACCGTGGTCCGTATCAGTCGTAATGTACGCCGAATTGACATTTTATCAATTGAGTGCGCAGCACTCGAGGAGACTCATGTTTACGCTTCAACAGCAGAACGCAGCCATCGCGGCTGCTAATTTTCAACAGCAGGTCGCACGCGGGTTGGAAGACATATTCTCGGCTTATCCCACCCTACTTCGCTGCGACGCCAACCGCAAAATCATCACGGAGCACATCCGAGATTTCATGGAAGGCGACTACGCTCCCGACCTCGAAACGTTCCGCAACTTGATCGCACTCAACCCGGACATCATGTCCACGATGGTGCAACGTCCTGTGGAAGTGACCAAGGCTCAGTACATCGATGAGTATATCGAGCTATTAGCAGCCCACAGCCGACAGGACCGTTACAGTCTGGAATCAGAACGTAAAAGACTCACTCACCTTTCGTTGGAACAGTGCCGCCAGAAGCTGGATGAACTAAAGCGTCGCCGAGGCATGAGTTCCCAATCGGTCGCATCCTTAAAGAAGGTGGTGGCCGATGCACGCAGGGTGGAGCGCCCCTATCCCGGCTTCCCAAATTTACCTCCCACGATGTGGGACGGAACGAAGCACGTAAAGGTCGATGCCGATTACCTCAATGGGCTGGCCCGAGCGGATATTTTCCAATTCAAAAAGTTAGTTCGGTTGTACGGCAGTACCCAGATCGATGATCGAAGAGGAGTAAGACGATGAGCACAGCACCATCAGCATCACCAGAAGTTCTCGCAGTGATAAAGGAATTCAAAGAGCGACTATTGCCCGCGAAGTTAAAGGACACGGTACTCAACGGGCAACTCCTCGCCGTTTGGTGTAACGCCCACAAGGGCGGCGTCGCCAGCGCAGAAAATATGTACGAGGCGACCAAAAGCATCTACGCCAGCCTCGAGTGGGACGTGCCCCCAGCCGTTCTCGTTCGCGACCAAAACGAAAACCGGGTAAACGTTGTCGTGCCAGCCTTCAAGCAGAACGATGAGTTCGCCGCGAAGATCAAGGCCGGTGAAGTCGCCGACGCAAAGAAAAAGAAGGACGTGGACGCACGCAAGCAGATCGAATCTGTTATCACCGCTTTCCAACCCATCAAGGACGGTCGCATCCAGTATGGTCTGCAAGCCGCCCAGCAAGAGCGTCTTCGCCGCTACGTCGCTCAAGAAACGGCGCGTAACGCAGACCCGACCTCGATTCTGGAACAAGTTCGTAAAGAGATCGCACGACTGTATTCAGTCGCCGAGCGCGCGGTGGAGCGTCTATGAGTCACCTAACTCTTCACGTTCATTACGGTCGTCTCTCTCTAGACCAACCAGATTTGGCCCGCGCCGTTCGCGGAGTTATTGGCTATCACGGCTCCACGTGGCGGGTCACTGAGCTGGATGAGTTTGCCGACCGCGACCTTGCGGAGATGTTGCGGCTGTGGGTCAAGGATAGGCAGCGATTCGTACCCGACCCAGCCGCACCGCCCCCAACACCGCCTGCGCCGCAGGAACCACAGATCAGTTTCAACGACGCGATGGCGGAACAACATCGCGACATGAAGATGAGAGCCGATCAAGCCGCTGCAATCAACCGACTCGACGAGTATGAAAAGATCGGGTTGGAAAACACTGACCACAACTTCCAACTCTTCAAAGAGTTCGTCGACAAATCTGATGTGCGCGGTTATTGGTCGGCACAAATAGTAGATGTGGCGATCAAATATCTTGGACAGCGACTGACGTGGCGCAAGGAAGAGCCACCACCGCAGCCAGCCACGCCGGAACCGACGGAGCACTTAGAGCCTTGGCAACTACCACTCGACGCCGATGAGCGCGCGATGAAAGCCAGCACCACCAAGGCCCTTCTCGATCTCAACAAGCGACGCCGCCAGTTGAGCGGGCAGGTGTACGTCGACAACAGCGCGCGCTTCCAAGGTGGTTTCGGCAGTAAATTCTGACGGGGCGCACCGCCCCAAGGCTACACAATCACGGGCCGCCCGATGTCTGGCGGCTCTTTCATTTTCGGATTCAAACTTTCAAACATGCCGTAGCAAGTGCCGTACCATTACTCCACACATTATAAAAGGGCGCCCCTGCGTTTGCGGTAGTCCCGATGCCACTTGTTGTAGCGTTTCCGGCCTTCAATCGGGCCGTACTTTCTGATGAGCGTGTCGAGGAGAGCCATTTCATTGACTATAACCCGCCGGGCCGGGTGCGCAAGGTGGGGATAACTAACGGTCGAGAAACCAAACAAGCAATACAACCAACCCGACGAAAAAAGTAGCCAGACCGATTACGCCAAACCAACTCCCCGTATGTGTCTCCTTGCCACGCCGGGGTGATTGCTGATCGATCTTCTTACGCTTCCGCTCGTTGCCCCGCTCTACTGGGGTGACCAATTGAGGCTGGAGCTTATTTACAAGGTGGAGCTTCTTCAGCTTCCCGTTATACATGAAGGGTTCGACCCACTCTTTGAGAAGAGGAAATGCTTTCAAGATCACAAAGAAAATAGCAAGGGCTGTCGCAATTACATACGGCCATCTGATGCTGAGCCAATGAACCAGGTAGGTAAATTTTACCGACATATATAAGTACCTTGACGGTGAGTATCTGCTCGAATTGCGTAGAAAGATAGCCGCCCCAAGGGCTAACAACATCACGGGCCGCCCGATGTCTGGCGCGGCCCTTTCCATTTCCAGATTCAAGCCGCAGCGTATATAGGTTTGTTATATAGTTTTGTTGTCTACAGATTAACGGGAAACGTTATCAGTGCCCGTTCCTGATGATCGGGTAACCAACGGTCAAGCACAACCACTGCACCACATCTGCAAGAGAAAGTCTCCGGCCAACTCCGCGTCGCCAACGTCACCGTGGAACATACTGGGCAGGCGTCGACCTTCTGTCCAAACTTCACCAGTCGAGAAAGTTCCGATTTCAGCCACGCTGCACGACGCCACAACGATTGAATCTTCTCCTCTTCAGATAATTTCGCAAACACCTCTCGTTCGTGCCGCCTTTGTCGAAGGCAGAATTCTCCATAGGTCATCCTGCGCCCATTTTGGGGAGGCGCAATCACGAACTTTTCCGGCACCAGTATGTAGCCATTGCCCACTAACTTGATGATGCGCTCCCTGACCATCCGGAAAAATTCCACGCCGTAAGGATCGAGAGCCGACTTAAGCGGGAGCGCAGCACAAGCCGCCCCGCAAATAAAGTTTCGCCGAGAGATCAATTTGACTTCAACTCCGACGCGATAGTCTCCCACGGTCGAGACTCCAACCAACTCGGATGCGAGAGATGAAAGCGCCCGCACCTACCACACCAGACCACCACATCATCGTGGTATGCCTCGTTCTGTGGGTCTGATTGGAACGCGATGGCTTCCGCCTGCGTCTCGAAAAAGGCCCGAGGCGTCCCCGTGGTTCGTTTGCAAGTCTCGATCATTTCACCCTTCCGGGGCTGTACGGTGTCGGTCGATCCACACCACGGCTGCTGCGGTCTTCACCAATCTCACCGAGGTCCACTTGCTCACCCGGCGCGGTTCGGGTCGCGGGTGCGCGCAGATACATCAGCCAAAGGGCGAAAATGAACGTGTCAAAGTCTGGGTCGGGTCGCCGAGATTTAATCAGCCTTTCCATGTGTCCTCCTACAAGCCGCTGCCAGTTCATCCGTGTGATGTGATGAATGTGGGCAAGGTCGTAATCCTTGGAGGTAGAGAGCGTGGTTCATCTCATCGGCGGATACTTCCACGCCGACCTTTAAGAGGAACCTTACGTCCGCCATGCTCCAATTCACTGGACCCTCTTGTACAGATCGGGTTTCCTAAATTCACCCCTGATTGCTTGACGCACTTTTGCCTTCTCAAGTTCGGACATTTGCGACACGGTGGCGATCACCGCGTCCGCCAGTTCTTCAGTAGTCATGCCCTTCCGAGGCTGCTTCGGCTTCTTCAACTCCGCGAGCATCATTAGCATCGTCATCCTTATAAGTTCGGCTCTGAGCAGGAATTCGTAGCGGGCCAATAGGAGAGCGGGTTTCCGCAATGAGGCAGGTTCGGCTAGACTCGGCGGAATGCGCGACAACGAGTTCACGAGAATCTTGGATTGGCCAGGTTACCGAGTGTTTCGGCACGAAATCGATGAAACCGCCAAGACGTTGCGTTTGTGGGTGCGACGGAAGCGTGGGAACCGCAAACTGATCTGTTCAGGATGCGGAAGGAAGTTTACTGACGCCCATGACTATTACCAGCGCGAGGTGCGCGACTTACCCTGGAGGAAGTATCAGACCACGGTGATCCTCGAGCTGTACCGGGTGTGCTGTCCGCAGTGTGGGGTGCGCGTCGAGAAAGTACCGCAATTGCCGAGCAAAGCGCCGTTTAGCAAGGACTTTGAGGATGCCGTGGGGTTGGCGTGTGAAAGCGCGTCGGTTCGACAGGTGGCCAGGCAGTTTGGACTGGCGGCCAGCACGGTGCGCGCGATCGACCTGCGGTATCTGCAGCGTTGGAGTGCGACGCGTCGCAAGGATCCCCTGATACAAATGGGCGTGGATGAGATTTACTTCGGCAAGCAGATGAAGTTCATCACCGTGGTCAGTAATTTGGAGACCGGAGAGCCCCTGTGGTTCGGGCAGGATCGTAAGCAGGAAACGCTCGATGAGTTTTTTCGAACGCAACTGAAGGAAAGCCAGCGGAAGCGCATCGAGGCGGCGTGCGTGGATATGTGGCGGCCATTCACCAACAGCATTGCGCAATGGGCGCAGAACGGCCGCATCGTGTTCGACAAGTTTCACGTTTTGCAGCACGCCAACAAAGCCATCGATGAAGTGCGCCGGGCGGAGTTTTTCCGCAAAGGCGGGCGCATGCGCGGGGTAGTGAAAGGCAAACGTTGGCTGCTGTTGACGCGCTGGATGAATCTGGACAGCCAGAAACGGCAGCAGTTAAACGATCTGTTCGCCCTCAACCGGCGGGTGATGAAAGCCTACCTTCTAAAGGAAAGCTTGGAGCGGTTGTGGACCTACTGCTATGAAGGAGCCATGCTGCGGTACTTGCAAAGTTGGATCGATCAACTGCGTTGGCAACGCCTGGAACCCTTTCAAAAGCTCGCTTACATGCTGTTGGATCACCTCGACGGCATCCTCAACTACTGCCGCACCAAGGTCCGCTTCGGAGTGGTGGAAGCCATCAACGGCAACATCAAAACCCTTCTTCGAAGGGGCCGCGGCTACAAGAATCTCGGCTATCTGCTGCTCAAGGCCCAACGCATGGCGGTCACCAAGACCGAATTCATCGTTCTTCAGAAAGCAGCCTAAAATGCGGGCCTCCACGAATTCTTGTGCAGAGCCATAAGTTCTCGCTTCTTTGGGTCGATCATTCGTACCTCCTGAGAGCATCACTGATTAACTGTTCCGCCGATTCCGTCGGAACCGAGACTTCGAACACGCCGTTGCGCGATGGTTTCGAGATGTGGGGCGAACTTAGCGCCCGCAAAGATAACGCCTTCGCGCGCTGGTGGAACCGCTCCGCGTGGGTCTCCGTGTAATGCGGTTGCTTTTCCTCAATCTGCCGCAGCGGTGGCAGCGTTGTGGGCTGGCCACCGTGCACTTGTTCAAAGGCCCTCCGGATGCGTTCCCCCACATCTCGAAGGCCGCGCCCGGTGAGGACGGGCGCTCCGTTCTCCGAGACGGTAGGACTGCTACCACTTTCAAATCCAGTTTTCGGCTTCATATCCCTCCTAGTTGATTACCACTTTCGGTGCTTCCGGCTCTTCCGCCTTCGGCAACTCCCACAAAATCTCCCGGCTGAGAATCTGCGTCAAAGCGTGCATAGTCGGATTGAATCCGCCCATCTCCTCGCCGTCACCCCAAAGCAGGAACGACGTATGAACCAATTCGCCCAACCTCAATCGAGGTAGGTCCACCACTTCACACCCGAGAAAGTTTGCGAGCCGCTTCTCCAACCGTGCGCGGATTCTGTCCGCAGCAATTTTCTTATCAACCACGTGCCACGACCAATCCGTCTTCTTGTAGCCCGACGAGGATTGCCCACACATATCTCGGTTCCATGACGACGGCATTTCCAAATGTGATTCGGTCAGGCGGGAGGTGTTCTTGTATCCAAGCGAAAGCGGAGGGGGAAATGGGACGGAGGAGGAATATGGAGCCGTGGTTCTCACAGAGAAAATCAACTGTTGGCGAAGTACCTGACGCAATAAACGAGTCGTTATGCGAAGACATCATGCCTCCAAGTGGAGAAGATGCCCTCGAAATATTGGGAAGGACTAAGGTGGGTTTTGCCCCCTACAGGCCGTATCCCTTCTTTCGAAGGTTAGCACCGTGGCCTTCTGGCTCGGTTGCTGGACGGCTAGATCGCCGCCACTCTTGATACCCAAATAGAATATCCCAGTATGAATTCAATGCAAATGGTACTGAAGTACCGACGGAGCCAGATGGATCGAAGGGACAGCAACTACGGCAAGATAAGAGTGATCGTCGTCCGGCGCTCTGCCCAACTTGGGGTGACGTGTCATACCCCCCGGCGTCGTAGACGGCTACGGCGATGACGCCGGTCCCCTCATCGTCGCTTTTATCGATATAGCCAGTCTTCCATCTTGTATCAGACTCTTTGGCGGTCCGGTAAACTCATCACCTGAGATCAACAAATTTAGAGGGAAACGTCGGTTCGTGACAATAACGACAGTGGGAAAGGGCACAAGGAACAGGCCAACACAGTAAATGATATCACTGTATGGCAGAATCACGGATCGATACTGCAGTACGTGCAGGCCATCGGCCTCTGGCTCAATCTTGGCCTGAAAGACCGTAAGTGGAAGCATGTAAACAAAGAAGAATATCGATACCAATATGATAAACAAGAAAGAGCTTCTCGATGTAGGGTTTACCAAAATTCTATGGATTACCCACACCGCATAACAGGTACTTGCGGCGTAGAAAAAAACCCGATAGGCCAGCAGTTTCAAGTTCGACATGCTATCACTCACATATCGGAACTGTCGAGGACGCCGAGAAGGCGGGTGCGATCGAAAATCGGGAGCCCACGCCAGGTCCCATGGTGACCGCTCCTCCGGTTCCGTTCGCGTCGACCGCGATCGGCCCATAGGCGCCCGAACCTCCGACGTTGGACGAGTTAAGGGCGACGTTTGGTTGTTCAAGCTGCGCGACACTTTGCGAGTTGTAGGACACTTGCAAACCCGCATTCGCTGCAGCCCCTACGCCCGTGCCGCTGAAGCCTTGGGCGTCCGGCCCCCTGTTGTTTTGCATAATCGTAGGTATCAGGAAGGAGGCAGATAATGAGTAAGCTGAGGCTCCTGTTTGATCTGTGAGAAGCTGCACTGAGAATGACCCGCCACTCCCGATTGCTCGCTTGAAAGGCCCGCCAATTCCAAGCGCGAGTCCAGCCCCGGCTCCCGCTCCTCCCGTCCCTCCAGTGATTGAACTGATGAACGAGGACGTTAGCTTCAAAATAGTATAAATACCATTCTGCATTCCGGTGGGATCTGCGGCATTAAGCAGCTTTACGGGTATACAGTTTTTGAGCATGGCGGGTTGCGGGTTGCCGCCAACCTTGCTCGTGGGAGGAAGGCCAGCGATGGGTCCGTCACCGGTTAGGATCGGTCCTGGTAGTTGGTAGCCACCACCAGAGGCGACAACTGGGGGGGAAGCCGGTGCAGGTGGAGGGTCGCCAGGTACCACGACACAAGTGAGGGCATCGCCCGGGCAAAGTCCCCACCGGTCGGTGAGAGACAGGGCAGAGTTTCTAACGTAGCTATAGCGATTCAATGTCTGCGGGTCGGATAGGTCGGCGGCGGCTAGGCCTGCGGGATCCGGCGACGAGAAGCGCGCCAAGCGGTTGATGTAGGACCGCATCAGTGCGTAGTCGTTCCCGGATTCGGGGTCGCGTTGGTAGCTAGTGAATTGCCAATTGGTTGTGGTGTTCTGCGCGTACCAAGATTCGCCGAACGGGAAATGTCCTTGCTGGCCGAGCGTGTTGCCGCTCGCGTCAGTGAGCAGGCGCGTGGAGAGATGGTCGGGTTGGAAATAGTGAGTACCCACGATGATGAATCCATCATCGAACCGCGCTGTGGTTGTTCCGGAAGCCTCGTAAACCTGGCCGAGAAAAGTAATGTAAGCAACTCCCGACGGAACCGTGTAGGAGCCGGTCTCATAGGTCCAGACGCCTGCGTTGGTCACGCTCCAAGGAACTGGCACTACGGCGGCAACAAGATTATGGTTCACGTCGAGGGCATTCAAGACCCAATCGACCGCAGCTGCACTGCCCGATTGGAGATAAATCCAGCCGCCGAAGTCGACTTGATCGCCGGGCTGAACCGAAAATGTCGGAGGCGACACGGAAGCGGTCGACGAGGTCGATATCTGAACGTAGTTGGTGCCCGAGTGAGCGTTAGCTGAATTGGTGATGACCTGGACGCTGGAGCCGGTTGAAGTCCAACCCGAAAGCCCCTGCTCGAAACTGCGGTTCGAATTGCTTGTGGCTCCGACTGCGGCTAACATTTGCCCGCCTGCGTAGATATATTCCTGGAGAGCACCGCTTTCATTGTCGTACTGACCGATCACGCTGGAACCAGAGTAGATAGAATTGCTCACGGTGCTTCCCGATACCTGATGGACTCGAAGTCCGTCGCCGCCATAATTGTAAGACCCGGAATTGCCGCTATTGCTGGCAGTTATAACACGGCTTTCGCCATCATAACCCAATGTGTTATTCCCGTCGTTGGTCATGTTGCCGCTGGCATCGTAAGCGTAACCCGAGGTAGTGATCTGATTCGTGGTGGGGCTCACGCTCACCGAGTTTGAGGGCGCGCTGCCTGCGATCACGGTCTGGGCGGTCCGGTTGCCGTAGCGGTCGTAGGTCCAAGACAAGCCCCACTGAGAATAGTTCGCTGAGCCGACGGTCGAGGCTATCGAAAGACGGTTGAGTGAGTCGTAGATGTAAGCGGAGCTGCGACCGTTGTCCACGTTGTCGGTGATATAGCTGATGTCGCCATTGTTGCTTCCCGCCGAGCCGAAGGCGTAGCTCAAGTTGAAGAGCGTATTGCTGCCTTTCACGTATTGCAAGGAATTCCTCTGGAGACGATTGGAATATCCGAACGTAGCGGAGACACCGTTGCCGTAGGTGAAGCCAGTGGCCTGGGACGCCGGATTGTAGGCAAACGAAGTCGCCCAAGCGTTTGTCGGGGTCCCGCAATTTGAGGGGGCGGACCCAGCAACATCGCAAAGCTGGGCAGCGCTGTTAAAGCTCTGTTGCACGACCATACCCGACGGATAGGTCATCTGAATCACGTTGCCTGTTAAATCGTGTTGATAGCTTATGGTCAAGACATTCGGACAAACAGAATATGGGAAGGCAAAACAATTCCATCGCGTGGTCACGCGCCCCATCGAGTCGTAGCTAAATGCGGTCCAAGTAGCATATTGCGGATTCGATCCCGCCCAAACACCGACCAACCGGCCAACGGTATTGGTCGCGGTTTGGCCGTACGGACTGCTGGTATCGTAGGTATACACAGAGTATGGCTCACCGTCGGAATAACTCTTCCCGGTAAGGCGATGCAAAGCGTCGAAGGTATAGGTGGTGACAATGCCGCGAGCGTCGGTCCTTGTGGAGAGATCGCCGTTGCTGTTGTACACATAACCGACGGTGCCAGACTCGGGATTGGTCTCGCTAGTCAGACGACCGAGCAAGTCGTAAACGTAGGTGCGTTGATTGGAGCCGCTTGTGACGCTAGTCGTTAGCGCGGCGTACCCGTAAGTCGTCACATAACCGAGGCCGCCGGGATCTTCGGTAACCTGCGTGATGCGGCCCAGAGCATCGGTTTGAATTTGGCGTTTCTTTCCGGCTTCATCGGTTACGGTGACAGTGTTGTTGGTGAACGAGGCGGAGGCGACAGAGTTGTCTGGGTCCGTAACGGCGGTAACGCGATTAAGCGCATCGTACGTATATATTGTCTTACCCCATGTGGATTCGCAGTTTGTGGTTGGTGGGTTGCACCGAGTGGGATTGTAGACGGTGCCAATTCGCCCAAGGGAGTCATAGGTCGTTAAGGTGTAGTCCGTGCCTTGCGGGTCGGACGTGAGCTCGGTTTGCGACGCTCGGCCGAGGCTATCGAGCAAGCTGGTGGTGACGATATTTTGAGAAGCGTTCATTTTCGTAGTGGTAGTGACGCTCGTTGCGCCGCTGTACGTCCAGTTCGTCTGACCACCGTCGGCAAAGTTTTGCTGCACCGGCCGCCAGAAATACGGGTCGTTGTACGTGATCGTGCCAGGTTGGCTATTTTCGTCGGCGGACGAGATCTGGACGCCACCGGTGCAGTTCCAGCCCAGGGATCGCGACATGCTGAGCGGTTCAGCGACACTCGTTGGGAACGAGTTACCACAATTTCCATAAGTATATGTGGTTTGGGCTCCATTCACGTCTGTGGTGGTCTGTGGCATGCCGGTATCGAAATAAGTGGACCTACTGGTCAGAAAAGTCGTGCCATTGGTGTAAGAATTCACGCTGGTGAGGTTGCCACGCGAGCCGGTGATTGATGTATGCTGCGGCGTGCCGGACGTTGCGACGACTGCCGTTTCGTCGTAGTTGTTGTTCGTTTGAGCAATTATTGACCCGGTGCCGTTTGTCACCGTTGTTTGCTGCTGGAAAGCGGTGATGTTACCCAATGCAGCGTAGGTTATCGTGGTCTTCTGTAACAGAGGCCCAACGCCAGAACCGTAATCGTAGTCGTCTTGCTCGGTCAACGCGCCATACACACTGTATTTGGTCGTGTGCTTGGCGGTTAGATTGCTTCCGCCAGACGGTTGAACGTAAACGTCGCGCTGCGTTATGGGCTGGACAATGGCCGTGCTATTGCACGGAGATGTTGCCGTGTTGTAGCAGGTGTTTGTGGTGAGCAAAAGAGTGCCGCTCGTTGAACCTTGATAGGTCTGCCTCTCGGTTTCATAGATGCCTTGAAACTCGATGACAGTTTGGTTGCCCTGCGGATCCGTGACCGTTGTAGTGGAGGCCGCGCCGGTGCCTTTCACCTGAGCGTACGTCCACGTGCCATCTGGTGTCGTCCGAGTAAGAGTGGCAGCGGAGCCATCGGCACAGTTGATGTGGCCGCTGCTCCCGCCGGTGTAGGTGTAGGAAATCGTTCCGCCCGTGGGAAGAGTGACTGAGGACAGTCTCCCCGTGTAGATGCCGGACACTCCTGGCGTCGTCTCCTCGTACGTGAATAAATATTTCGTGCTGTCGGGAAGGTCGATTTCGCTGACGAGGTTATTAACTGTTGGTCCGTATTCGCTGATGCCGCTGCAGCCGAATTTGGTTTGCACCGTGGTTGAAGTATATTTCATCGTATAGCTCGCGTGAGCGCCCGAGGGAGCTGTGTACATGAATGTCATCGGACTAGTGGGCGTGCCAGAGCCAGCGACCGACAGTGCGGTTGTGCCAAGCGTATCCGTGAACGTGCCGGTCGAAGTCACGCTGACCTCGTTCCCATTCCGATCCGTCCCGGAACCAGCTCCTACGGGGGCGTTATAGGGGGCGTTGACGTTCGTTCCTGAGGAATTGTAGAGAGTAAATTGGGCTGCTCCACTTACTGTGATCGTGTAGCCGCTGCCGTCGGTCGCGGAGCTCGTAAATCCCCCCGAAGCCGTACCGCATCCACCGTTAACGTAAATAATGAACCCCACAAAGGGGTGGGTGATGCCAAAAGGATCGTGGTAGGTCCAATTGGTCGCCTCGAACTCGTATCCGGTGATTCCGCCACTTTGATTTTTACACGTGCGTAGCACCGTTACCGTTGCAGCTACGTAGCCGATTCCCGCTTCGGTAATGCTTCTCCAGCCCCAGTTGTAAACAGACTGCCACGATTGACTGCCTGATCCGCCGACGGGATACCACACGGAGGTGTCGTTGCTCAGGTCGTAAGTAAAATTCAGCCCTCGGCCCGCTTTCTGAAGTACAGGCACGTCGATGTGCGCGTTCAGATTTGCCAGATCGATGATGTCCGGGCCACCGCCAAAACTTCCGAGTGGCGGTGTTCCCGTCGGGACTTGCGCGGAGGCGGAGCCTAGTGTAAGAACGAGAAGCATGAATGCATACGAGCAGCGGAAGAAGCGGATCATGGTCGTCTCCTGATCTCGGCTACTGAATTGCCAATCCTGTGGGCGTGAGTCCCGAATTGATTACGGCGTTCTGGAATTGAAGGTCGAGGACCAATCCGTTATTCAGAAATCTCTGAACGTGGAACGGAATCTGGGTGCCATTGACGGTTTGATAGTCTGAGAAGAGTACTTCGATGGGGATGTCGACAAGCGCGTTGTCATCGGGATGGACGGTGAACCTCATTGCGGCAGGAAGCGACGTCGTGGAATCGAGATACAGATCGACCTGTGTAAGGTGAGTGATAAATGCAGGCGTGAGGGACGCGTCGGAGGCACCGGGCTGCTGGATGACCGAGACATGCTGAACGCTCTGCGAGCCCAGCGTTTCCGCGTCCACATAGATGGCGACAGTCTCAGGGCTAGCGAGCAAGCGCGAAATCGCGGCTACCGGAGAAAACCAGGACGGTTCGTTCAGCAGATTGTGATTCGCGATAGTGTGACTGACGCCATCGGGACCGGACCATGTTCCCGTGGGAGGATTGGCGGTGAGATTGCGAACTTCGCTGCGCGGGCCGGACGGCAATGCGAGCTTCATGCTACTGGCCCCAGTTGCTATGGCTTCAAGAGTGCCGGTCCCAGTCTCGTCGTCGGAACCGGCGATATAATGGGCTGAGCCGGTTAGGGTGACGTCGCGAGTCGTAGTGGTTCCATCTAGTGCAGCGAGCGCTTGCTGGAGGATTTGACCTGCTTGCGGACTGGCTGAACTTGTCTGGTGTTCGATCGGGTGGTGAAAATTCAAGAGAGACAAAACGGCAATAAGAAACGCCACGCGCATTAGAACCTCCTCAAGTGGCGAGTCTTTTACTAATCGTATGATTGAGTGTAAATAGTACGATGGGACAGCTGTACTATCTTGGGTCGCTTCGATATCGAAAGTAAAAAGTGGGCCTGGGATTTGCGGGTAAGCCGTCCTAGCGGCGTCACCTGAAGTAGCTCCCAATCTTAATTGTGAAATTATGAAAACTGAGTTAACGCGCGATTTCCTTCGCCTGCTTCCTAACCTTCGCCCATCGTTTCCTCGCCGCCTTCACCATCGCCGCTCTACTAGCAGCTGACAAGACACGCTTCTTCACGCCGATGACTTCGCGCGTCGCAGAGCCCCCCAATGCTTTTGCATCCTTAAGAATTGGATTGCTCCGCCTGGCAGACGGTGCCGGTGTAATCCGGATAGCGGTGGCGGTAGATGTTAATCTATCTCACTCTGAATAATCGGCTTGGGCGTACCTTGGGTGTATCTTTCAATTTCGTGACCGAACGTATTGCCGTTGGCGGAGGAATCTCGTCCAAACCCGACGTTGATCAAAATCGTGGCTGCGGGCATCACCCACGTCATCAACCGACGCTACACATCTTTAATGATCCACAACAATCGTGACCGCTTCTCCCGGCGCAACCTTTGCTCTCGAAACAATCCTCCATCCCTGACCGGCAACTTCATTTCTACTTAGCAAATTCGCCCCAATGATCCTTACTTGGATACAAGAATATTGGCTCAATGACTCTTTCGTTTTGTAATTCTGTTTCAGGACTGCCCCAAGGGCTGATACACCCTGAAGGCGGCTTGCCGGGGATCAGCGAGCATTTTGACCACTCTTGCCCATGCCCAAATTGATCTCGCCATTCAGCCGCGATCTGTATTCGGTCAGGCAGGAACCTAATTTGAAAAACCACATCTCCCCGGCTGTCTTTAACCTCTAGCGCATTCTCTGTATAGTTCTTATCCCAAATTCCAGGTTGGGGTATCACAGTCCAGCGATTTTTATCGATGGTCAGTATTTTCTTCCCGGATCGATCGAGCAGTGGCGTCGTTACCTCTATGCCGTGAGTTCCGCGTTCGATGTGCAAACCGACGTTACGTGCAAACGCCCCCATATCTACAGAATCCGAGACACCTACGTAAACAAACGTTGATCCCGAATCTCCAATTTCAACTATCGCCATCGCAGGGGAATAGCAAGTCCCCCAAAAAGAACGAAACGAGCACAACTCTCCTTCGAGAGCAGCCGCGTGATCTTCAATATATTGCTTGCGAATGGGAGCATAGAAAATCGCTACGATCAGCAAAACACTTGCCACACCGAGACTCATTCTTGTTGCCCAGTGGAATTGAATTGTCCGTGGATGTCGAAAAGCTATGTCAATAGAGATCAGGCAAACAATGACCATTAGGATGGTCTTCAGCCACCAATTCATTGGAAATACTCCAACGATGGCGGCCAATGCAATCCCGAAATAAGCTTCGTACGTTGAACGGCTAATTTTTTCGCCCATGATAATGAAGGACCTCTGCTGTCGCTGTTGAATTGCTTAAGCGGAGCGGAGTAGTTTCTCCAGATTTCGGCGCTTGACCGCCATTCGGCAAAGATATCCTATTCGCTTTGTATTCGCCATACGCAAAAGGGCATACGAACGCGGGTGATTTTTCACGACTGCCGCCGGATCAACTACCTTCATAGATAACGCCAATGAAAAACGCGCTCGGACTATTTGCTGCTTCCATTCTTGTGATAGTGACCGGCTGCGACCACGAAGCCCGGCTGACTAAGCTCGAAAAGGACAATCAGGATCTACGGGCTGAAATCGGCAAGAACGCAAAGAGCGCCGACTTTGACCTCCAGTCGAAGTGCGCCCGCGATGCCAGGACCTGGTTCAACGACATATGGTCACGCGACAAAGATACGATCTTGCTCGACTATACAAACCACTACAACAAGAAGAGCAACCAGTGCTTCATTCTCGTCGAGTACCACTATCACCTAGACAAAAATGGTTCTTGGGTGAACGATATGAATCTTTACGATGTTTATGAGAATGCGAAATACTGGAACGTGAACAAGAACACGATGATCTATTTCAAGCCTAAGACTGGCGCGTCGCCCGTTTGGGAAATTAAAAAGATCGGTAGAGATTTCGGGACTTGCCAACCGTAGTAAAGCGCGTTGACATGGCCAGTCCTAAATTGTTTATAGATCCATCTCCTGTCCCACCAGCGAAATAATATCCGAAGGGCGCAGTTTCGAAACCAGGCCCGAAGTTTGATTAACTCGTATCGGTCGCTTCCGATGAATTTCAATGGACGCGGTCCACAACAATCTCCTGGCTCAATCTCCGCCCGCGAAACAATCCTCCACCCCTCCGCCGACACTGCATAAGCCTTCCGCTTCCCCACCGTCAACTCAAACTCCCCGTCGCCCCTGTTCGGAGCCAAGTCGGAACTCTGTGTGATTTCCGCCAAACTCAAATAGAAAAAGGATCTGGAGTCTGTGTCACGCTGAGTTAGCTAATTCTTTTTGCCGACGATGGCAGCGAGAGATTTTGTTTTTTTCTTGAAGATGCCTCCGACGTCCGCAGTAATATTGGGCTCCTCGGGTGTGCCGGTGACGCGCAGGGGTACGCCGGAAACTTTTCCCGAGGCACTGTCTGAACCATTTAGCTTCGTGAGCAAGCCGGCACCGACTTTGCCGATGCCTTTCGCAGCGACTTTTGCGAGGAGGTTGAGGTCCAGCTCATCGGCAGCTCCTACCGTGCCGCTGCCGATAACCTCGCCCACAGACGGAATCACAGCTTCGATCTTCTCGACAGCGACTTCGGCGTTTGTAATGCGGACCGTAACGCGCAACTTTTCAAGGTCCGTTGTCTCGCCCGTTTTTAGGCGGCCGAGCGCCGCGACGCCATGAATTTTTGAACCGAGGTCAAAACCCACCAAGCGCGTGTTATCAAGCGCGATGGTCCCGGCGACAATGAGCGATTTCACCTGACCGGTGATGGAAAGGTCAAGCGAGAGCGTACCGCCCTTTAGCACCGCGCCATTTGGCAAACGAACATCGGCAGCGGTCATCATGGACTGGAGGTCATCAATCAACAACCTTTGGCCGGCGATTTTCAAATCCAGCAGCGGATCTTCCACGCCGAGCGCGGTGATCTGATACGTACCGTTCACGTGTATCGCAGAAGCGTCGAATCTTGCGGCGGCGTCTTCGATCCGTCCGTCGTTGGCTTTCATCTGATACGTTCCGCTGTAAGCGAAGTCCAGCGGCTTTAGCGCGGCGGTGGCACCTTTGCGAAGTCTTAGGTTTTGGATGTGAACGTTGCCCCTAGTGTTGAGGGTTTGTCCGTCGGACGCGGCATGTATGTCGATGTCCGCGAGAAGCGCTAGGCCGGCATCGGGAACAAGAAATCCGGCGGCGACTGGGTCGAGGCCCTTCACATAGACTTGCGCGTCGCCGGGGCTAGCTGCCAGGTCGTCGCGATTAAATGGCCCGACGTGACCCGTGGCACTGATCGCACCGCCAGCGGGCAGGTCGGCACTCAGCTCGAACGGAAACTGTGAGGCGAAGGAAAAATCGCGCACCGTAAGATTTAAATGCCGGTACACGATGGGCTCGCCGTGCGCGGGCATTCTTGCAATTTCGGCGCGACCATCTTCAATAGCGATGTGAGCGACGAGAAAGGTAGGAAGCCCCGGCGCGGGCCTCTTTGAAATTCCCGAATCGGTGTTCTCGGCCTCGCCGCTAGCGGGGGCACCCGCCGAGGCAGCACGTCCAATGCTGGAAAAATTCCACGTGCCATTGGACGCACGAATCAAGGTGATTTGCGGCGAAATGATCTCGAAACTCTCCAGGTTCACCTTGCGCGAGAAAATTAATGGCCGCAGCAAGACGCCAATACGAAGTTCCTTCGCTATCAGAAACGGGGCGACGCTGAAATTGGAATCGTCGGCTATGCTGAGGTCTTTGGCAACTAGGCTGCCTGAGAGAAGCGACAGTCTCAAGTCGCCCAGCTTCACGCTGCGGCCGAGCGCCTCTGTGAGTTGCATCTCAATAGTGGGTCGGAACGTGTTCGCGTTCAGGAGAAATGGAAGCGACGCAAACGCGACGACGACGAGACCGATAGTTGCCAATAGTATTTTCGTTCCGCGCTTCACGGAGCTACTCTACTAATTTGGATGCCCCGTGACCATCTCTAGACTTTGGCGCTCCAACGCCATAGGGCAGTAACTTTTTTATGCTTCGGCGCTCTTAATCGTGCTCTTGTCCCGGCACTTGGCAAGATGCTTCTCGCAGTAGCGGATGCTGTTGGGTGCGAGGGGGTTCGGACACACACAACATCTCTCCTCTTCGATATTCCGTTGCTGGTATGGTCAAAGCCGCTTGTGCGGTGAGCCTGACCTGGGAGGGCGAGCATGGGCACTAGGTGACGCGAAAGCCAATGCCGCGAAACTGGCAATTCTCACAGGTGGTCGCATCCCCCGTGAAACGCGTGCGACCGTCAAATATCTCACCGACTTCTTGAAGGCGCTTGAAGTGACGCGTTTACTGATTGCCAGGACTTAACGCCAGATCGAACGGGGCAGCGTAAAAACTTCACGGCTCAATTAGAGAGGGCGAAACAGCCTAACCGCTGATGCGCCCTTGATTTTTGTTTCAAGTCAGTCTGCGTATCCGCCAGCAAGTCGGCCACGCGGACCCGAAGAACACGATGCGCTATTTAGAAATTCACGATCGGCAAGCTTCTCAGGTCACCGCGACAGCCTTACCTGCCGTCTACGTTTAACCTGAACAAGGCGATCACGCTACGGACAAAAAGGGCGGCTAGGACGACAAGGCCCGCGAATAGAATCACACCGAAAAGTACAACCGTGCTCAGGACCATTTTAGTCTGATACGATCCCTACCGACAGAAGTCGATACGGTCTTTGCCCTAGTTTTTAATTATTCTGCACCGACCGGCTAATGAGCGGGCTTTGGTGTCTCTGGCGGCGTTTAGTTTGCCGGTCAAGCTTTCGGTCTTCGGCGATTCCCATTTAAAAATCTCCTTCACTGTCGGTCCCGCACGGTTTTATGATACCGGCCGCTTGGGTCGGTTTCTGGGGCGTTGCGTCTGGGTCCAGGTCGCGACGTGCCGCCCATTTTTGGCTCAGTTAAGGTTCGATACCGGATTTACCGATATACGTCTCGGCAAGGTCGGGTCAAACTTTGCTCGCCTCTCAGTCAAGGGCGATGAACCCGAACGGGACCGGTCTGACATGCCTGTCCTTTTTTAATTCACTTTCTGAACAAGCCGGGCCTTAAGGCCGGGGCGACTCCTAACCGTGTCGCCCCTTCTGATGATTATAGGCGTAGATTACCACCCGAGCTTTCAGACGATTGCATTTTTAATGGAAGAGACCGGTGAGTGTGGTGAACAGGAACTGAACCACAGTGATGGACAAGCAGAGAAATTCTATCGAGACCTGAAGCAGCGAGGAATCTGCGTGCGGGTAGGAATGGAGGCTACCGGATATTCACGCTGGTTCGAGCGGCTACTCGCGGAATTAGGTTTCGAGCTGTGGATCGGCGATCCCGCAGAGATCAAGGCCAAGCGAGTGAAAAAGCAGAAGTACGATCGCAATGATGCTCGACTCCTACGCAGGCTGATGCTGGAAAATAACTTCCCGCAAATCTGGGTACCGAGCCCGGAGAATCGAGATTTGCGGCAACTGTTGTGGCACCGGCATCGGTTGGTGCAAATGCGCACGCGGATCATGAATCAACTGCAGGCATTGGCCATGAACGAAGGCTATCGCTGGAAGAAAAAACTGTTCAGGGAACAGGGACGAGCACAGTTGGAGAAGCTCACGTTGGTTCCTTGGGCCAGTCGGCGCCGGCGAGAGTTGTTGGAGTTGCTGGACCGCATGAATCCGACGATTGAGGAGTTAACCGCAGCCGTCGAGCGGGAAGCCAGGAAGCGACCCGAGGTGTTGCGACTGATGACGCATCCTGGCGTGGGTCCGCTTACGGCACTCGCCTTCGTGCTGATTATTGGAACTTGGGAACGTTTTCCACGCGGCAAGCAGATCGGCACCTACGTGGGGATGATTCCGAGTGAGGACTCCAGTGCTGGCAAGCAACGGCTGGGGCACATCAGCAAACAGGGCAATTCCTTGTTGCGCTTCTTGCTGGTGGAGGCGGCCCAAGCAGCAGCGCGTATCCATCCTGGCTGGCGACGTCGGTACATGCACCTGGCGATGCGTCGACACCAGAGCATTGCCAAGGTAGCGATGGGGCGCAGGCTGGCGATCCGGTTGTATTGGATGTGGCGGAATAGCTGCGAGTATTCACCGTCGTTAGAGTTCGGTTCGTAAGCGGGACAGCTCGGAACCGGACATGGTGTGAAGTAGAACATCGTCCACTTGATTGGGCATCCCGCTCCCTGCAAAGGGAGTTTGAAGAAGTAATCATGGTCGAAGTTTTGATCGAAGAGATGTTTGGGTCGGACTGAAGCCGACCGACAGATTACGAGCGAGCCGTGGTCGTCGATGCAGAAGTCGAACAAGAACAACGAAGACCACTCTTCGAAGTGAACGGAGCAGTGCGTTCAAAAAGAGTTTGACAGGGCCGACATTGTTAGAGATGTCCGGTTTGCGCGGTGGTCTCAATGGGTCAACGCAACACTCAGCTCGAACCCACCTCGTATTGAAAACAAAAGCTAAAATCGCTCGCTAGATTAGATCAACCGGAACGTTACCCTGGCTAGTTTTGACCGGGTACAGCCAAACAGATCGGTTCTCCAGGGGAAGTAGTGTCGGATCAACTGGTTAGATGGTGTTGCATCGACCGGTTGAGCTGGCACGACTCATCAGGCACTGCACGCGAGGCTAGGCCGAAGCGCAGGTTCAAATTCGGCTGTAATGGACGGTACGAAAGGTCACTCCGTGGTTCCCTGGAATGTCAGCTCTTTTGACCTTCTCGATCACGGCCGGGTGCCGTATCCCATACTCGCCGCAAAGGCGAAAAGCGGCATCGCTCAGGTACTCAATAGACAGGAACATCTCCTTATGCGGCCCTGTGTAGGGCATCTCGTAATTGCCCAGAAACGGGTCAACAGATAACACTTCGACGAACTCGCGCTTGACCTTGCCCGACTGCATCGCGCGTACGAGTGGACCGAGTTGTCGCCACAGGTTTTCGTTCTCCATCCTCACGCGGTCAGAAATTCCGTGAAGGTGGAAATGAGTGTTATCCGAAATGTCTCGGGTGGTATAGCCCACAGCATGAAACACATCGTCCGGTTTGGGCTGATAGCCTGGATACATCCGTTTCTCCTATTTGAGGAGTATACGAGCGGCCGCATGTGAACACCATCCGACGCAAGAAAGTTGGCCGGCAAGCCGCTTTGGAGTGCGTGAATACGAAATTACAGCTCCCGCACTCTAAGGTCCATCGGCATATTTAGACCTGCAATTACCGTACGCCGCGGAAATCCCTTTCAACTACAGAGACACCTGAACCAAGCTGAGTACGCTACCGCGCCAAGCATGTTTGGGATATCCGACCGGCACTCTTTGGCGTAGGGTTGAGCGGGACCGAGAGCACCCGCAATCGCAGCAAGGCAGGCTCTGAAACTGCAAATTTTGACGACCAGCTATGGCAGACCCTATACGCAAATCGAAAATCTCTTCCCGGCCTGCGTGGGCGAAGGCGATCAGCGATTTGCGTCTCCACCTTAAGCTGAGTCAGGCGGACCTCGGCGCCAGAATGGGTTTCTCGGCGATGACCATCTCCCGCTGGGAGCGGGGCGCGCAGGAGCCTCCCTCTCACGGTTACATTGGACTTGGAAATCTCGTGCGCGGCCCCACCTGTTGGTTTTTCTGGGAGCGCGCCGGCCTGCGCAGCGAAGATGTAATGCGCGCTGTACCCAGGCTCCAGCGGACTGCGGACTCTATCCCACTTCAGAATTTAGAAATCGTGTCTGCAGGAAGCGGCCCCAAGAGGGCCGAGGCCAAGGTTAACTTAGTGGCGATCCCTCTTTTGAAATTGGTCGTGGCCTCTCACGGCGAAAAGGCCGATAACGTTTCGGTGTTGAGCGACGCGCCCGTCGAGAACATGGTTGCAGCGCCGACAGACTGGTGTCCCCATCCCTCCTACACGAGTTGCCTTCGCGTGCGCGGCAACTCGATGGCACCCTTGATTAAGGATGGATTTGTCGTCGCCGCGGATTCCTTCGAAACGGACAGGAGCGCTCTCGACGGAAAAATCGTTATTGCCTGGCACAGAGATTTGGGGCTGATTATCTCGCGCTTGCGGCGCTATGACCACACAGAGGTTCTACAGCCCGAGAACGCCCAATACGAGGCCGTTACTCTCAGCGCCAAACACTCCTGGAAGATTGTCGCAAAAGTGCTTTGGTGGATCGGGAGAGCGACGTAAAGGCGACCCGGTCTAGCACTAGCCTGGACCAGGTGCGCACGCATTTCGCCGCCTCGGGCAATGTGCCGGGATCTCGACGTACGTGACCATGCGAGACGAAGAATGGATCAAGAAACTTGAAGATGGCAGGGGCGTGAAATTCACCTATCGAGAACTGCCGGAAGACGGAGCGTTTATCACCGCGCAGCTTGCCGGTAATGAGGTCGTCTATTCGGTCGTATTGACCAAAGCAAGAAACCCGCTTAGTCGTGAAGATGTGGAAAGCCATTTCAAGGGCGAGCTTTCAAAGAAGTAGGACGGCATTTGGAACACTATCCACGGTTCCAAAATTCGGGAAAAGGCTTTTTGAGTCCAGTGGCGAGCAAAGGCTTGCTAAGACGGGATATAATGCGTCCGGTCGTCTTCGCTGGAGGGCCTGTTTAGAAAGGGCCATTATGGATCAGGAAATCTCGACCCGGGAATCCGATGACGTAATCATTCTGGACCTCACGGGACGAGTAATGGCCGGTCCCGATTCCGATCTGCTGAGTCCCCACCTACAAGAGCTCGTCGCCAAAGGTGCAAGCAAGCTGCTGCTGAACCTGACAGCCGTGACGCAGATGGATAGCTGGAGCATCAACACTATCGCGAAGACGTATGCGTCCCTTGGCCGACAAGGTGGCAGCCTGAGAATACTCTGTCCGAGTAGTCGGATCCGGGCCGTGCTGAAACTGGTTCACTTGCTAGATCTTATTCCTACCTTTGAGGATGAAGCCGAGGCGCTGGCAAGCTTCCGGCCGCTAGGTTACTCGGCCAAGCCTTAGAGTTGGCGCATAAGCTGTGTCGATTCCGGGATTTTTGGCTACAAGCCAAATCGACAGTCATCCGGTTGCCGCTGCCGATTGCGCGAACGACTTAACGGCCGCTGCTTCGTCGTCTATGATGTCGAAGACCGTGTATAGCCTTGTGATTTTCATCAGATCTTGGACCTTACTCGTGAGGTGGAGTAACTTCAGTTCTCCCGCCTGCTTCCGCACCCTCGTTAAGGCACTGACCAGATGGCCCAAACCAGAGCTGTCAATGTAATTGACATCGCCAAGATTGAGCAGAATTTTGTTATGTCCACTGCTTAGCAGGTCGCAAACCAACGCGCGAAGTACGCCGCCCTCTTCGCCGAGCACAATCCGGCCGCCGATGTCCACAATCGTGACGCCACCTACTTGTCGAGTGGTTGTAGTCATGTGCATTGTCAACCTCCTACGCCACTTCAATGCTCGAAGACTTCACCCTTACAGCAGCGCCTGATGCTCTGGTCAGCCTTCTCGATTCAACAGCCTCAATCGCACGCAGCTTTCGGTCGATGTGTGGTTCCAGGCGCAGCCCACCCGCATGCAGCAAACAGCGCTTTCCGGCAGCGACCCCGCATGTAGGACAGGAGACGGCAAGTAAGTGTCTTGGAGTCATGTCTGCCATTCTCATTAGAAAAGGCTACCTCAACTCATTTCGTAAGGCTGTGCGATTTGAGACACTCCGCAAAGGAATGTTCGGAAATGATTGAGCGCTCCGAATGCCTACTGAGAACGGGCTTCCCGTCAGCCAGTTGACGCAGTAACTGATTGACGCGGTGGTCTCAATGGTCGATGCAACACTCAGCTCGAACCCGCCTTGCATTGAAACAAAAGCTAAAATCGCTCGCCAGTCTAGATCAGCCGGAACGCTACCCTGGCTAGGTTTTGACCGGGTACAGCCAAACGGATCGGTTCTCCAGTGGAAGTAGCGCCGGATCAACTGGTTAGATGGTGTTGCATCGACCGGTTGAGCTGGCAGCGCTCACCGGACATTTGGAGAACCAGGAGGTATCTGATGGAACCGAAAGAACTCTTAATCGCGCTGTTGTATGTGGGATTTCAATTACAGACGAAGGGTGACAAGAACGAAGACCAAGGAGCGTTTATCGCGGGGTATCGAGATTTCAAAAAGGAATTTGACAAGGCAGCCGATGAAAAGTGGCAAAAACGGTAATCGGTCAGATGACTGACCAAAACTATTTGACGTCTCGCGGTCAGACTAGTATCAACTGAGAAAGCTACGAACGGCGAAGGGATTGTCTGTAGAGTTCCCACGCGTCGTAGATTTCAGACGCTGGGATTCTCTCTTTTTCAAGCTCGTCTCGATCATCACTGTACATAGTCACAATAAACGTCCGAATAATCTCCGGGTTTGGATGGTTTCTATATACCTCGTCCAGAGCTGGAAAATACTTGCTCAAATCCTTCGTCATGTTCACGACTCCCAGCAAAAGAGAAAGGCTTGCGTTCGAGTCAAAACCCGTTCCTAATTTCTAGACGATTTGGTCCGACGTTCTTAAATCGTACGTCCGGGTGGGAGGAACGCCGCTTGACGGTACGTCACCGTACAGAAGAAGGCAAGTCGCGACTGTAAGAATTTGCGACTATCAAAGAGGTCAGGCCATGGCCGCTAAAGACTACATCGACACAAAAGGCTATTGGATATCCCCAGATCGGACCATTCGACGCATGAGCGACGAAGGCGGCGAGCAACAAATCATTGCCAAGGCGACGGAAGAGTGTTCGGACGCTGAATGGAATCGAATCTGCGATGCGCTGAAAGTCAGTTTGTTTAAGATCGGCTAGCTAGACCGACAGTTCGATTGCGGCCTATGGATTACAACGGAGTAGATTGCGAAGGCTCGGAAGTTCGCCCAGACGACCCCAAGCCAACAAATTCATGGATTCGCTCAGCCCTCATCACTTCAAGGGCTTTTTCGGCGTTCTCGATGGCACGGTATTCTTCGCCTTCGATTGGACTCAGGAGCCGCTGTTCGATAGCGGCTCTCGCTTCTAGAATCCTGCCGTCCATGAGTGAATCGTCGGTCTCATACACCGCCGCCATGTACGCGGCCTGCCACAAGTAATTAGTTTGATCCATGAGCCACCTCCTTCTGACTCGGGGACGCGGAAATTTTCAAAAATATAGCGCACCAAAAAAGCGGTTTTCAACCCCATTTTTCATCCGCCCTTTTCGCACGGTAACGTACTGACAGTACTAAGGGGGAATAAATACTTTTCTGTATTTGCAAAAGATTATCTGCCGGGTACGGTCAGTCTTTATGCCCAAATGGGTCCTGAAATGCGACAACTGCAATTCGGAATTCACACACTCGATGAATCTCTGACCATAGTGCGGAAAGCTATTTCCTGCCTCAGAAGCCCGTTATCGAGGACGCTGAGTTCGAGTGTCCGCATTGCGGGAATAAAGACACGTATGACCGCAGCGACCTGATGTACCGCGCCTAGACTATCCAGCGGAGGCCATACCTGCTCTACCTCTTCGCTGCGATTAATCGCCGCGATCCTAAATAGCCAGAACTCTGACGTGAACGGAGCCGCACCGCCCAAACAAAGTCTGATCCAACAGCGTGAATCGAACTAGCTATAACGTCTAAACCGAGTACCGTTGCTATGTCTCACTAGCACCGTTCCCTCCTGACCAGAAGAAGGCTCCCCTGCGAAATCAGACAATTCCATGTCTTGGGCGAGGTGTCACATGGCGAATTGGCGCGAATTCTACAAAACCACCGTTCTTGAAACGAATCCAACTCAGTTGCAAAAACTCATACGCGAGACCGAGGTCGCCATCTTCAGGCGAATGCGAGAGCTTCACGCAAGCTCTGATGGTGCCGAGGAACGGCATGAGATTGCAGGGGCGTCGGCGGCCTTGCGTGCCTTGAAAACCCAAAACCCAGAATGGCCCAATCCGAAACAAATACGCATTCCTGCGGCGAAGTGATGTTCATTGGAATCGCCATCGCTTTCATTCTGGGCTTCTTGGCCGTCTTGGGCTATGCCCCCTACTTAACTGGTGTGTTTGACAGGTGAGATTGATTCTGTGCGTTGAGAGAGGAACGGCGACCATTGAGACGTGACAGGCCGGAACGTTCGCATTGCGCGAGTCAACCACTTGAAGAATCACAGCCTCAGGGTTTTTCGATGACCTTTTTTCGATTCGGCCAACTTTTTTTCTGGATTTTTCATCATACGACCTTGTTCACGCTCCCGTGCTAGAATCCGCCAGAGTGTGAAAGCATGATTATCGACATAGTTTTAGGCATCCTGCTAGCCGTACTTATCTTGACATTAATCTTCGTCGCTTTGGCATTATCAGAAAGAATCGCAGCCGTGGTGGCTGCCGTTGGCATCGCTGCGGCAGTTTACTATCTGCCTTGGAGGTCCCTAGCGCAGTGGGCAGTCATCATTGCACTATTCACGGGATTTGGGTTTTACTGGAACAAGAGAAAGGCGAAGCGGAAGACATCTGACGAACCGTACAAAGACGCAATCGACGGAGAATACGAAAGACGGTTCGGACGCCCTTAAGTACTTCCCCGCCCCGTTCAACTTTTTTCCGATTGGATAAACGATGGTCATTCTAAAGGCGCTCAAAGACAAGCGAAACGAGTTACAGCAGCAACTAGATACGGTCAACGCTGCAATTAACACCCAGATTGTGAGGGAGTGCAAAGCATAGATATGGACTACAACGTAGGCTCTCGCGTGCGGGTCAAACTGTACGGCGGCAAGATTATCGAAGCGAAGATAACCGCAATAGTGAATCAGTCTGCTGGTCGCAAGATTCGGATTTCCTTCGGGAAAGAGAGTGTTGTAATCAACCCTGAGCAAATTATCGAAGTTCTTCCCTAGGAACTCGATATATCAAGTTAACGGCTTAGTGTTTTTGAGCGGAAGTTTCTTTAGGCGGACCAATTCGGCATCTAGGATGCTGTCAATTTCTTCTGCAATCTTTCCCAGCTTCTTGGTATCTTCTTGAACCTCTGCGAGTTCACACAACTCCTTGAACCTCTCTCGCTTGCCTTTATGCATGGACTGTCCATTCGCTCAGCCGATTCAAAGTACCGTTGCTGAAATAGCACAAAATACAGCCTCTACTCTAGGGCAACTGCGTACACTATGGCGCACAAGTTTAGGTGTATCTATCCTCCGTACGCAGGCGTACAGTCCGGCTGTACCTCCCGAAAGCAGGCTTTGTGAGCGATACTTCCTCGTCAGTTTGGCGAAGAGCATACGTGGCTGCCCTTTTTGAAACAAACGCCGCTAGGCTGACGCAGTCCTGAGGTGAAAGGGCAAATGGAATTGCGCCTCGTGGTGGCAGACGATCACGACATTGTCAGAGGAGGGCTGCGGGATTTGCTCGAAGAGCGAGTCGGATGGAAGGTCGTTGCGGAAGCCGCCACAGGAACAGACGCCGTCACAAAGGTCCGTGAGTTCAGCCCGGACGTTGCGATACTCGATATTTCGATGCCGTCTCTTAATGGGCTCGAAGCTGCGCGGCAAATCATCCAAAGTGGATCGAAGACCCGAATCCTCATTCTGACACTGCACGACTCTGACACGATGATAAAGGAAATACTGGACGCAGGCATCAGAGGTTACGTGCTCAAGTCAGATGCTGCGCGCGATCTCTTCGTGGCAGTAGAGGCTTTACAGCATGGCAGGACCTTTTTCACTGCCAAGGTAGCGGAAATGATCCTGAACGGCTATTTGAAAAAAGGTAAGAATCCCACTGCAACGGAACCAGGCGCTAGCCGCATTACGCCGCGACAACGAGAAATTCTGAAGTTATTGGCCGAAGGCAAGGCGAATAGGGACATTGCCGTTGCTCTCGGGATGAGCGTTAAGACGGCAGAGACGCATCGTGCTGCCCTCATGAGGCGTCTCAATTGTCACTCGATCGCCGATCTGGTCCGGTACGCCATCCGTAACAAAATCATCGAGGTCTAGCTCCCAGAATTTACGAGAACGTACGCAGCGAACTTCCGAAAATAGGGTATTCACTGTGTCGACCTCAATAGTCCCTTGAAAATGTAGTGGCTCGTTGCGAATTCTATTTCACCGGCCGATCTTTCAGGCAGCCTGAAGCAGACTTTGAACGCATTCAACTAGCTTCCAGCCGCCGTCAGGCTTGGAAACCACGAGGTTCGCCCCTGCGGATAGTGCCGAGGCCCGGCCCACGGTGTCCTCATACATCGTGAATAGAACAATCGGCACTCGCGGCATCATGGCTCGCAGCCTAGAAGTAGCTTCCACGCCGTTCATCCGGGGCATCGCCAGGTCTATAACTACAAGATCGGGCTTCAAGATGTTCGCTTTTTCGATTGCGTCTACGCCGTCAACGGCTTCGCCACAGACCTCAAGGTCCAATGGCTCTCCAGAAAAAGTCGAGTCACTCTCCGACAGGTGTCGCTGTCATCGACGATCAGGATGTGTTTGGACATAAGAAAATCGGCCTCTATAAGTCAGACTCGGCTACGACAGAAAAGGTTTGCGGTGTAAACCCGGCAAGCGGCTCACGAGCTAGAGTCTTGTAGTCGTGCTATCCTGACCTCCTGCTTCCTCCCCGAGGACACATGATTCAGTCTAAGCCGGAGAACATCAAACAGATTCGCGCTCGCCTGCGCAAAATGTCCGACCTCGAATTGCGCCAGTATGGTCAGGCCGCCGAATCGCTAGCGGACCACTTCGGCACGCCCAATCCTGCGTGTCAGCTAGACGAGGCTAGGGCAGAATGGCGCAGACGGCATCCCAAGTAGAGCGCGGCATGAATTCAGTCGTTGCCGTAGCGGAAAAGGTAGAAGCACGCAACGAGTGCTGCAGCCCCAAAGAACACGTAGAACCTGAGAGCATCGTGACGAGCGAAACGGTAATACAGAGCGGCGAGAAAGAGCACGACTGGACCGACTTGAGAGAACAGCCTCATTGTGACAGCCTACGCTACCGTGTAAACGCAACATAGGTCCATCCGGATATCCCCAAAATCAGGTCATGACAGTAAAAAGAAAGAGGCCCGGCCAGAATGCCGAGCCTCTTTGGGGTTTGGGAGACGATTCACATGTAGCAATCCGATGCTGCCAAACTCCCGCGCCCGCATCTATCAGGTTGATACTTGAGGCTCGCTGATGGGCCAACTCGAGAGGGTTGGCCCTCCGATGTCTTCGTTAAGCGGTTTGGGACTTCGCAAGACCATCGACAGTAATCCTGATCTTGTTTTGAGTTTGCACGTCGTATATCAAGTACTTGCCTGGGTGTGAGGCACCGAGCACCTGAACACGCACTTTCGCAGCGTCGAGACTGCGGGAAGACTCCTGCCAAAGAGGACTGTTGTCATCAACCCGGAATATGTCGAAAGGGGGAGCCATTAGACGATGGTGTTCCGTGTAAACACGGTCGTATGTTCAATTTTGAACATTCAACCATACCGCACGCTAGAATCGCGCTGGTTGACAGACACTTTGCTTTCCATACGGAAATTTTCAAAGCTGGAGTCCAGTATTTTGGCATTACAGACTCCGGTAAGATTTGACGTTAGCTTCTCAAAGTCGGCTTCCATGCCCTCAGCCGAATAGACGCGGTCCACTTCGTGGCCTTTGACGTCACAGGCCACCACTCCACTGTATGTCTCCGGCTTAAACGGCATGTAGTCAACCGTGAGAAAGAGTGTTTTGTAGACCATAGAGGCGATCCCCATTAGAAAAATCTTCTAGCCAAGCAAGAACGTCTGGCTGGGGAAGACCCTGCGAAAAGCTAAGCGCGATACACAAGGTCGGTGCGCTTATAACTCCCGCTGTGTCCGCAATTCGGGCACACCGAGACGCTATTTTTCGAAACGTCGGGTTTCTGGGGCAGATCGAGGTCGGACAATCTTAGATCGAAAATCTGCGAATGCTCAAAATCGATATTGCAGTTCACGCATTTAAGAATCCATGTTGCCATTTCGTCACCTGTTCGGTGACAGCCAACACGCTGGAGAGCACCGATGTACGATACCGTACCGATCGTGGACGGCTCAATCGGGTGTTTCCTGTAGTCCCGGGAGCCTCGTCGAATGCTACTCTCGGGAGGTGTTGAAACACAATCATCCCGAAGTGGCTGGCGCGGAATATGTCGTATTCGCGGATTCATCCCGTCGCTATTTGGACTGCAGCGAAGGTGTCTGTCGGCTGCTTGGGTACACCCGCGCTGAAATGTTGAGCGGCATTGTTGACGATATCAGCTATCAGCACAGGGAAGTTCCGAAATTGTTTGAAGAATATTTGAGGAGTGGTCTGCAAAGCGGAGATTTTGTCCTCAGAAGCAAGAGCGGCGAACCGATACCAATCCGCTATCGCTCATTTGTTTTTGAGGACGACTGTAAGGCTGCTATTTGGGAGCCGATTCACGATTGGAGAGACCAGTATCTCGCCGCACTCATGGAGTTCGATCCCAAAAAGTTAGTGCATCGCATCGAGGCCGCCGAGCAAGCGGTGCAAGCTGAAATGCGAAGACTGGACAATGATCATTCGGGGTCGCCTGAGGACCATCAGAAACTCCGCGACGCTATTTCTGCCCTTCAATCTTTGCGCAGGAACTCTCGCTGAAGCATTATGAAATAGCGGCTTGGAAGCGGAAGGGCATCGACGAACTATGCAAACTAATGTGCCTGAGATAGTTCAACTATACCAAGACGAAATGCTGAGCATTGAGCAGATTGCCGAAGCACTTCATATAAGTAGTTCCACTGTTCACAAGTGGTTGGTGAGGAAAAACGTTCAGCGGAGGACCAAAACTTCAAACGTGAGCTCTTCGCAAGAGCCCCGCGTTCAGTCGGAGAATGTGGGACGACCAATCACACGGTTTAAATGATCTCATCACCGAGAGAATCTACGAGGCTTTTTAGAGTTCGCGCATCTTCAAGAGCGTTCGAGTCTGTTTTGACGAGGGGCGCGATGTTATCTTTTGAAAAGACTCCTAATACTCCTACATCTTTGGCTGCTTCGTCCGCGATTCCAAAGTGTGCAGTCAGCATGAGGATCGGCACTTCAGGCATCACTTGCTTGAATACCCTTGCCGCTTCGACACCATTCATCACAGGCATGGAGAAGTCGAGAATCACCAGGTCAGGTTTTGCTTGCTGAGCTTTCTGTAAAGCGTCCACCCCGTTTTCTGCCTCGCTACATTCGAGTTTCAATTCTTGGAAATACCAACGCAAGGCTTTGCGGACGTTTGGCTGGTCATCGACGATCAGGATGCGGGGCACTTTAACCAAGATAGGCCCGTCGGCTTAGCTTTAAATCGGGTGAATACCCCATTCCACCTTAGGGGATACATTTCGGCTGTTAACCGAAGGGTTGCTAGTTCGGGGACCGGTGCCGCGGCGTTCTTGTTTACGAAATAGAGTCCTAATGGTTCCAACAGAGAGATTCCACGCCTCAGCGAGTTCGGCGGGCGTGAAATGTTTCTCGCTCGTGATCGGATTTGTGGTGTTGGCGTCAAATTGTTCCCTGGAAACTCGTGGGAAAACTTTCACCGAAGCTCTCACTTTTTCACTTTTCGCGGCAGACTCTGCAACGCGGCGGCCTTCGTCTCCTCTTCAACCTCAACGTAGTGTTTCAAAGTCACCTCGGACCCGGAGCCGTGACGGAGGATTTTGGCAACTGTCTCGATTTTGCCTTTGCTGACGGTCCATTGCTCGGTTGAACGAGCGGTCCGCTTTGGTACCGCTATCGGTCTAGTAAAGCCTGTGACTAATTCGCGACCAATTCCGCACAATTTGTGCCAACGAGCGCAAACGACGGCCAAAGTTAGTTCGTTGATTTTTCAGTGATTGGATTGATGGCTAAAGACTTGCAAGAATGCGCGTTTTTGCACCTGAATCTAGCGCGTCTGCCAGTTCCGCCATTCGGGCACAGTTTGCGGTGTGAAGATGGCGATGATTTGTTGCGTTCACACCTTGCTGCGAGGCTTTTTCATTTTCCTTGAGGGTTGGGGCTTTGTCAACGCACGTGGCGAGACCTGCCAAGGGTTGGCGGAGAGGTCTTCGCTCACTCGATTTGAGCGAGCGTGTGCGGGCGAGTAGGAGAACCGCACCCTTTAAAGAACGCGAAAGGTGCGACGGCGGCCGCCTCGGGCACCCCCAGCTCGGGATTAGCGATGGCGGAGGCGGAGGGATTCCCAGCTGCCGTCGGAGGTCCAGCCTCCGTCGACTGCCAGGGCGTGGCCGTTGATGAAGGCGCTTTCCTGCGGATCGGCTAGGAAAGCGATGGCTTTGGCGATGTCGTCGGGGGTGGCGAAGCGTGCCATCGGGACGCGGCCGGTGATGTCGGCGTCGCTATAGTTGCCGCCGGCTTGGTCGGCGACGTCCATTTCGGTTTTGACCCAGCCGGGGCAGACTGCGTTGACGCGCACGCCACGACCGCCCCATTCGGCTGCCAGGGTGCGCGTCAGGCCGATCAGTCCGTGTTTGGAGGCGTTGTACGCGGCGCGATCGGCCACGCCGACCAGACCGGCGACCGAGGAGACGTTGATGATGCTTCCGGCGCGCTGGCTTAGCATCATCGCGCTGAAGGCTTTGGCGAGCAGGAACGGGGCGACCAGATTCACTTCGAGCACGCGGCGATAGTCTGCGGCGGTGAGGTGTTCGGCTGGGGCGATCATGCTGATGCCGGCGTTGTTGACCAGGACATCAGCGCGGCCCCAGCGCTCGCGGACGGTGGCTGCGAACCTGAATACGGCCGCCTCATCGGAGATATCGCCGAGAACCTGGATGGCTTCGGCGCCGAGCGCGGTCACAGCCCTCAGCGTGTCGGAAGGGGGTCGCAGATCACTCAGCGCCAAGTCGTAGCCTCGCTCGGCTAGAAGTTCGGCGGTGCGCCTCCCGATGCCTTGCGCAGCCCCGGTTACAATCGCGACACGGCCAGTCTTTGCCATAAGTCCTTGTCCTTCTCCATTTTGATAGCCCAACGGTCCGGGAATTCACACAGTTTCAGGTCTTGGTGGGCCGCGTCTCTTCGATGCAAAGCAGTGGAAATACAAATACATGGTGCTATACTCCCGGAAGATTAGCGATTTACCCCTTGTTTGCCAGTGCACCATCACGGCAGACACCGCGGTTCGGATCCAACGGGAGGTTACGATGGAATCACCGACGCTTGCGGGGCCCATCCTCTATTTGCTGTTTGCGTGGGGAGCAATTACCGCCATTTTTATCGGATTGTTGATTTGGCGGAGCCTCCTCACTAGCCACGAAGGCGATCAGATCTTCCTCGATGCAGCTCAAGAACACATGGCCCGGGAGCAGCGTGAACTAGTCGCCAAGATCGGGTCGTTGTCGCGCCCGATCAAGACCAGCGGCATCGCGGCAGTGGCGCTTCTTCTGGTCATTGTCGGGATGTATCTGTACGAAGGTCTGAAAAGCTTTTAGCCGACCTAATGCGGTGCACGCGTCGGGCCGCGCTTCCGGACGGTAAACGTCTGTTCTAGTGAGGTTGCGTTGCCGCGGGTGCGCTTGTGTTTATGGGACGCGCCTCGGCGACCGACGTGTGGTTCAGCTCGATCACCCACTTACTGTTCACTTTCTGCATGACGAGCGTGGTGTGTCCTTGAGAGACCGTCGGTTGCCCATCCACGGTGCCGGTAAAATCCCATTGATAGGTGGCCCAGGCGTAGTCTCCGTTTACTCGAATGAAGCTGTTGGAGCGATCCATACGCACTTGCTTCATGCGCGCGCGCTGCTGCTGATATAAGGGGAGATAGGTGTTCCAGCCGATGACCGGCGGATTCCATGTAGAGCTGACGATAGTCACGTCGTCGGCGTAGCACTCGTGCATCTTTTCGGTGTCACCCACCTGCCAGGCTCCCAGCATGGTTGAAATCATGTAGTCGATCTGCTGTTCGTCGGGTAATGGGATGGCCGGAGTGTTGCTGCTGGGCGCTGGCGTGTCCTTTTTGTTTTTCTTGTCCTTTTGTTGAGCGGCGGCTTGGGAAGCGACTCCGAGCAGGAGCGCGACACAGAGCAGGAATCCGGTTGCGGTGCGATATGCGCGCCTGTTTTTCGGCCGCGTCACATGCGTCATTAGCGACTCCTCTTTCGTGGGGTTCATTCGGGGAAGGATAACATGCGGTTTCCGGACGCAAGAGGCTGGAGTCTTGTGGATTTCGCACACAGCAACGAGGCAGGGCCAGCTCGATGAATGCTCGCCGCGCGAGGCCCGGTTGATTCAGAAGATCAGTGAGCCGCTTGGGAACCGCTGAGCAGGTTCACGAACAGACGATACGCGCCGGGCACGCCTTCGGGGAGTTGCCGGAAGAAGGCGATGCCCGTGTAGATATACGTTCCTTTGCCGTACCGCGTGTATACGATCGAGCCATTTTGATCAGGTTCGCCCGGGTCGTTCATCGCCAGCACAGCCGTGTATTTGGGATCGAACTGCGTCCAGAAGTAGAGGCCGCGCTCTTGCACCCAGCCTTTGAAGTCGTCCAGCGTGATTTTGTTGGGCGAGTTCAGCAGCGGATCGTCTGGCTTGAGAAATTTGATCGGCGAATTTTCGTCGGTGATGCGCGGCAAAGGACTGCCAGCTGGCGGCGTGATCTTTGCGGGATACGGCGCGTATTGCGCGCGGTCCCAGGCGAAGTCGCGCTCGTACTGGACGACCAGCGTGCCGCCATTCGACACGTAGTCGAGCAGGCGCTGGTTGGCGCCGGGCAAGTCGTGGCGCAACTCGTAGGCGCGCACGCCTACCACAATCGCGTTGTAGCGGGACAAATCACCGAACGCCAGCGCCACCGGGTCCAGCATCTCGACGCGGATGCCCAGCCGGTCCAGCGCCTCGGGCACGGGCTCGCTTTCCGCCGTGATGTAGCCGACGCGCAGATTTTCCGGCACATTGATCGCGAACGCGTGTACCAAGCATTGAGCGGGTTCGCTCCAAAGCTGCGTCGGCAAAGTCGGCAGCGGCTCCAGTGAGGTTGAGAATTTCTCTTCGCCGAGCTTGGCATAGGCTGCGATCGTGAAATTGCCGGATGAGATCTTCTGCGGCGGGGTCACCGTCAGCTTGACGTATTTGTCGCCGGCTCCGTCAAAGGCTGCCTCCACCGGTTGGGTCGCGGTCCAGCCTTGCGGGACATCCAATCCCACGCTGACCTTGTGGGCCTGCGTCGCATAGGAATGAACTCGCAGTAAAACATCGAAGGGCACCTGTTTTTTCCCTAGCACCTCGACTGCTTGCTTGGGTTCGACCATCAGCGTGTACGCCGGAACCATTCGCAGGGGCACGCGATCGACTCTCGTCGAGCTAGCCTCGATATGTGTCACGGGCTGATTCGCGTCGAATCTGTATCCGGCGACGGTCATGGTCTGCTTCGCTTCGACCAGCGGTGACGGCTCCGGCAAATCTTCATCGAAAAAATCGCTCTTCGATTGTTCAGCGGTTAGGGTAACCGTAAGGTCGGCATCGCCCGAATTGGCATCCGCGTGCCCGATTTGCGTTTGCTTCCGGGAGTTCCGCAGCACCAGCGCCGGATCCTCAAAGGCGCAGGAGACTTCAGGCCGGCAGCGCCTCGTCAACCTGATTTTGAAAGCCTCACCAGCGACTACATAGGCGCGATCCGCTTCCGCCGTTTGTTGGAAGCCGGCGGTGAGTGCGAGGGCTCGATCGATACGTTTCTTAACCAGCTCCAGTTCGTCGCGAAAAGCGTCCGCGCCGTGCTGAGCTTGACTAGCCGCGAAAATCGATTCGAGATTGCTTCCCGCGCTGGCAACCAGGGCAGAGGATTGCTTCCAGGACAGTTCCAGGGCCGCGGCGCGTGCGCCGGCAAGGTTGTCATCTACTTTTTTTAGGGTGTCGCAGTAGGACGCTTTTCCGCCGCATCCAAGTCCCGCGTCGTCACCCGACAGCGCGATCAAATTCGCATTCAACATACCGGGTGTGAACTTTGACCCGGCTTCAGGAATCAACCCGATGGGTCGCCGCAAAAACGGCGAGCCCAGGAACGCGGAGATGCCTTGCGTGCGATGATTGGCGAACGCATCGAGACCAATCTCTCGGTAGGTTTTTCCGTATAGCGGAGAAACCTCGCCGACTGGAATCGAGTAGCCTTGGGGCGAATCCGAGGCGCGGTCCAGGTCCATAATCTGAACTCCAGCTGTTCCCGCCGACCATGGCTTCAGTCCTTCCTTTTGCAGTTCCGGATAGGCATTGGGATCGGCGGCGGACTTCACCGCCTTGGGTGTCAGCAATCCCGAGGCCTGGTGATGCCCATGCCCCGAATGCACATTTCCAAAGTTGCTGATCACGATGTTAGGCCGGAACCTGCGGATCACGCGCACCATGTCTTCGAGAACCTGATCGCCCCAGACTTTTTCTGTTTCTTCAGGGGTCTTCGAGAATCCGAAGTCACGCGCGCGCGTGAAATAGAGTTTCACGCCATAGCCGCGCGTCGCCGCGAGCAACTCCTGCGTGCGAATCAAGCCGAGTTGCGGGGCTTGTTCTGGTCCAAGATCGTTCTGGCCCCCTTCTCCGCGCGTGAGGGAGAGCAGGGCCACGTCGGCATGCAGGCCTCGCGCAAGGTAAGTGAGCACGGCGGCAGACTCATCATCGGGATGCGCATCGACATACAGAACGCGCACGGTCACACGGGCGCTGTCGATGGCTTCGATGGTTTCGGGCAGGCCTGGACCTGTTCCGGCTGGCGGCGAAAACTGGGCGTTGAGGGGCGACGCATCGCCGCCCGCGAAAAACGTAAAGCTCAGTGCAATTGCGACCGCGAGCGTGCGCTTTCTCATTGCGCTCGCTCCGCAGCGGGTGGAAGAAAAGGCCATTCGCGCCGCAAACGCGACCGCAGCAAATATATTGCCAGTCCTAGAATAATCACGAATAGCCCCCACCAAACCGCCCTCCCCGTTCGTAGAAAGAGCCAAATCCAACCCGCGATGGTCAGCAGCGCGGGCAACGGATACAGCCACATCTTAAAGGGCAGACGGTCCGCTGACCACCGCCGCCGCAACAGCATGACGCCCACGGCCTGTCCGATGAATTGAATGATTAACCGCATGGCCAGCACCGCGGCAATCACCGTGCGCAGCTTGAACAGCAGCGCGAAAACAAACGTCAATGCGCCGAGAAACAGCAGCGACACGTGCGGAAAGCGCTTTTTCGGATGCACGCGCGCAAATACGCTGAAAAAATTGCCATCAAGAGCCGCCGAATACGGAACGCGCGAATACCCCAGCAGCGAGGAAAACACCGAAGCAAACGCAATCCACAAGATCATCACCGTCGCAAACCGCGCCGCTGCGCTGCCATACAATTTCTCGATGAACGCGCTCACGATGAACGGCGAATCCTGCGCTTGCTGCCACGGGAGCACGCCCAGAATGCTGGTCTGCATCGCCAGGTACAGCACAGCGATGCCGATGATCGAAAGAAAAATTCCGCGCGGAATGTTGCGCTCGGGATCGCGAATCTCGCCGCCGAGATGGCAAATGTTGTAGTAACCCCAGTAAGTGTAAATAGTGTTCACCGTCGCGGACCCGAGCATCGCGAAAAACAGCCACGAGAAATCCCACGAACCGGGCGCATAGGTAAAGACGAGTTTTGGCTGGAAGTGCGTTACACCGCCCCAGATCAACCATAAGATTGTTCCGATCACGCCCGCCCACAGAAACAACGAGATTCGTCCGATCGAGCTGATGCGTCGATACAACAAAAGCACCAGCGCGATCACCAGCGCTCCGGACAGCGCTTTCTCTCCGTATTTTCCGAGCGGATAAAGGTAGGAAGCGTACTGGGAAAATCCGATGGCGCCGGACGCGAGGCTGAGCGGCGCCTGAATCAGCGTCTGCCACACAAACAGAAACGACATCATGCGACCCATGCGCCCCGGCCCGTAAGCTTCGCGCAGAAACACGTAGCTTCCGCCCGCGAGGGGCATGGCCGCGCCTAACTCCGACCACACAAATCCGTCCAGCAGCGCCAGCACCGCGCCCGCGGCCCACGCCAGCAGGCACTGCGGCCCGCCCATCGCCTTGATGACCAGCGGAATCACTACAAAGGGCCCAACGCCGACCATCTCGATCATGTTCAGCGCCACGGCTTCCTTCAAGCCGAGGCCGCGTTCGAGGTCTCCGCGTTTTTCCAGCGGAGCGGGCACTCCTCCGCCTGGGTCACCATTTTGTGGCGATGTCATCGCGCCGCCGAGGATAACAAATGCGCGCCGACGTACCTAATCTGGCTGGTCCTAACGCTTAAGAGCATGGAAAGATAACGCAGAGACGCAGAGGACGCGGAGATTTGCGGAGAGATGGCGATCTCGGTTGGAGCATGGGGAATTTAAAAAAAGGGTCGGCGCGATTCACGGGAAGGGCCATTTCGTTTTGCAACCATCGTCGGACAGCTTAGACTCGTTGGAAGTCGAACTCTTCTCCGTAAATTCGAACTCTCGGGCGGACCGGTTCATGGCGATCCCAGTTTTTCGCGCCTTTCTCCTTCTCGTCGGTCTCATTCTCACTTCAGCTGGTCCTCTCCGCGGCGCGAAACTCGACTTGCCTTCTTCCGCCTATCCTATACTCGACCAGATCTATTCCGGCGATCTCTCCGGCGCCACCGAAGGCTCTCGCCGCCTCCAGCAGGAGCGTCCCGAACATCCGCTTGGCTATCTCCTGGAAGCGGAAGCACTCTGGTGGAAAATCTGGTGCACCTCCGCCGAATTCCGATACGGCATGAGCTATCCGCGGCATCGCGCCAAACTCTCGGCCGACCAGCACTACATCGATCTCGGCGCGAAAGCGTCATTGCTTGCCGAGGCGCAAATTGCGCTGCACGACACCGCCGAGATGGAATTCTACGCCGGCATGGGAGACGCGCAGCTCGCGCGGATATACGGCCTGCGCGGAGACAACCGCAATGGCGCGCGCGCCGGGGTGCGCGCGCGAGAACGCCTCCTGCACGCTGTCGCATTGGACCCGGATTTGAGCGACGCCTACATGGGCCTCGGTCTTTACAACTATTACGCGGACACCCTCTCCGGCGTCGCTCGCGTTCTACGGTTCTTCATGGGCATCCCCGGCGGCAGTAAACAGGAAGGCGTGCAACAGCTGGAACGCGCCATCAACGAGGGAGTTCTTACTCCGCCCGAAGCCCGTTTCTACCTGGCGCTCTGCCTTCACAACTACGATCAAAAGTACGAACAGGCGCTTCAGATTGCCGTGCCGCTTGCGGAAAAGTACCCTGCTAATCCACTTTTTCAGCTCATCTGCGGCGACCTGTATGCCAAGCTGGGACGGCGTCAGCTGGCCGAACGCTCCTATCGAGCCGCTGCCTCCTTGCGTACTAGCGATGAGGAATGCAACGCCCACATCCGCAACCTGGTTCAGGCCTCGCTCGCCGCGATCGGCGCTGAATCCGGGGCCACAACTCCATGACTACCGCGGGTCCCTGACTACGGCTGGTCAACTTCCAGTGGGTCTGATTGCCGATTGACCTTATCCCACCGGCAATGGTAATCATGGAGGGTTAAACGACGCGCATGGATCAGGGTAAACGACGGTCGTGGCGTGACTTCCGGGGTTCCGGCGGGTGTGGACTGCAAGAAGTTAGGGCGCGGCTGAGCTCGGCCGCGGCAAGCTCGGTTGCGGCAGGCTTGTTCGTAACTTGGGCGAAGGCTTAGTCAACGCGCGGCAACGATTGCGCATCTCACTCCAACAGCACTTTGGCGTCGCGGGCTCCCCGCCGTGCGCCCGGGCAGGGCGAGCCGCAAAGCGGCTATCGGGTGGCGAGATCGACCGCACCGCGGTCACCAGTTTCAAATGAAGGAGTTTCGATGAAGTGGTTTTGGCCCGTCTTACGTGTGATGAGATTCCGTGTGACCCTGGGGCGTGGATTTCGCGCTGAGGATGCGTTGATAGCGTTTAGTTCTGGCATTCCGGGCAGATTCATAAGACGTCCGGCATTAAGCTTCGCGCTCCTCGCCGGGATTCTCGGCGTCGCCGGCTGCAACGACTACGGCAATACGTTTCAGAATCCCACCGGAGCGTCGATCGCCTTTCTGGCACCTTCGACCACAAGCGCTGGAGGCCCGGCTTTTACGTTGACGGTCAGCAGTCCCAGCGGCGGCTTTGTCACGCAGACCGTGGTGCAGTGGAATGGCGGGACTATACCCACAACGTATGTGAGCGCTTCCACGGTTACCGCCGCGATTACCACCGCGATGATTGCCAAGCCCGGCACGGTTTTCGTCAATACATTGAATCCCTTTTCGGGAGCGGGAAACAACGGGCTGTCCAACGTGCTCACGTTTGTCGTTAATCCCGCGGCCAATCCAGTTCCGGCGATCACTTCGATCTCGCCGAGTTCTGCCGCGGCTGGCAGTGCGTCGTTTACCCTTACCGTCAACGGCAGCAGTTTCCTGCCGACCTCCGATCCGTCGGGTGGTTCGCAAGTTCGCTGGAATTTGGGGCCCACGCAAACCACGCTTCCGATTGTCACGATCAACGCTTCGCAGATTCAGGCCACGGTAGATACGAGCCTGCTTGTAAACGCAACCGCGCAACCCGTTTCCGCGATCGTAACCGTCTACAATCCACCGGCTCCGCCTGCGACCCCGCCCAACGGCGGCGTTCAAGGTCCATCTGGTGGCGGCGGCGGAACCAGCCCCGGCGGCCTTCCTTTTTCCATTACCCCTGCGGGAACGGGCGCAACGGCGGCGCCGCGAACCAACGTCGCGGAAGAGACGCCCGCCGTAAGTGTTGACGGCCGCTACGTCAGCTACACCGCAACGCAGGGAGAGCACGCGCAGGTGTTCGTTCGCGACACTTGCGAAGGCGCGGTTTCCGGTTGCCAGCCGCGCACACTGATTGTTTCCGCTGCCGCCGACGGCACGCCGGGCAACGATGACAGCCGCGCTCCGTCCATGAGTTCCGGCGGCCGCTACATTGCCTTTAGCTCGGCGGCGACCAACATCGCTTCCGGAGCGCCTGCGGGCCGCCAGGTCTATCTCCGAGACACCTGTTTCGGTGCGAGCACGACTTCGTGCATCCCTTCGACGCAACTTGTCTCTACGGATACAGAGGGCGCACTGGTGGGTTCAGAGGGAATTTTGCCTTCGGTCAGCGCGTCGGGACGCTTCATCGCGTTCCTGGCGGTAACGCCGAGCCCGACATCCAGCAAATCTGCCGCGCAGGCGAAGTCCGCGGCAATCAGTGCGAACAATAGCGGCTATCGACAGGTTTTCGTTCGTGATACCTGCCTCGGCGCTACGAGTTGCACGCCGAAGACGACGCGCATCTCGCTGCAACCCGGCGATGCCTCGACCACGGATGCAAAACCCGCGGGCCCAGCGCTGAGCGGGAACTCGGCTCAGGTCGCACTGCCGGATGCCAGCGTCGCTGCCACGCTCTTCACTCGTTCTGTCGCTGTGGACGACCGCGTCTTCCTGGCACTCACCGGCAGCCATCCTTGAAAAACGCTGTGATCCGGTGAACCCACACAACGGAGCTAGCCCGGGCAAGATCGTTCTGATCACCGGCGCCGGCGGCTGCATCGGTTCGGCCCTCGCCAGGAAGGTCGTTGATTCCGACGCAGAGCTGGTTCTGCTTCTCGACCATTCCGAGCAAAACCTCTACGAAATCGACAGCGAACTGAGCACGGGTGGCTCGTCCTTGCACGTTCCCATTCTTGGCGACATGGCGGACGAAGTTCTGCTTGATGAATTCCTGGAAAAGCATCGCCCCGACACGATCTTCCACGCCGCGGCGTTCAAGCACGTGCCGCTCATGGAAGTAAATCCACTCGCCGTGATTCGCAACAACGTCCTCGGGACCTGGAGCTTGGCCAAGGCAGCGCTGCGCCACGGCGTCCGCCAACTCATCATGATCTCCACGGACAAGGCGGTGAATCCCTGGAGCGTCATGGGGGCCGCGAAGCGCGTTGCCGAGTTGGTTTTGTTGCGGCTCAGCACGCGAGCAACTCGGATGAGCGGGTTGCGGCTAGGCAATGTTCTGGGTTCAAACGGAAGCGTAGTTCCGCTGTTTAAGGAGCAAATCGCGCGGGGCGGCCCAGTCACGGTTACGCACCCGGAGGCGCGCCGATACTTCGTCGCTCTGCCGGAAACTGTGGATCTGATTCTTGCCTCCGCGGCGCTCAACGAAGACGCCAGCATTCTGATTCCGGAACTCGGCGCGCCCGTAGGGATAGTTGAACTCGCAAACCGATTGATTCGCGAAGCAGGTTGGCGTCCCGGTGAAATCGAAATCGTCTACACCGGCCTGCGACCCGGCGACAAACTTACCGAAGATCTGATCTCCGCCGCCGAATGGCTCGAGCCCACCAGCGACGACAGGCTCCGCAAAACAAACGGGCCGAGGCCGTCGCCGAAACGGCTGGATTCCGCGATGGAAGCTATTTCCGAGGCAGCGCGAGGGCGCAATCTAGCGCCGCTAATCGAAACACTCTGCGAGCTGGTGCCGGAATACCAACCCAGCGAGACGCTGCTAGCGCTGGTGAATGACAAGGCAATTGGACGGGGCGCAGTCCCTGTTTACCCTGAGGTCCCGAGAGTGCGCCCCTAAAACCCAGCCGTAAACCGGTGTGCCCCAGCAGGCTGGGCTATCCCAAGAATCCCAAATTGGAAGTCTGAAAATTCGCAAGGTTCGGGAAAATCGTCGGCAGATCCGTGTTTGCGACTCCGAACCACGACGCGAGCGTCGCCGCATACTGATCCACAGAGGTCGAAGGAATCCATCGCCCGTTGCTGCCGGTATCATCAGGCCCGCCCAACGCCAGCGTTGGAAATGTTCCGTACATCGCGTTGCCCTTCACGGCGCCGCCCATCATCAATTGATGGCCGCCCCAAGCGTGGTCCGTGCCGCCGTTAGATCCCGGCTGGAAGGTGCGGCTGAACTCCGACAAGGTGAATGTGGTCACCTGATTTGCCACACCCAGCTCTTGCGTCGCGCTGTAAAACGCTGCCATGGCCGGGCTCAACTGCGAGTACAGTCCCACCTGCGTATTGAGCTGGTCGCTGTGCGTATCGAATCCCCCGGCAGAACAGAAGAAGATCTGACGGTTGATGCCCAGCGCGCTGCGTGCCGCGATGACTTGCGCCACCTGTTTCAACTGGGACGCCAGCCCGTTGTTCGCTGGGAACGCCGTTTGAATCGCAGGGATATTTTTCAACGCTGTTGCCAGCACCTGGCTCTCTTTGATGGATTGTGTAGTCACCGCGCTGGTCGCTTGTACCAGCGAAATGCCGGTATCGAACGTCAGCAGTTGTTGCACTCCCAAGAATTTCGCTTGGGACGCCGTGGAGCTATCAATTCCGCTCAAGCCCGGCGTGCTTCCGGGACTCATGGTGAAGGGCCGCGTGGTGATCCCGGTGGAAAAAATCGTGCTCCCGGCAAGCGATAGGATCGGCGGGAACAGCGCGCTGCTGTTGAACGTCGGCGTCACCTTGTCCGCCACTTTGCCGGCCCAGCCGGCGTCCTGGATACCGCTGAGCTGCGTCGTCTGCCACTGGTTCTGCTGGTCGGAGTGCGAGAACAAATTTTGCGGCAGGCTGCTTTGACTCTGATACTGCTGTCGAGTGGTCGGTTGCACCAGCGTGCCTACGTTACTCAGAACCGCCAGCACCTTCTGGTTGTTGAACAAGCTCTGCAGGTCCGGAAGGTTCGGATGCAACCCGAAATTGGCGGCGCTTCCGACCTGCAGTGGCAGCAATGACGCCTGCGACAGCGCCAGATTCGCGCGGATCGTCTGGTAGTTTGTGTACCCCGCCGTATCGATCGGGACAATCATGTTGTTGGCGTCATTTCCTCCAAACAGGAAAACGCACACGAGAGCCTTGTAGTCGGTGGTCCCCTGCGCCAGCGCACTCACCAATCCGAACTTGCTCAAGCCGCCGACCAGCGAAGCAGTCGCCGCCGAGCAGCATGCCAGCCGCATGAAGTCTCTTCGTGTGTGATGCGTCATGACTCGTTCCCCCTCATCGTCCGGCTGACTAGCAATCTCTAACGCAAAGCTCCAACCCGAACACGCGGAAGGCAATAGGGACCGCTGAAGTGCGCCCCTACGGCTTTTTCACCGTGCTCATCGCTGCACTTGATACTGCGACGACGAGGTCACCAGATAGGTCGCGACCTTCGCCTGATTCATCGTATCCGTGCTGCCAACCGCGCTCATCGCCGTCAAAATGCTCTGTTTCATCTGGCTCGACATCGTTCCGTGCAGGAACAAGGTGTTGAGCCAATCCACCATCTGGTCCGTCGTCCCCGCATTGATCACCGGCGTGAAATCCAGCTTCGTGCCGCTGCTGATGGTTCCGTTGACGATGGAATTGATGAAGTTCACCCGCGCCAAGCTGGTATTGGTGTTAAAAATGGCGAATTCGGGCCCGTTCAAAGTTGTCCCGGCGATCGGATTTGTTGGCGGAAAGAAATTGAAGACGCTGCCGGAGTTGAACAAACTCTGCGAAAGCGTGCTGCTCCAACCCGTGAAGCCGGTCCCGTCGGTACTTGCATGGAATGCGCGAGCGATGCTTGCCTCCATCACTACTGGTTCGCGCAATTTGCCGTCTTTAGCGTCTGCCGTCGTCGCCGAATCACCGCGGCGCGCTTCCGCGTCCAGCAGAATCGCCGCAACGGTAGCGGACATATCCCCGCGCTTTCCCGTTCCGTAGGTCTGGAATGTCCCACTTGAAAAAGCGGCAGCCACTCTTCCCACATAGGCCGGGCTCGGATTACTGGTCACGAGTTTCTCGATGAGTTGCTGCGCCACAAACGGCGGCAGGTTCGGATGGTTGAAAATGATCGTCAGCACGGCGTCCAGTTCTTGCTCAGCGCTCTGCCCGGCGGCGACCGGCTGGCCAAGTAACGTCTTCGCACCGGTATCGTGGTTAGACTCGAACGCCACCATGGGCCCGCCGTAATAGGACGGGTTGTGTTTCTGCAGCGTTTGCCCCGGCTCCGTGGGGTACGTCCAGCCGGTAAAGGCGCGCCCGAGTGCCATCACATCATTCTGCGTATATGTGGGAATCGGATTGCTGATGCTATCGAGCTGCGGGGTGCCATCTGGGTTGAGCAGGCTCAATCCCAGTGTGAACAACTGCATCGATTCACGCGCATAATTCTCGTTGGCGTGCTGCCCGGTCGCGGGCTTGTCGTTGTTCACCATGTCCAGGAAGTGACCCATGGCCGGCGTGAGAGTAACGTCCTTCATCACGTCGTAGTAATTTCCCAGCGCATCATTCGTTAGCGCCTGCATGTAATTCGTGCACCCCGTGGGGTCGCTCACTTTGTTCTGCGACACCACCCAGAGTTCGTTCAGCGCGAACGCCACGCGCTGGCGGAGTTGATCGCTGTCGTTGACCGCATTGAGCCAAAACTGGTTCTGTACTTTGGTGAGGTTGGTGTCGGTGGTCAGCGGGGTTGGATACGTGGAAGCGGGAGCGGCCAGCTGCGTTTCCAGAAATGGAGCGAAGCCAATCTGCTGCACTTGATTCACGAGTTCCGGCGTCGGCCCAAATGTGGATTGCTCCAGAAACCGTACCGCCGCTGCGGCCGAGACCGGCGTGCCGCCTCCCACCACGGTGGCCATCAACGAAGAGGATGCGGCCGCGCCGGGGTCCGGATTCTGCACCACCACCGGAACGCTGCCCACTTGCGCCGCGGTCGCGCTTCCGACCGCCTGCAGTTCCGTTGCGGACACATACATCGCCGTCAGCGCTTGTCCGCCGAACGTTACCGCCGATGTTTTGATGAATCCGCTGCCATTCAATGTCAGTGAAAAAGCGCCCGGCGCAATCGTGTTCGGGCTCACCGACGTGAGCACCGGAACCGGATTCTCCAGCGTCACTGCGCCGTTCGCCGACTTGGTGGCATCTGCCGCGCTCGTCGCCGTCACGGTGATCGTATTGGGCGTCGGCAAACTCGCTGGTGCCGTGTATAAGCCCGTTGCATCAATTGTTCCTGTCGCTGCGTTTCCCCCCGCCGCAGCGTTCACCGACCATGTCACACTGGTGTTTGCATTCCCCGTTACCGCAGCCGTGAATGCTTGCGTCGCACCCGCACGTACCATCGTAGTCGCTGGCGCCACCGTTACCACCACACCCATATTCTCGGGCGGCGTCGTCGGCGAGGATCCTCCGCTCTTGCTCCCGACTCCTGCGCAACCCGCAACGAGCATCCCCAAGGCAATGGTCGGAGTGATCCAGATGCGTTTCACGGGCTTGTCCCCCATCGTTGACTCGGTCTTTGACACGCGGCAAGCAAGGCGCTACGGATCCCCGTGCTAACCCGCGTCGATGGTTAATAATCGTGGTTGAATTGAAATCGAACTGGGTTGGCCGAGAGTAGGCTGCTTAATGTCGGACTGGCTACTGGCCTGGCGGCCAGATTGAGTTCATGTGCCCCGGTGTCCCATCACTTCGCGTTTTCTCTCACGCCAAGCGCGATAAACCATGTTAAATCGGCAACACCAGGACAATTAGAGCAGCTGTAGCGGCCGCTTTCCGAAGCGGGTGCTTTTTCCAGAGAGAAAAGAGGAGGCGAAACGAGCTCGGTGCGATCAGGAGAATCTCACTCGAACGTCCGGCCGCTTCTCCAGGTGCACAGAATCGATAAAGCGCACCTGGCGGTCATCCAGCGTCAAAATCATCGACATTGTGCGCACGCCCTCGCCAAAAAACCGCACACCCTTCAACAAATTCCCGTCGGTCACCCCGCAGCACGCAAAAATAATCTTTTTACCCGGCGCCAAATCTTCCGTGTCATAAATCCGGTGAGGATCTTTCACCCCCATTTTCGCCAGCCGCTCCGTATCTTGAGGTTTCGTCACCACCAGCCTCGCCAGAATCTGCCCGTTCAAGCACCGGAGCGCCGCCGCCGTAATCACACCCTCTGGCGCCCCGCCGGTGCCCATCACCGCATGCACGCTCGTTCCCACAACCGCCGCGGAAATTCCCGCCGACAAATCTCCGTCGCCAATCAGCCGGATGCGCGCCCCCGCCTTGCGAATATCCCCGATCAACTTCTCGTGCCGCGGCCGGTCCAGCACGATGATGGTCAGATCCTCGACGTCGCGGTCGAGCCGCTTCGCGATCGACTTCAAATTGTCCGCCACCGGCGCATCCAGCTCCACCGCGCCTTTGCACGACGGCCCCACCACAATCTTCTCCATATAAATGTCCGGAGCATGCAGCAGCCCGCCCTTCTCGCTGGCGGCCAGCACCGCGATGGCGCCGCCCGCACCAGTCGCGCAAAGATTCGTACCTTCGAGCGGGTCCACGGCGATGTCCACTTCCGGAAACAAAGCTTTCGGCGCGTGCGTCGCTAGGCCGACTTTTTCGCCGATGTACAGCATCGGCGCTTCGTCGCGCTCGCCTTCACCGATCACGATGGTGCCGTCCATCTGCACCGCGTCCATGGTCTTGCGCATGGCCTCGACGGCGACCTCGTCGGCTTTGTGGCGATCTCCAAAACCCATCGTGCGCGCCGCCGCGATCGCGCCATTTTCCACCACGCGCAAAAATTCCAGGCTTAGCTGCTCTTCCATTTAACGTGCCTCCGAAAAACGTCCAGTCGTCCGCTCAGACCGATGCAAAGTGCGCAAACATATTTTGAAACTCAGCAATGTTGGAAGGAACCTCGTATATACAGACCGCTTCAAATCGCTTCCACAGATCCAGCACCACGGGATTCGCATGCGCCCCAGCAATGGCGTCCTGCGAAACCCACTCGAAAATCTCGATGATCGTCCCGTCCGCGGCGCGCATCACGATCGAGGCGCGATCGGTCACCAATCCTTGAGCGCGCAGCGGCGGCAAGTGCCCGCGCACGAGTTCCAGCAGCGCCGCCTCGCAACCAGGCTTCGGTTTGTAGCAAGCCACAGAAATCGATCCCATGGTGCCAGCCTTTCTTGTGGCTATTTGATTCTGACCTGAGCGCGAATCGCATGCGGTCTCGCAGACCCGACCCATGCGGCACGCTATGCTAGACCAAACACGGCATGCGCGTCGATACAGCAGGCTCTACCGGCGTCAACTCGCTAATTCGAGCTCTGGCGCTAAACGTTCCGTGGCACAGCCATTCCTAGCTGTGAATCCTGCCAATCCGCGGCGCTGCGGCAATCGCCTCGTCGCGTGATGGACTTGTTGCTGGCCTGTGCCGCAACGCTTACAATTTCCGAATGTTCGATGCTCATCGTTTTCTGCTGTTCTTCGCGGCCGCGTTGGTGTTAGCCATCACGCCCGGTCCAGGAATTTTCTATGTTCTGGCGCGCAGCCTGGCAGGCGGCCGCCGCGAGGGAATCCAGTCCTCGCTCGGCACATTCGTCGGCGGACTCTTCCACGTATTTGCCGCCGCACTCGGCGTCTCCGCCATCCTCGCGGCATCAGCCGTCGCGTTTCACACGGTAAAGTATGCCGGTGCCGCCTATCTCGTGTGGCTGGGCATCCGAATGATCCACACGCGCAACGCCGAGCCAGCCGTAAGCGCCGCAACACCGTCGCGAAACGCCTTCCGCCAAGGCATCCTCACCGAAGCGCTCAACCCCAAGACCGCCCTCTTCTTCCTCTCGTTCATCCCGCAATTCATTTCTGCGCCAGCGGGTCACGTCTTCCTGCAATTCGTAGCACTTGGCGCAATCTCCGTCGCCCTCAACACCACCGCCGACCTGATCGTCGTCATGCTCGCCGCGCCTCTCGAGCAAAAACTTAAACACAACGCCCGCTTCCGCAGCCGCCAGCGAGTCGCTTCCGGTCTCGGAATGATCGGCCTGGGTGCTTACGTAGCTCTGGCCGACACAAGATAATCACTTCCCTCCATCCGCCGAAAAAGTAATAAACAGAACTAGAGCTTTGGAATTTTCCGAACGCGAGCGTTCAGGACTTCGGCGGGAGCAGCCGGAGCAGGACGTCAACTTCAACGCCATCGGGGAGGTCGACATCTTCGAGCAGATAGAGGACGCCGCTGCGGAAACGCGCCCGGATCTTGCGGACTTCCCCGACTGGAGCTCGCGTTTCTGATTTTGCTGCTGGAGTTGGCGCCGCCGCCGCAGCCTTGGAGGACTTGACACTGCCACCTTCGACTTCATCCATAGCTTCGTTGGCCAGCGCATCGGCTTCGCGATTCTGCTCGCGATAGACGTGGTCGATGCGGAACGATTCGAGCGACTGCGACATCTTTCGCGCGCGCTCGAAGAGTGGCTGCAGCTCCGGGCTCCGCACCTTGTACTGGCCGCGCATCTGTTTCACCAGCAACTCGGAATCGCTCTCGATGCGCAGCGCCCGGATGCCTTGCGATTGCATGTAGTCGAGCGCAGCAATCAGCCCGTAGTATTCGGCGACGTTGTTCGTCATGCGGCCGATGTATTTTTTCAACCTGGCGACGATGTCGCCTTTAGCGTCGCGAATCACCACTCCGTAGGCTGCGGGGCCGGGATTGCCACGCGAGCCGCCGTCGATATTGGCGCGGTACGCAGCCGCGACAGGTTTTGCTTCGGACGCTCCGTCAGCGAAGAGCCCCGCAACCCGGGGAGGTAGGACGCGCTTGGCCATTAGGTGGTTGACACGGAAGCCGCATTGCCACCCGCGGCGTCGAGATTGTGAGCGATGACCGGTTCAAGCGAATAGAGGATGAGACCGCAGCTTTCGCAGCGGTAAACCTCTTCGTCATTCGTGTCCTGCACGAGCATTTGAATAATGTGCGGAAGGACGCGCATGCCGCAGCCTCGGCATTGGCCGTCGCGAGCTAATGCCAGCGCGGTGCCGTTGTGGCGTTTGGCGATGCGGTCGTAAAGGATGCGCAAATCTTCCGGGACAGGAGCGAGCGCCCGTTCCCGCTCGGCTAGCGCCGCGTCCAGTTCTTTTTTCTTGGCGCCTTGCTGCGTTTCGATGTCCTTGCGCTCAATCGCGACGGATTGTTCGGCCGACTTGAGGTTTATTTCGGCATTTTTGACGCGGCGCTCAACGTCTTCGCCGGCCATCATGATCTCCAACTGGCGATCTTCGGCTTTGGCCATCTCACCTTCCGCGTTGGCGATTTCGTGTTGCAAGGCTTTGTAGGCTTCGTTGGTTTTCACGGCGCCACTCTGGTCGCGGTATTTGCGCGCACGTTCCTTCCATTGTTCGACGTCGAGCTCGAACTTCTTGCGTTCCTTCTGGCCGTTGACGTGGGCTTCTTTGGCGGCAGCCAGGGCGGCTCGCGCTCCGCCCAGCTTGAGGTCGGCTTCCCGAATACGCTTGGGAAAACTCTCGAGATCGGCACGCAGCGCGGCTATGTGGTGGTCAACGGTCTGGAGGTCCAACAAGCGGGGTATGGCGGGATGCATGAAGGCTAAGTTTAGCACAGGCGGCGGTGCGGGGGCTGGCATTGTCCCCTGCCCCCGGAACGAAAAGAACCGATACCGCCGAGACGCCGAGAGCTTGATACTCGCTGAGGGAGACTCCGGAATCCTCAAAATTAAGCTTGATCGAGGCGGGTTCGCGATATCCGCCCCCGCCCAAAGAAAGCCGAGTTCTTAGCTGGACGGATGGAGGTCGCGGCGGATCAGTGTGGCGTCCAGGAAAAAGCCGATTCCGACCGCGAGGGGAATGATGCCGAAGGCGGCGGCGACCCAGGTTTCAGGCTCACGCTCGACTTGCGAAATGAGACCGAAGGTAAGGATCCAGCCGATGGCGGCGCTTACCAGTAAAATACCGGCGCGGCGCGACCTCGCGGTCTCGGAAAGCTCAGCGACCATGGGCACGCTTACTCCCCGGGCGATGGCCGCAAGGCGCTCTTCGCAGCGCAGTTTGCGCACCCGATAGTACGCGTACATGGCGCCAAGAGGAATGCTCAGACTCATGATTACAGCTACCAGACCGATGAATTTGCCATCCATAGTGTGCTCCTTCGTTTTGTGCGCCGCTGGGCGCTGGGTGTGAGGGACCGATGTCGTAGGAATGTACGGAGGGGAGAAAGGAAAAGTTCCGTGCGCGGTCTAGCGGGCGCACATGGGCGACAAACCGAGGTTGCTAGTTACGCTCAGTGGATGGAATGGCAGCGGGGACACAGGCAAGAGAGCCTGTTCTACGGCACTTCGCGGACTTGCATATTTTGGTCAATGGCCAGGATGGGGTACCGAATTGGGGAGCCCTCGGGCGCGGGCGGATGGCGGGCGGTGACCGTGAAATCGCCGCCAGAACACTGGACCGTATAGGAATAGCCGTCGCGTTCCGGGCGCTGCATCGTGATGGAATTCGAGGAGATCAATTCATCCAGGGACGCGCAATGATCGTTCAACGCCGTGAAACCCCGCTCGGCCTGGGCGATCTGCAAGAGGTCGCCGCGCACGCCAGTTAGGCTAATCGCCTGGGTCGGGGCCGTACCCGCATCGGAGACGGGCATCTGCCTCAGAGAATATTGATAGATTCCGAATCCAATGCCGACAAAAACGAGCAATCCCGCCAACCAGCGCATGATCGCATTGTGTTGCCGCTCCGGCGTGTGATGCAACATTGCGCCGTGCCGCTTGTGTGGAAGGAAACAACGCGCGCCTTTCCCAATAGACGCTCAAGGTCCGCTGGTAAACTGGCCTTGCCGCTGAACCCCCTTTCCCGGTCAGACGTTCCGTCTGGAAATCACATGAATACGATCGCGACACCGGTGGATCTCTGCGTTATCGAGAAGTTGCGCGAGGAAGCGCGCTCGATTAAAGCGGCATGCTCCCGGTCGAGCCGCTTTGGGCGGGCGGCGTTAGAATCTCTCACGAGTTTCAGCCCATCGCGGAAGTGGGCGGCGATTTTCTCGACTATTTCGAGATGACCGATGGCTGCATCGGTTTGTACCTGGGTGATGTGTCCGGCAAGGGCCTGCCCGCCGCGATGTATGCGGCGCTGTCGGTCGGCACCCTGCGCGGCGTTCACAAAACGGGGCAATCGCCTGCGAATGTGCTGTCCACGCTGAACCGGCGGCTGATGCTTCGGGGCGCATCGCGTCGGCACGCGGCGATGCAATACGCCCTTTTCGATCCGCGTACGCGAGAGATGCAAATCTCGAGCGCCAGCATGCCCGGACCTTTTCACTTGTCCCAGCGAGGTTGCCATGCGATGGAAATCCGCCGGATACCGCCGGGGCTATTCGATCCGTCGGCGGCCTATGACACCTCAAAGATTACGATCGAGCCTGGCGATTCGGTGCTGTTTTTCACGGACGGAATATCCGACGCATTCGACACCGACGGCGAGTCCTTCGGCTTGGAGCGCCTGCAAGCTGTTTGCGAAGTCTACCCTCACAGCACTCCGCCGGAGCTTCTCGGACAGATATTCTCCGAAGTAGATCGTTTCGTGCGCGGCCGCGCGCAGTATGATGATATGGCGGCGACCGTCTTCCGCTGCTGCGGCGACTAGGTAGCACAGACACTCTTGTCTGCATCCGCCGAAACGGGGCGCCGCGGCGTCCGCAAGCGCAACATACAACCAACTCAGCCTTATTCCCCGGCCGTGGAGTAAGAGAGTCGCGAAGGGGCTGGCTCCTGGCGCGTGATGCAACGGTATTTCCCGGCAGCGCGTCGAACTAATGTTGCCTTCACGGCGACCTGACTTCTGCGCAGTTTGTGCGCTCCTAAGCGCTGTCGTACACTGAATGATTCGCAGACCCGTCTAAGCTTAAGTGAGGACTCCTTTGAGTACATTGATCCGCAACCGATTCGTTTCCCTATGCGCAACGCTGAGTTTGCTGGCGCTGCTGGCTCCCGTAGGCGTGCGAGTGGCGCAAGCTGCGCCCCCGGATACACCAGCCAAGCGTTCGCCTCTGCTGGCGGCGATGCAAGCGGAACTGGATCGCTCGGTGAAGATCTTGGGTTCGCAAGACCCGTCGGCATACTACATCGGCTACACCATTACGGACACGCAGCGCGCCGAAGTGTCCGGCTCCAACGGAGCCTTACTTTCGAGCACCGAGAATCGCAATCGATGGCTGGAAGTTTCGGTCCGCACTGGCAGCTACGACCTCGACAACACCCACAAAGTTGGCACCCGCGAGGAACAACGAGGCGGACCTGGCGAGCCCGTTCCCATCGACAATGACACCGACGTGCTGCGGCGCGCCATCTGGCTGGAGACCGACAAGCAATACAAATCGGCCGCCGAAGCGTTGATCAAGATAAAGACCGGCAAGGAAGTAAAAGTCGAGACCGCGGAAGGCGCCGCTCCCGATTTCACCCACGAACAACCACACACCTATATGGGTCCGGAAACATCCTTCCAGCTCGAACGCAAGCCTTGGGAAGAAAAAGTGCGCGCCTACACGAAGGAGTTTCGTTCCTCACCCGCGGTGATCAATTCCATCGTCACGTTCTCGGCCCAGGCTCAGAATGCCTACCAACTGACGAGCGAAGGGACGCAACTTCAGTACGGTCAGATACGTTACCGGTTGGAATTGTTCATCCAAGGCAAGGCCCCGGATGGCATGGACCTGGAACGTTATTACAATTTTGATTGGGTGAACCCGTCGGATGCTCCGGACGACAAAGCGGTTTTTGCCGCGGGCGCGACGATGCGGAAGGAGCTCGAAGGATTGGTCGCCGCTCCCATTAACGAGCCTTCCGTGGGACCTGCCTTGTTGACGGGACGCGCGGCGGCCGTCTTTTTCCACGAAGTCTTCGGGCATCGCGACGAAGGACATCGCCAGAAGGATGTTTCCGAAGGGCAAACCTTCGCGAAAAAAGTGGACCAACCGATTTTGCCGGACTTTCTAAGCATCGTGGACGACACCACCATGAGGAAGCTGGGCTCTACGGATCTTTTGGGCTACTACGAATACGACGATGAGGGCGTGAAAGCCCATCGCGTAACGCTCGTGGATCACGGGGTGCTAAAAGATTTCGAGATGTCACGGTCGCCGCTGGTGGGCTTCCCGCACTCGAACGGGCACGGACGGCGGCAACTGGGCGCGTCGCCGGTCTCCCGGCAGGGAAATCTGATCGTGGAGAGCAGCAAGACGGTGACGAACGCGGAACTCCGCGTGAAATTGATCGAGCTGATCAAGCAGCAGCACAAGGAGTTCGGCTTGTTGATCGATGACATCGCGGGCGGATTCACGTTCACCGGCCGCGGCCAGCCCCAGGCGTTTCAAGTGCTGCCGTTGGTTGTGTACAAAGTGTTCGCCGACGGCCGGCCCGACGAATTGGTTCGGGGGGTGGACATCGTCGGAACGCCGCTGGCGTCTCTGACAAAAATTGTGGCTACCGGCGACACGACGGAAGTCTTCAACGGGTACTGCGGAGCGGAATCAGGTTCCGTGCCCGTTTCAGCGGCCTCGCCCGCGATTCTGACCACCGAACTCGAAGTCCAGAAGAAAGAGAGTTCCACGGACCGGCCTCCGATTTTGCCCTCTCCCGCGCATGACACCGTGAAGGCTGGAGGTGCACAGTGAACCGGGCGCGAATGAGGATGGCCTTCGCCATGGTCCTGACAGTGGGAGCCTGGTTCGCGCCGCCGCGCGCACAGGCTGCCGCCGCACAAGCTCCGCAAGATAATGATCAAACGCTGCGTGCGATGCGCGATGAAATGGCGCGCTCGAAAACGCGCCTGGAATTGAAGATTCCGGGCACCAACCAGCCGGTGCGTCCCTATTACGTGGAATACAGACTCCTCGATCTCGACGTGAAAGAGGTCGTCGGGCAATTCGGCACATTGATGACCAGCACGCATACACGCCAGCGCTTCATGGATGTGGAAGCGCGCGTGGGCACGTACAAGTTGGATAGCTCCAATTTCATCGGAGATGAAGGGTTTCGGGGGTTTATCGGATCGACGGGTTCCGTGGGAATCGATCGCGACTACGATTCGCTCCGCCAGGATCTGTGGATCGCCACCGACCAGGCTTTCAAGGAGGCCGTTGATACCTACTCGCGCAAGCAGGCTTATTTGAGTAGCCTCGCGCGGCAGTCAGACATCGACGACTTTTCGAAAGCGGAGCCGGTTCGCACAATCGATCCGCTGGTCACTCCGGATTGGACTGGCCGCAATTGGGATCAGGAAGCCCGGGATTCGTCCGCAACGCTGCGCACCTTCCCGGAAATTTACGAAGCGCGCGTCACCTATTACCTGGTCTACGCCACGGAATACTTGATGACCAGCGAGGGCACCGAGATTCGCACCAATCGTACGTTCGCTGCCGTGGAAGCGGGCATGAACACGCTGGCTCAGGATGGCATGCCGCTGAACTATCTCTTTTCCGCGTATGCCCCAAAGCCCGCGGATTTGCCGAACGTGGATGCGGTGCGAAAAGGCTTGAACGTCGCCGGCAGCGAGTTGATGGCGCTCCGTGCCTCGCGGCCTGCGGAAGACTACACCGGTCCCGTGTTGTTCGAAGCGCGTGCCGCCGCGCCGCTTCTAGCCCAGATTCTGGGCCCAGCGATGAACGGCTCGCGCCCTCCCATATCCTTCCAGCCGATCGTCGAACAGATGATGGGCAACCTTGGGGGCAAGAGCGATTGGAGCGGCAGGATTGGCGCGCGTGTGTTGCCCACCAGCGTCAGCATTGTTGACGATCCCACTGCCAAGGACTTTCACGGCACGCCATTGATCGGTTCTTACGCGGTTGACGACGAAGGAGTGCGCGCGCAGAAAGTGACCATCGTGGAAAATGGCACGCTCAAGGAACTGCTGATGTCCAGGCGTCCCGGTAATGATTCCGACCAATCCAATGGTCACGGGCGTTCCGGATTCTTGACCGATGCCAAGCCGACCATGAGCAATCTCTTCTTCACGTCAACGGACGAGGTTTCGCCGGCCGAGTTGAAGAAGAAGTTTCTGGATGAATGTCGCGCCGAGAAACTGCCGTATTGCGTAATCGTGCGCGAAATGGACAACCCGTCGCTAAGCCTGCTGCACCAGGAAGATTTCTCGGAACTGCTGGCCAGCTACGGCGGCGGCGCGGGTACCGGCGATCGTTTGCCGCTGCTGGTTTACAAGATTTATCCCGAGGACGGACGTGAGGAAGTCATTCGCGGTGCTCGGATTATCGGCGTGAACAGCCGCTCGCTGCGAAATCTCGCGGGTGTCGGCAACGACAACTTCGTATACAACTACATGCAGAGCCAGATCGCGGGCTTTTCGGGCACAGCGCTGGGCGCGTTCGGATCGGCGCAAGGCGGCCTACCCGCTTCTCTCGTAGCGCCGTCTTTGCTATTTGAAGAGCTTGAGGTGCGAGGAGCCCGCGGAGAGCCCAAGCGGTTGCCGCTGTTGCCGGCTCCCGCATTAAGCGCTGCAAAGTAAGTCGCCGTCGGACCTCACGGTAGCTACGCATCCAATCGTCGCCGTGAAACGTAGTATGAGTTAGCGATCCGGGGTAACTCTGAGTAGCAGAGACACTCTTGTCTGAGTCCCACTCGCCCACATCGCGACGGACGCGACGTGCAAAAAAACGAATCTGAGGCAGTCAAGTCTTCTTGGCACTCGCATGAAAGATCTAACGCGACGCGGTCTCATTTTTGGCGCAGCAACCGCTGGTGCATACGGACTGCTCATCGGCGTGCAACGGGTGCTAATTGGTGCTTTCGCGGACGATGAGCCGGCGCATGCAGCCGTCGCCGCGGGACCTGTCACCATCATGAAATTTGCCGACGACGGCACCCGCCAAACGGCAGCCACCCTGCCCAAGATCCAAAAGACCAACGACCAGTGGAAGAAGCAACTGAGCCCTCTGCAGTACGACGTGACCCGCCGCGCCGCCACCGAGTGGGCCTTCAGTGGCGCGCTTTACGATCAGCACGCTCCCGGTCTGTACCGTTGCATCGACTGCGACAACGCGCTTTTCGATTCCGCCACGAAATTCGATTCCGGCACCGGCTGGCCAAGTTTCTGGAAGCCCATCGCCGATGAAAACGTCTACGAAAAGAAGGACATTTCTTTCGGCACCATCCGTCGCGAAGTAAAATGCACCCTCTGCGACGCCCACCTCGGCCATGTCTTCACCGATGGCCCAGCGCCCACGGGCCTGCGTTACTGCATGAACTCCGCCGCTCTACGATTCCTGCCACGGAAAGACATGGGTCTTAGCCCGGCGACGAAATAGCTCAAAAGACCAAGACTTAGCCGGGCGCCGATTTTTCCACAGATATCAACAGAACGTTACGCAATATATAGATTGACAATCTAGATATTACCGCATAGGCTGCCCTTAAATTTTCCGGCTCCTCTCCCTTCAGCCCGAGGCAGCCGAAAAAGACAAGGCGCCCCCTGGTGGCACAGTGGCCGCGATGGCACGCCTGATTTTTCTCGAAATCCTGTTGTGCTCCGAAGTGATTCCAACCTCGAATTAGGCGCCGGCCCGCTCGGGACACCGGAGCCACTTCCTCGTTGGGCGCTGCCGGGCAAAACTTGCAAGCACGAATTCTGAAAGGAGCCGAATTATGTCCCTGATTCAAATTGGTTTGGCAGACAAGACTGGACTTAACATCGATCCCGAACTGATACAGAGTGTCGCGGCGGCCCTGACGATTCAGGTGACGCGAGACCTGACGCAGTTTTGGAATGTGCAGGCCAACGTAAGGTATCTTCTGAACGCCAGCAAGATACCCGCCGGTGTGTGGCCTGTATTTCTTGTGAAGGAGCTTCCGCCGGGTGAGGGCGGATTCCATCTCGACAAGAACAATCAGCCGTATGCGAAAGTCATCGCCTCTCCCGACAGCGATGCATGGACTATCGACGTTAGCCACGAGACCATCGAAATGCTCGTCGATCCCGCCGGAAACCGCCTTCAGAATTCGACCTCGATCGAGATCAAGAGCGGCAAAATCCAGGATGGCTCCGGCGAATTTGGATACCTCGTGGAAGCCTGCGACCCCTGCGAGGCGGACCAGGTGGCCTACGCGATCCAGGGCGTAGCGGTCTCCGACTTTATCACCCCCCATTTTTATGACCCCATCGTTACCACCGGTACTCGCTACAGCTTTACCGGCGCCATCAAAGCGCCTCGGCAGGTCCTGCCCGGAGGTTATATCTCCTTTGTGAATCAGGAGGCCAACGAAGTTCAGCAGATCCTGTGGGTGGATCCCAACAAGGCTCCCACGCTCGTCAATCTCGGGCCAGCAACAGGCCTCAGCCTCCGTGAGATGGTGGACAACGGCATGCGCAAGCCGGCTGCCGGCAAGGCAACCTTCCGCACCGCTCATGGCCCCCTGAATGAAGAGCTCCTGCAGCATTGCAAGGCGAAGAGGCAGCGCCTGGAAAGCATTTCGCGGTCCAGAGGCAAGCAGTACGAGTTCGAGCCACTCAAGCACAAACACGCAGGCCACGAGTAAAAGCACTCACCGGCGGGAGAAGGAATTCTCGGCGGTGATTTTTCTTAAGATCACGATCACCTGGCGCAAAACGGCGCGCGGTTGAATGACTATCGCGTTCAACCGCGCGCCCACGCCGAGTTCAAGCGAATATTGTCAACGCGGTCATTCCTCCGTGGACAAAGGGCCTCACGGATAGAGGGCCGGGCGAGGAAGACCGTCCACTCCACTCACCTTTCGCCCTTCTTCTTTGTCGTCTCCGTCTCCGGCCTACTCCTTCCTTGTTCGGCTCCTCCACAAACGTTAAGCTGTGCGGCTACGGAGTGCACGTTCGCGGCTGGCGCGAGGTGTCCGTCGGATTGACCACGCGCTCGCATTGCGTGCATCGATTCCATGTGGCAACGTCAGGGCACGGTTCTAGCCGCGCCGAAAGTACTTGCGAACAAGACCAGCTTCAGCGATGGCGCGCAGACTTAGCCCGCGCACGCTTTATGACCAACCCACTCGCCACCGAAGTGCGAGAAAAGAAGCAGGCGGCGCTGCTCAGCGTCGGCTCCGCGGTGATACTAGTGTCGCTCAAGGCGTTTCTGGTACTCCGCACCGGCAGTTTGGGCGTGCTATCGGAAGCTCTCCACTCCGGGCTGGATCTGGTCGCCGCAGTGATCACGTTTTTATCGGTGCGTGTTTCCGACGAGCCGGCCGACGAGCGCCATCCCTATGGCCACGGCAAATTCGAAAATTTCTCCGCATTCGTCGAGACTGGGCTGCTGGTACTCACCGCCCTCTACGTCATCTATGAAGCCTTTGAGCGCCTGTTCTTCAAAACTGTCCACATTGCCCCCAGCATCACGGCCATCCTGGTCCTTCTGGTCGCGTTAACAATTGACCTGACCCGCGCCCGTGCTCTCTCAAACGTCGTCAAGAAATATCCCAGTGAAGCGCTCGAAGCCGACGCTCTCCATTTCTCCACCGATGTGTGGAGCACGATCGTCGTGATCGCCGGAATCGGTCTGGTGTGGGCAGGCGAGACCTGGAACATGCCCTGGCTCATCTATGCGGATGCGCTCGCCGGCCTGGCGGTCGCGGGCATCATTCTTTGGGTGGGGTCGAGGCTAGGCAAGCGCACCGTGGACGCGCTACTCGATGTCGCCCCCGAAGGATTGCAGAAAGAAATCGCTCGCGCCGTAGCCCGTATGGACGGCGTCCTGGACGTGGACCGCGTGCGCGTTCGCCGCGCCGGCAACCGCCACTTCGTCGACGCCACCGTCAGCGTCGCGCGCACCGCCAGCCTCGAGCAAGTCCACGCCCTCAGCGACGCCATCGAAAAACGCATCGGCGAAATTGTGCCGTCCGACGTGATGGTCCACGCCGAGCCCCGCGCCCCGCAAGGCGAGAGCTTGTTTGAAGCGATCCGTGCCGTCGCCCAGCGCATGGGCCTGGCCGTTCACGACGTGAGCGCCCTCCAGCAACAAAATCAGCTTTTCGTGGAACTCCACCTCGAGGTCGACGAAAACCTCAGTCTTCGCGACGCGCACCGCCAAGCCTCCGAACTCGAAGACGGCATTCGCGAACTGCGGGACGGGCCCATCGACGTCAATATCCACATTGAGCCCCTGGGCCGGCACATCGCCACTCCCGACGTCGGCGGCGGCGAAATGAAGCAACTCTCTCGCTCTATCGAGGGGTTCCTGAACACCCTGCCCGCCGAATTCGATGAGCTGGTTAATTGCCACGACGTCCACGTCCGCAAGGTAGAGCACCGCATCCTGGCCTCCTGCCACTGCACCATGAAGGGCAATCTACCCATCACACAAATCCATGACGTCACGGCCGCCCTCGAAGACCGCGTCAAAGAACGCTTCCCCCAAGTCCATCGCGTAACAATTCACCCTGAACCGTTTGAAGGCTAGTTTTTAATCTAAGAACTTGCAGAAGAGGCCGGTTCGTCAATTGCCATAAGCCATAGTATATGGTATTCTTCATACCATGAATATACGGATCGATGGCGCCGGGCGCATCGTGCTCCCAAAGCGGGTTCGTGAGCGGTTTCGGCTCAAAGCTGGAGCTACTCTGGAGCTTGAGGAGCGCCCAGACGGGCTTGTTCTCCGACCGGTTGAACAGAGCCCGGCTATTGTCCGCCGCGACGGACTCTGGGTCTATGTGGGTAAAGTGCCGACGGGCTTCGACTGGGACGCCATCGTCGACGACGATCGAGAGAGTCGCATCCAAGACGTTTCCGGCTTGTGAAGGTCTACTTTGACACCGCAGTCGTAGTCGCCGCGTGCGTGGCCGGTCACCCTCACTTCGATCGGGCGGTCGAGGCCCTGCGCTCCGTTCACGCAAAGAAAACAGAAGCGTTCATAAGCGCCCACGGTTTGGCCGAATGCTTTTCTGTGCTGACCCGAACGCCCTTCATTCCGCCGATCTTCCCGAACGACGCGTGGCAGTTCCTGGCAGACAACATTCTGCATGCATTCGAGATTGTGACGCTTTCCGCTAAGGAATATCAGGACGCGATTCAGCGCTGTTCGCAAAACGGCTGGGCAGGTGGTCGCGTATATGACGTGTTACATCTCGACAGCGCCAAGAAAGCGGCTTGCGACCGCATCTACACATTCAACGTGAGGCATTTCCAGCAACTCGCGCCGGAGCTCCGTGACCTTATCGGCTCGCCTTAGCGGCGATTGCTAAGAGCTTGGACCTCGACTTACCAGCAGCACCCTCCAGGAAGTGCGGTCTAATGTTCGTCTAACCCTTGTGCCTTAGCTAGATTCCGCGGAAGGCGCGAACACCTGCGCGGCGAGCGCGATCAGAGTCGGAAAGCAGACAAGAACGTACCGGGGTTCCGGCGTTTCCAGCGTCGTCAGAAACGCCGTGCGCAGCACAATAAAAACGATCAGCACACCCAGGGCTGGACGCGCTGCAATGCTCCGCCGCCAGAGACGCACCGCTCCCCAAATCGCCAGCGCAACGTAACCAATGTTGAGCAGAAACAGTCCCACCGTCACGGACTGATCGATCCTATCGTCGTGCCACGACTGTCTGAGCGGAAACACCGTGCCGGAAACCGGAATCAGCTCAATGCGTGGCGTAAACCATAATGTAGCCGCTCGCGCCAGAGGCAGCCACACATAGGTTCGCAGAGGATGGCGCGCCGTCCGTTGCCGCGCGAGTTCTCCGAAGGCGCGGTCTTCCTCAGGCGTCAGCGTCAAATCGTTGTTGTAAGGCTCCAGGATCGCCGCGACACGATCCCTTTCTTCCACAGTGTCGAATGCTGCCGCGGGAATATCTTCCATGAGAATCGCTTCGTCATTCAGCTTCCACGGCACCAGGTAGACGTCGCGAAACCGATAGAGCCAGGTTTTTTCCCAGCTCATGAAACCATACGGAACCAGTTCGCCCGGTAGATTCGAGTTTTTCGGGGCCAGAAACTGAAACTCGTGCAGCGTCACCGCATTGCGCACTGCCCACGGAACGAGCGGAATCGCGCACACCAGCCCCATACCCGCAACGGTCAACACCCAACGTTTCGCTTCGTGCTGCAATACCAGCACAATCCCCAGAACGAACCATCCGGCCACCAGCAACAGCGGAGTCTCCGGCCGAAACAGAGTGCCAACGCCGGCCAGCACCGCCGCCAGCGCCGCCAAATAACCGTAGTTGTTTGCGAGACGCCACTCCTTCTTGATGAACATCCAGCCGTTATTCCGCGTCCGCCCAACGAGCAAGCAAAGCGGCAATAGCGCCGCAGCCGTGAAGAACGTGGCAAAAACCTCGGTGAGCGGCACGGCGGCATAGTTCGCGGTGAATGGGCACAGCGCCGCCAGCCAAAGCGCCGCTGTGAAAATGCGTCCCGGTGAATTGCGCTCGTTCACCATCAGAAACAAAGTCGCCGCCAGCGTGGCGATCAACACGCACGAGAGCAGATCCACCAAAGCCTGCGCGCTCATCACCCAAAGCCGCGCGTCCGGCCCGGTTCGTCCAGTGATGGCGTACACAATCGCCAGAAACGCCGGATATCCCGGCATGCGCAGGTCCACCGGTGTGATCTGGCCAAACACCTCCATGGCGTAGACATGATGCTTCAACCAGTTCGTCGCCATCTGCTCGTACAAAACGGTGTCGCCCGAATTCGCGGGGAACTTGAAGACGAAAAACAGCCGGAGGCACAATCCAGCCGTGAGCGCGACAATGGCATGCGAGAAAATTCGCTTCATCAATGAAACGCATCTTACAATAGACAGACGCATTCAGGCAGACGGACCCGGCCCCGCCCGACGTTCAGGGCCCTGCCAACTCGACAGGTTGAAAGGCTTCATGAAGGAACGTGGACCAATTTTCTACGACGCCGAGCGCGTCCGTTGGCGTCGCACGCGTCGAGTTATGGAAATTTCCGGAGCTTTGTTGACCCTGCTCTTGGCGTATTTCTTCGTCAACATTGCGGCCAGTGTAGAACTTCCGGCGGGTTTGCTTCAGGATACCCGGCCGATTTATCGCGCGCTCAAACTCAGGTCCAACCCGAAAGTTGTTCCGGTCCGCGAGGGACGCCGCCGCCGCGTCGCGAACCTCGGCAACGTACCGGCGAGCTATGACCCACTGCGCGCCGGGTACTACGTCAGTTGGGATTCCAATAGCCTGGCGACGCTTAAGCGTCACTACAAAGATCTCGACGTCCTGATCCCCGAGCAATTGCATGCCGTAACTTCCGACGGCGCGCTGACCATCGTCGACTACGAGCGCTACCAGACCGTGAAAGCCAGTCCTGCCGAAGCGGTCTCGCTGCTCAAAGACGACAAGCTGCATCGTTGGATGAAATCGGCAAACGTCGAGCTTCCGATCATGGGTCTGCTCAACAACTACGATGGGCAAGTCTGGCGCATCAGCGAAATGGCGCAACTTCTCGCGAACCCCGACGCCCGCCACCATCTGGTTCGCGACGTCGTGGAGTATGCCGTCGAGGCACACCAGGTAGGCATTGTGGTCGACTTCGAATCCATTCCGGATGAGACTCAACCTCACTTCCGTGAATTCGCCTTGGAACTCGCGCCGGCCCTCCATGCCGTCGGTCTCAAGCTGATGATCGAGCTGCCCGCTCGCGACGACGCCTACGATTACAAATTTTTCGGCAAGGAATGCGATGCGATCGTGCTGCTGAATTTCGACCAGCACTGGGTCTCCTCGGCCCCGGGCCCCATCAGCGCTCAGGATTGGTTTGTCGAAAATTTGCGCCAGATCCTGACGCAGGTCCCCGCGCAGAAAATCGTCGTCGGCATCGCTAATTTCGCGTACGACTGGCCACAGAAGCCCGACAAAAAGTGGTCTACCGCCACCGAGTTCAGCGTGCAAGAGGCCCTGTTACATGCCTTTGAATCCGAAACCGACATCGATTTCGACGACGCCTCTCTGAATCCACACTATTCCTACGAGGACGAACATAATCTCGTTCACCAGGTGTGGTTGCTCGACGCCATCACCGGATACAACCAGTTGCGCGCCAGCGAGCGCATGGGTGTGCAAGGCACCATGTTGTTTCGACTCGGCCATTCCGATACTTCCCTCTGGAGCGTCTGGGACGCCACGCGTCCTGACGACGCGATTCGCCAGAAGCTCACCGACCTCGCACCCGGCCCCGACTTGATTCTGGAAGGCGATGGCGACGTGTGGCGCTTCGTCGATACCCCCAAACGCGGCAAGCGTTCTTTTACCTATGACGCCGCGACCGATCTCTTCACCGACGAAAATTACGAAGCCTATCCTCTCTCCTACGACATCGATCAGATCGGCGCGGCCAAAAAGAAACTTGCCATCACTTTTGACGACGGCCCCGATCCTCGCTGGACGCCGCAAATTCTAGACATCCTCAAAGACAAAAACGTGCCTGGCGCTTTTTTTGTCATTGGGTCGCAAGCCAGCGAATTCCCCGAAATCCTCAAGCGCGAATACGCCGAAGGCCACGAGATCGGCAATCACACCTACACGCATCCCAGTTTTGACGAAATCACAAAAACTCAAATACGCTGGGAGTTGAATTTGACCCAGCGCCTGATCGAAAGCACCATTGGCGTTAAGTCCATCCTCTTCCGTCCTCCTTATGGCATCGATCACCAGCCCGAATACGCCGAGGAAGTCGCTCAGCTTCCGATCGCCCAGGATATGGGCTACGTGATCGTCGGCCAAAAGATCGATTCGCACGACTGGCAGCAGGTCGCCGGGAGCCAGATTCCCGAACAAGAGATCATCAACAACGTCATGCGCCAGGCCGAAGACGGCAACATCATTTTGTTTCACGACGGCGGAGGCGACCGCCCTCATACCGTTCTCGCTCTGCCTCGAATCATCGATGCATTGCGCGCTCAGGGCTACGAATTCGTTTCCGTGTCCGACCTCATCGGCAAAACGCGCGCCGAAGTAATGATGCCGCTATCCACCGGCGAACGATTACAAGCTCGCGCCGATGGCTTCATTTTTGGAATTTATCGATGGCTGCGTACCGGCATCGCTACGATCTTTATCCTCGGCATTGTGCTGGTCAGCGGGCGCGCGTTGATCATCGGAATTCTTGCGTTGATCGAAAAATTGCGCCCCGACCACCACGTTATGCCTGATCCGCCGCCCACCGTTACCGTGCTGATTCCCGCGCACAACGAAGAAAGCGTCATCGTGCAGACGGTAACGTCCGTTCTCGCGTCCGACCTGCGCGATTTGCGCGTCATCGTCGTCAACGACGGCTCCGTTGACCGCACCGGTGATCTCCTCGACCAGAACTTCGGTCAGGATCCCCGCGTCCACATCATTCACCAGATCAATCGCGGCAAGTCCGCCGCGCTCAGCCATGCCATGGCCGAAGCGCACACCGAAATCGTCGTCACCATCGACGCCGACACCGAAATCGAGCCCGACGCCATCAGCAAACTGGTGCGCCATTTCTCCGACCCGAAACTCGGCGCGATGGCAGGTAACGTCAAAGTCGGCAATCGTTCGCGCTGGCTCACCCGGTGGCAGGCCCTCGAATACATCACCAGCCAGAACATGGAAAAGCGCGCCTTCGATCTTCTGAACTGCATCACCGTTGTTCCAGGCGCGTTAGGCGCATGGCGCAAAGAAGCCATCGAAGCCGCTGGCGGCATCACCGCAGATACAGTCGCCGAGGATGCCGATCTAACGATTGCCATTCGGCGCCTCGGATGGCGAATCGGTTACGACGAAGAATCGATCGCGTGGACCGAAGCTCCGGAGACCGCCGGACAACTGATCCGCCAGCGTTTCCGCTGGACATTCGGAACGCTGCAAGCGTTTTGGAAGCACAGCGATACGTTGTTCCGCCCGAAGTACGGCACGCTCGGCTGGGTCGCCCTACCGAACATCTTCGTCTTCCAACTCGCGCTTCCTCTCATATCACCAGTCATTGATCTGATGTTTTTCGGCTCATTGTTGTTGTGGGCGCTCGGACAGAAAGTCGCGCACTTGCCGCAAATCTGGACCACCGCCGACGTGGAGCGCTCCGTTCTCTTCTTCCTGGGCTTTTTGATCATCGACATCCTGACTTGCGTGGTGGCCTTCTGCCTCGAGCGCAAGGAAGACTGGACGCTGCTTTTCCCCGTGCTGCTCCAGCGCTTCTACTACCGCCAACTGATGTACGTAGTGCTGTTCCGCTCGGTGAAGGAGGCGGTCAGTGGCCGCCCAGTCGGCTGGCGCGGCGTCGAGACCGAAGCCCCCCGCACCGTCGTCACCGCCTAACAATGGGTAGTGCCGCCTCGCCACCTAACCAGTCTGATCACTGCCGCCTGGCGTTGCTCACTTCTTGAAACCTCCTGCGTCTTTTCCGCTTGGAGGGCGCCCGGGTCGGGCCGCACCCGGAAGCGCCACCCCGGTTAACGATATTTCGGCTATTTTCACCTCAAGCGGATTTTGTTGTACGATATTGCTCTCTCCAAGGAGGGCTCCATGGCCATCACTTTCACCCTTAATGGAAAAGCCCAGACCGTAGACGTCAGCCCGGAGATGCCCTTGCTCTGGGTGCTCCGCGATACTCTCAACATGACCGGCACCAAATTTGGCTGCGGCATGGCGCTCTGCGGAGCCTGCACCGTGCACATCGAAGGCGAACCCGCCCGCTCTTGCAGCACTCCGATTTCCAGAGTGGCCGGCAAAAAAGTCACCACGATCGAAGGCCTTTCTGCCGACGGCACGCATCCCGTCCAGATAGCCTGGATGGCCGAAGACGTGCCCCAATGCGGCTACTGCCAGTCGGGACAAATCATGTCCGCGGTCGCGCTACTTGTGAAAAAATCCAACCCGACTGACGCCGACATCGATGACGCCATGAGCGGCAACATCTGCCGCTGCGGCACCTATCAACGCATCCGCAAGGCCATCCATCGTGCCGCCACGATGCAAACCGGCAAAGCGACCTCCGCCGCCTAGCCGCCGTTTTTCTTCAGAAAATCGAGGTGTGTCATGACCACTGCTCCCGTATTGAATCGTCGTGACTTTTTGAAGACGAGTGCGTCCGCGGGCGCTGCTCTTGTCATCGGCTTTCATCTTTCGCCGGCCGCGTTCGCGGCTTCTGCGGAAGACCAGGAAAAGAAGCCTGCGAATCCGTTCACCGCATGGGTGCGCATCACCCCGGACAATCAAGTCACGTTGATCCTTGGCAAGTCCGAGATGGGCCAGGGCATCATGACGGCACTGCCGATGATCCTCGCCGAAGAGCTGTACCTCGATTGGAAGCAGGTGCGCATCGAGCAGGCGCCGACAAATCCCGCCATCTATGAGCATGGCACCGGGGGCAGCGGCAGCGTCGCCGGATCGTGGATGCCGCTTCGTCAAGCTGGCGCCGCGGCGCGCGAAATGCTAATCACCGCCGCCGCGCAGCATTGGAACGTGAATCGCGATACCTGCCAGCCGAAGGATGGTGGCGTTTTGCATGGAGCCCGCAAGCAATTCTTGACGTACGGCGAGCTCGTAGATGACGCGGCAAAATTGCCGGTGCCCGACTTCAACAAGGTACCGCTGAAGAATTCCAACGATTTCACGATTGTTGGCCACGACCACAATCGCTTCGAGGCTCGCGCTAAGTCTACCGGCACCGCGAAATTTGGCATCGATTCGCGACCTGATGGCTTGGTCTACGCTGTGATCGCGCGCTGTCCGATCTTTGGCGGCAAGCCTGCCAAGTTCGACGCGACGAAAGCCAAGGCGGTGCCCGGTGTGCGCGATGTCATTTCCATCGATGCTGTCGCGAAAGGTGCTTTTAGCGCTGGCGGCGTTGTGGTGATCGCCGACAATTCCTGGGCGGCCATGCAAGGCCGCAAGGCGCTCGATATCACCTGGGACGAAGGTCCGCACGCTGCCGAATCCTCAGAGTCGCTGCGGAAGCAATTTATCGACAACGCGTCAAAGCCCGGCAAAGTTTTTCGCAATGACGGCGACGCTGACTCCGCGCTCGCTGCTGCCACTGGCACGAAAAAAGTCGACATCGTCTACGAAATTCCCTTCGCCGCGCACGCCTGCATGGAGCCGATGAATTGCACCGTGCGTATCGGGCCCGATGGCGCGGAGGCCTGGGTGCCAACGCAAGCTCCGCAATGGGCGCAAGACATCATCGCGGAGGTCTCCAAGCTGCCGAAGGAATCGGTCGTGGTACACACGACGCTGATGGGCGGCGGCTTTGGCCGGCGCTATCAGGGCGACTTTGTCATGGAAGCCGCGCAGGTTGCGAAAGCCACCGGCAACAAGCCGGTAATGGTGCTGTGGACCCGCGAAGACGATATGCAGCACGACTTCTACAGACCCGCTTCGTATCACCACATGCAGGGCGCCGTCGATGGCCAGGGCAATCTTGCTGCCTGGAAACATTTCCAGACTTCGACGTCGATTGCCGCGGTCTGGGACAAGGACGGCGCCGAAAAACCCGAAGCCAGCGAGTTCGCGACTGCCGCGTTCGTTCCGTATCAGACGAAAAACTATCGCATCGAATACACGCTCGCGAAATCGGGTGTTCCGCGAGCGTGGTGGCGTTCCGTCGAGCATTCCAGCAGCGGCTTCGTGGTCGAAAGCTTCATCGATGAACTGGCCGCAGCCGCGGGCGCCGATCCGTTGGAATTTCGTTTGCGCGCCATCGGCCACGACCGCAAGATTCCGGACTTCACCAATCCCAAGGAAGGGAAGCCGCTCGACACCGCGCGGCAGAGAGCTGTGCTGAAGCTGGCCGCCGAGAAAGCTGGCTGGGGCAAGCCGCTGCCTGCGGGCGTCTATCGCGGCATCGCCGGATATTTTTCGTTCGAGTCGTACACCGCGGGCGTCGCCGAAGTCAGCGTCAAGGACGGCCAGGTCAAGGTGCACCGCATCATCTACGCGGTCGATTGCGGGCGTCCGGTCAATCCCAACGGGATTGTGGCCCAGGTGGAAGGCGCGGCCATTTACGGCGTGTCGGCGTTCATGAAGGATGCCATCACCATCGATCGCGGCCGTGTCGAGCAATCCAACTTCAACAACTACCAGATGCCGCGGATTGACGAGACGCCAAAAATCGAAGTGCACGTCGTCAACAGCACCGAAGAGCCTACTGGCATCGGCGAGCCTGGGTTGCCGGTGATCGCTCCAGCCGTCTGCAACGCCATCTTCGCCGGCACTGGCAAGCGCATTCGCCGCCTGCCGATCCGGGCTGAAGATCTAGCCTGACGGTGTTCGCCTAGTCTTCCGAAAAATCGGCCGGCGTTAGTGCATTGGCGGTGTGCGGCCCCCTCCCCCCGGATGCTTTTGTGCAATGACTTGATTCTGTGGGAGTTAGCTTTACGAATGGCGCAGTGATTTGATTCTAAAGGTCTTAGGGCTGTTGCGCGCAGGAACGTGCCGTGTTGGGACGGATTTCGCTTTCGAGGGACCGAGGCCGCGCTTGCGTCGACTTCTCACGGACCATTATCGCATGGTTTGTTAACCATATCAATATATTAATGATATGTTACTGTTCGAACGATCGGCAGAAGCGGAACAATTCCTCAGCGGCTGAAGCCGCAATTCGACGACAACGTTATGTCGGAGCTGAAGCTCCGACCCCTTAAACTCCCGACACTCCGTCGGCTCCGAACTTCTTTAGCTCCGAACCCCTCAGCTCCGACCTTTTCAGGCCAGGATTTTGTCGCGGAGGCCGACCTGTTTGGCCAAAGATCCCGACGAGCGCTTCCAGAGCGTACGCGACATCCAGTTGCAGTTGCAGTGGATTGCAGAGGGAGGATCGCAAGCGGTCGTACCCGTCGACGCGTCGGCAAAGAATCGCGAAAAGCTGGCGTGGTCGCTGCTCTGCATTTTCGCAATTCTCGCAACGGCTTATGCGCTTTGGACTTACGCTCATCCACGCTCGCCAGGAGGCGGCCCGATATTAGCGTTTGTTCCTCCTCCAGCCGACACGCGCTTTCTTGCTTTCGGATTCGGCTCAGGACCGGCGGTGGTTTCTCCCGACGAAAGCAAACTCGCATTCGCAGCCATCGATAAGAGCGGCGCGGTTAAGTTGTGGACACGCTCGCTGAAGGCCAGCGATGCCGCCGCCATCCCGGGGACGGATGGCGCGGCCAACCCTTTCTGGTCGCCCGACGGCCGCTCGCTGGGGTTCTTCGCCGGCGGCAAGTTGAAAACGGTGGAGCTGACCGGGGGGAATCTGCAAATACTCGCCGATAGTTCCTCGCAGGACCGGGCGGTATGGGCGCCGGACGGTACCATCCTGTTCAAGGCTGTAGAGAATTCACCACTTTTTCGGGTGCCCGCAACTGGCGGCAAAGCGGTCCCGTTTGAAGTCTTGGGTGCCAACGATTATTCCGATTACAATCCGGCCTTACTGCCCGGCGGGAAGCGCGTTCTGGTTGTGGTCGTCGATAAAGCCCTGCAGCGGCATATCGAGATTAAGTCTGTGACGTCGTCCGAGAGCAAGCTGGTCCTCGATAATGCCGACCAGCCCGCGTATAGCGGCGGATTTCTCTTTTTCACCCGGAACGAAAAAATATTCGCGCAGCCCTTTGATCCTGGGTCCGGCGAACTTTCCGGACTCGCCACTCCTTTGGCCGATGCCGACACCTATTCGCTTACGGGCCCGTTGGTCCTGGCCTTTCAAGCGATCTCGCGGGAAACGCGGCTGCAATGGTTTGACTCCAGCGGGAATCCCGTGGGCACCGTCGGTCCGGTTGCGTATCACCTGTCTCCCAAGATTGCTCCAGATGGCAAGCAGATTTTATTTTTGTCGAGCGATCCTCAGAACCCCAACGCAACCGATTTGTGGTCGCTTCCCGCAGCTGGCGGGCTCAGCCGGCGGGTGACCTTTGGTCCGGGAAGAAGGGCCTGGAGCGTGTGGTCGCCCGATGGCAAATACCTTGCCTATAGTGTGGCATCGGGCGGCACGGTCAGCATTGTGCGCAAACCTTCGGATGGGTCGGGCACCGAAGAGACGCTGCTAACGCTTGCGCCGGAGATTGCGATCGCATCGGTCGTGGACTGGTCGCCGGACGGCCGCTACTTGTCCTACAACGCCTTCGAAGTCAAGCAGAGCCGCATGGCGAGCTGGATTCTTCCGCTGTTTGGCGAAAGGAAACCGTTTCAGCCGGCGCCGGTTACCGGCGGTAACCAGTACGATGGGGATTTTTCGCCCGACGGCCGGTGGTTTGCTTATTTCTCGAATGAGACCGGCCAGCCGGAAGTGTACGTGGCTCCCTTTCCGAAACCTGGCGGAAAATATCAAATTTCGCGCGGCGGCGGATGGATCGTTCGATGGGACAAGAAGGGCGATCTTTTCTTTTTGAGCATCGGCAACCAGGTGATGAAAGCGGAATTGAATCTGGGCGCGCAATCTTTGCAGGTGAAGTCTCTGCGCTCCCTGTTCCAGGTGAATCCCGCGGAAACGCCGGCGCCGATGTTCGACGTGACCGCCGACGGCCAGCGCGTCCTGGCGGTGACGCCCGCCCGGGCCGAATCCAGCTCGATCAGCTTGCTGCTGAACTGGCCGGCGCTGCTGCACAAGTAGAGTCGCGGGTGCGCACAACCAAGCGCTTCCAAAGCGAGGAGTCTGACATGGGATTCTGCTTCGTGGGGCGGGTGACGAATGGGTGGCTTCGTTCGTACGGAGGGGCCTTCGGATGTGAACTGCAAGATCCACCCTTGCAAAACCCGCAAGGATGGGCCACCCGCCGAGAGCCAGAATCCCCTGATTTTGTTTTGCACAGGGAATCACAGGAGCCGTAAAAAATAATTTTGGAGGGGCTTGACGGATTTGGGAAATCTTGTATACTTGCAAATGGCTCGGGGGTAGTTGAGCCAGCAGGGCATCACAGTCGGGTAGAAGAAGCGTCTTCCCAGCGTAGGATCAAGCGAAGGCCTGAAGTACACCCTATAGTGAGGTTCTTTACGAGCACTGGATAGAAAATAGTCGAGCTTCGCGCAGAGTCACCGGTATGGTGACTTAGCCCGGCGCTCGACGCCGGGTTTTTTATTGCTTGGAGTGGGTAGTGAGCAGTGGTCAGTGAGTAGTGCGAAGAGTTCGGAAACGGACTTGAGCTTGAATCGCTGGCAGCAACCACCTACGCAAATGCCGCAGCGGAATGCTGGGGCGCTCTGACGGGATCAGGGCAAACGCTCTTTGACAACAGAAAGGCTGGCAAGTCCACGCCGATAATTTCGTCTTGATTACGGTCAGGGCGGGACGTCATGGTGTGGATTTATTACAAGTTTGCTCGAGTTGAGCAAAACTGTGGAAAACAAAGGCAGCTCAAACAATTGCCTGATGAAATGTGGAAACGAAAGCCAATGTCCGGTCGAGCTGGGACTTACCCAGTTTCAGCAAAGCCGAAACACAAGGTATATGGAGCCGCAGACAGTCAGGACGTTTCAGTGGAGTTGAGAGGCGAGCGTTGAGAAATCAGCGCGAGTCGAGCAGCAAAGCGAAGACGGATTGGGTGAGTTTTATGATTAAGCTACTAAGAGCGTACGGTGGATGCCTTGGCGCCAGAAGGCGATGAAGGACGTGGCAAGCTGCGATAAGCCTCGGGGAGCCGCAAGCAGGCTTTGATCCGAGGATCTCCGAATGGGGAAACCCGGCGGGATGAACTCCCGTTACAGCCCGCTGAATACATAGGCGGGTATGAGCTAACCCAGGGAAGTGAACCATCTCAGTACCTGGAGGAAAATAAATCACAGAGATTCCGAAAGTAGCGGCGAGCGAAATCGGAACAGCCCAAACCCAAGTGCTTGCACTTTGGGGGTTGTAGGACCGCATAAGTAGAGTTACCAAACTGACGGTTAAATGAATCCGCTGGAAAGCGGAGCCATAGAGGGTGAGAGCCCCGTAATTGAAAACCGATCAGACTCGAAGCGGTATCCTGAGTACCACCGGACACGTGTAATCCGGTGGGAAACTGGGGAGACCACTCTCCAAGGCTAAATACTCTCTGGCGACCGATAGTGAACCAGTACCGTGAGGGAAAGGCGAAAAGCACCCCTGCGAGGGGAGTGAAATAGAACCTGAAACCGTATGCTTACAAGCAGTCGGAGGGCAATGTCACGACTTCGGTCGTGAAAGGCCTGACGGCGTGCCTCTTGCTTAATGAGCCGGCTAGTTATTCTAACGTGCAAGGTTAAGCGCAAGCGAGCCGTAGCGAAAGCGAGTCCGAATAGGGCGACAAGTACGTTGGAATAGACGCGAAGCGGGATGATCTACCCTTGGCCAGGTTGAAGGTCGCTTAACCGCGACTGGAGGACCGAACAGGTGTGAGTTGAAAATCGCTCTGATGAGCTGAGGGTAGGGGTGAAAGGCTAATCAAATTCCGTGATAGCTCGTTCTCCCCGAAATGTCTTTAGGGACAGCCTTGCGTGAATTGCCACGGTGGTAGAGCTCTGAATGGACTAGAGGCCAACTCAGGCTATCAAATCCAATCAAACTACGAATGCCGTGGACAAATGCGCGGGAGTGAGACTACGGGGGATAAGCTCCGTGGTCAAAAGGGAAACAGCCCAGATCGCCAGCTAAGGTCCCTAACTATGTGCTAAGTGGGAAAGGAAGTGTATTCGCTCGGACAGCCAGGAGGTTGGCTTAGAAGCAGCCATCCTTTAAAGAAAGCGTAACAGCTCACTGGTCAAGCGGATATGCACCAACAATCCAACGGGGCTCAAGCACATGACCGAAGCTGCGAAATGGTCATTTCTTCGGAGATGATCTTTGGTAGGGGAGCATTGCGTGGAGTCAGAAGGTAGACCGAGAGGACTACTGAACACTACACAAGAGACCCTGCCGGCATAAGTAGCGATAAACGCGATGAGAACTCGCGTCGCCGAAAGTCTAAGGTTTCCTGAGGAAGGTTAATCCGCTCAGGGTTAGGCGGGTCCTAAGGTGAGGCCGAAAGGCGTAACTGATGGACAACCGGTTAATATTCCGGTCCCGCCTGGTGACGTTTGACGATGGGGTGACACAGAAGGATAGGGAAGCCACCGGATGGAAGTGGTGGTTGACCAGTGAAAGCCGGATCCCGCAGGCAAATCCGTGGGGTCATTCAACGGTGAGACTGGGCACGTGGCCGTATGGCCGACAAGTTTCCGATTTCACGCTGTCAGGAAAAACCTCTAAGGAGTCAACCAGGTGCCCGTACCTCAAACCGACACAGGTAGACAAGGTGAATATCCACAGGCGCTCGAGAGAACGCTCGCTCAGGAACTAGGCACATTAGCCCCGTAACTTCGGGAGAAGGGGCACCGCTGTAGGGTTTATAGCCCGAAGCGGTCGCAGTGAATCGCGATCTGCAACTGTTTAACAAAAACACAGCTCTCTGCAAAGTCGAATACGACGTATAGGGGGTGACACCTGCCCGGTGCCGGAAGGTTAAAGCAAGGGCTCAGCCCGCAAGGGCGAAGGCTTGAACTGAAGCCCCGGTGAACGGCGGCCGTAACTATAACGGTCCTAAGGTAGCGAAATTCCTTGTCGGGTAAGTTCCGACCTGCACGAATGGTGGAATGATAGATCGACTGTCTTGGCGAGCGGCTCGGCGAATTTGTGGTTCCGGTGAAGACGCCGGATGCCCGCATCTAGACGGAAAGACCCCGTGCACCTTAACTGCACTCTGGCCATGAATAACGGATTGATCTGCGTAGAATAGGTAGGAGCCTGTGAGACCTTGGTTTCGGCTGAGGAGGAGGCAACAGTGAAATACTACCCTGACCAATCTGTCGTTCTAACCTACCACCCGAGACGGGTGGGGAGACACGGCCAGACGGGTAGTTTGACTGGGGCGGTCGCCTCCTAAATTGTAACGGAGGCGCTCAAAGATCGGCTCAAGCGGATTGGAAACCCGCTGTGGAGTGCAAGAGCATAAGCCGGTTTGACTGTGAGACTTACAAGTCGAGCAGGAACGAAAGTTGGATCTAGTGATCCGGTGGTCCCGCGTGGAAGGGCCATCGCTCAACGGATAAAAGGTACGCCGGGGATAACAGGCTGATCTAAGCCAAGAGTTCACATCGACGCTTAGGTTTGGCACCTCGATGTCGGCTCATCGCATCCTGGGGCTGTAGAAGGTCCCAAGGGTTAGGCTGTTCGCCTATTAAAGCGGTACGTGAGCTGGGTTCAGAACGTCGCGAGACAGTTCGGTCCCTATCTGGTGTGGGCGCAGGAGAATTGAAGGGAGTTGTCCCTAGTACGAGAGGACCGGGATGAACAGACCTCTTGTGTACGAGCTGTCCCGCCAGGGGCACCGCTCGGTAGCGAAGTCTGGAAGAGATAAATGCTGAATGCATCTAAGCATGAAGCTCGCCCTAAGATAAGTTCTCCCAAGGTTTAAGACCTAAGAAGGGCAGTCGAAGACTACGACTTTGATAGGCTGGAGGTAGAAGCGCAGTAATGCGTGAAGCTGACCAGTACTAATCGCCCGTTCGGCTTAATCATAAAACTTTCCCAAACCGTCTTTGGGGAAGAGCTAGAAACAAATACCAAATGCCTTTGTTTTCGAAGATCGTTTAAGGCACAGTGCGTTCGACAAACGAGTCGAACTTGTAATGCCAGCCAATCTCTGTTGTCGCGCTCGCGCGCGATGAGTCGACCGATTCACCTAGATAAAGTGAATGGACCGCCCAAAAGTCGCGCGAGCTAACAAGTTTCCGGTGATCAAACCGCGAGGGTCACACCCGTTCCCATCCCGAACACGGAAGTTAAGCCTCGCAGGGCCGATGATACTGCATGGGTAACTGTGTGGGAACGTAGGTCGTCGCCGGGATTAAATTAGAAAAGGCCGCTTTGAGCAATCAGAGCGGCCTTTTTGTTTTGGAGCGACGTCATTGGGGAGAGTCGGGGGTGTTCGATTCGAGCGCGGTTTTTGGGTCGGAAATTTTCTGGGTTGCGTCCACGGAGAACAGCATGTAGTTGCGGAAGTAGTGGCGGCGGTGCATGCGGTGGCCATTAAAATCGAAGAAGACTTCGGCGCTGTTGGGCAGCCACAGCTCCTGGTTGTTCTTGCTGAACTTCACTGGCGCGTATTCGATGAAGGTGTGTTCGACTTTGAGGCGTATGGCTGGTATGGGGGCGACGATGTCGGTCTCGAGGCCCGCGACTTGAAACGAGTCGGTGGCGATCCACGCGCGACCGCGAAGGGGGAGCGGATAGAACACCCCGGCAACCTCATAGCCGCGGATGCGTGAGGGCCGGTCGGGTCTTTGCCGAAAATGGATCTGCCACGTGCGTCCGCTGGGTCCGGCGTGGCTGCGGCTTACGCCTTCGCACGAGATGGCGTAGTCATCGCGGAAAGCAGGATCGAAGACCAGCACCATCGCGGGCAATCCCACGGAAGCAATATGCTCGGGAAAATCGTCGAGCGCCGTCGATCCATTTCTATACTCTTCGAAGTTGACGGACTGCGCCGTTTTTCGCGAGACGGTAACGATGTAGTTGTAGCGGCGCGAGTCGCGGCGTTTCGGAAGTCCAGAGTCGCCGATCACTTCGTTGTCAAGGTATTCGGTGGCGCTGACTCGATTGACGGAGCCGATAAATTCCCGGATACGCTCGCCGGTTTCCTGGCGAATCTTATCCAAGGGGCACGCGATGCCAGGATCGACCGGAGGCATATTGTCGTCGACGTCGGCGGGGAGCCATTTGGGAGGCGGCACGAGATCCGCGGCGCGCAAGGATGCGTTTCCGGTGGCCGCCGGAAAGGATGGGAGGGGGACTTCTGCCGGTACGGCGGTCGTTCCGGTTGTAGCTGGAACGGGTTCCCGCAACTTGGCGATCCATTGGCGAACTTGCGGAGCCTTAGGTGACGTGGGCGCGGCAGCGAGATAAGCTTCGAGCGCCGCGATGGCCCGCTCGCGATCGTTTCGTCTTGCGGAAAGCTGAGCGAGAATCAATTGCGAGTCTGCGGCGCGCTCTTTGCCAAGCTCGGTGGCGCGGATTGCGCATTTCTCGGCTTTGTCTGGTTCGTGATGCTGCATGTAGGCCGCTGCGAGGCGCTGCTGGTAAGACCACGACGACGGTTGAGCGTCCACAGCGCGCTCCAGATAACCGATTGCCGAGGGGAGATCTCCGTCGTTAGATGCGACTTGAGCGAGAGAGGCGAGCGCGAAAGGATGGCGGGGATCCTCTTGCAAGGTTTTTTGCCAATATTCCTTGGCGTGGGCCTGGTCCTGGATTTGAGCGTAATACGCGCCCCAAAGATAGTTCACATCCGGATGGGACGGCGCGGTCCGCGAAACTTTCTCAAGACGTTTTTTGGCATCCGCGTTGTTGCCCGTCTGTAGGTCTTCCAGGACCTTTCCGAGTTCCTTCACGGCGCCGGGAGCGAGAACCGGCACCGAGGAAGTGGACGAAGTATGAGTGGTGGATTGAGGCGTCAGGGTGATCCAGACTTGTTCGCTCAAACCAGCCAGTTGAAGATCGACGGGCTGCGTTACCGTCTGATAGCCAGGGGCAGTGACTTCAACGGAATAGTGTGCGGGCTGCAGGTTCGTGAAGATGACTTGCCCAGCTCTGGGCGAAGCGATGCGGAGGGGAGAACCGCTCGAAAAGTTGTACAAGGTGACGGTCGCCTGAATGTCGGACGGTGATCCATCGGTATCGCGGACGCTGACGGTCATGGTGCACGGGAGCTGGGCTTGCTGCGCGTCCACTGCAGAGCCGGGAAATACGCAAAGAACCCACAATGCAAGGAAGATACGACGGAGACCCGCGTAGGATCGCGTTGGAGAAAACCACACCATGAGCTCCTTGCGGAGACGGACTGCCTACCGGTGCTCAAAAATAGTGGGCGACCAGAGCCAGTTGGTTAGGTGTCCGCGCCACAGATTGTACTCCAGTTGAGCGCTTCAAATGTTGAATGGGCCTGCGGCCAAGTCACGCTAGTGGGAGCGAACGGCGATTACTTCGATTTCGACCAGGACGCCGGGAGCAGCCAGGGCGGCTACTTGCAGGGCGCTGCGGGCTGGTTTGTTGGGTTGATCTTTTGTGCCGAAATATTTTGTGTAGCCGGCCATGAAGCCTGAGAAGTCCATCTTGTTGTCCTTCGCTGGATCGCCGACCAGGTAGACGTGCATCATCACTACATCGGATAGCTCCAATTTTTGCGTTTGCAGCGCTTGCTGGATGCGCTGCAATGTCGCTACCGTTTGGGCTTCGGTGTTGCCTCCGTAGGATTCGACGCTGCCTTTTGGCGCGGATGGATTGGCAACTGGAGGAACGTTGCCGCTGAGATAGAGTGTGTCGGAGCCTGCGGGAACCCAGACGCCCAGGGAGATCGGGAAATCGGAATTAGGGATGGGGATGCGCTGAATTTTGCTGGCGGAAGGCGTTTGCGCTTTTATATGACCGAACGCAGCTAGCAGGCAGCAAACGGCAGCGATCGACGCGAGCATTCGAGTTTTTGCGGTCATCACAGTTGTCTCCAATTGATTCAGGTTCGTGCGGCAAGAGTCTAGCGCAAGTTGCGACACCGAGGGCCAGCCTACGCCCAGACGGCACTCGCGCTCATCGCAGGTTGGCTTGGTTTGCTGCCGAAAGCTTGATCGATCTTGGTGACGGCGCGGTGGGCTGAGAGCGCGGCGCCTTCCTGCCAGCCAACCAAGTGCGTGACGTGGTCGCCAGCCATATAGATCGGGCCATCCGGTTCGGTCAGACGGGCATAGCCGGGCAATCCCTGCTTCTGGCCAAAATGCGTGATCCACGAACCCAAGTTATAGGGAATGTGTCCCCAGGAAACGTAAACAGGATTGGTGAGTTCTTTCGAGCACCCTGGATGTAGGTGCTCGATGGCTTGGCGCGATGCGGCGAGCTTGCCTTCGAAATCCAGTTTGCCGAACGGGGTGTCGTTTTCCACGCCATAGCCGGCGATGAGGATGCCTTTTTCGGAAAAGAGTTTTGCGCTGGGATACCAGACCACGCTGACAGTTTGCTTTGGAAACGAGATGCCGCCGTAGATCCCGTAGTCCTGTTCCCAGAAACGGCGTGATTCCCAGGCGATTTTGTAGGCGGAATCATACGTGGCGCCGTCAATAGCGTTTTTGAAATCGGGAGAGAAATCGGCATCGATGGTCTTGAGAATGGAGAGAGGCATCGCGCAAATACAACAGTCCGCGTCGGTGCTGGCGGATGCGCCGGTTTTGCGATCGCGATAGCCGATGCGCACGCCTTTGGGCGTTTTGCGAATCTGCTCCACGGCGGTCTCGAAGCGAATGACATTCCCGAGGCGGCCCTCGAAGGCCGCGGCAATCTGATCCATACCGCCGACGGGCTGAAACATGGTGGCTTGCATGTCGTACATCTCTTCAAACAGCATGCCCTCCCACAAGCTGGCGTTGAGCAGCGCATGCATGTCCAGGGGATCACGGGGTACGCCGATCTGGTCCGCAGCGCCTGGGTGCGTTTTGTAGCCGGATCGCGCGGACCCCTTATAGAAATTGTCTGGAGAGAGATCCCCGTACTTGCGCAGGAACTCAAGCATGCGCTCTTTGTCTTCTTTGGTGAGGTCTTCGTCGAGCGCCTGTTTGTTCAACGACTTGGCCAGAAGTTCGGAAACGTGGCCGCGCGTATCGTTCATCACCTGGCGCTGCTCGACCGGCTTGCCGCCGTTGAGGGAGTCGCATTGCAAGAGGGAGCTGCGGGAACTGTTGACTTCCACTTCGAGGGCTACGCCAAATTCGCGGCAATAGCCAAGGATGGTCTGATGCTGCGATGGCAAGCGGGCGGGACCGGCATTGAAATAGTGGCTTTCGGCGAATTTGCAGGTTTCCGTGGTGCCGTCGGTCATTTCAATTCGTGTTCCGTTGCGAATGGTCCAGTTGCGGCCGCCAGCGCGTTGTCGCGCTTCGAGGATCGTGCAGCGGTAGCCAGCCTTCTGGAGTTCCCACGCCGCCACCATTCCGGCAATCCCCGCGCCGAGGATGACGACGCTCTTACCTTTGCCGGAGTTTTCTGGCAGCGCAACGGAGCTTGCTCTGGCGGCCGGGATAGCGAGAAGTCCCAACGACTGCATCAGGATGTAGGTTGCGCCAAAGCCGCCGGCTTGGCCGACTTGGGTTAGGAAGGTGCGGCGTGTGGTCATTGGACTGACTCCGTGAAGACTAAACCGAACGTATTCGGGGGCGCTTGCGATCTGCGAAATCGAGGTTGACGCCAGGTGTTGCTTCGAGATTAGGTGTTAAAGACGTTGGACAGCCGCCGCACTCTATGCGGCTTTCGCGAAGTGGGCGACGCAGTAGTTCTGCATCGCCCACCTGCAAACGGTAGAGGTTAGAAGATAATTTTCAACGCGAGCTGGAGGTTGAACGCTTCTCCAGGGCCGATGCCCGGAGCGCCGTTGTAGTCGCCGATGGTGTCGGCGGCCAGGCCCAATCCGCTGCCAACAGTGCTGCTTGGCGGTGCCAGGTTGACGCGGTTGAAGAGGTTGAACATTTCGATGCGGAATTGGGTGCCAATGCGCTCGCTGATCTTCGTGTTCTTGATAACGGAGAAATCAGTCGAGGCATAGCCTGGTCCGTAGTAGCCGTTGCGCGGGCTGGTCCCAAATGTTCCGGGAGCAGGATTAACGAAGGCCGCTGGATTGATCCAGGTCACGCCGTTTTTATTGAAGGCGTGCGAAACGCCAGCGAATGGATCGCCGACTTGGTTCGCGCGCTGTTCGCCTTCGTCGGTGCCGGTGGTGTCTGCCGACGAAAACACCGTGAAGGGCTGCCCGGTATGGAGCGACACCAAGCTGCTGAGCGCCCATCCGTTGAGCAAGGGCTTCCACCGCGATGCGTTAGGCAGATCGTAGTTCATCACGGCCGTGAAATTGTGCCGCGTGTCGTAGTCCATGTTGCCGTAGTCGGCTTTGAGGTCGAAGCTGTCTTGCGGAAGTGTTCCGCGATACTGGGTCATATCGTCCAGACCGTGAGCCCAGGTGTAGGTGAACTGGCTGGTGAAGCGATGCCACTCGCGAACTTTCAGGACGGTCTGAAGGGAGTTGTAATTGGAGTTGCCGTTGGTTTCGATCTGGTTGATCACGCCAAAGTCCGGAAAGGTCGCGAAGAAAGGCCGCGCGGCCTGCTGCGCCGCAGCGGTGGCATAAATCCCCGGAGGAGGTTGGTTGATGTCCTGTGTGGTGAGCAAGCGATGTCCCGCGCTACCAACATAGCCAATCTGCCAGAGTAGAGCCTTACCCAAGGCCTTCTCGATTTGCAGGTTGTAGTTGTAGTTGTAGGGGGTACGGAAGTTCTGGCTGACGGAGAAGATGTTGAAAACCTGTCCGCAACCGTTGCCCGTGAGGCACGGCGTGGTTGTCGGAATAAAGACGGGCGCTCCCGATGCCAAGGTGAATTCGTTGGCAGGAATGGTTTGAACGGGTGAGGGCCCCCCGGGATTTCCTTCCAAACCGTTCGGAGCACCGTTTGCGGGACGGTTGTCCAGGAAGGGATTCAAGTTCGGCGTGTCGAAGTACACGCCGAAACCGCCACGGACCACGAGATCGCCCTTCTGGCCCACCTTATAGGCAAAGCCGACGCGGGGCGAAAAATTCCGAAAGTCCTTGGGATAAACGCTGCTGATTCCGGCGCCCTGAAATACCAGGCCACCTTTGCTGGGATCAAATACGGACAAGTCTTTGTCGCCATTTCCCAGCGGGCCTTCATAGTCCCAACGCAAGCCGTAGTTAAAGGTCAGTTTCTGGTTAAACTGCCAAGCGTCTTGGGCGAAGAGGGAAAAGGTTTTGACGAAGACCAAGCGTGTGGGGTCTCCCACAGCGATGCTGGCGCGGCTCACGTCGCCGGCGAGAAAGTCGGCGAGAGCCAGGACGTTGCTTGAAACGGTGGTGTCGGTTGCCCAAGGGCCCTGGGAACCATCAAAGACAAAGTTCCCGAGCGCGTGCCGATGATAAAACTCTTCTAGTTGAGCTCTTCGGAACTCACCACCGAAACGAAACTGATGTTTGCCTACCGTGTAAGAGACGACGTCGGTGAGATGTCCGGTGATGTCTTCGCGGCCTTCTGGGGGAGTCAACCCAACGCCGTCAAACCCGGTAATCTGAATGTTTGGCGCGCCCGGGAGGTTGAAACCGTCGTAAAGATTGAGCCCATAGTTCGCCAGATCGAAGTTTGTATTGAAGTCGCTGAAGATCTGGCGGAAGTAGTTTACGCCGGCCAGCAACTGATTCGATATTTTCGGAGAAAAGGTGGAGTTCCAAGCGAGCGCGTAGTTCGATACGTGAATGGGGGCAACCTCATAGTAATACTTCAGTTCGGAGGCGGCCTCAGCCAGCGCGGAACCGCCGACCGGGGCGACCTGATTTCCCTGACCGACGAAGTAGTGAAAGGAGATGTTGTTCTTGTCGTTGATTTTGAAGTCCACTTTGGCTAATCCGTTGTAGCTGTAGCCGTATTCCGGGTCAGGGCTGGAATAGTTGTTTGGCGAGGCCGGCCCGGTAAGCGCGTAGCTGGGCCAGAGATTGCCGAGCAGGTTGGCGCTGACTGGATTTACTGCAACACCGAATTTTGCCAATTCGGCGAGCGCTTCGGTCTGGTATGCCGCGGAAGGTTCTGTTCCCAGGCCGGGAAGCCCGATCGTGAACCTTTGTTTCTCAAAGGTCGCGAAATAAAAGAAGCGATCCTTGATGAACGGTCCACCCACGGAGAACCCGTAATTGTAATTTCGATTTTCCTTCTTCGAATCAACGAATGGCGACGCAGCCGCGAACGCTTCATTCCGGACGTAATAGTAAGCCGATCCATGGATGCTGTTACCGCCCGATTTGAGGGCCAGATCCACGGTGCCGCCGGGGTTGCGGCCCGACTCGGGAGCGGCCTGAGTTTGCACCGAAAATTGATCGACCGAATCTATCGGGAGGACGATTCCCGCGATTCCGGACACACCGCCCTGATTTACCGCGGGCACATTGTGCCACAGGTCATTGTTGTCGACGCCGTCGATCTGCCAATTGACCTGGTTAGCGCGCGTGCCGTTCAAGGAGCCGAATCCTCCGGCGGAATAGCCTCCGAATCCGGGAGCGACGCTGATCAACTGAGTGAAATCGCGGCCGTTCAGCGGCAATGTTTGCAAATCACCGCCGGTCAGCACAGTGGTCTGGGTTTCCGAGGTGGTGTCCAGCGTGAGAGCGGCGGCCGATACTTCAACCGTCGTCGCTTGCTGCGATATCGTCAACGTCGCAGGAAGAGTGTAGATGGCGCCCTGCTCGACCAGCACGTTGTCCACGGTGAGAACCGGAAATCCCTGGGCTGCAACGACTATCTTGTACGCACCCACGGGAAGATCCTGGAAGGCGAACTGACCATCGCTGGTGGAGAGCGTGGCATGCTCAATCGCTGTTGCTTTGTTGATGGCTTTGACCTGCGCGTTAGGCACGACCGCTCCGGAAGGATCGGTCACGGTGCCATTGATGGCTCCGCGAAACGTCTGCCCCATGGCAGGTAGCCCAACGGAAAAAACGAATAACACCGCTAAAATAAGTCTTCGCATCATTCTTCCTCTCAATCGAAATTTCAAAACGGAGCGCCCGACGCCGCCCCTGGGCGGCTTGGTAAGAACCAAATGACGATGCAGCGTTGCCTCGACGGCAACTCACGGTTGAAATGACTGGAACCGAGGCTCTGGAAAACGAGCAGCCACACCCTATGGCCTGTATATCCACGCCCTCGTCTGGGAGGAGTGCAATGCGACCTGCTGGCAACCTTGCCGAAATTGGGGGAATGCTGCGCTGGATGGCGGTTCAAGTCAAAGTCAAACTATGCGTTGCAACGATTGGGAAATTCAATCGGCGGCCCGGTCTGCGCGAAAGCACGAAACTGAAGTTTGACGAGGATGTCGATGGCCGGCGGTGCTAGAAGTTCGGCTGAGAAACGGGCGACGTTTCCGACTCTGCGTCCACTGTGGGAGCGGCAATCTTCTGATTCTCGTCTACGGAAAATAACATGTAATTGCTGAAATGATGGCGCCGGTGAATCCTGCGGCCGCCCAGGTCAAAAAATAATTCGGCGCTTTGCGGCAACCACAACTCTTCATTGTTCTTTCGGAACTTGACAGGCGCGTAATCGATGGAAATGTGCTCGGCCTTCAATCGAATTTGAGGGATAGGCGCCACGATGTCGGTCTCGAGACTGACGACTTGATAGCTATCGGTCGCGATCCAAGCGCGACCGCGCAGAGCAACCGGAAAGACCTGCTTGGCTACGGTGTATTCGCGCAAGCGGATTGGTTTGTCGGCTCTCTGCCGGAAGTGTAGTTGCCACGCCAATGCGCCGTGCCAGCGACTCAGGCCCTCGCAGGTTACCTCGTATTCATCGCGATAGGCCGGATGGAAAATCATGACCAGGGAACCGAGTCCCAGGGAAGCGAGTCTCTCGGGAAACACGTCCAGGCCCATGGTACCGTTGCGATATTCCTCGACTCGGTACATGCCTGGCTTCACTTCCTGGAGGGACTCGACGTAAGTGAAGTTTCTCGTTTCGCGCTTGGTCGTCAGGCCATAGCGATCGACGACTTCGTGGTCCAACGCCTCGTTCGCGCTGATGCGGTTGACCCCATCGACAAAGCCGCGAACGCGCTTGGCAACCTCGTCCTGGACCTGCTGCAGCGGACAAGCGCCGCCGGATTCCACCAGCGGCATGCTCTCGTCGACATCGGGTGGCATCCACTTCGCCGGAGGCAAGAGTTCCTCCCGAATATAAGTCGAGGTTGGAGGCGCGGGCTTAACAGATTCTACATTTGGAGTAGCTGCGGCGACCGGTGCGACGGCGGTGGATGCCGCGACTGGGTGCTTGAGAGTCTCGAGGAGCTGGCGAGCTTGCTGGCTGTCGGGACCCGACGGCTGCTCCGCCAGCAGAGCAGTGAGCGCCTTTTGCGCGAGTTGCGGCTGATTCTGCCTCAGAAAGACTTTCGCGAGGACGAACTGCGCTGGACTGGCGCGATCTTTTCCCAACTCAAGCGCGTGCTCCGCGTGCTTCTGCGCTTGATCGTATTCGTCGTGCAGCAGGTAAGCTTCGGCCAGGCGCTCCTCGAAGTGCCAGGACGAGGGCGCCGCGGCGACCGCGCGCCCAAGGAAGCCAATCGCTGCGGGCAGGTCTCCACTCTGGACCGCTGCCTCCCCTAGGGCTGCGAGAGAGAAAGCGTGTTGCGGATAGATCTGAATCGCCTTTTCCCAGTAGCCTCGTGCATGAGGCCAGTCGTTGATTTGCGCGTAATACATTCCCGCAATGTAGTTCACGTCGGGATTCGCGGGAGCTTTGCGGATCAATTTATCCAGGTGCTTCTTTGCCTCGTCGAGTTTGCCCTCGCGAAGTGCTTCGAGGGTCTTGCTGAGTTCCTTTTGCGCGTCCGGCGCGAGAATCGGAGCGCTGGAGTGCTGCGAAGCCTTGCCTGCGTTCGACTCGGGCCTCAACGTGGCATATACCTGGATACGTTCGCCCTTTATGGTGAGTTCGACTTGCTCGGTATCTCTCTGATATCCAGGCGCAACTATCTCCAAGGTGTAGCGCCCCTCGGGAATACCTTCGAAGTCGACTTGCCCACCTTGCATCTGCCCGATTCCAACGGAAGCGCCCGTAAGCGTAAACAGGTTGACGATCGCGCCGCGGTCGAGCGACGAGCCGTCGGGTAACCTCACGTGCACCAAGATGGAGCCGTCTCCCGTACCGGAGGCTTGCGCTGGTAACCTCGTGGGTGCGAACAGCAAACACAATGCTGCTGCGGCGATAGGCAACCGGAACCTGCTGACTAGACCTCGAGCAGCGCCTTTCTTGTTAAAAGGCCGGTACCTGCTGCGAGCGACAGCTGTTAGAGAGAAAGTGGACACAGGACTTACTCACCTGGCGAAAAGCATTCAAGTGCCCGCAATTGTACGCCTGCCGCGATGCCGCCGGATAGTATCTTCGTGAGCTAATGGCTGCCCTTCAAACATTGGGGCGCTCGAAAAAGTACTATTGACCCGGTACGGAGGTCGCAGTACCTTTGTGCTTCCCTCCCCCGGCCCCGGTAATTCCTTCGCGCGAGGTCAGCATGACCACCAGCACCTACACGAAACACGCTGCCCCAGCTTTGCAAGAACGATGGGCAAGATTACGCAGTCACAAACGCATCTTTTCCAAAGTAAAGCTCCTCGTCGAGTGGGATGAGGATTCCGCTCAGCAGTGCGCCAATGCCGTTACCGTGGATGTCAGTCATTCCGGTTGCATGGCTGTGGTAGGGGCTCCCTTGCCGCTACATCGGCGTGTCCGCCTGGTGCATCCGGAAAGCGGCCGCAGGGCCGAAGCCGAAGTAGTTTGGCGCGACCACGAGGCCTGGGACGTCGGCTTGGAGTTGGTCAAGCCGGACGCCTCTTTTTGGGGACTTAAGTTCTAGAGATTGGGTGAGCCAGCAGGGTTAGGTGCTGGCTAGCAGGCGGTCGATGCGTGGAGCGAGCGCGTCGCACACCGTAGCCACCCACAACGCCGCAACGAATCCCGTGAACACGTCCATCGTGTAGTGTGCCCGCAGCACGATCACCGTGGCAATTTCGAACACTACTACCATCGCCGCTAGCGCGGTCAGCCAATCTTGCCGCAAGCGGGCCAGCTCAATCGCTCCCAGGACCGCGATGCCGGTGTGCCCCGAGAAGAAATAGTCGTTGGCGACGTTATACGTAACGAACAAGGATGGAAAGCCCGGGTAGTGCCAAATCATGCCTGGGGGTGTCGGGAGCGCGCAGAGGGCTTGCATCACCTGGCGGAGCCCGAGGAGCAGCAGCAATCCAAGAAAAGGGCGGACAGTTCCGGCGAATACCCATCGGGCCAGAAGGAACAACCCAAGAGCATCGATCAGCGCAGAACTGACGATCAGAAGTGCGTTCGCCGCGGAAGGCGAGTGCTGCAAATACGAATTGAGTCCCGCTGTGAAATTGTGAAGCCCGTCGCCAATCCCGGCGCCGGGCAAATGGCGAGCCCCGATCAGGGATTGCGTCCAGAACCAGACAGCGATCGCAATCGCTGTTACGACCAAGCGCAGTAAGAGTCCATGCCTCAGCCCGGGATAGGTTGTCATTGGCAGAATTTCCGGATCACGGAAGCGCCCGTCACACCGAGAATTTCAAGCATGGCTAACCGTTTCGAGGGCCAATTCGCGCGCGCGGCGCAGATCCAGCTTGCCAGTGCCTAGATACGGCAGCTTTTCAATGCGCAAGAACTGGTCCGGTCGGGGTCGCCACAGCGGAGGCAAGTCGCACTTCGCGAAGCGTTCCAGGCAATCTTCCAACGGCTTGTCGGCGAGCGTATGCAAAACGATCAGACGTTCGCCCTTCTTCTCGTCCGGCACCGCCGTAACCACAAACATTTGCTCCGCGACGTCGGCAAGCTCCTGAAGTTTCTCTTCTACTTTGATGTGCGGCACCATTTCGCCACCGATCTTGCTGAAGCGGCTCAGGCGGTCGGTGATGCGCAGAAAACCATCCTGGTCGACGACGGCTATGTCGCCGGTGTTGTACCAGCCGTCGCGCAAGACTTCTGCCGTTTTTTCCGGCCTTCCCAGGTAGCCCTGCATCACGTTCGGCCCGCGCACGAGCAATAGCCCTGGCTCGTCCACGCCCAGCATTCGCTGCGTTTCAGGATCGACAATTTTCACAGTAATTCCCGGCAGCGGATGGCCGATGCTCCCACGCTTGGCTCCCACCTGGCGAAACGACGCCGCTCGAAAATCAATGGTGTTCACCGCGACCACCGGCGAACATTCCGTGCAGCCGTAGCCTTCGAGCGGCCGGATACCGAAGTGATCTTCAAACGCGATTGAAATGCGCTCCGGCAATTTCTCTGCGCCAGCCATGACGAAGCGCAAGCTGCCAAATTCTTCGGGGGTGCAGCGCCTGGCGTAGGCATTCAGAAATGTGGGCGTAGCCACCAGCATGGTGACGGCGTATTTGTCGACCAGTGCCCCAATCACTCGGGAATCCAGAGGGTTGGGGTGAAAAACGACGCCAATGCCCGCGGCGGCGGGCAGGCACAGCGTCGCCGTGAAGCCGAACGAATGGAAGAAGGGGAGGATGCCCATGATGCGGTCGTCGGCGCGCAGAAAGAACACCTGGCTCAGTTGCTCGACGTTCGCGACCACGTTGTAGTGCGTGAGCATCACGCCTTTTGGCTCGCCAGTCGAACCGCTCGAAAAAATGACCGTTGCCAGGTCGTCGAGACCGGCGCTCCGCTCGCTGCCCGCGAATTTCTCGACGCTGCTCGCCGGCAGGAAAGCCGCGGCCAGTGCGGCGCCCAGGCGTTCGCTGATTTTGGGCTTTTGCGCCAAGTCCTCCAGGAAAATCGCTTCTACCGGCGGCTGGACATGCGGGACACGTTCCAGAAAAGTTCGCGCGGAAATGATTGACTTCAGATTGCACTGCTTCGCGCAGGACGCCAGCGTCTCGTTCGATGCCGTGTAGTTCAGGTTCACGGGCACTTTCCCCATCAGCATCGCCGCCAGATTCACCAAAGCGCCCGGAATGGACGGCGGCAGCAGAATTCCCACCATCTCCTGCCCACGCCAGTGCGTCCGCAATCTCCGCGCCAAAAACAATGTCCGCGCCAACACGGCGAAGAAATTGAGTCGCGGAGTCTGCCCGTCCGCCATGGCAAAGCGCCCCGGGTGTCTGCGCACGGTGTGAACAAAGGACTTCGGCAGCGTCTCCATATGGCTTTTTCGACGGGCGAAGGCCTCCGCGCTCAGGTCTTGCACTGCTCGCCGAGCTTCGGTCGATGTCGCCGTCGGAGGCAGTCGCTGGCCAAACGTCACGCGCACCGGGTACGGCAAGTGCCGCGGCAACTTCCACAGAAAGCGTCCGCCCGCAAAACTGAAAACCGAGCCCCACACTCCATCCAAATTCACCGGAATAATCGGAGCTTCCACGCCCTTCATTATGCGTTCCATGCCGCGGCGAAACGGCAGCATCAACCCGATGCGCGTCATCTGCCCTTCCGGGAAAATACAAACGACTTCACCGTTTAGCAGTGCTTGCGTGGCCTCGCGCAGGGAATGGATCATCTCCCGCGGTCCTTGATCCGACGCGATTGGAATCACACCCAGGATTTTCGCGAAGGGTTTCACCAGCGGATGTTCGTAGGAGCCTTTGAACATCAGGAAGCGAATCGGACGATCGAGCGATGCGATCAGGAACACCGCGTCCGCCATCGAGACATGATTCGGAACCAACAGCGCTCCGCCCTTGACGGGCACCGTTTCGCGTCCCACGATATCCAACCGGTACAGCGTGTGCGTTGCGATCCATAAGAGCAGGCGAAGCATCGAGTCGGGCAGTAGGTACAACACGTAAGCCGTGGCGCCCAGCGTCGCTACCGAAGCCCAGAAAAATATCGCCGCCGGCCCAAGGTGAAGGTAGTGCGTCAGCACGTAATACGCCCCGGACGCCGCTCCGACCCCGACAAACGACAACAAATTCGCCGCGGCAATGACGCCGCCTCTTTGGCCTTCTTCGGGACGATGCTGGATGAGAGCGTTAATGGGAACGATGAAAAATCCGCCCGAAAATCCGAGTCCGGCCAGAAGGATCAGCACGCCCTGAAACGACAAACCATGCCGGGAAAGCAACAATCCAAGCACGGTCATCCCGAGAGAGCCCAATGGAATCAGACCGTATTCGATCTTTCCGGCGGACAAAAATCCCGCAGCCAGGCTTCCCAGTCCGATCCCCACCGCAATCGACGCCTGCAAGATTCCGTTGTGCGTCGAGCTGATTCTCAGCACGTCTTGGCCGTAAATGATGATGGCAAATTGCAGCAGCGCGCCCAAAAACCAGAAATACGTATTTCCCACTACGGCAAGCCACAAGACGCGATCGGAGCGAATGAGCTTTGCCTGTGTCCACAAGTCGCCCAGAAAATTCGCCCGAAACTTCTTCGCGGGATCCGCTGCCGGCACCCGAGAGATGCCCAGAGCGCACAACAGACCAAGCACCGAAAGCGAAAGAAAGACGACACCAGAAAATAGTTGTCGCCCACGGAACGCATCGGTCATAAACGCGCCCGCAACGCTTCCGGCGATCAGCGCCAGAAAACTCCCGAGCTCAAGAACGCCGTTTCCCCACGACAAGAGCCTTTGGGGCAGAAGCTCCGGCAGCAGACCATACTTCGTGGGCCCAAATAGCGCGGCCTGCGTACTGGCAAGGAACACCACCGCCAGAGCCAGGTGCATGTCTTGCCGCATGAGAGCGAATGCTGCAAACGCGAACACACCGATCTCGAATAACTTCGTGCCAACGGCCACGCTGCGCTTGCTAAAGCGATCTGCCAGGTAGCCGCCAGTCATCGAAAAAAGAATGAAAGGTCCCGCGAACAACGCTCCCACCAGGAGCACCAGACGGTCACGATCCTCCTTGCCCAGATTCATGGCCAAAATCAGGAAGATCACCAGGTTTTTAAGGCCGTTCTCGTTGAACGCGCCTTGAAATTGCGTGGCGATCAGGCTCCAAAAGCCGCGTTTCCATTTCTGGCCAGAGACGGACGCAACGAGATTTTCGTCAGCAGGCATACAGAGGCACCAAGTTTTTCAGAGGAGCCGTGGAGATAAACCGAGTCTAGCAATATCGGTGACTCCGATTGACTCGACGTAAATGGCTGTGCCGAAAGGGGGACGTGAGCTTTGCGCGTCACCATTGGCTTGCCTTTCCGCGATATTATGGCGGCGGCTAAGGAGAACTAAATGAGCAACATACAAGGCGTGCGAACTGTTTTGATCACGGGAGGAACGGACGGCCTGGGCAGGGCCGCGGCGCTACTCTTCGCAGAACGCGGCTATCGCGTTTTCGCCGCTGGACGCTCACCAGAGAAGCGCGCCCAGCTCGACGCCATCGCGCGTGAGAGGAAATTGCCTCTAGAAACTGTCGAGCTCAACGTTTGCGATGACGACTCCGCTCGGAACGCCGTGAGTCACGTTCTCTCTCAAGCGGGTGCGATCGATGTGCTGGTCAACAACGCTGGCATCGGCTATATGGGTACCATCGAAGACCTGCAGATGGAGGACTGGCGCCGTCAGTTCGAAGCAAATGTGTTCGGCGTCTTGCGCGTCACGCAAGCCGCCTTGCCCTCGATGCGCGAACGCAAACGCGGCCGCATCCTGATGATGAGTTCCGTGGCAGGCCTCGTGACGGTCCCGGCTCAGGGCGCCTATAGCTCGAGTAAGCACGCACTAGAAGGGCTAACCAATGCATTGCGGCTGGAGATGTTTCCCTTCGGCATCGAAGTGATTTTGATCGAGCCAGGGTACATCGCGACTGGCATGCAGCGAGCGGCCGCCGAGCTCACCAGCGCCTACGCTGAGAAATTCAAAACGAGCCCGTACGCGAAGCTCTATGCGAGGTTCGCCGCCAGCGCCAAAGACGCTCGAGCTAAATCGAAAACTACGCCGGAGGACTGTGCTCGGGTAATGCTGAGGGCCATTGAAGCGCCGCGGCCGAAGCCCCGCTACGGGGTCACGCCACTCGCCACGATTGTGAAATGGGGAAAGCGCCTCTTGTCGGATGGGGCGGTGGATGCGCTGGTCTGTCGCCGGCTCGGAATCAAGCGCGGCGAAGTTTGAGTAACTTTAATTTCAGGCCGTCGACGGCAGATCCTTCACTAGTTCGAAGCCTGGAACGACAAGCTGTTCTCTCGCAACTCTTCCCAGCGCTTCCGCCACGCCTCATGTTTCGGACTCTCCGCGTAATCCGCGGCGGCCTCCGGACTGGTGAATTCGATCGCATAGACGCCGTCGAAGCCTTGAATCTGATTTCGCTGCGTCTTGAGCCAAATGTTCTTGATGCCGGGGATCTTTCCGGCCATGGCCTTGATCCCGTTCAGCGCCTGGTCCTTGTCGTCTTGGGAAGCGGTATCCTTCCACTTGTAGACCACGACGTGAATCACCGTCTTCGGCTGTCCGAACCTGTTTTGCGCCTCAACGCTGCGGGCATGCCTTATCCCGACGCTAACTCCCGCCACAAACAAGCCCGCACCCAGAGCGAGCTTGAAAAGCCGGTGATTCGCGAACGACGTCATGATCTTCCTCCTGTGCTTACGCGCCAAACACAGTCTAAGTAAGACACCGCACGCGAAGCAACGCGACGTTACGATTTGACGTGCCTGCAACCGGAACGTTACGCTCGGACGCTGATTTTTCTGCGCCCAAATGAACCCTTCCGACACAGAGGTCCCTGAATCGGGGAAACCAGCCGCGGTATCGCCAAAGCTTCCGGTAATCTGGATCGGCTACCTGCTCGGTGTAGCCACGATCATCGCCGAGTTCGCCGCAGTCAGCTTGAATCCGGAGTTTGCGAAGCAGGGCGGCATCCCACCGCTCTATTTATTCTTGGTGAGCTTCATCGGTGGCGTCTACTGGTTCGTGTGCATTTACCGCTACCACGTGATTTTAACGCACGTGCCCGGATGGACGCATCCCATCTCGCCCGCGCGCGCCGTGGGCTTCCACTTCATCCCGTTCTACAATTTCTATTGGGTCTTCAAATGGCCGATGGAGATCGCGAAGTTTGTGAACGGACGACTGCACGCCCCGATCATGAAACCCCTCCCGGTCGGCATCGCCATTCTCGGAGCACTCCTGCTTCGCTTTCTGGACCCCGGCTTCGGTCTGATCCTACTCTTTTTCCCGCTATCGTATCTGTCCGAGTGTCTGCGGCGCGCTTTCGCCGTACCGTCGCCGGCAAACTAGAGTGTGACGTACCGAACGCCGCCAAAGATCACTAAAGATCAGAACTCAAGAGAAAATCCGCCCTAAAACGCAGAATGGCCCGGTGAACTTAGGTTCGCCGGGCCATCCATATTGTTACATTCTGTTGGATTGTGATCCCGTCAGCCTGACTTACGGCTTCGACGGGGGATCGGCTGGCGCCGCACTGGCCGCTTCGGGGGACTTGGAGTCCATCGCACTCGCATTCGTCGGCTTCGGGACATCGCTCGTATTGAAGCGGGTCAGGTAGGGCATGAAGGGAGTCACTTCAAACGGCATCTTCTCGCGTTCCGCGACCGCGCCAATCGGCTTGCTCTTCAGCAAATCCAACCGGTCAACCCAGGGATCCAACTTCACGCGGCCTCCGATCGGCAGCGCCGCGATCATTTGTGGGTTCTGCTTTGCATCCGGCGGGGCAGACGACTTTGCACTCTCGACCACCGGAACTCGGTTCCCCAGGTGCGGGCTGATCAGGTTCGGAATCTCTTTCTGCCGCGCCTCCAGCGCCGTCATAAAGAGCGCCGCGTTGCCCAACTGGTTTTTATACGGTGAGTTGGTCAGCAGTTGATTCGCTTTATCGCTCGCGGCCTTTTCTTCCTCAGGCGTACGTGCGAATCCAAAATGCCGGAACGAATCTTTATCGTCGATCAGCAATTGGTCGAAAAACGCAAAGTTGGAGTCCATCCGGTGTCCTAGGACCACGTGACCGAGTTCGTGTGCGACTACGGCCGCCAGGCTGGCTTCGTCCGGAAGCACGTCAATTAATCCGCGGCTCAGCACGATCGTGTGGCCCAGCGTGAAGGACTCTAGCGTCGTGGTCATCATCACCCGGCACTGTACTTCTGGCTCGATGTCCAGATTGTTGGTTACTTCGAGGTTGTTGACGACGGTCTCCAGAACCTTGTCCACGTCGCCCTTCGGCGACATCAATCCCAGCCGCTGCAAACGATCGGTAACGTTGTCCTCAGCCTCACGGTCCCACGAGCGCTGCGCCTGGATCGGGGTCAAATCATTCGCGGTCTTGGTGTCGTCCTGCACCGGCGTTTCCACCAGAATCTTGCTGAGTTCCTGCTCTTGGGCGGCGTGGCCGATGTTGTAGCCCCACAGGCGGGTCTGTGCCCGGAAGTCGAGCTTCTTGGTCATCGCGTAGTGCAATTCTTTTTCTTCGCTGTACACAAACGAAGGCATCCACATCCCCGGCTGCACGTTTGTGCGCCAGCTGTCGAAGTGGAAGTAATAGCTAGTGTGCCCTCCGCCGCCGTATCCGCCGTTGAAGCGCACCACGTTGTAGCCCTGATCCTCCACCCAGATGCGGCCCAGGAACCTGCCTTTGCCCGACTTCGGCAGCGGAGTGACGTCGAACACCAGGCATCGCACCTCGCCCAGAAATTCGCGCTTCACGTAGTCAAACTTGTAGTGCTGCTTGTCGAATCCATTGGTATCGATGAAAATCATCTGCAAGAAGCCGTCCGGCAGATATTGCATCGCGAAGGAAAAGAAATTGCCGATTCCCGTGAAAATCTTCTTGCCCTTGGTGTCGGTGTCCGACAAGGACGCCAGGTTCACGCCCTTGGCAAATTCCGCTTTGCCAAGAAAATACTTGTCCCCAGCGGGCACGAATCCCAAATTCGCGTCCGGTTTCAAATTCTGGATGTAGGTCTCCACCAGCGGCGAATATTTGCGGATATCCTGATTTAACTTGTTCTCGTTCGCCACAACACGATCGACAACCTCTTCCATCGTCCTTGCCTGGTCGACGGGCGGGGGGACCGCTGCGGCGGCCATGGTTCCCATCCCGCTCGCCAAGAGCGTCAGAATTCCTGTCACCACAAACTTACGCATTGTTGCTCTCCCCTCAGTAGGCCAGCCGAAATTCAATTCGCACGCGGGCCGGAAAATCCACTGCCTCATTATCTCGCTTAGCCGGTTTAAACTTGATCTGCTGTGCCGCTTGTACCGCGGACTCGTCCAGACCGTGACCCAATCCGCTGACCACGTGATTCACCTGCACTGAACCGTTCGCCAGGAAAACCAGGTCAATCACCACGTCGCCTTCCAACTTCAATGCGCGCCCTTCCGCCGTATACTCCGGCCGGGGCTTCGACAAAATATCCACCTGCGACGTCCCTGAATCCGCCGACGCCTTTTTCTTCGGCGCATCGCTGGCAACCGTCTGATTCGCAAAACCGCTGGACTGCACGGCGCCCTGCTTACCACCACCCTGTGGAGGGTTAGCAATGCCGTTGCCAAAGCCCGTGCTGGCTACCACGCCTCGCGCGCCTTTGTCGCCACCTGTGCCGTTACCGTATCCAGGCCCTCCGGGAAGTGCCGGAGATCCCAGCCGGTTCACGTTCGTGGTTTTATTCGGATCGCCTTTACCGGGCAATCCATTCGGATCGCCAAACCCGCCGGTCTGCACCTTCTCTACCGGTAACTTCACGGTCGGCGCCGCGGCGCTGCCAGAATTGAGGTTGTTTACCTTTACTTCTTCTTTAGGGCGCTTGGGCTGATTCGTGTTATCGATAAATTTCGCTTCCAGCACGGGAGTCTGCGGCGCCAGCTCTGGCGCCTTTGCTTCCACGTGTTCGATCTTGGGTTTCAGTACCTTCTGCTGCACGAAAATGTGCGGTTGTTTGGGGTTCAGCTTCACTTCCTCGATCACCTGCGGTTTCGGTGCCGGTGCAACCTTCGGCTTCGGTTGAGGGGGTGGCGGCGCCACTGGCACTTCCGTAACCGGCATCGCCAGCGGCACAACTTGCATGTTCAACGCTGTCTTCAACCTCTCCGGGAAGAAAAGTGGCATCACCACAAAAAAGGTCAGGATGATAATTTGCGCAATCGCGCTAACACTCAGCCGTTGCCAACGCGATTCGCCCTCAGGCAGCATCGCCAGGCGCGCGGGCACTTGCTTGGTCCCGATCGAGCGTTTCCACGCGTCACGATTCTGCGTTTGGCCTCGGTTTGCCCCGAATCCGACGCCCAAGTTTGTATTTTCTACACTCATGATATTTTCCCGTGTCCGCCTACTGGATTCCGTCGAGTCATCAACGCCTTTTCAACGGCTACATTCTCCCTGCCGAATTTCCCTTACGGGGATTCCCTTGAGTTGTTCGCCGGGCTGGACGGAGCGTCGGCTTAGGGCGATGCCAGAGTACCGATGAGACTGGGGCGGGCCTAATAGGACTTAGGTACTAGCGTCGCGAAGTCGCTAATGCCGCTAGCGAACCACATCTTCTCCTCAGTAAGACCCGGAGGGCTTCCTCGTTGCGGGGAGGGGCGCAACGCCGATCTAGGATACCGCACCTAGGGTACCGCAATCACCTGCCAAGGGCCGCGAACTTCTTTCTTCGCCCCACCCGGGCTGTCCGGGGTATGTTTTAGGATGCAGGACGGCCATAATAGGGTGCCGCACCATGAGTGCAGATTCGGGAAGCCCCGATCCAGCAATGGACCATTCGGAAACCGACGGAATCGGACCCGAGGCAACATCCGGCCCTCGCAAGATCCCGGGGTTTCTCGCCCAACACCAACCCGTGATCGATCGGATGTACTCCGAGGCCGCTGAGTACTCCTGGTCCTTAACACGTGTGCGTTTCGCAGACGCGCTGGAACGCAGCGCCGCAAAGCGCTTTGGCGCGGATGCCGCGTCTCCCGACCAAATCGAGGCGTATTTAGAGACATTGCATCTGCGGGACTTGAGTCTGGCCGCCGCCTGCGCCGATGGGCACGCTGATGCTTGGGACCACTTCGTCGCCACGTATCGCTCTTATTTGCGCTCCGCCGCGGCTGCCATCTTGCATTGCCCCGCTGGTTCGCCCGCTGCGCACGATCTTGCGGACTCCCTTTTTGCGGATCTCTATGGACTCACCGAAGAGAAACGTGGCGAGCACTCACTGTTTCGATATTTTCATGGACGCAGCTCGCTGAAGACGTGGTTGCGCGCCGTCCTGGCCCAACGCCAAATCGACGCCATCCGCGCCGCCCGCCGCTTCACCGAGCTCGACGACGAAACCGCAGATCGCGGCGCTCAAAGAGTCACGCGGCCCGCGTGCGGTTCCAACAAAAATCAGACTCCGCCCGATCCGCATCGCGATCGATACGTTGCCCTGTTCACGCGCACGCTGCAAACTGCCTTGGGTCTTCTCGATCCGCGCGACAAGGAACGCCTGCGACTCTACTACGCCGATGAGTTGACGCTTGCCGAAATCGGACGTCTTCTCGGCGAACACGAGTCCAGCGTCTCGCGCAATCTGGACCGCATCCGCCGCGAGCTACGCTCCCAAGTCGAATCCGTTCTACGCAGGGGCCGCGTCGCCACGAATGGATCACAGGCCGAGCTCGGACTTAGCGACGGAGAAATCTCTCTCTGCTTCGAGTACGCTTCCGAAGATGCACCCATCGACCTCGATAAGTTCCTCCCCAGCCGCGGTGCCAGCGTGGAAAGGCTCGAGCCGTGAACCCACGCTACCATAGCGGCCGCTTTCCGAAGTGGGCGCATCTTCCACCATGCAAGAAGGCCCGAAATTTCCGTTCTAAAATGGGAGACGGCCATGGCGCGTGACGATCGCGAACGCAATTTCGAAGATGCTCTCGCGCGCAACCTTCAGGCAAATCTGCGGGTGAACGCCTCAGTAGGTACGCCCGCGTCCGCTCCCGTGCCACAGGGCGTGTGCCCCGATGCCGAAATCCTCGCTGCCTGTCACGAGCGTCGGCTGGCCCCGGACGAAATGTCGGCTTGCAAGCAGCACATCGCGTCCTGCGTGCGTTGCCAGGAAATCCTCGCGCAACTCGAAATCACCGACGAGATTCCGCTGGAGGTTGATCGCGAAGAATCCGTGTCCCGAAACATGATCGCGGTGCCCGACGTGGAGCTCGTCCCCGTTGCGAGCGCGTCGGCCATCCCAGCGGTTCAGGTGGCGGTCGCCAAATCTACTTCTCCGATGGAGAGGCCTGGCCGCTCCTATACCTGGCGCTGGCTAGTTCCTTCCGCCGCGCTCGCCGCGGGTTTGCTGATTTGGGTTACGGTCCACGAGAGAACTTCTCAGGAAACGGAATTCCAGCTTGCGAAAAATCAGCAGCAACCTTCGCCGGAGGTTTTGCCAGCCGCCCCGCCCCCACCCGCAGATTCAGCCAAAGACAAACTCGCGACGAACGAGCTGCAAGTTCCGCCGGCCGCCAAAAGCGGCCAACCCGCAAGAACGGATGCTTTTGATCGTGGCCAAAGCGGCGCGCGCGAACAAAAAGTGCCGGCGCCTTCGGCCGTGCCTAAGCTCATTGCGCCAAGCGGGCAGGTCCACCCCGATAGTTCCGTGACGTCCCAACAGCGCGCGGAAATGCAATCCCGGATCCTTGCGCAATCCCCATTTCAAGCGAAGCAGGTCGCTGGAGACGCCGCGACCCAACCGGCTCCTTCAGCGACGCCGGCGGCGCCCGATGCCGTTGCCGACAGGGTCTCGCCTGTTCCGGCTGCCAGGCCGGAAGCAAAGAAAGAGGGAGTCGCGGGAGGTGTAGCGGGCGCGGCCGCGCCAGTCACCCTCGAGCAATCCCAAACGACTCGCCCAGGCGCGTTTGCCCTACGCGAGAGCGCTAATTTACGAGCATCTCGGAGTCCCGTGCTCGTCCCCTCTCCCAATGGAACCGTAGTCTGGCGCCTCTCGCCTGCCGGTATCGTTGAAGGCTCGGCTGACGCGGGCGCGAACTGGAGCCTCCAAAAAACCCCGGTAGTAGCCGATATGCTAGCCGGCTCCGCTCCCTCCAACAAAATCTGCTGGATCGCCGGTCGCAGCGGCGCCATCCTGCGCACGACCGACGGTGGCAAGCATTGGCTGAAACTTTCCTCGCCAACCACCGACGACATCACCGCAGTGTTCGCGGCGGACGCAGATCAAGCTATCGTCAGCACCTCCACCAACAAATCCTACAGAACCACCGACGGCGGAACCTCGTGGACACCGCAACCCAATCCATAAGAGCAGCGCGCCCTTGTACGGACGCGGCACGGCTGTGCCCCATCTCGGCGCGATGTGTTCTATAAGGGTGGGCCTCACGAACGACCCTCTTGCAAGAAAGTCGGGCGACTTCGTTCTACCAGGGAACGCCAAATTTGAAATGAGGACAAACCGATGAAGACAACGCAACCCGCACTTCGTTCCCATACGCTCTGGGTCACTGCGGCAACGTTCGTTCTCGCCATCACTGCGGTCGCGACCTACTCCGAGACACGCCACAGCACCGGCCAAGCCCAAGAAAGAGAGTCTGCCCACTCCGCCGCGTCCGACCAGGCCACCACGCTAAGCGACCAGACCGACCTCAACGTTACCGTGTATAACTCAAACATCGCTCTGATTCGCGACGTCCGCCAATTAACCGTTCCGACGGGCTCATTTCGACTGAAATTCGAAGACATCGCCGCCACCGTGAACCCCGCCACGGTCCATTTCCGCTCTCTGACCGAACCTGAAAAACTCAACGTCATCGAACAAAACTACGAATACGATCTCCTCGAACCCGCAAAGCTCCTGCACAAATACGTCGGCAAGGAAGTCACCCTTGTCCGCTCGTACATGGACAACGGCACCACCAAACACGAGGAGGTCAAAGCCATCCTGCTCGCCGACAACAACGGCCCCGTCTGGAAAATTGGCAACGATATCGTCACCGGTATTTACGCCGAGGGCTATCGCTTCCCGGAAGTTCCCGCGAATCTCTACGATCGCCCTACGCTGCTCATGTCGCTCGACAATTCCGGAGCGCGCAAACACCAGATCGAAGCCTCGTATCTCGCCAACAATCTTTCCTGGAACGCAGACTACGTCCTGACCGTTGGCCGCGAAGAAAAAGCCGCTGACCTGGACGGCTGGGTCACCCTCACGAACAATAGTGGCACCGGCTTTCGGAACGCCCGTTTACAACTCGTCGCCGGAGATCTAAATCGTCTGCCCGCCAACGCGCGGGGTGATGTCGTGATGATGAAGTCCATGACGGCGGGCGCGGTTCCTGCTCCGCAATTCCAGCAGGAAAATTTCTCCGAATACCACCTTTACACCCTAGGCCGTCGCACCTCTGTGGAAGATAAGGAAACCAAGCAGATCAGCCTTTTGCAGGGAAGCGGCGTACCGGTCGAGAAACTGTTCGTGGTAAACGGTCAGAATTTCTACTATCACAACTATCAGAATCCGGGCTCCCCGCTCAAAGACCCGGTGATGGTCTACTACAAATTCAAAAACGAAGAAAAAGCGGGTCTAGGAATGCCTCTTCCCGCGGGCAACGTCCGCGTCTATCAAAGAGATTCCAAGGGCGGCGTCCTCTTCATCGGTGAAGACCGCATCGATCACACCCCCAAAGATGAAACCGTCACCGTCCACATCGGCAACGCCTTCGACATCATCGCCGAACGCAAACAAACCGACTTCAAGAAAATCGCCAACAACGTCTACGAAATGGAATTTGAAATCACCCTGCGCAACCACAAAGACACGCCGATCACGGTAGAGGCGAACGAACCCATCGGCGGCAACTGGGAAATGCTGTCCTCGTCCTACAAGTTCACCAAGACTGCCGCCTTCGCCGCCCAATTCCAGGTCCCAGTGGACAAGAACGGAACCTCCGTCCTCAAATACCGCGTCCGTGTTACGTACTAAGTAGCACAGACACTCTTGCCTGTTCCCGTCGAGCCGGCGGCAAGACTCAAGGAGTAACCGCGGCCAACTACGTACGCTGATGTATGTTACGCATGCCACGCCCCAAAGTCAGCGGTTATTGAGAGCTCGGCCCGCACCAATTTGGGTAGGCGTCCTTACCTTCCACTACCGCGTCCGCCTCGATCTCTACCGCCATTTCCGGCGAAATCAATTTGCTTACCTCCACCATGCTCGTCGCCGGCCGAATGGCCCCAAAGAACTCGCCATGTGCCCGACCTACCTTCTCCCAGTCCGCGATATTCGTTACAAAGATCCGCGTCCTCACCACGTCCTTCAACGCCGCTCCAGCCTTCGTCAGCGCGGCCTCGATGTTCCGGATTGTCTGCACTGTCTGCGCATACACATCGCCGACGCCAACAATCTTGCCGTCCGGCCCGGTCGCGGTCGTCCCCGACACGGTGACGATATTCCCGATGCGCACCGCTCGCGAATATCCCACGATGGGTTCCCACTGCGTACCGCTCGAAATGTTGTGACGTGACACACGCATCTCCTTCGCCGCGCATCCTCCGCGCGAGCGCATGTTAGACTGTAACAATTATGGCACACGGTCCGCGCGATCCAGGTGAGCAGGCGTGCCGCCAAGAAATCAACGGAGGCGCTCGGGGAAGGACCGATTGTGCCCGCAAAACCGGAAGAAACTAGATGAAATGTAACAATATCCTCGAAGCCATCGGACGCACGCCACTGGTGCGGCTCAACCGCATCAACCACGGCCTGAAGCCGCAAATCTACGTCAAAGCCGACTACACCAATCCTGGTGGATCGGTGAAAGACCGCATTGGCATCACTATGATTGATGATGCTGAGAAGAAGGGCCTGCTGAAAACGGGCGGCACGATTATCGAAGGCACTTCCGGAAATACCGGCATGGGTCTGGCGTTGGTAGCGGCAGTGCGCGGCTACAAGATGGTTTTCACCATCACCGATAAGCAATCAAAGGAGAAAGTCGATCTGCTGAAGGCCCTGGGGGCCGAAGTTATCGTCTGCCCGACAGCCGTTGAGCCGGAAGATCCTCGCAGCTACTATTCCGTGGCGAAAAAACTCGCTCGCGAAATACCGAACTCCTTCTACCCGAATCAGTACGACAATCCGATGAATCCCGAGGCCCACTACCTCACCACCGGTCCGGAAATCTGGGACGACTCCGAAGGCAAAATCACGCACTTCGTTTGCGGCATGGGTACTGGCGGCACCATCAGCGGCGTCGGCAAATATCTCAAGGAGAAAAATCCCCAGGTTCAGATTATCGGCGTCGACCCGATCGGTTCGCTCTACTACGATTACGTGAAGCGCGGCGAAAAAGTGAAGGGCAGGACCTACGTCGTCGAGGGCATCGGCGAAGACTTTTTTCCAACCACGATGAATCTAAAGATTCTGGACGACATCCTTCAAGTAAATGACGACGAGTGCTTCATCATCGCCCGCCGCTTGGTAAAGATGGAAGGACTGTTTACGGGGGGTTCCGGCGGCGGCTGCATCTCCGCAACACTGCGATTGGCAAAAGATTTGGGCCCGGAAGCATTCATCGTCGCGTTCCTGCCCGACACCGGAATGCGCTACCTCAGCAAGGTGTACAACGATGAGTGGATGCGCGAGCGCGGCTACGTCGATGCCGCCGTGAAAATCACCGCCGGCGAAGTAGTCAGCGCCAAACATCACTCCGGCAAGGTCCGCGAGTTGGTCATCGCGCGGCCTTACCAGACCGTTTTCCACGCGCTGAAAACGATGCAGGAGCAGGACATCTCGCAGATCCCGGTGTTCGAGGAAAATCTGCCGATCGGCACCATCTACGAAGATCAAATCCTGAATCTCGCGTTGCAGGGCAAAGATCTCCGCAAGCTGGTCGTTCGCGAAGTAATGAGTAAGCCGCTTCCACAGATTCCGCGCAGCGCGCCCGTCGAGCGTGTCACGCACATTCTGAGCCACGAGAATCCCGCGGTATTCGTCGAAATGGGCAACTCGCGCTTCGAGATTCTGACCAAGTACGACTTGATGAGCACGGTCGCCAGCCTCATGGAACAAAAACGCTGAGCCCGGTTCCCACTCGCGTATCTCAAACGACAGGAAGCGACAGACTTGAAGATCCTCGATTTCAATGAGCGCCTGAAAAATTCAATCCTCATCGCTGATGGCGCAATGGGTTCGTATCTGCACGACTTCGCTGGCGCACATCGGTGCTTCGACGAGATGAATTCCATTGAACCGGAAGCCGTCTTCCGCGTACACCAGGCGTACATCGAAGCCGGCGCTCACATCATCGAGACCAACACCTTCGGCGCGAACCGCTTCAAGCTGGAGCCGCTTGGCCTCGCCGACGAGGTGCAGCGCCTCAACAGCCGCGGCGTGAAAATCGCCCGCGAAGCCCGCGAATCCGCATCGCGCGAAGTGCTGATTGCCGGTTCGATGGGCCCACTGGGTATCGGCGTGCAAGCGCGCCATCCGGAGCCCGAAGAAATTCAGGCTATTTTTCACGAGCAAGCCCTCGCGTTGGAAGAACGCGGCGTCGATCTCTTCATTCTCGAAACTTTCACCTATATCGAAGAACTCCTTCTCGCAATTGACGCGATTCGTTCATTCTCAGGCATCCCGATCATCGCGCAACTGACTTATTCGGAAGAAGGAACTGCCTTCGGTGATTTGCGTCCCGCAGACGCAGCCGCGCAATTGAAAAACAAAAACGTTCAGGTCATCGGCGCGAACTGCACTCTGGGTCCGCAAGCGCTGCTGCCGATCCTTGGGGCGCTCGCCAGTGTGGACGATGTGCGCGTCAGCGGAATGCCCAACGCGGGTATCCCCAAACGTGAAGGCGACCGCATTGTGTATCCTAAATCGTCGCCCGAATATTTTGCGTTGTTCGCGCGCGAAGCCGCGGCGCTCGGCGTGCGTATTCTCGGCGGCTGTTGCGGCACAACGCCAGCGCACATTCGTGCCATGGCTGAAGCCGTGAAGTCTCTGCAACCGACCAAGCACGCAGCGTCCTCGCAGCCTGCGGCGGCCACTGCGAAACCCGCCCCGGTGATCGAGCGCGAACCCGAAAGCAAATTTTGGCAGAAACTACAGCGTAGAGAATTCACAGTTTGCGTGGAGATCGATCCGCCAAAAGGGCTGTCGCTCGATCGCATCTTCGAGCAAGTCGATAAAATCATGGCCTCAGGCAAGGTCGACGCCATCGACATCAACAGCGGCGCGATGGCCCGCGTCGGCATGGACGCGCTGATGACCGCCGGCGCTCTCGAGGCCCGCGGCATCGAGACTGTGCCGCATCTGACCACTCGCGACTACAACATTATCGGCTTGCAAGCCATGCTGCTCGGGGCGTGGACCGTCGGTGGTGTCCGCAACGTCTTGGCCATCACGGGCGATCCGCCATCGGTCGGCGACTATCCGGAAGCCAGCGGCGTTTATGAAGTCGATTCCGTAGGCCTGGTTAAAATTCTCCATCGCTTGAATCAGGGCACCGACTGGGCCGGCAAAACGCTGGGCGGCGCCACCAACTTCGCCATAGGTGTCGCAGTCAATCCGGTTGCCGACGATCTCGATGTGGAGATCGAACGTTTTCACGCCAAAGTCGAAGCCGGCGCGCACTACGCTATGACCCAGCCGTTGTTCGATCCCGAACACTGGTACGCCTTCGTGAAAAAACTCGGCGGCAAACCCGCGATCCCGGTGCTGATCGGCATCTGGCCGCTGAACAGCTACAAGCAGGCCCTGCGCCTCAACAACGAAGTCCCCGGCATCGTCATCCCAGAGCCGGTTCTGAAATCTCTGGAAGCCGCCGGTGCCGCGGCCCGCGAACGCGGCTTCGAGGTCGCCCGCGAGATGCTCGCATGGGCCCGCACCGAACTCGCTGGCGCCTACCTCATCCCGCCGTTCAAGCGCTACGAGGAAATCCTGGATATTCTTTAAAATCAACGGCCGTGCCAAGCTGTGCAATCAGGCCTGCTCTTTCTTCGGAAACCACGGGACAAACGAGTTTGTGGTGCGCTGGTACTCGCGATACTCGTTTCCGCGGCTGCGCAACGCTTGCGCCTCCGTAGCGGGGATGCCTGTGACGCTCAGCAGGAAATAAAGAATGAGCGCCGGTGAAATTAGCCCAAGCCAGCCCCACGGTGACGCGAGCGCGAAAACTGCGTAGGCGACCCACAGCAGCCAGTCAAAAAAGTAGTTGGGATGCCGCGAGTATTTCCATAGACCTTCGCGACAGGTCTTGCCCTTGTTCTCCGGCTTCTTCTTGAACGCGTTGAGCTGTTGGTCGGCGATGGCTTCTCCGAACATGCTGACGAGCCAGACTCCGGCTGCGAATTTTTCAAGAAATCCGAGGGGCGCGCGCGTGTCGAGGCAGGCGAGCAAAAAAGGAAGCGAGAGTACGACGTCCAGCAACGCCTGAAACTCGAAGAAAAAAAGAAAGCGGAGAGCGAGATTATTCTTCCATTCTTTCCGAAGCTCAAGGTAGCGCCCTTCTTCTGGGTGACCGACAACGCGCGCAAAAAGAAGGTAGGCCGCGAGACGTAGCCCCCAGAAGCCAGCCATCGCCGCAATAGCCCATCTGCGAGCGGGATACCCAGGGCCAGCGGTCGCGTAATAAACCGCGAGAATTCCCAGGCCCGCAGCCCAGCCCACATCGACAATGGCAGCGTTGCGGATCAGAAGATGAATGAGCCAGAGAACGAACATCATCCCGAGGACGATGGCCGCTCCGATCAACCCCAGATGTACGGCTTGCTGCAGCATCAGGCCGCCTCTACAACGGGCGTGATTTTGCGCGTCACCATGCGCCGCAGCATCGGCGTGAGACCCGCGTAGATCGCCGCCGCGCACGCCGGGGCCACAAGGCACCAGACGACGATGGCGTGCCAGGTCGTGGTCCACAGCAACCGGATGGCGGTGCCCATATTGGCGTGAATCATCGCATAAATCCGCGGCACAGAAAGGGGCAGATGAGGCGCGCGGAAGAGCCTCTCGCCCCGCCGGAAGAAGGGAACCAGTAGTGCCAGCGGAAGCGGGTATGCGAAATAGTTCACGATCTGAATGGACGGCAAGTTCAATTGCCATGCGAAGGCGGCCAGGGCACAAAGCGCGGTGGTCGATCCCAGCACCGGGAACACGCCCAGCATGACGCCAAGGGCGACGCTGAGCGCGATTTTCTCCGGGGTGACTCCCTGCCGGAGCAAATCGAGGAGCGGGCGCACCAGGCGTCGGGAGAAGAACCCTTCGCTCATGCCGCCGTCTGCCGGAACAACGCGGATGCATGTTCGTCCGGCGGCAATCCAAGAAGTTGCAGCGGCGCGTAAAGCGACGTGATGATATTGCCTCCCACCATGATCAGCACGAACTACAAGACCTTGATGCCGAGTGAGCACTCTCTCCGTGCTAGCCAGCAGAAAAACGTCAAAAACCCGGATATGAGTGGAGCGTTGCCGTGGCCCAAGGATTGGCGGCGAACGCAGGCAACGCGCTCCAGAGACTTACCTGCATGCTCGTGCGAACGGTCACTACCAGCATGAAGACAAAAAATGAAACCGAAAAGCGCACCTTCAGGACCAGTTTCACAGGTGTCGCCCTCGTTTCCTCTTGCACGACGCCGCCAGTTGGATGAACTCCGAGGGGCATTCGTCGCACACCGGCCCGGCCGGCGTTCTATTACTGCTACGACCATGTGAAAAATCTCCATCTAACTATGGGCGAGATCAATGACACCTTCAGCGAATTATTGGGTGGATGCATCTAACCAATGCACGGCCGCAAAGAGCTACGCCGGGCCGAAATTGATGCATGTCTCGCATTTATGGAAGCGGGACTACAAACGAGTGGATCCTCACTCCGTCAGGAGATCGGCTGGTGGTTCACATGGACACGATCGCTCTGAGGAGAGTGTATGCCGGTATTTCCGCATCGTAGCGAGATCCGCGCGGTTGCAGATGGCGCACTTGTTGTGGCATACCAAGCGGGCATTGCAGCGGCGCAGAAGGGAGATTGTGCCGGATGAATCGCTGGCTGCAAAATCGCGCCAAAACGCTGTTCTTACGCTCGCTGCGGAATCTGACAGGCGGCTTCCTGGAGATTGTTTGCCCGGAGGACACCTACACGTTTGGCAAGGTCGACGCGGAACTCCGCGCAATGGCGGTCATCCACGACGAACGATTTTTTATGCGCGCGTTAACCGGCGCGGATATTGGGATGGGCGAATCCTATATGGACGGCGATTGGACGACGCCGGATCTTGTGTCGCTGGTTCGCGTGGCCGTGCGCAACTTGCGGCTTCTGGACGCGCAGCATCAGGTTTTCTCCGGCATTCGCGCGATGTTTTCGCACCTCCATCATCGTTTGCGCGCGAACACGATCAATGGTAGCCGCCGCAACATTCGCGCCCACTACGATTTGGGCAACGATTTCTACCGGTTGTTCCTCGACTCTGAGATGCTCTATTCCTGCGCGTACTTCCGCCGGAAGCATGATTCGCTCGAAATCGCTCAATTGGAAAAACTCGACCAAGCCTGCCGCAAGCTGCACGTTGGGCCGGGCGATCGCGTGTTGGAAATCGGAAGCGGCTGGGGATCGTTCGCGATTCACGCCGCGCGGAATTATGGCGCTCACGTCACTGGCGTAACGATCAGCCAGGCCCAGTATGAGTATGCGACCGAGCGTGTCCGGCAAACCGACGTCAACCCGGGTTCGGCGCGGATCGTGATGGAGGATTACCGGCGCTTGCAAGGCCAGTACGACAAAATCATCAGCATTGAGATGTTTGAAGCAGTGGGCTTCGATCATTACGACGAATTCTTCGGCACGTGCAACCGTCTGCTGACGCCGGAAGGGTCCATGTTTCTGCAGACGATTACTTTGCAAGAGCAGGAGATTGCCAACTATCGCAAGCGCGTGGATTGGATTCAAACCTACATTTTTCCCGGGAGCGAACTGGCATCGGTAACCGAAATCGGCCGCTCGCTGTTGCGCAGTGGACAGTTGATTCTGACGAACACCGAAAGCATCAGCACGCACTATGCGAAAACCCTCGCCCTGTGGCGCGAGCGTTTCTACCGGCGGCTCGCGGATGTGCGCCGGCTGGGATTCGACGAGCGCTTTCAGCACATGTGGGATTTCTATCTCGGCTGGTGCGAAGGCGCCTTTCGCGAGCACTACATTGGTGCAGTGCAGCTCGTCTTTGCCAAGCAGCCTGTGCGGGAGCGGGTTCTCGGCGAACACGCGGTGCCGAGCGCATCATCCCTCTCCGCTTAGCCCTAGATGCTAGCATCGTGGAATCGTTCGCATGCTATTTTGCAGGTTCGACCGCGCTAGTGTGATCGTGGATGATACGCCAGCCCTCCGGAAAGCGCTGCCAGACCAACGAGAACACGCCGCCGATATCTCCCTTCAAACGGGTCAGATGCCAGTGGCCCAAAACCAGTGCCGCATCTTGCCCAAGGAACCGGAATTCAAGGTCGGTAAATTCCAAGTGCCCCATCGATTCGCGATCGGCGTAGTTCTTCTTGTACCGCGCACGCACCCCATCCCAACCACGCGTGATCCCGTTACTTCCTGAGAACGTAAGATCGGGCGAATGCCAGTAGACTTCCAGAAAGGCGTCGATATCGCCTTGATTCCAGCTCGCTCGTTGTGCCGCAAGGGCCCCCGAAATGGCGGCACGATGGCCATCGTGGCATTCGCCGCCTCCGAACAAGCAACCCTCCCCGGTCGCCAGTAACAGCAGGCAAAAAGTCAAAAGAATCAATCGGATAGCGGATTTTTTCATAGTTCGCAACCTCGGGCGCCGTCTTCGGCGGCAGCGAGAATAGAGGCTACAACCTTGCCGTGCAAGTCCGAAAACGCGGCACAGTTAAGTGAGGCCGCCGACGTCCATGGTTTGAGCATCCCGTTCCACCAGTTCTATCGAGGTGGTACTTGGGAGCTATTGGTCCGGCAGGTAGCCGCGGCCAAAATGGCGGAGTAGAAAGAGGCGCAATGTTCGCCGCTATGCTATTTGCGATCTCCATCGTCGCGCTGTCACAGTTCGCTCTGTACTATTGGCGAGCGGTTTTGGCCGCAGTGGCGGGCCAGCCGGTCTCCGAGAATGTGCTGGCGGCTGCCAGTATCGAAAACCGGTGCGTGACCGGGGAAGATTTCCAGACCCTTTCAGGGCTTCATGACCTGACGCTGGATCTGACTCCTCGCAGCGGCGGGCTCGGTCTGGTTCGTCTCTACTACCGCGCCGTGGATGGCATCAGCGCCCTAGCTGGCAAGCGTATGCCTTCTTTGGCCTCTTGGTGCGATCAGGAACTGACGATCTGCGCGCGCTACGCGGCGGTGCAAATCGAGTATCGCCTACGCTCGAATTTGGAGTTGGCCGCGTCGATGCGCTCCTGCTGATTGAACCTGCTTCCGGCCGGTTGAATTTTCTCTCTCCCCTCTCGTTTTCGCTAGTCATGGAACTCGTCAAGCGCTCGAGAATCACTCTCGAATCGTGAGGCTTTGCGCGCCCCCGTCGCTTCCTGTTAACGTCTAAGAGGTTGTCACCGGCAAATTTTCTGGAGAGACCTTGGCCACATTCCCACTGATCGAATACGATGACGCGAGTCCCGAGGTGCGCGCGATTTACGACGACATCATGGCGACCCGGAAAACCGACTGGATCAATAATTTCTGGAAGGCCATCGCTCACGATCCCGCTACGCTGAAGCGCACCTGGGAAGACATCAAACAGATCATGGCACCAGGCGCGCTCGATCCACTCACCAAAGAATTGCTCTACGTTGCGGTCAGCGTCACCAACAGTTGCCACTACTGCATCGCATCCCATACCGCATCTGCCCGCACCAAAGGCATGACCGACGCCATGTTCCACGAATTACAGGCGGTCATCGGTATGGCCAACGAAACCAACAAGCTCGTCACCGGCTATCAGGTAGAGATCGACGAGCAGTTCAAGCCTCCGCTCCCGCGCTAGTCAGGCCACTCATTCCCCGCTCAATCGAGCCACACTTTCGCCTGGCGAAAGTCAAAGTTACAAGGCCCGAACACCTGTACGCAAGGCCAGTATATTTCGGCAGCCGTACACTCGTACGATGGCTTCGTAACTCAGCGAACCTACTATCGTTACGTTCGCAAGCCCCGTGTCTGCTTGGGCTAACAAACTCTTGCTAAGCAAGTGAGCCCCAAAATGTCGCCGACCGCGAAGGATCTCGATGTGACGAACCCTAATTCCGCAACACCCGGTGCGCGTCCTGCTTCCGCAGGAGCGCAGGAAGACAACGCCGGCAAGCCTCAACCTGTCCCGCTGGAAGTGCCTGTGACGGTGAATGGCGCCCGCACGGTCGAAGGCAGCGACAAGCGCGAGCCTTTTTCGGAAACCACGCAAACTGTACTGGTATTCGGTAACGGTGCCGTGATTCGGCTCGCGTCATCTGTGGCCGCGGGCCAATTGTTATTCCTGACCAACGACAAAACCAAAAAAGAAGTGGTGTGCCAGGTCGTGAAGTCGAAGACCTACCGGAACGTCAGCGGCTATGTCGAACTGGAATTCACCGAGGCGGTTCCCGGATTTTGGGGCATGCGCTTCCCGGGTGAGCGCGTCGCCGCGTCTCCCAGCGCACCCGCTGCTGCAGTAATTACGAAACCCGCCACGCCGGCGGCGCCCGCACCCAAGGCCGCACCGTCGTCACCCGGGCCCAGGATCGAAGCGCCAGCCGCGAGCAGCATTCCGCAGCGCGTGGGAGTAAAGCCCACGTCGGAGCCACCGCTAACCGCGCCGGCCGCGACGATCACAACCAGCGCGCTGAACGCTGAAGTAAAGCCAACTTTGAGTTTGCCGCGCGCGGGGGAGCCCAAGCCAGTAACCATTTTGCCGAGCCCAACGCAGCACTCGACGAGCGCGCCAGTCTCCGCCCTCCCCAACACCACTTTGCCGAAAGCGCCTGGTCTGACCGACGGCTTCGGCAGCGGTCTCACGTCAACCGCGCGGCCTTCGGAGAACAAGCTACCGGCGCCGGTCGCACCCAAAGTTTCGCAAACACCGAATGCCGCACAATCGTCGTCGGACGCACTCCGGCGCGAATCGGAACGCCTACAAGAACAGCTGGCGTCAATGTTGTTTGCTGCGGAAGTGCCTGCAACGCCTGTGAAAGCGGCGCCCCTACCGCCACCGGCGACCAAGCTGCCGATTGCGGAATTGTCGGCCAAAGTCGTGGAGATCGCCAAGCCGCAAACTCCGGCCACGAAAATTGTTCCGCCGCCAAAAAATGCGCAGGGCCCTTTACAACCCTCGCTCGATGAGGACGAGGTCAAGATTCCCTCGTGGCTCGAGCCACTGGCACGCAATGCCGCCACGCACGCCCAGAACGAAGCCTCCGCGAAGGAGGAATTCGCCGACGCCCACCGAGTCTTCGAGTTCGAAGTGCAGGATGTTTCCGCGCCTCCCGTAGCGCAGACAGAGGCAGTTCCGGCTCCTGCGGAAATGACCTTCGGCAGCCATTTGCTGGAAGAAACGTCGATCCAGCCGCAGAGCGGCTCCAAGGGTAAGAATAAGGGCATCCTGATCGGCGCGATCGCGGCAGGTCTGGTAGTGGCAGCCGCCGGTGTTACGTGGTACTCGCGCCAGTCATCTGCTTCCCCGCAACAAGCGCCTGCGGCAACGGTGGCGGCGACGGCACCCGCAACCGTGACACCGAGCGCAGCGCAACCCACAGCACAACCCGCGGCGCGAGCGCGGAACGCATCCGAACCTTCAGCGCCGAATCGCTCGAACATCAACTCCGAGCCCGTGGCGCAGTCCCAGAATTCTTCTTCTCAACCGAATTCGCAATCGATCACTCCCGCGTCTGAGGTCACCAAGATTTCGCCAGACAAAAATATCGCGGCAGAGTTGTCAGCTTATAAGAAGCTGGCCGAACCGCCGCCTGTAGTGAAGAAACCAACTCTCGGCGAGGTCCGCCTGGCAGCACCGACGGCTAATCGCAGTTCAATCGCTCCGGGAACTGGAGACGCGGACGTTGCGCCCTCCCTGAGCTCCAGCCAGGTGGCCCCATCGGGCGATGCGCTCGACGGAGGGTTAGTGGCTGGCAACGCGAAGCAACCAGTTGCCCCGGCAGTCCCGCTCCCCGTCGGCGGCGACGTGATACCGGCGCATTTGCTTTCTTCGACGCCCCCCGCGTATCCCCAAATTGCGAAATCGCAACGCATCGAAGGGGCTGTCCGCATCGATGCTCTGGTTGACGCGGCGGGCAAAGTTTCCTCGATGAAGGTCGTTTCCGGGCCCGTGTTGTTACATCAAGCGGCCATGGAAGCGCTTCGCCAATGGAAGTATCAGCCCGCAATGCTCGATGGCAAGCCGGTACCCATGCACTTGACGGTTACCATCCAATTCCGACTGCAGTAAGTTTCTGACCACAAAATTCGAAAAACAACGCTTCCATTATCAGCTGAAGGTTTGAAGGGGCGGCCTTGCTCGCACTTCAAGCAACACCATCGCCACCAAGGCTAGCCCCCGCACAAATTCTCAATCCTAACCAGCGCCGTTTCTCTTCCGCGAGAGCAGTTCCGCGCTGCGCTGCGCAACTTCATTCACCAGGATTCCCATCTTTGGATGCGAGGGCTCGAAGTCGGCGGCGATCCCATGCGCACGCAACTCCTCCGAAGTCACCGGGCCAATCGACCCTACCAGAATTTGCGCAAAGGCCTGGCGCACTCCCTCTTGCAAATTCATCTCTCCCGCGATCTTCAGCAAATGAATGACCTGGACCGAAGTTGTGAACAGGGCAACATCTACCTCACCGCCCGCAAGAGCAGCGGCCGCATGGCGCAGCGGCGCGGTATCCTCCGGCAGCCCCCATTCGTAAACAGGAACTGGCGTGACCTTAGCGCCGCGCTCGGTCAGTCCCGCCAGGAGTTCCGGGTTCGGAGCTCCATACTCTTGCACGGCAACGCGCTTGCCTCCCAAAGCGAGCGTGTCGCGGTTTCTGTCGAGAGCCGCGAGCAACTCCCGCCAGGTGTTGGGCTCCGGAACCACCAGCGTCACCGGAACGCCCATTTCTTTCAATGCTGCCACCGGTTTGGGTCCGCGTGCCACGATTGGCACGCGCTGGAGCGCGGCGACAAACGCATCCCGTGTGCAAATCGTGTCCGCAACGCGTGCAAGTGCGCGCGTGCCGACCCCAGTCAGGAAAATGATGATCTCAAATCCGCCGGCAAGCAGCTGGCGCGTAAACTCCTGAGCTTCCTTATTCGATTCCAGAGGTATTTCGCGCATCGACGGGGCGACCATCGCGGCGCCACCGTACGTTTCGATCAATTTGGCCATTTCGGCAGCGCGCCGACTTTCCAGAGACAACACCCGCAGGCCAGCGAATCCGTTTGGTCTTGTGCGAGCGTCCATCGCCGCTATCATCACACGATTTCTGATACTCGGCTATTACCTCCGCAGAGCGAACTCGCCCGCCGTTACCCGCGTAACTAGCCCGAACCTCCGACTCGCTTGCGAGTGGTAACACAGCTTCGTATACTGGCGGCCCGGCTAAATGCATGTCTTGCGGGAGGGTAGCCCGCTCTATAGACCGTACTTTTAGCCCTTAGAATCACGCCTGCTCGTCGATTGCAGGCCGAACTGTGCACGACGGTTTATCCCGTCAGAGGAGATGTTTGCATGCCGCAAGCCCCAGTACCGGAAGAGATGAATGTCTATCAGAACGCCGAAGCGCGTTTTGAAGTGGCGGCGCAGAAACTGGGGCTCGAACAGGGGGTCTATCGCTATCTGAAATATCCCAGCAAGGAAGTCACGCTCTACATTCCCATCGGCATGGACAATGGCCAGTTGGAGGTGTTCACCGGGTACCGCGTGCTGCATTCGACTGTCCGCGGGCCGGGGAAGGGCGGGATTCGTTTTGCGCCGGATGTGTCGCTGGATGAAGTGCGCGCACTCGCGACCTGGATGACCTGGAAATGCGCGGTCGTGAACATTCCGTTCGGAGGAGCGAAGGGCGGCGTGATCTGCGACCCGCGAAAGATGACTCGCGGGGAGCTCGAGCGGCTGACGCGGCGCTACACAGCCGAGTTGGCGAATTGGATTGGGCCGGAGCGCGACATCCCGGCGCCGGACGTGGGCACGAACGAGCAGACGATGGCTTGGGTTATGGACACCTACGCGATGCACGTAGGGCAGGCTACTACCGCAGTCGTCACCGGCAAGCCGATTGAACTTGGTGGATCGGCTGGGCGGCGCGAGGCGACCGGCCGCGGCGTGATGATTTGCTGCGACAAAGCGACCGCGAAACTTGGAATCAAGCGGGAAGGCTGCCGCGTCGTGATCCAGGGCTTCGGCAATGTGGGCTCCCTGGGGGCTTTGCTGATGCAGAAGGTGGGCTACAAAATCGTCGGTCTCGCGGATATCGGTGGCGGCCTATACAACGAAAAGGGATTCGACGTAGCGAAGGCCATCGACTGGGTGTACACCCAGAAAAAACCGCTGCAGGATTTTCCGGGCGGGGGCACAAAAATGACGGCGCGCGACGTGCTTTTCCAGCCCTGTGAGATCGCCATTCCCGCCGCCATCGAAAATCAAATCACCGAGAAGAACGCCGACCAGGTGCAGGCGCGCATTCTTTGCGAAGGCGCGAACGGCCCCACCACGTGGCAAGCCGATGCGATTATCGATCGTAAAGGAATTTTCACTGTTCCCGACATTCTGGGTAACGCCGGCGGCGTGACCGTCAGCTACTTTGAGTGGGTGCAGGACCGCCAGGGCTTTTTCTGGCGCGAGCGCGAAGTCAACGAGCGCCTGCTGGATGTTATGGAAAATGCCTTCGATCAGGTGGTACGATACGCGGAATTGCACAAGGTCAACAACCGCATCGCAGCCTATATGCTGGCCATCGACCGTGTTGCGAGCGCGCTGAAATTGCGCGGAATTTACGCCTAGCCCCCAGGTGTAGCTAGTGTTGGAACCCGGATGCAAGCGCCGGGCTTAAGCCGGCCCTGCATATTGCTTTGGACGCGTCCCCGCCGCGCGGAATAAACACTTGTGCACCCCATCGGTTCCGATGATAATTCGGCTCCAGTAAGGAGTTGTGTCATGGCCACGGAATCTCTTCTACCCGGTTCCGCGAAGAGCGAACAACAGCATCGCGCGGACGTTTGCATCGCGGGGCGCTGGATGTACGAACGCGGATACATCGTCGCCTGCGAAGGGAATCTCTCCGTCCGCCTGGACGAGGAGCGTGTTCTCACCACTCCGACGTGCATGAACAAGGGGATGCTCTCGCCCAACGATCTGGTGATCATCGATCTCGAAGGGCGGCACGTCGCCGGGGATCGTAAGGCGTCCTCCGAACTGGCGATGCATCTTTTGTTTTATCGCATGCGGCCGGATGTTCAGGCGATTTGTCATGCGCATCCGCATACAGCGACGGGCTTTGCGGTCGCGGGGCGGGCGCTGGATCAGGCGCTTCTGCCAGAGGTGATTGTCGGCTTGGGGCAGATTCCTCTGGTGAAGTATGGCACCCCCGGTACGCCCGAACTCAGCGCCGCAATTGAGCCTTATGTGCCGCATTACGACGCCTTGCTCCTGGCGAATCACGGCGCGGTCACTTGCGGGCCAGACCTGATCACCGCGTTCTTTCGCATGGAAACCCTCGAACACTTCGCGAAGATTACACTGGCGGCGGAAATGGCCGGCACACCCACGCTGCTCTCCAGCCGGGAAGTGGCGAAGCTGATCGCCGCTAGGACGCGCTACTTCGTGGTGCCCCCACCCGGCGGTGGCGCAGACCTGCCGGTGACGTGTGACGGCGGTGAAACCGCGGGCGACCGCGTGCGGCTCACACGCAGCGAGTTGGACGCGCTGATCGACGAAGCGGTTCGAAAGGATCGCTCTCGGCGTTGACCCTGCAGAGCGCTCGTTCTTTGCGCAAATAACCGCGCTGCGGTTTGCCACATCCATTCAAGAGAACATCTAAAACAGCGGGACCGGGAGTCGAAAGTAACCGCGCGCAACGGCCTTAGCGGCTCTCGCTGGTTTCATTTCTCAAAGGAGACAGTCATGGAACAGAGAATTGATCTCGCGAAACATGCTCACGACGCCCAAAAATCTCTGCACGCGCTCGAGAAATATATCGCCAACTCCGGCCTCGACCACAAGCTCATCCATTTGCTAAAAATGCGTGCGTCGCAAATCAATGGCTGCGCATATTGCATCGACATGCACTCCAAGGACGCTCGGGCTTTGGGAGAGACCGAGCAACGCCTGTACGAGCTCAACGCCTGGCGCGAGACGCCGTTCTACACCGATCGCGAGCGCGCCGCCCTGGAATGGACGGAGTCGCTAACGCTGGTTTCCCAAACCCACGTCCCGGACGAAGTCTATGAAAGCGTGAAGAAGCACTTCAGCGAGAAAGAAATCGTCGACCTCTCGATCCTGGTATCGGTGATCAATGTGTGGAATCGGCTGGCGATCTCCACACGCACCCTGCCCGGCACGTACAAAGCCCAACAAGCCGCCGCGTCCTGATTCACTCTACCGGCTCCGAGAGTTGTAGGGGCGGCTTCGCTGCCCCCCAGCGCCCGGGGGCAGCCGCCATGCGCCCGCGTCGCTCGCTTTCACTCAGAAACAGAAAATAGCAAGATTGAAGAGGCGCTTGGTCCCCTCGTAGGTACAATTCTGCGTGCGGCTTGACGAGGAACTGGGCCGCTGGAGACTCGGCGATGGAAAATGGGAAGGAATTCTTCGCAGCCATTCGCACCGGCGACGCGGCAACGCTGAAAGCGATGCTCGATGCAGACCCTTCGCTTGCCAACGCGAAGAATGAGCAAGGGCAATCGCCAGTGCTTGCCGCGGTATACGGTGGGCGCAGCGAAATTCGCGACGCGCTCATCGCGCGCGGCGCGCATCTCGAATTTCACGAAGCCGCCGCAGCCGGACAGCTCGAGCGCGTCGAGCACTTTGTGGAAAAAGATCCGGAACTGGCGAGAAGCTATTCGTCCGACGGCTTTCCCGTCCTGGCGTTGGCCGCCGCGTTCGGCCACTTCCCGATCGTCCGCTATCTTTTCGAAAAAGGTGGCGACGTCACCGCACTGGCAACCAACGGCACCGGGTACAACGCTCTGACCGGCGCCGTGACTGGCGGTCACGAGGAGATTGCCATCTGGCTGCTCGAAAATGGGGCCGACGCAAATTACCGCTACGGCCCCGGATATACTCCATTGCTCGCAGCCGCGGCCAATGGACATATCGAGATCGTGAAAGACCTGCTAGCGCACGGCGCGGATATCCACGCAAAGACCAACGACGGCAAGACAGCGCTCACCATCGCCGAAGAACGAAAACATCCAGAAGTGGCCGCTCTTCTCCGCAGCCGCGGAGCCTCATAACGCCGACCTTCGTTCCTTTTGGATTGTCACTTGGATCACTCCCGGTCACGATCTTTCTTTTTGTCGTTAAACTGAGGCATGAAGGCGATCGCTGTCCGCTCGAAGGATGGAGAGAAGGAGCAGCGCGCTCATGTTCGATAGCAAATCCAAAGGTTCTCGCCATTTCGAGATTTTTCCACGTATTTTTGGGAAGTGCCCGCGATGGATCGCGCTCCTCCTCGCGTATAGTCTCGTCTTCGGCTGTGGAGGCGGCAGCAATAACAGTGGCGGCGACAACAATCCGCTTCCCGCCAGCGCCAAGCTCGTCGTCAATCTTCCTGGTCCCGGCGTTCAGCTCGGCGCGACCGAACAACTCCAGGCGCAACTCATCCAGCCCGATGGAACCAAGCAAGACGTCACCAATACTGTGACATGGACCTCGTCCAATTCCACCGTTGCTCTGGTCAGTGCGGCGGGAGTTGTCACACCGGTCTAAATTTACGGAGCAAGTCCTAGTAGCTAGTTGATTAGTAATTCGAATAATCAGGCATTTGACCGGAGTAAAGTGCCGCTCAATCGTTACGGGATGAATTGTCAGAACGCAAGCTTTAGCGCCAGTTGCGCAACACGAGGATTGACAGCCGTGCTGCTGATGACGCCGAATGTTGCTGAGGTGAAGTTGCTATCCGGATTGGCGAACTGGGGATGATTCAGCGCATTAAAGAACTCGGCACGAAATTGAACGCTACTTTTCTCGATCGGCCAATTGACGATTGCCGTTTTTGAAAGTGCGAGGTCCAGATTCGCTTGTCCGGGACCGTCTACAATTCCGGTCCCACTGTTCCCAAACGTCGTTCCGATGCCATCCGCACCAATAATTAGCGGATTCGTAAAACAGGCGGCGTTGAAATAACCTCCTAGTTTCGACTCCACCGACCCTCCCTTGACCAGTTGGCTTTTCGAGCAGGTTCCGCTCAGCTGCGCGCGGTCTTCGCTTATCCCAAACACGTTATTGGCATTGGTGTCGGAGATGGTGAGCGCACTACCAGATTGAATCGTGACTACCGCGGCGACGTCCCAACCACCTAGAACGACCCGTTCGAGTCCGGCTTGTGGACCGGGGAGATTCCATGTGGCACTGACAACGAATCGATGAGTCCGGTCGAAGCTGGCGCGTCCCCATCGCTGTTGGGGGGAATTCTGGTCTCCGAGTGTCAGTGCATTATTCGCCGACGTTGAGTTAATGTCGGCGCCATCGGTGTCCAGAGTCTTCGAAAAGGTGTAGGAGGCGAGGAATTGAAGGCCGTGCCCCAACCGCTTCGTCAGGCTCACTTCCAGCCCGTTGTACCAGGAACTACCTTCCGATTCCATTTCGCGAAGAGAGTCGGGGCGTATTCCAGGTATGGGAACCCGCGCTCCGATGTTAGCCAATGTGTTGGAGGTTACGCCATTGATCGGGTGGCTTGGAGATGCATCGAACGCCTGATTCAGCGAACGGAAGCGTTGCAGGTGTGTTCCCCGGGCACCCACATATCCGACCTCTAACAGCCAACCTTGATGGACTTCGACCTGGGTGTTCAATGAGAACTGTTGGACCATTGCTGGCCGAAAGTTGGGGGCTAGGGCATTGACCGAGGACTCCGTGGTCGGAGAATAGGCGGGAAACATTGGAAATGAATCGGGAGTGGGGAATGGCTGGGCAAACGGTTCCTGAAATGTAGCGGCCGCATTCGTCAGTCCGGTATTGATTCGGGTCAAGGCGAAAGGCGCACCGAGCACCGATAGTGTGGAGGTCTGGCCAGTTGGCCTAGAGTAGTAAATACCGTACCCTCCTCGCAGCACCAGCCGACTTGTTTTCGGCAAGATTTGCCACGCAAAACCTATTCGGGGAGCAATCGTGTTTTGTCCCTCGCCGTAGTTTCCAAAGGTATTGTTTACACGCGTTACTCCCGGCGGGAGAGCATCCGGAAAGTTGGAGGGTACGATGTAGCCATCGAGACTGCCACTCAGTGGCGGGCTGGAGTCGGCCTTGGTGACATCGAAGCTGGAGTTTCGGCCGAGGTTGTCGCCAAATTGCCCAACTCGTTCGTATCGCATCCCGAGATTCAGGGTAAACGATCGCCTTATCCTATAGTCATCCTGCGCAAATGCCGAGGCCTCCCACACTCTAAACTCACGATCCAATAGGCCAAAAACATCGGAGGATGAATAGACATTGCTGACAGTTCCAGTGCCGTTGTCGTTGCCGTCGAGGCCAAGTAGAAAGTCTGGCCAGCTGAGAAACTGCACAGACGAACCAAACCCAGCAAAGTCAAGATTATCTTGCAGTCGGGTAAGCGAACCTCCAAATCTCAGGGTGTGGGAACCCCTGATAAAACTAAGAACATCGTTGAAGACGAAGCTATTTTGCGTATAGGTCCGAGGAAGTACACTGGCCATGCTGACGGAACCCAGAATACTCAGGCTGGGCAGTTCATTATTTTCATTCATGTCGCTTTCCGATACGCCGACATCAGACCATTTGAACGGGGCATCCGCCCCCATTTGGGCACGTGTGCGCACGAATCCAATCCTGGCCTGATTAAGCAAGACATCACTCAGTACGTATGTATGCGCAAGAGAAAAAACAACGAACTCGGAATTGCCCGGACTGTCGAACCCCCGGATGTTACCCACTGGGTTCAAGGCGCCGCCCGGGAAAGTAACCAACTGGTTGCTTTCTGCGATGAAGAATCGCGCGGCCAGTTGGCTCCTGGGCGAAATCACGTAGTCGAGATTCCCTAATCCCTGATCTTCCGCGAAGTCGCAAGGTTCGCTGAAGGCTGAGAAGCCGCTGCTAGTAAAGGGCTTCAAGGGGTTAACCGTTTGGGGCGCGGGAATCAGAAAGCTGCCGTCGGGCAGTTTGAAATTCAAGAGCGCCAGAGCAACGGGGTTGATGTTCGACCCGTCGGGTGCAATCGCGACACCGCCTAATGCACCCTTCATGCCGCCAAAAAGCTTGCCGAGCGCCGCCGCAGATCTGTCATTGGTGAGCGGTGGTTCGTTCAAGGTGGCGGTGCAAGCAGTCAAGGCTTGACCAGCAGCGGTTCCGTTTACCTGTCGGGTCCCCTGATAAGAGCCAAAGAAAAGCAATTTGTCCTTTTTTATCGGTCCTCCGAGCGCAAATCCGAACTGGTTCTGCTTGAGGTTCGGCCGCCGTTGGCCGGTCACGTTCAAAAAGAAATCGTTGGCATTGAGGATATCGTTGCGCAAAAACTCGAAAATCGTCCCGTGGTATTCGTTGGTCCCTGACTTCGTGATCACGCTGACATTGGCGCCCACAGCCCGCCCGAACGCTGCATCGTAGAGTCCGGTTTGCACTTTGAACTCTTCCAGTGTGTCGGGATTGGGAATGGGGATTCCCCCGCTGATTGAGCCTGAACCCTGCACGTCACTGACGCTAATTCCGTCCAATTGCCAGTTATTGTCGTAGGATCGCGCGCCATGCACGAAAATCCCATCATTGGACTTCCGAATTTGGGAAAGTGCTATTCCCCCAGTTCCAAGCTCGCCGGCATTGTAAACGCCGACGATAACCCCAGGAGATAGTGCTGCCAGTTGCGCGAAGTTCCGCGTGACCAATGGTAGGCCGCTGATCGCGTCTTGATTAGCAATTCTTCCAAGCGCCGATGTGTCTTGTTGCACCATCAGCGGCTGAGAGGAAACCTGCGTTTGTTCGACACGGGTTGCGAGCTCAAGATGAAGTTCAAGTCGAAGCGTCTCGGCGACGTGAACATGAATATCTCGTTGACTGACGGATTTGAAGTCAACCTTGCTTGCCTGCAACTCATAAGTCCCAGGACGCAGCAAGAAGAATCCGAATCGGCCACTGCCGTCCGAGGTGGCAGACCTTGCTCCCGAACCATCCTCTGTTGTGAGATGAAGAAGGACGCCCCGCAGAACTGCTCCGGAAGGGTCCAGGGTGAGTCCTGTCAATGCTCCGGTGGAGGCTGTCTGGGCGGACGTCTTTCTGGAGGACGATATTGCAACAGTCAAGGCCAGCAGCAAAACAGGACGCCAGAGGCTACGGTACAGCGGATGGCGTTCATGCAAGCCATTGCTCATGCAGGACTTTCGGGGCGCAATTTATTGAGTGCGCGGACGCGTTACCAGGTCGCGGTTACCAGGTCGAAGAGTGCTCCCGACTTCTCTGATTTCACCGTTGAGCCAAGGAGGTAAGGCTATGCATCTTCATAATCAAGTAAAATTCCAAGCGGGAATCTTCGTGCGACCGGTACCAGTTCCGCACCTGTCAGTTTTACCAGTGATCCGATATCGCGATTTGTGAGCAACTGTTGAATCCGTTCCGCCATCGGAGTAGTCTCACCCACGGATAGAGATCTTCGTCTTCTCAATCTTTTATGTTATAAACATGGCATCACTGCTATACGATCGTCGGCCCGCAGCTGGACAACAAGGCCTGGGAGGAACACGTCACCTCTGGGTTGCGGTTGCGGCTCTCGCAGCTATTTTTCTGTCACACCCGATTGGGGCGGAACCTCCGAAGGAAATCCGGCGCATTCTGATTCTGAATGAAGCGGGCACTTCCTATCCCGCGATCTCCATCATCAATCAGGGAATCCAAACTGCGCTGAATGATTCACCCTATCGCCTTGAGTTCTACTCCGAGTACATGGATACCCTGTTGTTTCCCGATCCGGCCGACCAGCAGGAGTTTCATCGATCTCTACCTTCGCAAATATCAGAATCGCAAACCAGACGTGATTATCACGGTCGGGCCATCCCCGCTCAAATTTATGCAAGAGGTTCACCAGAGAGCGTTTCCCGGCGTGCCGATTGTTTTTTGCCTGCCTAACACAGGGATGCCTGGCGCTCCCGCGCTAGATTCTGACTTTACGGGGGTCGAAAATGATATGGCTCCGGCGAAGACTCTGGAAGCAGCATTGCGGCTCCAGCCCGGCACCGAGCACGTGGTTGTGGTAGGGGGTGTATCGGATATCGACAGACAGCAGGTAGCCAGCGTGAAGGCGGAACTGAACGCATTCACGGACCATCTCGACATTACCTATATGACGGATCTGGCTATGCCTGATCTGCTCGAGCGTTTGAGGCACCTGCCACCTCACACTCTCGTTCTCTTCACCGCAGTATCGCTGGATGCGGCAGGGACCCGGTTCAAATCAAGCGAAACAGGTCCGATGGTCGCTGCCGCAGCGAATGCGCCGGTTTTTAGCTTGTTCGATGTTTACATAAATCATGGCGAGGTGGGGGGCTATCTTTCGAGCCTTAGCGAGCAAGGGAAGATTGCCGGAGGCATCGCGCTGAGGACCCTCAAGGGGGAGAAGCCGCAAGACATACACCGGGTAGAAGGCGTAAACACATACATGTTCGATTGGCGAGCCCTGCAGCGTTGGGGCCTCAAGGTGAGCGAGCTTCCCCGGGAGAGTATCGTCCTCAACTACCAACCCACCGTCTGGGAGTCTTACAAGTCTTACATCATTGGCGGCATTTCTCTGGTCCTGGTGGAGGCGCTGCTGATTTTCGGGCTGGTATGGCAGCGGGCGAGACGAAGAGAGGTGGAAAACCAGCTCCTCACTACTTTCGAGTCGGTACAGGAGAGCGAGCGCCGTTTCCGGCTGGTCGCCAACACAGCCCCGGTGATGATCTGGATGTCAGGTCCCGACAAGCTGTGCAATTATTTCAATCAGCCTTGGCTGGATTTCACAGGCCGTTCACTTGAAGCGGAGCTGGGCAACGGCTGGTCGGAGGGGATACATTCGGACGACTTGAAGGATTGCCTCGGTACCTACACGCTGGCATTTGATCTTCGCGAATCATTCAGAATGGAGTATCGGCTCCGAAGGCACGATGGAGAATACCGCTGGGTGCTCGCTATAGGTGTACCTAGACTGAGTCTAGACGGCTCTTTTGCCGGCTACATTGGGTCTTGCCTAGACATTACGGATCACAAGCTCGCGGAGGAAGCTCTGGCCAATGTGGGACGCAGGTTGATTGAGGCGCATGAAGAGGAGCGTACTTGGATCGCGAGGGAGCTCCACGACGACATCAATCAGCGAATAGCGTTGTTGTCAGTGAATTTGGAACAATGGGCCCAACATCCGCCCAGCTCCGGCGTTGAAGTCAGCAATCACATTGGTAATGTCCTTCAGGACCTCAGCGATTTAGCCAAGGACATCCAGGCCCTATCGCACCGTTTGCACTCCTCAAAACTCGAATACTTGGGCCTTGTGCTAGCAGCCAAAGGCTTCTGCAGAGAATTGTCCGAACAAAAACACGTAGAGATCGACTTCATCCATGAGGGGATACCGGGCAGCCTTCCCAAGGAAATCTCCCTTTGTCTGTTCCGAGTTTTACAGGAAGCTCTGCAGAATGCAGTCAAGCACAGCGGTGCGCGGCAGTTCAGAGTCGAGCTGCGCGCAGCGTCGGGAGAGATACAACTGACCGTGAATGACCAGGGAGTTGGCTTTGACCGGCAAAACGTTGTCAATCGGCACGGCCTGGGGCTCGTCAGCATGCAGGAAAGAACGCACTTGGTGGGCGGCGAGTTTTCCATCCAATCCGAGGCGAGCCGTGGGACCACGATCTCCGCTCGGGTGCCTTTTGAGGTGAAAAAAACAAAAGCCAGCGTTGCCAGCGCAGGTGGATGAGAGGAAAGATTCGCTTTGCAAACGCGCGAGTTGCGGGAGTACGCCGAACGCCGCGCGGCTCGGGCGCGGCGTTAGTGGTATCGACCTGCGAGATGACAGGAAGTGAAGATATGCCCCGCCAGCGCCTCGCGAATGGCTGGTACGAGTTCAGTCATCATCCGGGACTTCACAACGTACCCTAAAGCACCTGCAGCAAGGCATACACGCACGAAATCAGGGTCCGAATGAACCGTCAAGAACACGATCCGCGACTGGCAGCCTGATTCTTTCAATTGATCGGCAGCCTCTAGGCCGCTCAGCAGGGGCATAGAGATGTCGCTGACGATAACATCAGGCTTCAATCTCATGGCTTCCTCAAGCAACAGTTGACCATCAAGGACCTTCCCTACAACCTCGAACTCTGGTTCCAAGTGACGTTCTACCGTCTTCAATAAGTCCGGGTGGTCGTCCGCGAGGAGTATTCTTGTTCTACCCAAGTGGCCTCCTGTTGAATGCTCGTGCTTAAGAGACTACGCCGAGGGAGGGCCCAATTTGTCGCCGGTGGAATGACACGAATCTGGTTAACGCAATGGCGACGGGTGTAGCCATCAAACTGGTCGCAAGACTTATTAATGCATACTGGCAATACTGCCAGTGGGGGTATACGACCGTTGATTCTTCGGAACGTCAGGAATTATTGAAGCTAAGTCCTGGTTAACGTTAGCGGTTACCAGACATCTCTAACAATGTCGGCCCTGTCAAACACTTTTTGGGCACACTTCTCCATTCACTTAAAAGAGTTTTTTCTTCCGCTTCCTTCGGTGTCTTTCCGGTCGGCCCTGACAAGTACGGTTCGTTCGTAATCTAGCGGTCGGTTTCAGTCCGACCCAAACATCTCTTCGATCAAAACTTCGACCATGATTAGTTCTTCGAACTCCCTCTCACGAGGGAGCGGGATGCCCTATCAAGTGGACGACGCTTTACTGCACGCCATGTCCGGTACCGAGCTGTCCCGCGTACGAACCGAACTCCGGCTCCTTCCTGAGCCTAACAACCAAAGACTGCTCATGTCGAGAGGAGCCGACATTGTTATGCAATCAAGTGCAAATTATTCCGCAACGTTAGCTCGCACGCGTTTGTTTTATTTTTTAGTTTTTGTTTTTTTTAATTCGTATTTTGAAAACAAAAACACGTTGCACTCAATATTGTGAAAATAGGGCAGTTTCGCCCTCTCCTATCCCCTATCCCGCAGACGCGTTGACAGGCAGAGATAAGGCGGCAATACTGGCGAGCGATGATTGGCCAGCTTCGCGGACGCCTTACCGATAAGCGACCGAACCAAGTACTCGTGGATGTCGCCGGCGTTGGGTATCTCGTGCAGGTGCCGCTCTCGACCTATGCCGCGCTTGGGGAACTCCACACCGAAGTGACGCTGTTGATCCACACCCATGTACGCGAAGACGCGCTATCTCTGTACGGTTTTCTGTCCTCGCGCGAAAAGCATTTCTTTGAGATGCTGCTGTCGGCTTCCGGCGTAGGACCATCCCTGGCGCTGAAGATTTTGTCGGGCATGAGCGTTGAGGAGCTGGTCCCCGCGATTCGCGGCAGCGATCTGGCCAGGCTGACCAAGATTCCGGGCGTCGGACGGAAGACTGCCGAGCGCATAGTTGTCGAGCTGAAGGACAAGCTGGACGCCGTGACCGTCGAGGCAGAGCGGCCAGGCGGCGTCTTCGCCGGCGGGCATTGAGGCCGACGTAGTTTCGGCGCTGGTAAATCTGGGGTACGAAGCGCGCGCAGCAGAGGGTGCCGTAGCCGAGGCCCGCCGCGAAAATGGCGCCGGCAATTTTGAGAAGTTGCTCAGGGCGTCGTTGCAATCCTTGAGTGCCCCGAAGGGACGCGCCGCACGGACGTAGAGAAAAGAGATGTGATTTTGAGAATTTCTCCGTGCTCTCTGTGTCCGATCTTTGTGATCTCTCTTTGTTAAGCATTTGATTCTCGCGTGTGATGGCACAGATGGCTGACGGAACAGCAAAGCGGATGATGGCGCCACGACAACCGGAGCGCATTGTGTCTGGAGTGCCATTCGACGAGGACGCGCGAATTGAAGCGAGCGTGCGTCCGAAGCGCCTGGACGAATACATCGGTCAAAAACGCGTCAAAGAGAATATCCAGATCGCGATCCAGGCGGCGCGAAGCCGCGGCGAAGCCCTCGATCATGTGCTGCTATACGGGCCGCCGGGATTGGGCAAGACCACGCTGGCCCAAATCATCGCGAACGAACTTGTTGTACCCATCAAAACCAGCGCCGGTCCTTTGCTGGAGCGCAAGGGCGACCTGACGGCGATTCTGACTTCGCTCGAAGCCAAAGAAGTTTTCTTCCTCGATGAAATTCATCGCCTGCAGCCGGCGGTAGAAGAAGTGTTATACCCGGCGATGGAAGATTTTCGTGTAGACCTGATTATCGGCCAGGGGCCGGGAGCGCGGATTCATCCATTTCCGCTGGGCCATTTCACGCTGATCGGAGCGACGACGCGCGCTGGTTTGATCACCGCCCCGTTGCGATCGCGCTTCGGCATCGTGCACCGCCTGGATTTTTACGAGCCAGCGGACTTGCTGATTATTCTGAACCGCTCAGCGAAGATCCTGAACATCGAGATGGACGAAGGCGGCGCCGAAGAAATCGCGCGGCGATGTCGGGGCACACCGCGCGTGGCGAACCGCCTGTTGCGCCGATCGCGCGATTTCGCTGAAGTGCGCGCCGCCGGTCGTATCACACGCGCTGTGGCCCAGGAAGCGCTCGCGATGCTGGGCATCGACGAAAACGGACTCGACGAGGTCGACCGCAACCTGATGCTCGCGTTGCTCGACAAGTACGGCGGCGGGCCGGTAGGCGTCGGCACCCTTGCCGCTGCTCTCAGCGAAGAAGAAGACGCCATCGAAGAGATGTACGAACCCTACCTGATGCAAATCGGCATGATTGACCGCACTCCACGCGGCCGCATGGCCACGCCCCGCGCCTACGAATACTTCGGCCGCGACCTTCCCCGCCGCCAGCCGCGGCTGTTTTGAAGACGCATTTGTGACCCAGAACTGATAGCACCCTAAGAACACGACCGTCCCGCCGAAATGCTCAGTCTCAACAGGCCTCGGCACACTCGAAACCATACAGACTGCGCCTCTTATGAGATATGCGTGCGCCGTCTTCGGCCCAGTACGCCAACCCGAAGCCGATATCTGGGCACACGTGCCTTTCAGACGGCTGGACTGAACCCTTAACTTGAGACACTCGGATAAGGCACACTCTGCAGGGAAAGGAACTGCGAGTGGCGACGAGACGAGTGGGAAAGTACCCGAAAGAATTCCGCCGGATGGCTGTCCAGCGATTGAAGACCTGCGACAACATTGTGGAATTGTCACAGGAACTTGGTGTGCATCGACGGCTTCTCTACAAGTGGCGAGATCAATTTGATCCGTTCGAACCCGGTGAGGAGTCGCCACCAGAGAACTCTCGTGAGTCCATGCTCCGCAAGGAAATCAATCAGCTGAAGCGCGTGTTGGTTGACAAGACGTTGGAGCTGGATTTTTTCAAAGGTGCCTTGCAAAAAGTCGAGGCTCGACGCCAGAAGAGCGGTATCAGTGGCGAGAAGGCATCTACGACGAAATCCAAGAAGTGATGCCGCTGCAAGGCAGCCTAAGCATCGAGCGAATGTGTCAGCTAGCCGGAGTCAGCCGGGCCGGTTTTTATCGTTCTCTGCAGGAACGAGCACCGGTCGAGGAAGATATGGAGGCGCGGAGCGTGATTCAGCAGATCGCTATCGAGCATCGACGCCGCTACGGGTATCGGCGGATCAGCGCTGAGTTGCGGCGGCGCGGGATGCTGGTGAATCACAAACGTGTGTTGCGAATGCTACGGGAAGATAACCTGCTAGCCGTGCAGCCGCGGGCGTTCGTGGTGACCACGGATTCCGACCACGAGTTCGAGGTCTATCTGAATCTTGCCAGTCGCATGAAACTGACGGGGATGAATCAGCTCTGGGTAGCGGACATTACCTATATCCGTTTGAAGAAGGAGTTCGTCTACCTGGCGGTCGTTCTGGACGCGTTCTCACGCAAGGTGGTGGGATGGGCTTTGGACCGAACACTCGCGAGCCGATTGCCGATTACAGCTCTGGAACAGGCCCTGGCCCAACGACAGCCACCACCAGGTTTGGTGCATCATTCCGACCGTGGCGTGCAGTACGCTTCCGGAGACTACGTGAAGATCTTGCGAAAGCACCAGATGATCCCGAGCATGAGTCGGCCGGCGAACCCCTATGACAACGCCAGTTGCGAAAGTTTTATGAAAACGCTCAAACGGGAGGAGATTTATGCGAACGACTACCGAGACTTAGACCACTTGCTTGGTAACATCGAGGCCTTCATCGAACAGTACTACAATCGGTGCCGTTTACATTCGGCGCTGGGCTATCGGTCGCCGGAAGAGTTCGAGCGAGAGGCGAATACCGGGGTGAATCCTGCTGGAGCAACAATGAGTTTTTTCAGGCATGGGGAGATCTATCAGTCCGATGTAGGAAACAGTAGCGGGGAGCGACCCAAGAGCCGCTCCCCGGCTCATCGTTCCGATGAGTCTCCAGCTGGCTATTCCTCGGCGAGTTGCTCTCCAGCAGAGCTCGCCTCCGCTTCACCAGCCGAGCGTCATCCTGAAGGAGACGAGGAAGTTTGAGAAGGGAAAATCATTGAACTGCATATGTGCCAATTCCAAACTGTCTCAACAGAGGGGTTCACCCCACGGCGTTGTGCCCACCGCGCGGCAAATAGTAAAGAATATGTCAACAGATACTATAACGCTTACATCGCGGTGACCTCGATGCATCTCACATAGTGAGCGGACAAATCTTTTAGGACCGCAACTGAAGACTGTTAGTCGAGGAGGAAGTCGTGAGTATCAGAAAGATGGTAGTAGTTGCATCGCTCGCGCTGTCGGGACTCATCGCAGGAACGACGCAGGCAAGCGAAATAGACCAAGCGATCAAAGTCAATTTCAGCCAGCCAGTACAAATCCCGGGACGAACGTTACCGGCGGGCACTTACTATTTTTCGATTATCAATACGAGTGATCGGGAAACGGTACAGATCACCAATGAAGATCGTACTAGAACAATCGCGCTGATACAGACGATTAACCGCGAGCGTCCCGAGTGGGAAAGGCACGGGGGCACAGCATTTACACTGGCATTGGGAAAGGGAGTCGAGCCCGCAGCGGTGATAGCGTGGTTCTATCCCGGACGCACAACAGGTCATGAGTTTGTGTATCCAAAGCAAGAAGAGAAAGAGCTTGCGATGGCATCACAGGCCACCCAAGTCTCCGGCGACTAACTCGACTGCCGTCGGACAATGCAAGGGACGGCTGGCTTGGCAGCCGTCCCTTTTTTTCTGGGGCGACAGGTAAACGAGGCCTCAGATGCGACGAATCGCGTGGTACACCACCAGGACGATGATCGCGCCCACCACTGCGACCAGCAGGCTGTATAGGTTTAGGCCGGTTACGCCCATGTGGCCGAACTCGTTGAAAAGCCAGCCACCTACGACGGCCCCGACGATTCCCAGAACGATGTCCAGGAGCAAACCTTCGCCGGTTTTGTTCACGATTTTACTGCCGATAAACCCTGCTAATAGACCCAAGACGACCCAGGCTAGGATTGACATCAAATTTCTCCTTATGCGAATGCGTCGACCGAACGCTTGAATCTGACCCGACCGGTTCGTGGGCCGGGCACTATGGCTGAGCCGCCCGGATTTGCCTATACACTGAAGCCTGTATTCGCAACCGGAGCACCAGATAGGGCCCCAGATATGGCCAACATGGCCATAATTAGGCCAGAAATTCAGGAATGCTAAGCCTCAAGCAAATTATCGAGACGAATAATGGCCTGTGAAATCATCTACTTATCGCTAGGCTCGAATGTGGGCGATCGCGCTCAAAACTTGAAGGCGGCGATCGCGGCTTTGCCCGACGGGGGGGTTTCCGTGCGGCGAGTGTCAGCATTTTACGAGACCGAGCCCGTGGATTATTTGGAGCAGGCTTGGTTTTTGAATTGCACAGTGGAAGGTGAGACCGAGTTGCCTGCTTTCGAGCTTTTGCGCCGCTTGCGGGGATCGAATCCCGGATGGGAAGCAGGAAGCTCATCGCGAAGGGGCCGCGCCTGATCGACATCGACATCCTTGTGTATGGACAGGAGACGATTGATACGCCTGAGTTGCAAGTGCCACATCCGAGGATGACGTTGCGAAGGTTTGTGCTCGTGCCGCTGGCGGAGATTGCGCCGGGGTTACGGCACCCGGCTTGGAGTGGAACGGTGGAGCGCATTTTGGCCGAGACGCCCGATAAGAGTCAGGTTTGGCGGGTTGCCTGAGCGGAGGAATGAAAGATAACGCTGAGACGCAGAGGTTCGCGTGAGGCAGAGGTGCAAACCGAGAGTGGAGAATTTAGTTTAGAGCGCGAAGAGAATTCTTAACACAGAGTTCACGGAGGTAGAAGCATAGAGGTCACGGAAGATCCTGGCATTCGATGGGATTCAGTTCGGCGAGGCGGCGACGGAGGTAGTTTTGCTCGATAGGATTGCGAGCGAGGCCAAGGGCGCGTCTGTACGCTTCGGTCGCTTCCCGCATGCGGCCGAGCCGCCGCAGGAGATCGGCGCGCGCGGCGTAGAGCAGATGATATTCGCCAAGCTCGCCAGAGGATTCGAGGGTATCGATCAGGGCGAGGCCTTTTTCTGCACCCTCACTCATCGCGACGGCAACCGCGTGATTCAGGGCGACTACTGGGGACGGTGAAAGTTCCGCGAGTCGCGAATAGAGTGCGGCGATCTCGGCCCAATCCGTTTGCTCGAAACTCTTGGCGTGCCCGTGAAGCGCAGCGATGGCCGCCTGAAGTTGATAGGGACCCACATGTTGCAAGCGAAGCGCGGTTTCGACAAGTTGGAAACCTTGCTCCATCTCCGTGCGATCCCAGAGCGTGCGATCTTGTTCCTCGAGCGTGACCAATTCGCCTGTAGAGTTGATGCGCGCGTTCCTGCGGGAGTCGTGGAGGAGCATGAGCGCGACCAGGCCAAGGGTCTCGGAGTCCTTGGGAATCAGGCTGCATAAAGTGCGGCCAAGGCGAATCGCTTCCGCGCAGAGCTCCTTGCGGATCAGGGTGTCGCCGGCGGTGGCGGCGTAACCTTCATTGAAGATCAGATAGATCACCGCTTGCACCGATTTCAGGCGTTCGGGCAGTGCGTGAAGTGGCGGAACCTCATAGGGAATGCGTGCCTGCGCGATTTTGTTTTTAGCGCGCACAAGTCTCTGCGCGAGAGTGGGCTCGGGCACAAGGAAGGCGCGCGCGATTTCCGGCGTCGTGAGGCCGCCAAGGGTGCGGAGCGTGAGCGCCACCTGCGCTTCCGTATTGATGGCTGGGTGGCAACAGGTGAAGATGAGCCGCAAGCGATCGTCGGGATAGTTCACCGACGACGCGTCCAGACCGTGGTCGAAGGGATCGTCCGGTTCGTACGAGGTCGGAGTTTCATAGCGCAGAGGCTCTTGTTTATCGCGTCGGGTCTGGTCGCGTCTTAAAGAATCGATTAATTTGCGATGGGCGGCGGTGGTAATCCATGCCGCGGGATTGTCGGGAACACCGGTTACCGCCCAGCGCGCGAGGGCCGCAGCGAATGCTTCTTGCATCGACTCTTCCGCCAGATCAAAAGAGCCGGAAATGCGAATCAGCACGGCCGTAATGCGGCCCGATTGCTCGCGAAAGACCGATTCCGCGACGGCTTTGATGTCGGTCATGCGAAAAGTCTAGGCCGGCGCGTTGGCGGTGAAGAATGCCGCCGCGAAACAAGCGGCGATAATCAATTCAGTGATCGCCGGACCGATGAAGAAATAGCGCCACGCAACGACCGTCATGGCGAGGTACCCGAAAAAGAACAAAACGACAATCGGACGCGTTAATGCTGCGTTGGTCTTGGCCATTGTGGCGAGTTGCCAGAAGAGCAGCGCCTGGACGAAAAGATTGATGGTGGTCATAAGACCGTAGCCGAAGTTGAAGTCCCAATAACTGCGAATCGAGCCCATTACGTTGAAGGTGTGAGCTTTCATGGTCTCAACTACAAGCATCTCTTCGGAACCATGTTTCGGAGAGCTGAGCACGCCGCCGACGGTGTGTAGGATGCAGTGGATCATGGTCAAGACCGAAGCGATCCGAAGAAGCAGTGTAGTCTTCACCGAATATTCTCCTGCTGGTGGAGGTGCAGTGCCTGATTTCGCGCCGAGGTCTCGCCCAATACGCCTAACCGCGGATCAATCATGGGAAGCGTTCGCCGTCGCCGGGTGCGGTTTAAGGATGGATTCGGGTACGCCTGGCAATTCCCCCAGCTGGCGGATTTCGATGGAGCCCTTTGCACCGCCGCAGGTCGTCGGAATTCTAGCGGCCCAGGCGATGGCCTCGTCCAAATCAGTGCAGTCCAGGACATAGTAGCCGGCGAGTTGTTCCTTGGTTTCGGCGAAGGGTCCGTCGATCGTCAGGACCTTGCCGCTGTCCACGCGGACGGTGGTAGCGGTGTCGGTTCGCCCGAGCGAATTTACCGCCACGAGCATGCCCCGCTTTCGAGTCTGGTCGATCACCGAGCAATGGTCTTGCCGAATCTGCTGGACTTCCTCGGGCGGCATTGCACCGAGGTCGCCTTCCTTGGTGTAGATCAGCATCATGTAGCGCATAGATCTCTCCTATTTGAAGTTGGACGCTGGCCGTACACCTCTACGACGCGCCAACCACGGAAAATCGACAAGCTGAGAATATCTTTGTACGGGGGACCCCGCTCAAGAAACGCCCAAGTCTGCCATAGCTCGATGAAACTGAAAATGACCATGTTTGGGCGAATTGACGCGAAGGTCCGCGGAGAAATGGTGGTTTGACTTAAGAACCCGGGTGCCGCAGAGGCGCAATCGTTTGCGTCCCTGCGCCGGAGCTGGTGTTTGAGAGCATGGAGAATTGACCGTTACGTGGTCCGCTGCAGCAGGAGGCGGTGTAGGGTCATGGGTTTCGGCTGAAGCGCCTCGAGCTCGATGAGCGCGAGCCTGCCTTCAGAAGTTTCGCGCCAGCGATAGACGCCGGCCTCCGTCTCCTGAATTTCCCGCCCGTTGAGTCGGCGCAGGAAGCCACGGGCGTCGTCGATCGAGGCGGTTTCGCGCAGCGACGGACGTGCCACGGCTTCGACGGCATAGCTGCGCAGGAGTTTTGGCCAGTAATGCTCGAAGAGGTCGCCGGAAGCGAAGATGTCGCTCCACGCGACTTCGCCGCCATAGGCCACGACGACTCCTACCGGGCGCTCGCCTTTCAGTCCGGATGTCCCTTTGGCAAAACGTTTCTGTAACTGCGCCGCGAATTCTTCCACGGAAGCGCCGACGCGGCTGCCTTCGTAAATCTTTGCGTAGGACTGCGTTGGCGCCGCGGACGCAATGGTATCGGCGATCACGCCGGAGCTGACTCGAGGTGCTGCGACAGGCTGAGGCCCGCTGCTTGCCGGCATACTTGCCGTCGAGCCGGCGCGAACCGCGTTCCAAACGTCGTTCTGGTCTTGTTTTAGAGCGGCTTGTTCGCGGACGCTGGGGTGAACGATGGTCTTGGAGGCGGCGAACTGCGATCCTGACGACCAGCGGCCGTGTTCAACGCAGAAGACGTCGAGCGGCAGCGGTTCGGCCCCGGGAGCCACGATGCGGTCCTTGGCGATGATGCGGTCTTGCTTGCCGCCGCTGACGAGTTCGCCGGCAAGGAGCAGCAACGGGCGCTTACTTCGGTTAACCAGGACGAGCTGATTGACGGCCGGGCCGCTATTGTAATCGGGTGCGGGTCGTCGCTGAGGGTCGCGCGTGCGAGCCAGGCCCGCGGCACCCTGTTCGCTGACGATGACTTCGCCGCTGGACAGGCCTTCGTCGAGGGTAAGAAATGCGCTCGTATCCTGCTCGGATGAGGCGACGACGGGGAAAACGGAGATGTTCTCGTACGTGATGGGATCGAGGAGCCGCCAGCCACCTTCGCTGCGTGGTGGCGAGGCGACTGCCGAAGGGCCTGGGGCGGAACCGACCAATGCGAGGCCCCCAAGAGTGGTGATACCTAACAAACCGCGGATGATCGCGCCGAGCAATGCAGGAAAGAAGGATCGTTCCATGAACAGCCTCCTGTATGTGAGCGATGAGGAACGCACTCGGGTTAGAACGCGAGCGGCGAGAAATCTTGCGAAAGATCGAGAGGTAACGAAGCATCAAAGTAAGAAAGCAGCGAAGTAAGGAAGTAACGAGAAAAGACGGAAGAGAGGGCGGAAAGGCTTAACACAGAGTTCACGGAGGTCGGAACACAGCGAGCGCGGAGATACTTGTACGGACTGGAAGCGCTCTGGTCGATTTCCTTACTTCGTTATTTCATGCTTCATTACTTCAGTTTTTAGCGGGTGCCAGGATCGCCGAGATTAGTACGCGGGCGGTTGCGTCTAGTCTTGGCGGATTCGCTTTCCTGGCGTTCATATTCGGCGAGCTCTTCGTCGGTATAGGAGAACGAATCGCGGGCGGCAAACATGGAGGTGGAGCGGCCCGTCTGGCTCTTCTTCTTTCGCGCTTGGCCAAATTCGTGGCGCACCTGGCGGAGCGGCGCTTCGATGGCCTTGATCTCGACCAGCAAGTCGCTCACCTTTTCGAGGAAGTCGTGCAAGTGAAAGGGCCGGACGACGTAGGGAAGCTTGGCGAATTCAAGAGGCCTGACATACTGGCTGCCACTCATTTCGGGCACGAGATAAAGTACCCGAAGCCGCGCGCCCTCGTCCGCGGAGACGCTGGAAAGTTCGCGCAGGGTGAAGAATAGAGGGCTCTCGAGGCCGGTCATCGCGACGTTCGCAATCACCAGGGACCATTCCCCGCTCTTCAGTTCGGCGAGAAGAAGTTTGGTGTCGGGCACAATGCGCACGCGCCAGCCCTCGGAGTCGAGGATTTGGCGCAAAGCGCCTTGGCTGGAGGCATCGTCGTCGAGTACCAGGATGCCGACTTGACGTGGTGCAGGCGAGGGGGTGCTAGCCATATAGGAAGTATAGCGGTGACAGGCGGGCTGGTTCTATAAAATACTAGTACTTGAATCGTATCGGCTAATGGTCTGAAGGCCAGGGGGGCAGACCGCCGCGGTCTTGGGGAATTAGCGCTTATTTGCCGACAACGAAATCGCTCGCGTCCAGATAGCGTTTGGGATTGCTCCCGTCCCAAAGAATCCGATACGTCGAGAGCGATGCGGCAGACACACGCCGGGTATAAAAAACCTGAACGCCGTCCCGTGACCACTCCGCGTGTCGAGCCCATTGGTCGGTCGGACTCAACACGACGCGACGCTTTGAGCGCAGTTCGTACAGAAAAAATCCGGCGGCCAAGCCCATCGAATCCGTTGGAGCGCCGGCCGGAGCCTTCAAGTACGGCGCCGACACCAGAAGCAAATCCGGGTTGATGGGGTTTACGCGAAACGTGTCCGATCCAGCTACATCAAACGCCTCGCCGTAGATGTCTTTTAGCGCCGCGGACTGCACCGGCCTGTTGTCGTCAAAAATCGAGTAGGCATTTTGCATGTCGCTGGCCAGCAGCGTGTGCGGGTCGATCCATCCGTGCAAACTGGTAAGGCTATTAACGTAGAGAGGCGCGGCTTGTTCCGGCGACCCTGCCGCGAACGTCCAGAGCTGCCACTTTTGGTCCTGATAATTCAGGTAGGCCACACGGGAGTCGTCGGGAGACCAGAACGCTTGGCGCACTCCTCCATGTACCAGCTCTTGCGAACGCCCGGTCGTGAAATCGTAAAGAATGATGGTGCGGTCGGGCCCAGTCTTGGAATCCGACCGGGTGTATAGAAGACGCTTGCCGTCGTGGGAGAGCGCCAACTCCGTCCCTTCCTGTGCTGCGATCTTTCGGATCTTTCCGGCTTCGACTACGACCTTGCCCGCCGGGGTGATGTAGGCTACTGCCGTTGGTGATTGAAATTTGATGATGTCGGCAGGCAACACTGCGGGTTTCTTGTCGGGGTCATCCTCTTCGTCGGGCTGATTGTTGATCCTGGGAAACAGTTCGGCGGCGATACGCGCACAACCGTTCAGCGTACCGATTTGCGAGTAATCAACGACGGCGCGGAAGCTGTACTTCGCGCCTGTTGTATCCGGCGAACAAGACTCGCGGGTGAGATGAACCGCGACATCGCCGCCGGTCACGGAGTCTTTCGCGCGATAGGTCCACGCGTCATTGGTGCCGTCGCGGGTGACGTCAACGGGATCCAGCATCGCCGGTGGGTAGCCGGGACGCTCGAGGCGTTCGGGACCTTTCTGCCCGATGCGGATGCTCCACGCAGGTTCATTCCCGGCGGCCGGGCCGAAGGCGAGCAGAAGGATTGGGAAGTGTGTGGACTGAGGGGCAGCGGGCGCGGGTGCCGATGGTGACGACGGCTTCTTGGCTTGGGAAGTCGGTGCTTGCGCCTGCGAACTCTGGAATGAAGCACCTGCGCCAATGGCGCTGACCGAGACCAACGCGACAAGCGAGGCGCGCCACGCTATGCCCAAGCAATCCTCCGGATCGTGTCAACTCAAACGCCGAAACACTTCATTGTCGCACGAACGTGGAATTTTGGATGCGTGACGTGGCGATTGACGTGGCGATTCCCAAGCGTCAGTGAGACCTCTCAAAGAACCTGTCTATTGAGTGGCCAACTGTTTTTCGTAAATTGAAATGTGCGAGCTCCGGCGCACAGGTTGCAACCTGTGCTAGCTATGTCTAGCGCAGTCTGCCAACCTCAAAATCCGCGCGGCAGCCACGGTCGACCCAAATTCCGTTCCGGTCGTAACCCCAGGTACGGCCGTAAATGCAGTCGGCGTCGCTGCGCTGGCGGATGAGTCGTACCCCGCCACTGGTATTGACCGGGCACATGCGGCGCCTCATGTCGTCGGACGAGCAATTGACGACTTGGACGCCAGGTCCGCCAGGTTGCCAGCCGCCGCCTCCGCCACCACCTCCACCAATCTGGAAGTCTGCGCGGCATCCGCGATCGACCCAGATACCGCCGGAGTTGTATCCCCACGTACGGCCGAAGTCGCAAGGCGAGCCGCTGATTTGCCGAACGATGCGCACGCCCCCGCGCGTGTCGGTGGGGCACATCTTGCGTCCGCCGTTGTCGGACGCGCAGTAAATGTTGTAACCCTTGTCCCACCCGCCCCAGCCGGAGCCGCCAATCTGGAAATCTCCGCGGCATCCGCGGTCCACCCAAATGCCGCGGCCGTTCATGTAGCCCCACGTCTGATTGAAGATGCAGGGAGCGTCACTGCGCTGCTTGACGAGTTGCACGCCACCCCGGACATCGGCGGAGCAGTAATTTCGCTTCATGTCGTTGGAGGAGCAGGAGATGATCTGCCCCTGGGGCGGGCCAAAGCCGGCTGTAGAGGATTGCGCCGCGTAAGTCAGTGTGATGGAAATGGCCAGGACAGATGTCAGGCCGAGTGCATAGAGAGTTCTCATCGTGGCTTGAGTGTAAAGAGAATCGGCGTGGTCGCGCCAGCGGAAAGATGGGAAGGGCCGCTTGGATCCTACGGCCGTCGTGTGAGCACGCGCAGCGGCGAGCGCGCGCTTGGGTCAAAATGCTATCCTCGTCTTGCAGCGAAATAAAAGCGAAAATAGTGCTTGACTAAGCGAACAAAAAGCGAAATACTCTCCCCGCTGTGAGGTGGGCTATGCCGTCAGATCTCTCCCCTTCGTCGCCGGTTCTTCGGGGCCGTCGGCGCCACGTTTCACAAACCGCTCTGTTCCCCACATGCCCTGATGCGCAAAGCCCAAAACAAGTGGCCGGCCGTGATCTTGCCCCGATCGCGGTTGGTCCCGGTGTCTCTGCTTCGAGTTACCCCGAGACGGCGGATTGCCCCCCGCCGTGTTCGGGAAAGGCTCCCGTTCAACCGGGGACGATGGCTGCTGGTGGCGCCCAACGCCGCTTTGATGGCCAGACTCGAAATTCCGAAACGCCGCTGGTTGGCATAGCCCGCCTCGCAGCCTCTTCTCCCTGTGGCGAGACTTCGCGCACGTCGGAGCAGCGCCCGGAGTATTTTCTGTTGCCCGTGCGCTCGATCCTGAATAAGTGTGATTCCAATCGCGTGCCGTTCGAGTGGACCATCAATCCCTACCGGGGATGCGAGTTCGCCTGCAAATATTGCTACGCGCGCTACACGCATGAATACATGGAGTTGGATGGCGGAGAATTCGAAAAGAAAATTTTCGTGAAACAGAACGCCGCGCCGCTGTTGGCGCAAGATGTGGCGCGAAAGTATTCGTACCAAAGGGCGGATGGTCGCCCAGAGCACATTGCGATCGGTACGGCAACGGATCCGTATCAGCCCGCGGAGCGTGAATATGGCGTGACCCGCGCATGCCTCGAGGAGCTAGCGAAGCGAGAGGGGCTGAGCGTGTCCGTGATCACGAAGTCGAACCAGATCGTGCGGGACATCGACGTGCTAAAACGAATCGCGGCGCGCTCGGAATTGTCGCTGAACATTACCGTGACCACGCTGCGAACCCGGCTGGCTCGGTTGCTGGAACCGCGGGCTCCGCGGCCCGACCTGCGGCTGGCTGCGGTGAAACAACTGCACCAGGCCGGTCTGCGCGTGGGTGTCTCTGCGTCGCCGTTGATCCCGGGAATTACTGATCGTGACGGTGAACTGGAAGCGGTGGCGGCAGCCGCCAAAGACGCTGGTGCGCAATGGTTTTTCTCCGGCGTCTTGTTCCTGATGCCGTCGTCGGCGAAGCAGTTCCTGCCGTTGGTACGCGAGAAATTTCCGAAACTCGCAAAACAGTATGAGCAGTGGTACGCGAAAAATGGCTACGCGCCGGAGGAGTACCGGAAGAAGATTGCCGAACGCGTGGCGCGGATACGGCTGAAACACGGTTTCCACGGTCGGCCGTTCGAAGAGTTACAGGGAAAGGTTCAGAGCCCGCAATTGTCTTTGGGTCTGAACACCGCGGCATAGAAAGATGTCAAATGCACACTTCAGACGCCTCCGTGAACTCTGTGCTCCTATCTCAGCGCCCTCTGTGTTAATTCCTGCTTTTTCATCTGCGCCATTGGCTGATGGCGAAACTATTCCGCGACGAGCTTATAGGATGAGCTTAGGGGACGATGATGCGGGATTCCTCGCGCTTCAATTCCGGTACATTCGGGAATTGGCTGCGCAGGAATTCGACGTAGCGTCGGGAACGTGGGCGCCCGTTGGTTCGCAATAACCCCATCCGGTAGAGAAAAACCAAGAGATAGAAGAAATCGGAGTCTTTCAACGCGGCGCTGTCTTGCTGCGCTTGTTTCTGCTTTACTTCGGCCACGAACGCGGTTAGCGAGGCGTACAGTTCGCGTCGGATCAGTCCGTCGGGCTGCTTCTCGTAGTAGATACCGGTCATCAGCGTCCTGGAAGTTTCCGCCAGCGCCTGGATGGCGGCGAGCACGTCGCTGTCTGTTGCGTCGTGGTTTGCGGCGCAAAACTTGGCGATCGTAAACGCAAGCGCACCCATAAGTTGCTGGTGCGTGTGGATGATGTCGGACGGCACAGTGACATCGAGTAACGGCGTGCCCGGCGGAAGTTGGCGTTGGTGCTCGTCCTCATAACGGTGCGCGGAGATCAGGTACGAGCAATCGACCGGACAATCGATGGTGACTTCGCGCTCCCGTCCGCAGCAGACGGCGCAGATCTTCTCGCCTTTCGCTGGGCAAAATCGCTCGGCTTTACGCTTTTCACAGATTGGGCAGGACACGCAAAGCAGAATACGCCGCGACCACGCAAAAGACAAAAGCGCGCAGCCTCGGGGTTAGGCCCGATTGATTAAGGTCGAATGGCGGGAGATTTCACGTGCTCCGGGCGCAGCCCCATTCCAATGAGTCGCGCGGGAATTCTGCGCAGTACGGGGTAGTCGTTGAGCAGCCGGATGCCGAGCGGAAGCTTCGCGAACGTCACTTGCCCTCTCAGCACCGGCTCCACGACTCGTTTGTGAGCCTGTATCTGAAGCGCCTGTGTCCAGCGCGTCGGCCACATGCGCCGATGCTGAAGCGCGGCCAGATGTTCGGTGGTCACATTCTGACGCGATAGCGGCTTGGCAAGAATGTTTGCGGCGGCGACCGCATCCTGAATCGCCAAATTGATGCCAATACCTCCCACCGGCGACATCGCGTGGGCCGAGTCACCGATGCACAGCAATCCAGCCCGCCACCAGGTGCGCAGGCGATCGACGCGCACAGAAAGCAGGCTGATGTCCTTCCAATCGCGCAGTGCCGCCGTTCGATCGCGAAGAAAAGGCGCAACCTCTGCAATATTGTCGCGAAATGCTGGCAGCCCACGCTGCTGAATTTGCTCGAACGCTCCCTTGTGAATGACATATGCGCATTGCCAATAATCGCCGCGGTTGATGGTCACCAGCATTTTGCCGGTGACGAGGTGCCCCAGTGTGTAGTCCGAGTCGTCCGCCTTTTTCGGAATGCGCATCCAGAGTACGTCGATGGGAGCCCCGAGATCTTCGACCTGCAATCCCGCTTGTTTACGAATGACGGAGTGGCGTCCATCTGCACCGATGGTCAGGTGCGCGCGCACTTCAAATGCGCCGTTTGGAGTTTTTCCTTTGACGCCGGCGACTTGACCGTTTTCTTCCAGCAGGTCGGTTGCCTCGCGTTGCATGAGCAGGCGGAAACTTGGGAACCGCTGTCCTGCTTCCGTCAGGTAATTCAGAAAATCCCACTGCGGCATCAGCGCGACAAATTTGCAATGTACCGGCAAGTGCGACAAATCGCCGATCTCCGCGGAGATGCCGCCGAAGCGAACACCGATGTGACGGTATTCTTGATGAGGCCGCTTCAGAAAACCTTCGAGCAGGTCGAGCTCGTACATCACTTCGAGTGTAGACGGATGAACCGTGTCGCCGCGAAAATCACGCAGGAAATCGCTATGCTTCTCCAGAACAATCACATCGACGCCCGCTCGCGCCAGAAGATAACCGGCCAGCACCCCAGCGGGACCTCCGCCCACGACGCAACACTGCGCGCTCAGGCGCTCAACTGATTCCTTTTCTTGTTCCATGTCCATCCCAAGGGCTCAAGAAGCTACGCGGAGATCACCTTATTTTGAAAGCGTCGCGCCGCTACGATCAGCAGAAACGTTCCGATTGCAAACAGAGCCAGGCCGTCAGTCCATAGATGACGGATGCCTGCGCCGCGCAAGATCACGCCGCGGGTAATGTTAATGAAATAGGTGGCCGGAATGAGGTAGCTGATCGGGCGAAAAAGTGCGGGCATCGTCTCGCGGGGGAAAATGTAACCCGAGAAAAACACGCTGGGCAAAATGGGGAGAAACGCGAGTTGCATGGCCTCGGCTTGCGACGCAGCTTTGCTGGAAATGAGAATTCCCAGCGACAGCGCCGCGAACAGATACGGCAACGAAAGAAACGCCAGCAGCCACACGCTGCCGTGGATCGGGACACGGAATAAGAAACGCATGCACGTCAGAATCAAGCAAAGCTCGAAGAAGCCGACCCCCAAATAGGGAAGCAGTTTGCCGAGTAACAGGCCAAACGGCCGCACCGGCGTGACGAAAAGCTGCTCCAGCGTTCCCCGCTCTTTCTCCCTCACGATCGAAAACGCCGTCAAGAACGTGGTGACGTTGAGCAGCATGATCGCCGTTAGACCCGGAAGAAAGAAATTAGGCGAGCGCGAGTCGGGGTTGAACAGCATTTTAGGGCGCATCTCCACGGGCATGGCTTCCCGGTCCGGGAGCACGCGGCGAAGCGACTCATCCAGGCCAATAGCGTTGCTGACGTTGATGGCTTGTCCAGCCACCGACGAATCCGAGCCGTCAATCAGCACTAGAACCTGCGCGCCCATCTGGTGCAGCAGACGATCGGAATAGTCGACGGGAACTTTAATTCCGACGCGCGCCTTGCCCGCCACAATGAGGTCGTTCATGTCCCGATCGTTTTGTACGTAGCGCATGATGTAGAATGTGTCGGAATTCTTTAGCCGGTCAATCAGTTCGCGGCTCTCGCGGCGGCCGTCGGCGTTGTAGACCACCGTTGGGACTCGCCGGATGTTCGTGTCGATTCCGAAGCCCAGTAGAAACATTTGCAGCAGCGGCATGGTCAAAGAGAAAAACAGCGTTCCCGCGTCGCGCCGCACGTGCAACGTTTCTTTATAGAAGACCGCGCCGAAGCCACGGAAGATGTCAAACACGCTCCGCCTCGAGCAGCGCCTGATGTTTGTAAGTAAGCTCCACGAAAACATCTTCCAGGCTCGGCGCCAGCGGCCGAATCTCTGCCACGGCGATGCCCTCCTTCAGAAGCTGCTCGCGCAAGTCGTGCAGATCGAAGTGGTCTTCAATCAGCGCGTGAATGGATTGGCCGAAAATCGTCGCGCTGCGGATTCCGGGAAGTTGCCGGGCGAATTTCAGCGCCCGCGTCACCTCTGGCGTCGTGATTTCAACACGCAGCGTCCCGGGTGGCTGCACATCCGGAAGCTCACGCAGGGAATTCGGTGTGCCGTCCGCAATCAGCTTGCCGTAGTAAATGTACGCAACATGACTGCAACGCTCCGCTTCATCCATGTAGTGCGTGGTGACAAAAAACGTGATGCCGTGCCCCGACAGCTCGAACAGCAAATCCCACAGTTGCCGGCGCGCAACCGGATCAATTCCTGCCGTGGGCTCGTCGAGAAACAGCAGCTTCGGTTCGTGCAGCATCGCGCAACCCAGCGCCAGCCTTTGCTTCCATCCCCCAGAGAGTTTTGCGGCCAGCCGATTCATGTAAGGTCCTAGCCCGTTTAACTCAATAATTTCGTTCATGCGGCGCTTCAACCGTTCCGCCGACAGGCTATAGATGCGTCCGTAGAACGTGAGGTTCTCGGCGACCGTCAGATCGTCGTACAGGCTGAATTTCTGCGACATGTACCCGATCCGTTCGCGCACCTCCTCGGAGTGCGTGCGAACGTCCAATCCTTCCACCTGAGCAGCTCCCCCGCTCAAGGGTAGAAGACCGGTCAGCATCTTGATCACGGTAGTTTTGCCGCTGCCGTTGGGCCCGAGGAATCCGAAAATTTCTCCCTTTTTGACCCGGAAACTGACGTCATTGACCGCGGTAAATGTGCCAAAGCGTCGCACCAGGTGTTCGGCGGAAATCGCGACCTCGGGTATTGACACGTCGCCCGTCGCCACGTTCGGCATCGAAACGCCGGGTTTGGATTCCGGACTCGTGGTCATACTCCCTTCGCCGTTTTCAGTTTTACGTCGGCGGCCATTCCTGCGAGAACGCGGTTCGACGGATCGTCGATGCGAATCTTTACGCCAAAAACCTGGTGGACCCGTTCTTCCCGCGTTTGCACGTTGCGCGGCAGAAACTCTGCCTGCTGATTGATCTGCTCGACGGTGCCCTCGAAAACCGTCTCCGAGAACGAATCGACCCGCACTTCTGCCTTCTGGCCCAATCGCACATGCCCAATCTCGGTTTCCGGAATGTAAATCCGCACGTAGATCTGGTCACGTTCCAGCAAGGTCGCGACCGGCGTGTTCGGCGGGATCAGATCTCCCGGACGCACGTCCAGAACTTCGACGGTTGCCGCTGAGGGCGCCACGACTTCTCGTTCGCGATACCTCGCCTCATCGTAAGAATACGAAGCCTTCGCCAGATCGACGTCTTCTCGCCGGTTGCCGCGCTGAAACTTGTCAAACGTCGCTTCCGCCTGGTGATAACGCGCCTCGGCCGAAGCGATTTCCTCGGGCCGGTAGCCATGATGGAGCTGATCCAACTTGTGCTGGGCATTTTGTTGTTGTGCCAGCGCAATGCGCCAGGCAGCCTCCGCCGTATCGCGTTGTTGCTTCGAGACCAGGTCTTTCTTCGCTAGCGCCTCGTAGCGCTCGAAGTCCAACCGCGCTCGTACCTCGTCGGCTTTCGTCCGGTCCAGATCGGCTTGCGCCGCCGCGATGTCTTCCCGCCGATAGCCATTCCGGCGCATCTCGTACTCGGCTTTCGCTTCTTCCAGCGCCGCCCGCGCTTCGGCAATTTCCTCGGGCCGGTAGCCGCGTCGCGCTTTTTCGGCTGCCGCGCGAGATTGATCGAGTGCCGCTTGCAACTCCTTGTCGTCGAAGGTAATCAGCACTTGCCCGGCCTTCACGGTGTCGCCTTCGCGCACCAGCACTTTGTCGATGCGTCCGCCAACCTTCGACCCAACGCGAATATCGCGCGCTTCGACTGTGCCTGAGCCCTGCAAAGAAGAATCGCGACGGAACCAGTCCGCTGAGTACGCGACGCCCGCAACGATGGCGGCGACGACCACCACGATGATCAAGACTCGCTTGCGATTCATGACGCGCTTCTCCTCGCTAACATTACGATTCCGATGCCGCTTGGGTTACTCCCTCGCGCGGCGCAAGGCCCAACCACAAAATTTCCAAAGCCCGCTCGATCCGATCGGACAGCGACGCATCGCCGTGTAGCGACCACATCAGCAGCGTCCCGAAGATGGTCTGACGAAACACCTGCGCCAACTCCAACGCAGGCACATCCCGCCGAAACTCTCCGCGCTCCTGGCCGATCTGCACCAATTGCGTCAGCAATCCTTCCGCTCGAGCACTCCGCTCCAGCATCACGCTCCGCACCGACGAACTGGAAAGGTTCGCCTGCAAGAGGGCGCGCACTACATCGGGTGACTTCGAAGGCTCTTCGGTCATGCGAAGCGTCATCGCCCGAAAGAATGAGCGCATGGGCTCGGGCCGCGCGCGCATCTGATCGACCGTCGCTTGAAGCTTGCTAAGTTGCATGTCGCTGAACGCGATCAGGATGTGTTCTTTGCTTGGGAAGTAGTTGAAGAATGTACCTTTGCCGACGTCGGCGGCGTTCGTGATGTCTTCCACCGTGGTTTCCGCGAAACCCTTTTCAGCAAACAGCCGAAGTGCGGCCCGGAACAACCGTTCCCGAGTTTCGGTACTCCGGCGCTGCCGCCGGTCGGGACCCTCAGCCTGAGAATCCTTATTATTCTTGCTGCGAGATGATGTGGAAACGCGCCTCGACATGACTGATCCTCATAAATGACTATAAGTCATGTATGGCTCAAAGTCAATCCCCTCAAAAAACATCTATCGTGATCGCCCAAATAGCCAAAATAGAAAGACCCCGGCAGGACACCGGGGTCTCTTCGTTTTCCAATTTGTTTACGACAGCTATTTATTTGAACTATTTATTCGAGCCCGCCTTAGAGATGCTTCGGCGACTTTTGGTTCAGGTAGGAAACCAACTTCTGCGCTGGGGGAGGTACGGCAACCGCACCCTTAAAGACGATCGACTCCGCCTCCACTTTCTTCCCGTAGACTCTTTCGTTGGCGTCGTTATCCGGCCGAACAGTCGAGCCCTCCAACGAAATTCCGGCAAAGAGCCCACGCGATCGCGAATAGCTCAATACTTCAGCACGCAGTGTCACGTCTGTCGAAGCGGACGCTGTTCGGCCCTTGGGGCCGCCTGCCACCGAGGCATCTGCTCCCAATTTCACCTTGCTGCTGAGAATGGAATGCGCCCCGCGCCCGTTCATCACCAGCAGAACGAAGTCGGTAGCCTGCCCGCCAATCTGGAATCCGACGCTGCCGCCCTCGAGCGCCATCATCGTTGGCGCGCTCCACGGACCGGTGTAGTTCTCACCCGTACGGCAAGTCATCGCGCCGCGTCCATAGCTTCCGCCGACGACAAACGCAGCTTTCAGTACCGACGGGTAAATGATGACGCATTCGGCCTTGTCCAGCAGATCCTGCGGAATATCATCGGGGATATCCAGAATTTCCTGCAACACCGTCCCGCAATTGTCTAGACGGTCTGCTTCCTTCTTATCTTGCGCGGCAAATAGCGGCAAGCCGACCATCGCTAATGCCAGCAGATAAACCATCATTCGTCTCATCATTCCCTCGCCGCGTTAATTTTTCGGTGCAATTTTAGGGTTGCCGGATCTCCCGGGCGCCGCCGGCTGTTTTCGACCTGGACTCCTTCGCCTTGCAAGTCCCAGGATTCGCACTACAGTTCTGGAAGAAGTGTTCCGTGGCCTTTCGACTATACTTTCTCCAGACACAATATACCAGCAGAGGGTGACGGTGAAACGCAGAGCGAGTGAAAAATGGGCCGCGCTGATTCTGGCAACCGCTATCTTCGCGGTCACGGATGCAGCGCCGCGCACGCAAGCGCAGGCGAAAGCGCAAAGCGCGAGGCGGAAAGGCCAACTGTCGCGCGATGCGGATGCTGCGACCAACCGATATTCAACTCGCGTTGACGTCGCGTTGGCTACGCCCGCCGCAAGCAAAGGCGAGTGGGGCCTGTTGATCGCCGACGGCGCGACCGGAGATACCCTCTATGCGCTCAATGCCGATAAATATTTTGTGCCCGCGTCAAACATGAAACTATTTACAACCGCCTTCGCACTCGCCAAGCTCGGGACAGACTACCGCTTTCACACTACTCTGGAGACCAGCGGGAACATCTCTCCCGAGGGAACGCTCTCCGGAGATCTCTTTCTCGTAGGTCGCGGTGATCCCAATCTCTCCAACCGCAAATTTCCCTATGATCTAAAAGAGGATTTCGACGGTCCGCCCGAAAAGGTCTTGGCCGAACTCGCCGACGCGCTGGCCGCGAAAGGCGTAAAGGAAATCACCGGCGACATCATCGGCGACGACAGCTATTTCCCGCGCGAGCCGTACCCCGACGGCTGGGAGATCGGCGACATGGTTTGGGAGTATGGCGCGGCGATCTCTTCGATCGTGATCGATGACAACACCGTCGCCCTTACTCTGACGCCCGGACAACTGGCGGGCGATCCCGTGCAGGTTGCGCTAGCGCCGGCCACTCCAGACTTTTCCGCCCAGAACGATGTCGTGACTTCCGCTTCTGAAGTGAAGGGCGACCTGACGCTTACGCGTGAGCCGGGGTCGCAACTTGTGATCATTCGCGGCACATTGCCCGCAAAGAGCGCGCCTCGTAAGCTGGTGCTTGCTATCCATGAGCCAGCTCAACATGCCGCGACGCTGCTAGCGCGCCTGCTCGCCGACCGCGGCATAAAAATCAACGGAACGCCGCGCGCGGTACACATCGCAGACACTCTGTCAGATCCGCCTCGGGCCGTTCTCGCCGAGCATGTCTCCATTCCCCTTGGTGATTCTGTGAAGCTCGTCAATAAGATCAGCCAGAATTTGCACACCGAAATGCTTCTCCGCACCGCCGCTCGGCAATCGGGCATCTGGGCGACACCCGATGATCTCGTAAAATTTCCCGCCGACTTCTACGCAGCGGCAGGAATCAATCCCGGCGATGTCATTCAAACCGACGGCTCCGGCTTATCCCGCCACGATCTGGTCACGCCCCGCGCCGTCGTGACGCTTCTGAAGTACGCGCAAACGCAGCCATGGTTCGCTCCCTATTTCACGTCGCTCCCCGTCGCCGGCGTTGACGGCACACTTGAAGACCGCATGAGAACCACGATCGCCGCCGGACGGATTCACGCAAAGACAGGCTCCGTGGAGCATGTGCGCACACGCTCCGGTTATGCCGAAACTCCCAATGGAAGATTGCTGATCTTTTCTTTCCTGAGCAACAATCAAGGCGGCAAAAATCATGAAGCCACCGACGCCCTCGACGCGCTCTGTGTAGCCATGCTCGAAGAGTTCGACAACAAGCCGGCAAAGAATGCGCACTAGGGCCTGCCAATGCTCAAAGAAAAAATCATTACTGTGTTTGGAAGTTCCCGTCCGCTCGAAGGCCAGCCGGATTACGAGGATTCGCGCACTCTTGGTCGCGTCTTGGCGGAGCGCGGGTTCGCCGTCTGCACCGGCGGCTACGGCGGAGTGATGGCCGGCGTTTCGCGAGGCGCGAAGGAAGCCGGTGGAAAAACCTACGGCGTGACCGCCGATGTCTTCTCCGCGAAGGCGAATGCCTGGATCGATGTCGAAGTCCGCGTCGCCACCTGGCAGGATCGCCTCTTCGAACTCATTCGCCTCGCCGATGGATTTGTTGCGTGCAAGGGCGGCACCGGCACACTCGTTGAGCTGGCCGTCGTATGGGAGATGCTCAACAAATCGGTCATGCCCGTGAAACCGTTCACTACGCTCGGCGATTTCTGGCAGCCCGTCATCGAGCGCGTGTGCGAAGTCGAACTTGGGCGTCAAGCACCATCGAGTGAAGCCCCAACTAGTAAAGCAAACAACCGCCTGATTCATTCCGCCACATCACCGCACGAAGTGGCGCAGTACCTGGCAGGGAAACTAAAATAGAAAGATGTCTCGCTCGGCACAAGACGTCCTCGAATTCGACAAGCTGCGCGAACTGCTGCGGCTTCGGACGACCTGCGTGCCGGGTCGGCGCTCTGTCGATGCTCTTGAACCCGGCACGGACCGCGACGCGCTCGACGCGGTGTTCGCGCAAATCCGAGAGGCACGCGAATGGCTGCGCGTCAGCCGTGAGATGGGATTCGGCGGGCTCGCCGATCCGCAGAGTTGGCTGGAGCGGCTACAAGGCATTGGTGCTGTCCTCGAACCGCGCGAACTGCTCGACGCCGCCACGCTGCTGGAAACTTCAGGTTGGCTGAAGCCGCAATTTCGCGAAGAAACCGCAAAGTTTCCGCTGCTTGCCGAACGCGCCGCCTCGCTCGGAGATTTTCGCGACCTGCTGGCGGCAATTCGCTGCTGCATCCTTCCCAACGGTGACATCGGCGACGACGCCTCCCCCGCGCTCCGCCGCATCCGCGCCAACATCTCGGACACACGCGCTTCCATTCAGAAAACTCTGAAGCAAATCTTGCGCGCGCGAAACGCCGAAGCCGGCGAAGACTACGTCACCCTCCGCAACGACCGTTTCGTGATTCCCGTGCGCGCCGAGCATCGCCGCGCTGTCCCCGGCGTGATGCACGGCGCCAGCGCCACTGGCCAGACCGTGTTCCTCGAGCCGTTTGAAACCGTCGAGACCAACAACCAACTCGTGCAACTTGCCGAAGACGAAGCCGCCGAAATCGTTCGCATCCTCAGCCAATTGACGGAACGCTTGCGCATTCTTCGCGAACCGCTTGTAGCCGCAGCCGACACCATCGCCGCATTCGACAGTGTCTTCGCCCGCGCCCGCTTCGCGCGAGACTTCGACGCCGCCATGCCCGAATTCTCGGAAGCGGGGGAGCTGCGTCTGGAACTCGCGCGCCATCCAGTCCTCGAAGACAAGCTGCGCCGTGAGAATCGCGCGATCGTGCCGATGACGCTGGCGCTCGGCGGCCAGGAACGCCTCCTGGTCATCAGCGGCCCGAACACCGGCGGCAAGACCGTCGCACTTAAGACGACAGGAATCGCCGCGCTCTCCGCCCAAGCGGGAATTCCCGTCGCCGCTCAGCGCGCCGTCTTGCCTCTGTTCGATCGCGTGCTCGTCGATATCGGCGACGAGCAGTCCATCGCCGCGGACCTTTCCACGTTCTCCGCCCACATGCTGAATCTGAAAGCGATGCTCGAAGCCGCCACCCCGCAATCCCTGGTGCTCGTCGACGAAATGGGCACCGGCACCGCTCCAGAGGAAGGCGCGGCTCTCGCCGTCGCGTTACTCGATGAGTTTCGCGCAAAGAATTGCATCGTGCTCGCGACCACCCATCATGACCGCCTCAAAGCCTACGCCTCCACCACGCCGGGGGTCGTAAACGCAGCCGTCGAATTCGACGAAATCAATCTGCGCCCGACGTATCGTCTGATGGTCGGCGTTCCCGGCGGCTCCAGCGGAATCGCGATCGCGCAGCGTCTCGGCCTGCCAGCGTCCTTAATCGAGCGCGCCCGCTCGTTGCTCGGCCCGGAATCACGCGAAGCCGCCGACCTGATCGCCTACCTCCATCGCAGCCGCGACGAAATCGACCGCATGCAGCAGCAAATGGCCGCCGAACGCCAAGCGCTCGAAGAAGAACGCAAGAAACTGCGTGCCGACTGGGTCGAGCGCCAACAACGCCGGATCAAGGATCTCGAAGAAAAGTTCGCGGAGATGCAAAAACGCTTCGACGAAAACGTAGCCAGCGTTGTCGAGGCCGTAAAAGACCGCGAGTTACGCGCGCAACTGGAAAAGTCCTCGCGGCGCAAGATGCAAGACGCCCGCGGCGAAGCCCGCGATGAATTGAACGCCGCTGTCGTGCAAACATTGTCCGATTCGCAAGCCGATCTCGGCATTTCGGGCGGCGCCACGCCGCCTCCGAGCCCCGATCGCCTCCAGCCAGGCGCAAGAATCCGAGTACGCGGCTTCACCCAACCGGTCATCTTGCGCCGCATCGAAGGCTCTACCGCCGACATCGAAGCCGGCCCCCTCCGCATGAAGGTCGCCGTCGAACAAATCACCGGCATCGAGAGTGCTCGCTCTTGGGTCGACCCCTGCAGGGGCGGGGCTTGCCGCGCCCTCTTCGCGAGTCACGGTCACCTCGCGCCCAGGCGAAGCCGCCACGTCCGACGAAATCAACGTAATCGGTTCCACCGTCGAAGAAGCCACCGACCGCGTCGACAAATTTCTCGACGAAGCCGCCTTGGCAAACCGTCAGCGCGTGCGCATAATCCACGGTCACGGGACCGGCGCGCTGCGCAAAGGCCTGGCCCAGTTCCTTTCCTCCCATCCCCTGGTGGGCAAAGTTTCTACCGAAACCGAGGATCGGGGCGGCAAAGCGTAACCCTAGTAGAATTAAGATCATAGAAGCATTGACAAGGCGAGTAAACTTAGTATAAGCTACTAGCAGTGACTAGAGTCTACTAGATTCCACTAATGCCCAAAATGATTACAATCGAGCAGCGCGCCGCCGGCTCCTATCATTGGGACGACCGTGATGAAGCCCGCATCGAACGCAATCTTTTTGCTCTCGGTGGCGAGACTTGGGAGGGCTTGCGCTTCTGTAAAAACCGCAATGGACGCCACAACCGTGTCCATCTCGTGATCGGCGAACAGGAATTCGTCGACTTATTCCGAGACGCAGTCGAAAAAGGCGTGTTTCATCAACCGACACTCGAACGCTTGAGGGATATTCTGTCCGACACTCCAGACCCACTGCTCGAAGTCATCGGCATTGCTCAGGACGGCCACCTTACCACCGGCATCGATGACGAATTGTATGGTGAAAAATCGAGTTGAAGCTGTTTGTGGATACGTGGGGATGGCTCGCCCTTGCGGACCGTAGCGACGCCCGACACGAATCCGCGGCCAAGTTTTATGGCGAGAGAAGCCGCCGCACCGGCCGCATCTTTACCTCAAACTTCGTGCTCGACGAATTCCTGACACTGTTGTTCGTCAGGCGTCCTTTTGCGGAGGCGTCGCGATTCACCAACGCTCTCTTGGCGTCGCAATTCGTTACCGTTGAGTTCGTGACTCGCGAGAGGTTCGATGCCGCGGTCGAATTCCGCCTCAAGCTCTCCGATAAACCAAAGATTTCGTTCACCGATCTGACCAGCATGATCATCATGAAAGAACTTGGAATCGTGGACGTCATGACCGCGGACAGTCATTTCTTGAAAGTCGGTTTGGGATTCCGCACCCTCCCGGAGTAAATTACTCTCGTCGTCCTTCCAGAGCGGTGCAGGCACTCAAGAGAATCTCATGGCAGAGGCAGGTTCATTTGCGGATCGCGTGAAGCAGCAGGCGGACATCGTCCGCGTCGTCGGCGAATACGTCCGCTTGAAAAAGAGCGGCCAGAATTTCACCGGCCTGTGCCCATTCCACGCGGAAAAATCGCCATCTTTCGCCGTCCACCCCACCAAACAGATTTACCATTGCTTTGGCTGTGGTGTCGGCGGTGACGTCTTCAAATTCGTCATGGAAATGGAAAAGTGTTCGTTTCCGGAATCCATTCGAGTCGTCGCGGAAAAATGCGGCATCGCGGTCCCGCAACCCAGAGAGCGCTCGCCCGAAGAGCGCAAAGAAAATCAACAACGCACGGCACTAGTCGAAATGCATCGCGTAGCCCAGGCCTTTTTCACGAAGCAACTTGAATTTACGGCAGAGGGCAAAGTTGCCCGTGCTTACCTTGAAGATCGCGGCTTGGAGAAGGACGCCATCGATCAATTTGGCATCGGCTACGCCCCGAGTGGCGGCGACCTCCTATTGCGTTCCCTGAAGCAAAAATATCCAGAGAAGCTCCTGGTCGAATCCGGCCTCGTCTCCCGCGACCAAAGTGGCCGTATGTTCGATCGCTTTCGTCGCCGCATCACCTTTCCCATCGCCAACGAGTCCGGAAAAATTGTCGCCTTCGGTTGCCGCGCGCTAGGCGACGACATGCCGAAATATCTCAACTCCCCGGAAACCCCGATCTACTCGAAGAGTAATGTCCTCTATCATCTCGACCGCGCCAAAGAAGCCCTCCGCCGCTCCGATTTCGCCGTGCTCGTCGAAGGCTACATGGACGCCATCGCGGTCGCCCGTGCCGGAGTCAGCAACGTTGTCGCCAGCTGCGGCACAAGCCTCGCCGAGCCCCAAATCAAGCTCCTCGCCCGTTTCACCCGTCGCGTAATCGTGAACTACGACCCCGACACCGCCGGCCAAACCGCCACCGAGCGCTCCATCTCATTGCTCCTCGAGCAGGATTTCGAGGTACGTGTCCTCGCTCTCCCCGGCAAAGCCGACCCCGACAAATTCATCCGCGAGCAGGGAGCCGACGCCTACATCAAGGTCCTCAAGGAAGCGCCGCCCTATGTCGACTACCTCATCGTCCGCGCCCGCCGCATGGACCTAACCACCGGCGAAGGCAAACTGCGCGCCGTGAATTTCCTCCTGCCCTATGTCCAGAAAATCCCCAACCGCATCCTGCGCTCCGAATGGGCCACGCGCATCGCACAGCAGTTGCGCCTCGACGAACCGGTCCTGCGCGCCGATCTCAGCAAAGCCGCCGCCGAGCGCCGCAGCGAAGTAAAGACCAAGCCAGAACTGATTGGCCGCGCCGCCAAACCCGTCGAGCGCCGCCTGATCCGCATGCTCGTCGAAGGCGAAAGCTTCCGCCACGAGTTGGCTCAGCGAATCCAGCAAGACCAGCTCCACCTCGGTCTCGAAACCGAAAAAGTCCTCGCAGCTCTGATCGCCGCCAATCTCTCCGGCCAGCCCGTGCAGGCCAGCGAAATCGCCGCCACCCTCGAAGAACGCGACCGCCGCATGCTCTTTGAAATCCTCTTCGAAGAATCCAGCGCCCTAACCTGGGAAGAAGCCGAAAGCTGCGTCGAAGCCCTGCGCCACCGCCGCGCGGAAAGAGAACTATCCGACGTCCAACGCAGCATCGAAGCCAGCCCCCCCGGGCCCGATCTCCGCGCTCTTCTGGAACGCAAACAGGAGCTAATGAAACGCCTAGCCGCTGCCCGCTAAATGGCACCCGCCTCGGGCAGATTAATTCTTCCACAACTTTCCACCGATTAAATCATTGACGCACACGGACTTAACCGTGTAGCGTATTAGGGTTTACCGGGTAACGGTTTTGCTTCTAAAAGCATCTAAACTTTGTAGTTAGCGGCAAGGATCGGACCAGGAAACGCGATACGCGGGCGAAGCACGAGGCGAGCGGCAGCAGGCAGCGCAGGGCAAAGGGTTTCTCTCTACGTTCAGAGTGACCGCACAGCGGCCAAAAAAACATGCGATTTTGTGGGGAAATCCCCCCTCAGTTTGCGCCTGCGCATCAGCCTGTTCGTGTCTCGGCAAAAGCCTAAGCGTCGTCTGTGCATCGCGCGCGTCTGCGCCGAAGCGAATCGGCTTGTCATCTGATTGCGGGAGGAATTTGTGGCAGTAGTCGGCCTTGAAGAAAAATATGATGCGGTACGCCAGCTCATCGCCATCGGCAAAGAGCGCGGCTACCTGTTGTATGACGAAGTAAACGATTCCCTTCCGGCGGAAGTGCATTCCTCGGAAGAAATCGACGACCTTCTCACGACATTTGAACGCAACGGCATTGAAATTTACGAGGATCAAGCCTCGGCCAAAGCCGCGCGTGCCGTCGAAGTGTCCACCGTACCCGGCGAACGTGACGCCAAGGAAGACGCGCACGAAGCCGACGGTGACCTGGATCTGACTCCAGGCTCGCTCGAAAAAACCAACGACCCCGTTCGCATGTACCTGCGCGAGATGGGCACCGTGCCGTTGCTCACCCGCGAAGGCGAGGTCACCATCGCCAAGCGCATCGAGCGCGGCCAACTCGTGGTGATGAAATCGGTCACCCGCTCTCCGATCGTCATCAAGGAATTGATTGCCGTCGGCGACGACCTGCGAAAGGGCGGCCGCTCCATCAAGGAAATCGTCCAGTTCGACGATGAAGAGCTCACCGAAGAAAAAATCGCCAACAAGACCAAGCAAACGCTCAAGCACATCGAGAAAATCGCCAAGCTGTACGAAACCGGTCTGAAACAGGCGATCAAGCTCGAGAAAACGCCAAAAGCCAAGAAGCGGGCCTGGATTCACGCTAAGTGGGACGTCGCGCGTACTCGCGTGGAAATCTCACTAGCCGTTCGCGACATCGACTTCAATCCGTTCGAGAAAAAGCGCCTCATCGACAAGATGCGCGGCACCGTCGAGCGCCTGCAATCACTCGAACGCGAAGCCGGCCGTCTGGAACGCCGCGTCGATGCCGCCAAAGGTGACGTCGCCGCCGAAGCGCGCAAGGAACTCCGCACCCGCCGCGTCGAGCTGAAAGACATCGAGGACGCCAGCGAAGTCGGCCTCACCGAGCTCAAGCGCACGCTCACGATCATTCATCGCGGCGAAGCCGAAGCCGAGCAAGCAAAAAAGGAACTGATCGAAGCCAACCTTCGCTTGGTCGTTTCCATCGCCAAAAAATACACCAATCGCGGCCTTCAGTTCCTCGACCTGATTCAGGAAGGGAACATCGGCCTGATGAAAGCCGTCGACAAATTCGAGTGGCGCCGCGGCTACAAATTCTCCACCTACGCGACCTGGTGGATTCGCCAGGCCATCACCCGCGCCATCGCCGATCAAGCCCGCACCATTCGCATCCCGGTGCACATGATCGAAACGATCAACAAGCTGGTCCGCACCAGCCGCCAGCTCGTTCAAGAACTAGGCCGCGAACCGACCAGCGAAGAAATCGCCAAGCGCATGGACATCCCGGTGTCCAAGGTCCGCAAAATCCTGAAGATCGCGCAGGAGCCCATCTCCCTCGAAACGCCCATCGGTGAAGAGGAAGATTCGCATCTCGGCGACTTCATCGAAGATAAAGCAGTCGTTTCGCCGTCCGACGCGGTCATCAACCTCAACCTCAAGGAACAAACCTCCTCAGTGTTGAAGACGCTGACACCCCGCGAAGAAAAAGTGATCAAGATGCGTTTTGGTCTGGATGACGGCAGCGAGCACACGCTCGAGGAAGTCGGCCAATCGTTCGCGGTAACCCGCGAGCGTATCCGCCAGATCGAAGCCAAAGCCCTGCGCAAGTTGCGCCACCCGTCGCGCTCGCGCAAACTCCGCGCCTTCCTCGAAGGCCCCTCGCGCGACTACCTCTAGAAACAACTAGTAGCACAGGCATTCCTGCCTGTGCCCACGTTCAATTTAGCAACGCGAAAACCGAAACGCCTCAGACTAAATCTGAGGCGTTTTTTTCTATTCCGGGCGGAACTCGTGAACAACCTCGATAGGCCCAACGATGTTGGTGTTGAATTCGGCAAGCTCTTCCGCGGGAATCCAATATTCCTGATGAATTCCGCTTCCCACAATCTTCACGTCAAACTTGGAGAGATAGGCACTTCGCACGCAGAACCGCGTCACGTAACCTGCGCCAATTGTAGGGTTCCCCGCGTTCCAGTCCCGCGCGATATGCACGGCATACTCCTCATTCAACACAGGATAGAAAATAGGCTGGCCCGGAAGCCTCGAAGGAAATTCGCGATAGCCCGATTCCTTAATCAATTCAAGTTCCTTTGGCCCGACGGGGCGATAGAGAATGGTTACCTCAGCCGTGCTCGTCATCCTTTTCTCTGCCGTTTCCGATCAGCGTTACCTCTACGACCTCGCTACAAAAACCACTTTGGAATCCTTCTTCATGTCACCGTCCTAGCAAATCGCACGATCAACCGTACCGTCCAAATCCCAACAAACGCCAGAAACGCGATCATCGCCACCACGAAAGCGCCGCCATTCAGATGCCGTGGGCGAGTCTGGTTCGCGTCGAAGACCAGTTGATTAACGACGATTAGAAACGCCAGGAATCCGCAGCCAAACCAAGCAAATTGCGCTCTGAAAAACGCGAGGGTCTCCTCTCGTCGCTCCGGCGCCAGCCAATACCCCTTGTTCGGCACATTCACCAGCGAAAGCGGCAGCGCGCCGATCAACCGCGGAATGCCGAACGCGAACAACAAACACACCCCCAACAGCACAATCTCCAGAACGAAAAACTGCGACTGCGTCTGCCATCCATTCGGTGCGCCGCTGCCTCCGAAGTGCGTCGCAAGCACAGGAGGCATCGTGGCCGCAAATTTCCGCGCCTGAAGAAAGCCAACAAACACCAAAAAGACGAAGACCGCGCTCGGCAGACGGCTATTAGGTGTCAAGTCTGACCGTCCTCCAGCAGAAATTGACCGTGCGGTCGGAAACAGGCCCGTTCTTCCCCAACGATCTCAGGTGCCTTCTTTGAGCATGCATATTAGAATGACCAAGCTCCCTTGAGAAGAGATGAAAAACCTCAGCAGAATCGCCGGCGTCGTGCTCGCATTGCTCCTCGGAGCGGCAGCCTACGGAATCTTCCGCACCGAGCCGCCCGCTGCGACGTTGCCAGTCAGCACGACTACCAGTGTCGGTGCCGGCGCAGCGACGTCCACGCTAGCGGGCAGCCAGTCCGTTGTAGATCAAACGCCGCTGAAGATCGCGCAGCAACTCGCGCCGCTCGCGACCCTGCCCGAAGAGCGCCCGCTCGCACAAGACGCCATTCGCCTCACCGACCACGAACTCGATATCGGCTTTGCCGCGGCGCTGCGCGACGCCGCGCTGCATCCTCCGCCGCTCAGCCCTGAAGCGAAAGAAATTCAAGCGCGCTTGCAGAAAGCCGAGAAAGCCCTAGAAAGCGATCAGGCCCAGATCGCGCAGCTCACCGCCGCGGACGCCAAAGCCACCGGCGACAAAAAAGACGCGCTCGACGACCAACTCGATATTGCCAACGCGCAGCAGGAACTCGACCAGGACGAAGTTGATGACGACAAGCAAGACCTGATCCGCGCCGGAGGCGACCCTCAAGACCGCATTCAGGCCATCGTAAGAGACCACGAGGCCTCCACCAAAGCGACAGAAGCCGCGCTGGCCGCCGCTACAACTCCCGTGGAGCAGCGCGGATTGATCCATCGCGCCGCGCAATGGTGGGCCCTGCACAAGAAACAACTACTCCTCTGGCGCGCCAAGCAGGAAACCGAAGCCGTCATCGCCTCGCTCTCCTCCCGGCATGACGCGCTCGATCAGCAATTACAGACCGAAAAGGCGAAAGCCGGCTCCAGCGCGTCAGGCGGCGCACTCTCGCCTGCCGCCCGCCTCGCCTGGAGCGACAACGACGCAGCAGCGGTAGTGCAAGCGACCAAAGATCGCGCCGTCCGCCAAAAGAGACTCGCCGCCTTCGACAAGCGCATCGACGACGAAAAGGAACTATTGGACGTCTACTCGAAATGGATCGCGCTGGTCGCGTCGCAGCAACGCGCGGTCCTCAATCGCGCCCTGCGCGGCATCGCCATCATCGTGGCCATGGCGCTGGTTGGGCTGTTCTTCGATGGATGGATTGCGAGCATCCTTCGCCGCACCTCGCTCGACCGTCGCCAGGTCGAAACACTGCGCGGTGTGACGCGAGTTTCGCTGCAGGTCGTCGGAGTCTTGTTCATCCTGCTGGTGATTTTCGGCCCTCCGCCCAACCTCGGTACATTCCTGGGTCTCGCCGGCGCTGGTCTCACCGTCGCGCTCAAAGATTTCATCGTCGGCTTCATCGGCTGGTTCGTGCTGATGGGAAAAAACGGAATCCGTCTCGGCGATTGGGTCGAAATCAATGGCGTCACCGGAGAAGTCGTGGAACTCGGCATGTTTCACACCGTTCTACTGGAAACCGGCAACTGGACCGACTCCGGACATCCCACCGGCCGTCGCGTCACTTTCACCAACAGCTTCGCCATCGAAGGCCACTACTTCAATTTCTCCACCTCCGGCCAGTGGCTGTGGGACGAGCTGCAAGTGGTCCTGCCCTCGGGCCAGGACCCTTATCCCGTCGTCGACGCCATTCAGAAGAAAGTCGTCGAGGCCACCGCGGAAAGCGGCCGCAAAGCCGAGCAGGAATGGCGCAGCGCCGCGCGTTCCGGCGACATGAGCAATCTCTCCGCCGCACCCGCGATCAACGTCAAGCCGGTAATTGGCGGCACCGAGATTGCCGTTCGTTACATCACCAACGCCCACGACCGCTACGAGATTCGCGCCAAGCTGAACCACATCCTAGTGGACCTGCTTGGCGGAAAAGCCTCTGCGCCTGTAACGGGAGCAAAGTTAACCGCCACGCCGGCCATTGAGCCTACAATCAAAGCCTGATCCTGCTTCCAACTCTTCTCAATCTTGCACGCAAGGCCGCAGCACAGAGGCCACGGTTTGTGTCCTCGTCAACGAAAACGCGATGAATCGAATTTCCTATCGAGTAAGCCGATCGTGAGAGATCGGTCGCACGTGCCACAGTCTCACCGAACCGTAGTTCGCTGAAATATCGAGCGGTCCATCCGGCTTGCGGTAGAGGCGCGTGGTGATCGCATGTTGGTTGTCGCAAATAAGTTCCACGAGCGAGCCGTCGATAAACACATGAAATTCGTGTTCGGTCTTCCCGCCGGTCGGCAACTCGATGGACTTCCCGTTGACGGTAAGTTTCGTGGTGGCCCCTTGCGTCTCAAGCCTGGCCGAAAACCATGGCCCCGCATGGTCGCTCAAGCCAATCGCAGCCCTGAGCGCTTTGACCCTCAACAGAATCTCGCCCGCAAGATTTTGGATCTTTACACCGCTGACCATAGGCGGGAAGTCCAGAAGATCAGGTGAGTCTTCGAGATGTTTCTCGTAGTGTATCTTCAAAGCTTTTCCACGCAGCGACTTGGTTTCCGGCGCAAATCGCATCTGCAACGCGCCGTCCTCACCGATCGACAGCACCCGCGGCAGCGCCATGCAGCCCGCCCATCCGGCTGCGCGCAGTTCATCGTCCGAGCGCTTCTCCGTGATCCAGCCCCACAAAATACGGTTGCCGTTCGCGTCCAACTGCGTTTTCTGCGCGTAGTACGCGCCGTAGTCTAGAATTCCGCGCTTTTCCATGTGAAACACGAGCTCTTTCGGATCAAGTTCCCCGGTTTCCCAGTACACCTCGCCTGCCGTTGAATACAGCAGCACATGTTTCTTGCCAAGAGGGAAAAAATCGGGGCATTCCCACATCTCGCCGGAATCCACCGGATTGACCGATTCCTTTTCCGCCCATTTGCCTGATGCCAGTAAATGCAAGTACTCCCACTGACGCAGATCTTTCGATCGATACAGACGAACGTTGCCTCCTTCCTTGCGAATACCGGAGGCGACGCCCAAATACCACGTATCGCGGTCCCCCCAAAGGAGTGGATCGCGGAAACCGGTAATTCGCGGATCTTGAGGCGGCTCGATGACCGGCGTCTTCCACTTGTCCCATGAGCGCAATTGCGGATCTGCTGACGTAGCGAGGCACACGACCTCACGAAAATTGTGAACGCCGTCGCGCAGCGTAGCTCGCTCCGGCGGCACAGTCTTCACGCCGGTGTAAATGATGGTCGCGGTCCCGTGATCATCCACGGCGCTGCCCGTGAAGCAGCCATCCGCATCATCCCATCCCGGTGTGGGCGCAAGCGCAATCGGCAAATGCCACCAGTGAATCATGTCGTTGCTCACCGCATGCGCCCAATGCATGTCGCCCCAAACCGCCGCGTTCGGGTTGTACTGGAAAAACATGTGGTAGTGGCCCTTCCAGTAGATCGGGCCGTTCGGATCGTTCATCCAGTTTTTAGCCGGCAGGAGATGAAACTGAGGACGGAGCGGATCAGCGGCGAGGCGCCCTTGCAAAGCGTCGTCGCTTGCAGAATTCAGCCCGTACAGCAACGAGAACTTCGGACGCGCCGATGCGAGAACCGCTGCGGAGGCCGATGCCTTCACGAATTCGCGGCGCGAATGGCCCTTCATTCCGCGTGATCCAAATCTCGCGATGAACTTCCGTTCATTTTCCCGCGGACCAGCGCTCAATCTTTTCTTTCAGAAACGTGAGAGGTACCGCGCCGTCTTCGAGCACGCGATCGTGAAATGCCTTGATGTCGAACCGCGATCCCATGGTTTTTTCTGCGGCATCGCGCGCTTTGCGGATTTCGATCATGCCCAGCATGTACGAAGCGGCCTGCCCAGGATAAATAATGTAGCGGTCCACCTCGGACGTTGCGTCGCGCTCCCCTTCCGCCGTATGCGCCAGCATGTAGTCGATCGCCTGCTTGCGCGTCCAGCCCCTGGTGTGAATCCCGGAATCCACTACCAGCCGCACCGCGCGCAGTTGTTGGTCCGAAAGCATGCCTAGCCGTTCCACGTCCGACGAAAACAATTTCAGCTCATCCGCAAGCCGCTCGGTATACAAGGCCCATCCCTCGGCGTATCCGCTGTTCCCAAGATAACGGCCGATGGGGTGAATTTCCTTTCGCTCCAGCGCGATCGCGCCCTGCAAATGATGTCCAGGAATCGTTTCGTGAAATGCGGTCGACTCGTCCGAGACGCGGCTATGTTTTTCCGGCTGGTAGGCGTTAATCAGGAATACCCCGGGGCGACTGCCATCCTCGGCGGGCGAATTGTATTCGTTGGGCCCATTCTTCTCGCGGAACGCAGGATACGGCTGGATGATCACGTCCGCCTTGGGCCAAAGTCCGAATGCGGGACGCGCGCCCACTTTCGCGCGCGCCAGCGCCGCTTGTGAAAACGCGATCAACTCCTCGCGGTTCTTGAACGTGTACTGCTTGTCGGTGCGCAGCTTCTGCAGCAGCGCCGGGACGTCGCTGGTTTGGAACGAGTGCTCGGCAATCTCTTTCATTTGCGCGTCGATCTGCTCGACCATCTGCAACCCGGTCGCGTGCACCGCGGTCGCGGAAATCGGCAGCGAACTGTGAAAGCGCACCGAAGCCTCGTAACATGCACCGCCATTCGGGATATCGGACACCGCGATGGATTCGCGCGCCGCCGGCAAGTATTCATGTTGCAGAAAATCCCGGTATCGTTTAAATGCCGGATTAATCTGGTCCTTCACCAGCGCGTCGTACTGTTTCACAAATTCCGGCGTCTTATCGCGCACCGCGGGCGAATCGAACGGGGAGGCCGCAATCGGCCCGGTCAGCAATGCATTCATCTGGTCGATTACGATGCGGACGTTGCCCTTCGGCGCGGTGTAGCCAAGCTTGATGCCCTCCCGCAAATTGCTGATTTCGGTATCGACAAATTTCGGCAGCGCGCTCCAGCGTGCCAGTGCATCTTTACGCGCGTCGTCCGTCCCGACCGGTTGAATCGTGACTTCATAGCCATACTGCACCTGCCACGCGTTGACGAACTGGCTGACCGTCCACAATTCATTGCGACATGCGCGCTGCGCGATCGGTCCTTCCAGCGCCTCGCGGACCAGGGCATACGTCGCGCGCAATGACGGCGCGCTGATCGTCGCCGGATCGATCTGCTTAGCCTCCGCGAGCCACGCGTCTTCGCGGTCCTGCCAAGCCTTCAAGGCTTCCAGCGAGTTATCGGTCAACTTGTCTTGCCGGTGGCCAGGAACTCCAAACTCAGTGATTTGTTCCGGAAACCGATCGAACCACGCGGCGAGATAAGTATCCGCCAGCGCGCGCACATGTACGTCAGCAGCCGGCGGCTGTGCGCCGGATTTCTCGGCGGAATGTCCACAACCAAAGAATGAGAGGCACACGAGGACAACGGTCAACAGTCGGAGCATGCGGGATTATACCCACAGCTCGAGAGGAAAATAAGGCCTCCTCCCCGAAACCCGCGCATAAGAGCGTCGCTAGGTGGCGGTGCCGCGCGCTCGGACTTGCTCGGAGGTCAGCCCGAAGATCGGCGGAGTCTCCACGCCGAGAATGGAAAGGTATAGATAGATCTGGCCGCGATGATGAGCTTCGTGCTCAGTCATGGCGCGAAGCCATTTCCAGGTTGTGATCTCCGTAGCGCCCGGCGTGGTGCACTTGCGGCGCAGATCTTCGTCGGTAAGCTTCGAGAAAATTTCCATTGCTTCAGCGTGCAGGCGTTCCATCAAAGCGAAGATATTTTCCAGCCCGTCGGCGAGTTCTTTGCCGTGCGTCGTGTAGCAGCTAGGATGATTCTGAACATTTTCCGCCCACATGTAGCGTTCGGTCACCGCCAAGTGGCGAAGCAAGTCGCCAAGCGTGAATTTTCCCGCGGCGTAAGTCCAATCAATCTTGTCGGGCGGAATGCATCGCGCGACGCGTAGCGTCCGCTCACGCGAATTGCCGAAATATTGCAAAAACGGCTGAATGGTAAGAATTTCCATACACGAACATCCGAATGTAGCGGCCGCTCTCCGCTTGTCTCGAGCCTCGAAGGGAAGCGAGCGCTTTTGGCGCAATCACCGATGCTTCGCAACCGCCGGCGCTCCTAGTATAAGGTAGGAAGTTGAAGCCAGCGCGAAGACCGGTCCGCAAAATGAAATCATGAATCTTCGGTAAGAAGTTGGCGCGCCCGCGTCGCGAAGATGCCGGCACCGGCATACATCAAGCCAAGCAGCGCGAACCCGGCAAAAAGGTTGATCCGCTGCGCGATCCAACCAAGAGCAAAACTCATCAGCAGCTGCAGCACGGTAGCGACCACGGCGATGGCCGATTGCGTGCGCCCCATGAAGTGACGGGGCACCATGCTCATCAGAGAGGATTGCGCCACGACGCCGGAAACAGCGCGGCAAAATCCAAAAATGGCTTGTATGGTGACGGCGCCCGCCACGAACGACACGAACGGAACGATCAAGTGGCCGGAGCAGAGAATGGCGATGCAGCCGACATACATGGTCATGCGTAGAGACTGTGAAAGCTGGCCGGCGAGCAGGCCGCCGGTGATCGCTCCGATGGCCCAACCACCTTCCAGATAGCCGAGACCTCGTGCGCCGGCGTGGAGAACGTCGTTGGCGAGAGCAACCAGCACCACGTTTGCACTAACGACGCCGGCCATCATCGTGGCGTGCGTAATTCCTAGAGCGCGAACCTTCGGCTGCTGCCTCAGGTAAGCGAAGCCTTCCTTGAGATCGGCGTACACCGAGAGGGACAAGCCCGCTTCGGCGACCTCGGGATTCTCTCCTAATTCGAGCGCGAGCACGGTGGCCTCGGTGGCGTTGGAATATTCGCGCGGATAGGTGGGGCGCGGGCGAGGCGAAACATAGCCGCGACGCATCTGGTACAAGCAAAACGCGGACACGAAGTACGTGGCGCCATCGATCCCGAGAATTCCAGCGATGCCCGCCCAATCGTAGATGAAACCTACAAACGCGCCCGCCATCAGCATGCCGCTCTGCACACCGATCAGCACTGCGGCATTCGCGCCCGTGAATTGGCTGGGCGGAATGACTTCCTGGACGAGGGCGTTTACCGTGGCCCAGTACATGGCGGAGCCTGTTCCGGTGATCAACGTCATCGCGTAGAGATGCCATAGCGAGAGATGGCCGTGCCACGCGATGTAGGCAGTGGCGAGAACCGCGGCTCCTCGGCACAGATCGAGCAGGACACCGAGATAGCGGCGATCGAGGCGGTCGATCAGCACGCCGCCGACGAACGGAACGAGCAGGCCGGGAAGCGTGACTACGATGACCTGCATGCTCACGGCGATCGTGGAATGCGTGGCCGAAAGGATGTACCAGCTGACCGCGGTGAAATTGAGGCCGCTGCCGAACAGCGAGACGAACATCGCCACCGAGAAGAATCGGAAGCCGCGCTGTGCCCAGATCAGTTTCCAGTCGACGCGGTTGTCTGTGGTGGCTGCGGCGGTCGTCATGGAATCTGCCATTTTACTATTGGCGGAACGCCGGTGAACGCGCTGAATTCAATTTTGTTTCGTAGCGATTGGAAAATTCCGGTATTCGGAGGTCTGTAGTTGTTCGGATGAGGATGGCCGGTGTTGACGCTGGCACAGGCCCTTCAAAGTTCAGGGTAAACAAGAGTGCCTATGCGACCTACACCAAGATGCATCGCGCGGCGTGATTTTGCGACGCGTCGTCGTTTAGCGGCGCGGCCTGTGGGGCGATGCGCAAATCGGGCACGGCGCGCACGCATTCCGCAACGCGCAGGGCACAGCGTGGCTCGAATGCGCAACCGGGAGGCAGGGCGGTCAGTTGCGGCACAGTTCCGGGAATCGGCTTGAGCTTGCCGCGCTCCAGGGTCGGCGACGCTGCGAGCAAGCCTTGGGTATAGGGATGACGAGGCGCACGCAGCACTTCCTGCGCGGGGCCTTCTTCGACGATGCGTCCCGCATACATAACCGCGACGCGATCGGCGACCTGCGCTACGACGCCGAGATCATGGGTGATGAAGAGCAGGCCGAGCTGCAGTTCGCGGCGCAAGCGGTCCAGCAAATCCAGAATTTGTTTTTGCACGGTGACGTCGAGCGCGGTGGTGGGCTCATCCGCAATCAGTAGTCGCGGGCCGCCCGCGAGCGCCATGGCGATCATCGCGCGCTGCCGCAACCCGCCGGAAAGTTGATGCGGAAACTGTTCCGCACGCGACTCTGGCTCCGGAACCGCCGCGCGCCACAGCGCTTCGAGCATCCGCCGCCGCACTTCGGCCGCGTCCAAATCCTTTCCGTGCGCGCGGATGGCTTCCTCAATCTGTGCTCCGATGCGCATCACCGGATTCAGCGCCGTCATCGGCTCCTGAAACACCATGGCAATCTCGCGCCCACGCACGTCGCGCCAGCCGCGCTCGGTCAATCCGGTGAGGTTGGTGTCCACCGAATTTCTACTCGTGTCCGGTGAATTTGTAGGAGCGAGGTTTGTTCCGCCAACGGTAGACGCACGACGATTCGTCCTTGCATCGTCAGACAGAATGGCTTCGCCGCTGACGCGAGCGCCCACCGGTAACAGCCCCATTAGAGCCAGCGCCATCATGGTTTTGCCGCTACCCGACTCGCCGACAAGACCCAGCGACTCGCCCGCCGCGATGCGCAGCGATACATCGTTGACGGGACGAATCCAGCCAGCCGGCGTCGGCAACTCGACCTGCAGCGCACGCACTTGAAGCAAATCGCTCACACTAGGATGATAGCCGCAATTGAAATTGTGCGAGGAACTTCCGCCATTGAATGTATCTGTTCTTCGACCCAGATCATTGCTGGCTAACGTCGATCGAGTGGGAGGACGAATTTCAGGGCGGTGTGGGTTGGGGAGAAGCCGACGACCTTTACGTCTTTCAGGCCGGACTTGCGGCCGGTGGATAGGACATCGTTCTCGGTGATTTCCTTTTTTCCTTTTGGGTAGACGATCCAGAGGGCGGTCGAGCCTTTGATCGACTTCGCTGCTTTGCTGACTGCTGGCGCCAAGTCCTTTGTGGAGTCGGTGCTTAGAAAGACTAGATCGCTGGCGGCGTGGATTTTCCCTTTGTGAAGGATTGCCTTTGTGTCGCGGAGCTCTTTCAGGAATTCCTGGTCGAAGGAACCGAGCAGCGAGACGTTGCCTCCTGGCTTGAGGCCTAATTTTTCGGAGCGGGTTTTGGGGTGGAGGATTTTGTGGCACCACTTTTCGGCGGTTGGGCCGAGCGTGAAGCGGATGGGGCCGTTGGCGGTGTGGAGGTGGAGTTCGCCGTTTTGGGCTTTGGCGGATTTGATGGTCGAGAAGGGAATCTTTACGGATTTGGAACCGTCACTGGGGCGGAAGATGAGTTCCGTTGTTTCGAGGAGGGCTTTGCCGGTTTGTGGCTGGCCCGAGAATTCGGCTTGGCAAAGAGCTTCGTTGCCCATTTGCTACTCCCCTCCCCCTGGTTTTTGTAAGTATTGATTCTAAAGGAGGTTAAAGTGGTTTGTTTTGACAGAGTTCTGTAAGTGTTCATTCTAAAGCCAGTTAGGATATCGAGGATGGCGAAGGATCTTGGCGCATAGTTTCCTCGCACTTTGACGCGGTGTAGAAGACTGGCCGAAAATGAAAAATGCGCCCTGACCGCGGCGCAATGTAGCTGCAATTTGTCCAATTCTTAGAATAGCACGAGTTGGAGAACAGTTCAAGAGGGATTTACGGAATTCGCAACAAAATTTAGTAAAAGAGGGGCCTGCGAGATACGAGGCTGCGTGAGCACCGAGAAGAAGCCCCAAGCAGCTAAGAGCTTGCGGGAAAAGTCCTTCGTTCGGCGAACCATTCCGTGCGTGCGTTGAAACTGTGGACTTGGTTGACGCGCACAGCCAGGAATGGCTGTGCCACGGGGGCTTTTCCGCAGCCTGTAAAGGCTTGTTGAGTCGGCTTCCGTTAGGGGACGGCTGAACAGGCTGCGGAAAAATGCAACAAGAGAAAGCTTCCTCAGGGGCTGAAGCCCACGGAGAGCACGCAGTTTACGTCGGCGCTAAAGCGCCGACCCCTCAAGAGAAATGCACCACGACGAAGAAAAAGCTTGCTTCGTCGTGGTGCGTGTTCAGCTTCAAACGGGCGAGTTCAGCTGCGCCCGGTACGAGTGGTTAGAACTCGTAGCGCAGAGCGAACTGCATTACGCGGGGGTTGGTGAGCAGGCCGCTGTAATTGCCGAAAGAGCCAGCGGTCAGTGAGGTTGAGACGCTTTGCACGTCGAAACGGGTCAGGTTGAGCACGTTGTAGACGTCCCAGCGGAACTGGAGGGTGTGCGTTTCGAGCCAGGGCATTTTCCAGCGCTTGGCCAAGCCGACGTCGAGGCCGGCAAAGCCGTCGCCACGGAGAGAGTTCCGTGTGCCGCTATCACCGGGCAAGGTAGGCACAAAGGCCTGAATTCCGTTGGCGCCGAGTGGATTCGGAAAGAGATTCACGGTGCCGTCGGGATTCTTCGTCGTGCCTGTTACCGCCGGGGCGATCTGAGTAGCGAGTCCCGAGAATTCCCAGTTCGTTGGGAACTGGAAGCCATTTAAGACGCTGACGGGGAAACCGCTGCTCCAGCGGGCTATGCCCGTCAACTGCCAGCCGCCAATGACGGCTTCGGTGAAGCCGTGCGCTTCCTTGCCGATCCAGCGGCCCCTGCCAAATGGCAATTCGGCAACCCAGTTGGCATTGATCTGGTGCGGGGTATCGAAATCCGACACGGCGCGTAATTGTTTTGGGCGCCAGGCGTTGTAGATCTGCCCGAGAGAGCCGAGACCCAAAACGTCGACGCGTTCGGCATCGGACTCCAAGTCCATGGATTTGGAGTAGGTGTAGTTAAACCCCAATTGAACTCCCTTGGAAAAATGCTTTTCGAGATTGACTTGCAGGGCGTTGTAAGCGGCGGCCCCCATGGAGCGCCAAGCGGTGAGCGAAGCGTACTGGGAGTTCACATAGCAGTTGGGAATGGCGCTGCCCGCGGGTTGACCGCAATTGCCGTTGTAGATCACACCCGGATTGTTGGGATCCGGAAAGCCGCTCTGATCGATGCGCTGAATTGCAGTGGTTTCGTTGCCGGTGTAGCAACTGAACAGCGCGTAGTTGATCTGTAGAGGATTGGTGGTGATGGTTTGCGGGCAGCCCTGGGTGGTGATGGGATCGAGGGAGTAAGCGCCGCCGGCCTTGAGGGCCTGAGTCATGTCGGTCCAATAGGAGGCGGTGGGTCCGATCATGGCCGCAGTGACCTGGCTGGGCGCGGGAGCATTAGGAGATTGGTAGACTTTAGCGAGAGCTTGGACGGCAGTGTAGTAGTCGATGTGCGTTTTGGGGTCGACGAGGTCGGCGGGCTGGGCCAAGTCTTCCTGAGCGAGCAAGCGATGCGAGAGGCGCCCGACGTAGGAGGCTTGGATGGACCAGCTATGTCCCAAGTCGCGAGCGATGGAGAAGTCGATGGTGTAGGAATAGGGCGTCTTGAGTGAGCTATCCACGCCAATGGAGCTGGCGAAGGAGCCATTCTCGTTGCCGCTGGGGAAGGTCTGCGGGAAGGTGCTCGCAGGCGGTGGCGCGAACAGTACGTTGCCGTTCAGGTCCGTTGTGGGGATGGTATCCAAGCTGGTGATGCGCGGAGCGGTAGCCAGCGTGGTTAGCCCGTTGGGGCTGGTGACCAAGGAGGAGAGGCCAAAAGCGCCGCGGCGATTGAAGGTTGCGAGCAAGCCCTGGCCGATGCGGTCATAGACGATGCCGAATCCCGCGCGAACGCTGGTCTTTCCCGGTCCGCCGAAGACGCTGCCGAGCAATCCGTCGCTGGAACTGGGTGACCAGGCAATGCCGACGCGCGGACCGAAGTTGTGATAGTCGGTACCGTAGAAACCGGGTTTGCCATTGGCGGGACCGGAAAGGCCGAAGCTTACCAGCGGATCGTCCCACGATCCGATGCCCTGAGCATAGTTGTTACCGCGGGTAGTGAACCAGTTCCCCAAGTTGATCGTGGGAGTGGATTGAAATCCATCGGTCTCCCAAGGAGCGGGGAAGAGAGAATAGCGGAGACCGTAGATGATGGTGAGGTTGGGTTTTATCTTGAAAGAATCCTGTACGTAGAACTCGTAGGAATCGGTAGCGAACCTGCGAGTCAGCGGAGCGCCCTGGGGGAGGACGGTGCCGTTGAGGTTGTAGTTGTACTGCGCGTCGACCTCGGTGATGGCGCCGAGCATGGTCAACAGCGGGAAATCGTAACCGCCGCTGGCAAAAGAGGAGGCTACCGCGGGAAGGCCGTTTACGGCGGGATCCATGTCGGTGCCGGTGTTGGCAACGCCCGCGGCAGGGAGCCAGCCGGGGTTTGCGCTGCCGTCGCTGAACGAGCTCAACTGGCTGGTCTGTGGATTGCGCATGAAGGCGATGTTGGTGCCGAACTGCAAGGTGTGCTTGCCCTTCAGCCAGGAAATATCGTCGGTGATATTGTGCACAGGAACCTGGAAGGTTCTGGTGCGCACGACCGCGAGACTGGAATTGTTGGTGGTGGTGTTGTCGTTCAATCCGCGGAACAGAATCTGCGGGTCATCGGAGTTGCCGAATTGACCGAAACTCTGGCGCGTGAAACCCCAACGGAAATTGTTGACGATGGCGGGGGTTAACACGCCGGTGTAACCGACGGTGACGCCCTTGCTGTAGTCGGCCAGGGTTTGCTCGGACTGTTGGCCGGGCAGGTAGGGAACGCCGCCCTGGGTGTCGTTGCGCATGGCGCCGCGCGCGAACAAGGTGTGATTGCCATTGCTGGTGATTTTGTAATCAAGACGCGCGATGTACCAGTTATTACTGGTGGAAATGGGGCCGCGGAAGCGGTAGCCGACTTCGTTGAGCCCATCGCCCTGGGTGTTATCGTTGGGCATGGGGAAGGACTTGAGATAGTTGATCACCACGGGATTGGGGCCCAGGTGTTGCGGGTCGATGGCTTGTAGTTGCGATGGGGAGAGCGCCTGGTTGCCCGGAGCGACGGTGTAGGAAGCACCGCTGAGACCGACGACAGTGCCGCCGGGGCAGGCGGTGGGATCATCGCACTGATATTGCATGATGCCGTCGCGCATGGCGGCGCTGGGGACGATGCGCACCACGCTGTTCTGTTCCGCCTGGCGATAGCCCTCGTAATTGGCGAAGAAGAAGAGGCGATTTTTCCAGATGGGCCCGCCGACGGAGGCTCCGAAGATGTTGCGGATGAGTTTAGGCGCCTCGTTGGGCTCGCCGTCCTGTAACTCCGATTGCTTGACAAAATAATCGTTAGCGCTGGTGATGGTGTTGCGGTGATATTCGTAGAGCGAGCCATGGAAATTGTTGGTGCCGCTCTTGGTGACGAGAGCGACCTGAGCGCCGGAGGAACGGCCGCTATCGGCGTTGTAGTTGGTGGTAGTGACGCGAAACTCCTGGACGGAGTCAAGGGAGACGGGGAGCACGGAAGTGAAGGCGTAGCCGCGGGTCTCGTCATTGACGTCGACGCCATCGAGAGTGATGTTGCTCTGGTCGCTGTGGGCGCCGTTGACGGAGCCGCTGCGGCTATCGAGATCCGGATTGATGTCGGTGCGGTTGCCGGTGTAGGCGACGCCGGCTTGAAGCGAGAGGAGATCAGGGACGTTGCGGGATTCGATGGGCAGCTGTTTGATCTGGTTCTCGTTGAAGGCGGTACCCAGCGAAGCGTCGGAGGTATTGAGGGCCACGGCTTGGGCGGAAACTTCGACGGTCTCGGCGGTGGATCCGATGTCCAGAGTAACGTCGGCGGTACCCGGGGAATCGACTAGCAGCTGGATGTTCTTCTGCTCGTATTTGCGGAAGCCAGGTGCTTCGACGGTCAGCAGGTAGGTGCCGGGCGGAAGCGAAAGAAATTCGTACGAACCGGTGCCGGTGGTTTTCGTCTGGCGCTGCAATGCCTGAGCCGGGTTGGTGAGAACTACGTTGGCGCCGACAACCGCGGCGTCGGATTTGTCCAGCACGGTGCCGCGCAGCGAGGTTGTGCCCGATTGCGCGTTGGTGATGGCAGGAGATAGGCATGCGATTGCGAGAGCGAGTGCGGCAAAAACACGGAAAGCGTTCCCCCAAAGACCTTTAAGCACAGCGTTCCTCCAGATGACGAGAGAGTCCACCGACAAAGATGGGAGACGGAGAGGCAAGTCGGATGCCGAACGATTTTTGTTGAAGGGAAAGGTGTTCCGGGTCTAAAGCGAGCTAAATTCTCCGGGTTCTCAGATTTAGATATAGGTATGGAGAGCGAAAGTTAGAAGTCGGGTGTTGGAGGTTGGAAATCAGAAGTAGGAGATGCCAAGTTACCCATCAATCGCTTTTGTGTTCTTAGGTGCTTTTACGATCTGGGTTGGAGGCAGTGACTGCTGGGGAAATCGTCCGAAAATCGGACAACGAGATGCAGGTTTGTGGCGGAAGCTGTTGGCAGGCGTGCGAAGATATCGCGTGTGTGGGGAAGAATTGGCCGATAAGCGGGCGAGGCAAGCTTGGATAGCGTGAATCTTGTGGAGGCGCGGGAGTTGCGGAAGAGCTATGGGCGCTCGGCGCAACTTTTGTCTGGGGATGGCCACGGGGTGCGATTCACGGCGGTGGACGGCGTCAGCTTTTCAGTTGAGGCCGGGGAAACGTTCGCGATTGTCGGGGAGAGTGGTTGCGGCAAGACGACACTGGCGCGGATGCTGTTGAGGTTGATTGAGCCGGATTCGGGCGAGGTCGCATTCGAAGGGCAAGACTTGTTGAGGTTGAGCGGCGAATCGTTGCGTGTGAAGCGGCGGCAGATGCAGATGATCTTTCAGGATCCATTTGCGTCGCTGAATCCGAGAATGCGCGTGGGGGCGATTGTTGCGGAGCCCTTGGCGATTCACGAGCCTGGACTTTCTGGAGCGGAACGGCGTGAACGCGCAGTCGCGATGCTGTTGCGCGTCGGGCTGACCGAAGACGCGATGAAACGGTATCCACATGAGTTTTCGGGCGGACAGCGGCAACGGATCGGGATTGCGCGGGCTTTGATTCTGCGACCGAAATTGGTGGTGGCGGATGAGCCGGTGTCGGCGCTGGATGTTTCGGTGGGGGCGCAGGTTTTGCTGCTGTTGCAGGAGTTGCAGCGGGAGTTTGGGCTGACGTACATCTTTATATCGCATAGTTTGCCGGTGGTGGCGCAGGTGGCTACGCGGGTGGCGGTGATGCGGGCGGGGCGGTTTGTGGAGGTGGGGGGAGTGGAGCAAGTTTTGCATGCGCCCGTAGATGCTTATACGAAAGAGTTGTTGGCGGCTGTGCCGGAATTGCCGCGGGCTTAGGGCGGACACGAAGTCGGGCCGGACGGACCGGACCGGTCTAAAGACCGGCCACTACGCGGGAGAGCAGCCACGGTGCTTGAAATTTCTTGTGGTAATTGGGCGTAGAGCAGAGTAGAAGCAAAAGTTCAGGTCCTGTGGTTACTCTGTGGTGGAGGATGCCGCAATGGCTACTACTTCCATGTCTGCGCCTGAGGCGCAGCCTCGTATCAATCCATTTGGGCGCATCATCGGCGTTTTCACTTCTCCGAAGCAAACTTTTGCCAGCATTGCGGACCGGCCTAGTTGGTTGGCGCCGCTGTTGCTGTGCGCGGTGCTTGCAACGTGTGTCGGGGCGATGCTGAATACCAAGATGAATTGGGGGGAATACATCCGGCACAAGGCGGAGGAAAATCCGCGATTTGCGCAGATGTCCGAGGAACAGAAAGACCAGGCGCTGGGTGGGCAGGTCAAGTTTTGGTCTAATTTTTCGTATGGAGTCGGTGTTGTGGCTGTGCCGATCTCGGCTTTGATTTTTGCTTTGATTTATTGGGGAGCGTTCAATCTTTTTCGCGGGGCGGGTTTGCGCTTCGGGCAATCGTTTGGAATCGTCACGCATGCGTTTTTGCCGACCGCGATATCCAGCATACTTGCGCTGATCGTTCTTCCATTGAAGAGTTATGGGGACGTCGATCCGGAGAATGTTCTGGCCACGAGTCTGAAGGCGTACTTGCCGGAGACGGCGCCGAAGACGTTGTTGGCGTTGGGAGGCTCGCTGGAATTGTTCTGGATCTGGTGTCTGGTCCTGGTGGCGATCGGATTTGCAGCGGCGAATTCGAAAAAGATCAAGCCCGGGGCTAGTTTTGGGATTGTGTTTGGGATGTGGGCGGTTTGGGTGCTGGCGAAGGTGGCTTGGGCGGCGATATAGAGTGGGTGTGCTGCTACACTTATGGGCAAGATGACGAGCGCGGCTTGCGTGCTCGCTGGGACGCGCTGAAGCGCGCCCCCACATAAGGGATGCTTGAATTTTTCGTTTGAGGTTTTTGATACTGACCCTACGGGTGCGCGGCGGGGGAAGTTGACAACGCCGCATGGGGCGTTTGAGACGCCGGCGTTTATGCCGGTGGGAACCGCGGCTACCGTTAAGGGACTTACGCAGGGCGCGCTTGAAGAACTTGGCGCGGGAATTATTCTCGCTAATACCTACCATTTATATTTGAGGCCGGGGCACGAGCTGATTCGAAAGCTTGGCGGGTTGCACCGGTTCATGTCGTGGCCGCGGGCGATTCTTACCGACTCAGGCGGATTTCAGGTGTTCAGTCTTGCGGATTTGCGGAAGATTACGGATGAAGGAGTGCGGTTTCGGTCGCACCTGGATGGATCCGAGCATTTGCTCACTCCGGAAAAGGCGGCGGAGATCCAGTTGGCGCTGGGATCGGATATTGCGATGGTGCTGGATGAATGCATCGAGACGCCTGCGCCGCGGGATGTGGCGGAAGCGGCGGTGAAGCGGACGACGCTGTGGGCGCGGCGAGCGCGAGAATATTTTACGGAGAAGGTTGGACGCAACGGGGACGCGGGTGCGGAGCAGTGGCAGTTTGGAATTGTGCAGGGTGCGACGTTTGCGGATTTGCGACGGGATAGTGCGCGACAACTTCTGGAGATGGATTTTCCGGGTTACGCGGTCGGCGGATTGGCGGTTGGCGAGCCGCATGCGCTCACTTGCGAAATGACTGGAGAGGTGACGGCGCTTTTGCCACGGGAGCGTCCGCGATATTTGATGGGTGTGGGACGGCCCGAGCAGCTTGCCGACTACGTTTCGCTGGGGATCGACATGATGGACTGCGTTTTGCCGACGCGGGCGGCGCGGCACGCTTGCGTCTACACCAGCGAAGGTCGCGTGTTGATCAAGAACGCGCGGTACGCGCAAGACGAGAGGCCGCTTGACCCGGCGTGTTCCTGCGCGGTTTGCAAGCGGTACACGCGCGCGTACCTGCGACACTTGTTTGCTGCGGGGGAGATCACTGCGGCGATCCTGGCGACCCACCACAATGTCCACTTTTACCTTGACATCATGCGTCAAATCCGCGAGGCTATCGGGTTTGGGAACCTAGCGAAATTCTCATCTGCGATGCACGCGCGATATGCTGCGGGTCCGGCCTGAGGGCAATCGGTTTCCGGAGCTTGCAGGGCGCGCGGGTCGTCCGCGGGACACCACCAGAAGAGAATCGTACGGGTTGTAGAGAGCGGGGATATCCCCGCGGCTGGCTGCTGCTATCTTCGCGATTTTTTGGCGAAGCCAAAGTCAGCAAGTCAGGAGCCGGCAGGATGCCGGCGCTGCCAGTCTTCATGGCGGATTGCGTTACGAATTGAAAGGGTTGGGTTCAGCTACGACTATGTTTGCGGCGATGATATTGCAAACCGGCGGGATAGGGAGCGCGCTTGGAAGCCCGCTGGTGATGATGGTGATTGTGATGGGCATCTTTTACGTGATGCTCATTCTGCCGCAGCAGCGGCAACGCAAAAAACTGCAAGAAATGCTGGGGGCCTTGAAGGCCGGCGACAAAGTGATGACGAGTGGAGGCATCTACGGAGTTATCAACGGGTTTGACGGCGACACGGTGATCCTGAAGATCGCCGACAGCGGTTCCTCCCCGGTAAAAATTCGCATCGCGCGGTCGGCAATTACGCAAGTGGAGACAACGGAAGATGCGAAATAAAATCGCGTGGCGGGCTGGCTTGCATGGATCTTGCTTAGACTCCGGCGCTTTGGTATCCGGCGGTTCCGGAGTCCATACCTTCTGACATGAATCCCAACCTGAAGTGGAAAGTGCTGTTTATTTTGCTGGTCATCCTGGGCTGCATCTATGGCCTGGTGGGCCTGCCGACGTTCCCGACGTCGGTCGCGGAATTGAAGGATAATTTCAGCCACCAAATCAAACTTGGCCTGGACCTGCAGGGCGGAACGCACCTGATTTTGCAGGTGCAAGTGCAGGAAGCAATTGCGCAGGAGACGGACCAGACGGTGGACCGGCTGACCAGCCAGATGCGCGCGAAAAATATTCACTACGATGAAGTGCGGCGAGTGGACGACACGCACATCCTGGTGCGCAATGTGGCTCCCGACCAATTGTCGGATTTCCGCGATTTAGTGGATACGCAGCTCAAGAATGTTTGGGATATGTCGCCGGCTCCTGGTGATTCGTCGGCTTATTTGCTGACGCTGCGGCCGAGCGCACGCGCTGCCATCCAAGAGCAGACGATGACGCAGTCGATCGAGACGATCGAGCGGCGTATCAATGCGCTGGGATTGACGGAGCCGACGATTCAGCCGCGCGGGCGCAACGAGAACGAGATTCTAGTGCAACTACCCGGCGAAGGCGATCCTTCGCGCGCAAAAGCGGTCATTCAGGCCGGCGGTCAACTGGAGCTGAAACTGGTGGAGGATCCGACGACGTACCCGTCGCAGGTTGCGGCGCTGGCGGCGCATGGCGGGGTTCTGCCGCAGGGTAGTGAGTTGGTTCCGGGCCGCAATGAGAGCCGCACTACCACGCCGGCCGACGCGGGTGAAGTCTGGTACATCCTGAGTCGAGCTCCGGTGGTGACAGGCCGCGACTTACGCAACGCCACGGAAAACCGCAGCACACAAAATCCGGGACAGTGGCAGATTAATTTTGCACTCTCCGCGGAGGCTGCACGCCGCTTCGGTCCTTTTACGGAGCAAAACGTAAATCGTCAGATGGCGATCGTTCTGCAGCATCGGGTTTATTCGGCGCCTGTGATCCACAGCCGTATTGATGATTCGGGAGTGATCGAAGGCAACTTCAGCCAGGATTCGGCGCACGATTTGGCGCTGGTGCTGCGGGCCGGGGCTTTGCCCGCGTCGATCAAGTATCTGGAGGAGAGAACCGTTGGGCCGTCGCTGGGCGCGGATTCGATTCGCCACGGCGTTCAGGCCTCCATCTTCAGCTTGCTGGTGGTCATGATCTTCATGCTGGTCTACTACCGGCTCTCCGGAGCGAACGCGGTCCTGGCGTTGGTCCTTAACCTCGTCATTCTCTTGGCGGTGCTCGCCGCCTTCGGCGCCGTCCTCACGCTGCCAGGCATAGCTGGCGTCATCCTCACGATCGGCATGGGCGTGGACTCGAACGTTCTGGTGTTTGAGCGCATTCGCGAAGAACTGCGCAACGGGAAGTCTGCAGCGTCCGCGGTGCAGGCCGGATTTGACAAGGCCTTCCTAACCATCATCGACACGCACGTGACGACGGTCGTGTCGGCGTTCTTCCTGTTCCTTTTTGGAACCGGGCCGATTCGAGGTTTTGCCATTACCCTGACGATTGGTCTGATTGCCAACGTCTTTACGGCGATTTACGTGTCGAAAACGATTTTCCAGTACCACCTTTCCAAGATGGATCGCCAGGCGGAGCTCAGCATTTAGCCGTACTAGTATCGGCTGGGTTGTGGTGCGTTTAGGCCCGTGAGAACCGGTTTCGTGAAAACCGGTCTGAAGACCGGCCACTACAGCAGCACTTTTCGGTTTTTGGGCCATCTCATTGGCCAGAGACCGCTAAGCTCCGGGAACAAATGAACAGGGGTCGGAGTCTAAAGAAGGGAAGCGTCTCGGCATGATTGAGTTTTTCAAAGAGCCCAATATCGACTGGATGGGCAAAGCCAAGTATTTCTACGGGCTAAGCGGCATTCTCTTGCTTGCAGGCTTGATTTCCTGGGTGCATCAGGGGGGCTTGCGCTACGGCATTGATTTCAAGGGTGGCACGAACGTGGATGTTCGCTTCGCGCAGCCGCCCAATGTCGACCAGGTCCGCGACGCGCTGAAGACACAGGGGCTTGGGAATAGCGAGATTCAAGCCATCAGCAGCGGCGGACTTACCGCGTCGAACTCGAACGAAGTGCTTATTTTCGTCGAGCAAAAGGGCCAAGGCGACCAGGCTCTGGATACAAGTAAGGCGCAAGTTCTGGCCGCGCTGAACGCAACATACGGAGTCAAGGGTTCCAGCAAGCCGGACTTCAACGCCGCGACGCCTTCTTCACTGACAGATGTCCTCACCTCGAGTGACCCGCTTGCTTTGTCGATCAATGCCGGCGACCGCTACCAACAGCTTGCCAAGAGAATACTCGCCTACCGCGACACTACAAAAAATGGCGTGCTGACAAGCTTCGATGATCTATCCGGGGTGGATGGCGTAACCCCCGCAGTGAGTTCGGCCTTGAAGAGCAGCTACGCGCTCGGCGACTTCGCCATTCGCAACGTCGAGATTGTCGGGCCTAAGGTAGGCGCTGAGCTGCGCCGGCAGGCTATTCTGGTTACCCTCTATGCTTTAGCGGGCATGTTGGTATATATTGCCTTTCGATTCGAGTGGGTTTACGGAGCTGCGGCTGTCCTGGCCGTATTTCACGACGTTTTAATCACCCTGGGATTTTTCTCTCTGCTGCATTTCGAGATTTCGCTGACGGTCATTGCGGCGCTTTTGACATTAGTCGGATATTCGATGAACGACACCATTGTCATCTTCGATCGCATCCGCGAAAACAACCGCTTGCTGCGCCGCGAATCGTTTGCTGCCGTCGTGAACAAGTCCATCAATCAAACATTGTCACGAACGATCTTGACTAGTGGCCTGACTTTCCTTACCGTGCTCGTCCTATTTCTGATGGGCGGCCAGGTGCTTCGCGCTTTCTCCTTTGCCCTGGTGGTAGGGATTGTGGTAGGAACGTACTCCAGTTTTGGCATTGCTGCACCGCTGGTGGTCGCCTGGAACAATTGGCGCGGCCATGGCGCTGTTGCAGGTACCGGACCCGCAGCCGGAAACAAACCCCGCGGAAGTGAAGGCGTCACGGGACGTCTTGCTCCTGCTGGGAGGAGGTAGGTAACTATGTTTGAAGATATGGTGGTTTCCAGTGCCAATCCCAGCAAGACCAACAAGCCCTGGACAGTGGTGCTCTCGATGGTGGCCCAGGTGGTCTTTCTCGGGGTTTTGATCTTGATTCCGCTGATCTACACGGAAGCGCTGCCGAAGACCATGATGGCAACGCTCCTGGTGGCGCCTCCCCCGCCGCCTCCGCCGCCGCCTCCCCCGGTTGCCGCGCAGGTTGTGCATATCAAGCCGCAGGTGCACTTGATGGACGCGGGGAAACTCGTTGCGCCGAAAGTCATCCCGAAGGATGTAAAGATCATTAAAGAAGACGCGCCCGATATGAACGCCGGAATGCAAGGTGGAGTTCCGGGCGGCGTTGCCGGCGGCTCCATGGGCGGGGTAATCGGCGGCGTGATTGGTGGCATGGGCGGAGCACCACCACCGCCGAAGCCGACGGCCTCGCGCATCCGTCAGGGCGGAAGCGTTCAAGCCGCGTTGCTGATCAATCGTGTACAGCCGGTGTATCCGCCGCTCGCGCGCCAGACGCGCATCTCCGGCACCGTGCGCTTGCACGCCATCATTTCCAAGAGCGGCTCGGTTGAATCGCTCGAGGTTCTCTCCGGCCATCCGCTCCTAGTTCGCGCGGCGATGGACGCAGTGCAACAGTGGAAGTACAAACCGACACTGTTGAACGGTGAACCGGTGGAAGTCGATACCACGATCGACGTGATTTTCTCTCTGAACCAGTAATTACGGAACGTTGCGCCAGTCGTGGGGCCGGCGCAGCGCTCCGCGCAGCAAACTTAGCAAACTCTCTCGTTGGCCCCGGCCCAGCCGGTGTCACCAGAACTTTAAGGAGCAAACGAATGGTAGCCACTTTGTATGTATATACGGCCCTGTTCCTGCAGTCACAGGCGACGTCCTGGGATCTGCGGAGCATGTGGTCTTCGATGAGCACTTTGCCGAGAGTCGTTGTCGGCATCCTGTTCGTACTTTCGGTGTATTCGTTCGGCGTCATGATCGACCGTGCGTTGATGTACAGCGCGGCGCGCAAGCAGTCGCGCGTGTTCGTGCAGCAGGTTGCCGGGGCCCTCAAGGACGGCAAGCTGGACGAAGCGATCGCTATTGCCGAGCGCAACAAGAAGAGCCACATCGCGAAGGTGGTGGCGACGGGACTCTCGGAGTTCCAGTCGGCCTCGCAGCAGGTAAGTGACGCCGATGTAATCGAAGCCGCCAAGCGAGGTCTCGAGCGCTCGGTGGCCATCGTCCATGCTGAAATGAAGCGTGGCTTGTCGGCCCTCGCGACGATTGGTTCGACGGCGCCGTTCGTCGGACTGTTCGGCACGGTGGTCGGCATCTTGAACGCGTTCAAGGGTATTGAGCAGTCGAAAGCGACCGGTTTGTCGGCGGTTGCCGGCGGTATCGCGGAAGCGTTGGTGACCACGGCGTTCGGTCTTCTCGTCGCGGTTCCGGCCGTGTGGGCCTACAACTACTTCACCAACAAGGTAGAAGCCTTCGACGTGGAGATGGACAACTCGTCGATGGAGCTCATCAACTACTTCATTCTGCGGCGCGGCGCGAAGACTAAGTAAGCAGGAGATAACCCGTGGCACATCACATAGGACAAATAGGGCGTTACAAGCCGCAAGCCGGCAGCCAGATGTCAACGCCCAACGTCATTCCCATGGCCGACATCATGCTCGTTCTGCTGATCATCTTCATGGTGGTCACTCCGATGTTGCAGAAGAACATGCCGGTGGACATGGCGAGGACCGATACCGCCCGGGATATGCAGGACGCGGACAAGGATGACGCAATCGTTGTGGCGATTACACGCGATGGCGCCATCTACCTGGGGCACACGGCGACCAGTAAAGACGACCTGACCGGCCAGATCAAGGATCGCATTTCCAACCGCCTCGACAAGACCGTCTACGTGAAGAGCGATGCTCGAGCGAAATACGGCGATGTTGTCGCGGTTGTGGATGAGATTCGATCCGCGGGTGTGGATCAGCTTGGTCTGCTCACGGAGAAGAACCAGGGCAAAGCAGCGCCGCCGCCTCCCCCGAACGGCCAACAGCCGACGGGAGATTAGTCGCGCGGAGTCGCTTTCGAACCTAACTTGAGCGGAAGTTGCATCATTCGTTTGCTGAGTATTTAGAAGTTACGGGCCGCGCCGATTCCCACACGGCGCGGCTTACTGGCCTGCAATGCTCGCTAGGGGCAGGCCAACAGGAGAAGTCGCATGGGAATGAGCGTTGGTGAAAATAAAGGCGGTGCGATGGCGGAAATGAACGTCGTTCCGCTGATCGACATTTTGCTGGTCCTACTGATTATTTTCATGGTCATTACGCCGTTGACGCCGAAGGGCATGGACACGCTGGTGCCGCAGCCCAATCCGAACCAGCAGCAGAACCAGGATTTGGAAAATAAGACCGTGGTCGTGCAGGTTTTGACCAACAACAAAGTCAAGATCAACAACGAAGACGCGACCTGGGAGGGCCTGGGACCGCGCATCGAACAGATCTTCAAAGACCGCGCCGAGAAAATCGCTTTCGTCAAAGGCGATAACGATGTACTGTTTGCCGAAGTCGCGCGCGCGATCGACATCATGCGCGGCGCGGGCATCGACAAAGTCGGGTTGATCACGGCGAAAATCGAAGCCGGGCAGTAAGGATTTTTGCGCGATTCGTAGAGTGGTCGCGCAAGCTCAAAGTGATGTGAGAGACCTCCTCGCGGGGCCAACGTTTCAAGGCGAGGTGGCTCATGGGAATCTCGGTTGGCGGTTCGAAGCGCGGGATCATGTCCGAAATGAACGTGGTTCCGCTGATTGATGTGCTGCTGGTGCTTCTGGTCATTTTCATGATCATTCCGCACCGGCAGACGGGGCTGAAAGCGGAGATACCGCAGCCGGCGCCGCAGGTTTTGCAGCCACAGCCCGAACCCGATATCGTTGTCGTTCAGGTGCTCGACGGGGGCTCTTTAAAAATTAACGAGCAAGCCGTTGCGTGGGAGGCGCTGCGCAGCCGGTTGGAAGAGATATTCCGATCGCGCGCGAACCACACGGCGTTCGTTTGCGGCAACGCCGCTGTAGAGTTTCAGATAGTCGCTAAAGTGATTGACGTCATGCAGTCGGCAGGCATATCTTCTGTCGGGCTGTTGACGCCGCAGTTGGAGCAAGGCCACTAGATTGTTGAGTTGCCCTTCGCAGGGCGGACGTGAATCCTAAGCGCTGACCGTTTCCAGGTCGCGCCACAGCAGGGATGGATGCATCGATGACTTATGGATCGGTTCGAATCGCTCGCCGGACGGCGGCAGTTGCTGCTCTCTCGGTGCTCGCGCTTGCGGCGTCGGGTTGTAGCAAGCTCAAGGCCCGCGATCTTCTGAACAAGGGCGTGGCCGCGTTTAAGAACGGCCAGTCCGACGCGGCGATCGAGGACTTCAAGCAGGCCAAAGAGGCCGATCCCGACCTGCTGAATGCGCGCCTCTATCTCGCGACGGCTTACGCCAGTTTGTACATTCCGGGGGCTCCGTCGGCGGAAAACCAAGCTCGCGGCCAGCAGGCCGTCTCTGAATTCAAGGAAGTCCTGGACAAGAATGCCGATAATCTCTCGGCGATCGATGGCATCGGCTCGATCTTGTTTCAGATGGCCGGCCAGCCGTTCGATCCCAAGAAATTCGAAGAATCGAAATCCTATCACCAGCGCCACATTCAATTGAAGCCTGATGATCCGGAGCCTTACTACTGGATCGGGGTCATCGACTGGACGCTGGCGTTTCCGAGCTAACGGCGAAATGCGCTTGGACTACAACAAGAACAACATCAAGAAGCAGATCAGGGATGACGATCCTCTTCCCCCGGACCGTACGCACGCATATGTCAGCAAGTACGGCTCCTCATCGACGAGGGTATCGAGCGACCTCAGAAGGCCATTTCCCTCAGGCCGGACTATGATGACGCCATGGCGTATCTCAACCTGCTGTACCGCCGCAAAGCCGATATGGTCGAAGGCAAGGACGAGCGGCGAGCCTGAAGAAGCAGGCAGACGATCTCGTCGAAAAAGTTAAAGAAATCAAGCAAAGGCGCGCTGACCAGCCGCAAACGGCGTCGTAAGCCGGCCGCGGGCACAGCGCTGCCACGTTGTGCCAAACGGCAGTCTAATATCAGGGGCGTCCACCGCGACGTCCCTTTTTTTTGCCTGGAAGCGCCGATTGCCGCGACGATTCTAGATCTCGTGCGGCGCGCCACTATCGCGCCCCTTGCGGGTCTGGCGTATACTAGAACATGCCGTCTGCAGGGAACATTCCGCTTAGTTTTAACCGCGACCGCACCGAGCGCCAGCTCGATGCCCGCCTCGAAGAGCTCCTGGCAAAACTGCGTAAGAACCGACCCTCGGAAGATCCCTGGCTTGTTCGCCGCGCCTATGAGATCGCAGCGGAGCGCCATCGCACCCAGGTTCGCCGCTCGGGTGAGCCCTACCTCATTCACCTCTTAGAGGTTGCGCATATCCTCGCGGACTTGCGCCTGGATGCCACTACGCTGACCGCAGCGCTGCTCCATGACGTTATTGAGGACACCGAGTTTCCCGTGTCCCGCATTGAAGAACGCTTCGGCGCAGAGGTTGCGCACCTGGTCGAAGGGGTCACCAAGATCAGTCGTTTGAACATGATGGCGCCGGAAGCCCGCCAGGCCGAGAACGTTCGCAAGATGGTTCTGGCCATGGTGCACGACGTCCGCGTAGTGCTGGTGAAACTCGCGGACCGCCTGCACAACATGCGCACGCTCGAATACCTGGAGTCCGCAAAGCAGCAGCGAATCTCGCGGGAGACCTTGGATATTTACGCCCCCATCGCCCACCGGCTCGGCATGGGCCTGATCCGCAATGAGTTGGAGGATCTCTCGTTTCGCTACCTGGAGCCCGAGTCGTTCCTGTCGTTGCAGAAAGAGGTCACCGACAAGGCTCCGACCCATCTGCGATTCCTGGAAGAAGTGCAGGCGACGATTCGTACCAAGCTTGTGGAGAACGGGATTCCCGCGGAACTCGCAGCGCGCGTGAAGGGTTTGTACTCGCTGCACCGCAAGATCATTCGCCAGGAGCGCAGCTTGGAGCAGGTCTACGATTTGCTGGCGGTGCGCGTGATTACGGATAACGAGCGCAATTGCTACGCGGCGCTTGGCGTGATGCACCATATCTGGCGGCCGGTCCCGGGACGATTCAAAGACTACATCGCCATGCCTCGCCCGAACTTGTACCGGTCTCTGCACACCACGGTGATCCACAATGGCCAGCCGTTTGAAGTGCAGATACGGACGCAGGAAATGCACCATACGGCGGAGGAAGGCGTCGCGGCGCACTGGAAATACAAGGACGACAAGCCGGTGACGGAAGACGATCAGCGCATCACCTGGATGCGGCAGCTGATCGAGTGGTCGCAGGAGTTGGAGGAACCCGGCGAGTTTCTCTCGACGCTGAAGGTGGACCTCGCTCCCGTCGAAGTGTATGCATTTACTCCGAAAGGCCGCGTGCTGGAGTTGCCGCGGGGCGCGACGCCGGTCGATTTCGCGTATACCGTGCACACAGAGGTCGGGCACCAGTGCGTGGGGGCGAAAGTGAACGGTCAGATGGTCGCGCTGCGCCACGAAATCGTCAGCGGCGACGTCGTCGAGATTCTGACGCAAAAGGGGCACAAACCCAGCCGCGACTGGTTGAGCTTCGTGAAGTCCTCGCACGCCAGAACCAAGATCAAGCATTGGATCAACGTGCAGGAGCGCGAAGAGGCCACGGAAATGGGTACGCGCCTCCTCGAAAAGGAAGCGCGCCAGTTCGGCCGCAGCCTGAAGAAGATTCCTGAGGCGGATCTGCTCAAGCTGGCGTCCGACTACGGGCTCTCCAAGCTGGAAGATCTCTACGCTGCGGTTGGATTCGGGAAATATTCAGCGCGGCAGGTGCTGACTCGCGTTCTCGGCGAACCCGAGAAAGACACGCAGACTGAGGCGGAAGAATCCAAGCCAACGCTGGTCAAGACCGTCAAGCGCATGCTGGGATTCGGCGAAGCGCCGCTGATCGTGAAAGGCCACGACGACCTGCTCGTCTATCGCGCCAAGTGCTGCAATCCGATTCCGGGCGACGACATTGTGGGTTACATCACGCGCGGGCGGGGCGTCGCAGTGCATACGCGCACGTGTCCTAACGTGCAGAATCTCCTGTATCAAACCGAGCGCCGCATCGCGGTGGAGTGGGGTACTCCGGGCGAGGCCAAATTCCTCGTTCATCTGGTGGTTCGCGCGAAGGACCGCGCGGGTCTGTTGGCCGACATCACCGCGATCTTCAGCAATGCCGGCTGCAACATTCAGAACCTCGAAAGTCGTCCGGACCGCTTGAACGCGCAAATTGACGTCAATCTGGAAATTATCGATCGGCGCCAACTCGAATCCATCCTGGCCAGCATTCGCAAAATCACCGGGGTGTATGGCGTCGAGCGCGTATATCAGACTTGAAGAAGTGAGTGAGTAGTGGGTAGAAAGGCGTTTGCCTCCGCGCCAATCTCGTTTTTGCTCAAAAATATCGAAACATTCATCGCTCCTCGAGCCTCTGCTACGCGCTGCCCGCCACTCGCTACCCCTACCCGTACTGTCTCAACCACCTGTCCTTTCGCCGGGTATCGCCCACAGCACACTGCGCTTTCCTGCACGTTGCCCGCTCTACAATAAAGACATGAAGTCCACCGGTGTGATTCTTGGCCTTTTCTTGCTCTTAGCCAGCGGTTGCCACCAGCACCCGCTTATGGATTACCGGCCGCTCGATCAAGCGGGCATGGGCTCCGGCACCATCGAGCAGCTCAAGCCGCTCAATATTTCCGACGCGGAAGTTCAGCAACTAGTTAATCTCAAGCACTCCAGCGTCAGCGACGACACCTGCGTCGCGCTGATTTCCACGGCCCACTCGCACCATCATCTCTTCACCAGTTCCGAGTCGGTCGCCAGCCTCCTCGGTGCGCGCTATACCGAGTCTGACATCGTGGGTTTCTCTCGCGCCGACAAGCTCGACGCCATCAGCGGGGACGCCGTTATGCTTCGCTTGATTGGCCTTTCCGATTCCACTGTTCAGGTCGTGCTGCAGCGCGATCTGCAGGGTCTTCCGACACTCAGTTCCGCCGCGATCGGCACGCCTCAAAAACACCGGCCTGACGGAAAAGCAGATCCTGGAGCGCATCAACGAAGGCATGACCGAGGAGCAAGCCGAAAAGGAAGCAGCATCGCGCGAAGCCGTTCGCAATCATTCGCATACAGACTTCGTGCGAGTGCGCGGCGCCAAGCCGCGTTAGCTCTGCCTATTCGAGTTTCCGTGCCGGGGAGCTTCGGCCAGTCAGCGACCCACACAAACCATTTTTGCCTCAGCCCTATTCGCTAGCTACAATCAGAGATGCCTTGACGCCGATCGATCGCTCGCGCGTTTTCCTGTTTCTCGCCGCCCTGGCTGCGGCCTTTTCTGCTGCTGCCTGCACTGCAGCGTTTGGTCCCGGCTATGCCATCGAGAAGCAGGAAATGGAAGTCCGCTTCACCGCAGATCCGCAACCTGTCATCCACATCGATTCCATTTATCGCCTGCGCAACGACGGCAACCGGCCGCTCTCCTCGATCGAGCTTCGTTTGCCTGGCCGGCGCAGATTCAACTTCGCGGATCCCCACGCTGACTGGAACGGTCATTCTCTGTCGGTCGAGGCATCGCCCGATAATCCGCGCAACGTGTTGCTCAACTTTCCCGAGTCCTGGGCGGTTTCCACCACAGGCGCATTGCATCTTTCCGTCGAATTTCATCCCTCATCATCGCCCGGAGAGCACCCCTTTAGCTTCGCGTCTGACGCATTCTTTTTGCCCGCGGAGGGCTGGAGCCCGCAGCTTCTGCCGGCTCGAGGAGCCTTTGCCACCGGAGGAGTGCCACCTCCGAATTGGCTCCTCACAGTTCGCGTCCCCGAGGGTTTTCTGGTTCACGCCAGTGGCCGCAAACCCAAAGTTTCCCGCAGCGGCAGTGAGCAAACCTTGCGCATCGTTCAACAAACCAAGGACGGCTATCCGTTCGTCATCGCCGGCCGCTACATCGCCGCCCAATTCAGCGAGCCGCGCGGAAACGATAAATCTCTGGAGTCGCACTCCCCAGGATACCAATGCACTTCGACAGTCAGCCGGTTCGCTTATGGCCGCCAGCCACGCTTACGATGCTATGTTCGGTGCACACAGTCAGAAATTGCGTCAACTCTGGCTTGTGGAATGTCCTGTCGCCGACGATTGCTTTAGTGGCACGGCCTCGAACTATGCGCAGCTCATTTCCGAACCGGGTGCCAGGCCTTCCGCGGAAATGGCCTCTCTCGATACTGTGATGGTCGACCTCCGCTCCGGGGCGCCGGAAATCGTTGCCGCCGCGGCCCCTTCGCTCGCCTCGAGTTGGCTAGGATACGGCCAAAATCCCGGGTTCTTCGAACAGGATCCGCCGCTCTCTGCTTTCCCCGCATTCGCCGCGTCGCAGGGCCGCGAGGCCGTTCAGGGAGCGCAAGTCCGCATGGAAACCATTCGCCGCACGCTCGCTCTCGTGCCGCGCCAAGCCGATGCCCACAAACCGGAAGACGACAGCGTCACCCGCGCCAAGAGTCTTCTATTCTTTTTCGGGTTGCAGGATCGCTACGGCCAGGATGCCTTCAATCGAGCCCTCAGCCACATGCTGTATGCGCGCCAGGGCGGCGGCTTCGATCTCGACGATCTGATCGCCGCGTTCGAGCAGGAAACCCATCAGAACGTCGCTGAATTCGTGCGCCACTGGATGAAGCGTCCCGGGGTTCCCGAAGATTTCCGCGCCCGCTACGAAACCACCGCCGGCGCCAATGTTTCAAATCCAAAGGAGACCTCACCATGAAAGAAATCGTCACCACCGATCGCGGACCCAAACCCATCGGCCCGTACTCCCAGGCCGTGAAGACCAACGGCTTTCTCTATTTGTCCGGCCAGGTAGCGCTGGATCCTAAGACCAACGAGATGTCCGCTGGCGATATCCGCCAGCAAACCGAACGCGTGCTCGAAAACATTAAAGGTATTTTGGAAGCCGGAGGCTCAAATCTCCATCACGTGGTGAAGACCACGGTCTTTCTGAAAGACATGAATGAATTTCCGGCAATGAACGAGGTCTACGCTCGCTACTTCACCACCGCCCCGCCCGCACGCTCCACGGTGCAAGCCGTTCGCCTGCCCAAAGACGCCCTGGTCGAAATAGAGGTAATCGCCGCCGCGTAGCACAGACGCTCTAGTCTGGCCAGCCTGATCGCCGAAGCCGTAGCTTGAGGAATGGATGCGCAGCCGGAGATATTGACCTGGCGTGGGCCGCATCCGCGGTCGCGGACCAGCAAAGCGGTCGTGCGTGTGGTGCACCGCGCTGGCGCAGGGGGGCGGGGTGACTGCCGCAACGGGCTGAAGACACGGCCCCTTCGAGGCTCAGGGTAAACAGGAATGGCTGTGCCACGGCCTCACATGATTCCGCGCTCCGCACTTGCCGCATCCTTGGGAACCCTGGATAATTCGGCGCACGCGGCGCAAAGGATCTTCAACTCGTGGCCATCACGTTTCGCTTCCGCTACCCCATTGAGCGCACTATGGCGTTCGAGCGGGAGTATCACCCCAACTTGCGGCTATCCTTGCCGGAAAAGCTCGAGCTGCTGAAATCCGCGATCACCATCTGGATGTTGGAAGACGGCAAGCTCGTCGGGGAGACCTACGGCGTGACTTGGAGCGGCAAGGACGACATGATGGGTTTCCCGCGCGATCCCGAAGCGATTTACTGCTACTCGAACACGATTTTGCGTAAGTACCAGGGCAAAGGTTATGGCGCCATTTTGAAGGCGGCGTTTATCGGCCGCGTCTCGCGCGATTTCAAGCGCATCTACGGACATGCTCGTCCTGGAGCCAGCCAGGCACTGAACAAGAAATTCGGCGCTCGCATGGGCAAGACTTACAAGAACTGGTTCGGCACGGGCGAGGATTACCGCATGTATGTCCTGCATTTGGGGAAATAGCGCAAGGGAATCGGGTGTTGGCGCTAGCCACACGCGGAGCGGAGCGAGGAAAGAGCGAGTACCAGGACTCCCCTCAACATAAATGCCAGATTCGCTCTAAGTCTATTTAAATGAGACGTATAGATAATGATGCATAGAGCACCGATCGGTGCAAATCGGGCGACAGACCGAAACTCGAAGCGCAAACTAGGGTTGAAATAGCTAAGGCCGGAGAATCAGCAACACACCCCGGCGGCTTCAGAACGTCGGTTCATTGACGCCCCGAGCGCCCAAGTCAAGCGGGGACGCAAAGGACCCTGTGGGGAGGATCCTGTGGTACGTAAACTAGTTTCGGTTCGAACTTTGTTCCTGGCTTTGTTCGTTGGTTTGGTCTCTCTGGCTCCGGCACCCGCCAAGGCGCAAATCGCCGTTGGCGTGGGTATATCCGTTCATGTGGCTCCGCCGGCCATACCCGTGTACGTGCAGCCACCTTGCCCAGTCGAGGGCTATCTGTGGACTCCGGGGTATTGGGCTTATGGCGATGCGGGTTACTACTGGGTTCCGGGCGTGTGGATCGCTCCCCCCAGAGTCGGAGTGCTTTGGACTCCTGGGTATTGGGGCTGGGGCGGAGGCGTTTACGCGTGGCACGCCGGGTATTGGGGACCGCACATTGGGTTCTACGGCGGCGTGAACTACGGCTTCGGGTACGGCGGCGTGGGCTTTGTCGGCGGCGAATGGCGCGGAGGGCATTTCGCGTATAACACTGCGGTCGTCAACGTGAACACTACGGTCGTGCGCAACGTTTACGTCAACAAGACGGTAATCGTGAATAACACGACGCGCACTAGCTTCAACGGCGGCCCCGGCGGCATCAACCGCGCAGCGAACGCGAACGAACTTCGTGCCAGCCACGAGTCGCACATCCAAGCGACGTCGGCGCAGATGGCGCACGAACACACGGCGAGCACCAATCGCGCCAACTTCGCGTCCGAAAATCACGGCAGGCCCGCAACGGCTGCGATGAGCCGCGTCAACGCCCGCGAAGGTAACCAGCAGGCGCGCATCGGCCAAGGCGTGAAGTCCGGGGAACTGACTCCACGCGAAACGAGCCACCTGGAAAACAAAGAAGCGCACATCAACAACGAAGTGCACAACGACCGCGCGGCCAACGGCGGCCATTTGACGCAGCAGGAACGCGAGCAAGTGAACCATCAGCAGAACAACGCTAGCAAGCAGATTTACAACGACAAGCACAACGCGAAGACGGATCACCCGGCGCAGGAACACAACGCCGAGCACCGGCCGAATCGCTAAACAAAGTCAATCAAATACAGGCAAATGCAGGGAATGACGCCGCCGGCCTTCTACGAGCCGGCGGCTTTGTTTTTGGAAGGCGCCTGCGAATCGACCGACGCGCGAGATGCACGGGGGCGTTACCGTCGCCGCTGGCCCTGATCGGGTCGACTAGCGGTATGATGTGCCGGTTTTGCGGTCAAGCGTGCGACTGGGTGGTTCAAAAACCCGCCACCACTTTTCTGCATCCAACCGACGCCGCTAGGAGCCAGCTTACTCGCGTGCTCAACGAATATCGCAAGAAGCGTGATTTCAAGAAAACCTCAGAACCTGCCGGTGGCGCTCGCGCTGGAAGCGGCGATCATGTTTTTGTCGTGCAAAAACATGCGGCGACTCGGTTGCACTATGATTTGCGGCTGGAAGTTGATGGTGTCCTGAAATCGTGGGCGGTGCCCAAGGGACCTTCGATGAATCCGGGCGACAAGCGGCTGGCGGTTCAGGTGGAGGACCATCCATTCGAATATCGCAAATTCGAAGGATCAATCCCGAAGGGTGAATACGGCGGCGGCGAGGTCATCATCTGGGACGAGGGCACCTATGCGCCGGAAGGAGAGATGAGCACGCTCGATCAATTGGCGCGTGGCGAATTGAAGTTCCAACTTCATGGCGAGAAGCTGCATGGAAGTTTTGTCATCGTGCGGTTGCGGAAGCCGGGCACCAAGAATGAATGGCTGTTGATCAAGCACCGCGATTCTTTCGCGGACGACAAGTGGGACGCGGAGCAGCACGCAGAATCGGTGGTGAGCGGCCGAACGTTGGAGGATATCGCGGAGGGACGGCCGGCTTCGCGCGAGCGTCGCGTTGTTGACGCTTCCGAATTGGACGGCGCGGTGGAATCGCCCATGCCGAAAATGCCGGGAAGTATTCGCGCCACGCTGGCGGAATTAAAGGAGAAACCGTTCTCCGATCCGAACTGGATTTTCGAAATCAAGTGGGATGGAGTTCGCGCGATTGCGGAGATGAAAGATGGCAAGACGACTTTGTGGGCGCGCTCCGGGCGGGATGTAACGCGGGAATATCCCGAATTCGAGGATCTAGCGGAGAAGTTTCGGGTGAAGAATGCGATCGTCGATGGAGAGATCGTCACGCTCGATGCAGATGGGCGAAGTAACTTTCAAAAGTTGCAGAACCGGCTGGGCGTACAGAATCCCTCTCAAAAGCTAATGCAGTCGGTGCCGCTGGATTATTACGCATTCGACCTGATGTATGCGGACGGCTACGACTTGCGAAAGGCACCACTGGTGGAGCGGAAGGAGTTGTTGAGAAAGGTTCTGACCGGCAACGAGAAAGTGCATTATTCGGAACATATTGCGGAGAAGGGCGAGGAATTATTCGAGGCAGCGCGAGCGAAAGGCCTCGAGGGACTCATCGCCAAAATTAAAGACAGCGCTTATTCCGGAACGCGCACTTCCGCATGGCTGAAGTTGAAAATTGTGAACGAACTGGACGCGGTGGTAGCGGGCTATACGGAAGGCCGCGGCAGCCGGAAATATTTTGGCGCGCTGGTGCTCGGGTTGTACGACGGTAGTGAATTGAAATTCATTGGCAGCGCGGGAACCGGATTTGATGAAGGAACGCAGAAGCAGATTTTCGACAAGCTTCAAAAATTGGGAACGCCCCACGGTCCTTTTGGAACGGCACCGGCACTGCGAGAAAAGGTCGATTGGGTGAAGCCAGAATTGGTGGCACGGGTCAAGTATGCCAATTGGACCGCCGATGACCACTTGCGAGCGCCCGTATTCCTCTCTTTGCGGAACGACCGTAAGGCGAAAGACTGCACGTTCGAGGACGCAAGACCTGAACCGGTCGAAGAAGCGGCTAGCGCGGCGAAGGAAAAGCCGGCGAAGAGCGAGAGGGCGAAAACCAAGACAGGGAAAACGGCGGAGTGGAAAACGGATACTTTAGAGGAGACACCAGCGGAAACCCGTGCGATGAAAGTGGCTGTACCGCAAGTGACTGCGAAGTCGAAGGCGAAGCAAACGTATTCGACGGGATCTGCCGACCCGAAGACGGCAAGTGATATAGAGAAAGAATTGAGGACCGGGCGATTGGAAACGCTCGACGTGGAGTCGGATGGGCAGCGAGTTCATCTGACGCACCTGAACAAGACCTATTTTCCCGAGGTCGGGCTGAAGAAGCGCGATCTGCTGGCCTACTACTACCGGATGGCGAACTACATTCTGCCGCTTCTGAAAGACCGTCCGATGGTGTTGCGGAGGTATCCGGATGGAGTAGGCGGCAAGGCGTTCTTCCAGAAAGAGGCGCCCTCGTTTCTGCCGGACTGGATCGGCACGGCGACGGTGGAGTCAGAGGAGCGCGGCGGCGAGATGCGGTACATCCTTGCCAACAATCGCGCGGCATTGCTCTATCTCACCAATCTGGGTTGCATCGATCACAATCCGTGGTCGAGCCGGGCGGAAAGCCAGGACCGACCGGACTACGTTTTCTTCGATCTGGACCCGACACCGGGAACGCCGTTTTCGGATGTGTTGTATATCGCGCACGAGATTTACAAGATGCTGAAGTCGATCCGCATGCAGTGTTTCCTGAAGACGTCGGGCGCATCTGGATTTCATATCTTTATTCCTTTGGAGGCGCGGTACAGCTACGAACAGACGCGGACGTTCGCGGAAGTCGTGGGCCGGCTGGTCGCAGCGGCAAATCCAAAACTCACGACGTTTGAGCGAACGGTAAGCAAGCGTCCCAAGGGCCACATCCTGATCGACGCCCTGCAGAATGCGAGTGGGAAACCGTTGGCATGCGCGTATTCGGTGCGAGCGGAACCGAAGGCACCAGTCTCGACGCCGCTGGAGCCCGAAGAATTGACGAAGAACATTACGCCGGATACCTTCACGCTGACCAAGTTTGACGAGCGGATCAAGGCTGTCGGAGATCTGTGGAAGGATTTCTGGAAGAAACGGCAGACGCTGGATCGCGCGCTGGATTTGCTGGGCAAGAAAGTTCCGAAGGGCGCAGGGTGAAAGGACGAAAGACAATTGTGGGTTTATGGGTGGCAACAGGGTGGTATCAACGATTCGCGGTTGATTTGATTGGTAGCCAGGGTCCCTCCACTGCGCACGCATTGATATCTCTTAGTTTCGTAGGTAACCTCATCGGCGGCACCTTGGACTGAACCCTTAACTTGAGACACTCGGATAAGGCACACTCTGCAGGGAAAGGAACTGCGAGTGGCGACGAGACGAGTGGGAAAGTACCCGAAAGAATTCCGCCGGATGGCTGTCCAGCGATTGAAGACCTGCGACAACATTGTGGAATTGTCACAGGAACTTGGTGTGCATCGACGGCTTCTCTACAAGTGGCGAGATCAATTTGATCCGTTCGAACCCGGTGAGGAGTCGCCACCAGAGAACTCTCGTGAGTCCATGCTCCGCAAGGAAATCAATCAGCTGAAGCGCGTGTTGGTTGACAAGACGTTGGAGCTGGATTTTTTCAAAGGTGCCTTGCAAAAAGTCGAGGCTCGACGCCAGAAGAGCGGTATCAGTGGCGAGAAGGCATCTACGACGAAATCCAAGAAGTGATGCCGCTGCAAGGCAGCCTAAGCATCGAGCGAATGTGTCAGCTAGCCGGAGTCAGCCGGGCCGGTTTTTATCGTTCTCTGCAGGAACGAGCACCGGTCGAGGAAGATATGGAGGCGCGGAGCGTGATTCAGCAGATCGCTATCGAGCATCGACGCCGCTACGGGTATCGGCGGATCAGCGCTGAGTTGCGGCGGCGCGGGATGCTGGTGAATCACAAACGTGTGTTGCGAATGCTACGGGAAGATAACCTGCTAGCCGTGCAGCCGCGGGCGTTCGTGGTGACCACGGATTCCGACCACGAGTTCGAGGTCTATCTGAATCTTGCCAGTCGCATGAAACTGACGGGGATGAATCAGCTCTGGGTAGCGGACATTACCTATATCCGTTTGAAGAAGGAGTTCGTCTACCTGGCGGTCGTTCTGGACGCGTTCTCACGCAAGGTGGTGGGATGGGCTTTGGACCGAACACTCGCGAGCCGATTGCCGATTACAGCTCTGGAACAGGCCCTGGCCCAACGACAGCCACCACCAGGTTTGGTGCATCATTCCGACCGTGGCGTGCAGTACGCTTCCGGAGACTACGTGAAGATCTTGCGAAAGCACCAGATGATCCCGAGCATGAGTCGGCCGGCGAACCCCTATGACAACGCCAGTTGCGAAAGTTTTATGAAAACGCTCAAACGGGAGGAGATTTATGCGAACGACTACCGAGACTTAGACCACTTGCTTGGTAACATCGAGGCCTTCATCGAACAGTACTACAATCGGTGCCGTTTACATTCGGCGCTGGGCTATCGGTCGCCGGAAGAGTTCGAGCGAGAGGCGAATACCGGGGTGAATCCTGCTGGAGCAACAATGAGTTTTTTCAGGCATGGGGAGATCTATCAGTCCGATGTAGGAAACAGTAGCGGGGAGCGACCCAAGAGCCGCTCCCCGGCTCATCGTTCCGATGAGTCTCCAGCTGGCTATTCCTCGGCGAGTTGCTCTCCAGCAGAGCTCGCCTCCGCTTCACCAGCCGAGCGTCATCCTGAAGGAGACGAGGAAGTTTGAGAAGGGAAAATCATTGAACTGCATATGTGCCAATTCCAAACTGTCTCAACAGAGGGGTTCACCCCAACCTACTGAGATTAATGCGAGGATTTCCATGCGATTTCCAACTGTAGTTCTGGCGGCGCTTTTGTGTGCTTTGCCGCTTTGCGGACAAGAAAAGCCTTTGCACGGCATCGATATCAACGACATCGATCGCAAAGCCAATCCGTGCCAGGACTTCTATGAATTTGCCAACGGAAGCTGGCGCGCGAACAATCCCATACCGCCTTCGATGGTCATCTGGAGCAAGCGCTGGGCAGCTGGCGAATCCACCAAGGAAGTGCTGCATGGCATTCTCGACGAAGCTGCCGCGCACTCTGCCACCGCTGCGCCAAAATCCACGGAGCGCTTGATTGGTGATTATTACGGCGCTTGCATGGACGAGAAACAGATTGATTCGCAAGGCGTCAAAGCCATCAGCCGGGAGCTTGCGCTGATTCAATCCATGGGTTCGACCGCGGATCTGCAGCGAGTCATCGCGCGGTTGAACGCAGAGGCTATTTTCGCTCCGTTCGCATTCGGCTCGAGCCAGGATCCCCATAATCCGCAGCAGGTCATCGCCGATGCCGCCGCCGCGGGTCTCGGACTTCCTGAGCGAGACTACTACTTCAAAGACGACGACAAATCCAAAGAAACACGGCAGAAGTACGTTGAGCATGTAGCGGCAATGTTCGCACTTGCGGGATCGGACAGGGCGGCTGCAGCAGCGTCAGCACAAGTCGTGATGCGCATGGAGACTGCGCTGGCCGGCGCATCACTCACCAATGTTGAGCTACGCGATCCGCACGCCACGGATCACAAGATGAATCTGGATGGGGTCCAGAAGCTGACCCCCGACTTCAACTGGAGCGAATATTTCAAAGCGGCGAATGTCGAACCCAGCGTCGCGTTCAATGTGGATCAACCCAAATTCCTGCAGGAGTTTCAGAAGCAGTTGAAGGAAAGTTCCCTTGCCGACTGGAAAACGTATTTGACGTGGCAAGTAGTGCTGTCGGCTGCGCCGTCTCTTTCCACGCCTTTTGTCCAGGAGGATTTCGCTTTCAACCACGAGTACTTGCAAGGCGCCAAAGAAATGAAGCCTCGGTGGAAGCGTTGCGTGGAAGCGACGGACTCCGACCTTGGCGAAGCTTTGGGGAAGAAGTACGTCGAAAAAATATTTTCTCCTGAAGCCAAGGCGCGCATGCAAGAGATGGTCAAGAACATCCTGCTGGCGCTCCACGATGACATCTTGACGCTCAGCTGGATGAGCGATGAGACCAAGCAGAAAGCTCTCCAAAAGCTCTCGACGTTCAACCCGAAGGTCGGCTACCCGGACAAATGGAAGGACTACAGCAGCGTCGAAATCATGCGAAACAATTATTGGAACGACGTGGTCGAGGCGCGACGCTTTGCGGTTCGCGATGACGCGCAGCTGATTGGCAAGCCGGTGGATCGCCTCCGCTGGGGCATGACCACGCCGACGTCCAACGCGTATTACAATCCGCAGCTGAATGAAATCGTATTCCCAGCGGGAATCCTGCTGCCACCCATGTTCGATGTGCACGCCACGGATGCCGCCAACTACGGTGGCATTGGGCCGGTGATCGGCCACGAAATATCGCACGGGTTTGACGATCAAGGCGCGCAGTATGACGCCACCGGGGAGCTCAAGAACTGGTGGACGCCTGCGGACTACAAAGACTTTCAGAGCCGGGGACAATGCGTCGTCGACCAGTTTTCGGCCTACACTGTGGACGGCGGTTTGCACGAAAACGGCAAACTGGTGCTCGGCGAGAGCATCGGCGATCTCGGTGGTGTGAAGCTAGCGTATCTCGCATTCGAGAAATCGATGCAAGGCAAGCCGCGCCCGGCTGACCAGGATGGTTTCACGCCGGAGCAACAGTTTTTTATCTCGTGGGGACAGGCGCGGGGAGACGCGATTCGTCCGGACGCGCAACGTCAGTTTGTGCTAACCAATCCGCATCCGGTGAGCAAATATCGGGTGATCGGTCCCCTGTGCAACTTGCCTGAATTTGAAAAGGCGTTCAGCTGCAAGGCTGGTGATGCCATGGTGCGCCCCGCGGAACATCGATGCGTGATCTGGTGAACTATCTTCGCTTTAGAATTCGTGGAATCTAAATAGCTTTTCTTTCCCTCTCCAGCGCGATTGCTAGTTCGTGTGCTCCGCGGCGGATTTCTTTGGCGTCAACAGCGGCAAAGCCCAGTTGCAATCCTTCGCGAGCCATCCTCCCGTGATGATACGCGCTCAGTGGAACCACTTCGACGCCGCGGAGGGCCGCGGCCTTCGTCGCCGATGCGGCCTTGATTTTCCCGCACAGCCATCCGACAGTCTGCAATCCAGCTTCAACGCCGGAAATCACCAGCAAGCCTGCTAGTTTCTGGCGCGCACTTTCCAGAAGAACGGACCGGCGCTCGGCATAGATCTGTCGCATGTGACGAAGGTGACGCCCAAAGTGGCCCTCGGAGATGAAATCGCACAACACGGCCTGCTCCAGGAGCGGGGCATGGCGGCTGGTCACCGACAGGTTGGCGGCGAAATGGTGCTGCAGATCCAGAGGAATCACCAGATATCCCAGTCGGAGGGATGGGAACAATACTTTGCTGAAGCTTCCAGCGAGCAACACCAATCCGTAGCGATCGAGTCCTTGCATCGCGGGAACGGGACGTCCGGTATAGCGGTATTCGCTGTCGTAGTCGTCTTCAAAAATTAGCGCGCCAGAGTTCCGAGCCCACTCAAGCAACGCAAGACGCCGCGGGAGGCTCATCGTGATTCCAAGTGGAAACTGATGACCGGGAGTTACGTAGACGAGCCGTGAGCCGCGCAGGCTTTGCGTCTGTAATCTCATTCCCTCACCGTCCACGGGCACCACGGAAATCCTCGCGCCTATGGCTTTGAACACCATTGCTGCGCCGATGTATCCGGGGTTCTCCATGCACACGCGGTCGCCCGGATTCAGGAAAATCCGCGCGACCAGATCGAGGGCTTCCTGCACTCCGGACACGATTGCTATTTGCTCTGCGACGCACTTCACTCCGCGTGAGGTGTTGAGGTAGTCCGCCACCGCTTCTCGCAGCGGCAGGTAGCCCATCGCGTCGCAGCCCAGCAGAAGATTGATCGAGGCGCGACGTAAACGCCGGGCCGCGATTTGCGCCCACAGCGTTGTGGGAAACAAATCCAGCGCCGGCAGATTGGCGCGGAAAGCGCGGCTTGGACGGGCTTCCAAATTCGGAAATCGCTGCAACCTGCTGGCGAAGCCCGAAACACGCCGATTTCGTTTGTGCTCGAGCGGCTGCGAGCGGGCATCGGAGGACACCTGGAGTAATGTGTCGGGCAAAATTTTACTGACGTAGGTACCGGATCCGATGCTGCCTTCCACGTAGCCTTCGGACTTGAGCTGGTCGAAAGCATTGACGATCGTTCCGCGAGAAAGCCCGTACTGACTGGCGAAATCGCGGGTGGCGGGAAGACGCGCGCCGGGCCGCAGACGGCCCTCGAGAATTCCGGCGCGTACCGCGGTATAAAGCCAGCGATACACGGGAGTTCGCGAATCGCGAGGCGGAAGCGTGAAGTCGAGGGTTGCCGTCCGTTTCGCCATGGAAGTGGTATAGCCAAAACATTGTAAATGGACCTGTTCGATTGATCCACTCTTGATTAATTTGGTTGCGTGGAGGAGCTAACAATGACTTCTCAAGGGAAATGGGCCAGCTTCGGAACGGGAATACTGTATTTCGCGCTTGTGGCGAGCGGCACTACGCGTACGCAGACCGGCGCCAATGCTTCGACGGACAAAATCGAGCGGGCTCGGATCGCCTTTTCGCACCGTTTGCCTGAAGTAGATGGCCGGCATCTCAAGGCGACGATTGTTGAGGTGACCTACGGGCCGGGCGAAGCCTCCACGCCTCATAGTCATCCCTGCGCGGTGATGGGAACCATGGTCGAAGGTGCTCTCCGCACGCAAGTGAAGGGTGAGCCAGAGCGCATCTACAAAGCCGGCGAAAGCTTCTACGAAGCGCCTAACGGCCTGCATCAGGTTTCAGCCAACGCCAGCCAACAAGAGCGCGCGAAATTCATCGCTTATTTCGTTTGCGATCGCGAGGGACCGCTCAGCGTGGACGCTCGAGGGCCTGAAGCGGTGGAGGGAAAGTAGTCATGGCCGAAACGTTGCCGACACGGACGGAAACAATGAAGGCGAACAGCGTAGCGAAGTCCGCAGCAACAACCTTGCGCAACATCGATTGGCAGCGGGTGGGAATTCTCTATGCGCGTTTGGCACTGGGAGCATCTTTCCTTTCCGGAATCGCCGACCGTTTTGGCCTGTACTCCGGAAGGAATGTCGGCTACGGAAATTTTGACGGTTTCATGCAATACACGGCCAAAGTCAACTTTTTCATGCCAACATCCACGATTCCCTTTCTTGCTTGGGCAGCCACAGTGGCGGAATTGTCGTTGGGTCTCGCTCTTGTTCTAGGAGTGTGGCTGCGTTGGGTGGCCCTCGGAAGTTCTGTGCTGCTGGTGTTGTTTGGCACCGCGATGGCGATTTCTTTCGGGATCAAGTCCCCGTTGGACTATTCAGTATTTTCCGCGTCGTCGGCGGCGCTCCTGGTCGCCATCTATCAGGTGCGCAAGGGCGCGGCGCACTCGTGAACGGATTTCGTGTGTGAGTTGAGGTTCTTCAAAAATCAGGAGGATGAAATGAAGATGAGTCGTGTACTGCGAATCATGTCCGTTTTAGCTGTCCTTGCGGCTGTCGTTTTGGGATCTCATTTCGCGGCTGCTCGGGACGAGCGAGCAGAATTGCTGAAGGTACGCGAATCTGTTTGGCGCGCCTGGTTTGTCAACGATGCGAAAGCTCTCGAGCAGTTGGTCCCTCCCGGCACCATTGTCATCAGTTCCGGCGAGGAGAAGTGGAAAGGCCGGGCAGAGATATTGCGATCGGCGGCAGAATTCCAAGCATCGGGCGGAAAATTGGTGCGGCTGGAATTCCCGCGCACGGAGATTCAGCGCTTTGGCGACGTCGCGGTGACGTACAGTCAGTATATGTACGAAACCGAAGTCGCCGGCAAGCGCTCGCAGACCTCTGGGCGGGTTACCGAAATTTTCGTGCTGCGCAATGGCAATTGGACTAATCCCGGTTGGCACACCGATTCGGAGAAGTAGCGTAGCTCTCCAGAAAAGGCAACCTTGTTGTTGCGCTTTGCGTGAAGGCTTCCGGGCTGCGGTGGCCAGGACGAATTCCATACAGTTCAGCTAGAACGCTTCTCCAACCAGAATGCATAAGGAATAGCACTTACTTCCACCATCCCTCGTGTCCACCGATTATGAATGTGACGCCGGTTCGAATGGTGAATGGCGCGGCCGGAAATCCGAATGCTGCTTGATAGTGCTGGCTAAGCAGGTTTTCGATGCTGGTGTAGATTTGCGCGTAAGAGGTCACTGTATAGCGTACGCTCAGATCCAGCTTTTGGTAGCCGGGCGCGAGATTACGATTCGGAAGAAGCAATGTGTTTCCGAAGAATCCGTCCAGGAGAAACGTGCTGTCGTCGCGGCGGCTTACCAGATAGCCGCTGAAGGTGGCGTTCAATCTCCTGCGGTTGTATGTGAGGATGAAACTCCCCGAGTGGGGGGCTAGATGAAACGGCCGCGCTCCTTCCAGCGGAGCGAAAGAGCCAATGGGAATGTTTGGGAATAGCGGATTAATCGCGGCGACTCCGAATGCCTTCGTCACGACCGCATCGAGATAGGTGTACTCGCCCTGGAACAGCAATCCGTGCCCAAGATCAATCTTAGATTCCAGTTCGGTTCCCAACGCGCGTTCGGAGGTGGCATTCACGTAGGCGCCGCCGCCGATGGCGGTGGCTTCCGCTGCTGCCGCTGGGACTCCGATGGATTCCAGAGAAGAAGGATCGAGGAACGAAATCAAGTCGTAAAAATCGTTGTAGAAGTAAGTGATTCCCAAGAGTGCGCGGCCATTCCACAGTTTTTGTTCGACGCCGCCGTCGAACGTTTTGCTCCTCTCAGGACCCACAGGTGACACGTTAAATTGCGTGATCTGCGCGGGTGTCAGGATGTTGATAAGCGCAGAAGCCTGTTGGGTGATGCTGGGCTCCTTAATTCCCTTGCCGAAATTGAACTTTAGCTTTGTGTCGCCGAAAAAAGCAGCCGCGGAGGGACTACGAAGATAGTAGGCGACCGAAACGCGCGGGGAAGCCGCAAAACCAAAAACGGCATTGCCTTCGAGCCCGACACCTCCGGTCAGAAACAAGCGATGGCTGACGCTTCCATGGCCTTCGAGAAACGAGCTGTAGTTGTTGCGCGTGAGGCCTTCGCCATCTTCATGCTCATAGCGGAATCCGACGACTCCGGTCCAATCGCCAAAGAATCGGTAGTCGGACTGCGCGTAGGCGGAGCGCCGCGCTTCGTAATCGGGAAAAGATTGTGGATAAGTTCCGGCGAAATCGAGAATGCCCTGACCGGTTACGCTAAAGCCGTTCGCTCCGCGGATGGTGACCAGATTCCCCAAGTAGTTGGGTTGCCCAGTTCCGAATGGATCGAAAGGTTGCCCCGTTGGCGAAGGATTGGTGAAGAGGGAACTGAACTGAGCGAAGGCAAACTGTACCGAGTTGTGCCACCGTTCGGTGGTTTGTTGTTGGGCGGTGACACCAACGTAAGTGTTCTCATTCCTCTGCGTGGAATCATCCGAAATTCCGTAGAGGTCAATCGCGTTGGGCGTGCCCACGGCTGTCGTTGTGTGGCGAACGGTGACGCGGATTCCTGTGGTGGGAGCAATGTCCCAGCCTAAATTCGCACTCACCGTAGCGTTGTGGAAAGAATCATTTGGATAGCTGCCCTGGGTGTCAAACCTCGAGAACTCAGAGAAGTAGTCGAACCTATGGAGTGCGCCACTTAGGGAGACGTCTTGGTTCAAGGTCCCGAAGTTTCCGCCGTCGACCGAATATTTCAATTCAGGTATCGACGTACTGCCGCGGGCGGTGGTGATGTTAACGACGCCGCTCAGAGCATCGCTGCCATAAAGCAGGCTGTTTGCGCCGCGTAGCACTTCGACACTGCCAACACCGTTGTTGGAGAGTTGCGCGAAATCGAACCCTCCACCGATGGCATTTATAGGTATGCCGTCGATGAGCACTTTGTTGAAGTCCGATGCTCCGCCGCGGATGAACAGAGATGTGGTACCACCGCGCTGGCTGGTCTGCACGATCTGCGCGCCAGGAACGTATCGCAGATTTTCGAGGACGTCGAGTCTGTTGAGCGATGCGATCTGATCGGTGTCGATGAGAGTTACCGAGGCTCCTACTTGAGCCTCCGGGACAGCGGTTCCCGTTGCCGAAACAACAACCTGTTGAGGCAGAGGACCGATGCGCAACGAGACGGTCAGCTCTTCGATTTTTCCGGTGCTCAGGAAGATCGGCGGAACGTTCTCCGTAGCGAATCCAGGCGCTTCCACGCGTGGCGCGTAGCGGCCGCCGGCGGGAACCGTCAAATTGAACGCACCTTCCACGTCGGACGTTCCATGAACGACTTCGCGGTCATCTTGCAAGAGCACGATTTTTGCATTTGGAACAGCATTACCCAGCGGGTCGACTACTTTTCCATGCAGACTGCCATTGGATTGACCCTTTGCAGAAAAGGCACACAACGTGGTTAGAAGCGCGCAGCACAGAAGTATTGGAAAACGATGCACCATCAGAATAGACATTTAGAGTCCTCCTTCGCCCTAGAAAGAGCGGACTGTGAGCTTGGCGGGACCGGTCTCCTGACTCGCGGCCTACTTCTGGGCGACTGCGCCTTCCCACCCGTGACGGGCAGTGGCTTGTGCAGTCGAAAAAACGGCCGTTTACAGTTGCAGGGCAGTGGCGGCTTTTCACCGCGCTTCCCGAGCATCTCGCCAGCGAACTGCTTTTTCGCACGTCAACTCCAAATCAAATTGCTTTCCTCCTGTCCGCGGGGTCCATGCGCTCGGAATTACCGCTGATGCAATGAAATTAATTCGCATCGAATCGAAAGGAAAAACGGGATGGGTCTGCGTCAGCGTCAGAGCAGATAGACGAAGAGGCCCAACCTGTAATTCGAGAAACGAGACGGATTGTTCGATCTAATTCCGGAATCGTTATCGACCTTTCCTTCGAGGTCGATGCGAATCGACGTGAACTCAGCCGGTCTCCTGGCTCGCGCTTCTTCGGATGGAAGCTGCCTTCCCAGCGCTGGTTGCGCCAGTGGCTTAGTCGCTTCGCTCCTCCGCGCTTACAGTGGCGGGGCCGCTCCGGACTTGCACCGGATTCCCATACAAAAACCGAGTCGTACGATTTATACGGCAAGCGGTTGAAGGGAGTCAAGCTTTCCCCGATGCATCGCTGGGTGGTATAACCAAACGGCGCTCCTCAAGGAGCACCGCGGACCGCGCTGTTTTCTTTTCCTGTTCCGTCGGGCACCGGAAATCAGTCGACCCTATCACAGAGCTGAGGAAGTGGATGGCGACTGCCTCAAATCTCGAAGAGTTGTTTGTCACACCGGAGTACCGACTGGTGCGAACCGGGCGTTTTCTGATTACCGAGCTTTTGACGGCGCATCGCGTGCTTAGCACTTCCGCGCGCAATGGCGGTCAAACCGAAAGTGTGCGCTACCTCGTCAACCACCAAAGCTGTGAAGGCACGGACCACCACGAGCGCCACGCTCTTATCACCGGTAGAGGAGGTGAAAACTATCACGATGCCGCGTGTAAGGAGATCGGCCTTGATCCTGGCGAAGTGGCGATGATGGGGACGGCCGCAAATATGAATTATGCGGCGGTAGTTCAGAGTCGAGATGAGGCGACGCTGGTAACAGCGGTCGTGACCGCCGGTGTTCACGGCAATGCAACGTGCGCGGGCGATCCGGCCTCCTGGCGCGAGACGGAGAGCGGTTGGGAGAAGATTGCGCTCGTCGGCGGAACGATCAATACCGAGCTTCTCGTGAATCGCACTGTGACGCCCGGAGCTCTGGCACGCGCGGTGATCACCATGACGGAGGCGAAGAGCACAGCCCTCCGTGAGTTGGCGGTGAGCAGTCTTTATTCGAAGGAACTCGCGACGGGAACAGGCACTGATCAATTTTGCGTCGCGTCGCCGCTCAATGCGGGCCGGGCGATGACGAGCACGAGCCCACACTCGAAACTTGGGGAGTTGATCGGAGTCGCGGTGAAAGATGCCACCCTCGAAGCTCTGCGCTGGCAGAACGGATTAGAGCCAAGCACTACACGCTCGCTTTTTCATGCATTGGGGCGCTACGGAGGAAATGAGACTAGTTTCATGGCGAGCCTGGCTCCGCTACTGACCGAGCGAGAGTTGGAGCTCTTGAAGAAGAATCTGAATTCGGTGATCTACGAGCCGAAAGTCGCGGCGGTGGCGTTCGCTATCGCTGCCGTGCTCGACCGCATTCGCTTCGGCACCATCCCCACGAGTTCCGCTCGCGACATCCTTCGTCAACAGGTGGCGACGCTCGCCGCGAACCTTTCCGCCAAACCGGATCGCTGGCTGGATTTCTACGCGCAGCTTGCCGAAGCAGACCCCGAACAGCCGATGCGAGCTGTCTTTTCAGCGATCGCGCTAGGCTGGTCCTCCAAGTGGAACTGAGTCTTCTTCGTCCCAACGCTTTGCTGCTCGCTGGAGCGGTGGCGCTCGACTTGTTGATCGGGGACCCCGTCTATCGCGCGCATCCGATTCGCTTGATGGGCAACACTCTTACCTGGCTGGAAAATGGCCTGCGAAAACTCGGTGCGGACGGCTACGGCGGCGGAATTGCGCTTTTCTTCTTATTGAGCATTATTTGGGTTGGCGGCAGCGGCGCCGTTTTGTTTGGTCTGCAACAATGGAACGACCTCGCCGCGTTTGTCTTTCATCTATTCCTCGCATACTCGTGCCTTGCGCTTCATGATCTCTCGCGGCACGCATGGGCAGTGGAATCCGCAGCTCGCCGCGGTGATCTTGAGGGGGCTCGCACCGCAATTGCACGTCTGGTCGGGCGGGATACCGACCGCATGGACATCGCGGCGTGCCGCCGCGCCGCAATTGAAAGCCTCAGCGAAAATCTCACCGACGGTTTTGTGAGTCCGCTCGCGTGGTACGTAGTTTTGGGTCTGCCTGGTATCGTGCTCTTTAAAGTCGTCAGCACGATGGACTCCATGGTTGGTTACAAGACGCCGCGATACCTCAAGTTTGGCTGGTGCGGCGCCCGCTTGGACGATTTGATGAATTTCATTCCCGCACGGCTCACGTGGCTTTTACTTTCTCTCTTGTCGGGGATGATCCCTGGATGCTCCGCACGGAAGGCGTTGCGTGTCGGCTGGCGGCAACACGCGATACTTCCCGGACCGAATTCCGGGTGGAGCGAAGCGGCTACCGCAGGCGGAATTCAACGGCGATTGATCGGCCCCATCTGGGCAAAGGGCGTGCTTGTTACTGAACTATGGCTCGGTGACTCTTCGGATCCGCCGGCGGGAGATGATTCCGACGTCCCACGCGCTGAGTTCTTAGTCGGTGCTACAGGACTGTTGGCGGCCGCGCTCGCCGTGATCCTCGCCGCGATCCGTATTTGACGGGCTCTGCGCGCTGTGTTAACTCTCTTATGTTCTCAGGCGCCCAAGAGGGCTTAATAGGGAAGCTGGTGCAACTCCAGCGCGGTCCCGCCACTGTAACGAGGTAAGCCGTTTCGAAGTACCACTCAGCGACGAGCTGGGGAAGGTGAAACGGTTCGCAGCGATCGCTGCAACCTCCGAGCCAGGAAACCTGCCGAGAACGGCGTCCGACTTGCCTGCGGAGAACAGGAAGCATGCGAATTAATCCTTCGAACATTTCGCCGCTTCGGTTCAAAGCTAATTTCCGCACGTCGAATCCTTCGCCAATCCAAAGAGAATAGACTCCGCGAGCGATGCCATGCATCCACGGCTCTGGACGTTGATCGCCCCCGCGCTTCTCGTCGCGCTTGTGGCCTCGATTGCAGCCGGCGTCCGGCGGTACGCTTCACCGCCCGGCGGCTTGCAACTGCCCGTTCCAAACACTGGGGACAAGCCGCTTCTGGTTCGCACGGGAAGTTTGCGGTATCCCCGTGAGGCTGTGGACAGCGATGGATTCACCGTGCGAATCGAACATCCCGCGCATCGGATCGTGTCGCAGTCCTGGTCCATCGACGAATGGGTCTACGCCGTGGTTCCGTCGCGCGATGTTGTTGCCGTGAGCGAAAGCGCGTACCAGCAGCGCATGAGTAATGTCTATGCATCCGTACAGCAGTTTCATCCCACGATCTTCAGCGACCCCGAGCGCGTGATTGCTCTGGACCCCGACCTGATGATCGTGTCCAGCGACGGTCGTGCCGATTCCACCAGCCTGGCTCGAAGCTGTGGCGTTCCGGTGTTTCGTATTCAGACGATGCCGCAAACACTCGACGAGATCGAACAGGCTGTGCGACTGATCGGCTATATCACGGGCAACGACGACGCAGCGGCGAACGAAGCGGCGCGCTTTCACAACGCGGTGCAAAAGGCGCGATCGCTGCGGCCTCCCAAGGCGCCCACCCCTCGCATACTTGGGCTAGCGGGCAATTACGCCTACGGCGAAAACACTCTCTTCGACAACATTGTCGCGGCTCTCGGCGGAATCAACGTCGCCGCTGAAAATGAGGTTGATGGCTACGAAGGTATCGATTTCGAACAGATCGTTCGCTGGGATCCCGAATGGATTGTCGTTGGCGCCGAGAATGGAAAAACGAAGAGTGTGCTGGCGGCACTTCGCGCTGACTCCGCGATTTCCGTTACTCAGGCAGCGCGCAATAACCACATCGTAGTTCTCGACGACCGCATCTTCCTTGCGAAGTCCACTTACTCTGCGCTTCTGGTGCAGGCTATGGCCGAAGCACTCTACAGTCCGGCTGGTCGTTCCACAGGAAACATCCAGTGAGTCAATCCGCGCAAGTCCCGGTGTCCTTCGCGACGTCGCCTGTGCTATCGACGAGAACGCGCTTTCGCCTCGCGATCTTTTATGGATTTCTGTTGCCGATTCTTTTCCTGGCGCTTGTTGCGGGCGTCGGGGTCGGCAGTACGTCCCTCTCTTGGCCGGTCATTTTGCGGGTCGTGGAATTCAAGCTCCTTCCGCATGCCTGGACCAGCGCAATGACGGTCGCGAAAGCGGACCAGGTAATCGTTTGGCTGATTCGCGTTCCTCGAGTAGTCGTGGCGTTCTTTGTCGGCGCAGGGCTCGCCGCAGCCGGCGTCATCATGCAGGCGCTATTTCGCAACCCGTTGGCAGAACCTGGATTGGTGGGCGCTGGTGCCGGCGCAGTGTTAGGAGGAGTGATTTCCTTTGTTTTTGGGTGGAACGCCACCTCCGTTCTCTCTCTGCCGCTGCTCGCCATGTTGGGCGCCTTGCTCGCTCTTGCTCTTGTTTACGCCATGGCAACCCGCGGCGGCGTTACGCCCGTGGGCACCTTGCTCCTCTCTGGCGTCGCAGCTGGAGCCTTGCTCGGCGCTGTATCTAGCCTGCTCCTTTCGGTCAACATTGTGAATTGGCAGATCGCCCAGGACATTGTCTTCTGGATGATGGGCGGGCTCGACGCTCGAACCTGGACGCATGTCTGGTTGTGCGCCCCGTTCGTCATCCTCGGCCTCGCGGCTTCCTTGTTTCAGACCCGCGACCTGGACCTTCTTCAACTGGGTGAGGAAACCGCGGCTTCCTTCGGTGTGGATGTCGAGTCCTCGAAGCGCATGTTGACGCTCACCGCCGCGGTCTTGACGGGTGCCGCGGTTGCCGTCGCTGGGCTTATTGGCTTCGTCGGACTCGTCGTGCCGCACGGCGTGCGTCTCATTCTCGGTCCATCGAACCGCTCTTTGCTTCCAGCGAGCGCGCTCACTGGAGGGGCTTTTCTCGTGCTCTGCGACTTGCTCGCTCGCACGATCCACCCTCCGACCGAAATTCGCTTGGGCATTGTCACCGCGCTTCTTGGCGGTCCCTTGTTCATCTACTTGCTGTTCCGCCAGTATCGAGGAGCGGCCGCCGCATGAGTGTCCTGGAAGTACGACAAGCGACGGTAAGGCGCGCAGGACGAACCATCCTTGGCCCCGCTTCGCTCGAAATACGAGCGGGCGAAATGATGGCGCTAATCGGCCCAAACGGCAGCGGCAAGAGCACGCTGTTACGCGTCTTCGCCGGATTGTGGCGTCCTGACACCGGCGATGTACTCCTTGACGGCGTCGCGATCCACAGCCGCCCTCGGAAAGAAATCGCCCGCCGGATTTCCTTCGTTCCGCAAGACTCGCAAATTGGTTTCGAATTCACCGTCGCCGAGATCCTCGAGATGGGTCGGTATGCGCATCGCGGACGATTCGCACCGCAAACCGCGGCGGACCGCACGGCGGTAAACACCGCGGCGGCGTATTGCGATATCACCCATTTGACCGGCCGCCTGATCACCACGCTATCCGGAGGGGAACGTCAGCGCGTCCTTATCGCGCGCAGTCTGGTCGTCGAACCGAAATTTATTTTGTTGGACGAGCCGACGGCGAACCTCGATATCCAGCATGCGCTCGATATCCTGGATCTGTGCCAAGCACTCGCCCGGCAAGGCAAGACCATCGTGGTCGCGACGCATGACTTCAACTTAGTCACCCGATACGCGACTCGGTTAGCGCTTCTTAACGCGGGAAGCTTAATCGCTCAGGGACCCAGAGACACAGTGCTTCGTCCGGAAACGATCCACGACGTCTTTCATATTGACGCGGAACTTGTGTCAACAAGTGTGGGCGAAGCGGTGTATGTGTTTCACCAGCGAGCGGCAGGACAGTGACTCGGCTACGCCGTTTCGAATGCTTATCAGCCCACTACGATTTCTTGTCGCAACAACTTCGCGGACCGCTATGATAGCCATATAAATGGCTTCTCCACTGGGAAAATCATTGCGGTGTCCCATAGTTTGCGCGTTGGCGGTTCTCCTGGCGACCGCCGGAATTGCATGGAAATGCACGGTTGCCGCGCAATCGACCAAAGCTCCCATTCATTTTTCGTTTCGGCCCATCCCATTTTCTCTCGATAGCTCCGAAAGCTACCAAAAGCATGCACCGGAAAGCATGGCCGGAGGCGTCGCGGTCTTCGATTACAACAATGATGGGAACCTGGACATTTTTTTCACCAATGGCGCCGACATCGTCACCTTGCAGAAGTCATCGCCAAAATACCGCAATCGCTTGTTCCGAAACAACGGAGACGGCACGTTCACCGACGTAACCGAACAAGCCGGGCTCGCTGGAACCGGCTACGACGTCGGCGTCGCCATCGGCGACTACGATAACGACGGCTACGAAGATATCTTTGTCGGTGGCGTCCATCGCAACACGCTCTACCACAACAATGGCAACGGCACTTTCACGGACGTCACCGAGAAAGCTGGACTCGCGCAGCCCGATAAGGAGTACGGGCCGCTGTGGTCCGTAGGCGCGGTTTGGGTCGACGTCAACAACGACGGCCTCCTTGATCTTTTCGTCGTGAACTACATGAGCTGGGACGTCAACAAGGAGCCGGATTGTAAGTGGGAAGGCAAGCCGGAATACTGCCATCCCAAGCTTTACAAGCCTCTCCCAAACCAGCTCTTCCTGAACAATGGCAACGGCACATTCACGGATGTTTCCGCCAAGTCGGGAATCCGGGCGCATCTCGGAAAGGGAATGGGCGTTGGCGTGGCGGACTATGATGGCGACGGCCTGCCCGATATATTCGTGGCCAACGACAAGGTCTTCAATTTTCTCTTCCACAACAAAGGGAATGCCCGCTTCGACGAAGTCGCGTTCGAGACCGGAGTAGCCTTACCCGAGCAGGGCAACGTCATCTCTGGGATGGGCGCTGACTTTCGCGATCTGAACAATGATGGCCTCCCCGATATCATGCTCGTCGGTCTCGACAATGAGACCTTTCCTGTTTATCGAAACGATGGCAAGTTGGGCTTCACCGATGTCACCGCGAAGAGTGGCATGGCTTTGCTCAGCGCTCCCATGGCAGGCTACAGCGCGAACATCGCCGATTTTGACAACGATGGATGGAAGGATATTTTCGTCAGCCGAGGACACGTGCAGTCGCCAAACATGGCGGGTCGCCAGATGATCGACCAACCCAACACGGTGTTCCGCAACCTTGAAGGAAATAAGTGGTCCGCGCTCACCGAAGAGGCCGGTTTCGCAGCCCAACCGCCGCGGCGTCACCGCGGCGCCGCGGTAGGCGACTTTAATCACGACGGAAAGCTGGACGTTGTGGTCACCGCCCTCAGCGCGCCGGCCGAAATTTGGATGAATGATAGTCCAGACTCCAATCATTGGCTCGACATCGCGCTGGAAGGCACGAAAAGCAATCGCGATGGTATCGGCGCCCGCATTCGAGTGAGCGCGGGCGGATTCGTGCAGTTCAATCACATGAGCACCGCGGCGGGATATGCGTCGTCCAGCGCCGCGCCGGTTCATTTTGGGTTAGGCGGAGCGAGGGTGGCCGAAGAGATCGAAATTCGCTGGCCTTCGGGAACCGTACAGAAACTGAAGGATATTCACAGTGACCAGATCCTGCACGTAAAGGAGCCGAGGTGACGCGCAGTCATTGTCCGATCAAATCCGTTCATTGCTTGGCGACCGTGATCAGCTTTCCCGAATACTCCACAATTTTATCTGGCTGAGCCGTCGGCTCGATTCCAACTCCATGGTTATCGCTGACAAATACCACACGAAATGTGCGGGTATCAAGCATTCCCGGAAACTTTCCCTGCCGTTCGCCGATTGTCAACTTTTGCGCTGCGTCGTCCCAATCCAGTCGAATTGTGGCTCGCGCGCCCTTTTCATAATTGTAGTTGTCGTTCTCGTCTTCGTAGAGTGTGAAACTCGCGTTCGCGCCCGCATAAACGCGCAACTCGATGGGATCCGCCGGTTTCTCGGTGGCATATTCCAAGTCTGGGCCCATCGGCACAATCGAACCGCCGCGTACGAACAGCGGAATGCGATCGAGAGGTGCCGCGGTTTCGACCATCCCGCTGCGGTCGGCTGCGTGGCCAGTCCAGAAGTCGTACCACTTCGCTGTCGGCAGGTACACGCGGCGCGATGACGCGCCCGGTTCTGTCACCGGGTTCACGAGCAGCGCCGGCCCGAACATAAATTGATCGCCAATGTTCAGTGCTCGCGTGTCGGTGCGGAAATCCATCGCCAGCGCCCGCATCGGCGTATATCCCTCGCTCGTGGTTTTCCACGCCAACGAATAGATATAAGGCATCAACCGGTAGCGCAGCCGATTGTAGCTGGTGAGAATCGTCTGCGCTTCAGGGCCGTACGACCACAATTCGTTCTGATTTGTCGTTCGCGTCCCATGCAAGCGGAAAATCGGACAAAACGTCCCGTACTCGAACCAGCGCACAAAAAGTTCCTGGTACGCGGGATCGTCGGGATTCCCAATGATGAATCCCCCGATATCCGTCGTCCAATACGGAAGTCCGGAAAGCTCAAAATTCAAACCCGCTGGAATCTGCCTGGCGAAACTCAGCCAGTTCGATTCCACATCTCCTGACCACGCCGCAATCGAGTTCCGTTGCGTCCCGGCATACGCCGAGCGGGACAATATGAAGACACGCTTCTGCTCGGACGTCTTCCGCTGTCCTTCGTAAACCGTGCTAGTTGTCATCAGTGGATACAGGTTTGCGTAGCGCGCCCCACTTCCCAACCCAACCTTATTGGTCACCAGGATGTTTGTTTCGCGCCCTTCCGTCTCCGGCTCATCCGTATCCAACCACCACGCATCCGCGCCAATTTGAAACAATCCCTTGTCGATCAACTTCCAGTAGTAATCCCGCGCCGCGGGATTAAACGCGTCGTACAGCGCCTGCCCCGCGGGATGAAATCCACTCACCTTCGTCTTGTCGACGAAATATCCTCGCTTGTCCATTTCGTCGTATACCGGAGACCCCGGCCGGAAATAAGGCCAGAACGAAAACATCACATGGAAGTTGTTCGTGTGGAGATCGTCGATCATCCCTTTCGGATCGATATAGTTCTTGTTGAACACCGGCTCGCCCATGATGTTCCACCAGAACCAGTCCTGCACGATGTTGTCCACGGGAATGTGCAACTCGCGGTATTTGTGGGCGACGCCGAGAACCTCTGCCTGCGATTCATACTTGTTTTTGCACTGCCAGAATCCATAAGCCCATTTGCCGAACATCGGCGCCGCACCGGTCAATTCCCGGTACGCAGCGATGATCTTGTCAAAGTCCGGGCCATAGAGGAAGTAGTAGTCGACGGTATCGGCGACTTCGGAGCTGAGATAAAGCTCGTGTGGAAACCGATTGTTGAAGCGGCTCCGCGAACTATTGTTCCAGAAGATTCCGTAACCGTTGCTCGATAGAAACATCGGCACGGAGATGTTCGTGTTGGCCTGCGAAAGATCAACCGACTCGCCGTGGTAATTCCAAACGCCCGCCTGATGCTGCCCTAATCCGTAAAACGCTTCCGTCGAGGCCCACAGATTCGAAAACATCTCCGAACGATAAGTCTTCTCGCCATTCACCTCGACCGGAGTAAGCGTCCGGTCGTCATCGCGAAAAAGTCCCTTCCCGGAAGCGTCGGCAAACGAAATCGCGCCGTCTTTCTTCGTAACAGTAACTTTCATCTGCGAAGTTGTCAGCTTCACGTCGTTATCGCTCGACTCCAGGGTCCACTGCGAAGCAGGCCAACTCTGCTTGGTCACCGCATATTGGGGGCTCTCAGGAATGCTGGAGCCCGGCGCGTAGGTTACGCGCACGATCGAATCCGAACAGATCTGCAAGCGCAGCGTCCCCGACTTCATCGTCAAGACGACGCCGTCAACCTGTTTTTTCACGCTTACAACGGGATTTAGGGGATTCCACTGCGCAAGAATGCTGGCGGGAAATGCGGAGAGCAGGAGCAGCAACGCTCCAACAAAGATGGCGCTTCGCCGCCCAAGCATTACTGCAGCGCGCTGCGAAGTCGTTTCGTCGTTTTCTGCAGCTGGCGCTTCAGGGCGTCCACCTGCTTCGAAATCTCTTCCAATTCGTTCTTCGCAAGTGCTCCCGCTTTTGCAAACTGATGGGCCTTGCGATCAGCTTTGCCAACCGCCGTTCCGATTTTCACCGCGACTTGCGTCAACTTGCTTTTCTTAGCCATCGTTCTCCCTCAGTACCAACGACAGCCATCCTATACACTCCGCTCGCGAACCGTCAACGCCACAAAACACGGAAAAGCAGAGGGGTGCGCTTCAGTGCGTCCTGTTTTCTTAGGCCCGGCTTCAAAATAGAAAATACCGTTGCGCCAGCGGCAAGACCGCCGCGGGTTCGCACCCGATCAACTCGCCATCCACGCGTACCTCGTACGTTTCCGGATCCACTTCAATCTTCGGTGTTGCATCGTTGCGGATCATGTCTTTCTTTCCGATCCGCCGGCAATCCCGCACCGCCGCCGCCCGCTTTTGCAGACCTAGCTTTTGCGGCAACCCCACCGATAACGCAGCCTTAGAAGTAAATGTCACGCTCGTAGCCGCGGTCGCGCCTCCAAAACTCCCAAACATCGGGCGATACAGCACCGGCTGAGGCGTCGGGATCGAGGCATTCGCATCGCCCATCACGCTCCAGGCAATAAATCCACCCTTCACAATCATCTCCGGCTTCACGCCAAAAAACGCCGGCTTCCACAACACCAAATCCGCCAGCTTCCCCGGCTCGATCGACCCAATCTCGGTCGCCATTCCATGTGTAATCGCTGGGTTAATCGTGTACTTCGCCACATATCGTTTCGCACGCGCGTTGTCGTTGCGGCTGGAATCTCCCACCAACGGCCCGCGCTGCACCTTCATCTTGTGCGCCGTCTGCCAGGTGCGCGTAACCACTTCGCCGATTCGCCCCATCGCCTGCGAATCGCTCGAGAGCATGCTGAGCACGCCCATATCGTGCAAAATATCTTCCGCTGCAATCGTCTCCGGCCGGATCCGGCTCTCGGCGAATGCCACATCCTCCGGCACCTGCGGATTCAAGTGATGGCACACCATCAGCATGTCCAGGTGCTCGGCAATCGTGTTCACCGTGTATGGGCGCGTGGGATTCGTCGACGATGGCAAAATGTTTTCGTGCGAGGCGATCGCAATAATATCCGGAGCGTGTCCGCCGCCGGCCCCCTCGGTGTGATACGTGTGAATCGCGCGTCCCGCAATCGCCGCGACGGTTGCCTCCAGAAATCCCGCCTCGTTGATCGTGTCCGTGTGAATCGCCGCTTGCACATCGAATTCATCCGCGATTTTCAAGCACGCATCGATCGCAGCCGGCGTCGTGCCCCAGTCTTCATGTAGCTTTAGTCCGCAAGCTCCGGCTTCAATCTGCTCGGCCAACGGCCCCCCAATGGCCGCATTTCCCTTGCCCAGAAATCCGAAATTCATCGGCCAAGCCTCGGCCGCTTGCAGCATGCGTGCCAGATTCCAAGCGCCAGGCGTACACGTTGTCGCTGCCGTTCCCGTAGCCGGCCCGGTCCCGCCACCGATCATCGTGGTGATCCCGTTCGAAAGCGCCTCATACACCTGTTGCGGCGAAATAAAATGAATATGGCTGTCTACTCCGCCCGCGGTAACGATCAGATTTTCACCTGCGATCACCTCCGTACCCGCTCCCACCACCAATTCCGGATCAACGCCATCCATCGTGTCGGGATTCCCAGCCTTGCCCACCCTCACAATCCGCCCGTTCTTGACGCCGATATCGCCCTTAACGATTCCCCAATGATCCAGAATCACCGCATTCGTAATCACCAGATCGAGTGCGCCGTTCAAGCCTTCTCGCAAAGCGCCGCTACTCTGCCCCATCCCGTCGCGAATGACTTTTCCGCCGCCGAACGTGATTTCGTCGCCGTAGTGCGTGAAATCCTTTTCGATCTCAATGACCAGTTCGGTGTCCGCCAAGCGAATCCGGTCGCCGGTAGTCGGGCCATAGAGGTCGGCATACGTCCGTCGAGGAATATTCAGACTCAACGTCTCTCTCCTTCTCCATTAAACAAAAAGCCCGCATTCTTCGCGCGTTCAATCGCCCGCTCGCGTGTTCCCGCCTCACCAAGCGCGCCCCGCACCAATCCATTGCCGCCGTGAATCACCCTCACTCCACCAAATTCCGTAAGCCCCACTTCTTTTTCTTCTCCCGGCTCAAAACGCACCGCTGTCCCGGCCGCAATATTCAGACGCATGCCATACGCCGCTCCTCGGTCAAAGCCAAGCTCTCGATTCACCTCAAAAAAATGATAGTGACTCCCCACCTGAACAGGCCGATCCCCGGCGTTTCGCACAACTACACGGACAACTCGTCGTCCAACGTTTGCCTGCACAGCTCCGGCCGCCTCGTCCAGGAAATATTCACCCGGCTTCATCGTTTCTCCTCAACACTCATCGCTTTTACGGGCTAAGCGCCGCTTCTCTATCGTTCCTCACAAACCGACGCGTCCCGGCACCCAACAAGAATCACACAACCCATGCGCTCACTTAATCGGGTCATGAATCGTCACCAACTTCGTCCCATCCGGAAACGTAGCCTCCACCTGCACTTCATGAATCATTTCCGCCACGCCTTCCATCACCTGCTCTCGGGACAAAATCTTCCCGCCGAAGCTCATAATCTCGGCGACACTCTTCCCGTCGCGCGCCGCTTCCATCACCTCAGCCGACAAGATGGCCACAGCCTCCACATAGTTCAATTTCAACCCGCGCGCCTGCCGCCTCCGTGCCAAGTCCGCAGCGACCACGATCATCAGTTTTTCCTGCTCTCGCGGCGTTAAATGCAATTCAACCCTCTCTGCAATTCTGGTAGCGCCGGCATCCTTGCCGGCTCTTTGTCGCCTTCGCCAGTCAATTCACCTTCCGTGGCATCACCGAGGCTCGCCCATATAACCGCCACTTCGCCGCCCGCCACACTTCCTGAAGTCCTGGCAACACATCACGCCCGCGTTTCGCCGCGCATCGTACGATCAACCCATGCGCCCAAAGCGAGCTGATCCCCCAAAGTGCATCTTCCCGCCGCCTCAACAAAGCCAGAACTCCGCGCAATTCATTTTCGATCGCTAGCCACTCCGTCGGTTCCATTCCAACCCGGCAGACGTAAAACGTACCCCAAGTCGGGTAAGCTCCCAATCGCCCGGGCGAAGCCAAACTCCGCCGCTTCGGCTCCAGCCGCACGCGCTCCGCGGCGACAAGGCGTCCCGCCGCCATCAGGTCCGTCTTGAGCTCCACGCTTTCGTATTGAAAGCTTTCGCCCCGCGCCTCTCGCCCCGGCGCCAAAATCTCCCACCAGAACAATCCCGCGCCCGCCGCCAGTCGGATCAATGTCCGTTGCGCAAATCGAGCTCCCGCAAAAGGAATAACCGCATCAGGCAAATATTCCAGCAATCCGTTTTCAGCAACTGCAATTTCATTCGATTGCAAAACGCCAAGCGCCTCCGTCCGCGGCCGGTAGATCCGCGTCGCGCCCGTAGTCGTAACTTGCACCTGGGCGCCCGTTCCAACATTCACGACCAACTCCAGCCGGTCTCCGCCAAGCAGTCCACCCGACACGTTATGCAAATGCACTAGCGCAGCCCCATCTTCCACTTCAAACGCACGCACAACTTTCAGCGGCGGATCCTGTCGGCTCGCTGCCATCACCGTGCACCCGGTCAGCGCAACTCGTTCGAAATCCAGCCGCAGCGAAGCCAACAACGAATTTCGACCGGACGGCACAGAAAGCACGGCAGACTGAGCATCTTGCCCGGCCCTTTCGACGCCGCCCGCAATCTCCATTGTCTGCCCTTTGCCCCTCAACTGATGAATAGCCGCGTCGCTGAGCGACGGATGCTCCATCGCGCCCCAATCCAGCAGCGGCATAAAACACGAAGCATCGTCGACAGTACACTCGCCGCTCCGACACATTGTTTCCACGATGGTCGGCTTCAACTCCCACAATATCCGCGTCGCGGCATTTTGCCCCAAAGGCAACAATCGCTGGCAAGCCGAAACTAGGCTCGCTGCACAAGAATGCAAGAATGCGAGCACCGCGCGGTCTTCGTCGAACGCCAAAGCTCCACTCCCCAATCCAAACGCCAAGCTATAGTGGACTAGCTCGTGCGATGCCTTCGAAATCCGAAGCGCCTCTCCCACAACCGCAAAATCTCCAAGCCCGCTCAGCGCTGACAAAAAATTCCTCCCGAGTGACCCGCTCCCGGCCCGGCTCTCTCGTGCAGGTTTCATGGCACTCAATCGCTCGTTAAGCGCCAGCCAGTCTCGCGCAAATTCTTCAAGTTTCATCCCATTTCCCAATCGATGTCCCTCGCGACAAAATACCGCCTCTAAAAGTCCCGCTTCTTCCAAAAATCCCCGGAGAAATTCAGGCAGCTCTCGGACACTAAGCAACTCCGCCGCGACAAGCGACTCCAACCCAAACGAATGCGCCAAACCTCCGATCGGCAAAGCGCTATCCGCCAAATGCAAAAGCCGCAACTCCACGAGCTCAGAATCCATCCCGCCCCGGTGCTTCTCGGAATCCATTGTTTATCCTCATAGAAGTCATCTCATAAATGCATCTCAGGGGGTCGGAGCTTTAGCTCCGACATAATCGCCGCAAACGAAAAGGGCTTTAGCCTCTGAGGAAATTCTTCTCTTCCTGTCTAGGCCATTTATGAGATGGCCTCTAGTGCGAATGTCCATGCTCAGCCGCACCATGCGCATGCGAGCGGCCGCCCGGCTCGTGCGTATGTGGCGTGCCCACATACGGTGCGTGCGCGTCGATCAACTCCCTCCGCGCCTGCTCCGGTCCTTGCATCTTCTCCTCCAGCCACGCAATTATCCGATCCAACCCGACATCCTCGCGCAAGTTCGTAAACAAAAACACGCCTTCCCCGCGCATCTTCCGCGAATCCCGCTCCATCACTTCAAGGGACGCCCCTACATACGGCGCCAGATCGATCTTGTTGATTACCAGCAAGTCCGATCGCGTAATCCCCGGCCCGCCCTTCCTCGGAATCTTGTCGCCCTCCGCCACGTCGATCACATAAATCCACACGTCCACCAGTTCCGGACTAAACGCTGCCGACAAATTGTCCCCGCCGCTCTCCACAAAAATCAGTTCAAGCCCCGGCAGCGTATCTTCCAATTCCGCGATCGCCTGCAAATTCATCGAGGCGTCCTCGCGGATCGCCGCGTGCGGACACGCACCGGTTTCTACTCCGCGCACCCGCTCCGCTGGCAAAATACCCTGCCGCAGCAAGAACTCTGCGTCTTCCTTGGTATAAATGTCATTCGTAACCACTGCCAGGTTGTACTTCGGCCACAGCCGTCGGCTCAACCGGTCGACCAGTGCCGTCTTTCCCGAGCCCACAGGGCCCGCAATCCCCACGCGAAATGCTCGCATCGACGTCATCTCTTTTTCCCGCATTCCAGTCCTCCCCCACGCCCACCGCGCATTGGTGAACCATGTAGCGGCCGCCTTCCGAGGCGGGCGCCTTTCTCTTTGAGTGGCGCGACCCGTCCGCCAGTCTCACGCGCCGCAGTCTACCAGCTTGCCGAAAAAATAACTCTCAAACTCCTCAGTGACCTCACGCCACCTTTTCGTTCCATCAAATCGATGTTTCCGCTCGTCGCGCAGGCTTTTTCGCGTGGCCCATCGTACAGGCGCACCTGTCCCGAAGTCTCATTTACTAACCGTAGGCTCGCGAGGGCTGCCGTTGTTGCTCGCCGCACTTCCGCACGCTACGGTGGAAATAACACCAGGCGAAGGCAGCCATTCTATTCAAGAGGAGAGTTACGAACGATGAAAATGCTCGCGAAATTGGCATTTGCCATGCTGGCCGTACTGCTTTTTGTGCCCGCCTATGTTTCGGCGGCTCCAGAGCCCGGCCGCGATCACCCGGCTTATCTGCATGCCCTGACGGATCTGCGCGCCGCCAGAGCTAACCTGCAGCGCCCCGACGGTGGGGAACTGCGTGACCAGGAAAAGAAAGCCATCCACGAAATCGATGACGCCATCGCCGAGATCAAGAAGGCCTCCATCGAAGATGGCAAGGACCTGAATGATCACCCGCCAGTCGACGCTCACCTCGAGTGGGGCGGCCGTCTCCGCCGCGCCGCCGAATTGCTCGACAAGGCGCACAACGACATCTCCCGCGAAGAAGACAACGGCTTCGCTCAGGGTCTCCAGCAGCGCGCCCTGGACCACATCGACAAGGCTCATCACCACGTGAAGGAAGCCATCGAAATAGTCCGCTAAGCAAAGCTCGTCAGCTCGCAGCTCGCTTGACACTTCGAAAGCGCCGCGGCTAACACCGCGGCGCTTTTTCTTTCTCCTTTGTAGGGGCGGGGCTTGCCCCGCCCGGCTTTAACCTCCAGGCACAATCAAACCTTCGAAGCAACACGCTCGCCGAAACGACCCGCGCAAGCTCACCGCAACCCCTCATACACCGCCTTCGCCTCTGCCAATCTCTCCATCACCAACTTCTTCTCCCCCTCCGAATTCCAGTCCGGATATTTCGACGTTTCCTCCATCACCCGCTCCACCCAAGCCACAAAATACTTCGCATCCTCCGGCGACTGCGGTTTCCGCCCCGCGATGGTCACGTAAATCGGGCTAGTCGTCGCGTACACATAATTGTCCAGCACCGGATACTCCGCTTTGTCGCTCGACGCACGCACCAGGCACCACCCACTTTCCTTGAGTGATATCGCACCGTGGTCCTCGAACGTTCCCGCAGACCCTGCAGCACCGCCTTGCTCGGAGTTTCGACGCTCATCCTCGGCGGGTTTCCCAGTCGTGGACTCCTTTGGGTGTAATCCCAGCGTCCGCACCACCTGTCCATCGCAAACAAGCTCAAACTTATCAATCGGGACAATCGACCGCAAAGCCGCCTTAAACGGAACCTCCGCCTGGGGCCCCTCAAACTTCAACTCCCCGCCAACCTCCGTCCCACCCAACGAAAAATCCAACAGAGGTCCGTTTGTGGCAAACGTCCGCCCCTTCTTCAGCGCATCGAGCATCGCATCCATCTTCGGAAGTCCGGGCTTCGCACGCGCATAAACCCTGTTCATGCCCACGGGTCCCCGTAACGACGCATAGTTCGCCATCGCATCCGTTCCCGCGCCCGCCGGAATTCGAAATCCCAGATTCAACAACCGGTACCACACCGCCGCCGTCGACCGGTGATCGCTGAACCCCACGATCTCCATGTAGTCCAATTTCCCAAGCGCCACGTCGACGGGCAGCTCATCCGTGATTCTTTGCGGGCGATTTGCGAAAGGGTCAGGCACTTCATCGAAAGGATGCACCGCCCCCACCACGCCATTCTTCGCGTGTCCCATGTCATACACATCCACATTCATCGGATACAAACTCGCCGCCGCCGTATTCGGATATCCCGCATATCCTGGCAAAAGTACGCTCCCCTGCAGGTTCAGCACACCGCGATGCCCCCAGTAGCTCGTGTGAAACTCCTGCCCGTGGACCACAAGCGCATCCGGTTTCGAAGCCGGATCGATCCCTGTTCCGTTGTAGGCGATGTCCGGGAACCGCTGCTCTTTGTTCACGATCAAATCGTTGACAATGTCCAGATCCTCCGCTTCGGCTTGCTCGACCAGGTGCGCCGGTGTGTTCCGATACGTTCCTCCGTAATTCATATGCACGTGCAGGTCGCTGTTCACCCAGGCAGTGTTTCCTAAACCCGTCCACGCGCGAGGGACCACCGTCAGCACTGTATCCGCCGGCTGCCCAGGTTCGACCTCCACATACCTTCGCGAGAAAAATGCGCCTCTGACGACGTCCACCTCCAACTTTCCAGGAGGAACGAAGATCTCTTCTTGGCTCCGCAAATGGAAGTAGTGCGCTTCAAACGGGCGTTCCGCGCGGTCGTAACCATCGTCCGCATGGATCCAGGCATTCGAGGGCGCGTAAGAACGCCCGGCAGCGTCGGTAACGGACACTCGTGCCGGAATTGTTTGTCCGTTCGCTCCTTGCACTCGTACGCGCAAGCGAACCCGCGGATTCAGATAACGCGGCCTCGCCGTTTCCAGGCGTCGCTGGGCGCCGCCGGGAATCGTCTGCAGCCACAATTCCGTATTTCCATTGCGATTCGAAATAAAGGCCAACTGCTGTCCGTCGCGCGACCATCGCACATTGGTTTCGTCCCAGTCGCCGTAGGAAACCGGAAACACATCGCCGCCATTCGCCGGCATGATCCAAAGCTGGTGCCAGTTTCGCCCAAGATACGAGCTGTAAACGATCCGCGAACCGTCCGGCGAGAAATCCGGCCGCGCCTTCCAGTTGGTTTCCTCGTAATGAATCTCCTGAGCTTCCGCGCCCGCGTGCGCCTTCATTCGCCAGAATCCCCCGGTGCCGTGAATATGTCCGCGGTTAGAAACAAACAGAATCTCTTCTCCATCCCGTGACCATACCGGACTGATCTCCATATCAAACGCGCTGTAGTAATACCGGGGCAACGGACTCTTCGTCTCGCCCGTCAGTCGTTCAACCGCTTCAAGTTTTCCATCTCGCACCTCCGCCGCGAAAATGTGAAACCGTTTGTTGTGCGCCGTTGAAACATAAACAATCCGCTTTCCGTCCGGCGACCACCTAGGCTCCACATTCACCGCGCCGCCATCGGTAAGCTGCTGCGTTTTTCCCGTCTCCAAATTCAGCAGCCAAAGCTCGATGGCATCGTGTTGATACGAGCAATACACCACCCATTTTCCATCCGGCGACCAATCTGGCTGGTAGTCGTATCCCGGCCCATCCGTCAGTTGCAGCCCAACCATCGAATCTACGCCCTGCCGCCAGAGCGAACCCGCCATCGAGTACACGACTTCGCGCGAGCCCGGCGACCAAGCCACGCTGCTCGGCCCGCTCGTCAATTGCGGCAAATACATTTCGTGATAGTAGTAGGGATGAGGCAGATCGATCTGCGGCAAAACATATCTGCGCTGCCCGAGCGCCGGCGAAAACCCGCAGAGAACGAAAGCGCAAAAAATCACAGCGTGCCAAAGGAATCGTACATCGCGAAAGCTACTCGTAGAAGCGCAGCGCTTCGGCGCCTCATCTCGGCAAGATGTAAAAATCTCGGCACCACCACGTGGCACAGGCATTCCTGCCTGTGTTCCGACGGCCACCCTCGAAGAGAGCGCAACACCCGATAGCAGACTACCCAAGCTGGGTGCCGCCGAGTCCCACAAATAGCTATCTAAGCCAAACCCGCCCGCTAGGCCAAACCTGCCTTCGACAAAGGCAACTCCCGAATCCTCTTCCCCGTAGCGCTGAAAATCGCATTGCACAACGCAGGGGCGAACGCCGGCAACCCAGGCTCGCCAACCCCGCCCGGTGGCGCGTCGCTCGCCACAATGTGCACGTGCGTCTCGCGCGGCGCATTGTTCATCCGCGCCATCGGGTAATCGTCAAAGTTGGATTGATCGACCACGCCATTCGTAGCGGTGATCTCGCCAAAAAACGCAATGCTCGTGCCCATGGTGGCCGCACCTTCAAACTGGTTGCGCGCCATTTCCGGATTCACCACGGTGCCCGCATCCAAAGCCGTATCCACGCGATCGATATGCGCTCGGCCCGCGTCATCCACATGCATGGTTACCACCGTCGCGACATATGTCAAAAAGCTGCGATGCATTGCAATCCCCATGCCCACGCCGTTCCCCAATTTCTTCTTTCCCCAACCCGATTTTTCCGCCGCCAGCTGCACCACGCGCCGGAACCTCGCCGTGTCGATCGGATACTGCGCGTAGTCCCCGCCATAGTTGGTGTAATCCTTCGGCAATTCGCTCTTCGGCACGATGCGGTCCGGCCCCAGCAGCGCCAGCGTGTACTGCACGGGATCTTCTCCAGCCGTATGCGCGAGCTCGTCCGAAAACGACTGAATCCCGAACGCGTGATAAATATTGGCAACGGACCGAAACCATCCAATGCGCACGTGCGCCGTAGCCGGCCCATTCTCCGATCGATGATTCGGAATCGCAAAAGGCAAATCGCTGAAGCCGAGCCCAAGTTCGTCCGCAGCTGAATAGACCGCGCCCGCATCAAACGTCGATCCAATCGGAGGAAACACTGTGCGCTGCAGCCAAGCCGTCGGCTTTCCGTCCGCACCCAGCGTCGCTTTCATGTACATCGCAGAAACCGAATGGTAGGTATCGAACTTGATGTCGTCCTCGCGGCTCCACACCACTTTCACGGGCTTCCCGGTCTTCTTTGAAAGTACGGCAGCCTCCACCGCGAAATCCGGAAACGACTTCCGGCCGAACGCGCCGCCCAGCAGCGTGACGTTCACGGTCACATCTTCTTTCTTCGCTCCGACCGCGGCAGCAATGGCGTCGCGCGCGCCCACGGGACTCTGCGTAGGCGCCCACACCTCCACTTTCCCATCACGATATACCGCCAGCGCCGCGGGCGGTTCCATCGAAGCATGCGCCAGCAGCGGCGCATAATATTCCGCTTCCACTACCTTTCCGCCCTTCGCAAACGCCGCGTCCACATTTCCAACTTCGCGCACAACTTTCCCCGGCTTCCGCGCCGTCTCTCTCAATTCGTTCTTGTACGCATCCGAGTTGTACACGCCGTGCGCGCTCGTCTCCCACTCCACCTTCAACTTTTTCTTCCCCTGCATCGCCGACCACGTGTTGTCCGCCAGCACTGCCACGCCACCAAGCGCCTGGTAAACCACGGGCGGCTTAAACGTATCGATCGTTTCGGTCCCCTTCACTCCCCCAACGGCCAGCGTCGCCGTGTTGTCGATCGATTTCGGCGAGCTGCCGAGAACCGGCGGGTGCATCACGCTCGCATACAACATCCCATCCATGCGCACGTCCTGCCCGTAAACGCCTTTGCCGGTGCACAAATCCTTCAAATCGTAGCTGACCGCGTCCTTCCCGATGTAACGCCACTCGCTGCGCGGCTTCAGCTTCAAATCTTCCTTCTTCGGTACTTCCAGCTTCGACGCCGCTTCGGCGAGCTCCCCATAACCCAATTTCTTTCCCGAAGCCTTGTGTACCACCGTGTGCAATTCCGTCGAGCATTCCGTCGCCGGCACATTCCACTGTTGCGCCGCCGCCCGCACCATCATCAAGCGCGCCGATGCCCCCGCTTCGCGTAACGGAATGAAAAAGCTCACCACCGAATGCGACCCATCCGTATCCTGATCCCCGTATTTTTCATCCCCGGTTGCCTGCACAACTTTCACGCGGGCCCAGTCCGCATCCAGCTCATCCGCGACGATGCGCGGCAGCGAAGTCCGCACTCCATTCCCCATCTCCGAACGATGCGCGATCACGTACACAGTTCCGTCCGTATCAATCGCCAGGTACACGCTAGGCTGCAGCGCCGCCTTCTTCATCGGTCCCGCCGGATTCACGGACGTCACGTCCCCACCCACCGCAAGCAAAGACTCCGGCAGCAGGCTCACGCCAATCACAAACGCGCTAGTCCCCGCCATCCCCTTCAGAAATCCACGACGACTCAAATTTTCAATGCTGATCACGGAAGTCCCCCTCGCTAAGCGTAACTCAGGCAACTCATTTTCGTCTCATCCGGCGCTATGTCGTACCGCTACATCCTACCGCCAAATCCGCGCCTTGCAACCCCGATCGCCCGAACTCCAATCAAGAAACACCTACCCTTAGGTTGCCAGTATTAAGTTCGTGTCGCTTCAGCGTTACGTCAAGCGTAGCGATTTCATCAGACTCCAGGCAGCTTCGCCGATAGGCCGACTCAAGTGTGTTGCGATTTTTTGCAGACACGAGCAAGCTCTGAATGACCGAAATCACCGCTCAACCATGCCAGCAACCACCCATCCGCCCGCCTCCACCGAATTCATGCGACGAGCCATCACCCTTGCGCTCGACAACCTGCACTCCGGCGGAGGCCCTTTCGGTGCGGTCATCGCCAAAGATGGCCAGATCCTCGCCGAAGGCGCGAATCGCGTCACCCCCACGAATGATCCCACCGCCCACGCCGAAATCGTAGCCATTCGCGAAGCCTGCCGAGTCCTCTCCGCCTTCCAACTGCCGGGCTGCGACCTTTACACCACCTGCGAACCCTGTCCGATGTGTTTGGGCGCCATCTACTGGGCGCGGCCATCTCGTGTTTTCTTTGGGGGCACTGCCGCCGACGCGGCTGCGGCCGGATTTGACGACGCCTTCATCTACGAAGAACTAAAGCATGCACATGAAATGCGCCGAATCCCGATGGCACAGTTTCTGCGGGATGAGTCGCTGGCGATTTTCTCAGCGTGGAAAAAGCTCGACAACAAAGCGCAATACTAAGCAACGCCCAAGTCGCTGCGCCATCACACAGTTTCGACTCGGTTTGTCTTTACTTCCTTACTTCTTTACGTCGTTACTTCTTTATTTTCGTTACTTCGACTCCCCAGGCCAGGTCCCCAGCGCCCGACGCAGATCCACAAGCTGCCCCAGGTGATAAGAGTTGTGGTCCGCAAGAACCAGCGCTTCTCGCAATAGAGTTTGCCCGTCGCCGTGCGGAATAGGTGTGTGCAGGTCGTTGCGCGGATTTTCGACCAGCCGCACCATCTCCCGCAAATCCCGCCGAAACTTGAACAAACTGTCGTTCCATTCATCTTCCGTCTGCGGAGCTGGAGTCTTCGGCCAATAGCCTTCCGGAAATTCCGGGGACACATGGTTCGGGTTGCGGACGAATTCCAGGATGTCCCACTGCGCCAGACGCGCGTGTTCCAGCAGCTGCCAACCGGTATGAGCCAGCCCCGGAGCATAAGTCCCGCGCTTCCCCTCCGGAAAGCTCTCGACCGCATCCATGAAATGAACGTGCGCCCCGCCACCTTTCAGCAAATAGGCGAGTTCCTTCCGCAGCGCAGCGTCGCTTTTCTCGTTCCCAACTTTTTTATTCTCTTCGCGCTTGGCGGACTTCGTGGGCTTCTTTATCTTGGCTTTTTTCAAAGCTATTTCTCCGAAACAAGCACCGTTTGCGGCATCTCCGGTATTGGATGCTGCGTCGTCTTCGAAAAGCCCGCGTTGCGGCAAATTTTTTCCAGCTCCGCGAACGTATAACTGTCGCCGGCATCCGTGTTCGCCAGCATCACCAAACTAAACGCCGCGGGAATCTGCGGCGAGACACGATCCTCGTTGGGCACAAATTCCAGGGTGATTGCTTTACCGCCGGTCTTGAGCGCCGCGTGCACGCGCCGCATAAGCTTCTCGCAACCCGCCGGATCGAAATGATGAAGGATGTTGGTCAGCAAAATATAATTGTAGCCTTCACCAAAGTCGGCCTCGAAAGCGCTGCCCGGGCGAGTGCTGTAGCGGTCGGCAACCCCAAGCCGCTTGGCGTTTTCCTGCGCCACACTCACCACCGCGGGCCAATCCAGCGCCACAATCTGCGCCGCCGAATTTCTTCGTGCAATCGTGATTCCATATATCCCATGCCCCGCCGCGATATCCAGCACCTTGCACGGCTTACCCTCCGGGGCCCCGATCAGCGCCGCAATGAACTCCGCTCCCGGCAAAGCCAACCCGCCCATCGACCTCGCAAACTCCACCCAAAAATCATCCCGCGGCCGCGTGTTGTCCCCATCCGGCACTGCCGAACCGCCTTTGCGCACCGCGTCCGCCAAAGCCCCGAAACTCTCTCGGTGCATGTCCGAAGCAAGAAAGTTCGACATCGCCCCGATATACGCAGGCGACCGCCGATCCAGGAAAACAGCGGAATCCTGCGTAAGTCCGTACCGATTATTCTCCTTGCTCAAAAAACCAAAAATCGTCATGTAGTCGCAAAGGATCCGCACGCCGCGCTCGGAAGCGCCAATCGCCTTTGCCAGCGAGCCCGCGTCGTTGGCGCCCTCCCCAATCTTGGTAAAGATATCCAGCTGAATCGCCGCCTTCAAAGCCTCCGTCTGCTGAAACGCTGTGAGCGTCGCGAAAATTCTCTCAGGTGATGGTTTTGCTCCGTGTGATGCCGTGGCCATTTGACAGGCTCCTCTCCGTCAGGCGTTGCGAGGCCGCCATTATACACGCGCGAGTCGAAGCGCAACCCCGCCTGCCTCCGGCGTCGCAACGGCCCGAATTTCCTACTAAATGTAGGCGCGCGCTTCAGCGCGTCCCTCTTCGATGTGTCCGCGGAGCGCATTCGCCGTCTTAGGTGTCCCACGCGTCGGAATCTGGTGGTGACGCAAGTCCCAACTCCCAAGGTTGCCGCTAAGTAACCAGACTGGCATACTTTCTAACCCACAGAGCGCCGCTGAGCCTCGACTGGTAGCGCCGGCATCCTTGCCGGCTCCGTGACCTGGACAAAGGAGAAAGATGAAACGCGAATACCACCGCTGGCACTCCCCCCGTCTCGGCTTCGAGATGGGCGTAGCAGTCTACGGCCACTGGGGTTCCCCGTTAATCGGTTTCCCCACCAGCGCAGGCGATGAGTGGGAACTCGAAAATCAAAGCATGGTCGGAGCCCTGTCCGACTTCCTCGAGGCCGGCAAACTAAAACTCTTCAGCGTAAACTCCATCAACGGTGCCAGCTTCTACAATCGCAACGCTCACCCCTTCCACCGCAGCTACGTCCAATCCGTTTTCGACGCCTACCTCCGCGAAGAAGTCGTCCCCTTCATCTGGGACAACTGCAAATCCCCCGGCATAGGCATCTCCACCATGGGCATGTCCTTCGGCGCCTACCACGCCGCAAATTCCCTCTTCAAGCACCCCGACGTAATCAAGCGCTGCTTCGCCATGTCCGGCGTCTACGACCTGAAAACTTTCATGGACGGAATGTACGACGACAATTTCTACTTCAACAATCCAGTAGATTACCTGCAGAACCTCAGCGACCCGTGGGTATACGGCCAACTAACTACCTGCGACATCCACCTGGTAACCGGCACAGGCCAATGGGAAAAGCCTGCCCCCACCTACCGCCTCTCCCAAATCCTAGCCAGCAAAGGTATCCGCCACTCTCTCGACGACTGGGGTCCTCAAGGCGGCCACGACTGGCCCTACTGGAAGAACGAAATGCGCGAATACGTCGCCCGCCTCTTCTAAATCAACGAACACGCGATGGACGAACACGTCGCCGGTCTCTTACAGCCCAACAATCGCTCCACGCCCTTGTAGGGGCGGGGCGTGCCCCGCCCGGGCGCAAACACGATGGAAGCCGCAACCGCTCGGCAATCCCCTTACCAACCGCGTGCAGGCCAAACTTACCGTCGGATCGTAATGAGGGCAGCATCCAACTCGTACCCATCATCGCGCACAGTCTGTTCGGCGGCGGACCGCAGCTGAGGCTCAGCAGCGTCCTTCGGCAGCGCGCAATACCTGCGCATGACTTCGTCCCCCGACGAAATCCGAACCAGCCATTTGGATTTCGCGGGGTCCCAGGAAACTTCAGCACCATCAGCACGCATAGTTCACCCCACTGCCGCCATTCTAGTCCAAATCAGCCGCTACCCGGGAGCACGATCTAAAAACCTATAGGACCGTGCAGAGAGACTTCGGAAATCGGCGTGCCCTCGGCAAGACAGACGAGCCGTTTCGTCGTCTATATCAGTGGACGTGTCCATCTCGGGGGTTTCAATGACCACCTTCATCCAGGATCTTCGCTTCGCCCTCCGCCAATTCCGCAAATCACCCGGCTTCGTACTGACTGCCGTCGTCTCTCTCACGCTCGGCATTGGAGCCACCACCGCCATCTTCAGTGTGATCTACGGTGTCCTCCTGGATCCCTACCCCTACAAAGACAACGACCGCATGGTGCACGTCGAGCTGCGCGATCAGTCCAACCGCGGCCCGCTCCTCATGGTTTCCGGCACCGGCTACCAGCAACTCCGACAAGCCTCTTCGGTAGATGACGTGTTCCTGGAGCAGGATCAAAATGAAAACTTGACCGGCGCCGAGATTCCAGTCTCCGTCGACGTCGCCATCGTTTCGCCCAACACGTTTGAATACATGGGTGTTCCGTCGCTGCTGGGCCGCGAATTCACCACCGCCGACGCACCTAACGGCAATCCCGCCCCAGTCGCCGTCCTCAGCTATTTGTTCTGGCAGCGCCAGTTTGACGGCCGCCGCGACGTCGCCGGTCAGTCCCTGGAACTCGACCATAAGCTCTACAGCATCATTGGTGTGGTCCCGCCGCGATTCACCTGGGGTGATGCCGACGTCTACCTTCCCGGCGTGCCCAGCGCCGACCCTCACGACTATTGGATGTCGTTCGTTAAGCTGAAACCCAACACGCCCTATAAGAAAGCGGAAGCAGAGTTTCAGGGGCTGGCCGACAGTTTTGCCAAACTCGACAAGAACTACCCGCAAGAAAGCCGCGCCAAGGTCGTTAGCCTGAACGAAGAAGTCCTCGGCAAATTCGCGGGCACCCTCGTGGTGCTCTTCGGAGCAGTCCTCGCGTTATTGATCATCGGTTGCGCCAATGTCTCCATCCTGCTCTTGGCCCGCGGCACAGCCCGCCAGCATGAGCTAGCGATCCGCTTGTCCGTCGGTGCTGGCCGCGCCCGCTTGATTCGCCAACTGCTCACCGAGTCGGTACTTCTATCGGTCACCGGCGCAGCGCTGGGAGTCTTAGCAGCGTACAAAGGAGTCGACGCCATCGCGGCAATGCTGCCCTTGTATTCGTTCCCTCACGAAGCCGCCATTCACGTCAACGCCGTCGTCCTCATCTTCAGCGCCGCGGTGGCACTGATCACCGGCATTCTCTTCGGCATTTCGCCGGCCTGGAAACTCTCCCGACCGCAGCTGGGCCATCTGATCCAGGCCAGTAGCGGCAAACACTCCGGCAGCGGCCACAGCCGCAGTGTCCACCGCCTGCTGATCGCCGGACAGGTCGCTCTCACGCTCCTTCTGATGACCGGCGCCGGCGCCGCGATGAAAGCCTTTGTCGTGCGAACGCACACGCCCCTCGGCTACGAACCCGATCATGTGCTATTCATCCATGTCGGTTTCCCAAAGAATTCCAATCCCACCTGGCAAGGCCGCCTGAATACCAATGAACTGGTGCGGAAGACGATCACGGAAGTCCCCGGCGTCGATGCCGCCACCGTCTCCAACAGTTGGTTTCCACCCTTCGGAGGCTTCCGCGCCAAGATTGAATTGCAAGGCAAACCGGCTCTGACCGACGCGCAAGCCATCATGGGACTATCCAGTCCCTACGAATTCCTGACGCTCGGTATCCCTCTCCTGAAAGGCCGCATCTTCGACGAAGCCGAAGTCATGCGCGCAGCTCACGTCGCTGTGGTCAATCAAGCATTCGTGAACCAATACCTTCCTGACCGCGACCCCATCGGCCAGAGCGTTCGCAGCCCCATGCTCAAAATAGAACAAGCCAATCTGCTGTCGGCCCCGAACCCGGACGACTGGCTGCAGATCGTCGGTGTAGTCGGAGACGCCCGCAACGACGGGATGGACCATCCGGTCAAACCAGCGGTCTTTCTGCCCTATAGTTTCCTGCTGTTCTCCGACGAGGGTCTCTTCATCCGTACCCTGGGTGAACCCGAGCTCGCGACGCACGCAATCAAAGAACGCCTGCGCCAACTCAACCCGGAAATGGTGGTGGGCAGCGATCACACCTTGACGTGGTGGCTGAACACCAGGGGCTGGGGACAAGAGCGCTTCATCGCCACAATCTTTTCGCTATTCGCGGCTCTAGCGCTGTTCCTGGCCGCCACTGGCCTATATAGCGTGGTCTCCTATGCCGTGACGCAGCGCACCCAGGAAGTCGGCATCCGCATGGCGCTGGGCGCTCCGCGATCCAGCATTGTGCAGCTCGTGCTCTCCTCGACTGGCGCCATGCTGGGAATCGGCATCGCCGTAGGCATCACGCTTAGCATCCTGCTCGATCGAGTCCTGTACGCCTGGGCAGGCGGCAGCTCGCGCGACGCCATCACACTGCTGGCCTCGGCCGCGCTCCTAGTGCTCGTCGCCGCGGTCGCCTGCATCGTCCCCTCCTGGCGCGCCGCCACCATCGACCCCATGCGCGCCCTCCGCATCGAATAGCCCACGGATCCAAGTTCAACGCCGGCCTCCTCTAAACCAAAAAACGCGCAAACACGAATCAAAGGCCAGCCGCTCTTACCCAAATGGCTGGCGATTCCTGAGAAGCTCACCCCCCTCCCCCTATTTTTGCGCAGTGATTTGATTCTATGGGACTTAGTATTTGGTTTGGCGCAGTGACGTGTTTCTAAAGGAGTTAGGCTATTTTTGCGGTTGATCGGAGAGATTTGAGTGGAGGGGGGAGCGATTCCTTTCGGAAGTTGCCCGATCACACTATATAGTACCATATAGTAACTCGAGTTGTCAAGTTTAGTTTATGGTTCTCTTGTTCGAATGACGCCATTCATTGCGACGGCGCGATGGGAGGCGTCGGGGTTCAGGGAGGTTAGCGGGGAACGAATCCGTGCCAGGCAGCGAACGGAGCTAGTTCCAGAAAGGAGTTGTTATGCCAAGCCGAGGTGGTCGAGCTGGTATTTGCCTTTGGAGATGATTTGGTCCGCGTCGATCCAGACGTCGCACTTCCGCGTCAGTACGTCAACGTGAGTCCCCGACTTCCAGTCCGCGTGGGTCTGGCTGCCGTAAGGATCCCCAAACGCAATATGCACGCCAGGAAATTTCTCATCTTGGAGCAAAATTCCGATCATCTCGGAGAGCCCCAGGTTGGTGCCGAAGGCCAATTCGCCGACGCGGTCGCTATTCTCGTCCGTGTGACAGTAGTCCCAGAATTCCTGTTCCAGGTCCTTGCGCTCGCAATGAACCTCGACCAGCCGCGCATCCGCGATCTTCAAAGTAAGCGGCGTGGATTGCAGGTCGCCGTACTTGCCGTTGAAGTGATCACCGGCGGTCGCGTCGCACACAAACGTCCCATCCACGGTCGCTGGTGTAGTAAAAACCTCTCCGGCCGGAAGGTTCGACCAGTAGCGCGGACTGATCAGCCCGCTGGTCTTGACCCAGTCCAGCCCGCGATCGAAGTGAGCGGCAATAGTCGTACCGGAATCGGTTTTGACCGTCAAAGTTTGCGCGCGAAGCATGCGATCGCGGAGTCGGTCACTCAGCCGGTCCACCATTTTGTAGTCAGCACGCATCCCTTGCCGCATGATCTCCGGTGTAACGCCGACCATGTGAGCGTAGCGAATTTGCCGCCGCTCAACGATCTTGACGATAGCCATCCGCGCGCCAAGCTCCCCAGGCTGCGGCGTCATACACATGACCCCGACATCCGCGGTCTCAAGAGCCTCAAGCACCGGACCCGGCGCGGCCTTCATGGGGCGCGGGCCAAAATCCTCCAGCAGCAAGCTCGTGCAAGGAGCGTGCCGGGCGTCCAACGCGGCGGCAAGGCTGGCGGCAACCGACCGGCTGGCCTCGTCAGCAATAAGCGCAACGTGCTCGCCAGGTTTGACAGCAAGGCAGGTTTCCACGGCGTTCTGTGCGCCGGGCATCAGGTCGGGTTGCGGCAAACCAAATGTCCCCATGGAAAATATTTTAACAAATTCCGCGACGATTTGTATTGGGCCGTTAATACTGGAGCAAAAGTTTGGAACGCGTCAGAGTGGAAGCGGGAGACATGCGACAGACCGCTTCGCAGTTACCCGCGCGGTGTGACCCGGAAGGCGGGGACTTGCCCTCCGCCAGAGGTCACGTTGGCTAGGCCGGTGGCGCTCAGGCGCGTTAGGAAGCCTGAGAGTTTGCCACGGAAGAGATACGGCGCGAAATCGACGAGCATGTCCTTAAATTCGACGCCGCCCGCCGGTGTGATCCAGGGGAAGACTTCGCGGCGGATGGGTATGCGTTCCTGCACGATCCAGCAGCCGGCGTCGCCGCCAGCGCGGACGGCGGAAACCGCTTTTTCCATCGTGGCGTCCCAATCGTGCTCGCTCGTTTCCCATCCCAGAGTTACGCCTGTGCCCCCGTATTCGTCGCTGGGCTTAAGCACCAGCTTCTCGCGCTCCTGGCGAATGAAAGCGAGCAGTTCGATGGGCTCCCCGTAGTGTGAGGTGCTGACGTCGGCTACCACTCTGGTCCATGGAATATGCTGCCGCACGAGTTCGCGCTCGTCGTGGGAAAAGAGCTTCGCGTTCTGCTCGTCGGTGAGCACCGCGAAAAACGCTTTCACGTGCGGGATTTTGCAGCGGAAGGTGTTGGCGACGCACACCGCATTCGCTTCGTAGGCTTTGACGAGCGCGGCACACTCGTCCGGGCGAGCGACAATATCGTTGATGAGTACGCGCCGGTAGAGGAGGTCGATTTTCTTGCCGTTTGCAAAGAGCGCTTTTCCATTGAAGTCCAGGTCACGAGGGTCGGCCAGAACCACGGGCACGCCCATTTTTTCAAAGCGGGCCTGCAGGATTTCAAATTCGCTCCAGGTCGGAACCTCGCGCCAATCGACAATGGCCATTTGCGGCCGCTTGGACGTTCCGCCCCAGTCAAAATAGCTGGCAATAAGCGCGTCCAGCAACTTCGCACTCAGCGGGTAGCTGTGCACTTCGTACTGCCTGGAAAATTGCGCCATCAGCGGCAATTCGCGGAACACTTCGGCAAGCGTTTCAGAGTAGCCGGCTCCGGCAGGCGCTTCAGCGTTGTACTCGGCAAATTTCAGCGAGTCCGGCAGCAGGAAAGCGTCGAGGCGCGAGGACGTGCTGGCGCGCCCGTATCCGACGGACATGCGCGCGAGACGCTCTTCTTCCGGACGGAGATGCAATTGCCCGAAAAGACCGGCATCGACCAGAGCCGCGGAGACGACGCGCTCCCCAAGATCGGCAATCGTTTCGGCAACAACACGAACGCGCTGTTCGTCTTCGGGTGAAAGAAAAAATGGGCGCAAAAACGGACAATGGACGCGATCACCGAAGGTTAATTTCGCGGCGCGCAGGCGCGCGAAAAACTCTCCCGCGAAATTCGGAGAATTCTCCAGCGCAGGGTGCAGCAAAGCGTGCCAGTGCTCGGCTGGATTCGCCGCCGTTGATGTGGGCGCCGTGGCGCTCGTCATTTTGGTTTGACTCCGGCCGGCCCTGCGGAGATTGGGCCGGTGAAGGTGGAGGCCGCGGAGGATTGCGCTGCGGCCGCGGATTGCCCCGCGACAACGGACTGGCCCTCTACGACTGGTTGACCAGCGATACCGGGCCTGGCAGCTCCGGGTTTGGGTGTGCCGACAAAGCCGCTGGCCGCTCCCTTGCCGAGCATCTCTTCCCAGCGCGGCCAGGTGTTTGCGACGTTGCCGGTAAGCGCACGATCGATGACCAGGTGAGCCATCTGCTCGACCACGTGCTCGAAGTAAAACTCGGTGATGCGATCCCGTTCAAAATCGGGCGCGGGATTGAGGAAGTCGATCGCGTAAGGAACGCCATCCTTGATGGCAAACTCGATGGTGTTCATTTCGTAGCCCAGGGCCTGGTTGATGGTGCGCGCGTCCTGAACGATGCGCGCGCCGAGATCATCGGAGAGATAGTCGTGCTCCACCAGATAGCGCCGCTCTTTGGGATCGTAGCGAACCGGGAGGATGTCGGTTTTGCCGAACGTGAAACAGCGCACGTAGCCGGTGAAGTCGATAAACTCCTGCAAGGTCATGCAATAGGGTGAGGTCTTGTCGTAGGCGGCGAGGAGTTCCTCGCGATTGTTCACCTTGTAGACGTGCTTCCAGCCGCCGCCGGAATAGGGCTTGAGGATGGCGGGACGTCCGACGTAGTCGAGGAGCGCGTCCCATTCGACGGGATACTTGAGGTTGTGGAGAGATTCGGAAGTGATGTCCACATCGCTGGGATAGCCTTTTTGGGGCATTAAGACGGTCTTGGGAATGGCAATCCCGAGCTTGGCGGCGATGGAATAATTGAAAAATTTATCGTCGGCGGTCCACCAGAACGGATTATTAATGACGTAGGTCCCTTGCAGCACGGCGTGCTTGAGGTACCCGCGGTAATACTCGACTTCGTGCGAGATGCGATCGACGATGACGCTATATTCCGCGCGTTCGTTCATGCGCGTGCCGCCGAGCTTCACGAATTCCGCGGCGACCCCATCGGCCTTGCCGAGTTGGTTCACTCTGGCCATGAAAGCGGGCGGGAAGCTGTATTCGCGCCCGCACAGAAGACCGACCTTTTTCAAAGGTTGCATGGCTTGCTCCTCGAGGGGAATTCGGCGCGGCGCATCGTCGCCAAACATCCGCTTAATATTTTCCGAAGACAACCGTATTTGGGCCAGGGCCTCGGCCAACCTGCTCATTAATTTATCGCATGGACGGACGAGGTTCGCGGGTGAATCACGCCTCCGCGGGTTTCTTCCACCAGATGTTTGACGACGGCCCGCAAGTCGTTGGTTTCCTGATAGACGCGGAGCTGGCGTTCGGCACTGGTGCCCTCGTTCAAAATGGTGTGAACGTATTCGACGGCGCCGCGACTCCCGAGGTCGTCGACTACATCGTCCACAAATTCGAGCAGTTCGGTGGCCAGTTCGCGCATGGGCACTTCGACTTCCTTGCCGAAGTCGATCAGTTTGCCTTCGATGCCATAGCGCGCCGCGCGCCATTTATTCTCCTCGATGAGCGCGCGGCGGTAGAGGCGGAAACTCATGTTGCGGGTGTACAGGCGGTGCAGCTTGACGACGATGGCTTGCGTGAGCGCCGCGATGGCCACAGCCTCTTCGACTTTCGTGGTGACGTCGCACATGCGGAACTCCAGGGTGCCGAACGTCGGGTGCGGGCGGACATCCCACCAGATTTTCTTTCCGGTGTCGATGCAGTTGAGCTTGATCAGGAGATTCGTGAAATTTTCGTAGGCGCTCCAGGACTCGAACTGCTCGGGAATGCCGGTGCGCGGAAAGCGCCGGAATACCGTGGTGCGAAACGATTTCAAACCGGTGTTGCGTCCCATCCAGAACGGGGAACTCGTGGAGAGCGCAAGAAGGTGCGGCAGGAAATAGCGCACCATGTTCATCATGTCGATGGTGGTCTGCTTGTCGGGCATGGCGACGTGAACGTGCATGCCGAAGATCAGGAGAGAGCGCGCCAGTTGCTGCAGCTCCTCGACGATATGTTCATAGCGTTCGCCGGGAGAGATGACCTGATCGATCCAGCTCGAGAAAGGATGGGTGCCCGCAGCGGCCACTTGCAGGCCGACGCGTTCCGCGGCGGCTACGAGTTCCCCGCGCGTGCGGTGCATTTCGATGCGCAGCTCGCTCACGTTTTCGCAGATCTTGGTGCCCGTTTCGACGATCGACTGGTGCATCTCGTGCTTGACTTGCTCGACGATGTCGGGCGAAGCGGCGGACACCAGCTGCAAGACGTGAGAGCGCAGCTCGCACGTGGCAGGATCGATGATTTGAAATTCCTCTTCTACGCCAATCGTAAAACGGTGAGCCATGAGGTGGCCCTCCGGGGGCGCCATGGTCCTGCAGGGGCTGCGAAGCGGTATCATACGCCGCTCGTCCCGAAAATACATCAGGGCGATGGGGTAGGGAATATTGCAGAAACGTCAAAATCCGCACCCTTGAAAACCCCAAGGATGCGGCACTGAGGACGGACCGGGTCAGGCGGAGCTGTGTCCGGCGCATTGGAGGACGCCAAGGTATCGGTTCCATGGACCTACAGCGTCGCGGTATTGGTGGGCCAGGATTCTTGAGACTTGGTGTAGATGCGTGAGATCGTGAACGGCCCAGGTGGCAACCAACGCCGTCAGCGTGATAGGGCCGAGGGCTCGATGTTGCCCACAGCGCTTGAGGTCGGCTGGTTGTAGGTTCAGTGCCCGCAATTCCTCTAGATTTTGTGAGCGTTGCCGGGCGAATTCGTCCAGTAGTTGTGGCGGAGTTTTGCGTTGCGTTTCTCGGCAGTGCGCCAGACGATCGACCGGCTCGAGCGTTTGGGTTTCGCCGAATTCGAGCACGATCTTTATCCGGGGAATCCAATCGCCGCGCTCAACATAAACTAGATGGTCGACGACGTCGTAGGCGCTCCAGGTATTCTCGCCTTCATTCTGCAGCGTCCAAGCCTCTGGCAGATCGCGGAGAAGGGCATTGAGGGTGGCGGGCGTACGAGCAAGCAGGGCGATTGTTTGGCTGAGGTTGTGGTCCATCGTACTCCTCGACTCGTTGAGGTGGCTTTCTCGAGACGCCGATTGTAGCTGTCTCAAAGTGTAGCTGCGACCGGTGCTGTTTGACGCAGACCTACACACAATCCGCTTAATTCGGAGCATCCAATTTGGATTTCGAGTGGGAAGTTAGAACTGCGCCTCTCAATTTTAGCGGGTCCGAGACCGCCCTCGTCGTGAAAGCGTCGCGGGCGATTCCTCTAAACCCGCCCTTTAAAGAGGGCGGCTACAACAACTGCGGCTGCGAAAAGCTGGCTACGCGGCGCCCATGGCTCGGCGTTGCTGGAAGCATTCCCGGCAGAAGACTGGGCGGCCTTGCGTCGGACGGAAGGGAACAGTGGTGTCCTTGCCGCACTGCGAACAGGTGGTCTTGGTCTCCGAGCGCATTTGCGTGGTGCCGCCGCCACCGCCGGGGCCTGCACCTTCAGCGCGCTTGGCTTTGCAACCTTTGCAACGTTTGGGTTCGTTTTTGAAGCCTTTGTCGGCGAAGAACATCTGTTCGCCGGCCGTAAAGACAAACTCCGCACCACATTCGGAACACTTCAGGACCTTATCGTGGAATTCCATGAGCCGCTCCCCTTGGCCCAGTTTGGGCAGCGGGGACGGCGCACCTTGCACCAAAGGGCCGGGAGATAGGATTCCGCGATCCGGGGGGAACCGGGGCACGGCCTCCTTGGGCCTGAGGGTACGAGCTGCAACGCAACCCCAACTTCTCTGCTTCACCGGGTCTACATCACGGAAGTGCGGCGCTGAGGCTTAGGCGAGGAGGGGAATGGCGGCCCCGGCCAGAGAGGCCGGGGCCGCCGAAAAACTAGTCCGCTTCCCGCCGTTGCTTCTTGCGCAGTCGCTTCCGCGAAAGCGCTTCCTTGGCCCGGCGCTTTTCACCGGGCTTCATATAGAAGCTATGCTTCTTGATTTCCTTGATGATGTCTTCCTGTTGCACCTTGCGTTTGAAACGGCGCAAAGCGTTCTCCAGAGATTCACTTTCCTGGATGATGACTTCAGCCACGTTATATTCACCCCCAATCCGGTTCGGATTGGTATCTTGCGGTGTCACTATAAGCGGTGCACCGCCCCTGGAGATTATCGCATGCTGGAAGCTTGCTTTGCATGTGCACGTGGACAGGTTGATGCAACTTCTAATCAATTCTGGCCATAGGTGTCAAGCAATCTTTCGACGCCGAGGGCGATTCGTGGCGGGAGTTGAGAGGGTGTTGATGAGCTAGGTACGTATAGATGGGTAGTAAATAGTTCGGGAGTTCGATGTTGGTTGGGATTAGAAGCATGTTCTGTTGGGTCCGGCTTGATCTCAGAGATCCGCACGTCGCGCCCGCTTCCTCCGCGATAACTCCGCGCCCTCTGCGTCTCGGCGTTATCTTTTCTGGTCTTTGGGGTCTGGCCGTTGGGCTCTGGCCTTCACGTCGATTCGCTCGCGTTCGTTGGGGAACGCCAATTGGGGGAACTAGGGTATTGCCCTCTCATGTGGTTGTGCTGGTAGAATGTGCCGCTTTCGAAACGCGCGGCCTGGGGGTTGATCATGTCCGAGATGCGCGACGCCATAGGGGTTCTCCTGGCAGGCGGGCAGGGTGAGAGGCTGTGGCCCTTGACCCGCGATCGGGCCAAACCGGCCGTTCCCTTTGGGGCGCTCTACCGCATCATCGACATCACGCTCTCCAATTGCATCAACTCCGAACTTCGGCGCGTATTCGTGCTGACCCAATATAAGGCGCTGAGCTTGAACCGGCACATTCGGGCCGGGTGGTCGCCGCTGATGGGCCTGGGTGACTACATTGAGGTGCTCCCTCCCCAGATGCGCGTTTCGAACCAGTGGTATCAGGGCACCGCCGACGCGGTGTATCAGAATATTTATTCGATCGGCAGCGAACATTCGAAATATGTGTTCATCCTTTCGGGCGATCACATTTACAAAATGAATTACAGCCGCATGCTGCAGCAGCATGTCGACTCGGGCGCCGATGTAACCGTCGCGGTCCTGGAGATTCCGGTTAAGGAGGCGGCGCGACAGTTCGGTGTGATCGAGGTGGACAAGGACTATCGCATCAAGGGCTTCGACGAAAAGCCGGCGCATCCTAAGGAGTCTCCGCACCACGCGGGTTATTGCAATGCGTCGATGGGTATCTACATTTTCAATACCCACCTGATGATTCCGATTTTGCTGGCGGATTCGGAGGACCCGAAGTCCCAGCATGACTTTGGCAAGGACATCTTGCCGCGGATCATTTCAAAACATCGGGTATTTGCGTTCAACTTCGTGGACGAGAATCGCAAGGACGCGCTGTACTGGCGGGATGTGGGAACGCTGGACGCCTACTACGAAGCGAACATGGATCTGACGTCGGTGTCGCCGATTTTCAATCTGTACGACAAGCAATGGCCATTACGCGGGTGGCAACATCAGTACCCACCGGCGAAGTTTGTTTTCGCCGATCCCGAACGCATGGGTGTGGCCATCGATTCCATCGTGGCGGGCGGTTCGATCATCTCCGGAGGCCGCGTGAAGGGCTCGATTCTCGGGTACGACGTGCGTATCAATAGCTATAGCGAGGTCACCGACTCCATCATCTACAACCACGTGAACGTGGGACGCCATTCGCGTATTCGCCGCGCGATCATCGACCGCCACGTTACGCTGCCCGAGCGTACCGAGATCGGTTACGACGTGGAAGCGGACAAGCGGCGGTTTCATGTTACGGATTCGGGGATCGTGATTGTGGTGCGGCAGGAATCTCTGATCGAAGAGCCCGAAACGGTGTAAGCGCGGCCGCTTCTGCCTTAAACGTGACGCGAGATATTTTCGCGCGTCCTCAGGACTTGACCCCTAGCTTTCGCGCTGACGTTGACTTGACTACGCCTGCTACCTAAGATGAGCCACGAATGGCGGATTCCTCCTCTCTGATTGGGCAAACCATCTCGCATTACCGCGTTGTCGAGAAACTTGGCGGCGGAGGTATGGGTGTGGTCTATAAAGCGGAGGACACGGAGCTAGGCCGCTTCGTCGCGTTGAAGTTTCTGCCCGATGATTTGGCGCAAGACCCGCAAGCCTTAGAGCGGTTTCGTCGCGAAGCTCGTGCGGCCTCCTCGCTTAACCATCCAAACATTTGCACTATCTACGAAATTGGCAATTTGGATGGACGTTTGTTTATTGCCATGGAATTTCTGGATGGCATGACTTTGAAGCACCGTATCAACGGAAAGCCCATCGATACTGATGTTCTGCTCACACTGTCGATTGAGATTGCAGACGCCTTGGATGCCGCGCACTCCGAAGGCATCGTTCACCGCGACATCAAACCTGCCAACATTTTTGTAACCAAGCGCGGACACGCGAAGATTCTCGACTTTGGCCTGGCAAAGGTCACCTTCACAGGAACTGGCTCTTCTGGAGCAACAGTTACAGGGGGAATGACCGAGGGCGTGAGTGCAGAACATCTGACCAGTCCGGGGTCCACACTCGGCACGGTTGCGTACATGTCGCCAGAACAAGCGCGTGCGAAGGAACTAGATGCGCGGAGCGATTTGTTCTCGTTTGGAACCGTCCTCTATGAGATGGGCACCGGGCAATTGCCCTTCCGTGGGGAAAGTACCGCAACCATCTTCGATGCAATCCTGAACCGCGCACCCGTTCCTGCCGTGCGGCTAAACCCCGACCTGCCGCCGAAGCTAGAAGACATCGTCAATCGTGCGCTGGAGAAGGACCGAGACCTGCGTTATCAGGGCGCGTCGGAAATGCGTTCCGAACTGATGCGTGTGAAGCGGGATATGGAATCGGGGCGGTCGGCTTCCGTGAGTTCGGGCTCGGCGGCTGTGGCTCAAGAAGGCGGCTCTCACGTCACCCCGCAACCCTCGTTATCCCAGTCTTCGCCTGTGCCGGGTGTGCCTTCGTCATCGACGGGAGTGAAGGTCGCGGAAGCAGCCGGAACGAGCGGGAGACTCTGGAAGATTCTGATTCCTGCTGCCGCGATTCTTGTCGCTGCCATTGGGGGATGGCTCTATTTCCGTTCGCACCAGACGGCGACCGCCCTCACCGAGAAGGACACGATTGTTCTAGCGGATTTCGACAACAAGACAGGAGATGCGGTATTCGATGACACGCTGAAGCAGGGACTTTTCGTGCAACTGGAGCAGTCTCCGTTTCTCGACCTAGTTTCCGACAACAAGGTGAATCAGACATTGAAGCTGATGGGTCGTCCCGCCGGAGACCGCTTGACGCCGGAGGTTGCACGCGAAGTTTGTCAGCGCACGGGCGGTAAGGCGATGCTGACGGGTTCGATTGCGGGGTTGGGCAGCCAGTACGTGATTGGACTGAAGGCGGTGAACTGCGACACGGGCGATGTGCTGGCGGGAGCGCAGGAACAGGCGACAGGCAAGGAAGCGGTGCTCAAGGCTCTGGACGCTGCGGCGGTCAGCCTGCGAAGCAAACTAGGGGAGTCGCTGAGTTCCGTGCAGAAGTACGCTACGCCCGTCGAGGAAGCGACCACGCCATCACTCGAAGCGCTGAAAGCCTATAGCTTAGGAAAGAAGACCCGCGATGCGAAAGGTCCCACTGCCGCGCTGCCTTTCTACAAGCGAGCAGTCGAACTCGACCCGAAGTTCGCCATGCCCTACCGCGCAATGGCTTCTGCCTACAGCAACCTCAACGAAGTTGGCCGGGCAGCAGAGTATGCACGCAAAGCCTATGACCTGCGGGAGAAGGTGAGCGAACGGGAGCGCTTCTCCATCGAGGGATACTACTACCTCAGGGCAACTGGAGAACTGGAGAAGGCGGCGCAGACCTACGAACTGTGGAAGCAGACCTACCCGAGGGATTCTAGTCCTTACGGGAATCTGGGATTCATCTACGGCAGCCTTGGAAACTACGAAAAGAGTTTGCAGGAAGCCCGCGAGGCGCTGCGTCTGGAACCAAATAATGCGGTCAGCTATCTGAACCTCGGCAACGTGTACACGGGCCTCAACCGGCTGGATGAGGCGGAATCCGTGTACAAGCAGGCGAATGAGCACAAGCTGGAGAGCGAGATTCTCCTCGCAAACCGTTACCAGTTGGCATTTCTGAAGGGCGATGCGGCGACGATGGCGCAGTTGGCCTCGGCCGCGATGCGAAAGCCGGGTACGGAAGACCTTCTGCTGGCCGCACAAGCGGATACAGAAGGCTGGTACGGCCAGCTGAAGAGCGCACACGAGCTAACCCGCCGAGCGATGGATTCCGCCGAGCACAACGACGCCAAAGAGCGTGCGGCATCCTATCAGGCAGCAGCGGCGCTGCGCGAAGTGGAATCGGGAAACCGGGAGCAAGCACGCACCGACGCGAATGCTGCGATGAAGTTGGCCCCGAACCGGGATGTGCGAGACGTTGCGGCACTCGCACTGGCCCGCGCAGGCGATACGGCAGGGGCAGAGAAACTGGCCGCCGAACTCGAAAAGACATACCCGCTGGACACGCTAGTGCAGAGATATTGGTTGCCAACTATCCGTGCAGCCGTGGCATTGGAGCGCAAAGACCCGAACCGGGCCATCGAACTGTTGAAAGATGCAGGCGCAATCGAACTCGGTCAAGCCACAAGCTCTCTCGCCATATTTCTTTGTCCCGTTTATATCCGTGGAGAAGCCTATCTAATGCTGCACGACGGCAACTCCGCGGCAGCAGAATTTCAAGAGTTCATCGACCATCGTGGAGTGGTGGTGAACTTTCCGTGGGGCGCACTGGCCCGGTTGGGGCTTGCCCGAGCTTACGCGGTGCAAGGTGACACCGCCAAAGCGAAGGCCGCATATCAGGACTTCCTCACGCTCTGGAAAGACGCCGACCCGGACATTCCTATCCTCATCGCTGCCAAGGCGGACTACGCGAAGCTGTAATAGTTCTTTCTGAAATTCTGCGCTGAACGTTGTCAGTGCCCGATTAACGCATTGTCGGAAGCTGACCACTACCTACTTGCGGCGCGTTGTGACTCTTCCGGCGTTCTTCTGTAGAATCTTTGATTCGCGATCACTGAGGAGAATATACGGATATGTCCACGAAGATTACTCGAGTTCATGCGCGGCAGATTATCGACTCGCGCGGCAATCCCACGGTGGAGGCTGACGTCTACGTCGGCGGGGTCGCGCGGGGACGCGCGGCCGTGCCGTCGGGAGCATCGACGGGCGAACATGAGGCCCTGGAGTTGCGCGACGGCGACAAGTCCAAGTATCTGGGCAAGGGCGTGCTCCGGGCCGTCGCCAATGTAAATGGCGACATCGCGAAAGCGGTCAGCGGTCTGGACGCCGCCGATCAGCGGGCGCTGGACAAGCGCATGATCGAACTGGACGGGACGCCGACGAAGTCGAAACTGGGGGCGAATGCAATTCTTGCGGTCTCGATGGCGGCTGCCCGCGCGGCGGCGGCCGAGCAGAACGTGCCGCTTTACAAATATCTGGCGCGTTATTCGACGGACAGTTCGGCAAATCTGCTGCCCGTGCCGATGATGAACATTCTGAATGGCGGCGCGCACGCGGATAGTTCGGTGGATTTTCAGGAATTCATGGTGATGCCCGTCGGCGCGCCGAACTTTTCCGAGGCGCTGCGCTGGGGCGTGGAGATCTTTCACGCGTTGAAAGCGGCGCTCAAGAAGCACGGATATTCGACAGCGGTCGGCGATGAAGGCGGTTTTGCGCCGAGTTGCAAATCCAACGAAGAGGCGATTCAGATCGTGCTGGAGGCGATCTCGGCGGCAGGGTACAAGCCAGGCGAGCAGGTGAGCATCGCGCTCGATCCCGCGTCCAGCGAGTTTTACGACAAAGCCAGCGGCAAGTACGTGTTCAAGAAGTCGGACAAGTCGGCGCATTCTTCCGACGAGATGGCGGCCTATTGGACCAGTTGGGCGGAGAAATATCCCATCGTGTCGATTGAAGATGGAATGGCGGAAGATGACTGGGCGGGCTGGAAGCAGCTTACACAGAGTATTGGCGGGAAATCGTCGAAGAAGAAAATCCAGCTGGTGGGCGACGATCTGTTCGTCACCAACACTGAGCGGTTGTCTCGCGGGATCAACGAAGGCATAGCGAACGCAATTCTGATCAAGCTGAATCAGATCGGGACCGTGACCGAGACGATCGATGCCATCGAGTTGGCGCGCAAGGCCGGCTACAACTCGATCATTTCGCATCGCTCCGGCGAAACCGAAGACACTTTCATCGCGGATTTGGCGGTGGCCACCGCCGCCGGTCAGATCAAGACGGGTTCTGCCTCCCGAACCGACCGCATCGCGAAATACAACCAGCTATTGCGCATTGAAGAAGAACTGGGCGCGGCCGCTCGGTTCCCGGGCCGGTCGATTTTCTCGGCCGCGTAGACAGTGGCGCGAAGCGTCCGCGGCAGTCGTCTGCCGCGTCCTTCGGCAAAGTTGAATCTCTGGACCCCGATTCGGTGGGAAGGTAACATGCGCTTACTTTCGGGGGGCCTGATGAGCAATCGTTATCGGTACGTCGCTACTGGCGTTGTCGTACCCGTTCTAATCGCGGCATTCGGAATATTCGATCTGACGCAGAGGCCCACGTTCGCCACACTCCATCGAATCGACGTTTTTCAATTGCTCGTTTGTGGCATGTGCCTGGGTATCGCGTTGACGGGATTCATCGAGTTTCTTCGCTCCTCGCGCTCTAACTGATTTCATCCGAGAGCTGTCACCCGCCTTTATAATCGTCCGAAATGCTCAACACAGGATACTCCGTGCACTTCCTTAGCGAGTTTTAGCTATGCCTGCCGCGATCGATTCACCCTCGCCGGAACGCAAGCTTCGCATGCGGGTCGCGCAAAACGCCGATGTCGATGCGATTGCCCAGCTCATCAACGCCTCTTTTATCGTCGAGCGGATTGCCTTCGACGGCGACCGCATCGATGCGCAAGGTGTCGTCGAACTCCTGAATAAAGGAGCATTTCTGCTGGGGGAAGATGCGGCAGGCTTGGTCGGTTGCGTGTACGTCGAGGTGCGCGGAGCGCGAAGTTACCTGGGGCTGCTGTCCGTCGATCCCGCGCGACAAGGCACGGGCCTGGGCCGCTGGCTTGTCGCGGTAGCCGAGGACTATTCGCGCAAGGCCGGTTGTAACGCGATGGATTTGCGAATCATCAGCCCCCGTGCGGAAAGCCTCCTGCCGTTTTATAAGCATCTCGGCTACACAGAGACGGGCACCGCCCCGTTTTCTTTGGACGCCCAGCCAAAAGTGCCGTGCCACTACATCACGATGGCCAAGCCGCTCACGTAGATTCGCTTTCCTCGTTTCCAAAACCAGCTCTATTCAGGCAGAATACGTCCTCATTTCCGGTGGGTTCGCTGGGTGGAAGCCTGGCGCCTGCACAGTCAAATCGATTTCCTCGGGGGGTGGAATGAATCGTCGGCTCTTCATCGCCATTTTGGTTTTCGCGGGACTCTCGCTTGCGCCCGTTCGCACTCATGTGATTGCCGACGAGCAGCCATTGCTCGGTTATTCCGCCGAGTCTTCGCGCGCGGAACGCCAGTGGGAAGAAAAGATGCGCGCCATCCCCAGTCCCGACAATCTGCGCGTGTATATGCAACATCTTGCAGCGCATCCTCACAACGTTGGTACCACGTATGACAAAGAGAACGCCGAGTGGATTGCGGCGAAGTTCAAGGAATTCGGCCTGGACACGCACATCGAGGAGTTCGACGTGCTGTTTCCTACTCCCAAGGAGCGCGCCGTCGAACTTGTCGAGGGCGGACCGAAGTTTGTCGCCAAGCTGCAAGAGCCGGCGATCCCGCAAGATCCGACTTCGAATCAGCAGGCTGAGCAGCTTCCGACCTACAACGCCTATTCGATCGACGGTGACGTCACCGCGCCGCTGGTTTACGTGAACTACGGAATCCCTGAAGACTATGAACAACTCGAGCGCATGGGCGTTTCCGTCAAAGGCAAGATCGTCATCGCGCGCTACTACCATTCCTGGCGCGGCATCAAGCCGAAGGTTGCCGCGGAGCATGGAGCAGTGGGTTGCTTAATCTATTCCGATCCGCATGAGGACGGTTTCGTCCAAGGCGAAACGTTTCCCGCGGGCGCCTGGAGACCCAAGGACGGAGTGCAACGCGGCAGCGTCGCCGACATGCCGTTCTATCCCGGCGATCCGCTAACACCGGGTGTCGGCGCCACGAAAAACGCCAAGCGCCTCAAAATCGAAGAAGCCGCGACGATCACGAAAATTCCCGTGCTGCCAATTTCTTACGGCGATGCGCAGCCGCTTCTCGCGGCGCTCACCGGCCGCGTTGCGCCAGTCGAGTGGCGCGGCGGTCTCGGCCAGACGTATCGCATCGGCCCGGGCCCGGCCAAGGTTCATCTGAAAGTGAAATCGAACTGGGACATCAAGCCGGTTTACGACGTGATCGCGAAAATTCCTGGCTCCGCTTTTCCGGACGAATGGGTGATTCGTGGCAATCATCACGATGGGTGGGTTAACGGAGCGGAAGATCCTATCTCCGGCATGGACGCAGTCATCGAAGAAGGCCGCGCGCTGGGCGAGTTGCTGAAACAAGGCTGGAAGCCCAAGCGAACGATTATCCTGTGCGCGTGGGATGGCGAGGAGCCCGGCCTGCTAGGCTCGACGGAATGGGCCGAAGAACACGCCGACGAATTGCGCCAGCACGCCGTGGCCTACATCAATTCCGACAGCAACAGCCGCGGCTATCTTGGGATCGAAGGCTCGCACACATTGGAAAAATTCACCAACGAGGTCTCGCGCGACATCACCGATCCGGAAACAAAGTTGTCGGCGTGGAAGCGCAGCCAGCTTCGTGAAATCGCCACGGCGAAATCCGCCGAGCAGCGTCAGGAGATTCGCCAGCGCGGCGACCTGCGCATCGCGGCGCTCGGTTCCGGTTCGGATTTCACGGCGTTCCTCCAGCACGATGGCGTCGCCTCGCTGAACATTGGTTTCGGCGGCGAAGATGGCGGCGGCATCTATCACTCGATCTACGACGACTATTACTGGTACACGCATTTCAGTGACGGAGACTTCGTCTACGGGCGCGCGCTGGCGCAAGCCGGCGGCAGCATGATTATGCGCCTCGCCGACGCCGATCTCCTGCCGTTCGAGTTCGGCGATTTCTCCGATACCATGCAAACCTACGTCAAGGAGTTGAAAACGCTCTCGCAGAAAATGCGCGACGACATCGTCGAACGCAATCGCGAAATCGAAGAAGGCCTCTTCAGCGCCACCAATGACCCGAGAACACCGCTGGTCGCGCCATCGACCGAAACCGTTCCCACGCACTTGAATTTTGCTCCCCTCGATGATGCGGTAGACGCCCTCGCCCGCAGCGCCGCCGAATATCACAAAGCCCTGGAGCGCGCCAACGCCAACGGAGGCGCCGCTCTCGCATCGGTTTCGCTTGCCGAAGTAAATCAGCTGCTGATCGGAAGCGAACGCAAACTCACCAACACCGAAGGCCTGTCCAATCGCCCATGGTTCAAGCACCAAATCTACGCCCCCGGTTTTTACACCGGATACGCCGTGAAAACGATGCCTGCCGTCCGCGAAGCCATCGAACTGAAGCAGTGGAAACAGGCGGACACCGCCATTGTCGTCGTCGCGCAAATTCTGCAAGACGAAGCCGCACTCATCTCATCCGCGGCATCCAAGCTGACAGCCGCGACGTCGCATTAGTGCGGCAAAATTTCCCTCGGAGGCGCTCCCATTCCATCCTACAACTTGGCGATCGTCGGTTTCGGCAACGTAGGACGCGCCTTCCTGCGCCTGCTCATCTCCAAAGAGACGGAGCTACGCCGCCGCTACGACGTGCGCTGGCGCCTCACCGGAGTCGCCACGCGCCGCACGGGCTGGCTTGTCGATCCCGACGGCCTGAATCCCCTCGCCATCCTCAACGGTCATTGGCCTGTGCAACCGGCGCACACCGCCCCGCGAAATGTCCGTGAGTGGGTCGAGCGCACCCGCGCCGACGTAGTATTCGAAGCCAGCTCGCTAAATGCCGCAACCGGCGAGCCCGCCATCGACCACATCAAAGCCGCGCTGGAACTCGGAGTCCATGCTGTCACCGCCAACAAAGGCCCCATCGTGCACGCGTTCAACGAGCTCACCGCTCTTGCCAACGAAAAAGGCCGGAAATTCCTCTACGAAGCCACGGTGATGGACGGCGTTCCTATTTTTTCGATGTTCCCGTTAGGCTTGCCCGCAATGGATATCCGTGGCTTTTCAGGCGTGCTCAATTCCACGACCAACCTCGTGCTGACGGAAATCGAGAAGGGACGCTCGTTCGACGATGCCATTCGCCGTGCTCAAGCCATGGGCATCGCCGAAACCGACCCTACCGCCGATCTCGATGGATGGGACTCCGCGGTCAAAATCGTCGCGATGACGATCGTGCTTCTGGGAGTGCCGATCGGCCTTGAGCAGGTGCGGCGCACCGGCATTCGCGAACTCAGCGAAGAAAAAATCCGGTCCGTGCGTGCCTCCGGAATGCGTTACAAGCTGGTCTGCCGGGCCGAAAGACGCGGCGGCGGAGTCGAGTGTGGCGTCCAGCCGGAACTCCTGCTCGCTTCCGATCCTCTCGCCAATCTCGAAGGCAGCAGCTCCGCCGTGCGCTTCGACATGGATGTCTTCAGCCTCTCGCTGGTCGAGCACAACCCCGGCATCGAGGCCACCGGCTACGGCCTGCTCGCCGACTTCCTCCGCGCAGTGCGCCAATAGCGGAGGCCAAAACACAGTTCTGAGAATTCTCCGGAAAATATCAGCGCCGCCAAACCTGTCATTCTGAGCGCATCCGACAAGGATGCGCGAAGAACCTCAACCCGACGTGCTTGGCGCCGACGCTCAGCCTAGCTACCGCCGATACTCCGCCGCATACCCCGGCACCGGAATCCCCGCATCACACCGCTCATCCCGAACTGGAGCCCCAGCCGCAAGCTTCAGCGGCACAATGCCCGCCCAAACCGCCAGCGTATAGTCCTCCGCATCATCCTCCACCGGCCCCGTGCGCATCTTCGCGGAAACCTCCGTAAGCGCCAATCGCAAAATGCTCGTCGCCTTCAATTCCTTCTCGCTCGGTTGCCGAGCGTCGTCCCACCGCCCCGGCAAAATCTTCTCCGTGAAAGCGCGCAGCGCTTCAATCTTTTCCGCCGGCGCATCGACCAACTCCGCTTTCCCGAGCGCCACCACCGATCGATAATTCATCGAATGATTGAAAACAGAACGCGCCAGCACCAACCCATCGACCAGCGTCACCGTAACGCACACCGCAATCCCCGCGCTGGCCCCACGCAACATCCGGCTAGCCGCCGAACCGTGAAAATAAATCGCATCGCCCACGCGCGCATACATCGTGGGAATAACGTAAGGCTGGCCGTCCACGGCAAATCCCACATGACAAACAAACCCTTCATCAAGAATCTTATAGATGGTTTCGCGATCATAGACGCCGCGATGCGGTTCACGCACCACACGCGTGCGCTCATTCGGTGTGAAATTCTCAGACACTATCGACCTCGTTGAGAAACGGAGCGCGTCGACCGCTTCGCGGTCGCTGTCCCAATTTTTATAGCCGGCGCCACCGCGGCATGAGTGGGGAACAACAAGTCATGCTACCACGCCCGCGTCTGCCCGGTAGCTCTCTTAACCCGAGCCTTCTTACGAATCGACTTCCAATTTGGCACGGACGTTTGCGTGGCCCGCATCTCTGTAGTGGCCGGTCTTTAGACCGGTCCGGCCCGCCACCCAACTCGGCAGGATGTATGAGAAACTACGTTCGCTCGAAAACCTAGAACACCGCCAAGGACACAAAATCCGATGAGCACCGCCGCCCTCCACGAAGCCACCAGCAAGCCCCTCGACACCGCTTGGGTAAGAGAACAATTTCCGTCGCTGAAGCTCCAGGTAAATGGCCACCCAGCCGCATTCCTCGACGGCCCCGCCGGCACGCAAGTGCCGAAACAAGTGATGGACGCCATCCAAAATTACTTCCTCAACGCCAACGCCAACACATGCGGCGCGTTCGAAACCAGCCGCCGCAACGATGCCACTATCGCTTCCGCTCGTGCCGCCATGGCCGACTTCTTCAATTGCGATAGGGACGAAGTCGTCTTCGGCCAAAACATGACCACGATCACCTTTGCGCTCTCTCGAGCCATTGGCCGCGATTTGAAGCCCGGCGACGAGATTGTCGTCACCACGCTCGATCACGACGCCAACGTCGCTCCGTGGCGCGCCTTAGAAGAGAGGGGTGTCGTCATACGTCAGGCCGACATCCGCGAAGCCGACTGCACCCTCGACCTCGACGACCTGAAGAAGAACATCACCTCAAAAACCAAGCTCGTCGCGGTGGGCTACGCCTCAAACGCTGTAGGCACCATCAATCCCGTCGCTGAAATCACCAAGCTCGCCCACGCCGCCGGCGCCCTCATGTTCATCGACGCCGTCCATTACGCCCCCCATGGTCCCATCGACGTCCGCGCTCTCGACTGCGATTTTCTCGCCTGCTCGCCCTACAAATTTTTCGGCCCCCACATGGGCACGCTCTACGGCAAGCGCGAGCACCTGCTGCGTTTCAATCCCTACAAGGTTCGCCCAGCTCCCAATTCGCTCCCCGACCGCTGGGAAACCGGCACGCAAGTTCAGGAGCTGATCGCTGGAATCGGCGCTGCAGTCGACTACATCGCCGAACTCGGCCGCCGCTGCGATCCCAGCGCGAAGGATCGTCGCAGCGCCCTGCTGGCGGCCTATCGCGCAACCCGCCAGCACGAGATGACCCTGCTTTCGCAATTAATCCCCGGTCTCCTCGCCATCCCTGGCCTGCGCTTCTTCGGCATCACCGATCCAGCACATTTCAACGACCGCTGCTCCACTGTCTCCATCCGCCTCGCGAATCACACTCCCACCGAAGCCGCAAAATTCCTGAGCGATCGCGGCATCTTCACCTGGGACGGCAACTACTACGCCCGCAATCTCACCGAGCGCCTCGGCGTCGAACAAACCGGCGGCCTCCTCCGCATCGGCCTCGTCCATTACAACACTGCCGAAGAGGTCAACCGCCTGCTAGCCGCCCTCCGCGAATTCGCGGGCTGACCGTGCACCTTCGGAGGTACTGAATGCTCTGGTTCTACCAGTCGTTCTTTCCCGTGGTCTGGATCGCCTTCCTTCTGTACTGGCAGATCAAAGCCATCAATACCAAAACCACTAAACGCCTCGAGCCGGCTGGCTCCCGCATCCTGCGCGTCTTCATTTTCCTGATCGCCTTCGTCCTACTCTGGTCAACTCACATCCCGCTGCCCTGGCTTTACCTGCAGCTCTGGCCGCAAGGCCTTTTGCCCTTCTGGTTGGGAGCGGCCGTCACCGTTGCCGGCCTGCTGTTCGCCGTCTGGGCCCGCGAGCACCTCGGCCGCAACTGGAGCCGCTCCGTCACCATTAAGCAGGACCACGAGCTGATCACCACCGGTCCCTATGCCGTCGTCCGTCACCCCATCTACACCGGCATTCTGGCCGGTTTCCTGGGCATGGCCATTGCCATCTCCCAAGTCCGCGGGTTCCTCGTTTTCGTTCTCATCTTCGTCGCGTTCTGGATCAAGTTCCGCATGGAGGAGCAGTGGATGCGTTCCCAGTTCGGTGAGGCCTACGCCACCTACGCTCGTCAGACCGCTGCCCTGGTGCCTTACCTCCTCTGATCGCTATGCGGGAAGAAGCGCCGATTTAGAATGAACACTTGCACATCTGCATGAAAGGCTTTGGATTGAATTGCTGTGCCTAAGTTGGATTGGGGGCCGTGGCAGAGTGGTTTAATTTGCCGGATTGATAATCTGGTGAAACGTGTTCACGCACGTTCCGAAGCGGCGCCGCCACCACAAGTTTCATGCGGCAGGCGCTCGGTGGTGATCACCTCCCAACAGGGCTACTTGGGAAAACTCATTTCGATTGACCCGCAGATTTGTCTCGGGTGAGGGCCAGATTGTACTCGCACTTATTGGCCTGTGGTCAGCACGATCCGAATCGTGCTGTCCTCCCTCATACGCGAGCGAGCGTTCACATCAGCCGCTCGGGAATCCGAACATTAACCACGACTGATTGGCTACCCAATGCGGGTATAGCTCCGTCATCTGATCGAACAGCTCCTTGTCCGACGTCGCCGTTTTCTGCAACCGATCGAAGTCCTGCATGTAACGCTTGGTGTCTTGGATCGCCGAGGGAGAGTCGGGCGCGCCAGGCTTCTTGTGACCGGCGACAACCATCGCCGCGTTCAGCGCCGCTAACCGGTCTAGCGCCGCGATCCAATTTTTTCGGCTCTCGGGGGTGGTGTCGCCGACGTACATGTGGCACTGGTTGTACACCACGTCGCCAGCGACGATCAGGCCGATCGACGGAACGTGTAGTGACGTCGTATCGGCACTATCGGTATGGCCCTGCTCGATGATGCGAAATTCGTGGTCCTCGAGAGTGAACGTGTCGGCCTCATAAGGCTCAGGTGGAACCAACTTAGTGGGTATTTGCCCAGGAAAGCACCGGCGGGCTAACCGCTCCACTGGGGGAGTGAAAGACGACTGCATGGCCTTCAGCGTCTTGGGCGTTGCTATCGCCCGAGCACCCGGGAAACGGTCGAGCAGAATGCCCAGACCGTAGAAGTGGTCGAAATGGGCGTGCGTTATATAGATGGTCTCCAGGTTGCGATTGTGCAGAGCAACCCAATCCGCGAGAGCCTCGGCCTCAGCCACCGTCATCATTGCGTCTACCAGCACCGCGTCGTGCTCGCCGAAGATTAAAGTCGACGTGATCGGGTCAAAGCCGAGCGCTTCGCCGAAGGGCCTTGGCCGCTCGCCGACCATTGCCTTTCCCGGTGCGGTAAAGACGTTGACACCAAGCGTGTTCGACGTGACAGGGGCGGTCATGTGCGTGGTCTCCCTAAGTTCATACGCTAACAGACTTCCGTCGTCTCGATAGGAGCTGCTTTGATCGCGGCTCGCCTCGTGCTTCTAAAATGAAGTGCGACCGATCGGTTGCTGGAGTTTTAACGCGTATTTTGGCGCGGAGCGGACAAGTGCCTCCACGTTTCCACCTGCCTCGCTAAACCAGCGGCCAGACGCCGTCCGCTCCCGCTCTTCCTACGTGTTCCCTTCTTTTACGCCAAGGTATCGGCCTGCTTAAAGAGAATTCATACTCATCTTAAGGTACTATTGTTTTTATATCTCCAAGTACTTAACCTCCCCGCTATCATTTCACCACCTAAGGAGAGGACTGCGTGCCCAATCTTCGCTTGTTCCGTGTGCTCGTCCTGTTGTTCGCAGGCGTGTCGTCGCCCCTCGTGCACGCCGGTGAAAAGCCCTGGACCGAAGTGCGCAGTCCCAATTTTCGCGTCCTGACCAACGGCAGCGCTGCGGATGGCCGTCGGGTCGCTCGCGAATTTGAGCAGATGCGCACCGTCTTTGCCGTCGCCTTCCCCAAGATGCGCCTCGAGACCGGAGCGCCCCTCGTCATCTTCGCCCCTCGCGATGAATCCTCCATGAAAGCGATGGCCCCTGCTTTCTGGAAGGCGCCGGGTCCGAAGCCCGGCGGCCTGTTTCAACACGGCTGGGAGCGACAATATGCCGTCGTTCGTCTCGATCAGGACGTCCCCGGCAAATACAATGTCGTCTACCACGAGTACGTGCACACCTTGCTGCACGCCAATTTCCGATGGTTGCCCACCTGGCTCGATGAAGGTCTGGCCGAATTCTACGGAAACAGCCGCTTTGAGCAGACCAAGATGTACGTCGGCGCTCCCAGCACGCGAGTTTACCGCTTGCAGGGAGCTACCCTCATCAAGGTGGACGAACTGATCAGCGAAAATCCCTGGGTCAAATTCCGGAAGGATGAGTCGCAGATCGATCTCTACTATTCCGAAGCATGGGCCCTCGTGCACTACCTCATTTTCGGACCCGGTATGGAGCAAGGGAAAAAGCTCGACAAGTTTTACAGTGCGATGCTGCGAGGCCAAGACCAGAAAAAAGCGTTTCAGGAGGTTTTCGGCAGTTTTCCGGACGTCCAGGAAGGCCTCTCAAACTACACTCGAAAATTCATGTTTAGCAGCTACGTGCTTGAGAATCCGCCGCAGCTCAAAGAGAAGGAGTTTCCCACGCGCGTGACCTCCCCGGCGGAGACTGACGCGGAACTCGGTGCTTACCGCCTGTTCTCTCACGATCGCGACGATGCACGCGCTTCCACCGAGCAAGCCCTCCACGACGATCCCAATGTGGCTCTCGCCCACGAGACTCTTGGTTTTCTCGACTTTGCCGATGGCAAGGATCAAGACGCGGATACCGAATTTGCAAAGGCCTATGCGGCCGGTCCCCAGCAATACCTGTCCCTTTACTACAAAACGATGCTTTCCCCCTTGCGTACTTCCACCGCTCCGGCCGACGAATTGGCCCTCCGTAACGCCATGTACGACGTCCTCAAGGTCAATCCCCGCTTCGCCCCTGCTTTCATCGAGCTCGCTTTGATCGCTGCACGTCACGCCGAGTTGCAAGACGCCCTCAACCTCGCGCGCAAGGCCGAAGTCTTGGAGCCCTCCCGCGCCGGGTATCACCTGTTCGTCGGAAGACTTCTCCTCGCCTCAGGAGACGGTCAGGACGCCGGAAGGCAGGCGACTTTCGTTGCCGACCGTTGGCGCGGCCCCGATCGCGACGAAGCCATGGAATTGTGGAACGATATTCCTGCCGAGAAGCGTCCGCCGGACGCTCCCCAGCCGCTTGACACCCCCTCAACCACTCTAACCTCGCAGGGAACTCTCATGTCCATCGTCTGCGGCGAAAAAGAAACTGGAACGTCCGTCGTCATTCAGAGCCCCCTTGGCACGCAAACCTTTCGCAGCTCTGGCGCCCACCAGATCGGATTTTCCGACACCCTCTGGTTCGGCACCGACCACTTCACCCTCTGCCACCATCTCGAAGGTCTGCGCGCCATTGTGGAGTACAAACCCACCACCAATAAGGACTTGACCGGAGAATGGCTCGGCCTCGAACTCCGCGAAGACCTCCCCGCCATATCGGCCAAGCCGGCCGACCCAACTGCGCAGCATGCGCCAGCTGCCGCGCCCGCTGGCCCGACGAACTAACGCGGCGCGATCCGAAAACCTAAAACTGGCAGTACCGGTTTTACCTCGAGTGCCCAAATAATGTCCTTGACGACCGCTTACTATTCGCGTATAGTACCCTCTAGGTAACAGGACGGAAGATCTTGGTAGCGCCAGCTTCCAGCTGGCGTTTTTTCGTTGCGACAAGGAGAATTTCGAGGTCTGCGAACGAATGAACGGCCGCACCGCTAACTACCTTTAGCATCCATACTTACGAATGTCTATCAAAACAAATGACTTTAAGTATCTCTAGAATGGATGCTTACAAAGAACCCAGGGGGGATGGATATCAAGTTGGTTATGCGCGGTCAGACTCGAATGAGACCTCTACACCTTCCTGTCGTCGCCTCTTGCCCGCGATGGCAAGAATTTCCTCCCCCATGTATTCTGACGGCCTATGGCAAGACGACCGAAACCCATCGTACTCACGGTGCTCGATGGCTGGGGCTACCGCGCGGAAACAAAAGGCAATGCCATCGCGCTGGCTCGCAAACCCACCTACGACTCCCTGATCAAGAATTTTCCCAACACGCTGATTCACACTTCCGGGCCGTTCGTCGGCCTGCCGGAAGGGCAGATGGGCAACAGCGAAGTGGGCCACCTCAACATCGGCGCTGGCCGCATCGTCCACATGGACATGACCCGCATCGACCTGCTCATCGCCAACAAGCAACTGCAAAATGTCCCACTCTTCCAGCAAGCCATGGAGCGCGGCCGCCAGCGCCAGCTGCACTTCTTAGGGCTGCTCAGCGACGGTGGTGTCCATTCGCACATCCAGCACTTGTTCGCGCTGCTGGAAATGGCCAAGCAGCAAAAAGTCGAGAAAGTTTTCGTTCATTGCTTTATGGATGGCCGCGACACGCCGCCCCACAGCGGTCGCCACTTCGTCCGCCAATTGCAGCAGAAAATGCGCGAACTGCATGTTGGAGAAATCGCTACGCTGGTTGGACGCTATTACGCCATGGACCGCGACAATCGCTGGGAGCGCATCGAGCTGGCCTATCGCGCCATCGTCCATGGTGAAGCCGAAATCCGCAGCGACGATCCCATTGCCGTTTTGCAAAAAAGCTACGAACAGGACGTAACCGACGAATTCATCAAGCCCATCGTCGTAACCAAGGACGCAAATGCGTCCGCTGCCGCCGTCGGATTGATCCACGACGATGACGCGGTCATCTTCTTCAACTATCGCGCCGACCGCGCCCGCCAAATGACCAACGCGCTGGCGGCTCCCGATTTTGACAAATTCATCGACCCGAAGCGTCCGAAAAACCTCTTTTACGTAGGCATGACGCAGTACGATAAAAAGTGGCCGTGGCTAAAATACGTAATCGGCCCGGAAAAGCTGGAGCACATCCTCGCGCAGGTTTTCGCCGACATTCAGTACAAGAATCTGCGTTGCGCGGAAACCGAAAAGTACGCCCACGTGACCTATTTCTTCAACGGCGGCATCGAAAAGCCGTTCGCCGGCGAAGAGCGCATCCTCGTCCAATCGCCGAAAGTAGCCACCTACGATCTGAAACCCGAAATGTCCGCCGAAGGAATCACCGACACGGTCGTAAAAGCCATCGAGCAAGACGCGTTCGACGCCATCATCATGAACTACGCCAACGCCGATATGGTCGGCCACTCCGGAAAACTCGAAGCCGCCATCAAGGCGGTCGAAGCGGTAGACGCTGGCCTTGCCCGCATCTATCAAGCGCTAAAACTGCGCGGCGGTGCCTGGATTATTACCGCGGACCACGGCAACGCGGAAACCATGATCGACCCCGTCACTGGAGGCGCGCACACCTACCACACGCTGAATCCAGTACCGTTTATTCTAGTCAGCGATAACGGCCCGCGAAGCCTGCAATCCGGCGGCGCCCTGCGCGACATCGCGCCCACGATGCTCGCCGCGCTAGGCGAGTCGCAGCCCGCCGATATGACCGGCCGCGACCTGCGCGTCATCCAAAAATAGAGACGCAGGAGGGCCTGAGTAGAAACGGCGCAAACGGGTGGCTCGTTGCGGAGGAGCCCGCAGCAGGAGGCAAACCATGTTTCAGAATCTCGGCGGACGCCAGCGGTCCGAGCCCCAAAGGCTCGCCTTCGGCAACTTGCCCGTGCCCGGCACAAAGGCTGGCGCCATCGTTTCTATTGGCCTCGTCGTGATCGCCTGGATCGCAATTCCTGTTGCCCGCCCCTTCCTTCTTGGCACGGTTGGCCTAGGAGCTGTAGTCGGGGTGATTCTGCACTGGATTCACAGCAGGCCGTAAAGCGCGACACATGAATCGCACAATCCCAGCCGAAACCAAACTCGTCGTCTGCGTTTGGCATCGGTTCGAGCAGTGGCGTGCTCAACCCATCATGCCGGAGACTATCCGCCGCCGCTGGCCCGAGATGCTCGTAGTCCACTTACCCGACTACGAGCGCCTGCCGCAAGAATTACCCGACACCGACATTTTCGTCGGCGCCTCGCTCCGCCCCGAGCAATTTCAGTACGCCCGAAAGCTCAAGTGGATCCACTCCACAGCGGTTGGCGTTTCGCAACTCATGTACCCCGAACTCCGCGGCTCTGGCGTCATCCTGACGAACCCCAGCGGCATCCTCTCCGCACCCATGGCCGAGCACACCATGGGCCTCATGATCGCGCTCGCCCGCAATTTTCCCGATTCCGTCCGTTACCAGGACCGCGCCCGCTGGAGCCAAATAGAGGTTTCGAGCCAGCCCGGACCGTTGACCGAACTCAACGGCCAGCTCTTGCTGATCGTGGGCTACGGATCCATCGGCCGAGAACTCGCCCGCCGCGCCCGCGCGTTCGACATGCGCGTCTGGGGCGTCACGCGCTCCGGAAAAGGCGACGCGACGCATACCGAAAAAATCCTTCCCATCGCGCAACTCGAAGACGCGCTTCCGCACGCCGACTGCATCGTCCTCTCAGCGCCAGACACGCAAGAAACGCAGAAACTCCTCGGTCCGGCCCAAATCGCAAAGATGAAGCCCGGCGCAAGACTCATCAACGTGGGTCGTGGCTCACTCTTAGATGAAGCGGCGCTGATTCGCGCCCTGGAAACGGGCGCCCTCGGCGGCGCCGCTCTCGACGTCACCGCCACCGAACCGCTCCCCGCCGAGAGTCCGCTCTGGAAAGCCCCCAATCTCTTCATAACTCCGCACACCAGCGGCGTAAGCGACCGCCTGTGGCAAAAAGAAACCAAACTGTTGATGGATTTACTTGGAAGATGGTTCGACGGCCGCGACCTCTTTAACGTGGTCGACTTCACCCGCGGCTACTGAGAGAAAAACTGGTCTACAGTCGACAGTTTAGAGTTGAAAGTAAAATCGGCGGACGCACGAGGCGAAAATGCCGTCACGAAATGATTCTCGAACTGTCGCTCCCGTGGCGTTGCGATCGCAAAATAACTGCAACGGGTGCGACTTTACTGTCGACTTTAAACTGTCGACTGTCGACTGACTTTAATCTCCGACGCCGCCCTTTACTGCCGTATAGCCTTCGCGCGCGTACACAACAACCTTCTGCTTCTTCCCCTTCTGATCATTCACGACCATCGGGCTCCCATCGGGCTGCACTAGCTCAATTTTCACTTTGTGAAACTTGCCGTCGTTCGCTCCGGTTGTCGGGGTATACGAAATGCTGTACTGGTTCCGCAAAAACGCCACGACATCATGGAAAATCCCGGGAATCTCGCCGTCAAACTGCGGAAACCACGCATAACCCCCGGTGAGCGACGCAAATGTCTTCAACTGATTTTCGCCCTGCAGATAATTCATATGCGATCCCTGATTTCCGTGCGACTCGATGAAATTGATGTACGGCTTGTCGAGTCCCACGGCAAAAATGGTCACATCGCTCTGCCGCAACTGTTTCATGGTCTGGTCCAAGGTGTGCTTCGAGAAAGTATCCACGCCGGTCGCCAGCAACAAAATCGACTTCTTCCCCTTCACATCCTTCATGCGCTCGGAAGTATCCAGGATCGCGTCGAAAACGTTCGATTCGCTGAATCCCGGAAAATACAAATGGGCCAGCGCGTTGCGCACTTCCATTTTGTCCTGAGTGAAATCCACTTCCGTGCGCACCTTCATGTCGAAGGTAACCAGCGCCACCCAATCCTTCTGCTGCAAGTTCGGGAAAAACGCATCCGCCCAATATTTCGCCTGATACGCAAACCAGTCGTAATACCCGCGGCTGCTGAACTCCATCAGCATCACGATGGTGATCGGAGCATCGGTAGCCCCAAAATTGGTAATCGTTTGTGGGGCGTTGTCATCGATCACGCGAAAGTTTTCTTTCTTCAGCCCGGTCAGGATGTCGCCATGCTGCGTGGCCGCAATCACATCCAGCGTTACCACCGGCACTTCCACGGAGATCGAGGCCCCAGCGTCCGGCGGTTTCTGTTGTACCGGCGGAGGTGTCGGCGCAACCGGCGGCGCGCCCTGCTGCGCTCCACCCTGCGGACCCGCCGGTGATTGCGCGCTGGCCAGCCGCGTCCCAAGCGGCAGCAAAAGCGCCGCCGCCAAAATTCCCAAGAACAACGTCGTCAGCATTGCCTTCATGGCTATCCCTCGTGGCACATCATAGAACGCTCAAATCTCGGCGGCAACGTTCCGAATCCCGGCACCCCTTACCGTGGAGCTTACGAAACGACGTGCCATTGCCGAGGCCGGGTCCCCACACCCTGCATGTTAATATGAGTCAGATTTGCCGCAAAACGTTGCTGAGCTTACCCCTCGGCTGCGGCAGGTCGCTCCCCCGAATTCGCGCGGTGGGCTATGAACCAGGAAAGAGGACGGTTTCGTGAACGGTTTCCGCAGAACGCCCCTGCCACTGCTGCACCTGATCGCGTGGTTGATCGTCGCCGCGTTACTTCTTGTCGCGCAACCCGTTGCCGCGCAGGTCGCGCCGCCGCCCACGAACTCTCTCCCCGGCAGCCAATCGCCGCTTGGTGATCTTACCTCGCTCACCGGCGACGCCAAGGTCTGGCTCCAGGACCTGATCAAAATCAACACCACCAACCCACCCGGAAACGAACAAGCCGCCGCAAAGTACATCTTGGCCATTCTGCAAAAGGAAGGCATCGCCGCGGAAGAGCTCCCGGTCGCGCCCGGACGGACTTCGGTGGTCGCGCGCCTGCGCAGCTCCGCGGTGGCTGACCCCTCACGGGCGCTAATTCTGGTCGCGCACATGGACGTCGTGGGCGTGGATCGAGCGAGGTGGACCGTTGATCCCTTTGCCGCCACCATCAAAGACGGCTACCTCTACGGCCGCGGCGCAATCGACAACAAAGCCATGCTCGCGAGCAATCTCGCCACCTTCATCGCGCTCAAGCGTGCCAATGCGCGCCTGAACCGGGACGTGATCTTTCTGGCCACCGACGACGAAGAGCAAGGCGGCGACGCCAGCATCAAGATCCTGATTGCGAAATATTGGGACAAGATCGCCGCGGGCTTCGCACTGAATGAAGGCGGCAACGTCGTCCTTGAAAACGGCAAAGTGCAATACATTGCTGTGCAAGCCAGCGAAAAAGTTGCCGTCAATGTCACTGTCGTCGCGCGCGGCACGTCCGGGCACGCGTCCATGCCGATGAAAGACAATCCCATCGTGCACTTGTCGGCGGCCGTGGCCAAGATTGGCGGGTATGTCGCCCCGGTCCATTTCACCGCCATCGTGCGCCGCTATTTCGAAGGCTTGGCCGCTCTCGAAGGCGACGAACTCGCCAAGTGGATGCGTTCTCTCGATAGCGCCGACCGCGGCGAACACGCACAACGCGTAATTTCCGACGCCAACCCGCAATGGAACTCCATGTTGCGCGACACTATTTCCCCTACCATGCTTACCGCGGGCGTACGTCCCAACGTCATCCCCGCCGAAGCTCGCGCCACGCTCAACATCCGCCTCCTGCCAGGCGACACCATCGACGGGCTGCTTGCCGAACTCAACAAACTCGTCAACGATCCGCTGGTTCGTCTGGACGTGCAGCCTGACGCGGGTTTAGCGGCCCCGCCATCGTCGTTGGAAAATGATTTCTACGCCGACATCACCAAGGTAGCCGCCCAGGAATTCGGCGGCGCTCCGGTGCTGCCCTATCAATCGCCGTGGGCCACCGATTCCGCACAACTGCGTCTGCACAACGTACAGTCTTACGGCTTGTGGCCTTTTCCTTTGACGCAAGACGACCTGAAACGCATGCACGGCGACGATGAACGCATCCCGCTGGCATCGTTCGCAAAAGGCATCGACGTCGAATCGCGCATCGTCGCCGAATTCGCGGTGACCAAGTAACTTCCGGTGTGCTGTCGGTTGCAGGCAAGATCAATCTTTTTTTCTTCCAAATCTTAACTTTCACTAATAAAAAGTTTCCGCGTTTCACGTAAACTACAGGACTCGCAAACGGCTATGGCCTTCCGCCACTCAAAAATTGTCTGCACCATCGGTCCCGCCAGTTCCTCGCCGCGCATCATTGAACGACTGATGCGAGCCGGAATGGACGTAGCGCGTCTGAATTTCTCCCACGGCAAGCACGAGGATCATGCGCGCAGCATCGCCACGCTTCGCGCCGCTGCGATCGAACACGAGAAGCCCATCGCCCTCATTGCTGACCTGCAAGGACCGAAGATCCGCACAGGTCCGCTCGCAGGCGGCACACCCGTAACGCTGCGCGCGGGCCAGCGCTTCGTCATCACCACCGCCCGCGTTCCCGGCGACGCAAACTGCGTCAGCACGACTTTTCGCCCGTTGCCGCGCGAAGTGCATCGCGGCAATCGCATCCTGCTATCCGACGGATTGATCGAGCTTCGCGTTGAGAAAGTGCGCGGCCAAGAAGTGATCTGCGAAGTCGTCAACGGCGGCGCGCTTGGCCAGCACAAAGGCATCAATCTTCCGGGAATTCAGCTTCGCGTTCCTGCGCTCACTTCAAAAGACCGGAAGGACCTAGCCTTTGCCCTCACACAGGATGTCAACTACATTGCCGTAAGTTTCGTGCGTCATCCGGAGGACGTCGTGCTGGCGAAAAATCTCATTCGGCGCGCTGGAAAAGATACCCCGGTAATCGCCAAGCTTGAAAAGCCCGAAGCCATCGAGAATCTTGATGCCATCCTGCGCGTCGCCGACGGCGTCATGGTTGCTCGCGGCGACCTCGGCGTGGAGATGAACCCCGAGCGCGTTCCCGTCGTGCAGAAAATGATCATCACCCGCGCCCGCGAGGCTCGCCGCCCGGTGATCACTGCCACGCAGATGCTCGAATCCATGACTCAGAATCCACGTCCCACCCGCGCGGAAGCCTCCGACGTCGCCAATGCCATCTTCGATGGTTCCGACGCGGTCATGCTTTCCGCCGAGACCGCCTCCGGAAAGTATCCCGTAGAAGCCGTGGCCATGATGGCGCGCATCATCGAAGAAGCCGAAGGCAGTATTACCGAATTTCCCCGTCCGTCCCTGCAGGAGAAACTCAAAGTCGCCGAGACCGTCGCCGAACTGGTGTGCCACGCCTCGCGCGAGCTGCACATGAAACTCATCGCGGTTTTTACTCACAGCGGTTTCACCGCCCGGCTGGTCTCCCGCTACCGGCCCCTGGTCCCCATCGTCGCCTTTTCACCGGAAGCGGAAACCCGCCGCCGCATGGCCCTGTTCTGGGGCGTAATGGCGCGCGCCATTGTGGACGTTCACAAAGTCGATGGCCTGGCTGAGATCGCCGAGCAGCGCCTTCTCGAAGAGGGTCTGGTGCGCAAGGGCGACGTCATCGGCATCGTTGCGGGCACCCCCATGGGCGTGCGCGGCACCACGAACTTCATGAAGTTCCACGTCATCGGCGGAGCAGTCTGATGGCTGCGCCGGCTGCCGCTGTGCCGCTAACGATGGGACGCGTTCGCGCGGCGCAGTCACTTCTGCGTCAGGTGGTGCCGGAAAGTCGCCTCGCGGGAACGGACAAGCTGTCGACCCAAGGGGATGGCTGGGTCTATCTCAAGCTGGAAAGCGAAGGTCCGACGGGTTCTTTCAAAGTCCGCGGGGCGTATCATGCCATCGGGGCTCGCCAAAAGCGGTTGAGCGGCAAACTCGCGGGCGTGGTCACCAGCAGCACTGGCAACCACGGCGCCGCGGTCGCCTATGCCGCCGCGAAGCTTCGCATTCCTTCGCGGGTCTACCTCCCCGAAAATCCAAATTCTGCGAAGAGAGCGCGAATCGCGGACCTCGGCGCCGAAATCATAGAAATTGGCAAGTTCCTGGAAGAGACCAGGAAGCACGCCGCGCAATTCGCGCAGGAGTCGGGCTGGTACAACATCGTGGACGGCTCCGATCCCGAAATGCTGCCCGGCACCGCCACCATCGCCTGCGAAATTCTCGACAAACTCACGCGCGCCGACGTGATTTTCGTTCCGGTAGGTGACAGTACGTTGATTCGCGGCGTGGCCTTTGCGGCCAAACAACTCCGCCCCGAAATCAAAATCGTAGGCGTGCAGGCGGCGCACGCTCCCGCCTACGCGCTCTCCTTTGCAAAGGGCCACGCTTTTTCCACCGAGTTCAGCGATACCATCGCCGACGGCCTGGCCGTTCGCGAAACGTCGGAAGAAAACGTGCGCGAAATCGCCACCTTGGTCGATGAATTCCTATTGGTCAGCGAAGAAGAGATGCTCGGCGCCATGCGCCACCTGATGGTCCAGGAACACGTCATCGCCAAACCCGCCGGCGCCGCCACCACTGCCGCATTCCTGAAAAATGCGCGGCACTACGCCAACAAAATGGCGGTCCTCCTCGTCACGGGCTCGAACGCAACCGAAGAACTCCTACGGCGCGCGCTGCAAACCCGCTAACTGCCAACAGAAGGTGAGACCAGATGATTACGGCACATTTTTCCGGTTGCTTTGAGGTCCGAATGGGGTCGCCGTTTCAGATGTGCAGCCTTCGCTTGGAAGGAGAATGGACACCCAGTCTTCATCAGCGTGGATGGCTGCCGCTTTGCAGCCACAGTCCAGATGGCAGGTATTTGGGCCTGGTGGAACGGGACACCTCCAAAAATGTCCCCAGATTCCGAGTGGTGGTTGTTGATATGAAGCTGAAGACTGTTGAGAGGAGTGAATCGATTTTGGGCTGCTGCGAATCGGTCTCGTTGAGCGACTCTGAAGTCTTCTGGAAAGCATTCCCGGAATCACAAGGGAGGATCGCGCTTCCCTTGATCAAGCCAGCGCCCTGACGGGACGCGTACGGATTCCCTAATTCACCCAGTTGTCTGGGCGTGAAGGCGGATCCTGTCGATGCTTATTCACGTAAACCTGGAACCTCTTGCGATTCCGTTCGTTCTTCCAGTCCGAGACGCTGTTCCGCACACTGTAAAGGAACGAACCGCGACGCAAATAAAGGTACGCGACCAGCATCCCGCCCAGATGGCACAAATGTCCGACCCCATCGCCGCCAGATCCCAGGGTCATGAAAAACTCGATGGCACCCATGACCGCTACATACGGTCGCATCGGAATGGTCACCGGCAGAGGAATCAGCCAGATCTTGCGATCGGGAAAGAGGATCGCGTTGGCCATGAGTATGCCGAAAATCGCACCCGAAGCTCCTATCGTGGGGATATCCGAGGGCGTGTGTCCCCAGAACTCAGGGATCAACTTCACGATCATCTCGATCAACCCAGCTCCCACCCCACAGACGATAAAAAAATTCAGGAAGCGCCGCTTGCCCCAAACCACTTCGAGATCGCGGCCGAACATCCAGAGCATCAGCATGTTGATCAAAATGTGCCAGAGGTCGCCGTGCAGAAAAATATAGGTAAAAGGCTGCCAGATGCGTAAGCCCGGAAGCACCGCACGAGGAATCAAGCCGAAGACTTGAGTTATATGATGGTACGCATAGAGGGGATCGACCAGGAGAGAGACCAGCGTCTGCACGACGAAGACGCCGGTGCACACGAGCACGAGCAGCTTTACGCCAGGCGTGATGAAGCTGCGCCAGTCGAAATTGTAGCGGCGGCCGCCGAATGCGACGCTCATTCAGCCAGTGTACGGCGACGCAAACGACGAGTCAAAGAATACGGGAGTTTATGGTTAGGTGTGTGCGACAGCGCGATTGTGAAGACTCTCTAAGATTGCAGCGGGTGTCGCCTTCTCAGCGAATCTCGGCGCTCTCCGCGGCTCTGCCTTAGCTTTCCTGCTAGTTGTGAGGCGGCGCAAACTGCGCCCAGGCCTTGAACAAGTTCGTGGCGTTCACTGAACCGAGTCCCGTGGCAAGATCGTAGCCCACTGCGGCCGGATACGCGGGATCGTCCTGATTATTGGATGTCGAGAGCTCACCGATCTCCGTCTTGCTCGCACCGTGGCAATCGTAGAATTTCCCGTTGGTGTTCTGACCGCAAGGAATGTCCATATCTCCGAGTGTGACATCGTTAAAAATGCACGAAGCCGCAGGCAAGTTGCCGGTGGTCTGACTGGCGTCACACTGCGCCGCCGCCCCGCCGGGATGCGCAAATTGCTGCGCGGCCATCGCGTAATAAACATAGTTCGCGTCCCCCTGCCGGCCATATTGCTGATTGATCAGCGCCTGAATTCCCGCCATCGCCGGGGATGCGAACGACGTTCCCCCGCCGCCTAACAGGAGCGCATCGTTGTCAGCGGTGCAGGTAGTCCCGCCCTGGTTGACGTCGGATAAACACTCAGGATAGAAGCTGCCCCACACGCCATCGGCCGCGAACAACGAAACATCCGGCTGATCGCGGAGCCCGTCGTGCGGGACGCCCGGCACACCCTTTTGATACGAAGGCTTTGGATTTCCCTTGCACGAACCGCTGACGACCCCGGGTATCGACGGCGTTCCCGTGAAGCATGTGCTGGGACCTCCGCTGCCCGATACCGCGAACAAAAAGTCGTCCTGACCGATCGACGAATTGCAAAATCCTTTGTTCCCGAACGATTGCGTGAAGCCGCCGGCTATTAACGGGTCGGTGTAAATGAGGCGGCTCGCGCAACTATCGTTCCACGGGATTTCTGGAATGTATGATTTCGCGGAAGCCAGTGTTTTCGGATCATTTTTGGCATTCCAATACCGCGAGGTCGGAATTCCGCTGACATCCGAGTTGTACTGGGCCATAAAATCGGTGCCGCCGACGTCGACGGCAAAAGCCGACGCGGTGTTGTCGCCGCTGTTGATGCCGAGCACGGAATAGGGGGGTGTTTCCACGGGAGCGCACTCATCGGCGCCGGTGTCGCCCTGCGCGATGAAAAAGGTGACGCCTTCGGCGGTAGCGAGCTCTGCCTCAAAATTTTCGAGAGCGACTTCGGCCTGTCCGGTGATGGTCTCGCACAGGCCGTAGCTGTCGGAAATGATGTCCGGCGGATTGGTCTCCAGAATGCCCAGAATCGCCAGGTCCAGCCCGGCGGTCGTCTGGGTGTCGCCGCACGCGGCTAGCACGATATTGGCGTCCGGAGCAGCCGCGCTGGACCATTCGACATCGAGAGCTGCCTCGATTTCATCGCCGTTCTGACCGGGGTTGGGGCAGTTCGGATAAACCTGTTTGAAGTTGCCTTGTGAGAATCCGCTCAAGCCAAAAGTTTTGCGGAAGGTCGACCAGTCTTTGGGATTGGCGAGATTGCTGTCCTCCACGAGCGCGATGGTCACGCCCTTGCCGGTGAAGCCTTGGTTCCACAGTGGCAGGAGGTTGTAGATGGTGGCGAAGTCGAAAGGCGCTACGACGTTAAAGGTGAAGCCCTGAAACGGAACGTTGAATTTCGGCTGCCAGCGCTTGCTTTCATGATTGAAACTGATCGGGCGCATCTTGGTGAGGCGCGGGCGAGGAAAGAAATCGTGCAGCGAAGTTACTCCCTCGATCACCGGAGCAAGCGCCGCGGGAATCTGCGGGTCACGAACCGTGGCCGTATGCTTGTCGCCATTCGGTAAAACCAGATTGTGCATGTCCGCATGAAAGGTGTCGCGCAACTGCTTCGCGGTTCCCGCGAGGTCCAGCACCAGGCCGTTCTTATATGTCTGGTTGACGGTGAAACCGTGCGACTTGAGCCATTGCTGCACGGCCTCCATATCCTGCGGGTGGATTCCAAAGCGCGTCCCGATCTGCTCCGGGGTCAGCCAGTGATGGAATTCGGGCGAAGCCGGATTGTGCATCGCCTCGATCTGTTCCTTCAGGTCCGCTTCCGTTTGCGGATCGCGTTTCAATAACAGCAGCAGGTGATCGAAGCGCACGTCGTCCGCCACCGGGCCGCGGTCATTTTGGGCGCGAGTGGCGGCGGGCGTGGTGTTGCCGCCGAGGGTGACGAGTTTGGATTCGTCGATCGGCTCATTGACCATTTGCCGGGGTCCCTGCGCTTGCACGCTGGACGCAAGACCGAGACAAAACAGGCAAAGCGTTAGTACAGAGAGATAGCGCACGCGAGATGGCCTCCTAATCGGCCAGAATGTGAGGACAGCTTCGGCAGAGCCCTCGAGGACGCACCTATTCTAGAACCTAAATGAGTTTTTCGCGAAGCCGTTCGTTTTTTCGGCGGCGACGTAGTTTGATGTCGACGCCGGGGCTGACGAGATAAATCAAGCGTCCGTTACACTCAAGACATTTCCGTCCGGGTCTTGGAACCATGCCACATGCACAAGTCCTCCCGGCAACGTCAAGATGCCGAGTTCGTCTTGATGGAAGGCCTTGTAGATGTTGAAAGTCACGCTCTTTTCGCGCAGGGCTCTCACGACCGCGGCCACGTCTGGAACGTTGAAGCCCAATATGGTGTGTTCGTGCGGCGTAAAATCGGCAACAGTGGAAATACGCATTGCGGTTCCGCCCACATCAAAAACGCTGGCGAAATTGTCCTCGGAGGTCATTACCAGACCGAGCGTATCGCGATAGAAAGCCGTGGAACGCGCGCGATCCCGCGTGCAGACAACAATGACTGGCTTCGCAAGTTCCAGAATCCCCATCCGCCGTTCCCCCGGTTGAGCACCTTTTTCTTCTGCCGCTCACTCTTCCGCCACTTGTGAGGCTGGGTTTAGTCCAGCTTTTTGCGCGCGAAGTAAAATAGCGACGCGGCGAGCACGAGGAACATGATGAGGCCGAACAGATTACTGGTGGCCAGTGGGCCCAAAAGTTTCGGTCCGAAAGAAAACAGGTCAGCGCGCCAGGGAAGCCGAAGACTTTCAGTAAGCCAGTGCGGCACGTTGTTGGAAATCTCCGGGTCTTGAAAAAGGTTGATGATGATTCCGAGTAAGCCAAAGACGCCGCCCGCCGCGATCAGGCCGCTGGAAAACAGCGCGCCGGGACTGGCTTCGCTTTCATCTTTTTTCTTCGTGGTGGCTTCAACCGCCATGCGCACCAGGGCTCCGGCGAACATCGCGGCCGTGGTGCCCAGGGGAAGATAGGAGCCGGTGGCGAACGCGAGGGAACGCACGCCAAGAATTTCGATGGCGATCACCAGCGCGACACCCATCAAGACCAGGCGCCAGGGCAAGCGCTGATTTAGAATGCCGCTGATGACCGTGGCCATCAGTCGAGCTTGGGGGGCTGGGGCTTTGTCGCTGCCAATTCCTTGCGCCCACTGAAACTCGATTTGCTTCGTGCCCGCGTCGTAAAGATATTCACCGTCCGGAATTTCGTGCGAGCCCAGAGAGTTGATCAGCGTGTAGTTTTTGCCGTGGTAGACGAAGGTATCGCGCTCGACTTTGACGCCGGACGGCAAAGTTTGGATATTGACGGGAATTTCGGTGGGCAGATATTTCTCCAGTCCCTTGTTCATCAGATTGAGCGTAGTGCCGATCGCGAGAGTGGAAACGGTTACGCCGATCAGAAGTCCCATCTGCTGCCAGAACGGTGTCGCGCCTACCAGGTAGCCGGTTTTCAAATCCTGAGAAGTGGCTCCCGCGATGGCTGCGGCGATGCAGACTACGCCACCAATCATCAGTGCAAGCACCTGGTAATTCGGTGCGGTCCAGCCTGCGACAAAAAAGATCGCGCAAGTGGCCATGAGCGTGGCGATGCTCATGCCGCTGATAGGATTCGACGAATTGCCGAGAAGGCCGCTGATGCGTCCAGCCACGGTGACGAATAGAAATCCGAACACAACGACGAACACTCCGGCGAACAGGTTCTGCCACCAGCTGGTTTGCGCGCCTTTGATCGGATGGAAAGTGAGCAGGATCCACATCATGACCATGATTACGACCGTGCCGAGGACCACGACGCGCATCGGCACATCGCGATCGATGCGGTTCGCCGCGCTGGATTCACCGGCGCCTTCGCTGCGCACATCTTTCAGCCCGGCGCGCAAAGCCGAAATAATCGTGGGCAGCGTGCGCAGCAAGGTGATCAATCCCGCGGCGGCCACGGCGCCCGCGCCCATCGGACGAATGTACGACCCCCAGATCTGGTCGGGCGTCATTTGCGGAATCGGAATTGTCGAGGGGTAGAGTGGCGTATTGCCGGCAAGCTGCCCGTAAAAACTGATAGCCGGCATGATCACCAACCAGGAAATGATCCCTCCCGCGAAGAGCAGGCCGGCGACGCGCGGACCAATGATGTAGCCGACTCCCAAATATTCGGAGGTGATCGCGGCGCGAAACGAAGCGCCTTGGAACCAGCTTGGCCGGCTTTCAGGTTGCGAGGTCCACGCCTGCACTGTGTTCATCAGAAAGGTGTAGGCGCCTCCGAGTCCCAATCCCCAGAAAACGCGTCCCGCGAACGACCCGCCGCGCTCGCCCGCGACCAGCACGTCAGCGCAGGCGGTGCCTTCGGGAAATGTGAGGTTGCCGTGTTCCTTGACAATCAGTTGGCGGCGCAGCGGCACCATAAACAGCACACCAAGCCAACCGCCAAGCAGTGCCAGCGGAAAAATTCGCCAGAACGTAAATTCCGCGCCGAATCCCAGAAAGATCAGTGCGGGGATCGTGAACATCACGCCCGCCGCGAGAGATTCTCCCGCGGAACCGGTGGTCTGCACGATATTGTTCTCGAGGATGGTCGAGCGTCCAAAGGCGCGCAGGATGCTGATGGAGAGCACCGAAATCGGAATGGAGGCGGAAACCGTGAGACCCGCGCGCAATCCCACGTACACCGTTACCGCGCCGAACAGCAGTCCGAAGAGCGCGCCGAGAATGACGGCGCGGATGGTGAATTCCTTCAGCGTCTCCTCCGCCGGAACGTAGGTGCGAAATTCTCCTGGAGGCGCCGTGGAACTCCATGGACGATCGCTCACTGATTCCTCCTCGATGCGGGAATGCTTTTGCGGCCGCGGATAAGAGCGGCGGCAGGTGTGCCCCTGTGCGGCAGGCATTATGCCGCAAAACCCGGAGGTTGGAGGTTGGAATAGCCGGAATTAATTGTCGGTGGGCCGAGCGGCGGGCTTGAAAACCTCCTTCGCGCTCTACCCAACAGCTTTTAACGTCTACCCAAAATGCTGTGAATGGTCGTACTCTGCGACTATGCAATCCGCGAAAATGATCTTGTGCATCTTTGGCGTGTGTATCCTCGCGCCCGGAGTATCTTGCCAGACGACGCCTGCGGCCAAGCGCATTGTGATTGGCGCAAGCGCGGTGCTCGACGGTCGGGGCCGCGTGCTGCACGACACCCGGATCGTCATCGAGGACTCAAGGATTGTCGCCGTGGATGCAAACGCCGGGCCGGTAGACTACGACCTTCGCGGGTTGACGGTAATGGCCGGATGGATCGATGCGCACGCCCACATCACCTGGAGTTTCGGGAAAGACGGCAAGAATGCAGGCATGGCAGGGACAACACAAGAGGACGCCTATCAATCGGCGTCGAATGCCTGGCTGACATTGATGGCTGGGTTCACCACCATTCAAAGCCCGGGCTCGCCAAACGATATTCCGCTTCGCGATGCCATCGCGAAAGGGAATCTTCCCGGGCCGCGCATCCTGACGGCCGCCGAGCCACTCATTGGAAAAGGCGACGCTACCGGCACGCCGGAAGAAATCCGCGCGTTCGTGAGGAAACAGAAACAAGCGGGCGCGGACCTGATCAAAATTTTCGCCTCGCAGTCGATCCGCCAGGGCGGGGGCATGACGCTTTCGCAGGAGCAACTGAACGCAGCATGCGACGAAGCCGCGAAGCAGGGACTCCGCACACTTGTGCACGCGTATAAAGACGCCGTCCGCGCCGCGACCCTCGCGGGATGCACCGAGATCGAGCACGGCACGTTCGCAACCGACGACGACTTGAAATTGATGGCCCAGAAAGGGACCTATCTCGATCCGCAGTGCGGCCTCGTGATCGAAAACTACCTGCTGAATAAGGAAAAGTATCTCGGAACACCCGGCTACACCGCGGAGGGGTTAGCGGCGATGGAGAAAGTTCTCCCGCTGAACCACGAGCTGGTGCAGCACGCGATGAAGACTCCAGGGCTGAAAGTTGTCTTTGGCACGGATGCGGTTGCGGGCGCTCATGGTCGCAACGCGGAGGAATTCATCGATCGCGTACGCGACGGCGGAGTGGACCCCATGGCAGCGATGGTCTCGGCAAACTCCTTGGGCGCGGAAGCACTAAACCTGGCCGATCAGATCGGCTCGATCGCACCAGGATTGCAAGCGGACATCATCGCCGTCGATGGCGATCCATTAAAGGACATTACCTCCGTCCGGCGTGTGGTATTCGTGATGAAGGCCGGGGTTGTCTATAAAAGTGTTGCGCGCGGTGCGATCCCTGCTTATGCGGGGGTTCAGCCCTGATTGGAGCTCGACTGGAGCTTGATTGGAGGATGGTAGAGGGAATCGGAGCCAGCTAGCTGAGTTCATTGCCGGCGCAAGTGGAACTCCGCATAACCCGGGACTGCCCGTAGATTCATCGCGCGGACCAGGAAGTTCTCAGTCCATGCGAGATTAGACGACTTTGATCCCCGCATCTTTCGCCTCAGCCGGCGCCGGAGCGACACTCGCCGCTGCCGGTGGCGCCACTTTCGTGCACAACTCCGCAGCCTCCGTGATGCTCTGGGCTTCCTCATGCATCGTCGTCAGCCAGCTGCCAAATCTCGCGCGGTCGCGCGCGATCCCATTCAAACTCTGCTTCATGCGCTCCATAAAACGCGTACGTACCTGCTCAAGTTCGGCCTTCAGTTGAACATGCTCTTCGGCCTTGCGTGCCCACTCCGCCTCGTAAGACTTGATCGCTTCCAGGCGCACTTGCGCGTCACGCAGCACCTCATCGACGGAGATACCGGCCGCATCCAGCGCCATCATCACCGACGCCCGCCGCATTTCCTTCGACAGTGCGCTAAGGTGCTCGCTATGCAGCATCTCCATTACCTTTTTGATGGTGTAGCCCCTGCGCGGGCTCACGACCCCTGCGGCGACGTAAATCTCTTCCAGCGGCAGCAACTCGTTTTGATATGCGAGGTCGCCATCGGCGGCGGGGGCCACGCGCTTCTTTTTCGGCGAAGCCGCAAACGCTGGCACGACAACCTTGCGCTTCTCGTCCGCTCCTCCGCTGCCGGCGCTAGCGTCCTCAGTCGCCTCCTCCCCGGTGCCGCTCCGCTTCGCTTTGCCCATCCAGTTGAGCTCCATAGTGACCTTTCCCCTTTCCACTTGCGCTTGCATTTCCTCAAGCGGCGACTTGGCCCGCGCCTGCAACCGTTGCGGAGAACGGGGGCTTCGGCATTGCGAACTCCGCCATCGTCTCTGCGTTGATTTTCTGTAACCAACCTTAGGAGCGAGCACTTCCGTCACCACCTCTGTCGCTCCCTCGCTATCTGGCCTGCTCGCCACAACTTCTGCGACTTCTGCGGGTTCCCCGTGGCGTTCCTCGAGGGGGCTTTCCCGGCGCTCGCGGCCTTCCCGATTTGGCACGATCTCTGCGCTCTGTTTGGGGATCGTATACTCCCCAGTCTCTCGCTGAATTCCTACCAGATACTCTTGTCCAACGCTCCGGCAATATCTGGCGGTGCCAGAGAATTCATCCCAGCGCGACTGAATTCTCAGCCTTGCGCCCACGTCGATTCTGCTTTTAATCCGTACGCACGCGCCCGAGATCGACTTATTTACGATACGAACCGGGTCCCCAGGGCAATATTCCATCTGGTCCTTCCCACCAGGCCTCCGCCACAATCATTACCGCCGACCGTGGTTCGGCCATCACTTGGGACTCCTACCGACTCCATCGGCAGAAAGCCAATTCAGTTCAGCGCCATAAGTCAAAACGCCTAGCCCCGATCCAAGACCCGATCTAAGAATTGTTTAATGCTTGGCCGTGGCTTCGGCCCTCGCGCGATCTTTGCCACACTTCCGCGCATGTTCTCGCGTACAATCAGCCGAAAAAAGAGGATTTCTGATGAAAAACACCGCCGTGCTTCTGGTGCAGTGTCCCGAGCGCAAGGGCCTGGATGCCACCATCGCCGAATTCATCTATCGCTACGATGGCAATATCCTTCACTTTGAACAGCACCAGGCCGGAGACGAACGCTACTTCTTGGCCCGCGTCGAGTGGGACCTGGCCGGCTTCCGCCTGGACATGAAAGACTTCGACGGCGCGTTTGGTCCGATTGCCCACAAGTTCGGCATGAACTGGTGCATCGCGCCCCATCACCGTCCGCGCGTGGCCATTTTCGTCTCAAAATTCGATCACTGCCTCGTCGATCTCCTCTATCGCCAACGAAGCGGAGAACTCGCGTGCGATTTTCCGCTGATAATCAGCAATCATCCCGACGCCAAGCGGCATGCCGATTTTTATAGCGTGCCTTTCCAACTCATTCCCATGACCAAGGACAACAAGCCGCAAGCCGAGGCCCAGCAACTCGAGCTTCTAGTCGCCCACCACATCGACGCCGTTGTACTCGCCCGCTACATGCAAGTGCTTTCGACGGACTTCATCAACCAATATCCGATGCCCATCATCAACATTCATCACTCTTTTCTGCCCGCCTTTATCGGCGCGAAACCCCATCACCAGGCTTATGCGCGCGGCGTAAAACTCATCGGCGCCACCGCGCACTATGTCACCGAAATCCTCGACGACGGCCCCATCATCGAACAGAGCGTCGCGCGCATCTCGCATCGCGATTCCGTTGAAGATCTGGTGGAAAAGGGGCGCGACCTTGAAAAAATGGTCCTCTCCCGCGCCGTTCGCTTGCACATTGAAAACAGAATCCTCCTCTATAACAACAAAACCATCATCTTCGAGTAGCCTCCTAACGTGAGCGCCCGCAGCGAGCAATTTTCCTTGGGCTACGGAGCTACCTGACGACACAGACCATCGGAAGCAGGGTGGAGGAATAAGCGATGAGTAACGGAGCCGGGCAGTCGGCGGGTGTGGGATTGTGGGGATTTGGGAGCATGGTCGCGATTACCCTCTCCTGGAGCGTGAATCATTCAATTTTGTGGATGATTGCGCATGGTATTTTCAGCTGGTTTTACGTCATTTATTACGCGCTGGAGAAGTGAAGGGCGGTATTGATCCGAAGGGGCACGACAAGCGCGGCGCGAAAGTTTTAGGCGTGAGGACGACCTTCCTCACCTCGATCACTCGCCAGATGTAAGGTACGGTACCTATAGCACACTCGTTCTCTTGACAGAGGCGTCCCCACACGGTAGTTTCTCCCGCAATACGAATACAGCTTGACAACACCATCTATGGTACGAGTCCAGCCCTCGCGCCGCAGTGTGTTGCCGGTGGGATTTTTGCCTGCAACGGAATCGTGGGAAGTGTGTGTCTGGCCAGGATATCCAGCCAGGATAAGCCAGGAGGTTGCCCTTGTTTGACTCACTCTTGTTTGACTCGCTAAGGAGGCACTGCGCAGCGCGGAACTTGCCCCGCGCTGCAATTTTTTGCCGCCAAGTGATCCACACCGCGCTTCTCCTTGGTTTATTTGCAACGGTAATCGGGATTCGCGGAGTCGGCGCCGACGATTGGCTGCCTGTCTCGCAGGATGAACTGAAGATGACCAGCTTGCCGGAAGCACCGGGAGCGCCAGCGGTTGTTCTGTATCGCCAAGTGGATCGCGACGACAACGCCAAGACCGGGAACGAACAGGACTACGTGCGGATCAAAATCCTGACCGAGGAAGGGCGCAAGTACGCCGACGTGGAGATTCCGTATTTCCACGATCAGGGGAACATCATCGCGATCCGGGCGCGGACCGTCCGGCCGGACGGCAGCATCGTCAGTTTTGACGGCAAGGCTTACGACAAGACCATAGTGAAGGCCAGGGGCCTGAAGTATCTAGCGAAGACCTTCACCCTTCCCGACGTGCAGGTGGGCAGCATCATCGAGTACCGCTACACCTACGACATGACCGAGAACTACGTCTACAACTCGCACTGGATTCTGAGCGACGAGCTGTTCACGCGCCACGCCAAATTTTCCCTGAAACCCAACCGCGACTTCGCGCTCCGCTGGAGCTGGCCAGTTGGCTTACCGCAGGGTACCACCCTTCCGAAGCAGGAGCCCGCCACCGGCATCGTGAGGATGGAGGTGCAGAACATCCCCGCGTTTCAGGTCGAAGACTTCATGCCCCCAGAGAACCAACTGAAGTTTCGGGTGGACTTTGAATACAGCGAGAGCGATGGCGAACTGGATCCTGCCAAGTTCTGGAGGCAACGCGGGAAGAAGCTGAATGGCCAGGTGGAAGGCTTCCTGGGCAAACGGAAGGACCTGGAACAACAGGTGGCGCAAATGGTCTCGCCCAACGATTCGCCCGAGGTCAAGGCGCAGAAGATTTACGCTCGCGTGCAACAGTTGCGCAACACTTCGTTCGAATCGGAAAAGACCGATCAGGAGCAGAAGCGCGCAAAAGCCAAAGAGGCTGGCAATGCCGAGGAGCTGTTGAGACAGGGTTTCGGCAACGGCCGGGATATCACCTGGTCGTATCTGGCTCTGGTGCGCGCTGCGGGGATCGAGGCGTACCCTGTTTGGGTGTCGAGCCGCAGCGAATACTTTTTCACCCCCAAGCTCATGAACGCTAACCAGCTGAATGCCAACGTCGTGCTCCTGAAGCTCGATGGCAAAGAGGTTTACTGCGACCCTGGGACCGCCTTCGTACCCTTCGGCCTTTTGCCTTGGGGTGAGACCGCCGTGACCGGATTGAAGTTGGACAAAGACGGAGGGAGTTGGATCACCACCACGCTGCCGGAAAGCGCGCTGTCTAAAATCGACCGCAAGGCGGAAATGAAACTGTCGGACGACGGCACCCTGGCGGGAAAAGTGACGGTGACGTTCTCGGGCCTGGAGGCGATGTCACGGCGCGTCGAAGTGCGCAACGAAGACGAAGCCGCACGGAAGAAGTATCTCGAGGATCAACTTCGTGAGTATATCCCGGTGGGCGTCGAGGTCGATTTGACGAACAAGCCGGACTGGAGTAACGCCGCTGTCCCGCTGGTCGCGGTCTACAACTTGAAAGTTCCCGGTTGGGCGTCAGCAGCGGGACACCGCGCGCTCGTGCCGGTGGGACTGTTCAGCGCCACGGAAAAGCAGCTCTTCGAACACGCCAACCGCGTGCATCCGGTCTACTTTCACTACCCGTTTCTGAAAGAGGACGACGTCTCCATCGATTTGCCTCTCGGATGGAAGGTCAGCAGCGTGCCCAAAGAGCTGAATCAGGATGCCAAGGCCGTCGCCTACGTTCTGAAAGTGCAAGACGACAAGGGCACGCTGCACTTAAAGCGAACGTTGCGATGCGACGTGCTCATGGTCGAGGCCAAGTTGTATCCGGTGTTGCGGACATTTTTCCAAACGGTGAGGACCGGAGATGAAGAGCAGATCATCATTCAGCCGGGCGCTGCCGCTGCTGCTAACAATTAGGCTCGGCGGCGTCGTTCTTCGCACGACGGCGCTTGCGGCATGCTTGCTGCTGCTGTCGCCCGCAGTTCCCCGCGCGCGTGCGAACAACGACGCGCCCGCGTGGATGCACGCGCTGGTCAGCGCGCCGCTTCCGGCGCACGACGAGAAGACCGATGCGGTGCAGTTGTATGCCGAGAAGATTGTCACCGTGCAATCGGCAGACAAGATCAAGACGCAGGTCCGCTTGGCCTACAAAATTTTACGTCCCGGCGGGCGCGACCTAGGTACGGTGGTGATCCCCTTCGATTCGCAAACCAGAATCAATTGGCTGCACGCGTGGTGCATTCCCGCGCAGGGAAAAGATTACGAAGTAAAGGATAAGGATGGCGCGGAAGTAGCCTTGCCGGCGGTGCAGGGAAGCGAATTAATCATCGACGTGCGCGCCAAGGTGCTGCGCATTCCGGCGCCCGACCCCGGGAATATCATCGGCTGGGAATATGAACAGGAAGACCATCCGTTTGTTCTGCAGGACATTTGGTACTTCCAGGAAGCGTATCCGGCGCGTGAAGAACATTACTTGATCCAGCTTCCGGTGGGATGGGAATACAAAGCGTCATGGCTGAATCACCCGGAGGTTTCGCCCACGGCGGCGGGCAGCAATCAGTGGCAGTGGGCGGTCAGCGCGGTGCCGGGAATTCGCGACGAACACGAGATGCCGCCACGTAGCGGCATTGAAGGACAAATGATTGTTTCGTTTGTGCCGCCAGGCGGCGCCGGCAAGTTTTTCGCCAGCTGGCGGGATATGGGATTGTGGTACACCGACCTGACCCGTGGGCGACGCGATGCCTCCGCTGAAATCACCCAGAAGACAGCGGCGCTTGCGGCTTCGGGAGGGCCGACCCTCGCGAACATGCAGGCCCTGGCACGATTCCTGCAACACGACATTCGCTACGTGGGCATTGAGCTGGGCATCGGCGGTTACCAGCCGCACTCCGCTGCGGATGTGTTCGCGCACAAGTACGGCGACTGTAAGGATAAAGCTACGCTGATGAGCTCGATGCTGAAGAGCATCGGCGTGGACTCCTACTACGTGGTGATCAATACGGAGCGCGGCTCCGTCACTCCGGAAATGCCGGCGCACATGGGCGGCTTCGATCACGCGATTCTGGCGATCAAGCTGCCGGACGGCGTCGCCGACCCGTCGCTGGTCGCGGTGATGCAGCATCCCAAGCTCGGGCGACTCTTGTTTTTCGATCCGACCGACGAATTGACACCGTTTGGTTCTCTGCGTGGCGCGCTGCAGGCGAACTATGGGTTGCTGGTGACGCCCGACGGCGGCGAACTCACCGAATTGCCGCAGTTGCCGGCTGCGAAGAACGGGATCCGGCGCACGGCGAAGCTGACGCTTACGCCGACAGGCACGCTGACGGGCGATGTGAAGGAAATTCGCTTCGGCGATTCCGCGGCGTACCAGCGCTACGCCCTGAAGTCCGCTAACAAAGATGCCGACCGGATCAAGCCCATCGAAACGCTGCTCGCGCGCTCGCTGGCCACGTACCGGCTCACGAACGCGTCCATATCGAATCTGGAGCAGACCGAACTGCCTTTTGTTTTCAATTATTCGCTGGTGGCCGAGAACTATGCGAAAACCGCGGGTGGATTGCTGCTGGTGCGGCCGCGCGTTGTGGGCAACAAGTCGAGCGACCTTCTGGAAACCAAGGAGCCGCGCCAGTATCCGGTGGTCTTCGACGGGCCTTCTCAAGATACCGATACGTTCGAGATCATCATACCGGCGGGATACGAAGTGGACGATCTGCCCCAGCCGGTTAGCGCCGAGTATAGTTTTGCCAGCTACCACAGCAAGGCAGAGATTAGCGGCAACGTACTCCGCTATACGCGCACGTTTGAAGTGAAGGATCCCAGCGTGCCGCTAGCCAAAATCGATGACTTGAAAATGCTGTACCGCATCATCGCGTCCGACGAGCGCAACACCGCGGTGCTGAAGCCTGCCGGCACGCCCTGAACCCTCCCAGGTTTATCTTCCGCGCTATCCAGTGGATTCGGTCCAGGTCTGTGCATTCTCTTGAGAGCTCAACGTCGAATTCGTCAATATCCGGTGCTCAAGATATACTTCGGGCAAGAATACTCAGTCCCCGGGGGTTCACCTACTATGACTCGAAGACTCGATGGTCTGACTACCCTTCTGCTAGCGACCATCTTTGCCACCTTGCTGTTGTTTTCCTGCGCTGCAAAACAGGCGCCGCGCGACATTACCGTTAGGGTTCCGGAAAATTATTCGGGCCCCTTGAATCTGAATCCTTGTTTCCAGGAGTCTCCCGCAGAGGTTTCGGTGGACTCAAACGGATCCGCACGGACTTCCGCATGTCCGAAACCCGGTGAGAGCGTTACGCTGACAGTCATTCAAGGCGGCGTGGAGCATCGAATTTCCCCGGATCAGATCACCATTGAGCGCGCCGGCGACGGATTGCCCGTCGCAATCAAAACACGCGTTCCCGCACAGTAATTCCGCAGACCTCCAACGATTTACATCTCTCCCTTATTCCTGGTTGTCGTGGTCTCGCGGAGACCGTTGCCGCGCTCGCAGACTGTGAATTGACCAAACCATCTCGCTGTGGCCGACAAGGAGAGCAACGAAGCAGAGCGCGAAAACGGAGTGGCTGAGGCTGGCGCCAAGGTATTGCCAGAAAGGTGCGCCGGCGCCCGGATAGTCGGAGGAGAACAGCAGAGTCAGCATAAAGATGAGGCCGCCGATGCTCGCGGGACGCACCTGGACTCCAAGAGCGAGCGCGATTCCGATAGCCAGTTCGCCATACGCCACGAGAAAGGCGATCGGCGTGGCGTGCGGCAGGACGAAGCTTCGAAGAGTCGGGGCGATGAACGGATACGCGCCGCCTTCTTGAAGAAATTTGTTAATCCAAAATTGAAAACCGCCGTGCAGGGTGAACTGCGTACCGAATGCTTTGTACTCGCCGAAAATCAAAAAGAAAGTGCCGACGCCTATGCGCAGCAGGGCTAGGGCTCTACTGTTGGTATCTTGTGTCGACTGGGTCATCGCGCCGCATTGTGCCACACCTCAAAGCCGGCGATGCCGTGGAAGACGAGAAGTCATCTCCTAAATGCATCTCACAGATGCATCTTAGGGGGTCGGAGCTTTCTTGCCCTGAGGTACGAAGGGAGCTCCGACACTTAAAGACACGCAAAATCGGGTTTAGCCCCTGAGGAAATTCTTCTCTTCCCGTCGCGCCCATTTATGAGACGCCCACTAGTTGGCTGCGCCGCCGGAGCCGGCGTTTATGGGCTTTGACATGGGCGCTGGCGTGGGAAGCTTGCCATCGGCGCCGCTGGTGAGGGCGACGAAAGCTGGATCGTCGCGCAACGTCGCGAACACCGCGTCAACGCGCGCTTCCATCATTTCCTTGGTACGCACGGATTGATAGCGCTCGTATTGGAAAAAGTGGCGCTGCAAGAGCGCGAGGGCTTTTTCGCGTTGGCCGAGTTGGGCGTAAATGGCGGCGAGGTTGTACGAGGCGGGAAGCAGCGATTCATTGTCGCGCGCGATCTTGAGGGCCTCGTCGCCGTGGTTCGTGCCGGCCATAAAGGCGGCGGCGAAAATCAAGTTGTAAGGATCTTTGGGATCGAGCGCGAGGGCTTTCCGGGTATATTCGTCGGCCTTGGCGATGTTCCCTTCGGAATTCCAATACACCGCGAGGTTGCGGTAAGCCAGCGACAGCGGATAGGTTTCGACGGAACTCTCCATCAGCTCCAAGCCTTTTTTGAAGTCGCCTTCGTGGATGGTCATTTTTCCAAGACCGTGGAGCGCGACCGCTCTCGAGAGCGGGTCGGCAGGCATGGCCAGAATAGCGTCGAATGTCTGGCGTGCCTTGTCCCAGTCGCCGATGTGGTGACGATAAAGTTCCCCGAGGTAGCGCAGAGGCGCGGGGTCGGCGGGATCCATGCGACGCGCTTGCGAGTACAGGCGCTCCGCGTCCGTGTACCGGGCGGCGTTCTCTGCGGCGAGGCCTTCGCGCATGGTGCGCTCGATTTTTGCGCTGAGTGTCGAATCAAAGATGGGCGCGGCGGGAATTTCGGCGACGTCAGTTACGCCGAGTTTCTTCAACGCCTTCGCGGCGTCTTTTGCTTTTCCGGGGAATAGGCATTTTTGCTCGAGCATCTCGCGGTATTCCTGAATGGCAGTCTGATTGTCGCCGGACTTCGCTTTGTTTTTGGCGTCTTCCAGTTTTTCCTTCAAGGCGTCCTGACGTTTTTTCATTTCGCTGTCGACGAGTTTTTCCACTTGGTCAACGCGCAAATACCCGTCCTTGTTTGCGGCTTTGCCGACGAGGGTGCCGTCGGGTTGGGCGAGGACAGCTACAGGAAGCTTGTCGCCCGCTACGAATTTCTGACCGAGGGGCGTGCGGGCGTCCACGATGCCCAGGGTGACGCATTGGGACGCGTAGAGGGAGAGCGGCCGGGAACTGAGCAAGCTTGATTTTTCGAGTTCCTGTTGGGAGGACGGAAACCAATAGACAAGCAGACCTGTTGCGGCCGGAGGATCGCCAGGCTGGATCACCCGCCACGGCACCCGGTATACCTCAGCCGGCGCGCTACCGCCGGACATGCCGCCCATGCCTCCGCCGCCTCCTCCGCCGCAGGTCGCCCACGACCCGGGGAGTGGGGCGAGCAACAGCACGATCATCAGCAGCGCCAGGAAACGAGCGAGCGTTGGTTTCATGACCCGATTATAGGTACTGCGCGGAGCCCGACAAGGCTGCAATTGTCAAAAGCTTGTCGCGCGCGCAGGGACCGGGGTGCAGATTCGCGACTTGTTTGCGCTGAGGTCTAGGTTAGCCTTTCGCGAGTCAGGATAAACGCGATCGGACGCGGTCGCTGAGGGCTTTGCCGTCAACGGTCTTGCCTTCGAGGGCGGCTTTGGCGGCCTTGACGACGGCGCCCATTTGCTTGATGGAGATGGCGGAGGTTTCAGCGACGGCCTTGGTGATGGCGGCGTCCATTTCGGCGTCGCTGGCGCCGGCGGGAAGGTACGTCTCGATGATGGCGAGCTCCTTGGTCTCCTTGTCTACGAGATCCTGGCGATTGCCCTTCGTGAATTGGTCGATGGACTCCTTGCGCTGCTTGACGAGGGTTTGCAGTAGTTGGATGCATTCGGTTTCGTCGAGCGGGCGCATCTTTTCGGTCTCTTTATAGGTGATGGCGGACTTGATTCCGCGCAGGACGCTCAGGCGCAGTTCGTCTTTCGCGCGCATCGCGTCAACCAGATCTTTTTGGATTTTCTCGGAGAACCTCATCGGATCCTCGTGGAATGAATATAGCAGAGCTCGGTAGCACAGACACTCCTGTCTGTGCCGTGCGAAGAAACAGCGAGGCGAACGACAAACGGCGAAAGAATTAACACAGAGGACGCAGAGATCGGAGCACAGAGATCACGAAGACAACGATCACGAAGAACAATCACGGAGATGTGGAGTGTATTTGACTTGGCGTGGTGGGCTCGCTACCGTTGTTCTCTTGAGTTTTGGCAATTTTGTCGCCTTGGGCGACTTGATTTCAAACCAACGACGGATGAGGGCGGATGAAAGTCATTGTTGCGGACAAGATCAGTGAGCGGGGAGTGGCGCTGTTGAAGGAGCAGGCTGGCTGGAATGTGATCCTGACCACCAAGGACACGCTAAACGCGGAAATCGCGGATGCGGATGCGCTGATTGTGCGTAGCGCCACCAAGGTCACGCCGGAATTGATGGAGAAGGCGCCACGGTTGCGCGTGGTGGGGCGGGCCGGAGTTGGCGTGGACAATATCGATCTGGAAGAGGCGACGCGTCGTGGGGTGCTGGTGATGAGCACTCCGGGTGGGAACGCGGTGAGCGTGGCCGAGCACACTTTTGCGCTGATGCTGGGCCTGGCGCGGCAAGTGCCGCGGCTGGACAAGGGGATGCACGAAGGAAAGTGGGAAAAGGGCAGCGCCGCGGGAACCGAAGTCCGTGGCAAGACCTTGGGTTTGATCGGGTTGGGACGCATCGGGAGCGAAGTGGCCGTGCGGGCGGAAGCGTTTGATATGCACGTGCTTGGCTACGATCCCTATATCAGCGAAGCGGCGGCGCGGGAGATGCAAGTGGAGTTGGTGCCGCTGGAGAAGTTGCTGGCGGAGAGCGATTTCGTTTCGTTGCACACCGCGGTGAGTCCGGCTACGCAGAATCTGATCAACGCGACAACCCTGGCGCAGATGAAGAAGGGCGCGCGCCTGATCAATGCGGCGCGCGGCGAATTGATCGATGAGGGCGCGCTGGCGGATGCGTTGAAGAGCGGTCATTTGGGTGGGGCGGCGCTGGACGTGTTTGTAGAAGAGCCGACCAAGAATACGGCGCTGGTGGGATTGCCGAACGTGGTGGCCACGCCGCACATCGCCGGCTCGACGACCGAGGCGCAGGAAGAGGTCGGGACGCAGGTTGCCGTGCAGGTGCGCGACTATCTGGCGGACGGCGTGATACGCAATGCGGTGAATTTGCCGGCGTTGTCGCCGGATCAGTACCGGCGAGGGCGGCCTTACCTGGCGCTGGCGGAGCGTTTGGGATCGATGGTGGCGCAGGCGGCGGCGGTGCGGCCGGCGCGGATCCGGATCCGGTATGCGGGCGAAGTGGCCGAGGTCGGAACGAACTTGCTGCGCAGCGCGGTTTTGGCAGGACTGCTGAACGCGGTGCTTGACGAAAAAGTGAATGTGGTAAACGCTCCGCAAGTGGCGGCGGCGCGTGGGCTGACGGTCCATGAGGAGACGCGGCGGCGCGAGCATGGATTCCCAAATACGCTCGAAGTGTCGGCGCTGCCGGAAAAGAGCGCTTCGGGTGCGGCGACGGAGTTTTCGGTCGAGGGAACGGTTTTACACGACGGGACCCCGCGCGTTTTGCAGATTGGCGGCATACCGGTGGAGGCGCAGCTGGAGGGCACGATTCTGTACTTGCGCAACCGCGATGAACCCGGGGTCATCGGGCAGGTAGGCTCGACGCTCGGCAAGCTAGGAGTGAACATCGCGACTTTTGCCCTGGGGCGGCGGGAAGAGGCTCGTGGGGCGGAGGCGGTTTCGCTGGTGCGGTTGGACGGCGAGGTTGCGGCGTCGATTCTGGGTCCGATTCGAGAGATTTCGGCGATCACCGAGGCGAAGCTTCTGCATTTGGGTAGGGCTTAAGTTACGCACGCGTGATTTTGGACTTCCCACGGTGAGTTTGGACCTCGGTCTTTGACCTTCTTGGGTTCATGTTAAAGCGAAGTTTTGAGGCGATGGTGTTGGTGCAGTCTTTCTCGCATTGAAGCTGACACAGACAGGAGTGTGTGTGCTACCCCCCTACTATTTTCGTAAGTATTCATTCTAAATGTGGTTAAAGTCGTTTATTTTGATAGACATCTACAAGTGTTCATTCTAAAGGTTTTACGGTACTGGGTGCGGGTAGACGGCGGCGTGCCGCTGTGGTTCGGGCGGATTGTTACCCGATCTGTATATTAAATGAAGAATAAGCTTTCGTCAAGCAAAATGTTGGGGGCTCGCAGTATGGAGCGAACCTCAAGACCGATTCCTCGGCCCGGGTTAACGAGATTTAGGTCGGCGTTAGAATTCTTTAGAACTTCGAGTTTGTTGTTCTGCTGGACACATCGTGGTTCTGGTACTTGCTACGCTGACGCCTCGAGGATTGTCCGTTGGAAGTCGTTGGATCAATGGGAGTTTCCTGGTCAAATTGGCTGGCGCTTTTGATGCGGCATCTCATATTCCGTTTCTCTGCATTAAAATACATGTCTTGACATAACCTCCCATTCTGCCTTAGAAGGTATCTCAAATAGATGTGAGTCGAGTGGTGGGTTAAGGTTGCCCGGAGTCAGAGCGAACGAATCTGGCGTTGCGGAGAGAACGTTTCCGCGACTTGCAAGTGCCCCGTCCGGAGCACTCCCCCCTTGTGTGTACAAAACCGTCGAAATGGTGCGAAAGGAGCAGTCCATGGAGTGGGCATTTATGAAGCGGCATTTTATTCTGAGTTTCGGTGTAGGGCTCGCGATTTGTGTTTTGGTGGTGGCAGGGGCGTGGGGGCAGGCGGGAACGACCTCCGTACAGGGAGTCGTAACGGACAAGTCCGGCGCGGTGATCGTGGGAGCGCACGTGACGCTGCTCAACATTGAAGAAGGACAAGAGCGGAGCATCGAGACGGGAGCAGCCGGAGAGTTTAATTTTCTGGCGTTGCCGCCAGGCGTCTATACGCTAGCGGCCGAAGCAACAGGGTTCCGAAAGTTCGAACGAAAAAATCTGCAACTGCTGGTGAATACCCCCGCAACATCCAATATCACCTTGGAAGTCGGAACAGCGTCGCAGACCGTGGAAGTCTCGGGCCAGGCGGTGACGCTGAATACCACGGACGCGACGCTGGGAAATGCGTTTGACGAAAACCAGATTAAGCAACTGCCGTTGGAAGGCCGGAACATACCGGATTTGCTGTCCTTGCAGGCGGGCGTGGCTTACACAGGCAACCGAACGGATATTAACACCAATATCGATACGCGCAGCGGAGCGGTGAACGGAGCGCGCAGCGACCAAAGCAACATCACGCTGGACGGCGTGGATGTCAATTCGGACACAAAAGGATATGCATTCACATCAGTACTGCCGGTCACTGCGGATTCCGTGCAGGAATTCCGGGTAACGACGACGAACTATAATGCGGACGCGGGACGATCGTCGGGCGCGCAGGTGTCGCTGGTGACGAAAAGCGGCACGAACGATTTCCATGGGTCGATTTACGAATACAACCGCAATACGCTTACGAGCGCGAACGATTACTTTATCAAGCAGGCGCAGTTGCAAAGCGGAGATCCGAACAAGGCGCCCCAACTCATTCGAAATAACTTCGGCGCGTCGCTGGGAGGCCCGATCATCAAGCAGCGTCTTTTCTTCTTCGTGAATTACGAAGGGGAGAGAGAGGCGCAGCAGCTGAGCGTGGTGCGCGTAGTTCCGAGCGCGGCGATGCGGGACGGCATCATCGAGTATCCGTGTCAAGACCCGACGGCATGCCCGGGAGGTACGGTGCAGGGGTTAACGAGTTCTTTCGCCCTCGCGCCGGGCGTTGGTGCCGTGGGACCGGCGGCGATCCAAGGCATGGATCCGCAAGGGATCGGGCCGAGCACGAGTGTTGTTGTTCCCTACCTTAAGTCGTTTCCACTGCCGAACGACCAAACCGTTGGTGATGGGTTCAACTACCAAGGTTACCGTTTTGCCGGCGCAGCTCCCATTAAAACAAATTGGTACATCGCAAGAGTTGACTACAAGATTACAAGCAATGGGAACCATACGCTGTTTTGGCGCGGCGCCCTGAGGAACGATAATACCGCTGGCGTGCCGTATCTTCCGGGAACGCCGCCGGAGCAAGACACAGTCGACTATAGCAAGGGTTTTTCGGTGGGTTACTCGGCGGTTCTGCGGTCCAATCTCGTCAACAACTTCCGGTGGGGCTACACAAGGCAAAGCCTCGGACAGATCGGCAATCAAACGCAGCCCTTCATACAATTCCGGGGCCTGAACGATAACAGCACGTCGAACAATTCCAGCCTCGCGGAAGTTAACACGCTGGCTTATCAAGTGCCGGTCCACAACTTTGTAGATGACGTTTCGTGGATCAAGGGGAAGCACACGCTGCAGTTCGGAACAAACCTCAACTTTCTGCGTAACCCGCAATCGAACAACATAAACTCGTTCAACTTAGGAGTGGCGAATGCGTCGTGGTTTATACCGTCCGGTTTGGCAAATCAAGGCGGGGCGTTTGATCCAGCCGCTTTCGGACTCCCCGGGGTAGATCCAAACTTCAACAACAACTATGACTATCCGCTGATGACATTGGTAGGAATGGTGAATAACGTAACCGGGAATTACAATTTCACCAAGTCTGGCAGCACGCTGCCCACCGGCGCTCCGGTCGTGCGGCATTTTGCGGACGATGCTTACGAGATGTACGCGCAAGACGTCTGGAAAGTGAAGCCAAATCTAACGGTTACGTATGGTTTGCGGTATTCACTGTTTTCGCCACCTTGGGAAACGAATGGATTGCAAGTTGCGCCAAACGTGAATCTGACGGATTGGTTTAACCAGCGTGGGCAACAAATGTTGCAGGGAATCGGCTCGAATGCGTCTCCGCTCATTAGTTTCAACCTCGGAGGACCTGCCAACAACGGACCAGGGCTCTATAATTGGGACTACAAGGATCTGGCTCCGCGGTTGGCGGTAGCGTACTCACCATCCGCGTCGGACGGATTACTCGGAGCGCTTTTCGGGGGGCCGGGCAAAACCAGCATTCGGGCGGGAGCCGGGATGGTGTACGACCGGATCGGGCCTGCATTGTTGGCCACGTTTGATGAGAACGGCTCCTTTGGACTGTCCAGCGCGCTTACGAACACAGCAGGTTCGGTATCGCCAGCGACGGCACCGCGCGTGACGGGTCTCAACACGATTCCCACCACTGGCACGGACGGGACCCCCCTGCTTTTGCCGCCGCCACCGGCGTCATTCCCGCAGACGTTTCCCCCCACCGGGTTCTCTGTTTATTGGGGAGGGGACCAAGGTCTGAAGACACCCTATTCCTACACGTTCGACCTTTCGGTTCAACGTGATCTGGGACGCGGCTTTACGCTTGATGTGGCCTACGTAGGCCGCTTGTCGCATCGTTTGCTGGAGCAGGAGGACGTGGCGGCACCGGAAGACATCAGGGACCCGAAGACCGGAATTGATTACTTCACGGCAGCTACCGCGCTTGCCAAGTTGTACCGGCAAGGAATACCCACGAGCTCCATCACGCCGGCGATGGTAGGGCCGTCAGCATCATACTGGGGAGATATTATCCAACCGCTGAAAGCAGGAGGGGCGTATCCGTTGGTAACCAGCGGGGGATCGACAACGAGCCCTTTGTTGGCGGCGTACGATCTTTTCAGTGGTTTCAACGGGAATGAGACGACCGCGATCCAGGTACTTGACCAGGGGATTTTGGCAGATCCGAACATTCCAGGGCAAACGTACTATGGGCCTGGTGGGCCGTATGCGTTCCTGAATTCGCAGTTCGCGGCCTTGTACGCGTGGCGTTCGCTCGGCACTGCTTCTTACAACGCCTTGCAGGTGACCTTGCGGCATCACCTGGCGCATGGACTACAATTCGACTTCAATTATACATATTCAAAGTCGATTGACATTTCTTCCGATGCTAACCGAATCAATGCGGAAGGGGGGCTAGGGAGCCAAATAATCAATCCTTGGGACCCCACAGCGACTCGAGCTGTGTCGGATTTCGACACACCGCACCAAGTGAATGCCAACTGGGTATGGGAAATGCCCTTTGGCCAAGGCAGGCGGTTTGGCACGAACGCCCACGGCTTTGTTGAGGGGGTCATCGGAGGATGGCAACTGACGGGTCTGGCGCGCTGGACAAGTGGTTTCCCGTTCGGTGTGTCTAACGGGGCGCAGTGGCCGACGAACTGGCAGCTGTCCGGGAACGCAACGCAAATTGGCCCGGTGCAAACAGTAGGAGCATCCAAAAACCCCGACGGGACTGTCAACGTGTTTGGAAACGCGGCTGCGGCAGCTGCGGCGCTGAATAACTTCCAGGCGGACTTTCCCGGGCAGGTGGGGGCGCGCAACAATCTGCGTGGCGACGGTTTCGCGGGTTTGGATTTAGGCCTTGCGAAGCGCTGGAAGATGCCGTGGAAGGACACTCACAGCTTGCAATTCCGCTGGGAAGTGTTCAATGCGCTGAACCTGACGCGGTTCGACGTGGCGTCCATAGGACCCGCTATCACGAACGGAAGCACATTCGGGGACTACACTGGATTGCTGACGAACCCGCGCACAATGCAGTTCGCATTGCGTTACGAGTTCTAGACCGCGGGAATCCTGTTGGGTAAATGGCCGCCGGGGGATGCGAGTTCTCCGGCGGTTTTCATTTTGTGGTGGAGAAAGACAGGAGCAGCGTACGAGTTGCGATGGCGATTGGAGTTTACGTTGAGATCCTTCACCTGCTCTCGTCGAGTTGGTTCAAGATGGCACTTTGGTTGAACACGACTGGGCGTTGAACACGAGTGGGCGTTGAACACGGCCGTCAGTTAGCGTAGATGCGACGCTGGAGGCTGTGATAAGCTGTTGCTGGCGCTCTGGGCTGAAAGTGCGGCGGAGCGTGTCAGTCGGGGCGTAGCGCAGCCTGGCTAGCGCGCCTGGTTCGGGACCAGGAGGTCGAAGGTTCAAATCCTTTCGCCCCGACCACTTCTTTCAATAAGTTAGCCCGCAGTCTCACTGTTCCTCTGCCGTTACTGTAGCGGTTTTTGTAGGGACCCCGAAACCGCTTCCGCATATTTGAAAATCACATCGGCATTATACGCTTCCAACTTCTGCACGGCCTCCTGCTTGTGTTGATCCGTGGGGTGAACGGTAAGCGTCTGGTCTGAACCGTGTGGACGAAGTGTGAGTAATTAAGGATGCTGCCGGTTGTGGGCACATCGCTAAGTGTCCACGAGGGATAAGTGGACACTTCCGGGCAGATGGCCGTTGAGGTTGCGAGCCAGGTAAAGAGGCAGAAAAGATCAGTCGAAGAGAAACGACGAATCGTCGAAGAGACGTTAGAAGCTGGGGCGTCGGTGGCCCGCGTGGCGCGGCGGCATGCCGTCAACGCCAATCAGGTTTTTTACTGGCGCAAGAAGTATCGCGAAGGGCGGCTTGGTAAGGGCCCGTCCAGCAGGCTCCTGCCTGTAACCTTGTCAGATAGCACGTGCGGTAAATCCGCGTCTTCGTCACCCGCGGTCGGGTCGCTGGAGATCAAGCTCAGCAAAGGGACGGTTCGTGTAGCAGGGCACGTGGATTTGGTGGTGTTGCGTACGGCCATCGAGTGTTTGCTGGGATGATCGGGCTGCCCGCAGGAACGCGCATCTGGATTGCCGCAGGAGTTACGGATCTACGTCGAGGATTTACTGGTTTGAGCGGGATGGTACAGACGGCCCTTCAGGAGAATCCATTCTCAGGTCACGTTTTCGTTTTTCGTGGTCGGCGCGGTGACCTGATCAAAGTGCTGTGGTTCGATGGTGACGGGTTATGTCTGTTCGCGAAGAGACTGGAGCGCGGAAGATTCATCTGGCCGCAGGCCACGAGCGGAACGGTCGCACTGACACCCGCACAGCTATCGATGTTGCTCGAAGGCATCGATTGGCGACGTCCAGTGCGCAGCCACGATCCGCAGATGGCCGTGTGAAGAAAAGATTTTGCTATTTTTCTGATGTGTTTTAATCAAGCTGTAAAAGAGATGTGCTAGGTTCGCGGCAATGGATGCCGCCACCCTTCCTGATCTCGATCAACTCGATTCCCAAGCACTGAAGTCCCTGATCCTGGCGCAGCATGAGCAAGTCCTCGCGCAGCGCGAGCAGCTCGCTTCGCGCGATGTGGAAATCGAACACTTGAAGTTGCTGATCGCAAAACTACGCCGCATGCAGTTCGGCCGGTCGTCGGAGAAGCGGGAAAATCAGATCGAACAACTGGAACTGCGGCTGGAAGAGCTAGAGGTGCGGCGAAGAAGAGAAACAACTGCAACTCCAGGATCAACGGGAAGTGCTACCGTGGCGCGCCCTGCGCGGCGGCCATTGCCCGATCACTTGCCACGGGAAGTGCGAAAATGTCTTCCGAAGCAAGAAGCTTGTCCGGACTGTGGAGGAAAGCTGAAGCATCTTGGCGAGGATATTTCGGAGATCTTGGAATACGTGCCGGCCAGTCTCAAAGTCATCCAATACGTTCGCCCCAAGCTGGCTTGTGCCGGTTGCGACCGTATCGTGCAGGCGGAAGCCCCGAGCCGGCCCATCGATCGCGGTATTGCAGGTCCTGGGCTGCTGGCGCACGTGCTGGTATCGAAATATTGTGACCACCTACCGCTGTATCGTCAGTCGCAGATCTATGCGCGTTCCGGTGTGGAGTTGGATCGTTCCACCCTGGCGGAGTGGGTAGGCGGATCGCGTGAGCTACTGGCGCCGCTCGTAGAAGTGTTGCGCCGGCACGTTCTGTCTGCCGGGAAACTACACGCAGATGACATTCCGGTGCCGGTGTTGGCCCCCGGACTAGGCAAGACCAAAACCGGGCGGTTGTGGACTTACGTGCGCGATGATCGCCCTGCAGGAGACCGTACACCCGCTGCCGTGTGGTTCGCGTATTCACCGGATCGCAAGGGTCAACACCCGCAAGCGCACCTAAGCAACTTTACCGGCACACTGCAGGCCGATGGTTACGCCGGCTTTGATCAAATCTATGCAGCAGGCCGCGTTCAGGAAGCGGCGTGCTGGGCGCACGTACGGAGGAAGTTTTACGATCTCGAGGTGGCGCACAAATCTCCCGTTGCAGCTGAGGCGCTAGAACGCATCGCGGAGTTGTATGCCATCGAAAAAGAGATCCGAGGGCGTCCGCCCGACGAGCGGCACGAGGTTCGCAACACGCGCAGCAGGGCGTTGCTGCAATCGCTGAAGCAATGGTTCGAGGAGACCTTAGGGAAACTCTCGAGAAAATCCGATACAGCCATGGCGGTTCGTTACGCACTGGGACGGTGGCAAGCGCTGCTGCGCTTCGCTGATGACGGCCGCATCGAAATCGATAATAATGCAGCCGAACGAGCGTTGCGGGTCGTAGCTCTGGGCAGAAAGAATTTTCTTTTTGCAGGCTCCGATGGCGGTGGTGAAAGTGCCGCCGCGATTTACAGCCTGCTCGGTACGGCCAAGCTGAACGGAATCGATCCTGAAAGCTATCTGCGGAACGTGTTGTCCCGTATTGCGGATCATCCGATCAAGCGCATCGAGGAGTTGCTACCTTGGAACGTCGCCACAAATCTGTCACCCGGAATAGACGAAGCGGCGTAAACAAAGACGCAACCGGGAAAGTCGGTCTCTGCAGTTCCTCGGAGTTACCACACATCGCAGAGCTGATCAGCGATGGCGAAATCACGGTGGGAACGCTCGTACCGGTCGGGTGTGTGGCCATAGCTACTGATGGGCACAATACTTTAGCGATGCTGGTACGCCGAGAAGGCGAAACCCTAGCCCAGTTGCTCACACGTCTCGATCTAGCGATTGGCAAAGCGTTCACCGAAGACGTCTTCACCGACGAGATCAACACGCCACTATAAAACTCGCACCGCCGATAGCATCTTGAGTGGACGGTAAGAAACGAACGCTTACGGTGAACGTAGCGGCTCGTCATTTGCACCGTCGTGTGGCCCAGCAGAGCAGCTAGAGTCAGCACGTCTATACCAGCTTGCGCGGCTCGGGTAGCGTATGTGTGCCTCAAGTGGTAAAGCCGAAAGTGTTCTTGAATGCCGGCGCGCTTTAGCGCCGCGTCGTGAGCTTTTCGAACGCTTTTGATTGCACGATCTGGATGCTCCACCCGCCCCGGCCCGGCCGGAGAAGAGAAAACCCAACGGCCTCGAGCCTCCTTAGAACGCGCCTGCAAGATCTCGTACACTTCTCGCGTCATCGGAATAGTGCGCTTAGCCGCCTTCGTTTTTCCAGACGGATTAAAAATTGAACGGCGCGCAAAATCCAAATTGCGAACCTCCATCCGAAATACCTCATCAGGACGCATCCCCGTCTGTAAGATCACAGTCGCAATATGTCGCAAGGGCTGGCTTGCCTCTCGGAAATAAGCTAATTCGTCTTCCACGCTCACGACTCTGGTCTGCCCCTCTTCGTCGAAAAACATTTCCTTCCGTGTGGGGCTTTTGAGCTCCAGATGGTTGAAAATCAAACGAAGAGTTTCCAGTGCTCGGTTGACGGTGGCCGGTGCGACAATGCTGCCATCATTAGCGTTCTTTCGCTCCTCGCGTAGCCGTGCCAGCCTAAACTGCTCAACGCCGTCAGGAGTGATTTGGTCCAACCACTTTGTTCGAAAGAAGCGCTCTAATGTGTCACAGTGCATCTTGTGAGCTTCGTGCGTCTTCGGTCGATGCCTGTACTTCGACCGTTCAAGAAATTGCTGGACGGCATCGTCGAATCGCAATGGTGCGGCCTTACGACGAATGCCAGCGTGGCCCTCAACCAGATCGGTTTTCCGCTTCGCTTCCAGCTGTTCGGCCTTGTGTTTATTGGTACAGTGAGAAGATTCTTGAATGCGACGGCCTGCGAACTCGAATCGATACCACCAAATTTTCCCGCGTCGATAGATCGCCATGGCTAGTTGTTCCTCCTAGCGTTGGAAGGATCTGCTTCGACGCGCACTATACGCTCGTTCAACCACTCGTCCAAATCTGCCTGTCGATAACGCACGCAGTTGCGGCTCAGCTTCACAAATGGAATACCCTTCCGCTGACTGCGCCACTGCGCGAGTGTTTCGACGGAGAGGCCCGTGATCTCCGCTATATCTTCAACTCGGAGCAAACGAGTGCGTTGCTCAGTCGGACTCGACTTTGGCGGAGCCTGCGCGAGTTTGGTTGCCGTCGCCATTGCGCTTACGCTGACACCTCGACGGGTCCGGGTTTCTGCGGTTCGCCTTTCGTTTGTGTCGGCTCGGGAATCTCCAAACCGAAGCGCTCGTAGACTTTTCTGAGCGTAGGGTCCTTTGAAAATGCTTCTGGGCGCATCGGGAAAGCACGTTTCAGCGATTCGGCTTGCCGACGCAACGCTGCGCGCGCTTCGTCTGATACGGTTACAACATGCTCGCGCGGCTGGTCCAATACTCTCCGCGCAGCCGCAGCTAGTTCATCGGCAACGCGCAGCCGTTCTTCCGGCGATAAATCGGGAATCCCTTGCGTTGCCAGTTGCGATCGGTACTTTTCGCCGCGCTCGCGGCACCCGCTCCAATCTTCAACCGGCGCCGGCAGCATCTTCGATTGCGCGAATCCCGAGATAAGACTCTTGATCTCGCCTTCAGGGAGCAGGAATCCATCGCGCTCAAGATCACCATAGGCCGCGAAGGATTCGACGAAGCGTTTCTTCGCCCAGGTATGCAGTGCATCCACAGACTCAAAGTCTCGAAACACTCCCGAGGCTCGCGCGGCTTGGCGCACGCGCTCTGACAATCTCGCAGTGGCACGATTGAGCGGGCCAGGGATGTCGGGATTCCAATACCTGCGGCGAATGTCTAACACCATCTCCCATGCTTCCGCTGCGGCTTCCGGCGCAGCCTTCTTCTCCGCACTTTCCAGGGGCTCGAGAATTTCTGACACTCTCGGGAAAAACTTGCACGTCCTGAGCGCTCGGCTAAAGAGTCGCTCCAAGATCGAGGCATCCATTCCGCCGAATGCTTCCAGCCACAGCGGAAGTTTGGGCGCAACATCTTCCTTGTGCTCGACGCCGAAGCGGAACAGCCACTCCCTAATTAACTTGTCTGTCAAGGCCGAGTGTTCTTGCGTTTCGCATTGCGAGATCGGTAGCAGTTGGCTTCCCATTGCCTCCCCCTTTCTGCGGACCAGCCAGGATCGGGCCGTGCGCGAATGCATCGAATTTCGAGATGAAGTACGCCAGAGAGCCGCCTTGCTTTACGGTGAACACCTCTGTGGAATCGAAAAAACTTGAGATGTGAGCCTGCCAAACGTCTAGCGTGACGTGCGGAGCACGGCGCAAGAATCCGGCGAGTGCGGCTCCGTCCTTCCCGAAACAATCCCAGGTAGGAGGATGTTTGTGTTTTGCTTCGAAGGAGGTTTTTGCAAACTCCAGGAAGGGGCCAAAGCGGGGATCGGGTGGCGGCGCGGGTTTCGCCGCCGGGTTTTTATTCTCTCTTACTTCTTTCTTCTTACTTCTTGATAAGGCGTCACCCTTTGCGACACCCTCAGTGACAGGTACAGTGTCATCCTCTGCGACAAGCTCATAGCATGGACGCTGCCAAGACTCTGATCTTGATGTGTTTACCCGGTATCCCCTCAGCGCACCAGAACGCACCGTGAATTTGTCGATTAGATAAGGAGTATTTCCGCGTGCGCCCTGGATTCGAAACGACTTCAAATAGCCCATTTCCTCGAAGTGCTCTAAGGCTCTTTGAACCTGGCGGAGACTCGCGCCGCGGGGAGCCGTCGCGAGGATGCGCGGAGCAGAACCCCGCCAAATTCCAGTACGGTAGTCGGCTTGAATGTGAATCAGCGCGTAGACCCCGAACTCGCACGGGCTCATGGCGCCGCGGACAAGGTGCTCCTCGATCCCGGGCCGGATCGGGATGTAGCGCTCTTTCATGGCGCGGCTACCGATTCGGTGTAATCAGAATTGACGGTTTGGAGTGAAGACGCTTTTGTTACCACATTCCGCAGCATTTCCAGCTTGTGACGGAGTTTTTCGGCCTTTTTGCGGTCCCTGGCGCGGTCTGGGTGAGGGTTGGCGAGGTGGCGCGTTAGCTGGTATTCCGTGACCCGGATAGCCTCTTCGACGCCGGGACAGCGACCCAAAGAAATCAGGATTCGCTTTTTGACTTCGCCGTCTTCGCGGTAGGACTCGGCCAGATCGTAGTAAGCCGCGCAGTTGGCGATTTTTCTCCTGATAAACATCAGCGCACCGCGTCCCAAAGCTCTAGACCAACTACAGCTTTCCTGTCCTCCCACTCAACGGGTGGCTTTGGGGCGGGTAGGGATAACAGGCCCTGTTCTTTCCGCTTGGGATATCCAGGACGGTTAGGCCAGTGAATGCGCCAGCGATTCACTCCGCGGCCAAAGGACCGCATCTCGATATCGTATCTAGTCCGGTTGTACTTCCCATGCCGGAGGTCCACCAATCTGTTCACAGGCCGGAGTCCGAACCTGCCATCGGCTTGCAGCTCGGCGGTAGACGGGCAGGCGTCCCAAGACGCGTCTTGGGATATGCCTATCAAGTAGGCGAGCAATCGCAGGGCGTCCGCGCCGTGCTCTTTGCTCCGTTCGTATGGCTGAGAATCGTTTCTGCTGCTGTGAGGTGATTCTTGACGGGTGACACTCTGCGTGTATACTTCCATCGTTCATTACCTTTCTCTTGTGAATCGGGTGGGCAGCTCTTGGGGAGCTTGGCCCGCCCAAACTTTTCTAGGCAGTTGCGCCGACGGCTATCTGTTCTGGCTTTGGCGCCCTGCCTGCGTTCTCCAAGACTCCGTCAATTTTGGCCGCACGATCACGCATCGCTACGATGAGCACACGGCGTACTGCCGCTTCTTCTTGCTCGCTCAACTGGATTTCACCGCACTCAGCCTGCGAGAGTTTTGCGCGATTGATGCCGGTAGCCCGCGAAGCCTTAGCCTGCGTCCAGCCGGCCATCCGCCGAAGTTCTCTGAGGTTTTCCATCTACTAAACCCCCTTAACAACTATGTAGCAGCGGGAATTTTCTCACGCCGAGACTAGACCCCGTTTAGTCGAGTGGTGACAAAACGTCAGAAACCCTTTGTTTGTGCGGGGTTTGGTGCCTTGAGAAAATGTGGCAATGTTTTTGCGGGGATGGATTTGAAGGCAGGAAAATCTAACTTTTCATGCGCGAATCACAATATTTTATTTGCCCACGTTCTTGTGGCTCACCGACGATTGAGAAATACCAGCGATGCGACAGGCCACTGCTCTAGCCGCGATGGAAGGAGTTAGGCGAGGGTTACTCTGTGCAAGAAGTCGGAAGAGTTCCCTGAGACCGCGGTGGTAATCGTCCTTGCCGACATCAGCCTCATCAAGTTCTGGAAGATTATCTTTGGTATATGCCCGCCATAGTTCTTGACGAGTCAAAACCAACCCCTCGGTGTCCAGCTTCCGACGTTTTGCTTTCAACCACTTCCTGATGCCTTTGGCTGAGCGTCGGTAAGTTTCATTCCAATTCCGATAGACCGCGAGTTTGGCCGGCCGTTGGTTGAAAGTGCCGCGTCCGGTCTTGTTGATTCTGAGGACCGATTCCACGATCTTGACATGCTGGGGGAAACTCTTCGCTGCGAAATAACCAAGACATTGATAGAAAGCGCTACCGAGATCATCCCGATGCCAGCTCTCTTTGTAATATTCAACTAGCGCTTGCAGCTCACCTTTGAGAGCGCGCTCGTAAAATGGCCTGAAACCGTCTGGAATGCGCGTGTACTCCTGCCTTGTTTGCCTTGTAATTTCATACCCACATCGCGGACACGAGACATTTATTTGTATCGGCTCGGAGGCAATGGAGGGCAGATCTCTTGGCTCGATTGGAGTGACAGGGATTCCCTTCAGTGTGGGCGGCAACTCGTTCGCCGATGGAATTGCTTTGACTGACTGCTCGGGATTATCATTGCGGCGTCGATTCACGTAGCATCTCTCGCCCCGGTGCCAGCCGGGGCTTTTCTTTTCTCTTGACATCATACACCTATATGTGTATGCTTGGCAAGAATGAAGCGTACCAACATCAATCTGCGGGAAGATCAGTGGACCAAGCTCGGGAAGCTCTCGGATATTACCGGGGCCACCATGAGCGCCCTGATTCGGAAGGCGATTGATGCGTATTTGAAGAAAACCATGAAGTAGAAAAATCGGGACGCGCCGGTGCTTGTAACACCGACACGCCCCTAATCACCAAAGGAGATAGCGCTCCCATGGCAACTCAGCAAATCGTATCATCCGTTTCGACGCAGCAAAAATCCGCAGTCGTTCCATTCCCCGCACCGCAACAAATCACCCAGCTAGAACTCCATGCATTGCTTTCTCTGCGCGGCCGTCTCCACCAGCTTGCAGAGAAGGTAGAAGCGGCAGAGCAATCCATTCAGGCCCGTCTCGAGGTTGGGTGTTCCGTTGAGCGCGGCGATCACATCGCCAAACTCAAGGAAAACTTCCGCCGCAATGTCTCGTGGAAGGATGTCGTAGTTCGCTTGGCCGAACGGCTCAAGATGGACGGCGAAGCCTACTGCGCCAAGGTGCTCTCAGGCACCAAACCCACACGCACTGTCTCCCTCGTCGTCGAATAACGCCAATACACGCGAGCAGGACTGTTCGGTCCTACTCGCGTGTGCCTGGTGTTTCTGCGCCCTCACTGACGGCGCCGGAGAAATACATGAAACACCGCAGCCAAAGTAGCTCAGCACAAAGAAAAACATCCTTCGCTCTACTGTCCACGCTGCCTCTGGCGGACAGGTGGCGGGTACTGCCCACGTCATCAGCCCGCGATGAAGCGATGAATGCCTCACTCGTTCGGAGGAGCAAATGAGAGTCGCGATCTACGCGCGAGTCAGCACAGCCAACAACGGCCAAGATCCGACCATGCAAACGCGCGAGTTGCGGGAGTACGCCGAACGCCGCGGTTGGAAACTGGCCGGGGAATACGTCGATATCGGCATCAGCGGGACCAAGGAAAAACGCCCCGACCTCGATCGCCTGATGGCCGACGCCCATAAGCGCAAGTTCGACGCGGTGTGCGTCTGGCGATTCGATCGATTCGCACGCTCAGTCTCGCATTTGCTTAAGGCCCTGGAAACGTTCAAGGCGCTCGGCATCGAGTTCGTTTCTTACTCTGAGCAGATGGATACCAGCACACCGGCTGGCAAGATGGTCTTCACCGTCCTTGGCGCCGTAGCGGAATTGGAGCGATCGTTGATCGTGGAGCGGGTCAAAGCCGGATTGCGAAACGCCAAAGCAAAGGGCAAGGTGCTTGGGAGACCCAGGAAGGTCTTGGACCTTAAGAAGATCGCCGCTCTTCGCGCCCAGGGTGTCGGGTTACGGAAAATCGCCGCAGAGATGGGTGTTGGCGTCGGGACGATCTACGAAGCCAAAAAACGATCCGCTTCGCTCCTAGGTGGTTCTAAAATTCGGGAAAGGGTTTTCTGAACGCGGGCGCTTCCCGCGGCGGCAGTTCTCCGTCAATGTCAAGTCCCTCGACGGTCTCGCTGAATCCTTCATCGCCCCGCAGGATTTCGTATTCTTCACAAATCCCGTCTTGGTCCTCAGTACACCTGTCCGTGCAGGTCGTGAATCCGTGCAGACACTTAATGAAATGCAACGAAGCCCGACTTCTCTTTTCTTCCGTCCCGTCTGGTTTCCACCGTCGGTCGTCCACGAAATTATTATTGATCCACAGACACCCTTGCGCTATCGGCGCCAGGCCGCAAGCCGGTTGACATATTCTTCACCGAAGTATACTGTCGTGCGGTATGTTCAATCGTGAGCTCAAAAAAGGCAGCGCGGAACTCTTTGTTCTCTCCCTAATCGAAGCGCGACCGCGCCATGGCTATGAAATTGGCAAGCTGATCGAGGCGCGTTCCAAAGGGCGTATCCAATTTCGCATCGGATCGCTCTATCCCATCCTCTGCCGTCTGGAAGAGCGAGACCTCATCGCCGGCCGCTGGGTGGAAAAAGCTGGGGAGCGCCGACGCCGGTTCTACCGCTTGACGCCAGTCGGCCGCAAATATCTCGCCGCGCAGCGTGGCCTCTGGGACGAGTTCGTTCTGACGGTTAACCACGTCGTGAGACCAGATCATGCCTGATTGGACGCAATACATCCGCCAAAATCTTCAGCTGTCTCACTTGATGGTCGAGCGTGAGGCTGAAGTCATAGAAGACCTGGCCCAGCAACTAGAAGATGCCTATACCGATGCGTTGCATCGCGGATTGAGTCCGTCGCAAGCCGAAGCCGCCGCCCAAAAACACATAACCGATTGGCCCGCACTTGCGAAGCAGATCGAAAGTTTGCGGGCTGGAAGGGAGTCTGCGATGAGCGCCTTACAGAATCGCGCGGCCGATCGCGATATTGCCAAGCGTGGTGAGTTTTCGTTCTTTACTGGATTGATGCAGGACATCCGCTTCGGGCTTCGTACGCTTCGTAAGAATCTCGGATTCACGGCCATCGCCGTGCTCACACTTGCCCTCGGCATCGGCGCGAACACTGCCATTTTTTCGGTCGTTTATGGTGTGTTGCTTCAGCCGCTTCCATACCAGGACGCTGCAGGCCTGATTCTTTTGAATGAGACTACGCCCAGGGTTGGCACGGTCAGTGTTTCATATCCGAACTTCTTGGATTGGCGGACGCAAAGCAGCCAGTTCTCTCAAATGGCGGCGGTGTCTGGTGTTGGTTTTAACTTGGCCGGAGTGAACCAGCCGGAAGCCATCAGCGGCCAGGCGGTTTCTCCGAATTTTCTTTCGCTGCTTGGAGTGAAGCCGTTCCTTGGGCGCGACTTCGATCCCTCCGAGGAGAAGGCCGGTGCGTCACCCGTCCTGCTGCTGAGTTATTCGCTGTGGCAATCGCATTTCGGTGCGGACCCGAGTGCGCTCGGGCGAACGATCATGCTCGATGGGCGGGGCTACGTCGATTGTTGGAGTTCTGCCACCCAACTTCCGTTGGCCGGAAAAGATGGACGTTCTCGAACCGATTGGCGTGTGGGCCGCACAAAATTCCAAGGATGCTGCCGAGCGCGGCGCGCGTGGAGATTTGGTTGTGCTGGGCCGGCTCGCCCCGGTCGCGACTTTCGCGCAGGCTCGTTCGGAGATGGAAGGAATCGCCTCCCGGCTCGCCAAAGAGTATCCCGGAGCGAACGATCAGTTCGGCGTAGAGCTCAAGCCGATCCGCGACGCATTCGTAAGCGAAATGCGCCCGGCTATCCTGGCGCTGTTTGGCGCGGTCATATTTGTTTTGCTGATCGCTTGCGCCAATGTCGCCAATTTGTTGCTCGTGCGCGGCTCAGGCAGAACGCGGGAGATTGCGCTGCGCTTGGCCCTGGGCGCAACCCGCAAACGCATTGTTCGGCAGATGCTGATGGAGAGTTTTCTGCTGGCCCTGGCTGGGTGGCGGCATCGGGCTGTTCCTGGCGTTTGCGGGGATTCGGGGCATAACGGACATGATTGGTCTCGACAGACTCTCGGGCGCTACGGTGGAGATCAAGGGAGTAGTGCTGCTCTTTGCAGCAGGAATTGTGGCAATGGCGACATTTGTCTTTGGTTTGGTTCCCGCGTTGCGCTCGACGAAGACCAATGTTCTGGCAAATTTGAAAGAGGGGAGTGCCGGAGCAGGCAGCGGAGCGTCGCAAAATCGCTTGCGAGGCATCTTTGTCGTAGCGGAACTTGCACTCTCGTTGATCCTCTTAACAGGGGCCGGGTTGATGATGAAGTCCCTCCACCTGTTGCTCTCGGTCAGCCCTGGGTTTCAGCCGGATCGCGTGCTTCGGATGGAAATGGATTTACGCAGCGCGCAATACGACAAGGATCCCGCCGTTCGGAACTTCTGGAATCGTGTCCTCGATCAAGTCAGCGCACTGCCGGGAGTACAAAGCCTATCCGTTGGAACGAATCCTCCTATGACCGATAGTCACGGGAGAACAGACATCACGGTGGAAGGCATGCCTTTGCCCAAGCCAGGAAGCTTTCCGCACCCCGATACGCACGTAATCAGCCCAGGCTACTTCGCTACGATGGGTATTCCGCTTCTCAGCGGACGAAACTTTACCCAAGCGGACAATGAAAACGCACAACAGGTAGGCATCATCAACGCGAAACTCGCAAAGGAGTTCTTCCCGAATGGCGACGCCGTAGGCAAACGATTCATGTTTGGTCGACCCTCGGAGGAAGATGCTCCAATATGGATCGAGATCGTTGGCGTAGTGGGCGATACGAAGCTCTACGGCCTGACGAATCCCGCTCGCCTCGAGACTTACAGGCCGTTCCTGCAAGCGTCCGCGAAACGAGATGGATTTGCTGGTCAAATCATCGGTCGATCCCGCGGCGATGACCTCTGCCATTCGCGGCGCTATCGCCTCCATTGATAAGGATCAGCCGATCTTCGCCATTTCCACGATGAATCAGCTCGTGAGCGATTCTGTTTCCACGCGAACGTTCACGTTGATATTGCTTGGACTTTTTAGCGGCCTTGCACTGGTGCTCGCGGCCATTGGAATTTACGGCGTGATTTCCTACTCGGTGGCACAACGCACACGGGACATCGGCATTCGCATAGCCCTGGGAGCTTCGCGAAGAGATATCTTGCAGGACGTTGTCGGGCTCGGCCTGCGGCTGACGGTCGTCGGTTTGATATTTGGGCTCATCGGGGCGTTTGCCGTCACGCGTGTGCTTTCGTCGCTGCTTTACGGCGTGCATTCGACCGATGCAGTGACGTTCATTGCGGTCTCGCTCGTGCTCGTTGTCGTCGCTATGCTCGCGAGTTACCTGCCTGCGCGCCGCGCCATGCGTATCGACCCCATTGTGGCTTTGCGTTACGAATAGTCAGCGCATGGCTGGCCGGAGAACGCGGGCTATCTATGTGGCGCTGTTCGAAAAACCCCATCTGAAGTGCGCTTGCAAGTCGTTGATTCGACACGCTGCAAAAGAACGGGATCGGTGATTCGAAAATTACATGTTTTTGGAAGTCCTTGCCCACTGTCAGTCCAACGCAATGCCGAAGGCATTGGCAATGCGCTCGAGTTCCTTGAAGGGATATTGTTCGATCCACGAATCGCGCACGGCGAGCCGTTCCTGTTTCAGGAGATCGAAAATCATTAGCGCTTCAGGCTGGAACAAGAAGGCGCTGCGATCCGGCAATTGCTCTGCGATTGCGTAGACATCGTGAAGCAATGCTTCATTCTCCGCGAAGAACTTATCCAAACGTGCAGTGACGTCGAATGGTTTCGCCGCGTACAGAGGCAATAGAAGCCTGATCACATCAATCGAGAGCTCTGGATCGCTAGGCTTCGCCGTCAGCTTATAGTAGCTGCGCTCTAGAGATCTGAGCACCTGGAATTCCGGCACGCTCGGCATTTCCTGGTCAATCCTGTCAAATTCGTCGTCAGCCAACTCTACCATCCCAGCCAACATGTAAATGCGTCGCTGAATCTTCGTTTGCAAGGGGCGCACCATTGGCTCTGACTTGTACACCGTGTTGTCCGCAATTACGGACAGTCGTACTTACTCGCGGAGTGTTTTTTCAATTCGTCTACTTCGGATTCGAGAATCCGACCAATTTGTACGGCGATCTTGGCGAGCTTCTCTGGGTCATCCACAACTTCGGCGTGCTCACACAGTTCTTTGAACCGTTCCCGCTTTTGTTCACGCACCGAGCGATCTCCAATCGGTCCGAACCACCGCCGCCTCAGGCTGAGCCGCTCTAAGGTCTTCTGTAACCGAGCAGTTCTGCCAGAAACAGATATTCGTCGTGATCTTCTGAAAAGGTTTCAGAATGTGCTCGGTCGTCGGCCAACAAGTGCAGTTCGCAAGACACTGGCGCCGTCAAACCTTGCGACCTTGCCGGACATGAAGTCGTCAATGGGCAAGTCTTCATCGATAGTCACATCGCCAGCACCTTTTGAAATGCCGTGTCTCGGGCTGGCTAGGACCCCCGCGCCGGTAGTACCTACAAACCCAAAGTACTGAGTCAGGCGGTCTATTTGTTTCTCACAGCGTTCTTTGTACAGTGAAGCCAATCGGCCCGTAGTTCCTTTCAACACCTCTACCGAGAAATTCCTGAGACTCGGTGGGGTGTGTTCTACAATCCGTCGCAACGGTTATTTAATGGCGACGAGTAGGCGCAATCATGACGCGGGGACGCCCCGGTAGCGACACTACATCTGCGGCGATTGCCGAGGTAGGGCATTGAAATTACCCAAAGAGCCGTAAGCTCAGCGGCTTTTCATGGCGCTTCTCGCACGAAGATCCAGCCCGCGCCGTCACATTGCGTGCAGCGTTTGCTTAACGCGCCCTCCCAACCGGTTGCGTTGCAGGATGGGCATTCTCCCCAATCCTTCATGCCGATGGCGCTTTGCATTACTCCCTGACATCGGTCCTGCTTTCCGTTTCGCTTGTAAACCCTCGAGCATCGCTGACTAACATCCGCGATATTGTTGCCAGGGGTATGGCAAACCGTGCAGACCGTGATTGGCACATATAGCTTGTCCATGCCGGGATTTTACCCGTTCGCACTGTCTGACTCCATTGTTATCCCTCTAAAACCATGGGCTCTTCAAGCCATCGTAAATCCTTGAGTGTGTACTTGTGCTGTTGATGGCAATTGGGACAGGTCAAGAGGCATGGAGTCGGAACTACAATGTTTTCGAGAATCTTGTTCATAGAGACTGTATCTTTTGCCTCACCCACGTCGGCCCATTCAACCACAGACTTGCATCCGGGCGTCTTGCAATCCATTACGATGTGCCAATGATTTGTGCTCATGCGCTTTTCACCAGCTTCTTCACAAGAAACACTGGCCGGGCTGGGAGGGCGAGACCGAGATTCGTCAGGTGGTCGGGCTGGAGAATTCCACTCTTGGGACATCGGAGCGCCGGCGCGTTGTTCGCTGCAGGTGAAGTAGTCGCGACGTCCCACAGCATCACAACTCGTTGGTGAGGAAAACCCTGTAAATGGGAACCGCGAACGGTTCTTCCGCGCTTCTCTCCATGCTGACCTGGACTACCTTCCAGCGCTCTCCTCTGCGGTCAATAAGGGAGCCTTGCTTGGGAGCCGATTTGTCACCATCCATGTCGAGATCGGTCTCTTCCGTGGTCGGATCGCCGTTGTAGCGAAACACTATTTGCTTGGCGCGTCTCATGCTTCACTCCTGTTGCTGGCGCGCAATGTTCACTCTCTTCTGCCGTCGATCCAGAAACTTGATCGGCCGACAGCAATGACATTGTTCGTGCGTTCGTCAAACACAACGTATTCACCCGGGGATAATGCAAGCAGCTCTTTAATTCGAATGTTGGCAGAGGCAAGGTCGTTCACCGCCTCGAACCGGCAGAAACTTCCCTCCGGTTTTCTCTTCAGGATGTCAAATGGGGAATGCATGGATACCTCCTGTGTTGCATGGTGCTGTAAGGCAAACTGAAGGAGGGAAAAGGTGGTCACGCTCAGGTGAAGACTTGGCGCGGTAGACCGGAAACTGATTCTACTGGCTCGGACAATTTGCTGGCTGGAGTATGGGCGCTAGTTTCGTGCAAGTATAGTCTATTCGGAGTCGGCACAGCTCTGAGCGCGGCAATCGCTTTTGTAATGCCGCGTGCGACGAAGGGACACTGAATGGCTTCCGCGTTCGATTACCGGGCTATTTCCTACGCGCTGGAGAAAATCGGTGACTTCATTCGTAATTCGGGCTCTGGGACAAGTCCCGAGTGGAGTGATGCGGCGACCAAGGTCATTGTGGACAGTCTGCGGGCTTTTGAGAAGAAATTGCGCGCGCGTCACGTTCCGGAGGACGAGTGCGCCTACCATATGGGAAGCGCTATCTACGCAGCCTGTGAACTCCAGTCATTTGTTGCTGGCGACAAAAGCGACATTGCCAACAAGAGCGCTGCTACAGTCTACCGAGTCTTTCTAGCTGCGAAGATAACGGAACTGCGTCAGTGGGAGCAGGCTTTGGATGAGCCGAGTAAGTGAGCGCGTCGCTCAGACACCTCGAAACCTCCAACGTCGTTTCATGCGCATTGGCCGCGGAATGCGCGCTTGCTCCTCGGCTTGGATTCGCGCTCGTGCCATCATCAGCTGGGTGATCGTAGCCTGTGGCTCAACCTCTTGGATATGCTGGAAACGCTCTTCAATGCGTACTTCCAAGGGCTTAGGCGCGGGCTTACCGAACATTGCATACAGCCCGTAACCACTTGATTGCAAAGAATCATCCCCAAGAAATTCTGCAATGGTCTCGGAGTTCTTTTCATCGCGCGGAGCACCTGGAATAGTTCGAATCAGATTCTCGCAAGAGTCAGAGATTTGAAGTTTTGCCGCGGTCATAGCTTCGCTGCTACCTGTCTGATCGTTGTAAATTTGCCCAATGCGAACGCGGCCTTTCAGGTAGTCGTAGAGGATTTGTTCCCGGCCTATTTTGTCTTTGGTGGATTGCGTCGGCTCTACGACGCCAGCCTTCCTCAGCACAGCGCCGATTCTCAAGCCAATTGGGTTCACATCCTGTCGCTGGGCGAAGGCGTCGTGAGAAAAGGAGAACATCGCGTACTGCTCGTTCCCGCTCATCTTTACGATGCGCTCCCCTAATTCCTCGGGAGTGTGTTTGTTGCAGACCAGCTCCCGGTAGATGCGAACAATCCCGTAGTCGTCCAGGCAAAGCCAGTGAATTACGCTGTTGTGATCGAAACCCCAATCGCCACCCAACCATTTCTTCCACCAAGGCTCGAACTGCACAGAGCCCTCTGCGTAGACGTTATAGGCTTCGTCCCAGGCTCCGTCGAAATATCCGCCGGCAACTCCCCAGATTCCATGTTTCAGCGCTTTGCTGACAGCTGCTTGATAGCTGTCCAAATTGGCGATGTACTGCGGGTCGTTTGCATAGATGGGATTGGCCAAATACGTTGCTGGAAAGTAGCCGTAATTCGCGGGAGAATATTGTGCCTTCTGATTCACATCCATTTCGGCGCAAGGACGCTTCTTTACGAACAAATCCTCCACCCATCGTGCTCCGATGCCGATAGGGTTGGTCGCACCGTCCTTGGTACTTCGTGGCGAAACTGGACACCGATTCCAAGCGGAGATGTTCTGCCACTGAGGGAATGTAAGCTCTGTAAGTTCGTCGTAAGCAATCTTGTACCACTGGCCTTGCCAGCCCCATACGTCGTGCTCGTATTGCATCGAGCCGAATTGGGTTGTTGATCCATTCAGCCAAGTCACGATGTGCTTCTGCTCGTTGTATTCGCGATAGAGTTCCTTGGGGATTTTCTCTCGAAAACGAGTAATGACGGTCGATTCGAGCTTGGGATGCGTGCGACGCAAAATGAGGGTATGAACTTGCGGCGCGTCCTGCAAACTGAACTGATTGCAGTTCAGCATGTGGTCTTCGATAAGAGCTAGGGTTTTGCCAGGGCCAGCAGCTCCTCCGAGAAGCCGGTAGGTCAGTCGTGATTCGTGAAACGCTTTCTGGTGATCGTAAGCACGATACTTGTAGCTAAAGCGCTCGGTTCCGCTCTTAGTCTCTACGTTAATGCGTTCTGTTCTGGAAGCTGAACATTTGTAACGATCTGCACGGTTCCATCGATGCGCGCGGCGACCGGCTGGATCGGCATTCCGCGCTTGTACTCTACGGCGCGTTTAAACGAGGCCCAAGAGATCGGATTGATGGGGATGGGGATGATCTTTTCGCTTCCATCTTCTTGGATGTCAACGACATAGCCGCTCATGAAGTACCGCCAGAATTTAGCTTCCGTTTCGTCATCTATGAGCAGTTGAAAGAACGAAACCCCTCGCTCTTTTTGGGGCGTGCTTTTGTTCTGCGTACCCTTCTGCCTTCCACCTGTTTTTGCCAATCCTGTGGGTCGCATGTTTCTATTCCGTTTCTACTTTAGATTCAATCATTGTCAATCCATCGAACCTCCGTAGTATAATTCTGCACCCCAAATAGCCCTGTTTCTATCCCCAAATGGCGAACAGCGAGCGAAAAGAGTCGGAGCCGGCGGGGTACGAAAGTACGGTTGTTTCTGCTGGACCCGGATCGTAGAATCGCCCGTCGCCGGGGCTATATGTATGTGCGAACAGCTCATGACTTTGAAACTCGAGGCTGTCCATGTGTTCCGTGAGGTGAAGGAAATTCGCAGGTCCAGAGACGTGTCATTTTGCGAAGATACTGAACTGAACCGCGAGAAACGCAACAGCATCAACGCCATAATTAAGCACCTGCTCGTTGGGCATGAGGGGAAACCCTGTCCCGGAGGGGGCAGGCCCATTGTGAGCCTTGCCAAAACAGCGCAGCTTCGCGGGTGGCTTCGATGGCTAGCTTTGATTCTATTTGATTTTGCGGGCCATCTGGCGCCGGGAGCGCGACAAGCTTTCTGGTAAAAGCGACCGGCGTCCGTTGCAATCACGGCTGGGCTTCGCCACGTTACAAACTCCGCCTCGATCTCCTCGCGCTTCTCGTGCGCGCAGACCGTGCAGTTCGCTTTGTGCCTGCCCAGGGAAACGGTCTTCCGGGCGCGCCGCTTGCTCGAGTTTGGCTTCATTTGGGTTTCCATCATTGCTCACCCGGAAGCATAGACCGCCGCTGAAGCCGCGCGAATCTTTGCAAAGGCCGCCCTGGTGACAGCCGCCCGCTGCTCACGGCGCAGTTTCAACTCTGCCCTATATTCCCGCTTGGCCTTCCAGATGATCTCGGCAGCCTCCCAGAATAGGGTTCTTTCGTTGACCGTAAGCCCTTTTAGCCGTGCAAAACGGACGAGGTGGTGTCCAACACTTATCAATTTCGATTCCACAGGGTCTGTATCGTGCCGGTCATTGCGCCTGAGTGGCATTTAGGTGTCCTCGGTGCAGGCGCATAGGGCGACTGCGGCCCAGGGCAGCATCGGCGAAAACGCATCCTTGCCAACCTGAGGAACGGCAGCGGCCTTCTGGCGCCGCTCGAACAGCAGATTGTTCATCCCGTCTGAGCGTGGGCATCGCGAACAGCGCAAGCAGCGAGAGCAAGAGAAATGCGCGCGTAGCCGCATGTAGTGATTTTTGACTTTGGGAGGATGCTGCCACCTCGCCCAAGGCGTGTAGCGGATTTTGTAGTGACCCTACGAGCAGGTGGACACACCCAGCTACAGTCCGGTACAACCCAATAGGGAGACTAAGTAACCTGTTTTCAGTGAGGACATTGAATCTAGACTTCTTCTGGAGGCTAGCGCGCCTGGTTCGGGACCAGGAGGTCGAAGGTTCAAATCCTTTCGCCCCGACCATTTTCCTTCTTAATCATCCATACCTTACGAAATCAAGTAAGCTCCCGACTTCAAATCTCAGAAGAACCCAAGACCCACCCCTTTGGAAACCAAGGATGGGGCACCGTTCGTGTCTCTTTGCTTCCGCAATTATTATGTAGGTGTGCCCTCTCCCCGGCCGCGATGCAAGAAAATCCAAACTGAACTTTCAGACCGGGCCACCCGCCGAATAGTGAGAAGAGCTTTCGTCGCCCCTAAGTGTCCGGAAGTTCTCTCTACATGTACGTCGAATGACGCGCGTTGAAATCGACACGCATCGCCAAGTATCCGCGGGCGAGTCTCAGCGAGTTACAAAGCTATTGATTGCTCAGCTCAGCGCGGCGTCGCCGAACTTCTTTTGGATCTCCTTTTGGGTCTCGGGATCGAAGTCGGTTACGTCAAACATCCGGCGAACTTCGACCATTTCGTTGTCCGAGCCGGGGATGCGCGAGGCCCATTCGAGCGCCTCTTCGCGCGACTTCACCTGGATGATCCAGTAGCCGCCGACCACTTCCTTCGCTTCGGTAAACGGGCCGTCGGTAACTTTCGATTTGCCGCCCTTAAAGGTGACACGCGCGCTCATCGTCGCGGGCGGGGTTAGCCCGTCGAGCGCGAGCAGCACGCCGGCTTTCCCTAGTTGCTCGTTGTACTTGCCCATTTCCTCCATGCTTTTGAGGTCGGGTACCCAGCCGGGTTTTGCGTTTACGTAGTCTTTCGGAAACATGATCATCATGAAGCGCATGGTGTTCTCCTTGAAGGTTGAGCGGGCGCCGTATTAGGGCCGCTACTTTTATATAGGAGCTTGGACCGCGCTGGGCCCGAAATGTTACAGGTGGCCGGGTGCGCGGTGCGGCTCTACTTACGCGTCGAACGGGGCGGAGGGGAATCGACATCCGATTTGCGAATTCTTTGCGCAGCGAGAGGAGCCGGGATGCCCCGGCTGGAGCCTATCCCCAACTACTGACTCCGGGTCCTTTGTTCACCTCGAAATCGTCCTCGTGTCCGGAAATTCCTCCGAAGGTTCGACGGTCGAGTGAACGAGTGTGTCAAAATCGTGGCTCGCAGCATATCGTGAAACATTTCCCATGAAGAGACCTGCTATGGCGCGACTTGCGTTGATGATTTGCCTTGGATTGTTCTCCGTTGACGGACTCTGGGCGCAGAGTTCGACGGTTCCTAAACCTATTGTGGTTAAAGTCGTGGTGATTGCTGCGTTTGAGCGTGGCGAGGATATTGGAGATGCGCCCGGGGAGTTTCAGTTGTGGGTAGAGCGAGAGCATTTGGATCAGGTACTGGATCTTCCGGCCGGTTATCGCCACGTGCGGATGAATAAGGATGGGGTATTGGGGATGGTCACGGGGGTGGCTACGGCAAAGGCGGCTGCGTCGGTGATGGCGGTGGGATTGGACCCGCGATTTGATCTTTCGAAGGCGTATTGGATTGTGGCGGGGATTGGCGGCGGGGACCCGGCGGATGTGTCGCTGGGGTCGGCGGTGTGGGCGGATCACGTGATTGATGGCGATCTGGCGTTTGAGATCGATGCGCGACAGATTCCCGAGGGCTGGCCGACCGGGTACGTGCCGTTGCGCAAAGGGACGCCTTACGAGTTGCCGGTGCGGACTGATCTGGAAGGCGAGGTTTACACGTTAGACGCGGGCCTTGTGGGTTGGGCGTTTCAACTGACGCATGACGTGGTCTTGGCGGACTCGGATGCGCTGCGAAATTCACGGGCGAGGTTTGCGGGTTTTCCTAATGCGATGCGGCCGCCGTTCGTCGCTCGGGGCGACACGATGTCGGCGAGTACGTTCTGGCATGGATCGAAGATGAATGGGTGGGCGAACGAGTGGACCAAGTACTACACCGGTGGCAAAGGGAATTACATGGTTGCGGCGATGGAGGATTCAGGCACGTTGCAGGCGCTGACATTTCTGAGTCACGCCGGGCGCGTGGATCTGCAGCGGGTGCTGGTGCTGCGCACGGTGAGCAACTATGACCGGGAACCGCCTGGGACAGAGCCGGCGGACAGCTTGAAGAGCATGGTGTTCGGGAATTACTCGGCTTATTTGCCGGCCTTGGAGGCGGCTGAGATTGTGGGGGACAAAGTGGTGCGCGATATTGTGGAGCATTGGAGTGAGCGAGTTGGGGCGATTCCGAAGGTGCGGTAATCGGCTGCATATTGCCAAGTGAATTCTGACCGCTTGGCTTGTGGTTGAGGGTGTGCCGGGATTGACGCCGGGCGGGGCAAGCCCCGCCCCTACAATGGACATAAGGCGTGCATTAACGGGCCGCGCGAAAGGTACGTATTGAGGTCTGCCGAAGCGGGGGCTTGTACGTCAGCGCAGAGGCAGGGTCTGCCAGTTTTCTTCGTGTGATTCGCCGGCCCGGATCAGATGGCAGGCTTCGTGGCGATTCTGTGCGTCGACCTGCTTCATGACGCGGTAAATGTGATTTTTCACCGTAAATTCGGAAAGATTGAGGTTCGCGGCGATTTCTTTGTTGCTGAGGCCCATGGCGACCAGAGACATGAGTTGACGCTGGCGCTGGGTCAGTTCGAAGCGCATGCCAGCGCGCTGTTCGGCGATGGCGGCTTGCTGATTGGCTTCGCTGGCCAAAGCCTGGAACAAGACCTTGCAGAATTTTGTGGGACAGACGGCTTCGCCCTGGGCAACGCCGCGGACGGCGTCAACGAGTTCAGAGGCCGAGGCGCTTTTGAGCACGTAGCCGTGCACCCCTAGCCTTACCGCCTGCAAGAAGATGTCGGCGTCCTCATCCATTCCAAAGAGAACGACGCGGATATGCGGAACCGATTCGCGGAGGTCGCAGATGAGATCGTCGGACTTGTGGTTGGAGCTCAGGCAATCCAGGAGCAGCAAGTCGGCTTGAGCGGAGGCGATGCATTCTGGCGTGGATTCGGAGTAAGAAGCTTCGCCGACGATGCTCAAGTCACCGCGCTTACGGAACAGGCGGACAAGCGATTCCCGGAGGAGACGATTTTCGGCGACAACAAAGACGTTCGTCGATGACGACGACTGCTTATCGTTGATTTGTATCATTCGGAGCCCTCAGAGCCCTCTTCATAATGAATGGGAGTCTTCTCCGCCGGCTTCAACTCCTTGAATATGACCTAGTTATATTTCGGGACCTGTAAGGAGTATACAGTTGAATCTCTGCTTAGTATCCCTCAAAAAGTTGTTGCGGCAAAGTTAATTGGCAGCTAGATGAGCGTCAACGGATTTGGGGAGACGTAATGTCTCAAGGGTCACGTAGTGCTCGCTCGTCCAGCCTTGGGAATTTCTTGGTACTTTTCAGTACTGCGCGCTGCCCCATTGTGATGCCTGAGCCCAATGGTAGGTTGGCAAGCACGACAAGCCTTCTTTGAGTCTTCTCTTTCTCGCTCATTCGCCAATACTTAGCCGTACGAGGAGTCAACGATATGGGCAGGTCGATTCGCATTCTGGTGGCCAACCGGCCGAAGTTGATGCGTGAGCTGATGCTGGCAACCCTGTCAGACGAACCCGGCATCGAGATAGTTGGGGAAGTATCCGACGAGGCGGAAATTCGCCAGCGAGTGCGTCAGACGTCGCCGGACGTTTTGGTGATCGCCCTGGATGAGCCGGCGAAGAGACCGGACATCTGCGATACGCTGCTGCGAGACCAGCCAGGACTGCGGATCATCGCAGTTGCGTCGCAGCAGAATTGCAGTGTTTTCTACTGGGCGTCGTTCGACATTCATTCCAGCCAAATTGAGCCATCCGAGCAAGGGATACTGAACGCAGTGCGCAACATTACCCCGGCGGGCGCCGGGGAGCGTGTTTAGTGCGCGGAATTTTAGGACGCGCGAGGATTGTGGCGAACGAAGATGAAAAGGCAGGGGATGAAAAGGCAGGGTGGACGAAATCAAGTGACTTCGGAAATGCGAACACTAAAGCTTAACTTTTGTGTCCTTGCGGTGATGTTTCTTTGTGGAACGGCGGTGCGCGCGCAAGAGGCGCAAGATCGTCAGCGGCCAGTGATGCCCAGCTCGGAACTGGGAAGAGAGAATTTGAGCCGAGTGGCGGCATCCGCGCAGGAAATCAAAACGATTTTGGTTAAAGACACAGGTCTCATGGTGGAGTTGAAGCGATGGGTAGCGAAGGATGCGACTTCGCAGGGGCAAATCATCAGCGAGGCGGATCTAACGGACGATGCGATTTTTGATCGGTTGCAGACGGACGTGCAATTCCGGTCGGTTGCGACGCAGCTGGTGCAGCGGTATGGGTATCTGGTTCCGCAACTCAATCCAGATTCGGCGGCGGGAAAAGAGCAGGAGCTGCTGGTGAAAGAACGCGCGAAGTTGATCGCGCAGAATGAACAAGAGGAAGAGCAAGAGCGGATGCGGCTGCGACGGGCACGCACCGGGCCGCAGAGTACAGTGAATTGCAACGCGCTGGACCCGCAGTGCGCCGAACGCCAGGGAACAAATGAAGAGCAGAACCCGGGGCAGCAGCGCGAGCCGGAATTTGAGCGAGGGAATCCGCCGTCACAGATGGGGCCGGGAGGATCGAGTCCTCAAAATTCTCCTCGAAATGACCAGGTTCTGCGGGCGCAGTTGGATCAGTTCGGACAAGGCGTAGATCAGGGTGATGGTGGCTTTCCGGAGCTGCCGCTGGGAAGCGGATTGGATTCGACTTTATCGCCCGGGGGCGGGAGTTCCAGCTTGACGGGTGGCTCGTCGCTTCGCGGAAATAGAGACACGGACGGACAGTCCGGCGGCTTACAAGCCGTGGCGAATCCTGAGAACCGGAATATTGTGGATTCGTTCGCAGTCTATGGGGTTGGGTCGACCAGGCCGAGTGGAAACGCGACGGATTTGAGTCGTTCGAACCGGCGCGACGTCAATCCGTCGGCGAACGGTAATACGCAACCATATTCGACAGGAACGGGACAGCCATTTGACCGGCGGTATCAGCCGAAACCGCAGCCACCGGCGCCTGAGTTAGTTCGAGCCGCTAGCCCTTACAACGACATTCCATCGCTTTACGATATGTATGTACAAGCGATACCGCGTCCCTCAGTGCCAAAACGATTCGGCGCAGAGGTATTTGAGAACGGGACGCGCGATTCGCAATTGATTCCGATGGATGTTCCCGCGGGGCCGGACTACGTCGTAGGGCCAGGGGATGGCCTCTCTATTGATTTGTGGGGCGGGGTGAGCCAGCGGATTTATCGGGTGGTGGATCGTGAAGGGCGCGTGAGCTTGCCGGAGGTTGGGCCGTTGTTGGTGAGTGGCAAGAGTCTCGCTGAGGTTCAAGCGAATCTGCAGCAAACGCTGCGGACGCAGTTCCGCCAGGTGTCTGCGGAAGTGTCGCTCACACGGTTGCGGACGATTCGCGTGTATGAAGTCGGAGACGTCGCAAATCCAGGGGCGTACGACATCAGCTCGCTTTCGACGCCGTTGAACGCGTTGTTTGTGGCTGGCGGGCCAACGCCGAAGGGATCGTTGCGGATTGTGAAGCACTATCGTGGAAATCAACTGGTGCAAGTTGTCGATTTGTACGATCTCTTGTTGCATGGGGTGAAATCGGGACTACAGCAGCTTGAGAACGGCGACAGCGTGCTGGTGCCGCCCGTTGGGCCGCAGGTCACTGTGGAAGGAATGGTGCGGCGTCCGGCGATCTATGAATTAAAAGACGAGAAAAACCTCGCGTCCGTTTTGGAATTGGCGGGCGGACTGCTTCCGACGGCCACGCTGCGCCACGTTGAAGTGCAACGACTGGTGGCGCATCAGAACCAGACGATGATGGGCCTGGACATTCCCGAGGTTGACAGCGATTCCGAGGCCACGAAGAAACTGGAAGCGTTCGAGATTCATGATGGCGATCGCATACGGGTGTTTCCGATCGCGCCGTACAACCAGGATGCGGTGTACGTTGAGGGGCACGTGATCCGGCCGGGGCGGTATTCGTATCGCCAAGGCATGCGCGTGACCGATGTGATCACCTCGTATAAGGACCTACTGCCAGAGCCATCGGGGCAATACGCAGAAATTATCCGCCTGAACGCGCCTGATTTTCACCCAACAGTGGAGAGTTTTGATCTGACCGATGCGTTGGCAAATCCAACGCAGGCGCCGGTGCTGCATGCGATGGATACGGTGCGAATTTTCAGCCGGTTTGATTTCGAGAACCCGCCAGCCGTGTCTGTGTGGGGCGACGTGCGGGCGCCCGGAACGTACAGAACTGCCGGGCAGATTCACCTGAGTGACGCCGTGCATCTGGCAGGAGGAATCGCGCCCGACGCGCAAATTGACGATGCGCAGGTGTTCCGGTATTTACCCGATGGCAAGATGAAGATTTTCAGCGTTAGCTTGAATCTGGCGCTGGAGGGAGACCCGACAGCCAACATTTGGCTGCAACCGCGGGACCGCCTTCTCATTCACCGAAGCCCGGACTCAATCCAGCCGGCTAGCGTTTACGTGCAAGGGGATGTGGGCAAACCTGGCCGGTATCCGCTGACAACAAACATGACTGTGGCTGACTTGATCCGCATAGGAGGCGGATTGAAGCCGAGTGCGGACGCACACGCCGCTGACCTGACGCACTACGCGTGGGCGAGCCAGGGGACTAATCAGGGAGAGCTTACCGGGGAGCATCAATCGGTCACGATTGCCGAAGCACTCGCGGGGGATCCAACCGCAAATGTGCCGCTTAGCAATGGCGATGTACTGACGATACGACAGCTTCCCAACTGGAACGATATCGGCGCCTCGATTAGCGTGAGAGGCGAGGTAAAGCATCCGGGAGCTTACGGAATCCGGCCCGGCGAAAAATTGAGTTCCGTGCTTGAGCGTGCTGGCGGGTTTGGGCCGCAGGCGTACCCGTACGGCGCGGTACTGATGAGGCGTGACGTTCGAGAGATCGAACTGAACGCACGAACGGAGATGATACGGCGGTTGAAGGAGGAGGAGACGAATCTGAAGGTGTTGCCTGAAGCGGATGTCGATCAGAAGAATGCGAAACTCACGGCGATCTCCCGAACGGAGACAACTATACAGCAGCTTCAAGCAAATCCTCCGGTCGGCCGAGTCGTCGTGCGCATTCCCGCGGACCTGAGTACATACCGAAATACTTCGGCAGACGTGCCCGTGCGCGATGGCGATGTGCTGCTGATTCCGAAGAAGGCGGACTATGTAATGGTGAACGGACAGGTGTTCAACCCCACGGCCGTCAGCTACAAGCCCGGGCGAAGTGCGAAATGGTATTTGAGTCAAGCGGGAGGGATGACGCCACTCGCGGACAAGAAGGCAGTCTTTGTAATTCGGGGCGACGGCTCGGTGCTGTCGGCCAAAAATAATAGTTCCGGTTGGTGGTCGGGTGATCCGATGGGTGGGACGCTGAAACCCGGAGACTCGATTGTGGTGCCGGAGGCGGCACCGAAAATTGGATCTCGTAACTGGCAGACCCTTTTCCAGGCAGGGCAATTGGCTGCGTCAGCCGCGCTGGCCATTGCATACATTCACCCGTGATGCGAGGACGTACATTTCGGGTCAGGGTGCTGGTGCTCGGGTGGATCTGGACTGTAGCAACCCTTAGTCTGGGAGAGGGCACGAGGGGCGCGGCGAAGCCACAAGAACCTGAGGCGCAGAGCGGCGCGCAACCCGCACAGAGCCAAAAGGAAAAGGAGAAGGAGAAGAAGGACGACGAGAAGAACAAGAAGGAGACGCCGGAAGATCCAAATAACTCGGATCAAGACTGGACATCAGTTTCACAACAGGGCTTCAAAGGCTTGGGAAAGGCCTTCTTGGAAGATCAGAAACAACTTTGGACAAGTCCGGTGCGGCTGCGGTTTGTCGATGCTGATTGGCTGGTGCCTGCGGCTGGTTTTACCGCTGGCCTTTTCGTCACGGACAGCGATTACAGCAGGCACCTGTCGAACCATCCGCAAACGTTGAGCGATGCCAAGACGCGTTCGGACGCAGGTGTTGCCGCGTTGATTGGGGGCGCCGCGGCGATGTATTTGCTGAGTTATCCTTCGCATCGCGAGCATTGGCGAGAAACCGGGTTTCTTGCGGGTGAGGCGGCGATCAACAGCCTGGTTGCGGTGGAGGCGTTGAAATACACGACGCAGAGAGAGCGGCCCTATCAGGGTGATGGCACCGGCCCGTTTTTTAGCGGAGGAACATCGTTTCCGTCAGAGCATGCGGCGGCGGCGTGGGCGGTAGCGGGAGTAATCGCACACGAATATCCGGGACCCATCCCCAAAATTTTGGCGTATGGACTCGCTTCATTCGTCAGCTATGAACGCATCAAGGCGAAGCAGCATTTCCCGTCCGATGTGTTCGTGGGCAGCATGATGGGCCAAATGATTTCTCAGGATATATACAGTCGGCGCCACGATCCGGAACTGGGCGGAGGAGAGTGGCAATCATTCACTGCGCTCGCGCGGGCATGGGAATCTTCGGGACCGCAGAATCTGGGCACGCCGTATGTCCCGCTAGACAGTTGGATATATCCGGCTTTAGACCGTTTGGCGGGATTGGGATTGATTGATAGCGCGTTTTCGAGTATGCGCCCTTGGACGCGGCGTGAATGCATGCGGCAACTGATCGAAGCCGAAGAAAAGGGAGTAGATCTGGGGGACAACACCGAAGCCGGCAAACTAGTCGAGGCCCTCGAACGGGAATTTCGCCCGGAGACGGAAGCCCTGGGAGATGGAAGCGATGGTGCGGGATTCAGGCTGGAGTCGGTCTACTCGCGCACGGAGCACATTTCAGGGGCGCCGCTGACGGATGGCTATACGTTCGCGCAGACGCAGTACAACGATTTCGGACGTCCTTACAGTCAAGGGTGGAGTACGGTGAATGGTGTTTCCGCCTACGCGACCAAAGGCCCTTGGGTCGCATATGTTCGCGGAGAGATGGAAACCGCGCAGAGCATTCCGGCTTACTCTCTGGCGACGCGACAAGCCGTGCAGGAAATCAACCTATTTCCGGAGTTGGCGCCTGGCACGCCGCAAGCCTCCCAGACCGATTTTCGCCTATTGGATGCTTATGTGGGTCTCATGCTTTCGAACTGGGAGTTCACCTACGGGAAGCAGAGTATTTGGTGGGGTCCGGGCAATGGTGGCCCCTTAGACTTCAGCGACAACGTCCAGCCGATCAATATGTTCCGGATCAATCGGACCACGCCGCTCAAATTGCCCAGCTTTCTCGGTTGGCTGGGGCCGATGCGGACGGAGTTCTTCCTGGGTCAGCTAAACGGGCAAATGTTTCTCCTAAATCCGGCGGGTTTCGTCGGGCAATATGGACAGACGTTGAATCCACAACCGACTATCAATGGACAGTATATCGGTTTCAAGCCGACCCGAAATTTTGAATTTGGCTTTTTTCGCACCACAATTTACGGCGGGCCTGGATATCCATTCACTTGGCACACGTTCATCCGCAGTTTAGTCGACAAGGAGAATGAACATCTGGGAGCAGCAAACAAGCCGGGTAATCGAACGTCGGCCATGAGTCTCATTTATCGTCTACCATGGGTTCGAAATTGGCTGACGTGGTACGCCGATGGCTACACCGACGACCAATTCTCGCCCGTCGCCTACGCCGATCGGTCAGCGTGGCAGTCGGGGCTCTATCTTTCTCACGTTCCTGGGCTTAGCAAAATGGATCTTCGGGCGGAAGGTGTATACACCGATGTTCCGGCGGGAGGAGGCCCTATCACGCCGGGTGACTTCTATTTCAATGCGACCTGGAGAAGCGGGTATACGAACGATGGGAATATTATTGGGAGTTGGGTTGGCAGGGGCGGTCAAGGTGCGCAGGCCTGGAGCAATTATTGGTTCAATGCCCGCAATCGCATTCAGGTCAATTTTCGCCATCTGAAGGTCAGTCAGGTGTTTGTTCCGGGAGGCGGCACGGTGACCGATTTCGGCGTGCGTGGCGATTACTTGTGGCGTTCCAACATAAGCTTCTCCGCGTCGGTGCAATATGAGCGCTGGCTGTTTCCGGTGATCCAGCCGAACGCCGAGAAGCCCGTGTCGGCGACGATCGAAATCCAGTTTCTACCGCAAAAGTTGTTGAAGCATTCTGTTGGGAATGACACTGCCTTGGCATCCGGTGTGGGAGGTCATATGTGAAGCGATCGCCTCTGCGGGACGGCTCCCAAAGTGCGAAATCGAGCTGGAAAGAGCAATCGCGAAACCAGGCGAGCGGTAAGCGTGGCTAGAGTGGAGCAGAGTTGTAACGAGGAGAGAATACTAAGGTGGCGCAGACCGGTACAAGGCCGCAAATCGAGGAACCACTCGAGCCACTGCTCGAAGAATCGGGCACAGAAGGGGTGTCTGCTGTCGAGCTTCGAATGCGGGCGGTCGGGCAACTACGCCTTCTTTGGGGACACCGGGAATTCCTTGGAAAAGCGTTGCTGGCGGGTCTGGTGGTTGGTTTGCTGGTGGCCTTTTTAATTCCCGCGAAGTACGAGTCTACCGTTCAGTTGATGCCGCCCGACAGCCAGTCGACCTCTGGCATGGCGATGCTGGCAGCCCTGACGTCCAAGGGTGGGAGCGGGAACAGCAACCTGGGGGGCCTCGCGAGCGATCTTTTGGGCGTCAAGACCTCCGGCGCGCTCTTCATTGGGGTTTTGGGGAGCAGGACAGTTCAAGAGCGCATCGTGCAGCGGTTTCAGCTGAAAAAAGTTTACTGGAAGAGCTTGGACGAAGACGCTCGCAAAAAGCTTGCCGACCGGACGGCGCTGAACGAAGACCACAAGAGCGGAATCATTTCGATCACCGTCACCGACCGGGATCCGCGGCGCGCGGCGGCGATGGCGGAAGCGTACGTCGAGGAACTGAATCAACTCGTTGCAGAGCTGTCGACTTCATCCGCTCACCGCGAACGCGTCTTTCTTGAGGAACGGCTCAGCGCTGTAAAGCGCGACCTGGATCAAGCGTCACAGAATTTCAGTCAATTCGCGAGCAAAAACGCGGCGATTGATATCAAAGCGCAAGGGGAAGCGATGGTGGAAGCCGCGGCCAAGTTGCAAGGCGAAATGATCGCGGCACAGTCGGAGTTGAAAGGGCTGGAGCAAATCTATATGCCCGATAACGTTCGGGTGCGTGCCGTTCAGGCGCGGATTTCCGAACTGCAGAGCCAACTCGCGAAACTTGGAGGTAACTCGAGTGGGCAGATGAATCCGGTGGGCACGTCCTCCGATTCGCCGTACCCATCCATTCGTGAACTTCCCCTCTTGGGCGTCACCTGGGGAGATCTTTATCGGCGTACTCGGATTCAGGAAGCGGTTTTTGAGACTCTGACCCAACAATATGAATTGGCAAAAGTGCAGGAGGCCAAGGAAATACCGAGCGTAAAGGAACTGGACCCTGCTCAAGTGCCCGAGCGTAAATCGTTCCCTCCGCGCACGCTGATCACGTTTTTGGGTGGGTTCTTGTTTTTGGGGGCCGCGATTTTGGGCATTTTCATGCGCGTGCAATGGAATCAGACGGATGACAAGGATCCCGGAAAAGTGTTTGCCCAGGAAGTCTTTCAAACGGTGAACGCGCGCATGCCTTGGGCGACGAGAAACGGCTCGAACTCGGGGACAATGGCGAACGAAGAGAACATCGGGCAGAAAGGTCACCAGGACGTGAGCAAGAAGTAGAACCGCGGCGTTATTGTCTTGTAAGCTGTAGCAGTTAAATGGGTTAGGGCAGAATAGCCCTTGTGGCTGACGGGGCGAAGCTGTATCTACCGGTTGAGAGTTGTCGGAATCAACATGACTAGTGGCATTCAAGTTCACGAGACCGCAACAGCGTACGGTCCTCCTGCCGAGGTGCTAACGCCGCACTGGTACGTTGTGCATACGAGTGCGAATCACGAGAAGCGCGTGTCCGAACAGTTCCTGCAAAGGGGTGTTGAGTATTTCCTGCCACAATATGAGTCCGTGCGGCGATGGAAGGACCGGCGGATGAAACTGCAATTGCCGCTTTTTCCGGGATATGTATTCGTTCACTTAGCATTGCGCGACCGCCTGCAGGTATTGCAAGTGCCGGGTGTGGCGCGTTTAGTTGGGTTCAGTGGACAACCCGCTGCTCTTCCGGATCGAGAGATCGAAGCACTCCGGACCAGCACTTCGGCGCAGCTTCGTGCTGAGCCGCACCCTTTTTTAACGGTCGGCCGACGCGTCCGAATTAAGCGCGGGGCTCTTGAAGGAGTGGAAGGAATTCTGGTTCGCAAAAAAAACGCTTGCCGCCTGGTTTTGTCTATTGCTCTGCTGATGCGGTCGGCAGCCGTCGAGGTGGAAGCTGACGACGTGGAGAGTGTTTGACGAGACGCCCGGTTGTTAGGCCGTGAGATGAGACGATCAAGGCTAATATCTCCACAGATTGTAATTGCCAATTGAACGCCGCCGAGCCAAATCGAGCGCGTGCCTAGTGCGAACAGTAAATGCACGAAACTTCCCGAGTGACCACGGACGAAGCGATTCGCGACGGCGTTGGAGAATCGGCGGGCTCTTCGCAACGGAAAGACCGTCCGCTGGATTCCCGGTTGTTCGCGATCCCGTCCAAATCGAAGCTACTGTCGATCGTTTATAGCTTCGCCGATCAGGCGCTTGCGGTTGGTGGTGGATTTCTTGTCAACGTAGCGCTGGCCCGCACGCAGACCAAAGAAGAATATGGCCTGTTCGCGCTTTCTTACTCGGTGTTCGCGTTTCTTCTGGGACTCTACTATGCAGCGATACTCGAGCCGTTTACGGTGTACGCCTCGGGACGGTATCGCGAGCGTTTCTCGGAGTATTTGCGGCTCATGGTCCGCAGCAATTCGGTTCTATGCGCGCTTTTGACGGGAATTTTGCTATTGATCTGTTTGTTGCTGCGGTGGATCGCGCCGCAGTTGCTCTCGCGAGCTTCCGTTGGACTCGCACTTACGGCCGGTATACTTCTTTCCGGCTATTTTTTGCGCCGCATTTTTTACGTGCAACGCCAGCCGCTGTTCGCGGCGATGAGTTCTCTGGTATTTCTGATCGTCGTAAGTTGCAGTCTTTGGATACTGGCCAAAGGACAACGGATTGATAGCCTCACGGTCTTCCTGGCCCTGGCAGTGGGATGGATTGCGGCGGGCGCGGCGCTTGCGCGAAGGCTCCAGTTCGGAAAGCCTACGCAGTCTTTTCTCGCGTCCGAGCCCGGATACTGGCGAGAGCATTGGAACTATTCGAAATGGGTTCTCGCGACTGCGTTTGTCTTTCAATTCACCCATCAGGGATACTACTGGCTGGTTGGGGGTTTTCTTTCCGCAGCTGAGGTAGCCAACCTTAGGGCCATGTATCTTCTTGTGGGCCCCGTCGAGCAGGTGTTCATTGCGTTGTCTTATTTGATCGTCCCGGCATTATCCGCCCGGTTTGCAGCCAATGAAATGGGCAGCTTCTTCTCTCTTTGGAAGCGGTACAGCATCGGGACCCTGGCGATATCAAGTTTATATGCGCTCGTGGTCCGAATCGTCGGCAGGCCCTTGGTGCACCTCCTATATGCAGGGAAATACGATGGCTTGGCTCCTTACCTGTTTTGCTTAACGCTGGTGCCGCTGGTCATGTGGGTTGGAGGCACAATGGGCCACGCCTTGAATTCGGTGGAGAAGCCTCACTTCGTTTTCTGGGCCTATGTAAGCAGTGGCGCTGCCACTTTTCTGCTGGGCATCCCCCTGGTGATTCATTTTGGTTTGTGGGGCGCCGTTTATGGAATGCTCCTTTCCGCAGCTACCTACACGATCGCGCTCGCAATCAGTTTCCTGCTTCGCTTTCGAGACGACTGGCGAGGACTCCTGCCCGTCGCTTTACCAAAGGCGTGAGATCGCGAGACAGAGGTTACAGCCGGCCAGTGCTGCCGTTTGAAAAAATGATCGCGGTAAGTCTCGGTCCGCCATACGATGATCGTTGGAGAAAAATGTCGGTCGGCAATCAATGAAGGGCGTGTTGTATCTGCTTGCGCTCCTATTGCCCTGGGCGCTGCGACGCCGCGTTTTGGTCACAGTATTTGGATATACGATTCATCCCACCAGTCGGATCGGATTCGCCTGGGTCATCCCGAAGCGGTTGATTATGGAGGCTCAGTCGCAAATCGGCACCTTGACCGTGTGCCGCGGCCTTGATTTGGTTCAACTGAAAGCGAACGCCGCAATTGGCAAAGCGAATTGGGTCACCGGCCATCCGACCGGCGACCAGAATCATTTTACGCATCAGCCCGACCGGCGCTCCGAACTCATAATGGGTGAGCACTCCGCCATCACGAACCGGCACTTTATTGACTGCACGAACAGCGTCAGCATTGGAGCATTCAGTGTTTTCGCTGGCCTTCGTTCTCAGATCCTGACCCACAGCGTTGACCTGGAGAATAGTCGCCAATCTTCCGCTCCAATTGTGATTGGAGAGTACTGTTTCACAGGCACGGACTGTGTTCTTTTGGGCGGCAGCTCTTTGCCCGATCATTCGGTACTCGGCGCGAAGTCGCTTCTGAACAAGGCCTATTCCGAACCGTATTGGCTGTATGCGGGAATTCCAGCGCGGGCTGTCAAGCCGCTATCTGCGGAGATGGGGTTCTTCAAGCGGCGAGTGGGAATCATTGATTAGTGTAAGATCGCCTTCCACGGTCAGTAGGTAGCAAAAAGACGGGAGCACGCTGCACATGATCGATGACAGTTACGCAGCAAAGGAACGAGGAGCCCTTGCTGCCAACGAAGCGTTCTTTAACGAGGAAACCACGCGCAGATACGTCGAGGTTTCACCTCACGTCAAATACGAATCCTTGCGACGGCTCTATGCGCAACTAGCGGGTGAGATTTTTGCTCATGCTCGGAAGTATTCTGAAGTTCCAGTAGTTCTCGACCTCGGTGCTGGCGAGGGCTCCGCAACGCTGCCATTTCTTCAACTGGGCGCCCGCGTTGTCGCGGTGGACCTGTCCTCCAGTCAGTTGTCCGAACTGGAGAGGAAATGCGCTCCGTACAAGGAGCGCCTTGAGATCCGGCACGTTGATATTGGGGCCGCGCTCCTCAAGGACGAGCAGTACGATGTTGTGATCATGAATTCCTGCCTTCATCACATACCGGACTACATTTATGCCATCGAAGCTGGAATCGATAAGCTGACGCCGACCGGACAATTCTTCTGTTTTCAGGATCCGATTCGCTACGACACAATGAGTACCTTCTCCCGCTGGTTCGGTAAAATTTCGTATATCTCGTGGCGCGTGTTCCGAGGTGATTTTTGGGGAGGGTTATCCCGCACGCTGCGGCGGGCTCGAGGGATTTACCTGGATGATTGCGCCGCTGACAATACCGAATACCACGTGGTCAGAAATGGTGTCGATCAAGATGCGATCGTTAGGACGCTGTCCTCAAAAGGTTTTGAGTGCCGGGTGATTCGTTATTTTAGTACGCAGGGGAGCCTGTTTCAGCCGATAGGATCTGCGCTTGGAGTCGAGAACACTTTCTCCATCATTGCACGGCGAACTGGGACTGCCGTCTGATGACACCTGCTGGAATTGCCCTTCAACTTAGTGAATCCGAAGCTAGCACTTTAAGAAACTGACGATGCTTCCGGCCACAATTCGAAAGCTATCTTGTAATCCGATGGTTCGCGGCGTCGCCCACCATCTTCGCGTGACTCAGTTTGCCCGGGATATGTACTGCCGGCTGCTCGCACGCGACGGCGAGCTGCGGGTCTCGTGCCTGGGCGTCGAGGTCGTGTTCAAGACTCATAACAGCAAGCAGTTGGTATTCGTCGATTACATCGTCACCACTGAAAGAAGCCTTATCGAGGGGACCTTGTGCGATCTCAAGCAGGGTGACACCTTTCTTGATGTCGGTTGCCACTACGGGATCTTCACAGTGCTTGCCTCTAAACTCGTCGGGCCAAAGGGGCGAGTGATTGCGGTCGAGCCACACCCCGACTCACTGCAAGTCTTGCGAGAAAATCTCGCCATCAACGGGTGCAACAATGTCGAAGTGCTGGAAGGTGCTTTTACCGAGACAAGCGGCCCGTTGGCCATGGCCTACGACGTGAACTTCGCGGTTCTGGCCCGCGAAACCGATTCCGCGAGTGCTGTGCACATGATTCAGGGCATGGCGGGTGACGAGGCATTGCGCAACATGCCGGTGCCCAACGCGGTGAAGATCGATGTCGAGGGGCACGAGTTCGCAGTGCTGCAGGGACTCACGCAAACTATATCTAACAAGGCTTGCCGCCGAATCGGTTTGGAAGTTCACCCTGGCTTGCTTCCTTCCGGTATCACGCCAGGCAAAGTTATGAGCCTGCTTCAAAACTGCGGGCTGAGTGTTCAGAACGAGAGTGTTCGGTCTGAGGCGGTACATCTCATACTGACGCGCTAGCACGGAAACAGAAAATATCCAGATGCGGATACTACAAGTTGTAGCTACGCTCGCGCCCCGCCAAGGGGGACCTTCTGTCGCGTGCCCGGAACTTTCCCGGGAATTGGTGCGGCAGGGGCATCAGGTTTCCATTTACGCGAGCAACGTCGATGGTCTCGGAAAGCTCAACGTGCCTTTGGATCGTCCGGTGATCGATGACGGCGTGGAAATCCACTATTTTCAGGGATGGAGCGAGCCCTCCAGGTATATGTTTTCAGTAAGTATGTGGCGCGCGCTTCGCGACACCGTTGCAACTTTTGATGTCGTGCACATTTACTCTATCTATGGATTTTCCAGCAGCGCTGCCGCCTATTGGTGCCGCAAGCGTGGAGTTCCCCACATGGTCCATCCACATGGTTCGCTGGATCCGTTTCTTCGGCGCCGGCACCGTCCGCGGAAATGGATTCACGAGAAATTGTTGGCCGAGCGCGACTATCGCAAGGCCACCGGGGTTCTCTTCAATAGCGTTGAGGAGATGCAGTTGGCTTCCGATTGGCCGGGCCTGAAGATCTCACCCAACGGTAAGGCACCCAAACGTTTCGTGGTGCCGGTTGGACTCGACCGGCGCTGGCTACAAGATCCCGACGCAGCAGCCGGAGAACGGCTACGCAACCTGTTTCCAGAATTACGGGGGCGCCGACTCGTGGTGTACTTCGGCCGTATCAATTTCAAGAAGGGCCTCGACATCCTAGCCCGTGCCTTCGCCAAGGTGGCTCGCGAGCGGCAGGACGTTCGCCTGGTTCTGGCCGGGCCTGATACCGAGGGCTACGGCGACAAAGTCCGTGGCTGGTTGGCCGAGGGTGGCGTATTGGAAAAGGCGACGTTTACAGGTCTGCTCGAAGGGGATCTCCGTTTTGCCGCACTCCAACAGGCTGAGGTGTTCGCTCTGACTTCCTACACCGAAAATTTCGGTCAGGTGGTTGCGGAAGCCATGGCCAGTCGCGTACCCGTACTTATTTCCGATCAGGTCAACATCTGGCCAGAAGTGAAGCAAGCGGACGCCGGAATCGTTGTGCCCTGCGATGTTGAAGCAGCGGCGCACGCCTTGCACACCATGCTCGCCGATCCCGTACGTGGTCGAGAGATGGGTGCCAACGGCAGGCGCTGGGCCGCCGAACATCTTCCCTGGAGCGTGGTTGCCGCCCAGATGGCACGCGCCTACGAGGACATCGCGGGTGATCGCGTCGTGTTGCGATCGAGCCAGGCAGAAGTTGCGGTGCACGGTTAGCACCCGACAACGATGAGCCCACAACCTTTATCGGTGACAGCAATGGTGACTTTGCCACGCGGCCGCAAGTTGGAACGGGGTCTAAAATGAGCACCGCTCCCACCAGTCCAACAGCCCTCGCCGCAAATTCTGAGTTATCGAAAATCCAGAAGCAGGCTCTTTGGTTTCTTTGCTCGGGGTTTTTCTTTCGGCTCGGGCTCGCTCTGGTGACGTTTGAGCAGGTTCGTCCTCTGGGGTTGATGCTTTCGGACTATTGTTTCGGTTTGGCACTCATTTTTCTGCCAAAGGCTCGATTGTTCAAATTGCGAGGATCGGGAATTCTGCTGGCGGCATCCTTGATATTGTGGGGAGCGCTGATGTCACTCCACAACGCGGCGAGTTTCGCCGATGCGTTCGGAGCGCTCACAAAACCGATTGTTTTGTTTGGACTAATAGGTCCGCTTGCTTTGTGCCATTCGAAACCAATTTACAAAAACATGGAATTTATTTTCGGCGGAATTTTCGTCAATTGCCTGATTACGTTGATTCAGGCTTGGGTATACCCCGGAATCGTGGATCTGCTCTCCATCAATCCGCCACAGCCGGATGTCGGTTTTTCTGGAAGGTTTCAGGGTATGACCGAATTTCCAGTCACTCTCGGACTTTCGGCGGCATTGGCAGTCCTGATTGGAATCGGGTTATTTTACCGGGCAAGAACTTCCTACGCACGTTTCGGTTTGGTCGCAGTCATGCTGGTCTGCAGCATTGCCGCGCTGCTCAGCGGCTCACGAACCTTTCTCGCTTCCTTGATTCCAGGGGTGCTCGTTTTTGTGCTCTCGCAAAAGCAGCGCCGTCGTGGGGTCATATTGGCGGTGGCGGGCCTTACCGTGCTGTGGGGGGCGATAATCTATTTGGCACCCGGCGTGGTGACGCAATATTCGGATCGGTTGGGCAGCGTAGGATTGGTGGACTACGGCCGTTTGGCCACCGCGGCACAAGCGGCGATGGAGATATCCGAGAAGCCGATCTTGGGCTGGGGCGTGGACCATTTTGACGAAGGTGGCGTGCTCACCATCCCCGAGACCGGAGAGATCGCCAGTGCTCACAACACTTTCCTGAGATATTGGTACGCCGCTGGTCTGCTCGGAGCTGTCGGTTTCTTGACACTGTTTGTGGCCCCGGCGAGAAGGATGGTGCAGATGTTGAAAGAAAAACCATTTGATAAATGCGCGGGTGCCGTGCGCCTTGCTTTGGCCTGCTATGTGTTCTTTTTCATCGTCTCAAACCTCGGACCATACTTCTATAATCGCTATCTTTATGTACCGATGTTCGTTTTCGCTGGGTTTGGCGCACGTGTGGCGAACCCCGTCGAAAGTACAAAGACGGTTCGCCAGTTGATTTCGCGCTTCCCGGCAGGGCATGGCGCCGTTTCTTGAGCGCCGAGATTTCTCGCGACTCGCTGTCCCTTAAGGGGCATTGATCTAGGCCAAAAAGGCGGAGATGAAGAAAGCGATTATCACCGGAGTTACCGGACAGGACGGGGCATACCTCGCAGAGTTTTTGCTCGCCAAGGGATATGAAGTTCATGGCATCAAGCGACGCAGCTCGCTATTCAATACCGGACGGATCGATCATCTATATCAGGATCCTCACGATCGCGACGTGCGTTTTCGCCTTCACTATGGGGACATGACCGATGCGAGCAGTTTGCTCCACGTGATCCAAAAGGTGCAGCCGGATGAGATTTACAACCTGGCAGCCCAGAGCCATGTGGGAGTTTCGTTTGAGTCGCCCGAATACACCGCCAACGTCGACGCGCTGGGCACGTTGCGAGTGTTGGACGCGATCAGAGTCCTGGGAATGACAGAAACCGTACGGTTCTATCAGGCTTCCACTTCGGAACTCTTTGGTCTTGCGCAAGAGATCCCGCAAAAAGAGACCACCCCGTTCCATCCGCGCTCGCCCTACGCGGTGGCTAAGCTGTACGGCTACTGGATCACGGTCAATTACCGGGAAGCGTACGGGATGTATGCGTGCAATGGGATTCTCTTCAATCACGAATCACCGGTGCGTGGTGAGACGTTTGTGACCCGTAAAATCACACGGGGCTTGGCGCGCGTCAAAGTTGGCTTGCAGGAATGTCTCTTCCTCGGCAACCTGGACGCGAAACGCGATTGGGGGCACGCGCGCGACTATGTGGAAATGCAGTGGCTCATGCTGCAGCAGGACGCGCCAGACGATTTCGTCATAGCGACGGGACACCAATACCCCGTGCGCGAATTCGTAAAAGCCGCTGCAGAGGAATTAAGGATGGAATTGACGTGGCGAGGAGTTGGTCCCGAAGAAAAGGCGTTCGATCACCATGGGAGATGCGTCTTAGCGGTCGACCCGCACTACTTTCGGCCTGCCGAAGTGGACGCGTTGATGGGGGATTCGAGTAAGGCAAGTAGGAAGCTTGGATGGAATGCCAAGACGACATTTCGCGAACTGGTCGCGGAGATGGTAGCCACGGATTTGGAGTCGGCTCAAAGAGACCTGCTCGTGCATAGCTCGGGATATCGGATTCAGAGCCGATTCGACTAAACCGTGGAGCAAATCTCTAAAATCTACGTCGCAGGTCACAGTGGCTTGGTTGGTTCGGCCATTGTGCGGCGGTTAAAAGCGCAGGGATATTCGAACTTGCTGCAGCGTTCGCACCACCAGCTCGACTTGACCGACCAGCACGAGGTTCAACAATTTTTTACAGCAGAGCGCCCCGAGTATGTTTTCCTCGCGGCGGCAAAAGTCGGCGGCATCCTGGCAAATAGTATGTACCCGGCCGACTTTTTTGGTCAGAATATCCGGATTCAAACCAACGTAATCCATGAAGCCTACCGCGCCGGAGTGAATCGGCTGCTCTTCCTAGGCTCGAGTTGCATCTATCCGAAATTCGCGCCGCAACCTATCAAGGAAGAATACCTGCTGACTGGTGCGCTGGAAGAAACGAATCGAGGCTATGCGGTGGCAAAAATCGCGGGGATCGAAATGTGCTGGTCGTATAACCAGCAATACGGTACGCGCTTTATCGCCGCGATGCCTACAAACCTGTACGGCGAAGGGGATCGTTATGATCTACCAAACTCTCACGTAATCCCCGCGATGATCCAGAAGATGCATGAGGCCAAGCTAAGCGGCGCCGACCATGTTGTTCTCTGGGGTACGGGAACGCCGCGGCGAGAATTTCTTTATGGCGACGATGCAGCCGACGCTTGTATTTTTCTGATGAATCTGAGGGACAATGAAGCAGATGCCATTCTAGCGGACAAGTTGACGCACGCCGTGATCAATGTGGGATACGGCGAGGACCTTACCATCCGAGAATTGTCCGCACTCATCGCGAGCGTCGTTGACTTTCGAGGAGAGATTAATTTTGATTCGTCGAAACCCGATGGTACGCCTCGCAAGCTGCTAGATATTTCTCGGTTAGCGGCATTGGGATGGAAGCCGCATGTTTCCTTGCGAGAAGGCCTCACGACGACCTATCGGCACTTTCTCGTAGAGTATGCGTTAACGCACGGCCCGGCGCGAATATCGGCGGGCCTTGCATAATCGATTAGATTGCGACGAGCGTATATCAGCTTCAGAAGAGCCTAAGAAAAGAGAAAGCGTGTTGCAATACACGATCCACGGCGTCAGCGAACGAGACGATTCGGCATCGGCTTGGAGCCTCCGAAGCACTGCCGGAGCAGGAAGAGGAGGGTGTCTTCTCTGTGGCGCTTGCTTGGAGTTGACTCTCAGTGATGTCACGGACAATCGCTTGGGGACACCGGGATCCTACGAGATCCGGCGGTGCGCCGAATGCGGATTCGAGCAAACCTATCCGCTGCCGACACAGGCGGAGCTAACCCAGCTCTATACTACGTACTACAATTTTGGAGGGGAAAGAGACTCGCTTTACACCAAGCTGAGGGAGTGGTTTTTATTTTCCATCGCCAATCGTTTGTGGATTCGACTCGACGGCGACGTTGCTTTTCATGGACGCCGGGGAACGGGACGGTTATTGGATATCGGCTGCAATGAGGGGCGGGGATTGCGAATACACGCGTCCAATGGCTTTAAGGCGGAAGGTCTAGAGCTCAACGAGGCAGCGGCAGCGGTAGCACGCGACGCGGGCTTCGAGGTTCAAACCCGTTTGTTGGAGGACTTCAGCCCGAAAGAGCCTTTCGATGTTGCGGTGCTATCTAATGTCCTGGAGCACTCGCTGGAGCCGCGGCGAATGTTGCTTGATGTGCACCGAATTCTAAAGCCAGGAGGTCAAGTCTGGGTCAGTTGTCCGAACAGCCAGAGCTGGCTTCGCAAGGCCTTTGGCAGGGCTTGGATCAATTGGCACGTACCATTTCACATTTCGCATTTTTCGGACGAAACGTTAAGGCACGTCCTGCAGCAAAGCGGATTTTCCGCGATAGAGATCCGTCAAATTTCGCCGGCACACTGGGCGGCAGCTTCGTTCATAGCGCGAATGTTTGCCCGAAAGGGACGAGCAACCCGCTCCATGAGAAACCCAGTCCTCGTACTAGTCTTGGTGGCGATCGCAAGGTTCGTATTCTTTCCTGTCCTTTGGTTCGGCAACATGATACGTCGCGGCGATTGTCTTCTAGTAACCGCGAGGAAAACAGAGGAATTGAAGGCGAACGGTTAACTTGTAAGGAAACGAAACAATCGGATGAGAGCGAGTGCCTCGGCGCAGACCAGTATCATCGAGATGCGAGGTGCCGCGTCGCTCATGCGTGGGAGGCACAGAGATTGACCGAGAGCGAATCACTACCAGCATTTCAGTGGACGCCAGATCATTGGCAAAACTGGCGTGAGGCTAGTAATCCATATCGACGTTTCAAGTCCGAGCGGGATCGTGTTCTGGCGCTGCAAGCCTTGCAACTGCAAGATCAGGATTCGGTGCTCGAAGTCGGCTGTGGCTACGGTTGGGTTTCGAAATCGTTGCTTGACGAAGCCAAGATCCGTTGGGTCGGCGTCGATCAATCAGAAAGCATGGTTCGCCAACTCCGTGTTTCGTTAGAAACTCACAGTCCGACCGCCCTGGTTAGTGAGGGCGGCAAGCTTCCGTTCCGTTCGGAGTCGTTCGACAAAGTGTTGTGCACTGGTGTTTTGATGCACATCAGCGATGACTTTTCGGTTCTGGGAGAAATGGAGCGCGTGCTTCGCCCTGGCGGTCTCCTCTTGTGCAGCATGAATAGTCTCTGGTCCCCAGCCTCGTGGGTGGAATGGTTGAGAACTCGTTTTCGTAAGGATTATATCCACAACTATCGGAGGCCGGCGGCGTACAAGCACCACTTGAAGGGGCTCGGTTTGCAACTACGGCACGTGGCCGGAGACGGGCTGTTTTCCACTTCAGTGCTACGGCTAGGACGCTTTGGATTCCCGCCAAGGAGCGCATTTCCCGCTCTCCGTTTGCTGGATGGTTGGGCCGCTCAGCGATTTCCCGAGTTGGCACACGAAGTCTGGTTTACCGCGGTCAAGCGCACCGATTGAGCTCGGTCTTCAGTCATAGCTAAGGCCAATTCTGTTGGATCGCAGAACATGGTATCTAGTTGACCTGACGTCTAGTCCATTCGCGGAATGGCCGACTAAATATGTTCGGTCTTTGTAATGATAGATTTCTGTTTGATGAAAGGATAAAACGTGTCGAATAGCAATCGCATTCTAGTGACTGGAGCGGGCGGATTTATCGGGCATCATCTCGTCAAACGAATGAGAGCCGAGGGTCATTGGGTGCGAGGCGTCGACATTAAGGCGCCAGAGTACGAGGCGACGGCCGCTAACGACTTCGAAATCCGAGATCTACGCCAATTCGAAAATTGCTTGCTGTCCGTTCGGGGTGGGGTCGATCAGGTGTACAACCTTGCCGCGGACATGGGTGGTATCGGGTTCATCAGCGCAAACCATGCCGAGCTTGCCCGCAACAACACGCTTATAAATGCTCATATGCTTGAAGCGAGCCGAATACAAAGTGTAAGGCGGTTTCTATTTTCCTCCTCCGCTTGCGTCTATGCGCAGTCGAGACAAAAGGAGACCGAGGTAACGCCGCTTCGAGAGGAGGACGCGTATCCCGCCGATCCGGAGCCCGGTTACGGGTGGGAGAAGCTGTACGCCGAGCAGTTGTGCTCCTATTACTGGCGAGATTACCGCTTCCCAACTCGTATCGTACGTTTCCATAACGTCTACGGCCCCTTGGGAACATACGAGGGCGGAAGGGAAAAGGCACCGGCGGCAATCTGCCGCAAGGTAGCGTTGGCGCGGAATCATGGAGCGGTTGAGATCTGGGGCGACGGCGAGCAAACTCGATCATTTATGTATGTCGATGATTGCGTAGAGGGTCTCATCCGCTTGATGGCATCTGAATATGGCGAGCCCTTGAACCTGGGCACCGACCGTCTCATTAGCATCAACGACTTGGTCAAACTCGTAAGTGGAATCGCCGGTAAGCAGCTGGCAATGAAACACGATTTGAGTAAGCCGCAGGGCGTGCGCGGAAGAAATAGTGACAATCGGTTGCTCCGCGAGGTGCTCCAATGGGAACCTTCAATCACACTTGAGACAGGATTGGACACCACATACGCTTGGATTGAAAGGGAACTCGCAAAAGCAGGGCGAACCCAAAAGGAAGTTGCCGCGCAGCTCTGATCGCGAATGAAAGTCTTGCCGCACAGACGCGCCAACTCTATATGCGAATTCTTGTCCTCGGCATTAACTATACTCCAGAAAAGACGGCGATCGCTCCCTTCACTACCGGGGTGTGTGAACACCTGGCCAGAAAGGGCCATGACATAACTGTCGTGACGGCTTTCCCATACTATCCGGAATGGAGGGTGCACGAGGGATACAGAGGGCACATCTATCGAACTGAAGTCATAAAGGCCGTGCACGTTAGACGGGTCTGGCACTTTGTACCGAGTCGAGCGAGCGGATTGTTTCAGCGTCTCGCGCACGATCTTTCGTTCACGTTCAATGTTTTCTTCGCCGGGTTACTAGTCCGGGATTTCGATGTGATTTACTGCAGCTGTCCTCCTCCGACCCTCGCGCTGACCGCGTACATGCTTGCGAAACTTCACAGCAGGCCGTATGTCATCAAGCTCGCGGATCTGGCCTCCGACGCTGCGCTGGCCACGGGAATACTGAAGGAGGGCCTTTTTGTCCGATTAGCTAGGGCAATCGAGGGGTTTGTTTACCGCAATGCAGATGTCGTTGTCTGTCTCTGTCAGCCTTTTATCGAGAGATTAATCTCTCGCAAGATTGACCCAGAAAAGTTGCGATTGATTCCAGATTGGGGTGATACGCAAGCAGTTTACCCGGTTGCCGACGCAATCAAATTTCGGGACGCGCACGGAATCCCAAGCGACAAATTTTTGGTAATGCATACCGGCAATATGGGCAAAAAGCAGGATCTGATGAATCTCGTCCGTGCAGCGGAATTGTCCAAGGACATGAATTTAGTTTGGCTGTTGGTGGGACAGGGCGAAGAGTGGTCCGCGATTGAGGAAGCGATCAACAACCGTAGGTTGACAAATATCCGCCTCTTACCTTTGCAGCCCGTTGAAGGCTTAGCGGAAATGTATTCGGCTGCGGACTTGCTCATTCTTAACCAAAGAGCTTCGGTGGTCGATTCGGTGATTCCTTCAAAGCTTCTAACGTATATGGCTGCTGGCCGAGCGATAGTAGCTGCGGTAAGTGACGAAAGTGAAACAGCCCGATATATCGAGCGTGCAGAATGTGGGCTCATCGTTCATCCTGAAGACCCGAGAAGTTTATTGGATGCGGTGCTGTCTTTGCAAAAAGAGCCCGCCCTTAGAGAAAAATTTGGAGGGAATGGGAGGCTTTACGTACAGGAGCACTTCACCAAGGACAAAGTACTACATGAATACGATCTTCTTTTCGCTGCGTACGCAGGCGTAGTTGATCCATGCGATCCGTTGGCAGAGGTTAGCAAGAAAACAGTAGCTTCAAATTGAAGTCCGCGGTTGTCTGCAAAAGGGAGGAACTTCTTATGCGCGTGTTCGTTGATTCTGCAGATCAGAAGCAAATCGAGCATTGGCTCGATCAGGGCATCGTCGACGGAGTCACCACGAACCCCAGCATCATGTTCAAAGACGGTGCGACCGACCTGGAGGAGTGCGCGCGCAGGCTTGCGGCCCTTCTGGGTGAGAGGCCGTTGAGCGTCGAAGTGACCTCCAACGATTGCGAGGTCATGATTGAACAGGCGCGTACGTTCGCGACCTGGGCCCGGAACATCGTCGTCAAAATCCCGATTGTGAATGAACACGGCGAATCCTGCCTGGGCGTGATGCACAAGCTCTCCCAGGAAGGCATTGGAGTAAACGCCACGGCCCTCCTTTCGTTCAATCAGGCAATGCTGGCGGCAAAAGCCGGAGCCACCTACGTCAGCATCTTCGCTGGTCGGGTAGCCGACGAAGGAAACGATCCCGCGGTGACGATCCGCAACGTTCGCCACTGGCTCGATGATTGGGATCTCTCGTCCCGAATTATCGTAGGGAGCATTCGCACCGTTATGGACATCCAGAACGCGGCGTTGGCTGGTGCGCACATCATCACGGTTCCGCCTCAATTCCTGCCCAAAATGGTCGATCATCGATATACGCGGGAAACCGTCAGGCAGTTCGTGCAGGATGCCGAGAAGACCATCAAGAGCATGAAGAAAGCAAGGGCCTCCGTAGCGTAGCCTGGAACATCGGGTGCTTGAGACTGCCTCCTGTTCAACCCGAAATAGGTTCATTCGGAGCCTGGCCGTCGTTTATACCGAGCGGACCTGGAATGTAGAGTCCGCAGCCCTGGGAGAAGGAGACAAAATTAGTGTCCGTCGAGAATCGAATTCGCGTGGCAGTGGTGGGCGCCGGAAAGTTCGGGACCAAACGTGCCATGGCGATTGCCAGAAACCCTGCGAGTGAAATAAGAGTCGTTACCGACACAGCATTGGAGAGCGCCCGCAGTCTCGCGGAAAACATCGGTTGCGAGCACTCAACCCATTGGGAAGAGACGGTCGCGAGGAAAGATGTTGATGCCGTCGTGGTGGCAACCTCAACTCAGTTTCTTTCCGACGTGACGCATGCTGCGTTAATCGCTGGGAAACATGTCCTGTGCGAAAAACCGTTTGCGAGAACTGCCGAAGAAGCTCGAATTAGCGTTGAAGAAGCAGCGAAAAGGAGCTTGTTACTCAAAGTTGGGTACAACCATCGCTACCACCCGGCCATTGCGAAGGCCCATGAACTCTTCGAACAGGGATTGATTGGAAACATCCAGTTCCTTCGTTGTCTCTATGGTCACGGAGGGCGGCAGGGCTATGAACGAGAATGGCGGTCCGACCCCAAGTCCGGCGGTGGGCAGCTGTTAGATCAGGGCGTGCACGCTCTGGACCTCTTTCGTTGGTTCCTCGGCGACTTCAGTGAGGTCAAAGCCTTCAACACGACTTCCTGCTGGCCGATTGCTCCCGCTGAAGACAATGTATTTGCCCTGCTTCGCACCGACCATGGTCAAGTGGCCACGTTGCACGCGAGCTGGACAAACTGGAAAAATGTCTTTACGTTCGATATCTTCGGCGAGACAGGTTTTATGTCCATTACTGGTCTAGGTGGTCATTATGGTACGGAACGCCTCTGCCTCGGTTTGCGGCACACCATTGGCGTCAAGCCCGAAGAGCAATGGTTTGACTACGAAGGCCCCGACGAATCTCTCGGAAAGGAATGGAAGGATTTTCTGGACTGTATCGCCATGGGACGCCAACCGGCGAGCAGTGGAGAAGAGAGCCTGAGAACCCTGCAATTGGTGCAGGCAATCTACCAGGCTTCGGACAATACCCCGGGAGTGGTGGTGCCATCGATTAGCGACCGGTCGCTTTCAACCAGCGCATCCGTCTGAGGACACGGCATGGCTACCGAACCAATTCTCCATCACGGCGCAGACATAGATCGCAGTCAGACGGTTCGTCTGCGTGCCGTCGCTCAGCAGCCGGCCCAGATCACCGACCTGATGAGTCAGGCCTGGCTAAAGAAGCTGCTGTTCCTGTCCGCTGACGCCATTGCCATCGTCTCCGCGCACCACCTGGCGCAAATCCTGGCCGTCCGTTGGATCAAGATGCCAACCGCAGCCTTGAACCCCCCGGGTTATGTTTTCTTCTACGTGCCCTTTTTCATCGCCCTACTGTACGTGTTCGAAGGGTACAAGTCGCTGGAGTTACGCCGGCCGGAGAAGGAACTGGAGCTTGTCTTTAAGAGTATTTCCGTCTCGTTCGTCGGGCTGACGTGCGCGAACTTCATTTTCTTCAAGGCGCTGATATTTTCTCGATACATCGCATTTGAATGGTATGCCCTCACACTGTTGTTCGTATTGCTTGCGCGGTTTGGCCTGCGTGCGATGTACGCGGCTCTATGGCGCCGGGGACATGCCCGCCAGAAGGCCCTGTTGCTTGGCTCAGCCAAAGGACTGATGGACTTACAACGGCGCTTGTCCATTCAGCAACACCATGGCTACGACTTGGTCGGCGTGCTCATAGGTGTCGACGACCGCCCGACGGCGAAAGTAGGACAATTCCAGCCGCCCTTGCTTGGAAGCCTTGTCAACTGGGAAGAGATTGCGAAAACCGAGGGTGCGCGGCTGGTTGTTGTTCATCTGGAACAAACCGTGGCACCAGGTCATCCATCGGTGCTCGATATCGTGCGTCGCTGCCATGAAAAAGGAATCGAAGTCGCAATCTACTCCACGCTATTCGGCGCAGCCGATGTGCGCTACGAGCGTGATGAATTCTCCGGCTACTTCCGTTTTTATACGCCGCCTCGATGGTCTCGCGCTGTCCAGCGCGCGATGAAGGCTTTGATCGATATATGCATCGGGCTGGCTGGCAGCATCGCTACACTGATACTTACTCCTTTGATCGCCATACTTCTGAAATGGGAAGACGGCGGGGCCATCTTCCACCACCGCCAATATATCGGTACCGACGGCCAGGTGCATCATTTCCTGAAGTTTCGCACTATGGTTGAGGACGCCGAATCCATCCTCGAAAATGATGTGGCGCTCAAGGCCGAGTTTAATTGCTCCTTCAAGCTTAAAAATGATCCGCGTGTCTTGCGGGTTGGTCGCGTCCTGCGGAAATACAGCCTCGATGAATTTCCACAGTTCTTTAGCGTGCTTACCGGTCGGCTTACTTTCGTCGGTCCTCGTGCAATTACTCCCGAAGCGTGCGAGCGATACGGTGAGCTGCTGCCCAAGCTCTTGTCGATGAAGCCTGGCCTTACAGGTTTTTGGCAAGTCATGGGACGCCAAACGACCTCCTATGAAGACAAGATTCAGATGGACATGTTTTACGTGGACCAATGGTCGATTTGGCTCGACCTCGTAATTATCGGCAAGACGTTTTGGGAAGTGGCCCGTGCGAAAGGTGCCTATTGAGCCACTCCACCACTCCAGGCGAACTGCAAAACAAAGTTTGTCTGATCGTGGGCGCATCAGGAACGCTTGGCGCGGCCGTGGCCGAAGGTTTTGCCCAAGCGGGAGCGCGGCTTGCGCTCACTGGGCATGCCGCAATCCCGAAAGCCCCTGCAGAGCGAGCGCAGATCTTACGTCTTAAGCTCGATATCCGTAGCCGGAGCGAAGTGCACGATGCGTTTCAGAGAGTGCGCGAGGAGTTGGGGTCGCTCGATGTGGTTGTCAACTGTAGCGGCATCCAGGGTCCGATTGGGCCCGCGCAGACCGTGGACCCGGAAGAATGGATTCGCGCCGTCGAAATTAATCTGTTCGGCTGCTTCTATCTGGCCCATGCCGCAATTCCCATCATGCTCAGCCAAGGATGCGGGAAGATTATTTTTTTCTCAGGAGGTGGTGCAACTTCCGCGCGCCCTTTTTTCAGCGCGTACGGAGCCGCCAAGGCCGCGGTGGTCCGCCTTACTGAAACTCTTGCCGAAGAGCTTCGCGACCAGGGTATCCAGGTGAACGCGATCGCCCCCGGCGCGGTTCACAGCCGGATGTGGAACGAAATGCGGGTAGCCGGTGCAGCGGGCGGCCAGAAGCTTCTGGAGGAGCTAAAGCAGATGGATCGCACGGGTGGGGTTCCGCCGGAACGCGCGGCTTCCCTCGCGCTTTTTCTGGCCTCGGATCGATCCAGAAATCTCACCGGCCGCTTGATCAGTGCCGTTTACGACAAGTGGGAAGAGATGGAGCCGCGCATCGCCACGATCATGTCAACCGAGGCCGGTACTCTACGTCGAGTCCCGCTGGGATGAAAGCTATTTGCCAGACACACCAACACCGGTCGAAATGTTCGATGCCACTACACCGTCGGGACCGCGCGTCGATAGAATGCCCGATCTCGGTAATCCCTTGAACTTTATTCTTCACATCGCAAAGGAGAGTTGACACGTGCAACGGCGCGTCGTGGTAACCGGTGTGGCAGGGTTTGTAGGCAGCAATCTAGCCAAAAAGCTTCTCGACAAGGGTTATGCTGTTGTTGGAATCGATAACCTCTCGGCGGGAACGACTGAGAATGTCGATCCTCGTGTTGACTTTCACAGGGGAGATATTCGCTCGCAAGAAATCTACCCATTATTTGAGGGAGCCGATGGAGTATTCCACCTTGCGGCGAAGACTTCACTTGTTGACTGTCTGGCCAAACCGCTCGAGGCGGCGGACATGAACGTGTCAGGCACGTTGAACGTCCTTGAAGGGGCTCGCCAAGCGAAGGTGCGCAAATTTATTTACGCCGACACTTCCGCGGAGTACGAAGGTATCCATGAGTTTCCCACGCCCGAAGAGCGAATCCAGCCAATCGGGGTTTATGCCGCCAGCAAACACGGCGGCGCAACATTTTGCGAAAGCTACCGGCGACTCTATAAAATGAACGTCGCCATGGTTCGCTATTTTAATGTATACGGACCAGCGCAGGACTGGCGCAGGGTTATTCCACCCGTTATGAGCTCGTTTATCATCCGGATGCTCCAGGGAGAGAGCCCTCTCATCTATGGAACAGGAGAAAAGCGCAGAGATTTTATCTACGTCGATGATGTAAACGACCTGCATGTTGTGATTCTCGAAGATGATCGCGCTGATGGACGGGTATTTAACATCGGTTCCGGAGTGAATCACTCTGTAAACGAAATCTATCAGCTGGTCGAGAGCCTTTTGAGGACCGGCCTCAAACCAATTTACAAACCAGACCTTCCCGGTGAGGCGGAAATCACTCTTGCAGACATTGGTGCCGCAAAGAGCCTTGGGTGGAAGCCGCGCATTGACATCAAGGAGGGGTTGAAGCGGACGATCGATTACCTGCAAAGCAGAGTGCCAAACGCGAATGCGAGTCTTAGCGGAGGCGTCGCTACCTGATGCTCCGAAGTAGCGGGTGCAACGCATTATTTGTAGGCCAATAGCGCGAAACGTTGTCCGGGTCTAGAATCTCAGTGTGGAGCGAAGATGATTATTACGAGAACGCCGTTTCGAGTGACCCTGGGTGGTGGTGGCACTGACCTTCCGTCGTTCTATCAGGAGCACGGCGGATTTATTCTGGCAGTGGCAATCGACAAATATATGTTCCTGAACGTCAACACCCCCATCGTGGACGACAAGGTTCGAGTTCGCTATACAAGTTCGGAGATGGTTGACCACGTCGACGAAGTGAAGCATACCTTGGCGCGAGAAGCCTTACGGTATTTCGGCGTCGCCAGCGGCATCGAAATCGTTTCCATCGCGGACATTCCGGCCGGCACGGGCCTAGGCTCATCGAGTTCCTACCTCGTGGGTTTGCTGAACGCCTTGCATACTTTGATGCAGGACCAGGCGACCCCTCAGAAGCTAGCGGAAGAAGCGTGTTTCATCGAACTGGAGACGCTCAAAAAACCTATCGGGAAGCAGGATCAGTACATGGCTGCTTTTGGTGGGTTGACGACGCTCCACATCAGCCCGGACGGCCGCGTGGACGTCACTCGGTTGGAGTTGGACGTCGATCTTGTCGAGAGTCTCGAGCACAACATCCTGATGTTCTACACAAACGAAATGCGCGATGCCACCGCCATCCTGAAAAGGCAGGACGAGGCCACGCGCACGAAAGACCGTGTCGTCGTCAGAAGCCTCCGGGAGATCAAAGACATCGGTCTCGAGATCTCCGAGTCCATATCGAAGGGCAATTTGCGGCGCTTTGGAGAATTGCTCGACGTTCACTGGCAGTCAAAAAAGCAGCTCTCCAATGGCATCTCCAACCCCCAGATCGACGCCTGGTATGAGCTCGCAAAGCAAAACGGTGCCATCGGCGGAAAGATTTCGGGCGCCGGCGGCGGTGGCTTTCTCATGCTGTATTGCGAAGAGAACAAGACGCGTCTACGCGAGGCGCTACGGTCGGCGGGCTTACGCGAATTGAAGTTCCGCTTCGACTTTGAAGGAAGCAAAGTCGTATTTGACGTCGTTTCTCGAGATGGAAGGCTCGCTCACAACCATCGCCATAATAATCACGACGAGAAATTTGCTTTCGCTCAGCGAAGCTCCGCTTAGCATTCATCGCCCGGCTTTCCAGCACTGCACGAGCGCTGCAAAATTCGATCCATTGTAAAGTCTCTCCACATGAAAGCTGTTCTCCTCGACCGCGACGGGGTCATCAACGCCTTGGTCCATCACCAGGAGTCGGGCGTTATCGATGCTCCCTTTACGCGCTCCCAATTTAGATTGCTACCCCGCGTCCCCGAGGCCGTGCGCCTTCTCAACGATCTTGGGCTCGCCGTCGCCATCGTGTCCAATCAGCCCGGCATCGCCAAGGGACACCTGAAGGCCGAGATGCTGAAGGCTTTCGAGCGCACGATGCTGAAGCAGATTCAGGCGGCTGGTGGACGAATCGACCACATCTATTACTGCCTGCACCATCCGGAAGCGAAAGTACGCAAGCTGCGGCGGCACTGTGATTGCCGAAAGCCGGAAATAGGCATGCTGAAAAATGCGGCGGCGGACCTGCAAGTAGCCCTGGACGAGTGCTATATGGTCGGAGACGGAATCACCGACGTGATGGCCGGATCCCGCGCCGGTTGCAGGAGCATTTTTGTTGGCCGTTGGAAGTGCGAGATATGCCAGTTCACAGAAGCTCCGCACGCGCGCCCAGCTTTTGTTGCGAAGGATCTATGGGAAGCCGCAAATATGATTCGCGTGGAATTGACCGAACCCGGCCGGCTGATCTCCGAAACAGTATGCATCCCAGCCTTGGCATGAAAACTCAGAGACTGCGGTTGCTTTTGAACTTACTCCCTTAGCAGGAAGAGGCGAATAGCATGAGCTATACAGCTCAATATTTTGAGGAAGCCACGAAGATCTTGAGTCTCCTCAATCAATCGGCCGTGGAAAGAACCGCGGACTTGCTCCTTGAACTGCGCGAACGTCCTGGCAGGCTCTTCCTTCTGGGTGTGGGAGGAGGCGCGGGGCACGCCTCGCATGCAGTCTGCGATTTCCGCAAGATCGCCCAGATCGAGGCATACGCCCCTTCGGACAATGTCTCCGAACTTACCGCTCGCGTGAACGACGAAGGCTGGGACACCTGTTACGCAAATTGGCTTCGAGGCTCGCACCTGAACAAAGACGACATGGTGTTCGTTTTTTCAGTGGGCGGCGGCGACGCAAAAAACAACATCAGCGCCAACTTGGTGAGGGCTCTCGAACACGCCCGCGATGTACGGGCCAGAATTTGCGGGGTCGTAGGCCGTGACGGCGGCTACACCAAACAGGTCGCGGACGCTTGCGTGCTCGTTCCGGTCGTGAATAAATCCACAATAACCCCCCACACCGAGTCGTTTCAGGCGATGATCTGGCATCTCCTGGTCTCGCATCCAAAGCTGAAAGTCTCCGAGATGAAATGGGAATCCGTTCAATCCGAGATGCAGGCCTAGCGACTCGGGCGCCGAATACAAGGCGCTGTCTTTATTGTTTAGAGTTCAGCCGTCCCAGACGTCTTGTTATGTCGAATCAAAATAGAATTGTAAAGGCGGTGATCCCCGCTTCGGGACTTGGCACGAGAATGTTGCCCGCAACCAAGGCGATTCCAAAGGAGATGCTTCCGGTAGCGGGCAAACCGCTAATCCAGTACGCGGTTGAGGAAGCCGCCGCGAGTGGAATCGAATCCGTTGTAATTGTCATTCGGAACAAAAACTCTCCGATCAGGGCGCACTTCGCTCCTGATCCCGCGCTCGAATCCTTTTTGGAAGAGCATGAGTTGGAGCTAGTGGCGCAGCTGTTGCGCCGCCTGACAAAGCTCGTGAATTTGCAATATGTTGAACAGGAAAAACCTCTTGGTCTCGCCCACGCCATCGGCTGTGCGCAACCTCTTCTAGGTGAAGAGCCCTTCGTCGTTCTGCTTCCCGACGTGATCATGGTTAACAACCGTGAGCCCGTCACCCGCCAACTCATCCGCACATATGAGCAGTCAGGCGAGAGCGTTGTCGCCATTCGCAAAATTGCACTCGAAGAAGTCGAACGCCACGGAATTGTTCAAGTAGAGGAAAACAAGCAGTTACTCACCGGCAGTTCCGCTCGTGTGGTGGGCCTAGTCGAAAAACCGCCCGCCGCGGAGGCCCGTTCGCTGCTTGGCGTTTGCGGCCGATATCTGCTTCAACCCGAGGTGTGGAACTCCATCGCACAAACCAAGCCTGACGCGCGAGGTGAGGTCCAAGTCACCGATGCACTGAATCTCTTTTGTAAAACGAACCTCCTCCAAGGATTTTGCTTTGAAGGCCTTCACTACGACGCCGGCGATCGTGCCGGCTACCTCAAGGCAAATGTTGAGTTATCCCTCCAGGATCCAAACCTCAGCGTGCCTCTTCGCGAATACTTTGCTGTTCCCCTAGTCTAAGACCTCGCTTTCGTTTTTTTCTTCACTTCTCAAACTCCAATTCGTTGATTGTCATAAGCCTTTCGTCAATCCGCGATCCATTCCCAACTGGGAGCGCCGCCAATCGTGTAGGTCAGCGTAATATTCTGGTTCGCTGGCAAGCGTATCGGTCCGCTCGCAACGCCGCCGCCGGGCACTGATGCGCCAGCCACCGGCGCGCCGTTAATCGCAACTTTGATTGGGTTGATCCCCGAGATGATGTACACCGTCACGTCGTACCCCGTATTATTGACCGTGGCTCCGGCACCACTTGCCGGAAAGTCTGGCGCCGCGATCGGCCCAACTGGATTGACTCCCGGATTGTTACGGATGACGAATCCAGAGTACGCAGTTGCGTTGTTGAAAATGCCGCCAACCGCGTTTCCAATAAGGTCGTTCCCTTCCATGGTGATGTTTGTATAGCCGGTCTGCTGTCCGTATGAAGCTATGGCGATACCGTATCCTTGAGTCTTTACTGGTTGATCGTCGTAACAATGATTGCCCTGAATAATGACGTCCGATAGCGTGCCGTTACCCGGTGAGTCCGGATCATTCACGAACAACTCGATCCCTCCGTGACGTCCCGGGTTCAGCTGATTGTTGTTCTTTGCAGTATTGCCTATGATTCTCATTCCTCTCGCGTTGACCGCCGCAACGCTAATCCCCGCTCCAGCCGCACCTTGTATGAAATTGTTGGTAATGCTTATATCGCTCCCGCCGAGACCTATACCGACATCGATCCCCGTGGTTGGCGAGGCATAGCAAATATTGGAATCCACTTCACCGTGATTTGCAGGCGGAAAGTCTGCGATACAAGCGGTGGCCACACCATTGTGGTGCAAGATATTGTGATCCACCGTGAAGTCGTTCCAGAACGCCAAATCGATAAGGTTTACCGGATCCGTACTGTTGGAAGTTACGAAGTTGTCGTGGACGTGTGCCCCAGTGGAACCTATCGTGCCTCCACCCAATGCCACGCCGAAGCCGCCAAGATTGCTGATGATGTTTCCTCCAACCTCAACTTGGCCCCCTCCTGGGAAGGAGCTAAAAAGGACAAAATTCTGGCTGCTATCGGATCGGTTGCCAAGGATGCGCACACGCAAAGGTTGTTGGAGGAACAGGTTGGCGCAGCCGAAGGAGATCGTGCAGGATGAGGCGGGATTCCCTTGATTCTCGAAATCACTATCGGCAATGAGCCAGTCCGTGGTGAAGTTTCCCGACCCACCTACAAAGGATGCAACATCACTACTCGTGGAATTGACGAAGCGCATTCGTTGGATAGTGATGTTGGTAATTCCCGGTCCGGCCGCCACGCTATCCGCTGTTGAAGCAATTCCGGGCCCCCCTTTGTTCCCGTCGAAACCAAAATCCGAGAGCGTTACGCCGCTAGAGCGGATCAGGAGTATCGGGCTCCCAGAAGACGCGTTCTTGCGCTTCAATATGGTCCCAAATTTCCCCGCGCCCTGAAGCCAAACACTGCTGTTGACCGAAACAGTGGCGGCCGGATCAATCATGCACGTACCAGGCGGCATGATAACTGTTGCGTTTCCTAAGCTAGGGACTGCAGCCACGGCGAGCGCACTTTGCAGCGCCGCTGAGTCGTCGGTCGAGCCATCGCACTTCATTCCAGTAGCAAACACTGGGTTTATCACCACCCTTGGTTTCGCTAGATCGGTGGTATCGGTTCGCACTGAGCTTGAACCGGACAGTCTCGCCGGGGCTTGGCAATACGCATTACCGATCAAATTGAGAATCACCACCAACGCTGAGAGCGCGCACCTTTTCATCAGGTCTCCAAGGATCTTGATAGAAGTATTAAAACGCGTTGTTTTGGTTCTTTTGGCGGGCGGGTTCCGCCCAGTAATTTTACATAAAGACGAAGAATTTCTCGCAATATATAGTTCACTATCTCGTCTGGCGCCTGCAGCTCACGCACAAATGTCTTGTCCGGCCCTTGCCCGGGTCTCATTACGAGACAGCTAATATCCGCATCAGCCACCCAGCCAGCATCCCACCCACCAACGGCCCAACCACCGGAATCGGCGCATAGCCCCAGTCCGACCCGCCCTTCTCGGCAATCGGCAAAATCGCATGCGCCACGCGCGGCCCCAAATCCCTCGCCGGATTAATCGCATAACCGGTCGTGCCTCCAAGCGAAAGCCCGATCCCCCAGACCAGCGATCCCACCAGGTAAGGTCCCAGGCTACCGGGCCCAGCCGCCGCAACGTTCTTGGAAAAAATCGCACCCACCACAAAAACAAGCACGAAAGTCCCGATAATTTCGCTGATCAAATTCGGAATCAAGCTGCGAATCGCGGGCGCCGTACAAAAACACGCCAATTTCGCCGGAGCATCCGGCGTCTCCCTCCAGTGCGGCAAATAATGTAGCCATACCAGCCCGGCGCCGACCACCGCGCCGAGCACTTGCGCCCCAATATACGGCGCGACCTTCCCGAAATCTCCCGCCCGTACCGCGAAACCCAAGGTCACCGCCGGATTCAGGTGCGCGTCGCTACTCCCGCACGCAATCGCGGTAAACACCCCCGCCATCACCGCGAACGCCCACCCGGCCGTGATCACCATCCAGCCACTCGCCTCCGCCTTCGAGCGTTTCAGCACCACTCCAGCCACCACGCCGTTACCAAGCAGCACCAGCACCATCGTACCTAGGAATTCACCCAGGAATGGCGAAGTCATTTTCGGCTCTCCCTCTTAGGCATCGACCCAATCAAACGATCGCGTAACCGCTTTCCTCCACTGCCGGTACAAGGCTTCGCGCTCCGTTTCATCCGTATGCGGCTTCCACGTATGATCGACCGCCCAATTCGCCCGTAGTTCCTCCAGCCCGGTGAAAAACTTCACTGCCAAGCCGGCCGCATACGCCGCTCCCAACGCCGTCGTTTCCTGAATCACCGGGCGCGTCACCTCGCGATTCAAAATATCCGCCTGGAATTGCATCAGCAGATCGTTCGTAACCATGCCGCCGTCTACGCGCAGGGATTCCAGCGCAATCCCCGAATCCTTTTCCATCGCCTCCACAACTTCGCGGCTTTGGAACGCCGTCGCTTCCAGAACCGCCCGCGCCAGGTGCCCCTTATTTGCGTAGCGTGTCAGTCCAGCAATCACGCCGCGCGCACTCTCCTTCCAATACGGCGCATACAAGCCCGAGAACGCAGGCACGAAGTAAACGCCGCCATTGTCTTCCACGCTGCGCGCCAGCGTCTCGACATCCGCGCTCTTCTGAATCATCCCGAGATTGTCCCGCAGCCATTGCACCAGCGCTCCGGTGATAGCGATACTTCCTTCGAGCGCGTAACGCGCCGGTTCGTCTCCCAACTTGTAAGCCACGGTCGTCAGCAAACCGAAGTTCGACGGCACGATTCGCTCGCCTGTGTTCATCAACAAAAAACAGCCCGTCCCATACGTATTCTTCACTTCTCCGGGCCGAAAACACGTTTGCCCCACAAGCGCGGCCTGCTGATCCCCGAGAATTCCCGCGACCGGCACCCCCGCGATCTCGGGTAGCACCGCTTCACCGTAGACCTCGCTGCTGGAGCGCACCCGTGGAAGGATCTCCCGCGGAATATCGAATGCAGTTAGCAACTCCTCATCCCAGTCCAGCGTTTTAAGATTCAGCAGTTGCGTGCGGCTAGCATTCGTCACGTCCGTGACGTGCTGTCCGCGATTCGGCCCACCGGTTAGATTCCAGACCAGAAAAGTATCCATATTTCCGAACAGCAACTCCCCTGCCGCCGCGCGTTCACGCGCATTCGCCACATTCCCTAAGATCCACCTCAGTTTCAGCCCACTGAAATAGGTGCTCAGCGGCAAACCAGTCTGCGCCCGGAACCGGTTTTGTCCTCCGTTGCTTGCGAAGTGCGCCACCTCCTCCGCCACCCGCGTGTCCTGCCACACCAGAGCGTTAGCCACAGGCTCGCCCGTTTTGCGATCCCACACCACCGTCGTTTCGCGCTGGTTCGTGATTCCGATCGCCGCAAGGTCCGACGCCTGCAAACCGCGCTTCTCCAGTCCCTCGCGAATCACTTCATGGGTGCGACGCAGAATCTCCAGCGCATCATGCTCAACCCAGCCGGGCTTCGGAAAGATCTGTTCATGTTCTTTCTGTGCTACCGAAACGATCCTCGCCGATCGGTCAAACACCATAAACCGCGTGCTGGTCGTGCCTTGGTCGATAGCCCCTATATAAGCCTTCACCACTCACCCCTGATTTTTCGCGTCCATTGCAAACGCGCCGTCATCCAAAACGTGCACGAGGAAGTACAACCTTGAAAGGGCATGCGCGCCACAGGAATGTACGCGATTTCCTCCCTTCATGCATCTAATAAACAGGGATGAGAGGAAGGATTACTTTGATGAATAGGATATCTCGGTCGGGGCGGATGCTCGCATGTTTAGCTGCGTCCGCCGCATTGTTTGGGTTGATTGTGGCCCCGCAGGCACGCGCGGCGGAGGCTAGCGGCTTCGCTACCACCACTGTAACCGCCGTCGGAAAGAAGCAGCCTCCGCCGCCAATCAAGAAGGACGATGTAGAACTGTTTAAAGGGAAAGAACGCGTACAAGTGGCCGATTGGAAGCGCGGCGAAACGCTCTTCCTGGCCATTCTGATCGACGACTCGCTGGATCAGGAAGTCGCCAGCCAGTGGAACGATCTGAAAGCCTTCATCGAGGCGCAACCGCAAACGACTTACGTCGCGGTTGCTTATTCTCGCAACGCCTCAGCCGGCGTCGTGCAGGATTTCACCAACGACCACGCGCTCGCGAACAAAGCGTTACGCATGCCGATAGGTTCCGGTGGCGCGTTCAGCAGTCCCTATCTTTCCGTCCAGGATTGGATCAAGCGCTGGCCCGACCACGGCGGTGACCGCCGCTCGATCATCATGATCTCCTCGGGCGTCGACTACTTCCGCGGTGGCTTCGACCCGGTCGATCCCGATCTGGATTCCACCGTTGAGCAAGCCCAGAAAAGGAACATCAACCTCTGGACCATCTACTATCCCGATGCCGGACACGTCGGCCGCCGTCAATTCCGCGTCTTCAACGCGCAATCCAATCTCAGCCGCCTTTCTGAAGAGACCGGCGCCGAATCGTACTATCTCAGTTCGGGCGTCCCGGTAACCTTGAAGCCGTACTTCGACGAAATCCAGGAGCACCTGCAAAATCAATACTTGCTCTCCTTCGCTGGTGACGGCGGAAAGAAAGGCAAGTTCGAACGCATCAAGGTGACCACCGAGATTCCGAACGTGGAGTTCATGCTCCCCTCGGTGGTCTTTGTGGCTCCACGATAATCGACCGTAGCACTGAAGTGCAGGTACTCAAGTAGCTGTTTTACTGTTTCCTCGCTGCCATGCAAAACAAGCGCGAGCCATTGGGCCCGCGCTTGTTTTTTTGTCGTAGGCAATCACCTAACGAATGCCGTGCTTAGTCCCGTGTAGGGGCGAGGCTTGCCTCGCCCGGCCTCAACCTCCGCCACGATTTACTCCTCGGACCACATCAATCGTCCGATCCCGTGTGCGAGACCGCCCGCGTCGACTCCCGAATTACCAATTCCGGACTCATCTTGTGATTGACGATATTCCACTCCCGCTTCTCCAGTGACGCGTTGACCCCTTCCATGATGATATTTACCGCCAGCTCCCCCATCGCTTCCATCGGCTGCCGCACGGTCGTCAGCGACGGCGCCGATAACGACGAGAGCGCCACGTCGTCAAAGCCTGTCACCGAACACTGCTCAGGCACTTTCACGCCCGCCTTTGTCAAAGCACGGATTGCGCCAAGCGCCGCCAAGTCATCGAACGCCATCAACGCGGTGAACTTTTTCTTGCGTTGCAGCAAGTCTTCGGCGAATCGAAACCCGCTCTCAAAGCTCGAATTTGGATCGAGCGATTCCGGCAACTGCTGGATCAGCGCCGGATCGATTTCGAACCCCGCGTTCTGCGCAAATTTCTGAATCCCGCGCCACCGCGGACCGCTGTCGATGAGCATCTTGGGCCCACGGATAAACGCAATCTTCCTGTGCCCCAGCTGATACAAATGTTCCAACGCCAACCGCGCTCCGGCTTCGTTGTCCACCATCACCGAGCTGATCGTATCGCCCGGCAATTCACAACAGATTGTTGCCGCGGGAATGTTGCGCTTGCTGAGATCCGCAAGCAGCTGAATATCGACGAACAGCCAGTTGGCCACGACGATCAATGCTTCTACGTGCCGCTCCAAGAGCATTTCCAGATATCGTTCGAAACGATTTCGCTGGTTATGCGCGTCGGCAAAAATGGATACGTAGGAAGCTTGATAAAGCGTATTTTCAATACCGCGCATCACCAGCGTACAGAAGGGATCGGTGATGTCCGAAAACAGTACCCCGACGCTGTGTGTTCGCTTGCTGCGCAAAAACCGCGCCATCACGTTCGGGCGATAACCCAACTTTCGCGCCACTTCTTCGATGCGTTTCTTGGTTGCCGGCGCGATGTAACGCGCCAAGGGGCGCGTTGTTCAGCACAATCGACACGGTGGCAGGCGAGAAGCCGCTCTGCGTCGCCACATCACGCATGGTCACAGCCGCATTCTTCCCGCTGGGCCGCTTCACCGGTAGGGCCTCCTCCGCGGGCATCATCATCCTGCCAGAGTCACCCAATTTGCAATCTCTCCTGCACGCCCAAGCTCCTATTCCGCGGGCACTTCAAACGACAGCGGTTCCCGGAACCATCTCGTCTTCCAGATCCCGAAAAGAATTCCCACGGCCATCCAGATACTCCCCACGATCATCGCGGGTCGGCTAAGACTCCCCCACAGCCCAAGGCAAATGAAGAACCCGATCACGGGCGGGATGAAATTCCACGTTTTCTTGTCATTCGCTCGAACGAAGTACCGTAAGAACGCCGCCGCGTTCACTCCCATGAAAGCAATCAACGCGCCGAAATTCAGTAACTCGATCCCTCGCCCGAAGCTCAGGAAAAAAGATCCAATCAGCGCGATTACTCCGACGAAAATAACGTTGTTGCGCGGCACGCGGTTTTTCTCGTCCACCATCCCAAAAAACGACTTTGGCAGCGCATTACTTCTGCCCATCCCGAACAATAAGCGCGCCGCCCCGATCTGTGCTCCAAGGCCTGAACCAAAGTTCGCGATCACTAGAGTTAACCCAACGACGCCGAACAGTGGCGCCCAAGTGCGCGCCGCGGCGTACACATACGCGGTATCCGGGTTCGGAAATGGTTCCGACGCTGGCCAAATTAGTTGCGCCACATACACCTCGGCCGCGGACAGAATCCCAATCACCACGCAGGTCAGAACCGTGGCCAGAAGAATGTTGCGCCGGGGATTCTCCGCTTCCTCGGAGAGCGTCGAGATGCCATCGAAACCGATGTACGTCAGCACCGCGATCGACGTGCACCCAAATAGTCCGCCCCATGTAAATGTCTGGGGATCGTAGAACGGCCTGGTAAAAAATCCCGGATCGCTGTGTGGGTGGCCCAGAATATAGCGAATCGCGGTCACGAAAATTACGATGATGACCGCGCTCATTCCCGCCGCCATTCCCGCGTTAACCCTTGCGGATGTCTTGATGCCCCGAAGATTCAGCAGCGTGAAAACCGCGGCAAAAATAATCTTCCAGCCCCACACCGCGATTCCTGGCGCAAATTCATGCGCCTGCTGTGCGCACCAAATCGTACAGATCAGCGGATTGAGCATGTAATCCATAACCATGCTCCAGCCCGTGACGTATCCGATCGAGGGATGAATCTCTTGCGCCACGTACGTGAACGCGGAACCCGCGCTGGGGTACGCCCTTGCCATTCGGCCGTAGCTGATTCCTGTGAAAAGCATGGCGACCATGGCGATCAGAATCGCCGTCACCACATGGCCTCGCCCGCGGTCGCTCAGTGCGCCAAACGCTGACATCGGCGCCACCGGCTGAATCACAATCACGCCATACAGGATTAGATCCCACAGCGTGAGCGTTCTCCGGAGGCTCGGCCCTGCACTTGTCACAACCGCCGCTTCGCTGCTCAAGCTCGTTCCCCCTTATCGCAACCGTATGGGAATGTCCCGGGAATTACGCAACGACATCTGCGTCGGATCCTCCGGGACTCACCTGCAGTGGCCGCCGCCCGCATCACGGTTCCTCGCGCACCGGTTGGCAACGAAAGCTCGTTTTCAACGTCCAGAATTATATTGAATCGTTTTAATAAAGCATTGTCCGCGAATCCTCCTCCACGTGCAACGTCAATCTTCCCCTCCGCCCCTCCTTGATTACTCCGTGCGATACTTGCTCACTCCCAATGTTCCGCTTCAGCCAGCTCTGCGAATCCGTCGCAGCCACCACAAAGAAGACCGAAAAAATCCGCCTGGTCGCGGACTATCTCCGCGCCTCTTCCTCAGGAAAACGCTGCCTTGGCCGCTCTCTACCTCTGCGGCCGCGTCTTCCCTCGCCGCGAAGAGCGCGTACTGTCCGTCGGCTTCTCCATCCTTCTGCGTGCCGTCGCCGCCATGGTCAATAAAGATCCCCGTGAACTCTCACCCACCCTCCGCCACCACGGCGACCTAGGCGCAGGCGCCGAAGAAATCCTGCGAGCTCACCAAACTCCATCACCCCTCACCCTCACCGATATCGCCGCAGTCTACGCCGCCCTAAGCCGCCAACGCGGCCCCGCCGCTAAACAATCCTTGTTCGAACAAACCCTGCAGCGCCTCTCCGCTCTGGAATCCAAGTACTTCATCAAGCTCTGCACCAGCGAACTCCGTATCGGCCTGAAAGAAAGCCTCGTCGAAGAAGCGATCGCGCAGTGCTACGACCATCCTCTAGCCGCGGTCCAGCGCGCCAACATGCTTACAGGTGACATCAGCGAAACTCTTCGCCAAGCCGCCGCGGGCCGTCTTGCCGAGGTCCAACTTGAACTCTTCCGCCCCATCTCCGTAATGCTAGCCAGTCCCGTAGACGGCGCCGCCGACCTGATCGCCACATTCCCCACAGGCGCGCTAGTAGAAGAAAAATTCGACGGCATCCGCGCCCAAGTCCACAAACGCGGCGAGCAAGTAGAGATTTACTCCCGCACCCTCGACCGCGTAACCGAATTCCCCGAACTCCTTCCACCCCTTCGCAAAATCCCCGCCGACTTCATCCTCGACGGCGAAATCATCGGCTGGCGCGACGGCAGAGCCATCCCGTTCACCGAACTCCAGCAGCGTCTCGGCCGCAAACAAATCGATCTCTTCACGACAACGCTGGTCCCCGCATGCTTCGTAGCCTTCGACCTCCTCCTCCTAAACGATCAAACGCTCCTCGACCTCGAACTAGCCGAACGCCGCCTGAAACTGACCAATCTCCTCGCCAACTATGAACAACCCCAACTCCAGTTCACCCGCGCCGACCTCTGCACCACCACCGAAGAAGTCGAGACCGCCTTCAACTCCGCGCTAGCGAAGGGCAACGAGGGCCTCGTAGCAAAAGCCCCGCAATCCCCCTACGTTCCAGGCCGTCGCGGCCAATTTTGGATCAAGCTAAAGCGCCCGCTAGCCACGCTCGACGTCGTAGTCACCGCCGCCGAATACGGCCACGGCAAGCGCCGCAGCTTACTCTCCGACTACACCTTCGCGGTCCGCGATGCCGACCGCCTCGTCAACATCGGCAAAGCCTACTCCGGCGTAACCGACGCAGAAATCCGCGAGCTGACCGAATTTTTCCTGGCCCACACCATCGAAGATCGCGGCCACGTTCGTACCGTCGACCCGCTCATCGTCATGGAAATAGCCTTCAACAACATCCAGCATTCGAATCGTCACGACAGCGGCTTCGCCCTGAAGATTCCCACGTATCATCCGTCTTCGCCCAGACAAGCCCGTAAACGAAATCGACACCCTCGACCGCGTCCGCGAAGTTTTCTCAAGCCAGCACCACCTCGACAAGCCCGAACCATAAGCTCGCCCACAAAAAAATAGCTAGCTCTCCTGCTTCTCGCCAAAGAAAAGACCTGTACCTATGTACAGGTCAGCAAATCCACTAGTACGGTACCTCTTAGTGAAAACATTCTCACATTCCCCCGCAACGCTAAGACCAATTCCGGAGTCTAATAAAGTGAGGGGGGCCCGGTCCCAGCCGAGGTCAACAAAGCAAATATGGGCAAGGGCTCACTCATCTCCGACCGTAACGGCGCGACACCTTTCCTCTCGCACGCCTCCGGCTTCCTTATTGTATTTTTCCTCTCCATGTGGCTTCGCGTCGTGCCCCTGCAATCCGATCCCATCCTCCAGGGATACCTGCAAGTCACCACCGGCCTGCTAGCCTTCGTTTTCGCCGCCGTGACCCTCGTGCGCTTCCAAGGCACGCAAGACCGTATCTCCCTGATCCTCGGTTCCGGCTTTCTGCTCTCCGGCACGCTCCTCACCGCCTCGAGTCTGCTCTTCTTTCAATTTCTCCAGGAAGCCCCCGTGCATCTCCGGTGGGCTCCAGTTTCCTGGTGGGTCGGCCGCATCGTCTTGGGCCTCTTGCTCGTCGTAGCTCTTCTCGTCGAACATTTCCTCCCACGTTCTCGCCGGCCGCGCCTGGAAATTGCGGGCGCGCTACTGACCGTCGTCGGCCTCACCTATCTCATCACCGCCGCGCTGCGCCGTCTCCCTCCAGAGACCTCACCTCATCCGCTCGCTTTCATTCCCAATCCCCAACAGCTCCTGCCCGCTGCACTGTTTCTGATCGCTCTCGTCTGGTTCCGGCGCCGTCTGCAAATCGAAGACTCCGCATTCGACCGCGCGCTTTACTCTGCTGCCTGGATGAACGTCGCAGCCCAGCTGGCTGCCTCGCAGTCCGTGCGCCTTTTGGATTCTCCCTTCGTCCTGGCGCAGGCCCTCACGGTCACCAGCTACGCCGTAGCACTTGGCGGCGCGTTGCTCGACAACGCCCGCCTCTTCGAGCAAGTTCAGCACCTGGCCGTCAGCGACGCGCTCACCGGCCTGGCCAACTATCGCCGTCTCCTCGACGTCCTCGAAAGCGAGACCGAGCGCACTAATCGCAACGGCCGCTCCTTCGCCGTCCTGCTCCTCGACCTCGACGGCCTGAAAAAAATAAACGATACTTACGGCCACCTGGTCGGCAGCCGAGCCCTCTGCCGCCTGGCCGACACTCTTCGCATCCACTGCCGCGCCATCGACACCGCCGCACGCTATGGCGGCGACGAATTCGCGTTAGTCCTACCCGAATCGCAAGAGTCCGAAGCCCAACTGGTAGCTGGTCGCATCCGCGAAGTCCTGGCCGCGGACACCGAGACGCCCCCGCTCTCAGCCAGCATCGGAATTTCCATTTACAATGGAGATGGAGAAAGAATCGAAAAGCTGCTCTCAGAAGCCGACCAACACCTCTACGCCGAAAAAGCCCGCCGCCACAAAAACACGCCAACCACGCTACATGCCCGCCGCCGCGCCCACAAGGCCTAGTCCGTCCTTTAACTGCCGCCGCCCCGTCCTGTAGCCGCCGTCTCCGAGACGGCGGGGTTTAGATGCCTCACAACCCATCCAATAACAACATGCAATCCGGCGCCACAATCGAACCGCCCCTGCGCCATGGAACCCTATCGCCTATTTCCCCGCACCACCCGAATACTCCGTCAGCTGTTCCGCGATCTTAGCCTTATCCCCCACCACAACAATCGTCATCAACGCCGGCTTAATATACCTAGCGGTAGTCGCCGACACCTCATCTGGCGTAACCGCATTCACCTTCTGCACATAAGTCTTCAAATAGTCCTCACCCAGCCCCTGCAAGTCCACCAACCGCAGCTGCCCGATCAAAGCCTGCCGCGTTGAATTCTGAATCACAAAAATCCCCGATAGATAACTCTGAATCCCCTTCAACTCATCCACCCCAGGCGCTTCCTTCTGCAACCTGGTAATCTCCCCGAAAATCTCCTTCAAAGAAGCCCCCGTGTCCTTGGTCGTAACATCCGCAACCTCCACCCAATAAGCATCATGATAGCGGCTGGAAATCTGGCTCCGCGGCGAATACGTATAACCTTTCTGCTCGCGAATATTCGCGGTAATCCGCGAAGCAAACGACCCTCCCAGCAGGGAATTGCTGACAATCAATCGCACATTATCCGGACTGGTCGGGTCCGCCACCGGCAACCCCACATACAAAGTAGACTGCGGCGCCCCCGGCCGGTCAGTCACATCCAAAATCCTCTGCGTCTTGGGCGAAGGCGCCTTCTCCACCGCCGCCGAACCCTTAGCCCAACCAGAAAAATTCGCAGCAATCGCCTTCTTCACCACCGCGGCATCAAACTTCCCCGCCACATACAAATGCGCCCGCCCAGCCCCATAATTCGCCGCATAAAATTTCTTGGCATCCGCAATCGTCAACTTGTTGACGGTCTCTTCCGTAGGCAAAACATCCCCATACGGATGATCTCCATACAGCAATTTCCGGAACCGTGCCAAAGCGATCTGCCCGGGCTGCGTCTTCGCCACCGTGATCTCTCGCAGCATATTCGTCTTCAACCGCGCAAGCTCCGACTCCGGCAGCAAAGGATGCTCCACCACATCCGCCAGCAGTTTCACCGCCCCGGGTCCGCTCTCCGACAACACATCTATCGCCACGGTTGTCTCATCCGCGCCTACGGCAACCGCGAGCGTGCTCCCCATGCCCGCCGCCGCTTCCGCGACTTCCTTCGAACTAAGTGAAGTCGTCCCCTCTTTCAGCAACTCCCCGGTTAGATCCGCCACTCCAAGCTGTTCTTTGGCTTCATCAATGTTCCCGCCCCGCAATGCCAAGCTGACGGTGACCTTCGGAATATTCCCATACGGCACCAGCGTCACTTTCATCCCATTCGCCAACGCATAAGTCTCATGCGCAGGCACCGTAAACGCCTTAGGCGCCCCACCCACCGGCGGCGTCTGTTTCTGTGCCATCATCGGCGGCGCAACCAGTCCCGCCATGCCGCCAACCATTCCCAATCCCACCAAAATCGTCATGCGATCCATCCGTTCCCTCCAAGAATCTCCGCGCACTCAGCGTCTCTGCGTTATCTTCCTCTGTGTACTCGCGCCCTCTGTGGTGAAATCTCTTTCACTCTCTATTCCGCTCGCGCGCCCCGACTGTCATTTCTTCTCTGCCGGCTCCACCACCAAAACCGTCCGATTCGTCGGCCGTAAATATTCCTGAGCCGTCTTCTGTAACAATTCCGGCGTAACCTTCTCCAATTCCCCAGCCAGCGAATTCACCCGCCCCGGATTATCATCAAACAAAGCAAAACTAGCCAAAATATCCACCAACCCAAATCCACCCTGCTGTCCAAACGTGTCATACATATCCGACCGCGCCTTCACCAGAGCCCGATCCAGAGTCTTTTGATCCACAGCCTTCGTCCGCAAAGGCTCAATCACCCCATCCATCGCCGCCAAAATATCATCTGGCTTCGTTGAAGGATCGTACGTAAGGTTCGCGATAAACAGCATCGGTCCCTGATAATCAAAAGGATTTCCCAATAAATTAATGCCACCCTCGACGCCGCCCGTATATCCGCGCTTCTGCACCAATTCCTGATGCAACAAACTGTCATCACCCTCAATCAAAATCTGATCCAGCAAAATCATCGCGTAATATTCCGGCGTATTCCGCTCCGGCACATGGTAAGCGATCGCAATCGCAGGCCGCTTCGTCAGCGGATCAGTCTTCGTCTCCCTCTTCTCCTTCTCCTGCCGGGGCTCCGTCAAATCCGGCTGTGCAGGCAACTGCGAAGCCTTCAAAGGCCCAAAATATTTCTCCACAAATCGTTTGGCCTCCGCGGGATCGAAATCCCCGACAATCGCCAAGGCCGCATTGTTCGGCGCGTAGTACGTCTTGAAAAACTCCTGCACCTCGCTCAACTTCGCCGCCTCGATATCCTTGATGTCCCCATAAAAATTGTGCGCGTTATACCAGTTCGTGTTCGCAACCTGCGGCATATCCAGCCAGGGAAATCCACCCAAAGGTCGGTTCAAAACGTTCTGCTTCACTTCGCTACCCACCACCCCCTGCTGATTCGTCAAATTCGCGTCAGTAACCGCCAACCCACCCATCCGGTCGGCCTCCGCCCACAACGCCGTTTCCAACTTATTCGCGGGCAAAACCTCAAAATAATTCGTGAAATCAAACCGCGTCGACCCGTTCAAAATCCCGCCATTCTGCTGCACCAACTTCACAAACTCCATCTTCCCCAGATTCTGCGACCCCTGAAACATCATGTGTTCGAACAAATGCGCAAACCCGGTCCGATCCCGCGGCTCAATCCGAAATCCAATGTGGTAATACACCCCCACACAAATCGTCGGCGCCGTATGATCCGGCGAAAGCACCACCCGCAAACCATTCGGCAACTTGTAATACTCAACGGGCACCCTAAACTCCGCCGCCGGGACCCCCGGATTGGCCGGCCCCGCGTAAGCGCCAATCTCGCACGCAAGTGCCATAGCCACCACGCCCACGACGCTAGCCACCACCCGACCCACTCGCATCATCATCCCCACGTCCATCCCTCCCTAAGCTCTAGAACAAAAATGTCGTCACTCCTAAGTAGCACAGACGCTCCTGTCTGTGTCCCCGCCAACCCCACCGAGCCTGATCCCGCCAAAGCCCAACCACCTCACATACAGACGCAATCCCCACCAACAAGTTTCAACCAGCAGGAAGGCCATTTGTAGGGGCACAGCACTGCGGCCCACCCAAACGCCCAGTCCGATCCATCAGCCGAAGCTAGCATCCGCCCCTAATAAACCGCCCGCCGTTGCACCGTCTGCTTACTCTCCAAAGAAAATCGCGCTTCCCCCCCAACCCCATCCAAAACCCGCCCCGCAACATACTCTCCCACCGCAGGCCCATGCTTAAACCCGTGCCCCGACCCACCGCCAACGAACCAGACATTCTCCATCTCCGGATGCCGGTCGATCAAAAAATCCCCGCTGGACGTATTCTCATACTGACAAACCCGCGTTTCGACAATCGGCGCATCCCGCAAACCAGGAAAACGCCGAGCCACATATCGCCGCACTTCCGCCCCCACCTCTTCCGAGACAATCCGCGATTGCGTATCCGGATCAACCCGCACACCATGTCGGTCCAGCGCGATCTTAAACCCGCGCCCCTCCAAATCCGGCATCCCATAACTCTCGTCACCCTGAAATAAGAAGGTAGGCAGCTCCGCGGGCGCAAACCGTGTATCCCCAGCCGGAACTCCGAAGAAGAAGACTTCCTGCCGGCTGGGAAAAATCCTCTCGGCCAAAACATCCGGAAACACTTTGCCCAGCCAAGCCCCGCAAGCAAATACAAATTGCTCCGCCACGATATGCTCACCGTTCCGCGTAGCAATCGACGCAAGCCCACCCGTTCCAGGGCCACCACGCGGCGTCACAATCTCAGCCACCCGATACTCCACCCCGCGCCCAACCGCTTCCTCTGCAACCGCCGCCACCGCCCGCCGCGCCATCAGCACGCCGCTCTTCGGCTCCAGCAGCCCCACCGCGATCCCATCCAAACCAATTTGTGGATATCTCTTCTCCAATTCCCCACGATTCAGCTCTTCAAGCGTTACACCGCATCGCTTCAGCGTAGACGCGGTATCTCGAATCCGCGGATCGCCCTCCGTGCCAAGCCACAATACTCCCGTCTCATGAAACAACCCCGGCCGCTTGAACCCAAAAAATTCCTTCCACCGTGCCAACGACCGCTGCGACCACCGCGTATAAATCTCGTCCGGCCCGTAACCCATCCGAATGATCCGCGACTCCCCACCAGAACTAGCCCGCGCATTCCCCGGCCCATAAGCATCCACCAATAAAACCCTCTTTCCGCGCCCCACCAAATGCCAAGCTATCCAAACCCCAAACACCCCCGCCCCGACAACAACCGCGTCATAACGTTGAGTCATATTGATAGCAGTTGTATCAGCCGCTTTCCGAAGCGGTAGCTTTCTACCCTAACGAGACCGCGCCGTTTCTATTCCTAATCAGCTCTCTTCACCGCAATAGCTTCCGATTCGATTCGGCCTTCCTCATTAACGCTCCCCCAGCAAATCGGCGAAAACGAATCCGTCGCGCTCCACAATCTCGCCAACCGTCACTCCCACTTCCGCGTCGAACATCGGTCCCGCGTTCGCGAACGTGTGAAACTCCCCGTTTTCACCGCAGGGATCGACATTCCCGGGAAGCGCCGCCAGCAGGTTGCTGTCGAATCGCCGTCCGGCAAATGTGCGATCCAGCCGACGCGGATCCACACACGTCAAGAATGCCGATAGTCCGCCCGCAACCATATCCTCTGCGAGTTGGCGTGTCTCCTTCCCCCACAGAGGGAATATCGGAATCATGTTGCACCGCGCGAGCTGTTTTTCCCGGTAGGCCCGAATTTCCTCCAGGAAAAGATCGCCAAAGATGACGTGTTGAATTCCTTCGGCCTTCGCTTGCGTCATCGCTTGACTCATCGCCTCTTCATAGACTTCATTCGAACACGGCGACGGAATCAGGACTTTCACAAGTGGCAACCCGGCCGCCTCCGCCTGAATTTCCAGCAGGCTCTCCCGCACTGCATGCATGGCCACGCGCTCATGCGTCCGATTTACAGTCGTGAGCAAAGCAACGACGTCGAATTCGCCTTCCCGACGCACAGTATGGAGCGCCCAAGCACTGTCTTTTCCGCTGCTCCACGCAAGCCAGGCTTTCGGCCGTCCACCGCTCTCTCGCATTTCGCTTCCTTGCATCAACTCTTCCAGGTTCGACGTTCTTTTCTCATCGTTACTTCGCTATCTCATTACTTCATTGCGTTACTCTTTTTACCTTGCCGTTCCTCCGCGAAACGCCTTCCCCAACGGCCCCACCCAATGTGACAAATGATTCAACGACTCCGTATGCGTGGGATCCAAATGCAACGGCGTCACCGACACCTCCCCCGCAAAAATCGCTGCATAATCCGAATCCGGCGCCACATCCCGATCAATGCTCTGCTCAAACAACCAAAAATACGTCCGCCCGCGCGGATCCTTCCCTTCGCTCAATTGGTTCCGCGTGATCTTCTTCGACTGCCGCGTAAGCCTTACCCCGCCCGTCCAGGGCTCCGGCACGTTCACACTCAGCAGCACCTGACCCGGCAAACCCTCTTTCAAAATCATCTCCGCGGCCGCCCGAGCCACCCGCGCCGCTCCCCCAAAATCCACACCCGCCTTTTTCGAACACAGCGACATCGCCAGCGCCGGAATATGATGCAGCGCCGCCTCTCGCGCAGCCCCTACGGTCCCCGAGTAATACACGTTCTCGCCGAGATTCGCCCCGAAATTGATCCCGGAGATCACCAAGTCAGGCTTCTCCGGTAAAAGCTTGTGCAGCGCCACGATCACGCAGTCCGCTGGCGTCCCGTCGACCGCCCACTCCCGCTCCGCCACGTTGTGGCAAACGATCGGCTGCCGCAGCGTCAACGACTGTGCCGCACCACTCTGTTCCTGGCTCGGCGCAACGATGCTGACCGTCGCGAAACCCTTCAATATCTCGGCAAGCGCCCGCAGGCCGTCCGCTTGAATACCGTCGTCGTTAGTCAAAAGAATATGGGTCATAGTCCTTGCAATCTTACCAGTAACCTACATCTCGACCTGTCCCACTTGCCGATTTGCTCCGCGCGAAGGGAACTCCCGAGTCTCTACGTGGGAGCGAATCCCGTTGTCCCTACAAGAGAGCAAATTCCCTTGTGGGGGAGGGGCTCGCCCCTCCCGGCGCGACCTTTAGGCACGCTGCGTCCGCACAAGCCAACCCAAGCCTAGCAGCGCTCGAATCTCCATTCCATCGACTCGTGCCACACGCCAGCCCCGTCGCCTTTCGCAATTTCTTCGTAGGGGCTTCAGTGTAGTACAACTTTGCATCTCCTTGCCCTATCATGGCCGTGTAACGCGACATGCCTCTAGACGAATCTCTCAACGCGCGGCGGGTGGTAAGCATGTCGTCTAGAAAGCAAGCGCGCCTCGCCTTCGTCTCCGCGCTAATTCTTCTCCTGGCCTGCGGTGTCGCCGCCTCCGTGACCGTCGTTCGTTTTCTCCACGCCGACAAATGGGTCTCCCATAGCTACGACGTACAGTTGACCTTGGGCGACCTCCAGTCCGCTCTTTCCCTCGCCGCGCGCACCCGCACCACCTACCTGAATTCCGGAGACCAATCTTTGCTTGCGCCCTACGAGGCATCCAAGAGTCAGGCCCACCAAATTCTGGCCAACATTCGCGATCTCACCAAAGATAATCCTGTTCAACAAGCGCTGTGCGCTCGATTGGAAGACAACGTTCTGCGCCGCATGGAATTGCTGGATGCCGCCATCGAGATGCGCAAATCTGGACCTCTGGACGAAGCCACTCAGCTCCGCCTTAGCCGCGAAAACGTGGCGGCTTCCGCCGAATTCATGGACGCCATGGAAAAAATGGACAGCGAGGAAGAAAGACTTCTGGGTCAACGCAAGCAGCTTTCCGGCAATCTGTTTCAGAGCGCGCTGTTCATTGTGCTGGCCATGTTTGCCCTCGCGATTCTGCTTCTCTGGATTCATTTCCGTCTGCTCAGCACCGAGCTCGCGCAGCGCGAACGCGCCGAAGAGAATTCCCGCCGCCTGAGCGTCCGCGTGCTGCAGCTTCAAGACGAAGAACGCCGCAAATTCTCGCGCGAACTTCACGATAGCCTTGGCCAACTACTGGCTCTAGCCAAAATGCACATGGCCGTCCTGCGCGAAAAAAACCCGCAAGACGAGCTTCTCAAAGAAATCGACGAACTCCTGACTCAATCCGTCACAGAAACGCGTACCATCTCTCATCTGCTGCATCCCCCGCTCCTCGATGAAGTCGGCCTCGCCTCCGCTGCCCGCTGGTACGTCGAAGGCTTCGCCAAGCGCTGCGGCATCGAGCTGACCACCGACATTCCCGATGAACCGGGCCGCCCGCCGCGCCCCACCGAACTCGTGCTCTTCCGCGTTCTTCAGGAATCGCTCACCAACATTCATCGCCATTCCAAGAGCTTGCGTGCCGAAGTTTCGCTGCACTCCTCGTCTTCGAACGTCATTCTGCAGGTCCGCGATTACGGCAAAGGCATGCCGCGCGAAATGCTCCGCAATTTCCTCAGCGCCGGAACCGGCGTCGGCGTGGGCTTGGCGGGCATGCGCGAGCGCGTCCGCGAGCAAGGCGGCCGCTTCGACATCCAGTCCGACAAAACCGGAACCACCATCACAGTAACAATGCCGGTCGTAGCTCCCAAAGTCACCGGAGACGAACTCGCGTCCGCAGCATCCGCGGACTAACCGCGAAACCGCATTGAGTCGGCAAGAATTCAAATCTGAAGGATTTCGGAAAAGAACAACGGCTCGAAGAAGAATGGTCGGGACGACTGGATTTGAACCAGCGACCTCACGCACCCCAAGCGTGCGCGCTACCAGGCTGCGCTACGTCCCGACCGGGGTAAAACACCGCAAAAAACTGCAACCGCCATCTTAAACGAGCAACCAGATGGCCAATCAAAGCCAGTCCAGCCAACGAACGTCAAACTGACAAATCGGCGTCGAACTGGTAGCGCCGGCATCTCTGCCGGCTCTGGCTGGAAAGTTCGCGCTTCTCTTCATCAACCTCGAACTTCCGACTTCTACCGTATCACCGGCGTTCGAGAAGCGTCAAGAAAGCGCGCAGCGTGTCGCGCAGGTCTAACAGCATCTTGCGGCTCAGCAGCTCGCCGGCATTCTCGGGGTGTCCGCCGTGGGCGCTGTAACTTCCGCCCGCCCCGGCGCCTGACCCCACGGAAGTTCCGGATTGGGCGGTGTGTGCCGAATATGCCGAAGGTTCCACGCCGATCGCGCCATTCGTTTCGCGCAGATGGCGCCTCGCTCCGGCAATAGTAAATCCCTCGTCGTAGAGCAAGCGCTTGATCTTGAACACCATGTCCACGTCTTCCTGGCGATACATGCGGTGTCCGCTGGGGCTCTTCACCGGCTCCAGCATCGGGAATTCGGTTTCCCAGTAGCGCAGCACGAACGGTTTCAGCTCGGACAGGCGGCTGACTTCGCCAATGCGGTAAAGGCGTTCTTCACTAACAGTTTGCGTTGCGGTTCCGGTGCTCGTCATCTTCTCTCGACTCGTTCAACTCGCTCGATTTCTTCAACCCTGTCGGGCGGGGGACCTCTTCATCCTAGGCCAAATTTCAGCTCTGTCAACGCATGTGTACGTCGCCCGCGCTCGCGGCCGTCATTCCGAACGGAGCAGGCCGAATTTTTCTTTCCCGTTCGCTTCCTGCATGCCCCGGAGGTTTTTGCGGGGCGAACGGGTCGGCCTACGCAGAGAGGAATCTCTCTTGGGTTTGAATTCGACTGCGTGGCACTTGTGAATTAGCGCAGCGGTGATCTTCATCGTTCTATTCGTCGTCGTCCCGGCTGCTCTTGTGGCTGCGTTCGCTCGCGCCGGGACGCGTGTCGCGTTCGGGCTTGCGCAGGCGCTGTAGAAACCGGATGGGAGCGCCGGGGAAGTCCCATTTTTCGCGAATCTGGTTTTCCAGGAAGCGCTGGTAGCTGAAGTGCAGCGGATCTTTCTGATTGGTGAACATCATGAACGTCGGCGGCGAAGTCTTCGCCTGCGTCATGTAGTAAATCTTCACGGGCCGGGCCTTTGGCGTGGTCCCGCGCTGCAGATCGACTTCTTCCTTGAGCCAGCGATTGAGTTCCGGTGTGGGGATGCGCTTTTTGCGCGCAGCGGCGACCTCGTCGATCAGGGGAAAAAGTTTGCTGGCGCGGTCTCCGGTCTTTGCCGAAAGAAATACGATGGGCGCGTAGCTCAGGAATTTGAGTTTGTCGCGAACCATCCTTTCGTAATCGTAAAGCAGGCGGCTCTTGTCGAGCTCGCCGAAGGCGTGGACGCCCGCTGACGCACCCACGGTGGTCCCATCGCCTTCTCCGAAGTGCGCTTGGCCGTGAGATCGCCCGCGGGCCTGAGCCTTCGCTTGCACCTTTGCCCTGGCAACCGTCCGTGCACTGATCCTCGCTCCAGCTCGCGGCCTCTGTGTCTGCCGCGCGGCAAGCTTCGCTTTGCCCTTGGTCGTCCGCGAGTCGCGCTCGGCGGCTTTGCGCGCAGCTTCGGTGGCCAGATCCCACTTGTTCATCACGATGATCACGCTTCGACCAGACTCTTCGGCATAGCTGGCGATCTGCGCGTCGCCCTGCGTAACGCCCTGCTCGCCATCCACAATCAGCAGCGCGACATCGCAACGTTCCAACCCGCGCCGCGCCATCACCACGCTGAGCTTTTCCGCCACCAGCGTGGTCTTAGCCTTGCGGCGGATCCCGGCGGTGTCCACGAAGCGGTAGAGATGCCCGTCGTGCTCAACCTCGGTGTCCACGGTGTCCATGGTCGTGCCGGGCACCGGCGAAACGATGGAGCGGTCTTCGCCGACCATGCGATTGAGCAAGGTCGATTTGCCGACGTTAGGCCGCCCGATGATGGCGACCTCGACGGCGTCGGGAGTCGTTTCCTCCTCGGTGGCTTGCGCGTCGTTCTCGGTTTCGGCGAGAGCCGCGTCCAGTAAGTCGTCTACGCCGGTGCCATGCTCGGCCGCGATGGGAAACACCGGCACGCCGATGCTATGAAATACGCCGGCATTGTTCTCCTGCGACACGGCGTCCACCTTGTTCGCCGCAATCACGAAAGGCTTGCTGGTGGTGCGCAGCAAGCGCGCCAATTCTTCGTCCATTGGCGTAAGCCCCGCCTGGCTGTCCACGACGAGGACGAGCAGCGCCGCTTTACTGATGGCGATATGCGCCTGGCGCAGGATCTCCTGCGGGATGAGCGCCTTGTCGTCCGGCACGATCCCGCCGGTATCGACTATCTCCAGGTTGCGCCCGCGCCATTCGGCCTTGCCGTAGATGCGGTCCCGCGTGATCCCCGGCTCGTTGGTAACGATCGAGCGCCGCGTCCCGGTAAGCCGATTGAACAGCGTGGACTTGCCCACATTGGGGCGTCCGACGATAACGAGCGATGGCAATTTTTCGGACATAGTGACTTTGAGAATGTGCTGATCCAAATATTAAGGTCGCCGGGCGCGCAGAAGGTAATTCTGGCGGCGGAATGACCTTCCAATGTAGCGCACTCGAGAGGCAGAGGCGAGCGGCGTCTGCCGGCTCCGCTTCGCCGCTTCAATCCAGCGGCAGCAAATATCCGGGCGTACCGCCCAATCGTCCGGCAAAGGCCTGGGCGTCCAGCGCGGCCATATCCCATGTGAACCACGATTCCGGCGTGAGCCGCAGGGTGACATCGTCGAACGAGGCAAACACCGGTTCGATCTGTGGGTCGGCCATGGCCGCGGCGCTGAGATACCGCGTGTGGATGCGCCGGTTGATTTCGCGCGACTGGCTGCCTGAGAGCAAATCGGCACTTCCCGCAGCGGTCACGCCGCGTTCCGCCCCTGGTTTTCGCACGTCCACCATCAGCGAAGCCTTCGGTTGCGCCACCACATTGCGAGCCTTGCGGCTCTTGGAGGAAGTTGCGACGAACAGGCGGCCATCCTCGAACAGATACCAGACCGCCGTCAGGTGAATGGAGCCATCCGCGTTGGTCGTTCCCAGTGTCGCGATGAAGCGCCTTTGCAGCAATTGCTGAAAGCTCGGATCCAGTGTTTGCGCCGGCATTTTCCCTCCGCCACGTTCGCTCCGGTTGGGCGGGGCCAATTCTCTCACTTTCTGACGCCGACGGGTGCCGCATCCCTAGCGTTTCAGGGTGCGGGTTTTGACTGTTCCGCTTTTCGTCTCTAGTTAACAATTTGCCCCCTCCCCCGGCCCTTTTTTGGAAGTGCGGATTCTAAAGGACTTTAAGTCTAATGAATTTGGAAGTGCGGATTCTAAACGAGTTACGCGGCTGTTTTTCGGATCTGCGGATTCTGCAGGGGTTAGCGAATCGTGGGTCGTTCGCAGTAAGAGGTCGGTGAAAAGAAATAGTCGAGGATCGGATGCGACAAACACGGGAAAGCATAGCATATGAGTATCAATTAGATAGGTGTTATGCAGGGAATGGCGAGAACTAGGAAGTGAATGGCATATGGAAGGTGTTGAGCGGCTACGGGCCCATGCATACCGACGGATTGATGCCCACGCGGGAGGACTGCGCGTGGAGCATCCCTCGATGATTGACGTCAATTCCGCGTGAGTTAAAACGCTTAATAGCTGTCGCGGAAGAGGAGCATGTGTCCCAGGTCTCGTTCGTGGCTATCGGGGAAACCGCATCGAGCGGCAAATGTGTCGGTTTCGCGGAAGGTGCCGAAGAGGCGATCCCACCAAGTGATGTCGCCGTAGTTGAAGCGATGCAGATCGAGTTGATGGTGGATGGAGTGGTGTTTCGGGCGTTGCAAGAAGTAGCCCATCCAATGCGGAGTTCTCAGATTGCTGTGATAGAAGTATTCGCCTAAAACCGCAAATACGTTGTACCAGGCAGCGCCCGCTAGCGAGCTGCCGAGGAGTGAAAACATTAGGGCGCTGACGATCATGGAGTCGGCAGTGATCTCCAAGGGATGCTTATAGAAGGCGGTCAGCAGCTCGATGCGGGTTGGGCTGTGGTGTATCTGGTGGCATACGCGCCAGAGAAAGTTGGAGTCGTGGCGCAGGCGGTGCCACCAATAGAAAACGAAGGTTCCGATGAACCATCCGAGTAGACCTTGGAGAATGGGAGCCATCCTGCCCGCCATGTGAAACAGAGACCATCGTTGGAACCAGTGATCCCAGACGGCTCCGGCGAGAAGGATTAGGCCAATCTGACAGGCGTTCAGGAATGCAGCGCGAAAATACCAGCCCGGCGACTCTGGCAATTCTCTTCCGGGAAGGACGCGTTCGAGAATGAAGAAAAACAGCGTGGCCGCAATGATTAGCGCAATCTGAAGCATCTTTTTTCCCTTCTTTGTTCCGCGAGACATGGTGCGGAACGTTTTCGATGAATACGAGAATGCGCCAAGTCCGGGAGGCTGTGGTCGAAGCGAGTGACAGAATCGGAACTGTCACACTCGGTTCAGCGTCTGAGATTGGAAGGATCGAGGGTAGGCAGAAGTAGCATCATGACTTGGCGCTCGAGAGTAGAATGCGAGGGTCGCGACGATGCAGATTTCGCTTAGCCGAAAAAGTGATGTTCCGCTGCAACAGCAGGTCGCGGAACAAATCGTGTTTCTGATCACAACTGGGAAGTTGCGGCCCGGTCAGCAATTGCCGAGTGTTCGTTCCCTGGCTGTTCGCCTCAAAATTCATCACAACACCGTCAGCAAGGCCTACGGAGAATTGGTGCGGCGGGATTGGTTGCGGCGGCGGCACGGCAGCCGCCTTTACGTTGGACCCGGCGATAGTCAAGAGTTCGACGGCGTCAACGGAAACCTGGACGAATTAATTAATGAAACGATTCGGCGGGCTCGCGCGATGGGGCATTCGTTGCAAGTGCTGCAAGAGAGGGTGATGGAACGTGTTTTCGCGGCGCCGCCGGACCACGTCCTGGTGGTGGAACCTGAACCGGGACTGCGGGAGATTATTCGTGCGGAAGTCGTAGCGAGGGTCGGGAGGTCTGTCAAGGCTTGCTCGCCGGAAGAATTAGAGAAAAATCTCGAATTGGCGATTGGGGCGCAGGTCGCAGCTCCGGAATATGCGGTTCCCTTGGTTAAGCCGTTTGTGCCTAAAGATCGGCCTTGCGTTTCGTTGACCTTCTCGGGAGCGGACGAGCATGTTCGGCTGATTCGGGAGCTTGCGGAACCGTCAGTGATCGGAGTCGTCTCCGTTAGCAAAACTCTGCTGAAGACGGCGCTGGGGCTGCTGGCGTCGGCCTTGGAGAAACGGCACACTCTGGAGGAGTTTCTAATTACGCCGCGGAAGAAAAACGATTTGCGCGGGGTCGACTTAGTGTTCTGTGATTCGCTGGCGATGGCTGGGGTCCGCAGCCAGCGGAAGATTCATTATCGCTTGATTGCAACGGAATCGATTGAAGCGCTCGCGTTCACGCTGTCGGCGCAGCAAGATTACGGCGGGAGAAAGAGAATTCGTGGGCTGGGCGGCCACTGAGTTTGAAGGGGGAAACGTGGGAGGGACCGCGTCCGCCAAGAGGACGACAGGAGTCAGGAGTAAAGAAAGAGCCCACCCTTGCAAAAACCGCAAGGATGGGCCCTCCAAGGAAAAGTCAAAACCCCCACCCTTGAAAATCACAAGAGTGCGGCACCCTCGAGAGGCAAATCAAAAGTCATTGTCTTCGCAGAGTTAAAATTGGGCGGTCGTTGCGCTCGAAGTCGGAGATGCGGAGGGCGTTGGTACTGAGTACGCGGGCGACGATGTTCGTGGGATAGTCGCAATTCTCGAGGTGGATGACTTTTGGCGGATGGCCGAGGGTGTTTGCAAGGGTCACAAAGTCGCTGTCAGCGGTGACGATTACGGAATCGTTTTGGCCGGCGTATTCCCAGATGGCGCGGTCGGACGCGCCGCGGGCAAGGCTCGTGCGCGTGATGTGGATGGAGCCGGGAAAAAGCTGGGTGATCGCTTCGACTAGGCGGAAGGAGAGATTTTCATCGAAGAGCAACTTCATTGAGGCTTAACGAAGGACGGCAGTGTCTCTTAGCGTGGAGGCCCACTGGAGAGCGGCCAGGATGTCTTCTTCAGTGAGTTCGGGGTAGTCGGTGATGATCTGGGCGTGAGTTGCGCCCGTGCCTAGCCACTTGAGAATGTCCCAGACGGTGATGCGGAGGTCGCGGATGCAGGGCTGTCCGGAACGTAGGCCGGGTGTGATGGTGATCCTGGAAAGTAGGCTGTCCACGGCGTGCTCCTGTGCCATTCCTATTATGGCACAGGGAGTGGCGCAGGGAGGGGACGGGAGCTCGGGATGACAACTAAGCTCATGGGAGCGCCCATAAAGGGATTCTTACCAAAATCACGGGTATGGGCCGCCCACCCGCTTTACGGATTGTTACTTGACATAGACTAAACGTCGGCGCAGAGTTCCTCTAGTTTTTCCCTCGGTGTTTCTCGCGGTTCTTTCTCGTGACTTTTCGGACGAATTTCGTGGGCTCCCCAGATCATCTCTGGCGAACGCTGCATTTTGGTGTGCGGCCACGGGTCGATGGGGTGGTCCGATCGATTTTGTAGTCATTCCAGGTCAGTCACCAAGTCAGGTACAAGGAGGGTAACCATGAACCAAAAGGGCTCTGACATATTGAAGAAACTTCAGCAGAAATCGGTAAGTCGTCGCAATCTGATTCGCGCCGCGGCAGGGGCAGCGTTGGGAACGGGTATCGTGGTTCCCAAACCAGCTTATGCCTGGCAAGAAGATGAAAAGCGGTGCAAAGGCCCCATTCTGAAGCCAATTCCCGGGGGTGTCGTACCGTTCAAACCCTTCGGGGTCCCTGTCCACCATAACCCGCTGAATCCCGCGACTCCGCTGGCAAACATTAGCGATCCATCGGAGATTGGTGACTTCGATGGGTTGGTGGGTCTGACGCACATTCGAGGTGGGGGAACTGGAACGGACGCCATGGGTAACTCCACGCCGCTCGCGTACCAGGCAGACATGGGCTTTGGGAAGGGCAAGTTTATCGACATCAACGGCATCCAGCACAGCGGTACCTTCGCCTTCGTCTGACTTGACCTCTACACCGGTCCGGTTGGATCGGCAAACCTCCCGCAACAGATTCACGACTTCAACGTACACATCGATTCCAACGACGTATTCTGGATGGTCGAAGTGGATGAGAACGCTCTCGAAGTTAACTTCGACGAGGGAAAAGCACGCCTGCACGTGCGCAACCTACTCGTCTACGATGACCATGACCTCGCCAACTCGGTGACCCAAGGACTGGGGCTGCCCGGTGGCCTGGGCTTCCCTTATCCCGCGATTCCCCCGGTTGCTCCCATTCGCGCGACCGTTTCGTTCGATGTGGAATGGAGCGGTATCGTCGCGATGGCCCAGATTGAGAATGCAACGCAACAATTCAAGGGCTCGTTCCTGAGCACTGGAGCCACGATCAACTGGTCAGCGCAAGAGGAAGGTTTCGAGTTCCAATCCGAAGCGCCGAACCCAAGCAGAAACCTGGTCTCCGTGCTAGGGCAGGAGAAAAACGGCGTCTTCTTTACGTAAGCCAGATCTTTACGTAACCGAGATCGTCGCAGTTGATGCAGGAGACGTGCGTCGAGAAACCGATCTGAAGATCGGCCACTACACGAAAACGCGGGCAGCGATTGAGGTCGCTGCCCGCGGTGTTAATGCGGTCATTTGCGTTACTTTACCCGACTCGGTCTCCAGTGGTCATATCGGAACCGTCGCATGTGGTTATTGCGTAGGGACGACGAAGAGACGAGATTCTCTTACTGCTTTAGGAACTCCGCGTCGATAGCTGTATGCCCAGGCCGTGCTTCGATTGGTGCACGCTGGGATCCGTGAATGTGGGGAGGTGCCGCTGATGGAAACCGATGCTCGTTTGCATGGCGTGAACTCTTCCGACGCGATCTCGGCCGTGGGGTCCGGGCTCGAACGGGCGATGGAAGCGGCGCTCGGGCTGGGCCTGCCGGTGTTTGCGCTTGCGAACATCGCTTTGGGCGTCGAGACGTTGGTGGGCGCACATTTCTCCACTGGCTCAGGTCGATATCTCGTCATCCCGATCCTTCCTTTTCTTCCTCCGATCCCCTGGCTGGCTTACGTGTTCGGCGTTGTCTGGGTGGCTTGCGGCGCCGGACTTTTGTTCAGGGGCTCGATGCGAACGGCTGCGATGGCGCTGGGGAGCCTGCTGTTTGTTTCCACTCTGGTGCTGGAAGTGCCGAGATATGCCACGGAGCTGGGTAACATGGGGTCGCGCACGGGGGTGTTTGAGCCTCTGGCGATGGCGACGCTGGCTTGGCTTTTACCGGGACCGGGGACGATCCCGGGTTGGCTTGTGCGTTTGAGTCGCTATCTACTGATGCTGGCGCTCGTCGTGTTTGGCGTGGATCATTTTCTTGGCCTTGCGTTTATTGCGTCTTTGCTGCCGAACTGGATTCCATGGCACGTGTTCTGGGTCGCGTTGTTTGGCGCTGGATTCATTGCCGCGGGTTTGAGCATCGGCTTCGATTTTCTGGAACGCTGGGGCGCGGCATGTCTTGGGCTGATGTTCGCGATTTGGGTCTTCACACTGCATCTCCCTCGAGTGCTTGGGCTGTATGGCATTCCGGGGGCCCCGCATAGTCCTGCCGAGTGGTCCAGCTTATTGATCGCTGTCGCGTTGTGGGGAGGCCCTTGGGCGCTGGCCCGACGGGGACCCTCCGATTTGGTGGCCGGAGACTAGGTGGTGCCTCCGCATCGCAAGAAAAACCCGCACCCTTAAAAACCAAGGGTGCGGAACCTGCTCCGGAAAAAGACTGGGGGTTACAGCGTTGGAACGCTCTTTGGATTTTTGAGGATTACCGGGTCGGTTGGGTAGGAGAAGGTGTCGGCTGGCGTGGTTACTTTTCCGGTGCGGTCGATCTCGGTGGATTGACCGGTGATGGATCTCTTGTCGATGGTCAGGGCGAGATAACCCCAGGAGACTTTGCCGTAAATTAGTTTGGCTTTGGTGTCGGCGGCTACCGTGCCGTTCGCGGAGTGGATCTGGTGGAGATTGTGGTAGCCGCCGTTGCCGGAGACGATGAATGGCGTGGGGCCGTCAGGGGCGATGTTTTGCTCGATGCGCTGGTAGTCGTGGACGTGGCCGGAGAGGACCAGGTTGGGTACGCGGCCGGTGTCGCGGATGGCGTTTTCGAGGGCGTCGGCCATTTTGGAGCTGCCGCTGTGGAAGACGTCGAAGGAATAGATCGGGTGATGGAGGGCCAGGATGAGCGGGAGGTCGTCGGGGGCGGTGGCGAACTCGTTGGTGAGCCATTGCTGCTGGGTGGAGTCGATGGAGCCGCCTTCCGGGACGTTTGTGTACATGCCTACGATGGTGGCTAGCGGAGTGAGTAGCGTCCAATAGGGATTGGGAAGATTCAGGCCTACGCGGGGAGCGTCTTTCGAGATGGGATCGACGTCGGGATTGGCTTGCATGAAGTAGTCGACCCACCCATCGAGGGAAGTTTGCTGCGTGGGGTCGTCGACCTCGCCGTCGTGGTTGCCGGGGATGGCGAAGATTGGCGGAGTGTATTGCTCGTAGGGCTCGTAGAATTGGGCGTAGTAGTCGTCGTGAAGGCCAGTGAAGTAGACGACGTCGCCTACGTGATAGCAGAACAGTGGAGCGTTTTTGCCGGCTTTCGCGAGAGCCGCCACCATTTGATCCGCGACGTTAGATTGAAACTCGCCGTCCTGAACACCGCCAGAGTCACCCAAAACATCGAAGACCATCTTGCCGGAGCCGGTGATTTGCTTGGCTAGGGTCGCGAAGTGATCGCTGAGGGCGTAGTGATAGGGGGCCAGGCCGAGCGGCTTCGGTAATGTCTGGAATCCGGTATTGCGATGGGTGAGCGGATTGAGCGGGCTCACGCCGGGATGCGATTGCGAATTGCCTGTTTTTATGTGGGCGCGAACGGCGCCAGGTTGCAACATCGTGGGGCCTCCCGTATGAAGTGAGGACGAGCGTTGGTGAGTTTGATGCGTGGAACTGCGCGAAAGCGGCTTCTTAGACATTCGAAAGATATATATGCTGCTAATCAATATCTTGTTGCAATAGAATTAACCTTAGAATAAGCGGCAGGGGGGAGACTGGCTCAAGAAAATATTTTGGAGTCGAACCGTCGGGGAGGGCGGGTCGGCTTGGGAAACAAGAGGAAAGAGTAAAGGCGAAACTGGCCGGGAATTCGCATGGGGCGTATTTCTTTTGGCGATGGCACCGGGCGACGTCGAAGACAGGAGTTCGTTTCAACGGGAAAACAAATCTTCTGTAGAGAATTATTTTGTTTGAATTATTTTGTTTTGACAGGTGGCCCCTAGTGGGCTACGATGCCAGCACTGAGAGGCCATTTTGGCCTGGGCGGGGAGGGGAACCCGCTTTGTCGAAGTAGAAGCTCTGCTCAAGGAACGCCTTCAGGTGCACGGTAGCTGTGAGGACAGGTTTCTTCTATCAGGAAGAAATACTCACGGGCGGGGCGTAAGAGCTGGTCGTGGTGCAATCCAAAAGCGCGAGTGGGATTGAGTCGAGGAGTTGAACTCAAATCTGACTGGGGGATTTGTATGCGACGACTACTCTTCGCAGTGACGTTGGTATTGATTTTTGCTTTAGGGGCGAACGCGCAGACGTTTCGTGGCGCGATCAACGGGACGGTGACGGATCCTTCGGGGGCGGCGGTACCGCAGGCGCAGGTGCATGCGGTGGATACAGCCACGGGGATCGAGCACACAACGGTGACAACCAGCGACGGCGAATTCTCTTTCCAGGACCTACCGCTGGGGACCTACAAAGTCACGGTGATCGCGACCGGATTTCCGAACAATACGGTGGACAACGTGGCGGTGACCGCGGGGTCGATTTACACGCTGACGGTGAAGCTGTCGATGGCGCAGCAAACGACGGCAGTGGAGGTTTCGGCGGCGGCGGTAACGATCGATACGACCACGCAGACGCAAACCATGACGCTGACGGATACCGTGGTGCAGGACGTGCCGCTGAACGGGCGGGATTTTACGCAACTGATCACCATTTCGCCTGGATATGCAGGCTATGCGGTAGGCGGATTTGGGTCGCTCAACGGGACGCGTCCGAACCAGATGGATTGGCAAATCGATGGCGTGGACAACAACGATTTCTGGCACAACATTCCGGCGGTGAATCAAGGCGGCGTATCGGGAATTGCGGGCGTGGTGATGCCGATCGATGCGATTGATGAGTTTTCGGCGCAGACGCAATCGAACGCAGAGGCAGGCCGCAATGCTGGAGGAACTGTTAATTTGGCGTTGAAGTCCGGAACGAACGGGATCCATGGTTCGGCTTACTACTACAACCGAAATGAATTTTATGCTGCCTCGTCGCCGTTTTTCACGCCGAGCGCGCTGACTCCAAATCCACCGCGACTGCGGAACGAGAATTACGGCGGCACTGTGGGCGGGCCAATCATCAAGAACAAGACGTTCTTCTTTATCGGGTTCGAGAAGCAGGACTACATTATCGGGTTGTCGGGATTGGCTACGGAGCCCTCGACAGCCTGGGTGACCGATGCCCTGGCGTTGTTGAATGCGCATGGCGTGCCGGTGAGTCCAATTTCGCAGAATATGCTGGGCGCCCTATTCCCGGGCAACACCAGCACGATTCCAGGATTGTGGCCGTCGAAGATCGCGGGGCTTCCGGCGACGGTGAACAATTTCTTCAGCTCTTCGCCGTCGACGGGGTACAGCTACAACGGGGTGGCGAAGATTGATCACAACTTTAACGAGAAGCACCGCCTGTCGTTGCGCATGTTCATCGGGCAGGGGAGCCAGACGGCGCCTCTTGGAACCAGCACGGCACTGGCGACGGCGAGCTCAAACTTGTCTTACTACTTCGAAAAAGCGCCGATTCACGTGCAGAACTATTCGGCGATACTCAATTCATCGTTGTCGCCACGATTGACGAACCAGATTTTGTTCGGCGTCAACTACTTCAACCAGACGTTCCGCGACGCGAACGCGAGCTTCGACACCAAGGCTATGGGCTTGTTCCAGAGTCCGGACGCGTTGATCGATGGCAAGCCGATTCTGGGCGCGCCGAACATCGCCATCACGGGTTTTGAGCAGGTAGGCATCACGCCTCCGGAAGGGCGCAACGACGTCACCGGAATGCTGACGGACATCGTCTCCTATTCCGTGGGACCGCACCAGGTTCGCTTTGGAGGGGAGGTACGCCAGGGTCGTGTGGATGAGTTCTACTTCCGCCGCTCTCTCGGGAACTTTATCTTTGACGGAACGCAGGGACCTTGGGCAGGGACATGTGCCACAGGGGACACGCAGTGCAACAGTACGCTGGCGCTGGCCGACTTCCTGGCGGGCGATGTGTCCACCGGCAATTTGTCGGTGGGAGATGCGGAGCGCAAGGTAACTGTAAATGCCTTCAGCTTTTTCGGACAGGATCAGTGGCAGATTACGCCCAAGCTGAACCTCAACCTTGGACTGCGTTACGAATATTTTGGGCCGCTGCATAACGACAACAAGGACCTCGCGGTATTTGTCCCTGGGAAAGGCCTCGTCGTTCAGGGGAACGGGATCGATTCAATTTTCCCGCCGGACAGGAACAACTTCGCACCACGAGTCGGCTTCGCGTACCAGCCCACGAGAAGGAATGACTTGGTGGTGCGCGGTGGAATTGGAATTTACTACGACCAAATCAATATCAACCCGTTCCTGGACTATCGTCCGCCGAACAGCGCGGCAGATGGCCTGGAGGGGAACCCGGCGGGGCCGAGTCCGGTTTCCAGCTACAGCCTGACAGGATTCACGTGGCAGCCCAACACGTATATTTTCCCAGGCGTGACCACGTGCGTCAGCGGCAACCCGGTTACCGAACCGAGCTGCGCGAACGGCCCGTTTGGTATCTACGCGGTCGGCCAGAATTTCCGGACGCCTTACTTCTACAACTTCAACTTGCAGGTGGAAAAGACGCTGGGCAACTTCGCGGTGTTCCAGGTCGGATACGTAGGCAGCGCGGCGCACAAGTTGTCGGTGATGCAGAACATCAACCAGGCGCCGCTGGGTGGAGGTCCTCGACCGTTCGCAGCGCAATATCCGGCTTTCGGCGACATCAACCAGCTGAATAGCGCGGGTAATTCGAACTATAACTCGCTGCAAGCGACGTTCAAGATCCGGTCGTGGCACGGGCTGGACTCGCAGTTCGCGTACACCTATGGCCATGAGCTGGACGAGGTGACCGAGTATCGCGGAGTCATACCACTGGACAGCACGAACCTGAAGGCCGAGTACGGAAACGGGGATTTCGATACGCGCCACAATTTCACGGCAACGGTCGCGTACAGCATCCCGGGTTCGTCATGGGGACCGAAGATACTGACGCATGGATGGCAACTGAGCAGCTTGTTTTCGTTCCACACCGGACAACCGTTCAACATCAACGGGGGGACAGAGCGTCCGGGCTACGACTTGATTGGAGATCCGTTTGCGGGGGTTTCCCATACGTTCTCCGCAGCGAATGGCGGCGAGCAATGGGTCAATCCAGCTGTGTTTGTGCCGGTCACTGGGCTTGGCAATCTTTCGCGCAACAAGTTCTACGGGCCGAGCTTCAAGGACGTGGACTTTTCGGTGTTCAAGAACATCCCGATTACCGAGCGGGTTAAAATCCAGCTCCGAGCCGAGATGTATAACTTGTTTAACCGGATCAACCTGGCGTCAGGAGCTGGCTCGGTTGGCTCGAACGGCATAATCAGCGACACCATAGGAGACTTCAACGGCGCCCCTGGTCTTGGACCTGGTGAGCCGTTCAACATGCAGCTGGTGGGGAAGATCATCTTCTAAGGCTAGGTTCAGCTGCCGATTGGTTGCAATCGGTAGCGGACTTTGCGTCCGGAGCCACCGGGGGTCGGGGCGGTTGAGATCCTTCGCTGCGCTCAGGATGACAACAATTTGGATAGAAAAGGGTTGGGTAGAAAAGGGGCTCGACGGGTGACCGCCGGGCCCCTTTTCTTCTTGTGCCCTCCTTGGACTGGCTGGCATCGAAGAGATTGCGACACTACAGGAGGCTGCAGCGGGTTGGCAGCCTGTGCTTTGAGGTGTGTTTTCTATCATTTTAGAGAACGAGGAAGAGGGATATGACGGAAACAGCTCAAAAAACAGCCGTGCAGAGTCAAAAGCCTGAGACTTTTGCCGCCAAGGGGTTCGCGGCGCGAAGTGCCAAATCTGGTCTGGCGTCATATAGCTTTCACCGGCGCTCACCAAGGCCGCAGGACGTGCAGATCGAGATCTTGTATTGCGGCGTTTGCCATTCCGACCTGCACCAAACACGCGACGAGTGGCAGATGGTCATGCCGACGGTGTATCCCTGCGTTCCGGGGCACGAGATCGTTGGCCGAGTAGTGAAGGTCGGGCGGGATGTGAAGAAATTGAAGGAAGGCGACATCGCTGCAGTCGGGTGCATGGTGGATTCGTGCCGGAAGTGCGCGAATTGTCTCGCCGGCGAAGAGCAGTACTGCGAGAACTTCATGACCTTGACCTACAACGGCGAGGACAAGATTCTTGGCGGCGTGACCTATGGGGGCTACTCGGACAGCATCGTGGTGGACCAGAATTATGTTTTGCGCGTGACCAACGGACTGGATCCGGCGGGAGCCGCGCCGCTGCTATGCGCGGGCATCACGACGTATTCGCCCTTGCGGCACTGGAACGTTGGCAAGGGGCAGAAAGTGGGCATCGTGGGGCTTGGCGGACTGGGTCACATGGGATTGAAATTCGCGAAAGCGTTTGGCGCGCATGCGGTGTTGTTCACGACGTCGCCGAACAAGACCGCGGACGCGGTGCGGCTGGGCGCGGACGAAGTGGTCATCTCCAAGAATGAAGCGGAAATGCAGAAACACGCCGGGAGCTTCAATTTTATTCTGGACGCGGTTTCGGCGGATCATGACCTGAACGCATACCTCCAATTGTTGAAGCTCGATGGGACGATGACGTTGGTCGGGGCACCGGAAAAACCAGCGCCAGTGTACGGATTCAATTTGCTGATGAAGCGGCGCCGTCTTTCGGGTTCGGCCATCGGCGGAATTCGCGAAACGCAGGAGATGCTGGATTTCTGCGCGGATAAGGGGATCATCGCGGACATCGAAATGATCAAGATTCAACAGGTCAATGAGGCCTACGAAAGGCTGCTGAAGAGCGATGTGAAGTATCGATTCGTGATCGATATGGCTTCGCTGCAGTAGGCGGTGGTATTGCGGCAGCTGTTTGGCTGGGAAGGGGCTCGACGGGCAACCGCGAGCCCTTTCGCGTTTCTCAGGCAAAGGGATTCGATATCGTCAGACTTCCGAATTGTTGCCCATCCTGAAAGTCCTCACTGTAAAGCGTCTCGCACTGACCTTCGATTGCGGACGCAACGATCAGCGAATCATACCAGGGCAAGCGGAATCTGCCTCCGATCCGCAAGGCCTCGCCATATAGAGCGGGTGAGGAATGGACCGATATTAGTGTACGGAAGGTTGCCGACAAATACTGCTCGGCGTCCGCGGTGCTCATCGGCTTTCCAAAACGGCGCAAAGCGACATTGAAGAACTCTTGCACCACTTGATAGCTGACAATTCCGGTATGGGTCTCGATCGCGCGCCTAATCAGCTTGCTCGCCAGGGAGGCTTTTGCGGGTGAGCTAGCGTCGAACGAGTATACGAAGACATTTGTATCGAGGAAGAATCTACCGCTCATTCATTTCGTCCCGAGTGAAGCGCCGGCCCGCCTGGACGTGTTTTAGACGCTTCATCAGAGAGTCGTATTCCTGGGTGCCGCCATCTTGAGCGGCGAGCTGTTCCAGCCATTCGCGGAACATGGAGTTGAGGGTCTTATGGCGGGATTTGGCTAACAGGCGAGCTTGCTCGATAAGCTGTTCATCGGCACTTAAGGTGATATTCCTCATACGAATATAGTGTACACGAGATTCGTGTTCCATGGCAATGATGGGAGCTGGCTGGCCGGGCTGAAGCCCTGGGCCTACAAGCGAGCTACATAAGCGAGTTACATGGTGGGTATTCTGGTAGAGTGCTGCGGCTGGGTCGTGTGGGGGCGCGAGCCGGCTTATTCAGTGAGACTCGCTGAAATTGGATGAAATTGGGGTTCTGCGCTCCTGCTGATTGGCCAAAGGTGACCCGGACGCTATAGATTGGGGCATTGGCACGGCTTGTTGGGTTTGTGTAAGTTTTTCATGCTCCGCTGCGTACTAGTCTATGGATGCGCCGAGACCAGATCGGATGAGCGCGCCGGGGAAGACGGAACCGACGGAGGCTGTCGCACGGGCGCGGGCAGGGGATGCCGACGCCTGGGGCGACCTTTACCGGGAGTTCGCGCCCGCAATATTCCGATTTTGCCGGAGGGCGCTGCCCACTCGGGAAGATGCGGAAGACGCCACCATGGAAATCTTCATGAAGTTGCGAGACAAGCTGACCCAATACGACGAGACGCGATCGTTCAGCGCGTGGCTGTACAAGGTAGCGGCGAATCATTGCTGGGACCTGTTGCGGCGGCGCAAGATCCGGCAGGACAAAGAGACCGATGACGTGGCGGACGTGCCGCTGGAGCATCCGGACCCCAACCAATTGGATCGAATGATCGAGCAAAGCACGAACGAAGAGGTGCGGCGAGCGCTGGCGAAGCTGGGGGCGCGGGCGCGCATGGCGCTGGTGATGCGCTACTACTCAGATATGAGTTACGACGAGATTGCCGATGCGCTGGGGGTGCGGCGCGCCTTTGTGGGCGTGGTGCTGCTGCGCGCGCGGCATGAACTGCGGCAGGCATTGGGGGAAACTGGAGCGCTGGCCGCGGGAGGAGCTTTGTGAGCGATAGAGACAATCTGCTGGGAGAGCCGGCGTCGGAGCACCTTGACGAAATGGTTTGCCTGCTTTATATCGAGCGGCAACTGGACCGGGCGCGGGCGCAGGAAGTTTCGGCGCACACGCAGGAATGCAACGAGTGCCGAACGCTGCTGCGCGCGATGGAGCGCGAATCGCGGCTGTTGACGCGGGCGATGTTGGAGGAGGATGAAGCGCTACCCGCGAGGCTGGCACACTTTCAGGAACGGGCACGCAGGTCGATGCAATGGATTTGGGGAGTGGCGTTTGGCCTGGCGGCCACGGGTGTGTACGCATTGTATGCGGACTACATCGAGCCGTGGCAAGACCAATTGGCGAGGGCGGGGTTTGGAAGCACCAGCTTGCTGAATTTGCTGATTTTTCAAGGTGCATTCTGGAAGGGGTGGCAATCGGTGATCACTCTGCTGGAGGTGGTGGCGATGCTCACAATAGGTGGCTTCGGCCTGGCTTTCTTCCGGCGGCGGTTGCGGCGCGGATCGACGGCGTTGGCGCTGGTGCTGACGGGGTTCTGCGCGGTGGGAGCGCTGATGATGCCATCGGTAGCGTCGGCGCAGGATGTTCGGAAAGGTGAGACTGTCGAAATTCGATCTGACGAAACCGTCAAAGGAGATGTGTTCATCTTCACGCACCGCGCGCGGATTGATGGAACCGTCGAAGGAGATGTGTTCCTGTTCACCCAGGACGCGACTGTTGGAGGGCACATCAAGGGTGACGTCATTGCGTTTGTGCATTCGCTGCGAGTGACCGGGGAGGTTGATGGAAATGTTCGAGCGTTTGCGAATAACACAACTGTGACGGGCACGGTAACCAGGAACGTGCTGACGTTTGATGAGCTTGCCAGTGTGGATCCTTCCGGGAAGATCGGTGGGAGCCTGACGGCGTTTGCGCAGAGTATCAACTTGGACGGGGAGATCGGACGCAACGTGTTGATGTTTGTCCAGCATGGGGCGATTTCGGGGACGGTGGACGGCAGGATCGATGCCAAAGGTGATGCGCTGAGAATCAATTCGTCCGCCAAGGTAGCTGGGCCGATTCGTTTCGAGGGAGAAAATCCTCCGGATGTGGCCTCCGACGCCAAGATCGCTGGTCCGGTGCAATTTACGAAGACGGAGCACAAGCCGAAGTATCGAGAGAGCGGCTACTACGTCTGGCAGGTGATCTGGGCGGCGGCGTTCGTGCTATTTGGACTCGTATTGTTCCAGCTGATGCCGGAGTTTTCCAGGGAGGCGACGGATAGCGTGGAGCGCTACGGGGCGTCGTTTGGGCTTGGGGTGTTGGTGTTTTTTGGCGTGCCTATTGCGGCAGTGATCGCTTGCGCGACGGTCGTGGGGCTGTTCATCGGAGTCTCCACGCTCTTCTTGTGGTATGCGACGCTGTATTACGCGCAGATTATCGTGGGGACGCTGGTCGGGAAATGGTTGTTGGGGCCGGCCAGGGAGACTTGGCCGCTGATCGGCCGGATGGCGGTGGGAGTGGTGATCGTGCGGTTGTGCACGACCGTGCCGCATATCGGAGGATGGGTGAAGTTCGGTGTGATGCTGTGGGGTACCGGCGCGATTTCCTTGGCGCTGTATAGGAGATTCCAGCCGGCGATTTCGGCGGGGATACCAGGGGCGCCGATTGTGCCAGCGCCACTGCCGCCTAATACCACAGTTGGTGGTGCGGTGCCTGCCTGAGAGAGGACGCGCTGAAGCGCACCTCTACCAGTATTGACGATAGGTTGCCTGTTAAGAACCTCGACGGTGGGGGCTTTGGCCTCGCCTGCGTCTGGTTCTATGTAACCGTCAGCGTAGCGGTTACCTGATGCGTCAGGCTACCCGAAGTGCCCGTAATCGTCAGCATGTACGTTCCCGCAGGCGTACCTCGGTGCGGCAGGCCGCTGCAACTTGTCTGCGATAGGGCCAAAAAGACGGCGAAGGTCCAAGCGAGCCTCCTGGCGGCGGGTTGACGGCCCACGATCCATGCAGAAATCAAGATCAACGCGAACAAAATAGGCCAGATCGCGGTTGGGAAACGCGGAACGGCGCGGATCGAACCGGCCGGGGGGACAACCATGGTCCGGACGGCCGTTACGACGGAGCCATTCGAGGTGGCGCCGCCCGTGGTGGGGGTCACCATGGTCGGGGCGAGCATGCAAGTGGAGTCTACCGGGGCGCCCGTGCAAGTCAGAGCCACCGGAGTGGTGTAGCCGTTGAGGCTGGTGACCGTCACCGTATAGGCGGCGGTGGAGCCAGCGGCGACGCTTGTGGACAGCGGGGATACGGCGATGCTGAAGTCAGGAGTGTTGGTGATGCCGTTGCCGGACAGCGCAACGGTTTGTGGGCTGCTTGGGTCGCTGTCGGCGACGCTGAGGGTGGCTGTTGCTGCCCCTGTGACCGTGGGAGTGAAGGTGACGTTAATGCCGCAGTTTGCGCCGACGGCTAGTGTTGTGCCGCAGGTGGTGGTTTGCGCGAAGGATGATGCCGACGCACCAGTGATGGTGATGGCAATGCCGGTGAGGGCAGAAGTGCTGTTGTTGGTTAGAGTTGCGGTCTGCGGAGCGCTGGTGGTAGTGATGTTCTGATTGCTGAAAGTGAGAGTGGCGGGTGTGAGCGAGATGAGGCTGGGCACGGGAGTTCCAGTGCCCGTAAGCGGTACGGTCTGCGGACTACTGGGGTCGCTGTCCGCGATGTTGAGTGAGGCGGTCTCGCTCGCAGTTGTCGTGGGTTTGAAGATAATTCCGATCGTGCAGTTCGCACGGACGGCCAGCGTCGTACCACAAGTGGAGACTCCCTGAGTGAAGTCAGTGGAGTTGGTGCCGGTAAACGAAATTCCGCTGATGGTCAGGGTATTCGTCGTCAGATTCGCGAGTTGAACCGTTTGCGCGGGGCTCGACGTGTTGATCGTCTGGTTTCCGAAATTGACTGAAGTCGGAGCGGTAAAAACACCCACGGCGGCCGCAGGCGAAAGTTTCACAACGTAGGCTCCGCCAGTTTTGAACGCGGTCTGGAAAGCGCCTGGAGTCACCGGAAAATCGGATGAGCCAGTGACCCCGGTGATGTAAAGGTTTGGCGTGCTTGGCGAATCGAGGGCAATCGCGGAGCCGTCGTCGCCATTGTTTCCGCCAAAATATGTCGAAAATGCCAGGACGGTGCCGGTCGGGTCGAGGACGGAGACAAATATAATATTCCTGTTAAAAGTACTGCGTGTTGGTTGGGGCCCACCTGGCACAGTCGGGAAATCGGGAGACTCCGTGGTGCCGACCAGGTAAGAGTTTCCAACGGAGTCCACGGCGATGCCACCGGGAACGTCGAACAGCGAACCGCTCAAGAAGGTGGAGTAGATCAGCGAGCTGGCTGCGGATTTCGTGGTGTTCAAGCGAGCGACGAAGACAGTCCCGTGAGTATTTCTAGGTACCGTCTGAAACGCGCCCGCAGTCACGGGGAAATCGGCGGATTCCGTGCTTCCGATCACATAGGCGTTGAAATTCTGATCGAGGGCGATACCTGCTCCATAATCGCCGACGCCGGTCTGGCCGGGGTTGTTGGTGGCAGTACCGCCCAGATAGGTCGAATAGACGAGGTGATTGGCGGTAGTTGTATCAATTACGGAGATGAACCCGTTGCCGGCGGTGCCCTTCATGGCCGCTTGAAAGGCTGAGGCCGTAGTGGGGTAATCTGGCGACTTCGTTTGACCCGTAATATAGGCGTTGAAGTTGGCGTCGACAGCAACACCGTGGCCGATGTCGCTAACCGAACCCCCCAACAAGGTCGAGTAGACGAGTGAAGCGGAACCGCTTAGGGTAGTGTTGATCCGTGTCACGTAGGCCGTGGGGGTGCCCACTTTTGTGGTGGTTTGAATGGCGGTCCCGGGGGTAGTCGGGAAATCGTTCGAGGAAGTGAAGCCAGTAACGTAAGCGTTCGCATTGCTATCTAGCGCGACGGCGTAGCTAGCGTCACCCACAGAGCCACCCAGATAGGTGGAGTAAAGAAGCGTCGAGCCGGTGGGATCCAGCTTTGACAGGTAGCCGCTACTGAAAGTGTTTTTGTTGATGATTTGAAGTCCGCTGCTGGTGGTCGGGAAATCCGTGGATACCGTGACGCCAGTGACATACACATTACCGCTCGCATCCACAGCAACGCCGTCCGTCACGTCCCCCTGTCCGGTCTTCCCGGTACCGCCGAGGTAAGTGGCAAAGATCAGCGCCGTGCCGTTCCCGTTTAGTTTTGCGACATAGCCGTTCGCCTGGGATGGGTTATGGTTCGCGGTTTGGAAGGCCCCCGAGGTCGCTGGAAAGTCCGTGGCACTGGTAGACCCCACGATAACGGCATCGCCCGTTGAATCTAGCGCGATCCCGTTACCGAAGGTGGCCCCGGTTGCTCCGCTGAGGAAAGTTGCATAGCCCACAACCGGATCGATGACGAGCGTCCGCCGAGAATCAAAAGGACCAACCTGAATGCCGACTAGACCAGGTCCACGCTGGACGTAGTTTGCGGCGATTACCTGTTTTGTGCCGTGGGATTCCTGATAGGCGAGAGGTCGATGGAGTGATACTTCGCCTGCGGCCGTGGTGATAATCGCGTCTCCACTCGAATTGACCTTTAGCTTGTCGGCCCCGTCAATGCGAATGGCAATTTGTTGCGCATCGGCGCCTGGGGCGACGATGTAGTCTGATTCCAGGCGCCCTTGATTGCCGTAATAGACGAGGTCCACGCCAGAGTATACGCCATCATATTTCACTTGGGAGAATTGCGGGATATTACGGCGCCATTTGGCAGGATCGTTGCCAACGAAATAGTTGCTATGACCTGGTTGAATGTCCAGACCGTAAACCTTCGGATGGGGGTTCGACTGCGCCAGCGCAAATCGCACGGCAACGCTGTGCGTCTTTTTAGAGCTATCCGGAACCGTGGGGCGTTCGGGCGGATTTGTGCTGGTCTTGTCTATGAAGTCCAGGCGCAGGGTCGCCTCCTGATCTGTCAGAAAGAGGGTATAGCCGCTACCGTGTGCAAGGAACCTTACACGCGGGTCGGTCTGGCCGGAATTTTGTTCGAAGCTGAGCGGCAGCTTTCCATAGGCGTCAAGAATCGCGTTATTTCTAACTTCGCCGGGCACTTGGGGAGAAAATTTGGCGGTAATTTTCGAGTCTGCAAACTGGCGCCGGGCGATTACGACCCCCAGTATTGCGAGGCAAGCCACGCCGATTGCGAAGAGCGTACGTTTCATCGAATCCCCCACTTCGTGGACTCCTGCGAACCCAAGTTCGCTCACAATTAGAGGTAGAGTCCCGTGCATTGACTCTACGCGGTTGTGGCGTGGAATTTGGCCCGAACCCCAGACGTATTGCTCAAAATTTCAATGGCGAACTGAAGACAGGTCCCGGGCGACAGCGGGTGGACCTCGGGCCCTGAGCGCGTGTGCTATCGTTAGCGGTGGCGCACCCGTCACGAGCAGGTGGTGCGCGGAAAGAAGCACTTTGGCCAAACGCGAAACGGCGACATCGAGACGGCGCGAGGGCGTTGCGACGCTCGCGAAAGGCGTTCCGGCGGAGCGCGTGTACGTGCCGTTTGACGAGGATGTGCCGCGGCGGGCAGAAGTGGGCCAGGCAGTGGTCGATGTGAGCGCTGAGTCACGTGAGAACAGCTCGGGACCGGCTATGCGCGATGTGTTCGGACCGGGAGGACTTCTTGAACGCTCCATGATTGGCGGGTACGAGCACCGCGTCGCTCAGTTGGAGATGGCGGAGTTGGTGCACGATGCGTTTACTTCAAAGCATCATGCCGTCGTAGAAGCCGGCACGGGCACCGGGAAGACATTGGCATACCTGCTGCCGGCGATATGCAGCGGACGGCGTGTCGTTATTTCCACCGCAACGAAATCGCTGCAAGAGCAGCTCTACCAAAAGGATATTCCGTTCCTACAGAAGCATTTCGCGCCGGAATTGAAAGTTGCGGTGATGAAGGGGCGGTCGAATTTTCTGTGCCGAGTGAAGGCGCACCAGATGGCCGATCAGCCCATGCTGAAGGGATTGGAAGAGATTGACGCGTTCCGGCAAATCGGGGATTGGGCGAAGCTGACGGAGACTGGCGACCGCGCGGAGCTTACTTTTTTGCCGGATGATTCCGATTTGTGGACACGGCTCGATGCCAGACGCGACACCTGTTCCGGTCAGAAGTGTCCAGAGTTCAACCAGTGCTTCGTCACGGCGATGCACCAGCGGGCAAAAGACGCGGATTTGATCATCGTGAATCACCATCTGTTTTTCGCGGATTTAGCGCTCAAGCAGGACGATTTCGGGAGCATCTTGCCGGAATACTCTGCGGTGGTGTTCGACGAGGCGCACGAGATGGAGGATGTGGCCAGCGATTATTTCGGGCGGCAGATCTCGAATTACCGGTTTGAGGAGCTGGCGCGGGACGCGGATCAGACGTTGCGCCTGCTGCGGTTGGGTTCGGCGGCGCTTTTGCGTCGGACGCAGCGGATCCGCGAGAGGGGCCGCGCGTTTTTCGACAGCTTCCCACCGCGGGACGGGCGCTTTCCTTTCTCGCGCAACGAGCGCGAGGCGTTCCTGGAGCAACACCGCGAAGCGTACGATGCGCTGGCGATCGCACTGAAGGGTCTGGAAACCGAATTCGCGGCGCTGACGCAAAAGCCCGAAGAGCTTACGCGCATTGCGCGGCGTAGCTTTGAGTTGCGGCAGGAATTGGCATTTCTGTTCGAATCGAACGAGCGCAATTTCGTCTATTGGTACGAGCGGCGGAACAAAGGGGTTTTTCTGGCGGCCACGCCGATCGATGTCAGCCAGATCTTGCGCGAACGGCTGTTTGAGAAGTTCGACACTGTCGTGCTTACCTCCGCCACCCTCACCGTTGGGGGACGGTTCGAGTATATTCGCCAGCGCGTCGGTCTCGACCACACGAAAGAGAGCGCTCTGCCGCCGGAGTTCGATTGGGCGGAGCAGGCTCTGCTGTACATGCCACGGACAATACCTGACGTGCGCAATCCGGGATTTGCGTCGGCAGCGGCGGATGAGATCGTGAAGCTATTGGAACTTACCCAGGGGCGGGCGTTTTGTTTGTTCACGAGCTATTCGCAGATGAATGATTTGTTCGAGCGGGTGCGAAACCGGGTATCGTTTCCGCTGCTACTGCAAGGTACCGCGCCGCGGTCGGTGCTGCTGGAGCGATTCAAGAACACTCCGGGGGCGGTATTGTTTGCGACTTCCAGCTTTTGGCAGGGTGTGGACGTTCCGGGGGACCAGCTTTCCTGCGTGATCGTGGACCGTTTGCCGTTTGCCGTGCCCAGCGATCCAATTGTTGCGGCGCGAGTTAGGGCTTTGCAGGAGGAGGGGCGGAATGCGTTTGCGGAGTTTCAGGTGCCGCAGGCGGTGTTGGCCTTGAAGCAGGGGTTTGGGCGGCTGATTCGTACGAAGACGGATCGCGGAGTTTTGGCGCTGCTGGATAGCCGGATTGAGCGGATGCCCTATGGTAAGATTTTTTTAGAGTCGATGCCGAAGTACGCCACGACACATGAGTTGCGGGATGTAAGACGGTTTCTGGAGCAAGGCTAGGTTTGGATGCAGGCGGCGGGCGGCGAGCGGCGAGCTTCGTGGCTTGGCTTGCGCCTGTGTTCAATCTAAACCCCGCCCTCTCGGAGAGGGCGGCTACAGGTTTCGTTGCCATGATTTGCGACTGATTTTTTGTCTAGAGACCCGTCTCTCTTAAGGCAGGCGGATACAGCAGGGATAGAATGTTTCAAGTTAGCGTGGAAGAGACGTTTTCATCGGGGCACGCGCTGCGCGGTTATCGCGGCAAGTGCGAGAATGTGCACGGCCATAATTACCGGGTGCGCGTTACGGTGGAAGGGCCGCAGCTGGATTCGATCGGCTTGCTCTGCGATTTTACCGAGGTTAAGCGCGCGTTGCGCGAAATTATCGGGGGGCTGGACCATCAATTCATCAACGATCTTGAGGCGTTTCGCACTGTCAACCCGTCGGCCGAGAATCTGGCAAAGTATTTTTATGATGAGGTGACGCGGCAACTGACAGGGTTACCTCCGGGAGCGCGGGTTACCGATACGATCGTTTGGGAAACGGATACGGCTAGCGCGCAGTATCGGCCTGGCGTGTAGTGGAAGGCGACGCCATTTTCAGCGTCGGGGAAGAATGAATCGAGCTATTTATATCGTCATGATTCCGGTCCTCTTGGTAGCATTGGGCTACATCCTCGTTTTTCGGTCGGTGGGGCTTGCGCCGGGATATGCGCGGTTGATCATTGCGGTGACCGTATTTTTCTTGGCGATCTGGTGGTTGGCCCGCAGGACCGCGCGCGCAAAGTCCGGGCGCCAATAGACATTAAGAACGCAGGTCATGTTCATCACCGAAATATTCAAGTCGATTCAGGGAGAAGGAACCCGGGCTGGGCTTCCGTGCATTTTCGTGCGGCTCACCGGCTGTAATCTTCGTTGTACATGGTGCGACACTGCATACGCATTTCATGGCGGGAAGAAAATGAGCGTTGAGGAGGTGTGCGGGCGGGTGGACGAGCTAGCGCGCCGCGGAGACGGTCGGCACGCCTCCACCGCAGCGATACCCTTGGTGGAGCTGACTGGGGGCGAGCCGCTATTGCAGGAGGACATATACCGCCTCGCGGAGGTACTACTGGCGGATGGTTACATCGTGATGATCGAAACGAGTGGGGAACGGTACATCGGGCGGCTGCCTAAAGCAGTAATCAAGATCGTGGACGTGAAGTGTCCGGACTCGGGAGAGGCCGACACGTTTGAGGTGCGCAACCTGGAAGCGCTTGGCCCGGCGGACGAGGTCAAATTTGTGATTTCCTCACGGCGCGATTACGAGTTCGCGCGCGAATTTACGGCGAAATACGGCTTGGAAGCCCGCGTTCGCCAGGTCCTGTTTTCTCCAGTGTTTGACGATTCTGAGGGAAAGTGGCAGGGGCTGGAATCGCGCCAATTGGTGGAATGGATTCTCGCTGACGGGTTGCAGGTGCGTTTGGGATTGCAGCTGCACAAATTTGTATGGCACCCGGCCACGAAAGGCGTCTAATGAGATGCTCCGAGCGACGCACGAGGGCGGCCTCCAGCAGAAGATAAAATGACCGAACGACGCAAAGCAGTCGTGCTTCTCAGTGGCGGGATGGACTCCTGCGTCAGCGCCGCCGTGGCCCGCGAACGGCATGGTGCTGGCAATATCGCACTACTTCACGCTGGATACGGGCAGCTCACCCAAGGGCGTGAGCGCCGCGCCTTTACGGAGATCGCCGACTTTTACGGCGAGCAGCAGCGACTCATCGTACAACTCGATCATTTCCGCGCGATTGGGGGTTCCGCGCTGACCGACAGGAATATTGGCATCCCCGAAAATCATCTCGACGCTTCGCACGGCAGCAGCATTCCGGTTACCTACGTGCCCTTCCGCAACGCGCACTTTCTTTCAGTTGCGGTCAGTTGGGCGGAGGCGATTGGAGCCGGCGCGATCTATATCGGAGCGGTGGCGGAAGACAGCTCCGGATATCCCGATTGCAGGCCCGAATATTACCGGGCGTTTCAAAATGTGATCCGCGAGGGAACCCGGCCGGAGACGGAAATTGAAATCGTGACGCCGGTCATCACGCTGAAGAAGAGCGAAATTATCCTGTGTGGCCGGGAGTTGGGCGCGCCGCTGCATCTAACCTGGTCGTGCTATCAAGGCGAGGATGTGGCTTGCGGGGCTTGCGACAGCTGCCTGTTGAGGCTGCGGGCGTTCGCCGAGGCCGGGTTGAAGGACCCGATACCGTACCGGCAGCGGGTCGCGGCCCGTTGAGCTTGGCTTCGGCTGTAAATTAGGGATAATAGGGCGCATGCCGCCCCGGGGGACTTCGGGTAGGAGCCTGCCCGCGACAAAAGGAGAATCGAGCATGAAGCTATCAAAGTTGAGTGCTTCGCGGTCACGCGTCTGTTTGACCGCTCAACGTTCACACGGGGGCAAACCCTGGGTGCGTGTCGCGATACTTGTCGCCGCACTGCTTTGGACGGTCGCACCGCGCGCCGCCGCGCAACTGGACGGATCGCTGAGCGGCAACGTTCTTGACGTTGCGGGCAAGCCTTGGGTCGATATGGTGATCGATGCTGTAAGCGACCAGGGCGCCAAACTCACGGCCAAGACAGACAAAGACGGCAACTACGCTTTCCACAATCTGCGCGCTGGCGTCTACACGGTCACGATTGAACTCCCAGCTCCTAACAAACCTTACGAGTTTGCGCAAGTTCATGTATCGAGTGGAGCGGAGACGCCGAAGGTCAACGTGAACTTCAAAGACATCATGTCCAAGCAGGGAGCTGCGGCGGTCGAGCAGCAGAAGAAGGCGGAAGAAGACAAGCAAAAGTTCCAGGGCATGAAACAGCATTTCGAGGCGGGGGTTGCGGCGCTGACGCAGGCGACCCAGGCAAAGGCGGATATGGCGAAAGCTCCTGCGGATCAGCGTGACGCGCTGAAGACGCAGGTGGCGGACCTGTCCGGGAAGGCGGTAACGGAATTGGAAGCCGCTAAGGCTGCGGCCCCGGAGAAGGACCCTAACCTCAACCTGATCTGGGCGCGGCTGGGTGATGCGTATGACACAGCGGGACGCGCGGACGATGCGGCGAACGCTTACAAGCAGGCGGTCGCGCTCAAGCCTACCGCGGCTTATTACAACAATCTCGGCGGGATCCTGGGGCGCGCCGGCAAAATCGACGATGCGATGGCCGCTTACGCAAAGAGCGCAGAACTCGATCCCACGAATGCGGCGCAGGCTTACCGGAATGCCGGAATCACGATGTATAACGCGGGAAAAATGAAAGAAGCGGTCGAGCCGCTTAAAAAAGCGACGGAACTCGATCCGAAGAGTGCGCAGGCGTGGTACTTATTGGGCGCTTCGTTGGTCGGCGCGATGGAGTACAAGAAAGTGGGCGACAAGATGGAAGTGGTGGTGCAGCCCGGTACCGTGGAGGCTTACCAAAAGGCCGTGGAGCTCGATCCCAAAGGTCCGTATGGAGAGCAAGCCAAGCAGGGGCTCGATGCGCTGGCGCAAATCGCGCCGGGAATCGACACGAAGACCAAGACTAAGAAGAAGTCCTGATCAAGATCCGATGTAGCTTTGGGCCAGCTTGCGAGGAGCTGGCCCTTTGTTTTTCTTGGGTCCCCGTTCGTACAATTCAGACAATTTCACGGCCATCCGGCTGGGCGGCGCAAAAGCCGGCACAGACGGCAGTGACTATGCTGCCTCGAGGCACGTGCGCTCAACTGTGCGCGAGCGTGCCCGTGGTTTTGGTGCGCCGGAGCGCGCGGGAAAAGACAGCGATTGAAATGGGGAGCAATATTGCGGCGATGAGAAACAATATGGCCACGGAGCGCCACACAACCGCGAGGGTTGCGCCGGAGAGTAGCGCTGCCCTCATCCCGTTTAGCGCGTAGGTTACGGGATTGAGGCGAGCGGCAAACTGCAGCCAGTCGGGCAAGATGCTGGTCGGGAAGAGCATGCCGCCCGCGACGTTGGAGAATGAGAGCAGCAGCCACTTCGCTGGGTTTCCGCGCTTGAAAAGGAGCACGTAGCTTGCAGAAAGAATGCCGAGACCAGAGAAGGCGAGCAGCGTCGCCAGCAGAACTACGCAGACGGCGATCCAATTCGCGTTGCGCAAGGGAAAGCCGAACAAGGCTGTTCCCCAGGCGACGTAAACGCCGACTCGAAGGAGCGCGGCGGAGAACGGATAGAGCGCTGAGCCCGCGAGCATTACTGGCAACGAAGTTTGCGTAATCAGCAGTTGCTCGAGGGTGCCGCTGTCGCGCGCTTCTTGGATGCTTTCGTCGAAGGTATCGATGGCGGTGTGCAGGTACTCGAAAAATATCCAGCCGACGAGCGCGAAGGCGAAGTAGGTGGTGCCTTGCGGCAGGGAGTTTCGGAGTTGAGGGCTATCGACGAATCGCGACATGTAATAAAACATGGCGGCACCGAAAAGAGCTTCGATCGCTTCCAGAATGAACGGAGCGCGGTAGGTGCGGGCGATGGTCAGGTCGCGCCAGAAGAAAAGCCAGAGATCGCGAGCTACGCGCGTCATTGGGGGGAGCCTTCATCGGTTTGGGCGGTGTTGCGGCCGGTCAGTCGAAGGAAGACGTCTTCTAAAGTTGACGAGTTGGTGCGCCTCTTCAATGCGGCGGGTGTGTCGCAATCCAGCAAGCGCCCCCGGTCGATGACGACGATGCGGTCCGCCAGCAGCTCGACTTCGGGCAGCGTGTGGGAGGCAAAGAGCAGAGAAGTTCCTGCGCCTTGCACGATTTCCTTTTTCAAGAAGCGGCGGAATTCCATGGCGGCAATGGCGTCCAGACTTCGGGTAGGTTCGTCGAGCAATAGAACCCTCGGCTCATGAACCAGCGCGCGGGCCAGACTCAGGCGCTGGACTGTGCCTGAGGAGAGCGTGCGTACCTGGCGGTCAAGGGCTTCGCCCAGACGGAATTGCTCGGCGAGCTGCAAAATGCGCTGGTTCGTGGCTGCGGAGGAAAGGTGATTGAGCCGGCCGAAGAATCTAAGATTTTCGCGGCCCGTCAGCCGGGCGTAAAAGCCGTGATCGGTCCCGGCGTGGTACCCCAGCTTCCGCCGAACCTCTTTTGGCTGGCGAACGGCATCATATCCGGCGAGGCGAGCAGTGCCGCGTGTGGGTAGCAGAAGCGTGGCTAATATGCGCAGGAGCGTGGATTTGCCTGCGCCATTCGCGCCCAGTAGCGCCAGCGCCTCGCCTTCGCGCACCTCGAAGGAAAGGCCGGCCAGGGCTACAGCAGTCGGCTTCTCGAATGGTTGCAAGAACGTGCGCCAGCCGCTGCGTGTGGGCGGGAACAGTTTTTCGAGAGACTCGATGGCGATCGCGGGTTCGGGCACGCAAGGATTTATAGCGTGTCTTCTTTCTGAAAACAAATCCAGGAACAGCGCGCGAGGGATTCGTTCGGCCACCCTCAAGAGGCGGAGCTGCATCCAACCAACTTTAGAATTTCCGGGCCCAATGGTATGGTTGGGGCATCCTGCTAAGGGGTTGGACCAGTGACTTGGGTATTGGCGTTGTGATGGTTTCGTTTGCAGATCGAGTGGCGGTGCCGCCGCTGGTGATGGTGCGCGTCCTCGACAACGAGGCGGTGCTCTTGAATCTGGAAACGGAGAAATATTTCGGGTTGGACGAAACAGGTACGCGGATGTGGCAGTTGCTCACGGCAACTGCTTCGATCGATGTCGCGTTTCACGAACTTCTTGGCGAATACGACGTCGCGCCGGAATTACTGCGGTCGAATCTCACGGAATTGCTGAGCCGGCTGGTTGACAACGGACTGCTCCAGATTGTCCCCTCGAATGTGGAAACTCCTTCAACAATTTAGCGCCTTGGACAAGCGGGCGCAGAGGCTCTTTCTGTGCGCCGCCGTTCTGATGCCTATGATTTCTGCTAGCCTCCGCCTTCGCGGGCTACGCGCGACGCAGGCTACACTCGGGCGCTTTCTTTTGACCGGCGCCAATCCCCACGACCAGGCGAAAGGAAATATGGCCAGAGACGCGGCTCGAATAGCGCACATGGTGCATGCGGCTGCGCGCTATGGACTTGTGCGGCCGACGTGCCTGGAAAGTTCACTGGCGCTATGGTGGTTTCTCGGCCGTGAGGGCATCGAGTCGAGTTTGCGCATTGGAACGAGGAAGACCGCCAATGGACTGGAAGCACACGCGTGGGTGGAATTTGGCGGTAATGCGCTGGATGAAACTAGCGGTACGATTCCAGACTATGCTCCCTTCGATGCTGCGTTTCCGGTCTTGTCACGAAAGTAGGCGTGTCTTCGCGGCACAATCCCTCGAAACCATTCGTCGCGATCGACGTTTAGTTGTCATCCTTAATCCTCAACCACTAGTGTGTGGTGATCGGCTCGCGTATGCTTCGTGGGGCCGCCACGAGTTAGGGAGATTTCTTGCGGAACACTTCTGCGGATGAACCTAATGCGCGCTCAGCGGAATGGCTGGCATTGTTACAGTGCGCGAATCCGCAGTTCTCCGTTGATCGTCTCAGCGAGCTTCTTCGCCAGCCGTTCGATTGGCCTCGTTTGGTGATGCTGGCGGAGGAGCAAGGGCTTCTCCCGCTGGTCACGAAGCGGCTTGGCGAACTGGGGGGAGACGTCGCGCCATCCGAAATTCGCCAGGAACTGCGCGATGCGGCACGCGCGCAAACGCTGTTCACCTTGAGCCTGACCGCGGAACTGTTCCGCGTACTCGATCGTTTTGCAGCGCTGGGCATCGAGGTCCTGCTTACCAAAGGACCCCTTCTCTCCGCGCGGTGCTACGGCGATCCGGGCCTGCGGCAGTATACCGATCTGGACCTCGTTCTGCGCAACGCCGACATCGAACGGGCGACCGAAGCGATGATGGCATTGGGCTACGATCCCAAGATTCCGCTGCAGGCCATTCGAACGGGAAGAATTCCCGGCGAATACGTGTTCTTCCAGAGCGGCACGAAGCTTCTGGTTGAACTTCACACCGAGCGCACGTTCCGGTATCACCCGAAACCGTTGTCGATCGAAAAGCTGCTTGAGCGACAGACCCGCGTGCGCTTCGACGGCCACGATGTACCCGCGCTGTCCGTCGAGGACGAATTAATTCTGATCTGCATTCACGGCGCGAAACACTTCTGGGAGCGCCTGATGTGGATTGCGGACGTCGCGGCACTGGTGACGCACCAGAGTGTCGATTGGGATCGCGCGATCCTGGCAGCACGCGAAGTGCAGGCGGAGCGCATGCTCCGCGTGGGACTGCTCCTCGCGACGAATGTAACGGGCGCGAAGTTACCTGGAGAGATCGTCGACAGGGTTAGTTCTGATGTGCCCGCCGTGCGCATTGCTGCGCGAATCGCACGACGACTGCCCGTCGTCAATGACGAGCCGGTTGGCTTGTTGGAGCGAGCTGCATTTCGTATCCGGATGCGCGGCGGATTTCCGAGGGGTGTCGCCTACTTGTTGCGGCTTTCGGTTTCGCCGACAGAAGAGGATTGGGTGGCGGGCGCCGAGGAAAAGCGGACCGGAACACTGGACGCGATCAGCCGGCCGTTTCGTTTGGCGCGGAAATATGGGCGAAGCGGGAAAGGATAGTCGCAGGATAGCGTCGCCCTGCTCGGTAAATTAAATGTTTGTGCTGCGGCCGATCCCGCGCTTCACCTTCTGCGCCGCCGCGGGCAAATCTACCGTCAGTGTGATTTCGCTTTTGTTGCGCAGCACAGCCAAATGCACGGACTTGCCGTCATTCTTCGCTGCCAACTTTTCACGCAAATCGCCCAGCGACCGGATGCGGTCTCCGTTGAACTTAGTGATCACGTCGCCCGCCTTCATTCCAGCTTTTTCCGCGACGGAGCCGGCATTCACGCTGCGCACTAGCACGCCTTCACCATCCGGCGCTCCGAAGTAGCTGCCGAGCTGCCCGTTGATGTCTTCGGCATCGATTCCCAGACGTGGGCGGCTGTCCGGAAAAACCATCATGTCACCGTTGTCCCATTCCATCCCCGGCACTTCCGGCATATCCGGAATTTCCACTTCGGGCATGCGAAATGTAAATGCTCCCGGTGCCGCCTTCAGCATCGCGCGATGGTTGTCCTCGGCCTTCCCGAGGGTTGCGCTGATCGTCTGCGCACGCCCACCACGCCAGATCGTAAGCTGAACGGTTCGTCCTGCCGGAATCTCGCGAATCATGCGGCGAAATTGCGCAGCGCCTTCCACGCGCTGCCCATCGACTTCGGTAATAACATCGGTCTCCGCAAGCCCGGACTTCGAGGCGGGACTCTCTGGTGCGACGCCACCAACCACAACGCCGCGTTCGGCGGGAAGCTTGTACTCTTTCACGTTCTCGGGCGTGACTTCGCGGGCCTCCACGCCCAGCCAGCTCGGCCCTTCGCTGTCCAGCAGCACCTCGACGTTGCCGGGACCTTGCTCCATCACATCTTGAAAGTCCTGAATATTGACTCGTACCCTCTGATTGGCGGGATTCGCTTTGTCCGGCTCTTGGCCCGCGGATGATCGCCCGGGAAGCGCCATCAGGACAGGCGCCAACGCTACAAGTCCTGTTGCTGCAATCCAACCATTTCTTTTCATCGTCATCCCTCCGACCTGTTCAGACGCGGCAAACGCTAAACCGTCGACCGCAGGGCGACGACGCGGATTCCGCCATTGATCGTGTTCAGGTGTATGGAAGCTCCGCCTTTCCCCAGCTTGCCGTGCGTTTCGCGCGGACGTTGAGTACTCTCCAGCGCCAGTGGCAGTTCTGAGTAAAAGCTACCGTTCATGCATCGCGCTTCCAGATTTGCCTGGGTGCTTGCCGGGACCGCCAGTAAGACGGAACCATTGGTGGTTTCCGCGACCGCTCCGTTTTTGTCCTGAAGATGCAGTAATTCGAGATGCACATTTCCATTTGTGGTGTGCGCGTGCACCGCGCCGCCACCTTCGAAGACCTCGATGTTGCCGTTCACAGTCCGCAAATCCTCTACATCCTCAACGCCGGCCACTCGCAATGTACCGTTGACAGTGCCGAGATGCTCCAGGTGCGCGCGGCGCGGCACGTGCACTACGTACTCGACGGCGACCTCGACGCCTTCATTCTGTGGATAACGCGTGGTCACCGAGACTGAATCGGGCTTAGCATCGACGTCGATCGAAACAAGTTCGAGGTCCGACTCCTGGTGCTTCGCCGTCTTCACGGCGTGCACCTCGACCTCATTGCGATCCCAGGTCTGCACCTCCACCGTGCCGTTTACATTTTGCAGTTCGAACGAGCCGCCTTGTTGCAGGGGATAGGTCTGATCGAATTCTTTACTGATCGCGAAACACGGTACGGCCGAAGTCGTTGCCAGGACCAACGTCAGGAATGCAGCGATGCACAATGCGCGGCGAGCCATAACAGTTCCCCCTTCGATGATCTTTCCGATCGACCCGAATGACCTGAGGACCCGAACAAAACTCGCGCGCATTCCGCGCCACACTACCCGCTCGTTTAGTGCAAGATGAAATTAAACGTCACGATCGAGATGACATCGCCCCGCTTGGCAAGCACCCAGGTTGGGTTCACCCGCCACTGTTTTACCGCCGCGATTGCGGCGTCCGCGAGGCTCGGTGCGCCGTCGATCAATTTCTCCACTTCAATATGGCCATCCCTCGTCGCCCGCACTTGGAGCTTCACCAGCCCTTGTACACCTGCCCGCATGGCGATTTCCGGATATACCGCCGATGTTTGAACAGTGACATGTTTCAGGAATTCATCCGAATCCTCGCGCACGCCGCCGACGAACGCAATCTGCAACCGGTCCAGCCAACTGTCGAGCCAATCGCCTTTGTCAGGCGGGATCGATCCAGTTTGTACCTGTGACGCATCCGAGAGGTCGAACCCCGTGGCCATCAATTGGACACCATGCTCGCTGAGGCGCTCCTTCTGATCGCGAATCAGCGAATCACGCAAAGCAACTTCCGAATCCAGAAATCGCAGATGAATCGTTCCGGAAGTCGTGCGTAATTTTAGCGGAGCCCCGCCGCCATTTAACGCGCACATCGCGTGCACTGAGCCGGGGCCGTGTGATGGTTGCATCGTAAGCCCTAACGCAGGGTCTGCCTCAATCCGGCGTTCGCCGCCCGACTCGACGGTAGCATCAATATCGGCCGCGAGATTTCGCGGAAGAAACACGATGATGTCGCCATTGCCGGAGGTTAGCTGCGATACCCCCGCCAGATGAACCGTGCCGCCCGCAGACGGGGCGTCTGGATTGATCCACGCGCGGATGCTGCCGCCTGCTGTGGCGGCGCGCACCGTGCCTGCCACGCGCGTCAGGCAAATGCTTCCCGCACTCGACTCTACTTCCATTGGTCCGGAGACATACATGATGCGAATTCCGCCACCCCCGGTTTGCGCGCGAACCGAGCCGCGCACTTCGCCGAAATCGATCTGGCCTCCGCCAGTCCGCACGCTCACCAGGCTGCCTGCCTGACCTACGGTAATGTTGCCGCCATCGGTTTGCAGATCAGCGCGCCCGCTGATCTGTTCGGCGCGGATGTGGCCTCCGCCGCTGTGGAGCAACGCATCCCCGGCGATATTTCCGGCGTTGATGTGCCCACCGGCAGTAAACGCATTTACATCCCCAGCGACGTCGAGGACCTGAATGTGACCACCTTCGGTTGCTAGTTTCGCTACGAGGCGCCCGGGGCGCGCATCGCGTGAATAGTTGACGCCAACGCGCCCGGTGCGAATGTTTCCGCCCTGCGTAGAAAGATTGGCGGTGCCGCCAATGTCCTGCGTCTCGATATCGCCGGCCTCCGTCTTCACGTCCACGCTATACCCGCGTGGCACGGCGATTTCGAATTGCACCCAAAATTGGACTCCTGCGGCGGACGAGCGAGCGATCTGTGGCGGCAGTGTTCCGGTGATCTCAACACCCGCCTCGGTAGCCTGCGCGGTAACGGAGTAGCGGCCGAGTAGACGCTCCGCGAGTGACGCGCGCGCGTCGGTTTCAATGTGGACCGTATACCGGACCGCAGCGGGTGCGCCCGGCGGTAGCGGAACGATTTTTACCGAACCAAGATCGGTTGAGAGCCGCAGTGCCAGCCCATCTTTGGTGGGAACAACTCCGTTGCGATCGGCAGCCGCGCGCGCTGGCGATGGCTCGCCTGGCTTAGTGGGTTCCACTGGAGCAGGCTCGATTGCGCTTGGCGCGGCAACTCCCGCGCAAGCCAATGCTCCGCACAACAACATCGAAACAATCGTGCCGCGCGCCCTCGCGGTCGATGCTACGGTGTGAAGCGTTGGAATCACTCTGACGTTCATCTTTTCGTTTGATCGATTTCGAATTTCGAATTCACCCGAAGCTTGCTCAAGGGCGCAGGCAGTCCGTTCATTGCACATCGCGCGTGCTAATTTGCCGCAACGCCGCCGCGCTACGCAACCGCACATACCGGTTGGGGTCACTGCGCTCCAAGTCCTCCAGCGCGCGAACCACGCGATCCACTGACGAATCGTTGGAAAGCGAACTCACTTCCGTAGACGGCAATTCACTCGCGGATCCCGGTCCATCCTGCGAATCGCCTTCCAGCGATCGCACGAGCAAATTCACTGCCTCCACGCGCACACCCGGATTTGCGTCATGCCGTAGCGCTTCCAGCAAAGCCTCGCGGACGGAATCCTCTCCGGTCGAATCGCGAAGCGCCTCCAGCGCCTTCAATCGCACTGCGGCATTCGGATCTTTTCGCGCTGCCGCCACTAACGCGTGCCGCACTTGCGCATCATTGCTGCGAGCCCTCAGCGCATCCAGGCAATCCAGCCGCACGCCGGGATCAAACCGCTCACCATTCGCCACCACGTAGGTCAGCACCCGGCGAACGTCTGTGTTGTCCACGTTTCCAATCACCATCAGCGGTTGCTCCGTGCGAACTTGCACCTGCAGAGTTCCCGGCGCTGCGTCTGCCGTTGGAGCAAAATTGATTCCCGCCACGGCCATCTTCGACAGGTCTTCATCGGTGATACGCGGCGGGGCCATCACGTTTACGGCTTGGCCCGGGCGGTCACCTGAGCCGTCTCCGCCGCCGCTCAAGGCCAGCCACGGAGTTACCTGCGTACCGACCCCAATGCCAACCAAAACGAGGGCTGCAGCGCTCAACGCCGGACGCACGGCCATCCATCGGCGAACCCAGCCGAACGGCACCCAATGCTCCTGCTTAGGTGGAGCCTGCAAGTCGTCGAGATGCTCGGAAAGTTCGCTGCGGCATTGCGCCAGCAGCGCCCCGGTCGGGTCCAATTCATCCGCGGCCTGCGACGCGCCGGAGAACGCCGTCTGAAATACCGATTCCTGGCCAAGCTGCTCCGAGCAAGCGGGGCAACCAGCCAGGTGCGCGTCGATCTGCTTGCGCTCTTGCGGATCGACTTCGTCGCACGCATAGAAAACGAGCAAGGGAGCTACATCCGCGCACCGCGTTAGCGGCCGCCCGCTCATCGCAACTCTCCCAACTGGCCTCGGAGTTTGCGGGTTGCGCGGAAGAGGGAATTCTTCACCGTCTCTTCGGTAGTGCCGAGCGCATCGCCAATGGCACGCAACTTCAATCCCTGGTAGTGCTTCATCTCGAAAACTACGCGCTCCCGAGGCGACAGCAGATCCATCGCCGTCGCGATGCGCGCTTGAATCTCTTTACCCAGCAGCCGTCGCTCGGGATCAAGCGCTGGTCGGTGCTCGCGCTGCCGTTCGAAAAAGTCGGTGATGCCTTCGTCGTGATTTGCGGAATTCATGTCCGGGGCTTGATCTTCCGGCCGGGCCTGCCGGCGGCGCAGTTGATCCAGGCACACATTGGTGACGATACGATAGAGCCAAGTGTAAAAGCTGCATTCGAAGCGGAAGCGATGCAGGTTGCGATAGACCTTGAGGAAGGCTTCTTGATAAACGTCGCGGGCGTCCTCGGGGCGCTTCATCAGATTCAGCGCCAGCCGTAGAACGTCGCGGTCGTAGCGGCGCACCAGTTCCTCGAAGGCAGCGCGGCCACCCGCTTGCGCTTCGGCCACCAGACACCGCTCGTCGAGCTGGGGCAAGGAAGTCACCGTGGCCAAGGCGGCCCCGGTACTGGCAGCCTGGCCGAACACATTTGCCAAAGCCAATCGAGGAAGCGGCATGTTCGCTTTCTATTCGCGCTGGCGTGGCGTTATGGCTTTGACCATAACACCTTAGCCCAATTTTAAATCGTCATCCCGGTGATGAGCCCACAGAGTAGCACCCAATTTGGACGCACTCCAGCGCAGTGGGTAAGCAGCCGCTTCCCATAGTTATAACGAGCAAGCTCCGCTGTTTGTTTCTCATTTAGCTATGGAAACAGTGGATTGGAGAGAACTTCAGCGGACGGGGTTCAACGAAAGCCAGGCCTTCATGCTGGAGACGGTCCGGAAGGTTTTCGAGTTCAGTTTAGCGCCCGTGGTTTCCCAGTAGACGGTCGCGCTGCTAGTCAGACTATCGATGCAAAGGCGCTTGTGAACCTTGGTCTCGGGGTCCGGCAACTCATTCCTGAACCAGGCGACGTTGGCGTCGTCGCTGTCCTTTACTTCGACGAAACCATCGATGCGGGCCGCAGCTTGAAATTCCTGGAGTTTTTCCATGGCTTCTTCAGTCTACGCCACTTCCGGTCTTAGCACCCGGAATTGAGGGCCCGGGATTCCCTTGGGCAACTATCGACTCAACCACTATCCGCCACCGATCACTTGATTGCCATCTTGTCGGGGGCGCTACTCGAGCGCCAGGCAAGAAGTGGGGACGCCAGAAGGATCAGCAGCGCGAGAACCACGGCGTAGCCGTTCAGCTGATAAAAGCGATCGGGTTGACCCAGCAGTTCGGCTGCATCGAGTGCTAAAGCAGTGATGGCTATTACAAGAAAGCATCCAAGGATATTGAATCGCATCACGTAGCGCACACCGAAAACCAGGACGCCAAGCAAGATCAACTCGGCCAGCCATTGTTTGACGAAATCCGCCGGGCCGCCCCAGTTGCCGGGCATCAGTGCCAGCGTCGCCAGTAAGAAGGTCAGAACGCGCATCCAAGGGGCACGAAACATCGCCGCGACGAAGCAGGCGGTTAACGCGACGACGCCGGTGAACAGTAAGCAGTGCAGTGTCGATGTGCCGAGAATGGATGCGGCGGGAATGAACGCATCGAAATTCGACCCAAACGAAGTTTCCGTCGAACGATGCGCAGTGGGCCAATGCTGTGAGATCGCATGCAATAACGTTTGTAAACCGATCAACGCGCCCGCTCCACCCAGGCCGATGAACCACGCGTCGAGGTAGTAGAGTGCTGGCATCCCCGTCCAGCCAGGAAATTTTTCTTCCGGGAATACGCGCTTCGCGAAATAGAACGCCACCCCGAATAGGAGTGCCAGCACTCCGTAGTAAAACGGCCCGCCGAGAATCGCCCCTATGGCCAGAGTGCCCAGCATGACCTTAAAGGGGATCGCTGTGTTGTACGCGCCCAGGAACGCGGGGATGCGGTTCCCCAACGCAAAAACCACGACATAGGCGGCCAGGCCCCAGAGTGCCCATAGCGAAAGTCGTCTCCATGGAATCGACCGCGCTTCCTCCGATCGCAGATTCTTCAGGAAAACAATCAGCGCGGTGATGGCCAGACCACCGAGAAACAAGATCGGAATCGCGATGGTAAACACCATTCGAGGAAGAGTCAGATCCTCCTGCTTCCGGCGCCAGTCCTCGGGGATCTTGATGTACGTGCGGTAGTCCGTGATCTCGTCGCCGCGCACGACAAGTTCGATTCGGGCATACGCGTGGCCATTGGATGCTGCGTCCGCGCCGGTTTCCGAATCGAGCGGAGCATTCTGTTGCCACGTCAACGTGTGATCTGTGCGGTGTGGTCGCTTGTCGGAGTTCGACTCAACCAGGTTCCATTGACTCAGATCGATCTTTCTTTCTTCGCGCAGGAATTTCTCCGCACGTGCCACCGCTTCGTCTTTCGTCAGCGATGCCCCGGGCGCCGCTTCCGCGAGCGTGTGCCGCACGGAATGCAGCGAGCCGTCAGGCTTGAGGATGACGGCATATTCTTCCGGCTGGCTGTCGCGGAAATAGCGCACGCGCCACAAAGCACCCGGCACTTGCTTGGCGTATATTTCGTTGATGTGTGCGACGCCACCGCGCTGGCGCAGGAATTCGTTCACCACTGGATCGGTCACGTTCACAAACTGCGTGGTATGGATGTAGGTATTCGAATTGATGCCACGCTGACTCAGGATTTCGTCGGCCCGGGCGCGAGCGCCCTTGGCATCGACCGTCAGTTTCAAATAGTCGCCAATTACTTCCGGCTTCAACCGCCACGCGAGCAACCCGCCGGCGACCAAGCACACCGCAAGTAATCCGAGCATCGCCGGGGCGAGCGCATCATACCGCCGGGCCTGGATTGCGGCGGACGTCGTCGGCCGAGCCCTAACCGCGGTTAGGTCGGGAGCCTGCACGGCGCTGTTCAGCAAATCTTCGTCCGTCTCGAATCGCCCTCGGGCCAAATACGAAATTCCGGAAAACGCCAGCGGAGCGACCGCCGCCGCTGCCACCACCACGCCGGAAATCTTGAAATACAGGCTGTTCGAGCGCACCAGAAACAATCCGACCAGCGACGCATCCACCGTGTAGTGCCAGATCAGCGTCGCCAGAATGCCCCACCGCAACATCACCACTCCGGCGACGATTCCGATCAGCCCGATCTCAATTCCGCGAATATAGGCGGGCTCTTGCGGATAGTTGCTGTGCAGGAAGCCCCACAAAAATGCCGGCACGATCACCGCGATCCACCGGGATTTCGTAAACCGCGCAAAGAACGGAATCGCAAACAAACGGAACGTGAATTCTTCATTCGTGGATGCCAGCAGCCCAATGGCCGCACCTGAGATCCACGGAAACGCGGTGTTCACGGATTCTTCATAGTTCAATTCCTGCGGAGCCCACGCGCCGTAATGAGTCGCAACCACGTAGAATGCCACCACATAACCGATGTGCGCCGCCGCAAAGGAAAGTCCCACAACCGCCGCGGAGAAAAATTCCTTCGACCGCAATCCTCGAAGCGTAAACGTCTTTGCCAACTGCAACTGCCGCGGCTGAGAAGCGCGATACAGCGGCTCGGCGGCAGGCAAAACCAGAGTGATCGTTAGCGCGGTCAAAACCGAGATCAACAGGGCCGAGCCGAGTCTCAGCGCGATGAAACTTCCATACGCGCTATTCGTGTCGTAGCTCGCGCTCCACAGCGGCCAGCTGTTCAAGTTTTGCAAAAATAGTAAAGCGGCCACCAGCGCACCCAGGAGAATCGCGCCGCGCCACGACGTCTGCCCTTGATTCGTCAGGCGAATCGCGAGCCAGACAGCCATAGCCAGGATCAGAATGTAAGGAACTGTGAAGGCCGCCGCGAGGGTGTCGTTGCCAGAGCGCAGTCGCCGGAAGTCGCGCTTCCAAGCGTCCGGCACCTGCAAAAACTCCTCGCTGCCGCTGACCTTGTCGCCATTCAGGCTGGCCTGCAGCCGGTAGGGCGCGTCTTTGGCGCGAAATCCGTGCTCTTCCCAGGTAAAAGACCAATCCAACCGGTTTGGCCGCTTATTCGAGTTCGCTTCTTCAGGCAGAAAATCCCATTTGCTCAGATCTACATTCAGCTTGCCGCTCAGAAAATTCTGCGCCTTGGCTTCCGCCTCGGCGCGTTCCAGCGACGTCCCGGCGCGCGCCTCTTCAATCTTGTGCTCGTAACCGACAATGTTTCCCGACGGGCTGACCCTCACGTCAAACTCTTCTTCCTGCAGCGGCCGGAAAAAGCGCACATCCCAATACCAGATGTTCAGCTGGCTCGACATCAACTGGTTCGCTTGCTGCAACCCAAGTTCGCGTTCGAGGTAAGTCTTCGCGTTGTCGTCCACATCGAAGACGATCGACGAACGATACCCGCTGATGTTCTCGCCAAGTCCGTCCACGAAACTTTGCGCACGCTTCAACGCCTCTCCGCGCGAAACGCGAAAGTCCACCGATGCTTCCGGGAAGGCTCGAAAGAAATAGTGGTGGGCGAACCACACACCCACAACGCCCGCTAACACCCAAAGCAACAGCGCTCGTTTGTCGGAACCCGTCAGCCGGTCGCTGGACACCAAACCCTCCTCAAGCAGCGGCAAAGTTCTCTCACTGTATAGACACGCCAGCCCAGGGCGCAAGCCTGGAACGCAAGCCAACAATTCGGACTTCCTGTAGCCGCCGTCTCCTGACGGCGGGGTTTAGACGCAACACGAGCACCATGGATAGGCTGAATCTCGCGGTAAGAGCCAATGCTGCGCGGACCTCAACGACGATTGCCTCTTACCGTTACAACCTTCCCACAACAGGCACCACAGGTTGCCGTTGAATCTAAACCCGCGGTCGCGCAGACCGCAGCTACATGCCAAATAGTCCTGAATAAAGCCGCGATGCCTGCCCCGAACCCCCGCGATGGTATAAAAGAAGTAGCAATGAGCACCGCTGCCGTCACCCGTAGAATGCCGCCTCTAACCCTCTTCACGGAAGTCCGCATGATCAAGGGTGTCGGTCCGCAGCGCGCCGAACTGCTTGCCAAGCGCGGCCTTCACAACCTCGGAGACCTGCTCACGTACCTGCCGTTTCGCTACGAAGATCGTATCCATTTTTCGAATGTGAAAGACTTCCAGCCCAACGGCGTTTACACCATCCGCGCCAAGGTCATGAGCGGCCAGGCTGTCCGCGGAATGCGCCGCAGCGACGCCATTTATCACCTGCTCGTTCAGGACGCCGCCGGCGGCCTGCTCCCCTGCAAATTCTTTCACGGCGGTTACCTCGAAGGCCGGCTGAAGCCAGGCCAATGGCTCGTTCTCCACGGAAAAGCAGAGATCGACAAGCTGCGGCCCGCGCGGCTCGAAATGGTCAATCCGCAAATGGAAATGCTCGGCGAGAGCGAAGCCGATTCGACCGAAGTCGGCCGCATCGTGCCCATCTACGAAGCCATCGGCACTTTCGGGTCCCGCTCGATTCGCCGTGCGATTTACGCCGCCCTGCAACTCATTGATCCGCGCATGCCGGAAGTCTTGCCGGAAGAACTGCGGGCGCGACTCGAATTTCCTTCGCGGAGCCAGGCCATCGCCCATACGCACTTTCCGCCGCCCGGCGAATCGATCGAAGCCCTCAACGCGTATCGCTCCCCGGCGCAGCAACGCCTTATATTCGAGGAATTTTTCCTATACCAGCTGAGCTTGGCGCTGGACCGGCGAACGGCGCGAACAGAAAACGCTATAGCCTTCAAGTTGCGCGAAGAAAACGTTCGCGAGGCAGTGAAACGCATCCTGCCATTCAAACCGACGGCGGCCCAAAAGCGTGTCCTCGGCGAAATCGCCGCCGACCTCGAAAAATCGGCTCCGATGAATCGCCTGCTGCAGGGCGACGTCGGCAGCGGCAAGACGATTGTGGCGCTGCAAGCAGCGGTAATTGCCATCGCCAACGGCTGCCAGGCCGCGCTGATGGCGCCTACCGAGATCCTCGCCGTGCAGCACTATCTTTCCGCGCGTCGCATTCTCGAGCACGCTGGCTATCGCGTGGAATTGCTGATCAGCGGCCTGAAGTCCGCAGAAAAAGCAGCTGCCCTCGAACGCATCCGCAACGGCGAAGCACAGCTCGCGATCGGCACGCACGCTCTGATCGAAGATAACGTGCAGTTCGCGAAGCTCGGTTTCGTGGCCATTGACGAGCAGCATCGCTTCGGCGTGCTGCAACGCAAGCGCCTGATGGATAAGGCCGCCGCGCACGGCCATGCGCCGCACGTGCTGGTGCTGACGGCCACGCCGATTCCGCGCACTCTTTCGCTCACTCTTTACGGTGATCTCGATGTGTCGATTCTCGACGAACTCCCGCCGGGCCGCACGCCGATCGAAACGCATCTCACCAGCGAACCGCACCTGAACGGTGTGTGGGGCGGTGTGCGCCGCGAAGTCGAGGCGGGACATCAGGCCTACATCGTCTATCCGGTGATTGAGGAATCGAAGCTCGAATTGAAAGCCGCGATGGAAGAGTTCGAGCGCTTGTCCCGGGAAGTGTTCTCGAAATTCAAGGTGGGTCTCCTGCACGGCCGCCTATCCAGCGAAGAAAAAGACGATGTAATGCAGCGTTTCCGCAAAAACGAAGTGCAGATTCTCGTAGCCACTACCGTCGTCGAAGTCGGTGTCGATGTTCCCAACGCAACGGTGATGGTCATCGAACACGCCGAACGCTTCGGCCTTTCGCAGCTGCATCAGCTTCGGGGGCGCATCGGCCGCGGAGTCGCCAAATCCCACTGCGTTCTCGTCGGCCCGGTGCGCATGACCGACGAGGCCCGCGCCCGTCTGGAAGCCATGGTGCGGACATGCGACGGATTCCAGATCGCCGAAACCGACCTGGATCTGCGCGGACCCGGCGAATTTTTCGGCACGCGCCAGTCCGGCACCCTCGGATTTCAGATCGCCAACCCGCTCCGCGACCGCGAAGTCCTCGAACTTGCACGCCGCGAAGCTTTCTCCATCGCCGAAGATTCCGCAAAGTCCCGCGACCTTGATCGTATCCTTCGCCACCTCCCAGGTGAGTGGCAGCGCCGCTACCATCTGGCCCGCGTCGGCTGAGGTTCCACGCACAATTCCATGCGCGTCATCGCCGGAACCTACCGCAGCCGCATCCTGAAGAGCTTGAAGGGGCTCGCGCTCCGGCCCACGAGTGATCGCCTACGCGAAACCCTTTTCAACGTCTTGGGCGGTGCAGTTGACGGGTCGCGATTCATCGATCTCTTTGCGGGAACCGGGGCCGTGGGCATCGAGGCACTGAGCCGCGGCGCAAGCGAAGTCGTCTTCATCGAAAATCACGCGCCCGCGGCGACGCTGATTCGCCGCAACCTCGAATCCCTCGATATTCGCTCGGGCGTAACCGTGCTCTCCATGGATGCGGTGCGTGGTCTGGAAAAATTGGCGGCGAAGCTCACACCCGGCAAGCCAGGCTACGATTTTGTTTTCGTCGATCCGCCCTACGCCGAGGCCGAGGAATACGCCCACGTGTTGCGCTTTCTCGGCGGGTCACCGTTGGTGCGGACGGGCGCGATCGTAATCGTGGAGCACCGCTGGAATTTCGCCTTGCCGGAATCGGGCCACTTGAAGCGCACCCGCATGCTGAAGCAAGGAGACGCAGCGCTCAGTTTTTTTGCGATGCAGGGCCCGCAGACCTGAGAATTCGCGCATAGCCTATAGAGCGGGGCTGTGGGGACGCTTCCGTCATGCGTGTCTACGGGCAAAGGACGCGGCGACACTTTGGTAGTCGCCGCGATCATTGTGTTCGATCCGCGAGACACGGCTGTCTGATTTATGCACGATGCGCGGCCGGCCATGGATTGCGCGCCAGTCAGCGCGGGCCATGCTCCCCTGCGAGTTACCTCTGCTGGAGACGTAATACAAAGGTGTCTGCGAATGGGTAGTTTGCCTGCGCGCGCTAGAACGGCGGAACCGGTTGCGGTTCTTCTCGCCGTAAAGCCATTGGAACAACACGAAAATCATGAAGTCCAGCCCCAGCACGCAAATTGCGATGAATACTGTCAGCGACATCTGCTTCTCGATCCCCGGCCGCCATCGCGGCCTACGACTCGCATCCTAAAGGTGCGATGCGGAGAAAGTCCGGAGAAAATTGTAAGGAAAGTATTACGAAGTCTGGCGGCGCAAGAAGTCCTGCCCTTACGAAATGCTAACGGACAATTCAGGAATTTTGAAGGATCCTCCTCCTACCATGCCCATCTGTCAGTTGAAGACGCGGAATGCCGCCCATGGGAGAAATGTCAATGCTATGTGGTCCGAAGGGCAGTGAAGAGTCGTCGATTCCTGCGTGTAGCGTTTGTGGACGCCGGATAGAGTTGTTTGAGCTTCCTGGGAGGATCGAAAAGTATTGCCTGGAATGCAGCGCTGACGTGGCGACGTCGATCCTTCTGGCTACCGAAATTGATGTCGCGAAGGTCTCTGGACAAAATACAGAAGACTTAGTAGTGGAATTTGCGGAACTCAGCGGCCGGATGCTGGAGAGAGCGCAGTCGGCGCAGGGCTAAGCGGTAGCTGGCCATAGGTAGCACAGACACTCCTGTCTGTGTCCCCCTAACCCGGACATCGACTGTCCCGAAGCACTCCAGTTCTCAGTGCCTGCAACTGCCCTTCTTCACTCCCGAGGCGGAATGCGGAACGGGATGTGGACAATAGCCTCGAGCTCCACAGGCTCACCCGCCTTAGCCCCGGGCCGAAATCTCCACTGCTCCAAAGCCTCTTTCGCGTTCGCGTCGAGCTGATCGTCGACTCCGCGTACTAACTGGATCTCCCCCACCGAGCCGTCTTTGCGGATCACCGCGTACAGCACCACTTCTCCTTCGACGCGCTCGCTGACCAGTGTCGGCGGATATTTCGGGTCAACTTTTTTTACTGGCACCGGCCCCGCCAAATCGGTCGAAGCCACACGCGGTCCGCTCTGGTCCCGGTGCAACTCCGCAAAATTCAGTATCCAACTCCCGGTCGCGCTGTTCAGATTCGGCATGTTGACGTTCAGCGTGTACACCCGCTTCCTTGAAAATATTTGTTCCGGCTTCGCGCCCGGCGGCAGCGTCTTGAAATCCGGAGGCCCAGTTCGCTCCGGCACGTCATCCACCGGCGAATCGTGCTGACGCGCGCTCAATACGCGCAGCGAAGGCGAACCGACGTCGCTCAGGCCGGAAATCCCGCTCTTCGCCGTGGGATTTCCGCCGCTGATGCTGACTCCCACTGGACTCTTCCCGCCGGCACCCGCTGCCTCCGATCCGCCCTTCTTTGCGCCCTCCGGTGAAATCGAGACGCGCGCGGCCAGATTTCCTTGCGGCAGCGCTACTGGTGCCGGTGGGCCTGGCGTCGCTGACAGCGCAATCAATGTGGACGTGCTGCCGTCCGCCGCGCTCGGCTGCGCTGCGCCCACCTCTGGCGCCGGGCCAGCGTCGCCAGCCTGGTCCCGTTTTGCCACTCGCGGCGCCGCCCCCGCGTTGATCTCCAACTTCGGCCTCGCCGGTCCATTCGGCGTCACCGGCAAACTCAAGTCACCTGCCACTTGCTGCTCCATCGCGGGCGCATCCAGCGGAGGTGCCACCGTCGTCTTCACTTTTCGCTCGCGTGGATGCAGTTTCTTCAGCGCTTCCTCGCTGATCAGCAGCCGTGGCTTCGCCGGCATCGCCGTCTGCTCCAACTGCACCATGTTCGGCAGCTCCGGGACCAGCTTCGGCGCTTCCATCGGCGCCTTCGGATTGATTAGTGTCTGTTTCAGATGCGTCGGCCGCACCGGGTCGGTGAAAATGCGCTGGCGCGGATGAAACGCGTCCGCGCCCTTCTCCGGCAGCGGCTGGTTCGGCGAGCTGTGCGGCGCAGGCTTGGCACTTTGTTTCGGGATTTCGAGTAGCGGCAGGTCCTGGATCGGTCCTGACCATGTGAGCTGGAAATTATCAAACGCCGGATTCTTCTTCGGGTTGAATGTCCCCTCAGGGAACGGCATCGCAATGAAGGCGATGTGCCACAGCGCCGCCGCCACCAGGGCTCGCCGGGGCAGTCGGCGTTCGATCCAGCAATCCTTGAAGTAGCCAGCACTCAGGAAGCCTTTGGCCGCCCCACGCGCGAACAGGGCCCGCACGCTGCTGCCAATCCCCTGATGGAAATCTCCCCAGGCTACGCCCAATTGCGGTTCCAGCCCTCCCGGCAGCCGCGGAGACACCAGCGGAGTCGAGGTTTGCCCAAGCAGGTTCAAAGCACCGTGGAGATGGTTCGCCGTCATCAGTCGTGTTCTACTAGGTTCCTAGATTGATGGCCCAAGGTCAACCGCATCTCGCACCCGGCCCCAAACTCCCCGCGAAGCCATCGCAAGCCTGCGAAGTCCCAAGATCGCTTGCCGCCGCCCAGACGTTCATTCTCCAACGTTTATCCCCCAACCAGCCCCAACGTCCGTCCCCCAACATTCCCATTTTGATGCCCCAAGCCTGGTTCGCGCAGCCCGGCAACTCACCGAGTTCCGTTTCGGGCCGGTCAAGACCTCGGGCCGGGACCCGGCCATTTCTCTCCGCTGGAACTCGTCCTTGACAAGTAGTAACTACTATGTTATACTTACTTGTGTTACTGGAATCGTTAATTCGAACGTTTCCGGGCCATCGTTGGCTCGCCAACTCTCATTGTCTCTCTCCAACCGTAAACCCTTTAGAATCCGCACTTCCAGAAAATCGGCGCGTAACTCCTTTGGAATCCGCACTTCCAAAATCATTAGACTTAAAGTCCTTTAGAATCAGCACTTACAAAAAAGGCGGGGGGGAGGGGTGCTTAGGAGCGAGACTCGGCCAGCTTTACCAGAGCGAAGAGGGCGTGATTGATGGGAGTGGCGACGCCGAGGGCGGCTCCGCGGCGGGAGATGTAGCCGTTTAGCGAGTCGATCTCGGTACGCTTACCACGGATCAGGTCCTGGGCGGTGGACGAGAGCGCTTCGGACATTTGGCTGGCGCCTTTCAGCGCGCTGGCTAGTGCGACTTGCGGATTTTCCAGGCCGGGCGGGTGGATGTTGGCGGCGCCGGCCACGGCCAGCACTTCGTGGACTACTTCCGCGACCACCTTGCAAGCCTCTTCGTTAGCCGCGATCTGACCGTACTTCGCCCGGCCAAGCGCCGAGACGGCGTTGAGCGCGCAGTTCCAGGTTAGCTTGGTCCACAGTTCGCCTTCGATGTTGTCGGATATGCGACAGGGGACGCCGGCGCGCTCGAAAAGGCCGGCAATGTGTTCGGTCCGTGCGTTCCGCGGTCCGACGACGAGGTCGCCGCGGCCCACGTGTTTGACACTGCCTGCCTGCGGCACCGAAGCGGCAACGTAGACGACAGCGCCCAAGGCATCGAGGCCGGACGCGGCGCGGATTTGTTCGGCATTGTCCACACCGTTCTGCATGCTGAGGACGGTGGCGTTGGGAGACAGCAGCGGAGCGAGAGCACGGGCGGTTTCGGCGGTGTCCGTGGTTTTCACGCAGAACAGAACAACTTCAGCGCCGCGTGCGGCGTCGAGCTCGGTTGACGCTTCGACGCGCACACTCTCTTTGAAGTGCAGCGTGTCGAGCAGAAGGCCATTCTGGTTCACCGCTTCGACGAAAGGCGCGCGGCCGATCATAACCACCGGGGCTCCGGCGCGCGCAACCATGCCGCCGAAATAGCCGCCGACAGCTCCGGCCCCGACCACAGCGATTTTGGGCCAGGCGACGGGCTGGGTCATGTGGTGATCACGGAAATCAGGCGGTCGATGTCGCGTTCGGTGTTGAACAAATAAGGCGACACGCGAATGTTGCCTTCACGCAGGCTGACGATGATGTTTTCCTTGCGCAGCCGGTCGTAGAGCGCGGCCGTCTTTTCCGGCGCTCGCGCGGCGAAACACGCGTACGGCCCTCGATGTGCTGCGTCGAGCGGGCTGGTAGGCACGCAGCGATCTTTTGGTAATCGCTCGTATAACAGCTCGATGAGATTGCGATTGTGCGTCGCGATGGTTTCGGGGCCCGCCTGCAAAACGAATTCGACCGACGCGTCGAGCGCCGCATGATTGAAATAGTTCGCGGTTTCCGCGGCGTCCCAGCGCTTGCCGCTTGGCGCAGCTGTGGGATTGGCAAAATCCATCGATGCAAAATTATGATCTATACCCTTGCTCGCCATCCAGTAAAACGGACCGGGGCGCATGTTGGCGACATGCTCGGGCTTGGCCCAGAAGAAACCTGTGCCGAAGGGACCGAGCAGAAATTTGTATCCGGCGGAAACCAGAAAATCGACGCCCATTGCGCCAACATCGATCGGCACCGCGCCGCACGCCTGGCTGGCATCGAGCAGCAACAAGGCGCCCTGCGCATGGCACGCAGCGGCAATGCGCGCCGCATCGAGCAGCACGCCGTTGTCAAAGCGCACCAAGCTGATGGAAACCAGGCGCGTCTTCGGCGTGAGCGCGGCGATCACGTCGTCACCCGTCAGAAATCGTTCGCGTGGCGACACGATGTTGAGCTTGAGGCCCTCGCGTTCTTCCATCGGTTTCCAGGTTGCGTACTGAAGAGGGAACTCGCGAATCGCCGTAAGAATTTCATCGCCGAGACTCCACTTCAGACCGTAGGCGACCGCCGACATTCCTGTGCTCGCGCCGGAAGTGAGCGCGATGTCCGCGGGCTGCGCGCCAATCAGCTTGGCGAGGGACACGCGAATGCGGTTTGGCACGTCGAAAAATGCCGCGTCAGGAATGCGTTGCGGAAACTTTTTCCATTCGATTGCAGCTTGTACCGCGCGCACGGCAACCTTGGGCATCGGGCTTTGACCGGCGACATTTAGATACGTAGCTTCTTCGTTTTCAAACCATTCCTGGCGCCAATCGGAACGAGGAAGAGTTGCGGTGGCCATAAGACACTCCTGCGAAGGCTTAATCGAGGTTGAGTTTCGGGGAAACGACCGGGAGGCGCAACGTCCAATTTGGAAGCGGCGGATTGTTGGAAGAAGGGAAGAAAGGAGGAAGGGCGACGGAGCATGTTCACGCGTCGGGGGTTGGCGCCGGGGGGCAGGCTAAAGCCGGGCGGGGCCCTTCGAGGCTCAGGGTAAACAAGCCCCGCCCACAACCCTTTAGGAAGACGAGTCTGGGAGAGGTGCTTCCAAGGTCAGAAGTGGCCGCGGAGTTCGCGGAAGGCTGGCAGGATGACGAGTTTACCGGAGCCCGCGACGACGACTTCATGCTCCAACTGCCAGGTGTGTTGGTGCGGAATGTAGACGGCGTTCAGACCAATCTTCATCGCGGGGTTGATGTCGCTACGCGGGCTATTGCCGATCATCCAGGCGTGGGTCTTGACGATCTTGTGTTTGTGTACCAATTTTCCGTAGGTCTCCGGATCCTTCTCCGAGACAATCTCGATAAATTCAAAGAAGCCTTGCAGACCAGAGCGCTCGACTTTTGCGGCTTGTTCGGCGGGCTCGCCTTTGGTAAACAAAATCAGGCGGTGGCGTTCCGTGAGATAAGCAAGCGTCTCCGGCACGCCATCCAGAATTTTCGGAGGAGTACGCTCCAGCTCCACGACGCGGTCATGGATTTGTGCGAGTGTCTCTCGCCGCACCATCTGCTCGGCCAGCTTGAGATAGGTTTCTTCCAACGACCTGCCGAAACTGCGCACGCCGTAGCCGTACTGACGAATATTCTTCCGCTCGGTTTCGTTGAGAATGTGCCGCACATAGGCGCGCGTGTAGCCGCACGACTCAACGAGTCCGATGAAGTCCTCGATCAACTTCTCGAAGAATACGTTGTTTTCCCAGAGGGTATCGTCGGCGTCGATCAGAAGTGTGTGGCGTCGCATCGAGAAGGTGGCCGGCGCGTAGGATGCGCGAAGCCCAGGTCAGTCTACCAGTGTCGGCGCGTTCTCCGCGACTCCGGCGCGCAACAGCAAAAAGGGTTACGCGGACTTTGGGTTTCCGGTGGCTAGTTTTTCGAGGATACCGCGCGCAACGCGCTGGATCTCTCCAAACCGCGTCAAATAGTCCTGAAATTCCTGGTTCATCACTTTGGCTTCCTGCGGCTGGAGTTTGATGCGCAGAATCATGTCACGCAGCTTTACCGGATGCGGCAGGAGGGCGTCTTCTTGCAGTTCCTCGAGTGCAGTTCGCGGATCGTAGTGGTACATGGCTTCTCCCAAGCGACAAGGGGACAATTTTCACAGAGCATTGTACTCGGTGCGAGGGCGACGCGCGATCAAGTCGGTAACGACTAGGATTAGGTCGAACAAATGAAGAGGTAAGAGAGCTCAGGCGGCGGAAGCGGTGGCAGGCAGAAATTCGTAACGCTCGATCTTGGCGGCTACGCCCGAGTGTCCATTGGACGTCGATTCAACGCGGACGATTTGCCCGCGACAGCGGATGTCGACTTCACCGGTCTGCGCGGGTAGCTTCGGCAAGGTCAGTACAAATTCGATCTCGGTGCCAACTTCGAATTGGTCTTCCGCAACGAAATAGAGCCCCTGATAGCTGACGTCGCGAGTTTGCGCGCGTAGCTCGTGGTTGCGCGATGCGCGGGGAAGGACCCGTAGCGGCAAGCTCATCGTGAATCGCCGGGCCACGCGCCTTTCCGAACCGTCTGCCATCAACGCTCTCCAGTTCGCTGCAAGTAAAGGAAACGTAACATTGGCATTCGTAAGTTGCAATGCGAAATATCAGCGTTTTTGTCCTAGTACGCGACATTAGCGGTTTGTGCAACCTGGAGATATACTTGGAGTTACCCTAGGCACGGATGCTCTACTGTAGGCGTTTATGGACAGGCGCGCGCATCATCGCGTCCAGCTCCGGCTTCCCGCTCGACTCCGCTGGACGACGCCGCTCGGCCAGAAAACCGAGGTATGCCACACCGTGAACGTTTCGCGTAGCGGTGCGCTGGTGCCGTGTGAGGAGCCGCACGCGGAAGGAAGGTCGTTGTGGGTCACGTTTCCCTACGACGCAGCGATTTCTTCTGCGCAGCCCGAGATGCTGGCAAAGGTCGTGCGGTTCATGGGATCAGCGGCGGCAGCGATGCGCGCCAAGTCGAATGGAAATGGAGCGGGCCATAAAGTTGAGGGCCGGGACCGCGACAACGACGACACAAGCGCCGGGAAAACAAATGCCGGCAAAACAGCAGACTTGGCATTGCACTCATCAAACGGCTCTTTCGCAGGAATTGTAGCGCTACGCTTTGAAATTGCTCCGCGCCATCGATCGAACGGAAACGGCAACGGTTACCACCGCGAGGTTGAGCGGCGCGCGAACGCCCGCCAGCAACTCGCAGTGCCCATTCAGGTGCGCCCCGAACATGTCCCGTGGTTTGAAGAGACCATGACCATCGATTGTTCCGCGGAGGGATTGAAATTCCGCAGCAATCGCGAATACAGTCCTGGGGAGTACTTGGTGATCTCCTTCGAGAGTGTAGATACGTCGCCCTGGCAGGTCGCAGCGGAATTGGTTTTGATGGTCGCACGAGTCGAAAGAATGTCGGAGAGTCCAGCGCTAAACGTAGCGGTTTGCAGGTCTCGGCAATTCAGTTTCCGATTTTGAAGCGCAGCGGTTTCGCCGCCCGCGGTCGGGAGGGGCAAGCCCCTCCCCTACAGAAGGGGCTGCGTCAAAGGCCCACTACTTCTCGTCAGGATATCTGTTTGAATTTGACCGAAGCTCACGAATCGCGAAACTTGTTTCTCGAAGGACCAGCCGGGCGGCTCGAAGCCATCTTGTGGAAGCCGCAGGGGGTGGCGCGGCCACCGATGGCGGCGGTCCTATGCCATCCGCATCCACTTTTCGGCGGCACCATGCACAACAAAGTGATTTATCAAACGGCGAAATCTCTAGATGCCTTGGGGCTGGCCGTGCTGCGATTCAATTTTCGTGGTGCCGGAACCAGCGCTGGCGTGCACGACCGCGGACGCGGCGAGCAGGGAGACGTGCGCGCAGCCCTGGATTTTCAAGCGAACGAGTTCCCCGGCGTTCCGCTGCTGCTGGCAGGCTTCAGCTTCGGCTGCTGGGTCGGTTTGCGGGTAGGGTGTGAAGACAAACGCGTAACGGAGTTGATCGGGCTAGGTACACCGGTAAATAGCTCCGACTTCACCTATTTGGAAACTTGTGCGAAGCCAAAGCTATTTGTGCATGGTGAGAATGACGAGCATGGCGACTTCCGGAAAGTCGAGTCGCTTGTCGCTTCCTTGTCTGGCGAGAATCGTTTTGTGGGGGTCCCGGGCGCGGATCATTTCTTCGCCGGCAAGCTTGACCAGCTAAACAAAGCCATTACGGAATGGATCACCACTCGCCATCCAGATTTCACCGGTTAGCCGCGGACAGCCAGGAATGGCTGTGCCACTGCAATGAAGGAACTACGCTCCTTCCCCCCGGGTGAAGAGTTTGCTGAATTGATCGACGGTGGCCGGCGCCACCCCGACCAGCTTCGTATTCTCGCGCACGTGCTTAATGTGCGACATCCCTACCAGCGCGGTCGTGATTCCCGGCGACGACCGCACAAATTGCAACGATCGCTGGGCGTCGTCCTCCAACCCAAGAGCTTCGGCAACAAACGCGGGTAAATTGCGCGCGACCTGGCCCTGCAGCAGCGAAGCACTCGCGACCAGCGTTATATCGAGTTCACTCGCGGCCTCCATCACGGTTTTGTCGCGCCCGCCAACCTGTTGATTGCCCATCGTGAGCGCTTCGGTCATCGCCAGGTTGAACGGAAGCTGCACGAACCGGAACCTGTGGTTGTCACCAGCAATGTCGTGCGCAAGCGTAGCGAGTTCCGCGAGCTGCATGGCATCGCGGGCGCGCGCTTCCTGGCGAAAACCGTTCCACGTGGCCATGCCATAAAACTGAATCTTTCCCGAGGCCGCGGCGGATTCCAGAAAAATGAAGGCATCGCGTACCCGCTCGAGAAAATCAGGGCGCGACACTTCGCTTAGCTGCGACTCCGGATTGTGCAGGTAGTAGAGGTCGATGCACTCGACGCCAAGATTGCGCAGGCTGCGCTCCAATTGATTTTCGAGGAACCGCGGCGTCATGCAGTGGCTGCCGCCTACAAGGTCGTTGGGGCTGAAGATCCCGGGCTGGATGTATTCGCGATAGAAATATTCCGTTGGATCGGAAGGCATGGCGCCATCGGGAGTCAAGTAGCCGCCCTTGGTGCAGAGAACAAATTCTTCACGCGCGATTCCTTGCTTGGCCAGATACTTGATCGCGGCGCCGATGCTGCGCTCGCTTCTCTGAAAGCGATAGTTGATGGCCGCATCGATAACGTTGATTCCGCTCTCGACCGCCGCCGCAACCGAGGCGGCGTAGCTCTGATCAGTCTTGTCGTCGGGCTGGCCAAGGTAGGTGCCGATACCCAACGAAGAAAGCACCAGGCTGTGCGCTTCGCGAAAATGGCCGTCCGCGGCTCGACCCGCGAATCTTTTTGCATATTGCGAGGTTCCGTTCGGCGTTGCGGATACGCTCATGAGGCTCCCTTTTCCGGGCTTGTCTTTCCTGCGCTCTTCGCAGCGTCCGGCGCACTGGGCTTCGGAGCGAGCAAACGCGAGCAGGCGCGCAGGATCTTGCGGTACGGCCAGTCTTTCTCTTGAAAGAAGATTTCACCTTCGCGCGGATTACTGTAATACCATCGCGCCACCAGCCACAAATGTTCGCCGAGGTCATTTTTGCTCGGCGCTATGTCCGCAGGCTGTTCCAGATAGTCGCGGAAAATCTGCTCGGCAGAACGAGGCTGTCCGGCAATCTCCGCGAAGCGCACGAAGCAGGGCTCCGCGAGCCGGCCTCCGCGGACGGCGTATGCGGCGATGGTCTGATCTTCGGCGGCACGTTGCAAGATCACGGCGTTGAGGTCCTGGATGCGGCGCGGCAGGTCCGGCTTGCCTCGTAGCACATCGTCGATCTTTTCGATGCGCTTGTGGATGGCGGCGGCACGCTCGAAGTCGAGATCATCGCTGGCGCGTTCGCGTTCCTGCTCGATTGCGGCGCGCAACGAGTTGCCATCCGTTTCCAGGAACTGCACCAATCGCTGCACTTCGGCGTCGTATTCCTCTTTCGAGCAGCCTGCGAAGCAGGGAGCCAGGCACATTTTCATTTCGGAATAAATGCATCCGGGGAACGTGGGGTCGCGGCGGATTTTGATCTGACATCGCCGCACCTTAAATAAATCAAGAGCACGTTCCGCGAATGCTTCAGCCGATTTGCGAGAAGGGAAAGGACCGTAGTAGGCGCCGGCCGTGGGCGCTCCGGTGTCGTCCACGGGAATGCGGCGAGTGACGAAGCATCGCGGATAGGTGTTGCGCAAGCTGACTTTGAGAACGGCGGGCGGGCGGAGTCTCAATATTTTGGTGTAGCGATGGGGAAGAAACTGCTTGGCGTTTTGATAGTAGGTGAAAGTTTGCTCGAGCGCCGAGCCAGTAAGGCGATAGCGCACGCTGCGTGCAAACGACTGCAGGTTCAGACGCTTGCTGTTTACGTCGAGCACACCAAGCAATCGCTGCAGCCGACGGCGCAAATCCTGGGTGCGGATCAGAAATGGGTCGGCTTTGTCCTCGCGCGGCTCGATCAGACAGACGGCTGGGCGTGGTGGCAGGCCAGCAAAAAAGTCCTCCGGCCGGGCCGAGTCGAATTCAAGTCCGCAGTCGAGGTCAAGCACGGAAACAGAATACTACCTAGCGCGATGGTTGCATTGATTGCCGGAGCGAACGTTGAGGTCCTTCCTTGTCGGATAGGCTTAGGATGACAGCGGGTTGTAAACGCTTGGTGTTTGTGTAGGACTACTCGGGTTGGTACGGCAGTTAGGAGCGTAAGACCCAGGACGCGATGACCAGTCGCTGGATTTCGCTGGTGCCTTCGTAGATTTCGGTGATGCGGGCGTCGCGGTAGTTGCGTTCGACTGGATATTCGCGGCTGTAGCCGTTGCCGCCGTGGACCTGGATGGCTTTGTGGGTGACGCGGGTGGCCATCTCACTGGCGAAAAGTTTGGCGATGGCGGCGTCCATGCTGAAGCGCGCGCCGGTGTCCTGCTTCCAGGCGGCTTTGCGGATGAGCAGGCGGGCGGCATCGATTTCGGTGCTCATGTCGGCGAGCATGAACTGGATCGCCTGGAACTGCGAGATGGGATGACCGAAGGCCATCCGCTGCTTGGAATATTCGAGCGCGGCTTCGAATGCACCCTGCGCGATGCCGACAGCTTGAGCGGCGATGCCAATACGCCCGCCATCCAGGGTTGAGAGCGCCACCTTGTAACCTTCGCCTTCGTTTCCGATGTGGTTGGTCACAGGCACTTCGCAATCGGTGAATACCAACTCGCTACAAGCCGTTGCATTGATGCCGAGTTTCTTTTCTTCCTTGCCGACCTTGAAGCCCGGAGTGCCCCTTTCAACGACCAGTGCGGTGATTCCTTTTTCACCTTTAGGCGGATCGGTGTTCACATAGACGATCGCCGCATCCGCCGCGCCTCCGTTTGTGATCCAGGCTTTCGTGCCATTGATCACATACTTGTCCCCCGACTTCACCGCCCTGGTTTGCAATGCCGCAGCGTTAGAGCCCGCTTGCGGCTCGGTCAAGGCATAGCAACCAATCTTTTCCCCCCGCGCGAACGGCAGAAGGAACTTCTTCTTTTGCTCGTCGGTTCCGAAACGATGAATGGGATCGCAGTAGAGCGAGTTTTGCACCGAAAGAATCACGCCCGTCGAGGCGCAGCATCGCGAAATCTCTTCGACGACGATGCTGTAAGCGATGTGATCAAATCCAGCTCCGCCCTCGGACTCCGGCAGAGCCACACCGGTCAACCCAAGTTCCGCTGCTTTCTGAAATAGTTCTCGCGGAAACCGACCAGTTTCGTCGTTCTCGCGCGCCAGGGGTTTTACCTCGGCCTCCGCGAACTCACGTACGCTCTTCTGCAGCAACTTCTGATCTTCAGTCAGATCGAGGTTCACCGCGGCTCTCCGGATTGGCCAAGCGCCAGGCTTTGGTGTAGTCGCTCGTAGGTGGTCTGCAAATCTTCTGGAAGCACGCGCGTGTCGCCGGTGACGGTCATGAAATTGGAATCGCCAAACCATCGCGGCAAGACGTGCAGATGTAAATGCCCAACCACGCCGGCGCCGCCAGCCCTGCCGAGGTTCATCCCCAGATTCATTCCGTCCGGTTTGTAGCTGGCACGAAATGCGGTCTCCACTCGCTGGGCCAGCTTCATCATTTCGGCCAGTGCCTGCGGGTCGCAACTCTCCAAATCGGCGACGTGTTCGTACGGCACGATCATGACGTGGCCCGATGTGTAGGGGAAGCGGTTCAGGATGACGAAGACCGTCGCGCCCCGATACGCTACCAGCGTTTCAGCGTCATCCTTGCGCGACGCCGCATCGCAGAAGATGCACTCCGGCTGCTTCCCACTCTCCACTTGCTTCATGTACTGATAGCGCCAGGGTGTCCAGAGGTAGTCCATCGAGCAGAGCGCCTTTCGCCGAGATTGGGCAGAGCGTCAATCGTGTCCGGCAAGCATAACGTAAAATGCCGAGCGCGAGGCACGGGCTTGCGCCAGCCTGCTACATCTCAAGACAAGCGGCTTATGGTTACAAACTCCGCCAGAGAGAAAGACAGTGTAAACGTGAAGGGTGAACTAGGAGGCCGCCGAAACTCCATCCGCGGTGTTCACGAAATCTTTTAATTCCTTGCTGGGCTTAAAGAAGGGAATTTTCTTGGGCGGCACTTCCACTTTGGCGCCGGTCTTGGGATTCCGCCCGACGCGCCCGCGTCGCTGGCGCGTCCGAAAGCTGCCGAAGCCGCGAATTTCGATCTTGTCGCCTTTTTGCAGCGCTTCGATAATGCTCTCGAAAATCGTCTCGACGATGGTCTCCGACTCCTTCCTGGGGAGTTCGGTCACGCGCAAGACCTCTTCGATGAGGTCGGCTTTCGTCAATGTAGGTTGCTTGGTCATCGTCCCCTTGCCTCGTCGCACTGCCACTTGTTGCGCTAGGGCTTACGACATCCCCACCCGAAAAACCGCCGCAGCTGCGTGATCTGAAACGGTTTACAGGGGTAGCGTCGCCCAGTTGCCCTTCTTCCTATCACTAAATTGGCCCGGAGGTAAACGAAATTAATGCGGCCCCCCCGGTCCTGACCCTGAGGCCGGGGAAGCGCCTATCGTGCTGACAGCTTGGATTTCATCACGTCGCCGATCGTCGCCGTCGAAGAGGACTTGGTCGTCGAGCGGTACTGCTCGATTTCGCGGCGCTCGATCTGCTTGGTCGCCGCGCGGTAACTCAGCCCGATGCGCCGTGTCTCCGGGCTGATCTTGATGATCTTGAAATCATATTCCTTGCCGGGCTCAAGGGGCCCAGCACTCTTTAGCGGCCCCGTCGAGGTGCGGTGCATCGATGAAGGACCCTCATCGCGCCGCTTGCGCTCTTCGATCTCGGTGTTGTGGCATAGCGCTTCGATGTTCTCGCCCAGCTCCACAAACGCCCCGAAGGTGGCGATGCGCGAAACCTTGCCCTTCACGATCTGGCCAACTTTGTGCTCCTTGAACCAGTCGCCCCAGATATCGTTCACCTGCTTGATGCCTAGCGATACCCGCCGGTTCTCCGGATCGATCTTCAGCACCTTAGCGGTGATGGGCTCGCCCTTCTTGAACACTTCGTGCGGATTCTTCACGCGCCCGGTCCAGCTCACGTCGCCGACATGCACCAAACCGTCGAAGCCATCCTCGATCTCAATGAACGCGCCAAATTCCGCGATGTTCCGCACTTTCCCGGTCACCACGGTGCCCACCGGATACTTCTCCGCGGTTTGCAGCCAGGGATCCGGAAGCGCCTGCTTGATTCCCAGGGAAACGCGCCGGTCGCTCGGCTTGATGTCGAGCACCACCACGTCAACCTCGTCGCCCACCTTCGCGATTTTCGAAGGATGCGTGACCTTCTTGTTCCAACTCATCTCCGAAACGTGCACGAGCCCTTCGATCCCTTGCTCCAGCTCGACGAACACGCCGTAATCCACCACGCCAACGATCTTGCCCGTCACTTTTCCGCCAGCAGGATATTTTTCGGCTGCGTTCACCCACGGATCGGGCATCAACTGCTTTAGGCCCAGCGAGACCCGCTGCTTTTCTTTGTCAAACTTAAGAATGATGACGTCAAGCTCCTGATCGGGCTTGACGATGTCTGACGGATGCTTCACGCGCCCCCAGCTAAGGTCGGTCAGGTGCAGCAAGCCGTCGATGCCGCCGAGATCTACGAACGCCCCGTACTCGGTCACATTTTTCACGTGCCCGTGAACGGTCTGTCCTTCGCTCAGCGTCTCCATCAACTGTGCCCGCTTGGCGTGCAGTTCCTCTTCCATTAGCGCCCGCCGGCTCACCACGATATTCCCGCGCCGCCGGTTTAGCTTGGTGATGCGCACCTGCACTTCGGTATTCAGCAGGTTGTCCAGATTCTGCGCAGGCCGCAGATCGTATTGCGATCCCGGCAAGAACGCGCGCGCGCCGATATCCACCACCAGCCCGCCCTTGATGCGATCCACCACTTTGCCGGTGACGGTTTCCTTCGCCTTGTAGGCCGCCTCGATCTTTTCCCACGTGCGCCGCCGCAGCACCTTCTGGTAAGACAAAATCGTGAAGCCGTCTTTGTGCTCGCCGGTGCGCTGCACTTCAATTATGGCGTTCGGCTCGGGACGCGGAATATCCGTCTCGGAAAATTCCGCCGCGGGGATCAGCCCTTCCGTCTTACCGCCAACGTCAACCACAACACCTTGTTCGGTGTACGCCACCACCTTCACTTCAATAATCTCGTTGTTCGCCGCGCCTTCTTGCGGCTCGCTGTACTGCTCGATCAGCTTGCTCATCTCCTCGGAGCCAGCCGCTTCTTCAGCGGCGGCCGCAGCTTCGGCGTCAACGGGCGCAGCGCCGCTATGACTCGCGTCGCCAGGACCCGCGCCCTGAGATGTTTCGTTGTGAGCTTCGTGACCGGGCGTGGAAGTACCGTCGGCAGCCGCTGGGGCCGCAGGCGCAGTCGCTTGCTCGGGACGCGGATCGCCGTCTGCCTGAGCCACAGGAGCAGCCGTCGCCTCTTCCTTGGCGGCGTTCACCGTACCCTCGGTCTCGCTTGCGCCAGCTGGTGTCTCGCTTACTGTCTTGGGAGCTTCTTTTTCGGAATCCTGAGCGGGTGCGGCGGCTGCCGCAGTCGACGGGTTGTCATGGTCGGAAAACATGGTTGATGGCCTCCAGTAGATAACTTCAGTCGATTCGTCTAGTTGACCCGGCCGGGCCGGAGTCACAGGTGTTGCTCGCGAGAATCCTCGCAATTTCCCATCCGGGGTCATGCAAGGAGGTCAATCGTTCCGCAGTTGCCACGGCAATGACCGGATGGCGGTCGAAAATCAATGACCGCTTCCCAAGTCACTGCTCAAACAACCGTCTTGTGGTCCGTTGCTGAAACGACCGTTATGCGCTCACCGAGGACAAAGATGCTGCGGGCGTCAAAAACGCTGCAACAGCCAAAATGATACGCGCCGCCTCAACCCCATGTCAATAAAGCGAAAGACGCCCTAAACGCTCGGGGATTCAAACCACTTGAGAAAGATCTTGATCGTCTCGTCAAGGTTCAGTGGCCCGCACGCCCCAACGAACCGTTTTTCCTCGACTTTATACATGACCCAGTCATCTTCGTCGCGCTGGATTTTGATTTTGGTCGAGGTGTTCGTATTCCCTGGCGGTCTCCTTGAGATCTATCTTGATGATCCAGCCGGGGTTGTCTAGCGTCTCGATGGCTACGCCCCATGAGTGCTCCCACGCCCCATTACACCGGTCAATAAACCATTTTTGAAGAAGAGCGACAGCTTCGATGTTGCCATCTCCGTTCATCGTGTACCTAGGCGTGCGCCCGCCCAGCCTGTCGCACTTCCCGCCGGAAGTCTGGCGCAAAGACTTCGACGGTCTTGCACATCTCGTAAAGGCGCGATCGCATTCGATCGCCTATTCGATCTTCCAGCCTATCCTTTCGGGTGACGATTGTTCTCCCGGTAGGCAAGACGGCATTCTTTTCCTCGGCGGAATCCAGGTAATTTGTCGTAATAATCGTGCATCGAGGTCGGCTGAGGTCCCGAGAACCGTCAACGTACCGCGTATTCAAGATGTAAGCGATCATGTCTCGGACCCAGTCGGAAGGCTTGATACAGCCCAGATCATCGATGACTAAGACTTCAACGGAAAGGATTGGACTGAGCAGCTGGATCTCCGAAACCTCACTCTCAGACCTGTAACTGTTCTGAATCTCTCTCAGCAGAGCACCATACTCACAGAAATAGCCTGTGTGGCCGCGCCTTAAGAGTTCTTTTAGGGCTGCCACCGCAAGGTGCGTCTTGCCCACACCTGAGTTGCCCATCAGCATGAAACCAGCTTGGTCTCCGCCGGGGTAGTCCCGTACGAACGATTGAATCATGAACTTTGCCCGCTTCAGCGATTCTGCGTGCTGCGGGGTGTAGCTCTTGCCGTCTGCTAGATTTGTTTCGTAACTCTCAAAATCACAATGCTCGTAGCGCTTGGGAATCCGCGCCCGCTCCATTACGCGAACCGCCCGCTCCTCCATGCCGCAATCGCAAGCTACAGCCACGCGACCCGGCGCGCCATCCGCGCGTGCTACCAGCTTCCAACCGGTCCCGCGGCAAAGTGTGCAGTTCTCTAGCGCCATTTCGTATCCATGTATACCCGACGTCGACAGCATACGAGGCCGCGAAGTCGGCAGCAAGCGCCGAACGCGATAGTCAGTTCTTGTCTTGTGGATTACAGAGGAAGAAACGGAAAGCGTTCGCCTTGCCTACGATTCCCGGACATTGATCCGCCCTAAACGCGGCGGCACCGCGCGCACGATCGCATTCCGAGGCGCAGGCTCGCCTCGCAGCGAAGCCACTCGTGCCAACTCCTGCTGCACGACGGTCGCGAACTCCGTCATCTGCCGCTCCATCTCCACCATCTTCTCGCGCATGTTCAAAATAATTTCGATGCCCGCCAGATTCACACCCATGTCCCGCGCAAGGGTCAGGATCACGTCCAGCCGCTCCAAATCCTCATCGGTATACAGCCGGGTGTTCCCCTGCGATCGCGAAGGCTTCAGCAAGCCGACGCGCTCGTAGAGCCGAAGCGTCTGCGGGTGCAATTTATAAAGCTCCGCCACGGCACTAATCATGTACCCAGCCTTGGCCCGCTTTCTTCCTCTAGTCGGCATATCCGTAATCGATCAAAGCCAGCCACTCACAGCCACAAGTGACAGCTATCCGGTCGCTTTGCTGAACAAGTCTGCCCGCGGATCTTCCGGCTCAATCATCTCAAGTTCCTTCATCAAGTTCCGCACCCGCTCGTCCGTCGGTTTCGGCACGACCACCTGGATCTCCACGTACTCATCGCCGCGTACCCCGTCCCGCGCGCTTGGAACGCCCTTCTCGCGCAATCGCAGCGTGGTCCCGCTGTTGGTTGCCGGCGGAATGCGCATCAGCGAACGTCCATCAATCGTAGGCACTTCGATCTTCGCGCCCAGGGTCGCTTCGCTTATTTTAACCGGCACCTTTACGTACAAATCGTTCCCGCGCCGTTCGAAAAACGGATGTGGCTTGACCTCCACGCGCAAGTACAGATCGCCCGCCGGCGCCCCCATGGTTCCCGCGTTGCCCTTGCCGGGAACGCGCACGCGCGATCCACTGGCTACGCCCGCCGGAATGCGCACGTCAATGGTTTCCGTTCGGCGAATACGTCCCTCACCGCCGCACGTCTTGCACATGGTGCGCAATTTCCCGGTCCCGCCGCAACGCGTGCATGGTACGTTAAACTTCATCTTGCCGGCAGCCTGCTGGATCGTTCCGGTTCCGCCGCACGCGGTGCAGGTTTGTGGCGAACCGACTGCGCCGGTGCCGTGGCAGGTCTCGCAAGTCTCCATCCGTGTGATCTGAAGTTTCTTCACCGCGCCGCGAACCGCATCCCAGAAATCGATTTCGATCTGATATTCCAGGTCGCCGCCCGGTTCCTGCTCCACTTCCATTTCCGCGCCGCGCCCGCCACGAAAGAACTGGCTAAACAAATCGCGAAAGCTGGAACCGCCGGTGCCTCCAGTACCCGGAGCGCCCGCGCCAGAGTTGAAATCAAATCCGCCAAAATCGAAATTGACCCGCGCATCCTCGGGATCGTTCCCTGGAGGCGGAGCACCGGGCTGATAGTTATCGCTATAGAAGCCGTGCTGGTCGTACATCTGCCGCTTCTTCGCGTCCGACAGCACATCGTACGCTTCCTGCAATTGCTTAAACTTTTCTTCGGAGGATTTGTCGCCGGGATTCAGATCGGGATGATATTTCCGTGCGAGCTTGCGAAAAGCCGAACGAATCTCCTTGGCATTCGCCTTCCGCGAAACCCCCAACAATTCGTAAAAGTCCTGTTTAGTAGTAGTAGCCATCTCTGTAGCCGTCCCTCTTCAGAGGGCGCGATGTAGGTCAAACAATGCCAAGTTCACAAGGCCGAAGCGCGACTCCAAAACTCCCCTCCGCGTTCGACCTCCAAAAGCGTCAAAGAGGCGCCATGCCGCTGTCGACTTTTAACTGTTGATTGTCGACTCGCCCATAGCGCCTCCCTGTATCTCGCCGTACTTAGTTCGGCCGCTTATTTTCATCAACGTCGACATACTCGGCGTCGATGACATCTCCCTGCTTCTTGTCGGCGCCCGGAGCGCTGCCGGCCTGGCCCTCATGTGACCCCGACCCTGCCGGACCCGCGCCCGCAGCGCCTGCAGCCGCGCCAGCCTGTTGGCCCATCTTGTAGAGCGTTTCGGCGATCTTGTGCAGCGTACGCTCCACGTTCTCAGTCGCCGATCGCAGCCGCGCTGTTCCGCCTTCGTTCATGGCCTTTTTCGCGTCGTCGACTGCTTCTTCCGCCGACTTCACATCGGCTTCGGCGATCTTATCGCGGTTCTCGCGCACCAGCTTTTCCGCCTGATAAACCAGGCCGTCCAGTCGATTGCGCGACTCGACCTCTTCCATTCGACGGCGATCGTCCTCGGAGTGTGATTCCGCCTCCACTCGCATCTTCTCTGCCTCTTCCTTCGTCAAGCCGGTCGAAGACTGAATGGTGATCTTCTGTTCCTTGTTCGTCGCCTTATCCTTGGCACTTACATTCAGGATGCCGTTCGCGTCGATATCAAACGTTACCTCGATCTGCGGCGTGCCACGCGGGGCGGGTGGAATTCCGTCCAACTTGAATGTGCCCAGCGAGCGGTTGTCCTTCGCGAACTTGCGCTCGCCCTGCATCACGTGAATTTCCACGCCGGACTGGTTGTCCGAAGCCGTCGAATACGTCTCAACCTTGCGGGTTGGGATTGTCGTGTTGCGCGGGATCTGCACGGTCATCACGCCGCCGAGCGTCTCAACGCCCAGCGAAAGCGGCGTCACGTCCAGCAGCAGGATGTCCTTTACTTCTCCGCCCAGCACCGCGCCCTGAATGGCCGCGCCGACCGCCACGACTTCGTCCGGGTTCACGCCCTTGTGAGGCTCTTTCCCGCCGAAGAAATTGCGCACCAGCTGCTGCACCTTCGGAATACGCGTCGAGCCGCCAACCAGCACCACTTCCTGGATGTCGTTCGGCGACATCTTCGCGTCTTCCAGCGCTTGCTGCACCGGCTTCATCGAACGGTCCAGCAGATCGCTCATCAGTTGCTCGAGCCGCATGCGTGTCAGCTTCACCTGCATGTGGATTGGCCCGCTCGCGCCCGCGGTGATGAACGGCAGGTTGATGTCCGTCTCCATCATCTGCGAAAGCTCGATCTTGGCCTTTTCCGCCGCTTCTTTCAGGCGTTGCAGCGCCATGCGGTCCTTGCTGAGGTCGATGTTGTTTTCTTTCTTAAACTCGTCGATCAACCAATCGACGATTCTCTGGTCAATGTCATCGCCACCCAGGTGCGTATCGCCGTTGGTCGACTTCACTTCCACCACGCCGGCGCCGACTTCCAGCACCGAGATGTCGAACGTGCCGCCGCCCAAGTCATACACCGCGATCGTTTCGTCGCTCTTCTTATCCAAGCCATAAGCCAGCGCCGCAGCCGTCGGCTCGTTAATGATGCGCACTACTTCGAGGCCGGCAATTTCGCCCGCCTGCTTGGTGGCTTGCCGCTGCGAGTCGTTGAAGTACGCCGGAACGGTGATGACCGCCTTGGTTACCTTCTCGCCCAGAAAATCTTCCGCGGCCGACTTCAGCTTCCCCAGAATCATCGCGGAAATTTCGGGAGGGCTGTACACCTTGCCCGAAATCTCGATGCGCGCGTCATCGTGGTTACCTTTCACCACGTGATACGGGACACGCTTCATCTCGTCGGCGACTTCATCGTACCGGCGCCCCATAAAGCGCTTGATCGAATACACCGTATTCTCGGGGTTCGTGACGGCTTGGCGCTTTGCGACTTGTCCAACCAATCGCTCGCCACCCTTCGTGATCGCCACCACCGACGGCGTCGTCCGCGCGCCCTCCTGGTTGGGGATCACCACCGGCTCGCCGCCCTGCAACACGGAAACAACCGAGTTGGTCGTTCCCAGGTCAATTCCTATAATCTTACTCATGCCTACCTATCCTCCTAATTCCAAATCTTAGCGGCCGCCGCCAAGTAGCCAGACACTGTTGTCTGAGCATGCCGTTCCGGTCGAAAAAACCGTGCGACCGAAGGACAATATACAGGTTGAGTGCTCTTTTGTCAAGTTTTCTTATAACAACTTTAACTATCTATGGAATCAATCAACTGCAGCCAGTTCCAACTGCGCAACCCCACGCTTCCGTCGCCGACGCTCCCAAACCAACTCCAACATTCCCCGACCTGTGCACCCCGACCTCACTGCTCCCTTTAGGCTCCTTTCTTTGTCCTGCCGCTAGAATTGCTGCCGTAACGGCGTCGAAAACTATCTATTCCATAACCACCTTGGATTGATACTGTTAGGGAGACGACGCCGCTGGGCAAAGTAACCAACCAAAAACCCCAAGTTCGGCTCAGTGCGCTGACTCGAAATCCTGTGATAATCTCGCCCAAGCCATCTCGGCCTAGCATTCAAAATAGGCATCTAAATTCGTACCGATAGAGGGGGTTGCCGTGCATCGTCGAGCCAAGATATCCAGAGCGAGACACCTTGTATTCTTGGGTGCAACTTTGCTCACTACGCTCTTGCTGGCCAACTTGAGTGCGCTAACCGCACTCCACGCCGCTCAGCCCTATTCGATGCCCCAGACGGCAGCCTCGATTCCAGATGTCGATCCTCACGAAGCTCTCGGCTCCAAGTCCGCGCCAGTGGTGGTCGAAGTCTTCAGTGATTTCCAGTGCCCCGCTTGCAAAACCTTGTTTACATCGACTAATCGCCAGTTAATGGACAACTATGTCAGCACCGGAAAGGTCTACCTGATCCACCGAGACTTTCCGCTACCCATGCACGCCCACTCCAAAGTCGCGGCGCAGTATTCCCGAGCCGCCGCTCAAATCGGCAAACTCGAACCCGTCGAAGAAGTGCTGTTCCAGAACCAGGAAAAGTGGGAGCAAACCGGCGACGTCGATGGCACGGTAGCCAGCGTCCTCTCCCCTGCGGAGATGGCGAAGGTCCGAGCCCTGGTAAAAGGCGGCACGCTAGACGCGGCCATCGCGAAAGACCAAGCCCTGGGCCAGGGTTATCGTGTAAATCAAACTCCAACAACGATCTTCCACGCGAATGGCCAGACTTTCCCTTACGCGGGCGTAATGAACTGGGAAATCCTGAAACAATTCCTGGATCAACTGCTAAGCCAGAAATGAGCATGAATAATAGCGCCGGCATCCTGCGGGCTCCGTTGTCGGCGATTTTCCCAGGCGAAGTTGTAGCGGCCCCCGGCCGTGGCGGGGGCCTTTGGCAACAAGCGCGATGAGCCCGCAAATGATGCAATCCAGCCCTCTGAATTTCCGTCGCGCAGTGATCTGGCTAGGCCGCTTGATCCTTGGCCCCATCTTCATCTATGCCGGCTATTCCAAGCTTTTTCTCCCCAACACGCACTTCTGGCCGTATTTTTTCTTGAAATTCTCGTTGTCCACCAATATCGCCAACTTCGCCTTTCAAGTAGACGCCTTCAAACTGCTGCCGCCTTGGGGAGTGCAGTTCGTCGCGCACACGCTTCCTCCAACAGAAGTTGCGCTGGGTCTGCTGCTGCTGGTCGGATGGCGCCTCCGCATTTGGGCGACCCTGCTGAGCGTCATCATGCTCGGCTTTTTCGTGGTGGTGACTCGCGCCTATCTCTTGCACATGGACATCAACTGCGGTTGCTTCGCGACTCCTGAGCCGATCGGCCCGAAGAAGATTCTCGAAGACGCCGCGCTCTCGTTCCTGGCCGTTGCTACGGCATACTTCGCCTGGGTCGAATCCCGCCGGCCACATCCGTGGACCGCATCCGAGCCGGCCCAAACGCAGACCCAAGCCCAGTAGCGCCACCGAACGCTGGCTTGTAGACTGAACGGGTGAAGACGCTCGACGAATATTTGGAGCTCGCCGCCGTTGCGCACGGCCACCTCTGCGCCGGGCAAGTGCTCGGCGTGCGGCTGGCCATGTTGGGCCTGCGCGAACTGGGCATCGACGATCCCATCGTCGAACGCAAACGCATCGTCACCTATGTCGAGATCGACCGCTGCATCACCGACGCGATCGCGCTCGTCTCCAACTGCCGCTTAGGCAAGCGCGCCCTGAAATTCCGCGACTGGGGCAAAGTTGCCGCTACCTTCGTCGATCTGCAAACCGGCCGAGCCATCCGCATTGCCGCCAAAGAATCCAGCAAGCAAGCCGCCCGCGAGATGTTCCCAGAGATGCCCAAGGACGCCGGGCAGCAAAAGGCTTATGCGCGGCTCCCCGAAGAAATTCTATTCGACAAAAAATGGGTGAAGGTAGAGGTCCAACCCGAAGACCTGCCCAGCTTCAAAGGACCTAGGATAGTCTGCGCTGAATGCGGCGAAGGCATAAATTTCAAGCGCGAAGTGTTGCAAGACGGACGCACTCTGTGCCGCTCCTGCGCCGGCGAACGGTATTACGCACACCTCTAAGTTGCCTGATTTCAACAAGCAATCCTCACGGCTGAATTGGATAGGCGCGTGCAACTTTAAAGGCGGGCTGTAAGGTCAGTTCCGGCGATGGAAACTTGAAAAAAGCAGTTCGGCACGCAAGGCCGTTCATATGCGCTAAAATTGGATTTTCATGCTGAGTCTGCCTCCTATTACATTGCGGCTGCGCGGTTGGAAGTTGATCGACCGTGTGGCGCTGGCGTTTCTGCTGCTTTGTGCGATCGCGCTGGGCGCGGCGTGCGGGTTGCTCTTTGTCTACGCCAGCGATTTGCCGGAGATTCGCGCGCTGGAAACATACCGGCCCACGGTGGTCACGGAAATTTACGCCGACGACGGGCAGCTGGTCGGCAGCTTCGCTCTGCAACGCCGTATCCTGATGACCTACGAGCAGTGCCCCAGGGTGCTGTACAACGCGGTGACCGCGATCGAGGATCAGCACTACGAAGAGCATTGGGGAATTGATTTTCCGCGCATCGCCGGTGCCGCCTGGCGCAACGTGTTGCATCACCGCATCACCGGGGGCGCCAGCACCATCAGCATGCAACTCGCTGGGAATCTGTTTCTCGATCGCAGCGATCGCAGCTTCCGCCGCAAGATGCAGGAAATGCTGTTGGCTCTGCAGATCGAGCGCCGCTACACCAAGCCTCAAATCTTTGCGATGTATGCGAATCAGGTGTACTTGGCCCACGGCAATTATGGTTTCGCGGCCGCCGCTGAGTTCTATTTCGGCAAGCCAGTCACTGATTTGAAGCTGCAGGAAGCCGCGCTGCTGGCCGGCATGGTGAATGGCCCGAAATTCTCGCCGCTGACGAATCCAACCGGCGCTCTGGCCCGCCGCAACCTCGTGCTTTACCGCATGGAAGAAGAAGGGAAAATCACAACGAGCGAGTTGGAAATTGCGAAGAAAACCCCGCTGGGATTGCACGTGCAATATCCGCGCAACGACCTGGCGCCGTACTTCTTTGAAGAGGTTCGCAAGTACCTCGAATCCACGTATGGAACGGAAGCCGTTCACGAACGCGGTCTTCGCGTCTACACCACGCTGAATATCGCCATGCAGCGCGCCGCGAACCAGTCCATCCGCGACGGCCTGCACAGCTACGACCGCCGTCATGGATGGCGCGGCGATCTCCCGAACATTGTGCGCGACAATCTCGGCAAACTCGACACTTACGAAGACGAAGACTGGCGCCACCCCATCGAGAAAGGCAGCTACGTCACCGGCTTGGTTCTTTCCGCCGACGAAAAAAACGCCACCATCAAGATCGGTCCGTATCGCGCGATTCTCTCCCCCTCCGATTTCGCTTGGACCGGTCGCAAAAAGCCCGCGGACCTGCTGAAAGTCGGCGACCTGGCACAGTTTCAGATTATGGAGCTGAGAGAAAATACGGTTCGCGTGCAGCTCGAGCAGCAACCCGCTCCACAAGGAGCAATGCTGGCCATCGACAATCCCACCGGCGAAATCAAAGCCATGGTCGGCGGTTATAGCTTTGAGGATTCCAAGTTCAATCGCGCTACGCAGGCGTACCGTCAAGTAGGCAGCTCATTCAAGGTCTATGTCTACGCGGACGCACTCGAAAAAGGGGCGACTCCCTTCGACACTATTCTGGACGCGCCGTTCACCGTGATCAGCGGTGGTCAGCCGTATTCGCCCCACAACTACGACGAAAAGTTCGAGGGCACCATCACGCTGCGCCGCGCCCTGGCCGGTTCGCGTAACGTACCCGCCGTGAAGTTGGCGGAAAAGGTGGGTATCTCCTCGGTTGTGGACGTGACGCGCCGCTTCGGGATCACCACATCGCTGCCACCGTATTTGCCGCTAGCGCTTGGCGCCGCCGACATGAAGCTGATCGAGCATGTCTCGGCGTTCACCGTCTTCCCGAATGATGGCATCCGCATTGACCCGCACATGATTCGCCGGGTAACCAGCTATGACGGCGCGCTGCTCGAGGAAGCCCATCCCGAAGTCCACGACGTGGTGTCGCCGGAAGTCGCGCGGACCATGACCGCCATGCTCGAAGAGGTGATCCAGTTCGGCACCGGCATGCAGGCCAGAGCATTGGGTCGCCCCGCCGCAGGGAAAACCGGCACGACCCAAGACTACACGGATGCCTGGTTCATCGGCTTCACGCCGCAACTCACATCCGGAGTGTGGGTCGGCTTCGACGACAAGCAAATCTCGCTCGGCAAAAAAGAAACCGGCGCTCGTGCTGCGCTACCTATCTGGCTGGAGTTCATGCAATCCGCACTGAGCGGCGTACCCGAAGTCGAATTCGCAAACGTGGTCCCGCTCGAGCAAGAAGCCCACGACCACGCCATCCACGTGGACACACCCGACACCGCCCCCACAGAAGACGAACCCACCGAGCGCAGCAAGGCCAAGCCGCCCGCGCAGTCATCGCCCCCAGCCAAAACGACCGCAGCAGCAAACGCTGCCGGCAATGCTACGAACCCCTAGTTGGAGGATTTAGTGGAACCGAATTTTCATGATGGTCATGTTGATGGCGTGTTGGTTGCGGAAGGAAGTGCGAGCATTTTTCTGCGGACGGTGAGCAGCGAGAAATTCACGATTGTTCTTCGCGGCGTTAAGAGCCTCGTGATGAATGACTTCCGGCAGGGAAATATCATTTTGGACATAGAATGGGTAGACGCAATGAACATCAGCGACAGTGCGATTTTGGATTATTACTGGATGCCTAAAGGTGAGGCGGCCGTTCTTCGAGAGCGATGGATTAAGGAGATTAAGGGAAGGCAGCTGCACGCTATTGAGATTTCCCCATCTTACGGCGCCAACCTGACTGCAATTTTTCGAGAACGGGAAATAATTAGCGGTTTCTCGGAGCGGTCTTAAACGGATCCCAACCGCCAGAGCGTAGTTCGGTTTCCTGACCATCCAGCTGGACGACGTTCAGGCGGCGGTCGCGCTTAATTTCGCCGATGGCGGTGAGTGGTACGCCCTGGAGGGTGCGCGGTACTCGGTTGGTCTTACTGGGGCGCACGGTGAAGAGGAGTTCGTAATCGTCGCCGCCGTTCAGGGCGAGATCGAGGGCGTCGACATTTTTGACGCCGAACCGCTGCGGCTTGCTCGCAGCAGGAATGCGCGAGGCTTCCAGTCGCGCGCCGACTCCGCTGGCAGCGCAAAGCCGCGGCAGGTCAGTTGATAGGCCGTCCGAGAGATCCATCATCGACGTGGCCATCCCATTGTGGGACAACCATCGACCGAGGCTGATTCTTGGTTCTGGATAGAGATGCTTCCTGAGCCTAGCGTCGCCTTTCGCAATTCGGCGCATGCTGCGCACGCGTCGCAGCCCGAGCTCGGCCTCGCCCAGACGGCCGCTCACATAAATAATGTCGCCGGGTCGAGCTCCGGAACGCAGCAGTGCGCGGCCGGATCGAACTTCGCCAACCACTGTGACATTCGTTAGAATTTCGTCGCGGCGTGTAGTGTCGCCGCCCGCTAATGGGCACTTGAACTTTCGCGCGGCCCGACGCAGTCCCGCCAAGAATTCATCGAGCCAACCGCCAGTGTGCGTCTTGGGCAGAGCGAGACTCAGAAGGAAGCATCGCGGCTCGCCACCCATCGCCGCAATGTCGCTGACCGCGCGCGCCAGACATTTCCATCCGACCGAATCGGCAGGATGTTTGTCGCGCAGAAAATGAGTTCCCTCCAGAAACCAGTCGCAAGTCAGAATGGCCTCGTAGCCAGACCGCGGAGAAAACAGAGCCGCGTCGTCGCCGATTCCCAGGCGAACTCTCGAATTTCGGCGCGCGGTAGCCGTTCCGACCGCGCGGATTCGGCGGACTAGCTCACTCTCTGAGGTGTTTCGGGTATTCATGAACGCGTTTTGGGTAATTTCCTGTAGTGACGATCGCCGCCCGTCTACGTCTAGTTTAACGTGAGAGACTCATTTCACCTGTCCAATCGTACAGGAGGCAGGCTTTCAACACCTGACCCACAGCCAGGAAAATACAGGATTGACTCTAACACCTACAGAATTTAGTATGTGCCACGGTCTCGGGGCAGTGTTCTACCGCCCGAGCTAACGAATCAGGGTGCTGTACCGTGTAGCGGACCCAGGGCAAAAGGTTCGCGTCCAACATTAGTAGGGACTGAGCGTAGTGGGGACTGAGGGTCCCAACTGGAATGAAGGGTAAGACTTACACTTTTTTCATCGCGTCGACGCCGGGTAAGCTGCAAAAGCTGATCATCCCCGCGTACGTGCTGCACGCCATTGCGGTGCTCGCGTTGATCGGGAGCATCACGGTCGTGGCTGCGGCGGGGTCCTACTCGCGCATGTTGTGGAAAGTCGGCAACTACAACGCCCTCCGCCACGATCAGGAAACTTTGAAGAAACAATACCGGCAGCTTCAGAACACTGTCGACGATACGAACCAGCGCCTCGACTCGTTGCAATCCCTGGCCACCGAGGTGGCGATGACCTATGGCGTGCTGCGGTATCACCCGGCGGCTTTCGACCAGAGCGACGATCCCATCGACGCGCAGGACGCTTTCGACCGTTCGGTGGAGCAATATACGTTTTTGAAGAGAAACGCGGCGACGATTGCCATCTCGAGCGGCGGCCTGCGCCTGATGCCGGTGATGAGTTTCGCGGACTCGACTTACACGCCTTCGATCTGGCCGGTGATGGGTCATATCACCGACGGCTTCGGCGAACGGCTTGACCCGTTCAGCGGTGAAGGCGCGTTCCACACGGGTGTCGACGTAGCTTCGGATTACGGGGCGCCGGTTCACGCTACGGCCGACGGAGTGGTTACCATCGTCGAGAATCACGCGGGTTACGGCAGGCTGGTGGTGGTTGATCACGGATTCGGAATTACCACCTGGTACGCGCACCTTTCGTCGTTCTCGGCAATCCCTGGGACGCGGATCAAGCGTGGCGCGGTCGTCGGATACACCGGGATCAGCGGGCGCTCGACGGGGCCGCACGTTCACTATGAAGTGCGCGTGAACAATGCGCCGGTGAATCCTTGGCGGTACATGAAGGCCACGCCAGCTGGCGATTAGTTTTCCTGAGTTTAGCCTTCTCCTTGCTCGTCGTTCTTCCTACAACTTCCTTGCCCTATTTCTGTTCGGACAACTCGAATCGTTTTCCTTCCGTTGTCGTTTGAGCCGCATTTGCGTCTGCAGGCCACCCACCTAACGATGGCCGACTACATCTACTTCTTGCGTGTTGGCTGTTGGGGGAGGTCGGCGCCGGCGTTGCGGGCGGCTGCGAGGAATTTTTGGGTCACATCGAAGATTACGCGGACGGCTTTTGTGTCGCCTCGATCAATGCGGGAGATGTCGGCGCCCTTGAGGATTTCGAGGTAGGCCTCGCGTGCCTGCGGATCGAGTTGTTGGCGGATTTGCGGCCCGTTAAGTCCGGCTTGCGCCAGGATTAGCGCCCCGCCCAGGAAATCCGAGAGTTGGCGTGCTACGGCGTCGGTGGGAGCCTCACCTTCGACTACAACGCGAAGGCGGTCGCCTTCCGGCTTTCCCGCCAGAGTCACCCATTGGAGTTGTTCGAGCAAGGCGGAGAGTTGCGGCGATTGCAAACCTCCAGGAGCGCGCTGCGCCAGCCCGCTGACGTTCGCGGGGTCCTGGCGAATTACGGCAAAAATCGGCGAACCGGCAAGGCGATCGAACCGCGCGCGCCATTCTCTTTCATCTTCCCCCTTTATAGGTTGAGCCAGGAGTGCGGATAAATCGGGGTTGTCGGTCAGCGCGATTCTGTTCTGATGCGGGAATGCGAAAGAAATTTTGCGCGTGCTTCCGCTCACGGGCACGGTGAAGATCTCCCGGCCGCCGCGGCTTTCATGTGTTCCGAGTTGCGATGTGTAGGTGTTGATTTTTCTGCGATCGAAACGCCCGTCGGCGACGACGAGAAACGTGGTGTCCTGTCCGCGCCGGATGTACGCGATCGCGATACGATCGAGGTCGCGTTCGTAATCGAACCCGGTGTCGCGTAGAAACTGCGCGTATTCCGGATCGATCTGCTGAGGAGTCGGCGCCCAATCGCGAAGACCTGCAATGAAGGGCGTTTGACGCAGGGCCGCGACATCGACATAGACCATTGAATGCGCATCCGACGGCATCGTTGCGAGCGCACTTTCTCTCGCAGAACTTTCGCCGACGCTCAAGTGCAGCAGCGCGTAAAGCGCGATTCCGCTGAACAGAACAACAACGGCGACGGATAGAATCCAGATACGTCGCGTCATCGAGTCTTCATCTTTCCGCAATCCCAGTGGAACGTGAATTGTTGCATTTCGAGCCCAGATTGCGGCATCAAATCATAACCAGGTTTTCAGAGAATTTTGGCAGGTCGAAGACTGGAGCGAAGTTGTGCACAGGGATCTGCCGATCGAATCGCATAAAGCTTTGTGGATCAGATAGATAGAGGTTGCCGGACAGGATACGTTAGCCCGTTTTTCCACAGAGCTGGCCATGAGCGTGCTGGAATTTTGATGCCCACTACTTGCAATTTGAGTACCCTATCTGCTATTCTTTGTCGGTTTGAGAGCGCTGGCGTAGCTCAGCTGGTAGAGCATCTGATTTGTAATCAGAGGGTCGGGGGTTCAATTCCCTCCGCCAGCTCCACCGGTTAGCTTGCGGGGGAATGAGGCGGAGCGAATCCTCAGAGACAAAATCGACGGGCTGGTGTCTTTTGACACGAGTCCGTTTTGTGTTTTCGTTTGCTGCCTGCTGCGTTTTCTGACAAATGTTTGCTGGACTTGCACTTGGCGTGAGGTACGAATTTCGAGGACGGGTGGGTGAGTGGCTAAAACCAGCAGACTGTAAATCTGCCGCTCCTTGCGGGCTACGGAGGTTCGAATCCTCCCCCGTCCACCATGTACTCGCGGCACGTAGATGTGGGGCCTTGGGAAATTCGGGCCGGTAGAATTGAAAGAAAAAAAGAAGTAGCGCAGGCCGATCGGTCTGGATCGGCAACATGCAGTGAGTCGTCGAGAGCAGTTCGCAGCAACCGCAGGGCAATCGCATGAAGCGATGTTCGAGCGCGGTCCGAATCGCGGCAAAGGCGCCGCCAAGGTAAAGTGCGCCGCGAAGATGGAGTTGATGACTGCGCAGGAGTTAGCCAGTCAAACGAATTTCTTGGGGGCACGGGTTGGGCCTGGGTAGCTCAGTTGGTAGAGCGCGTCCTTGGTAAGGACGAGGTCACCGGTTCAATCCCGGTCCCAGGCTCCAGAATCAGACGTCAGAAATTGGAAATTGCAAGTTAGATAAAGCGGCTCGGTAAAAGGATCTGGGACTTTGTAGGGCACGAGCCGGGCGGGGGTAACTCAACGGTAGAGTCTCACTCTTCCAAGGTGATGGTTGCGGGTTCAAATCCCGTCCCCCGCTCCACTTAACGTTGCCGATGAAGCGCGGCGGGTGGTTGTGACGAGAGTTCAGGTAGCAAAGGGCAAGAGCCGAAACAGATCTTACGCTGAGGGCAGGAGAACATGGCCAAGGAGAAATTCGAGCGCAACAAGCCGCACTGCAACATTGGGACGATTGGTCACATTGACCATGGCAAGACCACGTTGACGGCGGCGATTACCAAGGTGTTGTCGAAGCACAACCCCAAGGTGCAGTTCCGCGCGTTTGATTCCATCGACAACGCGCCGGAAGAGCGCGAGCGCGGGATCACCATCGCGGTTTCGCACGTGGAGTATGAAACGGCGAACCGGCACTACGCGCACATGGACTGCCCCGGTCATGCGGACTACATCAAGAACATGATCACCGGGGCGGCGCAGATGGATGGCGCGATCCTGGTGGTGGCGGCGACCGATGGTCCGATGCCGCAGACGCGGGAACACATTTTGCTCGCTCGCCAAGTCGGTGTGCCGGCGATTGTGGTGTTCCTGAACAAGTGCGACATGGTGGAAGACGCGGAGTTGCTCGAACTCGTTGAACTGGAAGTACGCGAGTTGCTGAAGAGCTATCAGTTTCCGGGCGACACGATTGCGATGGTGCGCGGATCGGCGCTGCAGGCGTTGAATGGTGACGCCAAGTGGGAGAAGGCCATCGACGATTTGATGGAAGCGGTGGACAAGAACGTGCCGCAGCCGGTGCGCGACATCGACAAGCCGTTCGCGATGCCGATTGAAGATATTTTCTCGATCTCGGGCCGCGGAACGGTGGTGACCGGCAGAGTCGAGCGCGGCAAAGTGAAGGTTGGCGAGGAAATCGAGATCGTGGGTTTCCGGCCGACGCAGAAGAAGGTTGTGACCGGCGTGGAAATGTTCCGCAAGCTGCTAGATGAAGGCTTGGCGGGCGACAACGTGGGGTTGCTGCTGCGCGGCACGGAAAAAGAAGACGTGGAGCGCGGTCAGGTGGTGTGCAAGCCGGGATCGATCACGCCGCACACGAAGTTCAAGGCCGAAGCGTACGTATTGACGAAGGAAGAAGGCGGGCGGCACACGCCGTTTTTCACCGGCTACCGGCCACAGTTTTACTTCCGCACAACCGACGTGACCGGCGACGTGAAGCTGCCGACCGGCGTGGAGATGGTGATGCCGGGCGACAACGTGAGCTGCGAAGTGAGCTTGATCACGCCAGTGGCTCTCGAAAAGGGCTTGCGCTTCGCGATTCGTGAAGGCGGGCACACGGTGGGAGCAGGCGCGGTTACGGAAATCATCGAGTAAGCAGCTCAGCACACTGCTGGAGCTGGGGGAAGGGAATTAGGTCATGCGAGAAATCATCACGTTGCAGTGCGCGGATTGCAAGAACCGCAACTACACGACAACGAAGAATAAGAAGAAGCACTCCGAGCGCGTGGAGACGCAGAAGTTCTGCAATACGTGCCGCAAACATACCGGCCACAAGGAAGTGAAGTAATTTCGGGACGGATTTTTGGAGGGACGGTTTTGGTTTTAGGGGAGTCGTCCAACGGCTAGGACTCCGGTCTCCAAAACCGGGTATGGGGGTTCGAGTCCCTCCTCCCCTGCCAGAGATTTGTTGGGACCGGCGGCGAGCCGGTGAAGTTGAAGCAAAGAGGAACGATGGCAATGCAAGCGGTCAAAGTGAAAAGCGAAGACCAAGGCGGAATCGCCGCAGGGGCGAATAGGCTCGGCGGAAAAGTTTCCGGGACGTTCGAGGACGCGCGCGAGTTTTTGCACGACGTCCGGTTGGAGATGAAGCAGGTCACCTGGCCTAGCCGCGACGATGTGATTTCGACGACGACGGTCGTGGTGGCTACGGTGGCTTTCTTCGGCGTCTTTCTGGCGGTGGTCGACTGGCTCGTGCAGCGCGGCGTCACGTATGTGTTCAAAGTTTTCGGCGTCTGAGAGGGATTAGAACTCGATGGGAATGCAGTGGTACATCATCCATACGTACTCGGGCTTTGAGAAGAAAGTAAAGGAGAGCCTGGAAAGCCGCGTGGAGGCGTTCACGCTTCAGGACAAGATTGGGCGCGTGTTGATTCCGATGGAAGACACCATCGAGATGCGCGGCGGAAAGAAAGTGATTTCTTCGCGGATGTCGTATCCGGGCTACGTGCTGGTGGAGATGGATTTGGACGAGAACACTTGGCACATCGTGCGGAATACGCCGCGGGTGACCGGGTTTGTGGGATCGGCTACTTCGCCTTCGCCACTTTCCGAGGCGGAAGTGGATGCGATTATCAATCGCGTACATACACCGGCCGATCGGCCGAAGCCCAAGGTCGTGTTTGAGCGCAACGAGCAGGTGCGCATCGTGGATGGGCCGTTTGCGAATTTCAACGGGACCGTGGAAGAGATTGACGGAGATCATAGCCGGTTGAAGGTTTCGGTTACGATTTTCGGGCGCTCGACGCCGGTGGAATTGGATTTTGCGAGTGTCGAGAAGCTTGGGTAGCAGGGATTTTGCTTGACGGTTACGCCGGGCGGAGCAAGCCCCGCCCCTACAAAGATTAATGAGGATTTGAGGCAAGGGACATGGCAAAGAAGATTCAAACGACGATCAAGTTGCAACTTCCGGCTGGCAAAGCTACGCCTGCGCCTCCGGTCGGCACGGCGCTCGGTCCACATGGCTTGAACATCATGGATTTTTGCAAGCAGTTCAATGCCAAGACAGCGAAGGAACCGGACGGGATGATTTTCCCAGTGCTGGTGACGGTGTACACCGACCGGACGTTTACCTTTATTTTGAAGACGCCGCCGGCTTCGATTCTTTTGCTACGCGCGGCGGGCATTGTGAAGGGCTCTGCTGAGCCGAACCGCAACAAAGTTGGAAAAGTTACGAAGAAGCAAGTGCAGGAAATCGCCAAGATCAAGCTTGTCGATCTCAACACCACAAATTTGGACTCGGCTGTGAGGACCGTAATGGGTACGGCGCGCAACATGGGTCTGGAAGTCGTGGAAGCCTAGGAGTTCAGGCGCTACGAGGTCGAAGAGGTAAAGGCATGAAGCAGGCAGGCAAGCACGTAGAGAACGCGCGCAAGAAAGTCGAAGCGCGTCCGTACAAGCTCCAGGAAGCAGCGGAGCTGATCAAGAAGACGCACCACACCAAGTTCAACGAAACGGTTGAGTTGGCCATCAATCTGGGCGTCGATCCGAAGCATTCCGATCAGGTCGTACGCGGAACCGTCGTTCTGCCGAATGGCTTGGGCAAGTCGGTGCGTGTGCTGGTGATCGCGAGTGGCGACAAGGTTCGCGAAGCAACGGAAGCCGGCGCGGATTTCGTCGGCGGCGAAGACATGGTGACGAAGATCGCCGGTGGTTGGACCGATTACGACGCGGTGATCGCGACGCCGGACATGATGAAGTCCGCCGGTAAGTTGGGAAAAGTACTCGGTCCGCGAGGGTTGATGCCGAATCCCAAGACAGGCACGGTCACCTTTGATGTCGCTAAAGCGATCAAGGAGACCAAGGGCGGCAAGGTGGAATTCCGTGTCGATAAAGCGGGAATCGTCCACTGCGGCATCGGCAAGATTGATTTTGACGCGACCAAGCTGGCGGAAAATGCGCACGCGATTATCAACGCGGTGATCAAAGCCAAGCCTGCGGCAGCGAAGGGCAAGTACGTTAAGAGGATCACGTTGACATCAACAATGGGCCCGGGCATTCCGATCGATCTGGCGGAATCGGAAATCCTGGCGGCGGCCGCTTAAGAGGATATGGGGATAGCGAGATTATGAAGAAGCGCAGCGAAAAACAGGAAGACTTAGACAAGCTGAAGGTCGCGCTGGCCAAGGTGTCGAGCGTGATTCTGACCACGTTCCAGGGCATCACCGTGGAAGACGACACCAAACTGCGGCGCGCGGTGCAGGCCGCCGGCGGCAAGTATCAGGTGGTGAAGAATACGCTGGCGGAGCGCGCGGGTTCCGGCACTCCGGCTGAAGGTTTGCTGAAAAATTTGACCGGCACGAATTCGATTGCCTACACCAACACTGACCCCGTGGCGTTGGCGAAGGCGCTGACGAAGGTGGCCAAGGAAGTTCCTGCGTTTCAGTTTCGCGCGGGGCTTGTCGAAGGACGCGTCATTTCGATCGCGGAGATTCAGCAGCTCGCGAACCTTCCGTCGAAAGAAGAGTTGCTCAGCAAGATCATGTTCCTGCTGAACGCGCCGGCGCAGCGTCTGGCGATGACATTGAACGCACTGCCGCGCAATATCGCGGTGGTGGTGAGCGAAGCAGTGAAGGCAAACAAGTTTGGGTCCGGCGGCGGGGCGAGTGCGCCAGCAGCCTCTACGGAAGCAAAACCTGCGGAAGCAGCACCCGCAGAAGCGCAACCCGTGGAAGCAGTGCCCGCACCAAGTCCCGAAGCGGCCCAGTAAGATATTTTAATTTCGAGAGGAGAAGGAACAGTCATGGCGAAGGTAGATTCAATCCTGGAAGAAATCAAGGGGCTGACGTTGCTGGAAGCGTCGGACCTGGTGAAGAAGATGGAAGAGACGTTTGGCGTCTCGGCGGCTGCGGCCACGGTTGTGGCGGGTGGCGGCGGTGGCGCAGCGGCTGCGGCTCCGGCGGAAGAGAAGACGGAATTCACCGTCGTGCTCACCGACGTGGGCGGCAACAAGATCAACGTCATCAAGGCGGTTCGCGAAGTCACGAGCCTGGGCTTGAAAGAAGCTAAGGACCTCGTCGACGGCGCGCCAAAGACCGTCAAGGAAGGCGTGAACAAGGACGAAGCCGCGACCATCAAGAAGAAGTTCGAAGACGTCGGCGCCAAAGTCGAAATCAAGTAACTGTTGTCCGGCAGTCTTCCGGCAACAGCAACGAGCATTGGCAACTTGTTCTAAGAAAAAGGCTTCGAGAGGGGGCGCGGCTCATTGAGCGGACGGCGCCAAAGGATTTCATCACGCAAGCCGAGGCTGGGTTCTACCACAACTTCAAGCGCCTTTCATTGGCGCTCTGCGGTCGTGTGCGCGCTGACTTTTTGGGCGAAAGTCGCGAGCACATCGATTCGCTGTCTTCACACAATCTGTCCGCGTATTGCCCACAAGGGATGAGGTAATTCATGTCGACTACCAATCAGCATGTCCGGGAACGTCAGCGTCTGGATTTCGCGAAAATTCAGGGCTCGATTCAGATTCCCAACCTGATTGAAGTACAGATGAAGTCGTATCAGCGCTTTCTGCAGATGGATCTGCTGCCGAGCGAGCGCGATGACGGCGGGCTTCAATCGGTGTTCACGTCGGTGTTTCCGATCAAGGATTTCCGCGAAATGTCGCAGCTGGAATTCGTGGACTACTCGATCGGCAACTGGGAGTGTAAGTGCGGCAACTTGAAGGGCCTGCACCACCTGCGCGCGACTTGCCGTAATTGCGGCGCGTCTGTCGTCACCAATCCGTATCAGACTGGCGACGTAATCTGCCACAAGTGCGGCACGTTCAACAAGAACACGCCGACATTCTGCAACAAGTGCGGCGATCCGGTGGCGATGCAGTTGAAATACGACGTGAATGAGTGTCAGGAGCGCGGCATGACGTACTCCGCGCCGTTGAAAGTCACCATAAGACTGACCATTTACGACAAGGATCCGGACTCCGGCGCGAAAACTATTCGCGACATCAAGGAGCAGGAAGTTTTCTACGGCGATATTCCGCTGATGACGGAGAACGGCACCTTCATCATCAATGGTACCGAGCGCGTTATCGTCAGCCAGTTGCACCGTTCACCTGGCGTGTTTTTTGAGAGCGCCAACAACCGTTCCTACTTCCTCGGGAAGATTATTCCGTATCGCGGATCGTGGGTGGAATTCGAATACGACACCAAGAACATTCTCTATGTCCGTATCGACCGCAAGCGCAAGTTTCTGGGCTCGATCTTCCTGCGCGCGCTGGGCATGAAGTCCAACGAAGACATCCTGCGCACCTTCTATCAGGTGGAGCGCATTTCGCTACGCGACAAGGATCTGTACTGGAATATTTCGCCGGGCATCGTCGATCGCAAACTGACGCACGAGATCAAGAATCCGAAGACGGATGAAGTGATCATCGGCACGCACAAGCGCATCACCGAGAACCTATTCAAGGAACTGATTAAGGCGAAAATCTCGCAGGTTCGCTCGACACTCGCGGACCTCGAAGGCGCATACAGCGTCGCGGACGTCGTTAACCGCCAGACCGGCGAAGTCTTGCTGGAAGCCAACAAGCCGCTAACCGCCGAATTGTGGCAGGCGTTTGGCGAATCGGGCATCACCGAAGTCGACGTGTTCTTTCCGGAGCGCGACGACATCGGTCTGGTCCTTTCACGCACGCTCGACAAGGACGGCATCCGCTCCTCGAAGGAAGCGCTAATCGAAATCTACCGCAAACTGCGCCCAGGCGATCCTCCGACGCTCGAGACGGCTACAAACTTGTTCCGCGGTATGTTCTTCGATCCGCGCAAGTACGATTTCAGCCGCGTCGGCCGCTTGAAGTTCAACATCAAGATGGGGCTGGACACGCCGCTCGACAACCGCACGCTGGATACGCCGGATTTTGTTTCGGCGATCAAGTACCTGTTCAAGCTGCGCAAGAACATCGGCGTCGTGGATGACATCGACCACCTCGGCAACCGCCGCGTTCGCGCGGTTGGTGAGTTGCTCGAAAATCAATTCCGCATCGGTCTCGTCCGTATGGAACGCGCCATCAAGGAAAAGATGAGCGTGTACCAGGAAATGTCCACGGCGATGCCGCACGATCTGGTCAACGCCAAGCCGGTCATGGCCGCGATCCGCGAATTCTTCGGCTCGTCGCAGCTCAGCCAGTTCATGGACCAGACCAACCCGCTCAGCGAAATCACTCACAAGCGGCGCCTGTCGGCCCTTGGACCCGGCGGTCTGTCGCGTGAGCGCGCTGGATTCGAAGTGCGCGACGTGCACCCGACGCACTACGGCCGCATCTGCCCGATCGAAACGCCAGAAGGCCCGAACATCGGTCTGATCAGCTCGCTGTCCTGCTTTGCGCGCATCAACGACTACGGCTTCATCGAGTCGCCGTACCGCAAAGTGAAGGGCGGGCGCATCATCGACTACGTCCACATCGTGAACGCCGGCGACAGCGAATTTAAGGCTGGCGAGATCGTGGAAAAGGACCGCGTCGAAGAGCTCAACGAAGAGCTCAAGCGCCGCAAGGTCACGGTCGAACCGTACTGCTTCTACCTGTCGGCTTGGGAAGAAGACAAATATGTGGTCGCGCAGGCCAACGTTTCGCTTGACGATAAGTTGAAGATCACCACGGAACTGGTGAATTGCCGGCAGGCTGGCAACTTCGTGCTCAAGAGCCGCGATGAAGTCGATTACGTTGACGTGTCGCCGAAGCAGCTTGTGTCGGTGGCCGCCAGCTTGATCCCGTTCCTCGAGAACGACGACGCCAACCGCGCGCTGATGGGTTCGAACATGCAGCGCCAGGCTGTACCACTGATCCGCGGAGATGCTCCGTTGGTCGGCACCGGCATGGAACGCGTTACCGCTCGCGATTCCGGCGCGGTCGTACTCTGCAAGCGTGATGGCATCGTCGATCAGGTGGACTCCGAACGCATCATCGTGCGCGTCGAGTCCGATCACTCCGGCGTTCTCAGCCGCGAAGTGGGCGCGGACATCTATCAGCTTATCAAGTTCAAGCGCTCAAACCAGAACACCTGCATCAACCAGAAACCGCTGGTTCGTGTCGGCGACCGTGTGAAAAAGGCCCAAGTCCTCGCGGACGGTCCTTGCACGGAGCGCGGCGAACTCGCCCTCGGACGCAACGTGCTCGTGGCGTTCGTTCCCTGGCGCGGATACAACTTCGAAGACGCCATCCTGGTCAGCGACAAGCTGGTCAAGGACGACTACTACACCTCGATTCACATCGAGGAGTATGAGATTGAAGCGCGCGACACCAAGCTTGGCCCCGAAGAAGTCACTCGCGATATCCCCAACATCAGCGAGAGCTTCTTGCGCAACCTGGATGAGAGCGGCGTCATCCGTATCGGCGCCGTAATCAAGCCGGGCGACATTCTCGTCGGCAAAGTGACGCCAAAGGGTGAGACCACGTTGACGCCGGAAGAGAAGCTGCTGCGCGCGATCTTCGGCGAAAAGGCCGGAGACGTTCGCGACGCTTCGCTCTACTGCCCGCCGGGCATCGAAGGCACCATCGTCGATGTCAAAATCTTCACCCGCAAGGGCGGCGAAAAAGACGAGCGTCACAAGGCCATCGAAGCCACGCAGGTCTTCAAGCTGGAGAGGAACCTCGCTGACGAAATCCGCATCCTCACGGATGAGCGCCTAAAGCGCTTGTCGGATCTACTCGGCGGCAAGATTCTCCAAGCCGACCTGCACGACGAAAAGACCAACAAGCGCCTGCTGACCAAGGGCGTCGAATTGACCCGTGACATCATCGAGAAAGTTTCCACACGCAACCTAAAGCGTCTGAAACTCAATGAAAAGGATCCTCTCCTGATTGAGAAAATCGAAGAGATCGAGGAAATGACTTCGCGTCAGATCGATGTGCTCCGCAAGATCACCGAGGAGCGCAAGGAAAAGCTGAAGAAGGGCGACGAACTGCCGCCGGGCGTCATCAAGCTGGTCAAGGTCTATATCGCGATGAAGCGCAAGCTCTCCATCGGCGACAAAATGGCCGGACGTCACGGGAACAAGGGCGTGATCGCGCGCATCGTTCCTCAGGAAGACATGCCGTACATGCCGGATGGCACTCCGGTCGAGATCGTTCTGAACCCGCTCGGCGTTCCGTCGCGTATGAACGTCGGACAGGTTCTGGAAACGCACCTCGGCTGGGCTGCGAAGGAACTCGGCAACAGCCTCAAGCGCCTGCTCAGCAAGGAAGTGCGCGCCGAGGCCGTGCGCCGGTGGTTCCGCGAAGTGTTCAGCGACACCACCATCTGGAAGACGCTTGGAAAGCTCGACGATGATGAGTTGCTGGAATATGCCGAAGGGTTCCGCGAAGGGATTCCATTTGCCACGCCGGTATTCGACGGCGCGCGCGAAACGGAAATCCGACACCTGCTCGAAGTCGCGGGCCTGCCGCACGCGGGAAAGATCAACCTGTTCGACGGCATGACCGGCGACCAGTTCGATCAGCCCGTCACGGTCGGCTACATCTATATGCTCAAGCTGTCGCATCTCGTCGACGACAAGATTCACGCGCGCTCGATCGGTCCGTACTCGCTCATCACTCAGCAGCCGCTGGGTGGCAAGGCGCAGTTCGGCGGCCAGCGCTTCGGCGAAATGGAAGTCTGGGCACTCGAAGCATACGGAGCGGCGCACATCCTGCAGGAGCTGCTCACGGCAAAGTCCGACGACGTCTACGGCCGCGCGAAAATTTACGAGGCCATCGTCAAGGGTGAACCGGGCATCGAGCCCGGTGTGCCGGAGTCGTTCAACGTGCTGGTGCGCGAGCTACAGTCGCTCTGCCTGGACGTCGAACTAATGAAGCGCCAAAAACCACCAGAAGGAAAAGCAGCCGACTAGAAGGCACTCGTAGGGGAGGGGCTTGCCCCTCCCGCTTTCAGCAAGATCGCAAGATCGCAAGATCGAATGATGAGCAGTTCTTCAGCAGTTTGGGTTCTCAGCCGGTCCGGTGCAAAACACCGAATCGCGTCCCCGGTGAAAGCCGGGGAGGGAGGAAACAACCTTGTACCGAAGCAGCCCTTATGATCGCGCCAGTTTGATTGCCGATTTCGATTCCATCCGTATCAGCCTGGCCAGCCCGGAAAAAATCCGTTCGTGGTCTCACGGAGAAGTCACCAAGCCCGAGACCATCAACTACCGCACGTTCAAGCCCGAACGTGACGGCTTGTTCTGCGCCAAAATTTTTGGTCCAGTCACGGACTGGGAGTGCCTGTGCGGCAAGTACAAGCGCATGAAGCACCGCGGCGTCATTTGCGACAAGTGCGGCGTCGAAGTCACGCTCAGCAAGGTTCGCCGTGAACGCCTGGGACACATCGAGCTTGCATCTCCGTGCTCGCATGTGTGGTTCTTCAAGGGCCTGCCCAGCCGCATCGGCTACTTGCTGGACATCTCGATGCGCGACTTGGAGCGCATCCTGTACTTCGAAGCATTCGTGGTCGTCGATGCCGGTGAAGTTGCCGTGCTTCGCGAGCGCGAAGTGCTCCTCGAAGACAAATACCGCGAACTCCAGAAAGAATATCCCGGCCAGTTCACTGCCAAGATGGGCGCCGAAGCGATTAAAGAGCTTCTCCGCCGTGTCGAAGTGGAAAAACTCTCCGAAGAGCTTCGCGAAAAAATGAAGGTCGATCCGTCGCTGCAAAAGCGGATCAAGTTCGCCAAGCGCCTAAAAGTGCTGGAAGCCTTCCGCAAGAGCGGCAACAAGCCCGAGTGGATGATTCTCGACGTGATCCCGGTCCTTCCGCCGGAGTTGCGCCCGCTCGTACCACTCGATGGCGGACGTTTCGCCACCTCCGACCTCAATGATCTCTACCGCCGCGTCATCAACCGCAACAACCGGTTGAAGAAGCTCATGGAACTCCGCGCCCCGGATGTCATCGTCCGCAACGAAAAGCGCATGCTGCAGGAAGCCGTTGACGCGCTGTTCGACAACGGACGCCGCGGCCGCGTGCTTCGCGGAACCAACAATCGCCCGCTCAAATCCTTGTCCGACACGCTCAAGGGCAAGCAGGGCCGATTCCGCCAGAACCTGCTGGGCAAGCGCGTGGACTACTCGGGACGCTCCGTCATCGTCGTGGGCCCCGAACTGAAGCTCAACCAGTGCGGTTTGCCGAAGAAGATGGCGCTCGAACTCTTCAAGCCGTTCATCTATCACAAGCTCGAAGCGCAAGGGCACTGCACCACGATCAAGCAAGCCAAAGAAATGGTCGAGCAGCAGGATCCCGTCGTATGGGACATTCTCGAAGATGTTATTCGCGAACATCCCGTGCTGCTGAACCGCGCTCCGACGTTGCACCGTCTCGGCATTCAGGCATTCGAACCGGTCCTCGTGGAAGGTAAAGCCATCCGCATCCATCCGCTGGTTTGCACCGCGTTCAACGCGGACTTTGACGGCGACCAGATGGCGGTGCACATTCCGCTTTCACCCGAATCACAGGTCGAAGCCTCGGTGCTGATGCTCAGCTCACGCAACATCCTGTCTCCGGCGCACGGCTTGCCTCTCGCCGTTCCGTCGCAGGACATGGTGCTCGGCATCTATTACCTGACCAAGGCTCGCACTGGCGCGAAGGGTGAAGGCCGCGTCTTCGGCGCGACCGATGAAGTGGTGCTGGCCCTGGAAGCCGGCGAAGTCGAACTCCTAACGCCGATCCGTCTGCGCTACACCGGTGAAGTCATCGACCTCACCACCGCCTACGACGATCAGGACGTGCCGCACACAGTTCCGGTAAAAATGGAACGCCAGTTCATTCAGACCACCGTTGGCCGCGTGATCCTCAACGATCACTTGCCGAGCAATTTCCCGTACATCAACGGCCTGCTCAAAAAGAAGGGCGTTCAGCAGCTCGTGTATTACGCCTACTTGCGCTTTGGTCTCGAAAGCACGGTTGTCCTGCTCGATCACTTGAAGGAACTTGGCTTTATGTACGCGACCAAGTCCGGCATTTCGATCGGCATCGACGACATGCTCATCCCTGGCGATAAGCCGAAACTCGTCGACAACGCCGAAAAGGAAGTCGTCAAGGTACAGCAGCAATACCTCGACGGCGCGATCACCAACGGCGAACGCTACAACAAAGTCATCGCCATCTGGGGCGACGTCACCGAAAAAGTCGCCGACGAACTCTTCAAGACCCTCGAGAACCAGGACAAGGAAGGCGGAATCAACCCCGTCTACGTCATGGCCGACTCCGGCGCCCGCGGATCGAAACAGCAGATTCGTCAGCTCTCCGGCATGCGCGGCCTGATGGCCAAGCCGTCCGGCGAAGTCATCGAGTCGCCGATCACGTCCAACTTCCGCGAAGGCCTCAACGTGCTGCAGTACTTCATCTCCACGCACGGCGCGCGTAAGGGCTTGGCGGACACGGCGCTCAAGACCGCCGATTCCGGTTACCTCACCCGCCGCCTCGTCGACGTGGCGCAAGACGTCATCATCAACGAGCGCGATTGTGGCACTACCGACGGCATTTTCGTCGAACCCATCGTCGAAGCCGGCGTCGAAGTCGAACCGTTGCGCGACCGCATCGTAGGCCGCGTTTCACTCGACAAGATCAAGGACTTCGAAGGCCACGTCATCGTCGACGTAAACCAGGAAATCACCGAAGAGCTAGCCAACTCGGTCCAAGGCGCAGGTATCGAGCGGGTCCGCATCCGTTCGGTGCTCACTTGCGAATCACGGCGCGGTGTCTGCGCGCTGTGCTACGGACGTAACCTGGCTTCCGGCCGCATGGTCGAACTTGGTGAAGCCGTCGGCGTCATCGCAGCCCAGTCCATCGGCGAACCCGGCACCCAGCTCACCATGCGTACGTTCCACATCGGCGGAACCGCCACCCGTGTTTCCGAGCGCTCCACGCTCGAAGCGCGTAACAACGGCGTCGTCAAGTTCGTGGACCTCAAGCACGTTCAGGGTCGCGGCGGCACCGCCATCGCCATGAACCGCTCCGGCCTCATCGCCATCGTCGACGAGAAGAACCGCGAGAAGGAGCGCTACCACGTCGTTTACGGCGCGCGCCTCCGCGTTGCTGAGGGCGACACCGTCAACCACGGCCAGATCCTGGCTGAGTGGGATCCGTTCACCTTCTCGATCCTGACCGAAACCGCCGGCTCCGTGAAGTTCGACGACCTGCGTCCCGGCCTGACCATCGAAGAGCAAGTCGACGAAGTCACCGGTCTGTCGCAGGACGTTGTCACCCTGCCGCCGGGCGACGAAAAACATCAACCCGCAATTCTCGTTCGCGATTCGTCCGGCAAGGTTCGCAAAAAGTACCTCATGCCTTCGCGCGCTCACTTGATGGTCAAGGATGGCGACGAAGTGCAAGCCGGCGACGTTCTCGCGAAGATCCCGCGCGAAACCACCAAGACCAAGGACATCACCGGTGGTCTCCCGCGCGTCGTGGAACTGTTCGAAACCCGCAAGCCCAAGGACCCGGCCGTCATCAGCGAAATCGACGGCGTGGTTCGTTATGGCGACATCGCCAAGGGCATGCGCAAGATCTACGTCGAAAGCGAAGACCGCAAGACCACGAAGGAATATTCGATTCCTCGCGGTATCCACATCAACGTGCAAGAAGGCGACCACGTCAAGGCCGGTGAGGCCCTGATCGACGGCCCGCTCAACCTGCACGACTTGCTGGCAGTTCTCGGTGAAAAGTTCACGCAATCGTACCTGGTCAACGCGATTCAAGAGGTCTACCGTCTCCAGGGCGTGAACATCAACGACAAGCACATCGAAACCATCTCCCGGCAGATGATGCGCTGGGTCAAAGTCGAAGACGTCGGCGACACCTCGTTCCTCCTCGAGGAGCAAGTGGACAAGTTCCGCTTCCGCGAAGAGAACGACCAGGTGATCAAAGACGGAGGCCGCCCCGCAACGGGCCGCCCGCTGCTCCTTGGCATCACTAAGGCGTCGCTCTCGACCGACTCGTTCATCTCCGCCGCCAGCTTCCAGGAGACCACCCGCGTCCTCACCGAAGCCGCCGTTGCCGGCAAGGTGGATTACCTCCGCGGCCTGAAGGAAAACGTCATCATGGGCCGGCTCATCCCGGCTGGTACGGGCCTCGAACACTACCGCAGCATTCAGTTGCTGACGGAAATGCCGATTCCCGCTCCGGTCGAGGAGATTCCGGAGGCCGCCGAACTTACCGCCGAGGAAGCCGCGGCTCTCGATTTCCTGCAGAAGGATGCCGAGGCCGACGCCGCCACCGAAGGCTAACCCATATATCTGGGCGGATCATTTCCCGCCCGCCATGCCCGCCACTGATGATAGATAGTCGGCGCTTCCGAGCCCGCTCGGAGGCGCCGATTGCTTTTGTATGCAATGCGTATCGGTATCTGATCCGGCACTTCCGGGAATCCTGTTGTTGCTGGCGGGTTTCCGGCGTTCCTACAATGGAAGGTATTGATCATAGGTTAGCTTGAGCGCGGAACCCAAGGCTCCCGTATAGTCATGTCAGAAAACAGGAAAAACCCTCTGGGTAGCGCCACCAGCTCTGAGCCGGGCAGCCAGCACCGCTCCGCCATTTCCGATCGGCTCGCGCAGTTTGAAAAACGCCAGAGCGAGCTCTGGCGGCTGACCTTTTTCCTGCTGCTTGTAATTTCAATCGTATTTGCGGTTGTCTCCTGGAACAGCATTCGTTCGTTTGCCCTTCGCTTCGAAGCCTTGCCCATCGGACTAGTCATTCTCGTCACGCTGTTCGGCTGGTACACCTGGAAGCGTACTCGCGAAATTTCCGAATTGCGCGGGCTGGTGCGGGGCCTGGAGCAGCGCGATTCGGAGCCACCGAGCGACCGGCAACTCGATCAGCTCTTCTCCGTCATCGAGCGCTCCCAGCAGGGCTACCGGGACCTGATCGATTCCTTCGACGACGTTCTGCTTGCGCTCACCCTGGAGGGCGAAATCCGTGCCGTGAACCGCAGCTTCGCCGATCTCGTCGGGTCTTCCTTCCAACAAATCATCGGCCGCCAATTAACGGATTTTGTGGAAGACGCCTCAGGCGACGCTCGCAACCTCATCGATCGCGCCATGCCGCGGTTTCTCGAACGTCGCCACTGGACCGGCGTCGTTCATGTCCGTATCAAGAAGCAAAACGCCATTTTCTACTACGAGTGCGTCGCCCATGCGATGCTCCGCGGCGATCAGGTGCACGGCGTCACCGTGCTTGCGCGGGACATCACCGCCTCGCGTAAGAACGAGGCGCGCTTTACCGAGCTGTTTGAAACACTCCAGGAAGGCATCTACATCGTCACGCCTGACGATCGCATCCTCGACGCGAATCCAGCGCTCGTGCGCATGCTGGGATACGATTCCAAGGAAGAGCTTCTCTCGCGCACGCTTGCCGATCTTCTGCCCGATGCGGAGCAACGCCGCCTGCTGCGTCTGGAAGTCGACACCCAGCCTATGCTTCAGGGGCGCGAGATGACCCTGTACCGCAAAGACGGCAGCCCGATCATTTGCCTGAACACCGCGGCGGTCGTGCGCGACACCATGGGCAAGGTGGTACGTTATCACGGCGCGCTAATGGATATCACCGAGCGCCGCGAAATGGAGCGCCGCCTCTACCAGCAGCAGGAATTCGCGCGGCGCCTGGTTGATAGCTTCCCGGACCTCATTTTCGTGTTGGACGCCGCGGGTCGTTACACTTTCACAAGCCCGCGCGTCAAAGAGATCCTCGGCTACGATGCCGAAGACTACGATACGCAGGAACTCGGCGAGCGCACCCATGTGGAAGACCGCCCCGCGCTCCAGTCTCTGTTCGCCGAAATGTTTGATGGGCGCCAGTCCTTCGCTTCACTGGAAATTCGCGTCCGCCACAAACTTGGCGAGTGGCGCCGCATTCGCTGCCATTTCAGCCCGCTCTGCGACGAAACCGGCAAGATCGACGGCATCATCATTTCCGGCCGCGACGTAACCGATCTTAAACGCTTGGAAGAGCAGCTCATCCAGGCTGAGAAACTCGCCGCTATGGGGCAGATGCTGGCCGGCGTCGCGCACGAGCTGAACAATCCCCTCACCGCCATTCTGGGAGTAACGGAACTCCTGCGCGAGCGCGAAGGCTTCGACGATTCCACCAAGCGCCAGCTCGATCTGACGCATCGCCAGGCCCGCCGCGCGGCGCGCATCGTGCAGAATCTCCTCGAATTCTCGCGGCCCGCATCCCCTCAAAAGAAGCCGCTCAATGTCAGCAACCTGATCGAGCGCACCCTTCAGTTGCACGACCATTCTCTGCGCCGCAACAACGTGCAGGTTGAATTCCAGCCTCAGCCTGGTTTGCAGATGGTCATTGGCGATTCGAATCAGCTCATTCAGGTTTTTCTGAACCTGATCAGCAACGCCGAGCACGCCATCCGCGAAATCCGCGAGTCCGGCCGTATCCAGATCCGTATCGGGCGTATTGGCTCGAACATTGCTGTCACCGTGCAGGACGACGGCGTCGGCATTCTGCCCGAAGCGCTTCCGAAGCTCTTCGACCCGTTCTATACCACCAAGCGCCCCGGTGGAGGCACCGGACTCGGCCTCAGCATCTGTACTGCAATTGTCCGCGAGCACGGCGGCTTGATCGACGTCGAAACTCTGCCCGTGGGCGGATCGGCTTTCACTGTCTTCCTTCCGGTAGCCTCGGAAAAAGAATCTGCCGAACCCATCGCCGATGGAACCACACCAGCTTTTCCGAGGATGCGCGCACCGAGCCCCGACCTGCTAAAGGGTCGTGCGATCCTGGTTCTCGACGACGAAGAGAGCATCCGAATGCTGCTCGACGAGGGCCTGACCGCTTACGGCCTTCACGTCGATTGCGCCTCAACCCCGGCCGGTGCCGTTGAATTTGTGAAGGGTCGCAACTACGACATCCTCCTTTGCGATTTGAATCTTTCCGCCAACGGCTTTTCCACCGGCGGTCGCGAAGCCGCCCAGCAAATCCTCTCCGCCGCTGGCACGCACAAGCCAGCAATAATCTTCATGACCGGCGATCTCGTCGACACTGCAGAGCCCAACTCTACGGACCCTCCCCACTTACAAAAGCCATTCCGTATCTCCGACGTACTCGCGATGTTCCGCGAAGTGCTTTCCGCAGGCCCCGCCGTAAAGCGCTAATTCCCATTTTGACACTCGGAGTCTTAACTTCAGGCCCAGTCAGCCCGCGCCAAGAAGGCATTTGCAGCAGCCGCTTTCCGAAGCGGGCGCTGCACCGAACCCCTTCCAGGCGTAACGCCCGCGTTACGTGAGTAGCGGTACGCCCCCGTTACCTTTAGTCGACACGCCTCATTTTTCATCAGACTGCACTCCCTCGCCGTAAGAAACTCATTCCCATAGAGATTTCGCATTGCGCGAGCTTATGACCAAACCCCTTCCATGGGGCGGGCGCGTTGCCCTGCTCCTGTTGTTGCCCATCGGCTTGCTGCCCCTGTTCGCGACGGTACGACGGTCCGTCCCCCAAGCGCCTGCGCATCGGTTCCAAGATTGGAGTACCAGGCACGCCATCTATTCCCAAAGCGGCACTTCCGCCGCGCTAGAGGCCGCCCGCAGCGACCCCAGAGCGCAAATACGCTGGCGCGAGATGGAAGAGCACGAAGCCCAGCAACGCCAAGCGCTCGCCATCCTGGGATTCCGTGGCCGGCCGCCACATCGCTTCCCCAATCGCGTCGGCGCGGCCATGCACCGGGATTGGAGTATTAATCTCGGGACAGCCGGAACGGCACCGTCGATGTACCCGGCCAAGTTTAGTTTTAATCCCAATGCAACGCCGAGTTGCGCTAATGATTTTGTCGTCTTTCCCGTCAACGCTGTAGGCAGCGCCACCCAGCCCAATATCGTAGCTTTCAACAATCTCTACAGCGGCTCGGCTGCGGCGAATGGCTCAAACGGCTTCTGCAATCGCACCCCCGTGGCGGGTAAAGACACGGGAATCGCCGCGACGGTCCTGTGGTCATATAACGTAAAGGCAATTGGAGGCGCGGTCGCCACCTCCCCCGTGATTTCCTTCGATAATACCGGTAGCAAAATCGCCTTCGTCGAATCTCTTGCCGGTCAGCCAGCTCATTTCCACGTCCTGGCGTGGAAGTCTGGCGACGGCCAAGTGAGCAATTTACAGAGTGTGCTGACCCCGGCGACAATCAACGCTTTTGTCGCTACCGCTCCGGCAATCGGGTCAGGAACTGCCACCGACCTGGCGTTGGGTGCGTTGGCCACCGGCAGCGACACCCTCTCTTCTCCCTACGTCGACTACGGCAATGATTTGGCCTACGTCGGCAACGACATCGGTGTGCTCTATCGCATCAAGAATGTGTTCTGTACCACGGCGACTTGCGCCAATGCGGCGCCAAGTTTGGATGCTACTTGGGGAACTGCAGGGGCGCTCACAATTGGTGGCACCTGCACCGGAAAGCTGACGGCACCCGTTCAGGATGCCATCAACTTCAACATCTACGTCGGCTGCTCGGACGGGAAACTCTACTCAATTTCCCAGACCGGCACGATCAAGCCCCTGGTCGTTGGAGATGGGAGCCCGGGCAAGACCTACGGAGCCATCGTTGACCCGCCAATGGTTGATGGCGTGAACGGCTTTATCTACGCTGTCAGCGGCTCCGCTAACAACGCCGCAAACGGAGTTCTCTTGCAAGCCAAGGCGGACTTCAGTTCCTCCGTGGCGGTGCCGATCGGTGCCGGAAATCAGTGCAACCTGCATGCGCCCACTCCGAATAACGCCTATTTTACGAACATAACCTCGGCTGGCGCGCTCATGTACGTAGGGGGGGTCACCGCCGGAAGCACGGTTCCACAGCCTTGTACTGCCGCCTCAAACGGACCCGCGAGCGTGACTATCTCACTCTATGGTGTGACCTTCAGTGCGACCGGCACGATGAACGCTGGGGCACCAGCGAATAGCTTTAATCTCGGTCGTGGTCCCGGATACGAGTTCGCTCCGCTAACTGAGTTCTATAATCTGGCAACGGCAACAGATTGGCTCTTCTTCTCCGCGCTCCAAAGTGGTGTGACCAACTTCGCTTCGTCGAACATCACTGCTGGATTCCCCGCCGCATTTTCCAGCCTTGTCACCGAAGGAGTGGGTACCAGCGGGATGGTCGTGGACAACGGCGCGAATACCGCCACCTTTCCGCAAGCTGCAAGCATCTACTTCAACGCACTGCAGGAGAACGCCGCCTGTAACAATACCACCAACGGAGGCGGCACGGGTGGCTGCGCCGTCAAACTAACCCAGGCGGCGCTGAAGTGAGCGAAACCCGCAACGATCAATCCGCAAAGAAACACGACTGCACAGCCTCGTCTGCGAAATCCAGGCGCTCCTATACCAAGCCCGCTTTCCAGCACGAAAAAGTCTTCGAGACCATGGCCCTCGCTTGCGGCAAGCTTTCTCCCACGCAGGCGCAATGCCGCTTCAACCGGAGAAATTCTTGACCCGCGCCCGCATTCACGCCGGCGCTCTCCCATCGAAGCACGACGCTCGCCCTGATCTCGCGCAAGAAGTGCGGCTAAATCTTGCTGCCGATGTGTTACATCGTTTCGGCGAAGTCCGCTTCGTCGCCCACGGCAGCAGCATGATTCCCTCGATTTATCCGGGCGACCTCCTCATCGTCCGCTCCGAATCCATCGCCGATGCCCGTTGCGGCGAGATCGTTCTGTTTCTGCTCAGTGGACGCTTCTTCGTCCACCGCGTAATGCGCAAGTGGCCGGAGCGAAACCGCATCGTCTTCGCCACCCGCGGTGACGCCCTCAGCCAGGAAGATCCTTCCGTAGACGCCAGCCAATTGCTCGGCCGCGTCACCTCGATTCTGCGCCACGGCAAGCAGGTAAAGTTCGCGACGCGCTTCAATCCCTGGACGAAATTCCTGCGATGGGGAGTGCGAAACTCCGATACCTTTGCAAAGACGCTTCTAGCAGCGCACTTGCTGCGCACGCGGATCCTCGGCGGCACGCGCCATTCCGCCGCTACTCCCAGCGATCAGCTTCAGGAGTGCGTCTGATGGATGCGACGGTCTTCGCGAATTCCGAAATATCCCGGCCCCTGCAGCGCCCTTCGCAGTCCGTGACTGTCGAAATCGGAGACATCCCCATTCTCCTGCAACCCAACGACCCAAAATTCTGCGAAGTCCTCGAAGACCGTTACGCCGGTTTCCTCAGCCCGGACTCCCACCCCGCCTGCCAATTCGAAATCCAGCTCGATCCCAAAGGCCGCCCTTGCGATGAAGACGCCCGCGTAACCCGGCAGGGCGCTCTCTGGAGTTTCCAGCGCGGCGACTTTCGCGCCACCTGGGACGCCCGCGCAGGCCGCGGCCACATTCGCCAGTGCCCGAATCCTTATTCCATCGACACCGTCCTGCGCATCACGCACTCGCTCGTTCTCGCCGAAGAAGGCGGCTTCCTGGTACACGCCGCCAGCGCCATACGCAATAAACGCGCCTATCTCTTCGCGGGCGTTTCCGGCGCGGGCAAAACCACCATGGCCCGCCTCGCTCCCCCCGACGCCAGCATCCTCACCGACGAGATCTCCTACGTCCGCCGGATCGATCGCAATTACAAAGCGTACGGCACTCCCTTCGCCGGAGAATTGGCCCGCGTAGGCGCCAACACTTCCGCGCCCCTCGAAAGTCTCTATCTGCTGGTGCAAGGCTCGGAAAACCGCATCAAGCCGGTCCCTAAGATCGACGCAGCCCGCGCCCTGATGCGCCACGTCTTGTTCTTTGCCGAAGAAAAAGAAATGGTAGCCCGCGTTTTCGATTCAGTCCTGGAATTTGTATCTCACATCGAGGTTGCACAACTCGTTTTCACACCGGACGCGCGCGCCTGGGAGCTGATCCGATGAGCGAAATTTACATCTCGAGAAGCACTGCCGTCGCTGCCCGCGAACTCGGCGGCGAGATGATGATCATGTCCGCCACCGATTCCACGCTGTTCAGCCTGAACGAGACTGCCACGATCATCTGGAATGCAGCCGACGGCCAAACCCCGCTCACGGAAATCGTCGAATGCAAAATCTGCCAGGAATTCAACGTCCAGCCCGAAGAAGCCTACCGCGACGCCCAGGACCTGGTGCAACAACTCGCGGCCCTCGGTATCCTCCATCTCTCCGAGCAACCCGTTGCTGAAACGCTTCTCGAGGTCGCCCACAAATCATGAGCCTGATGTCCGACCTCAATCAAAGAGCACTCCGCCGCGGTGTCCCGCTCAGCGTGCACCTGGACGTAACCTATCGCTGCAACGAGCGCTGCGAACACTGCTATCTCGATCACGAAGGCGACGGCGAAATGAACACCGCCGAAATCAAGACGCTCCTAAATCAGCTGGCCGCCGCAGGCGTTTTCTTCTTGACCATCAGCGGCGGCGAACCCCTGATCCGCCCGGACTGCTTCGAAATCATCGAGCACGCCCGCAAACTGCGCTTCAACGTCAAGTTCAAGACCAACGCCGTCCTGATCCGCGAGAAACAAGCCAAGCGCCTTCGCGAACTCAACGTCGAACAAGTCCAGATCAGCGTCTATTCCCATCGTGCCGAGGTCCACGACGGCATCTCCAAGGTACCCGGCTCGCTAAAACGCACCATCGCAGGCATTCGCCTTCTGAAATCCCAAGGCCTGAAAGTCACTATCGCGAACGTATTAATGAAGGGGAATCTGCAAGACGCCGAAGGCGTCCGCCTATTGGCCGCCGAAGTCGGAGCCCACTACACGCTCGATCCCACGATCACGCCAATGATGAATGGAGACACCGGGCTGCTTCGTTTGCGGATCTCGTCGGACAGCCTGCGCACCGTCTTCCAAAATTCAGATCTGGTCGGAAATGTAGAAGAGTTTTGTGCCCCGCCGCCACCCGTCGATGAAGACGCCATGGAAGGTTACCCGTGCAGCGCAGGCCATACCGCGTGCTACGTCTCCCCCCGCGGCGAAGTATTCCCGTGCGTACAATTCCCAATCTCGTGTGGCAACATTCGCGAACAAGAATTCCTGGACATTTGGCAAAACTCCCCGCAACTCCTCGAAGTCCGCGCCATCCGCGGTAAAGATCTCACGACGTGCTCGTCGTGCAATCACCTCGGCACCTGCACCCGCTGCCCGGGCCTAGCCTACATGGAAGGCAACATGCGCGGCCCCTCCACCGCCGACTGCGAAAAATCCTACGTTCGCACAGGCATAGTCTCCGCAGCCATGCTAGCCCGCGCCAATTCACCCTCTCTCTCAGGCCTAGTCCAAATCCGCTCCGCCCTGTAGGGGCGGGGCTTGCCCCGCCGGGTGCCGCACCCTTGGTTTCTAAGGGTGCGGGTTTTGCGATCTCAGCCCACGAACCACGCGATCCATGACACAAGTCCTAGCAGGATGCTGAAAAAGCCAGGAATTTTGTAACGAGGCGGCGCGCGGTGCGTCTGATTAGGCATGCGAGGAAACGATCAGCAGCAGGGGCATGTGTTTAGCTACATTTCACCGGAGCGGCGGGTACGCAAAGATCATCCGCTGCGGCCGATCCGCACGATGGTAGATAAGGTCCTCAAGGAACTCTCGCCGGAGTTCGACAAGATGTATTCCAAAGTGGGTCGTCCGTCGATTCCGCCGGAGCAGTTGCTGCGCGCTCTGTTGCTGCAGATGCTGTACTCGGTGCGCAGCGAGCGGATGCTGATGGAGGAGATCGACTACAACATATTGTTTCGCTGGTTCGTGGGGCTGAATTTGGATGATGAAGTATGGGATGCCACGGTGTTCACCAAGAACCGCGACCGTTTGCTAGAGGCCGAAGTGGCCAAGGAGTTTCTGTCGCTGGTGGTGGAGCAAGCCCGAGGGCAGGGCTGGGCCTCGGACGAGCACTTCACGGTAGATGGAAGTTTGCTGGAAGCCTGGGCCAGCGTGAAGAGTTTTCAGCCTAAGAACAAGAAGAGTGGGCCTCCGCCGGATGATCCCGGAAATCCCACGGTGGATTATCGCGGCGAGAAGCGCTCGAACGAAACGCATGAGTCGAAAAGCGATCCGGAAGCGCAGCTGGCGCGCAAAGGTCCAGGCAAGGAGGCCAAGTTGAGCTACAGCGGGAATCTGCTGGTGGAGAATCGCAACGGGTTGATTGTGGACAGCCGGGTGTGGGAAGCCACGGGCACGGCCGAGCGCTATGCCGCGCTGGAAATGCTGCAGGAACTTCCGGGAAGCAAGCGGGTGACGGTAGCTGGAGACAAGGGCTTCGACACGGCGGATTTCGTGCGCGAGTGTCGGAACCTATGGGTGACGCCGCATGTGGCGCAAAACCTTGGGCGCAGAGGTGGCAGCGCCATCGATAGTCGCACGGCGCGGCACGCGGGCTATGCGATCAGTCAGAAGAAGAGGAAGCGCATCGAAGAATGTTTTGGCTGGCTGAAGACGATTGCGCTGTTGCGCAAAGTGCGGCATCGCGGGACGCTGAAGGTCGATTGGATCTTTACGTTCGCGTGCGCGGCTTACAATCTGGTGCGCATGCGGAACCTGATGCACAGCGTAGTTCCGACGTAGTTCGACCGGGCCGCAGTGTCGCTGAACGGAGCTGAAACACCTCTTTCGGGCGCTCGGTAGCACGACAAATCACGCCGCAGAGGCTCGAAAACTCCCGAGTGACTTAAACCGACCCAGAAATTGCTGGCTCAGAACGATTTTTTCCGCAGCCTGCTAGGGCCCGGCCGACTTACCTCCAGCCACCCCATCTACGCCAAAATCCCAAACAAAGAGATTCAACCCGTCCGGCAAAATCTCCGCCAACGCATATTCCCCCGGCGGCAAAGGCTGGCTCAACGTATACCGGTAGACGGTCTTCGCGATCTCCCACTGCTGGATGGAGATGGTGTTACTCTCCCGGCCTACCTCTTCGCCGAATATGCTTCGGATCGACTCCAGGATGCGTTTGTTTCCCTTTACGGTTGCGCGAATCAGCTCCACGTCCGGTCCACTGGTCCCTTGGCGGTGCGTGCGTTCCAGCCCGGAATCCTTATCGTAGTCTGGCTGAATCTCTCGCAGGTAAAACTCCGGGTTCTGCGTGTTGATCCGCAGCGTGGCTTTGCCACCGGGGATCTCGATGTTCTGTTTAGCGGGAATAATCGGAATCGGTGAAAGAATCCGCTTGATGGTGTTCTTTCGGTCGTTCTTCACAGCCGAGCCCACCTGCGGTATCGCAATCACCGATTTCCCCTCGATGGCGAACATCCCTTCGCCAGGAGGCAGAAAAACGCCGCTGGCCACTTGCAGGCTTGCGTCCACGTCCAAAGTGGTTTCGATCTTGGTGGCCTCTTCCTGCTTGTGAATCTTGCTGACCAGCGCCTCATCAGCTTTCTCCGCGTCATGTTCCGCCTTTGCGGTCGCGTCCCAGTCCACTAACACCGACGGAATCTCCTCCCAGCCACCGCGCTCGATACTGTAATAACGCACCCGATCACCCTTGCGTTCGTAGCTGCGAGCAAGCTGAAAGCTGCCGTCCTTCAGCACAAGCTTCTTGCCGCGCGTGATCCGTGCATCCGCCGCAGCGTCCTGTGCTCCAGTCGTCTTGGTGTCCGCTTGCGGCGCGCTCGCGCTCTGTATGTCCGTCTTGTCCGTAGACCTCACTCGAAGAGGAGTCGACCCAGCCAAAACAGCCGCACCAACGCAACACCCGCTGCCAATACAAAGCACAAGGGTGAGATTTCGGAACAGAATGGATATTCGGGATAAGCTCATCGGATCGTAAGAGTGCGATGCGTCCCCACAACGGCGGGTTTGCCGCAACTTCGAGGATAAGCCACGCCTCGCGCCCCCGCAACCACAGCGCGAAGCGCGACCCTTGTAAGCGCGCATCACTAACTCCGGTTTTCGTCAGGGCACGGCTTCAGCCGTGCCGTAACTGAGCCGAATCAACAAGGCTTAGCCGCTGAGGGCTTCTTCTCTCAGTTCTCACACACGCTCTTCAGCCCGCCGCGCCACACATCCCGCATTCACGTCTTCGATTATCCACGCGCCCACTTTGAGAACGAAGAAAACTCATCGTCGCGCCTCCGGCGAACGAACCGGTAAAGGATTCCTCTCGGTAAACTGCCGCTGATGCCAGTAAGGATAAATTGGCGCCCGCTCGCTAGCCTGATCCAGCTTCGCAACCTGCTCCGGCGTCAGACTCCAGCCCACAGCCTCCAGATTCTGCCGCAACTGCTCTTCATTCCGCGCCCCAATCACGATATTCGCCACGGTGGGCCGCTGCAAAAGCCAATTCAGAGCGACGACCGGCACTCGCTTTCCAGTTTCCTTTGCTACTTCATCAAGAGCGTCTATCACCCGATAGAGATACTCATCTTCAACCTGCGGCCCGAAATCGGCGGTCTTATGAAGCCGGCTGGTCTCAGGAAGCGGCTGGCCGCGCCGGATCTTTCCGGTCAAACGGCCCCAACCCAAGGGACTCCAGACGATGGTTCCGACGCCCTGATCGATGCCCAACGGCATCAATTCCCATTCGAACTCGCGCCCAATCAGTGAGTAATAGGCCTGGTGCGCCGAATAGCGCGTCCATCCATATTTTTCCGATATCGCCAGCGACTTCATCAAATGCCACCCGGAAAAATTGGAACACCCGATATAGCGCACTTTGCCGCTCTGCACCAGTTGGTCAAGCGTTCGCAACGTCTCTTCGATCGGCGTCAGCGCGTCGAACCCGTGCAGGTGATAGATGTCGATGTAATCCGTGCCGAGTCTTCGAAGGCTGTCCTCGCAGGCCCGCAGCAGGTGATATCTCGACGAACCCGCGTCGTTCGGGCCGTCACCCATTCGAAACGTGGCCTTACTGGAGATCAATACGTCATGGCGGCGCCCGGCAAGGGCCTTCCCAAGGATCTCCTCCGCCATACCCCGCGAGTAGATATCCGCGGTGTCAAACAGGTTGACGCCCGCGTCAAGGCATACATCCACAAGACGCGTAGCCTCCGCGACATCGCTGCTGCCCCAGGCCTTGAAGAATTCGGTACCGCCGCCAAACGTCCCGGTCCCAAAGCTAAGAACCGGCACCTTCAAACCAGAATGACCAAGTTGTCGGTATTCCATACGCAGGGAATGCTCCAATCGATGGCACAGTGAGGCGAATAGAGAGTTCGCCGCGGAGGGAAGAATACCTAAGAGTAGGGTTCAAACACAAAAAGCTTCGAATACAAAAAAAGCTCTCCGGACAATCCGGAGAGCACAATTCTACCGTCGATTTTTCCGGCGCAATTAGTGCGTGCAGCGCGGAAACAGGGTGACCAGTACCATCAGGTCCGAGAGCGTGAACAGCCACTGATCCGCCTGGAGCCCCGCGCGTTCTGCCGCGCGCGCGATGAAACCCAGATGGCGGCTCTTCGCGAAATTATGCAGGTGATCCACGCAGATGCCGGTAAGCGTGGCGACTTCCGAATCCGTGAAAATCTTCTGACTGGATTTTACGGTAACCATGGCCTTGGCCCTTTCCGTGTCCCGCCGCTTCTGCGATCCACACTGCGTTTGATGCTGCGTGTATCGTATTAGCTGCACGGACACAAGAGCAATAGTAGGTCCGTTCTATCCGACCAAAACTGGGCGCTTAGTACTTTCTACCGAAAACCCTGTAAAAACAGGCATTAACGGCGAAAATCCGGCGAACTGTGGCATTACTAAAAGGATGCGAAACGGTACAACGGGTAGGTAAAAATGTCCCATTTTTGCAAAGTTGCTATGGCTTTCGGTAGGCCTCTGCAATTTCACGCATCTGTTTTTCGTGCCGAATTTCGTGACACGCAATCATCTGAAGCCACTGGTAAATGTTCAGCGAGCCCAGGAACGCGTGCCGATAGCGATACTTGCTGAGGTCGCGGCTCTTGGTTTCGTCCACAAAGGCCAGCGTGCGTTCGCGTACTTCGCGTAGTTCCGCGAGCATGGTTTCTTTTTCGCGCACGAGTTCGGGATCCAACGGAATAGGAGTTTTTCGACGAATTAGTCGAATTTCGACGAGCGCCAGAGGCAGATGAATTTTCCCTAACAATGAGAATTGCTTAGGAGCATGCTGCATCACGCGATCGGCACTGCCTAGGACTGCGCGCTCAACCATAATGAGGTGCGCGATTACTTCAGCGGCGGACCACCCGCCGCGCACGGGGCGCGCTTTCCACTGGTCCGGGGGAACGGAGTCTGCGGTGTGCAGCAGACGACTCTGGGCGTTAGCTAGTTTCTCCAGGATGGGTGCAAGTCTGGTCACGAACTGGTGGGACGCGCCGTCAACGCTAACGGTGCGATGCAACTCCAAGCTGGGGACGTCCAAGCCGAGTTGCGATTTCATACCGAAGCACCACCTGCCTGCTCGAACGCGTGCGCCAATTGCAAGACGCGAGCCTCACCAAAAGCAGGGCCAAAGATCTGCAGGCCGACCGGGAGCTTACCGCAGATCTTTCCGCAAGGCACCGAGATTCCCGGAACGCCCGCGAGAGATCCTGTAACCGTATATATATCAGCAAGATACATCTGGAGAGGGTCGTTCGTCCGCTCTCCCAATTTAAAGGCGGGCACTGGCGAGGTCGGCGTTACAATCGCGTCCACCTTGTTGAAGGCATCGCGGAAATCCTGTGCGATCAACGCGCGGACTTTCTGGCCCTTCAAGTAATAGGCGTCGTAGTAGCCGGCGGAAAGAACGTAGGTGCCGAGAACGATGCGGCGTTTCACTTCCGGTCCGAAGCCCGCGCCCCGCGTCTTGCGATACATCGACAAAAGGGAATCGTCGTTGACGCGGAGACCGTAGCGTACGCCATCATAACGCGCGAGATTGGAGCTCGCTTCCGCGGTTGCGATGATGTAGTAGACGGCGATGGCGTAGTCGGTGTGGGGCATGCGAATCTCGACCATCTTGCAGCCCAGCTTTTTCAAGACCTCGATACCGGCCTCGACCTTTTTTCGGACCTCAACATCCATGCCTTCGCCGAAATACTCCTTGGGAATACCGATGCGCAAACCGGCGACGGGCTTGGCAATTTCTTTCCCGTAGTCCGGAACGGGAGCGGTCGTGGAGGTTGCGTCGTTGGGATCGCGTCCCGCGATGATTTGCAGTACGGCGGCTACGTCGCGCACGTTGTTCGCGAAAGGCCCGATGCGGTCCAGCGACGATGCGAAGGCAATCAGCCCGTAGCGCGATACTCGGCCATAACTTCCCATCATTGCGGGGACGCCGCACATCGCGCCCGGCTGGCGGATTGAGCCGCCTGTATCAGTGCCAAGCGCAGCCACCGCCAGGCCTGCGGCAACCGCCGCTGCCGAGCCGCCGCTCGAACCTCCGGGGATTCGATCCGTGGCTTCCGGATTCAACACCGGGCCGTAGGCGGAATTTTCGTTGGAGCTGCCCATAGCGAATTCGTCGCAATTCGTTTTGCCGAGTAGGACTGCACCGGCCGCTTCCAGTCGCTCGACGGCGGTGGCATCGTACGGCGGAATGTAGTGTTCGAGAATTTTCGATCCGCAGGTGGTGCGGACACCGCGAGTGCTGAGCACATCCTTGAGAGCAACGGGCACGCCTGCCAGCGGTGGCAACGGCTTTCCGGCGGCGACCAGCGCATCGATGCGATCGGCTTGTGCGTAAGCACGTTCTTCCGACAGCTCGAGGAAAGCGTTCAGCTCCGGATTGCGCGCAGCGATGCGCTTGTAATGCTCTGCGGCAAGCTCGCGCGCCGAAACCTTCTTCGCCGTGAGCGCTTCTCTTACACCGTCAATGGTCCAGTTCGTTGCCATCGTTTCTTAAATTGACTTCGATGTGAGCCAGAACCTAAATAACAAAGTCAAAATCGCCGGCTGGAAGCCGGCGCTACCAATCAGCGCTCGATCACTTTGGGCACGCGGAAATACGGTGGTTCCGGATCTGGCGCTTGTTTCAGTAATTCGGCGGCGGCGTGGCACGGGACCTCGACATCGTCGCGCAGTGTCGCGTCAGCCGTTTGATCGTCGGTCAAAACCTGCGCCATCGGCTCAACGTTCGTGGTATCGAGCTCATTCAGCTTCCCGATATATTCCAAAATTTCGTCGACTTGGTTGCGATACATCTCGAGCTCCGATTCGCTTAAATTGAGATAGGCGAGTTCCGCCACGCGCACAACATCTTCGCGGCTAATTTTCACTTGGCAACCCTCTTGCTATTTCCACTCTGCAAATCTTCTCCTGCTGGCAATATTATTCCAGCTTTGCGTGGGAGGCGCTGCCCACCGATGGACCGTACATAAGGGGAAACGATCATGTATCTGACTCTCAAGACATTATCCTTGTTCGTAGTCTCAGCGTTGCTGGCCAGTCAACTCGATTCCCGACAGGCCGACGACGCTGCCGTGCTCCGGATGTCCCACTATGCACGCACCCCTGCGGCCAAAGGTACACGCATCCGAGTCCCGCCGTCCGTGCTGGCGAAGGTGAAGGCCGACCGGACCGATTGTGCAATGGATGCGCCGAACGAGCTTCAGAGATTCGATTCATATCGGATTCCGCTGAACAACAAAGGTGCCGTTGGGGTCGCGGTTTGGGGTCGCAGTTCATGTTATTGCGGCGCCACCGGCAATTGCGCCTTCTGGATCTTCCGCCAAAGCAGCGAGAGTTATGAGCCACTCCTCAAAACCGACATGGTTCGGGACTTCGGCTTTCTGACGTCGACCAACAATAGTCTTCGAGATTTCGTAGCCTGGTCTCATGATTCCGCTGAACTCTCTCCTGCTCGACTATACAGGTTCGACGGGACTGGATATCGCGAAGTCTGCGGCTGGGACGAGCAGACCAAATATCGCGAAGGTCCAGATGGATCGTGGATTGCGGGAAAAACGACGATTGAATCAAACGGCTGCGCTGAGGCGGATCTGCGCAGCAAATGACGAGCCACGAATGTGGATTTCATCTCGAACTTTCTACCTCGGCGGTTCTGCGCTGATAGTGAGTGTTGATGTAATTGTCGACCAACGACTGGAAGGCGGCGGCTAGTTCGTCGTAGGTGCCTTCTAGAGTGACGTCCTTTTTGCCGTCGATGTAGACGGGGCAGCGGGGGGCTTCGCCGGTGCCTGGGAGGCTGATGCCGATGTTGGCGGCTTTGGATTCGCCGGGGCCGTTGACGATACAGCCCATCACCGCGAGGGTCATGGTTTCGACGCCTTCGTATTGCGTCTTCCAGATGGGCATCATGTCGCGGATGTAGCCTTGAATGCGCTCGGCAAGTTCCTGGAACGTGGAGCTGGTAGTGCGGCCGCAGCCTGGGCAGGCGGTTACGCTGGGCGAGAAGGAACGTAGGCCCAGTGCTTGGAGGACTTCGCAGGCGGCGTAGACTTCTTCGCGGCGGTCGCCGCCGGGTTTCGGCGTTAGCGAAATGCGGATCGTGTCGCCGATGCCTTGATGGAGCAAAACACCAAGGGCGGCGGCGGACCAGATCTGACCTTTCATGCCCATCCCGGCTTCGGTCAGGCCCAGGTGCAGAGGTTGCTCGGTTTTGGCGGAGAGGTCGCGGTAGACGGTGATCAGGTCGCGGGGGCGCGAGGTCTTGCACGAGATGATGATTTGATCGTTACGCAAGCCCGATTCTAGAGCCAGTTCGGTGGATTCCAGAGCGCTCAATACCATGCAGTCGTTGATGATCTCTTCGGATTCCTTGCCGAGATTCTGGTCGGTGTTTTCCTGCATCCTGCGCATGACCAGCTCTTGATTCAGGGAGCCGCCGTTGACGCCGATGCGGACAGGTTTGCCGTTGTCGCGGGCGATTTTGCAGATGGTGGAGAATTGTTCGTCGCGGCGCTGGCCTGCGCCTACGTTTCCAGGGTTGATGCGGTATTTGTCGAGGGCTACGGCGCACGCGGGGTATTTGGTCAGCAGGACGTGGCCGTTGTAGTGAAAATCGCCGATGATCGGCACGTTGCAGCCTGCGGCTAGCAGGCGCTTCTTGATTTCGGGAACAGCTGCCGCTGCTTCGGGAACATTCACGGTCCAGCGAACAATTTCGGAACCGGCTTCGGCTAACTCCATCGTTTGCGCGAACGTGGTGCCGATGTCGGCGGTGTCGGTGTTGGTCATCGACTGGACGACGATGGGGGCGTTGCCGCCTACGCGGACGTGGCCTACGTTCACGCCGTAGGTTTTGCGGCGTGGATGGCGGCTGGCTGCCGCGTCGAAGCCTTCGATTTGGGTGAGCATGCTCATTTTATTTTAGCAGAGAGTGGACGGTGAAATAGTGGGTAGTGAGTAGTGGAAGAACGGAGGAATCGACCCGCGGATTGGGTCGTCCGAGATCGGCTGTTGCGTCACCGAGGATCGTAGTCGTCCGAGCACAGGCAGGAATGCCTGTGCTACTTGGATGGTGGTCAACCGTTTTGGACCCCTCCCCCTGGTTTTTCCGTAAGTGCGGATTCTAAAGGACTTTAAGTCTAATGGATTTGTAAGTGCGGATTCTGAAAGAGTTATGGGCGTACTTTTCGTAAGTGCGGATTGCAAAGGGGTTAGGCGACGGAATGAAATGCGGAGGGTTGCGCGAAGGTCGTAGCTTGCGTTGATTGACGAGGGGTTTCTAGGATACACGGGGAAGTATAGCATAGAATAGGTACTATGTAAATATTTAATTCTATGGGTATCATTCGAACGATGCGGCTATCCTTGTTTGCGAGAAAGTATGTTCTCTGGAGTTTGAGCTGCAGGCGTCATCCAAGCGGGGAGAGATTCCTCTCTGCGCAGGCCGACCCGTTCGCGGGAAGCGAACGGGAAGAAAGAGTCGGCCTGCTTCGTTCGGAATGACGGTTTGGGCGGTGTGCGGAGTGAGGCGTGGTGTGGGCATCGGTGACCGGGCATGTGCACGGTGTCTCCCAGGTCAGTGAATAGAGATTATTGGCGAGGTCGCCCCATGTGGTATTGAGCGAGTCGATCAGGGGTGCGGCGGTTTTAGGGTTTTCACCAGGGTTTTTGGCGCGGTGTTGCGCCAGGCTGCTTCCATCGCTCGTTGTAGCGTTGCTTTGCTTACGGACTTCAGTTGGACCGTCGTGTTGCCTTTTCGGCCCCAGGCGCCTGCGGCGGGGATGAAGGCTTTCGGCTCGTCGTTCATCAGCTCTGCTTGCTGTTCTGGGGTTAGTTTGACCATGCCCCAGGATTTGTCTGGGTAGCCCAGGGTGGCGAAGATTTTTTTGGCTACGCGAAAGTCGGGGTGGTCCATGTGGGAGTGCTCTTCGGTTTCGGGGAAGCTTAGGGCGAGTTGGCGGAATTGCTTCGCAGTGACAGGCATTGGCGGTCGCTTTTCGTAGTGATGATACAACGCTGATTGTTGGACGCAATCGCCGAGATGGCGATTGAATGGTAGTGGGGAACTTTTGTTGTACGTGGATGCACCTACGCCCGCCACGGTCGGCGGCCGGTGCAACGGCGGATTCAGCGCCGGACTAAAGTCCGGCGCCTACACAGAGGGGCTGGCTAGGTCATGGGATGCGGCAAGACGCTGCGGCCGGGAGGGGCAAGCCCTCCCGTACGAGGGCTGCTGCGGGGGCGGCAGGGACGTCGGGGGACCAGCGGGATGTCGGAGGGGGGCGGGATGTCGGGGGATTGGCGGGATGTCAGGGGATTGGCGGGATGTCAGGGGGGCGGCAGGACGTCGGGGGATGGCTCGTCGGTTGCCGGTAGGGCTTCAGAAAGGAAAGCGGGCGCAATGTTGTTGCGCCCGCCGAGGAAATTGAATTTGTGAACTAGGCTTTGGCTGGGTTTTCGCCCCGGGTGAAGCCTGGCGCGGGGCGCAGCTCGGGTCGAACTACCTTGGGATCCGTGCTCGGGGCGCCTTGGGCTGGCGGCGGCGTTGGCGGAGTGCGGACCTTCTCGGGTAGCGGCTTGTTTTCCATCAGAAGTTTAACTTCGGTGGCGTCGATGACTTCGCGCTCCAGCAGGGCTTGGGCTATGCGCTCCAGCGTTTCTTTGTTGTTCGAGAGCGTGGTTTTTGCTTTCTCGTAGCCTTCGCTGACGATGCGTTTTACCTCTTTGTCGATCTGGATGGCGGTGTCTTCGGAATAGTCGCGGTGTTGGTTAATTTCGCGTCCCAGGAAGATGGCTTCGTCTTTCTTGCCGTAGGCTAGGGGGCCGAGTTCGCTCATGCCCCATTCGCAGACCATGTTGCGAGCGATTTCTGTGGCGCGCTCGATGTCGTTGCCAGCGCCGGTGGTGATGTGGCCGAGGAAGATTTCTTCCGCGGAGCGGCCGCCCATTAACACCGCGAGCATTGTTTCCAGATAGGTACGCGTGTAGGTGTGCTTGTCGTCTTCGGGTAATTGCATGGTCAAGCCGAGAGCCATGCCGCGGGGGATGATCGTTACTTTGTGGACCGGGTCGGCGCCGGGAGTCATGGCGGCGACGAGTGCATGGCCTGCCTCGTGATAGGCGGTATTGCGCTTTTCTTCATCGGACAAGATCATCGACTTGCGTTCGACGCCCATGAGGACTTTGTCCTTGGACATTTCGAAGTCGACCATCATTACGAATTTGCGGTTCTGGCGCGCGGCCCAGAGTGCGGCTTCGTTCACGAGGTTGGCGAGATCGGCGCCGGAGAAGCCTGGCGTGCCGCGGGCGATGATGGAGAGATCAACGTCGTCTGAAATTGGAACTTTGCGCGTGTGGACGCGGAGGATTTCTTCGCGGCCCTTTACGTCGGGGCGCGCTACAACTACGCGGCGATCGAAACGGCCCGGACGGAGCAACGCTGGGTCGAGTACGTCTGGGCGGTTGGTGGCGGCGATCAGGATCACGCCTTCGTTGGATTCGAAACCGTCCATTTCGACGAGTAAGGCGTTCAGGGTCTGTTCGCGCTCGTCGTGACCTCCGCCGAGGCCAGCGCCGCGGTGGCGGCCGACGGCGTCAATTTCGTCGATGAAGATGATGCAGGGGGCGTTCTTCTTGCCTTGTTCGAAGAGATCGCGAACACGACTGGCGCCTACGCCTACGAACATTTCTACGAAGTCGGAACCGGAGATGGAGAAGAACGGAACGTTGGCTTCGCCTGCGATCGCGCGCGCGAGCAGCGTTTTGCCTGTGCCTGGAGGTCCGACCAGCAACACACCTTTGGGGATGCGACCGCCTAGTTTCTGGAATTTTTGCGGATCTTTCAGGAACTCAATGATTTCCTGGAGTTCTTCCTTGGCTTCATCGGTACCGGCCACGTCCTTGAAGGTGGCTTTTTTCTGCTGAGCGGAAAGAAGACGGGCGCGGGATTTGCCGAAGCTGAGTGCCTTATTGCCGCCAGCTTGCATTTGACGCATCAGGAACAGGCAGAAGCCGACGAGCAGAAGGAGTGGTGCGGCGTTCAGGAGAATGAGGACCCAATCTCCGCTGCGCACTTCCTTCACCTTGACGGAAACGTTCTTGTCCCGCAGCTGCTTGGCGATGTCCGGAGCGGCTTCCTTGAAGATGGGCACGTGAAACTTGCGCGGCGGGGAGGTGGTGTACTCGCCTTGCAGTTCGTAGCTATTCGGCGACAAATAGATGGTAACTTCTTTGACCTGGTTGGCCTCGACCTTCTGCAGGAACTCGCTGTAACTGGGTTCCTCTTCGCGAGCGGATTGGCCGTTCGCGGACACCAGCTTCCAGAGCATGACGCCCAGGAAGACGATGGAGATCCAAAAAAGAATGGTTTTAACCGTAGAACTAGAATTCACGTCAGCCTCACTTCTATGCGGAGCCCAGATGAGAAAACTAGATATTGGCCCAAAAGCCGGACCCCTGGTCCGTTCCCCTGAACACTGCCACTTCCGCGTTTCGTCGACTGCCCGATTGCCGAAAAATCTCGATGATCGCGGCGCAGGCCACTAGACGCCGTTAAACCGTGCCCATACCCCATTAGATGCAGTCTGGAAGCCAAAGTAATCAGGCTTTGGCCCTTCCAGCCTTCATGCAATCTCTTCCTCGGCAATCGCTATCCCTGCTTGGGTCATTTCATTCACGGCAAATTCCGCCGCTAGGGGAAATCCTCGGACCCAGGCAAGAACGCCGGCGCTTGTCAGAACTGGCCAGCCTTCGCGTTCCCAGCGGCTTACACGCTTCTCGTTCAACAAGCGTTTCAGCTTATGGGCTTTACGATGGCCCGCCGGCCGGAAGCGGTCGCCGGGACGCCAATTTCGCACTACGAGTGGGAGACGAAGAGCACGCTCGTCCAGCACCGGCCCCATGCTACTAGTTTCTCCCCTCTTGGCTGGCCAGTCAATCCTTGTGAAGCGGAAGATGCAAGCTAGACACGGTACTTCGATAGCGGCGTCGGATCCAGAAAAATCGATTGAGTACTCAAATTCTTTGCCCGACTTCGGAGCTCCTCGGGGGCGCTGTTTCCCGGTTGTCGTGGCAGCAGCTGTTTCACGGGACTGGACGACCGTTCGAAACACGAGCGAATCTCGCTCGCGCCGGACTTCCACTCCGCCGGGTAGATGCAACAGCTTGCCACTTTCGGCGCGCTCGGCCAGATTAAGAACCGCTTCCACATGCCGGGCGCCCAGTTCGCCCGCGCGGGTCTTCACTTGTTTGACGATGTAACGGACCATTCGTCTGGTTAAGCTCCTGGTTCGGAGTTTGAGGAGTGGATCGACGTCACTTGATTTGATTTTGCCGCGCTTTGGAAGGCATTGCAGATCGCGCGCGTGGATGCGGATTGTGCCGTCAGTCTTCTTCGACAAGACTCCGGCACGCATTTCGGCTGTGAACTCAAGATGAGCGTCATCTTCGCGCGCGAACTGCGCGAGCGCCGAAAGGTGTTCAACGGTGGAGGGCTGGAAGTGCTCTTCGAGCATGGGAAGCAGTTTTTTGCGGATGCGGGCGCGTAGCTTCGCTGTATCGCGATTGGTCGCGTCTTCGCGCCAGGTTTGCTTTCGCTCTTTTAGATATACGCGCAACGCGGCGCGGCGGATTTGCAGCAGTGGGCGCACGATATGCTGCGAGGCGGGGTGAATTCCGCCGAGACCGGCAAGTCCAGTGCCGCGCAAGATATGCGCGAGGACGGTCTCGGCTTGATCGTCGGCTGTGTGCGCGACCGCCACTTGCGTCACCTTTCCTTCTTTGACGAGCTCTGAGAAAAATCCGTAGCGGGCGCGGCGGGCCGCGTCTTCGAGATTTAGTTTTTGCTGCTTTGCCTTCGAGGCGACATTTGCGCGGCCGACGTGAAATTCGAGCCCGTATCGTTCAGCAAGTTTGGAAACAAATTTTTCGTCGTCGTCGGATGCTTTGGCGCGAAGTTGATGATTGAAATGCGCCACGCTCAGGAGGACGCCGAGTTGTCGCTGAAGCTCGAGGAGCAGGTGGAGCAATGCGACGGAGTCGGCTCCGCCCGAGACCGCGATGCCGATGCGATCACCGGGCCGGAACAAGGGCCTGGTGTAGACACCGCGCCGAATCGCGCCAAGCACGGTCTGGGCGAGCGTCGAACGCTTTTCGCGGGCTTTCGTGATGTCGGTATCGGGTCTCTTCGCAGCCATCGGCGTTTGCACGCTCGCGCCGAATCGTAGCATGTTGGATTGCCTCGCGGCGCGAGCACACTAAGCCGCCTCGACAGAAAGGCTTAGTCGGTCGCTGAGGATTCTTGTGGAAATCATGAAATGAGTGTTGACAGATTGGATGCGCGTTCGTATACTCACTAGGTTGTTCGGACGCCTTTCTGCTGGACAGGGAGGTCTTGCTCTTTGACAATCGATACGATGTGCCAGAATCCGTTCGAAACCATTCGGCCTTTTCGAGCCCGAATGGTCTGAGTAAATCGAGCGACAATAATTCGCTTGGGCAGGCTGGCTCTCCAATGAAAATTGGAGGGCATTTTTTTTCGCCCAAGCTACCAGTTTCAAACGAGAGTTTGATCCTGGCTCAGAGCGAACGCTGGCGGCGTGCTTAACACATGCAAGTCGAGTGCGCGCCTGTAGCAATACAGGTGGCGCACGGCGCACGGGTGCGTAACACGTGGGTAATCTGCCCTTCGATGGGGAATAACTCGCCGAAAGGCGAGCTAATTCCGCATAACATTCCGAGGACTTTGGTTCTTGGATTCAAAGGCGTAAGTCGTCGGAGGAGGAGCCCGCGCACGATTAGCTAGTTGGTGAGGTAATGGCTCACCAAGGCTATGATCGTTAGCTGGTCTGAGAGGATGGCCAGCCACACTGGAACTGAGACACGGTCCAGACTCCTACGGGAGGCAGCAGTGGGGAATCTTGCACAATGGGCGAAAGCCTGATGCAGCGACGCCGCGTGGGGGATGAAGCTTTTCGGAGTGTAAACCCCTTTCGACCCGGACGAATGCCTCGCAAGAGGACTGACGGTACGGGTATAAGAAGCCCCGGCTAACTACGTGCCAGCAGCCGCGGTAAGACGTAGGGGGCCAGCGTTGCTCGGAATTACTGGGTGTAAAGGGTTCGTAGGCGGTGTGGCAAGTCGGGAGTGAAATCTCTGGGCTCAACCCAGAGTCTGCTTCCGAAACTGCTGTGCTTGAGTGTGGGAGAGGCGCGTGGAATTGCAGGTGTAGCGGTGAAATGCGTAGATATCTGCAGGAACACCCGTGGCGAAAGCGGCGCGCTGGACCACTACTGACGCTGAGGAACGAAAGCTAGGGGAGCAAACAGGATTAGATACCCTGGTAGTCCTAGCCCTAAACGATCAGGACTTGGGGTGCCGCCCGTTCGGGCGTCGTCCCGGAGCTAACGCGTTAAGTCCTGCACCTGGGGAGTACGGTCGCAAGACTGAAACTCAAAGGAATTGACGGGGGCCCGCACAAGCGGTGGAACATGTGGTTCAATTCGACGCTACGCGAGGAACCTTACCTGGGCTCGAAATGCTTATGACCAGCTGTAGAAATACGGCCTTCCCGCAAGGGACATGAGTATAGGCGCTGCATGGCTGTCGTCAGCTCGTGCCGTGAGGTGTTGGGTTAAGTCCCGCAACGAGCGCAACCCCTGCACGTAGTTGCCACCCGAAAGGGGGAACTCTACGTGGACTGCTCCGGATAACGGAGAGGAAGGTGGGGATGACGTCAAGTCCGCATGGCCTTTATGTCCAGGGCTACACACGTGTTACAATGCAGGGTACAAACCGTTGCCAACCCGCGAGGGGGAGCTAATCGGAAAAAACTCTGCTCAGTTCGGATTGCAGTCTGCAACTCGACTGCATGAAGCCGGAATCGCTAGTAATGGCGTATCAGATCGACGCCGTGAATACGTTCCCGGGCCTTGTACACACCGCCCGTCACATCACGAAAGTGAGTTGTACTAGAAGTCGTCACGCTGACCGCAAGGAGGCAGACGCCCAAGGTATGACCCATGATTGGGGTGAAGTCGTAACAAGGTAGCCGTAGGAGAACCTGCGGCTGGATCACCTCCTTTCTAAAGTAGTCGTGGCTCAACCCGCTATGGTGTGCGGGCTATGCCACGCAAATGCATGCCGAAGCTCTCACGGGCCTAGGGATGCACGTTCGGTTTACAATTTGGGCGGATTCTGACAGATCGTATCGATAGTCAAAGCGCGAGTACGAACGCGCAAGAAATTGAAACGGCGGGCCTTCGGCCCGCCGTTTTTGTTTTCGTAGCTTGTCTTCTCGGATCTCCACTCGTAGTTGCTAACCACTCGTCAAGGTCGAAACCAATTCGACGCACTATTTCAAAATGGTGCAGCTTTTTGTTCATTTTGGGATTGGCTTGGGTTTGGCGAATGCACGGCGAAGAGTGTACCTATCTGAAACACCGAGGCTTAAGGCGTTCCGTTCTGGGAAGCCATCTGGTTCCGATCATGCTCTAGACTCTGCGCGGGCAAAGAACTAGCGAGTAAACGTAGGCAACTAGGTAACAGGAGGCGAGGGGACTCTCGCCCGAGAGGGGCACGAAACCTCTCATAGAGTTGCTGGTCACGAACATCGCTCCGATTGCCCGCGCCGTGGGAGCGACTTTCGCACTCATTTTGTCCGCATTTCACCTGTGTCCTTACTCGGTCACGGTCGAACTATTCCGATTCTTAACCTTCGGCGGCGCGGCAAATGGTTTGTTGAAGAGCTCAAGAAATTGGTGGATACGAGACCGGAGCTGGCCTTGAGCAATCAACGGTTCGTGAAGGTCTTGGTCAGGCCGCCGTCACCAGCAACGGCTTTTCGGAGATTTTAGGCGAACAGTTGTGTTACCGCTCCTTGCAACAGGCCGAGTTGGCGGGCCATGCCTATCTGGTCCCACACATTCCAGCCTTCGGTGATGACTCCGTTCTCGGCGCGGCATGCGGACATCCCGCGGATCTCGATCTTCTGGCCGTTCGGCGATACACCCAGGCCCTCACCGGTGACGGTCATGACGGCGGTCCAGCGCGCGAAGGCGGTGTCGTCCTGATGGACGACGTGGTCAAGAACGATCTTGACGTCAGGGCAAGCGCTTCGCATGTTCCGGTGAAAATCCTTGAAGACTGCGGGGCCCTTGGTCGAATCTTCGGGCCGGCCTACTCCCCACATGATTGAGGTTTCGGGAAACATTTGGTCGATCGTATCGGACCTTCCCTGATTCCAGACTTCGTCGAACCAGCGGCGCATCAACTGTTCGGCATTCGGGATCGGCGCTACTCCGGCTGCGTGCATGACGGTGCCTCCATGTACTTCGGGCGTACTTTAGCACATCAATACCCCGGCGGGTTCAAGGCAATTTCAATGGGGCCGTTGAGGGGCTCCCGGTAAGCTGGAATGTCCACAGACTGAATCCCGTGCCGCTGTTTACAGGCGCGCGCCGAGGACGCTCGCTTCTCGTCACAGTGTCGTAAGATTGAAGGAGACTCCACCGGCACCGCTGTTACGGCGAGCCGGATTTCACGCCACACAGTCAGGATTTCTTGGACGCTTTCCTTCGACATTTTTTTCGTTTGGCGTATCACGCAGGGGCATTTGGCTTGCTCACCGTGGGGATCCTTGATTCCTCGTTTCTGATGTTGCCGCTGGGCAATGATTTGCTGTTGCTTGGTCTTTCGGCTCGGCATCACGACCGCGTGCCGCTTTATGTTGTGGCCGCTACGGTGGGCTCGGTGTTGGGCGTTCTGCTGACGCTTTGGCTTTCGCGTAAGGGCGGGGAGCGGATGGCGAAAGGCCGCAAGGGACGGACCTGGAAATACGTCGAAAGGCAGATGAAAGAGAAGGCTGGGTGGGCCTTGACGGTGGGCAGCCTGATGCCGCCGCCATTTCCGTTTACGGTGTTTGTTGCAGCGGCCGGTGCGTTGAAAGTGCCAATAAAGAAAGCGTTGCCTTTCGTTGCGGCGGGAAGATTGTTGCGGTTCGGAATCGAAGGCGCCTTGGCGGTTTACTACGACCGGTGGATCTTGTCGCTGGCCAATTCGGCGGCGCTAAAAATTCTTGTGGTCGTCATGATTGTGATTGCGGTTATCGGCAGCGCGTACTCGATCTATAGCTGGACGCGCCGCTAGCGCCTGCAACGCTTCCTACGCATTTGCAGTCTTGGCAGAATCAAGGCGCTTGAGCAGATAGAGCGGAAGCGCGAGCGACAATCCCACAACCAAATTGCTCAGGAGAACGAGCCACCATCCTTCGATCTTCTTCTCTCGCGCCTCGTGACGCGACCAACCCAGAAAAATTACTGACGACAGAATGAGGTCAGCGGCGAAGAAGCTCGAGATGCGTGTCGCGAAGATCTCTTCGACGAACAATCGAAAATTTGGTCCGTGAATCAGAAAGAAAGGCAGCGCGAACCAGTAGGGAATCGCGATCCCGGCGATGCAACAGACGATCAGGTAGGGTTTCATGGGCGACAAAATAATACGAAGCGACGCCGGAGTCTCGTCTTTTCTGCCGGAGCGTGCAGCCTAGGCTGTGAGTTTGGGCGCTGCGAGAGCCTGCTTGCGTCGTACGCCGGGAGGGGCTTGCCCCTCCCCTACAAAGTGGTGTCAACTGCGAAAAGAAATAAGATCAGTGCTTGCGACTGCTTTTTGGTTTTGGCGTGAGGATGCGCTCGATCTGCTGGAGGTGGTTGAGGTCGTGGCCGGCCATCATGTGCAGGATGCGCTCGATAGATTCCTGGCCGCGCTCGGCGTGCATGCCGTGATGCTTCCATTGTTCCGGCTTCAGCGATTTCAGCACCATCAGATTTGCTTCGCGCACTGCGCGGAATACTTCCAGGCACTGGCGGGGATTGCGTTCGCTGTATCGTCCCGCGGCGACCCATGCGTCCTGATCGTAAGCCTGGATCGGCGTTCCCGGCGCGCCCAGGATCGAGCGGATACGCCACGCGGTAACGATCTCTGCGTCGCCGAGATGCGCCAGAATCTCCGTTACCGACCACTTGTCCGGCGCCGGGCGTTTGCGCAATTTCGACGGTGACACATTCTTGATGAGCGACGCGAGCTTCTTCGGTGTTGTCGCCTGCACCTTCATGGCATCTTTGCCTTGGACGTGGCCGAGGATGCGCTGTATGTATTGCTGTGGTGTTTCGTTCATGTCGAGGTTTCTTCCTTATCTGTTGAGCGCTGGCGCCGCCAGCGCGGCGTGCACGAGGGTCGCGCAGAATCGGCGTTTTCGCAAAGACCAAATTGGTTCTTCGTTTCTCCTCAATCGTGGGTCTTTTTTTGAGGATCGGTTGAGATCCTTCGCTCCGTTCAGGATGACACTGGTGGGGTGCAGCCAGGGCGGCTATTCGGACAGTGAATGGGTGACCCCGCTTAGGGCAGTGGATACAATTGAACTTCCGACATCGGAAAATCCCTGCGATTGTCAGTCGCCAGCATGCAGCGGTGCTCGATCGCCGTGGCAGCCATGATCGTGTCGACGAGCGCCAGCGTTCGCCCTTTCTTAGACCAGATATTTTTCAACTTTCCACCCAATCGGGCAGTTGGCCCGGTGACTTCAAGACATTCCAGACCTTGAAGAAATGCTTCCGTCCGGATTTCTTCTCCGGAGCGCATCCCGGCATAAAGTTCCGCGATATTTAAGGTGGTCGTCGCGAGCACGTGTCCCGCGCGGACAGCCTCACCAAGGAACTCGCGGCGTCGCTTTGAGGCGCGAAGGACATCGACCAAAACGGTTGTGTCGAGTAGCAGCTTCATTTGCGCTCAGGCTCAGGCTTTTTCCGAAGCCGGCTTTCGTTTTCGCGCCGGAGCTTACGCACCCAGGCTGCTGAACCTTGTTTCAACTCTGGGTGATCGGCTTCCTTCCAAACGGGTTCATCGCTATCGAGGAATTGCAGCATCCGTTTTCGGCGTATGGCCTCGCGAGCGGTTTCCACTAGGAACGCGCTTCGTCCACGCGGACCGACGATGGTATCGATTTCCCGGACGAGATCCAGGGGTAACAAAACGTGAGCGCGCTTCGTTTTCATAAAGGCACATATCATATGTGCATAGCTAGTGTATCATAGGTATGTGCTTTAAGGTACGGTTAAGCGACCCGGCTACTCTCCAGAAATAACCTTGAACAGGCGGGTCACGAACTCGAACTCGGTTGGATGCATTTTTTCGCGGGCGGCTTCGACGGTGAAGAATGCGGCGCGATCGATTTCGGGGAATTCGCGCGTCTTGCCGGATCGCGGCGGCCACTCCATCTCAAAAGTGTTGCTGCGCAGCGTGGCGGGATCGCAGTCACCCTCGAAGGTCCAGGCAGATACTGTTTTGCCGCTCTTGTGCTTGACGCTGCCAAGCGGAAGAAGATCGGTACCCGGCGCCAATCCCGTTTCTTCTTGAAATTCGCGCTTGGCTGCGGCGAGTTCGTCCTCGCCGGGGTTGACTTCGCCTTTCGGCACGAACCATGCGCCTGCGTCTTTCTTTACCCAGAATGGCCCGCCCAAATGCACGAGCAGAACTTCCAATTGCTGATTCCGCTTGCGATACATCAGAAGCCCTGCGCTGACTTTACCCATATTGGTCCGTTCGTGCGATTGAGGTCGGAGCACTGTATCGCAAAAATGGAAACGTCGCACCGCTCGAGTGATCTTTCGCAATGAAGAGGACAGAGTTCTTACAAAACGACGTGATTTTGAAATTGCGTTTTGTTCGCTACATACGAGGAGGGATTGATGCCCGAAAAGCCTCGAAAATCATGGATGAAATGAGCCTGGTCGAAATAACCACACGATAGTGCGATTTGTGTCCAGTCGATGGCCTCGGCGCTGCGCGCGATTTGCCGCAGAACTCCCTGGAAACGCTGCACGCGGCAGAAAAGCTTGGGGGTCAATCCGACTTGCTGAGCGAAGAGTTGGATGAAGCGTCTTTCGCTCAGTCCAATCTGATCAATCACGCTCGAAATCGCGCGGTTCGGAAGCTGACGGAAATTGCCGACGGCGAAGCGCACAGCCGGATGCGGAGGAACGGGAGGCTTGGCGATCCTGGCGAGCAGCGCACGCTCCAGAACGTCGAATTTTAGTTTCGGTGTTTTGGCGTCGAGCAGTCGTTCGCGCAATTGGCCGCCTACTCGGCCCCAGAGTGCATCGAGAGAAACGTCAGTGTCCTGCAATTCATCGGCCGGTAGCTTGAAGAACGGCACGGAGCCGCCGGGCTTGAAAATCACGCCCATGGTGGAGCGCTGCTCGGCGGTATCGATCACGTTGTATCGCGAGTATGCACCGACGAGAATGGCGCCGCCGAGGGTCTGGAACTTGCTTGGGTTGTTGGGGTCGTAGACGCGGGTGCGATCCTCGTACAAATTGATGATCAGGGAAATGTCTCCCGTGGGCAGCACGCGTTCCAACCTGTAGGGCACGACGTAATCGTCGCCGAACCACATCATCTGGATAAAGTCCGAGAGTGGCGGGCCCGGAACGTGGTGCTGGAAGATCATTGATTGTAGGAAAGCAAACCACAGGTCTCGCGTCAATAGGTTGAAGGCCTGAGGTTGAACTGCCTAAAGACGTGCGGCCGGCTTTGCCGTTGCGTTGAATCCTAGTCTTAGCGGTAGGCTTTCCACATGTCATCGATGAAGGAGTATTGCGGAAATTCCCATTGCAGCCAGTACTGCGTCTGTTTCTGGCGTTCCCAATTAGCGCTGTAGTCGAATCCGCTCTGGGCTTTGATCTCGGCGACGGCTTGCGTGTCGTCTTCGGTCATCCAGCGATCGACGTAATCCAGGAATGCCTGCTGGTTCCAAGTTGTCTCGGCGTGCAGGATATGGATCGTCAGCGCTTCGCCCACCCATGAAACGGATGTGCAACAACGGCGATAGGCCTCGCCCAATTGCTCGGTGGGGCTGATCAGCGGCCATGCGGACGGCTGGAGTTGTTCGTACGGCCCGTAGAGCCCAGCGCTGACCGGCGTGCCGTCGGTGGCGACGCCGTAGTGTCCGCCGTAAATCACGGTGGCGCCTTGCCACGCCTGCTGGTAGGTGCCCGCCGGCGGGAGCTTGTTGATGTAAAAGGCTTGCATGTCTTCGCCGAACTGGTTCGGGTACGTGGTGGAGACATTCTTCATGCCGTCGTTGTTCAGCAGGATTCCCGCAAAGACGATCGGAAGCTTCCTGCCGCTGTGATGTCCGCCGAAGGCGGGCCATCCGTAGCCGGTTTGCACGCAGCCGTACAAGTCGATGCCGTATTGGACGAAATAATTCGTCAGGTTGACTTTCTGGTCGGCGGGGAAATTCAACATCAGCAGCAGCGTCGCGTAGGAGTCGGCGAAAGCGATGTGCTGACCGTAGCTGGGCATGTATAGCGCCGGCGCGTCGAACAGGAACGCGTTGGTGTCGATCCATGGCTGGCGATACCAGGCTTCAAATTGCGCGAGCGTCGGCGTTTGCGAAGGATTTGGCGGCGCGAGCGAAGGCAGCAGGTTTCGCTGCAGCGCGTTGGCGTGATAGATCGTCTGGCTGCGGTCGCAGTAGGACGGCCGGAAGGCGTCGGCAGCGGGTGCGGCGGATAACACGGTGAGCACGGAGGCGCTCGCGACCGGGCTGACGCTCATGTCACCGGAGCGCATCACCTCGGGAACGGAGTGCGTTTGAGGCAGGCTGATCGAAGAGACCAGCGAGTCGTCCGGCTTCAGTGAGATCGGCGGATACGAGCGCAACGTCGCATCGAACCACCATGATTGGTCGGTGCCGTCGTTGAGGCGCGAATCGAAGCCGCTTTTGCCATTTGCCGTCGGTAGATTCAGAACCGATCCGTTCATGTAGGGGGTGGACGTAGTCGGGGGCGGATCGATGGCGGTCACGGTGACTGGGCCGACCACGAAGTAATCTCCGTTCACAAATTGCCCGACGGGAACGGCCTGGCTGAAGGTCCAGGTGATGCCATCCTTCGTGATGGAACTCGCGGTGCCCGCGGGCGCAGGAGGAGCAGGCGCAGGAGCGGCAGGCGCGGCAGGCGCGGAGACTGTGATGGAGGCCTGCGCGGTCTTCGCAGTGTTGGCCGCGCTCGTGGCAGTAATGGTGAAGCTGCCCGCGGTCGCGCCGGCCGTGAAGAGTCCCGAGGTGGAAATGGTTCCGCCGGTTGCCGACCAGGTGACGCTGGTGTTCGACGTACCGGTAACCGTGGCCGCAAATTGTTGGGTGCCACCGGTTTGCACAGTGGCTGACGCCGGGCCTACGGCGACGGAGATGGTGGAAGTGTCAGGAGGTGTCGTGGGCACCGATGCGGGCGAGCCGGTGGATCCTGTGCAACCCGCGAAACCAAGTGCACAAGCAAGAAACCCGATGAGAAAGCCGGGTGCCGTGGAAGCCATAAATTGCCGTCGGAATTGAAGAACGGACAGACGAGTCTGTGCTTCTTTGCATGGGGCGTCCGTTGTTGCGATGGTCGCGACGAATCGATTCGCGCACAGAGACGAGCGACGCCATAGTGGAGTGCTCGGGCTCCTGAAAAGATCGAGTGTTCGCCGGGTGGGCATGAGTTTTGACAACTCTAGAGCGTCAGCGTAGCGCGCGCGGCACGGTGTATCTACTGGCCGAAAGTACGGATTTCGCACAGTCCCAGGCATGGACCCGACGCGAGTTTGAATTCGCAAAGCGGATAGAACGGTCCATGTTGGAGTGAGTATCGCTTTTGGCGGCTGCCGATCGAGAAACGCAGGGAGTTTTGTTCGCTGCAGAAAGATGCTCCGTCCTGGAGGGACCAGGACGGAGCGCTGTTGCGATGCCAGTTGGGAAAACTAGTTTGATCGTGCGGCGGCAGCTTTGGACTTCTGCTTGGTCATCTCCTCAAAGCGGCGCTGCATTTCCGCGGGCGCCACGTCCTCGATGTGTGTTGCTACACCCCACTGATGGCCAAAGGGATCCGTAAACGTCCCGTAGCGGTCTCCCCAAAACATGTCGGATGGTTGCATGTCCGCGCGCCCGCCAGCTTTCACAGCACGGTTGTATACGGAATCGACATTCTCGGTGTAGATAAACAGCGAGTGCGAGTGGATTGGGGCAGGACTCGGGGCCACCGCCATACCGGGTATTTCGTCGTTCAGCATAAGCCGGGAATCGCCGATCCTGAGTTCGGCATGCATTATTTTTCCGCTGGGATCTGGCATGCGGCTGAGCTCTACGGCGCCAAAGACGTTCTTGTAGAACTCAATGGCCTTGGCAGCATCGCGGCAGGTAATTTGCGGGGTAATGGAATGATAGCCCTCTGGGATGGGGCGCACGGCATTCGGCATAAAGACCTCCTTCGGAATTGGAAACGCGGGTAGCGGGAGGACTGGGGACCATTTCGGGCGGTTCACGCTGTTCCCAAGGTTTTAGATACTCCGACGGGCTCGTGGAGTCAACCGCCCATTTGTTAAAAATGGGTGTTAAAAATGGGCTGTCAAAAAGGGGCGAGTCAGGGGCCAGGGACTTTTGATTCGGTGAGGAACTCCGTTGGCCTAATTTTAGCGGTAGAGTTCTGGGAATTCTTTCTTTAAGTGCGCCAGCTTTGGCAAATCGTTGTAGACGATATAGGGCTGGTCCATGTGGCTATTCAGGTAATCCTGATGATATTCCTCCGCGCGATAAAAGGCTGTGAACGGCGCGATCTGCGTCACGATTTTACTCGGATAAGATTTCGCCTCGTTCAGTTGCTCGACGTAGGCGGTGGCGATGCGCTTCTGCTCTTCGCTCGTGTAGAAAATGGCGGAGCGGTATTGCGAGCCGCTATCGGGGCCCTGGCGATTGAGTTGCGTGGGATCGTGGGCGACCGAAAAATACACCATCAAGATCTGTCCGAAAGAGATTTTCGACGGATCAAAAGTGACACTTACCGATTCCGCGTGACCCGTGAGGCCGGTGCTTACCGCTTCGTAGCCGGGCGCCTCGACGTGTCCGCCCGCGTAGCCCGAGACCGCAGACTTCACTCCCTTCAAGTGCTCGAACACTGCCTGCACGCCCCAAAAACATCCGCCGGCGAGAACCACTTTCTCTTCTCCCTTGGAAGTCGCAAGCGGAGCGTCCGCTGCAGGCTTGGGAAAGGGGTATTTCGGTTCGACGGGTCGCGCTCCGATGGACCGGACGGCGGTCCAGGCGACGAAGGCAACGATCAGCGCGATGGCCAACCCTCTGCCGATGAATGGGCTTCGCACGTAATCTCCAGTGGGCCGACTGCACTATGCAATACGTCGGGAACAATCCGTTGGATGCAGGCTGGAATATCGCGGTTACCCGAGAATCGCGCCAAGAAGAAAAAGGGCCGCGCGATGGAAGCGCAGCCCTTCTCTTCGACTGGGCGCGCGGCTGGTGCGTGCGCCCCGATCGAACCCGTTATTCCGGCTTCGAGATGACCGCGCAGGCGATGCGCGGCGGAGCGGTGCTGGAGGCGCCCGAGGCTACCGCGTGTATGACCATGGCGGTACCGCCATTGCTGAACACAGAATGGTCGTCAGTGCCGAGCGTCACGTTGGGCGCGACAACCGTGGCGTGGGCTGTTCCGTCTGCTGCCACGATCAGCGAAAAATCCGGGATGTCGCCCGCCGGAAGGGCGGCGTGTTCTGCATGATCGCCCCCACTCGGGTTAAAGTGGGGCCCGGCCGACTTGAAGTCCGGCGCGTCGCATTTTGCGAACTGGTGGATATGCAGGGAATGCTCGCCGGGCGGCAAGCTTTTGATATCGAGCTTGATTCTTACGCCGTGAGGTGCTTCGGAAAGGGTTGCGGTGCCAACGTTCTGGCCCTGGGCGTTCTTAATGTCGACAGTGAATGGTTTGGTTGGGGGATTGGCGAAGGAGACAGCAGCGCCGCCCGCTAGAATCAGCAGACACACAAAACTCAGGACAATTTTCATCGTTCCTCACTTTATTTACCAGATCAGCTAACTCGGTCCGACCGAAGCTGATCCCTTTGGTAGATCACTGCTACTGTACGCAGACTGCACGCCAATTCGATACAGCTTGTCATCATTCAGACACTAGGGCAGGTACAAGGCAGGCGCTACGTACGCTCGGTGCGCGCACCCTGGTGGCACAACGACGCTTGGCCGCTGCGTCGAGTAGAACCGAAAGCCGCATTGAGGCATCCTAGGGGTGTTTGCTGACGCAAGTTCTCGAGGAGCCCCAGGAGAGTGTCCATGACCGACTTTTTTTCGCGCGTTGTTGCGTTCGCAGCCCTGCTGCTTCTTCCCGCGAATTTACCGGCGCAAGTTACACATGGAGCGAAGCCGCAGTTGCCCCCGCCCTTTGCGACGAAGTCGGCCGGGAATCCTCCGGAAGAAGAGAAGCCGCCCAAGGGTTTTCTGCCGACGGTTCCGGCAGGGTTTCAAATCAATATTTTCGCGTCGGACTTCAAGGAGCCTCGCTGGCTAACGGTGGCGCCGAACGGCGATATTTTTCTTGCCGATACGCACGGCGGAGCGATCTACATCCTGCGCGATCCGGGGCAGACGGGCGGAGCACAGCAGCGCGAGACCTTTCTCAGCGGACTGGACGAACCGTTCGGCATCGTATTCCACGACAATTACATCTACGTCGGCGATACGAACGCTGTTTTGCGCTACAAGTTTGACCCGCAATCGTCGAAGCGCCTCGGCGAGGCCGAAAAATTGATGGATCTTCCCCGCGGGGGGCACTCCACGCGGGCGTTGATGTTCAGCCCGGACGGCAACCATCTTTTCGTGAGTGTCGGCTCGAAGTCGAACGTTGATATCGAGAAGGACTCGCGCCGAGCCGCCATTACCATCTGCGATCCCGATGGCAAGAATGCGCGGCTCTATGCCACCGGCCTGCGCAATCCCGTGGGGCTCGCGCTAGAACCTACCACCGGCCAGCTGTGGACTACCGTCAACGAGCGCGACGGTCTCGGAGATGACCTGCCGCCGGACTATTTTACTTCGGTGAAAGACGGTGGCTTTTACGGCTGGCCTTACAGCTACATTGGCGACAATGTCGATCCGCGCGTGAACCCGCAAAAGCCTGAACTGGTCTCCAAGGTCATTATTCCCGATGTGCTCCTGGGCTCCCACCGCGCTCCGCTGCAGTTTGCTTTCTATACCGGCAAGCAGTTTCCGGCCAGCTATCAGGGCGGGGCTTTCATCGCGGAGCATGGCTCGTGGAATCGCTCGACGCGCGCTGGCTATCAGGTGGTCTTCGTTCCGTTTAAGGACGGCCAACCTTCGGGGGATCCTCAGCCATTCTTGACCGGATTGGTGCCGGATCCAACCAAGGGTCACGTCAACGGACGGCCCGTCGGCGTGACGGTTGCGCCGGACGGTTCCCTGTTAGTTTCCGACGATGGCGCACAGGTCGTGTACCGCATCACCGCGACGAAATAACGCACGGCGCTAGTTCACTATGAGCGTGAGCTGCGTTGGCGCGATTGCTGGGAGTGCCGCTCCCGCGGAAGTCATTCCCGTGACTGCGATGATGATCGACTTGGTGCCGCTCGTTTGTCCCACATAGATGCTGCCGAAATCCTGAGACGGAGGAAACAGTTGTGCGATCGCTCCGGTGACCGCTTGGCCCGGCGTCCCGGAAACCGCAAGCCCCCGCGCTCCGGATGAACCTGTCGAGAATGGCGAGCCCAGGATTTCGCCCAGAGCGCCTTCCGGCCCGATCTCGAACACGTGAACGCCGTCATCTTGTAAGGAATAAATATACGGACCTTGGGGGTCAGCGGCGCTCGTGGTCCTCTCGAAAATCAGCGGGGTCGGCGGTCCGGGTGACGCTGCCAATGCGCTTGTGTCTCCGTCGATTTGGTATGCATACACACTTCCCGTTTCCGTGACATATAAGAACTTGCCGCTGCCGTCGACCAGCATCGAAGTTGGAGAGTTGTTGGAACCTAGGCCAAGTGGAGGTGTTACGTTCGTGGCCGTGCCATTGGCGGGCGAGATTGGCGCGCTCTCCACGAAGCCAGCGGTCCCGCCCCAGCCATCAAAAAAGAACCGGCCCTGCGGATCGACAGCGATGCTGACTTCCGGTCGTCCGCTCCCGGCGCTCCCTGGCGCAGCCTCCAGTTGGCCGATCGTGTAGACATTGGTTCCTCCGCCCTTGAGACCCACATACAAGAAGTTCTGTCGATCCGTTACGCAATCGACCAAACCGGGAGGCGTTTCTATACTGCTGCCGTCCATCTGGATCTGCTGCGCGGCCGCAACGATCGCGTATTCGATAATCTCTCCGTTCGCGTTGGGATTGGCAGGATTGAAACCAACATACAGGAAATGGCCGGACTTCTCTGTTGCGATGCACACAGGTACACCCGAATCCAGCCCCACGCCACCGGTGCTCGCGGCGAAGGGAGAGCCTGGCACCTCAGTGAGACCCGGGACTTGGGTCTGGTACATCGAAATTAGACCGCTCGTTGGATTGAGTACAAATAGGAATAGCCCCTGGCTGTCGATCGCCATCGGGCCGCCTTCCAGCGCGCTTGGCACCGGGGCGCCAACCAGCGACAGGGACGCTGCCGAACTTTTGGTGAAACTTACGACTTGGGAAGTTGTGGTCGTCGCGCCTGTTGCTGTCACGGGAACCGAGGCATACACACTCTGTGAAGTTTGCGCGAATGCGGAAAGTGCGTTGAGCAGCAAAATCACGCAGATCAATAGGAAGCATGCAAGTCTCGGATGCTGGATGCAGAAGGCGCAAGGACGGGGCAATCCGCGAGGAAGGGAAGAGATGAGGGTGCGCTGGGCCATGGGTATTCCTGGGCGAGGCGCTACACGAGTTCAGAGCGAATCTCGGTGCCCACACTATGATCCGATGCTATAGAGTAGTCAACGAATATTATTAATATAGTAAAATACAATAAGATTAATAAAAGCAAACCGCAATGCAGAATGAAAAAGAGGCCAAGATCTTGTGTTACAGAATTTTAATACTCATTTTCGGTCTTTTGGGCTACCCTCCACAACTTATGCAAACAACTCAACTTAATATCGAACGCCAGCCGGCGTCCAACGGCGATACCCTGGTTACCCGTCTGACCGGAAAGCTCAGTCTGGAGACCGTTCACAATTTCATTGCCACCATGCGGCCCGAGCCTGCTACGCGTCTTGTTCTGGATATGGGCGGTTTATTGTTCCTGGACTCCGCGGGGGTCGGCGCGCTGGTTTCGTTGTTCGTTAGTCGTCGCAACAATAGTAAGACTCTGGCGCTTGCCGCTCTCACACAGCAGGGCAATGCCGTCATGCAGGTTTCCGGCTTGCTCAAGCTCATGCCTGTTTATTCTTCTGTGGAAGAAGCCGTGTCGAAGCGCCCCTAAGCGTTCATAGCTAACCCTCGCGAACGTCGGTTGTCCGCTCTCAGCTGGGAATCCACTTCGGATGATTGGTGAAGAGTCCGTCCACGAATCCGATCTGGTAACAAACAAACAAGCCAAAACCCAGGCTCAACAAGCCCGAGCCGAAAATCAATCCTTTGTTAAGCCACGCGAATTTGTAGCCCGCGAACGAAAAGGGAAGCGAGATCGCGGCGGTGATCAGCATCATTCCAGCGATCGTACCCACTCCGAAAATCAGCAGGTAGAGCACCGCCCACCGCGGCTCTCGAATCGTGCTCAGCACCAAGAGAGCGACGGCAGCTGACCCAGCCAGGCCGTGAACCAGCCCAACAAATAATGGCCGTAACGTGTGGAACATCCCAAGATTGGTCGACGCTGAGCCGCCAAGCCATTTCGGCGGCGTCAAACTCTCGCCGTGATGTTCGTTCTCGCGGCCGTGCGAATGCCAGTGCAGGTGCATCTTCGACTCGTGCTCGTGAACATGAGCGTGGCTCCCGGTCACCTGCGGATGTGCGGGTGAAAACTTCTCGCTGATCCAGGCCATCGCGCCCGTCAAGTTCAGTACGCCGAGAAGAATCAGCATCAGTCCGACGGAAAATTCCATCGTGAGCCCCACGCGAGTGGGAATAGCGAGGTCAAAGAGAATGATGCCCGCGCCGACCACCAGAATCGTCAGCGTGTGCCCTACTCCCCAGAGAACGCCGATCAGTCCGGCCTTCGCGATCGACCGCTCCCGGCTGACGATCGTGGAAACCGCGATCACGTGGTCTGGATCGGTGGCGTGGCGCATGCCCAAGACAAATCCGATTGCGAGAATGGCAAGGCCGTTTGTCATTGTGTCGTTTTCGACGTGTCGATTTAATGTGTCGTTTTCAACGCGTCCTAGGTAGATGCGTAGCGTGTCCCGAAGGTCCCATCCTATCGCAGTGTTGCCACAATCGGGTATCGGCAACGGGTGCCAGATCGGTGGAGCGGGCGCGCTGAAGCGCGCCACTACATTTTGTGAATTTCTGAACTTTATGATGAAAATTTCAATGCGACGGCTCACTGGGTTGTGCGGCTGCTACTCTTCGCGGAGAATGCGCATAAGTTCCGCAGCCGCATGCGGCAATCGCGCTCCGCGCCGCGAAACCAGGTAAACGTGCCGCGGCATGCTCATCTGCCGCACTTTTACTTCCTTCATCCAGCCATGCTCGATTTCCCACCGCACACACATGCGCGGGACGATAGCCACGCCCATGCCCATCTGCACGAAGCGTTTGATGCTCTCGATCGTCGGCATTTCGATCGGCATGTTCAGCGTCGCGCGATGCCGTGCAAACAGCTCGATGACGCGCCGCCGGAACGGCGATTCCACGATATGCCCAACAAAAGTCTCGCTGCCCAGATCGACAATATCCACTTCCCGTTTTTTGGCCAGGGGATGTTTCAGCGGCACAACTAACACGAGTTCGTCCTTCACGATCTCAATGGCCTGCAGCTGCGCCTCACGCGGCACGTACGAAACCGCCCCCACATCGAGGCGGTAGTTCAGCACCTCATGAGGAATGTCCCGCGAAAACATCCGGTGCACGCGAACCTGAACGCCCGGGTGCGCATTGCGAAATTTGGCCAGCGCCGGCAGCAATGCGTGGATCGAGCTTTCGTTCACTCCCAGCGACAACTCTCCGCGCTTCAAGCCCTCCAATTCGGTCAGCCCCTTGGTGACCTCGTCGCGCAGGTTCAGCAATCGCTCGGCGTATTCCTTCAGCAGCGTCCCAGCATCGGTCAGCCGCACCGGCCGCGAGCCACGAACGAACAGCGGTTGGCTCAGCGAATCCTCCAGCTTGCGGATACCCAAGCTAATTGCCGGCTGTGTACGGTAGAGACGCTCCGCCGCCCGCGAGAAGCTACCCTCCTTCGCAACCATTAGAAATACCTGGAGTTCCCCCAGATCCACCGTCTGTCCCTCCTTTGCAGTATAAGGTAGAATTATCAAAAGCAGAATAAAGATAAATTTGACTAGTAGCCAAGCCTTTTGCGTTACTAGGGTAGGGGGACCCGCATGGACGTCGTACGTATCTTCGACACAACGCTTCGCGACGGCGAGCAATCGCCCGGCTTTTCCATGAATACCGAGGAGAAGATTCGTTTGGCGCGTCAGCTCGCCGTTCTCGGCGTGGACGTCATCGAAGCCGGTTTCCCGATCGCGTCGCGCGGCGACCTCGAAGCCGTCCGCATGGTAGCCCGCGAAGTCCGTTCCGTACCCATCGCGGCTCTCGCCCGTGCGAAAAAAGACGACGTAAGCGCCGCCATCGAAGCCCTTGAGCCCGCGGCAGCCTCCCGCCTGCACATTTTTCTCGCGACCTCTGACCTGCATCTCCAGGTAAAGCTGAACATGACCCGCGAGCAAGCGCTCGAGGCCATCGGTTCGATGATCCGCTATGGCCGCCAGCACGTCGCCGAAGTGGAATTCTCCGCCGAAGACGCCGGACGCACCGACATCGACTTCCTCTGCCAGGTTTGCCGCGTAGCCGTCGACGCCGGAGCCACCACGCTGAATCTGCCCGACACGGTGGGTTACGCGGTGCCCGAGGAATACGGCGCGATGTTCCTACGTGTCCGCGAATATCTCGGCGATCCCCAAGGCATCACGCTCAGCGCTCACTGCCACGACGACCTCGGCATGGCGGTAGCCAATTCGCTCGCAGCAGTTCGCGCAGGGGTCCGCCAGATCGAATGCACCATCAATGGCATCGGCGAGCGCGCAGGCAACGCCTCGCTCGAGGAAGTCGTCGTGGCCCTGGCGGTGCGCAAGGAAAGCTTCGGCGTCACCACCAACATCAATCTCGAGCAGCTCTTCCCCACCAGCCGCATGCTCACCGAAATCACCGGTGCGCAAGTCGCCCCCAACAAAGCGGTGGTAGGCGCGAACGCTTTCGCTCACGAAGCCGGCATCCACCAGGACGGCATCATCAAGAATCCGCTGACCTACGAAATTATTTCGCCGCAAGCGGTTGGCGTTCCCGCGCGTTCGCTGGTACTCGGCAAGCATTCGGGACGCAACGCGCTAAAAATGAGTCTCCGCGACCTGGGCTACGAGCCCAGCAGCTCCGAGCTAGCTGAATGCTATCGCCGCGTCACCGCGCTTGCCGACAAGTCCAAGCAGATCCGCCAGCGCGACCTGGTCGCCATCGCGCACGAAGTGATGCGCCGCGGCAGCAGCGCCGTACCGAAAGAAGCGACCTCTGCGGCCTAGTCTCTCCGCAGCATGGTCTCCGTACCTCCGAGCGCAGTCGCCTTAGACTCACCGGAGCGCGAATCCGCCGTCCAACAGCCAAGCGGCGTGCTAGGATTTTCTTGAACAGTATTTTGCAAGAGGGTTTTTTCCGATGAAGGTTGTTCCATGAAGAAAACGATCATCCTACTGCCAGGTGACGGAATCGGCCCGGAAGTTACGAAGGCCGCCGCGACGGTCCTCCGCGAAGCAGGCCACGAATTCCATCACCAATTTGAATTTGAAGAGCACCCCATCGGCGGCGCCGCAATTGATGCCGCAGGCACACCGCTTCCCAACGCAACGCTGGACGCCTGCCGCAAAGCCGACGCTATCTTCCTCGGTGCAGTAGGCGGCCCAAAGTGGGACGCCCTCCCGGTAGGCAAGCGCCCGGAAAGCGGCCTGCTCGCGCTGCGTCAGGGACTCGGCCTTTTCGTCAACGTGCGCCCGGTTAAGGTTCTCGAGCCCCTGCGCCTGATCTCGCCACTCAAGCCCGAGCGCCTTGGGGAGCTCGACCTCGAAATCGTTCGCGAACTTGCGGGTGGCATGTACTTCGGTGAGCGCGGCACCACGCACGAGAAAGGCGTCGAGCGCGCCTTCGACACCGAATCCTATTCCACTCCAGAAATCGAGCGCGTAGCCAACTTCGCCTACGCCCGCGCCGAAAGTCGCTCCCGGCGCCTCTGCTCGGTGGACAAAGCCAACGTCCTGGCGAGTTCGCAACTCTGGCGCCGCACGGTAGTCTCTCTAGGCCGCAACTATCCCGACATTCGCCTTGAACACATGTATGTAGACAACGCCGCGATGCAGCTTACTCTTCGCCCGTTTCAATTCGACGTGATCCTCACTACGAATATGTTCGGCGACATCCTCAGCGATGCCGCCGCGGCCCTGGTCGGCTCGATCGGCCTGATCCCCTCCGCAAGTTTCGGCTCCAGCGCTCCACTGTTCGAGCCCATCCACGGCTCCGCGCCTTCGCTAGCGGGAACGGATTCCGCCAATCCCATCGGCTCGATCCTAAGCGCCACCATGATGCTTCGCGACGCCTTCGGTCTTAATCTCGAAGCCGAATGGGTCGAGCAATCGCTCCACCGCGTTCTCGGCGGCGGCTATCGCACCACCGACATCGCCGGACCCGGTGGCCGCACCGTCGGCGGCTCCGTCTTCACCGAAATGCTGCGCGAAGAGATGCAACGCACCCTGGAACACGCCGAGCGCTACGGCTGGGGAGTTTGAGACCCATGTCCGTCGTCCGCTGCAGGGGGTAAAGCATTGCTGTACTCCAACTTGCCCTGACGTGAGAAACGAGAACGCGAGCGAAGGCGCCTGTATGTCGATAAATCTCTGGTCCAACGCCGAACACTCCCTGGGGTATCTCCAACGCGCCGACTCCATTCCTCATCGCCGCGAAGGTGAAGCCGCGCTGCTCGAATTTCTGCCCGCAAAAGTCGAGCGCTTCCTCGACATCGGCAGCGGCGGCGGCCGTCTCCTGAAACTGGTGAGGTCAACGCACCCAGCCGCAAGTTGCGTCGCGTTGGATTTTTCGCCGGCGATGCTGGAAGAACTGCGCAAGCAGTTCGTCACCGACGTAAACATCACGATCCTGGCCCACGACCTCTCCAACCCGCTCCCGGACCTTGGTTCGTTCGACGCCGTAGTCTCCAGCTTCGCCATCCATCACGTAACGCACGAGCGTAAGCGGACTCTCTACACCGAAATTTTCGCCAAACTAAATCCCGGCGGCGCCTTCCTAAACCTGGAGCACGTAGCTTCCCCCAGCGACAATCTTCACAGCCGATTCCTGGCCACAATGGACCTCACCAACGAAACCGAAGACCCCTCCAACAAACTCCTCGACCTGGAAATCCAACTAGCCTGGCTCCGCCAAATCGGCTTCACCGACGTAGATTGTCATTGGAAATGGCGCGAACTAGCTCTGCTAGCCGGTAGCAAACCAATTCGGCTCGCTTGAACGCACGGAAACCGAATCTAGCCGCCAATTCGAACGACTTGACCGCGTGTAATGGATTCTAGGTGCGCGAGGCAAGACGATACGTGCGGCAACAGATCACTCAAACGGTTTGATTTCGGACGAAGAATGATAATTGCAATGTTTCGACCAGCCAGATTTTGCTGGTATTCGATGCCTTGATCCAAGGTAAGGAGAACGTCAAATTTCGCGGCTTCCGCTGCCAAAAGAAGCTCGCCGTTTTTCAGTCCAGCCATTCCCGCGTAGCGCGCTGTTTGGCAATCGCGGTCCGCAAAGGAGTTCCGGAATCGCTCGTCGATGCATTCATCGATCAGAATGCGCATTTAGGGACGCGCGAGCAAAAGCTGCTTAGCTTCTTCGAGCGCGGCGACCGCCAACTCACGAGAGACGGTAGGAAATCCTTCCAGAAAATCTTCCAGCGTTTCCCCGCCCTCCAAGTAGTCGAAAAGCGTTTGCACCGGCACTCGCGTTCCACGAAACACTGGAGTTCCGCCAAGAATTTCCGGGTTTTTGACAATAATTCCCATCAACCGATTGTAGCACGCAAGGCGTTCTAGCCCAGTCGGGGTGTACCCACTAAACGGAGGATGCGCCCGGTATTTCGTAGCAGAGTCTTCTGACACCACCGCTTTCCATTGATTGCTGCGAGATGTATGCTCCCATGTCTTGTTTAACCAGTCTGGTTCCAAGGGGATGTCTTGATGCGTAGATTTCTTCTCGCACTTATTTTGTTGGCTGCACTCTCGCCGTTCGCCACCGCCGCGCCCGGCGCCGTCCGCTGCGGTCAACTGCTCGACGTGCGCACTGGCAAACTGCTCAAAGATCAAGTCATCATCTTCGACGCCGAAGGCACCATCACGGCCGTGGGTCCTTCCGGCTCCCCGCTTTCCGCGGGAGGAATGACCACCGTTGATCTTCCCTCGGCTACCTGCCTCCCGGGCCTGATCGATGTGCACACGCACCTCACCGGCGATCCCATCAGCAGTGGCTACGCCGGCCTAGGCATCTCGGTACCACGCGAAGCCATCATCGGCGCGAAGAATGCCCGCCTCACCGTGCACGCTGGATTCACCACCGTCCGCAACGTGGGCGCCAGCAACTACACCGACGTCGCCCTGCGCGATGGCATCAACGCCGGCGACGTCGAAGGTCCGCGCATGTTCGTCTCCGGTCCGCCACTCGGCATTACCGGCGGCCATTGCGACAACAATCTTCTCCCCTTTGAATTTCACTTTACGGATAGCGGCGTCGCCGACGGCCCCTGGCCGGCGCGCGCCAAAGTCCGCGAAACGATCAAGTACGGCGCGGACCTCATCAAGATCTGCGCCTCCGGCGGTGTACTCAGCAAAGGCGATCAGCCCGGCACACCGCAATACACACTCGAGGAAATGACCGCCATTGCCGAAGAGGCTCACAAGCTCGGACGCAAAGTCGCCGCGCACGCTCACGGCACGCAATCGATCAAGGACGCCATCCGCGCCGGTATCGATTCCATCGAGCACAGCAGCCTGATCGATGACGAAGGCATCGCCCTCGCGAAACAGCACGGCACCTACCTGGTCTTTGACATCTACAACGACGATTTCATTCTGCAGGAGGGCGCGAAAGCGGGCATGCTCCCCGAATCGATCGAAAAAGAAAAGAAGATCGGCCGGCTCCAGCGTGAGAATTTTCGCCACGCCTGGCAATCCGGAGTCACCAAGATGGCTTTCGGTACCGACGCCGGCGTGTATCCCCACGGCGACAACGCGAAGCAATTCGCAAAAATGGTGGAGTGGGGCATGAAACCCATCGACGCAATCCAAGCCGCCACAGTCAAGGCCGCCGACCTCATCGGCCAACCCGATAAGATCGGCGCCATTGAAACAGGCCACTACGCCGACATTATCGCGGTCTCCGGCGATCCCACTTCCGACGTCCGCGTCCTGGAATCTGTAAAGTTCGTAATGAAGGGCGGCACCGTGGTTCGCAACGACTTCGCCGCCAAGTAGTTAGCAGCGCTGTCCAGGGAAGGGAACTGCCCGCGCACCCGTGCTCCGCATCACACCTGGAGCGGAATGAGTCCGCAACGTGGAATCTGAACATGCTGGCCCTATTGTTGATCGATCATCGCGTAGCGTTTCTGGCGCTGGCGACACTCCTCATCGCCGCGGCCATTCCGCTAGCAATCGCCTGGGCTCGCCTGCTTCCTGAAGAACCTCCACCATTCCCCATCGAACCCGGCTCATTTCCCATCATCGAGCAGGAGCCACGGCCAGAAGCCTCAGCTACGCCAAGAGGCGACCTTATCCTTTCCGTCGCCATACTGATCTGTCTAACGCTCGCCTACGTCGTCCGCTTTCCGGGCTTCCCGAAAGCCGCACTCATGCACTGGCTGGACGGCGTCGTTTCCGGCTCCACGGAATATTGGCTTATCGTCTCCGCTCGCGCTTTCCTAGTCGTCGCCGCAGGCGCAGCAGTGGCCTACGCAATCCGACGCCCCGGCCCTCTTGGTATTCCGTTAGCCTCAGCCGCAGCCTTGGTCTTGATCCTCTGGTTCGTCGCCCCGCTCCTGAATGTAGCTTTTCTATTCACGCCCTAGCCGCGGAAAAACGGAACGGGCGGCAGCCGAAGCCCCCGCCCGTCACATTATTCTTTCCGTTCTTACTTCCTTCTCGTGCCGCAGTGTCTCTGTGTGGATCGTATCTCCTAGGCCGTCGCTGCTTTGACCTGCCCCAGCGCCGCCGCCACTTCCTTCAAATCCGGCACGACCGGAATATCGTAGTTCTTAAACCACGCCACGTTCCCGGCTTTGTTCACGATCGCAATGGCTCGCCCAGTGATCCCCTTGTCCGCCAGATAGACGCCATACTTATCGCTCGCCGCGCCCTTGGGATGAAAATCCGCCAACAGCGAATATTTGATCCCCATCTTGTCCGCATAAGCCTTGTGCGACCAGACGCTGTCCACGCTGACGCCCAAAATTTCCGCGTCCAGGGTCTCGAACGATTTCATCTCATTCACAAAGCAAACATGCTCGTTGGTGCAAGTCGGGCTCCAGTCCAGTGGATACCACACGATCACGACATTCTTCTTGCCCGCGAAATCCGACAGCTTCACATCCTTTTTATCCTGATTCTGCAAGGTAAAATCCGGCGCCTTCTGTCCCACGGCAATGCTCATGCTCTTCCTCCCGTCGATCTAAAGTTTCCCCTTGCATCTTACCCAATCCGCCCGCTTCCAACCAAACATACAAGCAAACATAAGGAGACCTCACCCAGCACAGGAACTAACACAAGTCGACTTCTATGTACTCTTTGCTGAAACTCGTTTCCGGGGAGCCAGCGCGGGAGTAGACTTGTACTAGGAGCCGCCCATGGCCGCCGAACCGCGCCGCGCACCAATGATGTCCCTGCAACAATTAGTCGCCAGCTACCGCGCGCTGGCCAAGGATTTTGGCCAACCCGTAGCCCTCTCTGCATTCAACCTCAGCGTCACCGAAACCGAGCGCCTGTTCTCCAGCTACGATGAGGACTACCACATCAGCCGCTTCTTCCACTTCTCCGAATCCACCGGCGCCCGTTACAACATCGATGCCGTTCCGGCCACACACGTCTCTATCAACCCCGAAATCGACTCGATCCTCTAGGCCTGTCTTCCCCAATTGACGGGAGCACGGCTCCGACAATTCCCGAATCGCGCCGCCCTTCAACTAACCACCAACACAAAATCCCCGGCCCCCACACATCCGGTCGGATCCCAAACCGTCTCCACCTCAACTCCGTAAATCCGCAGCGCATCGCGCAAAGCCTCCGCCCCGGAAGGCACATCGTAGCCTTCTCCCACCACGATCCCCAACCCGGACCTCGGCCTCAGCGATCCCACTACCGGCGCCGAGTCGTAAACCGTCCAACCCACCGCCTTAAAAATGTTCAGGAAATCGTCAGCGTAAGAACACGAATCGCCAGCCGACGGAAGATACTGGACCGCCACCCGCTGCTCCGGAAACGCCAACAGCACCTGCACCAATACGGCCTGCTGGTGCACCGAAAGTTTGCGAGCCGGCTCGCCCGTCCCGTCCGTCATCGCGCCACGCCAGCCGCGCTCTCCAACCGCCCCGCCAACTTCTCATGTTCTTCGCGAATTTCTCGCGGCAACCGCTCGCCAAACTTCTGAAAAAATTCCTTACTATCCACCAACTCCTGTTCCCAATCCTCCGGATCTACCCGGAGCAACTCGTCCACCGCGTCCGCCGAAATATTCAGCCCATCCAACGTGAGCGCATTCCGCGCCGGAACGTACCCAATGGGGGTCTCCTGCGCGCCGCTACGTCCCTCGACGCGCTCCAGAATCCACTTCAACACGCGGACATTATCCCCAAACCCAGGCCACAAGAATTTTCCGTCCGCCCCTTTGCGGAACCAGTTCACGTGAAAAATCTTAGGCGGATGCGGAATGCGCTTCCCCATCTCTAGCCAATGGCGGAAATAATCGGCCATGTTGTATCCGCAAAAGGGAAGCATGGCCATCGGATCGCGCCGCACGATGCCCACATTTCCGGTCGCGGCCGCGGTCGTCTCGCTGGCCATCGTCGCGCCCACGAATACTCCGTGCTGCCAATCAAAAGCCTCGTACACCAGCGGCGCAACCCGCGCCCGCCGTCCACCAAAAATAAACGCCGAAATCGGCACGCCCTCGGGGGCCTCCCACTTCGGTGAAATGCTGGGAGACTGGTGCGCCGGCACGGTATACCGAGCGTTCGGATGCGCCGCCGGACCTTTCGAGGAGTCCCACAGCTCATTCTTCCAGTTGGTCAATCCGCTCGGCGGCGGCCCGTCAATCCCTTCCCACCACGGCTCGCGCTCCGCCGTCATGGCCACATTCGTGAAAATCGTATTCTTGTGCAGGGCCTCCATGACGTTCCGGTTGGTTTTCATCCCGGTGCCTGGCGCCACGCCAAAGAAACCCGCCTCCGGATTAATGGCGTGCAAATAGCCGTCGTCGCCGATCTTCATCCAGGCGATGTCATCGCCCACGGTCCACACGCGATAGCCCTGGCTCTCCAGCGCCGACACCATCATCGCCAAATTCGTCTTCCCGCACGCGCTCGGGAAGGCCGCGCCCATGTACGTCACTCTGCGGTCCGGCGCTTCCAGGCCCAGAATCAGCATGTGCTCGGCCATCCAACCCTGTTCCCGTGCCATCACGCTCGCGATGCGTAGCGCGAAACACTTCTTCCCCAGCAGCGCGTTCCCGCCGTAGCCCGAACCCACGCTCCAGATCAATCTCTCGTCCGGGAAGTGCGCAATGTATCGGCGCGTGGGATCCAAGTCACCCAGCGAGTGCAAGCCCGGTACAAAATCGCGCGAAGTTCCGATCCGCTGCGTGGCCACTTTGCCCATGCGCGCCATGATGCGCATGTTCGCCACCACGTACGGGCTGTCCGTCACCTCAACCCCAGCCTTGCTGATGGGCGAATCTACCGGACCCATGATGTACGGCACCACGTACATGGTGCGCCCACGCATGGCCCCATCCAGCAACGCTCCCACCTTGAACTTGGCCGCGTCCGGATCCATCCAGTTATTCGTGGGGCCGACATCGTCTTTATTCGGCGTGCAAATGAAAGTTAAATGTTCGGTGCGGGCTACATCGTTGGGACTACTGCGGTGCAGATAACAATTGGGATAAGTCTTTTCGTTCAGCGCGTTCGAATCTGAATCGCGCAACATCGCCGCGACGATCTGGTGGTTCTCCGCTTCGGATCCGTCGCAGTACACCACGCGATCAGGTTTGGTGAGCCGCGCCGATTCCTCAACCCACATTTCCAGTGGCGTTGCCAATAGCTCCTCTTTTTCCAAACCTCAAACGGACTCGTTGCCCGGAGCCCGTTGCCTAGAGGTCGAACCGCAGGTTTCTGGCGGGGAACGTCCCTACCCGAGACGTCCAAGCATAAAGTTTATGTTACCCGTCCGCACCGGCGCAAGGTGGCGGCTACGGGCAGGTTCGCTAATGGCCTCGGCGCCGGCGTCTTTGGCCCTATTCTCGTGTCCGCTGGCGTACCTCCGAAGGCCCGTATACTTTTCGCTCTTCGCCTCCAATTCGCCTTGTCACACCTCGTTTTGCCGACTAACCTTGATGAAATCTTCACTCTAGCAGCTACGTATACCCGACAAGGAGCGGCCATGGCTACCTCGGTCTGGAAGGGCTATCTCACCTTCGGCTTGATCTCCATCCCGATCCGTCTTTTCTCCGCGGCGCGCACGGAGCGCATCAGCCTGAACCAACTCCACAACGTCTGTAAGACGCGCATCCGGATGCCGCTGTTCTGCCCGCACTGCGAGCGTCAAGTACCGCGCAACGAGATCGTCAAGGGCTACGAGTACGAAAAGGACCAATACGTCCTGTTCAACGAAGACGAACTGGACAAAATTGAGCCGCTGTCCGCACGCTCCATGGAAATCCTGGAATTCGTGAAGGTCGATGAAATCGACCCGCTCTATTACGACGCCTCCTACTACGTCACGCCCGAAGACGAGGGAAAGAAAGCCTACCAGCTCCTTCTCAAAGCCATGGAAGAGTCCGGTTACGCCGCCATCGCGAAGCTCACCATGCACCAGCGGGAACACATCGTGGTGGTCCGCCCGCGTGCCAAAGGCATGACCCTGCACACGATGTTCTACACCAATGAGATCCGCGAGGTCGCCGAATATGGCCAGACCGACGCTTCCGCCGACCCCAAGCCAGCCGAGAAGAAACTAGCCGAGCAACTGATCGAGAGCCTGGCCGCCAAATTCGAGCCCGAAAAGTACAAAGACCAATACAACGAAAGCATGCGCGCCATGATCGACGCCAAGCAGCAGGGGCAGGAGGTCGCGGCGGTCCAGCATCCCAAGCTCGCCCCAGTCATCGATCTGATGGAGGCGCTGAAAAAGAGCATCGCCGAAAAGCAACCCACCACGTCAGGCGGAAAGAAACCTCCAGTTCGCACCGTGCCCGCCGCTACCCAAGCCCAAGCACCGGTGCAAAAGCGTGCCAAGCGTTCCACTGGCGGCTAGTCCGCCGTAACCTTTGCATCAACACTCTTCGCCGTGATACATCTAGCGCAGGGGCGCAGTCCGCGGAGCCCTGCGGGTTTTTCCCAGGACCACGCAAGCCGTCAGCGGCCTCTCTCCCATTCCGAGCGTTCCTCCATCCGCTCGTGAGAAATGCGAGCAAGTTTCTCCCGATGGGCGCCACCGAACGATTCACACGCCGCGAGTTCCAGCGCATCCTGGACGTAACCGACAAACAACTCGCCTATTGGGAAAAACTGGGCTTGGTTTCCCCTCGCAAAAACGGCTCCGACAAATTCTACGATTTCCGCGACCTGATCAGCTTGCGCACCGCCAAGCAGCTCATCGAAAACGGCGTCTCCGCCAACCGCCTCCGCCGCTCTCTGGTGGCCCTAAATCAGAAGCTCTCCGAGGTGAAAGCGCCGCTAACCGAACTGCGCATCCTCTCCAACGGCCGCGACGTCATCGTCGAGCACCGAGGCGCGCACCTGGAGCCGATCTCCGGCCAATTCGTCCTGAACTTTGACACCCGCGAACTCCGCGAAAAACTCCGCTTCATGCCCGAGCGCAGTCCGGAAGACTGGTACGCACTGGCCCTCCAGTACGAAGCCGACCCCGAATCCTACGCCCAAGCCATCGATGCCTACCGCCACGTCCTGGCCACCAGCCCCACCCACGTCGACGCCCTCATCAACTTAGGAATGCTCTCGTACGAACAGGGCGACCTCGAAAACGCTTCAGCCTGTTTCCTCCGGGCTGTAAAGGTCGAGCCCGACAACGCCGTAGGGCACTTCAACCTGGGGAGCGTACTCGACGAACTAGCCCAACTCGAACCTGCCCGCCAACACCTCCGCATCGCCGTTCGCCTGGACCCCCGCTACGCGGACGCCCACTACAACCTGGCCTTCGTCTGCGACAAACTAGGCAGCACCATCGAAGCGCGCCAGCACTGGCAGCAATACATCCACCTGGACCCCTCCTCCCCTTGGTGCGCCTACGCCCGCCAGCGCCTGGCCATGCCGTTACCGTAACGGCTTCCGCTGCTTGCAATTCCAATTTCTGAACGGCTTGAGACTCGAACGGATGCGGCTTTGACCGAATAGCGGTCGATCGACCGATGACGGGGCTAGTCCAGTCCGTCCCCTGTCCTCGCCTATCTTGGCTCCGCAGCCGCCTTCTGCCGAAAAAATAGGACAAATTGCTCGCATTCGTCCGGTGAATCCCCTATGGACATGTATGCCCCGGTAGTGTTGAAATGATGCCTGCGCAGAAGTGCTTTTGTCGTCCCCGATTCACTACCGCGCCAGCGTTCGCGACTGCTCTCTCAGCCAGCTTGCTGAGATCCCCGCAGACAGCCGCGCTACGCGCGATCCCTTACAAGCTGTATTGGACAACTTTGAGTACCTCTCCCAGCTTGGGCGCCAGGGTGTCCTTTCGGATTGGGCCGCTGCCGTGCGGTCCGACACCGAGCGAGAACTATTTCGCCTTCCGCGAAAATCCCTTCAGCCTCACACCGAATCCGCGGTTTCTGCATCGCACACGGCAAGCGCATGAAACGCTGGGCCGGCTTACGCGCGGCATTCTCGACCGTAAAGGCTTGATCCTGCTGTCCGGCGGCGTGGGCACGGGCAAGACCACCTTGCTCTACACGGCGCTTCACTTGATGAGCGTGAGTCCCGCGGTTCAGAACAAGGTTGGCACCGCGGTGATTGTTCATCCCACCTTGACGCGCGACGAGTTTTTAGAGGCGGTGCTCGACGAGTTCGAGGTGCCCTGCGATTCCCCACACAGACACCGGCGGTTGGAAGCGCTGGTGAAGATGTTGTCGGAGGTACGGCGCAAGAATGGCGTCGCCGTACTGGTGATCGACGAAGCGCAGTTGCTAACCATCGACTTGCTGGACGAAATTCGCTCGCTGCTAAGTCTGCAAAGCTCGAGCGAAAAACTACTGCAGATCGTTCTATGCGGCCAGCCGGAGCTCGAAGCCAAACTCGATGGCATGACGGTGCGCCACGGGGAATCGTTCGTGGCGGTTCACTGCAAGACCGCCCCGTTATGTTTGAAGGACACCCACGACTACGTGCAACATCGGCTGCGCATTGCCGGAGCACGGACCGATGCGCTGTTCATGCCGGATGCCGTGAACGCGGTCCACGTGCATACCAACGGGATTCCTCGGCTGATCAATCTTTTGTGCGCGCAGGCTTTGGCGGTGGCCGCGGGCTACAAGGCGGAGCGCGTTTTCCTGTACATGGTCGACGAAGCGGCCGCAAAAATTTGCGCTGGCTCGCTGACACCGCCGTCGTCGCCAGATTCATCGGGGACACCGACGGGTACGGCGTCGCCGACGATGTTGCTCAACCCTCCCGCGACAGCATTGCTGTCGCGGTCATTAACAACCTTATACGCGGTACCTCCAGCTTGCGAACCAGCGCCGCCGGAGGCAGCGCTTCCGCCTTCAGCGCCGCCAACATCCGAGCAGGCTCAGGTTGTGGATCCTGGGCCGGCGGATGGGCTTTCCTCAGACGCCGCAGCGATGGATGCGAGCCCCATGGGTGCAAGCTCCAAAGATCCCCGTTCGACGCACCCGAACTCGATGCGTCTAGTCGGCGCGCATTCCCACGAAGCTGCGCAGGGACAGTCGCCTCAAGCGGTGCAAGCCGCGCGCAGGAAAAGGCGCGCAATGCGGCATCGCGCCAAGTTTGCAAAGGCCGCAAAACGAGCGCAGGCGGGCGGACGGCCCGTCATGAAATGCGATTTTACTCAGAGTGTGAGTCGGAGCGCGGCCGAGTATTGCAGAACAGGCGTTCGCCCTTCTCCATTTCGTCGCGGAAAGCACCGTGGGTCGCAGCCTCGTCCGGCCGGTCTTCGAGGTTTCCGGCAGGTTTTGGCAACCTGGATAGCCGGGATCGTGGCATTGGTGCGAGCTGGGAACCAGTGGCTGAATCACTGCTGCTCGGAGCATTTCACCGGCAAGAGTTGCGGGAAGCCGCTTTTTCAACTGGGACTGGCGGGAACGCTGTTTTTGGCCCTAGCGGAAACGCTTGCCGCAGGATTTCCCAACCAGCGTGTTGCGCATGTCACGTTTGGGTTTCTTGGGATGCTGTTCATCGATATCTCTCTGGGACTAGGAACGTACCTCCTACTGATCGAACGCAGGTTTTTGCGCCGGCGGCTAAGCTGAGGAATCGTGCCGCCGAGTTCTACCTTTTGAAACTCACGACAACCCCCTGATAGCGGTGGGCGGTTCTCTTGGAATCGCGGCGACCAATAGCACCAAGACGGTGCTGATGCGCCTTTGAGTTTGGCGATTGGTTTTCGTCAGGGCACGGCTTCACAGGCAACGGAAGAAGTCTTTTTCTTCAGGAGGTCGGTGCTTTAGCGCCGACGTAGACTGCTCGCTCTCAACGGGCTTCAGCCCCTGAAGGAAGCTTTTTCCTCGCTTTGTTGCATTTTTCCGCAGCTTGTTCAGCCGTGCCGTAACTGAACGAATCAACAAGGCTTTAGCCGCAGAGGGCCTCTCCTCTCGGTTCATACACACTCTCTACAGGTTAGGCATTTATTTCGCCGCGCTTCGCAAGATCGCGAATGCGGTCCGCCGCGCGAAACGCGAGCGCTTCGATGGTCATGGTGGGTTGGCCGCGCCCAGACGTCACCAGGCTGCTGCCGTCGCATAGAAAAAGATTCTTCACGTCGTGCGTCCGATGGTCGGCGTTAATTACCGAAGTCTTGGGATCATTGCCCATGCGGCAGGTTCCCAGCAAATGCACGGCAAATTGCTGCTCCTGCGCGGGGAAGTTCCATTTTTGTTTGGCACCCGCGGCTTCCAGAAGTTCCAGACCGCGCGCGTTTAGCCAGTTCGAGAGCTTGATATCGTCCGGATGATCCTTGTAAGTCAGGCGTAGAGCTGGAAGTCCCCACGCATCTTTCAAATCGGTATCGAGGGAAAAACTGTTCGTTTCCAGCGGCAGTGAAGTGCCGTGCCCGAAAACTTCCATGGTGCGCGTGAAGTTGTGAGCTAGCGTGGCCTTGAAATCCTTGCCCCAGCGTGGCGTGCGCGGTGGTAGAGCGCCCATCGCGAAACCTATCGGAGTAAGATCGAAGCGCGCATCCACCCCGCCGCCGCCGTAGAAGCCGACCTTTTGCGCGTCGAGTTCGTAAAAATCGTGGAAGATGCGGCTGACCGCGAAACCTTTGTAGTCGTTCAGCGGCTCGTCGAAAACTCCCATCGATACGCCGCCGCTATTCAGCATCAGATACTTTCCTACCAGTCCGCTGGAGTTCGCCAAGCCGTTGGGAAATTGCTTGTTCGCCGAAAGCAGCAGCAAACGCGGAGTTTCCGCGCCGTTCGCGCAAACGACGACAGTCTTCGCCTTTTGCAGATGCTCATTGCGCTGTTCGTCAAAGTAGACCGCGCCAGTTGCTTTGCCGTTGGCGTCGAGCTCGATCCGATGCACGTACGAGTTCGGGCGAATTTCACAGCGCCCGGTCTTTTCGGCCATGCGGATCGCTGCGGCCAGCGAGCTCGATTTCGCTCCGACTTCGCAGCCAAATGCGAGACAGAATCCGCAATTGACGCAGGCGCTGCGTCCAGGACGCGCCTGCGACAAAATCGCCATCGGCGCAGGGAACGCGTGCCAACCCAACTTGCGCGCGGCCTGTTCGAAAATCACGCCGGAGCCCTTTACCGGCAGCGGCGGCATGGGATAGGGCTTGGAGCGCGGCGGGTCGAAGGGGCTCGCGCCGGCGAGACCCGACACGCCGATTTCCCATTCGACTTTCGTGTAATACGGCTCCAGATCAGCATAGGTAATGGGCCAATCGGTGAAACCGGTACCCGCAATCGGGCCGATTTTGCTGCGCTCGACGAAATCGATTTCGTGGAAGCGCCAGAAATTCGCGGTGAAATGGACGCTGGTCCCGCCGACCAAGCGCCCATAGACCAGCGCTCGTTGCGGCTTGGCTTTTTCGTCGGGAGTCTTGCGGAAGGTGTTCGGCTGCAGCTTGGGGTGATTGGTCAGCAGATCTTCGTTCAAGACCTTTACTTCGTTGTGCGTGAAGTCCGCTTCCGTGAGATAAGGCCCCTGCTCGAGGACCACGACGCGAAATCCGTGTTCGGACAATTCCTTGGCGATGATGCCGCCGGCGGCGCCGGAACCCACCACGACGAAATCGACTTCGTCCGACGTTTTGTACTTCGGCTGTTCGGCCATCATGACTTGACTTTGTCCGTGGCGGTGGAAGACGGCTGCCAGCCGGGATAATTCTTGTCGTAGTAGCCGAACGGTGGCTGGAACATATGCTCGCGTTCTCTCCCGATGATCTTCCACCCAACGCCGTTGGGATCACCGCCGGCATCGGGATCGAGAAGAAACGCGACGATCGTGTGAATGCGAAGGGTCTCGAAGAAATTCTGACCAGCAACGCGCGGACGGTTGGGGCGGCGGTTTGGCTTCGCGTCGGCCAGTTCGTCGAACGAGTGCAGGATTTCGTCCTGCTGCTCTGGCGTGGCGGCAGAAAATTTGTCGACCGCCGGGAAAATCTCGCGAGTGCGCGCCTGCATTTCCGGGAGGCCTTCACGATAGCTTTTCTGATCGTCGATCGCGAATGTCGTTAAGGCCCGATCGATGAAATAGACGGCGCCAGCATCTCGCGCGCCGGGGCTCTCGTCTGTGGGAATGATGCGAGCCGTGATGGCGTCGATTTCCTTGGCTTCATCGGCGGCGAAAAATTCAAGCTTGGGAGCGGCGGGCGATTGCGCGGCGTTTCGAGCGTGGCTGGCGGCGGAGAGCAGTGCGGGCCAATGGGCGGAAACCCAGACAGCGGTCAGGCTACTACACGAACGCAATAAAAAATCACGACGGCCGAGATCGTTAGTCATAAATGAAGAGACGCGACGCTGTTGGGAATGTAAGCCGCGACCCTATTCGCGTCAAGGGAAAACGGCGAATCGAGAATATTCAAAACTCGCATGATGAACGCGCCAAAATGGCTGGTTTGCGGTGTACAGCGCGGGTAGTGTACGATTTCGCGAACCCTAAAAGGCGAAATTGCTCGCGAGTGCGAGAGTCCGGTGAGAGGCACCGGATTTTCTTGAGGTAAATGACGCACGCATGGCTACGCTCACAGGCGGAATCGGTAAGGGAAGCAAGTGGCTGCTCGACAAAATTGTTGGCGCGCTGGCCGCCACAGGCGTCAATCCCAACTTCCTGACATTTCTGGGCCTGGTGGTTAACTTTATTGCGGCGGCGACTTTCGCCGTCGGCCATTTCTTTACCGGCGCGCTGATTATTTTTTTCGCAGGCTTCCTCGACATGCTGGACGGACAAGTGGCGCGACGCCAGAATCGCGTTACCGCATTCGGCGCGTTCTACGATTCCACTCTGGATCGCTACGCCGACATGGCGTTGTACATGGGCCTGTTGGTTTTTTACTCCGTCAGCGGCCGCACTCCATACGTAGTGCTCGCGGCAGTGGCGACGGCGGGTTCGGTGATGGTCAGCTACGCCCGCGCCCGAGCGGAATCGCTGATTCCACTATGCAAAGTCGGATTCATGGAGCGGCCAGAGCGCTTGGTGCTGCTAATCATTGGTGGCATTTTCAACCGCATGGCACCAGTGTTATGGGTGATCGCGGTCGTTTCAACCATCACGGTGATTCATCGCATCGTTTACACGTGGCAGGAAACTCGCGCCGGACGCATTCTTCCCGGCATTCGCCTTTCACTTTAATCAGGCTCACTCCTCTCCCTGTAGACGAGCTTCCAGAGGTGCGGACATGATTGCCCTGATCTTGTCTCGCAATGCGGGAACGTGTTCTTTCGACAGTCCCTTGGTTTCAATCGTGTCGTGCAGAACGACCGTGACCGTAGCAGGCCACAGCATCCAGTGCCCCGTGCGGTGATGTTGGAACGATCCGACCAGACTGACAGGAACGATGGGGACGCCGAGTTGCTGCGCCACGCGGAAGCCGCCATCCTGGAAAGGACTCAAGTGCCCGTTACGCGTGCGCATCGCTTCGGGAAAGATGATCAGGCTGGTGCCGCCGTCGATGGCGTCTTGCGTCAACCGCCACATGCGTTTCAGATCGGACGAACGGCGCACGTCGGGAACGGGCACGTTGCCGAAGCGCTTCATCAGCCAGCCGTACGCCGGAATTTTAAAATGGGATTCGAGCTCCCAGCCCCGCACATATTGAGGAATGACGCAGTACAGCATGAAGGGGTCGAAGAGATTGACGTGATTCACCATGAAGAAGCAGGTGCGCTGAGGGTCGAAGTTCGGCGACCGCTGCACTTCGACTCGCGCGCCGGAAAGAAATGCAATACGGCGGCAGAAAGCGCGTTGCAGCCAATCGTGTTTGCGCGGATCCAGGAAGATGCCGAGAAACACAAGGACGGGCGCCGCAACAAAAAAATGCAGAATGCTGAGAACCCAAAGCAAAGCGCTGCGAAGCACGAGCATTGCGTGCTTCATATATAGATATCCACGGCAGCGGGAATTATATCCAGCGAGCAGCACTCCAACGTCGCGATTTCGCCGTCGATCATCACGTCCACTGGAACGGGCACGTTGAATTCGACGTGGCGCACTTCGCGACGCGTAGCTAACGGGTGCTGGATGTGGGTGCCGTCATAGAGCCTTGGAAGCATGCGCATCAACCCGAATCGTCCGATAGGCCCCCATCGCACGAACTCGATCAGCCCGTCGGCTGGGTCGGCGTGGGGAGCAATCAACATGGTGCCCCCGGTGTACTTGCTGTTGTTGAAGGTAAGGAACAGACATCGTCGCTCATCCCACTCTTTGTCCGCGTCGCAGCGAAGCGCGAAGGCGCGCCGGCGCAATTGCGCGATGCGCACAAAAACGCCGAGCAGGTAACCGAGATGGCCCAGAGATTTGAAGTAGCGATTCGTAAGCGCACCGACGTCTGCGGTGAAACCCACGCTGAGAAGATTGAACGAATAAATCTGGCCGCCTGCATGTGTCAGGCGAATAAGATCGACAGAGCGCTTGCGATCCGCGAGGATGGCTTGCAAGGAAGATTCCACGCCGTCGTTTGTGAAGTCACGCAAGAAAGAATTGCCGGTGCCCAGCGGCAAAAAACCCAAAGAGATACGCTTCGGCGGGCTGCCCCCGGAAAAAATACCGTTAAGGATTTCGTGCGCGGTGCCGTCACCACCGACGGCGATGAAGCGCCGATAGCCCTGGCTATATCCTTCGCGCGCGAGATCGACGGCGTGGCCCGCCCCGGTGGAAGCGATAACGTCGACGGCGATTCCCCCTTCACGCAGACGCGCCAGCGCCGGTCCCGCGAGCTTCGCGGAGCGGCCGCCACCTGCAGCGGGATTTACGATAGCCAAAAAGCGTGGCAACGAGCGTTCCATCGCTATCCGAAATTTTCCTCGATTTCACTGTCTACAGAGAAAAATCAAGCCCTACGCCGCGCCAAACAACAACTGTAGCCGCCCTCTCGGAGAGGGCGGGGTTTAGACGCAACTTCAACCCAGCCGCACAACAATGCAAGCAGGAACTCTACAACGTCACAAAGGCTGAATCGCGGCGGCACGATCGAGCTTGGCCAGCCGCTCCGCCAGAATGTTCCTTTTAATCTTAAGCGAAGCGGTGCGCGGAAAATCCTCTTCGTAAAAGATGATTCCATGAATGCGCTTGTAATTGAGCAGGCGGCTGTTGAGGAGCGAGACACTCTTACGCAAGTCTTCGGTGAAAGTTTGGCCGGGCTCCATGCGAATGACCAGGACAAGTTGTTCGCCGGTCATCGAACGTTGGGGCCAGATGTAGTTAGCGGCGAAAACGCAAAATTCCTTGACTGGCAGGCTCTCGAAGATCGCTTCAATATCTTCGGGATAGATATTCTTGCCTTCCTCGGTGACGATCATATTTTTCTTACGGCCGAAGAGTTGGAGATGGCCCGCGACATCGAAACGTCCGAGATCACCGGTCTTCAGCCAGCCATCCACGATCGCCTCGGCGGTGAGTTCCAGCTCGTTCAGGTAACCAGACATCACCGTCTTGCTGCGCACGAAAACTTCGCCGATGCCGTCCTTGTCGGGTTCGACGATGCGGACTTCCATGCCGGGAAGCGGCTTGCCAACAGTGTCAGCGCGAAACGGACGCAGATCGTTTACGGTAATTGCGGTGCCCGCCTCGGTCAGGCCATAGCCATTGGCAACGGGAATGCCGAGGTCGTAGAAAAACTGGAGCGTTTGCGGTTCGGTGAACGCGCCACCCACGATGATCGCGCGCAGTTCGCCACCGAAGCCTGCGTGGACTTGCTTCAGCAGGAGCCGGCTGAGCCCGAGTCGCGGCTTACTCTTTGTGAGCGCTTTGTTCGCCGAGACCAGCGCGTCGAAGATTTTCCGTTTGCCCGAAGGCAGCGCGTCGAATCGCGCCCGCAAACCCTTCTGTAAATTTTTCAAAATGAGCGGCACCAGGCTCACGTAAGTGATTTTATATTTTGGAAAGGCGTCGCGCACGAATTCCGGGCGCAGCGTGCGCAGATGAACCACCGTCGCGCCGCAGATGAACGGGCCGAAGAATCCGACCATGAAGTCGATGGCGTGATTCGTGGGCAGAATACTCAGATAGCGAAAGCCCGGCTCGAAGGGATACAGCGAGGTGAGCGCAACGCATTGTTCGAGATAATTTTCGTGCGACATCATGCAGCCCTTGGGGCGCCCGCCCGTTCCGGAGGAATACACAATCGTGGCCACGTCCTGGCGCGTGCGTGAGACAAACGTGGGGGCCACGTTGTTGGCAAGCGCGTCTTCCCATCGGCCGGCGCCCGCCAGATCAGCGTTCGACGGCGCTTCGGTGACCAAAATGGTTCGCAGTTTTGTCGCGGCAGAGCGGCCACTCGAGGCCGCGAGCTGGCGCCAGATCGGATATTCGGTAATCAGCACGCTTGCGCCCGAGTGCGTCAAGAGTTGCCACTGCTCATTCGGTGTCAGCTTGTAGTCGAGCGGAACCAGAATGCCGCCGCAGAAGAAAATGGCGTAAGCCGAGATAAGCCACTTCGACTGATTCGTCATGATGATCGCGGCGCGATCGTTCGCCTCTAAACCTGCTCGCTGCAACGCACTGGTAAGCGGCAACGCTCGGTCTTTGAAGTCGCGATAAGTCAGGCGCTCTCTTTCGCGGTCACGATCCGATTCAATCAGGCAGATTTCGTTCGCGAATTGGTCCAGCGCATCCTTCAGCGCCGCGCCGATGGATTGGTACTTGGCGAGATCCAGCATTACAAATAGCCACCGAGCCGCAGAGACACTGAGCAAGAAGGGGTCAGAGAACGAACCTCCTGATTCCGTCTCGGAGCAGCCGGGAATTGAAATTAATTAAGAGGCCGACTTTGAGCCTCGTGAGCTTAAGGTAGGTTAGAAGTGGAGCCTGAAAAATGGGATCGAATCGCTCGACACTTTTTAACTCGACAACCACAGCGTTTTCGACCACGAGATCCAGTCTGTGTTCGCCGATTACTCGATCGCGATATTGGATGGAGATAGGTACCTGCCTTTGGAACTTGATGCCCGCGACTTCTAATTCGATGGCCATCGCCGACTCATACATGGACTCGAGGAGGCCGGGACCAATCCGTCGATGCACTTCGATAGCGCACCTGATGATTCGCTCGGTCAAGGGGTCGCTTGGCACATCATGTGTTTCCGTCACTCTATTTTTTCTCTGTGTCTCCGTGACTCTGTGGCCAATCCCGGTATTCATAGGCGGGATTGGATCCGCGAGGCCAGCGTGCGAAAGTCGCTGACGCCTTGGACTTCGTAATCGGGCAGCTCGATGTTGAAGTGGTTTTCGATGCGACTCAGAAGTTCGAGCGTTTGCAGGCTGTCGATCCCTAACTTTTTGAAGAAGTCGTCGTCGGGCGAAAGCGTGCCTGCAGGCACGTTGAAGTGCTTGGACGCCAGATCCAGAATTTCCTGTGTCGTTTGATCAATAGTCCGCATGTGGATAAATCAATTTATCACTCTCGCGGCTGGAAGGAAACGACTCGCCCTAGAGGTAGTGGTCAGTTTCCGAACTAGCGCGCCCGTTTCCTTTATGGTAACGCAAGCCCTGCCTTTTTTTAATTCGTACGGGGCCACCCCGAATTCTACAAACGTAAATCAACAGGTAACTCTGATTGCCCAATTATTCGGCTCATACGCCGGCGCTGGTCCGAAGATACGTTCACGTTTTTGGATGGAACCAAGAGCGTGACAGGCGCCATTACATACAAATCAATTCCGTCGACTATGTCCACCGGTTCTCTATTGCAAGCCTCCATGCCCTACACCCCCACCACAGCAGGCGTCCATAGCATCACCGTCAGCTATTCCGGCGACGCCGACTACTTGCCGAGTTGTTCCGGCACACTCTGACGGTAATCGGACCTGACTTTACCCTCTCTACAATCCTCCGGTGCTACGGTCACGGCCGCAGTTCGGCCACTTACATGATGCTGTTACGGGCACGAACGGTTTTAACTCCGATGTCACGATAAGCTGTTCGGTTGCCGCCGCAGCCGCCGCCTGCACGCCCGCTGCAACCAGTCCGGCTTCTGTAGCCGTGGGAGTTTCTGCTACCGTGACGGTCAGACCACCGCACAAGTTTTCTGCTGCCGATCAAACTCCCTGGCGATTCGACGTTGTGCATACACCAATGCAACTGGCCATTCTAGCCGTTCTACTTCTGGTCCTCCTCGCGTTCGCTGCCCGGACCAGTCGCCACCGCGTTCTATTCTCGCTTCCTGCCGCTGGCATCTTTCTCTTCTTGCTCTTAGAAGTCACCGGTGGCGGCGGGAGTGGTGGCACCACAGGTCCGCCTCCAACTGTCGGAACTCCGGCTGGTCTTTACACCGTCACCATAACCGGAACTTCGGGTGCCACCACGCACACCGCGACGACGACGTTGATAGTAAATTAGCGCAAGAGGTATGACCCACCACCGGGCTTGATGACTCGGCTTAGAGAAGCACAAGGCCGCGGCGGATTCCTAGGGCCACGGCCTCGGTGCGACTCGCTGCGCCGAGTTTGCCGAGAATCGAACCAACGTGGAATTTTGCGGTGTGATCGGAAATGTTGAGTCGCGCCGCGATTTCTTTGTTGCCCAGGCCCGCGGCTAGCATTTGCAGGACTTCGCGCTCGCGCCTGGTTAATGGTTCGGCAAGTTCGCTTAGCGGTTGGGAGGCAGGTGTCGCAGCGGGTGCGAGGATGTCGATTTCCGCGGGATGCAGCACCAGAAGCCCCGCGGTGACCGCTTGGAGCGCGGCGAACAATTGACTGGAGGTGACGTCGGCGGGCAGGACCGCGCGGACTCCTGAGCGAAACGCGTCGCGAGACTGGGATTCGGCGTTGGGAGCTTCCGGCGGCCAGCGATTCCCGGCGAGCAGGACGATGGGGATTTCCGATGCGAGGTCCGACCGCGCCAGGGAATCGAGCATGGATTCGGTGCTTTCGCCGGAACCGTCGACAACCAGCGCATCTGCCTCGCTGTCAGGGAACGCGTCCGCTAAACCATCGAGGTCGGAGAAGCTCCCAGCCACTTCAACGCCGCGATCCGCGAGGAGATTTTGCAACCCGGCACGCGCCAGCGAGGAAGCTCCGACGATGAAGACGTGAATCACGCCGCGACGCTGCTCCCCGAAGCCTGGCGACCCAGCTGAATCGTTACCCGGCGGATGCGGCTGTAGTCTCCACGAAGAAATTCGAGGCGCAGCAGACGCGGGCCTTCCCCACGGAGCGCCCGGGATAAATCGTCCAGCAGCGTGAATGGGTGGCCTTCGGTTCCCAGCAGGATGTCGCCGGGCAGGAGCGAGGCTCGGGCTGCGGGACTCCCCACCTCGACTTCGAGCACAACCAGCCCGAATCGCTTTGCCGCACGGCTACCGGAATTGGGGACTTGCACGGGATAGAGCGTGACTCCCAGCCAGCCGTCCCGTGCTTCATTGTTTGAACGCGCGCCGGAGAGAAAGTCGGTGACGGCGTTACTGGGGATCGCGAGGGCCAAGCGGCCCGCGACCATCGTGTTGATTCCGATGACGCGACCGGCAGCGTCGGCGAGCGGACCGCCGGAGTTTCCGGGCGCCAGGCGGACGCCGGCCTGCACCCACGATTGCGGGCCGAGACCCGGAAGCGGGCCGACGGCGTGGACCACTCCCGTGGTGAGCGCCCCGACAAAACCCAGAGGATTGCCGATAGCGATCGCGAGTTCGCCGGGCCGCACACGCGAAGAATCCGCGGGAGTTGCCGCAGGGAGATTCTTGGCATTGACGCGGAGCGTCGCGATGTCGCGAACTGGATCGGAGGACACGAGTGCCGCGTCGAGTTCGCGACCATCCCAGAGCTGGACGCGGAGTCGCGCACGCCGGGCGACATGCGCGTTGGTGATGATGACGCCGTTGCTCGACCAAATTACGCCCGAGCCGTTGCCCCGCGGGCCCGCTTGGATGAGAACCGTGGAGCGGCGGAGACTCTCCGCGATTTCGCCGAAGCTGGTGACGGCCATGTTATGCGGCTCCGTGAGTGCGTTCGCCGACTACAACCTGGGTTTCCTGCTATGCGCCGCCGCGGACGAAGCCAAGTGTTAGTGATTTGCCGATCGCGGCACCCTGGAGTTGCGGAGTGCACGTCCTCAAGGCGAGCAACCGGTTGGCCGGAGAGAGACACAATGATGTCGCCGATGACCAGGCCGGCTTTGTGGGCCGGGCTTTCGGATTCCACCTCGAGAATGATGGCCGCAGTTCTTTGTTCGCGGTGCAAGGATTGGCGCAGGGCTTCGGGCAGGCGCACGGGTTGGAGGCCGACGCCGAGGTATCCGCGCGGGATGCGGCCTTTCTGCAGGAGCGTGTCGACCACGGTGTTGACCGTGGAGGCCGGGACGGCGATCGCGCCGAAACGTGCGAAACGTGGCGTGGCGATGCCGAAGATGCGGCCGTGCGCGTCAACCGCGGCGGCTCCCGCGGCGGTCGGCGATAGCGCAATATCAAGGCGGATGTAAGGAGCAAGTGATGCGCCGGTCCAGGTCTTGCGTTCGGTTGCTGCGAGACTCACTACGCCGAGCGCGGCGACTGGGCCGCTGGCGCGCGAGCGGCCGACGACGAGCGTGAGACTCCCAGGCCTGATTGCGCCCGCATCACCAAATTCGGTTACGGGCGTCGCGGCTTCCGCGCATTTCAGGACCGCGAGATCGGTCGAAGGATCGCGTCCGGCGAGTATCGCGGGGACGACGCGGCCGTCGGCGAGTGTTACGTGAATTTCGTCGTCGCGGCGCAGCGCGTGTTCGGACGTGACGACAATACCCGAGCGCCAGATGACGCCGCTGGACGAGCCGCGCGCTTCGGCGTGAACGGCAACAGTGTTCGTTGCAGCACGATCCGTGGCTTGCGCCAGTGCATCTGAAAGTTCAATAAGTTGTGAAGACATATACAACCTCCTTGAACAAGATGCCCCAGTCGCAGGGGCGTCTACATCCGCCGTTTGGCTAGGTTGGAGCCTGGGAGGATGGGTAGGTATTGCTGCTTCGGATGATCTTTTAATTTGCTTTCGACGCACGACCGTGAGAAAAACGGCCGATTCGATGCGACCTGGATTTACGGAGTCGTGCTCTCCATCAGTTCGAGGCGGTTGCCGAAGGGATCGAAGACGTGGACGCGGCGGAAATTGTTGAAGGAGGTGTCGGGTTTAGCGGGATGGCCGGCGCGCTCGCAAGCCGCGACGAGATCGTCGAGATCATCGACAACAAGCGCTGGATGGGCGCGTTTTGCCGGACGGAAATCGGGCTCGATGCCGACGTGGAGATTCACGGGGCCGGCGACGAACCATATGCTGTTGCGTCCCGCCATTTCGGCAGGCTTCTCGACTTCGGTTAGACCGAGGATTCCGGTGTAAAACTCGCGGGCCCGCGTTTCGCCGCCGACGGGAATTGCGATCTGCACGTGGTCGAGGCTAAGGATCGGCATGAGCCTCTGATTGTTGCAGTGGACCGTCGCCAGCCCAGGGAGAAACGCAGAAGTAGCTGCCATGGAGGCCGGATGCCAGGAACATGAGTGCGGCCAGGACAAACAGCGCTACGAGATGAAGGGTTCGGCGTTTCACGGGGGTAAGCTCATTTCGTAAAGTTACGCTCATTTCACGTAGGTACGTTCATTGGATTCGATTCGGAGATGTTCGGCTACTCAGGGCAGATAGGGCATGGCTTCGGTGAACTCGACGAACTTTTTCAGGGCGGCCATGACTTCTTTGCGGGTAAACAGCCGGCAGAAGAGATCGATTTCGTGGCGGAGTTCTTCGTGGGGAATGGGCTTGATGAATTTTTTGGCGGCGGCGCGGGTTACGGCGTCGAATTTTGTGATTTGAGCGGCGGTAGCGAGGGCGATCTTGCGGGCTTCGCCTTCCGCGGCGAGTTGCGCGACGAGACCGACAGCTTGGGCTCGTGTGGCGTTGACGCTCCGGCCGGTGAGCAGCAGATCGCGGACGAACGCGTTCCCGAGATCGCGCTTCAGGCGGGGTATGCCGCCGAATCCTGGGATGAGTCCGAGGCGAAGCTCGGGGAAGGCGAAGCGCGCCATTTTGTCGGCGACGATGATGTCGCAGGCGAGCGCGAGTTCCAGGCCGCCGCCGAAACAGACTCCATGGACCGCGGCGATGGTCACGAAGGGCGCGGCGTCGATGGCGTTCAGGACCGCGTGGATGCGTTCGAGGAATTGCCGGACGCCCGTGAGGCGCTCCTTGGCGGAAAGGGGTGCGGCGCTTCGTACAGCTCGCGTAAATCGGCGCCGGCGGAAAAACCGTGTTTGCGAGCGCTGGTGATGATGCACGCGGAGGTTTCGGGGGCTAGCGAGGGGAATGCGGCTGACGAACTGCTCGAGTTCGGCGAGCATGGCGGTACCGATTTCGTTGGCGGGCTCGCGATCGAGGGTCAGTTCGAGGACGGAGTCGCGCAAGTCCCAGCGCAGCGTTTTGCCCGTGAAGGAAGTCATTTTCGAGAAATCCAGTGGGCTCCGGGAGAGGAAGAAGCCGATCAAGCTTACTACAGTCCGGAAGGACCGAGATGAGCTGCGGGTGGTTGTAAGTGAGTTACCCACCTCCCCGCTGTTTTTTGTAAGTCTATCGTTCCAAAAGCACTTCAAGCGGCTTGTTTTGATAGACTTCTGCAAGTGTTCATTCTAACGAGCTAAGGTCGATCTTGAAGATTCTCTAAAGTGCCATGCTTGAGGATTAGGGTAAGCGTCGCGGCGGTTAGGAACGAGAACTAACGCGCACTATCACCGACTCTTCTTTGAGCGGCTAACGGGAAAACCCGTTCGACCAAATTGACCAGGTATACGCTGCGTGCGAGGATTGACTCCAATCGGCCTGGAGTGAAATGGTGAGTCCCGTTCGCAGGGAATCAATCTCGCCTGGGCTGTGACCGAATTGGTTTGAGTGAGGTGATGAAAAGCGCCCGCCACCGGTTCACGGCGGCCGGCTAACAAATGCCCGGACGCGCGCTTGATGTAGTATTATCAAGTTAGTATACTACTTTGTCAAGATAAATTTTGGGAAGGTCAGGGGCGCTAATGTTCGCGCGACCTGGGCGCGCCGCTCGATTTCATTTTCCCGCTGCGATTAAGTACACGAAGAGCACGAAGGCGACTAAGCCGACTGTCGTGCGGACGGCGTGGAGATAACTCCAGCGCACCAGAAGCGCGCGGGCACGGTTAGAGCTTCGGTCCAACGACGCGTCGAGGAGTTGTTTATTGGTGGGCAGGATGACGAGCAGGGTGTAAGGAACGACAGAAACGAACAAGGCTGCACCTGCCAGCCAGACTACGCTGCCGCCTCGAACCCAGACCAGCGCAGCTAGCGAGGAGCCGACGACGTCCAGCAAGGCTTGCATAATCGCCGCACGGCGATAGCTGGGGCCGAATTGCGTGGCGGCGAGTTGCGTTCCACATTCCATGCGGGCCGGATGTTCAACCAGCGTGACGTAGAGGGCAGCGCCGAAAAAATGCCGCAGCAAGTCACCGCAAGTATTTTCGCGAGGGATTGGAGATCCATCATCGAGTTGTTCCGTGCGGCATACATGGCGTCAATTTTGGCGAAGTGGGAGTTTATGGCGGCGCGGCGAAGTTTGCCCATGGCGGTAAGGAGGCCGTTGTCCGGCGTCAATGTTTCGCTGAGCAGGGTGAAATTGCGGATTTGGCGGTAGTGGGGGAGATCCGGATTGATGGCGTCCACGGCGGATTGCACTGTGGCGGGCTCGATTGGTCCGGTAATCAGGGCGCAGAGATAGCCGCGGCCGTTACCTACGATGACGATGTGCTGGGCGCCGAGGAGGAGTTGGGCTAGTTTGTCTTCGATGGGCTCCGGTGGGATTTTGTGGCCGGAATTCAAGATGATCAGATTTTTTACGCGGCCGATGATGCGCCAGTTGCCGTGAGCGTTCTTTTCGCCTTGGTCACCGGTGTGGAACCAGCCGTCGCGAAGGACGGTCGCGGTTTCCTCCTGGCGGTTCCAGTAGCCGGGAAAGACGTTTGGTCCGCGAACTACGATCTCTTCGTTTTCGGCGATTTTCATCTCGACGCCAGTGGCGGTGACGCCGACGTGACCGGTGTCTACGGTGCCGTCGGGATCGTCCATGGTGCAAATGCCGGTCGTCTCGGTTAGACCGTAGACCTGGAGGACTCGGACGCCGAGCATTAGGAAGAAATTTTGTGTTTCGGGAGCTAGCGGTGCGGAGCCGCAGATCAGTGCGCGAAGGTTGGGGCCGAAGCGCTCTCTAATTTTGCTGAAGATGAGTTTGCGACCGAGAGCAAGCCAGAGGGTGTCGAGACCTCGCGTGGCTTTTGCATGTTGGCGTTGCGCGGCTTCGCGGGCTTTTGCGTAGAGCGAGCGGATTGGGGCTGAACGTTTAGCAATGGCCTCGTCGACGCCGCGGCGGACGCGTTCGAGCAGCGTGGGCACGTTCAGGAAATAGTGCGGAGCGGAGAGGCGAATCTCGTCGGCGAGTTTGTTGAGGTCGGTTGAGAGAGTGACGACGCTTTCGCGCGAGAGAAAGGATAGGGTGGCAATCCAGGATGCGGCGAAGTTAAGGGGAAGATAATGAAAAACGCTGTCGGGGCCTTGCGAGCCGCGCATGAGCTGGTCGAAGCGTTCGGTAGTGCGTTGCAGCATGAAGGAGATGTTGCCGACGTTGAGGCAGACGCCCTTCGGTTCGCCGGAAGTGCCGGAAGTGTAGACGATGGTGACCAGATCGGCGTCTTGGCGAGGACTTGCGGCCACGAGCGTTGAGTGTGCGGATGCGCTGGTGGGAGGCAGCAGTTCGTCGAATAAGACTTGTTTGGGGACGGCAAAAGAATCGCCGGGCCAGACCTTTGTGATGGCATCGCCCAGCGACGCATCGCCTGCGACGAGCAATTGCGGCTGGCAGTCTTGCATCACGGCGCCTAATTCGGCGGGAGCTTGGCGCGAATAGAGCGGGACGACGATCAGACCTTCGGCCATCAGGGCCAGGTCGATGGCGATCCAGCGGATGGAGTTGGAAGCGAGCAGGGCACAGCGATCGCCGGGCTGGAGATGGTGCCGACGCAGGGCTTCGCGAGCCTGCTGGATTTGAGCGAGGAGTTGGCCGCCGGTTACGTTTGTAAATTGATCGCCGTGGATTTCGCGAAGGATGATGCGGGCGGAGTTACGGTGAAGTTGTGCGAAGAGGTTTTCGAGGAAGTTGGGCATGGAGTTTGGCGAGTTGAGCGATGGGTATTATGAATTGTGGTGGTGGGACAATGCAATTCGAGGAGATTGAACAGTGGGTAGTGAGTAGTGGGCAGTGAGCAGTGGAAGAACGGAGGAATGGACCTGCGTGTTGGCTGGTCCGAGATCGGAAGCCGGTGAATTTCGGATCAGGCGGCTTCCCAGAGCTTGACCATTTTGAAGCGCCTCTAGGATCTCGTTGAAAAACCGCAGTACGGAGATCCGCCTATCGGGGACGCTGATGCTTCTCAAGAATTTTCCGATTCCTCCGGAAACACACCGTACTCCGCATAGTGCCGATCGAGAGGAAACTGCAGTCGTCGTAGATGCTTCGCTCGAAACTTGAAATCTGCTAACAGCTTTTCGATGACGTTGTGGAGAACCCGGACATGTGAATTCGCTTCCGGGCCGAGTAAGACGACTCCAGCGGAATCTTGTTTCTCATCCCAGAAAAAGACCCGAGCGACGTGCTGCAGCCGCTGCAGTGTGACAACGTCATGCCAGACGCGGAAGTTCCACTTCGCTCCGCTCTTGTCAGTTCGCGGCTTGTTTAGGTTTTGATTGTCCCACCACACAACGGAACCTCTTGGCCAAATTATAGCGTGCTAGGCTTTCAAACAGCACATCTCCCAGATCTTCGAAGCGTCTATATCTTCACGCGCGAAAATGACCAACAGCAGTTCAGTACCTTCAGCTATATTGCGCCCGAAGACCGGGTGCCTTTAGATCATGCGTTACGGGCGATCCGGAAATCGATTGATGAAGTGCTCGGAAGTACGGGAAAGGATGAAGAAATAGTGGAGCGGTTCGGATCATGCTGGGAGGTAGGGCGTAGCGCACCAAGCGGCCACATGGATCCGGCTATTGCTGGCGATTTCTTGATGTTGCGGATCGAAGGTGGCGTGGTTGCGTCTAAACCCGCACCCTCGAAGGTCACGAGGGTGCGGCACCCGCAATGCGACCTAACAAGCAGGTGAATCAGGGCGCGACGGAAGCGTGACAGCCTACTGGTTCAGCGGCATTGAGGAATACTCTTCTTGCCGAAAGGATCGCGGCCGTGTGATTCGCGCGATTGTTAGCAGGATCACGAAACTTCCTGCAAAGACTTCCAGTACCTTCACATTATTTGGCGTTCGCGGCCCCCCGCGCGGCACGTCGGTCGCCACGAGGACTGCTTTCGTGTGGTGGGCGGGATCGTAGTGCACGACGATGGGCGTTCCTACTGGGTGCTCCGCTACCCAGTCTTCGAGCGGGCCAATCTGGTTGGGCGGGTATTGCCAAATTTCGCGGGAAGGAACATGGCTCGAATAGATGTTCGCTGAATTCTGCTCAGCGCCTACCGCGTAGCTCAAGCGGCAATGGATGTAGTAGTTTTCTCGCCGGCCGCTGCTGGTCTGATCTAGGCCGCATCGGTCCACGCGGGCCGTCACTTCCGGCCATTGAGACTCGGCGTGCTCCGTCCAAGCTGCTGCTGCCGTTACTACCAACGCGAAGATCGTGCATAGGCCGGAAAAAGGACCATCACCATCAATATCAGCCGGATCCAGTGAGGTTTTGGTGGCGTTTCTGTGGTCATTTCTGGTCCTACGTAACCTGCATTTAGGATGCATATGCATTTTAACCTGCTGCAAGGATTCTGGATTTGAGGATGCCGATTGATTACCTGCGGTGAAAAAGTGCGAAACATGTGCGGGTTTCGTTTACACCATGACGGAGCCGAAAGACGTTATACGCGAAGGCCGCGTGGGAAGATTTCCCTCAGGGGCTAAACCGGCCCGGCTTTGCTTGGTTCTCAATGTAGCGGAGACTAGAAGTGGTCAGACCCGCTGAAGAGCGCTCTTTCGTTTGGCGCCGTGGTCGGGGTGCGATTGGAAGTGGGCATCGATGCTCCGGTCGTCGGATGCACAGTGCGAGAATGCCTGTGCCGCTGGGAGGCAGTGGCTCATCTAGCCGAGGCAGTGGAGATGGTTTGGTGTTGGCAGGGCGGTGGATCCGGCTACGGAGTGTTGGGCTACGGCGGAGGTGTCGTAACGGTTGGCTAGGTCGAGCAGTGTTGGGCTTAGTGGCGGGAGATAGTCTTCCCAGCTAGGACGCCGGAGCGGAGGGGGAATTCGGGGTAGGTGTGACGGACGGCGTCTTCGAGGATCGTGCCCATGCGGGCCATCACCTTCAGGTTGCGGATTACCGTGCGGCCGATGCCTTCGCGGACGCTGTCGGCTTCGGATACCAGGGTTTCCATGACTTGCAGAAGTTTGGTCTCGAGGTCGGGGTCTTCGACGGTCAGGAAGAGATGTTCGTGGCCGCGTTCGCGCATCAAGTTGCGGATGCGTTCGTCCATGGTGACGCCGGCGGAGGCGACCAGGCTGGGCATGCAGGTGACGATGCCGTGATAGCGGGACGAGACCATGTAGGAGCCCGCTGCGGAGGATCGAGACGAGTTCGAACATGTTGTAGTCGTCGGACGTGAAAATCGGCGTGCCAGGAAGAAATTCCAACATGGAGCGGCAGGCGACCGCGTCCAGGCGCTCCATCGCTACGAGAATGGGAAACACGCGATGACGCTGAGAGAAGGCGGCGGCGGCTTTGCCGAATCCGGAAATGTAGTGGCGATATTTGCGGTCGACTTCGGGACCTGATTCGTGGAAGTAGACGGTTCGGTACTGGCTCTCTTTGTAGGCGCCGGTGGTCACGCGGGCAATGTATTTGGCGATGGAAGCTTTCACGGGCCAGACGAAGGGATGGATGGGACACAGCACGAGGATCGGTGTCTTTTCGTCCCAGCCCGCTTCGCGCAGAACTTTGCGGGCGTATTCGGGCGGGTTGGGCTCGAAGGTCCAGGCGGTGTCGGTGCCGAGTTCCGTGGGAATGCCGAGCTTGCGGAGGAGCGTTTGTGATTCGACGTTGCGGGTGATGACCAGCGAATCGTGAACATAGCGCGCGCACATATCTTGGATCAGGCGGTCCATGTGCCCAGCCTCGCCACCGTAACCGAGGGAGAGTTTATTCTCCGCGGAAGCCAGGCCTAGCGAACCGATCATCATCGTGGTCAGGGCGTTGGCGAATTTGCTCTTGAACATCGAGCCTTCGCAGGCGATCACGCCGTGATTTTGTTTCACTTCACGGAACAGAACGGGCGGAAAAGCATCGGGAAGATGAATCTGACGGGTGCCCTCGAAATATCCTCGAGAGCGTTCGAAGTCGAATGACAATACACTGAAGTCCACATTGTTTGCGCCGAGGACGTGCCGCACCTGGCGCAACATTTCCTGCACGCGGACGTCGGACCCCGTGTTCCGTGTACCGTTGTAGCCCGCGAAGAAAAGGCGGAGTTTTTCGCCTGGCGTCCAGCGGCGGCCTAGACCGAACATCCAGGCGAAGCGGCGGATTTCGATGAGCGCGCTGACCCACGCGACCAGGAGGAAGTCGGTCATGCGTGGGCGCCCCCCGCGACGATGGATGGCTGCGCGACCGGTGCGGACGAGGGCCACGGCTTCGCAGGATAGTGGAATTTGTTTCCGCGGCTGAATTTTAGAAGCGGATAGGCGTAGGAGGAAAACTTCGCGGGGGATTCCGCGAGTTCCGCTACGACGCGCGAGTTGTCGAAAACAGTGTTCCAGTCGAGATAGGGCCAGAAAACTTTCAGAAGCGAGGCGCCGCGCCCGACCGAGCCGCTGCCGTGGGCCAGGCGATCAACCGTTGCAGAGAACGGCTTGCCCAACGACGGCACGAAAGCGGGGCGATGACCGCGGCCTGCAGTGGCGAGCGCCGTGGTGATTTCGCGATAGGTCTGCGAGCTTTCGCCGGACGACAAATGATAGATGCCGTGCGCGGGCGCGGGCTTCTGATGAATGGTGACGATGGCTTTGGCGACGTAGTTCGCGGGCACGATATCGATTCTATCGTTCGGACGCAGAGGAAGGACAGGGAGGCGGGCGAGGACGTCAAAGGCTTGCACCATGTCGAATTGAGAGGTTTCGGGGCGGCGGCTGTCGCCCATTACGATCGCGGGACGGAAGATGGTGCGCGGCACGTCGGGCAACAGCTGGTGCACCATGTGCTCGCCGAATTTCTTGGTGCGTGCGTAGGGATCGTAGTCGGAGCGGGCCCAGTCGATCGAAGCGTCTTCGGTGACAACCTCGTTTTGACGCTTGCCAGCTACGGCGACGGTGGATACGTGCGAATAGCGTACGACACCGTTGCGATTTTGCGCGCGGCGAGCCAGTTGGATTACTTCCAGGCCGCCGCGGAGATTGACGTTGAGACACTGCTTTTCGGATTTGCGATTCAGAGAGGCGGCGCAATGAATCAGCGAATTCGTGGTGTCGACCAGGGTGTGATAGTCGTCGTCGGAGAGCCCGAAGCGGTCGGTCGTGAGCTCGCCGCGAAATATAGTGATGCGGGAGTTGAGATAGTCGAGAAATTCGGGGAAGGCGAGATGGAGTTGCAGCGATTGCCAGAGGCGCTCGCGCGCTTCCTGGGTAGACTTTGCGCGAACCAGAAGATTCAGCGGGTCGTGGTGTTCGGTCAGCAGGCCCGCTACGAGGTAGCTGCCCAGGTAGCCGGTGCCGCCGGTTACGAAGATCGCCATAACGGGTCAGACGGCGGCGCAGAGCTGGGAACGGCCTGGGCGCGCGCGGCTTGCGGGGACCAATCGAGCTGGCGAGGCGTGCGGGATTCGAGCGGGCGGCCCTCCATCAGCGGATAGCACCAGCGGCGTAACGCGGGAATGTGAATGTTGATCCAGTAGTTCCACCAGTCGATCGATTCGGGGTCGAATTCGAATATGGGGCGCTCTTCCGGCGGAAGCGCGGCGGAGAGCAGGCGGGCATTTTCGCATTCGAAGACATGCTCGTTGTGGAGGATGAACGGTTCGTAGAGTTCGATGAGCTTTTCGGCGCGTCCCAAGATCGCGTTCCTGCTTCGCTAGGGGAGCTTTTTTCATGTGCAGGGTGACGGCGGCGCGGTTGATGCGGGAGACCACCGCCTTTTGCATGGGGATCGAGAGGCGCTCGTAGCGCTGCTTGGAGACGGGAATGGTCTCGAATTTCAGCTTGAACCAGTGCTCGAGGCCGGGCTGGCGGCGGTAATACTTGCGATGCGCCAGGCCGGTCAGTTCAATGCTGCGGCCCATGTTCACCGGATTGATGGCTGAAGTTGCGAGCTGATACATCCTCGCGTTCTTTCGCGCGATTACGGCGGCGGCGATCAGGGTCATGCCACGGCAAGCCATGTCCACCGGAATTACATCGAGACACTTTCGCTCGTTCGTCGGGAGCTGGCGAAAATTTGTGCCCAGCAGGTAGGAGAGCGGGCCGGAGGTGTTGATGCCTTCATTCCAGCCGGCAAAGGGAGAACGCGTGGAGCTTTCCACGATGGACGGGCGAACGATGGCGATCGGCAGATCGCGTCCGCGGCGCGAGAGCATCGATTCACCGAGACTCTTCGTGAAGGTGTAGATGTTCGGCCAGCCGAGATGCTTCGCGCGGCGCATTCCCGCGCGCACCAGTCGATTGCGCGACCAGCGGACACGATTGCGTTTCAGTACGCCGTCCAACTCCATCGCGGGCACGGCAGATGGATCTCCACCGCGGCCCAGGGCCTGACGTCGAAGTGCTTTGGTCAGCTCCGGGCTTTCGGAGCGCTCTTCGACGCGGTGAATCATCTCGCGCAGGGAATCGATCTCGCGGTCCGCGTCGAAATCGGGATCGTTGGCGGGATTGTAGTTATCGTGGAGTTCTTCATCGACGCGGCCGTCGCGCATGCCCACGACGTAGCACGTGGAGAGATGCATCAAGCCGGCGTGATCGCACTTGCGGAGAAAGTCGAGCAGATACAGTGTGGAATCGACGTTGGAAGCCATCGCGTCGCGAAGATCGGGATTGAAGTCGGTGAGGCCCGCGCTATTGACGATGAGGTCGAGCGATTTGGCAAGGCGCGCCTGCGTGGACGCGTCCATCCCGAGACCCGGCCGGCTGACGTCGCCCTCGACTACTTCTATTTTCTCTTTCAGAAATTGGCCGAGGCGGCGGCCGTAGCGCTCCTGGAGGCCGTCAAATGTGGGCGATTCTTCGACGATTTTTTCGAAACGGCGTTGTGCAGAGGTGGTGCGATTGCGGCGAATCAGCAGCGTGATCTTGCCGACATTGGAGACATTTTCAAGCAGATCGACGAGCCAGACTTTGCCGATAAAGCCGGTCACGCCGACGAGCAAGATGTGGCGATTCGCGAGTGTTTCGCGAACGGAAAGGCGCTCGACGCGGGGGACGTCGCCCAGCGCGGCCACCGCCCGGCCGGTGACAATCGCCGGATGCGCGCTGGATTGCAGTGCTGATTGCAGGCGCTCTGGCGTTTTCGACCAGCCAAGCTGGCGCAGAAGTTTTTCTTTCGGGATGCGGCCGTCGAGCGAACTGCCCGCAATCCAGGCGAACGGACCGCGAGGGCGCACGATGGGATCCAGCAACCTGCCGGTCGCGTGGCCGTCGCGAAATTCCATGCGATTGGAGATGAAACATTCGATGCCGAAGTGGCTTGCCAGGGGGCGGAGGATGTGGTCGAGAAGCTGGCCCACCAGAACGACCCGTTCATCTTTACGTACGGCTTCTAGAAGCTTTTCGGTGGCCTCGGGCCGCAGAGCGGGCTTCAGTACGTAGTGGAAATACTCTTCGCCAAGGAGGTCGAGTCGGTCCTGGCTGACGCCGCGCAACAGCGCGTGCAGAAAACGCGTGGCGAAGGTGCGGCTGGCGGCGTAAGCAAAGGGCCGCGACAAGGCCATGCCCGCCATCCCGGCACGGCGCGCCCAGCGTTCCGCAAAGCTCTGCGCGTTCCAGGTGAAAAATCCGACCGGGCGCAGGGCACCGACTTCGAGAAGGGAGCCTTCCACGCGCCAATACGTGGGGTTGCGCGAGTCGTCGGGCGCGCCGGAAACATGGCGCGCGGCAACACCCGTCGAATTGGGCTGGCGATCACTCATGGGCACTGCGCAGCTGGCTCAAGGATAAACCAGAATGCAAAAATCTCCCCCGACGCGCATCAGGATTATGCGCACGTTTACCCTGGAAGACCTGGAACGATTTCTCAACCACGACGCGCCTTCACACGGCGGTCTGGCACCAACCGCGGCGGGCTGTCAGCGGAAGAGAAAGTGTAAAATTAGCATTATCAGCGGGTTCCCGCAAGCAGCGGAAGAGCACCGATTCAGATGGCACGACTCCTGGTTTCGCGGCGAGAGTCGGGTCATTTAGAGGGACCGGCACGTAGCCCGGTCCCTCGATCATGAATGCGGGGCGGCTACTTCTTGGCGGCGTTGGCGGCGGTGACCTTTGCGGCAGCGTCCGCATACTTCTTCGTGAAGCGCTCGACGCGGCCTGCCGTATCGATCAGCTTCTGCTTGCCGGTGAAGAACGGGTGGCAATTCGAGCAGATTTCGACGCGCAACATGTCGCCTTTGATGGTCGAGCGCGTGGGAAAAGCGTTACCGCAGGCGCAATGCACGGTCACTTCGTGATAGTCGGGGTGAATACCGGGTTTCATGGAGCTCCAGTCTGTCGCGTCCGGTCTGCACGGCTTCCCGGGTGGGGCACTACAGCCGCGTCGCTAGGTCGCGAGACAATCCTTGATTATACGCGAAGCGCCGAATCCTTCAAAACGGGCATTCCTTAGCGCGATGGCTGCTCTAAACCCACTACTTTATCTTTACGGCTGCATAGTTATAATCAGCCGCCTCCGAGGGAATCGCAATGTCCACAGATACGACAGCTCACGTCGGCGAAATATCGGTTTTGATTGTCGGCGCAGGCCCGACCGGTCTTACGCTCGCGTGTGAATTGGCACGCCGTGGAGTCGATTTTCGAATTGTCGACAAAGCCCCGGCTTATTTCGCGGGGTCGCGCGGCAAAGGTTTGCAGCCGCGCAGCCTGGAAGTCTTCGACGATCTTGGCGTGGTGGAAAAGATTCTGGAGAATGGCCGCTTTCACTTGCCTTTTCGGTTCTACGACGGCACGACCGTCATCGGCGATCACGATGCGCATGAGGGTCGCCATCCGACTCCCGACGTTCCTTACGCCAGCGTGCTGATCATTCCGCAATGGCGCGTGGAAGAGATATTGCGCGGGCGTCTTGCGGAATTGGGCGGCAAAGTTGAATTGGCGACCGAGCTTGTCGCGCTGGAGCAGGACGCGGAGATCGTGACCGCTACCCTGCAAAATGCGGACCAACGCATCAACTCCGCGCAAGGTATGTCGTAGCCGCCGATGGTGGCCGCAGCTTCGTGCGCAAACATCTGGACGTCGGCTTTGAAGGTGAGACCTGGAAAGATGAACGTGTGCTCGTCGGCGATGTCCACGTGGATGGGCTGGATCGCGACCACTGGCACTCGTGGCTGAAGCACAAGAGCGGCGGGGTCGCTCTTTGTCCGCTGCCATCCACGGATACATTCCAGTTCCAAGCACAAGTTCCACCCGATATGGAGACCGAGCCTTCGCTGGAACTGTTTCAGAGCATCGTCGATGAGCGTACGGGACGCAGCGACCTGAAGCTCTACGATCCGACCTGGCTGTCTCTTTATCGAGTGAACGTAAGAATGGTGAATCAATATCGAATCGGGCGGATTTTTCTGGCCGGCGACGCGGCACACGTTCACTCCCCTGCCGGTGGGCAGGGCATGAACACCGGAATTCAGGATGCCTACAACCTTGCATGGAAGTTAAGCGCCGTCTTGGATGGTGCGGACGGGGCGCTTCTGGATACCTATGAGGAGGAGCGGCTTCCGATCGCAGCATCGATGCTGGGGATCACCACACGATTGCATCGGCAGGCTATGGTCGATGATTCGCAAGTGATGAAGCGCGGCCCGGAGACCTTGCAACTGGGATTGAACTATCGCCAGTGCTCCCTGAGCCAGCAACAAGACCCGCCGGCAACGCCGTTGTGTGCGGGAGATCGCGCTCCCGATGCGCCTTTGCGCGACGCGAAGGGGCGAGACGTCACCCTCTTTGACGTGTTCCGAGGCCCCCGGTTCACATTGCTGAGCTTTAGTGTGCATGACCGGGAAGGGCTGGAGAAAGTGACCAGGAAATATGAACGCGAACTTCGGACCTACACCGTGGATCGCAACGCGCCGGACACGTCCGCGTCGGATACGGCGCTGTTCGACGTTCACGGCCACGCATCCAGCGCCTACGGCGGGGAGAACGGCGCCTTATTTCTGATCCGGCCCGACGGGTATGTGGGATTTATCGGAAGCGACAAGTCGATTGGCGCGATCGACGCCTATCTGGAACGCATTTATGGTCGCGAGCAGACCGCGCGGCGAGACGTGAGATTTCGATCGTCTCCCGCCTAGCCTCGCACTTCCGGGAAGTGCCAGCGCGTGGCGGATTCGACGTAGTTCGCGGCGTGTTCGTCCTGGCCGAAGGCTAGTTGGGGTTCGACGCGGAAGATGCAGCCGCCGGAGGACTCCAGCAGCGGAAGTAGATCGCCGCCGTATTTCCGATCGTAGATTTCTGCCATCTGCTTCCAGACCGATCGATCTTTGATTTCTTGCACGGTGCCCTCGAGGATTACTGCTTCATCCGCTTTTTCAGTGGCAATGACGCAGTACGGTTTCGATTCGATGTTCTTTGCTTTCCGGGTATGCGGGCCGGTGCTGAACCAGAAGGTGTTTTCCCACCAGATGCCCCAGACCACCATCAGATGCGGGCGTCCGTCCGGACGCGCGGTGGAGATCCAATAGTTGTGAGATTTCTCGAGACGCTCAAGAGCCCATGACCATGGCTTCAGGCCTGATGTGGCGTCGGGCGGATTTTGCAGCGCGTCGGGCCAATAGGGGCGGCTTGCTCGTGGTTCGGTCATACCGGCTCCCTTCGAAAGTTTATTGTTCGCTTGGATTTTAGCAAGATTTAGGGCGGAGGTTTGCGAGGATCCGCGATGCTCCGAACGTGCCTGAACTCTTTGACAGTTACATTTCGCGGCAAGACGTGGCGGCCGGGCGGGACAAGCCCCGCCCCTACAAGTGCGGTGGGGATTCAGGTCGCAAAATGACCTGCAAATGACGCTCTTAAGAATCAGCTAGCGAAGTTTAGGATACGAAGGCGCAGCCGATGCGATAAGCGCCTTGCTTGGTTTGTTGCTTCCAGACAGGCTTCAAACTCACGCGCACTGGCGGAAGAATGGGAACATGCAGGATGGCCAGGATGCTGTCCGGAAGGTTCTCTGGTTTATCGAGCTCAATGGCAACGCCGCCAAAGCCGAGATCAATGACGCGAGCACGACGCGTGTTCTGGTCGCCCAGCATGGCGTAGGCATTCGTTCCGGTCATCGAGACGCGTTCCGCTTTGCGCTGCATGGTGTAGACGTGTTGCGGAGGCGTCGGCTGGCTCGACGAAATTTCCGCGGCGCTGGCCGAGGCTGCGGTCGCCATCGTGGATTCTGGCTTTTCTGGCGTGCGGCGAGATTCGATCGAAATGGGCTTCGTCGTGGTCCCGTTGCGTTCGGTCGGTGGGGCCGGTGCAGCGGCAGGCTCCGGGGGCGCCGCCGGCGCAGTGGTCGCAGTGGGCCCGAGAGCCGGAGTTGCGGCAGCGACCGGCTTCGTTCCGCCATTGCCAAGCTTGCGATGATTTGCATGCTTCAGGCGATAGAGGCGTTCGTCGGCAACGCGAATTAACTGGTCCGCCTGTTCCCCGTCTTGCGGGAACGTGGACACACCGTGATCCATGTTCACGTTGACGCTAAGCGGCAACGATTGCAACGTTTCGGCAAAAACGGTTTCGATACGCCGGCTAAGCGCGAGGGCCTGCTCCGCGTCGGTCTGCGGCAGCAGCACGGCGAATTCATCGCCACCGATACGGAAGGCGGAGTCTGATGTACGTAGCGCCTTTTTCAGCGTCGCCGCGGCGGCGCGCAGTACCTCGTCACCAGCTGGATGGCCGTGCTTATCGTTCACTTCCTTGAAGCGATGCAGATCCAGCATCACCAGGCCCAGCGGCAATCCGTAACGACGGGCGCGATTGAGCTCCTTTTCGAATCCCTCGCCGAAAAGCCGGCGGTTATAAAGTCCGGTGAGCGGATCGGTGACCGCATTCACTTGCAGGACTTTGAGCTCGTCGTACTCGAGAATAATGGGAACGCGAAACAATCCCGCCGATGTAAGCACATCCATCAGCGCGGTCTTCAGCGCCACTTGCCGGCCAAGATGATCGGTGAGTTCGCGCCGGCGCGTAAGCATCTCGTCCCAGAGCTGAATGCACTGGTTTTCGCGCAGATCAAGATGCGTAATCGCGCGAATATATCGCTGTAAAAATTGTCCGCGTGCGGAGACGTCAAGGCCATCGAGCGTGTCGGCCAGGAGTTCGAGGTACGAATCCTCGATCGGCAAACGGGGGGGTGCGCCGCCAGGATTGGGCATACGAGATAGACACCTAAACTGCCTGCCCCCGCGGGTTGGGGAGTGAAACAGATTGCTTGTACAACGGGAGCAAGTTGGAGTCCATCCATATTTCGGCTTAGAAGAGCAGGGGAGGAATGGAGGAAATCTTGCCTCTACCCTATCGAATTGAAATTAAAGCGGATAGAGGCAAAAGCTGAGTCGCGCTAGCTCTCAAACAACGACCGGGGCCAAGCCCCTAAACCGGCCCTGCCGCCGGCTGGGAGCCGAGAAACGGCATAAATTTACTCAAGAGGTCTGAGAAATTCCAGTCCAAACAGACGCATATCCCCAACAATGTCCTGGCGCAATACTTTCGCCGCGATCGGAGGGGTTTCGTTCGGTACCAGGCTTGAAGAAGCAGGGGACGGGGCCGGCACAGTCAAATAAACGACTTGATCGATCCGGAGGATATGAGTGGAAGTAATACAGGCCCCGGCAGAGCCAATATTCAGGGTCTTGGTCAGCTCGATGAATTCGACGCCGGAAGAATCCGATCCACGCAAAAAGACCGGGACCTGGAGACGAATTCGGGGCGAACGGCGCCGTTGAGATTGATCCAAGTGCTGCCCTTCCTTCAGACTGTCCATTCTCACTCGGCGGGCCCCTAGTACTCGCGAACTAGTACGAGCATACCAAAAAGTAAGCAGATTCGATGCCAGATGTTCGTGACCCTAGCCTTCGATTAAATCGTTACAAATAAGAATTTTAGCCGTGTCAAGGCGTGCTGTTAGGCCGGGGCTTAGGCATCGGATCGACCACTTAATCCACTGGACTTCCGCAATTATGCAAATGGCGCGCTCCCGCAAATGGGCCGTTTTTACCATTGACAGCCAGAGAAGCGCTCTGCCACGATGGCCACGCGCCGATTAGGGAAAATCTTTTCCCGTCCCCTGGGCGGAATGGGTGGTCCGATGAGTGGAAGTGTCCTTACATCTCTTGCGCAAGAACCACAGCCCCATCGCGACGTGCCCCTCGAGTTGGTTGCTCGCCTCCTGGATACATTGGATAAGTCACTCCTGGTTTCTGCACGCAGCGGACGAATTCTGATGATCAATTCGCTCGCGCGAAAGTGCCTGGAATCACTGCAACTCGGTGAGCCCAGCCGGCTGAATCTATTCAGCGATCTTTTGGAAATGGATCCCAAACGGATTTTCGCGGACATCGAAAGCGGCCACCACGAAATTAAGCTGGACCTGGCTCGCGGTGAAAAGAGAGCCCGCGCTACCATTCAGTGGGTACCGGAACCTGACTGGTTGGTGGTTAAATTCGAGCCGGTTACCGAAGCGCAGGCCTCACCCGATCCCGCGACCCAAATCACCGTGCAGGAGTTGCTGCAAGAGCGTGAGATCACGTATCGAAATCTATTGGCCGCCTATTTGAAACTGCAGGAAGTGAACCGGCAGAAGACCGTCTTCCTGGCTTCCGCGGCGCATGAATTAAAGACGCCCCTCGCGGTCATCAAGGGATATTACGATCTGTTGCTCACCAGCTCGCTGGGACGTTTGTCCGAGAAGCAGCGCGATATTCTGGAGGAATCGAAGGAGAGCTGCGAAAGGCTCGTCCGCCTGGTGTCGATGTTCCTGAATTATTCGGCGCTGGAGAGCGGAAAGCTGGTTTTACAGCTTCGCGAAAACGACTTGCGCGATTGCCTCGATGAACTTTCCAAGCGCTGGCTGGAAGCTTTCCAGCGCAAAGGCGTGAGATTGGACGCGTCCTTTGATCCGTCCGTTCCGAACTTTCGCTTCGATTATCAGAAGGTGCAGCAAGCCGCTGCCAATCTTTTGGACAACGCGCTGAAGCATACGCCAGCCGGGGGTTGCGTTACGCTCCGGGCGCTACCTCATTTCTGGGAACGACGCGTCTCCGAGGCTTCGCCACCCCAGGAACGCCGGCGCTTCCGTTTGCCGCGTCCGAACAGCGTGGAAGTATCCGTCGCCGATACCGGCCCGGGGATCGCCCCGGAACACCACCAGGAGATTTTCGAGGATTTCGTCCGCGTAGACCGCAATACTACGGGTATGGGTCTGGGCCTGGCGATCGCCAAGCGCTTGGTGCAAGCGCATCGCGGGAAGATTTGGGTGGAGAGCGAAGCAGCCAACGGCAGCAAGTTTACGTTTCTTTTGCCGATGGATCAGACGTAACTCATACGGATCACGCGTAGTTGAACGGCATTCAGTAGTGGTATCCAAAGGGAGAGGTCAATGGCTGTGAAAGAAAAGATTCTCGTCGTGGATGATGAGCCCAGTATCCGCAAGTATTTGCAAACACTGCTGGAGGTCGATGGCTTCGAGGTGGAGACCGTGGGCTCTGGCAAGGAGGTCCTCGCTAAAGTCAGCGACGGCGAGCGTCCCGACCTGATCATCCTGGACGTCCTGATGCCGGAAATGAACGGCATCGATACCCTGAAAGAACTCCTGCAGCTCGACCGCACTCTCAACATCATCATGCTGAGTTGCTCGAACGAAGTTGGCACGGTCGTGGAAGCGATCCGCATCGGCGCGCACGACTACTTGACCAAGCCGTTCGAGAAAAGCGATCTGGACGCGGCGATGCTGAAGTCCCGCCAAAAAAAGAACATGACCCAGGAGAACCAGGCGCTCCGCGATTACTGCGACCAGGTAACCGAGGATCTGAGTTTCCTGGCGGCCAGCCCCCAGATGGTGCGCATCCGCCAGCAGATCTTGCAGATCGCCCCGGTGGATGTGCCCGTGTTCATTTGCGGGGAGAGCGGCGTCGGAAAAGAAGTCGTGGCGCGCATGATTCACTTGCGCTCTAAGCGCCGCAACCAAGCGTTCATCAAAGTCAACTGCGCGGCCCTCCCCGGCGAATTGCTGGAATCCGAGTTGTTCGGGTTCGAGCAAGGCGCGTTCACCGGAGCCGTCCGCGCCAAGCCCGGCAAATTTGAACTCGCCAACAAGGGCACCATCTTCCTCGATGAAATCGCGGAAATGAGCACCCACTTGCAAGCGAAGCTGCTGCACGTGCTGCAAGATCACCAATATTCGCGCCTCGGCGGCAGGCACATGGTAGAGACCGATGTACGCGTGCTCGCGGCCACCAACGTGGATGTCCAGGACGCCATGAAGACAGGCCGCTTTCGCGAAGACCTTTACTACCGCTTGAACGTTCTCTCAATCCTGGTTCCTCCGCTGCGCGAACGCGCCACCGAGATTCCTCTGCTGTTCCGCCACTTCCTCGACAAGTACAGCGAGAAATTCGGCAAGCCCGCGACGTCACCGTCAAAGCATCTCCTGGATGCTGCCGCAAACTATCCGTGGCCGGGCAATTTGCGCGAGCTCGAAAATTTCGTGAAGCGCTACGTGATCCTGGAGGACGACGAGGGCAGCCTGAGAGAATTGATCGAGATGTCTTCAGCCCGCCAGCGCACCTCGCCCCGGCAGGAGGCCACGATCCCTCGCGAGCAGGGTCTAAAAGCTCTTGTTCGCGGACTCAAAGACGAAGCCGAGATGGAAGCGATCGCCGATGCGCTGGAAAAGACGCGCTGGTGCCGCAAAGATGCCGCGAAAATGCTAGGCATCAGCTACAAAGCCCTGCTGTATAAAATGCGCCAGTTTAATCTGGATACCCCGCGCACCCGAAAGACGGCCGCGGCCCCCGCGATCGAAGAGCCCGCAGCAGTCGGTGCGCTTCGCAACGAGTAGTCGGCCCCGCGCGCTTTACCGCGACCAGCTCGGGCCGTAAACACGCTGCTCCGCGATTCTCGACTATCGTTCCTTCCGCGTGCGGATGGCGACGACGGTCTGAGGTGCGAAATTTTTTCGTAGCGTGAAACAAGTGTTTCCTGTATTGTCGCCCGAACCGGAAATCCCAAACGACTCGGTCGAGGTTCGTGGTGCGCCCGTCCCAAGGATTTTCGCTAGTTCTGGACTGCTGTCTCACTCAGGTCGGCAAGGATCCATTAACGTTCGAAAGAGCACGCAGAATTCGGCGAAAGGGGCGCGGCGCATAGCCATCGGCCGCGGGCAGAGTGGAGGATGAGCATAATGACGGAACGTCGCACTGCTCGACGCTATGACTTGTCGTTACCCGTGATCATCCGAGTCCCCGCGGAACGTCTGCCAGACAGCCAAAAGGGCAAGACCCGGGACATTTCCACCCGTGGCCTTTACTTCGTTCTCGACCAGGATCTTGAGGCCGGCTCCGAACTTGACATTACCCTGACGCTTCCCGCGGAAATCACCCATGGGTCCGAAGTCTTTGTACGCGCGCTGGGTAAGGTCGTGCGCGTGGAACGCCGCATGGAAGACGGCAGCGCTCGCATGGGCGTCGCCGCGGTAATCGAGCGGTACGACATCATCCGTGGAGAGAATGGCAAGGCCTAAAGGCACCCCCACTCCATTCTAGAAGTTCCATTCTGAAACTTGTCCCGTTCGCGTCCAATCGCTCACGTTTCCCCCATTTTCGCCTTCATCGACCAGCCCTCAGAGTTCACTTCATTGCCCATTCGCGTTCGAATAACCACAAGTGAGGCAATAGTTTGCCGTTTACGGAGACATTTTTCCGCTCGGTCCGGCTGTCTTTACTGACTCTCCCGCAGCCTCCGACCTTAGTCCTATGACCGTACCAGTGGCCAGTAAGTTGTGCCCTCAGAATGAGTTAAAAAGGCTGCAGGGGAATTCCCAGTCAGCTGTTTTCTTGAGCTCGGCCTTCCCGGGTTTGGTTCTAGGTATGCAAAGTACTTCAAATGTACGAATTTAGGCCTTATCCGGGGAGTGCGGGTATGCCTGTCACAGGGGTGGCTAGCGCAAAGGCGGTTCCGAAGGCCGGCGTCCTGCCTTCCGAAGAGATCATTTTCGGCTGCTCGGCGGCCATGCAACCAATCCGGCAAATGATCAACAAGGTTCTTGGCACCGACCTGCCGGTCCTGATTCAAGGAGAGAATGGGACAGGCAAAGGCCTTCTGGCTCAATATGTTCATGCGCGTTCAAAGTTTGCCTCGGGCGCGTACGTCAAGGTCAATTGCGCCGCAATTCCCGGATCGCTGCTGGAAAGTGAGCTGTTCGGTTATGAGAAAGGCGCATTCACAGACGCCCACACGTCGAGGCCGGGTTACGTCGAAATGGCCGACAATGGCACCTTGTTCCTAGACGAAATCTCCGACCTCGACCTGAGCCTGCAGGCCAAAACTTTGCAGTTGCTTCAGGATGGACAATTCAGCCGTATTGGCGACACCCACGAACGACGCGTCAACACCCGGGTGATCTGTGCCACCAATCGCAAGCTGGAGGACGAGATTGCCGCCGGACGCTTCCGGCAGGATCTTTTTTACCGCATCAACGTGGTGACCATTAACCTGCCCCCGCTGCGCGAGCGTCGCGAAGACATCCCGGGACTGGCGAATTTCTTTCTGGATCAGCTCAATATTAGGTTCGAGCGCGAGGCGCCACCTTTTCCGGGAGAGATTCTGGATGCGCTTACCCGCAGGGAATGGCGCGGCAACATACGCGAATTGGAAAACATAGTGGCGCGCTATGCGATCATGGGCGTTCTGGACGGTTTCGCGTCCGAGGATACATTGAAGCGGCCATCGACTCCTCCGAAGCTTTCGGTGGATGGTACCGTGTCGTTAAAGCATATCGCCAAGCAGGCCGTCCGGGAGATGGAAAGCAACTTGATTCTTCAGGTCCTGCGAGAGAACAAGTGGAACCGCCGCAAGGCCGCCAACGCGTTAAACATCAGTTACCGAGCTCTCATCTATAAGATTCAGGAGGCAGGTTTGGCGCAAAGACATCACCGGAAGAGCAATCAGGCACCCGTCGAACCCACCCAAGCCACCCCATTGCCGGATTAGGGCCCGCCAGTCGTGGCGCGAAGTCACGTCCCCTGTAGGTGCTTTCCTGCATCTAACGAGAGGGGTTAGTGCGCTCGGGCTGGGCAGGTTTGTGGAAAGGCTTTTCCACCAGGCTGGGGGAGTCCCGCTTGGCTTGCTATTTGCCGATTTTTGACGGGCGAGTGAAGTCGCTCATAATGCTAATCTTAGGTCGAAGCAAGTTGTTCTTCTACAGTTAGCACTATGGTAAGAAACTTGCTCATGTCATGCTTGTACTGGTTTGTCTAGTTCCTGCATTCGTTTTTGGCGATCACGGGAGGAACGGTTTGTACACGGCCTTTTACCAGTTGAAGGAAGAACCGTTTCGCCTTACGCCGGACCCTAGATTCCTGCATCTAGCCGATCCTCACCGTACTGCTCTCAAGGTGCTTCTTCAGGGTGTTCTTCAACGCAAGGGTTTCACTGTTGTAGCTGGCCCGGTTGGCACCGGCAAAACCACGCTGCTCCACACTGCTCTGCAGATTCTCACGGAAAAATCGGAAGGGCGCGGCCGGCTCGTTTCGGCGTTCCTGGTGAATCCGACTCTGGCGCCTTCCGAGTTGTTAGAAGCGGTTCTTGACGAGTATGAAATCACCTGTACCGCCACCAGCAAACCGCGGCGGCTTGCTGCGCTCCACCAAATGCTGTTCCAGACGCAGCAACAGGGCGGCACGGCGATTCTGTTGATCGACGAAGCGCACCTGATGAGCGTGGAATTGCTCGAAGAAATTCGCCTCCTCGGTAACACCGACACATATCAGGAAAAGCTCTTGCAGATCGTACTGTGCGGTCAGCCGGAGTTGTTCGCTGTGCTGCAACGACCCGAGTTGCAGGCGCTGCAGCAGAGAATCGCCAGCACCTGCCTGCTGCGCCCGTTAAGCCTGCCCGAAACTCGGGCCTACATGGCGGAGCGCCTCCATGCCGCGGGCTTGCGCGGATCGAGCCCCTTTACCGGCACCGCTGTGGAGGTCATTCACCGCCTGACCACCGGCGTTCCTCGCTTGATCAATCTTTTGTCGGACGCCTGCTTACTGGTCGGCTTTGAATTGAAACGCAAGCAGATCGATCAGTTTCTCGTCGAGCAAGCGTCAGAAGACGTGCTCGGTCTGTCGAAAGGCCCGTTCGCGCCCGGCGGCGCAGCCGGCGCAAATGGAAAGAAGCACGCCGGAGCGTCTGTGGAAGAGAAAGCGGTCCCAGAAGATGGTGCTCCTGAGGGTTCGTGGCCTGATGATCCTCCATTGGGGGCCCGCGCTGCTGCGGCCGCTGACGCCACGGCAACTTTGGGTGTCACGTCGGGCCTCTCTTCACCGGCGACCGCGACGATGGTCGCCGACGAACGTCGCGCTACCAAGCCCTCACCTCGCGATGGCAACTGGACCCGATCGACCTTTGATTCCCTGATCGACGCCCTGAAGCAAGGGCGCACTGTCGCCCGCGAGTAGTCACCCGCAACGCGCCACCTCCGCGCTCTCTGTGCTCCGGCCTTGGTGCCTTTTTCTTTCCTTCTCTGCGCGCGCTCTAGCGCGTCCGGCTTTTCTAGGCGGGCACTTCCATCAAATCCCCAACCGAGAAGTAAGTGCAATCCGGATGATGAAACGCCAGTGCGCTCACGCTAGCTTCCGGATCCATCATCATTCCCTCAGTAAGCTGCACGCCGATCTCTTCCGGCCGGAGCAGTTTCCACAGAGGAGCCTGGTCGTCTAGATCCGGACATGCAGGATAGCCGAAGCTATAACGCTTGCCGCGATATCGCGAAGTAAACCGCTGTGCCATGGTCATCTCCGCCGGATCGGGGAAGCCCCAGTCTTCGCGGACACGACGGTGCAGCCATTCGGCGCAAGCCTCGGCAGTCTCAATCGCCAGCGCTTGCAGTCCGTGTGATTTCAGGTAGTAGCCGTCGTTTTTGGCCTTTTCCGAGCGCTCGCGAACGCCCTCGCCGGCAGTCACCACGAACAACGCCAGGTGATCGCGCTTTCCCTCTTTCGGCGCGAGTACGTAATCGCTCAGACACAGGAAGTCACCGCCTCGCTGCCTCTTGAATCGAAACGTGTGCAACGGTTCGGAACCCCCCGGCGTGAACAGTCGTATCGCGTCGCCTTCGGGCTCCGCTTCAAAAAACTGCCAGACCGCGCGCACCTTCATGAACGTTGCCGCTTCGCTCTTCACTTCTTCCATGCGCTCGAAGAGTTCCAAAGCTTTGGGGTCGCGTTGCGCGAGCCGTTTCTCGAAATCGCCTTTGAACCCCAGGTGCCGCCCGAACAGCATGAATGGATTGATGTAGCTCCACACTTCGCGAAGGTCCGGCACCAGACGCACCTTGCGCTCAAGACTCGCCACGCCCGGAATCGGCAAATCGGCGCGAACTTTCGGCGAGCGCGCCACTTCGGCAACTTCCGCCACACGCACCGTGGTCGACACCTCGAACCCATTTCCCGAAGAGGTGTGCGCACGCACCACCGTCTCCCGCGTAGCCGGGTCCATCAGTTCGTTCATCAGCCGTAAACCAGTCATCGCGTCTTTCGCGTAGCAGACCGCTTTTCCGTAGCTAGGCGCGATCTTCTGTTGCGTGAACTTGGCCGAAAGCGCTGCTCCGCCCACCAGCAGCGGGATGACTACCCCGGCTTCCCGCAAGTCGCTCGCGGTAATCACCATCTGTTGCGCGCTCTTCACCAGCAAACCGGAGAGTCCGATCGCATCCGGCTTGTGCTGCTGATAGGCGCGGATTAAATCATCCGGCGGCACCTTGATGCCCAGGTTCACAACGTCATAGCCGTTGTTTTTCAGAATGATTTCGACCAGGTTTTTGCCGATATCGTGAACGTCGCCCTTTACGGTAGCCAGCACGACCTTGCCGCGCTTCGCCGTGTCAGCCTTCTCCATGAATTGTTCCAGGTGGCTCACGCCCGCCTTCATGGCCTCGGCGGACTGCAAGACTTCCGCGACAATCAGTTCGTTCGCGTTGAATAGCCGTCCTACTTCGGCCATCCCGGCCATCAGAGGTCCATTGACGATGTCCAGTGGCGAAACCCCCTCCGCGCGTTTGCGGTCAAGATCCTCAATCAAGCCATCGCGGCTGCCTTCGATGATGTAGTTGGCCAGGCGCTGGTCCAGCGGCATATCCGCCGCGCGCGTCTTCTCTTTTTTCGTTGCCGTGCGAAAGTGCTCGGCGATCGCGGCGATGTGAAATTGGTTGACCGCGGCGCGCTGCTCTTTGCGTTGGTCGCGCCAGTCCGCGGGAACATCACGCAACAGCTCAGCCGCCGAATGATCCGCCGGCACATTCGACGGTGGATGCGAGAACAGCAGATCTTCCGCCAGCTTGCGCTCGTGATCGGGTATCGACGCAAACCGCTCGATTTTTTCGGTATTGACGATGGCCAGGTCCAGCCCCGCCTTGGTGCAGTAGTACAAAAAGACCGAGTTCACCACTTCCCGCGCGGCCGCCGGCAGCCCGAACGAAACGTTGGAGATTCCCAGAATCGTGCGCGTATCCGGCAGCGCCTGCTTGATCAACCGGATTCCCTCGATGGTTTCTACCGCGCCGCCGATGTAGTTTTCATCGCCGGTCGCACACGGGAACACCAGCGGGTCGAAAACGATGTCTTCCGGCGCCAGGCCATATTTTTCGGTCAACAGTTTGTAGCTGCGCTGCGCGATCGCCAGTTTGCGGTCACGCGTAAACGCCTGCGCCTGCAAGGGATCTTCGTCGATGCAGCCCACAACCACAGCAGCGCCAAAATCATGCGCGATGGGCACGACGCGCTCGAACTTTTCCTCGCCGTCTTCCAGGTTGATGGAGTTGATGATCGCTTTTCCCTGGCAATAGGTCAGCGCCTGCTCGATCGCCGCGGGATCGGTGGTATCGATCATCACCGGCGCCTTCACCTTGCGGATCAGCTTTTCGTAAAACGGCGGGATATCCTTTCTCTCGTCGCGATCCGTGCTTTGCAGGCACACATCCACGATCTGCGCGCCACCCCGCACCTGCCGCCGCGCAATCTCGCTCGCCTCTTCCCACTTTTCTTCCGCGACTAGATTCTTGAACAGGCGCGAACCAATTACGTTAGTGCGCTCGCCCACCAGCAACGGCCGCGTGCTGTCATCCGATTCGATCGTCTCAATACCCGAATAGATCGCGCGATGCGCTTCGGCGGGCCGCTGCCGTGGCTTCTTGCCCTCGACCATTTGCGCGATGGCGCGAATGTGTTGTTCCGTCGTCCCGCAGCAGCCCCCTACGATGTTCAGCCAGCCGTGATCGACAAATTTCTCCAGCTGCGCCGCCAAAGATGTCGGCGTCTCAAGATACTTGCCTTCTTCGTCGGGCAACCCCGCGTTCGGATAACAGGAGACAAACTCGCCGGTAAGCTGGCTCAAAGTCCGAATGTGGTCGGTCATGAACTCCGGCCCCGTCGCGCAATTCATCCCAAACGCCAGTGGCTTGGCGTAGCGCAGCGAAGCCCACATCGCCTCAATCGTCTGACCCGCGAGCATCGAGCCCATCGCCTCGATGGTCACGGAAATGATCACCGGCACTTGCGTGCCAATTTCCTTCGACAAATTCTGAATTGCCAGCAGCGCGGCCTTGATATTGCGCGTGTCCTGCGAAGTTTCCACCAGCAGCAAATCCGAGCCGCCTTCAACCAATCCCTTTGCCTGTGTGAAGTAGGCCTGGCGCAGTTCCTCGAAGGTCACGCCGCCGGTAACGGTGATGGCCTTCGTAGTCGGACCCATGGATCCGCCCACGAATCGGGGTTTCCCTGGTGTGCTGGCCTCATCCGCCGCTTGCCGCGCCAACTCCGCCGCCCGGCGGCTCAATTCGTAAGCATCCGCCGCCAAGCCGTACTCGGCCAGGACGATCGACGCGGACCCAAAGGTATTGGTCTCAATGATATCCGAGCCCGCCTCGAAGTATTTGCGATGGATATCCAGGACCACATCCGGCCGCGTCCGCACCAGATTCTCGTTGCAGCCCTCCAGCGCGGCTCCGCCGAAGTCCTCGGCAGTCAGCTGCCGTTGCTGCAGCATCGTGCCCATGGCGCCGTCCAGCACCAAAATGCGCTCGTTCAGCAGCGTGCGTAAGGCTTTCGCAGATTCGGTCAGATTGCGCATCCGCTCGAAAAAACTCCTCCTGATTTCCTGGTATCGTCGGACTTCCTGATGCCCTGTGGGGGGTGGGAGCCAGCAGAGAAGGCCGGATCTTGCTACACCCCCATTTTACGCAGGTTGCCCGCGATAATCGAACGAGCTTCCATTGAAATGGCGCTTTCAGGCCGCGAATGGTTACTACCGCCCATTGAGCTTCAAGGGCTGGAAAAGCCCAGCCTGCCCAAATCCACGGTCCTTGCCTTACAGTAAAGATTCCAACATGTCACGTAACAGTTCGAGAACACGCGGCGGAATCGGACTTGCCCGTCCGTACAGTTTTCACTACGCTGGGAATATAGTGGCTACGAAACGCGCTACCACCAAACTATCAGTCTGCATTCTCTCGCCGCACCCTCTAGTGTTGAGCGAATTCGAGCGCTTGCTCGCGAAGCCTCAGTTCAAGGTTACCCTCAAGCATCTCGAATCAACGTTGGCACCCGATCTCCGCAATCTGGAGCCGCCGCAGGCCCAGGTCTATGTGATCGACGCCCACGCTGCGCGCCCCGCGACTGGCGCTCTGCTCGCCAATATTCTCGAACGCTATCCGGAAGCTCGCTTGATCGTCGTCGGTGAGCAACTGAGCGACGCCAACAGCTATTCGCTCCTCCGTTTGGGCGTAAAGGGTTTGCTGACCTATGTCGAAGCGCGCGAGCAATTGGTCCGCGCCTTGCCATTGGTGGCCGTGGGAGGCTTCTGGGTTCCCCGCTCCGTGCTATCTGGCTTCGTGGATTCCATTCTCACCGGCCAGGGACGCCGCCTGAAGACCGATGCGGTCACGAATCTGAGCCGCCGCGAACAGGAAGTTCTCGACTCGCTCCTCGAAAATCTTTCGAACAAAGAAATTGCCAGCAAGCTCAACATCGCCGAGCGCACCGTGAAATTCCACGTCTCCAACTTGCTCAGCAAATTCGGTGTCCGCCGGCGCGCCGACCTGATCCTGCTAACCTTCCAGCGCCGCATGGCCCAGCCCTAGCTACTTTCCGTCGCAAAATAGCTCGCTTTGAATGAGCTATTCGTTGCTAGGGACCGTCTGATTCTGCTTGCACGCTTGAATTTTGCCGCTCGACCCGTTTGCGTCCCGAGTCATGGCAGTTGGGATCTCAGGCCCGTTGCCGTGCCAGGCAGCGACCGATCTGGATAACGTTGTCCGCAAGCACCCCAAGGCCAACCCATCGCCGGATCCCTTCGAACCCTCGGTACCGGCAGCGATTCATTCCGTGGCGCCGCTTCAACACGCTGATGCGGCCTTCACATCCAATCCGCCAGCGCTGCCCGGCCCGGAACCAACGCGTTTTCTGAAGTTTTCTCCGCTCGCTGCTTTTGGTGCTCCGACTTGGCACCGCGACTCGCGTTACTCCCATTGCCTGGATGGTCTTCTCATTCTTTAGACTGTAGAACCCCGTGTCGGCGGCCACCATTCGTGGTGCGCGCCCGAACCGGCGCTGGTGTTGTTCGACCGCGGGAACCAGTAGTTGGGTATCCTCTGGACGTTCGGCGAACACTTCATAGTGCGTGATGATCTGGTTCTCAGCTTCCTGCACCTTAAGCAGTTTGCCAAACTCGTTTGGTTTTGCTGTTTTTCCCTTGCGAATGATTTCGGTGTGCGGCTCGAAAAGACTCACGATCTTGTGGGGATACTGGGTAATCCCTTGAAACACTCGCGCCTTGGTTTGCCGCACCACCTGGCGCACCCGCCCAGACATCGTTTCCAGGATCTCTCGTAGTCGTTGCAGCCGCGCTTGTCGGCGCCGAGGAATGTGCTGCATTTCCTCCAACACATCCTCCGCTTGCTGCACAATCTTTCGCGTTAAACTCAGCAGTTCCCGATACCGCTCGACGCGCCGTTCCTCACCTTCCGGCCCCTTCCACCGCCCTGCCAAGGCAATCGCTATCACCTTCTTGTTCACACTGCGCATCCGGTCACGAATCCGCTTCTTCAGTCCACCAGTAGCCTTCTCTACCTTCTTCATGGTGCGCGTGAGCACACGCGCTCCATCTCCTAGTAAAGCGCTGTCGGTCGGATAGTGGATATTCGTTTCCACCACCGTGGTGTCTACCCGCATCTTCCGTCCTTGCACCACGCCTCGTTCTCGCGCCAACTCCATCAATCGTTCGTGTAGCTCACCGATCACTTCGGGCCCGATGACTTGTCCCAGTCGTGCCAGCGTCTTGGCATCCGGTACTTTCTCGTCTCCAATGCGGGTGAACGCGCGATAGACCAGATTCGCTCGTACTTCTCGCTCCAGCGTGTCGTAACTCCAGTTCCGCACGTGCTTCAAAATCAACAGCCGAAGAGCCACTTCTGCCGGAGTTTGCGTGCGCCCATGCGTCCGGCTCTTCCGATGTCGCTTTCCTTGTGCATCGTACACACTCTCCACCAGTGCGGCGTCTTCCAGCAGTTGGTCTACTTCTTTCATCCATGGTTCCCACAAGTCTTCGATGTCTTTCGCTAGTCCGCTGTGCCACAAACTTGGTTGCCGATGTCGAAGTTGGATCACGCTGCCTCCTTAATTTCTTCAGACGCAGCATCAAAACAAAAAGCTACACTTCGACAGCGCTCTACAAACCGAAAATCCGTAAATACTGGCTACAATGTTTTAATTTTGCGACGGAAAGTAGCTAGCGCCGCTTGGCCCAAGCCCCGCCACTCTGCGAGGTTAACCTCCCTGGAATGAACACTTACAAAACTCTATCAAAACAAAGGACTTCAACTACCTGCAGAATGAATAGTTACGAAAAACAGGGGAGGGGGAAGTTCACAACTGTAGTTAACAACCCAATTACGATTCAGTCTGAAAGCGTGAATCGGACGATGTACCACAATGCCTTCAATCCATCCTTCCAGGTGATCTTCTTACCCTCTTCGTACGTGCGCCCGGCATAGGAGATCGGCACTTCGTAAATCCTCCAATTGCGCTTGGCAATTTTCGCGGTGATCTCGGGCTCGAACCCAAAACGGTCCGACCGCAGTTGAATCCCCTGCAAAACTTCCTTGCGGAATACCTTGTAGCAGGTCTCCATGTCGGTCAGCTTGAGGTTGGTAAAAATATCGGAAAGCAGCGTCAAAAACTTGTTGGCGACGTAATGCCAGAAGTAATGGACGCGCTGTGGCCCGCCGAGAAATCGTGAGCCATACACCACATCCGCCCGCCCATCCAGAATGGGCTCCAGCAGCTTGGCGTAGTCGCGGGGGTCGTATTCCAGGTCCGCATCCTGCACCAGCACGATGTCGCCGGTGGCTTGCGCGAATCCCCGGCGCAGCGCCGCGCCCTTACCCTGATTCTGCGACTGAAAGAAAAATCGCAGGTCGGCCAGTGCGATGGAATCGGCGCCATCCTGAGCGGGCGCCGACTCGTCACCGTTCGCCTGTCGCGCCGCCATGCTCTCCAGGATTTGCTTGGTTCCGTCGGTCGAGCCGTCGTCGACGACGATCACTTCCTTGCGCGGATCGGTGTCCAGCACACGCCGAAGGATTTCGTCAATGGTGTTCTTCTCGTTGTAAACCGGAATCACAATCGAGAGCTTGGGATCAATCAGTGCGGAAGGGGAGTGCCGTTGGCGCGCCATGCGTGCAGGAATTGTAACGGGCACCATGCAGCGAGTAAAGGCAGTGAACTCCTCGCGCTTTTCTTCCATTACGATCTTTTCGTCACCGCGCTTTTCGTCAATCACGCTTTCGTGAATCGCGACCTTTCTTTTCATCACGACTTTGCGCCAATTTCCAGAGCGGTTATCATAAGCGGGCGGCAGTCCGAGCTATCCTCAGATTCCTGCTCTTCTTCCGCCTGTACATTCGGTGATCGCTACAGGGAGATCACCTTTTTCTGCTGAGCAGATGACGACCTTTTACATCGAACAATTCGGGTGCCGCGCGACACAAGCCGACGGCGCCGCGATCGAACGCCAACTGCGAGATCGCGGATGCCTGGCCGCGACGGATTCCGGAGCCGCGGACGTCGTCGTCGTAAACACTTGTACCGTCACCGCCGCGGCCGATTCGCAGGCTCGCGATGCCATTCGCAAAATCCACGCCCGGAACCCCGGTGCCCGAGTCATCGTCACGGGCTGTTACGCGCAACGCGCACCCGAAGAACTCGCCGCACTGCCGGGCGTCACCTGGGTCGTGGGCAATTCGCACAAGCCGCAAATCCCCGAACTTGCCGCGGGTCTCATGCAGGGAGGTTCGCCGTCGTCCGCCGCCAACGGCGCTTTCATTCCGGCCGAAATGCTCGTGTCCATAGATTCCGCGGGAAACGAAGTGTTTTCTCACGTGAGCGTCCCGGCCAAAATCCTGACTGGCGACATCCTGGCGCAAACCACATTTCTTGCGGCGCCGGTTCTAGGTGGGGAAGGGAATCACACGCGGCCCACGCTGAAAATTCAGGACGGCTGCAACAGCCGCTGCTCCTACTGCGTCATCCCATTTGTACGCGGAAAAAGCCGCAGCCTGCCACCCAATGAAGTCATCGCAGAAATCCGAAGCCTCAACGAATCGGGCTATCGCGAAATCGTTCTCAGCGGCATCAATCTCGGCACATATGGCCGCGATCTCATGCCGCGTGTGGAATTCGACGATCTCTTGCGTCGCATTCTCGATGAAACGCCGATCGAGCGTATTCGCATCAGCTCGATCGAGCCGCTCGACGTCACTCAGGATCTGATCGCGCTGTTCGCTTCCACATCGCGGATCGCTCAGCACTTCCACATGCCGCTGCAGTCCGCCTCCGATGGCATTCTTGCCGCCATGCATCGCTGGTATCGCTCCGAGCACTATGCGCGTCGCGTGGAACTCATTCGCGAGCATCTCCCGCACGCGGCCATCGGCGCTGACATCATCGCCGGATTCCCAGGCGAGACCGAGGACGACCACGCCGCGACGATGTGTTTCATCGAGCGATTGCCTTTCACATACATCCACGTGTTTTCGTTCTCGAAACGCCCAGGGACGCGCGCGGCGGCGATGCCCAATGAAGTACCCGCGCTGACCATCCGGCGTCGCGCACGCGAACTCCGCGCGCTCGGCGAAAGAAAAGCGGCGGCATTCCATCGCACGCAAGTCGATAGGGCGCTCGAAGTGCTTACGCTGCGTCACACGGCGCTCGCAGCCCGCACCCCGGCCACAAATCCAGGCTGGACGCCCGCTATCTCCAGCAATTATCTCCAGGTCCGTTTGTCCGGCGAATGCCCGGCAAACCAGATGGTGCGAGCGCGGATAGTTTGCGCGGGCGACGGGCACGTCGATGCCAATCCGGAAACCACCGAAATTTTTGCGGTCCAGCACGTTACGCGAGGGTGAGAAGCTTCGTCTATGCTCGTACTTGGGATTGCCAGCCTCGACCAGGATTCCGGGGTCGCGCTCGTCGATGAAAAGTCTCTGCTGGGTGCGATCGAGGAAGAAAAACTCAATCGCTCACTGGCCGCGGATAAAGTTCCCAGCCGCGCGATCACGCGCATCCTGGAGCAACATGGCGTTGTTCCCGCCGACCTGACTGTCGCCGCGCTCGCGGACCTGCCGCAGCAAGCGCGTCTGCGCGAATCCGGACTAGGCTCGAAATTTTCCGCTAGCCGCAAGCGCAAGTCCGGTCGCGATCTTCGCAAATCCATTTCGATTCCCCAGCTTCGCCACCAACTAAGCCGCGGCGTCCGGCTGCAGCCGTTCGAGCATCACCTTTGCCACGCGGCCAGCGCGTTCTACACCTCAGACTTCGATCGCGCCTTGATTCTCACGCTTGACGGAGGCGCCGCAGGGCGATGCGGCCAAATCTCAATCGGCGAAACTGACGAAATCCGCCCGCTGCGCACCATGCAGTTTCCCGATTCCCTCGGCTGGTTCTATTCGCGCATCACCGCCCTCCTCGGTCTTCGGCCGCTCTTCGACGAGCACAAAGTCCAGTGGCTAGGGCGTCAGGGCCAGCCCGAATATCTTCCCGTCTTTCGCAAACTGTTCCGCAGCGACGCTCACGGCTTACCGGTTCTCGATCGCCGCTATTTCGCCGCGGGTCCCGATGAGCGCGGCACGTTCTCGCCGCAGTTTTACCGCGAGCTGAAAATCCACAAAGATAAGTTCCGCGAAGATCCCGCGGTGTGCGCGGCGCTGGCCCGTAGCGCGCAGATGTTTCTGGAAGAAACAGTCCTGGAAGTCGCGCACCACTACCAGGCACAGACCGGCGCGGACTCCCTGTGCGTTGCCGGCGGCGTGTTTTTGAATGTCTTGCTGATTCGCGCTTTGGAAAGGCGCAGCACCTTCGATCGAGTGTACGTGCAACCGGTTGCGGGCAACGCGGGCACCGCCTTGGGCGCCGCTTTTCTGGCGCGCAAAAAGCTTTCCGGAAAATCCGGCCGCGCTCCGATGACCACGCTCGCGCTCGGCCCCGACTTGATCTCTCAGGAGATCAAAGCGGTTCTCGACAACTGCAAGATTATCTACAAATATCTTTCCGGCGAAGAGCAGTTGATCGTCGAAAGCGTAAAACTTCTGCAGCGCGATAAGATTGTCGCCTGGTGCCAGGGCCGCACCGAATTCGGCCACCGCGCGTTAGGGAACCGCAGCATCCTGGCCTCGCCATTTTCGGAATACGTGATCGACAACGTGAACCAGTACATCAAGCACCGCGCCGATTTCCACCCGTTCGCGCTGTCGGTTCCCGCCGAACGCGCCGCCGAATTCTTCGATTGCTCTCCGAACTGCCGCTTCATGGCTTCGCTCGGCACACTGCGGAATCAAGTCCCAGGCCTCGAGCAATTCGCCTTCAACGGCCGCGAAGTCCGCGTGCACACCGTCGACAAAGACTCCAACCCCGGCTTCTGGCGCCTACTCAACAAGTTCGGCGAAACCGCCCCAGCCCCGGTGCTGGTCAACACCTCCTTCAATTTATTCGGCGAGCCCCTGGTCTCCGACCCCCGCGAAGCCGTGCGCAGCTTCTACTGCTCCGGCATCGACGCCCTCGCGCTAGGCTCGTTCCTCGTTGTGAAGTAACACCCGGAGAAATCCTGGGTGGCGGTTTTCCGTTTTTCTTATTCCGCTATGCTTCCCATCGCCGCCGAATGGCCTGCGGTTACACCCTGACTGCACAGGCACAAGCCGATAGTGGTCATATTGACGCGCTAGGCGAGTCGGATTGTACTGAGAGAGGGCATTGAAATTAGAGTTCGGCGCGTGTCCCGCGTAGCCCAACCCCGCTGAGAGGCAGAAACCAGTGCCAAATCGTGTTAAGGATGCGGTTTCGAGCGGCACCAGGCAAGTCATCAGCGTGCTCATGATTTTTTTCGGCTCCGTTCTCGCCACCAACATGAGCGCGGGCCCCTATTGTGGAACCCCGCTCTCCGTGGAGCCCTTCCCCGCTATCTTCATGGCGGTTCTGGGACTCGAATTGATTTTGTGCAGCTATTTTCTGGTGAGAACGCTGAAGATAGAATCCTCCTTCCGGGTAGCTGTCTATCTCTTCCTCCTGATGTGGTCGCTTACCGTGTTCGTTCCGGCCATCGATGTTGCTCGGTCAGGCCTGCCCGCAGCTGGCCGCGATCTGGACGACTCGATCTTTTATTTGCTTCGCGGGTTTGCGGCGGTCATAAATCTCGTCATCTTCTATCGCTGGGTCGGCATGCGGGAAATGATCACCAGCGCATGGTGACCGAGCTGTGGACGCCGAAATACCAAGCTGCTAGGCGGCGCAAGTGAAGATCTACGCCCGCCAGATTCCTCGAATTATTCTCGAGATCGGTTCGCGCGATGGCCGCCGAAGGCGTGGATCGTCCTAGTTCCGGCCAGCACTTCGCCGCTGTGTGGCACGCCGCGGGGGATGAAATGCTCCTGTCCGGCTTTCACGGGAATTCGTTCGCCGTCGATGATCAGCGTGTAGCAGCCTTGCACTACGATCATGTACTCATCGAAGTCGTGGACGTGTGCGGCTGAGGACGCGGTCTCGCGGCACGTCCAGAACGCCATCTGGCTGCCGTCCGCGCCGTCGAAGACATAGCCTTCCACGCCGGGAGTCGCTGGCGGTGACGATCCGGTTTGCCGCGCTCTTCATGAATTGCGGAAATTCGTTCATTGTCAACTCTCAAAAATGACTTGGGCAAAGGCTTGATCGGCGGTGTGCGTGATGCTTAGGGAGATGTACTTGACGCCGAGGCGATCCGCGATCTTGGCGGCTTCGCCGGCGAGCTTGATCGTCGGTCGGCCACCCTTTTCCCGCACAACTTCGACGTCCACCCAGCGGACGCCGCGGCTCCAGCCAGTGCCGAGCGCTTTCATGGCGGCTTCTTTCGCGGCGAAGCGGCCTGCATAACGCTCGTATTTGTTTTTGAAACGCTCGCAGTATTCCTGTTCCTGGGCGGTGTAAAGGCGGCGCAGGAAGGTTTCGCCGTGGCGCTCGATGGCGGCCTTCACGCGCGCAACCTCTGCGATATCAATACCTAATCCGACGATCAAGCAGCCTCCAAACAAAAGGCGCCCGCCACGGTCGGCGGCCGCTACAACGAGTGTCTCCGCGAACTGCGATTATACTGGTAAGACTGTGGCCATCGCGAAAACATCATCGAGCAAGCGCGGCAAGCACAAACGGGCGAAGGCGCGTTCATCGGACGCCGGTTGGACCGAACACGCGTCGCGCGGCGTGCGGGTGTTGCAGGTTCCTGCGTTCACAAAAATCCCCTGGCTGGTTCATGGCTTTAGCACGCGCCCCGGCGGCGTAAGCGACGTAGGCGGCGAAAAAGTGTTGAACCTCGGCGCGGTGGAATGGGACACGCGCGAAAACGTCGAGGAGAACAAGCGCAGATTCCAAGCGGCGCTGGGTGCTGCGGACCATACGCTCATATCGTTGCACCAGATCCATTCCGACGTGGTGCGTTCCTTTAAGTCCGCGCCGCCGAAGCAGTGCAAAGGCGATGCCTCTGTCACTAATCGGCCAGGTTTGTTGGTGGGAGTGCGCACGGCCGACTGCGCTCCGGTGCTGATGGTGGATCCCAAGAGGCGAGTGGTCGCGGCAATTCACGCGGGCTGGCGGGGGACGCTGGCGCGCATCGTCACCAAAACCATCGGGCAGATGCAGATGGAGTTTGGCTGCCGTCCGCAGGATTCGCTGGCAGCGATCGGACCGACGATTGGCGGCTGCTGCTACGAAGTCGGCACCGAAGTGGCGGCCGCGTTCGCCGCGAAATTTGCCAACGCCTCCGACTTTTTCGATGAACTGCGCACCGGCGACGAGCCCAACCCGCTGCAATGGCTGAACATGATGCCGCCTGGGCATCAACCGCCGCCAAACAAGGTGCTGCTCGATTTGAAGAGAGCGAACCGGGCGCAGCTTGTGGAAGCCGGTATTCGCGAGGAAAACATCTTCGTTACGGAACTTTGTACTTCGTGCGACGTGGATCGCTTGTTCAGCTATCGCAAGGAGGGTGGGTCGAGCGGGCGGCTGATAGGTGTAATCGGCATTCGAGCCACCTGAGAAACCTAACAGGCTGCGGAAAATGCAACAAGTTGCGCTCCGTTCAGAGACACTACCCCGGTCGAACTACGTTGGAACTACGCTGTGCATCAGGTTCCGCATGCGCACCAGATTGTAAGCCCCACGGAACGGGGAAAGATAATCTTCCTTCAGGGGCTGAAGCCGCCGTTGAGCAGCATGCAATCGTCTTCAGCCAGCCAAAACATTCTTCGATGCGCTTCCTCTTCTTCTGACTGATCGCATAGCCCGCGTGCCGCGCCGTACGACTATCGATGGCGCTGCCACCTCTGCGCCCAAGGTTTTGCGCCACGTGCGGCGTCACCCATAGGTTCCGACACTCGCGCACGAAATCCGCCGTGTCGAAGCCCTTGTCTCCAGCCACCGTCACCCGCTTGCTTCCCGGAAGCTCCTGCAGCATTTCCAGCGCCGCATAGCGCTCCGCCGTGCCCGTGGCTTCCCACACCCGGCTGTCCACAATCAACCCGTTGCGATTCTCCACCAGCAGATTCCCGCTGTAGCTCAACTTGGCCTCCTTGCCTGGACCTTTGCGCGCCATCTGCGCTTCGGGATCGCTTTTCGACTCATGCGTTTCGTTCCAGCGCTTCTCGCCGCGATAATCCACCGTGGGATTTCCGGGATCATCCGGCGGAGACGAACTCTTCTTGTTCTTACGCTGAAAACTCTTCACGCCGGCCCAGGCTTCCAGCAAACTTCCATCTACCGTGAAGTGCTCGTCCGAGGCCCAGCCCTGCCCTCGGGCTTGCTCCACCACCAGCGACAGAAACTCCTTGGCCACTTCGGCCTCCAGCAAACGGTCGCGGTTCTTGGTAAACACCGTGGCATCCCACACCTCATCGTCCAAGTTCAGCCCCACGAACCAGCGAAACAATATGTTGTAGTCGATCTCCTCCACCAGCAGCCGCTCGCTGCGCACCGAGTACAGCATCTGCAGCAACAGAGCCCGCAGCAACTGCTCCGGCGGAATCGACGGACGGCCCACTTTGGAATACATCTTGTCGAACTCTGCGAGAGTTCCTTGAGGACCTTATCTACCATCGTGCGGATCGGCCGCAGCGGATGATCTTTGCGTACCCGCTGCTCCGTAAGTAGCTAAACACATGCCCCTGCTGCGATGTTTACGTCGGCGCTAAAGCACCGACCTCCTTCGAAGAAAAAGACTTTTTCCCGCAGCCTGCTAAACCTAATCGCTCAGTCCCGCTTGGCCAATCTCGGGTCGCGTCAGATCTTTCTCAAGGTCTTCTCATCCTGCTTCCCAGCAAAATACTTCCGCAACGCCTCCAGAAATCCGCCGTTTTCTCCTCCGACCGCCGCAAACAACGTCATCGAAGAGTGAAACTTCAGATCGTCCGGGAAACCAAATATCTCACTGACCGCCCGGCCTTGCACCAAATTCACAAGGCGCGTACATTCCCGCAAGCGAGGACCGAGGATAGGGTGTCCGCTAAACGCTGCAGCTTCCTCTCTTGACGAAATCGCGAAGCGCTCCGCTATCGGGCTGCGCCCTAGCCCTTGCATCTGTGGAAAAATGAACCACATCCAATGACTGCGCTTTTCACCGTCGCGCAGTTCCTCGCAAACCCGCTCAAACACCGGATTCTGCGCCTCCACAAAACGCCTCAGGTTGTAAGGATCGTCTTTCATGGGATTCGTTCTGCCGGTGTCAGGGCAGGACGGGAAGCGGAGACGCGGCCACTTCGTTGAGCGCAAGCTGCCCGCAAGCCGCCATGACGTCGCGGCCGCGCGAGTGGCGCACGAAGGTGGGAATGCCGCGCTCGATCAGCAGCTTCTGGAAAGCGTCGATGACTTCGGGCGGCGATTCGTGATAAGGCAGCGCGCCGGGATTCCACGGGATCAAATTCACTTTCGCCGCTTGCAGCGGCGCCAGCAGTTTCACTACGCGGCGCGCATCGGCTAGCGAATCGTTTACGCCGCCCAGCATCACGTATTCGAACATCAGGTATTCCCACGCGCGCAGCGGATATTCCTTGCAAGCTTTCATCAGTGCCGCAAGCCGATATTTCCGATTGATGGGCATGAGCGTGTTGCGCTGCTCGTCGTTTGAGGCGTTCAACGAAATCGCCAGGCCCGGCCGCACTTCCTCCTTGCTGAGGCGCTCGATTCCCGGAACGATTCCGCTGGTCGAGAGCGTTGCATGTTTCGGGGAAATCGCGACAGCTTTTGGATCGAGCAGAATGCGGAGCGCCGCCATCACGGAATCGAAATTCAACAGGGGCTCGCCTTGCCCCATCAGCACGATGTTGGTATTCGGTGTTAGCACCGCCTGGTGTTCTTCCAGGGGGAGCAGCACCTGGGCCACAATTTCGCCCGGGGTCAAATTGCGAATCAGCCCGAGCTGCGCCGTCAGGCAGAACTGGCAATCCACCGCGCAACCGGCCTGCGTGGAAATGCAAATCGTCTGCCGGCCCTCGCTGGGCATGAATACCGCTTCGACAGACGCGGCGCGAGCCGTGGCCTTGTCTTCGCCGACGGGCAGCGCAAACAAATAGCGCACCGACCCGTCCTGTGACACATAGCGCTGCCGCACGACCGGCACGGTCACACGCGCCTCGTTCGCCAATCGATCGCGCAACGCCGCAGGCAAAGTGGTCATCGACGCAATGTCGAAGATTCGCTCCACGTAAAGCGCGTGATAAAGCTGCGCGCCGCGATACGCAGGCTCGCCCAACCCCACGCAGAATTCCGTGAGTTCCGCTTTCGATTTGCCGAGGAGTTCAATCATGAACCGGCCATGCTGTTCGCCTTGCTGTCGGCGGTAAGTGTTCTCCGTGCGTCGCCTACGCTAACAGATTACCAAGTTTCGCTTTTCTTTACTTCGTTACCTCATTGCGTTCTTACCTCGCTCTTTTCCTCGAGAAAGCGCGCTATAATTCCTTGGCAATCCCCCCCATTCTCCGGATTGCCGTTCGGAGGCGCGCTATGCAGAAGCAAGTGACCACGGAGCAACTGACCATCGCCGATTGGGTGACGGGTCTGGCCGCCATCCCCGAGCCTGAATTCACGCTGCAAAACGTGCAGGTCTACATCCTCGCTCACGTGGTCCGCCCGGAAACGCTCCATAAATATCTGTTTTTCTCGAAGGGCAACTACACCCGCAACCTCATTTTCAAGAACGAGGTCTTCGAGTGCATGGCCATCTGTTGGGAGGTGGGTCAGGCCAGCCGCATTCACAATCATCGCGACCAGAATTGCTGGATGTCCGCGCCCATTGGGCGCCTGCGCATTCAGAACTTTCGCGTTAACGAGCGCGACGCGGCGCTCGGCACATGTCACCTGCTGCCGACCGACATCTACGACATGGACGCCGCGCATCCGGCCTATGTCAACCCGCTGGAGCCCGTACATCAGGTTCTTAATCTTCCGGAGTTCAAGCAGCGCGCCGTTAGCATCCACGTCTATTCCAAACCGTTCGAGATTTGCGAGGTTTACCAGCGCGAAAAAGGCACCTACGCCGACGTTCCGCTGCACTACACCAGCGAATTCGGCAAATTGAATCCGGACGAGAAACTGATTTAAGTTCGCGCACGACTGTAAATCGCTGTCTCCCAAGCAGTTAGATTACTTTTCACTTCTATTTCTACTTTCACCCAGCCTGTGTCACAATTCCAAGATGGCGACCGAAGCGCGCGACATCCAAAAACGCGTACTACCCAATGGTCTCGTGGTGCTGACCGAGACGATGTCGCACGTGCGCTCGGTTTCTGTTGGTGTGTGGATTCGCAATGGCTCCCGCCGGGAAGTGCAGGAAGAGAACGGCCTCGCGCACTTCATGGAGCACATGGTTTTCAAGGGCACCGAGCGGCGCTCCGCGGAAGCAATTGCGCGCGAGATGGATTCGGTCGGTGGGATGCTCGACGCCTTCACGTCAAAAGAGCAAATCTGCTTCAACGCCAAAGTGCTCGACGAACACCTGCCCATTGCTTTCGATGTGATCGCCGATCTCGTCCTGCGCCCAAAATTCGATTCGGAAGACGTCAAGAAAGAGCGCCAGGTGGTTCTCGAAGAGATCAAGATGGACCTGGACAATCCGGAATATCTGCTGCACGAGATCTTTACGCGCGGGTTCTGGCCGGAGCATCCGCTGGGACGGCCGATTCTGGGGACGCCGGAGACGGTGAAGAAATTCAATCGGGATGCGTTGCGCCAGCGCTTTCAACATTGGTTCGCGCCTGACCGCCTAGTGCTTTCCGCGGCCGGGAATGTCAAACACGAGCAGGTGCTGGAATTAGTGGAACGCGAATTCGGCAGTTTGAATCCGTCGGGAGATCCGGAGGCACATGACGCGCCATCGACGCACGCTCCTATCCACATCGAATCCAAGCGCGAGCTGGAACAGGTTCACGTGTGCATCGGTGTGCCGTCGGTGCCGCTGGCCGACGAGCGGCGGTTCGCGGTCGCGGTGATGAACAACCTTCTGGGCGGCGGGATGTCGTCGCGCCTGTTCCAGAATATCCGCGAAAAACAGGGCCTCGCGTATGCCGTTTTCAGCGAGCTTACCCCGTACTCCGATGCGGGCATGATGACTGTATATGCCGGGACCGCGAAAGAAACCGTCGGACAGGTCATCGACCTGGTGATCCAGGAATTTCGGGCGCTGAAAGACGCGCTCGTCACCGAAGAAGAATTGCTGCGCGCCAAGAATCACCTCAAGGGCTCGCTGATGCTCTCGCTCGAGTCCACCAGCGCCCGCATGTCCAACCTCGCGCGCCAGGAACTCTACTTCCGCCGCTTCTATTCGCTCGACGAAATATTGGCCGGCATCGAAACCGTGACTCGCGAAGAGATCCAGTCGATCGCGCGCGAATTCTTCCGTCCTGAGCAAATCGCCGTAACCGCTCTCGGCCCCCTCAACGGCTTCACCCTCGATCGCTCCCGCTTGGCCTGCTAATTCTGGCGAACGATTCAGATCGAATTACGACAACTTTTCATCTTCTGCATTGACGCTCCGTTGCCGCTCTGCCATGATTCAGGAAATTCGGTGCGGCGTTGTGTTGCAACGAGCTTGCTTCACACTGAGGGGGAAGCGATCGGCTTGCGGGTTACCATTCTGGCGTCCGGCAGCTCGGGCAACATCACGCTACTCGAGACAGAGCACACCCGCCTCCTCATTGATGCCGGACTCGGCAAACGCGAAACGCTGGCGCGGCTCGCGGCGATTGAAAAAGACGTCGAGCACCTCGACGGTATCCTCATTACTCACGAACACAGCGATCATTGCAACGGCCTGCCACAGATGCTGGGCATGTGGAAAGCGCCGCTGTACGTGACGGAACAAACGATGGACGCGCTGCATCGCGCTCTGCCCGACCGGCTCGGTAAGCGCTTGCGGGGCGTTGAGACCATCCACACCGGTCAGCGCTTTTGTGTGGGCGATATTGAAGTGCATGCCTTCGCCATCCCTCACGATGCGGCTGATCCCATCGGCTTCACGTTTCGCACGGCCGGCGTGAAGATGGCGCTAGTCACGGATCTTGGTTACATGCCGGAGTTGGTGAAGGTGCACTTGCGCGACGCGGATTGCCTGATGCTGGAATCCAATCATGATCTCGACATGTTGAAGGTCGGACCGTATCCGTGGGTCGTGAAGCAGCGGGTGCTCAGTCGTACCGGCCATCTTTCGAATCACGCGGTCAGCGAGTATCTTGCCGACCCTGAGGGCTTCGACGCGCGGGCTCGTTACCTGGTCCTTGCACACTTATCGCTGGAAAACAATAATCCCGATGTGGCGCGGATTTCGGCGGAAGAGGCTTTGCGACGCCGCCCCGCGGCTTGCGCCTTCGGCGGTGAGCTCCTGGTCGCCACGCAGGGTACGCCTATGAAGACTCTTGAGCTGTAAACGACAAAGGCTTTAACGCAGAGGACACGGAGTTCGGAGCACAGAGAGCGCGGAGAATCTTCCGCCCGTTGAGATGTCTTCGTGACCTCTGTGTTTCTGCCTTTGTGATCTCTGTGTTAATCCGCGCTTTTGAATTTGCGCCTGCCAGGTTGTTCGATCGTAGCTGGAAACTCCGTTGACACCGCGCCCGCCATTCCACTAGACTCGGATTGTTCTTGGTAGAGGTGCGGAGGCCATGAGTAGCTGGGCTAGTTCTTCCGAGCAGCTTCGGATGCCTGAGCGAAAGGGGCGTTGTTCTCTCCGCCGAAATCGTTGCGGTAGCTGAAACCGCGGCGGTTGGGGGTCAGGGCTAAGGCCTGACCACTGTCATCCAGTTGTTGTAGTTCGTGGATGAAGCGCTATCGAGAGGCAGCAGCCCGAGTTTTTTCCTCGCGGTTCCTTCCTTTCTTTTCGCTTCCTCCCAAAAATTCAACGGTTGGAAAATTCGGCGGATATGAATCTCTTCGAACTCACGCGCGCGCTCGTGGACATCGAGTCGGTGACCAACAATGAGAAGCAGGTGGGAGACTTCCTGTTCACGCACCTATCCGCGCTGGCTTCGCGCCACGAAGGTCTGATCGAGCGTATTCCCGTGGCGCCGCAGCGGGAAAACATTTTCGTCCGCTGGGGCGACCCGATCGTGACGCTGTCCACGCACATGGACACCGTGCCGCCATTTTTCGCCTCCAACGAAGATTCGGAGTTCTTGTGGGGCCGTGGCTCCTGCGACGCCAAGGGCATCATCGCGGCTATGGTCGCGGCCGCCGAGAAATTGCTCGCGGCGCATACGCGAAATTTCGCGTTGTTGTTCCTCGTCGGCGAAGAGCGCAATTCCGCGGGCGCGAAAGCCGCCGCGTTGAATCCGCGCGGCTCGCGATTCCTGATCAACGGCGAGCCCACGGACAATCGCATCGCGCTGGGCTCGAAAGGGGCGCTGCGCTTCGAGGTCACCGCGCGGGGCCGGCTCGCGCATTCCGCCTATCCGGAACTAGGCCACTCCGCGATTCACACCCTGATCGATGTACTGCAGGAGATCCGGCAAATTCCGTTGCCGCAGGACGCCATGCTTGGCCCCAGCACTCTAAACGTTGGCACGATTTCCGGCGGCCGCGCGCCCAATGTCGTTGCGGATGAGGCGCGGGCGGAGATCATGTTCCGCACGGTCGGCGATCCTTCGCCGCTTCGAGAAGCGGTTGCCGGCGTCGTGGCGGGCCGCGCGGAAGCCCGCGAAGTCCTGCACACTCCCGCGATCCGCTTGACGGGTCTCGACGGCTTTCCAACCACCGCCGTCGCATTCACCACGGACATTCCGGCGTTGGGCGAAGCCTGGGGCAAACCCTTTCTCATCGGACCGGGCAGCATTCACGTGGCGCACACCGCGGAAGAGCGAATCTCGAAAAAAGAATTGTCGGAGGCGGTGGAGATTTACACGCGGATGGTGACGCAGCTTCTTGCGCATGGAGACGTGGCGGAAAAAGAGAATGAAGAAGGGATCGGCCATGGAGCCACGCAGACACAGAGGCGGGCGAAGTGACGCTAGGGCTTGTCATCGTCGGGTACGGAAAGATGGGCCGGCTGATCGAAACGTTGGCGCCCGAATACGGTTTTGAAGTGCGCGCGAAATTCGACAGCAAAAACAATGCGGGCGGCGGCGGGTTGACGCGCGACGCTTTGCAGGGTGTTGACGTCGCGGTTGAATTTTCCACGCCGCACGTAGCCGCGGGAAACATTCAGCGGCTGGCTGAGGCTGGAGTGAACACAGCAGTCGGCACGACCGGTTGGCTGGAACATCTTCCGGTGGTGCGGGAGGCGGTTACGCAAAGTGGTACCGGGGTGGTGTGGGCTCCTAATTTTTCCGTCGGCGTGAGTCTTTTCATCCAGGCGGTGGCTTACACCGCGGCGCTCTTCGCATCGCACCAGGAGTACGCCGCGTGGGGCTGGGAGATACATCACTCGGCAAAAAAGGATGCGCCGTCGGGCACTCTGCGTAAGCTGGCGGAAGAGATGCGCGCCGGAGGGTACGCGCGAGCAATTGAGTTGAGTTCCAATCGAGCGGGCGCGCATCCAGGGACGCACGAGATTGGGTTTGATTCGTTGGTCGACACGATCACGTTGCGGCATACGGCTCGGAGCCGCGACGGATTTGCGCGGGGCGCGTTGCAAGCGGCGCGGTGGGTAGCGGGGAAGAAAGGCTTGTTTGAGTTCCGCGAAATTCTTGCGGAGTTGGGCGAGGGGCTAAAGAGTGAAAGGCGAGCGACGATGTCGTTATGACTGTGACGGTGGTGGTCTAAACCCCGCTGTCTCGGAGACCCCGGCTACAGGTTTGTACGGAACGTGGTTGCGGATTTCGGTGGCTGAACAGTAAGGAGAAACAATATGTTTATAGGATGCGGTACGGCAATGGTCACGCCCTTTCACAGTGATGGTTCGCTCGACGAACCCACGTTGCGAAAGTTAATTCAGCGGCAGATTGACGCGGGGATCGATTTCCTGGTGCCTTGCGGAACGACCGGCGAGAGCCCGACGCTCACGCACGAAGAGCATTTGCGCGTCGTTGAAATCACCGTGGGGCTCGCGAAGGGAAGAGTTCCGGTGCTGGCCGGCGCGGGCGGCTACAACACCGCCGAAGTGATCGCCTTGGCGCGCGAACTCGCCGTCATCGGTGCCGACGGCCTTCTGTCCGTGACTCCGTACTACAACAAGCCGACGCAGGAAGGCTTGTACCAACACTATCGCGCGATCGCGAACGCCGTGTCGCTGCCAATCATTTTGTACAGCGTGCAAGGACGCACGGGCGTAAACATCGAGCCCGCCACTGTGAAACGTCTCGCCGGAATCGAGAACATCATTGGCATTAAGGAAGCGTCCGGCAGCATCGGGCAGATGGCGGCCATTCTGAATATCGTCCCTGACGACTTCATGGTGCTTTCCGGCGATGACGCCATCGCGCTGCCGCTGATCGCGCTCGGCGGGCGCGGAGTTATTTCCGTGGTGTCCAATGAGATTCCAGCGGAGATGACGCAGCTGGTACGCCTCGCTATGCAGGGGAACATCTCCGGCGCTCGCGAGATTCACCGGCGATTCCATTCGCTGATGGAGGTCAACTTCGTGGAGTCGAACCCGATTCCGGTGAAGGCGGCGATGGGGGAAATGGGCTTGCTCGAACCTTGCTGGCGGCTGCCACTGGTGGCGCCGAAGGCGGAAAACCTGGCGCGGGTGCGCGACGTGCTCGCTTCTCTGGGACTCGCCGAGAGAGTGCATGCTGCCGTCGCAAATTGAGCGGCTGTTTGACGAGCCACCCGCGCTATACAACGAAGAACATTTCCGTCTATTTGGCGAGTTCAAGGACGCGCTGAATCGCGGCGAAGTGCGCGCGGCCGCGCCTGATCCAGCGGCAAAAACGGGGTGGCGCGTAAACGGCTGGGTGAAGAAGGGGATCTTGCTCGGCTTTCGCATGGGCTCCATCGTGGACATGTCCGCCGATCGGTTAGCGAGCGAATCGGCGGGTGGCGCCGTGACTGGTCCGGCGCAACAGCGCTTCATCGATAAATCCACGTACCCGCTGCGCGCGATTGGGATTGCCGACGGCGTTCGCGTCGTGCCGGGTGGTTCGAGCATTCGCGACGGCAGCTTCATCGGCCGCGGCGTCGTGTGCATGCCGCCAATGTTCGTTAACGTCGGCGCGTACGTCGGCGAAGGCACCATGATCGATTCGCACGCGCTGGTCGGGAGCTGCGCGCAGATCGGGCGCAACTGCCATATTTCGGCGGCGGCGCAAATCGGGGGCGTGCTGGAACCGGTTGGCGCGCTGCCGGTGATTATCGAGGATGACGTTTTGGTGGGCGGGAATTCCGGAGTTTACGAAGGCACGGTCGTAAAGCGCCGCGCCGTTCTGGGCACCGGCACAATACTGAATCGATCGATTCCGGTCTACGACCTGGTGAGAGAGGCAGTCTACAATGCGACGGACGACGAGCCGCTGGTGATTCCCGAGGAGGCTATCGTCGTACCGGGCTCGCGCGCCGTATCGCACGCATTTGGCAAAATGCACGGAATCTCGCTGCAGGCCGCGGTGATCGTGAAATACCGCGATGCCAAGACCGATGCGCGCATCCAGTTGGAGGATTTGCTGCGCTGACGTGGCTCTGGAACTGTCCAAAGAAAGAAAAGCTGACGCAGAGACGCTGAGAGCGCCGAGGTGCGCGGAGGAACGTTCACTGCGACAGGACCTTCTCGAAAAACGCGAGCGCTCGCGGGTCCTTCGACTGGCCCAGCCAGAACATCGCTTGCTTGCGCACCGCGGGATTGCGATTGTTCTGTGCGACCTCGATCAACTTCGGCACGCCTTCATCTTTCGGCATCTGGCTTAGCGCGAAAACCGCTTTCTTCTTTACTTCGGTGTCGGGATCGTTTTCGATCGCACCAGTAATCGTCGCCGCGGCTTTCTTTCCGGCTTTTTGCGCCAGCCAGAACAGCGCCTGTCCGCGCACATGACTGCTTTCGTCGTCCTTGGCCATCCGAATCATTTCGTCTACGGCAGTAGGCTCGCGGCTTACGGAAAGCGCGAAGGTGACATGCGCGCGAACTTCAGTGCTGGGGTCGTTCTTGGCCATTTGTTGCAACGTCGCAAGCCCAGCCTTACCGCGCGCCGCGCCGAGCCAGAATGCTGTTTGCTTGCGCAACTCTTCGCGCTCGGTCGGCCGCACGAAAGATTTGAGGGCGCGATCGGCGGATTCGTCGGCATGGAGCGCGATCGCGGTAAGCGATTCGCGCCCGAGCTTCCTGTCGTCGCCTTCGTTAAAGTTCTCGCTGCGCACATAATTGGTGAGGAATGCGACGCTGTCCGCGGGCTTCACGCCGGTGAGCCACACAAACGGAAGGCCGCCAGCGTCTACCGTGCATTCCGCGGAAACCAGGCGAATCTTCATGATTTTCTTGTTTTCCGCGCGAAATAAAATCGCGATGGCGCGAGGCGCTTCGAGATTCACGGAGGTGTCGCGCGAATTCATATTGATGCCGTGGTCGGTGCTTTCCAGACGGCACAGACCGCAATCCTGGTTCCAATTTCCATTCGAGCCAGCGCAGCAGACTTCGCGATCGCCGGCGATTTGAGGAACGCTGTAACCGATCCATTGAGGTTGCGCCGATTGTTCCTCGAAGGTTTTTAATTCGGCTGTCAGAGGCCCCGCTAGCGCCCGTGTCTCAAGGCGCGCATTTTGCACATTCGGAGTGTTGCTCGCCTGGGATGGTGGCGGCGCTGCGTTTGCATTGCACGCAGCCATCATCGCCAGGAAGCCGCCAGTTAAGATCACGGCCATGCTGGTACGAAATGCGATCGATGCAGTGCTCATCGCGTTCCTCACTTTTGTAGAATTTCCATCAGATAATCGGTGGCTTCCTTGTTGTGCATCAGCGCCAGCTTGGACACCGCTTCCTTCTTGAGTTCAGGATCCTTTTCATTCCGCGCGATGCTCACCAGTCCAGCTGCGTTCCCCTGAATGAAATAGGCATTCAGCACTTCTTTGCGCACATCGCGATCGGTTTCTTTGCTGTAAATCGATTGAAGCGCGTTCGCGGAGTCAGTTGAGTTGATTAGACCCAGATTGCGCACCGCCGCGCGCCGCAACTCAGGGTCTTTCTCGTTCCTCGCGGCTTCGGCCAATCGGTTCGATTCTCCCGCCAGAAAAAACGCCTGGAGGATCTCGCGCTTCACATCCACCGAGCCGCGGCTGACCAGCCTCGTTGTTCCCGGGGTATCCTCTGCGGTGATTTCGTTCTGGTAAAGCTGCTGCAATTCGTCGACGCCGTGGATTAAGCCCAATTGGCGGATGGCTTCGCGTCGCAGTGTGACGTCCTTTTCGCTTTTCGCGGCCGCAAACAAATCCGCTTTGTCGCCGGAAATCATGTAGCTCTTGAGAATCGCGCGCTTTACGGATTCATCGCTGGTTTTTGCGTAGACGTCAGCCAGCGTCTTCCGCGCCGCGCCACCCCCGAACATTCCAAGATATTCCACAGCTTTCCGCTGCAGTTCGGGATTACTCTGCCCGCTCGCGATGCGCCCCAGGATTTCTCGCGCTTGCGGCGAGCCACTTTGCGCAATCACAAACAGCGCTTTGGATTTCTCGCGCGGCGTGGCTGTGCCGTTCAGGACTTTTTCCAGCAACGGCATGGCGCGTTCCGGATCGCTGTTCATCAGTCCCTGGATAGCAAGCATCTTCAGGTCGTCGTCGCTTTGCGATTCCGGATGCGCCGGTTGGCCGGCGCGCTGCCGTACGTCGATCTCCAGGGCACTGGCGTCCTTGAGCCAGCGGCTTTGTGGAAAGCGGTGTTTCAGGTCCGCGATCGTCGCCAACGCGGTATCGCGCTTGCCGAGACGATTCTCCGCATATGCTTTCCAATAGAGTGCGGCGTCGGTTTGCGGCCCGTTGAGAGCGGCAAGTTCCTCGAATTTCGATTCGGCCTTGTCGTAGCGGTCTTCGTCGAGAGCTTCGCGGCCATCGTCGTACAGTTCGGAGTTGCGCTCGATACGTTCCTGTTCGCGGTCGCGTTTTTCTTGTTCGCGATCCCGCTTTTCCTGCTCACGATCGCGCGCTTCCTGTTCACGATCTCGTTTTTCCTGATCTTGATCTTGCTTATCGTCGCTACTTTGTTCTTGTTCCCACGGAGCCTCTGGTGCTGCGCTTGGGAAGACTAAGTCTGACGCGTTTGCGTCCGTTCGTGCTCGTACGGAAGCCGGCACCAGCAGCAACGCTGCGAGCGCGAAGTACGGCGCGCCTCGAAAGACCGTGATCTTCGAGCGAACTGGCGAAGGTCGCTGCATCCATGCAATCTGCGCAATCTCAACAACGTTCATGTATTGTTCCTCTCCTGCTTCGTCGATCCTTCTGGCTTCGCAACGGGCGCCGAGGTTTCCTCGCGCTGTTGCAATTCCTTGCCGACCACCCGCACCTTGAACAAAATCCCGCGCGTATCGATGCGCTGGCGAATGGTGTCCAGTTGCGCCGGGGTAACCTCTTGGGGGCTGTGAGCGACGTCGAGCAGCACGCGTTCGAGTTCATCCAGGATATTGGCAAGTCCCGTATCGCCCTGTTCCAACGCCGTTTGTCGATATAGGCGATTTTCTTCCAGCAAGTTTTCGGCGCGCCGCTGTTCGGCGGAAATGTTCACCTGCTTTTGCTTCGCGTCGACCGGTTCGGCATTCGCCAGGTCCACGAGGACCATTTCCGAGCGGCCCAGGTGCTCGCCGACGGCCATGATCAAAACGCGCTCGCGCACATTGCCTGCGCTTACGTCGGCAGCAGTCGGCTCCGGGGTAGCTCGCTTCGTCACGCGCCCTGCAAGAAACGCAACGATGACCACCGCTGTGATCGCGCCTACCGCTGCCCAACGGCGCGGCGTAAACCAGCCAGCGCTCAGGCCGCGACCTGCGGCAAATTTCCACCAAGGCGCTCGCGGCTCCGGAAGTCGTGGAGCGATTTGCTGCCAAACGCGCTCGCCATAGTCGTCGCCCGGATCCGGAACCGGCATGCTACTCAGCGCCGCAAGAACCGCGTCGATGCGCTCGAGCTCCGCGCGACATTCCGGGCAATCCGTCAAATGCTGCGCGATCGCGTCACGCCGCAAAACCTCGCCGCCGTGGTATGCGATCAACTCTTCCTCATTCGGGTGTTTCATAGTTCTGTTCCCATGGCCTTCGCTTGCCCTCGGCGCTCCACGAAAGGCTCCAGCGAGCGCCGCAACTTTTGCACGGACCTGAACACGGTGTTCTTCGCGGCGCTGGAACTCGACTTCAGCGCTTCGGCAATTTCTTCGATTCCCGAGCCGCCCCAGTGGCGCATCACAAAAGCCGTGCGTTCGGCCGGAGTCAACTCATTCAGCGCGCGCCGCATATGGACCGCCAACTGCTCGCTTTGCGCCAGGCGTTCCGGCGATGGTGCGGCATCCGGTACCAAGCTCGCTGGGTCTCGCTCGATTCCGTCGTCCGACGGTCTGCCTGCGGGTTCCCGCTGCGCGTCTTCGCTTTTGCGTTGACGCATCCGGTCGATTGCGTAGTTGGCCGCGATGCGGTACACCCATGTTCCAAAATTGGCGCGCGCTGCAAACTGGCCCAGCTTCTGATACGCCCGCAAGAAAGCCTCCTGCACTACCTCTTCCGCGTCGTGCTGATTGCCGGTCATGCGATAGGCGAGGCGGAACACGTTGCGACTGTGGCGCTCGACCAAAATGCGGAAAGCGTCGCGATCGCCCGCGAGCGTTTGCTCGACGGCGATGGCGTCACTGTCCCCAATGGTCTCGACGCTCTGCCTCATCCGCTTCATTAGACAGGTTTTCAGGCTTGCGGTTAGGTCTGTTTTATCAGGAACAGGAGGGGTCTATCTAAGTGGCACAGCCATTCCTGGCTGTGGCTTCTGGGCTGTACACCTTCCGAGCCGCAGAAGGTCTGCCGCCGGCGGACGCATTCCCCTACTCGTAGCGCAGGGCCACCATGGGATCGACCTTCATCGCGCGCCGAGCGGGTATGTAGCAGGCCGCCAGCGCGACCAGCAACAGAAGAGCCGCCACCGCCGCGAAGGTCAGCGGGTCTGTAGGTTTCACTCCGAACAACAGGCTCGACAGGAAGCGGGTCAGCGCTAGGGCGCCCAGCACGCCAGCGGCGATTCCCGCCAGGGCCAGGCCGGCGCCTCGTCCCAAGACTAGTGCGAGCATATTTTGCGGCTGAGCTCCCAGTGCCATGCGTATGCCGATCTCTTGGGTGCGCTGGCCGACCGTATAGCTCATCACACCATAAATGCCTACGGCGGACAGAACGAGAGCGAGTCCCGCGAGAACGCCGATGAGCACGGCCGAAAATCGCCGCGGTGAGATCGACCGGGACAGCAAACCGTCGAGCGTGGTGACTTCGGTGACCGGCAAGCTGGGATCGACTCGATGCACAACTTCGGTGGCGGCTGCGGCACTCGCGACGGGATCGGACGATGTGCGGATCACCAGGTGCGGAGTCCAGCCGCCCGTAAAATAGGCGTCGTACGTCGGGCCGGCTTCCAGGCCAAACTGGTGCACGTTGCCAACAATTCCGACAATCGAAAACCAGCAAGGCTGCGGATCGAGCGAACAGAAATTGACGCGGTGCCCGATGGGATCCTCATTGCCGAAGAATCGCCGCGCCATCGTGTCATTGATCACGATCTTGTCTTGTTGCGCCCAATCATCGCGTGTCAGCAGGCGGCCTTTTTGTAGGGGAATGCCTACGGTTGCGAAATACTCGGGGCTGGCTGTGCGGATCTGCGCCACGGGACGCACCCCCGTGGCCAGGATGGGCTGCCCGTCGATCAAAAACCGCGAAGCTTCTCGCATATCGGTTGCCAGCGGCAGCGTACTGATGCCTCCCGCCGATTTCACGCCCGGCAGGGCGCTTACCTGCTGCAGGATTTGATCGAATTGCAGCGACTGCTTTTTCCCCAGTTCGATTTGCTGTTCCTGAGAGAGCTTCGCGGCCTCAACGGGGGAAATCGCAGCTTGCGTAATCTGCATGCTGAGCATGTGCTCGGTTTGGAACCCGGGCGCGACATCCAGAAGGTGGCGGAAACTCTGCAACAGCAGTCCTGCACCAATCAACGGAACCAGTGCCAGCGCAATTTCCGAAATCACCAGCGCATTGTGGACACGATGACTTCCCGGCGCGCTGGTGCCTTTGCTTCCTTGTTTCAGGATGTTGTTCAGGTCGCGCATGCGCGCACGCAGCGCGGGCAGCAAGCCGCAAATAAATCCTGCGGTCAGGCAGACGCCGATTGTGAATACCAGAACGGGAAAGTCGATACGCGTCTCTCGAATGACCGTTAGGTCCGCCGGCGCAAGCGCTCCCAGCGCTTGGATTCCGCCTGCGGCCAGGAGCAAGCCTGCGCCTCCGCCACACAGAGAGAGCAGTATGCTTTCCGTCAGCAGTTGCCGAACGAGCCGCCCCGGCGCCGCGCCCAACGCAGTGCGTAGCGCCATCTCCCGTTCGCGGGCGGCGTTGCGCGCCAGCAGCAGATTGGCGATGTTCGCGCAGGCGATCAGCAGTACAAGTCCCACCGCCGCGAAAAGCACCAACAGCGTCGCCCGCAGCTTGGCGGCGGAAGGGTCTTCCATGACGTGTACAAAGGTTCCCCAACTCTTGTGCGAGTCGGGATAGGCAAGGGTTTCCTGCCGATTCAGCGTTTCAATTTCGGTGCCTGCCTGTTCTACAGTCACGCCCGGCCGAAGCCGCGCAATGGGGGCGATTCCATGATGAATGTGATCATCCAGTGAGCCTTGATAGCCGTTGATAGGCAGCCAGAGATCCATCGTCCGCATAATCTGGAACGTCTCTGGCAAAACGCCAACCACGCGAAATTTCCGGCCGTCCAGCGCAACTTCGCTTCCTACAACTGCTGGATCCGCGCCAAAACGCCGCTGCCAATATCGATGGCTGAGCAAGACAACCGCGTCGCCGCCCGGCTTATCCTCTTCGGGTAAGAAGGTGCGACCTGCTACTGGTCGAACGCCAAGCATCGAGAACAGATCGGAACTTGCCACGCTGGCCTGAACACGTTCCGGCTCGCCCACACCGGTCAAGTTGAAGCCTTGGGAGACTTCTCCATAGGCGCCAATGGCGGAAAAGCTCTTGGCCAGGCGATGGTAGTCCATGTAGTCGCCCGCGGAGATGCCAACCGTCTGGAATCCCGGGTAGGTGTTCCAGATTTCGACCAGTGATTCCGGATGGTTGTAAGGCAGGGGCCGCAGGAGGACGTTTTCGACGACGCTGAAGATGGCGGTGTTCGCGCCAATGCCTAGGGCGAGGGTCAGGACCGCGATGGCCGTGAATCCGGGGCTCTTGCGCAGAGTGCGCAAACCAAACCGCATGTCATCGGTAAGATCGCTGAGCCAGCGGGCTTTCGACATCGCTCAAACTCCCTAAACTCTTACGACGAAATGGCGCCGCTCGACCTTCGGTGCTCTGCGGACTGCACTCTATCCCAGACGCGCGACGCTGGGATAGGTAATCACGGGCGGCGCAGGTCGAAAACGCGTCTCCTGCGGTATGATGACACTCTGGAAGTGAGCGGTTTCACCAATTTCCAGCAGGGGGTTGGTCTTGATCCCACGATACACCCGCCCGGAAATGGGCCGCATCTGGAGCGACGCCAACAAGTACGCCAAATGGCTTGAGGTCGAGCTTGCCGCGACCGATACGCTGGCCGAAGCGGGCCTGGTGCCGAAAGAAGCGGCCGTGGCCTTGCGATCGCGCGCCAAGGCCGACGTCGCGCGCATCCACGAAATCGAAGCCCATGTAAAGCACGACGTCATCGCGTTCACAATGGCCGTCGGCGAATCCATCGGTGATCCCGCGGCGGCGCGGTGGCTGCATTACGGGTTGACCTCCAACGACGTCGTGGACACCGCGCAGGCACTGCAGATTCGCGACGCGTCGCATTTGATCGAGCGCGACATGGTGCTTTTCGCGGAGATCCTCGACCTTCGCGCTCACCAGTTTCGCAACACGCCACAAATCGGCCGCACCCACGGCATTCACGCCGAACCGATTACCTTTGGCCTGAAGATCGCCAACTGGTTCGCGGAGAACCAGCGCAACATCAAGCGCTTTCGCGATGCCGCGACCCAGATGGCCGTCGGCAAGATTTCCGGCGCCGTGGGGAACGCCTCGCATCTCGGTCCAGAGATGGAAGCGAGGATTTGTAAGCGCCTGGGACTTGCGGTTACGCCGGTGGCGTCACAGGTGATTCAGCGCGATCTTCACGCGCAGTACCTCAGCTCCCTGGCGCTGATTGCCGCCACGCTCGAAAAAATCGCGGTCGAAATCCGCCACCTCCAGCGCACCGAAGTGCGCGAAGCCGAGGAGCCGTTCTACGGAGAGCAGCGTGGAAGTTCCGCAATGCCCCACAAACGGAACCCGGTCACCTGCGAGCAAGTGAGTGGACTGGCGCGTCTGGTGCGTTCCAACATGCTGGCTGCCTACGAGAATGTGGCACTCTGGCACGAGCGAGACATCTCGCACAGTTCGGTCGAGCGCGTAATCCTACCCGATTCCACAATCCTCGTGGACTACATGCTCGCCAAGATGACCACCATCATCGGAGAAATGCGGGTATTTCCGGAGCGCATGCTGCACAATCTCGAATCCACGCATGGCCTGGTGTACTCAGGTCAGCTATTGCAGGACCTTGTCGAGAAGGGCATGCCTCGCGACGAGGCCTACAAAGCCGTCCAGGAAAACGCCATGACCGCATGGGAAAGCGATTCGAGTTTCCGCAATCAGGTAGCAGGCGATCCCCGAATTACAAAATATATGGATGCCGCCGCGCTCGCGCACACCTTCGATTTGCAGCGCCAGCTTCGTTGCGTGGACGCCATCTTCGATCGCGTCTTCGGCGCGCATCCCGCGGGCGAAGAACCCCCGCTCGGAAAGTCCGCTGCAAAACAGGGGTAAATTGCAGTTCGAGTCGAGCGCGACAACCCAGAAAGATTTGGTAGTGGGGTCAATTTCTGGGAAGGCGACTTACCGAGTTGCCCTTCACTCCTAGGAACATGCTTATGCGTGGCGGACACTTGCTTGGAGTTTCCGGTGTCCAATCTAAGCAGGCTGTCATAGGAACGAACCGTCGCGGGGGCGCGAGTTGGGCCGAACATATCGCGGTCGAATGGGCATAGCGCTGTTGATTTTTGCTGCGGGCAGTGCAGTAGGTTCGCTCGGTGTCTTGGTATACCTCACGCGGCTCCACGCATTGGCATCCGCGCTTATCACTTCAGCATACGAGATACGAACAAAAGCCGATGCTGATCGCGAAATCGCTGCTTGGAGCAAGCGCTTCGGCAAAGATTTCTGGGAAGAAAGCGACCACCCAGGCGGGGACCATTCTTACGATGCACAAATTGTGAGTCCTACACTTGTCCGCCTCCACGTTGTTCAGCCCACTGTGGTAACCGTAGGGATTACCATGCGGGACGGCGGCCAACTATGGTCGGTGGCTGCGATCGAATCAACAGGTTGGTATCCGGTCATGTCCGTGTGGGTTCAAGAATGGTTCGATGAAGAGATACCCAAACGGATTCGCGTGCTCGGCCATCGGCCATACCATGCCTGGGTAGAATTTCCGGCGTCTCTTCCAGAAGACCAAAGAAGAAAAGCTTTTGCGATAAACACCAAATGTCTAGTTTCGCGGCATATCTGCAAGACGGAGGAGGAAATCCTTCCGGGAATCTCGCAACTGGAATCAACCACAAGTCTTGATTGACACGGTACGCGGAAACTGACCCACCGCCGCAAATTTCGCTGGAAAAAAGCGAAGGCGCGATCGAGTTGCCTCGACCGCGCCTCGCCTCTTCTGAATTCAGCATGCGCTGAGCTCAGCTGCGGAGGCGGAAGTCAAAGTGTACGCCACAAAATCGAAACTGCACGCGCAAATTCCCCGGATTATTCCACACGCTGCACGTACCGCGCTTCCGAAGTATCCACCCTGATCCGGTCGCCCTCATTGACGAACGGCGGTACTTGGACTACCAAACCGGTTTCCAGGGTCGCAGGCTTTCCCACCGCACTGGCTGTCGCCTTTTGCAAGGTGGGTTCGGTTTCGATGACCTTAAGGTCCATGGTGTCGGGCAAATCGACGCCGATCGCTTTTTCCTCAAAGAACTCCACTTTCACCACGGTATTGGGAATCAGGTAGAAGACGGTTTCGCCCAGCAGGTCGCGGGTAAGGTGCATCTGCTCGTAAGTTTCGGTGTTCATGAAGTGAAAATCATCGCCCTCGTTATAGAGGTACTCGAATTCCACCGAATCCAGAATCGCGCGGTCCACGAATTCTTCCGCGCGGAACCGGTAGTCGATCATCGTGCCGGATTTCAGATTCTTCAGGCGCGTCTGCATCGAGCCGCGCTTGTTTCCCGGCGTGCGGTGATCCGTGCTGAACACCGTATAAAGCTGGCCCTCGTGCTGGATAACCATGCCGGGACGAAGTTGTGTGGCCTTGACGCTGCTCATGTTTGATTGCGAACCCGGATCGCCGGGCTCGACCGCTCCCTGGTAAAAAAGTTCTGAGTTTCGGAAATTCCTGCAAGCGGCCAGTTGACTTGCCTACGGCTGCGCGCGGAATGACTCGAGGCACGCTGGGGCAAAAGGCGCTTCCAGCGCGGATCAACAGTATAACGGCCCGCATTCAACTCGGTCAATCGCCGTGCTTCTTGTTGTCGACGTCCTTGGAGCGCAACTTGGCCGCGTCGGCCATGATCTTTTCAATTTCGTCGGGATCGCGAGGCAGGCGCTCGCTCAAAAGCTTGTAGCCGGTCTCGGTAATCAGCACGTCGTCCTCGATGCGCACGCCGAGATTTTCTTCGGGGATATAGATACCGGGTTCCATGGTGACCACCATGCCTGGCTCAAATGGGGTGCAGTAGGTGCCCGGGTCGTGCACATTGAGCCCGATATTATGTCCCAGGCCGTGAATGAAGTATTGACCGAGCGGTTTACCGTGCTGGTCTTTGCCGTGGGAATTGATGTAGTCGTAGGAAATCCTGAAGACGCTCTTGTCACCCTTCCCGCACATATCCATGCCGGGCTTCAGCGCAGCCATCGCCGCGTTCTGCGCGCCAAGAACGATCGCGTAGATTTCGCGTTGTCGCGGCGTAAATTTGCCGTTCGCGGGCAACGTGCGCGTGATGTCCGCGGAATAGCCGGAGTACTGCGCGCCTACATCCAGCACCACGATGTCTCCGTCCGCAATCTTGCGCGAAAGCTTGTCGTAGTGCAGCGCCGTGGAATTCGGGCCGGCACCCACGATGGGCGCGTAACCCTCCGCTTCCGAGCCACCCATGGCGTGGACCTCCACCATTTTCGCGGCGATCTGATATTCGTAAAGACCTGGCCGCATCATCTTCATCGCTTCAAAATGCGCGTCGAGTGAAAGCTCGATCGCCTCTTTCAGAAACCCAATTTCCCCCGATGATTTAATCCGGCGAAGCGCGTAAATCTGCTGCCGGATGTCTTTGAGCTTCAGTTGCGGCACGGCAAGCTGCAGCCAATCAACCACTTGCTTCTCGTGCGGATACCCACCCAGCTCCGTTTCGTACGGAAGGATGGTGTAAAGCTCAGGGTAGCTCTTGGCCAGCCTTTCGACACTCGCGCGCAGTTCGCTGAATGGCTTCACCGTGGAAAAGCCGGTGCGCGCCTCAATGCCCGGATCGGACGGCGACATGCGGATGCCGTTCCATTTTTCCTTGGCGGGATCTTTTGCGGGAAGAAAGAGCGTGGCGTTCCCAGATTCGCCCGTGGTGGCGGAGGCGCCTCCCTCGCTGGCTGCCTTTCCGGCTGGCAAAATGATGAGCGCTGCGCCCTCTTCGTTGTGCCCAGTCAAGTAGTAGAAGTTCTCTTCTTGGGCGAAAACATAAGCCTGCGATGACTCCTCGCGCCCAGTGAAACCCCAGAGCACAACGGGAGCGTCGACCTCAGCGGCCAATTTTGCGCGGCGCGCAGCATACGCGCTGTTCGGTTCACGCTCGCGCCGCTGTTGCGCCTGGCTGATCGGGGCCGCGCAAGCAAGCGCGAGACCCGTCAACGCGAACGCTAAACGCAACGCTACCAGCTCACACCAAGACCGTCGGACCACCCAACCACTCATCCACTCACCTCGCCACCACTCAATACCTGTCCCGCTGGGAGCAGCACCGCTTCGCCGCATGCGGATCCTGGCCCCCGAGTCGGTACCCTGGGCGGCAGGCATTGTAGCCGAGATAGGCCGCGAGAGGTCAAAAAGCGCTTGTACACGATGGCTCCTCCGTGTCATCTAAGAGGGAATGAGATCTAGGTTGATTGTGTTCATCGCTATTTTTCAGTCGGTGCTGTTTTTGGGGCATGTCTTTCTGTACGAGACTTGGACCTACTTCTGGCAGGCGCCGGACTCGACCGGCGTTTCCGCGCTGCAACTGACCCTGGGGATTCTCTCGGTCAGTTTTCTGGCCACCTCGCTGCTCGCGTTTCGCTATAACAATATCGTGTTGCGATGGTTCTACACCGTGGCGGCTATCTGGTTGGGCGCCCTCAGCTTTCTGTTTTTCGCGGCATGCGCATGCTGGGTAATTTATGGCGGAGCGCGCCTCGCGGGGGCGAATATCAATGGGCGTTTGCTGGCCGCGGCGGTGTTCGGCATCGCGGCAGCCATCAGCGCGTACGGTGTGATCAACGCCGCGTGGACGCGCGTTCGCCGCGTCAGCATCAAGTTGCCGAATCTACCTCCAGCGTGGCAAGGCAGGAAAGCGGCGCTGATCACCGACATGCACCTTGGGCACGTAAAGAACATCGGCTTCGCGCGCAGGATGACGTCGGCCATCAATCGACTCAAGCCCGACATCGTGTGGATCGCCGGCGATTTGTACGATGGCACGGCCGTGGACGCCACCCACGCCGCATCCCCATTGAAGGGATTGAACCCGCCACTCGGAACCTTTTTTGTAGAAGGGAATCACGAGGAGTTTCGCGATCCCGCGAGATTTCTGGACGCGGTGCGCGCGTCGGGCGTGCGCGTGCTCGAAAATGAGAAAGCCGAGATCGACGGCTTGCAGATCGTTGGCGTGCCCTACAAACACGCCACGCACGCGACCCACTTTGGCTCGGTGCTGGAGGCGATCGGCCTCGATCGTGAACGCGCCAGCGTCCTGCTGACCCATGCCCCCGATCACGTTGCCGTGGCGGAGGCCGCGGGATTCGGGTTGCAAGTTTCCGGACACACGCACCTGGGGCAATTTATCCCGTACACCTGGCTCGCCACGCGAATGTACCGGGAGTTCGTTTACGGGTTGAATCGGATCGGGCAGATGCTCGTGTACACGTCGAGTGGCGCCGGGACGTGGGGCCCGCCCCTGCGTGTAGGCTCTCAACCAGAAATTGTGCTGTTCGAGTTCGAGTAGCGCTCGGTTCCTCCAACTTGGGTCTATCCGGACGGATAGAACACCTATCCGACAGGTTAGCTAAAAACGTCTAGCATTCCTGTGATCGTTAGGCTCATATTCGCCTCGCACTTGGCGTAAACATCAAAAGATCAGTAACTTACGGGATCAGCTGCAAAAAGAGCGGTCCGCAAAAACGCTTGGCCACCAGCTTGCTTCTCTCTTCTGCGTAAGTCGGAAAAAGCCGCAACGGAAGAGGGGATTAGCCACAATGAAATTACAAGAGATTATTCGAGGGTCAGTGGTGGTGATGGGGCTGGGAATAGCGCTGTTCTTCGCGAGCCCGGTCCGTGCGCAACAGGACGCGAGCCCGGACACATTTGACATCAATCCGGGCACTCCGACGGAGGTAGCGGTGGCAGTCCAGGTTCCGGCTCCGGTCGGTGTTCAAGACAATGGCGTGGCGCAAGCGGCAATTATGCCGGCGTCCAATTGGGATGGAACCTTTGCGGCGCCACTGAATGCAGTGGACGTGACGATGGTCGTGATCTTGGCGGTTGGAACAGGATTGGTTGGGCTCTACACGGTGGCGGCAACGCGCCGCCAGCGTCGACGCGCATCCCCCGTAAGCAACAGCGAATATGTTGCCAGCTCTGGCGCGACGACCCACTGAACAGTTTCGCGCGCCATAGAGCTCCGGGAATCGCACCTTCACCCCGTCGCGATTCCCGGAGCTTCTTTCTTTTCTGGAAGGGCCGGCATCCTTGCCGGCCCCGGGCCGATGAAACTAGAAACCCGGAGCGCCCGAAGCGGCGGGTCGCATTTCAGGAGCATTCACATCAAATCGCAGGTGCGCGAAATAGCTTTGGCCGAGGGACATAAAGCCGGTGTAGAGGTAGCCCCACACGAACAGAAGTAGAAACGGCACGGTGGCGTAATTTTCGTTCAGCACCGCGTAGACAACCGTCAAAGCGAAATAAAACCCTAGAAGGACTTCCGCGTAGGGCATCAACCCGGCTTTGTTGCGGTACTTCTTTGAAACGAAAGTATCGCCCTTGCCCTCGATCTTGTATTTCGGTGTCCGCGCAAATTCACTTTTCTTACCGGCGATCGCTTCCAGCACCGCCTGCGCGTTCCGAACCGAAATTCCGATTCCCGTGGCCATCACAAACGGCATGTACAGGAAGGTGCGCCACCAGGTCTTCGGGTGGATTTCCTTCTGCGCCACCAGATAAAAGCTCGAGATCGAACAGGTCGACGCCAGAAATAGCGGCAGGTCGATCACCAACATTTGAATCCAGCCCTGATAGAAACGCACGATCATCGCAGGCAGCAGCATCGTTGACAGCAGCACCATCAGCGGATAGCTGATGTTGGCCGTAAGGTGAAAGAACGCCTCGGCCTTTACGAAGAATGGCACATCCGACGCGAAAACCTTGGGCAGGATTTTCTTCGCGGTCTGCATCAACCCTTTGGCCCAGCGCGCCTGCTGCGCCTTGAAACCGTTCATGTCGATGGGCAGTTCGGAAGCGCACTCGATGTCCGGCAGATACAGAAATTTCCAGCCAAAGAGCTGCGCTCGGTACGAAAGGTCCGTGTCTTCGGTGAGCGTGTCGTGCTGCCAGCCGCCAGCGTCCTCGATGGCTTGCCGGCGCCAGACGCCCGCGGTTCCGTTGAAATTGAAAAATGCGCCGCGTCGCGAACGGCCGCCATGCTCCACGACAAAGTGCCCATCGAGCAGAATGGTCTCCACCTGCGTCAGCAGCGAGTAATCGCGGTTCAGGTAAGTCCACCGCGCCTGCACCATGCCGATTTCCTTGTTTTGAAAGTACGGAATCGTGCGCCGCAGAAAATCGGGCTCCGGGAGAAAGTCCGCGTCGAAAATAGCCACGAATTCTCCGCGCGAGGTCTTTAGCCCGTTTTCGAGCGCCCCAGCTTTGTAGCCCGCGCGGTTGGAGCGATGGATATACGTGATCGGCAAGCCTTGCGCGGCAAAGCGGTCCACCACCGAACTCGCAACTTGCTGCGTTTCGTCGGTTGAGTCATCCAAGACCTGCACGTCCAACAACTCGCGAGGATAGTCGAAGCGCGAAATCGCTTCGATCAGCCGTTCGATGACATAGCGTTCGTTAAAAATGGGTAGTTGGATCGTGACGCGAGGCCACGAAGTGGCCACCGGCGGCGGACCCGGAACATTTTTTGCGTACGCGTAGTAGTCATAGACCAGCCAATAACGGTGCAGGCCGTAAATCGCAAGGATAAACAGCACGATGAAGTAAGGAATCATCATCGCCAGGTCGAAAGAATTGGCGTGGTAGATCCCGGTGAACGTCTTGTCCGTCAGTCTGTGCCAGTACTGTCCGATGGAAGCGGTGTGCGCGGCAGACAGCACCAGCATAGGAAAATGCGCGTGCAAGATGAGGGCCTCGAGTCCGTAATGCCGCTGAGCGCGACGCTATCGATTATACGGTGACAGCAGGGCCAGTCAACGAATCGCGCGGGCGCTGCGCGACCTATTTCGATCAGGAGGCTTTCGATCGCCTAACAATCGCTGCTTTGTAGCACGGCCCTTCTGAATGGCCAGTAACCCCACAAATTTTGTTCAGGGGTCGGAGCTTTAGAAAGCCAGCGAGACTGTGCTTTAGCCCCTGAGGAGACTCTTTCTTTCCGAACGGTCAGGCAAGTAGTCGGGGCTTCACGGAACCAAGATGATCTTGCCGTGTGATCCCGGCGCCATCACTTCGGTGTGTGCCCGAGCCGCGTCAGCCAGCGGAATCTCCTTGCCGACCACGGGCCGCAGCGTTCCATTCTCGAAACCCGCATTCAGCGCAGCGTGAATCTCGTTGGCCTCCGCATCGGTTACCGCCCATAGCGTAAAGCCTCGGGCGGAAGCGCGGCGAGCCATCAGGTCCCGCGGGTTGATGGTGATCTCGCCGCGGTTCCCGATGATAATGACGCGCCCGTGCGTGGCGAGCATCTTCAGGTCAGCGGCAAGATTCACATTCGCCAGCATCTCCAGAACGATATCCACGCCGCGGCCGCCGGTGGCCTTCATGATTTCATCGGTATATCCCGCCTTCGTGTGATTAAAAGCCTGGTGCGCCCCTTCGCGCTTGATGAGCTCGAGGCCTTTGTCGCTTCCAGCCGTGCCGAACACCGTGAGGCCCTCGGCGCGCGCAATCTGCACCGCCGCCGTGCCCACTCCGCCACTCGCGCCGTGCACCAGCACAATCTCTCCCGCGCGCCCCTTCGCTTCCTGCTTCAAAGCGTGATACGCCGTGCCGTAAGGCACCCAGATCGCGGCGCCCTGATCAAACGTAATGTTCGCGGGCAATTTCTGCGCCTGGTCTTCAAGCGTAAGCGTATATTCCGCGTAACCTCCCGTGATGGTCTTCGCCGTGTACACCCGATCCCCGGGCTTCACGTGGGTCACGCCACTGCCGACAGCTTCGACCACGCCCGCTGCATCCGACCCCGGCGTGTAGGGAAGTGGCGGCTTGATGGCATACGTGCCCGAGCGCATGTACGTGTCGTAGGGATTCACGCCAGCCGCATGCACTTTCACCAACACCTGCCCGGCTTCCGGCTTAGGCGTTGGAACCTCTTCATACGTTAGAACCTCAGGACCTCCGAATTCGTGCACGCGAATCGCTTTCATTTTTTTCTCGCCCTCATTTTTTCGATTGGTTTTGTAACTAAAGGTTTTACGAAGTTCCCGCCCGCACTCCGCCAAATCAAAAGTGGTCGTCGACCGCAACCGTTTCCACTTTCTTGCTGACCAGTCCCACGGCCTCGCTCCACGCCGTCGTCTGCCAGTTGTCTTTCCCCTTGCCCTGCGGAATCCACGGCGGCAGCGTCTGGTTCAAATACGTCGCCAGCGCGTATATGTAGGGCTCATACATCTTGCGCGTGGCAGCCAGTTCCTGCTGGGCCTGTTCGCTGTCGCGAAGCCGCATGCCATTTTCCGCCAGTGTGGCACGAAGTCGCTGCGCATCCTCCGGCGAAAGCCGCTCGTAGGGCAACCCGCGCGGCGGAGTGCCGAACACCTGTGCGAGGTCCGCGACCGCATGTCGCGCGATGGCGAACGTAAGCTGCGCCTGCCGCTCGCACGCCCCATCAATGCCCACTTTCAGCAAGGCGCACGCATCCAGAATCGCCGTCAGCGCCGACACCCACGATTGGTTGTCATGCTGCGACTTGAAATACGCCAGCACCGGGTACGACAGGTGGCTCTCCATTAATTCGGCGCACCACAGCTCCCAATCCTTCAACAACTCCCGGAGCGCTTCCCGTCCACCTTCGTAACTATGGCGACGAAGCAGCTCCCCAGCCGTGGGCGGCGTTCCCGCGCGCGAATCGAGCAGTGAAATCTCCACCTCGCGCTTCGAGAACGATCCATAAATAAAAGGGAGGTACCCGATGATCGCCGCAAGAAAACCAAATCCGAATCCAGCCTCGGACACCACCAGCAGCCGCGCCAGCTGCGAGCGCGGAACTACGTCGCCAAGTCCCAGCGTGAAAAATGTCGTCCCGCTGAGGTAGATGTCCGTCGATAAACCGGGCTTTCCCCCGGTTATGTTCACGGCCGAGCCCGCGCCATACTGCATCAGGCCGAATCCGATAACGAGCCCTACTGCCCAAACCCCGATCAACACCAACAGCGAAATCGGCCCGTAGAAACCCAGCAAAGTTTCGCGCGTCTTCCGCGAAGGAAACAGGCTCGCGAGAAACTTAGCGGTTCGCCAGGTAATTTTGAAAAACGCCCGAGTAAGGCGGAATTTCCGCGTGACCCGCCGCGGCAGGATGATGGACTCAAACGCGTCCCAAATCACGATCAGAAATATCGCGATACCCGCCAGGAAAGCGCCAGGTGCTGGAATCATGGGCGGCATTGTACAGGTTAAGCTGGGTGCGCCAAAACAGGAGCGGCTTACGACTCCAGGCGCGCGTTGACAGAGATTTCCGCTCGAAAAAGCTTCGACACCGGGCAGCCCGTCTCCGCGTTCTTCACCGCGGTATCAAACTTCGCTTTATCCGCGCCGGGGACGCGTGCAACCAAATCCAAGTGGCTCTTGGTGATGCTGAACCCGTCGCCCACTTTATCGAGCGTGACCGTCGCGGTCGTTTCCAATTTGTCGGCTTTCAGACCCACCGCGCCCAGCTGCCCGGAAAGCGCCATCGTAAAGCAGCCCGCGTGTGCTGCTGCCAGCAATTCCTCGGGGTTCGTCCCAACGCCATTCTCAAACCGCGTGCTGAACGAATACTGCGTTTGCTTCAGTGTGCCGCTGTCGGTCGAAATGGATCCCTTGCCAGTCTTCAGGTCGCCTTGCCAAACCGCGCTCGCTTTGCGTTGCATTATGTCGCTCCTTTTGCAGTATTCATTCTTTTTGAATGCAGAGAATTCGATTCCCACGCTCTTCGCAAGGGTATATTGATCGTATGACGCTGTCGAGGCGCGCCCGCCCAGCTTGATGTCCAGCCCCTTGGATCGCACCACGCATCGACCTTGGCCGCTGCCCGGCGGGCCATGGATTATGGCGCAATCCTGGCACGATCTGTTGTTCGCTCATTGGCCGATCGATCCAGCCCTGATGCGTGCCCCGATGCGTGCCTTGATGCGCCCGTACATTCCAGCCGCGCTACAGATCGATACCTTTGATGGGCAAGCGTGGATCGCGGTTGTGCCATTTCGCATGTCCGGGGTGCGGCTCCGAGCAACGCCGGCATTGCCATGGCTCTCTGCTTTTCCGGAACTAAACGTGCGAACCTACGTCGTGGCCGATCGCAAACCTGGCGTGTGGTTCTTCAGCCTCGACGCGCGAAACCCGGCAGCGGTCGCGATCGCCCGCGCCTGGTTCCACTTACCCTATTTTCGCGCCCGCATGAAATGCGAAGCTCTCGACGGGCGCATCCACTACTCCAGCCAGCGCACCCATCACGGCGCCCGTACCGGCGTGTTAAAAGTAAATTATCGTCCGGTAGCAGAGGTTTTCGAGGCCAAACCGGGAACCCTCGAGCATTTCCTGACCGAGCGCTATTGCCTCTACAGCACCGACCCACGCGGCCGGCTCTACCGCGGCGAAATCCATCACCAACCCTGGCAATTGCAAATTGCCGAAGCAAACTTCCAGCAAAACTCCATGACCGAAGCCGCAGCAATTGCACTCCCATCGCAAAAGCCGCTACTACATTTCGTCCGCCGTCAGGACGTCCTAGTCTGGCACCCGCAGCGCATCAGTTGAGGATGCGGCTACTATGTAGGCGCTGGGCTTTAGCCCGGCCAGCCATTGCAGCTTTCAGAGATCCTCGATGTTTTCTCCTCACCACTTGTGAAAAACAAAAAACACCCCCAAAACCATGCAACCAAACCCCGCCGCGTAGTTCCATCGCAACTTCTCTCCCAGATACAGCACCGAGAAAACTGAAAAAACCGTCAACGTGATGAATTCCTGAATCGTCTTCAACAGCGCCGTCGAGAACTCATACGACCCAATCCGATTCGCCGGCACCTGAAAGCAATACTCAAAGAAAGCGATACCCCAGCTGACAAAAATCACCTTCCACAACGCCTCGCTCCGATATTTCAAGTGCCCATACCACGCAAACGTCATAAAGATATTGGAGACCGTCAACAGCAGGATGGTTCGCACGCGAGTTTCTCCTCTTCATGGGCACAATCTTCCGCTGGGGCAACCGAGGATAAAAGCCGAATGCATGAGATTCATGCATTCAATGCAGAGTTCCGGACTTGCAATACGTGTTTCGGCACCAACGCCACGATCTTTCCTGCGGCCGCCGGACAGCCGCTATATCGTATTTAAAGTTGGATTCTTCAATCGCTCTGAAGGACGGCGACACCGTGAACAGGCTCACCCGGCGATTCGTGCGCACGATTGGTAGTTTGCTTGCCCTTCTGCTGATGGGATTCACTCCCTGCGGCGAGGCCCAAGACACAATTACGCTTGTGGCTACCGGATCCTCTCTTCCCGAGCCTCTCTACGTGGCCTGGGGCGACGAATATCACAAGCAGCATTCTTCCGTGCAAGTCCGCTATTTGCCGGCGGGCACTGGCGAAAGCGCACGGGAGATCACCGCCGGCTCGGGCGATCTGGGCGGTGGCGATGCCCCGATTGCCGACAAGGAATTGAAGGACGCCGCGGCACGCATCGTGCAACTTCCCTCCGTTTTGATTGCCATCGTCATTATCTACAACCTGCCGGACACGCAGGAAGAGCTGCGTTTGACCGGGCCCGTTTTAGCCGACATTTTTCTGGGCAAGATCAAGACGTGGAACGATCCAGCAATCGCTAAAATCAATCCCGGCCTGAAACTTCCCGCGCGCCCGATACAGGTCATTCATCGCACCGAAGGAAAAGGATCGAACTACATCCTGTCCGACTTTCTCTGCAAAGTGAGCCCGGAATTCCTGGCCCAAGCGGGACGCGGGGAGTCTCCAAAGTGGCCAGTGGGAGCCAGTGCCGGCCGCTCGCAGGATATGGCCGATCGCGTCCGGACCACACCCGGCTCGATCGGATACACAGAGCTGAATTTGGCGGAGCGCGCGTCGCTGCGCATGGCTCGCATCAAGAATGCAGCCGGCGAGTTCGTGAAGCCGAGCGAGAAGACCATCGCCGCGGCCGCGCTAGCCGCCAAGATCACCGACGATTTTCGCGTCTCGTTGACCAACGCCCCAGGCAAAGAAAGCTATCCGATCGGCAGTTTTACGTGGTTCTATGTTCCGGAGAAAGCGAAAGACCCCGCGCGCGGCCGCGCGGTCGCGGACTACCTAAAGTGGGTGTACAGCGACGGACAAAAGATCGCGCAGGAACAGGGGTACGCCACGCTACCCAAAGAACTGCTCGCGAAAGTCGCCGCATCCGCCACGACGGTGCACTAAACCCGGCTAAACGTTGAGGGTGAGGGAGACCAGGCCGGGTGGCGGCGTGGGCACGATCGGCGGCATCTTCGAACGATCGACTGGGCGGTAGAGCGTGTCGCGCTCGACCGGGATGCGGCCGGCGGCGCGGATCAGTCGTTCGAGTTCGGCGCGCGGCGTGAACTCCGAGGTTCTCGCGCCGGCGTCGTGATAGATCTTCTCTTCAACGACCGTGCCGTCCAGATCGTTCGCTCCGAACCGCAACGCGATCTGCGCGATACTCGGCGTCAGCATGATCCAGTACGCTTTGATGTGGTCGAAATTATCCAGCATCAAGCGCGACACCGCGATGTTTCGCAAATCGAGATACCCGCTGGTCTTGGGAATGTGCGAGAGCGCCGTATTGTCGGGGTGAAACGCCAGCGGGATGAAGGCTACGAAGCCGTGGGTCTCATCTTGTAGCTCGCGCAGCTTAACCAGGTGATCGACGCGCTCTTCTTCCGTTTCCACGTGCCCATAGAGCATCGTCGCATTGGAATGCAGACCGGCCTGATGCGCTTTTCGCGCGGTATTCAGCCACATTTGACCGCTGGTCTTGTGGTCGCAGATGATTTTGCGCACCCGCGGATGGAAGATTTCCGCGCCGCCGCCGGGACAGGAATCCACGCCGGCTTCCTTCATTTTCTGCAACACTTCCTCGACCGAAATCTTGGCAATGCGCGAGAAAAAATGCACCTCCACCATCGTGAAGGCTTTCAGGTGCACAGTGGGGCAACGCTGCTTCAACCCGCGCACCATCTCCAGATAGTGATCGAAGGTTAGATCCGGGTGCAGCCCGCCAACGATGTGAAATTCCGTGGCGCCTTCGCGCACGCCCTGCTCGGCACGCTGGTAAATCTCTTCGAGCGCAAAGGTGTATGCGCCCGGCGAACTCGCGTCGCGTCCGAACGCGCAAAGTTTGCAATGCGCGACGCAAACGTTCGTGGGATTAATGTGCCGGTTCACGTTGAAATAGGTGACGTTGCCGTGGCGCTTCTCGCGCACATGATTCGCGAGCCATCCGACGGCCAGCAAATCCGAGGAGCGGTACAGCTGGATGCCGTCGTCGATCGACAGCCGTTCTCCCGCCAGCACTTTCCTGGCGGTGGGCTTCAGCCGCTTGTCGGTAATCGTCAGTTCAGCCATTTTTCTCTTCAAAACTTCCGAAACTTTCAAACCCGCCAAACCGCAGCAGCAGCGCCCCAGAACAGCAGAAACGACATACTAATATAACCGTTCATCGCGAAAAACGCAGCGTCGAGTTTGCTCAGGTCGTTCGCTTTGACCAGCGAATGCTCGTAAGCGAGCAGCGCGGCCACGACGGCGATGCCCACCCACGCCGGCCAGGGAAGCGCGAAGCTTGCCGCCAGCCACGCCAGCAAACCAACCACGCCAACGTGCATAATCCGGGCAATGAGCAGAGCGTTCGCCACGCCGAAGCGCTTCGGCACAGAATACAGTCCCGCGCGGCGATCGTAGTCGATGTCCTGGCAGGCGTAGAGCACGTCGAAGCCGCCAACCCACAGCGTGACCGCGGCGCACAGAATCAGCATCCGTAAATCCAGCCCGCCGGTGATGGCGATCCACGCCGCTGCGGGAGAAATGCCCAGCGCGAAACCCAGAAAGAGATGCGACCAGTTCGTGAAACGTTTGGTGAACGAGTAGAAAAACAGAATGGCCAGCGCGAGCGGAGCCAGCTTCAGTGCCAATGGATTCAGTTGCCACGCCGCAACGACGAAAACCGCAATGGCTATCAGCGTAAAAATCCGCGCGAAAGAGACGGAAAGCGCGCCGGTCGCCAGGGCCCGCAACTGCGTGCGCGGATTTTCGCGGTCGTAGCGCAGATCGACGATGCGATTCATGGTCATGGCCGCCGATCGCGCCGCGACCATTGCAACAATGATCCAAAGAATTTGCCGCAGCGTCGGCCAACCTCGGGGCGGCTGATGCGTAGCCCGCGCCGCCAGCAGCGCCCCGGTCAGCGCAAACGGCAGCGCGAACACTGAGTGCTCGAACTTGATCATTTCCAGCACGGTACGAATGCGGTTCGGTATCATCGGAGAGAAAAAGAATTCACCACAGAGAACGCAGAGCACCCGGAGAAGAATTTTCCGTCTCTGTGAACTCTGTGCCCTCGTTGGTGAATTCTCTTCATGCCTTTGCTTCTTTCGTAGCGGCTCGCCCCGTCCAGCGATACATCTTTTCCTGCGGCAGTTCGATTTGCGCAAGCACGCGGCAAACATACTGCGTGACAAGGTCGTCGATCGTTTTCGGCTGATGATAAAACGCCGGAATCGCGGGCATGATCACCGCTCCAGCCTGCTGCGCCCGCATCATATTTTCGAGGTGTATGCGATTGAACGGCGTGTCACGAATACACAGCACCAGTTTGCGCGCCTCCTTGAGCATCACGTCCGCTGCACGCGCTACAAGGTCATCGCTGATGCCGTTCGCAATCGCCGCCAGCGTTCCCATCGAACAGGGGATGACCACCATGGAATCCACTTCGTAGCTGCCCGAAGCGATGGACGCGCCCACGTCTTTGTTGGCAAGCACCTCGATTTTAGTGGCAGGTTTGCTAAGGATCCGCGTCGGCAACTGCTTTAGATCGCCCGCGGTGATCCCCAGTTCCTCCGCGAAGAGCCGCTGGCCGGTTTCCGTGACCACCAGGTGGATGCGGGCAACGCGCGCGTCCGCCTCCAGCAGCGCCAGCGTTTTTTGCGCAAGAATAGCACCGCTGGCTCCGGTCACACCTACGGTCACGGTTTGTCCCTGTGCGTGTGGCATTTTGTGTGCGGGTAAGGTCAGTCTCGCAGCCGCTGTTTTGGATGTCAACCGCGCTCCCATCGCGTCGCGATCCCCGCCGCCACCTCGCTCTTACAACCGATTAATGCACGAAGCGACGCATGCGGCGCCGAAGCCGTTGTCGATATTCACGACGGTCACATTTGACGCGCAACTGTTGAGCATGCCCAAAAGCGCGGCCACCCCGCCAAAGCTTGCGCCGTAACCGGTGCTCGTCGGCACGGCAATTACCGGCACGCCGACCAATCCGCCGACAACGCTTGGCAGCGCCCCTTCCATTCCGGCGATGCAAATGACCACGCGAGCGGTCGTCAATTTCTCGCGATGCTCCAGCAAACGGTGGATTCCCGCGACTCCCACGTCGTAGAGATGCTCGACGCGATTGCCCATCATGCGCGCGGTTAGCAGCGCCTCTTCGGCAACCGGAATATCGCTGGTCCCCGCGGAAACCACGAAGACCGTGCCTTTACCGGTGATTTCGCTGCTGCGCTCCACGGTAATCACGCCAGACAAGGGGTGGAATCGGGCTCCTGGCTGTTCTCCGGCCTTCTTCCTGGATGTTTTTCCAAAATTGAGTCGGCGCACGGCCGCAAAAATCTTGGCGTCCGCCCGCGTAACCAGAATATTTTGCCGCCCGTCCTTGTGCCGCAGCATGGACCGCACGATTTCCGCCACCTGCTCCGGCGTTTTGCCTTTGCCGAAAATCACTTCGGCATAGCCCTGCCGCAGCGCGCGGTGGTGATCCACTTTCGCGAAATCCAAATCCTCGAACGGAAGATGCTTCAACCGTTCGAGCGCGCGGGCCGACGAAACCTCACCCGAGTGCACCGCTTCCAATATTTTTTGAAGTTCCCGTTCGTTCATAAAATTATGAAAACATCGACCGGACTTTATGTCGCAACGTCAGGGCACGGCTTTAGCCGTGCCGCAAGTCGCGCTTCTCAACCGGCTTCAGCCTCTGAGACCGCGACGTGCTACGGCGCCTTGTCTCCCATTAACTTGCGCAGCGGTTGATTGTCAGCATAAACGCGCCACTCCGCAACGAGCCCGTCCTTTACCACCGCTAGCCACGCCGCAGGCACTTCCCAGAAATTGTTATTGGCTTCGCCGCCGCCGGTATATCTGCCGCTGGCCGTGCCAAGGATCGCCAGACGATCTCCGGTCTGGAAAAACTCCACCGCGTGCACCTGGTAGTTGGAGACCAACTTGAAATACATGGTCCAGCCCTGGCGCATGGTCTCCCGGCCAATGATGCGCTTCCCCAGAGCGTCCTGAAAAATGTGTCCTTCGGTCATCAACTCGCATAGCGCGTTGACGTCGCCGGAGTTGATGCGCTTGACAAAATCCATCGCGACCTCGAGAGGCTGCGGATTCCCCATCCTGTCTCCTCATGGCTGGCGTCCCAGTATACCGTTGAACGGGGAAGCTTCAGGAAGCACCACTGCGGTTGTCCGAACCGGCTTTCAGCAAGACTTTCATCACATTCGCCTTTTGCGCGAATCCGATCGCCGCGGGTGCTTCAGCCAGCGGAAAGGTGTGCGTGATGAGCGGCGTGGGGTCGACTTTGCCCGACCGGAGTAGGGCAATGGCTTTGTCGAAAGGGCCGCAGCGCGAGCCGACGACCGTGATTTCTTTGACCACGATGGGCCAGGTTTCGACCGGTGCCGCGCCATGGAATGTTGATTTCAAGACCAGCGCGCCGCGCGGCTCGGTCATTTGTTGGGCGAGCGCCAAGCCCGTTGGTGAGCCGGTCGCCTCGATGACCAGTCCAAACGTCTCCTTGATGCGTTTGATGTCGCGCGCATCGCCGGACACGCGCCGGGTTTCGATCTTTCCGTGACGCGCCAACGATAGCTTGTCCTTGTGCTTGCCGTACATCACTACGCGACGGACCGCGGTTCGCAATACCCGCGCGATGAGTTGCGCGAGTTTGCCGTCGCCAAGGACGGCAGCTTCTCGGAATTTGCGGACGTTCACCTGATCCAGGATTTCGCAGGCAGCCGCGAGGGGCTCAACGAAAACCGCTTGCTCATCGCTGATCGAATCTGGGATGGGATAAAGATTCTCGAGCGGGAGCGCCAGGTACTCGGCGAAGGCACCGTCGTGGTTGACAATGCCGAGGACGGTGCGCCGCTCACAGTGAGTTTTGAGCCCACGGCGGCAGAATTGGCAGACCGGGCGATAACCGTAGGCGGAGCACGAGATGTTGATTTCGCCGGTGACGCGCTGGCCGACCCAGCGGCCTCGCTCGGATTCGGAGAGGCCCAGGACCTCGGTCACTTCACCGACGAATTCGTGGCCGGGAGTGCCGCGAAACGAGTGGTAGCCGCGTAGGATTTCCACGTCGGTGTTGCAGATTCCGGCAAGGCGGACGCGCACTCGCGCCCAGCCGCGCCGCAGCCTTGGAAGCGGCGCGGTGACACGCTTTAATTTTCTGTTGGCGACCTGGAACGCCAGCACCGTGTGGATTGCTCCAGGGCGCGATTCTAACAGCAGAGAGGGGGCCCCCCCTCCCCCTTTTTTTCGCAGTGATTTGAATCTAAAGCACTTACGCTACGGAATGGCATAGTGATTTGATTCTAAATGGGTTAAAGCTGCCCCCCAGCAACTCGACTGATAGAAGGGACCCGGCGGTACGGAGCCAGCGGGGTTTGACCAGCCAACTCGCCATTACTGAAGCCTTATAGTACCATAAAGGTTACTTGCCGTCAAATGATTTCTTATGCTGGTTTTGCGGCGCATGCAGCCGACTTCGCCATGACGTTGGCGAGCCACCTGCGGGGCTGGTGTCAGCGGGCACTAGCAGGTTGCGGAAAAATGCAACAAAACGACGAAAAAGCTTGCTTCAGGGGCTGAAGAGTCTGTGTGAGAACTGAGAGAAGAAGCCTCAGCGGCTACAGCTTGTTGATTCGGCTTCAGTTGCGGCACGGCTGAACAGGCTGCGGAAAAATGTGGGGAGCGGACCTGCTCGGTTTAGAGCGTGCCTGGGTTGACGCCGGGCGGGGCAAGCCCCGCCCCTACAAGGGATTAGGAGGCTGACGAGTGGCGCGGCCCTTCGTACCTCTGGTGCTCCGGCGGGAGTGGTCCGATTTGGCTGGCGAGTTCCTTTCTTGGGGGTGGAAGACACGTCGTTCGGGCAGGCATACTTTGTTATGGAAACGCATGCTCATCGGCCGACGTGGAAGACGCTGCTCGCTTTCGGGATTATTTATTTTGTTTGGGGATCGACGTATTTGGCGATTCGCGTGGGCGTGCGAGAGGTTCCGCCCTTTTTGCTAGCGGCGATGCGGTTTTCCGTGGCAGGGCTGGTGCTTTGTGTGTGGACCGCGGCGCGGGGCGAGCGTTGGCCTAGGGGACGCGAGTGGGCTTCGGCGCTTTTGCTGGCGACGCTGATATTTGTGCTCGACTACGGGCTGCTGTTCTGGTCGGAACAGCGGGTGCCTTCGGGGATTGCAGCGGTGATGTTGGCGATGATCCCGGTTTTCATGGCGCTTTCGGAAATTATTTTTTTGCGAACGCAGAAATTGACGTTGCGCCTGGGAATAGCGCTACTCACTGGGATTGCGGGTGTGGCAGTGCTGGTGAGCCGGTCGTTGAACCTCGGCGGGGCGCCTATCGACCGGGCCGGAGCAGTTGCGCTGATCATCGCGTCGATAACCTGGTCCATTGCGTCGATATTCACGCGCAAACTGCCGTTGCCGCCGTCCAAAATGGTGAGTTCCGGCGTCCAGATGCTCTTGGGCGGACTGCTGCTGGCCCTGGTAGCGGGCGCTCTGGGCGAATTTCGCAATTTTCACCCGGCGAGCGTTTCACGCGGAGTTTGGTTTGCGTTGGTCTATCTGATCGTGGCGGGATCGATTATCGGGTTTACCGCCTATCTGTGGTTAATTCATCACGAGTCTCCGACAAAGGTGGGGACCTACGCGTACGTGAATCCAGTGGTGGCGGTGCTGGTGGGTTATTTCCTTGGCGGCGAACCGATTGGATTGCGAACCATGCTCGGTACCGTGTTTGTGCTCGTCAGCGTGGTGGTAATAACCACGACGCGAGAGAGGAAGCCGGCGGGGGTACTTCTGGAGGAAGGCGGAACCGATGTTGTGGAGGCTTAGTTCGCGTGCGTGCGCCGATCTTGAACAACTGAATACGCAGAGTTTCGATTTGCGCTGAGCGCATCGAGGAAGGCAATTGCAGGCGAAACAGGTTGACCAGGTTATAGGCGAAACTATGGAGCAACAGGCGAAACGCATTGGCCCGAAAGCGGTGGCAGCTCAAGCGGTCAGCGGCAAAACCATTTTTGAACTCTTCAATGCGGTTCTCGCATTCCCCGCGATCGTTATAAAAGGAAAAAACGGAACGGCTGCGGCCTAGCAGGTTGGTGACCAGGAAACGCAGGTTGCTACCAGCAGCGGTGTGTTCGGCTTTGTAGACGATGCGCCGTTGATGAGACCAGGGGTGAGCGCGGTAGCGAAAGCTGGAGAAGGAGCGCTGCGGCTCGCCGGTTCGACGATATCGTTTCGCGAGACGATGCTGCAGCCGCTGCGCAGCACTTTGCAACCGCGCGTTGGTGCCTATGCCGATGGCATACTGCAAGCCGAAAAACTCGCAGAATTCATAGAGCATCGGCGTGGCGAAACCAGCGTCGGCACGTAACTTGATTCGGACCTTAGGAAATTCACGCTGGAGTCGCGGAACGATGCGCAACAGCAAAGAGATGATGCGGGCGTGACCAGCAACCGTGCCCGCACGTAATCGGGCGGCCAACAAACAACCGGTGTGCCGCTCAAAGATCAGCAAGGGGTGATACATGTGCTGGTCATAACCACCATTGAAGAAGCTCAGCTGCTGCTGCCCGTACGTGGGATCGTCGGTGGAATCGACATCGAGCAGAATCTCTCCTCGTTTCCGGACTTGTTTCCCACAGATCTTCACAAACCCATCGAGAAGGGCATCCTGCAGCTTGAGAAGGTCGCGAGGTGAGGGTGAATTCTCCCAGCGACTGAGAGTCGGTTGTGATCCGAGCGGTTCCCCCAGCGGGTGATCGGCAAGAATCTGAAAAGCCGGATCGTGTCGCAGTCGGTCCGCGTCGTTGGCATCTTCGTAGCCAGCGATGATCTGGTAGAGGCGCTGGCGGAACAACGACAATACCGAATGGCGAATACGTTCCTCTTCGCGAGGATCACAGAGGCGTTCGGCTAGCCCGCGAGTAAGCCCATGCCGCTGATCAAAGGCCCGCAACGGAAGAAGACCAGCGTCAGAACTGATCTGCCCGCCGGAAAAATCAGCTCGAATGGGTCGGTGTCGGTAGAAGGAAAAGGAAAGCTGTGGTATACAACAAACTGTCATCTCTGGGTGCTCCGAAAGAGAACGCCGGGTTCTACTAAAACCCAGTGTTCATCAATCTTTTAGAGCACCTTTTCTTTTTCCGCCAGAAAAATCGTGCATAATCCAGGTTAGTGAGCATCGCCCCAAGGCGCGCTCTATCTCTGGCCCCGCTATCTTGCCGGATCGGCAGCCGCTCGGAAATATGTGTACTGGGATTGCTTGTTGACGGACGGGAATCAGACTGCGTCCCGCGAATTCTAACTTATCCGCGAAACTTCGCGCTTTTGATACTTCTCTTGCGCGGCCATCACGCGGGTGATCTCCATTTCAATCGATTTGGAAGTGACCGGCTTGGCGACGTAGCCATCCATCCCAGCTTCTTGGCATCTTCGCCGGTCTTCTTCAAATGCATTCGCGGTCATCGCTATGATCGGCAGGTGGCCTCCCGCCCTTTTTTCCCGGGAGCGAATTTCTTCGGTAGCCTCCAGTCCATCCATGAGGGGCATTTGCATATCCATGGCCACGAGATCGAATTCCTGATGGGTCGACAAGCGCAGCGCCATTTGTCCATCGCCCGCAATCGTAACGTTGTGCCCCATTTTCTCGAGTAGCCGCGAGATCAGTCGCTGGTTCACGATGTTGTCTTCGGCGAGCAAAATCCTTAAGCTCGGGCGTCTTTCCTCGGCGGTCTTTTCTGGTTCGGGGGCTTGCGCCTGGTCCAGTTCGCCATGGGAAGCTCGCAGCGCTTCCAGAAGGGCCGACCGCCGGAACGGTTTCAGGATCGTTTGAGTTACACCTAACTGCTCGCAGCGGTCGCGTTCCTCCTCACTCAGCAGGTGTGAGTGGACGAGTATCACCGGCACGCCGGCTGCGGGAGATGCGCGCAATGTGGCGGCCAGCGCCAATCCCCCCGGGCTGGGCAGGTCCATCTCCAACAAGATGGTGGAGAACTTTTCGCCGGTGCGCTGCGCGTCTGCGATCTGAGCCAGCACTTCGCCGGCGCTGGATGCCGCCACGGCTTTGATGTTCCAGCGCAGAAGGAGACGCTGGAGCAACTCGCTGTTGATAGCGTTGTCATCGACGATGAGACGCGGCAACCTTCCGGAAGCATCGCGCGGCTCGGCGGTCTGTTGGACTGCTCGGGCTCCGCCTCGCGCAACACCGTTATGGTGAAATGGAATTCGCTGCCCAGTCCTTCTTCGCTCTCTACCCAGATACGACCGCCCATAAGCTGCACGAGCCGCTGGCAAATCGAAAGTCCGAGTCCGGTGCCGCCGTAGCGTCGCGTGGTGGACATATCCGCTTGCGAAAATGCTTCAAAAATCTTTTCTTGCTTGTGCTCGGCTATTCCGATGCCGATGTCGGACACCGTGAACTCCAGGAGCAAGCCATCCTGCATGGCCTGGGCAATCCGCGCGTAAACCGCCACCTGTCCGTGGTGGGTGAATTTGAATGCGTTTCCGCCAGGTTGATCAACACCTGCCGCAAGCGCGTGGAATCGCCGCGCACCACGGCCGGAATCTCTGGATCGGTGTTCCATAGCAATTCGACGCCTTTTGGTTGCGCGATGCGAGCCAGCGGTTGCAGCGTCTCTTCGATGCAGTCTTCCACCGATCAATTTCCAGGTCCAGCTTGCCAGCTTCAATTTTCGAGAGGTCCAGGATGTCGTTGAGCAGCGTCAGCAGGGATTCCCCCGAGCTTTTGACCATACCGAGGTAATCGCGCTGCTCGGAGTCCAGCTTAGTTTCGAGGGCGAGGGTGGTCATCCCCAAAATGCCATTCATAGGCGTGCGAATCTCGTGGCTCATGTTCGCCAGGAATTCGCTCTTGGCGCGATTCGCGGCTTCCGCATCGTCTTTCGCCTGGCGCAGAAGTTCTTGCGCTTTCTTGCGCTCGGTGATGTCCACGAAAGTGGCGACGGCTCCCAGGACGCGGCCCTGTTGCAGCAGCGGATGACACCGGATCTCGGCGTCGAAGCAGGTGCCGTCGGAGCGCCAAAGCAGCTCGTCAGCCCCGTGAAATATTCCGCCCGCTCGGAAGTCTTTAAACAGCGCGCACTCGCTTGCAGGGTAGTGCGACCCGTCGCGCCGGGTATGATGGATGACATCGTGTATATTGCGGCCCAGCACGTTGTTCTGCGAAGCGTAGCGCAGCAGCCGGAGCATCGCGAGATTGCAGAATGTACATTGGCCCGCAAGGTCCACTCCGTAGATGGCTTCGCCCGTGGATTCCAGCAGCAGCATGCGCCCTTCCTCTCGGGACAGCCGCTGTTCTCCCGCGTTGCGCTCGCTGATCAGGGCGCGCAGCACCAACCCGGCGAGCGACAGAATGAGCATTAGAAATTGCAGCACCGTAAGTTCACCGGGATCTCGCGGATAGATCTTCAGCGCCACGATGATTCCCGTATCGAGTGTCAGGATGGCCGCCGTGGCGCCCCGCAGACCGCGCCGCACGGCCATCCAGATCAGCGGCAGAAAGAGCAAATAGAACATCTCGTTGCTGCGAGACCGATGTCCGCTTAACGCCATCCACAGCGCCGCGATGAGGCACACCGCGAATAGTCCCGACTCCGACGCTCTGCGGATTCCTTGCAAGTCGTGTCTGCCCAACACAACTGGGGGCTGATCCACGCTGGTCCTGGCAGGTTCGGAATAGCCCGCAAACCGCCGGAGCCCGGGCAGCACATAGATGAGACAAACGGCGTGATGGACCCGATCGCCACAGCATCGCCGACCCACCAATTGAAAGTCGCCTGCAAATATTCTCGCGAATGTATGAGGTGATCCAGGACAAGAAAGCCGGTCCCAGCAAACGCCGCCAAACATGAGGAGAGTATGGCCACAAGCAGCAGCCACATCACGTATCGTAGCGAGCGAAGTTGCCGATCGATCTTGACGACGTTACGCAGTATCAGGGCTGCGGAGGTATAGGTGGCCACGAATTCGATATTGCCAACCAGGAAGGAAAAAGAGTAGACCGGCAAGTGATAGTTCAGGATCGATGCGATATTTTCCGCGATCAGGATGGGCAGCGCGTAGCGCGGCCCGAATGCAATCAACACCGCGAGCGCCAGGCCCGTGGGCGGATACCACGCACTGATCTCATTCCAAATCTGAAGAGGTATTGTGGAGCGGTCCAGCAGTACGTGCATGATGACGAAACACACCGCGACGAATAACTGTCGAAGCATTCGTCGCGTGTCTGGCGTCAATTGACCTCCGGCCGGCTTGTGGTGCGCGTCTTCTCCGGGATTGCGCTTGGGGACAACATTGAATGGTAGAAACGCTCGATTGTGGAACGCGCAGGCCATGCTGTCCCGAATTGAAAATATAGGCGCCAACAGCCTCCGCAAGTGCCATTCGTCAGCAATCGCGGAATGCCGCAAACCCCTGCGGCTTCAGCGATTTTGCGGCTGGTGACGGTGAGATATGGTCGCCACAAAATACCGCCCCCTGCTCTTGCCAGCGCTCCGAGGGCCAAAACTGCAAGTGTGTCGCGCCGGGGTAGATTAGAGAATGCTAGTCCAACTCGACATTGGCGGTGGCTAGCGGAGGGCCGCGGCGAGGGCTCTGACAAGTTGGGGTTCTTGTTCCGGGAAGACGGTGCGGAGGTCGAGGACCAAGCGGTTGTCTTCGATGCGGGCAATTACGCTGATGCCCGCGGGGGAGCGGCGGAGGCGTTGTTCGAGCTGTGCGGCGGGGTGGCGGGCGCTGGCGATACGGATGATTTTTGTGGGGAGGGATTGCGTAGGGGTGGAGCCGCCGCCAGCCAGGGAGGCGCCGTCGGTGATTTCGAGTTCGACTTCGCCGAGTGGGATTTCGGGAGTTAGCTCGCGCAGGAAATTTTCGGCGCGGCGTTTCAGTTCTTGCGGCGCGAGGCGAATCATGCGGAGGGCGGGGATTTCGTCGAGAGAGGCGCGGAGGTAGGCGCTTAGAGTGGCGGCGAGCGCGGCGGTGGTGAGCTTGTCGACGCGGAGGGCGCGGAACAGTGGGTGGCGGCGGATGCGGGTGACGAGTTCTTTCTTTCCGGCGATGATGCCGGCTTGCGGGCCGCCCAGGAGTTTGTCGCCGCTGAACATGACTAGGGAAACGCCGGCTTCGATGCTATCGCGGACTACCGGCTCAGTGATTCCGGCGGCGGAGAGGTCGACCAAGCAGCCGGAGCCGAGATCTTCGATCAGTGGCAGGTTGGTGCGTTGACTCAGCGCGGCTAGTTCTTCGAGCGTAGGCTTTTCCGCAAAACCGGTGATCTGGAAATTGGACGGATGGACGCGCAGTAGCAGGCGGGTGTTTTGATTGATGGCGCGCTCGTAGTCGGCGATGCGGGTGCGATTGGTTGTGCCGACTTCACAGAGGGTGGCGCCGCTTTCGGCCATGATTTCCGGGATGCGGAAGCCGTCGCCGATTTCGATCAGCTCGCCGCGGGAGACGAGGACTTCGCCGCCTTTGGCTAGCGCTGCCAGGACGAGCAGAACGGCCGCGGCGCAATTGTTGACGACGATGGCGGATTCGGCGCCGGTTAGGCGCTCCAGGAGTTGCGCGGTGTGAACGTCGCGTTTGCCGCGGGCGCCTGCTTCGAGATCGTACTCAAGATTGCTGTATTGCGTGGCAGTGCGGCGGAATTCTTCGACGGCGGCTTCGGTGAGCGGGGCGCGGCCCAGGTTGGTGTGCAGGACTACGCCGGTGGCGTTGATGACCGGTTGAAGCGAGCGGGAGAGGATTTGCTCTACCGCGGACGTGATGTGTTCCTCGAGGGCCGCGGCGTTTAGAGTCAAGACTTGCGCTTGCATGTCGCCGGCGATTTTTGCCCGTAGGTCGGCTAGCGTGGCGCGGGTTACTTCGAGAAGGAGCGCTCGATCGACGCGCTTCGCGAGGGAGGCTAGGCGCGGTTTGGCCAGGAGTTCGTCGACGGACGGAATCTGGCGCAGGAGATCTGCTTGGTCGGGGGAAAGGGTGCGCCTAGTGGGGGATTCCATGGGGATATTTCAACATAGAACGTCTTCGGAGTGGGAGGCTTGAGAGATTGCTTAGGAAAAATGCGGGGAAAAAGCTTAACACAGAGGGCGCGGAGGTAGGAGCACAGAGGTCGGAGCGCAGAGGTCACCGAGGAATTCGAGGACAATTTTGGCTGGCCTTAGGGACAGGTGGGTGAGCGGGAGTACGGTGCTGCATCAGGCGCTTTTGGCGCGGGTACCGTTGACGGGATTGCTGGCGGCTCCTAGCATGGGAAGAGCGAGGTTTTAGTCCATCCATGGCCACCATCGACGAAGATCTGGGCCAACTCGAACGGGACATCCGCCAACTGAAGATCGAGTACGACCAGTATTTTGGTGGGGGCAGGAAGCGCCCTCCCACCGAAATCGAGTGGCGTATCGAGTTGGTGGTCAAGCGCTACGGCGAACGCGGCGGGGAGCTAAAGTTCGGGCAGCGCTTTCGATTCAACAATCTGACGCAGACATACGCGAAGTACAAAGATATTTTCCGCAAAAAAGTGCAGTTGAAGGAAGAGGGAAGATCGCAGCGGCACTTTGGGGCTGCGGCAAAGGCCATCGAGGCGGAGCGCGCGAAGGCGCATCCGGAGTTGCATCCGGGGTTGCAGCCGGGAGTGGCGGTGCCCGCTGCACATGCAGCTACTGTAGTCGAGGCTCCGGCAATTCGCCCAGTAGTCGCGGCTGAGGCTCCGCCTCCGGCATTTCGCGTTGTTTGCGCGGACCCTGAAAATGAGACCGAGAATGTGGAGCGCCTTTATCATGCGTTTGTGCAGGCCAAGACGCAGACGGGTGAAGAGATCCACAAGTTATCGCAGGCAGGTTTCAAGGAATTTGTCCGCAAGAAGACCAAGGATCTGCAGGAGAAGCAGAAGTGCCAGAACGTCGAGTATGTGGTGGAAGTCGTTGAGGGGCAGGTCAAGCTGAAGGCGCTGGTGAAATCATAGAATTGCGACGCGCAATTTTGTCGCGTGAGAAATTTTCCTCACGACAAGTTTCGGCAGAGGTTCAGTTTCCGGTCAGCACGTCAGGCGTAAGAAAGCCACCAGTCATTTCCTGCGCACCAACAGCCACCCAAACCCTTTGAGGTTGTCCGACCTACTTACTCCTCGTGAAGGATTCCAAACCTGTCCACACGTCGCGTTGGTGGCAGTTGACCCACTATCCTCGAGTTGGGAACCTTGACCTGAACTGACATATGCCCTAGGATTTTAAGCCTCAGGTGTTTCCTTCCTAGGCATCGATCTATGAGCCGCCACATCCGCAAGTTTGTCGTGCTGGGGATCGCAATCGCACTTCTGGTACCTGTGACAATGGCGCAGAAGCCTCCGGCTCCAGCTCCTGCCCCTCCGCCTGCCACTCCCCCAAGCCGTTCCGCGACTCCCGCTCCCCCGAATTCGGATCCAAGCGAATCGAGAGAGGATCTCGTGATGTTTCTCCGGGGACGCGTTGCAACCCACGACGGCGCACCTGTTCCACACGATCTGTTGGTTCAGCGGGTTTGCAACAACAGGGTGCGTCAAGAGGTGTATGCATCTCTTCACGGCGATTTCAGCATGCAATTAGGCTCGAGGACCGATAATTTTCCTGAAGCTAGCGCCGAGTCGGGTTCGCCCTCTGGAGTGGCTAACAGAAATTCGGACATGGGAATTTCACGACGCGAGTTGACCACTTGTGACTTGCGGGTCTCGGCCTCGGGCTTTCAGTCCCGTGTCATCAGCCTTATGGGTCTCGATACCGTCGGCGGCAGCATTGACGTGGGTGCTGTTGTGGTGCAGAGAGCGGGAAAGGTGCCAGGCGCGACGCTGAGCGCCACCCCCTACAAAGCACCGAAAGATGCCACAAAAGCGTATGACAAAGGGCTGCAGGCCGAGAAGAACGGCAAACTTGACGACGCGCACAAATATTTTGCAACTGCGGTGGAGTTGTACCCCAGTTCGGCGAATGCATGGTTTCAGTACGGTACGGTTTTACAGAAAGAAAATCAGCAGGACGCAGCTCGTAAAGCCTATACCCAAGCCACTACTATCGATACCAGGTTCCTGCCGCCTTATCTGTCGCTCGCGTCAATGGCCTACCAGGCAGGGGAGTGGACCGATGTCCTCGATCTAACTGGTCACATCCTGGACCTCGATCCGTTGAATCGCGTCGCCGTCAACAATTACATCTTGGATCTCGATCCTTCAAACTACGCCGACGCCTACTTCTATAACGCGATGGCAAACTACAAGCTCAACAAGTTCGAAGACGCAGAAAAGAGCGCTCTCAAGGCGGAACACCAGGACCTGGTCACTCATTTTCCGCAGGTACATCTCTTACTGGCGGAAATCTTTGCCCGAAAGGGCAACTATGCTGTTGCGATCGGGCAGATGCAAACTTACTTGGCGCTAGCTCCGCATGCGAAAGACGCGGATCGGGTGCGGGAACAATTGGCAAAATTGGAGAAGCTGAACGTTCCGGGGTCAAACAGCGAAAAAACCGATCAGAAGTGAGTATTGGCGTTGGCTCGCAGCTCCTAAGCCCGCGAGCCGTGCACGTGCAAACCAGTTCGCTGGTGGGGTTGGTGCACGGAAGTCGACCGTCCACGACCCAACAAGCTGTCCGCGAAAGTGGCTCAACTCCCGATAAGCGGTAGCCGGAAACTGACCGACCCCCAGTTTTCCCTCGTTTCCCATTTCAAGCTGTAGCGCTTACACTGTTGTGCTTTTCTTTTTTTATTTGGCCCTCGAGCGTGGAGGTACCGGCGGCATTGATGTTGCGCGTCGGTTGTTATGGCTCGGGTTGGGTCTAAACCCCGCCCTCTCGGAGAGGGCGGCTACAGGAAGAGGGGGTTGACATGGCAGTGGAACGCGCGCTGATCAGCGTGTTTGATAAGACGGGGATCGTGGAGTTTGCGAAGCGGCTTGCGGCTTTGCGTATCGAGATTCTTTCGACGGGAGGCACGTCGAAGTTGTTGCGCGAGGCGGGCGTGGCGGTGCGCGACGTCTCCGATTTTACGGGCTGGCCGGAAATGCTTGGCGGGCGCGTGAAGACGTTGCATCCGAAGGTGCACGGCGGGCTGCTGTACCGGCGCAAGCATGCTGAGGATGAAAAGCAGGCGGCGGAGCATGGCATCAAGCCCATCGACCTGGTGGTGGTGAATTTGTACCCGTTTGAGGCGACCGCGGCGAAGGCGGGGCTGAGCGCGGAGGAATTGATCGAGAACATCGACATTGGCGGACCGACGATGCTGCGGTCGGCGGCGAAAAATTTTGAGAGTGTAACGGTGGTGACGGATCCGGCGGATTACGCGCGGGTCGCGGGTGAACTGGAGAGAGAGCGCGAAACATCGCTGCCTACTCGCATGGACTTGGCGCGCAAGGTGTTTGCGACTACCTCGCGTTACGACGGCATGATCACCACGGAACTGGAGAGGCTTTCGGTCGCGTCGGGGCACGTCGCCTTGGCGGAGAAATCGTTACTGCCAGAGCGCGTGCATATTGCGCTGCGGCGGCAGCAAGAACTGCGCTACGGAGAAAATCCGCACCAGGCCGCTGCGCTGTACGTGCCGGCCGGCCGCCCGCCCGAAGGTCTGGCTGCGGCGAAACAACTTCAAGGCAAGGAGCTTTCGTACAACAATTTTGTGGACCTGGAAGCGGCGCGAAGCCTTGCCGCGGAGTTCAAGAAGCCGGCGGCGGTGATCATCAAGCACAACAATCCCTGCGGCACGGCGGAGCAGGCGACGCTTCGGGACGCTTACTTGAAGGCCTATGCGTGCGATCCCATCTCGGCGTTCGGAGGAGTGCTGGCTTTCAACACCGTTGTGGACGTGGCGACGGCGGAGGAGGTGGCCAAGCTGTTCGTGGAATGCATTGTGGCGCCGGGTTTTGAGGACAAGGCCAAAGCGATTTTCGCGGCGAAGAAAAATCTGCGGCTGCTCGAATTGCCCGCGGGAGGGCTCGAACCCGAGCGGGAGTTGCAGCTCAAGAGGATTCTGGGCGGGATGCTCGTGCAGCAACCAGATTTAGGGGAACTGAGCGACGCTGAATTGCGCACGGTGACCAAGCGCGTGCCTACCGCCGAGGAGATGCATACCATGCGCTTCGCGTGGAAGGTTTCGAAGCACGTGAAGTCGAACGCCATTGTGTTTGCGCGAGAGAGCGCGACGCTCGGGGTGGGCGCGGGCCAAATGAGCCGGGTTGATTCGGTGAAGCTTGCGGTGATGAAGGCGCAGGTTCCGTTGCAGGGTAGCGTGGTGGCGTCCGATGCTTTCTTTCCGTTTCCTGATGGCGTTGAGGAGGCGGCTAAGGCTGGGGCGACCGCGGTGATTCAGCCTGGCGGGTCGGTACGGGATGGCGACGTGATCGCGGCGGCGGATCGGCTTGGACTGGCGATGGTCTTCACGGGTATGCGGCATTTTCTGCATTAGATTGTGCAGGACGCCTGCCGGAATCGTGCCGGATCAGGGCGCCGGGCTAAAGCCCAGCGCCTACATGGTTCATGCGTCATTCCCTTACGACCGTGCATCCAAGCTTTCGCCACTGTATGTGCTAGGAAGGTGGGGTACGAGGTTAGCTATGGCGACTGCCAGCGATGAGATGAAGATTTGTGCTGCAGGTTGGAACGGAACTGCGCATTACCAACAAAGGGGAAGTCATCTTGAGCAATCCCGAATTGGAACTTGCGCGGGAGGAAGGCGCCGCCGATGCGGTGCTTATGTACAAGTTCAATCCGAGCGCTGGCGTGCATAGTTTCCGCCTCGTGGACCCTTTCGCGGACCGCAAGCACACGAAGGTGCATCGGCCAGGCGACTAACGCGGAATCAGGTGGGTCACTCCCCAACGAACTTCGTCCGAGTGTTATGCGCAAGCCGATTTAGAACGTTTGGCCTGGCCGTTTTTCCACATCGCCGTATTTGATCCTATTCTCAACGCTTGCCTCCGTTTGCGCATCCTATTGGGGTGGACGATTTGAGTGGTGCCGGGGCAATTCTGTTGAATTGGCCGCCGAGACAGACCTTTCGTCGCTCAGGGCAAGCAGGAGCCTCTGTGTTACTTGGAAAACTGCGATTTTAGGGTTTTGACCCTCCAGGGGCCGCGTGGGATACTTTTCGTTTAGGGGTAATTATGAAACTTCGCCGACTGACCGTTGCCGCAACTCTATTGGCCGCATTGGGCGGCTCCAGTACCTGGGGGCAGCAGCCTGCGGAACAGCCACAAGGCGCGCCGCAGAGTCCGGAAGGAGTTACGTCTTCGGCGTCGGGCATAACCCTGGCGGGCAGCGCGGCGGCCGCGCCTTCCGAGCGCGCCGACGCCTACTACAACTTCACGATGGGGCATGTCTACGAGCAGCAGTACGAGAACACCAGTAAAGCGGAATACGCCACGCAAGCGATCGACTTCTACAAAAAAGCGTATGCGCTGGACCCCAAGTCTCCGGTGATCGGCGAGCGTCTGGCAGAGATGTATTGGAAGGCACAGCGCGTTCGCGATGCCGTCGCGGAAGCTCAGGAAATTCTCAAGCGCGATCCTAACGACGTGCCCACGCGCCGTTTGCTGGCGCGCATCTACCTTCGCAGCCTCGGCGATTTGAGCGGCAACGGCGGGCAATCGGAAATTGCCGCGCGGGCCATCGATCAATATAAGGAAATCTACCGCCTGGAACCGACCGATACGGAATCTGCATTGTGGCTCGCGCGGCTGTATCGCCTGCGGAACGAACATGACAAGGCCGAAGAAGTTCTGCGCGGCATCTTGAAAACTGACCCGGACGATGAGCCGGCCATCGAGCAACTTACACAGCTCTTGCTGGACGAAGGCAAGTCTCCGGAGGCCGTGGCGCTTCTGGAGGGAATGACCAGCCATACGCCCTCGCCGGTACTACTGGATTTGCTGGGTGACGCTTACACGCAAACGAGAGAGCTTGGGAAAGCGGAGCAGGCCTATCGCAGGGCTTCCGATCTGGATCCATCCGAGCTCAGCCACCTGCGGGGTTTGGGACAAACCTTGTTGGCTGAGGAGAAATATCCCGACGCCCTGGTCGTGTATCAAAAGCTTGCCGATTTGATGCCGGACGATGCGGACGTCTATCTCCGCACCGCGCAGATTTACCGCGAGATGCATCAGCTCGATCATGCGGAAGAGAATCTGCTGAAGGCGCGACAGTACGCGCCGGGCAGCCTGGAAGTGATGTACAACGAGGCCATGTTGTACCAGGCGCAGGGGCGCTACGAAGATGCGATTCGCGTGCTTTCGGATGCGATCTCCGGAGTGAAAGGGCAGTCGGCGATGATGCCGTCGCGGCGGCGCTCGCTTGCGGTTCTGTATCAAGAGCTGGGGCAGTTGTATCGCGATCGCCAAAGTTATCAGGCCGCGGCTTACACCTATGAAGAGTTGGGGCACCTGGGCGATGAAGAAGACCGCCGGTCGCGGATGCTGTTGATGGACACCTACCGCGAAGCCCGGGATCTGCCGAAGGCGTTGCAGGTTGGGAAAGAAGCAGTGGCGAAGTATCCTAAGGATGCGGCGATGCAGTCGCGGGAAGCCTCATTGCTGGGCGAAAATGGGCAGACCGACGAAGCCGTAAAGATGTTGAGGTCGCAGCTCACCAACAGCGAAGCGGACCGGGAAATCTATCTGAACATTGCGCAGGTTTACGAGCGCAGCAAGCGCTATAAAGAGGCGGAAGATGCTGCGCGCATGGCCGAGGCGCTGCCTGGCCAGCCGCGCGACAACGAAATGGTTTGGTTCCTGTTGGGCGCGATCTACGAGAAGCAGAAATTTTTCGACCGCGCTGAAGAACAGTTCAAGAAGGCTCTTGCCGTCGATCCCAGCAACGCGACGGTGCTTAATTACTACGGCTACATGCTCGGCGATTTAGGGCAGCGGCTCGACGAGGCGGAAGAGCTGGTAAAGGGCGCGCTGAAGGAAGAGCCCTACAGCGGAGCTTATCTCGATAGTTTGGGGTGGGTGTACTACAAGCAGAATAAGCTGGCCGATGCGGAAGCGACGCTGCGCAAGGCCGTTGATCGGGACAGCCACGATCCCACGATTCACTCGCACCTCGGCGATGTGTATTCCAAGCTTGGGCGCACCGAGCTCGCTGCGGCGGAGTGGGAAAAATCACTCTCCGAATGGCGCCGCTCGCTGCCGGCGGACATCGAGACCGATAAGATCGCGGAACTTGAGAAGAAAGTCGGCCAGACCAAGCATCGCGTGGCGCAGAAGTCCGTGCCGCAAGACGCCAAGCACCAATAGAATCGCGCAGGGCATGTAGAATAGTCCGCATGCGCGAAGTTCGAATCCCAGCGTTCGCGAAAATCAATTTGTGCCTGGACATCCTCGGGAAGCGCCCCGACGGTTATCACGAACTCCGCACCATCTTTCAGACCATCTCCCTGCATGACAAACTGTTGCTGCGAAGTTCGCGGAAGCCCGGAATATCGCTTTCGATTCATGGCAACGAGCGGCTTTCGCAGGAGCCGGTCACCAAGAATCTCGTCTACCGGGCTGTGGATGCTTTGAAGCGCGAATTGAAGATTCGCGGCGGCGTCGAGATTGAACTGCACAAAACAATTCCAGCCGGCGGCGGATTGGGCGGCGGATCGAGTGATGCCGCGGCCGCATTGCTGGGGTACTTGCGACTGACGCGGAAAAAGCTCGCGTTGGAGCGACTAGTCGAGACCGCAGTTTCGCTGGGTGCCGACGTACCCTTTTTCTTATTTGGCGGGAGGGCGCTGGGAGTAAACAGGGGGGACGAGGTCTATCCCCTTGCCGACAGCGAGAAACAATCCATTCTCGTGATTACCTCGCCGGACATCCACGTTTCCACACCGGAGGCATTTCGCTGGGTGAAAGCGCCTTTGTTGGCCGAAACGCAGTCGCGGCAATTGACAAAACGGCTGGGTAACTCTAAACTTTGGAGGTTCTGTGCTCTGTGCTGGAGCGCGCAGGTAAGCGGCCTCTCGAACGATTTTGAGCGACCCGTTTTCCGGCGTCACCCTCGACTCGCAATACTTAAGAGGGAATTGCTTCGAGCAGGAGCGACAGAGGCCATGCTGGCGGGTAGCGGTTCGGCGGTGTTTGGAGTTTTCCCGAGCCCAGCGTTGGCGCGCCGAGCCGCTGTTGGGTTTCCGAGCGACCAGACCTTCGTTTGCGAGACAATCTCGCGCGATCGGTATAAGCGTCTGGTTCCGACTGCGCTTTAAGCTGCGCGTGTCGCTTTTGTTCGACCCTCTCAGCGTCCTCGTGTGCTAATTCGTTTCCCGGGCCATGTAGCGGAATTCGCCGTCGCCTTGATCGCGTCGCCTTGATCGAATGACGATCAAAGGCTGGAGCCACGAACTCGTGCAGGACGAACGCTTCAAGATCTTCTCCGGGACGGCGAATCTGCCGCTGGCAGAGAGCATCTGCCAGCACCTGGGCACCACGCTTGGCAAGATGAAGCTGGGGCGTTTCAGCGACGGCGAGATCTATCTCCAGATTCTGGAGAACGTGCGCGGGGCTGATGTTTTTGTGGTGCAACCGTGCTGTTACCCGGTGGACAACCACCTGCTTGAGTTGCTGCTGATGATCGACGCGTTCAAGCGGGCGTCCGCTTGGCGTATCACCGCGGTGCTGCCGTATTACTGCTATGCGCGGCAGGATCGCAAAGACAAGCCGCGCGTTCCGATTTCCGCGAAGCTGGTGGCGGACTTGCTGGAAACCGCGGGGGCCAGCCGGGCGCTGACTTTGGATTTGCATGCCCCGCAAATTCAAGGCTACTTCGACGTGCCCGTGGATCATTTGTTCGGCTCGCCGGTGCTGGTCGAATATTTTAAGAGTTTGAAGCTGCCGAATGTGACTGTGGTTTCACCGGACGCTGGTGGCGTGGAGCGCGCGCGCTTTTTTGCGAAGAGGATGGATGCGCCGCTGGCCATCGTCGACAAACGCCGCGTCGATGTGGACGTCAGCGAAGTAATGAACCTGATCGGAGATGTTCGTGGGCGTACGGCGCTGATCGTCGATGACATCATCGACACCGCGGGCACGCTGGTGAAGACCGCGGAGGCGTTGATTCGCGAAGGCGCCTTGCAGGTGTTCGCGGCTTGCACCCATGCCGTGCTGTCGGGACCCGCGATTGAGCGCATTGCGAATTCGCAGATCAAGGAAGTGGTCGCGACCGATTCCGTGCCGATGTCCGAGGCCGCGAAGAAGATGGGCAAGATCAAGGTTTTGAGCGTCGCGGATTTGCTGGCTCGTGGCATTCGCTCGATCCACGAAGAAACGTCGATCAGCGAACTATTTATTTAGCAAGTCAGCGCGTAGCGCACGGCGCTATAGTGGCGGGTCTTTAGACCCGCCAACGCGATAGGAAATTGCAGTGTAGGGCGCGCTTTAACGCCTCGCAGCAAGATCGTAACGAAGGGAAGAAGAGTATGGCTCAAGAGAAGATTGTCGTCGAAGGAGCACCCCGCGCCACGCGCGGCAAGAACGAAGCACGAAGGCTTCGCCTGACCGGGAAGGTTCCCGCCGTCCTTTATGGCGGCAAAGGGGAAGCAATCACGCTCGCGTTGAACGCCAAGCAGGTGGGCGCGATTCTGCGTTCCGAGAGCGGTCACAACACTCTCTTTCAAGTTGATCTCGGCGGAAAGCACGAACCCGCGATCCTGAAAGATTGGCTGGTCGACCCGATCACCGGACGCTTGCTTCACGTCGATCTTCTGCGCATCGCCATGGACGTGCGCATGCGCGTCAGAGTTCCTATACACACCTTCGGCGAAGCTTCCGGCGTTAAAGTGGAAGGCGGCGTGTTCGAAATGGTCACCCGCGAAGTCGAAGTCGAAGTTTTGCCCGCGGACATTCCCACGGAGTTCAAGGCGGACATCAGCGGCCTGGCGTTGAACCAGGCGCTGCGTGCCGGCGACCTGCAGTTCGACACCAGCAAAATAAAATTGATCACTGACAAGGACCGCGTTCTTGCGCACGTCGTCGCGCTGAAGGTCGAAGAAGAGAAGCCCGCCGAAGCCGTGGCCGCCGACGCCGCAACGCCCGCCGAGCCCGAAGTCATCAAGAAGGGCAAGAAAGAAGAAGAGGGCGAGGAAGGCGAGGAAGGCGAAGCCAAGAGCAAGGCCGAGAAGAGCGACAAGGGCGAGAAAAAGAAGTAGCTCCATTTTGCGCCGGTCGTTTGTGCGGCGTGTGGACACGGACTTATGCGGCTCATCGTGGGGCTTGGGAATCCAGACCCGGAGTACCAGTGGACGCCGCATAACCTGGGTTTCATGGCGGTGGACGAGCTGGCGAATCGCGGTTCGATTCGCGTCGAGCGGCCTGAAGGCAAAGCGCTCGTCGGCCGTGGAAAAATTGCCGGAGAAGACGTCGTACTGGCAAAGCCGCAAACGTACATGAACCTGAGCGGCGTGTCGGTGCGAGAGCTGCTCGGCAAGTACGAGTTGGATGTAAGCGATTTGCTGGTGATGTGGGACGAAGTGCAATTGCCGCTGGGCACGATTCGGATTCACCCGGAGGGCAGCGCCGGCAGCCACAACGGCGCGAAGTCGGTAATCGGTTCGCTGGGTACGCAGCAATTCGCGCGCCTAAGACTGGGATGTGGCGCGGATCATCCGGTCAGTAACCGCAAGGAATATGTTCTGCGGCCGATGCGGAAAGCAGAGTTGGAAGTCGCCAGCGAAATGATTGGTGATGCGGGTGACGCGGTGGAATTGATTCTGACGCAAGGGATCGATGCCGCGATGAACAAGTACAACCGCCGCAAGCCGATCGAGTCCGACGAATTGTAGTGGCGGGTCTTTAGACCCGTCAGCCGTACGCCGAATTTAAGTGTCGGCAGCCTGTAGCCGCCCTCTCCGAAGGGCGGGATTTAGACTTAAGGCTGCCCAGCCCTTAAGGGGCGTGGAAGATTTTCGCAGTGACGATTTTACCGGGCCATGCGCCCGGCAGAGAAGGAAAGAGGCAATCATGGAAGAACGTCTATACGATCTGATTTTCATCGCCCGTCCGGCGACGCCGGAAGACGAAATTAAAAAGGTAATCGCCGGCATCGAGCACACCTGCGCCGAAAAGGGCGGCAAGATTGAGAAGACCGAGCACTGGGGCACGCGCAAGCTGGCCTATCGCGTCGCGAAGCACCGCGAGGGCATGTACGTCTATCAGCAGATCCGGACGTCGCATGCGGACTTGATCGCTGAGCTGGAGCGCCGCCTCCGCGTGCAAGACGTAGTCATCAAGTATCTGACCGTGCGCCTCGACGAAGACCTGAAGCGCCAGAAGAAATACGTCCACAAGCGCGAAGTACGCGCCGCGCGCCGACCGCGCCGCACGCCGGCCCCGCAATCCGCTCCCCCGCTGCCAGCACCTGCGGCACCGGAGCAAGCCCCGGCGAGCTAGTCGGTGACAATGTAGCGGCCGCCGGCCGTTTCGCCTGAGCTTCGAAGGGTGGCGGGCGCTTTCTGAGTTTGCATTTGTGACTTGGTTTTTCTTTTTGGATTTTTGACTTGGTCTTTTTGGGACTTTTTCTTCAGGAGGTCGGGGCTTCAGCCCCGACGAAAAGTCGCCTCAGCATACGGGCTTTAGCCCCAGAAGAACGAAACGATTTGATAGCAGCGATCTGAAAGGCAGGCAGTTATGGCAGAAGAACAAAAACAATCCTCCGGACCCAGCGGTCCACGAGGTGGCGGACACGGTCCAGGCGGCGGTCATGGCGGCCCCGGTGGCGGACACGGAGGTCCACGCCGTGAAGGCGGTCCAGGCGGGGGTCCCGGCGGACCGGGCGGGCCGCGCCGCGGCAAGCGCCAATATTTCCGCAAGAAGAAAGTCTGCAAGTTCTGCGTCGAGAAGATGGACTTCATCGACTACAAGCGCGCCGACATCCTGTCGCAGTTCGTGCAGGAACGCGGCAAGATTCTCCCGCGCCGCATGACCGGCGTCTGCTCGCGCCACCAGCGGTGGCTCGGCGAGGCGATCAAGCGCGCTCGCAACATCGCGCTGCTGCCATTCGCTGGCAGCGCCGCCGGCACGCATGCCCCGCGCGTAGCGCCTCCAGCGGGCACGCACGTACCGGCACCCGCGGTGCCGCCACCAGTTGCGGCTCCGGCCGCAACCCCGGCTGCGCACGCACCAATAGCCGAAGCCCCCAAGAGCTGAGCGCCGGGTGATTGGTTGAATGATGTAGGCGCCGGGCTTTAGCCCGGCCCGCACAATGGGAGGGCACGGCGTGAGCCGTGCCGCAAGCTTCAGCAAGACAGGCGGCTTTAGCCGCTGAGGTCCGCAATTAACTGGGCCACCGTATCGAAATTAGGAGCAAAGGGAAACGCAATGCAAAAAGTAATTCTTCAGGAAGACATCGAAAAGCTCGGCCACCGCGGCGACGTCGTCTCCGTTAAGCCCGGTTACGCCCGCAATTTCCTGCTGCCGCACAAGCTGGCCATCGAAGCCACCACCGGCAACATGAAAGCGCTGGAGCGCATCCGCACGTCGCTAGCGAAGAAAACCGCCACCGAAATGGACGCCGCGCAAAAGCAAGCCGCTGCGCTCAACGGCATCGAAGTCCGCTTCACTCGCAAGACCGGCGAGAACGACCAGCTCTTCGGCTCCGTCAACTCCGGCGACATCGCCGGCGCGCTCGAAGCGCAAGGCTTCAAAATCGACAAGCGCCAGGTCCAGCTAGCCGAACCCTTCAAGGCGCTCGGCGAATATCCCGTGAAGGTGAAAGTCTTCCGCGAGGTCATCGCTGAAATCAAAGTCTTCGTCGAAAAAGAATCGTAGTCTCCGTCATCTCTGGCGCCGCGGCTTGATCGCGGCGCCTTTTTTTGTGACAACTATGAGCAAGAACGAAAAACTTCTGCCGCCAATTCACCCCGGAGAAATCCTCCGTGAGGATTTCCTGAAACCGCTGCAGCTGAGCATGAACAAACTGGCGATGGACCTGCACGTACCGGTCACGCGAATTGCAGAGATCATCCACGAACGCCGCGGCATCGCGCCCGACACGGCCTTGCGCCTCGCGCGATACTTCAACACCAGCGCGCGTTTCTGGCCGAATCTTCAAGCCGCCTACGATTTGGAGGTAGCCGAAGACGAACTCGCTCCCGAGATTGAGCGAGATGTTCGGCCCGCGTCGATGGCGCCGACGAACTCGCGGTAGTTCGGCAAAGCAAAAGTTCCGTCATCAATCCTCGTCGAAAAAAAGTTTTGCAACGTTTTCCGCAGCGATGCACAGCGCCGCCGCGATACTTTTGTTGACGCTCGTGAACCTTCCGCGCACAATGCGTTCACCAGTCTTCATTCAGGGTAGAGGGAACGGTCGAGGCCCCAGGAAAATTTCCCCGACGCAGTGAAAAATTAGACGCTTGAACCGCGTTCGCTGGGCGTGTTAGCCTAGGCGAATAGAAAGCGAAGAACAGCAGAGTCTGCATGCCTGTCGAATCCACTCTCGAACGCCCGCTGCCCAATAATCTCGACGCCGAACGCTCCGTCCTCGGCGCCGTCCTGCTCGACAATAACGCGCTCAACGCCGCTATCGAGAATCTACGCCCCGAAGACTTCTTTCTCGATCAGCATCGCCGCGTTTTCCTGCAGATGATCGCGCTCAGCGAAGCGCAGCAGGCCATCGATCTCATCACGCTCACCGAAGAGCTGCATCGGCACGGCGAACTCGAATCCGCCGGCGGCGCCCCCTATCTCGCCTCGCTTGCCGACGGCATGCCGAAGGTCTCCAACATCGAGCACTACGCGCGCATCGTCAAGGAAAAGGCGCTCCTGCGCAACCTGATCCACGCGACGCACAACATTCAGCAGCGCGCGTTCGAAGGCGAAGACGGCGCCGACGCCGTGCTCGACAACGCCGAATCCTCGATCTTCGCGCTCGCCGAAGATCGCGTAAAAATCGGCCTCATCCCCATCAAAGACATCGTTCGCGACAATTTCGAGCGCCTCGAAAAGATCTTCCGCGAAGGCAAAAGCATCACCGGCATCCCCACCGGCTACACCGAGCTCGATAAACTAACCTCAGGCTTGCAACCGTCCGAGCTCCTGATCCTGGCCGCTCGCCCCTCGCAAGGAAAAACCGCGCTCGCCCTCAACCTCGCCGAAAATATCGGCATCCGCGCTGGCCAACCGGTAGCCGTCTTCAGCCTGGAAATGTCGAAGGAATCGCTGCTTCAGCGCCTGGTCGCGTCAGTCGCGCAGATCGACGCCCACAAATTCCGCACCGGCCACCTCAGCCGCGAAGACTGGCGCCGCATGACCGAAGCCCTCGGCACCATCGCTGCCGCCCCCATCTGGATTGACGACGCCGGCTCCATCAGCGTCCTCGAAATCGGCGCGAAAGCTCGCCGCCTCAAGCGCGACAAAGGCCTTTCCCTGCTGATCGTCGACTACCTCCAGCTCATCACCGCCCGCGGCCGCTTCGGCAACCGCCAGGAAGAAGTCTCCAGCATCTCCCGCGGCCTCAAAGGCCTGGCCAAAGAACTCCAGATCCCCGTGCTGGTCCTGAGCCAGCTAACCCGCGCCCCCGAACGCGACGAGCGCGGCCCCCAACTCTCCGACCTCCGCGAATCCGGCGCCATCGAGCAAGACGCCGACGTAGTGATGTTCATCTACCGCCCGAATTTCTTCAAAGCCGGCGCCACTCCCGAAGAACGCGAAGAAACCGAACTCCGCATCGCCAAGCAACGCAACGGCCCCACAGAAAACGTAAAATTCGTCTTCCGCAGCCGCCTAACCCGCTTCGAAGAAGCCGCCCCCGACGCCTTCAGCAACTTAGGCCCGGATGATTTGTAAACAGGCGCCCTGAAGGAGATATCGATGGAAAACATAACATTCGACACTAACGACTACAGTTCTGAGATTGCGGTGCGCGAACTCAGTCGAACGATCGAATTCGCGAGCCTCCGGTGCTTGGCGCCCACGGAGATCATTAATGAGCTTGCTGACCTGGATGAAACGGATGATCGCTCGGATTACATAACTCGCCTCCTCGATCTAAAACTGAACCAAGCAGAGCTGGGTCTTCTTGAGATGACAATGCAAACTCTCGTTCAACGCGCCGACAAGGTGCCGCCGAGATTAAAGAAAAAGATCCACCATGCGTTGCTACGCCTTGTACGAGCGTTGCCCTCTGACGCCGCGTGCGTCTTTTGCCGAGCCCTTTGTCGATCACCGGTCAAAGAGCACGCGCGAACGGGCTTTCTCGGCTCTTCGCAATAAGCAGATTTCTGAAAGCATCGCGGAAAAACTAATTAATACATTTCGGGAGTCAGGTGATCAAGAAGCGCTTGAATTGATTGTTCGAAATCCAGAACTGGTCCCGAGGGTCGGGGGCGAATTTCTCATGGCCAACCTCAAGGAAAAGTACTGGCGTGCGCGCGTGCTTGAGGCGCTGCTAAATTCACGATCGCGATACAGCGCTTCATCTAGCATGTCGGTTTCCTTTAGAGTTCGCGCACGCCGTCGGTCGAACTCAAGACCAGACGCTTCTTGAGCCGTTATTGAAGCTATTTGACGAAAACTCAAGAGATATCGAGTTCCTATCGATATATGCAGATGCTCTTGGGAAGCTCGCTGCCAAAACAGAACTTGAATCGCTCAAGAGATACCTTGAACCTGCGGGTGTACTGTGACTGTCAGAGTGATCATTCTTTCTACTGGACGTTAAATTCAGAAACCGGGCGGGTGGCCCATCCTTGCCGGGTGCCGCACTCTGTGCGGGGTTTGCAAAGGGTGCAGTCTTTGACTTTTTTGCTCTAGCCCGCCCCCTTAACTGTTGCTCAGCAACATCTTGAACGGCTTATTCTTGCCCCACCGGTAGATCGTGAAGTCCCGGTCCAACGTCAAAATATCGCCCGTCTCGAACATATCTGCCAGACGGATGAGACACGCATCGGCGAGATCGATCTTGCGGTCTCGGTACTTTCGCAGTACCTGCTTCACGCTCGCCGCTTCATGCGAGAGCTGAAAAGCTACCTGAAACATTCCAGCTGCAATATTTTCGATTACGGCTTCCGATGCGCCTGCCAGATTCCGTAGCAGATAGCAGCTCTCTGCAATCACCGCTTCGCAGGTAAGCAATGGCGCCTGTAGTTGCTGCACGGCGTCAGCGCATGCTTGGTGAGTGCTCTCATTGCGGTCCAACAGTGCAACGATCGCGCCAGTGTCGAGCAGTACCGGTTTCATCGCCCAAAGTCCCGCAGATGTTTCTTGTTAGATCCCAGGTCGGTTATGCCAGAACTGAACTTCCCGAGACCGATAATCCCTTTCTTCTTGCGGCGCAGGCAACTCGCCTCCAGAACGCGCAGCCCTTCGCGCACCACCTGCGATGGAGTCCAACCCAACTCCCGGACGAGTATCGCCAGCCTCTTTCGTGACCGTTGATCTAGCCTAGCTTGAATTACAGGACGCATCGTTGGATTGTACTACAAAATGATACTTGTAGTACAATATGCCTGCGACCAACCTTAGAGTCCCTCAGAATCCGCACTTACAAAAAATGGTGGGGGAAGGGGCAAACTGTTAACTAGCTCACTGCTTCCGCTTCCTCAAGACACTCATCTGCGTCGCCAGGCACTGGTTGTACGCACCCGGGCCCTGCGTCAACTTCGCGGTAGTGCAAGCAAAGTCCACCGCATCCCGATCCGCGCTGCTCAGCTTGGAAAATCCTCGCGGTCTCGGCGACCGTTTCAATTCCTCGACCTGGTTCCGCAGGCATTCGTTGTATTTGTCCGTCCCTCCGTTCAGCTTGTCGGAAGCGCAGGTAGCCTCGATTGCTTCCCGATCCGCGCTTTCCTCAACTCCGGACATATCAGGCTCTGCGATAGCTTCTCCTTCGGCGGGCGGCCCAACCTGCGGCGCACCTTGTGGCGCGACCTGTGGCACAGCCTCTGGGTTATTCAACGGCGGCGCGCCCATCTGCACCGTGTCCACCGGCGTCATGACGAACACGGGAATATCCTTGGTGCTGCCCTCCAGCCGCGTATCCGAAAACTGGCTGAGCGTCGCCATCGAGTCGTGCTCACGGTCACCCTGCAAATTCTGTTCCGTGCAAATGCCCACCCAACTTTCCGCGCCGCCGCCCGCTCGATGAAATTCGCACTTGGTGATTTCGCCGGTACTCTTTCCGCCGCTGGCGATCGCCTCCAGAGACAACAGCTCGCCATCCAGGCGCGTGCGATAGATCTGCCCATCTTTCAGGTTCGTCCAGATTTTCGTCGGCAACGCCGCATCTTCCCCGCTTTCGTCAACGACAGCAACAGTGGGACTGGGCGTTGCGTGGCGCGCAGCGCCGGCGCGTTGGGCGCTCTTCATGACGTTGCTTGGAGACGCCGAACTGCCCGCGACGCGCGAGCTGGCAAGGTCGAAATACGACGGCGACAGCAGGAACAACGCCAACAGAACAACGGCAATCAGGCCCGCGGTGACCAGAAGCGGCGTGCGTCCGCTGGTAATCGTGCCGTAAACGGGCCGCATACCGTTTACGAAAGACAAAATGCCCAAGCCTGCCGTGATGGTCGCCAGCCAGACCGGCGGCATTCGGCCGCTCCACACCAGCGCGGCCAGAAAGAAAATAGTGGCCATTCCCAGAACGATGAACAGAAAGCTATTCAGGTTTTTGATTTCAGGCAGGTGCGGCACTGGACGAGGACGCCGCGCAGCGCCTGCGTTCGCGGACGATGCACCCTTGCGGGAACGCGAAGAGCTTCGATTGCGTGAAGCGTCCCACGAAGGCGCGTTTGCCCCAACCGAACCTTCCGGACGCGAATCAGGCGGAGCTTGCTTTGCAACCCTCGAGGCGGCCAGACCTGCATCGTACTTTTGCCGCATCGTGGGATCGAGCAGCGCGGCCTTGGCCTCAGACAAGTCCTTGAACGCCTCGGCCGCGACCTTCCGCATGTAGGTATTTTCCGCCGGAACGGTGTCTGGATGGACCTCTCGCGCCTTCGCCTTGAACGCCGCCTCGATCTCCGGCGCCGTGGCGTTCTCCGCCACGCCCAATATTTCGTAGTAGGTCTGTCCCATCGCCTATTTATTAGGTTCTCAAAACAATGTTCCCACTCATTGCAACATAATGCGAGAACGGTAGTACACGAGGAACCGTCGTCGGCGAGGCGAAACCAGCACCAATCTGTAACAACCATCTCTCGGACGTCGGCCCAATTGTGATGCCAGCGACCGCTTCACCAATCCAAATCCGCCAAAATCGCGGCATACACCTCGATGCCATTCCACAAATGCCCCAGCCGCAGATTCTCATCGGAACTATGCTGGTGATTGTCGTAGTTCACAATCGGCACACCAATCCACGGTACCCCCAAATCCTCGAAGATGTACATCGGGACGCTGCCGCCGAGGCCCGGAGCAACGACAGTGCGGCCGCCGGTGGCGTCCTGAACCACCTGAATTAGCGCCTTCGATACCGGCAGATCCATCGGCGTGCGTGACGCGCGATACCCGCCCTCGTCGATTATCTTGGCGATCAGCGGATGAGCGCGTCGCTCCTCGATCGTCGGCTCGCGATCGGTCACGAAGTAGCCCTGCTTGCGGATGAAGCCGACGATCTGCTCGAATTTGTGCCGCGGGTCTTCGCCCTTCACCAGCCGCGCATCGATCGAGGCTTCCGCTTTGTCAGGCACGACGTTCTGCGCGCGATCGCCGACGTACGCGCTGCTCAGTCCGCGAATGTTCAGCGACGGCAGTTGCAGCAATTCCACAAGTTTTTCTCCGCCGCCTTCAGGTTTCGCGATGCCCAGCTCATGTTCGAGCTCCGCGTCATTGTCCGGCATCTTCGCCAGCCACCCTTTTTCAAGAGCGGTCAGCGGCACGACATCGTCGTAATACCCGTCGATCAGGACGTGCCCGTTCGCATCTTTCATCGACGCCAGCAAACGCGACAGTTCCATCGCCGGATTGGGCGCCCAATTGCCATAATGTCCGCTGTGCAATGCCCGCACCGGCCCGTACACCGTGATGTCCAGACCAATGTCCCCGCGATTGCCAAAGAAAACCAGCGGCCGCCCCGACGGGTGCACCGGCCCATCCGCGGTGATCAGCAGATCCGCGCCCAGCAGATTCTTGTGCAGTTCGAGAGCCCGCTGCAGGTTCGTCGACCCTGCTTCTTCCTCGCCTTCGAAAATTACCTTGAGATTCACATTAAGTGGGATGCGTTTTGTCCGCAGCGCGTCCAGCGCCGCCAGCAGCGCCACAATCGGCGATTTATCGTCCGAAGAAGAACGCGCATAAATCCGCCAGTCATCTTTGTAGACCGCCGGCTGCTTCACCGCATTCTCAGGAAAGGGAATGCGTTTGCCGCCGGCCTCGATCGCCGCGTCGCGCAGCGCGGGCTCAAATGGTTTGCCATCGGTCCACGCCGCCGCATCTACCGGCTGCCCATCGTAATGCGCGTAGAAAATGACGGTGCGCTTGGCTTCCGGCGTAATCAGCTTGCCGAAAACCACCGGCCCGCGTCCGGTGATCGGCAGCAAGTGCGTTTCAATCCCACGCGCCTCCAGCATCTCCACCAAGCGTGCCGCGTTCTTCTGAATGTTTTCCGTGTCGCTGGCCACGTTGGGTATGGCCAGAAATTCCGCGAGTTCCCGCACGATGCGATCTTCGTTGCCAATCCGGTAGACGCGCACCTGCTCCACAACTTGAGCGGGCCCAACGCGTGGCTTGCTGGCCGCATTCTGCGCGCTCCCGGCCAAAGGCCAGAAGGCCATCAGGAAAGAGATCAAGCAAACGCTCAACGAAAATTCTCAAGACGGCCCCCTGGAATCTCCATCACGGCAGCCAGCGCGGCGTGAATCGCGGCCCCCGGGCAACGGAGTGCCAGATTGTATCCGACTCCGCAGGCATCCGCTCGGCTCGATCCGTGCCAAAAACAAGGCGCGCGAGACCTCGCCTTGGCGAGCTGACAGCGACCCGCGCGCGAAGCTGCAAGCAAGTACAGTTGTGGTCTCTACATTGATAGTATATTTTAATAACTATATGATATTATCCTATAGCTATAATCCTGAACTCCCCTCCCGTCTTCAGGCCCACTTGTGGAGGTCTAGAAATGAACTTCGTGCCCCGTCTAATCCCCTCGCTCCTCTTGGTCTCACTATTGACCGGTAGTGGCGCGCTCCCTCCCATGGATGTCTTCGGGATCGTGACGCAGGCCCGCAACGCCTCACTCAGCTATGGCGCAGTCTCTGCCGGAGCGTCCGTCTACGATGGCGATACGCTCGCAACCGCCGTTGATGGCACGCTGACGCTCCGCACCGGCTCATCGATGATCCATCTGGGCACGCGAAGCCGGGTTACGCTGCGAAGCGCCGCAGGCGCCGACCAGTCGCGCACAATTCACTCTCAGCGCTGGCTCCGTGACGTTCGCGACTTCGCAAGCCGCCGCAATCGAGATTCGTGCCGATCAAGCCGACATTCGTCCTGCGACGCAAGTTCCCTCGTCCGGGCAAATTACCATCATCACTCCGTCGTCGTTTGAGATTTTCGCGCGCCGAGGCGCCCTGAAGATTCAGTACCGCGATGAGACTGAGATGATTGCCGAAGGCAAGTCCTACCGCGTTGTTCTGAACGCTTCCAACGACGATGCCCCTTCTACAAAAACCGCGCCGGGCGATCAACCCAAGTCTGTTAAAGCGCCCTCGCACAAGCGCGAACGCATTGTTCTAATCGCGATCGGCGGTTCCGTTGCCGCCACTGCCAACGCAATCCCGTGGGCCCTGTCCAACGACTACGAGAGCCCGGATCATCCCTGAAATCGCTATCCGCACTTTCGCTGGATTAGGGCGCCCAAGACGCTAACGCCGCTAAGACTTCTCAACGTTGGTGAACACCGCCAGCGCCTTTAATTTCTCTCGAGCAGCGCCGGATGAAATCGTCGCAGCCGCCCGTCGCGCCGCTTCCAGAAAATTTTCCGCGACGCCGCAAGCCACCAGCGCGGCGGCAGCGTTGATCACCACGATATCGCGCGGCGCCCCAGTTTCGCCTTCGAAAATGCCGCGAATCTTCACGGCATTGTCCGCTGCCGACCCGCCGCGAATCGCTTCGAGCGGCGCTCGCGTCACACCAAAATCTTCCGGCGTGACGGTATACCGGCTTACCGCGCCGTGGCGCACCTCCGCGACCAGCGTCTCGCCCGCCAGCGAAATCTCGTCCAGGCCGCCCGCTCCGTGCACCACAAACGCCCGCTCGATCCCCAGTTCCGCGAGGGTCGCCGCAACCAGATCGATTGCGTCCGCCGAATACACACCAAGCACCTGCGATTGCGCTCCCGCCGGATTCGTCAGCGGCCCCAGCAAATTAAAGACCGTGCGCGCGCCAATCTGCTTTCTCGCAGGCGCCGCGTGCCGCGTAGCCGCATGCGCTGCCGGCGCAAACAAAAACCCAATCCCCAACTCGTGAATCGCGCTACCCATCCGCACCAGCGGTACATCGATCCGAACGCCCAGCGCCTCCAGCACATCGGCCGACCCGCTGCGCGAGCTCGCCGCACGGTTGCCATGTTTTGCTACGCGCGCCCCAGCCGCCGAGGCCACGATCGCCGCCGCCGTCGAAACATTGAACGCGTCGAACCCATCGCCGCCGGTGCCGCATGTGTCCACCATCTGCAAGGGCTGCGCCTCGCTCTCGGCAAACACCGGCGCCGCGAATCGCCGCATCACGGACGCAAATCCCGCCAGTTCCGCCACGCCGACAGGCCGCTGATTCAGCGCCGTCAGCAAACGCACGATTTCCACCGTCTCCGCGCGCCCCGAAAGCAGCTCTTCCATCACCGCTTCCGCTTCCAAGCGCGTAAACACGTGCCCTTTTTCCGCTCGTTGAAGCAACTCCAGTGACATTCGATCCTCATCCGCCACGGCATCCGCGGCGGCTTCAGAAATTTCCGCTGTAGAGCCAAAGCACTGCTGTGCCCCACCTCGGCAGGAACTTCAATTCACGCACACCCGCCTGTTTCCCGGTTTTCAGCGGCCGCCTTGCTCCGTCCCCGGCCTTCCGGTTACACTTTGATGTTTTGCAGGCAGATAAATTCTAACATTGGCAGACCGCTCCACGGTCACACCGAACACGGAACCCGATGAAGATTCACGAATATCAGGCCAAAGCGATCCTGGCTCGCTACGGCGTTACGACTCCCCGCGGTGAGGTGGCATTTACCAAGGAAGAAGCGCGCACCGCCGCGCAGCGTCTCCGCACGCCTATCGTTGTCGTCAAATCGCAAATCCACGCGGGCGGACGCGGCAAAGCCGGAGGCGTCAAGTTGGCGCATTCCCCCGACGAGGCCGCGGAAATTGCCAGCCACATGCTCGGCATGAATCTCGTCACCGTTCAGACCGGGCCCAGCGGCCGTATCGTCAAGCGCCTGCTCATCGAAGAAGGCCTCGACATCAAACGTGAACTCTACCTGAGCATTCTCGTCGATCGCGCCGTAGGCAAGGTCGTCTTCATGGCCAGCACTGCGGGCGGAATGGAGATCGAGGAAGTCGCAAAAGAGAATCCCGATGCCATTCTCCGAGAGACGATTCACCCCGCCGTCGGCCTGCAACCCTATCAAGCGCGAAAACTCACCTTTGGCCTCGGTTTGTCAGGCGACACTGCTCCGCAGGCCCCTCCATTTTTCCAGGCGCTCCACCGCGCTTTCGTCGATACCGATGCCTCCATGCTGGAAATCAACCCCTGCGTGATCACCGGCGACGGCCGCTTGGTTGCCCTCGACGCCAAGATGACCTTCGACGACAACGGTCTGTTCCGCCACAAGGAACTTCGTGAGCTCCGCGACCTCGACGAAGAAGACCCGCTCGAAGTCGAAGCCTCCAAGTACGGCCTGAACTACATCAAGCTCGATGGCAATGTCGCCTGCATGGTCAACGGCGCTGGCCTCGCCATGGCCACCATGGACATCATCAAGTATGCCGGCGGCTCTCCCGCCAACTTCCTCGACGTCGGCGGCGGCGCATCCGCGGAACAAGTGAAAAACGCCTTCCGTATTCTGATGAGCGACGTCAGCGTGCGCGCGGTATTCATCAACATTTTCGGCGGCATCTTACGCTGCGATGTTCTCGCTACTGGAGTTGTCGCCGCTGCGAAAGACCTTGGTGTTAAGGTTCCCGTCGTGGTCCGCATGGAAGGTACCAACGTCGAAATGGGCCAGCAGATCCTCCGCGATTCCGGCCTGAATTTCACCATCGCGGACGGCATGAAGGACGGCGCAACGAAGGTCGTCGCCCTCGCGGGAGGTGCGCGATGAGCGTGCTCGTAGACGAAAGAACGCGCCTCATCGTCCAGGGCTTCACCGGCCGCGAAGGCACCTTCCATTCCCAGCAAATGATCGAATACGGCACCAACGTCGTGGGCGGAGTCACCCCCGGGAAAGGCGGCACCAAGCATCTCGAGCGTCCGGTTTTCGACACCGTAACCGAAGCCGTAAAAACCGCGGGCGCAAATGCGACGGTAATCTTCGTTCCGCCACCTTTCGCCGCGGACGCCATCCTCGAAGCCGCCGACGCGGAGATGCCCCTGGTCATCTGCATCACCGAAGGCATTCCGGTCATCGACATGGTCCGCGTCGCCGCCACCATCGACTTCAAGAAAACGCGCCTGATCGGCCCCAATTGCCCGGGCGTCATCTCCCCCGGTAAATGCAAGATCGGCATCATGCCCGGCCGCATCCACAAGCAAGGCCACGTCGGCGTCGTCAGCCGCAGCGGCACGTTGACCTACGAAGCCGTCCACCAACTCACCGAACTCGGGATCGGCCAATCCACCTGCATCGGCATCGGTGGCGATCCCATCATCGGCACCTCGTTCCTCGACGCCATCAAAATGTTCAACGAAGACCCCGACACCCACGCCATCATCCTGATCGGCGAAATCGGAGGCAACGCCGAAGAGCGCGCCGCCGAATACATCAAAGCCAACGTAAAAAAGCCGGTGGTAGGCTTCATCGCGGGCCAAACCGCCCCGCCAGGCCGCCGCATGGGCCACGCAGGCGCAATCATAAGCGGCGGCCAAGGCACCGCCAAAGACAAATACACGTCAATGAAAGCCGCAGGGATCCACACGATCGAAACCCCAGCAGACCTGGGCTCAGCAGTAGCCGCCGCCCTAAAATAGAAGTAACGAAGTAATGATGTAACGAAGTAATGATGTAACGAAGTAATCACCAAAAAACGGATTGGTGCGATGATAATTGCGTGCCGATCAAGACGTACAAAGATTTAAACGTTTTTCGTGAGTCGTACCATCTGGCTCTTGATGTTTCGCGCACTGCGCGGACCTTTCCCGCGCCTGAGCAGTTTCAACTGGTCAGGCAGCTTCGCGGGGCGGCTCGCTCGGTACCGGCAAATGTCGTGGAAGGGTGGGCGAAACGCTCCTCAGCCGCCGAGTTTAAGCGATACTTGCAGGTCGCCATCGGCTCGTGCGACGAATGCAAACTCTGGCTGGAGATGAGCCGGGACGAGGGTTATCTCTCGCCCGCCCAATGCGATGAGCTTTCAAATCGCTTCAACGTCGTAGGCGCGATGCTGAAAAGCCTATGGAAGCAATGGCACTCCTACCCAAAGTAGGATTTTGAATTTATCGTTACTTCGTTACATCTTTACGTCATTACTTCGCTTTTCTTAGGAGAACACCTTGTCTCTCGAACGCACCTTCGCAATCATCAAACCCGATGCCGTAAGCAGTAACCAGCAAGGCGAAATCCTAGCTCGCATCCACAAAGCCGGCTTCACCATCGTCGCCATCAAATCCATGCGTCTGACCAAAGAAGAAGCCGGCGGCTTCTACGCCGTCCACAAAGCCCGCCCGTTCTTCGGCGAACTAACCGATTTCATGTCGTCGGGCAAAATCATCGCCATGGTCCTCGAAGCCGAAGGCGCCATCACCAAATGGCGCGACACCATGGGCGCCACCGACCCGAAAAAAGCCACGCCTGGCACCATCCGTTGCGACCTGGGCACCAGCATCGGCACCAACTGCACCCACGGCTCCGACGCCCCAGACACCGCCGCCTTCGAAATCGCCTACTTCTTCCCAGGCTTGGACCTGATCTAACTCTCACCAGCCACATTGTAGGGGCGGGGCTTGCCCCGCCCGGGCCACCGCGTCTTGTCACGCCGTAACGTTTCTTTGACGTCCTTGATCCGCTTTCCCTAAACTCTCCCCATGGACCCCACCCGCGACCTCGGTCGCCTCCTCGTAATCGTCGGCATTGTCCTGACGACCGCCGGCGCCCTTCTCTATTTCAGCGGCCGCCTCCCATTCCGCCTGGGCCGCCTGCCCGGCGACATCGTCCATCGCGGCGAACACTCCACCTTCTACTTCCCGATCGCCACCTCGATCCTCCTCAGCATCGGTCTTTCCCTCATCCTCTGGCTCGTGTCACACTTCCGCCGCTAACATGCCGATCGCACTCGTCTTTCACAAAATCACTTCTCGTCCGTCCGGAGACCCCGAATGAAATATTTGCTTCCCGCTTTCGTCGCGCTGCTCCTGACGCTGACGTCCGCGCAAGCCCAGCAATCCCCTCAGCCACAATCGTCAATTCCTCAGCAGAAACCCGCGCCCCAACAGGATCTCGCCTCCCGCGTCCCGCCTCCCCAACCCGACGACGTAAAATCTCTCGATGCCATCCTCCGCGCTCTCTATGACGTGATCTCCGGGCCCGCTGGCGAGCGCGACTGGAACCGCCTCCGCTCCCTCTGCGTCCCCGAAGCGCGCTTCACCAGCACGACAAAAAGCGCCGCCTCCCCCGCCCCCCGCCTCCTCACCATCGACGACTACATCCAACGCGCCGGAAAATTCTTCGCCACCCACGGCTTCTACGAATCCACCATCGTCAATCGCGTCCAGAAATTCGGCAACATCGCCCAAGTCTTCAGCAGCTACGAATCCCGCAACGCTCCGAACGAAAAGCCCTTCGCCCGCGGCATCAACAGCATTCAACTCTTCTACGACGGCCAGCGCTGGTGGGTCCTCAGCATCCTGTGGGACGAAGAATCCTCCGCCAATCCATTACCTTCAGAAATGGCCAGCAAGCCATCCGCCCCCGTGTCCGAGTGACCCGCTCTTTACCCTCCGGCACCCGCGCACACTTCACCTGCAGCATCTTCCCCAACTCCTGTAGGGGCGGGGCTAGCCCCGCCCGGCCGATGCGTCTTGCCACGACGCTCCGCAGCGAGCAGCTATCTGACACAACCCGAACCACTTACTAGTAATATATTAATAAACAATACCTATATGCTATAATAAAGTATGCACTTCAAGCGTCCATCGCGAAACGGAGCCAACCCCCATCCGGTTAGGAATCGAGCGTTTTTAAGCAGCGTGAGCCGACTTAGGCCTCGAATCGTAACCTCATTAGAATCAATACTTATGCAAGTGTTCATTCTAAACGACTTTAAATCAGCTAGAATGAACACTTACAAAAAACCAGGGGGAGGGGAGTAACCCATCTATAACGAAGCCTCACGCCCGTTTCAACCTCGTCTAGCCCATACAGCCCCCAGTCCCCAGTCCGACCGGCGGCGCCGGACCACCCCCGGTACATCACTTTCAACTTTCAACTGTCGACTGTTGACCTCCTCCTCACCATCCACCAACCACCAATCGCCCGTCCCCGGTGCGCACCCATGAGCCAGCTTCAATTCAACCTCATGCCCGAACGCCGCGTCTTTTCCGTCAGCGAGCTGACTGCAAGAATCCGCGATTTGCTGACGCGCAACTTCACCGACATCCTCGTCGAAGGCGAACTCTCCAACTGCCAATTCCCACAGTCCGGCCACATGTACTGCACGCTGAAAGACGATCGCGCGCAGATCAAATGCGTCTGCTTCAAGACCCAGTTACGTCTCATGAAGTTTCGCCCGGAGAATGGCCTGCACGTCACCGTGCGCGGCTCCATCAGCGTCTACGAAATCCGCGGTGAATATCAGATCTACATCGAGAATATCGAGCCGGTAGGCCTGGGCGCGCTGCAGCTAGCCTTCGATCAGCTGAAAAAACGACTGGAAGCGGAAGGCCTCTTCGCCGCCGAGCGAAAGAAGCCGCTGCCGCTGCTGCCGCGCTGCATCGGACTCATTACTTCTCCCACGGGCGCTGCTGTCCGCGACGTCGTACGTATCCTCCGCCGTCGCTTCCACAACGTGCACCTGACGCTGTATCCCGTGCGCGTGCAAGGCGAAGGCGCCGCCGCCGAAATCGTCCGCGCGGTGCACTATTTCAATCGCCAACAGACCGTAGACGTGCTGATCCTCGCCCGCGGCGGCGGTTCCCTCGAAGATCTCTGGGCGTTCAATGAAGAAATCGTGGCTCGTGCGATCGCGCAGTCGACGATCGCGGTTATCTCCGGCGTCGGCCACGAAACCGATTTCACGATCGCGGATTTCGTCGCCGACGTGCGTGCTTCGACGCCATCCGCCGCCGCCGAACTCGTGGTGCAGACTCGCCGCGAGTTCGACAAGCACGTAGCCGAACTCCGCGGTGCGCTTGCCGAGCAGATGCGCTACCGCATCCTGGTCCTCAGCCGCCGTGTCCACGAATTCGCCGCCCGCCGCGGTTTCCGCCGTCCGCTCGATTTGCTGCGGCAACAACGGCAGCGCGCCGACGAAATGACTGCTCGACTGGCCGAAGGGCTGCGCACGAACCTCGAGCGCTCACGCAAACGTTTTACCGCCGCTCACCTGCGCATCATTTCTTTCGATTTCCGCCAGCAGATCGCGGGCTTCCGCCAGCGCTCGAACAACTTCACCGCGCGCCTGGAACTCGCGCTCCGCGCGAGGATGGAACAGAGCCGCCGTCGTCACGCCACCCAGCACCTGCGTCTGTTGTCGTTTGATTTTCGCGCAAAGATTGCCAGCCTGCATCGCCAGCTCGAAAAACGCGACCACGAACTAGCCGCCCGTTGCGAACGCATCCTCCGCGCCCAACGCGACCGCCTCGACCGTCTGCGCCTCCAACTCCAAGAGCGCAGCCCCGCCCGCGTCCTGGAGCGCGGCTACGCCATCGCCACCGACGCCGCCGGCAACATCCTCCGCGACGCCACCCAAGTCGCCCTAGGCGACACGGTAGCCCTGCAACTCCACCGCGGCCGCCTAACCACCGAAGTCAAAGGCAGAACCGAAAAATGACTATGCGTTATCGCTACAGCCCGATGGATCCGGTCCCTGTCCTGGAGCCGTATTAAGAACGGAAGGCCGCTACTCTTCGTCGCCGGTGGAGGTTACTTTGAGGACTGCGAGGAAGGCTTCTTGGGGGATGTCGACCTGGCCTACGCGCTTCATGCGTTTTTTGCCTTCTTTTTGTTTTTCGAGGAGTTTGCGTTTGCGCGAAATGTCGCCGCCGTAGCACTTGGCCAGCACGTTCTTGCGGATTGCCGCGACCGTTTCGCGCGCGATCACCCGGCTGCCGATCGCCGCCTGGATCGGCACCTCGAACATTTGACGCGGAATCAGTTTGCGCAGGCGATGTACTAGCTCGCGGCCCCGTTCATAGGATTGCTCTCGATGACAGATCATCGACAACGCATCAACAGGCTCGCCCCCGACCAGCACATCCAGCTTGATCAGATCCGATTCGACGTATCCGGCCAGATGGTAATCCAGCGAAGCGTAGCCGCGCGATACGCTCTTGAGCCGGTCGTAAAAATCCAAGACGATTTCATTTAGCGGGAGCTCATATGTCAGCATCACGCGCGTCGGCGACAAATACTCAAAGCCTTTCTGCGTACCGCGCTTATCCTGGCAAAGCTGCAGAATTCCGCCGACGGACTCGTCGTTGGTGATGATCATGGCCTTGATGATCGGCTCGGAGATTTTTTCGATGTCGCTGGGATTCGGAAATTTCGCGGGACTGTCGACTTCGATGACTTCGCCGGTCACGCGGGTAATCTGGTAGCGCACGCTCGGCGCAGTGGTGATCAGGTTCAGTCCGAATTCGCGCTCCAGCCGCTCCTGCACAATTTCCATGTGCAGCAAGCCCAGGAATCCGCAACGAAATCCAAATCCGAGCGCCGCCGAATTCTCCGGCTCGTAAAAAAACGCTGCGTCATTCAATTTCAATTTGCCAAGAGCGTCGCGCAGCGGCTCGTAATCGTCGGCCAGCACAGGAAACAAGCCGGCGAAAACCATCGGCTTGATCTCTTCAAACCCAGGCAGCGCAGGCGCCGGACGGTCCGCCTCCGTCAGTGTATCGCCCATCCGCGCGTCCGCAACGTCCTTGATGTTCGCCACCACGAATCCAACGTCGCCAGCTTCCAATTCGTCCAGTGCGACCGGCTTCGGAGTCAGCGTCCCCAGCGTTTCGACTTCATACACTTCGTTGCTGTAAACCAGCCGGATCTTGGTATGTTGCGTGATGCGGCCTTCCATCACGCGCACCAAAACCACTGCGCCGCGGTAAATGTCGAACCACGAATCGAAAATCAGCGCCTGCAAAGGATTGTCAGCACTGCCTTTCGGCGGCGGCACGCGCTTCACGATCGCTTCCAGTACAGCGTCCACGCCGAGTCCGCTTTTCGCGCTGATCATCAAGGCATCCGACGCCGGAATCGCCAGCACATTTTCGATCTGCTCTTTCACAAAATCAGGTTGTGCGGCCGGAAGATCGATCTTGTTGATTACTGGAAGAATCGTGAGGTTATGTCCCGCCGCAAGAAAAGTATTTGCGACCGTCTGTGCTTCGACACCCTGACTCGCGTCCACCACGAGCAGCGCGCCTTCGCACGCTGACAGCGCGCGCGAAACCTCGTAGGAAAAATCCACGTGTCCTGGCGTGTCGATCAGGTTCAGTCGATACGTGTTTCCATCCTTCGCTGTGTAGTGGAGCCGAATGCTTTTTGCTTTGATGGTGATGCCGCGCTCGCGCTCCAGGTCCATGGAGTCCAGCACCTGTTCATGCATCTCGCGTGACGTCAGCGCGCCGGTCATTTCCAGCAAGCGGTCCGCCAGCGTGGATTTCCCGTGATCGATATGCGCGATGATACAAAAATTGCGTATGAACTTTGGATCCATGAGTCTTTCAGTTGTCTATGATCCGGCAGGAGTTAGCTGACGGACACAGCCAGGAATGGCAGTGCCACGGAGCTTTTTCCGCAGGTCTCACGCGCGGGAACCGCACCGCACGCGGCGCAAAACCGCGCCGTGTAATCACTCAGTTTGCCACAAGACGAAGTAAAGAAGTAAGGAAGTAGGGAAGCGAAGAAAGCATGGAGCGACGAGGCGATGAGCCCAGTTAGCGGCCCAGCGGAAACGTGCAGGCATTCGCAGGCTGAAGGGCCATGCCACGGAGCCTTGCCATTTCCGCATCGCTGCACGGGGTGTGTTTTGCCCCTCTTTGGCCAGCGGTATATAGTTACAAAGGACAGTCAAAAGAAGAGCCCGCGTTCGGTAGCGTGTGGCTCGTGTCCACTTCGCCCGGAATACAGCACTGCAAACAGGAATACGGTACAGAGATACAGCGCAGAAACACAGCGCAGGAGCAAGCAGGGAAATCGCAAGCCCTTCGCAACTTAGGGTAACCCTTCGTAGCTCAGGGTAAAGGCAAGCCGCACAGATGGCCGCAGACATCAGCAAGCACCTGGATCGCGCCAAGCGCTTCCTCGAGAAGAATCGCGTCGAGGATGCGATCGAGGCGTATTTGGCGGTGATCGACCTGGCGCCGCAGCACCAGGAAGCGACGCAGGCCTTGGGCGACTTGTACGCGCGCATGGAGCAGCCGGATCGCGCCGCGGTTTACTACGGACTGCTGTTCGACTTGCTGATTGAGCCGCGCGACGAAATCAAAGCGCTGGCGATCTACAATCGTTTCCTGCGACCCGCGCCAGGTCACCAGCCGCCGGAACGCATCGCACGTTACGCTTTCCTGCAGCAAAAGCAGAATCGCTTCGACGAAGCCGTCGAGCAATACAGCAAAGCCGCTGAAATGTTTAACGAGGCCGGCCGCGCCGAGGATGCGCTGTTTTGTTGGGAACGCACCGCGCAGCTGGCCCCCGAAAATATTGCGAGACAGCTGCGCCTGGCCGAAGCAGCCGAGCGCATCGGGAAGAACGCGCTGGCGGCGCGGGCGTTTTTGCGGACTGGCCAGCTGGCCTCGGCGGGTGGAGCGAAAACGGAAGCACTGGAATTTCTGGGGCGTGCGTACAAACTTGCGCCGCAGGAGCGCAGCGTCGCGCTGCTGTACGCCGATGCCACGCTGAAATCGGGTGATGCCACACGGGCCGCGGCGCTTCTGGAGCCTTTTGCGGCGGCGGAAAAAGACGCCAGTTTTCTGGATACCTACGCCGACGCGCTGATGGCGTCGGGACAACTCGATCGCGCCCGCGAGGTACTGGAAGGTCTGCTACGCGAAAAAAATGAGGGCGTGAGCCGGTTGTTCGAGCTTGCCGATCTGTACGTCAAAGCGGGGCAAGATGCGAAAGCCGTGGAAATACTGACAGGCCTCAAGCGGCGCATGTTTGCGGACAAACGACAGAACGATTTCGCCACGCAGATGGACAACGTGGGCGCGAAGCATCCGACATCGCAACCGATTCTGGAATTCTGGTCGGCGCTCTACAACGAATTGAACCGCGAATCGCAATATTTTGAAATTCTCATCAAGCTCTTTGATGTTTACCTGAACAGTGGAAATGTGGCGAAGGCCTGCGATGCGATCGAAAAGCTCGTGGATATCGACGCCTACGACCATCGCAATCAGGAACGCATCGAGCGGATGCGCGGCCAAGCCGATGAGGGTTTCCTGAAGCGCATGGAGGCACGACTTGCCAAATCCGGCTCCGTGGGCGCGCAGAATACCGCGCAGCCGCACGCATCGGGCTCGGAAGGCGGCAGCGCGTCGCAAGCGGTCACCGAAGAGGGCCGCAAAATGCAGGCGCTGGAAGACTTGATCGTGCAAACCGAGATCTTTCTGCAATATTCGCTACAAGCGAAGGCTCTTGAGCGGTTACAGAAGATCGCGGCCATGTTTCCGGGCGAGGAAGAGCGTCACCCGCGACTGCGAAATCTATACCAACTGGCGAATTGGTGGCCACAAGGCGCGCCGAAGGCGAAAGCGCCTGAACGCGCTGCCGCGCCTCCGCCCGCTCCATCGCGGCCAGAACCCGAGTCGGAGCCGTCCAGCACAGGCCTGACCGGCAGAACGGGCGTGTACACGGCCGAGACGCTGCGCGACCTGTCGAAAATTTCGGAGATCAACCAGAAAATATTTCGGCAGCAAACGCCGCGAGCCATGCTCAACACCGCGGTGAACGAGGTGGGTGGGTATCTGCGTGCCACGCGCGCGCTGGCCGTTGTCGGTTCTCCCGGCCGGCCACCGGAGCTTGCTGCGGAGTATTGCGCGCAAGGGTTGCGCTCCGCGCCTGGAGCTCAGGTGGTGTTTCTGCTTGCGCATATGGAAAAGGCACAGCCGGATGAGCTTGGCGCGCTGATGGTGGATGCAACGGAAGGCTCAATCCTGAGCGAGTTGGGCTTGGCGACAGCGTTGGGCGTGATGATCACCGACAAGGAAACGCAAGTTCCCGCGGGAATTTTGATCGTGGCTCACGCGGAGCCGCACAAATGGAGGCCTAACGAAGCTTATTTTCTGCAGGCGATCGGCGATCAGATGCTGATGAGCGTGAGTCACACGCGGCTGAGGTCGCTGGTGCGGCGCATGGGTGTGTCGGACGAACGCACCGGATTGCTGAGTCGCAGCTCGTATCAGAGCTGCCTGCTGACCGAGGCGGACCGCTCGCGCACGCAAGGCACGCCGCTGGCGCTGGCGATTTTGCAGATCGATCGCGGGGCGGAGATTTTGCGGCAGCACGGCGAGTCGCCGGTGGAGCGTTTTCTGGAGCAACTGGCGAGGTCGCTGCAGCCGATCGTGCGGCAGAATGATGTGGCGGTAAAATATACGTCGTGGTCTCTGGCGTTCATTTTGCCGGATACGACCCTGGCGGGAGCGCAGAATCTTGCGGACAAGTTGCGGCGGGCTGCTTCGGGCGTGCGGCCGCCTTGGGATTCGACGCAGATCACGTTGAGCGCCGGAATTGTGGAAGCGGTCGCAAAGCCGGACTATGAGAGCGAAGATATTGTTACGGACTTGATCAATCGCGCGGAAAATTCCGCGGAAGAGGCGCGCAAGGCAGGAGGAGATACGATTGTGGCCTTGGACAGTCCGAAGATTTGAGGAAGTCGGCGGTCGAAGTCGACAGTCAACAGTCGAAAGTCGAAAGAAACCGCGTTGACTGGAAATCTTGCCGAGCGTTGAAGTTGAGGTTCCTGGCGCATCCGCGCCGGATGCGCTCAGGATGACGCTGCTAAACAACGGTTGCAATCGCGCAGTCGCCGGGAGCGATCGCGTTGTGCTGGTCAGCCGGGCGCGGCAAGCCCCGCCCCTACAACTCGCATAGGAAGTAAGGCAGCGATAGGAGAGAGAGGATTTTATGTTTCCGACGGATGTTGTGATTGTGGCGGGAGCGCGCACGCCTATGGCGCGGTATACCGGTTCGTTTTCGGATGTGTCCGCGATCGAGCTGGCGGCGCATGCGTCGAAAGAGGCGATTCGCAGGTCTGGCGTGGATCCCGCGGACTTCGACCACGCGATTTTTGGCAACGTGATGCAGACGAGCGCCGATGCGCTTTATGGCGCGCGGCACGTCGGATTGAAGGCGGGGCTCAAGATGGAGACGCCGGCGGTGACCGTGAATCGCTTGTGCGGGTCCGGGATCGAGGCGATTTCGCAAGCGGCTCATCGTTTGTTGCTCGGCGAAGCGGAGATGGTGCTTGCCGGCGGCATGGAAAATATGACGCAGGCGCCGTTTGTGATTCGCGGGGCGCGCACCGGTCTTCGGCTTGGCGGCGGGGCGCTGGAAGATTCGCTGATGGCTGGGTTGACGGATTCGTATTGTGGATTGCCGATGGCGCTGACCGCGGAGAAACTTGCGGAACAACAAGGGATTACGCGGAAGGATGCGGATGCTTACGCTTTGCGCAGCCAGCAGTTGGCCGATGCCGCGTACAAGGCGTGCCGCATGAAGGAAGAGCTTGTGCCCGTCGAGGTAAAGCAGGGCAAGAAGACGATGGTGGTGAGCGAAGACGATCACCGGCGACCGGAAACGACCATGGAGATATTGGAAAAGCTGCCGCCGTCGTTTAAGAAGGATGGGATTGTCACAGCGGGGAATGCCAGCGGGATTGTGGATGGCGCTGCGGCGGTGGTGGTGACGCGCGAGAAGACGGCTAAGGATCGCGGGTTGAAGCCGATCGGGCGCATTGTTTCTTGGGCGGTGGCGGGGGTGGATCCGAGCATCATGGGGATTGGGCCGGTGCCATCATCGCAGAAGGCATTGAAGCTCGCGGGGTTGACGCTAGAACAGATCGACCGCGTGGAGGTGAATGAAGCGTTTGCGGCGCAGTATTTGGCGGTGGAGAAAGTGCTTGGGTTGAATCGCGACAAGACGAATGTGAACGGCGGGGCTATTGCGCTCGGGCACCCTTTAGGTGCTACCGGCACGCGCTTGGTGATTACCATTCTTAACGAGCTTCGGCGGAACAGTTTGCGATACGGATTGGCTACGGCGTGTATCGGCGGCGGGCAGGGAATCGCGATGATAGTCGAAGCAATGTACAATTAGGCGGCGATTGTTGACGCTCTGCTGAAATGGGGCGCGGCAATGCTGCGCCGGTACAGGTCGTTGGCAGCAGATTTTCTCCAAGGAAAATAGAAACTATGGCGATTCAGAAAGTGGGAGTTGTGGGGTGTGGCCTGATGGGTTCGGGGATCGCGCAGGTGTGCGCTCAAGCGGGATTCGCGACTGTCGTGCGCGAGCTTGCGGCGGAGCTGGTGGACAAGGGTTTGAAGGGTATTGAGAAGAATCTTGGACGACTTGTGGAAAAGGGTACGCTGACTGAGGCGCAGAAAGGCGAGATTCGTGGGCGGCTGACGGGGACGACTGCGATTGAGGATTTGAGGGATTGCGACGTGATTGTGGAAGCGATCATCGAGCAGTTGCCGGCGAAGCGGGAACTATTTGCCAAGCTGGATGGGCTTTGTCCGGCTTCGAGCATTTTTGCTAGCAATACTTCTTCTTTGACGATCACGGAGATTGCTACGGCTACGAAGCGGCCGGATCGTTTTGTGGGATTGCACTTTTTCAATCCGGTTCCGGTAATGAAATTGGTGGAAGTGGTTCGCACCATCGCGACCGATCCTGCGGTGTATGAGGAGATGGTCGCGTTTGGCGCGAAGTTGGGGAAGACGCCGGTGCGGGCGCATGACAGCACGGGATTTATCGTTAACAGGTTGCTCGTGCCATATTTACTGGATGCTATTCGAGCACTTGAAGAAGGCGTTGGGTCGATCGAAGACGTCGACAATTCGATGAAGCTGGGTTGCGGGCATCCGATGGGGCCGCTGACGCTGTTGGATTTTGTCGGGCTCGATACTACGTTTTACATTGCGAATATCATGTTTGAGGAATTTCGCGAGAGGCGTTTTGCGCCGCCGCCTTTGTTGAAGAGGATGGTTTTGGCGGGATGGAATGGGCGGAAGGCTGGGCGGGGATTTTATGATTATTCGGACCCGGCGAAACCTAAGGCGATGAAATTTTAGATTTTGCCGGGATGGGGCGCAGCAATGCTGCGCCCTACAAGTGTTTTGGCGGGTGATCGATAGATGGCTTACGAAAATTTGTTGTATGAGAAGCGGGATGGGGTTGCGTTTATCACCTTCAATCGGCCGAAGGTGTTGAATGCGCTGAACCGCAAGACCGTGGAAGAATTGCGCGATGTGCTTGTGGATGCGCGCGATGACGCTTCGGTTCGTGTTCTGATTCTCACTGGCGCCGGTGAGAAGTCGTTTGTGGCTGGGGCTGATATTGGCGAATTGGCGCAACGGACTGCGGTGGATGGAAAGGATTTTTCGCTTTTCGGGCAAGGTGTGTTTCATCTTTTAGAGACGTTGGGGAAGCCTTCGATTTGCGCGATCAATGGATTTGCTCTCGGAGGCGGGTGCGAGCTGGCGCTTTCCTGTACGATTCGGATTGCAAGCAAGAACGCGAAACTTGGTCAGCCGGAAGTAAAACTGGGGATTATTCCCGGCTACGGCGGATCGCAACGGCTGGCGCGGCTCTGCGGCAAGGGTGTGGCGCACGAATTGTGTCTCACTGGCGAGATGATTACCGCGGAGGAAGCGCAGCGGATCGGGTTGGTCAATCGAATTTATGAGCCCGCGGAACTTTTGCCTGCGGCGGAGGCGATGGCGAAGAAGATTATCGCCAATGCGCCGCTGGCTGTGAAATACACGATGGAAGCGATTGAGCGGGGCATTGAAATGCCCCAGGAAGAGGGACTTTTTCTGGAGGCGACGCTATTTGGGCTTTCGTGCGCAACGCAAGATATGCGCGAGGGGACGAAGGCGTTTTTGGAAAAGCGGCCCGCGCAGTTCAAAGGGATATGAGTGGGGATTGAAGTAGAGAAGTGAGGAAGTAAGGAAGTAAGGAAATAACGAAAAGGCGAAAAGGATTTGACGGCGCGAATGGCCTGAAATTCTAAAATGGCGGAAAAACTACAACCCGGGAAGATCGACGGCGCACTCAGCGGCGCCGGGTTGCGCTTTGGCATCGTCGTGAGCCGGTTCAACAGTTTTATCACGGAGCGGTTGCTTTCCGCGGCGGTCGATGCATTGGAACGGGCGGGGGCTGCGAGCAAGGATGTTGATGTGGTTCACGTGCCGGGGGCGTTTGAGTTGCCGCTGGCTGCGAAAAAGTTGGCCGCTACAGGCCGGTATGACGCACTGATTGCGATCGGATGCGTTTTGCGCGGCGAGACCACACACTACGATTATGTTTGCTCGGAAACCGCGCGGGGGTTGCAACTGGCGCAAATGGACAGCGGGTTACCGATTATTTTTTGTGTGCTTACGTGCGATACGCTGGAACAGGCCATCGATCGCGCCGGTTTGAAAGGCGGCAACAAGGGATTTGAGGCGGGGCTTGGGGCCGTCGAGATGGGTCAGCTTTCGCGCAAATTGCGCGCGGGCAAGGCGGCGTCGAATCCGGCCGGAAAGTCGCGGCGCAAGTAACCGTGTCGTCGCTACGCACAAAGGCCCGCGAGTTTGCGATGCAGATGCTTTTTCAATGGGACATGAGCCATCAAGAGCCTACTAAGCTGGAAGATAAATTCTGGCGGGCTGCTAAAGCTACCGATTCCACGCGCGATTTCGCGAACCGGTTATTCGAAGGAACCGCCAGCGATGTGGTTGCACTCGACGAGTTGATCGTGAAGCACGCTGAGAATTGGCGTCTGGAACGATTGGCGATCATCGACCGAGCGATTTTGCGGTTGGCGATGCACGAGTTGCGCGCGACCGATACGCCGCCGAAAGTGGTGTTGAACGAAGCGGTCGATCTGGCGAAGAAGTTTTCGTCTGAGGAGTCCGGGTCGTTTGTGAATGGTATTTTGGATGCGTTCCGCAAGACGCTTGTCCTCCCTACACCTGAACAGCCTGCTGAAAAAGCCTAGTCGCGAAAGCGTGCGTGGGTTGAAGCCGGGCGGGGCAAGCCCCGCCCCTACAAGTTAGAGAAGATGCGTTCCCATCAAGGCAAAGAAGGCGCGCTTCCACCAAGGCAGAGAAGGCCGCGTCCCCACCAAGACAGAGTAGGCGGTTACGTGCCGCCGGGAGGAGCTGGATGGGTAGCGAAGAGTTGGATGGCTAGGCTTCGATTGTGCCTTGGAAAACCTTGACGGCGGCGCCGCTGACGCGCGGTACCAGTTTTTTGCCGCTTTGCGTTACTTCTACTTCGATGTGACTTGGGCGGCCCATCTCCGCGCCTTGCATGATGCTTAGCGTGTGGCCAGCGGTGAGCTTGCCTTGGCGCACCAGGTAGGCACCAAGGGAGCCTGCGGCTGAACCGGTGGCGGCGTCTTCGTACTGTTCCCACGGGAGCATGCCGCGCGAAAAAACTTTGCCATTGCCGCCGGAGGTGAAGCAATACGCCATGGTGCCGTTTTTTCCGAGCAGCTTGCGCAGGTCCATCATGTTCATTGCGATTTTGCCGAGCGCGGCGCGATTGCGAAGCGGGACCATCAAGTTGAAAATGCCGGTTGAGACGAATTCGGGCTCGAGCTTGGGGTCGAAATCCTTCGGAGTCAGGCCGAGGGCGGCTGCGAGCGCTTTCTTATTGATTTTTGAGGGACGGAAGGCGGCTTCCGTTTGCGTCATGGTGACGCGTTGCGGGCGGCCTTCTTTGAAGCGGATTTCGACGGGCAAAACGCCTGCGCCGGTCTGCTGGGAAACGTGGACGCCACCTTCTTGCGCGGGGACTACGCCGAGTTCGGCGAGGAGGAACCAAGTGCCAATTACCGGGTGGCCGGCGAGCTTGAGTTCGTAGCGCGGAGTGAAAATGCGGAGACGAGCCAGCGCGTTATCTTCGGTGGGTTTCTGCACGAAGACGGTTTCCGAGAGATTCATTTCGCGGGCGATGGCTAGCATGGCGTCGTCGGAGAGACCGTCGCCGTCGGTGATGACTGCGAGGGGGTTGCCTTCAAAACGCGTGGTTGTGAAGACGTCGAGCGTGTAAAAGCGGCGTTCCATAGTGATCGATTGTCACTGCTGAGCAGAATGATGCGTTCAGATGCGCTCGAGCTGGGCGACGGTCCTTTCGTTAGTGATATTACCTGTATTCAGGGTGGATTTGGGTTCGATCAAGACGATGTGGACTTCTTGGTCCGCTACCGGACAGTGCTCCGTGCCTTTGGGCACGATGATAAATTCACCGGCGTTGACGACGGCTTCGCGATCGCGAAATTTCATGCGCAGCGTCCCTTTTACGACCAGAAACAATTCATCCTCGTTATCGTGATGGTGCCAGATGAATTCGCCCTGGAATTTCACGGCTTTCACTTGTGAATCGTTCAATTCTCCGATTACACGCGGGTTGAAATAATCGGAGAAACGGCTGAATTTATCGCTCAGGTTGACGGCTTCCATTGTGGTTCTCCGTGTGGCAATCGATTGTGCGCATGCGTGCTGACCGACGGTCACAAAGTCTGCACGGCTTGGGTCACCGCGCCGAGAACGCGGGCTGTCGTTTCCTGATTGTTGGTTTCGGAATAGAGGCGGAGCAGATTTTCGGTTCCGGAGGCGCGAACCATGACCCAGCCGGTTTCGTCCAGGTACAGCTTGATGCCGTCCATGTCTTCACGGCGCGCTACCCGCCAATTGAGCAGCTTCTTGAGCTTCGCGTCGGAAAAATGTTCGATCGCTCTTTCTTTTTGCCCGGGCTTCAGGTCCAGGTCGACGCGGCCGTAGTGGTATTCGCCGAATTCCGCGTGGAGCGCGCCCAGCAATTCGCCGAGTGACTTGCCGTGCCACGCCATTAATTCCGCCAAAAACAGGGCCGAGACCGTGGCGTCGCGCTCGGGGAGGTACAGACTGGTGCCGATACCGCCGCTTTCTTCGCCACCGATGAGAATATTTTGCTCCAGCATCAGCTCGCAGATGTATTTGAAGCCGACGGGTACCTCGTGCAGCTTGCGGTTGAATTTCGCGGCAAGCTTGTCGATCAGCTTGGTGACGGAAAAAGTTTTGGCGATGTCTCCCGGGAGATTGCGGGTTCCGGCGAGGTGCCAGACGAGCAGCGCGAAGATCTGGTGGGGATTGACGAAGGAGCCGTCGCGATCGATCGCGCCGATGCGGTCGCCGTCGCCGTCGGCGCAAAAGCCGGCGTCGTATTTGCCTGCGAGGACTGCCTGGCGCAGCGGGGCGATGTGCGGCTCGATGGGCTCGGGATGCGCGCCGCCGAAGAGAGGGTCGCGCGTGCCGCGAATTTCGTCGCAGGCGATGCCGTTGCGCTTGAAGAGGTCGGGCAGGAGTCCCGCTGCGGAGCCGTGCATGGCGTCGGAGACGAAGCGAAATTTGGCTTTGCGCAGGCGGTCCCAATCGACGAGTTTCTCGATGGTGTCCAGGTATGGAGCGCGCGGCTCAAGCGATTGAATCAAATCCTTGTGCGGTGGCAACGGTGGCACGCCATCGCGTTGGACGGCGGCGAGTTCGGCCTCGATCTGCGCGACAATGGAGGGCAACGCACTGCTTCCATAGCTGGCTTTGTACTTGATGCCATTCCAGCGATAGGGATTGTGGCTGGCGGTGATGACCAGACCACCGGCGGCTTTGCGCTGGCGCACGAGCAGCGAGATCGCGGGAGTTGGGCAAGGCTTATCGGTGACCCAGACGGGCGTTCTGGTGGCGCTGATGGTATCCGCAAGGGCCGCAGCGATGTGGTCGGAAGCGAATCGGTGGTCGTAACCGATCAGCACACCCTTGCGGGCATCTTCGCCGCGCACGACGTAGCGCGCGATCGCGTGCGCGACGATGCGCGCGTTGGCGAAAGTGAAATCCTCGCCGATGATGCCGCGCCAGCCATCCGTTCCAAAGCGAATGGAAGTCATAGAGATTGAGTATACGCGACGTAATAAGGGCGAACACAGGCGGCATTGGCCGCGTTACAGTAAATTTTTGCGGTGCTCATCTTCGAGTTTTTTAACAATTTTGCCGACATCCTGGGCGCGCTCGCGCGGGCAAATCAGCAGGGCGTCGGGGGTTTCCACGACGACCAGGTCGCGAACGCCGATGGCCGCAATGTATTTCGTGGGACTCCACAAGAAGTTTCCCTCGGCGTCGATCGCGTGGCCCTCGCCGGCAAAGATATTTTCTCCGGCTTTTTTCGCTAACAGTTCGTACACGGCGGTCCAGGAGCCGATGTCACTCCAGCCGACTTCGGCGGGAATTACGAAGACTCGTGGGCCGCCTTGTTCGCGTGTGGCGGGTTCGAGGATGGCGTAATCGACGGAAATATTCTCCAGGGTTGGATATACATCGCGGAGATGCTTTTCGTAGCTATGCTTGCCGATGCTGGTAGCCAGCGATTCGAGCGCGGCGTAAGTTTTCGGCAAGTACTTCTTCAGATTGTCGAGAAACGTCGAAACGCGCCAGAAAAACATGCCGGCGTTCCAGTGATAATCGCCGGAACCAGCATATTCTTTCGCGAGCGCCAGCGCTGGTTTTTCGGTAAAGCGCCGAACCGCGTAAACAGGAAATCCCTTGGAATCCAGGGCATTTCCCGTGCGTTCGATATAGCCAAAGCCAGTGTCCGGGCGGGTCGGGGGAATGCCGAGAACGACCATGCGGCCGGGTTCGCGGGCCATCTCGAGAGCTGCCCGGACGATCACGCGGTAACGCTCGGGATTGGCGATGAAGTGGTCGGCCGGCAGCACCGCCAACAAAGCGTCGCCCCGCGCGGCGTGACGAACATGCAGCGCGGCCAGAGCGATGGCTGCCGCGGTATTGCGTCCGATTGGTTCAGTCAGCACGCGACGACGAGCGGGGGATGGAAGTTGCTTGCGCACTTGCTGGGCCTGCTCGCTGTTGGTAACTGTCCAGATGCGTTCCGGGGGAACGAGTGGTCGCAGGCGCGCGACAGTTTGCTGTAGCATCGTTTCTTTACCGACGATATTCAGCAGCTGCTTGGGTGTGCGCGTGCGGCTGCGCGGCCAGAAGCGCGTTCCGCGTCCCCCGGCCAAAATCACGGCGTGCGTGGTCAAGTTGTGTGTCGCCATGAAGTCTCCGGTGTGCTGGTGCTCAAACCCGTTTGCCATTTCCAGGAGTGGCGATAAGAATGCTTGTTTTTTTCTCGGGATAATAGCTGTAGCTGCCGAATTCAGCTGGAATAAACCAGCATTCCCCCTGCTTATAGGAAAACTCTCCTGAATAGAATTCTCCAAGCGTCGAATGTCCCGCAGAAGTCCAGGCGATTTTTCCTTCGCCCTCCAAAAACACCCACAGCTTGAACCTGTCTGCCGGCCTCATGCTCAGATGCGCTCGTTCCTGGATGTCAAATCGGGAGACTACGAAATAGGGGCATGCAACCAGTTCCTCAGAGAACTTCTTTTCGCGGATGAATTGCGAGGAAGTAGTCACTTTTGGTTGGACGCTCGAATTGAATGCCAAGACCTCGAGAGCTCTTTCCACGTGCAGTTCGCGTGGTTTGCCGTTTGCATCGGTGCGATCGTAGTCGTAAACGCGATAGGTCAGGTCGGAATATTGCTGAACCTCGCAGATGACCATGTCTGGCCCGATGGTGTGCGGCGTTCCCGCGGGCAGGAAAAAAGTGTCGCCCGCGTGGACCTCGTGTGATTGAAAGAGATCCTCGAGCGTCTTGCTCGCGAGCGCAGCCCTGAATATTTCTTTGGTCACACCCGGTTTGAGACCGGCGAGCAATCGGGCACCGGGTGCCGCTGAAACCACATACCACATCTCGGTTTTGCCCCGACCGCCGGCCCCGGCTTCGTGGGCGGCAGCGTAGGCGTCGTCTGGATGAACCTGAATTGACAGTTTGTCTTTCGGGAAAATGAATTTCACGAGAAGGGGAAAATTATCGTCGTTTTGAAATTGCGAGCCACGCCACGCTACGGCCATGTCTTTCCATGCCTGACCAAGGGTCTGTCCGAAATATGGTCCGTTCGCGATAGGGCAATCGAGGCTTGTCAACCAGGCCTCACCGATCGGCTCTGGAAGATCGTGCTTTTGCGGGAAGAGCGGAGCAAGCGATCGAGCGCCCCAAATGCGGTGATGGAAAATCGGCTCCAAACGAAAAGGTTCGGCGCGTGGAGGCTCCGCTCTCACGAATCAGGCCGCGGCCTCAACTCGAGAGAAGAAGCGGTCGAGGCGGCGGAGACCTTCGTCGATACGCTCGATGGAGGTGGCGTACGAGAGGCGCAGATAGCCGGGCGCGCCGAAAGCGTCGCCGGGCACGAGCGCGACACGCGCTTGATCGAGCAGGATTTTGGCCAGTTCGGTGGTGTCTTTCGCGAGTGCGCGGCCGCCGCTGCCGTTGGCGAGGTGCGCGGCAACGTTGGGGAACGCGTAGAAGGCGCCTCCGGGCCACTCACAGGTCACGCCGGGAATCGTGCGCAAGCCTTCGACGATCCGCTTGCGGCGCTTCTCGTATTCCGCGAGCATGACGGGAACGGAATCCATCGAGCCGCGCATCGCTTCGAGAGCGGCGTGCTGTGCGATCGATGTCGGATTTGATGTGGATTGGCTTTGCAGTTTTACGGTGGCTTGAATCAGGGCTTCCGGGGCGAGCGTGTAGCCGATGCGCCAGCCGGTCATAGCGAAGGTCTTAGACATAGAGCCAATGATGATGACGTGATCCTTTGAGCCCGACGCGCTCGCGATGGAATAGGGCTTGTGTGGATCGTACGTGAAGTGCGAGTAGCATTCGTCGCCCATCAGCCAAACATTGTGCTTTTTGCAAGCGGCCAGAATACGCTCGTACTCATCCGGGGGAATCACGCCGCCGGTGGGATTATTCGGCGAGCTGAGAATGACCATGCGCGTCTTCGGCGTGATGGCTTTTTCGATGGCCGCGGCTTTCACACTAAAACCGTCTTCCGGCAGGCTTTCCACGTACACCGGCGTTCCACCCGCATACTTTACGATGTCGGGATAGCTGACCCAGTACGGCGCGGGGATGATGACTTCGTCGCCTTGCTGCACGAGCACGCTGACCGCGTTGAAAATGGAGTGCTTGCCGCCAACATTGACGACGCATTCCTTCGGTTCGTACTTCGATTCCAATTCGCGCTCGTGCCACACGCAGATCGCTTCGCGCAGCGGGAGGATGCCGCCGGTCGGCGTGTACTTCGTAAAGTTCTGCTCGATAGCACGGATGGCCGCTTTCTTGATGTGATCGGGCGTGGGGAAGTCGGGTTCGCCGGGGCCGAAGTCGGCGATGTCGACGCCTCGCGATTTCAACTTCTCGGCCTCGGCGATTACAGCGGATGTCGGCGAGATTTGGATGCGATTAATGCGGTCGGTGAGGTGCACGCTTTCTCCTTCTTAGTTCTTGCTAGCTCAGCTCTTACAAGATAGCGATTGCCAAATCCCGCGTTGCTTCCATCTTGGTCAAAGGCGGCGCCGAGCCCTTCGCACCGCTCTTCGTTGCTCAGGGCAAGCCTTTCACGCCGCTCCGCGTCGCTCAGGACAAGCCGCCGCACTGCAAGCTACGAAATCTTCGCGCGCAGCCTTTCTTCGACGACGGCCGGCACCAGCCCCTCGAGCGACGCGCCAAGCCGCGCAATTTCACGAACCAACTTGGAACTGAGATAGCTGTAGGATTCGCCGGGCAGCATGAACACCGTTTCGAGCCGAGGCTCTAGCTTCCGGTTCATCAGTGCCATTTGTAACTCATACTCATAGTCGGAGACTGCGCGTATTCCGCGAAGAATCACGCCGGCGCCGCGCTTGCGCGCGTATTCCACCAGCAGGCCGTCGAAAACATCCACTTCCACTCCCGGCCATTGCCTGGTTACTTCGCGCAGCATTTCGACGCGTTCGGGGACAGTAAACAGCGGCTGCTTTTCGGCGTTGCGCAGGACTCCCACGATCACCAGATCGAACATTTTCTCGCCTCGTTCAATCAGGTCGAGATGTCCGTTGGTGACCGGGTCAAACGAACCGGGATAAATGGCGATCGACGTTTTCATCGTGACTGCCCGCTGGCGATATTCTAACCTAGCCCGCGCGGTGGTTGCGCCGCAAACTTTCTGCGCCAGGGGGCCATTTCGTCCCTATTGCCCTATTAAAGATCCGGTACAGAATTGAGTTTTATGCGCAGCTCTGTCTGTGCGAGGATTCCTAGCGCTATTGAATCGAATTAGTGGCGGGTTTCCGCGCGGGGGGCACAGGGACAATGATGCAGAACAGCGGGATGCGGGGAGCGATCATGCTGGGTATGCTGGTGTTGGCGGGATTGCTTCCGTCATTGCCAATGAAGGCGCAAACACAGCCGCAACTGAATCTGATGCCTTGGCCGTCGAGCGTGCAGCCCGGCGGCGGCAGCTTACGCATCGACGCTTCGTTTTCCGTGGTGCAGACGGGCCATACCGAAGCCCGGCTGGACCATGCCGTCCAACGGTTTCTGCAACAGCTCTCTCGTGAGACCGGGATTCCGGCCTTTGCCAAGGGTGCGGGTTCCGGAAAGGCAACGCTGGAGATCCATACGGATCATGCCAGCAAAGAAATCCAGGAGCTGGGCGAGGACGAAAGCTACGTTCTCGAAATCGGTGCTGATGGAGCGAAGCTGACGGCACCCACGCCGCTGGGAACTTTGCACGGCCTGCAAACATTTTTGCAACTCGTGGATGCCGGGCCAGATGGATTTGCCGCCGCTACGGTGAAGATTCAGGATCAACCGCGATTCCCTTGGCGGGGGATGATGATCGATGTGAGCCGCCATTTTGTTCCTCTCGATATTTTGAAACGCAACATCGATGGCATGGAAGCCGTGAAGATGAACGTTTTCCACTGGCACCTTTCGGAAAATCAGGGGTTCCGGATTGAGAGCAAAAAATTTCCGAAGCTGCACGAGATGGGTTCGGACGGAATGTTTTACACGCAGGACGAAGCGCGCGATCTGATCAACTATGCGCGCGAACGCGGCATTCGCGTTGTGCCGGAGTTCGATATGCCCGGGCACAGCACGGCGTGGTTCGTGGGCTATCCGGAACTAGCGAGCGGCCCGGGTCCGTATGAAATCGAACGCAGGTGGGGCATTTTCGACCCCGCGATGGATCCAAGCAACGAGAAAACCTATAAATTCCTCGACGAGCTAATCGCGGAAATGACGAAGTTGTTTCCCGATCACTATTTTCACATTGGCGGCGATGAAGTGAACGGCAAGCAGTGGGCCGCGAACGCCAAGATCCAGCAATTCATGAAGTCGCACGATTTGAAAACCAATGAGGCGCTGCAGGCATATTTCAGCCAGCGCGTGCAAAAGTTGGTGACTAAGCACGGGAAAGCGGTGGTCGGTTGGGACGAGGTTTTCATTCCCGGGGTGCCGAAGGATATCGTGATTCAGTCGTGGCGCGGCGCGGCTTCGCTAGCGCAGGCTGCTTCGCAGGGCTATCAGGGGATTCTTTCGAACGGATACTACCTCGATCTTGGGTGGTCGACGGCGCGGCACTATGCCGTGGACCCTTTGGGTGGCGCGGCAGCGAACCTGGCGCCCGATCAGCAGAAACTGATTTTGGGCGGGGAATCTTGCATGTGGTCGGAGTACGTGAACGCGGAAAATATCGATTCGCGCATCTGGCCCCGGAATGCGGCTATCGCGGAGCGGTTGTGGTCTCCACAGAGCGTTACCGACCCGGTGTCCATGTATGCGCGCTTGCGGGTTATCGGCGCGCGGCTTGAGCTTTCGGGTCTTATGCACGAGAAATATTATCGGCCGATGCTGCGGCGGATTGCCGGGCCGGCGACCCCGGAGGAATTTGCGGCGCTGCAGACGCTCGCGGATGTGGTTGAGCCGGTGAAAGACTATGGTCGGGAGCAACTGGCGCCTGCGGAGCCTACGAGTGCCACGCCACTGAATCGTGTTGTCGATGCTGTACCTCTGGAGAGCGATACCGCTCGGCGTTTTGGCGATTTGGTGGACAGATACATCGCCAGCACGTGTCACGATGCGGATGTTGAAGCTCGGCTTCGGGCTCAGCTGACCCTTTGGCGCGACAATGATGCCCGGCTGCAACCTTTGGCACAGCGTTCGTTCCTGGTAAAGGAAGCGGCGCAGACGTCGCAGGATTTGTCGGCGCTGGCGAAGGTGGGGCTCGCAGTTCTGGATTTGATGGCTAAGGGTGCTGGCGCTACGGATTCATGGAAGGCGGAGCAGACCGCTGCGATTCAGCAGATTCAGAAGCCTAAGGCGCAGTTGCTCCTGATGCCGGCGGGGGCGGTGCAGAAATTGGTGGATGCGGCGGGGGCGGGCGGCGGTTGCTCGGCGGTGAAGTGAGGGTGCGCGAGGGATAGCGAAGGGAAAAGGCTCAACACAGAGGGCGCAGAGGTCGGAGCACAGAGGTCACGGAGAATTCAGGGGCGCTGGAGGCCTCGGCATTGGGATTCACGCGCGACGGTGCGCGAATCCTAGTGGGTTGTGGCCTGGGCTTCTTGGGTAGCTTGGTTGTGGCAAATGCCTGCGCCCGAATCGTGGAAGGTCTTGCCTTGTTCGGGAATGAACTCCCAGGTGTAGCTGTGAGGCGAAAGGGTGACCTTGAGCACGCCGTACGTGTCCGAGTCGCGCACTTCGCTGTTGGGTATCGCAAAACCCAAGGGATCGTGGCTCCGGCCGCCTGTCCCGACCACGATCTCGCGAATGCCGTGTTCCGGGTCGGCGACGCCGTCGGGATCCTGAGGAGCGAACCGCTCGTAGGAGTGCTCGTGTCCGACGAGCATCAGGTCTGCGTGCGCGTAGTACAGATCTTGCCAGAGAGGTTTTAGCGCGGGACGCATCGCGTGTCGCCGGAAGATGCCGCTACTGAACAGGGCATGGTGTCCGTAAGCTACGATGCATGCGTTGGGATGATGTCTGAGGTCGTCGCGTAACCAGAGCTCTTCGGGAGACCCCTCCCCGCAACCTCCAAAGTCGGGAGCATCGCAATTCGTGTTTAGCGCGATAATGTGCCAGCCGCCGAGATCGTAACTGTAATATCCCTTACCCACGGGACCGGCCTGATCGCCCCAATATTGAAAGTACGCGGAGGCGTGTGGGCCACCGTATTCATGATTTCCAGGCGCCGGGCGGGTGCGGTTCTTGAATCGGCCCCAAGTGGGGCCGTAACAGTCTCGAAACTCGGCGGCAGTTCCACTCTCGTAGGCCAGGTCGCCGGCCACGAAGACTGTGCCGGGTATTTTTTCGATGAGTTTGGCGGTCGCCTCAGCGCCTTCAAGGGATTTGCACCCAGCGATGTCTCCGGCGCCGACGAGCGTAAACGTCTGATTCTGATCGTTTTGCTGGTTCTGAGGAGATGCGCGTGGTGAAGTCGCATGTTCGGCGGGAGCCTGGGACTGGCCCATGGCGACTCCCTGGAGGGGCAGCCCAAGGACGGCGAAGCCGAAGATGCCTCGAAGCCAGCCCATCCAATTGTAACTGCGCATCATCAACCTCCATCTAACGGTAGCGTATCATGTTGCGGTCTTAAACGCGGGGATCGTGGCCGGTACTATAACCTACACGAAATACAGGCTTTGCCGGGCTTTCAGTCGGGATTTTCATTTGACTTGCCGAGAAGTAGGAGCTATTATCCAAGTGGGACTATTTGAGTCGTATTTCGCCGGGGGGCGATAGGTTCGTTCATGTTTAAGCTGTCTAAGAAAGCGGATTACGGGCTGATTGCCGTGAAGCATTTGGCGACGCATCGCAACGGCCACGCTTGCAGCGCGAACGAGATTTCCGAAGAGTACGGAATTTCGACCACGCTGATGGCCAAGGTGCTGCAGAAGCTCGCGCGACAAGGACTGGTCGCCGCGACGCATGGTTCTAGCGGCGGGTATCAGTTGGCGAAAGAGCCGAGCCAGATCAGCGCTCTGGATGTGATTTCGGCGATCGATGGGCCGGTACTGATTACTTCGTGTGTGACGAATCACGGGAATTGCGACGCAACGGATAGGTGCTCGGTTCGCGAGCCGCTTCGGCGCGTCAACGAAAGCATTTTGCATGTGTTAAGCGCGGTAACGATTTCTCAGATGAGCGAAGACCCGCAAGAGCCGGCGCTCGTCGCACTGTCGGCCGCATCGCGGCCGCTGGTGAGCACGACTTAGGAGTAGGAGACAGAAAATGGCCGTAAAGCTGCCGATTTACATGGATAATCACGCGACCACGCCGGTCGACCCGCGCGTTGTGGATGCGATGCTGCCGTACTTCACGGAGAAGTTTGGTAACGCTGCGAGCCGGAATCACTCGTTTGGCTGGGCTGGCGAAGAAGCGATCGAAATTGCACGCGCGCAGATCGCCTCGCTGATCGGTGCGACGCCCAAGGAAATCATCTTCACCAGCGGCGCGACGGAATCCGACAACCTGATGATCAAGGGCGTTGCCGAAATGTACCGGGAAAAGGGCAACCACATCATCACCCAGGCGATCGAGCACAAAGCGGTGCTGGACACCTGCAAGCGGTTGGAAAAGTACGGCTATGAAGTGACCTATCTGCCGGTGCAGAAAGACGGGCGCGTCGATCCAGAGGATGTGCGCAAGGCGATCACGTCCAAGACGATTTTGATCACCATCATGTACGCCAACAACGAGATCGGCATCGTTAACCCGATCCAGGAAATCGGGAAGATTGCCAAGGAACACGGCATTATCTTCGCCGTCGATGGCGTGCAGGCCGTGGGCAAGATTCCCGTGGATGTGCAGAAGGACAACATCGACCTGCTGGCGATTTCGGGGCACAAGATTTACGGACCCAAGGGTGTCGGCGCGCTCTATGTTCGCCGCCGCAATCCCCGTGTGCAACTTTCGGCCATTATCGATGGGGGCGGCCACGAACGCGGTATGCGCTCCGGCACGCTCAACGTAACGGGCATTATTGGGCTGGGCAAGGCTTGCGAAATCGCTCAACAGGAGATGGCGCAGGAGGGTGAGCGTCTTCGCGGGCTCCGGGACCGCCTCCGGGCGGGTCTGGAAGCCAAACTGGACGAGGTCTTCGTGAATGGCTCGTGGGAGCACCGCTTGCCCAACAACCTGAACATGAGCTTTGCCTACGTAGAAGGTGAGTCACTGCTCATGGGGATCAACGATGTGGCGGTTTCGAGCGGTTCTGCGTGCACCTCAGCAACCCTTGAGCCCAGTTACGTACTCAAAGCATTAGGAGTAGGCGAAGATTTGGCGCATACGTCGATCCGTTTCGGCCTCGGAAGGTTTAACACCCAGGAAGAGGTCGACTACGTCATCGACAAGATGGTCCAGGTCGTCACCAAGCTCCGCGAGTTGTCGCCGCTTTATGAAATGGCCAAGGAAGGCATCGACATCTCTAAAATGAAGTGGCAGACCGCGTAAGAATTTATCTCAATGGATTGAAGGACAACACATGGCAAACGAAGGGACAATTCGGATTCATCGCTTGATCGGCGGCGCGGGCGCGGCTTTTCGCGTATCGTTCGTGCCCTACGACTCCGACGGAGAGGGCACCGCGGGCGTGCGCTCGTTCCACGAAGTCCAGCAGGTTCGCACTTTTCTGAAGAGCATCGGTGTGAACTCCGACGTCATCAAGGAAGCTCTGCGACAGCTAGCCGCGGGGCGCTCGGCTTCCGTGCCGAACGTTGCGTTGTCGGAAGAAGTCGTAAAGAGTTCGGGCTTGGACGCTACCGCAGCAGTGGCAAGGCGCTAACGACGGCGCTTGGCGCCGCCCTTCGGGGCGGCCAGGTTTTGTGTCGTCCGACGGTTTTGGAACGACGAATTAAAGGAGCAATACGCAATGGCTTATAGCGATAAGGTGGTTGAGCACTACAACAATCCGCGCAACGTCGGCAGTTTGCCGAAGGAAGACCCCAATGTCGGTACGGGTCTGGTCGGCGCGCCGGAATGCGGCGACGTGATGAAGCTGCAGATGAAGATCAATCCCGATACCAAGGTCATCGAGGAAGCCAAGTTCAAGACCTTCGGCTGCGGCTCGGCGATTGCAAGCTCTTCACTCGCCACGGAATGGGTGAAGGGCAAGACCGTCGAGGAAGCGCTGAACATCAAGAACACCGACATCGTGCGCGAGCTTTCGCTCCCGCCGGTCAAGATTCACTGCTCGGTGCTCGCGGAAGACGCCATCAAGGCTGCCATCGGCGACTGGAAGAAAAAGCATGGCATCGAAGTGCCGGTGGCCGAAAAGGCCGCACACTAAATTCGGTTGGGCGAGGTTCCGGCGCACCTACTCGTAGGGGTGCAGGACCCCTGAGCCCCAGCCAGGCAAGATTGCATGCGTTGGTAGTTGGAGAGTAGCTGGAGCAAGTCATGGCCACAGAAACAATCAGCCCGAACGTAGCCGCGATCCACTTGACCGAGCGCGCCGCCAAGAAAATCCGCGCGCTGCTCGAAAAAGACGGTGTATCGCCCGAACAGGGCGGCCTGCGCGTCGGCGTCCAGGGCGGCGGCTGTTCCGGGCTGTCCTACGCCATGCGTTTAGACACGCAGGCACGCGATCGCGACAAAGTGTTTGAAGCACACGGCGCGCGCATCTTCGTCGATCCCAAGAGTTTGCTGTATCTGAACGGCACCGTGCTCGAATACGAAGAAACGCTGATGCGCCAGGGATTTGTCTTTCAAAATCCCAATTCCGCGCGAAGCTGCGGCTGCGGCAGTTCGTTTACCGCTTAAGTAGCACTGGCTTCAGCCTGTGCAGGTGCGAGCAACCGCCTAGGCTGATCCGACAAGTGGTTGGCAGCCGCACTCGCCAGCCACTTTTTTTATGTCCGCGCCGGAGTTCAAGGAATTGGATAGTAGCGAAAATCGCATGACCGCCCCTTCTACAGCTCCTGACAAACTTGACCATTTCGCCCTATTCGGCTTGCCGCGCAAACTCTGGATTGAAATGGCCGGCCTGGAACAGAAATTTCTGCAATTGAGCTGGAAGCTGCACCCGGACAATTTTGTCAACGCGCCGGCAGACGAACAGGAGCGCTCGTTAAAGCGCAGCTCGGAAGTAAACGACGCCTATCGCGTCTTGCGCGATCCGGTCGCGCGCGTCGAATACCTCCTGGAGATCCAAGGCGCGCGCAAGGAAGGCGAGCACAAGCAGCAAGCCCCGCCGGAACTCCTTGAGGAAGTTTTCGAGCTGAATGAATCACTCGACGAACTGCGCGAAGCGAAAGAAAGCGGCGCCGACCTGGCAGTGCTGAAGTCGCGCCTGGAATCTGCTGAAACGAGTTTCCAGGAAAAGTTAGGCGAGGTCGACGAGCAGCTTCAGGTCGCAGCACAGCAATGGGATGCGGCGCTCGACGCGAACGCGGGGGACAACGACCGCAAGGCAATCATGGTCCGGCTCAACGAATTGCTGAATCGCCGCTCGTACATCCGGAATCTTGTGAATAACGTTCAAAAGGAACTACTGTAGCCGCGGTTTCCGAGACCGCGGGCTTTTGCAAAAGCTCTTGACGAATATGGGAAGAATCGTAGGAATCGATCTCGGCACGACCAATAGCCTCGTCGCGTATACCGATCCGCAAACGGGAACGCCGAAGTGTATTCCGGGGCCGAATCGCAGCACGCTGTGTCCCTCGGTCGTGAGTCTGGACCCTGACGGCAGCATCATCGTAGGCGAGCCTGCCCGGCGTCGCTTGCTCACGCAATCGGAACGCAGCATTTATTCCGTAAAGCGACTGATGGGCCGAGGCGTCGCCGACATCCAAAGCGAACTGAAACTCTTCCCGTTCCGCATCGATCCGACCAGCAAGAATGTCATTCGCATTAAGCTCGGCGACAAATTGTTCACGCCTCCCGAGATTTCCGCGTTCATTCTTCGCGAACTCAAGAATTGGGCGGAGGCTTACTTCGGCGAGACCGTCGATCGCGCCGTCATCACCGTCCCCGCGTACTTTAACGACGCCCAGCGTCAGGCGACGAAGGACGCCGGCAAAATTGCTGGCCTTGAAGTTCTTCGCCTCGTTAACGAGCCAACGGCCGCCGCGCTCGCCTACGGTCTGCACGAAAAGCAGCGCGGCCGCGTCGCGGTATACGATCTGGGTGGCGGCACTTTCGATATCTCGGTTCTTAAACTAATCTCCACCGGCGAGGGCGACATCTATCAGGTTCTCTCGACCAACGGCGACACGCATCTCGGTGGCGACGATATCGACAATCTGATGCAATCGCTCGTGCGAGAGAAGATTTTGCAACACCATCGTGTGGACGTTTCCGCGCAGCCGGAACTAGCGCAAGAGCTGCGCAAGGCCCTGATCACCGCAAAGCATCAGCTGTCCGAAACCGAATGCGCCACGCTGCGGTTTCCGCTGCCCAACGGCGCAGTTTTCGCTTACGAATTCACTCGCGCTGAGTTCGATGCGCTGATTCGTACCATCGTCGATCGCACGACGGGCCCGGTGAAGCAAGCTCTCGCCGACGCGCACCTCTCGCCATCGGAAATCGATGAGGTCGTACTCGTCGGGGGCACCACGCGCACGCCGCTGATCCGTGCCACGGTCCAAGAATATTTCGGACGAAAACCGCATACCGAGCTCAATCCCGACGAAGTCGTCGCGCTGGGAGCCGCCGTGCAGGCCAACATTCTCGATCGCGGTGTGAAAAACATGCTGTTGCTCGATGTTACCCCGCTTTCGCTCGGCATCGAGACCTATGGCGGCGCGGTCGGTAAAATCATCCCACGCAACTCCACGATTCCCGCCAGTGCGCTGGAGATGTACACGACTGGCGTTGACAATCAGACCGGCATCGACATCCACGTATTGCAGGGGGAAAGGGAACTCGCCAAGGATTGCCGCTCGCTGGCTCGCTTCACGCTGAAGGTTCCTCCAGCACCCGGCGGGACTGCCGCGAATCGAAGTTCGTTTTCTCATCGACGCGAACGGCATCCTGCAAGTCGCTGCGAAAGATCTGCGCAACGGCCAGCAGCACACCGTGGAAGTGCAACCAAGCTACGGCATCAGCGACAACGAAATCGAGCGCATGCTCGAGGAATCCATCGAATACGCTGAGCAGGATTTCGCCGAGCGCCAGGTCATCGAGGCGCGCACTGAATCCGAAGCCATTCTTGCAGCAACGCAGAAAGCGCTGGGCACGCCGGAGTCGGCGACGCTTTCGAGTGAAGAGCAGGCTGCGATTGCCTCGTCTGTGGCGGCTTTGACGGAATCTGTTGCAGGCAACGATTACAAACTGATTCGCAAGCGGATCGACGAGCTCAATCAGGCGACCACGCATCTTGCGGAACTGGTCATGAACGGCGCAGTATCAACGGCACTGGAAGGCCGCAAACTAGCCGAAGTTTAGGTAGCACAGACTTCCGTCTGTATCCCCAGTTGTTAGAGGAGAGCAAAAATGGGCGGCAGCAACCCCTACATCGAAGAAGTCAAATACAAGCCGGCCACGCAGAAGTATAAGGTCACGTTTCTTCCCAGCGGCAAAACGATCGAAGTCGATCCGGCGCAGATCCCGTACGGCCACAACGGCATCCCCGGCAGCATTCTCGATATTTCCGAAGGCATCAAAGCCGGGCTCGATCACGCGTGTGGCGGCGTCTGCGCCTGCTCCACGTGCCACGTAATCGTGCGACAAGGTCTGGAGTCCTGCAATGAAGCTACCGACGCCGAACTCGACGAGCTCGACGAAGCCCCCGGCATCACGCCGAAGTCGCGCCTGGGCTGCCAGACGGTCCCCGACGGTACAACTGATATCGTCGTGGAAATCCCCGACTGGAACAAGAATTACGCTAAGGAAGCCGATCACTGAGGAGCGGACATGCCCGCAACGTTCGACTGGAACGATCTCGACGACATCGCCATGGGACTAACGGACAAGCATCCCGACGTCGATCCACTCACCGTGCGGTTTACCGACATGCACAAGTGGGTCACCGAACTCCCCGGCTTTGCCGGCGATCCGCAAGCCTCCAACGAAGCCAAGCTCGAAGCCATACAGATGGCCTGGCACGAGGAATTTCAGGACCGCCAAGGCTAATGGGGGCGGTGCCAATACGATTCGGTGAATTCTCTCCGGTCTGATAAGATTGCAAGTTGTTCCCACCCGGTTTGGCGCTATGGTGCAACAGTTAGCACGCGGCCCTTTCAATCCTAGTACTGCCTCTTCAGCCAAAGGACTTACCTTTAAAAATCAATAACTTAGGACGGAGCGGCACGGAGGGAAACGAGGGGAAACATGCCCTTTTGGTGCAACTCGGAGTTTTGTAAGAATCCGCGAATTCAGACCGGAAAGGCTGCGTACAGTTTGGAATCTTGGACTAGTGCATCTCCATAATGCGATGGTTAGCACACGGCCTGTTACGGGCCGGAATAATAGGTTGCACGGAAGTTGCACTCAGTGAGGACCCGCGTCCAACTTTTCTACGCGCTCCGGTTGTATTCTCCGAACCGCCTCAAACGCCGTCGCCAAGGCTACGGGATTTGCGAACCGATTCGGTATTGGGCTTTCATTACTACGTTCGCTTTCCGCCTGTCTTGCTTGAACGACCCTTTAGGTTCCATAACTTTCTACGGAAAGTCTTCTCCACCCAGGCCCCGCCGATCTCGATTGCTCACGCGTTCAAAGTCTTAGGCTTGTGCTGGTAGAGTTTCCAGACACAGTTCTGGCACATCTCGTTAGGATCAAGCCTCATTGTCTCCGATCTGGTCATGACAGAGCGAGTGAACTCCCGTAGGCAGTGCAGAAAGGTGCTGATGGGCTGTACTTGCCACAAGTTCTGCATAGGATTGCGGGAATTGGGAGTGCGGGAGCCGACTCGACTCTCAACGCCTTAATGAGCGACTTAGATATGTCCCAAATACAAAAGCCTGCCAAGGCCGTTGCCAGATACGGATGACCGAACAGCAGCAGGCTGAGGCATGCCAACGCCGCTAGGGGTATGTATATGGCTGAGGCTAGCAGAAATCTTGATGCAGTCCGTGACCCAGGCGACCCAGTCCTCCCGATTGCTCTCGCTACTTGAGCGTTGCGGATGCTTGGGCGACCTTTGGAGTTAAACAGCGTTGAGCGTCTCATTGGTTGCGTTATGCTTTTACAGGCTAGCGAACGCTACTCCAGAACTTCGGTAATCTGCGCGGGATTAATCGACGCGGTCACGTTGCCGTAGACGATCTGCACCTTGCGGCCAGCGGATTGGTTCGTGATCGCCGTTATTTCCGCTACGACTTCTTTGCCGCTGTAGAGTTTGACCCGGATGCGGGAGCCTACGCTGTAGTCCATGTTCTCAGTATACTCGCTACATGGAATTGATACGTAAGCCGTCGAGAAAGCAAATATCCAGAAAGGTGCAAATCTCCGTATTTCGCCGTGATGGATGGCTTTGTCGTTGGTGTAAGAAGCCTGTGATCTTCGCTCCAGCAATGAAATATCTCCAGCAAGACCTGGCCAATGCGGGTTACCAGGACCTTGCTTATTGGCGTCCCGCGTTTAACCGTTGCGGTGCTCCGCTCCTAGACGAATTAGCCGCAGCTATCGACCACGTCAAACCTTTCTCGCTGGGGGAACAAACGACTTTGACAATCTCGCAACCGCCTGCAACAAATGCAACACGAAGAAGAACAACACGGACGCATCGAAGTGGGGGCACGATCACCCGGTGAAACCTATCAGAAGTAAGTTCGGAGAGCCCAAGGGTTGGGATGGATTGTCGAGTTTGTTTCTACTGCTGGTTGAACGCTATCCTGACATCCGTGTGCCAACTGAAACGGATTGGCTGGAAGCGCTCAGGTCTGTCATCGAACCTCGCGAATGATCTGCTCCGGGTCGATCTTCAAGGCTATCAGTCCGTACGCGATGTGAATCTTCCGGCCAGCGACACTATCAACGATCTTCGTAATTTTGGCTTCGACTTCGCGGCCATCATTCGCCTCGTTGGGGTGATCAGAAAAAACGGACACGGCCGGAATTAATCTCAAAGACCGCTCCTACCAACTTCTTGCGCCCTTCACGCGCGGCCTGCTTGCCTTCTGGTGTTTCCAGCAACTGGTGCATGGACCATCTAACATTCGCTTCAACTGACCACGCGAGTTGCTGTTCGTGGGAGACGTTAGGATCTAGTTCGGACAAGCCAGGAACAATGTTGTTCACCAGTATTTGTATACGGGAATGCTGCTTGGCGCCATTCAGTTTGCTCTCTATCGCTGCCTTCACAGCGCCGCACCCTTCATGACCCAATATAACGAAGAGCGGCGTGTGTAAGTGAGAACCGGCGTACTGGATACTTCCCATTATCTCCGGTGATATCACGTTTCCGGCAACTCGAACGATGAAAAGTTCTCCAAAATTTGCGTCAAAAATTAGTTCAGGCGGAACCCGTGAATCGGCACAACCAAGAATGGTAGCATACGGCTGCTGGCCCCTCGCTAAAGCGGCCAGCGTGTCCTTGCAGACAGTAGGAAAACGCGCCTTGCCCGCGACAAACCTCTTATTCCCTTCAATCAGCTTACGCAGCCCTTGTTCGGCAGATATCATTTCCTTTAACGCTGGTAATCGGCGCATTCGTTTCGCTCCTGTCGAATAAAGTCTACTCCTGCGGTTTAGAGCGCGCGGTCACTGATTTCTTGTAGTACTGTGAGCGAGGACCACAAACATAACAAGACGCGGCCTCCGAAGAGACCGCGCGTGTCCACTTGACCCTCTTGCTCAGATTGTTCCTTCTACTCTTGTTCGCCGCAATCGCTACGTCGGCACTGTTGCCACACCGCTAAGTCCGAAGAGACGGAGATTCCACGCGCTGCCGTGGAAGAACTTTTTTCGGCGCTTCGTTGCTCGCCTCAAATGTCATTTCACGCTCAGAGCAACGAAGCGAAGCGTTCCATCCTCAAAGGTCGCTACATCTTTAGCCTGAACATGCCCAGCACCGTCCAACGCGTGAGTGAAAAATCTGATGACACAATACTCCGTGGCTGGCTGCACAGGAAACATGTAATGGAAGTTCCCTTCCGCAAGCGCAGGAGCGATGCAAAGAGCCGTTGCGCGGGAATCGAGAGTCTTACCTAATTGGGCGACATTCACTTTGGCGAGAAAAGCTGGGTCGACGTAAACAGATGTGCGAATCTTTTGCTTTTCAGAGTCATAGCTAATATTGGTGGGGATTAGAGGAAGCGATAGTTCGTCCTTGAGTATCTCTTGAATGACCGCGACTCTGGTGTTCAGGAGAATCAGGTCCATTTTCGTAATATCAGCTTTCTCCTCTGAAAGTTTAGCGAGTTTCGCGCCTGAAGTTGATTGTGCGTATAGGCCAGCTACGAATCCAAAAAGCGTTGCAGCAAACAGGCTCAAAAACAGGTTCATTTTGCTGCTCACGAACTTGCCTCCCGTGCGGTCATTTGGGCAGTACATGCCATTGGTTCTTATAGTACTCTGCAAAATTTCGCTCTACGACTGGGAAACGATTATCGCCACGGGGAACTTGACCTTTGGCTCTTCGCCACGCTATCGCGTGCTTCCAATGGTTCGCGCTATGATGTTCCGGTTTGGAGAAACTATGAATCGAACGCGAACCCTCCTGTTGGGAACCTTCCTGTTGGGAATGGTGGTCGGCCTCTTGTTGATTGTTCCGATTGCATATGCAGTCTAGGACTTCGGATGCCGCCTTCGCCACTCCGCCCTAGCCTCGTCCAACTGAATCTGGAATGAAGGATTGGGCGGACCAAAGTTCTTCTTGGGGTTGGCTAGGTGTCTGGCAGCGCGACCGTACTGGCGTAGTTCTAGGTCGGACATCTTGCGGAGGCGCTCGCGGATTCGTTCGATGTTCTCTGGCTCAGTCTGTATCATGTTGCACCGTCTTGATGATGCCTCCGGTCGTAATTGCATCCGTGATGAACAGCACGAAGATTTGAATCCTCCCACAACTGGCGATACGCCTCATCAAAGGTCAGTTCGCCTTGAAGAACTTTGTCGGCGAATACCTTCACCGTCACGACGTGGTCAATGTGTGTGACTTTGCCGTCGTTGACTAGCGACTCTGGACAGAAGGGACAGACGCCGTTTCGCATCGTTATCAGCCGGGGCCGCTCGTTTGCAAGCCGGAAACCTTGCGGTCGCAGCCTGTTCGGACGCCAATTTCGAAGCAGATGAACAATCATGTTCTTATCGCAATCAATCATCATTGCACACCCCTGATTCCGAACAAACAAAAAGACCACCCAAGCGTTAGCCTGAGTGGTCCCGATTACTTCGCTTTCTTCTTTTCCGCCCACCGCTTCTTAGCCGCAAGACTCATCTTCCGTCTGGAAGCCGCCGACAGCTTACGCTTCCCAGTTAAGAATTAGCAGGGGCCGCCGATCTCGTGAAACGCTTTCTTCGATCCGTCACAGTATATGTAAGCATATGCAAACCACACTTCTTCTCCAGTACTGTCCCATATCCCACTGTTTGCTTGCACTCCTTCATCGTTGTACATGGTGTTGTTAACTTCTATGAGTTTGGCGAGCGTCTGACCCCGAGCGCCCAGTAAGTACGGGACGGCGCAGTTAATTACCTGTGCGCTCGCGGAGGCGGTTGGTTTCGCACCGTTAAAGCAAGTCCCGGCGATAGCCACACTGACAGCACCGGTTCGCATGGCACTTTCAGAGTCTGTGCACGACGTCGGTGAGCAAGCCCAGTCTTCCAAATCATACGGGTCCTGAGCGACGGTTCGAGATGCAAATATCGGGCACAGAGCCAGCAAGAACAGTAGTTTCATCAAGTGATTTTTCATCTGGTGCCTCCTTTTATTTCGTGAAGAAATTAGGCAGCGCTGGCATATTCTCCAGAGCAGCTAGTTGGGTATTGAGAACCGGAGCATTGAGCGGCCGACTTGCGAGTATAGAGGTCCACAAAATTACAAAATCGGAATCAGATGACGTGGCAGCGAGTTGTTTGAGCACGGGGGTAGGATCGCCGCCTGCGGACTGGACACTCCGTACTTGCTTCGCAAGCTTCCCCGCCGCAATTTTGCGACTTTGAATTTCTAAATCCAGATGCGAGTTGTTTGGTCCAACTACTTCGCCATCCTCGAAGATCACGCAGTCCACGGTTATCGTGATCTTAGAAGCCGTAGCAGCCCACGACGAGCCATGGCCGTCCAATGCCTGCAACGGCGACCCTATGTGCGGTCCCAGCGCCAGCGCTTTCTGCAAGAACACTCCCGGGGCGACGAGTAGGCTTGCACTAGGTGGGAGCAGGACATTTGGCGTTTGTCTCAGGTACTTATCGCTTCGAAGTGAATCTTCCCCTTGGCGTCCACTATTGTCTGTGTAAACCCATTGGACCGCGAGTGCCACGATTGCTCGGCCCGATGGGTCTTGGTCTGTCAGTAAAAACGTCGATGGATGAAACTGCGCGACGACTGAACTAGGGAAGTCCGGCAATAACGCGGGGGTCGCTGCCGCGAGAACGATTGCTGATGACGGACTGGGGTTCAGTTGTACCTGCATATTCGGCGTACCTTGCGCGTTTGCGACGCTACCATAGATTGATATCGCTACCCATAAACTGAAACAGCCGATCTTGGTTCTCATTTTTCTTCTCCGTTCTTGCCACCTTTAGCTTTTTTCACAAGATTAGTGAGATCGTTTTCGGACTGTATGACACCTCCTCTCCGGCCATTTACGAAGATCGTGGGGGTACCAGTAACTCGAAATTCCTTGGCAAGCTCCGTATCCTTGATGATTTTCGCTTCCGCCTGACCACTATGCACACACTCCAGCAGGCGCGAGCCGTTGATCCCCGGCAAACTACCCACGAATTCCATTGTTCGCGCTTCTAGGTTTGAGGCCATTAAGGTCGCTTGGTTCTCGAAAAAGAAGTCATGCAGCTGCCAGAAGGCGCTGCTTGACTGTGCGTCGGCGCAAACTGCGAACGACGCCGAATCGTGCGCCCACGTGTGGCCTTGGATTGGTAAATGCTTGAAAACAAGGCGGACTCGCTCCTGTGAGGCAAGAAGTTCATGGAATTTTTTGCAATACGAGCACTGGAAATCACCGAATTCGACGATTGTGACGGGAGCACTGGGTGCTCCCCGGCTCGGAGACGGGTCCGCAAGAAGAATCCTGTTAGCCTCTTCGTGCGCTATCCTTCTCTGTTGTTCGGGATCGACGGCTGTGTCGAGTAGCGATCCGCTGAGGAACCTTTGGTCGGCAGACAAAAAGAACATCGGGTGTAGCGCCCCTTTGATCCCAAGTTTTCTGTAACAGGTCCCCGGAATGATTTCATCGCTTTCGATCGATAGATTCTCGACCTCAAGCCACTTAGAAAGATAAACGATGATTCTCGCCCTGTCGGCGTCACTCAAAGAAGGACACCGATTCAAATCTCGTGCTTCGTCCTGATGTAACGGACCTTGCGCCCTAGAACCAAGCACGCAAACACACAATAAGGCCGTAACTAACAGGGAAAGGACTGTCATCTTGGGTCCTTTCTCTAAGGCTTGGCTTTGTTTTTTTACGGACTTCTAATATCTTATCGAGTTATTGTCAAGTACTAAATATAGCTAAGAGCGGTTTTATTATATTAGTATCGTAACTCTTGCTTGCTTGGAGTGGGCCGTGAAAACATGGATGGGGCCGACAGGGTTCTTCGCGACAAGAATGATTTCGTAATCGAATTCGGTTCCTGCTAATCACCAACCTCGCCGGATGCCTGACTCCGCTCTCGCCTCATCTAGTTGAATTTGGAACGACGGATTTGGTGGGCCGAAGTTCTTCTTGGGGTTGGCTAGGTCTCTGGCAGCGCGACCGTACTGGCGTAGTTCTAGGTCGGTCATCTTGCGGATGCGTTCGCGGATTTGTTCGACGTTTTCGGGATCGGCTTGAATGCTAACGCTCCCTCGGGGGAAAACGGGAGGGCAGAATAATACAAACTTCAAACGGCTTTTTCGGTTCTCTCGGTAATCAGACTTTGGATTCCGGCGTCGGCTTCCGCCAGCGCATGACCTTCATCGCCCCCAACTTGCACTGGGCTCAGCCATCTTTCTTCAACGGCTGACAGTGCTTCACTGATTCGCCCTTCCATTAGCAGGTTATCTGTTTCCCAGATCGCCGCCGTGTAGGGCTGCTGCCAATCGTAAGTTTTCTCTGGATTGTTCATGGGTCCTTCTTATCGCTTAACAACATCCGGTCTCGCCGCGACAGTAACCCCAACGTGGACACCCTTCTTGAGCTTTACCTCGTCGCCGTGTTCGTCAGTTAGTGAATTTTCAATACAGAGGTCTCGATATCCGTAGTCACCATCGATAGCAATCTGCGCCTTTTCCGGTTGGTTTGGACGCGGAGATGGGATCAACTTTTCAACGGTGCCGGGGATGACGGTCCTTGGCTGTCGGATTCGCGCAGCGTCCAGATTTTGTTCCGCTATTCTCGCGGACTTAGACATGCGCGGCAGCGCCATTTCCGTCTGGACGCTGGCAGGTATCGTGCTGCTTAGTTCTTTCGTGCGCTTGTTATTGTTCATAGTTTCCTGACGATCCAAACTATTAAGCAGATCACCACCAAAGTCCCAAGTACTCCGTATCCAAGCATTGTCGCCCCTTATTCTCCGGTGAGCCTCTTCTTTGAATGAGGGTCAAGTTCTACTGTGGGCGGTTTACGGGACCAAGTCTGTGCGGTTCTGGACACATCCGTCGCTCACGGCTTGGGTCCATTGGATCCGTTTTTTGAGCGGTTTATTTCAGCCTTGAGGATGCGGTTAATTTCGTTGGCGATTTTTCTCAGTTTCTTTAGATCGTCTTCTACTTCCGCGTGCTCGCTCAGTTCCTTGTAACGTTCTTTGTTCCGTGTCTTCATACCAACCTCGGCCGGATGCTGCCTGTGTTTGTACACCGAACGGGTCGTCAGCCTTGCCTATATCTGTTCCCCGTACGTTGGCGTACAATCCAGACCGTCCCCTTAGAGAATATCTTGTGTTTTGTTTAGTGAGGCATTCTATGGCAAACGGCCTACCTATTGGCACTCCTAGGGATGGACCGAAACCTAAGGAAGACGGCTTCGATGCACAGGTCTTTCTCCAATCGGTCGGAGCATCGAGAAGAGTTGAGGAGTTCCGCAAGAAGCAAGCCATTTTCTCTCAGGGCGAGCCTGCGGATAGCATCATGTACGTCCAGAAAGGGAGAGTGAAGCTAACGGTGGTAAACGAGGCCGGCAAGGAAGCCGTCGTGGCGATTTTTGGCTCCGGGGACTTCTTTGGGGAAGGAGGCATGGCGGGCCAGACGGTTCGCATGGGGACGGCGACGGCCATCGTGCCGACGACGGTCCTTGTCATCGGAAAAGACGAAATGATGCGCGTGCTCCACGCAGAACACGAACTGTCCGACCGTTTCATCCATTACATGCTGGCGCGGAACATCCGAGTTGAGGCGGACCTAATCGATCAACTCTTCAATTCGACAGAAAAGAGATTAGCGCGAACGCTTCTACTAATCGCTCGCTACGGTCATGAAGACCGACCCGAGCGCGTACTTCACAAAGTCTCTCAAGAGATGCTGGCAGAAATGATCGGCACGACGCGCTCGCGGGTCAATATGTTCATGAACAAGTTCAGGAAGCTGGGCTTCATCGAATACAACGGCGGGATTAAGATCAACAAGTCTCTCCTGACCGTCGTCCTGCACGAGTAATACCTCTTGAACACACCCATCGGAAGATGTGCAGAGTAAACGCAGAGGCGGGCGGCCATTAGCTTCGGCCACCCGCCCTATGCCTCATCTTTCGTTATTAGGCTCTCGTTAGCGAGCGCCAGCTGCCGCAGCCATTGCGGGCTTTTCCGCATTGACATTGACGTTGACCTTGATCTGCTTCGGCTTCGCTTCCTCCCGCTTCGGGAGGCTTAGCGTCAGCACACCATCGTGATATTCGGCCTTGATCGCCTCCGATTTCACGGAGTTCGCCAGCGAGAAGCTTCGGCTGAATGAGCCATACGCCCGTTCGACGCGGAGATAGTTTTCCTCGTTCACCTTATTCTCAAACTTGCGTTCGCCGCGAATTGTGAGAATGTTGCCCTCCACGCGAATGTCCAGATCCTGCGGATTCACATCCGGCAAGTCCGCCTTAACGACTAGTTCATTTTCGGTCTCGTAGATATCGACGGCCGGAGCCCAAGAGGTCAAGTTCGACTCCTCGCCCGCACGTCCCACGCCATCGCCAAACACGCGATTGATCTGTTCCTGCAGGGTCGTAGCCCCACGGAAAGGTTGTTCCCAGCGATTCATAGTTCTCATCTAATCCTCCTCAGTAAATGATTAGACTTTTACAATGAACCGTCGTTTCGTAAATGTATAGATATATTATGTTAATTCTTTAAATAATCTAAGCCGTGCAGTTGCTGCACCTTACATCGACGTGGAGACGTGCGACTGCGCTATAGCTTGATTCCACCATCGTCCGGACCCGCGTCGGATCACGGACGGATGGCTAGCCAGATGGTAAAGCCCAAACCCAATAGCGCAAGCATGAGTATTTCTGCCAGTAGGTGTTGCACTAAGCTGAAGTCTCTCATGCCAGGCACAAATCATTCCCTTCTGGAATCCACTCGTGAGCTATATCGGGGAGCAGAAACAACGACGCTGTGCGTGCGTTGGTCAACCACAACGTATTCTCCAGGAGACAATCCAACTAGGTCTTTGATGCGACAGTTCGCGGACTCAAGATCGTTCACTGCTTCAAACCAAAGGAAACTTCCATTGGGTTCTTTTTTCAGGATTTCGAAAGGAGAATGCACGGATGCCTCCCAAGTTGCGCGGTGTTGTAAGGCAAACTGAGAGAGAAAAAGTCGGTCGAGCTGCGAGAGCACGTTGCGAGGAAGAGGATTACAGCTAGGTCCCTACTGGCTCGGACAATTTGCTGATTGCAGTGTGCGCGCTAACTTCGCAGAAGTACACCTTATTCGTTGGCTCACAATTGGAAACGAAACGACCCCGGCTCACCGTCGGCTGTTCGTCTTCACGTCAGCGCCCGTTAATAGGCACTTGGCTGCCTGCCGGGATAGGGCACGTGTCCGAACGAAGAAACTCAACAAGTCGCCTCATGGTCGCGCTCCGGGAACTGGATAGAGGAGGTACACAAAGAGCGAGAAATTTCGCACGCTTGCAATACTCGCAGGTTGCCCAGCGCGGCACAATCGAGACTCTGAACATTGTCATGTCGCTAAGAGAAGCGAACGCTAGTCCCATGTTGCATTGTTCTTCATGTACTCCGCTTGTTCACGATCCTGCGCATCGAGCGCTTCCGATCGCACCGCGTCGTTGGCTAGCTCTAATAAATGCGCAAATTCCTGTTGGGTAAGCAATCGTGGATCCGCGCGGTTGCTGGGGTTGGATTGGTCAACGAGGTTGATTGAAACTGGCAAGAGTGTCATGTGCTTCACCTCGTGAAAGCGGAGTGGTTCCTGTTTGAGGCCTCTGGCCGTTGTAATTGGAACTATCCAAACAGATAGTGGCACCGTCGGATCGGATAGACATTTGAACACCGCGTCCCGTGGACGGCCGCTGATTCGCTCGTGCACATTACTTCATCTCCTTGTCAATTCAGGCGGTTTCACTGAGAGAAGCGTCTGCTCCTGAATCTGCGCACTTGGCGGCCAGAAAAATGCTCTTTACTGAGCGTGCGTTCGAGAAACGAAGCACCGAAGAGTTGAACGAGAGTTAGAGTCTAGAAAGGACCCCACCATGAAAACCAAATTCACCCGCATCATTGCAATCGCCACGTTCGGATTGATCGCCATCTGCGCATCTGCGAGTTCTGTCTCCGCTCAGAATGCCTTCCAAGGCAAATTCACTTTGCCCAATGACGTTCGCTGGGCCAATGCCACGTTGCCCGCTGGTGACTACACTTTCTCTCTGAATTCCACGTCGATGCCCGGACGGGTATTCCTCCAGGGACCGAACGGCGGCGCCTTCATCCTCACGTCCGTAATTGACAACCGCAATGAAGGCGACTCCAGTAAGTTGTCCATCGAACATCGAGGCGGCACCAGCTTTGTCCGATCGATGTACCTGGCCGATCTTGGTGTGGAACTGACGTATAGCGCACCTAAGACTCCGAAGCAGGATGTTGAACTAGCTAAGGGGCCTGTCTCCACCGAACAGGTCCTGATCGCCAAGAAGTAGCTGCTTCACAAAACCACATCGTTTTGAGGGCAAGCCCACCAGGTCGGGTTTGCCCTCCTTTTTCGTATACCCGTTCTTCACTTTTGGGATGGCATTAAACAGCATTAAACAGTCGTGCCGAGCGCGGCTCTATGTTAGGCTCCGGCACAAAGGAGGGCCCAATGAACCGAACAATCTCTTTGTTGTTGCTATCGTTATTCGCGTTGTTGCTTTGTACGACTCGATCTTCGTCTAAGCCAACCTCCGACGAGGAAGCTATCAGGAAGTTGGAACTTGAGGGGGCTAAACATTCTGGGACAAGTGACGCCGATATCGCGTTCGCAAAGAGCATTTTTTCGGAAACCTTTGTTTCTGTAGACCCGCTCGGACATGTAACCGAACTGTCGCCAGGAAGCATGGAGAAAATGGCTTTAGGGATGAGAAAGGCTGACCCCGACGTTAAGGTCACCAACGAAATCCAAGACATCAAGGTAAGAATTTCCGGCGACACCGCGGTCGTGACGCTCTCAGGTACATATAACGCGACCGGCCATAAAGATCCGCGTTATGACGTTCCGAACGCAAAATATGTGGCTGCCAATACCTGGCAAAAGCGATCTGGACAGTGGAAGCTATTGGTTTCCGCCGCCGTTGCTACTGGACCAATTCCTGGCGAGGTATATCAGCTCCCGCCACCGCCTGGCGTGCAATAGCTGCCGCTGTGAATCGCCTTTCAATCACAGTTCATGTGATTTAACAGCAGGATCGCTATGTCAGACCAAGATAGCGAACGTCGTGTTTATCCTCGCTTTGCCGCGCCAAAAGGGACGATCGTCGCTTGGCACAGGTTCAACAAAAGAGCGGTTTCGGCAGTGGACAACCTTGGCTTGGGCGGACTGTTCATCCGTACACCGGATCCGCCGCCTGCTGGAACCTTCATTCAGTTGCTTATTGATGCGCCTACAGGTGAGGTACGCGCTCGTGCCGCTGTCCAACGAAGTAGCCCCAAACAAGGTATGGGGGTGAAGTTCATCGCGATGGAGCACGAACATCGGGCGCGATTCGCAGGATGGCTTAAAACTCTGTCCTCCTGACCCGGACAAGCTACGGTAAATCATCCGCTGACTTCAACTTCGCGTATCCCCGCTTGGCTAGCCACACAAAGCGGATGCCGGGGTCGGCGGCAAGACTAATTCGTTTTCTTCGCGGGCCCCGGATCGTCCGGCCCAACGAAGTTAACCAGAAAGGGCCCAATTCCATTCACTTGCAATATGCCATCCCCCTTGCACTGGGCATAGTGCCGCATTTCCGGGGGCGCGGACGCAAAGCCTCCCACGGGGATTTCTATCATCGCGGCGTCATCCCACTTCGCGCCCATTCCAAGCAGAAATGTGCCTTTAATCACCGTCACATTTTCTGTCGTCGGATGCCAGTGCGGCGCGATCTTTGTCCCATCCGTGCAGGAAAGCCGAAGCGTGTACGGACGCCCAGCCGTCATCGGTTCGCCCTGTAGAATCGCAATCTTCAGCCTTCCGCCCATTTCCACCGACGGTGTCCCCGCCAGCGCCGCCTCGGGAATGTTCATCCATTGCTCCGAGCCCAGCATCACCTGCGTTCCCCCGCTCTTTTTCGCGGGCGGCGTCTGAGCCCAACCCGCAACCGCGAGGAACACGCACCCACCCAGTACACCAAGTCGTTGCTTCGTCATGGATCATTCCCTCCTGAATTGAAGTTCTTAACCGACGTTATATGTTGAGTCAACCATCAGTGATCCGCGTCCTCATCGCTTGTGCTGAGAGTTTTTTTCTGTTGGACATCGGGCTGCCAACGATGAATGGCATCGAGGCCGCTCGGCGGATTCTAAAGCTTGCATTTCCATTGAATGTTCTGCGCGTCGTCAGTCCCTAGCGTCTCGTCACTTTGCGGCAGGCTTGGGCGGATGTTCGGCGCGTTCCTTGCGCTTTTGTTCTATTTCCTTCTGGGAAGGCGGGAATCTCTCGAACCCTTTGGAAATCTGTCCCAACACTTTCGGCCAAATGGTATCGTCATCGGTGATTTTCTGGTCGAGGTACAGGCGCCACGCAAGGTCTTTTCGCTTCAAATCGATCAGATCGATGATGAGAGATGCGTCCAAACTACTTTCAGCGGACATCATGTCATACGTATAAGCCCAATAGTCGCCAATCAGCGGTCCGAATGGTCCCCAATCTCCGACGGCTGCAGAGACAAGCTTTGATTGGCTAGTGGCAATATACCGTACGACGAGGTCTGGCTGCTGATCTGGCTTCACTTCCTTTAGGCCATACTGGATCAACGACTTTGACACGTCGGCATGGACCTGATTGCTGATGAGATTAGGATCCAGCTGCCGAAACTCCAACTTATTCACGCCGCCGATGTACGCAAATGTTTTGAACTTTGAGAAGTCCAGGCCGGGATCAAAATCGACATTTATTCTCGCCATCGCTGGCGGCGCAAGAATCACGGTCAATAGGAACAGAGAGATAGCTTCGGCTACTCTATTAAGTCGCGGATGGTTCTTGGGTTTCTGCGTTTGGTTCATCATCTGCTCCGTAAAATCCACCCGCAAGACAGGCCAGACGAACTTTTGAGGCTTATCGAGGCTACATCGGAGCGAACTCGGCTTGTTATTGGCAAAAGTGACAGCCAATGCGCGGGAACAGCTGGTCCGTGAGCCTCAGCGCACACCTCTGGCACGACAGTGCGATCAACGTGCAGACGCTGACCGAGGCGGATGGGAAGGTTGGCTGGGGAGTCTACGTCGCTTGAAGTTCATCAAAGGAAGCGTCCGATTCAGGTCATCAAATTTGAAGGCCCTATTGACGCGACAGGCGCGGTCGGTAGTCTGCGCGGATTCTAGCGGTTTTAGTTCAGCTTCTGCTTGCGACGCGCAAACGCATAGCCACCCAGCGCCAAGAGTCCTGAACCGACAAGGGTCGCGATTCCAGGCTCCGGAACCGCTGCCGGACCACACTTTTTCGGCTTATCGCCACTGGGGCCGCAACCGTTCTGGTTTCCCGGGTCAGCCTTAGCCAGCGGAGCCAGAAGCGCAATGCCCAAAAGCATTGCAAATCCAAGTTTCTTCATTTTGCCACTCCTAGTTGGCGATGCCCACTGGCGCACACCACCGTTAAAGGAAAGCAGCAGGTTAGGCGCCAAACCTCAAAGATGGGTGGATGCTAAATTCAGCACTGAAAAGCATTTGGGCGGCTCTGCGGAGCGTGAAGTCATCGACGTGAAGAAGCGCGTCTTGTCCGCTGCTGGCAGAGCGGCGATCGTGAAGGCGGCGAAGAAGCGGTGGGCGAAGGTTAGGGCACAAACGAAGAAAGTAGCGGGATAGTGAGCGTAGTAAGAATTGGATTGACGGAACGTGCGGTGAGGAATAGCCATCCGCGACATGGGGATGAGTTGCTGGTAAGAGTGAAGGCTGTTAAACGTGGCTAACCGATTAGCCCTTGGACGCACTCGACGAGGCCGCCCACCCCGTCCGGTTTGGATAGAACTGCGTCAACGCCAACAGCCGCCGTCAGCGAGTGGCCCACCCGTTCCTGGTACATCGTGAACCAAATTATTGGCACGTCAGGCATCATACGCTTCAGAACGGACGCTGCTTCCACTCCGTTCATCCTTGGCATCGCCACATCCAACACGATCAAGTCCGGCTTCAGTTGTTGTGCTTTCTCAATGGCGTCAACGCCATCCGCCGCTTCACCGCAAACTTCGAAGCCTTTGGTCTCAAGGAAAAAACGAATGACCGTCCGAACGATGTCGTTGTCATCTGCGACTAGAATAGACTTCGCCATGGCCTGACGCCCCCAATATCGTTTTTATAGGGAGGACGCAGTACAAAGCAATACAGATTATCCCTTAGTACGGATGAGCCCTCGGCAAGACCATGCGGAAAGACGCTGGGGCTTCGTACTAATCGAAACACCTGATGGCACCAATACGGAGACTCTTGCATCCCATCTCAGACCTCCCGCCAAAACCACTCGCCTAGAATAGGGGAACTCTACAACCGCAATTTGGATGAGCAAATAGGTCGCAATTCCTCGGGGTGCTCACGGAGATAAGAGAGGACGCGTTGTTTTTTCTCTCTCCCCCGCTGTGCGATCGAGTCAGTCGCGATGTCGAGATTCAGTTCCGGCAGTTTTTCGAATGCGCGCTTGTAAATTGAGCACCAAGTTTTCTTGACGAAAGAGAGCGACACTCCCAATTCGCGGCTCAATTCTGCGTCCTTTGATCCTTTCATGGCTGCTCGCAGCAGCTTCTGCTCGGTCGGTCTCGGGTACATGCGAGGCGAACTGTATTGGAAGAGGGTTGTAGTCCACGAGAGATGTTCTCTCGCCGTCTTTGGAGTTGCCCCCAGGATGAACGGGTGTTGCAGAACTTTTTCAACATCAAAATTATGCGCTTCCACGTATCGTTGCTGGGCACAGTTCCAAAATAATCCGCCGCTGTTGGAGACCACCTCCATCATGATGCGTTCGTTTTGCTGGCTAATGATCTCTTTCAGCCTAAAGCCGGAGTGTTCTTGCATGAAGGCGGTCATGAGTTCGAATTGGACTTGAGTCCGGTCAGACTCGTTTTGCGGACAAAGAATAGCAGCCCAGGAGGCAAGGTTAAGACCGTCGCTCGAATTGGCATCGCGGATTTCCTTGGACCCCAGGACGGGAGACTCGCCGCGCACTAAACATCGAACGAGCTCCGGACCGATCCACCGCATCGCGGGCATTTTGCAATAATGCACGAATTCGTCGGTCACAAAAGCGCTCACTCCAAATCCCTGCAATGAAGGTTTCCCAGACTCCGTATCTTCTAGAATTGCGCTGATGAGCGACCCGCTGCGGAGACATTGTTTCCAGACCGATGATAAGTGTTCCTGAAGCTCGCCGTAACGTTCGCTTTCGAGAGGATGTGCAACGATCAGTTCAGCGCAAGGTTGAGCATCGCGGGGCAACATCGGTCGGCGGCGCAGGCGCATGTGCTTTCCCGATATGAGTGGCGACGATCCCTCGCAGGGGGGTCTTTTAGGCCACTTGAATTGGTGTGAATCTTACCTTATACCTTCTACATTCGCACGAGGCGAGTTTCCGCCATCGTGGCCAGGCAAGGTACAAAAGGCAGAATGATTGCTTGGGACAATCGTTCCCGCACCTCTCCGACACAAGATGTTTCGCCGTGACCCAGTGTAGGTTCCCTCCGGAGGGAGTCTGGTAAGGAGACGTTCTATGCGGCATCCCGGTCGCTTCGGAATCGTCGTGCTCCTTCTGTCTTCAATGCCGTTGGAGATCCATGCTGAAAATTCGTCGTTGCCGCTGGTGATGGCGAACGACAACCGTACGCCCGCCGGACAGCTCAAGAACGGGGTCTTGAAGCTGGAACTCGAAATAAGTCAGGGTCGTTGGTACCCGGAAGATGAAAAGGGTCAATATCGGGATGCCTACGCCTTCGCCGAGAAAGGACGGCCTCCCCAGAGTTCGGGCCCGCTCATCCGAGTTCCGCAAGGAACACAAATCCGCGCCTCGATTCACAACACACTCACTTTGGCCGTTATGATCCACGGGTTGCACGCTCATCCCGGCGACCCGAACCAGACAGTGAAGTTGCAGCCCGGGGAGAAGCGCGAAATCGAATTCTCCGCCGGCGAGCCGGGAGCCTATCCGTACTGGGCCGCTACATCCGACACATCACTGAAGGGTCGGCGCGCTGCAGAAACCCTTCTTTCTGGCGCCGTCGTCGTCGACCCTCCGGGCATGCAGGAGCAAGATCGCATCTTTGTTCTAAGTGTTTGGCTGAAGGTCGACCCATCCGGGTTCGAACTGATTCCGTCGATCAACGGCAAGTCCTGGCCCTATACCGAGCATTTGACCTACAAAATGGGAGAAGTTACTCACTGGCGTGTGATCAATACCTCGGACGATCCGCACGCCATGCATCTTCACGGTTTCTATTTCACGGTCAATGCAATTGGAGACGGAGAACACTACGAGCGTTACTCCGAGCAGCTGCAACCTAAGGGCGTCACCGAGTTCATCGACCCCGGCCACGTGTTCGAAATGACATGGACGCCGGAGCGCGCCGGGAACTGGTTATTTCACTGCCACATGATGATGCACATGTCCGCGCCCGCGGCACTTCATCCCAAAGAAGCGCAACCGGTTGCTTATTCAGAACACGATCACAGTAGCGGGATGGGCGGACTGGTGATCGGGATTACCGTGCTTCCGGGATCAATCCCTGCGGCAGCTCCGGTTGTTACGAAGGCTCCGCGCAAATTGCAACTTGTGATTTCCGAGAATCCCGACAAGGTCCCGCTGTACCAGCTTCAGGTGAATGATCCCCAGGCGCCGTCGGAGCCTGATAAGAAAAAATCGCCAAGCCTATTAGGGCCACCGATCGTGCTCATGCGCGGAGAAGAAACGGAAATCGAAGTCAAAAACATGACGAGCAGCTCGACCGCCATACACTGGCATGGTATCGAACTGGAAAGTTTCTATGACGGGGTGGCGGGGTGGACGGGTTCGGGCCAGCAGACAACTCCCGCGATCGCTCCCGGAACCTCGTTCGTTGCACACATGGCGCCGCCGCACGCGGGTACGTTTATCTATCACACCCACTGGCATGACCAGAAGCAGTTGGAGAATGGCGTGTACGGGCCGTTGATCGTTTTAGAGCCCGGGCAGAAGTATGACCCGGAGCACGATAAGATTTTCGTTTTCAGTAGCGGTCGTTACGCTCCGTTTGGTTCGATGCTCCTCGTGAACGGCACTCCAGAACCGGATCCCTTGGAATTGAAGACTGGGACCAGATACAGGCTGCGCTTGATCAACATCTCCACTAACGAGTCAGACCTACGAGTGCGATTGGAGGGCGAGGGCGCGCCGGTGCAGTGGAAGGTCATCGCGAGCGATGGAGCCGATCTCCCCGCTGCACAACTGAAGTCCTCTGCGGCAGATATGGGGTTGACGGTAGGTTCGACCCGCGACATCGAATATGAGTCAGATCGTGAGGGGCACGTCGAGATGAGGATTTCGGCACCGGGGTTTGAAGCACTAATCATGCAGCCTTTGGATATTGTCTCCGCGAAGTAGCGAATCGAGTGCTCGCCGATTTGCAAAAAAGGCGTGAGGAAGCCGATTCAGCGGTTGGCAAGCCGACGCCAAGGAAAAATCGCGGCAAGTGGCTCAGGTTGTTAGGCTCCCGAGCCAAAGCGAACGATAGAGGTTCTATGCTCAACCGTCGAGATGTTCTTCAAAAGTGCATTGCGCTTGGTGCCGTCTCAATTGCATCTCAGTTTTCTGCCGAAGAGATGCTCGCGGCTTTTCAGGAAAGCGAAAAACAACTTCGCAAGCCCACACCGCCGAACACGATGGGACCGTTCTACAAACGGCTCGTGCCAGTTAATGACGTCCTACGCGCTCCCGGTGATTCTGGCATTCCGCTCAATCTCTCGGGACAAGTCTTCGACACCCGGGGCGATATCGTGCCCGGTGCCATCATCGAAATCTGGCAGACCAATCATAAGGGCTATTACGACCTGGAGGGCTATCGCTACCGCGGGAAGGTTAATGTAAACAAATCGGGAGCATATAGTTTCGAGTCCGTCATCCCGGGACACTATCCCGACAAAAGTCGTATCTGCCAGCATATCCATTATGCAGTAGTGTCGCCCGGGCACAAGCCGCTAGTCACGCAACTCTATTTCGCAACCGACCCCGTATTCGACGGCGATCCCGCTAAGAACTACTCACGCGACCCATTACTCCAAACCCCAGAACTTATTCGCCCCGTTATATTGACGGGGGATCCGAGTGAAGTCCACGCCAAGGTTCGATTTGAACTCTGCTTGGAGCGACTCTGATGCGGCCGAACATTGCAGTTTTTCTGCTGTTCTTCTCCATGCCTATAACAGTGTTGGCGCAGTCCGCTCGACAAGAGAAAGCGATCACGTTGCCGGCCGGAGTATCAGTGGACATTGCATCCGCATCGGTTTCTCCAACAGGCAACCTTGTCGCGGCAATTTGCAGCGACGACATGTTACGCATTTGGTCCGCCCAATCCGGGGAACTGGTCCGGAGCCTCAAGGCGAACACTGGAGCGCACAGTGCCGTGCAATTCTCCGGCGACGGGAGGTTGCTGGCTGTTGCGTACGAGATCGTCGCGTACGAAAAGGGAACGATCCAGGTCTTCGATGTCGATTCCTGGAAGCTGGAAGACGATCTAACGTCCCTGCCCTTGTATGCGGTCATCTTTTCCCCAGACAGCCGACGGCTGTCCGATGCCGGTGATCTCGGTACGGAGATCTGGGATCTAAAGGCTCAAAAGAAGGTGGCAAGCATGTCGCCACCGTTTGGCGGTTCGGCCGCGCTTGCCTTCTCGCCGGATGGCAGATGGGTTGCGACTGCGGATCAAGACACCTTCGTGCGCGTCTATGATGCAAGCACTGGAAATTTGCATAGTTCACTGCAAGGATCTCTGCTGGAACCGGCAGCGGTCGCTTTTGCGGCAGGCGGCAAATCGCTGGTCGTCGGTCGCGTCGATAAGACTGTCTCTATAATTGACCCTGATGCTGGCAAGGTTATTAGGGCGCTTCCTAAACAGCCAGGACTGATTTGGTCGATCGATGTCGCTGCGGACGGCAAACGAGCTGTCATTGGGTATAACAGCGCCGAAGGCTTCTCTGATATTCATCACCTTACGTTGTGGGATCTTGATAAGGGCACCGTTCTTGCCGATTTTCAAAAGCCAGGCATCATCGTAACTGGAGGCACCTTCGTCGGCGATCACTACCTTTTCCTTGCCGCCTCCGGCAACCAACTCACTCTTTGGTCCCTTCCCTAGTTCGCCTTGTCTTTAGCCGAGTAAGCCCCAGGCAGTCGGTCTGCCGGAGACGTGGTCGCTCGTAGCGCCCTCTTTCCATTTCAGGTTGAACCAACGCACTTGCACCTACGGGCGTCGTAACAATTCGATCTTCCACGCCGGTCGCAATCTGTATTTCTGAAAAAGCTTTATCGTCAACCCGCCGCGACTCAATCTCCCAGCCTGCCTGTCGAAGTCCCAAATCCTCGCGCCAAGCCTCAAGACGTGAAAATCGGGCGCTCATACGACAGTCGAGAACCATGCCTTTTTAAACTTCGGTACCATTCACATCCAGAAGTTGTTGCAGTATCATCCTCGCTGTATCAAGAGTGGCGGCGATTCCAGCCGTCCAGCAACCGAGCGAAAGCCACGGTGCTCCCTCGAAAGAGGATACGGCCACAGGGGCAAAAACCCACCTGAGCGTTTCCCACTAAACTTTCGCGGGCATCTTTCTCCTTGGAGGATCGATGTCTTCGCACACGCGGAGCACTTGTTTGCTTATTCCGCTGTCTGCATTTGGGCATGAAAGAAGAAGTGCAGGTTGTGAGATCACGGTGAAGCAGAACCGCGCGAACTTGCGCGTTGTCCCTAATTCATTCCGGCGTATTAAGAATCCGACGAAGAATCACTTGGCTGCTGGCACCCATACGTTGTCGGGGGCCAGAAGTTCGGCGTTGTCGACTTCTGTCTGGATATTGACGCGCTGGAAACCAGCTTTTTTCTTGGGAGTCGTCAGGAAGACCAGGTAATACTGATTGTCGAGAGCCTTCTGTAAGCGATCTAGATACGGCTTAAAGCTGACTAGCGTTGAAGTGCCGAGCGAATAGCATTCTCCTCCCGTTTCATTCGCGATCTTGGAAAGTCCGCCGAGTCCGAGCGGTAAGTCCCAAGAGCTTCGACCTGCGCGCCCAACTCCCTGTGAATAGATAGAGTGGACGATAACGTTATACCGTTGGCTGATTTCGCTGGCCGAGACCGCATCTTGACTTATTGTCGGCATACTGTGATACATGGGTTCGATCCCGAACCCAGGCCCAAGCTGCGCGGCTGTAGGTTTCTCACCACGAAGCCGATCGATTCCATCACTCACCATTAAGACTTCGCGACGAACGTTTTGTTGTGGCCAACCCTTTACGACGCTTATGAGTGAGAGATAAGGGCTGTCCATCGCTGAGACGCCGCCACGAGGTAGCCGAATTGCCTTGATGGCTTGCTCGTGATCCGCTGTGAAATTCTGCAGCAGATTAACGGTCGCGTTCGACATGTAGCCGACCGCTACTACAGTCGACGGCGGCTGAGCCTTGATGAATTCCTTCACGTCATTGAGATTGTTTCCAACTGCCTGTGTGTTTAGCGTGTCGTCGATCAGAATCATCAGTTGAAGCGCAGCGTTGTCCCCCTGCGCGGGAATTAATTGGGTAACTTGCAGGAACGTCTTACCCTGCTTTACCTTCACTTCCTCCGGTTTTAGACGAGGGACCTCGCTGTCACTTCGTAGTGCCATGTCGGTGATTACAACGTGAACTTGCGCTGTGCTTGGAGCAGCCTTTTCCTGAGCACTCACAAACCGACCGCTTAAGGCCAGGACACAGACCACGCCGAGTCGGGCAAATACCAGCATGCGGTCTTGCATGAGGTTACTTCCAGGAAGGCATATTCTCGCCGATTGGAACTCGCACCGGTCGAGCAAAAAGCGTTAGTGATGGCCGGATGATAGGTTGCTCGAAAAAAGAAGTCAAGGAACACGAAATGACATAGTATGAGGCGCCCAGATGCCCGAGAACGCGTAAGTGCGCACGGATTCTGACAGGAGACAATTTCTTCAGATGGCTCTTTCAGAATCGGTGGAGAAGTCCGGTGGGAATTTCAATAAATAGGGTTCAACACCAGTGGTTTCTACCTGGCTTCTGCTGGTATGCGTTGCGAAACGCGCATTGGGGGGTTCTGCTTGCTATAGTGTTCTGTTGTGTGGCGGTTGTCCCGGCCAGAGCACAGCAACAACAACCTCCTGAGGATCCGGAAGATGAGAAGCAGATCGGGCTCTGGCTCGATCAGGGGATTTCCGCCGGTCTTTCGACTAACAAATCTCTGGAAGTTGAATTTCATGAACGCTTCGATGAAGGAGCTTCCAATCTGTTCGAGTATTTCGTTCAGGGCGGTGTTGCATTCCGTCTGCGGCCGTGGGTTACCGTGATACCGATTTATCGTTATCAGCGCTTTCCAGGAAACCCCGCGGTCGCTTACGAAAATCGACTACAGCTCAATATCACGCTGAGCACATCGCGGGGCGCGTGGCGGCCAAACCTGCGCACACTGATTGAGGGCCGCTTTCCGGATAACCGCACGGCCTCGGCACGCCTTCGATTTCGCCCGGGTGTCGACTATACATTGCCACTGCGGATTGCGCGGCGCCCCGTGCTGGTCGTGAGCAATGAGTTCTTCATTGTCCCCGGAACCAATAGCTTTGCCGCTGGTGGCAGTTTTACGCAGAACCGCTTTCAAGTGGGAGTTCGCCTGCCAATCACAAATTCCTTTTCCATTCGGCCTTATTACTTATTGCAGTCAGTGAATCTGCCTAAGGGTTGGGAAACCAACGAAATTGTTGGCATCTCGATGGCCATCAAGGTCGCCAGCAAGAGTAACTGAGGGTTTTAAACAGGGACTTCTCTCCTCTAACCCCTCAGGCGCGTCATCCACTTACAGTAACCGTCGCGGTACTTAAACGATTAACGCAATAATCGGAAACTGACGTTCACCCGGCTATCATGCTGCAGCTACGCATTCAAGAGCCTTATCCGGTCGCGCGCGTCTCGTGCCGCGAGCGCTGCTGATACGGGGCTGGTTATCGGACGCTACTAATTCTCGCCGTACTGCTGGACATCAGGAGGAACCCTTTCACATTGTCCGAAGATTGTAGGAGGAGAATCGTTTTCAGGTTTCAGGGGTTCGTACACCCATGCAAAACGTAACGTTTGGGGCTGGAATTTGAATCTTTCCTTATGCTTTCCATCATCACTTATTCTGACCCACGAAGACAGGTCATCCTTGTCCATCACCACGCCGTTCATGTACACGCCATTTTTGTAACGGTAGAATCCAGCTGATTTCTTCCGAATGAATTCCTTCTCCTGCTTCGGCAGCATTTTTAGCAAAGCAGTCCCCTCTGGAGTACTCTTCAAGAAAGCTGCCATCTCTTCAGAAAAGATGACACTGAAAAAAAATCCCCGTATCGGCTCGTCCTCTAAGAAGCAAACGTATTCACTATATTTTTGAAGACCGCCAGCGGTATACAACTCCTTGTAGTAGTCATGGGCACTTTTCGGTTGGACTTGGTGGGCGTCGATACCGAGGGCGAAAGCCAGAGCAACCACGACGAGTAAAAGGCGTCTTCCCATGGCGCACCCTCGGGGACGTGATTTGAAGTCTAACATCACACGGTTCAAGATTGCGGCTGATGCGCTCGTGAGGCAGTGAGGCTACGAAATTCCGGCGCACCGGGCCAAAGCGAGGCGGGCAGAATGTTTCGTATTCCCCGCACGTTCTGCTACCGTCGTAGAAGGACGCATTAAGCATGCCCCGCTTAAAGAAAAAGTACATGGAGAAGCCGCAGCCCAAGCCGGTTGCGCCCGATCCTACTGGAAAGAAGCCACCCGTCCAGATCATCAATATGACGTTGAGGGACATGGCCACACGTCACGGCGTCCCCATCAAAACGATTCGAACCCTCGCCAAGAAGTATGGGATTGCTGTCGCTCAAATGGGGAAGTACGGCACCATTCGCATCGCTGAAATGGACGCTTTGCAGGCGAAGCTGGGGCTATGCGACAAGCTGAATGCGGACCCGTATTTGCGTACGCTGCCATTATCCAAACGTTGGAAATGGAAACCTCGGAAACCCGCTGATGTGATCGGGCGTACGCCCGAGCAAGCTCAAGCAGAAGCCCGGGCCGTGGAGTACGCCATAACTGTGGGAATACCGTTTACCGCCCGCGCTGACGGTGCATTTGTGTTTTTGGATTTACGAGGATTGATTTGCTTTCCGTCGGAAGAACCACCGCTGGGATACGGGTTCGCCAACGTTCCACTGGTAGACCGCAGAACTTGGTAGCCCGGACGGGAATCGAACCCGTAATCTTCACCTTGAAAGGGTGACGAGTTAACCAGTTACTCTACCGGGCCACGCTGACAGTTTATCGTGCTTTGCTCACTGCACCAAGCGCCGTGCGTTGCACCGCCTCGCCGCCGATCTTGTATCGCTTGTGCGCCGAAGTCGTCTTGTGCCCGGTGACGCTCATGGCCGCGTCTTCGTTCACTCCACTGGCCGCGAAGTTTGTAATCGCCGTGCGCCGGAAATCATGTGGTTGAGCCCCGCGATAAATTCGCGTCTTCGGATCGAACACCCCGAGATTCAGTTTTGCACACGCCGCACGCCACTCTTGACGGAAGTTGGTCATGTCGAATACCGGAGCGCCGTATAAACGATTCTTCATGTTCACGAGGAAGGCCATCTCCGCGTAAGCCTCCCCGTGTTCATTCGCCAACGCCAGCGAATACGCGTCTCCGTTCTTGGTCAGGAATCCCGGCATGCGAAGCACGTTGTCGTTCTCGATCATGTCCCACGTCATCGCCGAAGCTTGACCAGTTCGCATCCCGGTCAGATTCAAGAAGCGGAGGAGTTGATGGTACGCCGGAAGTTCCTCCAGTAAATTCTGTAAATCCCTCTCCGTAAACTTCCCTTGCTTCACGTTGTCGACCTTCGTGCCGAGGATCGGGAAGTACGGAATATCAGCCTTGGAAATCTTCTGTGTCTTCTTGAACGCGTGGCCGAAGATCGCGCTGAGATACTTCAACCGCTTGTCCGTCGTCGCCTTGACTCCATTCTCAACCCACGTCGTCGCATCCCGCTCGATCTTCGCCTTCTCGGCTTCAGAGAGCCCCTTCCGTCGCCCGACCATCGCCTTCATCGTGCGGTACGCGATCTCCTTCTGGATATCTTCGGCCTTCGATTCGAGGACCCGCGCTTGAGACTCGCGCCACTTACGGAACTCAGGGAGCCTAGCTCCAATGGCAGACACGCGGATATTCTTGAAGAAGATATCGAGGTCGCGCTGCAGAGAGGATGGCCCGCCACCCTTTTGAGGATGCCCGATGCTCTTGCCGCTGGCGATGTAATCGTCGCGAAGCTCTTCGTACCGCAAGCCGGTGGTCCCAAGGTGCCCGATCCTCGCCTGAATCTCCCACTCTTTCAGCTTGTCCATGGCGTCATCGAAGTCGGCGGTGCCGGTGGAGCGGAAGCGTCTCTGGCGATCGATGGTGAGGTACATTTGGTACGTCTTAGCCTTCGCGCTGGCGAGTCGTACGCCACCACCTTTGACTTCGTGTTCCATAGAAAGGTACCTCTCTTCGCGTCTCGTATTCCGCCCTATTGCGCGTGAAAACCAGTATCGTGCAACTCCGTGCAAAAATCAATGTGTATCTAGTAGAACGTTATGAATAAAGGAGGTTTACGATTGTATTTTGCCCTTTCAAGGCCGAAATACGGGTTCGATTCCCGTTAGCGCTACCAACTTCGTGAAACCTCATTGGTTACCCTGATTGGAATCGCCTTCGGCGGAGTAGTACACTAGCTAAGTACACTCAAATAGAAGCATGACAGCGCAAAGGAAATAGCCCATGCCGAATCCTTTTCGAACCGCAAATCCAGCTCTGAACGAAAAGGCCTTCCAAGGCCAGGTCGCCGTCGGCGAAGCAATGACCGTGCAGGGCACAGTCAACAAGACCGGACTGCTGCTGCTCTGTGTCGTCGCTACTTCTGCTTGGACTTGGGGGCTTTCATACTCGCCGAATCCCGACGAGGCCACCCTTTGGATGGTGGGGGGGCTTTTCGGCGGCTTGATCACCGCCTTTGTCACGATTTTCAAGAAAACCTGGGCGCCTTTCACGGCACCGCTGTACGCCCTTCTGGAAGGCCTTGTACTTGGCGGAATTTCCGCCATCTTTGAAAAGTCTTATCATGGCATCGCCTTCCAGGCCATTGGCCTGACCTTTGGCGTGCTCTTCGCTATGCTGCTGGCCTACAAGACAGGCGTCATTCGCGCGACTCAGGGCTTCAAGCTGGGTGTGATCGCGGCGACCGGCGGCATCGCCGTTTTTTATCTCGCGGAAATGGTTCTCGGCTTCTTTCACATTACTGTGCCGGCCGTCAACGGCAGCGGCCCCATCGGGATCGGTTTCAGCCTGTTCGTCGTGGTCATCGCTGCGCTCAATCTGGTTCTGGATTTCGACATGATCGAAACCGGCGCGCGCATGAACGCGCCAAAGTACATGGAGTGGTACGGCGCATTCGGGCTGATGGTCACGCTCATCTGGCTCTATCTGGAAATTCTTCGCTTGCTCGCGAAATCGCGGCGTCGCTAACAGTGGCCGCTAGACGATGCCGTTAAGCAGGGACCGTTTTTCCCGATTTGGGACTTGACCGCTGATGGCGTTGAGCGCTCTCTGGATGGTACGCCCCGGCAAATTGTAACCAGACCGCAACATCGCGTTCATTTCTTCCGTGGAAACATCTCCACTCATGTCTCTCGCATCCAATCTTCAGTCTCGTGCTGTTTCCGACTGCGCTACACAGCCCGCACGCCTCCCTGAACTTCGCTGGCAACTTGGAGCGTTCTGCCGGATGATATTTGTTGCGCCCGCGGCGCCGGAATAGGGCGCTAGCGACGAAACCTCGATGCTAATGACGGACCAACAAGTGACGAATCGCCAGCAAAATCCAGAGCAGCAGTCTTCCGTCTTCCTGGCCGGATCAGGCTTCGTCACCGGGTCGCGTATCTTGCCTTCCGAGGAAATCGATCGCGCGTTTGGCATGCCTATCGGCAAGCTGCGCAGCCGCGCAGGCATCGAGTCGGTCGCGCATGCTGCGGAAGGCGAGACGGAGTTGACGCTCGGCAGGCACGCTGCGCAAGAGGCGCTTCGTGCCGCCGGATGCGGGCCGGAGGAAATCGATTCGATAGTCGCGACCAGCGAAACGCATCACATTTACCCGTCGCTTGCGGCTCTAATGCACTCTGGCATTGGCGCCCGCGAGACCTGCGGCGCATTCGATGTTGGCGGCGCGTGCCTGGGTTTGATCAATGCCTTGGCGATGGCACAGTCCCTGATCGTTTCGGGAAAGGCGCGCACGGTTGCGGTGATCACCGCGGATGTCCACAGCCGCACGCTCGTCCCTGGCCGCGTTGCCGGCGAATTTGGAGGACTATTTGGCGATGGCGCCAGCGCTTTTCTGCTGCGCAGTTCGGAACCGAAAACCGGATCGCTCGGATACCGCCTGCGCGAATTTCTTTTCGGTTGTGCGGGTCAGTATTCGGAAGCTGTGAAAGTCGAGGACCGATCGAACGGCACCTTGGATGTGGTCTTCGACGGCGAAGCGCTCTCCCGCGCTGCCATCACCCGCATGGAAAAAGTTCTTTCCGCTCTTGAAAAGCTCAGCGCCATTCCGCGCAGCGCGGTCGGCGCCTTTGCCACGCATCAGCCGAATCCGCGGCTGCTGTCGCTTCTTGCCAAAGTGACTGGCGTGCCCGTCGAAACCTTTCCCCCGATCGCTCGCACTGCCGGTAATCTCGGCTCCTCCACGTGCGGAGCGGCGCTCCACTCCGCACTGCAAATGTTCAGTGCCTGCCCGCTGGCCGCGCGCAAACCTATCTTCCTTGCATCTCTTGGCCCCGGATTGATCTTCGGCGGGGCTTGGCTCGCTGCCGAGGCCTAGCCTATACGAATTTGCAGTATCCAAATCAAAATGGCGATTGGTATTCCTACCGCGACAATCACCATGAGTAAGAGGACTGAGAGAAACATCCAGTCCCGCTTGGTGTTCAAACCAGGTTGCTCTTTCTCGCGGAGCAGCAAGCGATAGTTGCGTCGATTGGCTTTCCAAGCGATGTGGAAGATGTCGCCTGCGATGGGTATTGCTCCGATGGTAGATTCCAGAAGAATATTCGCGACCATGCGAGTCAGCGTGATTCTCGGCGCGCCCCGACGCCATGACGCGAACACAATCAAACAGGATGCGATGCCCGCCATAGCATCCCCAATCCCAGGCACCCAGCCGATCACGGCATCGAGACCAAATCGAATCTGGGTTCCCGGGATCCTCCACATATCGTCGAGGAGTGCGGCAACGTAATCGAGGTGTTCGTTCGACGTAAGTTGGCGTGCGATGGAAGCAGTTTTCATAAGAATTCGAGTCCAGACAGCGAGATGCGAAGGGCTGCGCTATTGAATCTACTGAATATCCACTTCGCGAAAGCCGAAGCCCCGCAACATGCTGGAAATTGTGCCGCGCGCGTTGTCGGCAGCAGTCTTCAGGATGCCGTCTTGCAGTGCTGCTTGCTGGATTTGCTGCTCGGCGACTTCGCGGACTTCGCTTTCGAGGTTGGGGTCCGGAGAAGAGAACAGGCCGGTGTCGCGGGAATACACCTTGGTCCTCGCGTTATCAATTCGCGTACTGAAGACTGCTGCCGCGGGCAAGTGAATCGAGACCTTGTGCCCCTGGATCCGGACATCGCCAGGCTGCAAGCCGCCGAGATCGATGCCCCCGACCACTTCTCCGTGGACCACGAGCAGCAGGCGGTCGCCAGCCAGAAATTTGGGCAGATAGGGATTCGCGTGTTCGCCCGAAATAATCTTGTCCATCGTGTACATGACTGTTTCCAGGCGCCGGAGTTGCTGAATTTGGCGAACCACCGTTGGCTGATCCACATTCACCTGTGTGCGTCCTCCCCGCAAGAGGTGCAGTAGCCCGAGCCCGGTCGATAGCCACACGGCTGCCCCGACCAAAATCACCGTGAGAATCGCGCCCAGCAGCATCCCCAGAATCCAGGAGATCCGCTTGCGGGAGTTGCTTTGCGGTTCATGCGCTAACGGAGGTGTCGTGACTGTGCTCATCATTGCCCCGGCAGCTTATCTTCGAGTTCGCTGGCTAGCTTGCTGACATCGGTTGCGTCGCTAAAGCCCTTCAGTGCGTGTTTTGCCGATTCGACGTCAATGCCCAAGCGCTGACAAATCTTGTGCTGGAGTTGCAACAAGGTGGTCAATTCCTGCTCCGCAAGCATGCCGACCTGGAGGTCCAGGTGCGAACGTCTTTCCGCTTGACGCATCATGCGATTTTGGCTGATCAAGACAAAGATCGTGAGTAACACGGCCTCGGACGAGATGACCAGAGCTAAGATTCCAAAAGGAAACGGATCGAAAGGCTTGATGCCGGGAACCAGGTTTAGGTTGATGGCGTGCCACGCGAGAACAAGCAGTACCTGTAACAGCAAAAACGCGATGCTGCCAATGAATTTAACGATCGTGTCGCTCATTCGCTCTGTGGCCGTGCGTCGATCAAGCGCATCGTGCTCGAGTCGCGCGATCGCTGCGATATTGATTCTAGTTGGATGTACAGCCTCTAGATGAGGTGAGTTGTTCATGGTCACGTCCGTAATCTCAGGCCGTAGGGGGGAGTAATCAGTTTATCGGAATCTGCGTATGTTCGATAAAAAGGTTCTGCGTCTGGTCTCGCACCGGCACCCCTGAAGAACGTATTTCGCCCGGCCCGCAGACCGTTTGCCTGCCGTCCGTTGCCTTGCAAAGATCAAGCTGAGATGAAACATTTAGCCGTAAACGTCCGGGCGGCAGCACAGAGGATTTTGGCATCCAAACGCTCCGGACTTTCCGGCATGGTGGTTAGCGGAGTCGCGGAGGATGGAACAACGGTCATGCCCACTTCTTGGTGCGACACTGCGATACGCCTGTCCGGTCTGCTCGTTTGCCTCGCCTTTTTCTTTGGAATCCCCCTACAAGCGCAAGACGAGGACCAGAGCGTCGTTCGCGTTGATGTGAACCTCGTTATGGTGGACGCAACCGTGAAAAACAAGGCTGGTCAAATCATGGCCAACCTGAAAAAAGACGATTTCGAGCTTCGCGAAGACGGCGTCGCCCAGAAAGTTGCCATTTTCAGCCGCGACGAATTGCCACTCACGGTTGCGCTGGTATTGGATCTGAGCGACTCGATAGGTCCATTTCTGGGCCCTTTGCGTGACGCCGCCACCACCGCCCTTGCCGCGCTCAAGCCCGAAGACGAGGTCGCGCTGTTCACCTTTTCCACGGAAGCCGAGTTGCGCGTGCCATTCACGAACGACAAGACCTCGATCGCCAACCAGTTCAATACATTCCGCGCCGGCGGCGCCACAAATATCAACGACGGCATCTTTGTCGCCGCCAAGCAACTGCTTCCCATTCCCCCGAAGACTCGGCGCGTGATCATCTTAATCAGCGATGACGTGGGCACCGATGCGGGCGGACAGGGAACGCGCGACATCATCACCGAAGTGATCGCCGCCGACGCGACCCTGTATAACCTGAAGATTCCCGGCTACAACCCGCCGTCAACACTGTTTGCCGCGAGCATGATTCCTGGGCTGGTGAACATCCGCAAGGTCACCGACCAGACGGGCGGGGAAATCTTCGACGTGCAGGACCTGGCCCATCTGGACGCCACGTTTCGCGCGCTGATCGACCGCATCAAGACGCGCTATACCTTGGGGTACTACACGAACGCCACCGGAGCCGCGGGCAAACCGCACAAACTCGATGTTCACCTCGCATCATCGTTCGGAAAGAAAGGACGCGATTACGTCGTTTTGGCCAAGAGCGGCTACTACGTGCATTGAGAAGGCACTGCAAAACACGCACAGAGCTTGCCTGAGGCGGCTAACAAGCGACCCTCTTTTCGCGTTCAGAGATATCAACAGACAGCGCCCATGGGTCCTTACCAGACCAGAGTCGTGACCGAATCTGCCTCGAGCGTCAGTGTCAGAGCATTTGTCCCAAGCTGGCAAGCAACATCCTGCCGTTCACCGGTGTTGGTGACGACCAAGACACGCGTGCCATCCGGATTTTCCAGCGCCACATGATGCACGTCCGTGAAATCTCCTTGCGAGCCGATCACGTGCGCGCCTCTTCGGATCGCTTTGGAGAAGTGCGCGAACCCCCAATATTGCCCGCTGCGCGATAGCTGTCCGGTTTTGGAGTCCACCGTGACGAGGCCGCCGCAAGGGAAGGGCCCGATGTTCGGATTGCCCTTTTCGTCCAGCAGAAGATTCCAGCCCACGATGCACTGCGACCAGTTTCGCAAGATATCTGTGTACAGTCGTCCCCACTTGCTCCAGTCGATTGCGTAGTCCGGGCTGGTGATGTCTGGGCCGCCCTCGGTCCAATAGGCTCCCTTCGTGGGAAACGCGTCGTGAACCCTGGTCATCGCTTCTGCGCCGCCAACGTAGCCGTGCCAGGCGACACCGTCCACGTATTTGAACACGAGGGGGTCGCTCAACTCAGCGATCGCGCGTCCCCAGAGGTTGTAGTTGTGGTCGAGGATCCAGACTTTGGTGTCGAGCGATGCGCGTTCCAACGCCGGACCCAGATGGCCTTTCACAAATTCAATTTCATACTCCTGCCCCCAAAGTGCGGCGGGCATTCTCCCGTCCTGGTCGGTGTCCACTTCGTTCTGGACGGTAACAGCATTGATCTTCACGGCCTCAGTCGAATAGCCCTGCAAAAACTTGACGAAATATTCCGCATAGGGTGCGTAATACTTTTTCCGCATGGATCCGCCGAGTATTGAGCCGCCGGCCTTCATCCATCCCGGCGGGCTCCACGGACTGGAAAAAAGAAACAGGTCGGGATTAATCTTGCGGGCCTCGCGCAGCGTCGGAAGAATTGTTTCGCGGTCCCGTTCGATCGTGAAATTCTTGAGTTCCGGGTCGGGTTCGGCGCTATCGTCAAGACTGTATGCTTTAATTGAGTAATCGCTCGCACCGATGCAGGTTCGAGCCACCGACAAGCCCAGTCCCGTGGAGCTAAACAGGTCCGAGAGCAGCGACTGCCGGTCCGGTGCGCTCATCCTATGAAATAGATAGCAGGATGCCTCCGTGAACGCCGCGCCAAATCCCAGAATGCTCTGGAATTTCTGCGCTGGCTCTAGGTGAATGGTTTTTGCGGAATTACTCTCAACGCTTCGCCAATTGGGAACGCTTGCTGGCTGAAATTTGCGGTCCTTCGAGGTGACCCACGCTCGAGGTTGCGCGATGGAACTCGCCGCCAGCAGAGCTCGCGCAGGGGCTGACAGCGCCACCGCGCCCGCAGCTCCAAGCTGAATGAATTCCCGACGCGTTCTATTCTGCATCCAGATCCTCCCAGTACTCAGCCGTTTCGAGTGGCGGCAATCGTCCTTCCCTCTTCCACCTCGACGAGGCGTGTTAATCCTCTTCACTTCGGATTCATGCAGAATGCCGCCTATTCGTCGCGAAGAGCGGTCATCGGTTCGAGCGCCGCAGCTCGCCGCGCAGGGATGAGCGCCGCTGCGCTTCCAACCAGCAGCAACAGCAAAACGACACCGGAATAGGTCCAAGCGTCCGCCGGCGTCACCTGATACAGGAAGCTTTTCACCAGGTTGCCGGCTAACACCGCGGCGACTATTCCGATCGCTAGGCCCGCTCCGACAAACACCAACCCTTGCCGCAGCACCAGGCCTAAAATTCCGCCTGGCGTAGCGCCCAGCGCCAGCCGTATCCCGAATTCGCGGCGACGGTAGCTCACCAGTTGCGCGAGCACACCGTACAATCCGGCAATCACCATCAGCACAGCGAGCGCTGCGAAAGCACTGGTGAGATACAGCCCCATACGCGAGCTGAAATTGCTGTGGTCCACGGCCTCCTGCATCGTCTGGAAATTGTCGAGGGCATAGTCCGGAGCAAGCTCGTGAAAAACCGAGCGCATGGCCGGCGCCACCGCCATTTCGCCACGTGTCTTCACGACGAAATTCACGATCGTCTTGATCAGAACCTGGTAATAAAGCGAGGTGGTAGGCACCTGCCGGTAAGGGATAAACAAGAATGGCTGCGCCGGCTGAGAAGTGCTGGCATCCACTTGATCCCCGAGGATGCCGACAATCGCGAACGGCTTCAGCATTCCCGTGTCCTTGCCTCCTAATTCAAGTTGCCTGCCTAGAGGATCTCTTCCGGAGAAATACTTTCGAGCCAGCGCTTCGTTGATGACGATCACATACGGGGAATTTTCGTTATCGTCATCGGTGATCATGCGGCCTGCAATCACGGGTGTTCGCATCAATTTTGCGTAGCCACCGCTCACGGCGGAAATGCGCGCGGCCTGGTCGCGCCCGGTATCTTTGGCTTTGGGTTGCCCCACGATATCGAAACTGGAGTGCATATCGATTTCCGAAAATGGCGGCGCGGTATCCAGCACGGCTTCTTGCACGCCCGGGGTATTGCGCATGCGTTCCAGAACCGGCTGGTAAACCAGTGTGGCAATCGACGTGGGAGCGTGCGCTGCGTCCGAAGAAACCGTCATATTCGCAAAGCCGGACGCATCCGAAGGCATTGCCGAGAAAGTAGTGACTCGCTCCACGTCGAAACCCAGCCGCACGTGTTCAAGGTTCCACAACGTGTGAAACAACAGACCGGTAGCGATCAAAAGCAACGCCGAGAGGGCTACTTCGCCAGCCACGACCGCGCCGCTCAGGCTTCGACGCACCGACCGTGCTCCAAGACCCCGGGAGGCGCCCTGCAGCGCCCGCTGCGGGTCGGACCGCGAAACCATCCAAGCGGGTAAGAACGCCGAAAGTATCGTGGTCACGGTTGCGATGGCCGCCAGTACGAGGACGACCCTCCAGCGCAGCCCGATATCTTCCGCCCGCGGAATTGTATCCGGCGGCAGCTTGTGGACCAGCGCGATTGCGAAGGCGGCCAGGGCAAATCCGACCGCGCAGCCGATGGCGCTCAACAGCGCCCCTTCGACGATTAGCTGCCACATCAAACGCAACTGCCCTGCACCAAGCGCGGCGCGCACCGCAAATTCCTGCTGGCGCACAAGGCATCGGGCAATCAGTAAATTCGCCACATTCGCGCAAGCAATCAGCAGCACTAGCCCAACCGCCACCAGCAGCGCCACGAATACGGGAGCGGCAGGGCCCGTCAGCGATTCCTGGTAAGAGAGCACCCGGAAGGAGAGATCCCTCGCGGCCTTTGAATCGATTTCGTGAATACGCTGCACGATGGCGACCAAGTCGCCCCGATTCTGTGCCAAGGTCACGCCGGGTTTGAGCTGGCCCAGGATGGCGAAGAAGCTCTCGCCGCGCTCGTCCTGCATCTCCTTCGTTGGCGACAAAGGAAGCCACAATCCCGTTTGCATCTCTTGCCCCATAGCTTCGGGGAATCGAAAATCGCGCGGCATCACGCCGACAACGGCGCGCGGTCGTCCGTTCACGGCAATGGTTCGATTCAATATTTCGGGATCTGCGTTGAAGACATTGCGCCACAATCCTTCGGAGATCACAGCGGTGTTGGCTACGCCGGCTTGTCCTTCGTCGTCCGTAAACGTGCGACCAAGAAGCGGGCGCGCGCCGAGCATCCGGAATACGTTGGTAGTCACGCCGGGAGTAACCACGCTCACAGACCCTTCCTTGCCGCGTACCACGCCGACGTCCTCGGCATAAAGGCCCACCATGTCCATGGTCTTGGTCATATCGCGAATGTCGCGGTAGTTCAGCCACGACGTGTTGTTCAAGCCGGTTCCATTTGGCGGACCGATGCGGACCAGGCGGTCCGGATGCGCGTAAGGCAGCGGGCGGAGGAGCACGCTCTCCACGACGGTAAACATCGCGGTGTTCGCGCCGATCCCAAACGCAAGCGTCAGCACAGCTAGGGCGGCAAATCCGGGGGAGTTGCGCAACTGGCGAAGCGCAAAGCGAAGATCCTGCAAAAGCGTTTGCACGCAGACCCTCCTGGTTCATCCTAACGCCGACATGACCCGAACGGCAGGAGTCAACCTGCCGTGGTCAGGTGGGAGAACGATTGACACGGCAATCTAACACATGTCAAGGCGCGCGGTGTCCCGGCCGCAAAACTCGTCACGATCCGGGACGCGTTCGCGTTGTAAAGCTGGTGTCCACTGCGGGCACAACACAGCCTTGAAACGGCGGCCAACCCGGATCGGTCGTGGCATTGCGACAGAGCGAAGTAATTGCCGGGCCGATTTGAGCCGGCGTCACGACGCCATCCAGCGGTTCGGCATACACGGTGTAGGTGTGGCCCACCGGGAGCCGCTCGATGGTGTAACTCCCATCGAATTGCACCTGACCGGGAGCAGCACATCTCCAGCCGCCGATGGTTCCGGCGATGACCGCGCCGCTTCCGCTATCGACGGCAACAACGTGCGCTCCAAATATGCCAGTAACTCCCAACGGCGAAGCCGGCAGCGAGAGCGGATTGGCCGGGACGATGTGCCCGCTGATCGAACCAACGTTAACGTTATCCGCGGACGATGGGTACACGGCGCGGAGACCGGTACGGTCGTCGTCGCCCAATAACGCATCCGGCTGCTGTGGCGTTGGCCTGGTGCCGTTGAAGGTGCCGGGCGCGGGCGCATACGGATACATGATCGCGCTCCATACCGCCGAGTGGCTGAAACCCAGAAAATGCCCGAACTCGTGCGTCAATAACGATTCAAGATCGTACGCGTGAGGGTTAGAGGGCAGGGCTGCAGGCGTCGCGAACGTGATCGACGAGTCGCTCGGATCGAAATAAATGTCCGCATCGAGAATCTGCCCGATCTGTGTCGCAGGGGCGCCGCTGCCAACCTGCACGCCGATCGCGTCCGCGGTGATCACGCGCGTAAACGCCAGCACGCCCGGTGTAAAGGCGCTGTCTGCCTGATCGAAGCAGATCGAGTTCACTCCGTCGGATCCGCATGCGTTGGTCGTGGCAACGCGACTCAGCGGCGCGAGAGTCGCCGGGGTCAGCGTCGTTCCCTCCACTCCCATCCACGCCCCGATCGATTGGGTGATGACCTGCTCGATCTCGTTGAGCTGTCCGTTCGCGGCTTGGTTCTGCGTCAGATCGTTACTGGGCTGGTGCCGAGCGCGGTACTCCACTGCACCGCAACGCTGTCGGCCGAACTGAGTTGGTGCGCGCGCACGGGACAAGCCGAGCCGCCGGAGAGCGCCACGCCTTGCCGTACGTCTGGCACAATCTCGTCAAACGTGTATCCCGACGCTCCAGGCGCCCCGCCGAATGCAAAGGTAGCGGCCACAACCGCCGCGCAAACCGCTCGTGTCGTTTCTTCCCACTGTCTTTTCATCGCTCACCTCAGGGCATCAAAATTACTGTGCCTCCGTGGATCTCACTGCTCTCTGCGTCTCTGCGTTAAATTTTCGCAGCTCTCTCTTTTCCTCTCTTTCTCTTTTTCTTTCTCTCCGCTTCTCTCTTCACTTCGCTTTAATTCTTTTCTTCTAGCGCCTTCCTAAGGCGCAGTTGAAAGATTGCGACCGGCAGATTGCGAATACCTCCGCGCCGAAACTCCCGACGTTGCGAATCGAAGACGGAAGCCGCCGCGGAATCCTGCGTCACACTTTCCATTCCTGTCACTCCATTGCGGGCGATACGGAAGGTCCCTTGCGACCAGCCCAGCACTCGATACGGTTCGCCCGGCTGACCCCACAAGAACAAGTAAACTTCTTCACCGGTCGTAAACGCAGGCACGCCATCGACGTGTGATCGCAAGTGTCCGTCATGTCCGCCCATGGTGCGAACGGTCACGAGCCGCGACAGCAAACCTTTGTGCACTTCGAGCACGTCGAAGCGGGTCTCGGTCCACAGCTCGCCCTTATCCCAGCGGCTTGGCGATCCGACGCAGCGCAGCCTGGCGATGGCCGTCGATCGTTGCGCGAGATCTTCGAAGGGCAGCCGCACGAGGGTCGTCGCGTTGGTTAGAACCGCGGTCAGCGCAAGGACCGCCAATCCCACCAGAAAAACCATCCACAGAAATCGCCGCCGTTGGACGTAGCTCATTTCAATTCACCTCTAGCGCGCCGCTGGCCGCGGCTTTGTCGAGATTGGTGTTCTGAACGAAAAGGGTGCGATGCCCCGGGGAGCGCGGTTGCGGGAACCTGTAACGTTATGCGCACGATCCCGAGACCAATGGGCTGCTTGGCGATCACAGTGATGTCGCCAGGGCCTGAAACCGTAAAGGTCATGCTGGTATCCAGCCCGCTTTCGGAGAACATGCAAATGTCGGCGTTCGCTGTTCCACTGGACGGGCGTTGCAGCGCTAACGGATTGCCTCCGAGCGTGCAAGAATTGTTGACAGTCGAGAACGGGCCGAGCGCGGCGAGGTTCAGATCCACGTCGTCGTCGGGAAGCGAGACCGCGGCGGTGGTCGGTTCTACAACGACGATGTTCCGGGCCGTCGCTGTGGGCGCGCCGCTCGTCAGTGAAATCACTTCATCCAAGACATTCGGCGCGGCAACCACGAGCGAGACGCCGTTCGAGCTGGTTCCGTCCGGATTCTGTATCTGAACCGACACACTTCCAGCGATTGCTACGTCCACGGCCGTGATCGATACAGTGCAATCCGTCGTGGAACTGCACGTTGCGGTCCGGGGGGCGCCGGCAATCAGCAGCGACGATCCCGGACCCGGGTTTGTCACGGCAAACCCACTGCCATCCACGCGTAGCGTGAAACCATCCGCGCCGCCCGCGTAAACACTGGCCGGGTGCAGCGCCAAAATATTCGCGCCGGTGGCAATCGTTACATTGGCCATGCCGGATTGCGTCGGATCGTCCGAGCTGATCACTACGATTTGAATCGAGTCCGGCGAGGGTGCCGCGCTCGGCGCGGTGTAGGTGCCATTCGCAGTGATCGCACCGCACGCCACGCCTCCTGCGCATGCGGTTCCCTGGACTTGCCACACCACGGCCTGATTGCTCGCGTCGAGCACCGTGGTCACAAATCCTTGCACCGCCAGTGGGGCCAGTGTGACGCTCGCGGGCTGCACAGTAACGAGCACGTGATTGATCACGGTAATCTGCGAGGTCGCACTCTTTGTGGAATCGGCCGCGCTCGTGGCTTGCACCGTCACCGGATTAGGACTGGGAATTGCCCCCGCCGCCAGATAGTCCACTTGCGCGGCCGTTCCATTGGTCACCGGCTGGCAAGGATTTACAGATACCGTACAAATTTGTCCGACGGTGGCGTTGCCGCCGGCGATGCCGTTCACGCCCCAGGCCATGCCCGCGTTTGTAACGCCAACTACTTGCGCCGTCAGCGTAACTCGGTGATTTGTGGCAAGCGTCGCGATGGCTGGCGAGAGAATCACGGTTCCGCCTTGCTGAACTGCCAGTGTCACCTGAGCGCGCTTGGATGGATCCGCTTGCGGTGTTGCGATGATGGTGATCGTGGTAGGGCTCGGCGCGTAGATGGCGCCACATAAGTCGCGGAATCGGCGACTGCGCTGCCCCCGCTGGACTGCGCGGTGAACACGGTGAGCGTTCCGCACGTGGATCCGCTGCACCCACTGCCGGACAACGACCACGCGAGCACTGGGCTCGGATTCGAGCCGGGCACCGGCGTGAACGTGGCCATGATTCCCGCTGAAGTCCCCACCGGCACGATCGCCGGCGCGGAAAGCGATAGCGTGAAGTTGCTGACGATGGTGAGCGCCGCCGAAGCTCGCTTGGAAGGATCGGCGACGCTTTGTGCCGTAAGCGTGGCTGTCGCGGTCGCCGGTAGTATTTGTGGCGCAGTGAAATTACCGTTGGCATCTACCGCTCCGCATCCGGCGGGACATGCCGCGCCGGAAAGGGTCCAGGTGACGCCTCCGTTGGGATTCCCGCTGCTCGTGATCAGAGCGCGGAAAGCCTGCTTTGCTCCAAGCTCCACACTGGCGGCCGTGGCGCTGAGCGCGATTTGCAAATCGCTCGCGATAGTCACTTGCGATCTGCCCGATTTCGTCGCGTCCACCTCGCTGGTTGCGGCGATTTGCACCGCAGGTGACGCGGGCAACTCAGCCGGTGCGGTGTAAACGCCGGCGTTGGAGATCGTGCCCGTTGCTGCGTTGCCGCCCGCCACGCCGTTCACGCTCCACACGACAGGCGTGTCGTGTCACTCGCGTTCGTCACCTTTGCTGTAAACATCTGAGGATTGCCCAAAATTACCGTCGCGCTCGCCGGTGAGACCGATACGGCAATCGATCCGGAAGGTGGAGCCGATGGAGGTGTCGGCGTTGGCGTTTGAAGTGCCGAACGCCGAGCCGAGGACGGCGCAGCCCTGGAGCCAGGTCGTCACAAGAATGACTAGTGGTAGCGCCGCAAGCCGCGCGCGCTCCGCGTTTGACTTCGGCGATCTTCCGGGATCATCATGCGGAAAGGGGCGCATACCCGGAGCTATGCAAGCGAACAACCAGCGAAACCGCGATGAAGCGGGACGATGTAAATACCTTCCTGCGAAATCGGAGCAACTTGTGTTTTATTAATGAGTTACGAAGCCGGATTCACCTGGTGACGTTCGCTTGGTCCTGCCAATCTCTCGCACTTTCAGGTTTGGAAGCAGCGTCACGCGGTTCCCGCACTGGAACAAGTCCAGTTCCGTTCTGGCATGCGTCCCGTCGAGACTAATCGCGTTTGCAGAACTCCGGCCGGCCGCGCTGGGGCGCGGCTGAGCGTGAACTATCTGGCGAACCATTCGCCGTTTCGCGGCGTCTGGTAGCTGTACGGGGAGGGCGAGCGCGTTTGGCTCGCGCACACGAAATGCAGGAGCTGGTTCTGACCCAGCCAAGCCGTGCGGCGGAAACTGAGTGGGCGCGCGAAGCGGCGAGCGCATCCCTCCGCCGCGAATTCGAGGAGCGCCTGGCGGAGTGCGGCCCCCTGGCGTTTCGAGTCGCGCGCGGTGTTGTGCGGAACACCGCCGACGCGGAGGACGTAGCGCAGGAAGCTTTGCTTCGCGCTTACCAGCGGTTCGGTCGTTTGCGCGAGCGCACGCGTTTTCGAGCGTGGCTGGTGCGCATCACGTTCCGGCTGGCGTTAGACCGCTCGCGTTCGGCAAAGCGCCGGGAGCAGCGCGAAACACTGTGGGCGCAACCGGTGCCGCGGCCGACGACCGAAGACTTGGCTGCGTCGAGCGAATTTCAGGAGCATCTCGCCCACGCACTCGATGAGCTGTCACCGAAGCTGCGGCTAGTGCTGCTGCTCGCCGCCATGGATGGTCACACGCTAGACGAAGTGTCCGGGCTGCTCGGCTTGCCCATCGGCACGGTGAAATCAAGATTGTTCGTCGCCCGGAAACAATTAGCGGAGAAGTTGCGATGTCATGTGAAAAATACCAAGACGCGTTGACCAACCTAGCCGCCAAGGGCACCGAGCCGGCCGGCGACGTGCGCGCACACCTGGACTCTTGCGTCGCGTGCAGTTCCTACATGGAGCAGGAACGATTCCTACTTAAGTCGATTGACTCCGGCATTCGTTCCGATGTTAATGCCGCGCTCCCGGCAGCTCTCGTCCAGCGTCTGCAAGCACGTCTTGCGCAGGAGTCTGCTTTCGAGCGTCGAGTACTTGGTCGCTGGATTTTCGCTGGCGCCGGGGCGGCGTTTGTAGCGGCAGCGCTGGCGCTATTGATTGCGCGGCCGGTGGGCCGTTTCCGTTCACACGCCAAACTGGAACCGACATTTGCGGCCTCCGTAAAACCATCGGAACTTGCCGAAGGTTCTTCGATGTCCGCGGCCGTGACCAACCCTCGAGCACCTATCGCGATCGCCAAGACAACGCGCCAGAACAGCCCGGAAGCATTGCTGGCGACGTCCTCGCGCAACTTACACGAACCGGAAGTTCTCGTTCCATCGGACGAAAGGGAAGCACTCGCTAGATTCGTCAACGGTTTGCACGGTCAGCCGGAGATCGCAGAAGCATTCCTCGCTCACGCTCCAAGACAAACCGAACCTTCATTCCCTTTGCCTTTGATTCAGATCGCGCACCTCGAAATCCCGCCGCTCGGGCCGTTCGATGACCGGAACCATCCGGCGCCGGAAGAGTAGTTTCTCATCGGCGGAATGCTTTTCAGTAGCCTGAATACCA
>CAWIAI010000006.1:0-19294 GCA_963834025.1 uncultured Acidobacteriota bacterium | reverse complement strand
ATTCCAACACGCCCGGGTAGTGTGTCAGTTTCCGAACCAACCGGGAGTTGAGCCTGCTTTGACGTCGGTGACGCCGACAACAAGGATGGATTACCCGGGTCTCATATCGGAGCTGAAGCCTCGCGCCTACATACCGCCCGCAGAGACGAGGAGGGTTTTCGCTTGGGCTAGCTCGGGGCGATCGGAGCGGATGCCTTCGCAATTCTTCAGCAACTGGGCGTAATAGGTGCCCGCTTTCTCTTTTTGCTGGACCTGCGTGGCGGCCTGCGCTGCGCCGTAGAGGCCGTTGAAACGATTGGGGTCGGTGCGCAAGGAAATCTCGTATTCGGTCAGCGCTTCTTGCGGACGCTGCAGGTCGAGTAACATGTCAGCAAGCATTTCGCGGGCGGGCAGTTCGGTTTCACCTTTGCCGACTTTGTCCTGATCGTCGGCAACGGCGCGCAGAAGGCGAACCGCATCGTGGGAGTTGCCCGCGGCGTAGGCCGCCCAGGCTTGCACCAGTTGGTGCTCGTCCTTCAGGCCGTCGACGATGTAGGGCCGAGGACCTTTGCGCGTGGCTTCGAGCAGTTCGTCGTAATGCTTCAGCGCGTCTTGCGCGGCGACTGCGTCGTGAAGATGGCCAGCGGCAACGGCGCGCCCCCAGTAGGTGACCAACTGAACGTCAGGCGGCGCGCCAGCGCTGGGTTGCAGGCCTAGCGCTTCTTTCCACTGGCGGCGCTCCAGAGCGTACTTGGCGGGCCCTTCCGCCTGGCGCATCAGCAAATAATTCTCAAATTCGGGATCCATTTGTTCGAGGCGAATCGATGCGATCTGCTCGATGGTCGCCTTGGCGCTGGCGTCGTCGCCAATTTGCATGTACGCGTATTCGAGGAAGTCCATGGAATGCACTTTGTGATGCATCACGTGATGATGCGCAGCCATGCTATCGGCGACGCGAATGGCCGCGAGGTTGGAGTTAATGTCGTCCTGCCAAAGTCCGAGGCGCGCGAAGATGTGCGAAGGCATATGCACGGCGTGAGGGGAAGACGGCGCGATGCTAGCGTATTTGCGCGCGGCCGGAAGAGCGAGACTGGCCATCGCCGGATTGTCGCAACTGTGGATGATGTAGTGGGCGATGCCCGGATGATTTGGTTGCTCGTCGTAGAGCTTGTTGAGGATCGCAACGGCGGCTTTGGCGTTGGTGAGATTGGGGTCGCGGTCGGGACCTGAGGCCAGAAGCGAGAGCGCGTAAAAGATGGCGGCTTCGTGGTCGTTGGGATTGCGTTCGTGGACGCCTTGCATGGCTTCGGCGTAAGCGTCGGCGCGCTGATTGTGGTCGAGTTTATCAATGTCAGAGTAAAAGACGGAGAGCGCCAGGACGTAGTCGCGTTCCCGAGCGGTCGGCGGCTTGAGGGAACGAGCTTTGGCGAGGAGTTCGGCGCCTTGGGCGAGGTCTGCTTTGCTGGGGCGATTCCACAGTTCGTGGTAGAGGGTCATTGCTTGTCCCCAGTAAGCCATAGCGCAGCGCGGATCTTTTTTGGTGACTTCCTCGAATTGCGCGTCGGCCACTTCGTACTCGAAGGAATGCAGAAGGGCGACGCCACGCTCGAATTGGGATTGGACTGCGGGAGCGCAGGAGGTAGAGAAGGAGACGGTGCCGAGTTTTTCATCGGCGTCGTGATGGTGCTGCGGCTCCTGAGCGGAGAGCAAATCTGTTGCGAGCGACAGAGTGCAGATGAAAGCGAGAAGAGCGAATTTTGGGGCCTTCATGATGACTCCAACGTGAGGCATGAAAAGCGTAGCCACGGCAAGAGGGGATGTCAATGCGCAGCCCTCATTGGCGATGAGCCGACCGCGCGGAATTCTTGTTACTCGAGCAATTCCGCAATGGAGTCAACACCTGCACCCGCCGAAATGGCAGCGGGACGAGCAGGAAGAACGATACTGTCGGTATCTCTGGGTTTCAAAGACCGCCCCAAGTCAGGCGGCCCCGGTCAGATATACTGGTCTGCTGAACCTGCTTGGTAAACGCGGCAACCGAAACTGAACCACCAACCACGCCCGCGTGTTCTCGCACTATGGGTCGAGAGACCGTATACTGTTCGTTTGTTGCCCTGTCGTCGCGTCACGGTATCCTTCGATGTGCGTTGTACGATTTCGTGCGAGGTTTGCGAGTGTCGGCACCCGTTCTGAAGACCAGCGTTAACAAAAAATCCCCTGAGTTCGAGAAAAACACCCGTAAGGTCATCGATCTCGTCACCCAAATCAAGAACGAAGAAGAGCAGATCAGCCGGGGCGGCGGCCCCAAAGCCATCGAGTCGCAGCACAAGAAGGGGCGGCTCACGGCGCGTGAGCGGCTCAAGAAGCTAGTCGATCCCGGAACGCACTTTACCGAACTCGGCATTTTTGCGGCCTATGAAATGTACGAAGAGTGGGGTGGGGCCCCGGCGGCCGGAACGATAACGGGCCTCGCGCGCGTCTGCGGCCGGACATTCATGATCATCGCCAACGACGCGACCGTGAAAGCTGGTGCCTTTTTTCCGATGACCGCGAAGAAAGTAATTCGCGCACAAAATATCGCCATCGAAAATCACATTCCGACAATTTATCTGGTGGACTCCGCGGGCGTGTTTCTTCCGTTGCAGGAGGACGTCTTCCCGGACACCGACGATTTCGGCCGCGTTTTCCGCAACAATGCGGTGATGAGCGCCATGGGCATTCCGCAACTTGCCGCCATCATGGGCATGTGCGTGGCAGGCGGCGCGTATCTTCCGCTGATGTGCGATCACATCCTGATGACCGAAGGCTCCGGCTTGTTTCTGGCGGGCCCCGCGCTGGTGCAGGCGGCCATTGGCCAGGTAACGTCTGCTGAAGATCTTGGCGGTGCGAAAATGCATTCCCAGATCAGCGGCACTGTCGATTTCCGCGAGCCTGACGACGATGCGTGCATCAAGCGCATTCGGGCGCTCGCCGACAAGATGGGCGCTCCGAATCCCACACCTTTCAGTCACGTCGCGTCTCGCGAGCCGCTCTACCCTGGCAGCGAAATCTACGGAGTCTTCTCCAACGATCCCGGCAAACAATACGACATGCGCGAAATCATCGCCCGCATTGTGGACGGCAGCGAGTTCGAGGAATACCGCGCTGAGTACGGCGAAACACTGCTGTGTGGCTATACGCGCATCGGAGGCTGGGCCGTCGGCATCGTCGCCAACCAAAAGAAGCATGTGCAGATTACCGCACCCGGCTCCGATCAAAAACGCATCGAATTCGGCGGCGTGATTTACACCGAGTCCGCCGAGAAAGCCGCGCGCTTTATCATGGACTGCAACCAAGACCGTATCCCGCTGATTTTCCTACACGACGTAAACGGCTTCATGGTCGGCAAAGACGCCGAATGGAGCGGCATCATCCGCGCAGGCGCAAAAATGGTCAACGCGGTGTCCAACAGCGTGGTGCCCAAGATCGCGGTCATCTGCGGAGGCAGCTTCGGCGCCGGCCACTACGCCATGTGCGGCAAAGCCTACGATCCGCGCTTCATCTTCGCCTGGCCCACCGCCCGCTACGCAGTCATGAGCGGAGACGCTGCCGCCAGTACGCTCGCAGAAATCAAGCTCAAGCAGATGGAGCGCGAAGGAAAAAAAGTCGACGAAAAGGCCAAGCAAGAGATGCTGGCGTCCGTGAAAGCCACCTACGATAAACAGACCGATCCGCACTACGCTGCCGCCCGTCTCTGGGTCGATGCGATCATCGATCCAGCGCACACCCGCGACGTGCTGATCACCGCCCTCGAAGCCGCCTCGCTCAATCCCGAAATCCGCGAGTTCAAAACCGGGGTTCTGCAAACGTGAGTATTTCGCTTCGTACGATAGCCAGCAAACGGACTAGGGATCTATCGATTGTGGCAATTTCTCCCGTACTGGTGTGGATCTTTAGCGCTGTGTTTTGCGTGACCTGGTACCAGCTACTGAAACCGAAGAGCGGATTCTGGTTTGAGTGCTGTGGGCATGACGGCTTACTTATGGGTTTTGTGTTTTCGCTTTGCCTTGTACTCGCGTTTCTATCTCTGATAGCACTTCCTTTTTCATTTCTTTAAGACTGGCGTAAATGGAAGAAAAACAGCCTACGACAATAGTGGAATGTCCTCGCGATGCATGGCAGGGTTTGCCCGATTTCATTCCGACGGAACTCAAGGCGGAATATCTTCGGGAGCTTGTGCTTGCCGGATTCGAGCACATCGACGCGGTCAGCTTTGTTTCGCCGAAGCACGTGAAGCAGATGGCGGACAGCGAAGAGGTGATGGCGAAATTCAACGATTCCCTTTCGATAGATATCGATCGACCTGAAATTATCGGAATCGTCGTGAACGAAAAAGGATTGGAACGAGCGCTCGCAACACCCGGCGTCACGACGATCGGCTATCCGTATTCCATCTCCGCCTATTTCCGCCGTGCGAATGCCAACATGAGTCGCGACGAATCCCGTAAGCTTGTCGAAAAATTGAAGAAAGACGCTGCCGCGGCGAGCCGCGATCTCGTAATTTACATCTCTATGGCCTTCGGGAACCCGTATGATGAGCCTTGGGGGCCGGAGCTTGTGCACGAAACGCTGGAATGGCTGAAGGATATTCGCGTGCGCACTGTATCGCTCGCCGACACCGTTGGCACCGCGGAGCCTCAACTGGTCGGTGATCTCTATCGCGAAGTGAAGGACCACGTGGCGGGAATTGAACTTGGCGTGCACCTGCACAGCCGTCCAGAAAACGCCGAGGAGAAGATCATGGCGGCGTATGAAGCGGGATGCCGCCGCTTTGACAGCGCGCTCACTGGACTCGGAGGCTGTCCGTTTGCCGGAGATAATCTGGTCGGCAACATTGCCACCGAACAGGTTCTCGCGGCGCTGAAAAAAGCGGGCGCTGATCCGGGAATCGAACCCGAGCGCCTGACGAAGATTCTTGCCATGACCAACGAAATTCGAGTCAAGTATGCCCATGCGCCACTTTTGAATTGAGGAGGTGTTTTCGACATGTACTCCACACTTCTTCTCGAATGCCGCGACGCCATCGCCACGATCACGCTGAACCGTCCGGACAAACGCAACGCCGTCACCACCGCGATGATCGCGGATTTACAAACTGCTCTTGATGCCATCGAGAAAAATCATACGACGCGCGTGGTGATACTGACCGGCGCGGGCAAAGCATTTTGCGCCGGCATGGACCTGGAGATGCTCTCCGCCATCGCGAAGCAATCTCCCACGAAAAACCAGGAAGATTCGCGCCGGATCGCGAAAATGCTGCGCCGCATCTGGAGTTTCCCCAGGCCGATGATCGCCGCCGTAAATGGCGCGGCGTACGCAGGAGGCTGCGGTATCGCCACGCTGTGCGATTTCACGCTCGCGTCAGCGGAAGCGAAATTCGGCTACACCGAAGTGAAGATCGGCTTCCTTCCCGCGATCGTTTCCGTTTTTCTGACGCGCCAGATCGGAGAGAAGCGCTGCCGCGATCTTCTTCTGACGGGACGCATCATCGACGCTGTAGAAGCCAAGGAACTTGGACTGGTGACCGAAGTCGTCCCCGCCGAGCACTTGCTCGATCGCGCGCACGAACTCGCGGCTGATCTTATCGCCGCAAGTCCCAGCAGTCTGACGCGCGCGAAGCACTTGTTAACTTCCTCGGCCGCGCCGGCACTGGATCACGATCTCGAGCGCGCGATTCTCGAAAATGCGCGCATCCGCTGTACTCCCGATTTCAAAGAGGGCGTCGCCTCATTCCTGGAGAAGCGCAAGCCGGTGTGGCAGAGTAAGCTGGACTGACCAACTACATGCGAACAATCGAATTTCACGACACGACAGTACGGGTGCGTTACGCCGAAACCGATCAAATGGGCGTTGTGTATCACGCAAACTATTTAATCTGGTTCGAGGTAGGCCGCGTGGAGCTGATGCGCGCGATGGGTTTCGAGTACAAGACCATGGAAACGGAAGATGACTGTCATATCGTCGTGGCCGAAGCGCATTGCCGCTATGAAAGATCGGCGCGCTACGACGAGGTTCTTCGCGTTCGCACGCGCATCGCCGAATGGCGCAATCGCATCGTGAAATTCTCGTATGAAATATTCCGCGAAGCCGACGATACCCTGCTGACGACGGGTTACACGACGCACGTAATCTGCGGCAGCAACGGCCGGCCGAAGGCGCTTCCTCCAAAATATCGTGACGTGCTGTTGCATTTGAAAGTTCCCAATCCTGACCGGAGCGACGCATGAGTTCGGCCCCAAATTCTCGCCATCCCATCGAACTGACTGGCAACGATCTGACGTTTGCGCAACTGTACGACGTCGCGTTTCGCGGCGAAAAAGTTTCGCTGGCTCCCAACGCCGTCAAACGCATGAAAGCTTCGCGCGCAGTCGTGGAGCGCGTCGTCGCGTCGGGCGAAACGGCCTACGGCATCAACACCGGATTCGGCAAGCTGGCGTCCGTCCGCATTTCCGCCGAGCAAGTCCGCCAGCTTCAGGTAAATCTGGTGCGCTCTCACTCGTGCGGCGTCGGCCTGCCTCTAAGCGAGGCGGAGACGCGTGCGATGATGCTGCTGCGTGCCAATGCGCTGGCGAAAGGACTGAGCGGCATTCGCCCACAAACCGTGGAAACTCTGTGCGCGATGCTGAATGCGAAAGTGCACCCGGTGATTCCGTCGCAAGGTTCGGTGGGCGCTTCGGGCGATCTTGCTCCGCTCGCGCATCTGGCGCAGGTGGTGATTGGCGAAGGGCGCGCTTGGTTTCAAGGGGAGATTCTGGCGGGCGGCGAGGCCATGTGGCGGGCCGGCATTACTCCCGTCGCGCTGGAAGCGAAGGAAGGCTTGTCCCTGCTCAATGGCACCCAGGGCATGCTGGCGTTGTTGAGTCTGGGGTTATACGAGGCGGATGTTGCGGCGGACACCGCGGATGTTGCGGCGGCGTTGTCGCTCGACGCGCTCCGCGGAAGTCCCGGAGCGTTCGACGCTCGGATAATGCACGCGCGAGCATACGCCGGGGCGGCGGTGACGGCGCGGAATCTGGCGCACTTGAATGAGGGCAGCCAGATTCGCGAATCGCATCGCCCCCCGGAGAAAGATCCGCGCGTGCAGGACGCGTATAGTCTGCGATGCACGCCACAGGTGCACGGCGCGGTGCGCGATTCGCTCAGCCAGGCCCGCGAAATGGCGGCGGTGGAATTGAACAGCGCGACCGATAACCCGCTGGTATTCGCACGCGACGGCTCGGGCGACATCATCAGTGGCGGAAATTTCCACGGGCAACCGCTGGCGATGGCTGCCGATCAGGCGGCGATCGCGCTCGCCACTCTCGGAGGCATCTCCGAGCGGCGTATCGAGCAGATGACCAATCCACTGACGAGCATGCTGCCGGCGTTTTTGACGCCGGAGCCAGGGCTGAATTCGGGTTTCATGATCGCGCAGGTGACCGCGGCGGCGCTGACCAGCGAGAACAAGGCGCTCGCGACGCCTCATTCGGTCGATTCCATTTCGACTTCGGGCAATCAGGAAGACTACGTGTCGATGGGCATGGGCGGGGCGCGGCGCCTGGAACGCATGCTCGCGAATTTGCGGCATATTCTGGCGATTGAACTTCTGTGCGCTTGCCAGGGGATCGATCTGCTCGCGCCCCTGCAGACCGGAGCACTCGCCGGAAAAGCCTACGCGGCGGTGCGGGGAGCGTCGGCAAAAGTCACCGAGGACCGCCCGCTGGCGGCCGAGATTGAAGCGGTCTCCGCGCTCGTCGCTGGCGGCACTTTTTCCGCGATCCTGCATTGATCCGATACCGCGACGGATGCGCCGAATGCGTCTGCTGGTGCTTCCCGCCTCGTACGCATATGATCTCCTCAAACCCGCCTGAGTAACTATTCTAGAAATCAGTATCGACTTCTCTCGTGCTGAGCTCTCGCGTTCGGCTAGGCTTGGCGGGAATTCCTGAAAGCAAAGCAAGAACGGAGCGTTGGTGAACTCCGCGGGCAGAGCTAGAGACCTGCGTTCTCGGGCGCGCGGAATTGGAGCGATCGAATATGAAGCTGCTCTTGGCGAGAGCCGAGAAACTGGTGCTCGCGGCCGCGGTGGTGGCGCTTGTCGCGTTCGTGTTGGTTCGGGCAGTAGGTGCGCAAGGCCCAGGCGCTCGCATTTCGATGATTTCCGACTGGAGCCATCGGCACGTCGTGTTCTCGCAGCCGGCCTCTTGGGTTACGCCGTGGAAGCTCCAAGGGGAACCTCGCTATTGGCAACAAATTCTTCGCCGCAACGGCAGAGTGCGTGTCCCGGCTGAGCCTGAATTGGTAGCGGTGGAGATTTGGTTTTTCAGGTTTCGACTGGCACCCGCCACAACGAGAGGAACCTCTCGAGAGAGATTGGGGTGAATCGTTAGGAGCCGGTGGGACAACGGGAGCGCCACTGAACGGCGTGAATTGGTACCCGGTGTTTCCCGCGAAATTCTCGTTCAACGTAACCGCTGCTCCCAGCTGCGGCAATGATTTCGTGGTTTTCCCAACAAATCTGGCGGGGGTCACCGGCGGGCAAGCTAGCATCATCGGGTATAACAATCTGTACGCGGGAACTGGAGCGCCTCTCTGCGGAGCTGTCAATCCCTCGATCTATTGGTCGTACAACACAAATTTCAATGCGGCCGGCGCAACCACAACCGGAACCGTAGCGAGTTCTCCGGTCATATTGTTGGACGGCAGCAGGCTAGCGTTCGTCGAGACCAGAACGAATGCGAACGGTGGTTCTATTCTGCATCTTTTGAAGTGGCATGCCACGGATGGAGGGGCGATCGGTACTGCGGCAGCGCCGAAAACTGTCACGGTCTGGACCTTCGATGGGGCCGCGGGACACTGCCTCACAACCGGGGCATGCATGATCAGCCTGGTCTTCAACGGCGCCCAATCCGACACCGGCTCATCGCCTTTTTATGACTATCTCCGCGATGCCTTGTATGTTGGCGATGACAACGGCGTGCTGCATAAATTCATCAATGTCTTTGGTATGAGCGGCGCTACACCAAGCAAAGTAGTAACCGGCAACTGGCCGATCACGGTGGATGCTGGCACGATTCTGACTTCGCCCACGGTGGACTCGGCATCGGGCAACATTTTCCTGGCAGATTCGGGTGGGAAGCTGAGCTACGTGCGGGAAACCTTCAGCACAGCGGGGACGTGCACCACGGGTGCGGTGCCTTGCCTCGGCTCGACGACCATCGTTCCTGCGGCGGCCCACGTGATTCCGGACGCGCCCATCGTGGATCCGGTCACCGAGAAGGTTTTCGTGTTTTTCGGAAACGATGGTGGAGGCAGCGCATCGGTGATTCAGTCAGACGTCACTTTAGCTGCTTCGATCAGGGCCAGCTTGGGCACGGGTACGGGCCACCATCTGCATTCGGGCGCGTTTGACAATACCTATCTCTCGGGCACCGGCAACGCGGGGCACCTGTACATGTGTGGATCGTCCACGAGCAGCGCGCCTACAATCCAGCGCATTGGCTTCAATAACACAGCGACGACTTTCGCTAATAAGACCGGCACCATGAACACGGCGGTGGACGCGGTGACGCTGACGGTGGCTTCGGGTTCCGCGGAATGTGCGCCGGTGACCGAGTTTTTCAACGCCAACGCTCCCGCCGCTTCGCAGGATCTGATTTTCTTGGGCGTGCAGACCTCAGGCAGTGGAGTCGCCTGCGGAGGGGCTGGCTGCGTGATGTCGATCAACGTCACGGGAACGCCAGGAACCCTGACAATCCTGAGCTCGATTGAGGAAGTGAATGGGCCGAGCGGGATCATCGTGGATAACAACGGAACTGGTTCGCAAGCCTCGAGTCTCTATTTCTCGCGACAGGGCAACAGCACCGCTGGCGTTTCTTGTGGTCGGGCGCGCTAGTCGGCGTAGGATGCGCGGTCAAGGTGACGCAGTCGGGGCTGAATTGAGCGACGGAAGCCCTTCGATCAGGTGCGGAAGCGGGAGCATAGTGCGCCGCGCGATTGGTTAACAATACCCTGCCCTCCCCCCACCCTTTTTCGTAAGTGCGGATTCTAAAGGACTTTAAGTCCAACGATTTTGGAAGTGCGGATTCTAAAGCAGTTACGGGTGAATTTCGTATAAGTGCGGATTCTAAATGGGTTACAACTGTTTGACGGTCTTGCTTACAAAGCTGCGAGCGAGCTCTTAATTCAGTTGGAATGGCTGCCGAAGGACGTCGACGTGGTATTACCTGGCCAGTATTTTACCACTCGGACATCAATTGTCAACGAAAATTCCGGCTATCGGCACGCGAGGGCAGGCGGCTTACGGGAGGGCAGGCACTATATCGGTCTTGCGGAACTCGTCGCCCTTAAAGAGGAGCGGTTCGCCGCTCGACTTGGAGAGAGCATAGGAGAAGCAGTCGCCGAAGTTGAGGCCTGCTGGATGCCGGCCTTTGCCATAGATGGAATAAGCCTGCCGGGCGATGTGCGCTTGTTCCTCGGTGACTGGTTCGATCGAAATGCGGGCCTGCCGAAGGAACGAGTCGTATTGCCGTGCCGCCTGATCGCCGCCCCGGGATTCCACGACGATGGAGACCTCGAGGAAACTCGCGGCCGAAATGCCGCACCGTTGAGCGTGAACAATCGCGGTGTCATACGCTTCAAAACCCGGTTCGCGAAACAGAATAGTTAAGAGCGCTGAAGAGTCAAGGATCACTTGGGAAGCCCATGCTCGTCATAGAGCAATTCGGCGTGATCAATCGCAGGCCCTTTGAGAATTTCCGCTGATCGAGCGCTGATCGCGCGAAGGGCTGCGAGAGTCGCGTCGCTCTTACGTCGCTGACGGACGCGGTCCAGCCGCTCGCGCAGGGCCTGCGTGACAGCGGCGGTCATGGTCTCGCCGGTTTCTTTAGCTAAAAGCTGGGCGAGCTTGTGGGCGTCGGGGTCCTTGATGTTCAGGCTCATCGTGTCCACCGTGGTAGATTCTATTCTACCTATCTACCCAAAGACAGTCAACAAAATGTAAGACTGCGGTGGTGGCTGCGATAACGGACGGTATCGGAGATTGGCGGGCGGGCGCCCGACTGGGAGTTGTGGGTTACTAGGCGAGGGCGGAGCGGAGGAAGGTCAGCATGCGGTAGCCGGCTATGTGGCTGAAGGGCGGGAGTTCGAGGGAGTAGTGGCCGCAGTGGAGCTCCAGCGTGCGGAGATTTGCGTGGTGTTGGCGGAGGGCGGTTAGCATTTGGGCGGTTAGCTCCGGGAGGAAGGTGGGGTCGTATTTGCCGTAGACCATGAAGGCGTTCTTGTTTGCTCCCAGGCCGCGCTGTACGTAGGGCATGGGGCTTACGGGGGCCCAGTAGTCGCGAAGTTCGTCTACCGTGACGTGGTGACGGAGGCTTTCCCAGACGTGAGTTGTGGTCATGCCTTGGCTTACTACGTCGGCGAAATAGGTGGAGACGTGAAAGAAGCCGCCGGCGCGGAGGGCTTCGTCGTGAACCATAGTGATATAGCCAACCGAGGAGCCGATGCTGGTGCCCAGGATGCCTAACCGGGTGAACCCCTGCTGTTCCAGCCAACGTAGGCAGCGGCGGGTATCTTGGACGGCTTGGCGGTTGGCCTGGAGGGTTAGGCCTATGTTCGGGCCTACCAGTTGGTCGGCACGCTCGTGGCCTTTGGCCATGCGGCGGTCGTGGTAGGGGAGGCTCAGGCGGAGCACGGTAATGCCTATGCGCTGGAGCCACTCGCAGAGGCCGCGCTGGCCGTGCCATTTGGCGTTCCAGTTGGGGAGGAGGACGACGGCAGGCATGGCCGTGCGTGCCTGGCCGGCGGCGGCAGCGGATTTTGAGGGCAAGAATTGGGCGCAGACCGTGTTGTTTTCCGGCCAGGGCGACACGATGGAACTAGTGAAGGTGAGGACATTTTCGGCGTCGAGGTTGTAATCCGTGGCCGGTGTGGTGGCGAACCACTGGGCGCTGTTTGCGATGGCTTGCTTGGCGTATTCGCGAACGTAGGTGGCGGGATTGGAATCGGCGGGATCGCCGCCGATGTGCTCCAGGCCCCAGTGGAAAGGTTGGACGCGACGGTTGTCGTCGGTGGTCCAGCGGCGGTGCTCGTAGCGGCGGATGCGGCGTTCGAACCAGTGCATGGGGGAAGTCGACAGTCGACAGTTTACAGTTCAAAGTCGGCCGGGACAAACTTGGGGAATGCATGCGTCACCGGGACGGTAACAGGCAGAGTGACGAGCCAAACGCGGAACATGCCAGGAACGGGCGAGGAACAAGCGAGGAAAGGGATAGCGCAGAGACGCAGAGGTCGCAGAGTTACGCGGAGGATTGCTTCCGATGGATGATCACGCGTCTTACCGACGACTTGTGCGGGTTTGAAAGGGTGGACCTTGATCTGTACTACCTGATGCGACACGGGGGCGGGGCAGTTTGTTGGTTCGACAGGGGTTGTGTGGCAAATTCGAGATGTGGTCATCGCGTTCTTTTTTCTCTTTGGGATGGTTATCGGGAGCTTCCTGAACGTCTGCATCACGCGGATTCCGGAAGGAGTGTCGATTGTTGCTCCGCGCTCGCGGTGCCCGCGCTGCGAGACACCGATCAAGGCGTATGACAACGTACCGATTTTTGCGTGGTTATGGCTGCGCGGGAAATGCAGGTCTTGCGGTTATCCGATTTCGCCGATGTATCCGCTGGTGGAACTGCTTACCGGGCTGTTTTTTGTGGCGTGTTATGCCGATTTCGGGTTAACGCCGCAGACGGTCAAGTGGCTTTTTTTCACTTGTTTGATCATCGTCTTGACGATCACCGATCTGCGTGTGCGTCTGCTTCCTGACGTCGTGAACTGGCCGGGTTTTGTGGCCGGATTGTTCTTCTCGATGTGGGTGCCGTCGAACGACGGCGCAGCGTTTTGGCTGAGTGTCTATGTTTTCCATCGAATGCCTCCTGTCTACTTCCTTGGCCTCATCGACGGACTCATTGGGGCAGCCTTTGGAAGCCTGCTGCTGTGGCTAGTGGCTGCACTGTACAAGGCGGTACGGCACCGCGATGGCATGGGGCTGGGCGACGTGAAGATGATGGCCATGGTGGGAGCGTTTATGGGACTCCGCGGGACGTTTCTGACCATTTTGCTGGGAACCTTGTTAGGGAGCGTGGTAGGCGGTGCGGTCATTTTGGGACTGTATGCTTCGGGCTGGCAGCGGGCTTTGGCTGAGCGCGCCAGCCGGCGCAACCTGGGAAGTGCCGCCGGGTTGCGTTGGATGCTGGCCAGTCAATACCAACTGCCGCTGGGAACATTTCTGGGCGTCGCCGCGTTGCTGGTAATTTATCTGGGTCCGCTGGCGCTGCGCTATTTTTTCAAGGGGATTTTTATTTGATGCCGGCGCTACTGCAAAGCGGAGCCTTTCCGAACCCGCGGGCGCTGGCGGTTGGATTGGTGTTGTTGCTTGTGGCGGTTGCTTGGCTGATCTTGTCGCTGGTCAGAAAGTTCTTTAAGGACACGCGCGATGCCCGCAAAAACGAGATGAACGCAGCACCGCGCATCGAAAACAGCGCGGCATTCATGACCGCGTCGATGCAAGGCGTGATCCAGAAATTGCGGACGCAGGAGAAGGAACTCGAGCGGCTCCATCGCATTGAGAAGGAGCGTGCCGAGCATACGGAGCGGCTAAGCGAAGAAGTTACGCGAAATATGCCAGCGGGCTTCCTGATGGTGAACGCGGTGGGAATTATTTCCGGGGCTAACCCTGCAGCGGAGCAGGCGCTGGGAATCCGAGGATTGAATTACCGGCGCTACAGCGAGGTACTGGGGGAAAACTCGGAACTGACCAAGCTGGTGTCGGAATGCCTTGCAGAAGGCAAGATTTTCCGGCGGGAGCAGGTGAACCACGTGTCGCCGGCGGGTGATGAGCGGCGGTTGGGTGTGACGATTTCGCCGGTACGCCGCGGGAACGAGAAGGTGAGCGGGACCATCTGCCTGTTGAGCGATTTGACGGAATTGGCGGCGTTGCAGGAGCAGATCGAGTTAAAGAAGCATCTGGCGGCGCTTGGCGAGCTGTCGGCGGGGATTGCGCACGAATTCAAGAATGCCCTCGCGACGATTTCGGGGTACGCGCAGATGATTCGCGCGGAGTCCGCGGACAGCGAAATTTTAGATCATGCGGAACGCATCCTGGAGCAGACGCGGAACATCACACATGTGGTGACCGAATTCCTGAAGTATGCGCGACCCTTGGAGATTTCGGAAGAGGTGGTGGAGCTGGAGGGCGTGGTGGAGCGGGTGGTAACGGAGATCCGCGGGATAGCGCCGGACGTGGCGGTCAGTTGCGAGGGAGAGTTTGGCAGTGCGGCCGGGGATGAAGGCTTGCTCCGTCAGGCGTTGCTGAATTTGGCGCGGAACGCGACGGAGGCTTGTGCGGAAGCAAAAGTTGGACGCGTCACCGTACGCGGCGAGATCGTGCGCGGGGGAGAGACCGGTTTTCAGCGGATTACGATTTCCGACAATGGGCCAGGGATCGCGAGTGACGCGCTGCCTAATCTGTTTCATCCTTTTTTCACGACCAAGCCGCAGGGAACGGGATTGGGCCTGGCGGTGGTGCAGAAGATCATCGTGCAGCACGGGGGCCAAGTGGAGGCGCGGAATCAACCGGGCGGCGGGGCCGCGTTTATCGTTACGCTACCGGAGTGGCGCCGTGGTGGCGTGGAAGCGGTAGAATCGAACAAAGACGTCATACAGATATAGAACTGCGTGATTGCGGGTCAACTCGGGCGCCGGGAAGGCGGGTCCTTATGGGTGCAATAACTTGGCGAAAAACGGGAGTGTACGTGCTGGTGGTGCTGCCGGTATTGGGTCTTGTCGGGATCGCTGCGATCGCGCAGCAACAAGCTACCTCGCAGCAAGGCACGTCGCAAGAAGGCCGCGTGGATCCGGTGGCAGAGGCGGCCCGCAAAGCTCGGGAGCAGAAGAAGGCTGAGCCAAAACCCAAGAAGGTTTTTACGAATGATGATTTGGGCAGCGCTGCGCCCGCTCCTGCGGCGGCGACACCCGTGCCAGGGGCCACAGCGTCTGGCAACGCGGACACCAAGGAAAACGCGGAGGGTACGGCGGCAAACGGCGACAAGGATGGTGCCGCCGACAAATCTGCCGGAGCGAATAAAAACGGCGAGGAAGCCTGGCGCAAGCGTTTCCGGGAAGCGCGCGACAAACTGGCGCAGGCGGAGCAGGAACTCGACATTTTGCAGCGAGAGGCGCAGAAGTCGCAGGTGCAGTATTACACCGACCCGCAAAAAGCACTGAGCGAGCAGTACAGTCGCAAAGAAATCAGCGACAAAGACACGAAGATCGACGCCAAGAAGCAGGAAGTTGCGCAAATGAAGCAGCACATTGCCGATCTGGAAGATGAGCTTCGGAAGTCGGGCGGCGATCCGGGCTGGGCAAGATAACAAAAAATAAGGAAGTAATGAAGTAACGAAGTAAACGAAGACCGGGAGATGGTGTGCTCGCGCGCGCTCTTGCTGTTTCAGTTCGTTACTTCTTTACTTTCTTATTTCTGCTTTCCTCCTGGTCTGCTGCTTCCCTTCTCCGCACAGGCTGTGCGGGTTCCCGCAAGAGACTGATGAATTCGTGGTAAAAACGGAACACATGGAATCCCTGCTGCTGGTTGAAGATAAGAATGAATTGCGCGCGATGCTGCGCAAGGCGCTGGAACGTGCCGGTTATACGGTGGACGAAGCGCCGGATGGCACGTCGGCGATTCAGAAGATTCGCGCGCGGCGATACTTGCTGGTGGTTACGGACCTGAAGCTGCCGGGGGCGTCCGGGCTAGACGTTTTGCGGGCGTCGAAGAGCGCGGACGCGACGATTCCGGTGCTGCTGTTGACGGCGTTCGGGTCGGTCGAAGAAGCGGTTACGGCCATGAAGGAAGGGGCTTTTGATTTTCTGCAGAAGCCGGTGGACCTGGACCACCTGAAGCTTTTGGTGCAGCGTGCAGCGCAACAACAGGAAATGATGCGCGAGAATATTTTGCTGCGCGAGGAGTATGCGGCGCGGTATGGCTTTCCGCGGATCGTTGGGGAGCACAATTCGATTCGCGAGGTCAGCCAGCAGATCCAGCGCGTGGCGGCGACGGATTCGACGGCGCTGCTGCTCGGGGAGAGCGGGACCGGCAAGGAGCTTTTCGCCCGCGCTATTCATCATTTGTCACCGCGACGCGAGCAGCCGTTTGTGGCTTTGAATTGCGCGGCGATCCCGGAGGGGCTGGTTGAGAATGAGTTGTTTGGGCATGAGAAGGGGGCGTTCACCGGGGCCGGGGCGCGTAAGGTCGGGAAGATGGACCTGGCGCATCGGGGGACGCTGTTTCTAGATGAGATTGGGGAATTGCCGCTGGCGATCCAGGCGAAGCTGTTGCGTGTGTTGGAAGAGAGGCGGTTTGAGCGGGTGGGCGGGACGCAGTCGATCGACGTCGATGTGCGCATCGTGGTGGCTACAAATCGCGATTTGCGGAAATTGATCGACGAGAAATTGTTTCGCGAGGATTTGTATTTTCGGATTGCGGCGGTGCCCATGACGATTCCGCCATTGCGCGAGCGCGGCGAGGATGTGCTGATGCTGGCAGAACATTTTCTGGAGAAATTCAGCCGCGAGTTTGCGAAGCCTGGGCTGGAGCTTTCGGAGGGGGCGAAGGAGAGATTGCTGAGCTACCGTTGGCCGGGGAATGTACGCGAATTGCAGAATACTTTGGAGCGGGCAGTGATTTTGGCGGACGGGTTGAGCATTCATGCGGATGAGTTGCAATTGCCGTCCGCGCGGCCGGATGTTGATAGTTTGCCGGCGGGGATGCTGCCGGAGAGTTTCCGTTGGGACGGGTCGCTGGAGGAGATTAGCGGGCGGGCTGTGGCGCATGTGGAGCGCGTGGTGCTGGAGGGGGCTTTGCGGGAGTCGAAGTGGAATAAGACCCGAGCGGCGGAGAAGCTTGGGGTTTCACCGAAGACTTTGTTGGCGAAATTGCGGGCTGTGGGGTTGGAAGAGTAACGAAGGAAGACAAGACCTTTGGAGTGCGGCGGCTCGTCGCCGCCTTTCACACGCGAATTCCCGCTTACCAAACTCATCAGGGTATCGCTTCGCCCGAGGAGATTCCAAGGTGTCGACCCGCGGTCTTCGTCTGTGCTTTGGTGTTTGCGCCTGGGTTTAGTTGCGTCTAAATCCCGCCGTCTCGGAGACGGCGGCTACAGGGACTTGATGGCGGTGTGGAGGGCTACTGTGCCGACCGTCCAGACGCGGTACTCGACGGATCGGTAGCCCACCGCGGTGATTAGGGACGCCAGCTCTGCGGGGCGGAAAAAGCGGGAGACCGAGGCGGGTAGGTAACTGTAGGCGACGCGGTCGCCGGAGAGCAGGCTGCCGATGCGGGGTAGCACGTTTCGGAAATACCAGCGATAGAGATCCCCTAGTAATCCGGCTGGGGGCTCCGTGAATTCCAGGATGGCTAGCGTGCCGCCGGGTTTTAGCAGGCGATGGATTTCGCGCAGGCCGGCTTCGTAGTTGGCTAGATTGCGGAAGCCAAAGGCCGTGGTGATCAGATCGAACGATGCGTCGGCAAAGGGCAGGCGCAGGGCGTCGGCTTCGAAGAATGGCATGGGGCTGGCGGGGATTGCGCTCGACCGAGCGGGGAGCGACTGGCTCTTTGCGCGGGCACGGACCAGCATCGCGTGAGAAAAATCGGCACCGATGATCCTGGCGGGCGCGGAACGAGAGAAGGAGAAGGCGAGGTCTCCGGTGCCGCAGCATAGATCGAGAACTAGCGCGTCGGGCCGCATCAGGATTGGACGGAGGCGGCGGGCTACGCGGGCGCGCCAGACGCGGTCGAGTTGCATGGAGAGCAAATGATTCAGCGGATTCGTAGCGCGGCGCGATCTGTGTGAACATCTCGCGGACTTGGCGAGAGGCGTCGTCTTCCGAGCGCGCGCCTTCGGGGCGGGTTCCTTTCGGCGGGGCGGCGATGGCATCGGGCATGGGCGTCCGATTCATTTCGAGAGCGATTTCGTGGAAAACTGTGGCGCGAAATGCAGGACGCGCTGCACGGCGTCGAGCGGCACGTCGTCGTAGGAACCGGCTTTGCCGAGGCGCGGCGATAGGACGAAGCGGAGCTTGCCGTATCGCGCTTTTTTGTCCGATCGGATGGCTTCGATCAGCGATTTCGTGGGCACGCGCGGCCACGGTGGCAACGGTCCGATGCGGCGGACGAGCGCAACGATGCGCGAGACGTAGTCCGCGCTGCACAGACGTATTTCGTGAGCCAACAAGGCTGCGGCCATCATGCCCCAGGCAACTGCTTCGCCGTGCTGATACCGGCGGTACTTCGTCGTGCTTTCGAGGGCGTGGGCGAAGGTGTGTCCGAAATTCAAGATTTCTCGCAAGCCAGACTCGCGCTCGTCCATGGCAACCACGCGCGCTTTAATGGCTGCATTGCGGGGGATTAAGTATTCCAGTGCGCTGCGATCGCGGCGCAATACTTTCGTCATATTCTTTTCGAGATACGCGAACATTTCCGGGTCGGCGATGATGCTGTGCTTGATCACCTCGGCGAGGCCGCCGCGGAATTCGCGATCGGGCAGGGTGCGAAGGACCACGGGGTCGGTCAGGATGAGCCTTGGCGGATAGAAGGCACCGACGAGGTTTTTTCCCTCGGGCAGATTCACTCCGGTTTTGCCGCCGATCGAACTGTCGACCTGAGCGACAAGGGTAGTGGGCACGTGCAGCAACGCTACTCCGCGGAGATAGGAAGCCGCGACAAATCCTGCTACGTCACCCACTACCCCGCCGCCGACGGCAACCAGCAGCGACTTTCTGTCGGCTCCCGAATGGACGAGTTTGCGGGAAATTGATTCTACCGTGCGGACATTCTTTCGCGTTTCGGCATCGTTCATTAAGTGCACCGCGCTTCGATGGGGGAAAGCGAAATTGCGATGGACACTTTTCCCGACAGCGCGCCAGACCTTGAGAGAAGATACGATCTGGATGCTGGAAAATTTTCCGAGGCGCGCGATCTCTTTCGGAGCACGATGGAGGACGCCGGTGCCGCACACGATGGTGTACGTGCCGGTGGAACAGTTCACAGAAATTCGCTTTGGTTTCATTGAGCGGATCTTAGAAATGTAACACAGTGCCTTGAATTGACCGGGTTGGATGGTGAACTCTGACCGCCCTTTGCCTACAGTGAAGCGATTGCTGTGTTTTTTATTTGTCGGCGCTCGGGAAGATCTGCGGCACGGACTATCCATCAGGGATGCGCCCCGGCTGGGGTTTGCGTTGGCACCGGCGG
>CAWIAI010000005.1:0-1045063 GCA_963834025.1 uncultured Acidobacteriota bacterium | reverse complement strand
ACGGATCAAATTGATCTCGCCACTTGTAGAGAAGCCGTCGATGCACACCAAGTTCCTGTGACAATTCCACAATGTTGTCGCAGGTCTTCAATCGCTGGACAGCCATCCGGCGGAATTCTTTCGGGTACTTTCCCACTCGTCTCGTCGCCACTCGCAGTTCCTTTCCCTGCAGAGTGTGCCTTATCCGAGTGTCTCAAGTTAAGGGTTCAGTCCACATGTACAGGCGGCAGTAGGTAGAGATTACTAAGCCAGAGGGCCCATTGGTTTCCTCCAGCGTTTTCTGTTACCGTTAATGCAACCGCCCTGTAGTTACCGTGTTAGCCCGTGAGCAAGATGGCGTCTTCTTCACGAACGACGAAGACCTTGAAAATTGTCTTTATAGTTCGGCAATTGAATATCGGTGGAGCGGAGCGCCAACTGGTTACTCTGGCGAATGAACTGGCGGCGCGCGGGCATGATATCGTAATCGCATCGTTCTATCGCGGTGGCGCTCTGTCGGAGAAACTCGATGCCAGGCGGGTGCGCCTCGTTTCTCTGGAAAAGCGCTCCCGCTGGGACCTGCTGTCGTTGTGCGTGAACACTTTGCGAGTCGTCCGCCAGGAGCGGCCCGCGGTGGTCCATGGCTGGATGTATACGCCAAACCTCATGGCCACAGTGGCACGCATCTTCAACCCAGAGGTGAAGCTGTTTTGGTGTATGCGGAGTTCAAATCTGGACACCGTCACGGATTGGATGGAAAAGATAGCGTCCTGGCTCGAAGGCGAGTTGTCACGCTTCGCGGATTGTATTGTGGTGAATTCGCAGGCTGGACTGGAACATGCCGTATCGGAGGGATACCCTCGCAACAAGATGTTGTTCATCCCCAACGGGATCGATACCAACGTGTTTTACCCCGACGAGGCAGCGCGAGAGCGTGTGCGGGCCGAGTGGGGAGTCGGCAATTCTGAGAAACTGATCGGTAATATCGCGCGTTTCAACCCCATCAAGAACCACCCGTTGTTTCTCAAGACTGCGACAAGAATCGCCGCGGAACGCCCGGACGTCCGCTTCGTCTGCGTTGGGCACGGCAAAGCGTCGTATTTGGCGGAACTTCAAGATTTGACGCGCTCTCTAGGGATCGAGGCTAAGGTTCGTTGGATTCAGGCGCAGCCTGACGTGCGCGGGGTTTACAACGCGCTCGACGTGTTTTGTTCCTCGTCCTTGAGCGAAGGGTTCCCGAACGTAATTGGGGAAGCCATGGCCTGCGGCCGCCGCTGCGTGGTGACCGATGTCGGGGACTCCAAGCTGCTCCTGGGCAATACCGGCGTCGCGGTGCCGTCGAACGATGTGGAGACGCTGGCGACGGGACTACGGCAGGAACTGGACCGCAGCGGCGTGAATTTTCGAGCCCGGCAGCGGATTCTGGAAAATTTCAGCGTCCCACAGCTGGGTGACCAAACGGAGCGGGCTCTTGTGTGGCACGTTTGCCAGGTCGCGGACACTAATCACACCCGAATGCACACCCAGGGCCTTCAACCTTGATCTCAAGCACGTATTTTCGCCTCTTGGACGTCTGCGAGCACTTCTCCGCAACTTTAGCGGAAACCCTACCGCGTTCGCTCGAAGGAAACGGGACTCTAACATAGTTTCAAGAAACATCCGATTTGCTCGGGTGTTGTGGACAAACGCGCAGCCCGCAACCTCACAGCTTTTGCGCGCGCCTCCAATGCTGTGGGAAAAACAGAGGCTGTTTGGTAAGCGTCTGGTCTGAACCGTGTGGACGAAGTGTGAGTAATTAAGGATGCTGCCGGTTGTGGGCACATCGCTAAGTGTCCACGAGGGATAAGTGGACACTTCCGGGCAGATGGCCGTTGAGGTTGCGAGCCAGGTAAAGAGGCAGAAAAGATCAGTCGAAGAGAAACGACGAATCGTCGAAGAGACGTTAGAAGCTGGGGTGTCGGTGGCCCGCGTGGCGCGGCGGCATGCCGTCAACGCCAATCAGGTTTTTTACTGGCGCAAGAAGTATCGCGAAGGGCGGCTTGGTAAGGGCCCGTCCAGCAGGCTCCTGCCTGTAACCTTGTCAGATAGCACGTGCGGTAAATCCGCGTTTTCGTCACCCGCGATCGGGTCGCTGGAGATCAAGCTCAGCAAAGGGACGGTTCGTGTAGCAGGGCACGTGGACTTGGTGGTGTTGCGTACGGTCATCGAGTGTTTGCTGGGATGATCGGGCTGCCCGCAGGAACGCGCATCTGGATTGCCGCAGGAGTTACGGATCTACGTCGAGGATTTACTGGTTTGAGCGGGATGGTACAGACGGCCCTTCAGGAGAATCCATTCTCAGGTCACGTTTTCGTTTTTCGTGGTCGGCGCGGTGACCTGATCAAAGTGCTGTGGTTCGATGGTGACGGGTTATGTCTGTTCGCGAAGAGACTGGAGCGCGGAAGATTCATCTGGCCGCAGGCCACGAGCGGAACGGTCGCACTGACACCCGCACAGCTATCGATGTTGCTCGAAGGCATCGATTGGCGACGTCCAGTGCGCAGCCACGATCCGCAGATGGCCGTGTGAAGAAAAGATTTTGCTATTTTTCTGATGTGTTTTAATCAAGCTGTAAAAGAGATGTGCTAGGTTCGCGGCAATGGATGCCGCCACCCTTCCTGATCTCGATCAACTCGATTCCCAAGCACTGAAGTCCCTGATCCTGGCGCAGCATGAGCAAGTCCTCGCGCAGCGCGAGCAGCTCGCTTCGCGCGATGTGGAAATCGAACACTTGAAGTTGCTGATCGCAAAACTACGCCGCATGCAGTTCGGCCGGTCGTCGGAGAAGCGGGAAAATCAGATCGAACAACTGGAACTGCGGCTGGAAGAGCTAGAGGTGCGGCGAAGAAGAGAAACAACTGCAACTCCAGGATCAACGGGAAGTGCTACCGTGGCGCGCCCTGCGCGGCGACCATTGCCCGATCACTTGCCACGGGAAGTGCGAAAGTGTCTTCCGAAGCACGCAGCTTGTCCGGACTGTGGAGGAAAGCTGAAGCATCTTGGCGAGGATATTTCGGAGATCTTGGAATACGTGCCGGCCAGTCTCAAAGTCATCCAATACGTTCGCCCCAAGCTGGCTTGTGCCGGTTGCGATCGTATCGTGCAGGCGGAAGCCCCGAGCCGGCCCATCGATCGCGGTATTGCAGGTCCTGGGCTGCTGGCGCACGTGCTGGTATCGAAATATTGTGATCACCTCCCGCTGTATCGTCAGTCGCAGATCTATGCGCGTTCCGGTGTGGAGTTGGATCGTTCCACCCTGGCGGAGTGGGTAGGCGGATCGCGTGAGCTGCTGGCGCCGCTCGTGGAAGTGTTGCGCCGGCACGTTCTGTCTGCCGGGAAACTACACGCAGATGACATTCCGGTGCCGGTGTTGGCCCCCGGACTAGGCAAGACCAAAACCGGGCGGTTGTGGACTTACGTGCGCGATGATCGTCCTGCAGGAGACCGTACACCCGCTGCAGTGTGGTTCGCGTATTCACCGGATCGCAAGGGTCAACACCCGCAAGCGCACCTAAGCAACTTTACCGGCACACTGCAGGCCGATGGTTACGCCGGCTTTGATCAAATCTATGCAGCAGGCCGCGTTCAGGAAGCGGCGTGCTGGGCGCACGTACGGAGGAAGTTTTACGATCTCGAGGTGGCGCACAAATCTCCCGTTGCAGCTGAGGCGCTAGAACGCATCGCGGAGTTGTATGCCATCGAAAAAGAGATCCGAGGGCGTCCGCCCGACGAGCGGCACGAGGTTCGCAACACGCGCAGCAGGGCGTTGCTGCAATCGCTGAAGCAATGGTTCGAGGAGACCTTAGGGAAACTCTCGAGAAAATCCGATACCGCCATGGCGGTTCGTTACGCACTGGGACGGTGGCAAGCGCTGCTGCGCTTCGCTGATGACGGCCGCATCGAAATCGATAATAATGCAGCCGAACGAGCGTTGCGGGTCGTAGCTCTGGGCAGAAAGAATTTTCTTTTTGCAGGCTCCGATGGCGGTGGAGAAAGTGCCGCCGCGATTTACAGCCTGCTCGGTACGGCCAAGCTGAACGGAATCGATCCTGAAAGCTATCTGCGGAACGTGTTGTCCCGTATTGCGGATCATCCGATCAAGCGCATCGAGGAGTTGCTACCTTGGAACGTCGCCACAAATCTGTCACCCGGAATAGACGAAGCGGCGTAAACAAAGACGCAACCGGGAAAGTCGGTCTCTGCAGTTCCTCGGAGTTACCGCACATCGCAGAGCTGATCAGCGATGGCGAAATCACGGTGGGAACGCTCGTACCGGTCGGGTGTGTGGCCATAGCTACTGATGGGCACAATACTTTAGCGATGCTGGTACGCCGAGAAGGCGAAACCCTAGCCCAGTTGCTCACACGTCTCGATCTGGCGATTGGCAAAGCGTTCACCGAAGACGTCTTCACCGACGAGATCAACACGCCACTATAAAACTCGCACCGCCGATAGCATCTTGAGTGGACGGTAAGAAACGAACGCTTACGCTGTTTGATCAGATAGAGGCGCTACGCCGCCAAGTGAAGACGTCATCGAAACGCGGAACGCAGAACTTGGGCTGCGGACCGGCAAGTCGGAAACGCCGCCCTTATCGGAACCTCGGTTTGCTGGAACAATAGGCGGGCAGGGCGGAATGGAGATGCGGCCCAACCGTTCAGTCGGCAAGACTACGTCGCCGTCCAGCTTAGTCTTTGGCGGGGTTCGCAATCGCTTGCAGCCGCCCGCCTGAGCGACTTGCTTGCGGGACCATCTCGCTCAACTAAGCACACCTCGAGTCATACTGCTTCGGTATGCGCGCACAGATGCCGAGTGCCGCGCAAGAGCCGATGGATCAGATTTGCTCTGAAGTCGGGCCGCAATCAACACGCCACTGGGGAACAAATGGCCTTCATCAGAATGCATAGCCTTCCTCCTGCGGCCCGCTGTTTTAGTAAAACCGGCCTTGGTCAGCCTGGAAAAGGTACCCATGAGCAGGAAACTGTCGATCTTCTTCTTGTCAAGAAGGCTGAGGTGTTTTGATTAGCACAGCAAACGCATTTCGTAAATGCTCCACCACAGCATCGGACTCTCCGGACTCGGAGTAAGCCCGAGCAAGTTAGAAAATCAAGATTCAGGATGATTTATCAAATATGAGCGTCTGCCTCATGCCCGCGAATTGAATCCAAACCAGATTTCGCGAACCATCACCATACCTTGTGAACGCATACGCGCTTCGGTCGTAAGGCGTATCGCGTTTCGCCCACTTCCCGTCGACAGTGGCAACGATGTCATTGTTTTGCACAAATTCCACAATTACGAGGCTGCTGTAGGATTCCCATCGAATTGAGTAGTCTCCGACAGGCATACGCGCACCGTTTAGGGTCAGCACATAACTAAACGCAAAGGCTCGGGAGCCCCTCTCGAAAGCACGCGGCTTAAAACCGCGAGAAGTCAGGCTCTTGTGAGCCGCTTTCGCCTCTCGGTCATTGTCGTAAGGACCCACAAGCACGTAGTAGGAATTTCCCCAAAAACGGCGCTTCTGAGTGACCGACGCCGGAAAACCGAGGGTCGCGAGTTTGTCCTTTACCTCGCTGGCCGGGGGCTGATCCTTGAATTTGCCCACCTCGAGATACATTTCCGATGGAGAGCCGGCGTCCTCTTTCCCAGAAACCACCGAGTGGACATTGGGCTCGCTCGCCGGTGCGAGCGGCGGAGCTGGGCCGAGTTTACTCGGAACTAGGTACGACCTGGACGCAACTATTATGGTTGGAAAAGATACCGGCGGAGGTGTCTCTGAAATCAGAGTGGAGCCGTTGGCTGTAGGCGCCTTGGGTCTAGAGGAACCGACAGCGACGAGCCAAGCGGTGTCTGGCGCCAAGGGCTCGGACTTCGCTTGGTGCGGCGCTGGCAAGGGCTGTGGAGCTGGCGCATTTTGAGAGGGCTGCGGTATGAGCGATTCGGACTGTTGTGCAATCGAAATTGGCGTGGCTGGAGTCGATACGGCAAGCGTCGCCGGCAGCTCCGGCTGCACAACTGGCGATGCCATTTGCGGCTGAGCTTGAGGTTTCGCGGCTACGCGTTCTCCAAACTGGATGATCGACGCCCCAAACTGCCGGCGATAGCTGTGAAACGAGAATGCGGCCCATACAAGAGCCGAAACGAGAACGCCGACGCCTAAACCGGCAGAGAACCCGCTCCACGATGCCAGTCGTTTTCGCCCTGGTGAAGCGACCTCAAGCGGCGCAGCCTTACTCTCTGGCTGGACACCGATGTCCCCCGGAAATGCGCGTAATGTCGGCACGGGGTGCGAGGACGCATCGTCAAACGACAGCGCAGGTGCCGACTGACTTGTCCAATCACGAACTTGTTGGCGAGCCTCGGCGGACAGGCTGGTAAATCGCAAGCCTCCAGTCGTTTTCGTCCGGTTTATCCAGGCCAGTTCGCCGGTGGCTTGGATTCGCTGGTCGACCACCGGAGCGTTGGTTTCCTCTAACCACAGACGAATCTCCCGATGTGCTTCCGCGGGTAAATTCAAAAATCGCAAGCCACCCATGACGCCAGCGTCATCCGCCCACACGACCTCAGCATCGCCCGCTATTCGGCGCCCACCACCGTTAATCTGGAAACCGAACGTCTCGCCGCACTTCACCGGTGTAATGGCCTGAAATCCACAACCATGCTCGGAAAGGTTCAGCATGACGCCGCCGTTCTCTTTCCCGAGCTCCAGGTACACGAGCTGTTGCGTTCGTCTCCGTACGATCGAGCGCTTACCTTGTCTTGTCGCTTCCACTTTAGTTCCGCCTTAACGACTGCGCAGGCGAAGGCAAGAGGGGGGCAGAAAATCTTTGCCTATTGGGCAGCAGGCACGGCCGTCAATTCTATCCGACCGGGCCTGATCTGACATTGATAATTTTCTCTCCAGAAGGTCGAATCGGGAATCTTGTCGCCGTCTGTGGAAATCTATACCCTTAGCGCTCAGGAATCAATTTTAGGGCTTAGCCGTGATCATCGTCGAGTCGCTGAAGACTGATTTCGGGTCGCCGTAACTCTTGTTCGATGCAAGTTGGAGCTAATACTAATAAAGACGCGCCGCCCTGGCACGAAATTCTTAGCTAACGAGCGCCGCTAAGGTATTGTCGCTGACGCTTGAGTGGAATCCACGCTTTCATTGCCACGGGAGTCTACTGCCATGGCCACATAAAAATAGGTCGTTCCGTTTTGCACGGTCGTGTCCGTGTAGGTCAGGGTCGTAATCAGTGACAAATTCAGTTTTGTGAATCCACTTCCGCTCACAGTACTGCGATATACGTTATACCCCGCGACCGTCGACGTGCTGGCATCCCACGATAGAAGAACAGAATGCGTCGGCGGCGGAGGGGCAGCGGTAGTGACCTTCACCACCGTGGAATCCGACTTGGTTGGATCGGCGTTGCTGACCGCGGTCACGGTATCGGTTCCCGCCTTCGACGGCGCCGTATACAAGCCCGAGGCGTTGATATGGCCTAACACAACCTTCCAGGTCACATTCTTATTTGTAGTCGTGCCCTGCACTGTTGCCTTGAACGGAAGTGTGCCCGATGTAATCGAGGAAGCTGTTGCGGGCGAGACCGAGACCGATGTTACAGCCGACGAGGGTGCCACCGGTTTCGCGCCTACCGCTGCTGAATTGGCGCTCTCGCCGCTGCTGTTCACAGCAGAAACCGCGAAATAGTAGGTCGTTCCATTCTGCAAGCCGACATTGGTGTAGCCTGCAAACGTAGACGTTGCGATTTGTGTGAAGGGCCCACTGCTGCTGCTTGCCCGCTTGATTTTGTAGCTGGTTGCAGAACTTGGCGCGGACCAAGTCAGTCCAACCTTGCCGTCCCCAGGCGCCGCGTTCAATCCACCCGGCGTGGATGGGGCCTCAGCCTTATCAGATGGAATGCCGCTGAACTGGCCGGAATTCGCACTCTCCCCAGCCGAGTTCACGGAGGAAATTACATAGTAATACCGGGTTCCGTTAGACAGTCCGACGTTCGTGTAGCCGTGCCACCAGGGGGCAGCAATCTCCGTGTACGGGCCGCCACTCTTCGTCGAGCGCTTGACGTGATAGCCGGTTGCACCGCTCGCGGACTTCCAGGTGAGGCCGATCTCCCCGTTCCCGGGCGTCACCACGATGCCGCCCGGCGGCGCTGGAACACTGGCTGCCGGCGGTTCAGGCGTTGCTCCCCAGGTAGCCGCTACACCGACCATCAACTGTGCAGACGACAAGGCCATCAGCACATACAACCAGCTTTTCATAATACGGAACTGCAATTTCATTCCCGACCTCCGACCGTTTGCTGCAGGGGAACTGCTAGCGGCGCAAGGTTATAAGAGGTCTAGTAGGTAAGAAACTGGCCTCGGGTACAGGATATGGACACGTCGGAGGTCTAAGTGGGCAGAAAGCATACAAAAATCTGGCTGTTCTCGGACCCTGAATATCCTGCTCAGGGCGGGGAAGGCCTGATCGAGGCTGGGACCGTCCGCTGGATGATGGACGTGCGCCCCCTCGACGGGAAAGTCATCTTACGCATCCAAGACGCGAACGTGACGGGTTATAGTCTGCCCGGCCGGGCACCGGCCCGAAGGCACGCCCTACTCTAGGCCCCAGCAACTTCAAATGATGATCGCCCGTTACCGGACGAGTTAAACACGCCGCGCCGCGTCCAAATCGCCCGCGCCTACAAGGGGTCGTTCTGCCTTCTGATCCGCGAGTACGATCAAGATCACGCGATCCCTTCCCGGAGGTGCTGAGCGCGGTCATCCTGGACAAATGTCTGATGAATGTCCGAGCAGGGCGGTCACTTCCGCCGATTTATCATCTTCTAGTGTACACAAGGGCGTTAATGGCCGTGCAGACGACATCATGGCCGGCCTCGACGAAACAAGCTCCCGTTCCCAGGCCAACGTGGCTGTTGCGTTCTAGGCGGAGGCCCGCAAACAGGTTAGGAACCTGATGCTTGGCTCTCGGCTTGGCGGGCCAGATCGGCGATAGGAGATTTCGGAGCGATGCTGATGGCTTTTTGGAGCTCGGCTCGGGCTCGGGTTGGTTCTTTGAGCTTCTGGTAGGTCAGTCCTAGATGGTAGTGGTACGTAGAGTTCGATGGCTCTTTCTTGACGGCCTCCTCGAGGAGGGGCGCGGCGACGGAGAAGGAGCCGCCGTGATAGTAAGCCCAGCCCAGGGTGTCGGCAGAATTGGGCAGTGTGGGGAGCCCACGGCGCGCTGTCTGGGCCAGCGTAAGTGCTACGTTGAGATCGCCTCCGTGTTCAAGCATGAGATAGGCTAAATCGTTGGCGGCCGGCGCATAGTCCGGTTGAATGGCGAGCGCCTTCTGGTGCAGGCTCTGGGCCTTTTGCCAATCCCCCTGCGAATCGTAGAGTGCGGCGAGACTGACATAGAGCTCGACATTGCTTGGAGCCAACTCGATCGCGCGTTGGTAGCCGGCAATTCCCTGCTCGAAATTGCCGCCGGAAACCTGGAGTTCTGCCATCAGAACTGTGGCATTCACGTTCTTGTTGTCCAGAGAAATGGATCGAGTCAAGGAGTGTCCGGCTTCCGCTGCCTCGCCGTTTCGCAGCTGGGCCTGACCGAGTAAGAAAAAGAGCACCGAGCTGCCGGACGTCCTTTCGATCTCCGCTTGGAGGAGGCGAACAGCGTCCGCGGGGCGGTTCCGCGCGAAGTCGACAGCAACTAGTCCCTCGGTTGCAGAAAGTGAGTTGGGATCTCGGGAAAGAGCCTGGCGATAGGAGTCTTCTGCCTCGCTCCAGCGTTTTTGCTGGGATCGGAGTTGACCGAGCTTTATGTAGCCCAACGGGTTTTGGGGGGCGTTTTGAATGAGCTGTTTGAAGTCTTCCTCGGCAGCGGTGGCGTCACCTTCATTGAACTTTGCGGTGGCATGGAAGAGATAGCCTTCGGGCGAACCGGGGGAGATTTTGCGAAGTTGCGTGGCGATGGCTTCGAGTGACCGCCAGTCTGCCTGCTGGGCCGCGTTTGTGCCCAATGCTGACCACGCTTGCTGTAAATTCGGGCCGAGGCGAACCGCCGTATGCCATTCCGCTTCGGCTTGCTGTGGCTGTCCTTTCTTCTGGAAAGCCACACCGAGCTGATAATGACCCATGGCGCTGGCGGGATCGAGTCTCAACGCCTGCCGAAGAGTGAGAATGCTGTCGTCCAAATGATTCTGCTGGATCTGAATTTGTCCGCGGAGGATCAGGGACTCCGGATCTTGAGGCGCGCCCGCAAGAATGCCGTCGTTCAATTGCGCGGCTTCATCGAGTCGATGATTCAGGATGAGGAGTTGGATGTAGGTCTTGCGTACCGGCAAGTCCTTTTGAAAGCGGGTGGAGAGCGTTCCAAACTCAGATAGAGCCTGGTTCAAGTTGCCCTGCGACATGTAGTAGTCGCCGAGTAGGCGGTAAATGGCAAGATCGTCGGGGACTTGTTGTCTTGCGTCGGTGAAAACCTTTTCAGCGGCCGCGTGGTCACCTTGTTTCAGGTAGAGGGCCGCCAGAGCGGAGCGGGGCCGCGGGTCGCGGGGGGCCACGGTGATCGCGGATTGAAATTGAGCTTGGGCGTCGGTCCGACGATTGTGGCGCTCGTAAAGATCGCCGAGAGCCATGCGGGGGATGGCGGAGGAAGGATCGACTGACTGAGCTTTCTTTAGGACGCTTTCAGCGTCATCGTCCGCGCCCGCCTTTTGTTCGATGATCGCAAGATTGATGTACGTGCGCGCTTGGTCTGGAGCAAGCGCTATAGCGTCTTGTGCTTCCTGGCGGGCGTCCTTCAAATTGCCCATGAGAGCGTCGGCGTTGGAAAGCAGGAGTTGGGCTTCGAGATTCGTCGGGTCGGTGTGGAGTACGGCGAGAGCCCGATCCTTGGCGTCTTGATTCTTGCCGCCCGCAAGGATGATTTGTCCGAAATCGATTTGCGCATGCCAATTTTCAGGCTGAAGCTCGATGGTGCGCTGCAATTCCTGAATGGCCGCGGCCCAGTTGCTCTCTCGCTGATGACAAAGCGCTAACTGGTAGTGCGCATCGGCGAATCGAGGATCGATCTGGAGAACGCGACTGAACGAGATAATGGCCTCTGGATATTTCTGGCTGGCGAAGTCGCGAAGGCCCTGTTCGTAGAATTTTTGCTTTCGGGCTGTGGGACTACTGAGGCAGCCCGCTGCCCCGATGGCAAACAGAACTGATAGGGCAACGAATAAGGTCGATGTGGTCTTGTATCGCATATGTCTCGGAGGAAGCAGATCCGCCGGAAATTAACGCGCCGTTGACACCGCCAGCACTAATACACTAAATAGGTGCAATTTCGAGGCCTAATGGGAGAGGACTTCTGCAGGGAAACAAGTGGCGAAGTCATTGATTTTGCGGAGGATCCATGCCGGTACGGGCAAAAGCAAGGAATAGGAGAGGCCTAGGCGATCGTTGAGAAGACTAGGGGACCGTCTGGCCAATTGCTTAGCCAATCTGGATAGAATACTTCCACTCGGCCTCTGGTCCTCTTGTTATATTCTGGCAGGAGAAAGGGCCGGGCGCCGGCAGATGCGGTCTATCGCTCAGAAATATAAGTACTTACGCCAATGCCGACATGCGATGCGTAGGTGACAAAGCTGGAATGGCACGTGCTGAACATATAGCGCCGAATTGTGTGCGAGCTAGGCCCAATCCGCGCTAAGCGATTTCGACGGGCCGGACAGTAGTTCTCGAGTTAATACAAGACATGATTAAGAATGGCGAAATAACAATCTCGGAAGTGAAGCGCATCTTTCGACACTATTGGTGGATCCTGCCAATCGCCATTGTAGGCTGCGGCGGAATTGGACTGTTAGCAGCGACCGTGCTGCCCAAGAAATACACCTCGGAAACGCTGGTGCTGGTGGACCAACCGACGGTACCGACAGAGTTTGTGAAACCGGTGGTGACGGACGATTTGAATCACCGGCTGGCGTCGATGCAAGAACAAATCTTGAGCCGGACGCGACTGCAACCGATTATCGAGAAATTTGGACTGTACGCCGAGGAACGGCAACGGAAGAGCATCGATGATCTAGTTGAGAAGCTGCGGACTGCGGTTACCATGACGCCGATGGAGCCCATGCCAGGGACGCAGAACCACAGCTTACCGGGTTTCTACGTCGACGTGACCTTTAATAACCCACAAACGGCGCAGCAGATTTGCACGGAAATCACCTCGATGTTTATGCAGCAAAACACGCGGGAACGGGAACAACAGGCGGTGCAGACAACCTCGTTTCTGAGTGAGCAACTGGAAGAAGCGAAGAGGAAATTGGACGATCAGGACCGGAGGCTGGCCGCTTTTAAGAGGCAGTTTCTAGGGTCGCTGCCGGAAGAAGAACTGACCAACTTGAACCTGCTGACCGGCATGAACTCGCAGCTCGAGGCGAACGTTCAAGCATTAAGCCGTGCGCAGCAGGATAAAACCTTCAATGAGTCGTTGCTGTCGCAGCAGGAAGCCAACGCGAAGGTATTCGTTCCCGGAGGGCAGAACAGCTCCGAGACGCCTGACCAACAGCTCAACGCGTTGGAGGACCAACTGACCGGCTTGGAGGCGCGCTACACACCCGAACACCCGGACGTTGTGAAGCTCAAGAACCAGATCGAAGAGTTCAAGAAGCGCATGGCAGCTGCGCCGAAAGCAAAGGAGCCGGGGGACATCGTTGTACCAAAAACCGACTCGTTTCAGGTTCAGCAGCTTCGGGCGAAGCTGCGGCAGGATGATCTGAATATTGCGGACTTGACGAAGCGGCAAGCTCAAATTCAAGACCAAATCACACAGTTGCAAGGGCGTTTGCAGGCCAGTCCCGTCGTCGAACAGCAACTGAAAGAAATTACTCGGAGCTATCAGACAGCGCAGGACTTCTACAATGAGTTGCTGAAAAAGCGCCAACAATCGGAGATGGCCTCGGATCTGGAACACCAGCAAGAAAGCGAGCAATTTCGCGTCTTGGATCCTCCGAGCCTGCCAGATTGCACCGTCGTTTCCGAAACGGCGCTACTTCATCGGCGGGGGCTTGGGAGCTGGATTCGCTTTGGCGCTCGCGATCATGTACTTGATCGCGCTCTTAGATAAGTCGATGCATACGGAACGAGATGTTGAAGTGTGTTTGAACCTGCCCGTTCTCACGACCGTTCCTCTCTTGGACGATCCGACAAGCACACGGAAGACTGGGTTGTTGAGAGGAAGCTCGATGCAACCCACTGGAGCGGACTAAGCGGTCGGACAGGTTCCCTGAAATTAAGAGGAAACGATGAGCCGGATTCACGAAGCCCTAAAAAAGGCGGAGCAGGAAAAGGCGGCACAAATGCTGGCAGGGGCGCGCACCACCGCCCCCCAGGTCGTGAACGATACTGAAATGCCTATTTTCTCTTCTCAGCGGATACCTGAGGAAACGAACCGTCCGGCAGAGAACGTTCGAGCCGCACACGTGACCGACGGCGCGATCCTTCAGTTTGACGATCTGGTTCGGCGTTGCGCCCACCCAGAGTGGAAATCTGACTCTGCATTGCGCGTTTCGTTGGCTGGCGACAGCGGAAAAATCGTCGGAGAGCGATTTCGGACCTTGCGTTCGCGTTTGTACCAAATTGCGGGCACAAGGACACTCCGGCGGGTACTGATCACGAGCAGCTTGCCAGCAGAAGGAAAGACTTTCGTCGCGACAAACCTGGTGCGCTCGATCATCCGGCAAGCCGACAGGCGAGTGTTATTGATTGATGCGGATCTTCGCGCGCCCCGTCTACACGTGGCTCTGGGAGCGCCAAGTTCACCTGGCCTTTCCGACTATTTGCGGGGAGCAGCGGACGAATACGCGGTCGTTCAAAACAGCGTGGCAAACAACCTTTGTTTCATCCCGTGCGGATCGAAAGTTTCAAATCCCAGTGAACTACTGCTGAGCGAACGGATGAAGATACTCCTGGAGTGCGTTACGCCCGCATTCGACTGGGTGATTCTGGATTCGCCTCCGGCGTTGCCGGTTCACGACGCGAGCAGTCTGGCGGACCTGTGCGATGGGGTATTGTTTGTGGTGCGAGCCGGAGAGACCGACTACGAGGTGGCTAAGAAGGGTTCTTTGGAGTTTCGAGAGAAAAACCTATTGGGAGTAGTGCTGAATCAGGTCGAAAACTCCGAAACCCAGGGCAGCTATTACTACGGGCATTCCGATAAGAAATAAGTAGAAGCCACGCAGGTTCTCGCGAAATTGTTCACCCGTCAGATCCCAGATACTAGACGTAGTAGCTAGTAGCTGGCACATCCTACTACGGCCGCTGGCAAATGACGATTGCGATCAGACGCGATCAAACCGATGCGTTAACTAATCTGCGAAAAAAGTCTGGACTCGCTACCTGGAAGCCTCTTGGCAAATGATGGCAATGGTTTTCACTTTCCCGCATGGCAGATGTCCTATTTTGAGTTTCGCCCTCCAGCTCAGCTGAGAGACTTCACGTAAGCCCTCCTTTATCAGGCAACTAGCATCAGTAGCAGCCCGGCAACAGAGCACCCCTTCGTCTTGCCATATGGCAGGCCGATTGCGAGATAAGGAGAAAACTGCGAGTTCCCGTTGATTCCAACACTGCGTGAGGGAGTCTCAAAAATCAGGATGAACGCCGAACCCAATCGCAGTTTGTGGTATGCGCTTCAGGTGAGAACCCGTTGGGAACGTTCGACGGCCAATTTACTCCTCGGCAAGGGATACCAAATAATTCTTCCCACGTTTAAGGCAGTGAAACAATGGCGTGGCAACTCTAAGGCAGTAGTAGCACCTTTGTTCCCAGGATATGTGTTCTGTCGATTTGATGCGAATCAACGCCTCCCAGTTCTGATCACTCCTGGTGTGGTTTCTGTCGTCCGGCGAGGCTCCGTTCCTGCTCCGGTTGAGGATTGGGAAATGGCTGCTATCGAGAGAGTAGTCTTGTCTGGCGTGCGAGCTGAACCTTGCCCCTATTTGGAGACAGGCCAGAATGTTCGGATTGAGGATGGCCCGTTGCGTGGGCTTAAAGGAATTCTGATCAGCTTCAAGGATCGCCATAGGATTGTAGTTTCCGTTTCTCTGCTTCGCCGGTCCGTAGCAGTGGAGATTGACAGATCTCAGATCTGCCCGATTGGGCCGACCGGAATCCCCGACCTTCGGTCGTTCTCGATCGTGCCTTCGTTCGAACCAGTGATTGCATGATAGGTCTGACTCTGATATTTGCCCTAGGCCCCAACGGCTCGGCGATGGCACGTTATTTTTGGTCGTTCGATGGCTTACGCGAAGAATTTCTCAATATTGTCCCGCGTCAGGAACTAACCAAACATGGCCAATATCCAACCAAGAATTGGGTACTCCACAGGAGCAGAAAAGTACTCGGCACACTGGTAAGTCATCCACCCGACGCTTGCTTCGAACCTCGTGAAGCAGGCCGCGCTCTTGCAGGAACAAACATTCCACGGCATGCTGACGCTTGAGCGGCGGCGTGCCGAGCGATCGCGCAACTCCTTTGTTTTAATGCTGCTGGATGCTGGCTCCTTCGTTGGGACAGAAACGTCACGCCGCTTGATGTCACAGGTCGTGTCGGTTCTTTTGAAGTCGACCCGCGAAACCGACCTCGTTGGCTGGTACAAGAACGGCCTGGTCCTGGGCGTGATCTTCACCGAAACCAGTCCGGAATTCGAAGATTCGATTGGTGAAATTCTTCGCTCGAAAGATCGTGAATGCCCTTCACGACGAGCTCAGTCACGAAGCCACTTCCAATCTGGTCGTCACAGTTCATCTCTTTCCCGAGAGCCGAGACGGCGACGGCGGCAAACGGATTGCCGACTCCAGGCTTTATCCTGATCTCTCACAGGGGAATCCAAAGAAGAGCCTACCCCTACTAGTGAAGCGCATGACGGATATTATTGGCAGTGCTGTGTTGCTTGTCTTAGCTAGCCCTTTGCTGACTGTGGTTGCAGTTGCGATCAAATTGACTTCGAAGGGTCCTGTGATTTTCCAGCAGGACCGGCTGGGACAGTTCGGGGCTCGGTTCAAGTGTATGAAGTTCAGAACGATGTACACCGACAACGACCCCAAAATTCACGAGGAATATACCCAGCGTTTTATTGCCGGCAGAGCTGACGGTGAAACTGCATCTGGGAAGCCGACCGTCTACAAGATCACGAACGATCCTCGGGTGACGCCAATTGGGAGATTCCTGCGGAAAACAAGCCTTGATGAGTTTCCCCAGTTTTGGAACGTGCTGAGCGGGGAGATGTCTCTGGTTGGACCGCGTCCTCCAGTCCCCTATGAATATGCAGTCTATGACATCTGGCATCGTCGACGAGTTCTTGAAACGAAGCCGGGCGTCACCGGATTGTGGCAAGTGAGCGGTCGGAGTCGCACGAGTTTCGACGACATGGTTCGGTTGGATCTCCGGTACTCGCAGTCCTGGTCTCTCTGGCTTGATCTTAAGATCCTCATCGCGACTCCTCGCGCCGTTCTTGGCGGCGAAGGCGCTTACTAAGAACGACTCGGCGCAGGTCCGGAGCAAAGCCGCTTGCAAGACGCTGCTGGATTGACCACAAAGACGACGGCACTCACAAATAGCCATGACTTCATCAACCGGCGGTGGTTGTTCTTCGGCTGCTGGATTATCTTCTCGTGCTTGGTATTTGCGAGGATCCTGGCCACCTTCGCCCAAATCTATCTCTCCAACGACGATTCCTCATACCTGATCCTGATTCCAGTCATAAGCGCAGGAGTGCTGTTCCTGGAGCGCCGGAAAGTCTTCCAGAATCTCCGCTATGACAAAGTGCTAAGCGGCAGCCTGGTCGTCCTAAGTGCTTGTGTGGCGCTTGGTGTATGTCTGGGAATGAGTGCCGCGACGCCTAGCCTGCAATTGTCGGGGTACGTTCTGTCGCTCGTATTGTTGTGGGTGGCGGGTTTCGCTTTTCTATTTGGAAGAACTGTTTCTAAAGCGGCTTACTTCCCCCTTCTGTTCCTCTTTCTAATAGTGCCCCTGCCGAGTTCTATTCTGGACCGTATCACTTGTTACCTTCAGGTAGGTTCCGCATGGATAACAGGTGGTGTATTTGACCTCTTGCGTGTCCCTGCCCTGCGAGACGGTTTAGTCTTTCATCTTCCGCGAGTGAGCATCGAAGTGGCCAAGGAGTGCAGCGGGATTCGTTCCAGCATGGTGTTGCTTATTCTGGCACTTGTCATCGCGCATTTTTGCCTAAAAAGATTTTGGACGAAGGTCTTATTCGTCGTCATCGGATTGTTTATGATGATTTTGAAAAATGGAATTCGAATTGCCACACTAACCATACTTGCGATTTACGTTGATCCCGGGTTTCTTTACGGCAGGTTGCACCATCAGGGTGGCATCGCTTTCTTCCTCTTTGCCCTGCTCCTTCTTGTTCCTGTGCTACGATTGCTACAACGCGGCGAGGCTTTAGGAGCAAGGAATTCTACTGTATTAGATAAGATCGGTAGAGGTTGCGCGTAGAGAAGGCGATGGTTCGCCGCGCAGCGGGATTCGGGACGATGGTGTGAGGTGGAAGCTGAACGTGTGGCGACACTTTAGAGGACGCACTGGAATCGTAAACGGGCCGCGGTGCAAGTGAACATCAGCTATAGGTCTCTTTTACGCAGGATTGAACAGACGGGCCTCGAAGGGCGTTAGCCAAGGAGGGCGCAAAACAGATGAAACGGATGATCTTCTTGTTTCTGGCATCGTGCCTGGTAACAAATGGCGTGTGCCTAGCGAGCGGAACCTGGGCGCCTCAGGACAAGAGTGAAACGGGGAGGGGTCCCAAGGACAAAACAGCCGTGCCTTCAGCGCAGCACTCTCAAGCAGATGCAGAATATAAGATCGGCGCTCAGGATGTGCTCCAGATCGACGTATGGAAAGAACCTGAGATCACGCGCTCCGTTCCTGTACGACCGGATGGGAAGATCACACTACCACTCTTAAACGATGTGCAAGCAGCCGGCCTGACACCCGTGGAATTGGCCGGCGTAATACGCGAAGAATTGAAAAAATACATTAACGAGCCTCAGGTTAGCGTCAGCGTGTCTACGATTAACAGCCGGAGAGTCTATGTCACTGGCGAGGTGACACGGCCCGGGGCATTCCCGCTTCTGCCCGGCATGACGGTGCTACAGGCGCTGACGAGCGGAGGTGGGTTTACACAATTCGCGAAGATGAAGAACATTTACGTCCTGCGAACGGAAGATGGCCGACAAGTGAAACTCCCATTCAATTACAAAGCTGTTGTTGGCGGGAAGAAACCCGAAGACAACATCCTGCTCCAGCCCGGTGACACCATTGTCGTGCCGTAGAGAGAACGAATGAAACACTGGCTAGCAATTCCGACGGCTGTGTCACTGCTTGTCTGGATGTTCGGGTGCCCTGCAGCGGTCAATGCGCAAGACCCTCAGACCGAAGCTCCGCCAAAACCAGCAGCGAAGGCATATCCCCCTGTCGGACCTGGAGATGATCAGGAAACGGATCAGGGGCCCATTCCGCTCCAGCCTGATGACCACCCCCTCACGGGATTGCAGGAGTTGACCGTGGGCACGCCGTCTGAAAAGCACAGCTATTGGATTCCAGGCATTTCCTACACCAACTTCATCCAGTCCAATGCGCAGGCCCAGGGAGGGGGGGACAACTGGAATTCTACAAGCTACATAACAGGAAATCTGAGCCTCTTGCAGAATTGGGGCACGGCGCAGCTGTCACTTAACTACTCAGGGGGCGAAGCGATTTCAACTGACTCCGCCATTGGAAATGGACAATTTCACCAATTCCATGCTGTTCAGGCATTTAATTGGGGGCGCTGGCGGCTAGCGCTTTTAGATCAGTTCGCTTATTTACAACAAGCGCAGTTCGGTTTCGGGGCAGGTACCGGCATTGCAGTACCGGGGGTTGGGGGACCGCTAGCGCCGAGCCTGCCGAGTCTACAAAGTGGAGTTACTCCGAATCAATCGATCTTTACACAGGTGGGACCGGAGGCCCAGAATTCATTTGCGATCCAATCCGATTACGCACTCACGCCCCGAAGTTCGGTCACGGTCGGTGGAGTGTTCAGTATTTTGCGCTTCTCCGAGCCGGGGAACATCGAATCCAATGATGTGGTCCTGAATGCAGGCTACAACTTCCGAGTGAGCAGAACCGATACACTTGGAATGTCGTACCGATTCAGTGCGTATGAATTCCTTGATTCTCCACAGGCCATCGGAGTTCATGTGATTCAAGCGGCGTACGGGAAAAAGATTACGGGGCGCCTAGCGCTGCGACTCTCGGGCGGTCCAGAAATATCGACTTTTAGACTACCCCCGGGAGTTGTGACAGGCACGCAGTACATCGACGGAACTGGATCGGCAAGCTTGTCTTACGCATTCTCGGCTGGGAGCGCGTCGCTAAGCTTCAACCACGGCGCTAATAACGGAAGCGGCGTTTTGCTTGGGGCAACGTCGGATCAAGTGATAGGAGGTGTCGATCGGAAACTGACTCGAGTGTGGAGGGGAAACGTAAGTTTCGGCTACTCACGGAACGCAAATCTAGCTGGATCAACTACAAATCCCAACCTAACATACAATACTGTCTATATAGGCGCAGGCTTGAAGCGGCCACTTAACCGAGCCATGGACTTCACTTTGAACTACGCGGCGAATATTCAGACTTCTAACAACGCCGTCTGTGCGGGAGCGAATTGCGGCACAAACTTTACATCGCACGTGATCACCGTTGGTCTAAACTGGCGTTCGCGACCATTCGTGTTGCACTAGCCAGCCCCGTACCGCTCCAAAAGCCAGTGGTTCAACTGAATTAGCTACTCGGTTTTTGATTGAGAATCACAAGCGCTATCGAATTAAGTGACACACACCCAAATGCTCTGAGTACAAGTTACTTAAGTAGACTGTTTTATATTAACTGTTTTAGTTACTACCCTCTGGGGCGAAAATAGATTTCATTGAGGGTGGGGGTCGCGGATTCTTCGATTGCCTGCTTCCCTTCCTGTAGGCGTTGGGAACGCAAGACCCCTCTAATTTCTTCTCGAGCTTTCTCCAAGGGAAGCGTCTCTTTAGTTTTAACCTTGTAAATTAAATACCCGTTGGGAGTCTCGATGACCGATGAAACCTTGCCGGGCTTTAGATCCATGACCCAGACCTGGCTACGCGGCAACGAGACACGCCTGATCGTCCCCAAACTCGGGCTGGCGGTGGTCTTGATTCCAGCAGTCTTATAAGCCTCTGCTTGCAGGTTGCTGAAGTCTTCTCCCTCAACCGCGCGTGCACGCAGTTTGTCGGCTAACTCTCTCATCATTGGTTCCGTCCGCTGCAACTGCTTTAGCTTGTCGGTATCGCTCAACGTTTTGTCGGGAGGCACAAGTGAGTCTTGAGTTCTCGGAACGTAGATTCTCTCCATTTCCGCCTCCTCGAATGAGGGCGTGTTGGCGCGGTAGTAGTTTTCGACGTCTGTATCAGAAATCTGTGACACCTGTCGTTCGATGGCTTTCTTCAGCTCCTGGGACAAGATCTGTATACGAGCAACTTTCATTTGCTCTTCAAAATTTGCTCCTTTGTCCAGTCCCATTTGCTCTGCCTTCTTGGCCATTACCAGGGCGGTGGCATAGTTCGTGGCAAACTCGCGTTGGGCCCGCACCTTCATGTTGGGTTGAACTGCCCCGATCAACTTCTCAAATTCGGCCCTAGTGATCACAGTTTTGCAATGGGAATCCGCGACTTTGACTGTCGGTGGATTGTCACACAAGCCATTGATCGTGATTACCGCCCCATCTGGCGCAACATTAGAGGTATCCCGCGCATGACTCTGGTCGGTAGTTTTGAGAGCACCACCGGTCGTGGGGGTAGGCTCCTGGGCTGCCAGAGTTGGGGCTACCGTGTAACCCCGAGAGAACCCTCCGAGCAACAAACAAACCAAACCGTATCGAGCCACATTTAGTGAAATCTGTAGGCCTCTCATTATTGAGGTTCTCCGGCGAAGGCGTTTGGTCCCTCGCACCTAGAAATTAGACTACGTTAAGGGGCAAACCTAGTGTGTTTTGCTCTCTTCCGAAAGGCACGAGTCGGGCGGTCGCCGATGTCTAAACAAATACAGCCAGCGTCGGCAACTTCAATCGATTCGACTTGACGTCAATGACCCTCAAGTCCCTGCGAGCAACCTCAAAACGCCAAGCGCTTTGGCCCGTCGCTAGGAGACTCCCGAGCCTATGGCGCGGGGGCGAACGACGCCATGATGACGCCCGTGCTCATCGTACCGTCGGAGATAGTCGTCATGCTGACGTTCCCGGCCGGAGAAACCGGAGATCCGCTGCTTACGAAAATTCCCGCTCCATCAATCGCTGTATCGATAAGTATCGGAGTTGCGCCCGCTCCAGCGGCCAGATGCCCGAAGGACCAGAGCCCTTGCACCACCAACGATCCGGAGGCGACAGTTGTCAGGGACGTAGTGACAGAGGTACTTGTGGCCGGCGCCGTGTTCGTCGTAAACGCATCCGGCTGGGCTGTCTGCCTTACGTTGTACCAAGACGCCGCCTGAGAGATGAGATAGTGCGAGCTGCGCGCCGTAACGACAATGTTGTTGAGCCCGCTGGACGGATTGAGAAGATAGTACAAGTATTGCCAGTTGTTGCTGGATGGCGCCTGGACCTTTCCTACAAGAGTCATCGGAGTTCCGGCATAAGTAACAGATGTGATGTCATCCGCTGAAGTATCGCCAATCAGGTTGACAACGAGTAGCCGGTTGGGGCCGGTTCCCACGGTGTAAGAATAGGTCAGCGACGTTGTTGAGCCACCGTTGTTTCCACCATCGACCGAATTGTCGTAAGTTATACCAGCAGTTCCATTTGAGGCGAGGGAGAACGAAGCCATGATGCTAGAGGCCGAGCCCTGCCCGCCCCATGTGTTCGTCATAGACACCGGGAAAGCCTGAGTGACTGGGGACGGAACGCTCGAGAACATTCCGAGGCTCTGGAAGGCCGAATCCGCAACCAGTGCAGATGAGCCATTACCGGGAAGAGTCCAGTATAAGCCCACATGCTTTCCGCAACTATCGCGTTGTTGGAACTTGCTGGCAAAGATGTCGTCATGGACACGACGCCTGCGGCTGCCGTGTTAGTTGTGAACGCTTGAGGTTGGCCAGATTGGGTGACATTGTACCAAGATGCCGCTTCTGATATCAGATAGTGGGAACTGGCCGCCGTTATAACAACGTTGTTTGTTCCAGAGGCCGGCGCCAACAAGTAATATAGATAGTGCCATCGTCGCCCGGCGTCTGGACTTTTGTAATAAGAGTCATTGGCGCCCCGGCATATGTTACGGATGAGATATCGTCTGCTGACGGGTCGCCAACTAAGTTGACAAGCAGTAGCCGGTTGGAATTCGTTCCAACCGTGTACGAGTAAGTAAGCGACGTCGTGCTTCCGCCGTTATTTCCGCCGTCCGCGGCGTTGTCGAAGTAGGCCGGAATGCTGGCCGTCGCCGCTACCGAGTACGGGCCGTAGAAGTTATTGGCGTCTTGAGCTCTTACGCGGTAATTGTAAGTCGTACCCGCCGCGGCAGAAGTGTCGGTGTAAGACGTGCTCGAAGTAGTTGCAATCTGAGAAAAGTTGGAGCAACCAAGTCCAGTACATCTCTCGATGGAATACTGGCTGATCGAGCCTCCACTTTCCGCCGAGGCATTCCAGGACAGCATTCTGGCCGGAGTCGCGGCGAAGCTGGAAACAACGTACGGCATGATCGGGCTGAGCGCCTGGACATTGGAATAGGGGCTGAAAGTTCCGCTGGAGTTCTGGGCGCGGACTCTGTAGTTGTAGACCGTTCCCGATGAGATGGTCGTGTCCGTGTACGTCAGAGTCGAGCCGGAGACGCTGGCGATCTGGCTGAAATTGGAGCAGCCCAGGCCTGTGCATCTTTCAATGTAATAGTTGGCAATAATGCCGCCTGTAGACGCCGTCCAGGACAACGACGGTTTCAGTGGGTTTGGGCGCGATTGCCGCCATAACAGTCTGCCAGAAATCGCCGACGGAAGCCGTAAAGCTGGAAGTATAGTTGCCGGCGCTAGACGCTGTCCCAGTCTCGGCGCCGAAGTTCAGGCCGGTGGATGCCGACTGCGTTGTGTATCCCGTTCCTGCCGTATAAGTATTGTTCCCGAATCCCTTAACAATCCCGAGCAGCAAGTCGTTCGGCTGAGACGTTGTCAATGGACTGCTGGCGATATACTTGAGCGATTGTCCCGTTGTCGCCCGTGATAGAGCTGTAGGCGTCTATCGGCGAGTAGATGTTGTCTCCCGACAGCGCAGCAATCGACATTACCAAAGGCTCAGTCTGGCTGAGTCCGACCGTTATGGTGTGGCCTGTTCCAGTTGTTGCATTCGGGACATAGAAGAACTCGCCTTCCATGGGGAAATAGGCAGTTCCGACTTTATAAGCTGGCCCGGCCAAGGGAAGCCAGGTGTTGCCGTAGCTGTCTGTAATCGTAAAGACAGTGTTGTTATGGCACCCTAAGAACATGACTAGAAGATCCGCGCCCGTGCTGTTGAAAGGCGAAGATGTAAACGAAGTGCCTGCAGTCGCGTTGTAAGTACTCCTGTCCGGCGACATAAGTCGGGACTGAAGTCCCCATCAGCGCGCCGGCAAAGTTGCCGGGGGCTGTGATCCCGGCTGTAACCACATAAGTAAATCCACTGGCCAGACTTCCGCTCTGCCCGCTCACCGTGACTGTCACGGTCACCGCACCGGCACTCCCGGCCGGCGTTGTGGCCGTGATCGTCGTGCTGTTCACCACCACCACGTTGGTCGCTGCCGCACTCCCAAACGTCACCGTCGCGCCCGCCGACAAAGTTCGTCCCCGTGATCGTCACCGCCGTTCCGCCCGCCGTCGACCCGCTGTTCGGACTCACACTGCTCACCGTCGGCGGTGCAGCGTAAGTAAATCCGCTGGCCAGGCTTCCACTCAGCCCGTTGCTGTTGGTCACCGTCACCGTCACCGCGCCGGCACTCCCCGCCGGTGTCGTCGCCGTGATCGTCGTGCTGTTCACCACCACCACGTTGGTCGCCGCCGTCGCTCCCAAACTTCACCGTCGCGCCCGCCGCAAAGTTCGTCCCCGTGATCGTCACCGCCGTCCCGCCTGCCAGCGCTCCGCTGTTCGGAGCACACTGCTCACCGTCGGCGGAGCAACGTAGGTAAATGCACTGGCCAGGCTCCCGCTCTGCCCGTCCGGGATTGGTCACCGTCACTGTCACCGCGCCGGCACTGCCCGCCGGCGTTGTCGCCGTGATCGTCGTGCTGTTCACTACCGTCACGTTGGTCGCTGCCGTAGCTCCAAACGTCACCGTCGCGCCCGCCACAAAGTTCGTCCCCGTGATCGTCACCGCCGTCCCGCCTGCCGTCGACCCGCTACTCGGCGCTCACACTGCTCACCGTCGGCACCGGTCCAGAAACCGCCGAGAACGTCACCATCTGCATGACCCAAGGCCCGGCACCGGTCAACGTCGCCGTCGCACTGTTGCTCCCCGCCGTCGTCACGATCTTGTCTTCCGCAATATCTCCGTCCGGCGACGTGATGATCCGCGACGTGAATCCGCTCCCGGCCGCCCCCGTCAGTCGTCGACACCATGTCCGCCCCGAAGATCAACTCGTTCGCACTCGTCGTCGTCGCTGCGCCGCTGTTCGCGCGCTGCGCTGCTCCCGCTCGCCCCCGCCGTCACATCCAGAGTCGTCACTCCCCGATACTCCAGAATGCGGATATCCGGAAACGCCGCCGCCTGGCTGAACGTCACCGTCACCGTGTTGCTCCCACCCACGATGTTCGCCGCATAGTAGATCGACTGTTGCATCCCCGTCCCGCTCGTCGGCCCGATCGCCAGACTGTAGGTGTTCCCCGCACTGTCCTTCACCGACTGCACTGTCGCCGTGGTGTCGTTCCACCCCACCACCACCACGTTCAGGTCTCCCGCCGTCTGTGCCGCCGGATAAGTCACCGCTACCGTCGCTGTCGGTGATTGCGGCGTCGCTGATGCCACCTGCGCGAAACTGATCGCTACCGTCGCGTTGTAGGTGAACCCATTGGTCAGACTCCCGCTCTGCCCGTTCACCGTTACCGTCACTGTCACCGCGCCCGCGCTGCCTGCCGGCGTCGTCGCCGTGATCGTCGTGCTGCTCACCACCACCACGTTGGTTGCTGCCGTAGCTCCGAACTTCACCGTCGCGCCCGCCGCAAAGTTCGTCCCCGTGATCGTCACCGCCGTTCCACCCGCCGCCGGTCCGTTGTTCGGACTCACGCTGCTCACTGTCGGCGCAACTACGTAGGTAAATCCATTGGCCAGACTTCCGCTTTGCCCGCTCACCGTGACCGTCACCGTCACCGCACCGGCGCTGCCTGCCGGCGTTGTCGCCGTGATCGTCGTGCTGTTCACCACCACCACGTTGGTCGCTGCCGTGCTCCCAAACGTCACCGTCGCGCCCGCGACGAAGTTCGTCCCGGTGATCGTCACCGCCGTTCCACCTGCCGTCGATCCGCTGTTCGGACTCACACTGCTCACCGTCGGCGGCACTACATAGGTGAACCCGTTCGTCAGGCTCCCGCTCTGCCCGTTCACTGTCACCGTCACCGTCACCGCACCGGCACTCCCTGCCGGCGTCGTCGCCGTGATCGTCGTGCTGCTCACCACCACCACGTTGGTCGCTGCCGTAGCTCCAAACTTCACCGTCGCGCCCGCAGCAAAGTTCGTCCCCGTGATCGTCACCGCCGTTCCACCCGCCGCCGGTCCGTTGTTCGGACTCACACTGCTCACCGTCGGCGCAACTACATAGGTAAATCCACTGGCCAGGCTTCCGCTTTGCCCGCTCACCGTGACCGTCACCGTCACCGCACCGGCACTCCCTGCCGGCGTCGTCGCCGTGATCGACGTGCTGCTCACCACCACCACGTTCGTCGCTGCCGCACTCCCAAACGTCACCGTCGCTCCCGCGACAAAGTTCGTCCCGGTGATCGTCACCGCCGTTCCACCTGCCGTCGATCCGCTATTCGGACTCACACTGCTCACCGTCGGCGGCACTACGTAGGTGAACCCGTTCGTCAGGCTCCCGCTCTGCCCGTTCACTGTCACCGTCACCGTCACCGCACCGGCACTCCCCGCCGGCGTTGTCGCCGTGATCGCTCGTGCTGCTCACCACCACCACGTTCGTCGCTGCCGTGGCTCCAAACTTCACCGTCGCTCCCGCAGCAAAGTTCGTCCCCGTGATCGTCACCGCCGTCCCACCCGCCGCCGGTCCGTTGTTCGGACTCACACTGCTCACTGTCGGCGCAACTACATACGTAAATCCACTGGCCAGACTTCCGCTTTGCCCGCTCACCGTGACCGTCACCGTCACCGCACCGGCACTGCCGGCCGGCGTCGTCGCCGTGATCGTCGTGCTGTTCACCACCGCCACGTTGGTCGCGGCCGCACTCCCAAACGTCACCGTCGCGCCCGCGACAAAGTTCGTCCCGGTGATCGTCACCGCCGTTCCACCTGCCGTCGACCCGCTGTTCGGACTCACACTGCTCACCGTCGGCGGTGCAGCGTAAGTGAACCCGCTCGTCAGGCTTCCACTCAGCCCGTTGCTGTTGGTCACCGTTACCGTCACCGCGCCGGCACTGCCCGCCGGCGTCGTCGCCGTGATCGATGTGCTGCTTACCACCACCACGTTGGTCGCCGCCGTCGCTCCAAACGTCACCGTCGCGCCCGCCGCAAAGTTCGTCCCCGTGATCGTCACCGCCGTCCCGCCCGCCGGCGTCCACCGCTCGGCGCCACACTGCTCACCGTCGGCGGCGCAATGTAGGTAAATGCGCTGGCCAGGCTCCCGCTCTGCCCGTTCTCCGTCACCGTCACGGTCACCGCACCGGCGCTCCCGGCCGGCGTTGTCGCCGTGATCGTCGTGCTGTTCACCACCACCACGTTCGTCGCCGCCGTAGCTCCCAAACGTCACCGTCGCGCCCGCCACAAAGTTCGTCCCCGTGATCGTCACCGCCGTCCCGCCCGCCGTCGACCCGCTGTTCGGACTCACACTGCTCACCGTCGGCACCGGCCCAGAAACCGCCGAGAACGTCGCCATCTGCATGACCCACGGCCCCGCACCGGTCAACGTCGCCGTCGCACTGTTGCTCCCCGCCGTCGTCACCAGCTTGTCTTCCGCAATGTCTCCGTCCGGCGACGTGATGATCCGCGACGTAAATCCGCTCCCCGCCGCCCCCGTCGTCGTCGACACTATGTTCGCACCAAAAATCAACTCGTTCGCACTCGTCGTCGTCGCCGCTCCACTGTTCGCCGCCGCACTGCTCCCGCTCGCCCCGGCCGTCACATCCAATGTCGTCACTCCCCGATACTCCAGAATGCGTACATCCGGAAACGCCGCCGCTTGGCTAAACGTCACCGTCACCGTGTTGTTCCCACCCACGATGCTCGCCGCATAGTAGATCGACTGTTGCATCCCCGTCCCCGTCGTCGGCCCAATCGCCAGACTGTACGGGTTCCCCACACTGTCCTTCACCGATTGCACCGTCGCCGTGGTGTCATTCCACCCCACCACCACCACGTTCAGGTCTCCCGCCGTCTGTGCCGCCGGATAAGTCACCGCTACCGTCGCCGTCGGTGATTGCGGCGTCGCTGAGGCCACCTGCCCAAAACTGATCGCTACCGTCCCCGTGTAGGTGAACCCATTGGTCAGGCTCCCGCTCTGCCCGTTCACCGTTACCGTCACGGTCACCGCGCCCGCACCCGCCGGAGTTGTCGCCGTAATCGATGTGCTGCTCACCACCACCACGTTGGTCGCTGCCGTGGCTCCAAACTTCACCGTCGCTCCCGCCGCAAAGTTCGTCCCCGTGATCGTCACCGCTGTTCCGCCCGCCGCCGGCCCGTTGTTCGGACTCACGCTGCTCACTGTCGGCGCAACTACATACGTAAATCCACTGGCCAGACTTCCGCTTTGCCCGCTCACCGTGACGGTCACCGTCACCGCACCGGCACTCCCTGCCGGAGTCGTCGCCGTGATCGATGTGCTGCTCACCACCACCACGTTCGTCGCTGCCGCGCTCCCAAACGTTACCGTCGCGCCCGCGACAAAGTTCGTCCCGGTAATCGTCACCGCCGTTCCACCTGCCGTCGATCCGCTACTCGGACTGACACTGCTCACCGTCGGCGGCACTACGTAGGTGAACCCGTTGGTCAGGCTCCCGCTCTGCCCGTTCACTGTCACCGTCACCGTCACCGCACCGGCACTCCCCGCCGGACGTCGTCGCCGTAATCGATGTGCTGCTCACCACCACCACGTTGGTCGCTGCCGTGGCTCCAAACTTCACCGTCGCTCCCGCCGCAAAGTTCGTCCCCGTGATCGTCACCGCTGTTCCACCCGCCGCCGGTCCGTTGTTCGGGCTCACACTGCTCACTGTCGGTGTCACCACGTAGGTGTACCCGTTCGCTAAACTCCCACTCTGCGACCCAACGTTGGTCACCGTCACCGTCACCGCACCGGCACTCCCTGCCGGGGTTGTCGCCGTGATCGACGTGCTGCTCACCACCACCACGTTGGTCGCTGCCGCAGCTCCCAAACGTTACCGTCGCTCCCGCCGACAAAGTTCGTCCCCGTAATCGTGACTGCTGTTCCACCCGCCGTTGACCCGCTATTCGGACTCACACTGCTCACCGTCGGGGCACAACGTAAGTGAACCCGTTCGTCAGGCTCCCACTCAGCCCGTTGCATTGGTCACCGTTACTGTCACCGCACCGACACTCCCCGCGGGAGTTGTGGCCGTGATCGTCGTGCTGTTCACCACCACCACGTTGGTCGCTGCCGCGGCTCCAAACGTCACCGTCGCGCCCGCCGCAAAGTTCGTCCCCGTGATCGTCACCGCCGTCCCACCCGCCGGCGACCCGCTACTCGGCGCCACACTGCTCACCGTCGGCGGCGCGATATAGGTGAACCCGTTCGCCAGGTTCCCACTCTGCCCGTTCACTGTCACCGTCACGGTCACCGCACCGGCATCTCCCCGACGGAGTTGTGGCGGTGATGGTTGTGCTGTTCACGACGACCACGTTGGTGGCTTGCCTGCGCGTCTCCAAAATCTCGACCGTCGCGCCCGCGGCAAAGTTCGTCCCGGTGATCGTCACCGCCGTTCCGCCCGCCGTCGACCCGCTGTTCGGACTCACACTGCTCACCGTCGGCGGTGCAGCGTAAGTGAACCCGCTCGTCAGGCTTCCACTCAGCCCGTTGCTGTTGGTCACCGTTACCGTCACCGCGCCGGCACTCCCCGCCGGCGTCGTCGCCGTAATCGATGTGCTGCTCACCACCACCACGTTGGTCGCCGCCGTCGCTCCCAAACTTCACCGTCGCGCCCGCCGCAAAGTTCGTCCCCGTGATCGTCACCGCCGTCCCGCCCGCCGGCGGTCCACCGCTCGGCGCTCACACTGCTCACCGTCGGCGGCGCAATGTAGGTATATGCGCTGGCCAGGCTCCCGCTCTGCCCGTTCGTCCGTCACCGTCACGGTCACCGCACCGGCGCTCCCCGCCGGCGTTGTCGCCGTGATCGTCGTGCTGTTCACCACCGTCACGTTGGTCGCTGCCGTAGCTCCAAACGTCACCGTCGCGCCCGCCACAAAGTTCGTCCCCGTGATCGTCACCGCCGTCCCGCCCGCCGTCGACCCGCTACTCGGACTCACACTGCTCACCGTCGGCACCGGCCCAGAAACCGCCGAGAACGTCGCCATCTGCATGACCCACGGCCCCGCACCGGTCAACGTCGCCGTCGCACTGTTGCTCCCCGCCGTCGTCACCAGCTTGTCTTCCGCAATGTCTCCGTCCGGCGACGTGATGATCCGCGACGTGAACCCGCTCCCCGCCGCCCCCGTCGTCGTCGACACTATGTTCGCACCAAAAATCAACTCGTTCGCACTCGTCGTCGTCGCCGCTCCACTGTTCGCCGCTGCACTGCTCCCGCTCGCCCCCGCCGTCACATCCAGCGTCGTCACTCCCCGATACTCCAGAATGCGAACATCCGGAAACGCCGCCGCCTGGCTAAACGTCACCGTCACCGTGTTGCTCCCACCCACGATGTTCGCCGCATAGTAGATCGACTGTTGCATCCCCGTCCCTGTCGTCGGCCCAATCGCCAGACTGTACGGGTTCCCCACACTGTCCTTCACCGACTGCACCGTCGCCGTGGTGTCATTCCACCCCACCACCACCACGTTCAGGTCTCCCGCCGTCTGTGCCGCCGGATAAGTCACCGCTACCGTCGCCGTCGGTGATTGCGGCGTCGCTGAGGCCACCTGCCCAAAACTGATCGCTACCGTCCCCGTGTAGGTGAACCCATTGGTCAGGCTCCCGCTCTGCCCGTTCACCGTTACCGTCACGGTCACCGCGCCCGCACCCGCCGGCGTTGTCGCCGTAATCGATGTGCTGCTCACCACCACCACGTTGGTCGCTGCCGTGGCTCCGAACTTCACCGTCGCGCCCGCAGCAAAGTTCGTCCCCGTGATCGTCACCGCCGTCCCGCCCGCCGCCGGTCCGTTGTTCGGACTGACACTGCTCACTGTCGGCTGTCACTACGTAGGTGTACCCGTTCGTCAAACTCCCGCTCTGCACGCCGGGATTGGTCACCGTCACCGTCACCGCACCGGCACTGCCTGCCGGAGTCGTCGCCGTGATCGTCGTGCTGCTCACCACCACCACGTTGGTCGCTGCCGCCTCCCAAACGTCACCGTCGCGCCCGCGACAAAGTTCGTCCCCGTAATCGTCACCGCCGTTCCACCCGCCGTCGACCCGCTACTCGGACTGACACTGCTCACCGTCGCCGACACAACGTAGGTAAACCCGTTCGTCAAGCTCCCAGTCTGCCCGTTACCGTCACCGCCACAGTCACCGCACCGGCCTCCCCGCCGGAGTCGTCGCCGTAATCGATGTGCTGCTCACCACCACCACGTTGGTCGCTGCCGTGGCTCCGAACTTCACCGTCGCTCCCGCCGCAAAGTTCGTCCCGGTGATCGTCACTGCCGTTCCGCCCGCCGCCGGTCCGTTGTTCGGACTGACACTGCTCACTGTCGGCACAACTGCATAGGTAAATCCACTGGCCAGACTTCCGCTTTGCCCGCTCACCGTGACGGTCACCGTCACCGCACCGGCACTCCCTGCCGGCGTCGTCGCCGTGATCGCCGTGCTGCTTACCACCACCACGTTGGTCGCTGCCGTGGCTCCAAACTTCACCGTCGCTCCCGCCACGAAGTTCGTCCCGGTAATCGTCACGGCTGTTCCACCCGCCGTCGACCCGCTGTTCGGACTGACACTGCTCACCGTCGGCGGCACAACGTAGGTGAACCCGTTCGTCAGGCTTCCGCTCTGCCCGTTCACCGTCACCGTCACGGTCACCGCACCGGCGCTGCCGGCCGGTGTTGTCGCCGTGATCGTGTGCTGCTCACCACCACCACGTTGGTCGCTGCCGCGGCTCCGAACGTCACCGTCGCGCCCGCGGCAAAGTCCGTCCCCGTGATCGTCACCGCCGTCCCACCCGCCACCGGTCCGCTGCTCGGACTCACGCTGCTTACAAAAGGTATCGTGCTTGCAGCGGCAGCCCGGAACGTGACAACCTGCTCGACCCACGCTCCAGATGCATTCAGAGGCGCCCAGGAGTGATAGCTACCAGGCACATTGACCAGGCGATCTTCCGCAACGTCTGAATCTGTCGTGGTGATGACTCTCGGAGTGAAAGGCGCGCCCGCCATGATGGTGGTGTTGCTGGCGGCTATCGTATTCGCTCCGACAACCAGTTCGTTCGCGGCGTTAGTCGTCACGAAGCCACTGTCGGCAACGTTGCTGTTTCCACTTGCGCCAGCAGAGACGTCCAGCGGGTTTGATGCATCCACTCCGCTATACTCCAGAATGCGCACATCGGGCTTGGTCGCGCCTTGATTGAAAGTGACAGTTACCGTATTGGCGCTGCTTCCCAGAATGTTCTTGGCGTAGTAGATGGATTGGCGCAAACCTGTGCCCGAGGTTGGGCCGATAGCCAGGGCATAGCTGTTTCCCGCAGAATCAGTGACGGACTGTATGCTGGCAGTACTGTCGTGCCAACCCACGATTACAACGTTCAGGTTGCCAGCCGTTTGCGATCCTGGATAAGCCACAGGAACCGATGCCGTAGTGGACTGCGGAGTGGCTGAAGCCACCTGAACGAATTGAATTCCTTGAAACGCAGGAGGATTCAAACCATAGACTTGGAGCTGCCCAGAAAACGAACCCACGTAAACCTTGCCGTTGACGACGGTCGGCGGATCGAATTTGGCGTTACTCCCCACGTCATCGCGTGCAAGATTTTGCGTGCTATCCCACAGCTCGTTGGTAAGATTGGTAGCGTCAAAGGCGCGCACAACACCCGGAACTTGAGTTCCTTTCGCCCACTGGGAAAGCGACGCGGAAGACCACAGAATTCCACTACCCATGTTGGCTGGAGTTGGCAGAAATAGAAAGGGCCGCCGCGTTGGGGTCCCCGGAACTATTCTGAATCGTGCCTTGCGAAACGGGGGTGGTCGCAAACTTGGATCCTGTGAACTGGAAGGCCTTCAGAAAATCCGTTGGTCCCCAGATATACACGACGGGCCCGTTGTTCGGGCTGTTCCAGTAGACCGGAGAGCTGAAAAAGGCATTCGAGAGGGCGGTGAACTCCTGAACGTCATTGTCGACACTGGAGTTGTATTTCCCCATGTTGTTGGTGTTCACGACGCGAAAAACTCCGTCCTTACCCATTCCTACAAGCAGCGAAGTTCCCGGCAAAAGCATCGGACCTCCGGAACCCAAATCAGTGTTTCCCGCGTCCAGAGCTCCCTGATTCTGCGGAGTGAAGTAGTCGCCCACGGCTAGACTTGATCCAGTAAACTTCAGAAACGAATCACCGTAGTCTCTACCGCCGGAGTTCGCAGTGAAGTCGCCATTTCCTGTCATGATATAGACATTGCCGGCGGCATCCGCAACCGGACCCTGTCCTGCAGACCAAACGCCACCTTCGTTGCCGTTCGGAGTGATGCTGATTATGGCCTGTTGCTGCAGGGTGCTGGCGTTGTAAGTCATTACCCAGCCATGATAGGTCCCCCCAATGTCGCCAACCGAACCGAAGCAAATATAGAGAAATCCATTCACCAGGAGCAGCGACGGGCGCTGATGATGATAGGTTGGATCGAATGCCAACGTGCCGCCCACGCTAGCGGTTCCGGTTCCACTCACCTGCCCCACGATCTCTACCGGGCCGCTGAGTCGCTCGGCTCCGGTTGTCAGGTCCAAGGCATGAAGGTAATCGTGATAGGTGCTATTGCTGGTGTTCTTGGTCCTGTTCACCACGTAAATGATTCCTGCAGTGGGATCGATTACAGGCGTACTGGTAATACCGATTTCCGGACTGATGTCGTAGTAAGGGCAATCGGCGGGATTGGTGTCACCCGAAATAATGCAAATATCCTGGCTGGGAACAGGTGTGCCCAGGTTCACTTGCCACAAGGGAGCCGGCTCGTTGGGATTATCGGCATCAAAGGCATATACGCTATTGTGCTGGGTAGCGACGTATACGACGTTATGGGTCGCTCCCTGAATCGTAAGTCCTGGAACATATAACGGCTGGGCATAAATAAAACCGTCAACCGTGCGCCAAAATAACTTGCCGAAACTGTTTTGGTTTACGTTTGAAGTGTTGAGGGTGGCCTCATTCAGGTTCTGCCCGGTGCGCGCGTTGTCATTGTGTTGAGTCAGAACCGAGACTTGGCAAGTGGCAGGGATCGCGCTAAACAGGGTCAGTATGAGCACGCTAAGCTTTGTTAAGCGCATGAGTTGTTTTCTCACTTCTGCTTCCTCCGAAACGGTCGAGTCAGCTGGCCGTTCCTGCTAATCGGCAATCTGGCCGGGCACCAGAAGACGGCGGCCCCACGATTCTCCTAAATTTGTGCCACCTGTTCACGAGCGGAAACGAGCCAGCCCTAAGCCGAAATCGTAGGCGCCGGCCCAACCCTGGATATGATCGCTGCTCTCAAGGGGACTTCGAGAACATCATCAGCAGAAGAGAGGTCTTGCCGCACCGCGTCGACCACCTGCCTTGAGGCATTCCGACCCAAAAGGCATACTCTTCCCTGTAATCACGAGGGATACTCTCGGCAGAGTGTTGCAATCGAATACCCAGTTTTCATGATCGCGAGCAGCTTCCACTATTCGACCAAATCATAGTAAACAAATGACTTATCGTATGGTATTGCCGAACGGCATGGGCGAGGAATCCGTCAAATACTAAACCCCGTGGCGGCTATGAGAAAATCCTTTCACACTTTTTTCAATGGTCACCCAAACGGCGACTAAACAATGGCAGACGGAGTCAGTCAGGATACGGCCGCCGGGGAGGCACGAGCACGATCGTTTCGCGAGCCTATGTGAGAAGGGCGGGCTTCCAAAGACGGGGGATCCGCAAGAGATTCCGGAGATTGTGTTCTGACTCTTCGGCTCAAGGGTATGGGGCATGGAACGGGACAGAGATGGTCATTCTTGGTGCCGGCGACCAAAACTAAGTGGTCCCTAGCCCAACGCCCTCCTGAGCGACCGAGTCGATTTCATTCCGCTTGCTGAAACATTCCGTGGCGGATAACTCGAAAACGGCCGCGTAGCGAGCTTTCCATTGCGGTCTCCCCTTATCCAAGGGCTCTAGGCCAGCATAGTGCCCTGGCCATAGTTGTCTTAACCAGGCATCTCCCTCGTGAATCTCCTCGAGCAGTTCGTCCACGGGTGTCCACCCCAATTCACGCGCGACCTTTGTTCGGACGTCTAAGTCGATCCCAGATACAAAGAGGTAGCCCCGAGGACCTACCAAGCGAGCAATGTTGCGCAGGCATCTTTCAGCTTTCCCAGGCTCCATATGACAGAGAAAATTGTTGGACACCACAATATCGTAGGTTCCTAGCCTCTCAACAATGCCTGGATCCCCCACATCCGCTACGTCCCAGTTGATACCTTCTTTTATCCACGGTTTGATCTTCACGACGTCATCTTCACGATGAAAGAATTCCTCCACCTCCGCACTCGACATCCGTTCAAGCACGGCTGGATCTGATAGGTGCGAGGACTTTGCCGAGGACTGCACGGGGTAAACGCCGCCGCGCGCAAACTCCAAAACATCCCTGGAAATGTCCGTCGCGCACAAATGAAGCGACAAATCGGGGCGCGCGGACCGGATTCTCCAGGCGATTGAGTAGACTTCCGCACCCGCGCTACAACCCAATACCGCTACTCTTACAGTTTCACCTTGCGCTTTCCGACCTACGATCCGTCGGATTAATTCTAGGGCAGGCCGATTACGAAGAAAGCATGTACCAAGCCCCTGCGCCCGATCGCCCTTCTTACGAACTAGTTTGTTCACGAAGGCACCGTATAAACGCATTGGACGAGAAGCAGTAAAGGACCTAGGAAGCTTCTTCAACAGTCTTTGATTAAGACCAAAATAGCCCCGGATTGGAGATTTCCCAAGAATCTGCAATCCGAGCAATCTCGATTGCCAAGTAACCCCATTTCCAGGTTCAAATCTGACATTCTGGGGTTTCACGTCTGGATTCCATTTCGTAGCTGTGTCATTGCCGGCGAACCAGCGCGGTTTCATAAACGCAATAAGTTTCATTGCTCCCGAGTAAGAGTATTCCAATCCTGGTGGGACTTCTATCAGCGCACCCGAGGTGACTTCGTATCGCTGCCCGGCGATTGTCGAAGTAGCCACTTCCTGTGAGAACGTAATAAATTCGGGTAATCTTCCGGCTTATCTGGAACGTATCGTGCCCCTGGACAACATCGATGTAGCAGACTTCGACATTAGGATCATTCAGGGGCCCGAAGATGTACCCTGTCAGGCCTGTGTCTTTAAATGAGGCAGACGCTGGCAACCAATGCACATAGCGCATATAAACACGTCCCCTAAAGGTTGATTTTCACAGCGCAGCACTACCATCCATGAATTTGACATCCATACCTGCCCTCTAAGACTTGCGGCACTGTTGCTGACGGATCTCGTGGAGGTCGAGAAAACGAGCATTAGTTTGCGACTAAGACCTGTCCGGCAAAAAAAGACTATCGAATTGCTCTGATAATTTGGCCGCATACGCATTAACGGCTGCGGCAGATTCCCGCTTTATGATCTCTCTGTCATCAGCCAGTGAACGAAAAGCTTTAATAAACCAGTCGAGGTCGAAACGTTCAATGTTGGCGTTGAAACGACCTTGTCCCACAGCTTGCATGGCACAGTCCATTTTTCTGCCGTAACTCAACGAAATCACAGGCTTTCTGAGCACGTGGGAAAAAACGATGCCGTGGTATTTCGAAGTCACAACGAAGTCAAACTCTGACATCTCCTGGAGAACGTCCCTCACGTTCTCGCTCGCACCCCAGAAGATCTGGTTGAAAAGTTCGGGCGCTAATCGCGCGCGCAGTTGCGTTTTCAAGTCTTCCATAGCATGCTTGTCTAAACTAACCTCAGTCGTGAACATTCGCAGTTTGTAGCCTTGCTCCAACAGCCAAACCGAGAAACGAGTTACCTTTTCAAGGTAGTCGTGGTACACCGCTCCGTCTTTTCGCGGCCAGTTTCTTGGGTCACAAAAGCCAATTGGATTGATTCCAACAACTGGGACTGAAGCAGAGCGCGGCGAGCTGTTTTGGAGTTCTTCGACTTCAAGTCCGTATGCAAGATCAGGGTAGACGAGGGTCTTCGCTTTCACACCCAAGCCGCGCACTAGCTTCTGCGACTCATCGTCCCGGAAGGATTTATAGTCGGCGAGTCGGACAGCACACCTAGCGAACAGTTTACTTAAACGATGATCCAGAGGACCGGCTCCGACGTTCAAAAAATATAACTTCTTGCCAGCTACTTTGGTTAGTAGGCAGAACTTGAAAATCGCAAATGGGTGAGACCAGGGGCCACGCCATAAGTCGCTGAGTTGCCCGCCACCTGAAATAATCAAAAGGTCAAGTACTCTTACTGCCCGATACGACTGCACGCAGAACAATACTTCACGGACAAAATCTAAAATGAGTTTTGCACAGCTATACACGAAGGGGATGCTCTTCAATGCTGATGTCAGCTTTAGTTTGGCCCCTCCCGGGTCGGCAGCGAGATTCTCTGTGGTCGCTGGCCTTGGATACCACGACCGGATCGGATAACAAGGGATCCCATGTCGCATCGTCGTATCAGCCGGAACGAACGAAAACCCAATCAACTGTGCATTTGGCTGTCGCTTCTTGATGTTCGCAATCGCCACATCCTGAGTTGCAGCGTCCCCTAGGTTACCGTAACCCATATGATCAAGAAGACCTATCTTCAAGGTCTTGCCAGTTGTTGAACTCATATTGCTTGGACTATTTCCTTCTGCGACTGTCCACCGCGTTAGCCGCGATAGAACCACTCAAGTCATTCTGTGTGCTATCTGAAAGAGTCGGCTTATCCTCGGCTTTTAAGAGTTTTTTCGCCGTAGAAAGTGGATTCAAGGCAAGACCCCAGATCGTGGACAACGTGCCCAAGACGACGCGCGACCAGTAGAAGCCGACACCCGCCTCAACTAACTTTTCTCTGTGATAGTCCAGTGTCCTTTTCTGGCCGAGCAGCAGACTCTTGCCGAGAAGCTTATAGTAATTGGAGATATGGTTGCGCATGAGACGATCGAGCTCATTGTGTGTTAGATAGTCTGGACCATGAGTGAGCAGGATCTGTAGCATCCCCGCATGAGCGGTCTGGAGATCTGTCGAGGACGCCTTCAACGATTCGGAACGTACCCTCGTATAGGTAAGGATTTGATGGACGAAACCGAAGTCATTGGTCTTAAGCAGCGCGAAACATGCCTCTGTATCGGCATGAATGTTGTTCTCGTTATAGAAAGCAGACTTGTCTCGAACCAGGTCAGCACGATAAAGGACGGCGTTGGCTGACTCGAAGACATATAAGTGATTCAGAAAATGTCGGCGACAAATCTCGCGACCATCGAACCTCGCAGTTTGGTACGGCAAGCCTGCACATTTGACTTCTTGCCCCTCTAAAACGTGAGCCCCGACGATGCCAACGGATGGAAAGTCCTCGGCCACTGCAACCATTCGCTCTATACACTCTCGAAATATCCAATCATCAGCAAATACGAACTTGCAATACTTGCTCGCAGGAGAAATCTGACGAAGGGCGGCGTTATGGTTTGCAATTACCTGCAAGAACTGCTCATTGTTGTAGATCCGAATTCGGCCGTCTCGCGTCGCATACCGGCGAGCGATCTCCATTGACTCGTCCGTGCTGCAATTGTTGACAATCGTGTATTCCCAATTCTGGTACGTCTGAGCAAGAACGCTCTCAATGCATTCTGAGAGATATTCTGCCCCGTTGTAGACAGGAGTGACGATGCTTACCAAGGGTTGAGATGGGTGGTTCATATCTCCCTAGGACTCTTTGACCTGTTCCACTGCGATCCTTGGGGACGGGTATTCCGCGCCCGATACCAGGCGATCGTATTTCGCAACCCTGTCTCCAAAGAGGTTCTCGGCTGCCAGCCAAGTTGATCGTATGTACGCCGTACATCCGCCACCCGCACCTGCTCCATCTGCCGATCTGGAAGAGCTCCGAACTCGGGACGAATGTCAGTGCCGATAAGTTGCGCGATTAATAGGGCAACTGAACGCAGCTCGGTCAAGCAGCCAGAGCCCAGGTCAACTGTCCCTCCCAAAACATCGTCTGACTTGGCGCAAGCAAGCAGGCCTTCGATCAAGTCATCGATATAGATCCAATCGACCTTTCGCTCTCCTCTTGTCAACTTCGGCGCCTCGCCTGACAGCAGTGAGGAGATAACGTGGGGCACAAAGCGCGCATCGGGTTGCCTCCCAGGTCCGTAAACCATAAAGATCCGAGTGTTTACTATTGGCGTTTTATATAAGGTGTGAAACATACGAGCATAAGCGCGCGCCGCCCACTTTGAGGCCGCATAGGGAGAACTGCACGACTCCGGACCACCTTCGGCCGGCTCTTCCAACGAGCCGGCCAAGACAATTCGTCCGCAGCCCAATTCCGTCAGCGCGATCAGAAGGTTTACCGTCGCGTGAAGATTATGTTCGAGAGTTGGCAGTACAGCTTCGAGGCCGCGCCCTCCGGTGACGCAACCAGCTAAGTGGAATACGACTTCCGGCTGCACGGCGGCCAGCAAGTTGCGCGTTGCTTCGGCATCCCGAAGGTCGGCACGCCACCATCGAATCTCGCCGTGATCGTCGGCTGAGGCTTTTCGAGAAACCGCATGGACCTCCGCGCCTTCTCTAAGCAGGCGGTGGCATAAGTGGGAGCCTATGTAGCCAGTTGCACCGGTAACCAAAACTTTTCGCATCAGTCGACTCAATGTGCGCCCTATCCAAAGCGCGCATCCTCAATTAGTAGTTCCTGGGAAGTTCAGCGAAATGGGTTCGATCGTCCACCGCTTCCTCAGATTTAAGAAGGAGAAACGCTTATGCTCATGTGCTAGGCCGAAACCACGCTCTTATCTTCTACGGCCGCGGGTCCCTTCAACCCGCGCAGGAGCTCCAGATAGAAAGATTTCTGTCCTGCGACGAATAGGAGTAGCCCAACAAAGGCGATCAGTAGGACGCTACTTTCCACCACCAGTCGAGGTAACGGAGAGAAGTGTCGGCAATAAGCCAGGCTTACCCCAAGAGCGAGCCCTCCAGCTAAGATTCCTGAAGCCAGTGGCCGACTCACCACCAGCAGAATATCCTTTAAGGAAATCACCGTGCCGTGTACAGCCCACGCAGTAAGCGGAAGGACACACACCGCCATCACCGCCGAATAGGCAAACGCAACACCTTTCGGTCCGTAGGGAAGTCCCACAACGTATCCCGCAATAATAAGAGGAGAAAACACCACGGACATCTTCAAGCTTCGCCCCACCAGTCCCAGCGAGAACAGGAGCCACGTTAAGGGATTGATTATCGCAAAGATCAAAATAGTGGGAGCCAGCAGGCGAAGAATAGGAGTCGCCGCCGTCCACTTTGGCCCCAGAAGAACGAAAATGATGTCACTCGGAAAAAGAGCGCAGGCAATCGTGATGGGCAGGGTCAATCCAAGAACCAGAGAATAGCCCTTTAGGAAATAACTTTTGAGCCGATTAAGATCGTCCTGGAGCCGGGACAACGCCGAAAACGCTAGCTCGCCAACGGCTGAATTCAGATTGTCCGTGGGAATGTTGACGATCTGGTAGGCCCTTCCGTAGATGCCGATGGCATCGGCTCCCCAGAAGCGGCCAATCAGAATTTTCTCAGCGTTATAAGCAAGATAAGCCAAGAGGCCGTTCAAGGTGACCGTTCCGCCAAAACGCATCATTGAACGAACTCCTGTTCGTCTTCTTGGCATTCCCGGAACCCAGCCCGCGGCCAGCCAGAAACCGATTGTGGCGACAAGCGGAGACGTGACCGTCATAGCCACGAGCGCCCAATATCCGTAGCCAGCCTTGGCTCCGGCAATGGCGAGCGCAGTCCCCACAATTAAACTGATGGTGCTGATCACCGCCAAGGTGGTAAAACGCATTTGGCGTTGGAGAAGCACCGAGTGTTGCACCCCAGCGGCGTTAAACAGAAACCCGAGCCCTATAACCGCGGTCACGGGAATGAGCTGGGGTTCGTGGTAGAAGGCCGCCATAGCCGGCGCCATCGCTGCCGTCAAAAGCGCGAGCAGCGCTCCAACCAGAATATTGATCCAGAATAAAGTGGAAATCTGCTCTTCCGTCACGGTCGCACGCTGCACAGCAGCAGAGGAAAGCCCGAAATCCCGGAACAGGCCTAGAACACCTGTGAAAGCGGTGACCATGCCAACTAATCCGTAATCTTTCGGCCCCAAAAGCCGGCCTAATACCATGAGAGAGCCCAGGCGTAGAGCAAAATTCAGACCTTGGGCGCCGAGTCTGGCGAGCCCCCCCTGAATCGTCTTCTGTTTCAAATCCTTCATTGGGTTCTCACAAAGGCATGGGAGATGTCAATCTGCCAGGCCTAAGACTGTAAGTTTTTGGCCGATGTGGAGAGCAACGATTCACGGGGTTTCTTTCAATTCGCAGACCAGTTTGCGGGAATAGAATGCCTCAGCGTACTTATCTCGCGCGGCGCACTCGACACCACGAATCCGAAGGAGAGCTTGAAAGGTGTCCTCGGTGAGCCAAGCCTTATTGCTTTGTGTCTGAAAGACATCGCAGATGTATTTAATTTTCCGGTCGCAGACTTCCCGCCCGAGAGGGACGAAGAAGTTCGGCGAGCCAAGATCGCCATCATACTTTGGAATTTCGTACTCCAGAATGAAGTGATTGCGCCAGGTATTCCAAGTGAGATCGGATATGGTGCGATGGTCTTGATGCCGGTCATCGCGATAATGAGTAAAGATCAAGTCCGGTGCTATGCGTTTTTTCAACTCTTCAAAGAACTCCTTGATTCTTGCCCCATCATAGGGAAAGAAGCCATCGCGAAAATCCTTGACGATAACCTCCTTGTGTTCCGCATGGTCCAGGAAAAGCGCCGCGCTGTTGCGTGCCTCACGTTCGCGTTCGCTTGAAGAACTAAAGACGATCCAAAAAAACTCCACACTGCGCTGGGAGGAGAGCAACTGCAAGACGGTCCCGCCGCAGCCGATTTCGATGTCGTCCGCATGTGCCCCGAGACACAGGATTTTGAGAGGGGCGTTGCAGCTTTGGGGGAGATTTAGAGGAAGCATGGGATTCGGTTCAGCTATTAGCAATCTCTAGCGGGCCGCATCGTCTTTGGTCTTCCAAACTTCCCACGGGGCAACACCATTCGAACACAAGCCCTCCAGTCGCTGCTTGTCCTTGAAAGTGTCCATGCTGGCCCAGAAGCCATCATACGGGTAGCCGATCAATTGTCGTTTCTCGACCAATCTCTGGAAGGGCTCGATTACCAGTTCTTCGTTCTCGCGGATGTGATCGAAGACTTCCCTCTTGAAGATGAAGAAACCTCCATTGATCCGGATACTTCCATTATCGATGGCGTGAATGTCTGACACCAGGTTGCCGTTGCCCTCCTGTAGGGAAACGGAGTGATAACTGAGGTTGGGACGGACACAGAGAAAGCTGGCAATCTTGCCTTGTTGATGAAAGTGTTCCAACTGTTTTGGAAGGTGCATATCCGTGAGGCCGTCGCTATAGTTGGCCAGGAATTCCTCTTCCCCTTCCAAGTACTTCTCGACCGCCTTTAGGCGTTGGCCGATGTTAGAATTGATTCCGGTATCCGCAAAAGTGATGCGCCAATCATCAATATCACTATTCATTAGCTCAAGTCTCTTGCCGCCGCCCGAGAGGACAAAGTCATTCGAGGCACACTCATTATAGTTAAGAAAGTAGTTCTTTATGGCTTCGGCGCGGTGCCCTAGGCACAAGATGAAATCCTTGTATCCGAAGTGGGAGTAGTACTTCATTACGTGCCAGAGGATAGGTCGATACCCAATATGGACCATAGGCTTCGGAACATCTTCGGCATCACGAATGCGTAGACCCTGCCCACCGCAGAAAAGAACGACTTTCATCGGGACTGCCCCCTGTCGCGAAGAGCCTCGTATCCCACAAGTGCTCGCTTGCAATCCGAAATCACGGATAGACCTTCACCTGCGGGATTGGAACGACGAATTGACCACCCCATTCCCGAATATACGCATTCTGCTCCATAATTTCGTCTTTGAGATTCCAGGGAAGAATCAGCACGTAGTCGGGCCGGGTCTGTTTGATGTGATCCGGGGGATAAATCGGTATATGCGTGCCAGGGAGGAACATGCCATGCTTGTGGGGGTTGCGATCCACGGTGTAATCGAGAAAATCACTACGAATTCCGCAGAAATTCAGGAGCGTGTTGCCCTTGCCCGGAGCGCCGTAACCCGCGATTCGTCTGCCGGAACGCTTGGCCTCGATTAGGAATTCGAGCAGTTTGCGTTTCGTCTCGTTCACTTGCGCGGCGAACGAATGATACCGATCCGGGCGAGCGAATCCTGCGGACTCTTCCCTGGCACGAAGTTCGTGTACCCGAGCAGTCACGGCTTTGGAACTGTCCTCGGCATGGCGCGCATAGATTCGCAGGGATCCACCATGCGTGCTCAGTTCCTCGACATCGAAAAGCGTCAATCCGTGCGCGGAGAAGATCTTCTCCGCGGTCAGAAAGGAAAAATAAGAAAAATGTTCATGGTAGATCGTATCAAATTGATTCTCGCCCATCAGACGCATTAAATGCGGAAATTCGATGGTGATGACGCCACTTGGTCCGAGCAAAATCTTCAGTCCACCAACAAAGTCGTTGAGGTCGGGCACCTGGGCGAGTACGTTGTTTCCGAGCACGAGATCGCAGCGCTTGCCCTCGGCGACGAGCTCGCGGGCAGTCGTGGTCCCAAAGAACTTAATCAAAGTGGGGACGCCCTTCTGAATCGCCACGGAGGCAATATTTGCAGCCGGCTCGATCCCGAGCACGGGAATTTGTTTGGCAACGAAGTACTGGAGGAGGTAGCCGTCGTTGCTGGCGACCTCCGCAACCAAGCTGTTTGCGTTTAGCCGGAAACGCGTCGTCATCTGCTCGACGTAGGCCTTCGCGTGGGCGAGCCACGTGTCCGAATAGGATGAGAAATATGCGTAGTCACTGAAAATGCTTTCGGGGGTTACGTACTCTTGGAGTTGCACAAGAAAGCAACGACCGCAGACATACAAGTGCAGCGGGTAGAACGGTTCCATCTGATTGAGCTGGTTCGCACGGAGATAACTTTCGCACAGCGGCGACATGCCGAGGTCGACGAATGTCTGTTGAAGCGGAGCGTGACAAAACCGGCAGCGCGACGGCGCGTCCGCCGCTTCTGTTGACGGCGCCTATCCGTTCAGCTGCCGTCTGGACGGCACCCTGATTGCCAATCGAATCCACGATCGTCACTTTGGTTTCCTTTTCTGTTTTCAATGATGTTTCCATTCTTGCTAGCTACGTCTTTTGCTTTGCCTAGCGATTGCTGTGCTCGCTCCTATAATCACGGTCGTTGGATGTTTGAGTGTCCGGCATAAAAAAGGTCTAACTGCGCGCCTCAAGCGTGGCAGCGGGTGACTCCCTCAAGCATTCCTTGAGCAAACCTTGATCCTGCAAAGCGACGGCCGCACGATGAATAGAATCAAAACTGATTTGGGCTCGTTCCGCGATATCTAGCAAAGTATGACCACCATCCGACTGATTCAACACCCACAACATGGCCAGTTCGCTAGCGCCGCCATCCGTGGAGCCTCCCATCGCGCGATAAAGACCTCTCTCGCCCAGTTGGGGCTCGCACTTCGGGTTCGTATTCAGATACGTTTGGTTTCTTTCCAAGATGGAAAAAATCGACAGACATGCGGCGAAGGATTCGCTGAGTGAGTCCGCGTGAACAAAACCGAGATTGTCGGCGGAGGTGTGGTACTCGGGGAAAGTGCCGTGAGGCGTGCGAGACAACCGGCCCACAGCAAGATTAAAGCCTGGCGAACAATACTGGCGCTCGTCATAGCCGTAGGGCGAAAAATCCAAAACTCGAGTAATCGGGCCAAGTTGACGAAGTACATAGGCTGCTGCTTGGTCTATCTCTGCGTTGCCTCGACGGCTCCTCTTGTAAGACAGCGGACCCGCATCGCCTACACCAGCCAGCACTAGTCCGTGCTGGATTCGGGATATTCCGGGCTCGTTCCTGGACAACCAGGTAATCGCCCCTATGGTCCCGGGGATGAAAAGGAAGCGGTAAGAATATCTGTGCGGAAGTCGCGAAAGATGCCTGGCTAGGAAGCAGGCGATGGCCACGCCCGAGAGGTTGTCATTGGCCAAGGAGGGATGACACGCATGACTAGAGACTAAGATTTCATCCGTCGTGTCGCCAGGGAGATACGCTTCGGCGTAGGTCAAATGACCATCCTTAAGTGTCGTTTCAATGGATACTTCATATTCGTCTTCGGGGAGTTCCAGGAGTTGCCTGTGGCTGAGGCAAAATCCCCAACTCCTTTTGTAGTAGCTGGTGCGGTAAGGAATCCAGTCCGGATGGTCGGGCAGTGAAAAAAGATGTGGTCGAAGTTCCACCAACGACATTTTTTTATGTATCGGCACGCTATAGTTAACAACGTGCAGATTTGACTTCTGGAAATCAATGACTCGCTCACCTCGAGAGTTTTTGACGAAAGCGTCTTGGATGTTCCATTCGGGGGGCACCGTCCAGTCGAAGACGGGAGTCCCAGTGGCCACTTCGTGCATTGTGAGGGGGACAAAGCGCTGCAGGCGCCGCAAGGTTTCGCGAAGACCATCACCAGTGATACTACGGCAAATCGGATAGAGTTCGGCCACCAAAGCATGCAACTCATGCCCCAGAACCTCAAGGTGTACTTTATCCAGCGCGGTGGCGTTATCCACTGACGGGCACCTCACTTCAGGTCGCAAAATCCGGGTAGGATTGGTCGCGTTCAAGAATTATCCGTTCGTCCGCAGGCCACTCGATCCCAAATGCCGGGTCATTCCAACGAACGCCCCGCGCATGGTCTGCCGTGTAGAACTGAGACATCTGATAGAAGACTTCGGTGTTGTCTTCCAAGGTTTGAAACCCATGAGCGAAGCCTTCTGGAACATATAGCATCTTTCCATTTTCTGCGGATAACGCTATCGTGAAGTGCCGTTTAAACGTCGGCGATCCGAGACGAAGGTCGATAATGACATCGTAAATTGCGCCCCGGGTGCACCGTATAAGCTTTGCTTCTTCATAGGGCGCAGTCTGAAAATGCATTCCGCGAAGGGTGCCTTTAAGTTTATTGAATGAGACGTTGCACTGCACAAAGCTGGAATTCAAACCGTGGGACGCAAACTCTTGCTCGCAATAAGTGCGAGCGAAATACCCGCGGCGATCTACGTACTTCTCCATCTCGATGACAAATGCTCCTTGAAGTCTTGCCTCCGTGAAGATGATAGAAGTGAATCTCCTTTATCTTTTGTTTCACGAACTTTAACTCAGTCTGTCTGGCAGAGTGACTTTTTCCGAGCGACCCGGCAGAAACCCAGTGCAAGGAGGGATCCAAGCCTTTGAGTAGGCTCTGAATGCAGTTAATGCGGAAATAGCGCCCGCCTTTCAGGTCTTCTGCGGTCGGGACGGGCTACCGCCAGAAAGTATGGTCTGGCACGTTGGCTCGCAATCTACGTGCCAGACTCGTGAGTACGGGGAGCCACAATATCCATCTGAGTTTCGCTAATTTAATGACAATAAAAGAGTTAATAAAGCCTTGACGTGGATACCGATTCCGTTCCCAAAGGTTTCAGGCCACCGGGAGGAAAAGTGTTACCACCCTATGGAACACGTTTCCTTGACCTAGGGTTGGGGACGTGCGGCTCGAGTTTCTCCCTTTGAGTGCCAAAAGAGAGCACGTTCGTCTCCACAACACGCTCGTCACCACAAAACGACAACGATGTGGTTCTTCATCACCACGATTCTGACAATATTCCACCTATCGGTCAAGTTGAAATTTCGTTATGTGTGGAAAAGCGGCGCGGATCTTCATGCCACTGGCCACTGTCCCTGTCCGAACCCTGCCCTTTGGTCCAGTTGTGGACGGCCAGGCACCCTTGTTAGCATGCAACCACTGTGAAGTACACAAGGTTGTTCTTGCTCATTTTCCTCTTCCCTAGACTCGCTTCGGCGCAGACGCCTACATTGGTTCAGCATGTCAGTTGTCCGAATGGGCGTAATCCAGGCGGTGCTCAAACCTCTACCCCGGACTATATTTGCCCTCTACCGGAGCCTTCTCAAGCTGGCAACGCTCTACTCGTTGGGGTCACGACAAGCAGCGGAGCTGCTCTTACCGTTTCTGATGACAAAGGCAATACTTGGAACCAGATAGATGGTGGAGCTGATGTCAACAATGGTACGGTTTTTTCTATCTACCTCGCTTTGAATGTCGCTGGGGGCACCAGATACATCAAGTTACATCGAAGCAGCGTTACGGACAACACGGCGATGTCCGCTAGTGAGTACTATAATATTGCCACGGCATCTGCCGTGGACGCTCACCACTGCAATGTCGGGGCCGCCTCGAGTTCGGTTAGTGCGGGGAGCATCACGCCGACCGTATCTGGCGATTTGCTCTGGCAATGGGCAGTCAATGCTAGTGGTGGTAGCGGCGTACCTCAGTCCGTTAGTTCGTTCACGGCTGGGTCGCAGTCGAGTATTTCCTGGCAATTCCTTGGCACCGACGTTTACGACGGAGATGCCGTTCAGGCTGGCGTGTATAATTCGACCTCGGCAATTAATCCTACCTTTACCAGCGGAACTTCGCTTGGCTTCGATTCCTGCGTGGTGGCGCTCAAAGCGGCGAGCGCTGGGACCGCTTCCACGCAAGCCTTCCGCATCGTGCACATGCTGCACCAACAGCATCCTAAAGTTGCAGCCAATCCGCTGTTGGTTCAGTTTCCAACGTCGGGCAATCTGCTAGTGGTGTCTTACATCTCGGGTGGAAGCAACATCAGCAGCATTTCAAGTAGCCCATCAAACACATGGGCGAGCACAGGATCTGCCGCTGGAAACGAGGCCATCACAGCACTGTCGCAAATTTACTATGCGCCCGGAGCCAACACATCAAACAACATGACGATCAACGTCACGCGGAACGACAACGCTCGCGACGGAACGCTGATGATGTATGACTTCGTTGGCGCGGCGACGTCTCCGTTCGATAGGGATTCCGGTGGACAGACCGCGAACCAGACGAGCACCGCGAATCCTTTCACGACTTGTACAAATTGCTTGACGCCCTCTGGTGTCACCGGAGGGAACGAAGTCATCATCGCGAATGCCGGATGGAACTTCTGCACTGGGACTTCAGTCGTAGCCCCGAGCGGCGGCCTGTTCGACGCCGCCACGGACACCGGAGTTAGCATCGACGGGCCAGAACCTGCCGACCAGAACAACGGGTGGATGCACTACTATACGCAAAGTACGTCTCCCATTTCTGTCACTTGGCGAATGTCCTGTGGGAGCAACCCGGAAAGCGAATGGGCAGGCCGCGTGGCTGCGTTTAAGGCAGGCAGTTCGGTAACGCAACAACCGGTGCCTCCCTCGCAATTGAAGGCTATAGTTAACTAAACTCACACGGCTTGTTCCTTAGCAGGATGCTGAAAAAGCCAGGAATTTTGTAACGAGGCGGCGCGCGGTGCGTCTGATTAGGCATGCGAGGAAACGATCAGCAGCAGGGGCATGTGTTTAGCTACATTTCACCGGAGCGGCGGGTACGCAAAGATCATCCGCTGCGGCCGATCCGCACGATGGTAGATAAGGTCCTCAAGGAACTCTCGCCGGAGTTCGACAAGATGTATTCCAAAGTGGGTCGTCCGTCGATTCCGCCGGAGCAGTTGCTGCGCGCTCTGTTGCTGCAGATGCTGTACTCGGTGCGCAGCGAGCGGATGCTGATGGAGGAGATCGACTACAACATATTGTTTCGCTGGTTCGTGGGGCTGAATTTGGATGATGAAGTATGGGATGCCACGGTGTTCACCAAGAACCGCGACCGTTTGCTAGAGGCCGAAGTGGCCAAGGAGTTTCTGTCGCTGGTGGTGGAGCAAGCCCGAGGGCAGGGCTGGGCCTCGGACGAGCACTTCACGGTAGATGGAAGTTTGCTGGAAGCCTGGGCCAGCGTGAAGAGTTTTCAGCCTAAGAACAAGAAGAGTGGGCCTCCGCCGGATGATCCGGAAATCCCACGGTGGATTATCGCGGCGAGAAGCGCTCGAACGAAACGCATGAGTCGAAAAGCGATCCGGAAGCGCAGCTGGCGCGCAAAGGTCCAGGCAAGGAGGCCAAGTTGAGCTACAGCGGGAATCTGCTGGTGGAGAATCGCAACGGGTTGATTGTGGACAGCCGAGTGTGGGAAGCCACGGGCACGGCGGAGCGCTATGCGGCGCTGGAAATGCTGCAGGAACTTCCGGGAAGCAAGCGGGTGACGGTGGCTGGAGACAAGGGCTTCGACACGGCGGATTTCGTGCGCGAGTGTCGGAACCTATGGGTGACGCCGCATGTGGCGCAAAACCTTGGGCGCAGAGGTGGCAGCGCCATCGATAGTCGCACGGCGCGGCACGCGGGCTATGCGATCAGTCAGAAGAAGAGGAAGCGCATCGAAGAATGTTTTGGCTGGCTGAAGACTATTGCGCTGTTGCGCAAAGTGCGGCATCGCGGGACGCTGAAGGTCGATTGGATCTTTACGTTCGCGTGCGCGGCTTACAATCTGGTGCGCATGCGGAACCTGATGCACAGCGTAGTTCCGACGTAGTTCGACCGGGCCGCAGTGTCTCTGAACGGAGCTGAAACACCTCTTTCGGGCGCTCGGTAGCACGACAAATCACGCCGCAGAGGCTCGAAAACTCCCGAGTGACTTAAACCGACCCAGAAATTGCTGGCTCAGAACGATTTTTTCCGCAGCCTGTTAGGTTAGCTGGCCCACCTTGAAGGAACAAGGCCATGCCGTCGGAGGTCGCCTGACTGTCATCCACAGGGCACGTACATAGCTGACTCCATCTGTGGCCCGACTTTCACCCGATTCGGCAGTAGAGTAATCCTCCCATGGCCCTCAGCGAAGTTCGGCATATGAGAAGGCATGCTTCGTCATCTTCAGCTTCCGGCGTTCAGCTGAATCTAGAGAAGGAGTGTCGGGAAATCTCCAACAGATCAAACGCCCCGGTTGGGGAGCCCAGTGATTCTTGAACGCCAGCAGGCCCGAGTTGTCTTCCTCCGTGCGTCCTAAGTCCATTGATGGCCCAATCTGATTTTGCCGCCACTATCGCTCTCCACAAAAGCCGAGGCATGGCGCCAAACCGATTGAATCGTGTGTCAGAGCAAAAGCCTCGTAATAATTCATCCGGCCGGGGCCCAGACTAAGTCTGTGAAAAAAAGTAACTTACAGCCACGTGAAGATAGTTCTTACCGTCCGGTCGTGAGAGATGAACTCCGGTCGGACGTAGTTCCAAATATTTTCATTGCTGGCGTTCCATCGCGGTTTGCAGATAGCGGACCACGAAGTTGAGCTGACCGCTCGAGTCGCATAGCGGTTCGCAATGGTCTGAAAACGGCAGCGAGACGAGTCAACAACCCGCTAAAGTTATCGTCGCGGCAGAATACCCATTGGCGGCGACCTCGTGAAGACCACAGGTTCGTATCCATGAGTACGCCGAAGTGCCTGGAGCCAAGTCGCGGTGTGAAACACTGATGCTTTGAAAATCGTGCCTGCCCGTCGGGCCTTGCCGGATCAACTTGAACGAGCTATACTCGGCTCGTCGGGTGAATTTCCAGGTTTGCTTCCAAGTAAGCTTGCATATATGCCCGTGGTCAGTTCGCTGACAACTTCCCAGGAGTGGCGCTCCGTGGCGAAGTGGCGAATCTCGTGCCGCCGCCTTTCCAGGTCTACGAACAAATCACTTTCGAAGTACTGCTCCAACGCTCTGGCCAAGTCAGTTGGATCTTCGGGCCTGAAGGCGAATCCAGTGGTCCCCTCAATGATCTCTTCTTTCAGTGAACCCACATCTGCCGCTATGACAGGCAGGCCAAAGTTGTATCCAAGGAAGATCACGCCACTTTGAAATATATTCTTATAAGGTAAAACCAGAACATCAGCACCTTTAAAGTACACCTCAATCTCGCTGTCTGGAATGAACTCGATCCTCGAAACGATCTGCCCGGTCCCCACGAGGTCTTGGATTTCTCTCTGAATTGATTCCCAGTAACTCTCGAAACCCTCCTCGAGTTGGCCAGCAATAATCAGCTGATAATCGTCGCGCCGGCGAATAAGTGTCTGGAACGCGGCAATTAAGTATTCGAGCCCTTTGTATGGTTTAATTCTGCCAAAAAACAGGATGGCCTTCCGATTCTCGCGGATGCCCAGCCGCTCTTTTTGCTTCTTTCGGTGTGAGATTCGTGTCCGGAACGGAATTGTTAATCCCGAATGGGATTACGGTGATCCGTTCTCTTGGAACGCCGAATTCCTTCATGAGTTCGCTCTTCATTTTCCGAGTATGAACGAAAACGTGGTCGGCCAATCGATACTGGATTCTCAGAGTCAACCGATTGAGCGTGGTATCGGCAGAATCGCGTTTGAGTTTATTCACGTTATGGGCTGTGAGCACGACGGCTTTCCCCAACAACTTGTAGTACAGCGTGAGCAGCGTGCGGTCGAACATCTCAAATTTATTGTTCCACAGAACGTGGAAGATTCTTGGCTTTGCTGTAGCCGCGTAGCGAATTAATCTCGAATAATAGGCTAGTATTCTATAGACCTTCGCAAAGAAGTCGGCATTTGGCCGTTGGTCACCTCGCAGGTTGAGAAACGTGACGCCGGGTTTGCTGCGAAGATCCGGCTCGTCCAACTCATCGCTGCCGATGACGTCAACAGCTACCCCGATAGAGCTAAGTGCATTGGTCAGGCCATACACATACGGCCGGTCAATGCCGCCGGTCAGCAATGCCACAGAAAACCCTGGAGATGCGCCAGAGCTCGCGAAAGCATGCCTCTCTTCCGTCTGGTGCCGGTCCGTACTTTCTCCTTCTGTCTGAATTTTTATCTTCATGCCTATGTCAATCTCTTTTCTAAAATTTCACAAATCGCGTGGCCGATGGCGATATGCATTTTCCGTATTCGTGGTGTCGACGTCGAAGGAACGCACAAACACAAGTCACATATATTCCGCATTTCTCCCGGATTCCCTGTGAGGCCAATTACTTTTACATTATTCTCGTCGCCACCTTGATCATGCGAAGGACATTGAGGCCGTTGCCCCTTGTGGAGATCACAAGCAGGATGTCGCCTGGTCTCGCATGTTCCGAAAATTCGCGCGCGAATACATATTCATAGCCGTAGTCATTTCCTCTGGAGGTGAGGGTTGACGTGTTCCCGTGCAAGGCGAGCGTATGAAGCGGTTTCCGGTCTCGAAAGAAGCGGCCTGTAACTTCTGCTTCGATGTGCTGCGCGTCTGCCGCCGATCCCTGTTCGAGGAGCAATTGGCCGCCCTCACCAAGTGAAGAGCAGATCGTCTCGATTGCCTGAGAGACCCAGCGGTGTGCATTGAAAGACCTCGGGAGAGCTCCAAATGCTCGTTCCAAATAGCACAATCCTATTCATTTGTTCGATTGAGCTTGTCATGGTCGGGTTCTCTTCGTCCTTGTCTTGGGCGGGACCTATCGAGCTGGGTTTACTGTTGCCGAGCCCCCGTGATTTTCCAAGGTGTACATGGTCTTGTCCCAGCTTCGAATCAAGGAAGCCTTTACCTGGGGGAGGAACATCTGAGCTCGTTTTGCGGCTTTCAATCCAAAGAGCGGTTTAATCCACGCATATTTCCAGCGCAGGGGGGAGGGTCGAGATGCCCCCGAAGTTGCCCAGCCAGCTCTTGCAGTTCAGCAACAAGATCTGGTCGGTCCGGATAAAAATTGTCAAACCAAGTCCGCATATAGGTTAAGCAAGCCATATGCACCCGATCACTTTCTTCAAGGGATCGTAGGTACTGAATGTGCAGTTTCATCGAGAGAAGAAGCGCGTTCTTCTTCTTGTCAGAAGTGCCGACAAAGCTCCAGCGATTGGACGGAGTGATCCTGTAGAACACTCGCGACTCCGGAACAAAATGAGTGCCTTCAGACACCAGCATTACGCGGCAAAAATATTCCCCGTCGTCATCACTGATGAGCCGCGTGTCCCAAGGTCCGGCCGCGTCTGCCAGCGCCCTGCTCGTCAACCAGGTAGCCGTCTGCATGTGCAGATTTTCACCCATTTTCCTCAGCAGCCACTCCACTGGGGAGAGGTTCTGCCAGAGCGAGGAAGTAACGAACTGCGCATGACTAGTCCGATAATTGAAATAGCCCCAAGACGAAGAAAGAAGCGTTCGATTGTGATGATCTCCCTCATGCGCTGCAAGCTGGCGCTGGATCTTGTCACTCGCGAGAAGGTCATCCGCATCCAGCCATTGAATGTACTCGCCTTGGCTGAGCCGCATGGCGTGGTTGCGTGCCGCTGAGGCGCCTTGATTCTGTTGGGATACGACCAAAACTTCTTTCGAGGCAAATCGCCGAGCTACCTCAGGCGTCCGGTCTTTGGAGCCGTCATCTACAACAATGATCTCTTTATATGGCCATGTCTGCGCAAGCGCAGATTTGATGGTGTCAGCGATCCACTCCTCGGCGTTATATGCTGGAATTAGAATTGAAACAAGAGGTTTCATTTGATTTAATGATACTCTAAAGTTTATTTTATACTGATAAAGTAAGTACGTGAACCCTTACATCGAGTAGCTCGACCGCAGGCTACCACCGTTGTTATTTAAGAATAGCCACAATCAAGTTCGCAATCAGCCTGCCAGAGGAGCTTCGGGCAGGGCGCCAAAGCTGACTTGGCAGAAACTCTCTAGTAGATTGACAATAAATAAGTTAACTCAATAAATTCAACAAACGAAGCCGCAGCAGGACACTCTGCTGGCAGGACAACAATCAAAGTGGAAAACCTTTGCCACAATTTGCCAACGGTCTCTCCAAGCCAATCTCAGCTTCTTGTACGAGCGCAGCTTTGGCCCCCTTTGCGGGACCGGGTGATTGCGCTTGAACAAAGCATTCGTCGTGTCCTCCGACTCCAATCATCTGTCCTTTTTTAGCCCGAAAGGGACTAAATGGTACGCTGTGCGAACACTGCCCAACAGTACAGTAGACTTTAGCTGTTGCCTCCACACATCATGAGTGCTCGGGAATCGGTCCGGATTCTGCAGTGACCTTCGCGGGACTGGCGGTGTATTGATGAAGAAGTGGCTTATTTTCATAGTGTGTTTTTGGGCCTCTCAAGCCTGGGCCCAAGGAACCTACACCGCCACGGGCTGCTCTCAAACTGCCATCGCCGCGGCTATTACCGCAGAGCAAGCCAGCGCCAAGGACGGCGACATCATCTCAATCCCGGCTGGAAGCTGCACGTGGACGACGCCCATATCGGTCGCGTTCAATAGTTCGGTCACGGTTCAAGGGGCAGGAGCGATTTCCGCAATCACGGGCGGGGCCTCGACCACAGGCACGGACCAGACGGTCATCATTAATCATAACGGCAATAATCCGGCCATGACAATCAGGACGACTGCCGGGAAGTCGTTCCGGTTCACCGGGATTGCCGTCCTAGAAGATTCAGGCAGTTCCTCTAAAAATGATGGAAATCTCGTCATCACCGGGCAATCATCGGCGGTGCGTGTGGATCACAGCCACTTCAATGTTTTTATAGGTGGCAGCAAAGGTTTGGCAATCGAAGGCGGAGTCACTGGAGTTGCCGACCATGTTTACATCAACACCACCCAGGATGTCACTTTCAACTTCCTGTTCGACAACGGAGCAAACTGGAAAAATGACCCCGACCCCAACGGTTTCGGCAACAAGTCATGGACCGACACGGACAATTTCGGGACGAGTCAATTCTTCTACGTTGAAGACAGCCAAATCTCGGGAGGCGGACTAAACGACTGCGGCACGGGCGGTCGATACGTCATACGTTATTCCACCGTGTTGAACACCCACGGTTCATACAATCACGGCACGTACAACCAATATCGCGGCTGCCGTGCGATGGAGTCGTACCAAAACAATTTCAACAACACGAGTACGACTGAGGGCGGCGGCATCGAGCACAACGACGGCGGTACCTCAATGCTGTGGGGCAACACAGTCACCGGAAGCGGCAGCGGTGGTTTCGGCAACATCGTAAATTTCGGCCCTCCACGAACAGTCGGTAATTACGGAACCGGGGGGTCCCAGTATCCACCAAATGGCTGGGGATTGTGCGGTAACGGACCGCAGAGCACTGGAACCGAGACTTCACCTTGGGACGGTAACAACAATAGCACGACTGGATACCCGTGCATGGATTCGTCTGCACGCGGTGCGGGGGACTTGCTCTCAGGAAATTTCCCTCCAAACGGCTCGGGAGTATGCAACATCACATTGAATCCAGCCTGCAACACCTTTACTGGGCAATATCCTCGTCAAGCTCTGGTTCCCGTCTACGTGTGGGGCAACACTCTGAGCGGTTCACAGGCGACTGGGATCGTCGGTTTTGCGAACAGCATATCCGGATTCGTTCAAAGTTCGGCATTGTTGGCCGACAACCGCGATTACTATCAGCAATTCGGTGCACTGGGAGAATCCGGCAGCTTCAATGGCACGAAGGGAGTCGGGCAAGGGCTGCTCTCAGCGCGGCCAGCGACCTGCACGGCGGGTACCGACCCCCAGACGCGTGGTGGCGCTCCGGGTGTCGGCTACTGGGCCACTGACACGAACACGCTTTACGTTTGCAATCCGACGAACACTTGGACGGCATACTACACGCCGTATACCTACCCTCATCCGCTCACACGGTCCTCTACGGGAGCAACCGTTGCCGCTCCGACGAACCTCTCGGCTACCGTGAACTGATCTTCTTGTCGGTTTTCCACGTCCCCGCTGGCTCACCTCAACGCGCGGGCAAGATCTTTTGGCGGCGGGAGGTCTGGTTTCGGACCTCGCCGTACAACCCAATTCAGGACCTGATCTGTGCTCTGTGCCTTCGCGTCCCAAGTTAGACATTCCCGCGCATAGGCCATTCCTTGTCGTCGTAACCGCTTGAGCCGATCGCGATTGTAGGCTAGTTCCATCAGTATCCCTTCCATCTGAGACACAAAGTCGCTCTCATTCGTTAGAGGCACCTTGTACCCCACCTCTGGATTGACGATATCGCCGGGCCCGCCGAAGTCCGCGACCACTGGTACAGCCCCACTCGCGAGCGCTTCAAAGACCACGCCTGCACCGAAGTCGCGAACCGATGGAAACACCATAACATCCGTGGATCGTAACCTGTTAAGTACCTCGGCATGGCTGACCCAACCACAGAAGGAAACAGCCTTTTCGATCCCAAGAGATCTAACAAGCTGTTCGAGTCGGTTACGCTCTGGACCATCGCCAAGCACGGTAAAGCGGGCCAAATCACGTCGCAAGAGGGGGGCAGCCGCGCGCAGCCCAAGGTCACAAGCTTTGCAGGGAATAAGTCCCCCGACGAAAATCAACTCAAGCTTACCGCCTGGCCCCGCACTACGCGAATCCTCGTAACACAGGCAACGGGCAATACCAGGCTCCGGGACAAAAAATAGCTTGTCTCGATAATCGGCGAACTCTGCATACGTTTGGGACGAAGCGGCTATGATCGCTGCCGCATTGCGGTAAGTAGACCGAGCAAAAGGCAGGAATCGGTATAAACCCCTGAAGCTGGAGATCCATTCCCGCTGATTAGCGGCCTGACTGAAACCCTGCACAAAGGGGAGTCCGCCATTGATCGGGCCGATCACGAAGGGTATGGGTCCCTTCCGCAGGAAGAAAGCGAATGGGCTCGGCAACACCGCTGTCATTGGTACGACGCGCATAACGACATCGAACTCGCCCGCGAAGATCCGCTGCCGCAACTGCCTCCAGGCATACCATTCAAAGGCGAGAGCGAAGGGATAGCCGAAAGCGGTCACGGCCTGGCTGGCAAAGTTAGATTTGAAGATCCTTCGAAAACTCCAGGCATACATGCGCTCGAGCCATGGCATCCGGATCACCTCGATGGAGCGAAACGGCGCCTTTGCGCGGCGCGCAGCATCCTCAACGGGCGATCGAGCAACCAAAGTGACGTCATTGAGCTCGGCGAGCGCCGCCGCATGGGAATAAGTGACATAAGGAATGCTGACGCCCTCCGGGTTGCAGTCCGGCCCCAGCACCAAAATACGTAATCGACTCATGGATTCTCCCAATGCATCGCTCTTCCCTGGGGCCTGACCAAAGGCATAATAACGCTGGTGCTGGACCGGAATCCCAAGCCCTCGGCCAGCTCCCCGCAAAGTATATAAAGCAGAGGCGCAAAGGTGCCTGGGTTCCGAACTGAACTGCGTCAGCGCTGCCAGAACACCAGCGCCTCCAGGACCGCATCTATCCGGGTTGCCTACGAGGGGCAGTGATTCCTGGGTCAGCGCCCTCTAAATCTCGATCGATCATCGGCCTTTCTGCTATCGACGATGATCCGTGTCCTCCCTGGTTCCATACGGCGGGACCAGGGGGCCACCGCATCCCGCAAGCGAGAGGGCTCAACTTCCGATCCAAGTGGGGTTGAGTTCGAGGACATCTGAGTTGGCCAAGGGGACGGCCGAGGTCGGCGAGTTCCCGGCCCGACTCCGACGGGGTTTCGGCGAGGCTTGATGACGCGGCTCGCGGCCATAATCGACAGAAGCAGGAAAAACCATTCCAGGCTAAGCATTCTAAAGCCAGCCTCGGTGATGCTGTACGTCACCGCCGTAACAACGTACGCTACCAGCAAGCCACCGAGCGCCGGATCGCGACGAAAGGCGCTGACCGCCCTGCGATACCCCTGACCAAGAATCAGGGCGATGAGGCACAAGCCAAGCCAGCCCAAGTTCAGATATACCTCAATAAAACCATTGTGCGCCTCGTTGGTCATTTGGATCCCCCCCACCTTGGCGAAAATTTTTACGACGCGGGGCCCCAACCAGAAGGTTTCGAAACCAGCACCGCCGATCGGGTTAGGCGCCATCGGAATCACGATCTCCCAGATTTCTGTACGTCCCGTGAGATCCGGCTTCCTTCCCAATGCCTCCGTGATTGCAGCCCTGCCTCCGAGGAGCGACGATGAGACCACCACCCAGTAATATGGCGAGAACCAACGCATGAACGGCTGCGGGACGGCGTCTGAAAAATGGCAGGGAGATGGCGAGCATCAACCCCGCTCCGAGAATGAAGCAAGCCATGGCTGTGGCGCAGTGCGCCGTATACAAGAGATCGATGCCAAAAGCGAGCAGAGTGCATTGGGCCAGCAGGCGGCGGCTGCGATTGGGCTGCTCCCTGTCACGGAGGAGACTGAGTATCTGCCATAAGGCCCCCAGCGCTATAAGGAAAACCAGGTTCCCGAGGATATTCTTGTTGGTTGTGACTCCAATGAACTGCTGCACTTCTCCCCATGCATCCCAACCCTGTACCCAGCTCCGGGTAGTACTTGATCAAAAGGACGGAAGCAGGCAACAGGACAAACCCTACTCGCGAAAACAGGCGCCTGAAGGCCGCAGTCGGCTGCACCTCCGTAGCGACTATCAGGACCATGACCAAGTCGCCCAAAGCCCTGACCCATCGCTTGAAGCCCCACGCGGGAAAATCGGACCAAAGTAGGCTAACCAGGCAGAAGAAAAGTAGAGCACGATCGGCCAACTGGCTTTGAGCAGACCCGTCACGCTTCTACGGCGCCGGATCAGAACGATGACTCCCAATAGCATTAACGCGCCGGCAATAAGCTGATCGAGCAAGCTGCTCTCGGGAAGCTGACCAGGGATTTCGCTCGGCACACCCATCCCGAACCAAGCGGAGACAGTCCGTGACCCGGCGATCGACAGCCATATTACGGGCATCCAAAGCGCTTTCGATGTGTGTGCAGAATTATCCCGATCGAGATAGAAAAGACCGGCGACTCCGACGATAAAAACCCACAGTGCTAAAGTTGGACTCATTTTGTCGATCGGGCTATCGGACAGACTTCTTGATTGAACCCATACCCATAGCTCAGTTAAGTTCGCCTTTCGCAACCAAACGCTGAACAAGGAGGGAGGCGCCGGGTTGCGTCAGATGGTCCGTATCGCCCATCATGCGAATTTTATGTGCAGCATCCGCATATTCGGCACAACTCTCAGCACCACATATTTCCCGGTACAACGAAATATAGCGCACATGCCAAGTGTTCGTCGCCATGCTCTGCATCTCCGCATCCAGGAGCTCAAGCTGGCCACACGATGCTGACTTGCCAGATTCGGCTTGTTCCAGGCGATGGAGTAGACCAGAAGCCTAGGTAAAGGTCCATCGTACTCTGGAACGGGACCGAACACAGTCACGGGTACGTGATGCTCCTGGGCCCAAGCGATAGTTCTCCGAGTGCCTCCATGTTTTTCTCTTCACCATCGTACGGCAACAAACATTCCCTGAACCGGATGCGCGGGCAGATAGTCTTGGAAGATATATTCCATCATTTTCTTGCAGTCAGGAGAGCCTAAGGATGAAGCGATGGCTCGCAGGCGGCGGTGTTGGCCTGCATGACGTTCTCATCCTGAAGTAGGAAGACAGTGCAGGCCAAAGCATCGCTGCGTGACTGTCCCCAAGCAGAAGATAGTTCTCTCTTGCTGTTGTCCTGGTTGAGGCAGCGATTGTAGTTATATTTCTCGAAAGGGTAATCGGAATCCATAAAGCAGATTCCGGTCCGCATCAAACTAAACTTCTCGGATTCGTCATCGACCCCGGATCCTACCTGCACCGCATTCGACAGGAAAGCGCCATGTGAATCCCCCGGCAAACACAGTCCATGAGGAAAACACCAATAAGATGAACATGACCCTGCCTAGCGCGCGTGAAAAGCGGTCGGCCACTCAGGCGAAATGGGCCGCTTCGAAAAGGGACGCTCCACAAATCTCCAAGATAGACCGCAAGCACGAACGAAAGCGAATCTCAACCAACATGTCAAATCGCCGCATGAGAGGAAAGCAATCGTGAAGTAGCTGGCGACGCCATAGCACTTATCGCCGATAATCACACCCATTTTTGCGAGACGATCATCAGCCAGTGCCATAGATAGAGCGAATAGGAGATAAGTCCGATAAAGACAAACGGACGCCACGACAGCACGCGCCCACCAGCGACGAACCGGCTTCCCCAGCTCCAGATAATCAGAGCCGCTCCGATGCAAGGCACCAAGGCGCTGAGCCCGGGAAAGAGTGTGTCGGCGTGTAACGGAGACCCGAAAATCCGATCATTCCAATTCCGGCAAGTGTGGCGAGATTCCGCAACCATGGCGATTCGCAGACGCGGAAACATTCCTAGGGATAGGATCGTTCCCAGCAGGAGTTCCCATGCTCGCGTTAGGGCATGTAAAACGCAGTTGCTGACTCCTGGAGACGACAATAGCGCTAATCAGAAGGGAAAAAAAGAAGAGAAGCACAACCGAAACCCGGAGCCGTTTTGGAAAGAATCTTCGAATCAGCACCAGGAAGAGGGGGAAGCAAATATAAAATTGTTCTTCCACCGCCAGCGACCAGGTGTGCAACAATGGCTGAGAAGTCGGTGAATCAAAGTAACCTGAATGCTTCCAGAAATACAAGTTGGAATGGAAGCTGTGGCCGCCATCATAGACTTGCAATAAGTGACGAGTTCGGTAGGGAGAAAGTAAACGACGGCGAAAACGCTGAAACAGCCAACATCGGAAAAGCGCGGGAAAGATACGGCGGATGCGCCGCTCATAAAAGCCGATTACTGAAAAACGTGAGGCGGCGATTTCAGAAAAAACTATTGAGCTTATGAGATAACCGGAAATTACAAAAAAGACATCAACGCCAACAAATCCGCCCGAGACTTTACTCAACCCAGCGTGAAATCCAAGTACGCTTAAGACCGCAACAGCTCTGAGCCCGTCGATATCTGCGCGATACTCTAAGGCAGACCTCGCTAAACGCGCCGCAGCCATATATCCTCCAGTGCCTGCTCTCTTGGCCTTCAATTAACCTATGCTTCCGCAAATGGCAACCCGCCTCTTCGCCGTCGGCATCGCGGGCCGTGACAATCGGTCAGCGATCAGCATTCGCACGTCGTGCGAAGCGAAAGTTAAGCGAGAAGGCCCAGGTACGATCCCCGCGAAAAAATTGCTGGAGCTGGTCCCCTTGCTGCCCAAAGGTGAGACCAAGTTTCGGCAATCAGCGCGAGGAGACAGGTCATCTCCATTTAGGAGTAGCTGGTGAATTTCGTTTTTGAAGTTCCGTTTCTGTGTGCGGCTGCTCGCTACTCGGCGGGATCTGGAATGCGCTCACGGGACGGCAACATCTCCCGCAAACAATTTGGATAGCGTGTCCTTGCTTCAAACCCGAAAAGCCTGTCATTGTACCTAGTGCTGCTCACGCATCGGTTGAATCATTTCGCTCCATCATGGGTTGGAGATGCGAAGACGTCGAGTGTGTTTGACTCGCTTGCGCGGCTGGGGCGCTCGGCCTCGCCTGATGTGCCAATGTGGACTAGCTTTGAGCGGATTTCCTCGATCAACGGCGTTGGAGGCTCGTTCAGCTTCGCGCTCTTAAACCTTCCTCGCGCCGTCACAAGCGGAATGCACGCAAGTATAGACAGAAAAGGGTTCAATGGCTCGCTGTATCGCGCCTGGGCCAAAATTGGCATCGAAACAGCCACAATGTAAATTATCAAGAGAGCTAAAGGAGCAAGCTCTTTGGCTCGGTCATTTCGCAGGCTGTGCACGACACCCATGATCGCAAGAGCAAGAAAAGGAAGTTGTACAATCGCGTTCATGGCCACTGACTTCCATGTTTTGCCGCCACACCAGAACTTAACGAAGTTGAGACCCACCGTCTTAATGAACAGCAGCGGAGAACTTTCGTATTCGTGCACGACTCTGTTGAGCAGATAGTGAGAAAAGCCAAGCTCATCGGCGCTCGAATAAAAATACTGATAGTAGCCGTCCTTGAAGTGGTATCCGAGCTCGTGAGCGAGCTTACCCCTCTCCGATGCAGCTTCCGTATCGAGCTGCACGTTCCCAATCCCTTGATGTGTAGAAAGATAGAGACCGGTATGAGCCGACACACCTAAGACGCTCGCTGTTGGTACGAACTTTCCCGTAAGCGAGGAGTTTCGGATGATCCAAGGAGAGAGTACTATGAACATGGCGATTGCCATTACCATGAAATTTCGGAAAACAGCAACCTTTTGATTCTCGGCTCGCTCCACAAACAGAAGGTAGCCAAGTAGAACGAAGGGGAAAAGTATGGGCGTGCTTCTTACTAAAACCGCTAGTCCCAGTACACCTCCACTCACTAGATAATTCCACCATCGATTGCCTTTCACAGCCTTGTATAGGGTCAAGACAAACAGAGTGAGCATGAATGTAAACAGTATCTCAATACCCCCTCGACTTTCAGCGATCAAGGTTTCAGGGTGAAAAAGAAACAGTAATGGCGCTCCAAGAATTAGCAGTCGGCTGCCTGACAGATTGCGCGCAATACGCGTCATTAGGTAAGCCACCGCAAGGGCCAAGATCATATTTGCCAACTTTACTACTACAAAGTTCTTCCCAAACACCAAAAAGATTCCAGCCAAAAGAATCGGATAGCCTGGTTCGCGCATTAGCGTCTTGGCTGTATCTGGGTAGAAGCGGTATCCGTTGCCTTCTGCGAGATTTGCTGCGAGCTGGTCGTATCCATCAGCGTATTGATTTCCATTGTAAAATGGGTTAGTACGACTACTGACTTCTGGAATTAAGACGAAAAGGATTATCGCGTTAACAGCCACGACGAAAAGAACCGAACCAATCCAAAAAGATTTCGATCGACAAATCATGACACTCCTCGCTTCTGTTGCGATCGCTAGCAGCGATCTTTCGTGGCTAGTATCAATGGTCCCGAAGGTACGCGCTGGCGGACCCTTTCCGTCGAGGGCACAAGACCGTCACTTCGTAAGCGCTCTCGTGGAGCGAACAAGCTTCTCTCGAAACGCGTCGAAACTGTTTGGTTTTCAACGATAATCAAGACCCGATTTCTGACAGCCTCTGGCCCATCGTTTGAAATCCATCCCCCGAGAGCTCAGGCTTGCCTGATCTGTCAGCCTGACGATCAGTTTCGTTCGAAATTGCTTCTCGCCGAGTCTTGGAATTCTTACCAGCAGATGCCGCTGTAGTCGCCATTATTGCTCCTGTAATCCGCAATACGCACAAAATCCACTAAATTCTGGTCCGCGTGCAATCTTTGAGGAACGCTGCCGAACTCAGCGGATTTGTTGCCGATCACAATGGTCTCGGCGTGCTGCAAGACTGCGTCGATATTGTCCACCATCAGCCTGGAAATGTGCGGAATGCGGTTGAGGATGAAATCCCGGTTCGCACCGACTAATCTCGCCAGCTGCACGTTTTTATCGTAGATGCGTACGTCGTAACCTTTCCCTGAAAGTCGTTCGATAATTTCGATCATGGGGCTCTCGCGCAAATCGTCCGTTCCCTCTTTGAAACTGAAGCCCAAGATCCCGATGCGCTTGCGGCCCTTTTCGATAATCAGCTGGAGCCCCCTGGCAACCTGCAATTCATTACTCGGAAGTATTGCATTTAGAATTGGCAATTCCAGATCGTGCAGCTTGGCCGAATACGCCAGGGCTCGTAGATCCTTGGGTAAGCATGAGCCTCCAAATGCAAATCCGGGTTTAAGGTAGGCAGGCGAGATGTTGAGCTTCCTGTCCTGACAGAAAATCTCCATAGCCTTATGAGCATCAATTGAGAAGGATTTGCAGAGATTCCCTATTTCATTAGCGAAGCCGATTTTGAGGGCGTGCCAGCTGTTGTCGATATATTTGATCATCTCGGCAGTTTCGACGTCCGTCCGGATCAGGGGAGCATCGAGTTTCGCATACAGTGCGGCCAACATATCCCCGCTGGCCCGGTCAAGTTCCCCAATCACGGTCTTGGAGGGAAAAGCGAAATCTATTACCGCCGAACCTTCGCGAAGAAATTCGGGATTGTTGCAAACCCCGAAGTCGGTACCTGCCTTCTTTCCAGAAGTTTCTTCGAGCATTGGTATGACCACCCGGCGCATAGTTCCGGGCAGGATCGTGCTGCGAATCACTACAATATGTCGCGCCGATTTAGACTTAAGCGCCCGGCCAATTTGTTCGCAAACATGCCTGACGTGTGTCAGGTCAAGGTTACCGTTGATCTGACTCGGCGTACCTACGCAAACAAAAGAAAGCTCGGTGTCCCGGATAACCTGAACCGTGTCGTCGGTTGCGCGAAGTCGTCCCGCTCTTACTGCCTCGCAGATGATTTCATCGATATCCTTTTCAATAATGGGAGATTTTCCGGCATTGATTAGCTGCACCTTTGTCTTTTCGGGATCAACACCGATGATTTCATGCCCTTCCTTCGCGAGGCAGCCCGCGGACACTGTACCGACATAACCCAGGCCGAATATGCTGACTTTCAAGATGTTCTCCTTCGTCTGATCCTGGTGGGTTCTCTAATGAATTGAATTAAGCCTTTCTTAGGCTAACGAACTTGGGACTCTTTTCATTTCTATAGATGAGGAAGCAAAGGCTTCGAAACAATTGGGCTTGCGCCCAGCGATGCATGGGCGTGTTGTCCCAGCCCAGAAGAAGACGCCTGCTGCGAAAGGAACCGTCTGGCTTTTGCCACACGGTCAGGAGTTCATTCAAAACGGCGGATAACCGATTGTCCAATTCCGGGTAGCGCCCCTGGAGCAACACAGCCAGGTTGATGCACTCCGCGTAATCATATAGTTCGCGCCGGTATACCGTAAGCCGGGGGCGGCTGGAAAATGGCTTCGGGGAGCCAATGTCGTCGAACAGATTTCTTACGTAATATCCAATTCCCCGGTCAATCGCTTCAGTGCAGCTGGGATGTTTTGTTATTGCCTCGATTTTTGCCAGTGCTTTTAAGACAAAACAGGTATGAAAGTGGTCGATAAAATTCCGCTTTCCGTCTTTGGCGTAATACCAGGACCCATCCTCATTTTGAGCCTCGATAACAAAGTTCAGGTTTCTCTCGGCCACCTTTCGGAATTTCTCCTCGGAGAAATCAGTGGCCGCACTCATCAGGAGGAAGGCTCGATAAGCGTTTGCGTTTACTACGTTGATAGATTGTTCAGGGTCGGGCGTGTAGGAACACGTGGATGCGCTTGGGGAAATTTGGAAATCCTTATAGTCCTGAAGAGCGTGCTGCGCTATCGAATTCATTATCTTCAACCATTCGTCAGCCTTGTCTATTTCCCACACTTGTTTAAAGGCTTCGTAAACGTACGGAACGGTCGTGATAAGCGGGGTCCCTTCTTTGATCGTGCCGCGCAGCGTCACCCAGTTGAAAGGGTATCCCCAACAATAATGGTCATAGCCGGCGCATCGCGTGCTCTTGAGAACCTCAAGAAAGTGCAATGCTTTCTGGTAATGATCCTCTTTTTTTGTGAGCTTCGCGAGAAAAGCAAAACCCATGGCATAGTGAGCATCAGCGATCGGAAATCGCTGGCGTTTCCAAAATATGCTTCTGGCCGACGGCACAAACGCTTCGGAAAATACCATCGGAGCCACCGCAAATATCCCCAACTTGGGCCTTTTGTAGTAGGTAGCCTTGGCCCATTGTCCTGCGTCGCTCGAATAGAAACTCTGAAAGTCATGAGAAGTCTCGCCGTACTCTTCTAACCATTGGACAAATTTCAGAATAGCCGCCTGAATACTTTTGATGGGCAGCGAACTGGCTTTTGCGCTTGTGGAAACATCAATTGGCGCTGTCGTCTGTAAGTTCACGCCATCCTCTCGTTCAACACGATTTTGAAAGCCGACTGGTGATGGGGGGCTGCCATTCGTCCAAAAATTAGCTGGCTAAAGGACAGTCAGCGAGAATCATGTAAGGTTAAAGCGTTCAGTTCGCGCCGAGGAACAGCCGGTGCGTAAGTTCAAGGGTCAGGAGCCTATGGATCTCAGTCGTGTAGTTTCGATTGCCCTTCAGGTGCCCGTTTACAATGTTTCGGACAGATTCCGCGTTGACATACGGGCGCGTCAGGGATCGCTGGTCGAGCAGCATTTCGCGGACGTAGTTGGCAAGTTCGTTGCGATACCAGATCCGGAAATGAAACACCTTGTGACGGCCCAACCAGATGCGCTCCAAGTGAAGCGGAGCAAACAGATGATCCACTTGAGCAATCCACTGTGGCATGCCGTAGTCATAGGCATATTCAGCTTTGAATGAGAATTCAAGCATGCCGCGAGTGAACGCGCTGGTATGTCCCCCGACGCCGCGATCGGTGCGCAATCCTGCAAGTTCGGCGTTGCCTTCTCGAATAAGCCTGAGCCTGGCTTGCTCGTTAACGGCAACAGGACCCGGCGCTTTGTATATAGTCTCAACCAAGTCGTTATCCAGATACGGTGAGCGTACCGCCACTTGGGTTTGCTCCAGGCCGAGTACACCAAAGTGATGCCAAGGCGACTGCCGAAACGCGACGAACGTCATTGGATGGACTTGGCGGCTGGTATCGTAGGTCTTTTTGGCAGCCTCGATTTGTGGTTCGAATTCCTGTTTGTACAATCCTGCAACAGGTTTCTCCGCTTTGAACATCACGGCGTGCAAAAGCATTTCGCTGCCATATGTCCCAACCATCCTCACCGGAGCGATTTCTCTCGCCTTCTCACTCACATAAAGATCCGGTGAGCGACTAAGGTCCACGCACGTGTCCGTAAGATAGATGGAGCGCTCGGCGTAGTGTGCGAACTTGTTCAGGAATTCTGTGCCAGTCGTGATGACTTGGTGCTGCTGATCGTAAATCTTTGCCACTCGCCGCGCCAATTGTACATCCTGGTTGTCATGGTACATGCTTCCGTATGTGTAGCAAGGCAATGAATTGGGTTTAGCCTTATGCCAAGCCAGGATAATGCGTGTATCTAACCCACCAGTGAGCGAAACTCCGACGAGCTCTTTCCCGTTGAAATAACGGGGAAGATTTTGCACAAAGACATCGCGGAGCTGGGTGTAATAAGCCTCCGGCTCAAGCCGCTCTTGTTCTTCCCATTCGCGAGGCTCGAAATAGCTTGCCTTCTTCTCCAGCTTTCCTCCTCGGAAAACCCAAGCCGAGCCAGGCGGTAGAACATGAATGCCCGAAAATAGACTTCGATTCTCAAGCACACAACCACAAACGATGAATTCCCCGAGGCCGCGCAGATCCATGCTCCGCGACTCCGGCCGAACCTTAAGGATGGCTTTTGCTTCGGCTCCAAAGTAAAAAGCATCCTGCGCTTCGTAGTAATAGAGCCGCTGCAGACCGAAACGGTCATTGAAGAGAATTGAGCTGTCGTCTCTGCGATCGGCAACTAATCCGTGAAATCTACCGTTCAGTTGTTTGGGGAAATCGGCCTCGTCCTCATACCGGTGCACCAGATAGGACGCCCCATCCGATTCAACAGCGTGACCTCGCTGCTTCAGCGTCGTGACGGTCCCGGGTTCGGGAAATTCCTCGCCCGAAAAAAACAACCTAACTTCACCGCTCTCGTTCGTAAGCGCCGTTCCATCCGCAAAGGATCCCCGTCGCGCTACCCAGCCTACGTAAATCCCCTGCGCTGGGTCAGACCACATCCCACTGGTGTAGAACGACTCATGGCAGAGCGTTTGCACCATTTCACGCAGCTCGCACTCTGCGTCCGCTGCCGGACGATTAGTGATAAGGCCGACGATTCCGGGCACTTTTGTCTCTCCTAGAGCGATTCTGGCTTTAACTGGAATTTGCGCTCGTACCAGGTGGTGCGCAGTTGACGAAGCTTTGCAAGCAGGGATTCCGGCAGGCGATCCCTTAAGCGGTGGTGCAGACCAAGACGAAGCGTGATTCGTCCCAACGGAGTTAGAGGAATGTAGTACCTCGGCAAATCCATCCGCCGAAATCCATTTATTTCTTTGAAGTGACTTAAGCTGTCACCTTGTTTCTTCCCATAAGAAAAATTTTCATACACAAGATAATTTATGCCACGCTCCGCGCAGACCTTCACAGCTTCAGCGAGCAATGCATTGGTGGGTGCCTTGTCCCTGTGCTTCATCATCGAAAGAATATGCACCATGCACGCGTGATTGCGGGTCTCATCCATTACCAGCTTGATGAACCCAATCATGGCTTCGCCAACAAACGCAGCAATGTAGATGCTGCGGTCCGGAAATGTACGCGCATACTCGCGCACCCTTCCGAGCGTCATCCCATAATGAGGGAACCGTTTTCCTTGACGGATGGGAGTTTCATTGTAGATTTCGCAGATCCCTCGCGCCAGCGCGTCATCACACGGCACTTCGCGCAATACCACTCCTCTCTTCCCGGCCTGGCGCGCACGGTTTCTGGGAAACGACCGGATTTGATGGTTCCACCAATGATCGAAAGTAGAGACGGGCAGGACGGCCAGATTGTCCCACTCCATGGGATAGGCATATTTCGGCGTCGTTTCCGGCAGTTGCTGGAGAAAAGTGAACAGGTCAATCCGTGTCCCACACTTTTTGAAACCGTCGATGAGCGTATCGGGATCGTCCGGAAAATTGTATTTGTCGCCATCAATGTGGGCGGTCCGAAGCCACCGCCCTTGGACCACGATATCCTTGCCACACACCTTCATGAATCCACTCCTTATTTGGTGTAGCTTGTCCTGTCGGAAACAACCGCTCTGTGCCGTTTCCGGAAGATCTTTTCGATGAGTCAGGCGGAGAGTGTTGCTGCTGGTTCCTCATGGGTTCTTAGCCACTCTTCAAACACCACCAGGCTGAAGAGAATCTTATGGTGGTCGTGTCGTTTGGCAGCATGCTGCTTGAACAATTCACACACTACCTGCGGGCGAAGATATTGGTAGATCCGGGAATCGCGATCTAGCAGCGTATCTGCCATTCGGGTATTCATGGCCCCACGGAACCAATCATCCACGACGTTACTTGCGAAGCCCCGTTTTGGCCGCCTCAAGATCGACTCCGGCAGGAAGCTGCTGCAAACCTGCCGGTGAAGCCATTTTCTCGATCCACTCCTAACCTTTAGGTTCGCCGGCAACCGTTCAACATATTCCACGACCTCTTTGTCAACAAATGGAACACGGAGCTCCAGTCCGTGTGCCATCGACAGCTTATCGGCATACATAAGTAGTTCGTCCGGGAGTGTGGAGCGCACTTCGAGGAACTGAAGTCCACCAAGTTCATCCGTTTCTCCCATTAGTTCGGTCATGTCCTGCCAGCAATTGAGGATAGTGTCCCCAGCCCCTGTAGGTAGAAGCCCGTCTTGAAACAGCCCTTCGACTTGGTCTTCCGGCAGGAGTGAGAGGACATTTTGGTATCTGCGCATTCGGTCGGGAATTGCCAAAGAGTAAACGCCCCGCTTGAGAGTTTCATTCCTTGGCAAGGCTCCGATTGTTGACGAGATTGGCATGCGGACCCAACCTGGCAAGGTTGACCACATCGCGCTGTAACGCACCCCCAAGTGGCGGCGGTATCCTCCAAACAACTCGTCCGGGCCTTGTCCTACAAGAGCTACTTTGACGTCCTGGCGTGCTCGCTGGCAGACAAAATACATCGGCACTATCGAGGAAGTTGCGATGGGTTCTTCCAGCGCAGCCACAATCTTGGGAAGCGCTTCCTGGAATGTCGATTGTGTGATCCTGACACTTGTGTGCCTTGATCCCAGCACTCGAGCAGTCTGCTCGGCGTCCGCCAGTTCATCATCGCCGAAGGACGAGCCATAGCCCACTGTGTAGGTCGGCCAGGAACTCCCGCTCAAATTCATTAATGCGAGCAACAGCCCGGAATCGATTCCGCCGCTCAGCAGCAAGCCAACCGGGACGTCGCTGATAAGCTGGCGCTTGATCGCATCCTTATAGAGGGACAGCAGCTCCTCCCTGGCTTCCGCGGGAGACTTGGCTGGTGTGAAAGGTTCCGGCTTGAATCTGTACCAGCGGCTCACTTCGCAAGCGCCATTCTGAACCGTCAGTTTGGTGCCGGGCGCGAGTTTGCGAACTCCCTTCAGGATCGTGTAAGGCGAGGGCGTAAACCGGTAACGGAGGAAAAGATTGAGGGAGGTCGTATCAATCTCCGCTTTCCCTGGCATCATCGCGCGGATGGGCCGCATTTCTGATCCAAAATAAAGAGTATCCTCATCGATGCGGTAGTAGATCAGCTTGATCCCGAATGGATCCCGGGCCAGAACGAGCCGTCTCTGCCGAACGTCCCAGATCGCCAGTCCAAACATGCCGTTCAGGCGGTTGAGTACCTCATCGCCCCACTGCTTGTAACCGTGAATGATGACCTCGGTGTCGGAGTTCGTGCGAAATACATGGCCGTGGCCCTGTAGCTCCCGCTTGAGTTCCGGAAAATTGTAAATTTCACCGTTGAAAATCACCCACACCGACTGTTCGTGATCCGACATCGGTTGATGCCCGCCGGCCAGGTCGATAATGGAGAGCCGCCGAAATCCGAATCCGAGTGGTCCCGAGACGAAATAACCCTCGTCATCCGGACCGCGATGGACGATGGAACGGGTCATCGCCTCGAGGTCCATACGTCGAACCGGTGACTGATTTCCGAAGTTGAATTGTCCACATATGCCGCACATAAGACCTGCTAGTTGTAATCTTCGACTGAAGCAATAAATCCTTCGAGCCCAGCACCTTTGGCTTTGCCACCCCTTGAAGCAAGGCCGACCTATTCAGAAAGAAGTCTGAACTTGTCAAGTGGCTTGAACGTTGCAGCAGATTTCAGAATCACTTTGAGCTTGCGCATCTGTTCCCGGCGATGGAACGCGATAAGCTCTTTGGAAATGGGCCTGTTAGCTCGTCGCAGCGCTGCCCATCCATAGCCGGAGCCGAGCGCAAGTCCCTCCACCACGTAGGGAGGCTTGACCATGCGATAGGTAACGCGGAAGAGTTCCCATACCGGATGGCCGCCGAGGTAGTAGTCCTTCTCACCATACGAAAATGCCGCCGCAAACGCGCTACGCTCGGCCGTTCCCAAGCGCCGGTGATGGAAGAACGACTTCTCGCGAAACGATCGTGTTTTCCAACCCATCATCCGGGCAGTTGTAACCGCGATCCAGTCAATGCCTCCGGCCTTGTTGGCGAAGTATCCGCCCACATCCGCGAAACACTGCCGCCGAAACAGTTGGCACTGGCCTGCAACGTGAAGCTGGCCTTCGAGACTATCGGTTTCCGAGTTGTAACCACTTTCTTCGCGGAAGACCGTTCCAGCGACGCCCAGCCGAGGATTCTCTCTGAACTTATTCAAGAGAAACTCAAAGTGATCCGGGTCCAACGAAACGTCGGAATCCAAATTGCCAATGATCTCGTATTTGAGGTCTTTCAATCTTTCCCGACCGGCATTGAAGGCATGCACCTTTGCCGCAAAATTCCGCTCGCGGCGCACCGGCAAATTCACCAGCTCGATCCAATCGTACTTCGAAACGTAAGGTTCGATCCGACTCGCGGTGCTGTCGGTTGAGCCATCGTTTACGATCACCCATTTCAACGGCAAGTACGTCTGATGGACCACGGACTCGAGCGTTTTCTCGATGAACTCTTCTTCGTTTCTGGCTGGCGTGATCAGCACGTATGGTAGGGGGGAGGGTTCTTGTGTCATAGCAACTTCCTTCACTTTGTATTGCCCTGAGTTATTTAGCATGAGAGGGACGGTCACTGGGCATAAACCTCGCTAGCCACACTTGGTAGGCTCAGCATGAGGGAACAACGAAGTTCCGAAACCGCTCAGCCGTTGGTAAGCAACGCTTTTTCAGTTCGTTGGGGGTATTCTTCCGATTCAACTATCCTTTTTCCAAACGGCAACAGTTGATCCGGTAGCCTAGGGCTCCCTTACCGACTTGCCTGCTCGATACCGTCATTTAGCTAGGCTACCGCCATTAAACGGCTTTAGACGTCGTACTATGAGGCAATCGGGATGCCGGACTGGCAGATGGATGCGCGCATTTCTAATTAAGCATGCTTCCTTGTAAATATTTGATAATAAATTGCTTAGCTATGTGGAACTCGCCCTCTTCCCGCGAAGCGATCTGGGAATTGAGCGGCCGATAACCGACGGAGTGAACAAGTCTTGCCGCTATTGGCCTAGGCGCTTCCACGAAGTGTCCGTGCGCGCATAGAGATTCAAGCAGCCGATGAATAGCATGCATCTTCAATATTTACAGGAGGTTACAAAGCTTCTAAAATGAAAAGCCAGTCAGTTTCAACCGATCGTAAGCAAGGCCTGACGGTCCTCAACTAAACAAACTCTTCGAGGGCATCGAATGCGTTCCGGGGATTCCCCGGAACAACCGAAACCCGGGGCAACAAATTGCCACTACGTGGAAGTAAAGTCGAACTTCCGTTCTCGCCAGGTGTGGGGTCGAAGCTTCCTGTCTCCCGTCTAACGACTTGATTCTAAACTATTTAACGTGCTGCAGTTCGGATAGATCTATATGCCCATTTGGTACCGAACCTGCTCCCGTAACACGGGAAAAGCAGGCTGCCATGGCGACTCACTTTCTCGTACAGTCGGCGGACAACCGATTCGTGGATGGTCACGGCGCGGATGCACAGTCTCTGAATACTATGGTCACGGAAATCGAGCGAACGGAGATCTCGTGCTGTTAAAAGTGGAGCGCGGTACCGGCAAAGAAGTATATGCGCGGTCAATTCATGGGCTATCAGGCCGTTGCGGCATGCTCAGGAAAGTGAACTGCGCGGCGATGGACACTTCAGTTCTTCACTGCCGGGTCTCAAACTACCATATACGATTCATGGTTCCTAGGGAGAGGACCGGACCGGCCGCTCGACCGATCGGCGACCCTTTCACCCTTTCGCTCGGATATACCGCGTATTTTGAAAATTCGAATGCATCCGTACGCGCAGTCTCGCCGTACGCTAGCAGCCTTTTGCGGCACGAGGTATCCGTCGAGTTTCAATGCCATACGCGACCGTTCGTACTGCGGTAGACTGAAGACGCTCCCAACGAGTTAAAGTCGAGTTTCAGCTAGATATTATGGTCCGCCAGAAACCACGTTTTGCAGGCCTGTCAGCTAAGGTACTGACATCATGTATAAGAACTTTTTCGGGCTAAAAGAAGATCCCTTCAACGCCAACCCGGATCCGCGCTATCTCTTCTTGACTAAGGAGGTCGAAGAAGCGCTGAGCGGGTTGATGTATGGCGTGCACAATCGCAAAGGCTTCATCACGCTTACCGGCGAAGTGGGCACAGGGAAAACCACGCTGGTAAACCGCCTTCTGGATTGGCTGCATCAGCGGCGGGCACGCACGGCCTTCCTGTTCAATTCCCGGATGAACACGAACCAATTGTTCGATTTCATCCTGGCGGAGTTTGGAATCCCCTGCGACGCCCGGAACAAGAGCCAACAGTTGATGAAACTCAACCAGTGGCTGCTGGAACGCTACCGCGCTGGCGAGACCGTGGTGCTGATTGTGGATGAGGCGCAGAACCTGACTCATCCAGTCTTGGAGGAAATTCGGCTGTTGACCAATCTTGAGACGTCCACGGAGAAGCTACTCCAGATCGTGTTGTCCGGGCAGCCAGAGTTTGAAGAGAGGCTGAGGCTTCCCCAACTGCGTCAGCTCCGCCAGCGTGTTATGCTGCGGTGCAAGACATCTCCTTTGACGAAAGACCAGACGCACAGCTACATCCTCGAACGTCTACGGATCGCGGGAGCCAGCGGCGAACCGATTTTTGATCCCAGGACGGTGGAAACGATTCACATGTATTCGATGGGCATACCGCGCGTGGTGAATTTGCTATGCGAACACGCACTGATCAATGCCTACGTCGAACAGCAGCGGCCAATCCTGCCCAAGGTCGTGGAAGATGTCGCACACGAATTCGAATTGGACCAAGTCGAATCATCCGCGCCAGCAGGGAGCACGCATATCGGCGCAGACGTCTACAGTTCGGAAACGTTCATCCAGAATCTTGGAGAAGCGTTGTCCCGGTTTCGGATTAGTCCTCCAATGACATCGCCGACCCGCGAAAGAAAGTAAGAGCGACGCTTCCTCGTTCCGGTGAGCACCTAGTTGGATTGAGACATGGGTCTCGTTGTCGGCGCTTCAGTCGCAACCGCCGGGCGGCTCACAGCGCAGCAAGAACCCACCACGATGCGCTTATTCACTGATCCGTAGGGAAAGAAAAATGCCTCCATGCCGAACGCACGGAGGCAGAGGTTAGGGGTCTGACGGGCAGGCTACGACGGTTGCTGACGACGCCTAAGGAGAAGAAACATAAAGCCAATCGCCACGAGCATCAAGACGAAGGCGGCCGGCTCGGGCGTCGAGACGATGAACTCCTGCACTTGACCCGTGTAAGCAAGTGGCCCGACGTTGGTAACGATGGAAAAATTTGCTGGGTTGATCTGGGCATAATCCGCCGCAGCCCAGGACAACCATTGAGATACCTTGATCCCATCGGCGTTGGCGAAGCTTGTAGGCTCGGCGTTCGGCGTCATTAGATCCCACAGGGCGTATTGCAAACTGACATAGTCGCCTGAGTGTGACGCAAACTGAGATACGATCCACGCCCCCTCTTCGTAGAGGGTTTGCGGGCTCGTGCCTCCAAGGTTGGGGTTGACTGAGCCATTTCCATAGCGAGTGTTTGCAAGGTTGCCCGTCGCCATGTTGGTTACATTGGCCTGCCAGACCTCGCCGACGTAAACCTCATTGTTAATGTCGTCGCAGAACAGGGCTACCGGCTGAGCATTGGAAGACCCAAGATTCATGACGCCCGTGTAGGGACTTACATAGTAGACGCCGTCATTCGCCCCATTTACGCCCGTGAACAACATTGTCGTGGTTCCGTCTGCGTGCGCGAGCGGTGTCATTAGCAACAGCAACGCAAAGGACCAAATCGCCTTTGAAGGGTTCATTCCGATTTCTCTCCGTTTAGGGACAAACCAAGCGTCGGGGAAACGCTGACTCAATGCGTGCAAACAGGCTGCCAAAGTGGTTCATAAATAAGTCTTTTAGAATGAATATTGAATATGAGTCCAGGGAGAAAGCTGTGCACCGCATTGCCCCTAACCTGCAATCGTTTGCTCGAAAAGAACGCTACAGTGTCACCTTGAAAGGACGTCCCAAATTGACAACGTGGAGCAATGTAGGCCGCTGCCTGGACGACCGAACTGCCGCTGAGTGCCACACAAGGAGCGCTAAATCCCCATTTTGCGCCAGAGGCGAGTGGACTTGATGCGGAGAAGGACCCACAAGTGTTCGGCGACACCGTCGAACTATAACAAAAGATTAATCTTACTGCCTCAACCACCTGATCCGGCTTCTTGTCGCCGGCAGATATTCGTGGTTGGAAAGGCGTTCTCAAGTCGGGGCAAGTCTTTTCCTCATGATGTGACGCTTGACCCGGTGGAGGACCGCTAATAGTCGGTCTCAATTCTGCCCGTTACATCTAAGCAGCTTATTGTCTTATAGTTACCGTGGAAAGAGAACCAAAGACAAACCTATTCCAAAATGGCACCGGTGTGGCAGGTCGATTGCGACCCTCCTTCTTGGAATTGCCCGTAGGTGAGGTTTAATGGCGGTAGCCTATCTGAACTTGAGCGCGGTCACCTTGAAATTAATTCGACCTTCTCAAGGCCGTTACTGAGGTCCTGCCTTTCACAAGAGCGATCCTGAATAGATAGTCTCCCTCCGCAGAAGGAAGAGCGAAAAATGATCCGAGTCGGTGTCATCGGTTACGGGTATTGGGGCCCCAATATCGTGCGAAATTTTCAGCAGACGGAAGGTTCGCGCGTGGTAGCCGTGTGCGACAAGAGCGATAAATCGTTGCGAAGAGCCCAACAGGCATATCCAGAATTGCGTGTTACTTCGAATGCCGACGATTTGCTGACCGCCACGGATATCGACGCGATAGCTGTGGTGACGCCTGTTTGGACGCACTTCGAATTGGCGAAGAGGGCGCTGGAGAATGGGAAGCACGTCTTTGTGGAAAAGCCCTTTACGTCGTCGACAGCACAAGCTGAAGAACTGATCGAGTTGGCGGAACGGAAGAACTTGAAGGTCATGGTCGACCACACGTTCTTGTTCACAGGTGCGGTCAGGAAGATCCGCGGGCTGATCGACGACGGAACTCTCGGCCAGCTGTACTACTACGACTCGACTCGTGTGAATCTAGGACTCTTCCAACACGATGTAAACGTAATTTGGGACCTTGCGCCACACGATCTCTCCATAATGGATTATCTGATTACGGAGAAACCGGAGGCTATGGTGGCAACAGGCGAAGGCCACCTGAATGGCATCGCGGATGTGGCCTTTATAACGATCTATTATCCAAACAACATGATCGGGCACCTCAACGTCAATTGGCTCTCCCCGGTGAAGGTACGCACAACGCTGATCGGCGGCGAAAAGAAGATGCTTGTTTGGAATGACATCGAGGCAGACGAGAAGATCAAGGTCTACGATAAAGGCGTGCAATTTACCACCGGTGAGGCCGTTTATCAGCAACTGGTGAGCTACCGAACTGGCGACATGTGGTCGCCCAAGGTTGAGCAAGTGGAGGCGCTCAAAGCCGAGACGGCGTATTTCATTGAGTGCATCACCGAACATAAGCAACCGTTCAACGATGGGCAAGCCGGTCTGCGGGTAGTGCGCATGCTGGAGACCGCCGATAAATCCCTACAACAGAAAGGGAAAATTTTCGGGCTATGAGCGACTTCTGCTGCATTACTGCGGATGTGAAACTCGGCAAGGATGTATGTCTGTCGAAGTTCATCAATCTATATGGCTGCGAGATAGGCGACGGCACGAAAATTGGGGCTTTCGTCGAGATTCAGAGAAATGCGAGCGTGGGAAAGAACTGCAAGATCTCAAGCCACAGCTTCATCTGTGAAGGCGTGACGATTGAAGACAACGTATTCGTCGGGCACAGCGTCACTTTCATAAACGATTCCTATCCTCGCGCAGTCACGTCGGACGGGCACCTGCAGACCGCAAAAGACTGGAAGGTTGAGCGCACGTTGGTCAAGAAGGGCGCGTCGATTGGTTCGGGAGCGACAATTCTGGCCAATGTGACCATCGGCGAAAATGCCATTGTGGGTGCGGGAAGCGTAGTCACGAAAGATGTACCCGCCAATGCCGTCGTCGTTGGAAATCCCGCGAAAGTGATGAGGTCCATTGATACTGCCGCGGCCATCATACCGGGAGACCAAAAGTGAACCCCAAGGAAGCCATTCCGTTTCTTGATCTTGTTACACCGCACGTCGAGCTGGAACAGGAACTTACCGAAGTTTTCAGGCGCGCGCTGCACACCGCCAGCTTCATCGGCGGCCCACTGGTCGAACAATTCGAGCGCGGGTTCGCGGATTTCTGCGGCGTGAACTATTGCGTCGGCGCCAGCAACGGAACCGACGCACTGCGTTTCGCGCTAACGGCTGCGGGCGTGAAAGCCGGCGACGTCGCGATTACCGTGCCAAACACTTTCATCGCGACCGTGGAAGCGATCTCACAGGCCGGAGCCGAAACCAGATTCGTGGATGTCGACGAACGGACGTACAACATGGACCCGGCTAAGGTGCGGGAGTACCTGGAGAAGTCGTGCACGGTCGACGGACAAGTGGGTGCGGTGATTGATAACAAGACCGGAAAGCCGGTCACCGCCATCGTTCCCGTCCATTTGTACGGACAGACCGCGGATATGGATGCGCTGCTGGAGATTGCGAAGAAGTACAACCTGATTCTGATTGAAGACGCCTGCCAGGCGCACGGCGCGGAGTATTTCTCAACGAAGGAAAACCGTTGGCGCACCGCGGGGTCGATGGGTAAAGCCGCCGCATTCAGCTTCTATCCGGGAAAGAACCTGGGAGCGTGCGGCGAAGGTGGAGCGGTCACCACGAACGACGAATCGCTAGCGAAAAAAGTGTCGATGCTTCGCGACCATGGGCAATCCAAGAAGTACTATCACGATATCGAGGGCTATAACGGCCGCCTGGATTCGATCCAAGCGGGCATACTATCCGCGAAACTCAAACATCTAGGGGAATGGAACCGGAAACGAGCGGAAGCCGCCCGGCACTACGACAGGCTACTGTCGAACGTGGACGGAGTGGTGAGGCCCTACAGCCCGGACTGGGCGCGAGCAGTTCATCACCTGTATGTAGTTCGCGTTCGAGATCGCGAAGGGCTGCAGAAGCACCTGGCCGAAGCCAAGATTGGGACAGGAATTCACTACCCTGTGCCACTGCACTTGCAAAAGGCTTATGCAGGATTGGGATATGGCCGCGGGGACTTTCCGGTGACGGAGAAAATAGCGCCCGAGATCGTATCGTTACCGATGTTTCCACAGCTCAGCGCGGAGCAGCGCGAACGGGTTGTCGGGGAAATCGCAGGCTTCTTACAGAACAGGATTCCGGCGCAAGCTGGCGTTCGCCCTGTTCAAGCGTGAAGTGGCTCGCTTGGATCGATTCGGGCCCAGATTCAGGCCCAGGATTGGTTGCTCTCAGCCCCGTTGTAGGCTTGACGCTATCGCGGAGCCTGCGTTTTTTTGACGTCGAGATTGGAATGGCGTGCGGCTGAACCCCTGGGTCCTCCCTGAACACACAATCGGAAGGATGGAAACATGATCATTACTCGTACCCCGCTTCGCATTTCGTTCTTCGGGGGAGGCACGGATTATCCCGTCTGGTATCGCGAGCACGGTGGCGCTGTGCTGTCGACCGCTATCGACAAGTGCTGCTACATTACGTCCAGATGGCTCCCGCCCTTTTTCGAGTATCAAAGCCGCGTATCGTACTCGCGAATTGAAAACGTAAATGACAATAACACGATCGAGCATCCTTCGGCGCGCGAGTGCTTGCAATTCCTGGACGTCAACGGTGGGGTCGAGATCCATCACGTAGCCGACTTGCCTGCCCGAACCGGATTGGGGACTAGTTCGGCGTTTACTGTGGGGCTCCTGCTCGGTTTGTATGCCCTCAAGAACCAAATGCGTGACAAGCATGCGCTCGCCGTCGACGCTCTCCATGTGGAGCAAAACCTGATTCGGGAAGCCGTGGGGTCACAGGACCAGGTAAGCGCCGCATACGGCGGCTTCAATCGCATCAACTTCAATCAGGACGATTCCTTCGAAGTGAAGCGAGTCTTGACCGCGCCAGCCAGACTTGCAGCACTCGAGCAGAATCTCGCTTTGTACTTCACCGGTTTTTCGAGGATCGCTTCGGAGATTGCCCAGGAGCAAGTTAGAGTGACGCCTCAAAGGACGAAAGAGCTGAAAACAATGTTCCAAATGGTTGGCGAAGCGGAGGACATCGTGACCAACCCGCATCGCTCTCTGGATGAATTCGGGCGCTTGCTGCACGAGGGATGGAAAGTGAAACGGTCGCTGACGCAAAAAATCACCAACTCGGACATCAATGAAATTTACGAGGCCGGACTCGACGCAGGCGCTCTCGGCGGCAAACTTCTGGGAGCCGGCGGCGGCGGCTTCTTGTTGCTCTACGTGCCCCCCGAACGCCGCGATGATGTGCGACGTCGATTAAAAAAGCTTTTGTGCGTACCCTTTGCGTTTTCTAATCGAGGGAGCCAAGTCATTGTGTATGAGCCGGAGGGAGAATACGACGAAGGTCTAACGCGCGAACGCCGCGAGGTCTACGCGCAAACTGAGCATTCCTAGGCACGTCGGGCTTTGCCCCTCCACGTGTGGTTGCTTCCCCCCTGCATTCGGGAACTCGGTTGACCCACGCAAGTCTGGGTAGGAGCGCTTGGGCAGTCATGCAGGGGTAGTTGGGTGAGTTCCCTTTCCGTCTGGAGCGCATGTTTCCAATCACGGATGCCTTCCCAGATAATTCTTTTTACACTATGACCATGAGAATGCAGAAGAGGATCGCACTCGTAACTGGCGCCGAGGGCTTCATCGGATCTCACTTGGTGAGGTTCCTCCAGGCCAAGCAGTGGAAGGTCATCGGCGGATATTGCTTCCACAGCAGGAATTCTTTTCCAGAACTACCCAACCTGACCTTCGTGCAATGTGACCTACGGAATGGCCAAAGGGTGGCCCAAATTCTCAATGAGCACGAACCGACCCACGTCTTCCACTTAGGCGCACAGAGCTTGCCCACGGTGTCCTGGGCAGATCCAGTGGGGACCTTCGAATCAAATATCATGGGTTCTCTACACTTGTTCGAGGCGCTGCGCTATATGAGGCGGCCACCCGTTATAGTGTCGGCCTGTTCAAGCGCAGAGTATGGGCATGTTCCGCCGGCCGCCATTCCGGTCACGGAACACCAGCCATTGCAGCCTCTTCACCCCTACGGCATCAGCAAGGTTTGCCTCGACCTTTTGGCTCGCGAGTACTTCTTGGACTACAAAATACCGGCCACCAACATCCGACTCTTCAATACAACAGGCCCAGGCAAGACCAACGATGCTCCGTCAGACTTTGTCCGCCAACTGGCTCGGATCAAGAAGGGAATGCAGCCACCCGTCATTGAAGTCGGCAACCTGACCCCTCGCCGCGCGTTTCTTGATGTCCATGATACGGTCCGCGGCTTTTATCTGGCCGCCTTGAAGGGAAGGCGGGGGGAGGCCTACAACTTGTGCGCGAGCAAGACGTTCCAGATTGACGAGCTGTTACATGCCGCAATCCGGCTGTCCGGCGTAAAAGTAGAAGTCAGGCGTGTCCCTCGCTTGATGCGGCCTTCGGACGAGAAAATCATCTTCGGCCGCACGGATAAGATCCGTAGAGACACGGGCTGGAAACCGCTGATGTCAATTGAGCAAACATTGGCATCGATGCTGGCATACTGGGACAAGGCATTCGAATCCGACCGATAGAATCGAGAGAACTGTTCGAGTATTCCTCCTGAAAATTATCGAGATTTGTAACCGAGCGGGCAAAGGGACCACTTATGAGTCCGTCCGACAGCGATATAAAGGGTGTCCTGCTAGTAGGGGGATTGGGAACACGGCTACGATCTGTGGTGCCGAGTACGCCCAAACCCCTGGCCGCGGTCGGTGAGCGGCCATTCCTCGAATTGCTGGTTCGGCAACTGCGCCATCAAGACATCCGCCGGCTGGTAATGTGTACTGGTTATCGCGCCCAAGAGATCGAGCATGATCTGGGCGATGGCCATTCCTGGGATGTAACGATTGAGTATTCCAGGGAACCGGAAGCCCTTGGCACGGCGGGCGCCGTGAAATTCGCTGAACCGTTCCTCCGAGAGGTTTCCGATTTTCTTGTGATGAATGGCGATTCGTTCATGGAAATGGATTTTCGACAGCTGATTTGCTTTCATCGAAAGTCGGGCGGCATCGCAAGCATGGCCGTGTTTCGAACCAGGAATGAGATGCGATACGGGACAGTCCAAGTGAGACCCGATGGAGTGGTAAGCGGTTTCGCCGAGAAGACGAATGCGGATCCAAACGGGCTGGTCAACGCGGGAGTTTATGTCTTCAACCGACGAATTCTCGAACACATTCCAGAAGGACCGTCCAGTCTGGAGCGCGATGTCTTCCCGAAGCTGCTGACTCAGGGCGTCTATGCGTTAGAACAGCAAGGAGTGTTTATCGACATAGGCACTCCGGAAGACTATGCGCGAGCGCAAGGACTTTCCGATCGGCTTTATGATGCGGCCCGCGTAAAGAGACTTCCCAGTTCTGGTGATGAGAAGCTGCACTGATTCGAGTGTGCGCTGTATCCTGAGTTCGTTTTGCGGCGTTGGCGAATGGTTTTCAACTGTGAAAACGCAATCGGCAGATACTCGAAGCATGCAGATTGGGATCCCCTACCAGGCTTCGATGCGGAGGGTGGATGAAAGAAACGGGTGATTTCGGCCATCGAGCAATTGAGTTAATGAAGGCTTCGATTGCCACACAGCAAAGCATGCTAAGTAATTCTGGTCTGGTCGCGACGATCGCCAAGGTTAGCGAAATCTTAGTTGCATCATTGCAGCAAGGAAACAAAGTAATTCTGTTCGGCAACGGTGGCAGCGCGGCGGACGCGCAACATATCGCCGCGGAACTAGTCGGACGCTTTGCCTTCGATCGGCCGGCTTTGCCCGCATTGGCCTTTTCTGTAAATACTTCCTGCCTTACGGCTATCGGCAACGACTACGGGTTTGATCAGGTTTTTTCCCGGCAGATCGAAGCTTTGGCAAAGGCTGGGGACGTCGCCGTGGGCATTTCGACGAGCGGAAATTCACCAAACGTGATCAAGGCCCTCCTGACCGCCCGGAAAATGGGTTTGCGGACAGTCGGAATGACGGGGGCATCCGGAGGATCTCTCGCCAAGAGCGCGGAGCTTTGCATTTGCGTCCCCTCCAAGGATACCCCTCGTATTCAGGAGTGCCATATTTTGATCGGCCACATCATCTCAGAACTCGTGGAGAAAGAAATCTTCCCTGAAGCGAGCCGTGTTTCTCTGCCGTGACGAGGCCTTCGCCGGTCGTGACCGCGGGCTACTCCCGCCTGCCCTATGTATCTAATGGACGTTCATGAAACTCGGCCCATGGCCTCGGTTTAAGAAACCGCTTACATGAAAAATAAGGTCCTAATCATCGTTGAAAATCTGCCCGTCCCCTTCGACTCACGCGTATGGAAGGAAGCCTTGTCCTTGTCCGCGAACGGTTACGACGTCACCGTATTGTGTCCCCGAGGCAAGGGCTACGCTGCGGGCCACGAAATTCTCAGCGGGATACACGTTTATCGGCACCCGATGCCAAAAGAGGGAAACAGTCCTCTCGGGTATCTTCTCGAATTCGGCTGCGCACTCTTTTGGGAGTTCTTCTACACCTGGTGGATTTATTTCCGACACGGTTTCCATGTCATCCAGGGCTGTAATCCCCCGGACGATATTTTTCTGGTTGCCCTCCCTTTCAGACTCTTGGGAGTGAAATACATCTTCGATCATCACGATGCGAACCCGGAACTCTACCTATCCAAGTTTGAAAGAAAAGACTTCCTTTACAAGGCCCAGGTCTGGCTCGAAAACCAGACCTACCGTTTCTGCGACGTAGTCATGGCCACTAATGACAGCTACCGGGAACTCGCTGTATCCAGAGGAGGCATGGATCCTGGCGACGTTTTCATTGTTCGAAACGGGCCCGATCTCATGACCTTTAAACCCGTTCAGCCCAATCCCGCTCTCAAATTCGGCAAGCCTTACTTGGTCGGGTACGTTGGGACGATCAGCGTTCAGGAAGGTTTGGACATTCTCTTGGATGTGGCACTCCACCTCAAAAACTTGGGGCGTCGCGACATTCATTTCACTTGTGTCGGCGGGGGACCGGGACTGTCCGGGCTTCGGAAAATGTTGCAGGACAAACAGCTCGGCGACATGTTTAATTTCACCGGTAGGATTCCCGATCAACAGCTCTTGGAGATTCTGTCCACGGCCGACATTTGCGTCAATCCGGACAAACCCTGTGAAATGAATGACATCTCCACGATGATCAAGATCATGGAGTACATGGCGCTGGGCAAGCCTATTGTCCAATTCTCCCTGAAGGAAGGCCGTTTCAGCGCCCAGGAGGCCGCGATTTACAGTGACAATCAGAATCAGGTGCCCGATTTTGCCGCCAAAATCCTGTGGTTGATTGAACATCCGGAGGAGAGAGAAAGAATGGGGAAATTCGGACGCAAACGAGTCTTGGACGAGCTTGCTTGGGAATATTCGGTACCCAACCTCCTTGCCGCTTACCGGCGGGCGTTCAGTAAGCGTGAACGGAAATCGTCGCTCAGCCAATCCCCGGACCTCGAGACTGGGTCAAGCCTTCGCCGCTGATTCGTTGATTGGAATAGCCTCACGATGGCGATCCTGGCTTACGGCGAGATTGGCCGGTGAACTATTGGGGGCGGGAGCCTCTCGACAAAAGCTGGCAAGACTGGTTGGTCCGTTATGCCGCCGCATTTCAGATAGGGGAAGCGGCCGCGCCCAGCGGTGATGATTCGTTTGTGCAGGATCAGATGGTCACGAATTGAGGTAGTTGACGCAATACAGAAGCCTCAGTTGGTACAATAGGAAATGTTCCATGAGAAAAGCTGCGTTCCTCGATCGTGACGGGGTCATAAACCAAAAGCTTCCAGAAGGTCAATATGTGACGTGCTGGGAAGAGATGAAATTTCTTCCCGGGGTGGTCGAGGCCATCGCTTTACTTAACAAAACTGGATTCCACGTAGTTGTGGTTAGCAATCAAAGAGGTATAGCAAAAGGGCTCTTGACGACGGACGATTTAGATCTGATACACGAGCGTATGCGCGGAGGGTTTGCTTCGGACGGCGCTCTGATAGATGGGATTTATTATTGTTCTCACGACGAACATCCCCCCTGCGGGTGTCGCAAGCCGGCTCCGGGCCTGCTCTTGAAAGCCGCAACTGAACATGAAATTGATTTAACGTCGTCATGGATGATTGGAGACTCCGACGTCGATATCGGCGCTGGCAAAAGCGCTGGATGCAAAACGGTTCGAATACTGAAATGCGATGAAGTTCCGACCGGAAGTGCCGATTTGTTCGCACGGTCCCTACTCGACGCCGTCTACCAGATAGTGGACCCTGGGCCCACGCCAATGCGTGGCGCGGCCGAGACCAGCTGATCCATCAAGGTCCTAAATCGCCGAAAGAATATCGGAGGCTCTTCTGAACGGGTGACCTTAGATCGCCGTTTGTGTCGGAGGCGATGAGGTTGGGCTAGACAGGAAACGCATTCGCAAAACCTGGTAACAATTTTCCCCATTCCCGCCGCTTTAGAGCAGGTCACTAAGGCCAAGAGCTCTCCAACTCCCCGGTCACTTGTAAGTAAGTGTTATTACACACCTTAGCTAAGCCTAGCTAATTCCGCCTACACGTGATAATCGGAGCGGACTGGCAAATTGATTGCCGCGAGTGGACGAGTGCAATTGTGTGGTTTGGCTTGGGGCGTGCCCGTCATTCCGTTATTCGTAACCAATCGCGAACCAAGCCGCACGGATTCCCCGCTCCGCTTTTCCAGCAGGCGGTTGAATGTTTCTGCGGGCAATGAAGGAATACAGGAAGGTAGCGGTAGTTATAGGATCGCTAGCGGATGCTGAAGGATTTGGCGCCCACGAACGTCGCGGGGTACGGTCCGACAGGGTACGCTGCCTTGGCTCCCAAGAGGCTGCCTGGACCGTTCCGAACCGCGAAAACATTGAACGTTCACATCCTACATCCGCTCGCAGACCGCCGCTGGGATGATCTTGTTGCTCGCCACCGACACGCATCGGTGTTCCATCAGCGAGGCTGGCTCGAAGCGCTGTCGCGTACCTATGGATACGAACCACTGGTCTTGACCAATTCGCCGGCTGGCTCAGCATTAGAGAGCGGCATGGTCGTCTGTCAAGTCTCGAGCTGGCTGACGGGCACCCGTTTGGTATCGCTCCCCTTTACAGATCATTGCGAACCCCTGCTGATCGATCCCGCGGAGACACGAACGTTCGCCAAATGGTTGCGAGACGAGTGCGATCGCAATCGCCAGCAGTACGTCGAGCTTCGTCCGTTATCGGAACTTCATATTACCGAGTCTGGTCTAAAGCCAACCGGTGCCTATTGGCTCCATGAGCTAGACTTAGGCTACGGTCTGGAGCAAATTTTCCGTCGGTTGCATAAGAACTCCTTTCAGCGAAAGATCCGGCGAGCCGAAAGAGAGCGCCTTTCGTACGAAGTGGGCCGGTCTCACCAACTTGTGGACGAGTTCTACCAGCTGCTGTTAATGACTAGAAGGCGCCATCATCTGCTCCCTCAGCCGCAGAGTTGGTTTACAAACGTGGTTGAATGTATGGGTGACAAAGCAGAGATCCGGATAGCCCGGAAGTGTGGCACTCCAATCGCCGCGATGCTTACGCTCCGACACCGCTCGCTTGTCGTTTTCAAGTACGCATGCTCCAACGCGGCACTTCACAGCCTCGGCGGCATTCCGTTCTTGTTTTGGCGGCTCATCGAAGAGTGCAAATTATCGGGCACAGAAAAGATCGACTTGGGCCGTTCGGAACTCGATCACAAGGGCTTAGTTGCTTTCAAGGATCGGCTGGGGGCGAGCAAGCGGTTACTGACATACTATCGGTACACAAATGCCGGAGGACGCCGAGAGGCAGCGCCTTGGCAATGGCGGGGGTTCCACGAAATTCTGTGCAATTTGCCGGACGCTTTCTTCTCTACAGCGGGCAGCGTATTTTACAGGCACATGGGTTAGTGACGTGAGGATACCAATTGTGTTCGCGATGTGCTTCTTGGCAAGAATCCTGCGAACGGGAGCCGTAAGACGATGAAAGTACTTTTGACTGGTCATAGGGGCTATATTGGTGCGGTTGCGATGCAAATGTTTCATGAGGCGGGGCATGACGTCGTTGGCCTCGACACCGACCTGTACGCGGGTTGTGATTTCGGGCAGCCAGACCCAGAAACGCCCGACGTACGCAAAGACATTCGCGACGTAACAATGGCAGACCTGGATGGCTTCGAGGCTGTAGTACATTTGGCGGCACTATCGAACGATCCGGTTAGCAATCTCGATCCCAGCCTCACATACGAAATCAACCATAAGGCTTCTGTCCGGCTAGCCGAACTCTCCAAACAGGCTGGCGTGAGGCGCTTCGTTTTCTCATCGTCTTGCAGTACCTACGGCTCGGCCGGTGATGAGTTCCTCGAAGAGTCCGCAACGCTCAACCCTGTGACCCCGTACGGTGAGTCAAAGGTCTTGGTCGAACGCGACTTGGCTGCGCTGGCGGATGAGAACTTCAGCCCGACGTACATGAGAAATGCAACTGCGTACGGCGTGTCTCCGCGTCTCCGGTTGGATCTGGTGCTGAATGATTTCGTGGCGTCTGCGTTTACAACCGGCCGGATTCTGATCAAGAGCGATGGTACCCCCTGGCGCCCGATCGTGCACATTCGGGACATAATCGGCGCAATGTTGTCCGTGCTAGAGGCTCCAGTAAACGTCGTACAAAACGCGACCTTCAATGTGGGCCAGACGTCGGAAAACTACAGAATCAGCGAACTCGCGGACATCGTCGCTGAAACGGTCCCCGGGAGTCATATCGAATACTTTCCTGGCGGTGGGCCCGATAAGCGGTGCTATCGGGTAAACTGCGACAAGATCGGGCGTGTGCTACCCAACTTCCGGCCACAATGGACCGCGCGCAAGGGCGCGCGGGAACTCTACGACGCCTATCGTTCTCATGGATTTACCGCGGAAGACATGAATTCTGGACGCTATTTCCGGATTCACAGCATTCAACGACTTCTGGGGCAGGGGAAGCTAGACCCTTCTCTTCACTGGAAGGCCCAGGGCCCAGAAGAAACGCTGACGGTGCCGATCACAGCGAGCTAGCACAGGTTTGAGACGGAAACATTCCTTCCCCTGATGCGTCTGCGCGGGATGGAATGCGTTGCCCCCAGGAGCCATGCCGAAGGCTTCTCTGTCTCCTGAGACCTTAGCTTCGGCATCGCTGGGTGGCAACGTTTCGTACTCATCCCCGGAGTCTCCTCCCTACCGAGTTAACTCCCTACCGGGCGTGTCAAACCCATTGCCACCCTGTACCCCCTCCGTGTCATAGACCTGTACCAAAACTGTTCCTCGCACCAGTAGTTCAGCTGCGATGCCTTGTTTATTCTGAGACTGCAGCGAAGCAGTTCAAGGTGAAAACCACCGACCCGGTTCCCCCCTCCCGCCGGATTCATCGCCGCAATCCAGGAGATCTTGATGAAGCGAACGGAGAGGTCCCGTCTCTTTCTATTTTCTCTTTTCTTGGGACCGTTGCTGTTTGGGACCTTCACCCAGCAAGCTACTGCAGAGACCAGACTCACGACCAGCCCGATATCGGTGAATTTTGGCTCTGTGCCGGTCAATACTCTCAGTTCGTCTCAAGCGATTACGCTGCTTAATACGAGCAACCGGAACATCGAAATCCTGCAAGCCGCGAGCAGCATCCCACAATTCGCCGTCTCCGGCCCCACCCTGCCCGTCAGTGTGGCGCCCGGCCAGGGAGTGTCTTTCCTTGTGGTATTCACTCCGAATGCAGCAGTAAAGTTTTCCGGCAGTATCAACTTCTCGATACAAGGCAGGGACGGATCAAGAAGGGTTCCTGTGTCCGGAACCGGGCTAGCCCCGACCCCGCAGTCACCAGGCCCCGTCCCCGAGATTTCCTTGAGCGTCGCATCGCTGAATCTCGGAAGCGTGCTGGTTGGCACTACCAGCTCGCAGTCTGTTTTGTTGACCAATAACGGTACGGCGAACCTGAGCATCTCGCAGGTCAGTGCGCAAGGAACAGGCTTTGCCTCCACCGGGCTCGCGCTGCCCGTGACCGTTCCTGCCGGTCAAAGCGCGTCCCTCGCGGTTTCCTTCTCGCCGCTTACCGCCGGCAGTGCAACGGGCAGTGTCACCGTTCTCAGCAATGCGGCGAATACGCCCAGCGCAAAGATTGCGCTAAGTGGCGCGGGTACGGCGCAAACATTGCAACTCTCCGCCAGTGCCAGCAACTTAAATTTCGGGAATATTCTGGTCGGCACGACAAGCAGTTCCAGCGCGGTGACCTTCACGAACACCGGCAACACTTCGGTTAGCATTTCACAAGTTAAGCTGACCGGCAGCGGATTTTCCGCGAGAGGAATTCCCGTACCCTCGTCACTCGCTCCTGGGCAAATGGCCACATTGATGGTCAGCTTTGATCCTTCGGTGACAGGTGCGGCCACGGGCAGTGTTTCCGTCGTGAGCAATGCAACCAACTCTCCTGCATCCGTTGGTCTCGCGGGCTCGGGCGTTCAACCCCAGCTTTCATTGCAACCGGGCACTGTGGCCTTCGGCAACGTGCCCGTGGGTTCAACAAACACCCAGACGATGACGATTTCGAACCCCGGAAGCGCGACCCTGAATATTTCGCAAAGCAGCCTAAGCGGTGCGGGCTTCTCAATAACGGGTCTGACGCTTCCTCTCAATGTCGCTCCAGCCACTATGAGCTCGTTCACGCTGAGCTATACACCCGCGGGGCCGGGCACGGTTTCCGGCACGCTAAGGCTCGTCAGCAACGCCCCGGGTTCACCGGCGAACTTTGTGCTCTCAGGATCGGGCGTGGCTCAGACGTCTCAGCTCTCTGCCAGCCCCGCTTCGCTCAGTTTTGCAAGCACCACTGTTGGCAGCTAGCAGCGCCAGTCAAACCGTTACGCTGTCAAACACGGGAAATGCCGCAGTCACCATTTCACAGCTGAATTTTTCGGGCGCTCCCTTCAGCATTACTGGCTTGTCTCTGCCTCTGAATCTGGCCGCCGGTCAAATCACCAACTTCTCGGTCCTGTTCGCGCCGCTGACCACGGGAACACTCTCTGGCAGCGCCTCTGTTGTAAGCACTGCCACAAATTCTCCAACGACCATCACGCTATCTGGTTTGGCTACGCAGGCAGCGTCTCATTCGGTGAATTTGACCTGGAGTGATACGTCCACGAAGCTATCTGGCTTTAACGTTTATCGCGGGCCACCACCGGCGGGCCTTATGCCAAAATTAATTCCTCGCTGGTTCCAAGCGCCTCCTATACCGACACCGGCGTCCAATCCGGCTCGACCTACTACTACGTCACCACCGCCGTTGACACTACCGGCGCCGAAAGCAGTTATTCAAACGAAACCGCAGCCGCCATTCCGTAGAATTAAGGCATCGCAAGGTACGGCCCGAATGGTGACTCCTCCCGGACGTTGCGGTAGTCCGCTCTTGACTTCCACGAAATGGCAATTTCTTGTCCTTATCGGTCCCGCTAGACAAAATTCGGTATCAGAGGCGATCCCGGTTCGATTCCGGAGGGATGGCAGGCCCAACCGGGTTCGCTCTTCTCCACGCCAAATAGCACAAAGTGATGAAAATGAGCCAGGGAGGACCGGCGAGCAAGGTGATATGGAAGCTCGGTACCCACCATGTCGAGATCAGCACCCCGACCAGTGCAGTGAGCCCAAATAAGGAACTCCACGGACCGGGCGGCGCGAAACGGAGAATGTTCCTTCCAGCCCGGGTCGTGGCTCGCCGAAACGCCAGGTGGGTCGCCAATATCATGATCCAGATGAACGGCCCGCCAAAAAAGGCAACGCCGATCATGAACACAAATGCCGTGTTCTTGAACAGTTGAGACAGGACAAGCGCCGCGAGCATACCCAGGCTGGAAACCAGCACCGCCGCGACTGGCATGCCCCGCTTGTTCAGACGCCCCAGTCGTAACGGTGCGTATCCGCCCCGCGCGAGCGAAAACAACAAACGCGACGTGAAATACACGTTGCAAGTCGCGGCAGACAACGCCGCGGTCAGCACCACGAAGTTCATGATGTGCCCAGCGGCGGGAATTCCCACGGTTTCAAACACGCGAACAAAGGGACTCTCGCCCAATCCGATCTGGGTCCAGGGCACGATACCCACAACGATGGCTAAGCCGCCAATGTAGAAGAGCACTAGGGTAAGCAAGGTGCGACGCAACGCGCGTGGCACGGCGATTTTAGGGTCAGCCGCTTCACCAGCAGTCGTCCCGACGATTTCCAGCCCGAGATAGCTGAAGATCGCCATCGTAACCCCCAGCGCCACTCCGGACGATCCGCCAGGAAAGAAGCCGCCGTAAGCCGTGTAGTTCCCCGCCCCGATGCGAGGAAACCCAAAACCGAACAGCAGCGCCGCACCCAGCACCAGAAAAACAGCGATGGTCACGACCTTGATCATCGCGAACCAATATTCCAGAGTGCCGAAATTCTCGATGCTTAGGGTATTGACGTAGATCATCGCCAATGAAAATCCCGCAATCCACAACCACGCGGGTACATTGGGAAACCAATACTGACAGTAGATTGCCGCCGCCACGACCTCGCTGCCAATGATCACCACCAGGCACAGCCAGTACGTGTAGCGAATCGCAAATCCCGCCCAAGGATGGAGGTACATCTCCGCGTGCAAACCAAAGGCGCCCGCTGTCGGATGCTCCACCGACATCTCGGCCAGCGCCCACATAACCGTGAGTGCTACCAAGGCGCCCAGCAAGAAGCTCACGATGACCGAGGGACCCGCCAGTTTCACGGAAATAGCGCTACCCAGAAACAGCCCCGTGCCAATCGTGCAGCCCAGGCCAATCATCGCCACCTGGTGGGGCTTCAGTTCGCGACGCAGTCCAGACTCGCGTTCCACAACCTCAGTGGAATGCGCTATGTCCGGGGCGCCGTTTTCAACTTGAGGCTCAATCATAGCGGGGCATCGTAACAGATGCCGCGAATCCAAGGACGGCAAGGACTTGGACTGGCTTCCTAGTCACATGTCCTGATGTTTCGGTCCGGGCAAGCTGGGGCTCGGCAGCGCTGAGCCCCCACAGGAGACCAGGTGAGATTCACGCCGCTCAAAACAGGAACTTCAGCGCCAACTGAACTTCGCGCCCCGGCAAGGCGTTCTGGATCTGTCCGAAGGTTGGTGAGCTGATGTCATTGTCCGGCAATCGGAAATTCGCGTGGTTGAACACGTTGAAAAATTCCGCCCGGAATTGCAAGCGCTTCGCTTCCCTGATTGGAATATCCTTGAATAGCGAGAAATCCCACTGTTGGTAGCCAGGCCCCTCGACGACGTTGCGGCCTTCATTTCCGAACTGACCCGCTTGCGCTACTGGATCGAGCCGCTGAAACGCGCTGACATTGAACCATTCCTGCGGAGTGCGTGGACCCGAGTTCGGATTGCCGATCAAATCTGGCCGGTTGCTCGAGAAGCCCGAGATTTCCGGCGCTCCTCCCTGCAGCGAAACGTCCTGCGAGTCATAAACCGTGAACGGCGTCCCGCTCATAAACGTCGTGATGCCGTTCGCCTGCCAGTTGCCCAGAATCTGCTGGTACCAGTTTTGTGGATGATTCCAGAAGGGCATGCTCCACTTGTAGCTCACGACCAGCCGGTGCCGCGCGTCGAACATCGATCTTCCATGCTCCGCGGCCAAATCAAATGGATTCTGCGCCAGGTCGTTTTCCCCCGCGACGCTCTGCGAAGCCGATCCCGTGATGTTGAATGTAGATACATCGTCGAGCGTCTTCGACAAGGTGTAGGACGCCAGGAACGAAAGCCCGTAACTAAAACGCTTCTTCAAGCTCACTTCCATGGCGTTGTAGGTTGAATTCGCAATACCCGCGATCATCCCTACCGATGCGTAGTTACAGGGCGCTGCCGGATCCGCGAGCGTGCACCCGGAATACAGCCGCCGCTGGTTGACGTTGTCCTCTGTGGATTCACCCGGAACAAAAACCGCCGGGTTGCCTTCGATAAAACGCGGCAGCTTGGTCCCCTTCGTCCCCACGTAACCTATCTCGAACAACCAGTTGGAGCCGAACGATCTTTGAACATTCAGGTTCCAATCCTGTGCGTAGGGCAGGCGTAAGTTCTTGTCCAGGGTCAGCAACGTCATCGGCTGCGCGAAGGACTCGTTGAACGGATTCACACCGTTGAAGGGATCAGCAAAGTTGGGAAAATTGATCTGCGGCGTCTGCAGGAAGGGTGGCGCGCTGCTCGGCGTCTGCAGCGGGCCGCCTTGCCCGGTGTAGTAGGGATCGTAGAAGATGCCGTATGCAGTGGTGACCAGCCAGCGGCCGCTGCCTGTGGGGTCCCAAGCCAAACCGACGCGCGGCGCGAACGCATCCTTCTGTGTAGGAATCAGGCCGGCGGACACTCCTGGGTCACCCGGATACACCAACCCTGGAGGCGCGTTCGGAAACACCACCGATTGCACGCCAGGTTCAAACAGGTTCTGACGATTTCGTATCTCGGTATAAGGGAACGGCAGTTCGTATCGCAGGCCCGCATTTAACGTCAATCGAGACGTGATCTTGTAGGTGTCCTGTCCATAAAAGTTGAGGTTGTTTCCCCGTAGCCCGCGCGACGGATCGCCTCCCCCTTGCAGGAAAAACACGGGCTGTCCTATCAGGAAGCTGGCCAAGGCGTTGCTGATCGGCGCCGGTGCGAACACGAAAAATCCGTTCGATGCGATCCCGAACAATACATTGATTTGGTCGTGTCCGTAACCTCCGCCGAACTTGAGTTCGTGCCGTCCATGAATCCACGTCACCGATCCAGATACGTCCACAGCATTTTCGTACGTGTTGCGCGGGCCGGTGATGGGATCTCCAATCGAAGCGTACCCGCCCACTTGCACGAATGGAGGACCGATCGCAGCGTCCAGTGACGGCGCGTAGGTGAAGCCCAGGCTCTCCGGTGTGGTGTGGTTCACCGCTTCGTTGAACAGGTACTTGTTGCGCATAAACGAAAAGCGCGCAACGCCCACTAGCGTCGGCGAAAACGTATGCGTCTCTTGCGCCACAAAATTCTGCACCCGCTGGTTCTCCGCCACCGGGAAACCCGGCACATTGGCACCGGCGGTGGAGAGTGGATCGGTCGCGGCGCCCTGACTGAACATGTAGCGGAAGTTCAGCACGTCGCGGGCAGTCAGATAGTGATCCAGACGAATTCCGAATTGATCGTTGTTCTGATCCAAAGTCTGCGTGGTGACGAATCCATTCGTCCCCAGATTGGGCAGGGGATAAAACTGCAATAGGTTTTGCGAGATTGGGTCAATCCCGGGGAGTTGGTTCCCGGGTATCGGTTGTCCGGTGATCTCGTTGATCAGCGGGTCGACCTGGCCCGTCGAAGGATCGACGGTCTGCGAAAAGTTTCCCTGTCTCTCAAGCAGTGAAGGCACGGTCGCGTTCTCGGTCTCGCCCTGCCGGTTCCGCAAACCCTCGTAATATATGAAAAAGAAGGTCTTGTCTTTGCGAATCGGTCCGCCCAATGTTCCGCCAAATTGATTGCGTTTCAAGGGCTCGACTTCCTGCGCAAAAAAACTCTTCGCGTCCATGGCATCGTTCCGTAGAAAGTCCCACGCCGCTCCGTGAAACGCGTTGGTCCCGGAGCGCGTAATGATGTTCGTAGTGGACCCGCTGCTATGCCCGAACTCGGCGTTCGCCGTGTGCGTCAGAATGCGGAACTCCGCTATCGAGTCGATCGGCGGCTGCAGCACAAAACCGCCGTCCACGCTGTTAAAATTATCCGCCCCGTCGATCAGGAAATTATTCGACTCCGGCCTCTGCCCATTCACCGCATAAGGCTGCCCGTTCCGCAAGGAGCCGCCGGCTTGCGCCAATCCCGGCGTAATCGGTACGACTCCCGGCTGTAACAATCCCAGCTGTGAAAAATTTCGCCCGTTCAGCGGCAAATCCAGTACTTCGCGCTCTTCGACGGTCTTTCCCAGGCTGGTAATCGTGCCCTCAATCAGCGGCGCGTCCGCCCGCACTTCGATCTGCTGCGTCGCTGCGCCCACTGTGAGGCGAATCGTCACAACCGCCGTCTGATTTACATCCAGCGTAATTCCATCCTGCACGTATCTCTGAAACCCTTTTGCCTCCGCGACCAGCCGGTAGTGCCCGATGGGCAATTCAACCAGATCGAACGCTCCCTGCGCGTCGCTTTGCACCGTTCGCGCCAGTCCCGTTTCCGACCGGATTCCCGTTACCGTAGTACTCGACACCGCGCCGCCGCTGGCATCCACAATTTTTCCGCGGATGCTTCCAGTAATTTCTTGTGCAGAAGCACGCCAGCCACACAACAGTGCCAGTCCGAGAATGCACAACCGAACTCCGAGATTCCTCATTAGATCTCCGCCCTCGCTCGACCTTGATTTCGTTTATGGTTTTTCAGAGAAGCGCACAAACACACCACGACCAGCCGCCTATCCGCACATTTTCAGCGGAGATGCACGCTCGAAGTCACAACGGTGGCGCGATTATAGGAGCCAGGAAATTAGGGTCAATAATGGAAAAGAAGTATCCGCTAGTGTTCGTCGTCACAAGAACGCCGTCGAATTTCAGACTCTGCTCAGTGAGTGTCCTGGGCCGAACAAAAAAGGTGCGCCGCCCAGTCGGTGAACGCGATCTGCTTTATGAACCGAGTTGTCTTGATTTCGGAGCGAATTTTCCGAGAAAACAATGCCTCGACGCTTTTCACTCGTTTGGCAATCAGGTAAGATTTAAAAGCTGACGAATACGGGTGGCTATTTCTCGCTGATGCGCCAAGTATTCCGCATTTCAGCGAAATGGCTCCTACAACAATTCCGGGGTCGTCTAATTGGTAGGACACCAGCCTTTGGAGCTGGTTATCATGGTTCGAGTCCATGCCCCGGAGCCACTGTTTTCCCTATCCTGGTTGTTTGCTAAGCAGAGCGACCCGCCGTAACTGCCGCCGAACCCATCTTGGCACGGGTCTGCGCGACGATCGCAAGAAACCTCCGGGCATTCTCAACAATCAATTCCGCGTTGCCAGACTTCAAGTGATCAGGGTGAACTAGCTCTCCGCCGATCCCCAGCGCCGCCGCGCCCGCTTCCAGGAACTCGGCTGCGGTGTTCAGATTCACGCCACCGGTGGGCACCAGCGGAATACCTGGTAGCGGACCCTTCAGCGCCTTGATATATTTCGCGCCGCCAACCTGCCCGCACGGGAAAACTTTCACGAAATCCGCTCCCGCTTCCCACGCGGTAATCACTTCGGTCGGAGTCAAGGCGCCGGCCATGATTAACTTCCCCTTTCGCACGGCCAGCTCCACGGTTTCAGCCTTAAATCCTGGGCTCACCAAAAATTGTGCGCCGGCGTCGAGACATTGCTGCGCCACATCTGCATTCAGTACCGTACCCGCGCCGACCAGCAACTCCGAAGCCGCGTGCTTCGCCAGCTCGCGTATCACATCGATGGCTCCCGGCACCGTCATGGTGATTTCCACGATCGGAATGCCGCCCTTGCAAACGCTCTCCGCCGCAATTCGCGCCTCCGCGGAGGACGAAGCCCGCACCACCGGCACGATACCGATTTGCAGGATGCGATCACGAACCGCCTGCTTTTCCATGAAGAGCGCCTTTCCGCTAAGAAAATCCCGTCAGCGCGCGATCCGCGCCCCGACACCTTTCATCACTTGCAAGACATCTTCAAGTGTCGCCATGGAAGTATCCCCCGGGGTGGTCATCGCCAGCGCCCCGTGCGCCGCCCCGCATTCCACTGCCCACTGCGCGTCGCGGTCCGTTAGAAATCCGTAAATGAGTCCGGAAGCAAACGAATCGCCGCCACCGACGCGGTCGAAAATCTCCAGGTTCTCCCGATTCTTGGCCTGAAAGAATTTTCCGTCGCAATAGCACACCGCCCCCCAATCGTTCTGCGTCGCGGTCTTAGCTTTTCGCAAAGTTGTGGCTACCACTTGAAATGGATAATCCTTCACAACCTTCTCGATCATCTGCTGGAAGCCTTCCACGCCAAACGTCGAGTGGTGCTCGTCCATGCCTGGCACTTCATAACCAAGCGCCGCCGAGAAGTCCTCTTCATTGCCCAGCATCACATCCACAAACGGCGCAACCCGTCGGTTCACTTCCTGCGCCTGCTTCTTACCGCCCAGCGATTTCCATAGTGAAGCTCGATAGTTCAGATCGTAAGAAACAATCGCGCCGTGACGCCTTGCCGCCTGCATCGCTTCCGCCGCAACCTCCGGAGTCGTACCCGAAAGCGCGCAGAAAATTCCGCCGGTGTGCAGCCACCGCGCTCCGTGCTTTCCGAAGATCTCATCCCAGTCGAAATCGCCTGGCTTCAATTGAGAGACCGCCGTATGTCCGCGGTCATAGGACCCCGCCGCCGCGCGTACCCCAAAGCCGCGTTCCGTAAAATTCAACCCATTGCGCGTCCCGCGTCCAACGCCATCGTGCGGCATCCAGCGAACGTACGTTTGATCCACGCCTCCCTGATACAGCATGTCCTGCAACAAGCGCCCGACGGGGTCGTCCGCGAACGCCGACACGATTGCCGTGTCCATGCCGAAGCATCGCTTCAGCCCACGCGCGACGTTGTATTCCCCACCGCCTTCACACACCTCGAAGCTGCGCGCGGTCGCGATTCGCCGGTCCCCCGGATCGAAGCGAACCATCACCTCGCCCAGGCTAACCAGGTCCCATCGGCAATTTTCCTTCGGCTTAATGGTCAGCGGCATCGTCTTTTTTGCTCATCTATTGGCAGACTTCAAAGCGCCATGTACTCTCCGCGCTTTCTCTGTGCGCTCTGCGTCTCAGCGGTAAATTCTTTCTTTGGTTTTCACTTCGCTCACAGCGAAACCCCACGTTTCCAAGGGATAAAATCATCCTGCTTCAAAACCTCCGCCTTAGTCTGATCCTCGCCGCTCGCCACTTGAATGACGCGTTCCAAAATCGCCTCACCCATCTTCTCGATGGACGTCTCGCCCGCAATGATCGGCCCAGTGTCGATATCGATGATGTCGGGCATCCGCCGGGCAAGCTCCGAATTCGTAGAAATCTTCACCACCGGCGCAATCGGATTCCCTGTTGGCGTACCCAACCCAGTCGTAAACAGAACGACATTCGCCCCCGCGCCGACCTGCGCGCTGACGCACTCCACATCGCTACCCGGCGTACACAGCAAATTTAACCCCGGCTCCCTCGAATATTCCGGATAGTCAAGCACACCCGTCACCGGTGACATCCCACCCTTCTTCGCAGCCCCGGCGGATTTCATCGCGTCCGTCAGCAAACCATCCCGTACATTTCCCGGCGAAGGATTCATCTCAAAGCTGGCATGGACGGCCTTCGCACGAGCGGCATAGTCTCGCATCAGCTGCATGAACCGCTCGCCCACATCCTCACGCACGCTTCGATTGATCAGCTGCTGTTCCACTCCGCAAAGCTCCGGAAACTCCGACAAAATGCCACGCCCGCCAAGCACCGCAAGGATATCGGCGGTGTGCCCGATGGCCGGATTCGCCGAAATTCCAGAGAAGCCATCCGAGCCGCCGCATTTCAATCCAATGCAAAGACGTGAAAGCGGTGCAGGCGCTCTCTCGGCTTTGTCCGCTTCGACAAGTCCCGCAAACGTCTCGCGTATAGCTTTCGAGAGCATCGTGGATTCCTCGCCGATCTGCTGCTGCTCGAAAACTAGCAGCGGCTTGGAGAAATGGGGATCGCGTCGCTTGATCTCTTCCAGCAGAGTCGGAATCTGAGCGTTCTGGCAGCCCAGACTGAGAATCGTGGCTCCCGCAACGTTGGGATGATGAATGTAGCCCGCCAGAAGCCCGCACAGATTCCTGGTGTCTTCGCGCGTTCCCCCGCACCCCTGCTCATGCGCCAGAAACTTGATGCCGTCAATATTCCGGAAAACCTTCGGCGCAGTCGAAGCATTTTCATCTTGCACGAACTGAAAGTTCTTAAGCTCTTCGGATTTCCCCAAGCGATAGAGCCGCACAAGCTCCGCAACCTGACGCCGGTAAATCTGCGGCAACGCGAATCCCAGCTCTTCCTCGAATGCCTGCTTCAAAACGCCAAGATTCCTGTTCTCGCAAAACACCAGCGGGATCACCAGCCAGTAGTTTCGCGTGCCAACCTGTCCGTCCCGGCGATGGTACCCAAGAAATGTGCGCTCGCGCCAAGCGGAAACATCGGGTGGCGTCCAGCGAGCAGACTCTGTGGAAGCATGAAAATCGGAAGCGGCATGTCGAATATTGCGCGTCGAGAGCAGATCGCCCCGACGGATCGGCGCGGTTGCCGTGCCCACCAGACCGCCATACATGATGACTTGATCCCCAGGCTGGAGATCCCGCGTGACGAATTTCTGTTTGGCGGGAATATCCGAAAGCAGCGAATACGTATCGCCGGAAAAAGGAATCAGCTCACCTTTTCGTAGCGGGGTCAGCGCGACAAGAACGTTGTCTCTCGGATCCAGTTGTAAGACACCATTTTGCATACTTTAATTTTCTGATATCGACAGATTCCGCGCAACGAGCCGCTTCTGCCCCAGCGCCGCCTGCACGCCTCGCCCAACACTTCTTCAACCGCGGTTTCAGCTTGATCTCAAACTCATCGACTATAGGAATCGCCCGCCAAGGTGTCAAACCGCTAGAACTGAAGACACCATTCAGTCAAATTGAAGCTTCGCGCTCATACGATATTTCCGATAATTGAGCCTCGGACTAGTTTCCCCGCTGCAGGACCACAATCGTATCGATTGGCTCGCGGCCCTCTTTCGGCAATCGCAGCAACAGGCCCCCATTTAGAGCCTTTAGCTCCAGCGGTGCATTCGATCCGAACAGGTGCGCCCCCGTGACTCCCGGCAACTCCGGCAACGCCAGGTATTCGTCCTTCCAATCCAGAACATGCACAAAGATATCCCGGCCTTTTTGCGTCGAGACACCCCAGCTTCGGGGCGTAATGGGCCCGCCGCGCGTGCCATAAATCGTGTCGCCGTTCTTCTGCATCCATTCGCCAACGTCGTGCAGCCGCTCGACAAATTCCGGTTGCACTCTTCCCGTAGGCATCGGCCCAATGTTCAGAAGAAAATTCGCGTTGGAACCAGCGGCGCGCACCAGATAGTGAATCAGATCCGGCACGCTCTTGAATTTTTTGTCGCTCGCGTTGTATCCCCAAGCTCCGTTCACGGTCTCGCAGGTTTCCAACGGCAACGTGCTGATCGACGTTTGGTTGAATCCCGCCGTATTCGCTCCTGGCAGGTCCTTCTCGAACATCTGGAAGTCCTCCCCGTCAAAAGGCGCGTGATGATGATTGCTGCCGATCAACGCGGCAGGCTGGAGCTTGTGAATCAGCGAATACGTGCGCTGCAATTGCCAATCCGCGTCGGGCTTATCCCACATGCCGTCGAACCAGATTCCCGCGACGTCGCCATAGTTCGTAAGCAGCTCCGTAAGCTGCGCGTCCATGAAATCGAGATAACGCTGGAAATCGCCGCCCCCCGGACGACCCGCGGAATGTCCCGTGCGCCCAAGTGGAAAATAATCCGGATTGTGCCAATCCAACTGCGAATGATAGAAAAACAGCTTGATTCCCTGCTTGCGGCATTCCTCCGCCAATTGCTTTAGCGGGTCCTTCCCGTAAGGCGTCGCATCCACGATATTCCACTTGTTCTGCTTTGTGGCAAACATCGCGAATCCATCATGATGCTTGCTCGTAATGGTGATGTATTTCATGCCCGCGGCCTTGGCCAGCGAAACAATGTCCGCGGCGCTGAACTCCGACGGATTAAACTGCGGCGCGAACTTTTCGTACTCGGCAATGGGAATCTTCTCGTTCTCCATCACCCATTCGCCGCGGCTCGGAACGCTATACACGCCCCAATGAATGAACATTCCAAACTTAGCGTCCTGAAACCACTGTCGCGCCTTAAGGTTGGACTCCGAGGGCTGATAACTCTGCCCAACCGCCGCGGAACTCCAGAACACGGCCGCCAAGAAAATCAACGCTACCACCGCAGTTCTTCGCTTTAACAAAATTCCCTCCACTGCCCCCTTCAACATGTCACTCGTGGATCCGCCCCATTATTTCTCTAACTCAAATACTTTCTCCATCACCTGCCAACGCTCCACCGGACTAGCGTTGGGCAGTGGATTCTGAAACCTCCCCATAAGTTCCTCCCACTCGCGCACCTTCGGATTCGCCAAATCGGTCTTCGCCTTTTTCGCAAACGAAAACTCTGAGTCCACTTCCATAATCATGAACATGCGCGTCCCTAGCAGGTAAATCTCCATGTCGACCACGCCCGCGTCCTTCAAACTTTTGGTGATCTCCGGCCAGACTTTTTCGTGGTAGCGCTTGTACTCTGCGATAAGCGCAGGGTCATCCTTCAAATCCAGCGTCAGGCAAAATCTTCGTGGGTGACGTTCCTTCACACTATTCATCTTGCTTCACTCCCTACTCCCTCGCGCCCCTAAGTCAACGCGCGATCCAGATGCACATACCCGCCATCGACAAACAAATGCTGCCCGGTAACATGGCTCGCCTGCCCGGAAATCAAAAATAACACCGTCGCCGCAATCTCTTCCGGCGCGGTCATGCGTTTGCCCAGCGGGATCTTTGCCGTAATTTCGCGCAGCTTCTCCTCAGGGTTCGGGAATGTGCCGAGCCATTGCTGATACAGCGGCGTCATCACCTCCGCGGGTAAGACGGCGTTCACGCGAATCCCGTACGCAAGCAACTCCACGGCCCACTCCCGCGTGAGCCCCAGAATCGCACCTTTCGCGGCGACGTACCCCGATGTTCCGCCCTGTCCGGTGACAGCCGTTTTCGATGCGATGTTCACAATGCAACCGCCCGACTTTTTTAGCGCCGGCACCCCGTAATGAGCCATGTTGTAATAATGCAAAAGATTTCGCTCCAGCGATTCGACAAATTTTTCGGGACTCCCGTGCTCCAGGCCCACTCGATCGTTTATGCCCGCGTTGTTCACCAACGCATCCAGTCGCCCAAAATCCTGTAGCGTCTGCTCCACAGCCAGCAAACAGTCCTGAGCTGACGCTAGGTCAGCCGGAACGAATCCAACTTTCTTCCCGGAAGCCGCCACCTGCGATTGCAGTTGCCGTCCAGCATCGACGTCCCGATCTACAATGACGGGCACCGCTCCCTCGTCGGCGCACCCGCGCACAATCGCCGCGCCGATCCCTTTCGCGCCTCCCGTGATCAAGACAACTTTGCCCTTAATCTGCAAATCCATTCGTGTGCGCCTTTAAATCGTAAAGTCGACTCGCATTTTCACCGAAAATCTTGCCTTTAGCCGTGGGCGCGTGGCGATCCACATAGCCCTCGACGATCTCTCTCACTTGCTCGTAGCTCCCAGCCAGAAGGCACACAGGCCAGTCCGACCCAAACATCAGTCGGTCCACCCCAAACGCCTCGAACACGACATCGAGATACGCATCGAAATCCGCTGCCGTCCAGCCCCGCCAGTCCGCTTCGGTCACCAATCCCGACAACTTGCAATACACGTTCGGGTTGCCAGCGATGTTGCCCATCCGCGCAGCCCACTCGGAAATGCTTTTCGTTTTGATCTCCGGTTTCGCCAGATGATCGACTACAAATCGTTGCCCGGGAAATCGACCAGCAAGTTCAATCGCCGCGGGAAGCTGCTTCGGATAAATGAGCATGTCATAAGTAAATGCAAATTCCCGCAAGCAAGAAATCCCGCGCATGAACTCCGGCCGCAGCATGAAACGATCGTCCAGTTCCGACTGCACGACGTGACGAAACCCGCACAATTTCCTATATCGCGAAAAACATCGTAACCGCTCCTCAATCCGCGGCGATGCAAGGTCGATCCACCCTACAACTCCGGCAATGCGCCGCCCGCGTTCGGCAAGATCGAGCAAAAACAAAGTTTCTTCTTCCGACTGATCCGCCTGCACCGCAATCGAAGCATCGATCCCGTTGGCATCCAGTTCCGAAGCCAAATCTTCTGGCAGGAAATCGCGCTTCAACAGACCCATGCTCGCGTCAATCCAGCCGTGCCGCGCAGGATCATACCTCCAGAAGTGCTGATGCGAGTCGACGTTCATGAAAAACTCAAGACCCAAGAAGCGCCAGAAAGCCGCACCAAATAGCTAAGCTCTGCTCAAGCTCGGTCAAGAAAATGAACCTCGTTGACACCGCGCAAATGCGCCGCGGCGCTCTCGGCGGTAATATCCCGCTGAGGACTGCCAAGCATTTCATAACCAACCATGAACTTTTGCACCGTGGCGGACCGCAAAAGCGGCGGAAAATAGTGCGCGTGAAAATGCCACTCCGGATGGGACTTGCCATCCGTCGGCTGCTGGTGGAATCCCATCGTATAAGGAAACGCGGTGGTGAACAGATTGTCGTAGCGGATGGTCAAACTCCTCATGATGGCCGCGAGATCGTTGCGCTCCCCATCGGTAAAATCGAGGAAGCTCCCCGCGTGCCGGCGGCTCAGAATCATCGTTTCGAACGGCCACACCGCCCAATACGGAACCAGCGCCACAAAACTTTCATTCTCCGAAACGATGCGTTCCCGGTCGTTTTGCTCGATCATCAAATACGCGCAGAGCAGGCATTTCTTGTGCGCTTCAAGATATTCGGTTTGCGCCGCAAGTTCACGCGCCGGCTGATTCGGAATCGTCTCGTTCGCCCAGATCTGGCAGTGCGGATGTGGATTACTCGCCCCCATCAGCGCGCCCCGATTTTCGAAGATTTGAACGTGCTGGATCCAGGGGACCTCACCAAGTTCGCGATACTGCTCGGCCCAAACATCGATGACTGCGCGGACTTCCTCGGGCTGCATGCGCGGAATGGTCAGGTCGTGCCGCGGCGAAAAACAAACCACGCGACACACACCACGCTCGCTGCGAGCAACGATCAAGCCTTCTTGATCGACTTGGAAAGCCGGCGCGTCGGGCAACAACGCCGGATAGTCATTGTCGAAAACATACGTGCCCTTATAAGCCGGGTTCCGCGATCCGCCCGCTCGGGCATTCCCAGGACAGAGATAGCATTCGGGATCGTATTCGACGCGCGGCGAAGCCATCGCCGTCGCGACCTGCCCCAACCACGGACGCTGCGTACGATGTGGCGACACCAGCACCCACTCGCGCGACAGCGGATTCCACCGGCGGTGTGGCGCGTTCGTTTCCTCGCGAATGGTCATTGGTTTGGTTATTTCTTTTTCAGGTCAGATCGCCTACAAATCAATCACCTATAAATCAGACGTCGCCACCGGGCCGGCACCCTCCGCAGGTCTGCAAATATAGATCTGAGGCACCAACCCCGTCTCTCGCTGGTACGCCTTCCCCAACTTCTCCTTGAATTCCCCGGCGTGCCGCGCGTCCACAAGGTTGATGGTCGCGCCGCCGAATCCTCCACCGGTCATGCGCGCACCGAAAACACCTTTTTGTTGATACGCCAGGTCCACCATCAAATCCAGTTCTCGGCAGCTGACCTCATACAAATCGCGCAAGCTGCGGTGCGATTCCGCCATCCGCTTTCCAAACCGCACGATATCGCCGGCCTCCAACGCCTCCGCGCTGTCCAGAACCCTCGCATTTTCGGTGACGATGTGCAGCGCACGCTTGTAAATTACCTCCGAGAGCAGCCCGCGATGCCGCTCCAGTTGCTCCAGGTTGACGTCGCGAAGCGCCCGAATTCCCGGAAGCACCGTCGCCAGCCGGCGAACCGCCTCTTCGCAATCCGCCCGCCGCCGGTTGTATTCGCTCGAAGCCAGTTCGTGCTTGACCATCGTGTTGCTGATCACCAGTTTCACGGAATCCGGAATCGCCAACGACTTAAACGTTAGCGAGCGACAATCCAGCAGCAGTGCATGATCCTTCTGCCCATGAAGCGAAACGAATTGATCCATAATGCCCACGCGCGCGCCGACGAATTCGTTTTCCGCTTTCTGGCAAAGCCGCGCCAATTGCAGACGATCCGGCCGGCCGCCGGAATTTTCCGCGAGCGCCAGCGCCGTGGCAACCTCAATGGCCGCCGAAGAACTCAACCCCGCGCCCATGGGAACTTCGCTCTCAATAAAGAGATTGGCGCCGCGAAGGCGAAAACCCGCTTTCTCCAGTTCCAGCGCAACCCCGATGGGATAATCACTCCACGACTTCGTAGGAGAAATCGCCGTGGAACTAACATCCGCCTCCGCCGCAGCGGAAAATTCCTCTGAGTAAATGCTGAGTTTGCGGTCCTCGCGCGAACCTATCGCTACCCAGCAATAAAATTCGATGGCGGCGGGCATGGCGAAGCCGTCGTTGTAGTCGGTGTGCTCGCCGATCAGATTGACCCGGCCTGGAGCACGATAAACACGCGGCGTCCCCGCAAATCGAGCGCGATAGCGCTCGGCAATGTTCGACATTCGTGTCATGGACTCTTGTTCCAACAAAAGCCGAATAGGCTGGAAGCCGGGCTTCCCGCCGTCTCCTTATCTAATGGCCAGATGATTCCAACGAATACGACTTCTGTGGTACGACACGCATCCCACGCCAGCCCAGCCAATGCCGCACCGGACGAGACGCAAGTAAATCAACTACCCAGGTAAAATGGATATTCGCTCCTCGAAGCGGCCGGCCAGTTAAGGATTGTGCATAGAGGGAAGAATTGGCGAACGTACTATAAGCGGCCAGGATGAGCCCAAGCGGGGAAAAAATTCGAATTGGCGGCAGAATGTCGATTCCCATGAGTTTTTTTACCAGAAAATGAGACTCAAAAGAAGCGTACCGCCGGTCTCGCTCGTCGCGAGAGATACTGGCCTGGCGTGCCAGGCGTATTGTTTCTTCCCGGTCATGCTCGGTGCGCTCCCTTCCTCGGCCCCGTCCTGACCAGCGGTTAAGCGGTTCACCTGGGGCGATGCAGGGAGGGTACCTGACCACGCACCGCGCCGCAAGACCCTCGCGTTTCCATTTTCTGGCCACGGTGCCGCGCCATACTTGTGGCATGATGTCGCTCGTACGGAGGTTTCATGTCTAGAGCGAACGCTACCCGGCGGGATTTCCTGAAGCTGGCAGGAGCCGGCGTGGCAGGCACCGCGCTGAGTGCCGCCGCATCGAGCTACGCCCGCATTGCCGGTGCCAACGATCGCGTCGGGGTCGGCATTGTCGGCTTTTCCGACCGATTCCGAAACAGTTTGGCTCCCTCATTTCTAAAATCCGCGGGCGAACTCAATTTTGAGTTTGTGGCGCTATCCGATATTTGGAACCGGAGGCGCGAGGAAGGCGCCGCGTTCGTCGCGAAGCTAACCAACAAGCAGGTCGCCCTGGCGCGCAACAACGAAGAACTCTACGACAACAAAGACGTACAAGCAGTGCTCATTGCAACCGCGGACTTCCAGCACGCCACTCACGGCGTCGACGCCATCCGCGCGGGACGCGACGCCTACATCGAAAAGCCCCTGGCCAACGTCATGGAAGACGCCAGGGCCATCCGCGCCGCCGTGAAAGGCACTGACCGCATCGTCGCGATCGGGACGCAGCGGCGAAGTTCTCCGGTCTATCAGCGCGCGCACGAGTTCATCAAGTCCGGGCAATTTGGCGACATTGTTTCCGTCGAGATGACCTGGAACGTGAACCAGCCAGGCCGCTGGCGACGCCCCAAACTCGTATCCCAGCTACGTGAATCCGACACCGACTGGAAAAGGTTCCTGATCAACAGACCCGTTGAACCTTTCGACCCTCGAAAATACGTGGAATTCCGGCTGTTCTGGCCGTTCTCCTCGGGAATTCCGGATCAATGGATGGTCCATCAAATTGATACCGTCCATTGGTTCACCGGATTGCCTCGCCCGCGAAGCGTCGTGGCCAACGGGGGCGTCTATCGCTGGCACGACGGCAGAAAGAATTGGGACACCATGACCGCGGTCTTTGACTACGGCCCACTCGACGATCCTTCCAAGGGATTTCAGGTAGTGTACTCATCGCGCATGACAAACTCGGCAGGCGGCGTGAAAGAACTCTATTTCTCCAACGGCGGCACGCTGGACCTCGACAAGGATCAGGTGACCCCGGTGGGCGGACTGTCCGAGGAGTTTGCGAAAGAGATGGATATGAAGCCAAATCTTCTGACGCCGCTGTCGCTGTCACTACCCGCTCCGGCGACGACCACCGCGGCCAACACAGACGCGCATGAAGCGACCGCGGCCAACGTCCGAAACTGGATGGAATGCGTGCAAGCCAGAAAGAAGCCCAACGCCGACATCGAAGCGGGCTATAGCCATTCGATAGCCCTATGCATGACCATCGCCGCAATCCAGACCGGTCAGCGCGTAACTTTCGATGACACCAAGCAGGACGTTGTCGTCGGAGCTTCAACAGGCCATCTGCACCCTCAGCACGGCGGCTCCCGCGTCGATCCACCAAACAGTTCGCTCCCGCAATGATGCCCAAACGATCATGCTGTGCTAACTGTAGGCTCACTGTAGGCGCTGGGCTTTAGCCCGGCGCGCGAAGAATGCTACCCATGTCTACCCACATCGGCCTTATCGGCGGCGGAAACATCACCGAAACCCACGCCCGCGCAGCACGCGCCATTCCCTCTGTCAACATCGCCGCCATCTACGGACCAAACACCGCAAATGTCGAACGCCTATGCCGCGAACACGGAGGAGCTTCCTACCAAGATTTCGAGCTGTTCTTGGCCCATCGGCCAATGGACCTGGTCATGATCGGAAGCCCCTCCGGTCTCCACGCCAAGGAAGGCATCGCCGCCGCTCACCGCGGCCTTCATGTCCTCACGGAAAAGCCGATCGATATCACCGCGGCCCGCGCCGACGCACTCATCGAAGCCGCGAAACAATCGCACGTAAAGCTAGGTGTGATGTTTCAAGATCGCGTCAAACCCGACATCCAGCGGCTAAAAAAGTGGATCGACCAAGGCTCGCTCGGCAAAATCTTGCTCGTAGACGCACGCGTGAAGTGGTATCGCCCGCCCGAATACTATGGCAAATCAAAATGGCGTGGGACGCTGGAGCTGGACGGCGGCGGCGCTCTCATGAACCAGGGCGTGCACACCGTCGATCTGCTGCTGTGGTTGCTCGGCGACGTAACGCGCGTCCAAGCGCGCACCGCCACCGCCCTTCACCCCATCGAATCCGAAGATACCGCGATTGCCATCCTCGAATTCGCCAGCGGCGCGCTCGGCACATTGCAAGCCACCACCGCCGCGTATCCAGGCTATCCGCGCCGAGTCGAAATTACCGGCTCGGAAGGCACCGTGATTCTCGAGCATGATCGCATCATCGCCGCCGATCTTCGCAATCCTCTCCCAGACCTGGGCTTCAACGCGCCGATGGACACCAATCTGAGCGCATCCTCCGCCGCGGTAACCGATGTTCGCGGCCACCAGGCGATCCTTGCGGATTTCCTCCGCGCCATCGAATCCGATGGGACCCCGCTTTGCGATGGCGCGCAAGGACGCAAGAGCGTCGCGCTGGTGGAAGCCGTCTATCGAGCCGCGCGCCAACCGGGCGCAAGCGTCGTGCTGTGAACGAAGTCCCGCCTCTTGACAAACTGCTTTCCGGTGAAGATTCTTGTGCCGGCGCGGCCGCTGTTTTCGGCCCGCATTTTTTCGTGACTCCAGGTTAAGCGTTTAAGGAGGAGCCATGTCGCTCAGTCGTAGGCAACTTTGTCGGATGTTGCCAGCCGCTATGTTGCCGGTTACCGCCATCGCGGAAGATTTATCGGCACAAGACGCTTCCCTGCCCTCTGCTACCTGGACCTTCGATCAATTGCCGGTCGAGGCCACCAAGGATGGCCAGTTTCGCGCCGTTCTAAAAGGCAAGCTCTCCACCGGGGAATCTTTGGAGACCCATGAAACCACGCTGCCCCCGGGCGGCATGCCTCACCCCGCCCACCATCACGTTCACTCCGAAATGTGGCTGATCCGCGAAGGCACCGTGGAGTTAACCATCAATGGCGCGACTCACCGCCTGGGGCCGGGCGGCGTCGGATTTGTGCGCTCGAATGACGAGCACGGCATCAAGAACGTGGGCACGACGCCCGCGACCTACTTCGTCGTGGCTGTCGGCCCTGGAGCGGCTTCTTGAAGGAGACATCATGCAAAACTCTTGGAATATCGCAGCGCTGTTCGCAGTTGCGGCGCTCTCGATGGCGTCGGGTAGCCGGGCTCAATCCAGTTTCGATCTAAAGTCGCCCGACAAGCGCATCGAAGTGCGCATCCGCACCGCTCAAGGTGTGCGCTACGACGTGGTCCTGAACGGCAGAGCGATACTCGAGAACTGCTCCCTTTCCATCGACGTGGACCACAAGACATTTGGTAAAGACGCGGCGAAGGTTCTCCATTCGAAAGAACGCGGCCACGATGAAGTCCTTGAGCCGGTCGTGCGCCAGAAATTCGCAAAGATTCGCGACCACTACAACGAAGTTCACCTTGAGATGGACGGCGGCTTCGGCGTAACCTTTCGCGCCTACAACGAAGGCGTCGCCTACCGGCTGGAGACTTCCCTTCCCCAGCAAGAAGTGAAGATTTACGGCGAAGAAATGAATCTGAATTTTTCGCAGAATGACATTGTCTTTTATCCGCAAGAAGACGGCTTCATGTCGCACAACGAGCGAAAATATCTGCCGCAGCATTTGTCGGAGATCCTGCCGGCATTCATTGCAACGCTGCCCGCCGTCGTCGACGTAGGGCAGGACGCGAAGGTCGCGGTCGCCGAATCGGATGTGGAGGAATACCCGGGCCTGTGGCTGCGGGGAACCGGCGGAACAGCGCTCGCCGCCACGTTCCCTCCTTACCCATTGAAGGAGAAACAAGAGAACGAACTCGATGTCCGCGTCACGGAGGCAGCCGACTACATCGCCGTCACCAAAGGTACGCGAACATTTCCGTGGCGCGTGCTTGGAATCGTCGACAAAGATGCGGACCTGCTGACCAATCAGATTGTGTACCTGCTGGAGAAACCGTCGCAGGTTGCGGACACGTCGTGGATCAAACCAGGCAAAGTCGCGTGGGACTGGTGGGCCGCCAACAATGTCTACGGCGTTGACTTCAAAGCTGGCATCAACACCGCAACCTACAAGTACTACATCGACTTTGCGGCGAAATATTCGATCCCGTACATCATTCTGGATGCCGGATGGTACAAGGCCGGAAATATTCTGGAGGTCGTTCCGGAAATCAACATGGAAGAGTTGGCGGCCTACGCGCAGCAGAAAAATGTCGGCCTCATTCTGTGGGTGGCGTGGAAGACGTTGGACAACCAACTCGAGCCGGCGCTCGATCAGTACGCGAAATGGGGCGTGAAAGGAATCAAAGTCGATTTCATGCAGCGCAGTGATCAACCGCTGATCAACTACTACCACCGGGTTTGCCGCGAGGCGGCCAAGCGAAAAATCCTGGTGGATTTTCACGGCGATCAGAAACCGGCGACGATGATGCGCACTTGGCCCAACCTGATCAACACCGAAGGCGTGCGCGGCATGGAATGGGACAAGTGGAGCGCGGAGACCGACCCCAAGCACAGCACCACACTACCCTTCACGCGCATGTTCTTGGGCCCGATGGATTACACGCCAGGTGCCATGCTGAACGCGCAAAAAGCCAGCTTCGCCGCAATCCACGATCGTCCGATGAGCCTTGGCACTCGTTGCCAGCAGTTGGCGATGTATGTGATCTACGATGCTCCGTTGCAAATGTTGTCCGACAGCCCATCGAATTACCTGCGTGAACCGGAAGCGATGGAATTTCTCGCGCCGGTGCCGACGACTTGGGACGACACCCGTCCGCTGAGCGGCAAAATCTCCGACTACGTGGTTGTGGCTCGCCGAAGCGGCCGCGACTGGTACGTCGGAGCGATGACCGATTGGACGCCGCGCGAATTGGACATCGACTTTTCCTTCCTTCCGGACGGCAACTTCCAGATGCAGTCGTACGAGGACGGCGTAAACGCCGACCGCATGGCCAGCGACTACAAGATGACCAAAACGCAAGTGAACAAGACCACTAAGTTGAAGGTGAAGCTGGCGCCCGGAGGCGGCTGGGCAGCAAGAATCGTTCCGTAGAATTGCCTAAGCAGCATCAGACACTCTTGTCTGTGCTTCCTTTGTGTATTCCGTGCCTGGCTTCCTGTGGGCTCCGGTTTCTGGCCTCCGTTTCTGGGCACCCTTCGGCCGACCATGCAGTCGACAATTCGTTATTGATCCAGGTGGCGCGTTGGTGCAGTCTAGTCCGCCAAACCATTGACCAACACAACTCCAGGAGCATTTGATTCCGGATCGCACGTGCCCAGCAGGCGCTGGGGCATCGCGCTCCTGCTGGGTTTCGGTGTCCTGGTCAACTATTTCGACCGCGTCAATCTCTCCGTCTCGCAAAAAGCTCTGACCGACACCTTCGGAATATCCGCGGTAACGTTCGGCTATTTGTCGAGCTTCTACAATTGGCCCTACGCCGCCCTACAACTTCCCTGCGGGCTGTTGCTGGACCGCTTTGGCGTGCGCCGCGTAGGTCGTATAAGCACAATCATCTGGAGCATCGCGTCCTTTGCCGCCGCAGTGGCCACCAGGATTGAAGCGCTGTTCGCCGCGCGATTCCTATTGGGCATCGGCGAAGCGCCCACATTTCCCGCGAACGCAAAAGCGGTCGGCTACTGGTTCCCGCAACAAGAACGAAGCCTGGCGACGGCGATGTTCGACTCCGCCGCAAAATTTGCGCCAGGTGTGGGTGTTCCAATCATCGGCATTTTCCTTCTGCACTTTGGTTGGCGCTGGAGCTTCACAGCCACCGGCGTCATCAGTCTTTTCTATTTCGCCTTGTTCTATGCCTTCTACCGGAACCCCAGCGAAGACAAGGCCCTTACGGTCGCCGAGCGCGAGTTCATCGCCAAGGGCGGAGCCCAGCCCGAAGATCAAGCGCGCGCAGCGAAAGGCGCGCCCCTGTGGTATTTGCTGAAGCAGCCCAAGGTATGGGGGCTGGCTCTGGGATTCGGCTCGTACAACTACACTTTTTATTTGCTACTCGCCTGGCTGCCTTCCTATCTTTCTACCGCGTTGCACATTGACCTGTTTCACTCGGTCCTGTATGCGAGCGTGCCCTGGCTGTTTGCGGGAGTTGTGGACCTGGGCGTCGGAGGCATGCTCGTGGATACCCTGATCCAGCGTGGCTGGAATCCAGTTCGCGTTCGCCAAGTCGTACTGATCGGCGGAACGGCTTTGGGACTGGGGATTTTCGGGGCAACGCAATCCGTCACACCGTTTGCCGCGGTTTTCTGGATCAGCATTTCGATCGGGGGGTTGTCCGCAGCCTCGCCGGTTGGCTGGTCGATTCCATCCTTGATTGCGCCGCGGGAAAGCGTGGGAACGCTGGGCGGAATCCTGAATTTGGCGAACCAAATCGCGGGCATCGCCGCTCCGATCATCACCGGATATATTCTCCACGCGACGCATTCTTTCTCATGGGCGTTTGGAGCGGCGGCGGCGTTTCTGGTGATTGGAATCGCGGGGTACGTTTTTCTGCTAGGCCGCATTGAGCCAATCCCCGAACCCGCGCAAGCTTGACGCGGTCAGGCTAAAGGCGCGCGGCCAGACGTTTAGATAATCGTAACTACCCTCCCCCTGGTTTTTTGTAAGTATTCATTCCACGGCTAGTTAAAGCCCTTTGTTTTGATAGACTTTTGCAAGTATTCATTCTACGAGGCTTACGTGAAGGACTTCTTCGTGTTCGGCAGCAGCTGATCTTGTCGGGTACACGGCTAAACGGAGAGAGTCAAAACCCGCACCCTTAGAAACCAAGGGTGCGGCACCCTGACGGACTTACGGTCGTGACGGTGGAGTTCGCAGAGTTATACACAATCGCATATTACCAGATATATATAGAAAGTCAAGGGATTAATTTAACGGATGGAGCTGTGCGCTTGACTCAACGCTGCGAAGAGGAGCGGGTGGTGGTTTTGCGCTGGAGAATTGGGTTAGCTGCGAGGCAGGTCGTTCGGCGCCGGGGGCTTGGGTTGGGCCAGGGCGCGGGTTGCGCCTGTGGAGATGCCGCCGTCTACCAATAGGGTTTGGCCTGTGATGTAGCGGCTGGATTCGGCGGCCAGGAAGACGACCGCTGACTCGAGATCGTTGGGTTGGCCAGGGCGCTTCACCGGGATGCGGTCAGAGATATACGCGACCCATTCTTTGTCTTCGTAGAGGATTTTGTTTTGTTCGGTACGAAACCAGCCTGGGGCCAGGCAGTTTACGGTGATTCCGTATCTGCCCCAGTCGTCGGCCAGGCTCATCGTGAGTTGCTTGATGCCGCCTCGGCTGGCGCCGTAGGGGCCTAGGCCGGCGAATCCGGAGACACTCGTGACGGAGCCGATGTTGATGATGCGGCCGTAGCCTCGAGCGATCATGCCGCGCGCGATTGCCTGGGCGACGAAGAAACTGCCGCGTAAGTTGGTGTCGAGGATCAGGTTCCAGTCGTCCCAGGTGACTTCCAAGGCGGGTTTGCGCACGTTGCAGCCGGCATTATTGACGAGGATGTCGAGGTGGCCGAAGGCGGACGCGGCGTCCGCGGCCATTTTCTGGATGCTAGCGTAGTCGCGAACGTCGAGTTCGAGGGAAATCGCGCTGCGTCCCAGGGCGGTGATTTCCTTTTCGAAGGGCAGCAGGTGTTCGCGGTGTCGGCTAGTCATGACGAGATCCGCGCCAGCCTTCGCCAGGGCGCGAGCAAAAATCTGGCCCAGGCCGCGGCTGGTGCCCGTGACGACGGCGACCTTGCCGGTGAGATCGAAGAGTTCGTTGGAGGGGTTAGAGTTCATGCATCTTTGCCCGGGGTCAAAACTACCTTTAGCAGATTCGGTTCGCCGGCGTGGAGACGCGCAAACCATGCGGCGCCCTGGTCGAGAGGAGCAACGGCGGTAATCAGGGGCTTCACGCGAATCGCGCCGGACGCCAGCAGTTCGATTGCTTGGGGATATTCGCCGGCGGAGGCGCAGGAACCTTGCAGGCGAATCTGCCGGGAGACCACCTTCTGGAGCGGGAGCGTGACTTCCGGGGAGATATTGCCGACGAGTGTGACGGTCCCACCCTTGCGGACGCAATCAATCGCGGCGTTAACCGTTTCGTTTCTTCCGACGGCTTCGAGAACCACATCGACGCCGTTCCCGTTGGTGAGTTGCAAGACCTGGGGGACGAGATCGGTTTTGGAAGATAAGGCGGTCGTCGCACCAAGTTCTTTGGCCATCTTCAGGCGCGAGTCGTCGAGGTCAGCGACCAAGACGCGCGAGCAGCCGGTGGCGCGCAGAGCTTGCAGGATGAGGAGGCCGATCATGCCGGCACCGATGACGAGCGCGGTGCTATCGGCGGGCACCTGGGTGACGGCGACGGCGTGGAGCGCGACGGCGACGGCCTCGAGCATGGCTGCTTCGGTGAAGGAAAGTTGGTCTGGAAGGCGATGAACGATGCGGGCGGGAACGACGACGTACTCTGCAAATGCGCCGGCGCGACGGTAGTCGCCGCAGGAAACGCCGAGGACCTGGCGATGGTCGCAGAGATTTATATGGCCGCGAAGGCAGTGCTTGCAGGCGCCGCAGTAGATGGTGGAGTCGAAGGTGACGCGGTCGCCTTCGGCGAGAGCGGTAACGTTTTGGCCAACGGCGGCGATGCGTCCGGCGGCTTCGTGGCCCATTACGATCGGCGGAATGCGGCGGCCGGAGGAGCCGTCATAGCCGTGGACATCGCTGCCGCAGATGCCGCAGGCGGCTACCTCGATGAGGACTTCATCGGGTAGCGGGGAGGGCTTGGGGAGATCGGTGATCTCCAGGTGATTGTATTTGGAGAGGAGAAGAGTTTTCATTTCGTTTGGGCGTTGACCCTACGGGCACTTGAAAGCTGGCTCTTCACTGTAACCTAGATTCATGGGTTTCTGGAACCGGGAGGCTCGCTGGGCTGAGCAGAGTTCGGCCGCTCTGTGGCTTGAAGAACGAAGAGGGCGCCCGCTTCGGAGAGCGGCCGCTACAACTTCTTGCTTAATCGCTACGGGAGAAGACGAGGATTTGCGCGAGCACGTCGCGGCCGATGGGCGTCATCGTCATCTAAACCCCGCGGTCTCGGAGACCGCGGCTACAGGAACTCACAGGAATGTTCGTGGTGGCGGGCTGGATTGATGGCGACGCCGGGTTGAAGCACGGCGCCTACATGGGGAAATACAGGCTAGAATGATGCGCGGTTATTGGAGCTACTGGATTGCGGCAAACTTCTGCGGTTGTGTTTATTGCGATTGATACGATTGTGCCTGTGCGGGGCAAGAGCATTGCGGGATTCGAAGAATTTGGGGCCCAACTGGATCATGCCGGGGTGCCGGTTGTGTGGGTGACGGCTCGTTCGCGGATGCAGATGGACGAACCGCGGCGAAAATTTGGGCATCAGCATCCTTTCATTGGCGAGGACGGCAGCGGGGTGTACCTGCCGGAAGACTACTTTCACTTGCGGCCGGCGAAAACGGTGCGCATGGGGCGCTTCACATGTATCCCACTGGCGGAGGTACAGCCCGCGGCCTGTGAGGCGCTGGAATCACTGTCCGAAGAAACAGGAGTTTCTACGGTTCCGTTGCGGTCGCTTGCGCCACGAGAGTTGGAGCAAAACACAGGGTTGCCAGCGCGTGATGCCGAACTGGCACGACAACGTGATTTCGATGAACTGTTCTTCTTCGCTGGAGCAACGGAGGCAGACGTCGCGCGATTCGTGGCCGAGGCGGGCGTGCGGAAGATCGCGCTGCGTCAACACGGAGTTCTGTGGTCGCTAGCGGTGGGAGCCGACTTGATCGGGTGTATTCGGTCGCTAACCAAACTGTATGAGCGGGCGCTGCGGTCCCATCCGACGATTGTGGGGATCGCAACGGCGGCAGAAGCCGAAGGATTCGTGGCGGCGTGCGACCGCGGACTGCTGCTGGTAAAACAGACGGAGATCGATTCGGTGTCCGCCGCAATGCGCGGTTCCAAGAGCAAGGTACTTCCCCTAAATTCGCCGGAACTATGGGACTTGGTCTTCGCGAGCGTCACTTCTCGAGGATAGCCTACGGAAGTTAACGTCTCTTAAGGCTGACTGTTTTCACACTTCAGGCTTCCTTAGCGAATATCCCGGTGGCCTGTCTGATGGACTCACCTCATTTGTTTTCAGTAGGATACGGGACGACGAGAGCGAGATCGCGAGCTGGCACACGAATTGCGATTACTGTGGTAGCAGACCGCACTGCTATAGATGTCGCAGTTTCAAGATTAATCAAAAGTACTGGGAGATCTATAACTATGGCTTGGTCTCGACCGAAATTCAGCGCCGCGGCTTCAGAATCGCAAAAGGGCCTTGTGCTCGCGGTTTGCTTGATAATGATGTCCGTCATGTGCGTGGGCTTGATCTGGCAGGCGCAGATCATTTCCAACCAGCGCGAAGACATCAAGTGGCTCTATACTTTGAAGTTCGGTGGCTGATTTTCAACGCGGCCGCGGAAGTCTGCTGACTGGTTGACTCTCGTGCGTGAGCGGAAGAATGGCATCGACTCGCGAGAGTCGAGTTTGCAATCGACGCAACCGGTAATAGAATCTTGGGCGACTTTCGCGTGCCGGTTATGATTCAATGTTCACGCGGGACAGTTCGCACATGGGGAGATTTACCGTGAAACATATCTGCAAGGGCCTTCTACTGGCATCCGTGGCTGTACTTCTGATGACGATTTCGACGGCAAGCGCCGCACAACCTGCGCGTCCATGGCACCACCATCATCATGGGGGCCATAAGGGCCACGCCGCCGCGCGTCACCACGCAAATCACGCAAATCACCACGCTTCGCAGGGAAATTAGCAGCAGATTCCGACTTGATGGCTATTAGCTGAAAACGGGGAGCCTGGCGGCTCCCCGTTTCGCTATTTGCTGGTGTCGTCTCGGAAGCGCCGCAAGTTGAGCGAGTGTTTCTGGGCGACGCGCACCGCGAGAGCGGTGTGTTCAGCTTGTGCTTCGCTCTAAGCCCGGTGGAGTCATGCTCCCCTCCGAAGCCCTTCGAGCTCACGCCTTCACGTGTACGCCCCAGGTCCGGTAAATGCAAGCGAAGAAACGGGGAAATGCGCGACGAGGAGGTGAACTTGTGGAAATCGGCTTGTGGAAATGGCGGAGTTGCGTTCGTGTGGGCTACTGAATGAACCCAGAGGCCATCTCGTAAATGGCCGAGACAGAAAGAGAAGAATTTCCCCAGGGGCTAAAGCCCGATTTTGCTTGTCTTCAAATGTCGGAGCTAAAGCTCCGACCCCCTGAGATGCATCGATGAGATGCACTTATCAGATGATTTGTCAGATGCCTTTATCAGATGACTTCTACTTAATGAAGAGGGTTTCGCGAAGCTGATCGCGGGCGATGAAGGACTTTGTGGTGCGGTACCTGGCGAAGAGATCCTGGATTTCACGATTTTGGTATACGCGCTGCGCGGGGCAAAGAAGCGGGCTGGAAATCACCTGCAGGGTACTCGAATCCGCGACGCGATAGCGCTGGAACCCTTCGGGCTTTTTACTGTGGAACATGGCGAACACGACGCCACCGGGGCGCAGCAGCTCGGTAACGCAGGCCACAGTTTTGGTGGCCATTGGTTGCTCAAGATAGTCCAACAAATCCCACAAGAGCACTGCGTCAAAGGAGGCCGGAGGATATTGGAGATTGGATGCGAGGAATCTCGTGGCCCTGCCAGCGGGGGTTAGGTCCACGGATGGGTCTTGAGACTTGCCCGCTTCGCGCAGCATCTTTTCTTCCTGATCCAGAAACTGCTTCCAGGAGCGGAGCAGGTCGTCGGCGGTGACACGGAAGCCCTTTTCGATAAAGAAGCTGAGGGTGGTTTGCCAGGCGGCACCCAGGTCGAGAAGCGTGCCGCGACCCAAGCCATCGAGGTTCCACAGCAACTCTTTCAAACCGTTCGAGACACGCGTGGTTTCGCTGGAAGGCGACACGCGCGTGGCACCAGCGGCGGGGGCAGGAGGGCCGCCCTTCGGGCGTGAGCGGTCGCCGGAGCCAGCCGCGGTTGCGACAGGACGGGAGACGTCTCGGGAGGGCGCGTTGCCAGGCCCAATGCCGAACTTGTTGAGAAGACTCATAAGTTAGATCGTCGCAGCTGGCACGGATTTGCCCGCCACCGCGGCCGCCGAACTGCGGTCGTCGGTGGCCTTATCGATGGGCCTGCCGGTCTCTACTTTACCACGGAGGACGGCGCCGTCTTCGATGGCCAAGCGCTGGGTTTGAATTTCGCCGAGGACTTGTCCGGTGCTCCAGAGCTGAACGCGCTCGCGACCGGCGATCTTACCTTCGAGGCGTCCGCGAACAATGACTTCACGGGCGACGACGTCGGCTTTCACAGAACCGTTGGGACCGATGGTTAAGCTACCATTTGCCAAATTGAGCTTGCCTTCAATCGGGCCGTCGACGAAGAGGTCTTCGCTGCCGGTGATTTCACCCTTGATGCGAATGCCCTGGCTGATGCAGGCAGCGGCGTGCGCGGAAACGGGCGCGGCGGCGGGAGCATCACGATGGCCGGCGGGTGCGTGACTATGAGTCGAGTGTGACGGTGTAGCGGCTGGGCTCGGAGAAGCTTGCGGAACTCCATGGGCCGGAAGTGCTTGGGGCTTAGCGTCTTCTTTTTTCCACATTGGGACACCTCGACGAAGATTTTGATTTTCAAAGTCGCATTTCGTCAGGCTGTGTTGGGCGCGCGACTCAGAACGGCGAAGATAGTACAGGGCTTAGAGAGTGTAAAGAGAAATGGGAGGTAGCAAATCTGGGGTGTTACGTCACGCTCTACACTAGATGTAGTGGGTCGAGAGCGTGAGACCCCACAATGGCTGGTGTGACCGTGCTGACCTTGCGCTGCCCCCAGAGTTCCCATATAGCCACGGCCATGCCGGCGAGCTCACGGGTGAACTCTTTCAATGACTTACGCGACTGCCACCAGTGTTGCGGGTCGAAATCGCCATCCTGGGCTCCGGAGACGCGGACCTGGGTTTGTGCCGGAAACACGTGCAAGAAGATGTAGCGTGCACGGCGGGTGTGATAGTTGGAGGTTACGACGATCACGCTGCGCCACTTGCGCTCTAGGGCTTGCTGGGCGAGGGCTTGGGCCTCTTCCCTGGTGTTCTCGGCATTGTGCGATATGCGCACGATCTTGTCTTTGGGGACGCCGCGCTCGATCAGGTCGTGCTCCATTAACTCCGCGATGCCCGCGTATGGGCGCAACCTGCGGCCACTGGCGACTACGATTGGAGCCATGCCGTGCCGGTAGAGGTCCGCGGCGCGAGTGGCACGGTCGGCGTAGAAATTGTCGTCGCTGAGGACGATGATGGCGTCGGCGCGGTCGAGGGGGTCTTCGACGACCCAGGTCTCTCCGGCGAACCGTAAGATCGGGCCGCGCGCGAAATACAGCACTGCGCATAATACAACTACAAAAAGGAGAGAAATCAGCGAGGAGAGGATTCCACCGGTCTGGGATCGGAGGTTGCGCTGGCGAAGGCGCAGGCTCATGAATTGGGATCCAGCGAACGCAATTGTTCGGCGGCTTGCTCCGGGAGCAGAGAGTTGAAGTAGACCTCTTTGATGCTGTAGGACTTACTGCGCTTTTCGAGGATGGGAAGGATTTCGATGTGCCAGTGGAAATCTTCCGCGAGTGTCTTCCAATATCCGGCTAGTTCGCCTTTTTTGTTCCGTGTATTGGGGGCGGTGTGGACAACGAGATGAAAAGCCGGGGCGATCTTGTCCAGTCTGCGCAAGACGCGGCCTAGCAAGGCGGCGAGGTGTCTGCGGTTGGAGCCCGGCCTGGGTTGCTCAAACAAATGATTGTGTTTGCGGTGCATGAGCCACATCTCGTAGGGCACCCGGGAGGCATACGGACAGAGCGCGTAATACTCGCCCTGGACATCGACGATGCGCTTGCCTTGCTTTTCGTCCTGGCGGACGACGTCGCAGAAGATGCAACGCTCACGCTCGTGGTACCACTCGTTAGCGGAGTTGAGTTCGTACTTGATGCGCCTGGGGACGAAGATGGTGGCGGTGATTTGGGAGTGGCCGTGGGACCACTCGTCACCGGCGAGCACGCCTTGATTCTTGAATACGGCTACATATTTGAATCGGGAATCTTTTTTCAGGTCGGCGATGCGGGCGGCCCAGACCCACAAGACGCGCTCGATCTCTTCGTCGCTGAACTGTGACATGCGTTTGTCGTGATTGGGCGTTTCGACGACCACCTCGTGCGCGCCGAGGGCGCCCATTTTGTCGTACATGCCTTCGGCGAGGCGGCCGGGTTCACCCTCGATCCGGTAGAGCGGATCGGGATGGGGCAGGACGCGCACTTGCCAGGGGCCTTCGGACGGCCAGGTAAAAATGGAAGGCTGCTTCTCGACAATGCCACTGTCAAATGGGCATGGTTCGGAGGCGTCGTCCAGATGTTCGCGCTGCCCCAGGACTACCCAGCTTTGCGTGATTGGATCTCGTCGAATTTCCATGCGGAGTTTTGGTTTTTAGCGGACCTGAATACGACGCGAGGTTGGAAAATTGTTGGCGACCACCTCGACCATGCGCAGTAGTTTGTTTGCCGGTGCGCTGATTGTCAAGAAGCGGGGGAAAAAGAAGGAGTTAACACAGAGGACACGGAGGCCGGAGCACGGAGATCACGGAGGATGATGTTCGGAGGAGAAAGTTGGATTCGCGCGCGGTCGCTGAGTGCTTGGGCGGTTGGCGTTTGCTTCGGCGTGGATTGGGCGCGTGTTATTCTCGGCGAGCTATGGACAGCGAGTTGGAATTCATGCAGTTGGCATTGGAAGAGGGACGCGGGGCGGCGCTGGCTGGAGAGGTTCCGGTTGGGGCGGTTTTAGTACGCGCCGGCGAAGCGATCGCGCGCTCGGGCAATCGCACGATTCGGGATTGCGATCCTACTGCGCATGCGGAAATCGTCGTGTTGCGTGAGGGTGCGCACAAAATCGGCAACTACCGGCTGGCCGGGACGACCTTGTACGTGACGATCGAGCCTTGCAGCATGTGTGCGGGAGCGATTATTCAGGCTCGTGTGCCGCGGGTGGTGTACGGCTGTGACGATCCCAAGGGCGGCGCGGTTCGATCGTGCTTCGAGATTCTCACGCATCCACGGCTGAATCATCAGGTCGAGGTCACTTCGGGCGTGCTCTCAAATGAGTGCGCTGCGCTGATTCAAGCGTTCTTTGCCGAGCGCCGGTAACTCTTACTGCGCGTTTTTTCGAGAGCCAACCTGCACACTCAAGGCTGAAGGGCGTGGGCCCGCTTCGGAGATTTGGGGACGGGAAATGGGTCGAGGAGAAAACGGCCACTGCCAATCTGGTGGTGCACGATGCAACGGCGCATTGCCGGGAAAGCGAACCGTCTGCTACGATGAGAAATAGCCGCGGAGAGGTGACTGAGCGGTTGAAAGTACTCGCCTCGAAAGCGAGCGTACGGGAAACCGTACCGTGGGTTCGAATCCCACCCTCTCCGCCAGAATTTTCGCCGTATTTTCTGTCAGTTCGCACCCATTGCGTTCGGCGTGTACCTCTTGGACGTCCCTTTGTCTCGACGAGGGCCAAAGGATCCGGCGCCCAGGTCGGTTTCATATCCGCTTCCGCTTGCTTCTGACGCTCGCGCTTCCAGGGCGCGTAGTGCCGCTCGGTGATTTTGCCATTAATGTCCAGAAATTCTGGCTAACATGATTGGCATCGCCGCATGCTCATCGCGAAACGCATATATGGCTGCGAGGCCCACGAGAATTTCCAACATGCCGAAGATTCCGAGAGCTCTGCTGAAGCTGAGCCCGATCAGGTGTTGAAAGACGAGCGCGCCGACGCCCATGCCGAGGAATTTCGTGAATGTGGCGAGGCCGGTAACTTGCCCTCGGTGTCTGGGATCCAGAGAGGTAGCAATACTAGACATCAGCGGGTGGGTGGCGTCGAAGCCTACTGACAATGCCGCGATGATGAGGGCAGCGAGCAGAGACGAAACTGGCAACCCAAGACATAGAGCGCACACACCCGCCCAGAGAAAACCCAGTGGAACGACGTATCGCCTTCCGTATCGATCTCCCCATCCTCCGATGATTGCGCCGAAGAGAAGATCCGGCAGCCCGTACCCAGCGAGCACGATCCCGATTCCCAGGTCACCGAGATGATACCGGCTCGCGATCAGCACACTCAGCCAAGCAAAGATTCCGCCATGAAAAGCTCCGTTACAGAAGATGAACGCGATCGTTCGACGACCGCGCGGAGAGCAGGCAATGGATAGGTATTCGAAGGCGATCTCGTGATACGAGTAGGATCGTTGCTGCTTGGCAAGGGAAGATCTAGTGCGTAGCCCGACGACGATAGCAATCAGGGCCAATCCGCATGCAAGCGTTCGAAATTCGCCTCGCCATCCAAACACAGGATTCAGGATGGGGCCCAAGCTGGAGCCCAAACCCATCCCGGCCGCACCGGCTCCGAATAACAAGCCCACCGGGCGTCCCTGAACCACATAGGAATATTGATCTCCGATGGAAGCCAGAGCGATTGTCACGATGCCGCCAGACCCAATTCCCGACAGAATTCGCAATGTGACGAGTTCAGGGGCCGTCGTCGCGAACGAAATCATGAACGTCGTCAGTGAGGCAAAGGGCAAAAGAGTGAGCAAAACGGGACTTCTTCCGAAACGATCCGATAAGACCCCATAGAAGAGAGTGGAGACGCCGTACGCGATCGAGAAGCCCGGGACCAGCCAGCCGAGTGCATAGGGACGTACAGCAAACTCTCGGCAGAACGCCGGTATGAGGGGCGCGACCATGTAATTGCTGTAGTAAACCAAGAACGCGATTGCACACATAGCCCACAAATCCATCGTGTCTCCGTGTGCTCTCATCCAGGAATTATGAACCGCGTCCTAGTTATTTTGCGATGCCTCTGTGGGTCTCAACGCCACAGCTCCGAAATTCACGCTGAATCGTTTGCACCATATGGACACCGCGCGGTATTTCGTCAGGTCCAAGTCGCTGGCGAGGGTGTAGTTTTGGTCGCCGATATTTCCTTTGATCACTCCCAGGTCAACGAAACCGGCCTTTTGCACGGTCGCTATGTCCTTGGCATCGTCGGCGGCGACCATGTAGACGTGAACGTCAGGACCGTTTGACGTGCTGAAAGTCGTAAAACGAAGAACACGCGTCCCATCTCCCAATTGGTAGATGGTAGCGGTGCCTTCGGTCGGGTGCAGAATGCTGTAGAAGCGACCGGATTCCAGAGGCTGCGCCGACGAGGCGCCTGATGCGCTCGGCATTGCTTCGTTGACGCTTCGATTGACCACGAGGCGCTCCGGGCGAAATGCATACCAGGCGACGACAACTGCGACCGCGGCAAGAGGAATGGCAACTTTTATCCAGGTTTTCATTTTCGTATCTCCTTGAGTTCACGTAGCTGGGGCCTGGCGCTCACCGAAATGGAGAGCACGAAACACTTCTGTTTTTCTCGACCTCTTCGATAGATGCCTTACAGAGAGGAACTGATGCAGGACACATGGAGATGAGCCGGCCAGGGCACCAAGAAAGCTGCGGCGTTCCAACACTTCCCCCTCACTCCGACTCCAGGTTGCGGCTTCCATGCATTCCCTCAAGAGATTCGCTCGGGGCATGAAGCTAAATTCCGAATCCAGGTCCTGTCTAGATTCCCTTGATTTCGCCGCCGTCCATACGAACCGAAGCGCCCGTCATCCACTTTGCCGCGGGGGACACCAGATAGCCCAGCAGATCGGCGATCTCCTCCGGCTTTCCAAAGCGGCTGATTCCCGCTTCCTCCGGAAACTTCTTGATCGCGTCTTCCACCGTGAGGTTGTGGGCCGGCGCCCACTTTTCGAAGAAAGACTGCCGGCGACCGGTCATCACAGCGCCGGGCACCACGCTGTTGACCTGAACGCCGTCTTTGATTCCCTGCTCGGCAAATGCTTTGGCGAGTGCAATGATGGCCGCGTTGATCGCCGCGACCGCCGCAAATCCCGGTTTCGGATCGAGAGCGGCGCTTCCCGAGATCAACACAACGGAGCCTTGCGAAGCTTTCAAGGCGTCCCAAGCTTCCATGGTCAGCCGACGCGCGCCGTGCAGCTTAAGCGCCATCCCGTCGTCCCATTGCGCATCCGTCATCTGGAACAGATCAATTTGTGGCACCGCGCCCGCAATGTTGAGCAAGGCATCGATTCTGCTGAAGCGCTTGAGAATCTCTTCGACGAGGACCTTTGCCGATTGCGGTTCGCGCAAGTCGAGAGCGCAAACCATCGCTTCCGCCCCAATTGCCCGCACTTCGGCCGCAGTGTTTTCCAAACTCTCCTTATTCCGCGCCACAAGCACAATGACCGAGAAATCCCGTGCCAGCCGTAAAGCGGTGGCTCGACCAATTCCTTGACTTGCGCCCGTAACGATAGCTACAGATCTGGTGGTCATGACTTCGTCTCTGCAAGATCCTTTCGTCAAAAATTCAGTCCGTCGGCGAAGGCGCTATCGCGACAGGGTTTCGCGAGCCGCCTCTAAGATCACGTCGATCACCAGGTTCGGCTCCGAGTACATCGGAGTGTGGTCCACTTGGTGCGACCGAACCTTCGCGCCCATCCGCTCGGCCATGAAGCGCTGCGTCTTCGGATTGATCATGCGATCCTCTTCCGCCAGTAAGAACCATGCGGGTTTTGTCTTCCACGCGGGCGCCGGAGCCGGTTCTTGAATACACGCGAGTGCGATCGGTCGTTGCACGGCCCCCATAATGTTTGTTTGGTCCGTCGACGCACGATGGGCAACGGCGCGGCTAAACCCGTCTGGGGCCATCCATATGAAGTCATGCGTATCCGGGGCTAACTTAGGCGCCTCCGGATGCGGCTCGTCGCGATAGAACACTTTTGCCACTGTCTCGCCGTGATCGGGCGCGAGCGCTGCGACATAGACTAGCGACTTAACTCGTTTTTCGGTGGTGCCGGCAATGACAGCCCCTGCGTAAGCGTGTCCGGCTAGAACTACAGGACCGCTGGTTCGTTCTAGCGCACGATTCAAAGCGGTGATGTCGTTCGTCAATGACGTCAACGGGATCGGGGCACAGATCACATTGAGCCCTTGCCGTTGCAAAGGGAGAATGACGTTGCCCCAACAAGACCCGTCGGCCCATGCTCCATGTACCAATATGATTGTGGAGTTCTGAGGAAACGAACTCATTTGCCAAGCGTGCTTTCTCCGCTTCGGTGCGAAATGCCGTTTGCTTGCAGGAACGCTCTCATCGCGGAAGCGATTTCAACGACGTGCGTCTCTATCGCGAAATGCCCGGTGTCAAGGAACTGAATCTTTGCGCTGGGTAAGTCCTTCCTGAAGGCTTCTGCTCCCGCGGGAACAAAGAAAGGATCGTTCTTGCCCCAGATGGCAAGGAGCGGTGGTTTGGAGTTACGAAAATATTCCTGGAATTTCGGGTAGAGGTTTACGTTCGACGCGTAGTCCAGAAATAAATCGAGCTGAATCTCTTTGTTCCCGGGCCGTTCGAGCAGAGCGGTATCCAGTGTGTAGGACTCAGGCGCCACATTTTCCGGATTCGCTACGCCGTGGGTGTACTGCCAGCGTGTTCCGCCCGCTGTCAGAATGCTTTGGCGGAGGATGTCCCTATTTTCTGCCGTGGGTGCAGCCCAGTACTTTCGGATCGGGCCCCAGGCTTCCCCAAGGCCTACTTCGTAGGCGTTCCCATTTTGCGAAACAAGGGCGGTAACGCGGTCAGGGTGCGTCATCGCCAAACGGAAGCCGGTTGGCGCACCATAATCGAACACGTAGATTGCGTAGCGCTCGATCTTGAGTGCCTGCGTGAAAGCGTCGATCGTGAACGCCAGTCGATCGAAGGAGTAGGGATATTTTCGTTCAGGCGGCACTTCTGTGAATCCGAAACCCGGAAGGTCTGGCGCAATCACGCGGTAGTCAATCGCCAAACGCGGAATAAGTTCACGGAACATGAACGAGGAGGTCGGGAATCCGTGCAACAAGAGAACTACGGGCGCGTTTGCATCGCCGGCCGCGCGATAAAACACCTGCACGCCATCGGCTTGGACTCTATGGATGGATGTAAAAGGTAATTGGAATCGGGCATCGTCCTGGCTCGGTCCTGCGCGCTTTGTGCCTGTTTGTGACGTCGCATCGCTCATAAGTGCTCTCCTCACTTCTTTGGTCTTTTGAGGCATCTGAGAGACCAATGTAGGCACAGCGCACTCGAAGAGAGGACATTCCGTGCAAATCATTGTAGCGATTGAAGTTCTGTAAGGAAGGAGCTCGGCAAATCTCAAACCGTAGCTGACAAATCGCTGACGGATATCCGCCGTTGACGGGTTTCCGTCGGACCTACCGCCACCCGTATGTGGTTCTCTTGAACGGCTTACAAACTCAGTCGTCGCCAGCCGCACCGGCTGCGCTGCGTTTCTGTGGGGCTTCAGCGGGCCGGCGAATACGAAGCTTCTTCATCCTGTAGGCCAATGAAGTTCGCTTCATCCCCAAGCGCGCGGCCGCGCCACTCTGTCCGCCGATCACCCAGTTGGTCGCTTCCAGCGCACGAAGAATATGATCCCGCTCAACCTCCGCGAGACCATTCATAGGGACGTTGGACTCTTTGTGAGGTTGGAGCGACTCCAGTTCGGAAGTTGGCGCGCGTAGTGTCGAATGCGGCGAGAGAATCACGGCGCGTTCGATAAAGTTCTGCAATTCGCGGATGTTTCCGGGCCAGGGGTATCGCGCCAACGCATCCATCGTATCCGCAGGGATTACATCAATTCGTTTGTTCATGCGTTGAGCGTAGAGTGCTGTGAAATGCCGCACCAATCTCGGAATATCGTCTGCGCGTTGTCGCAGCGCCGGGACCTGGATCGGAAATACTTTCAGGCGATAGTAAAGGTCCTCGCGAAACGTCCCTTGTTTCACCATGGCCGGTAAATCCCGATGCGTGGCGGCGATTAGCCGCACGTCCACCTTATGCGTACGGTTGCTGCCGAGCCTTTCGAATTCCTGCTCCTGCAAGACGCGCAGAAGTTTCGCCTGAAGTTCCAGAGGGATATCACCAACCTCGTCGAGAAACAGCGTGCCTTTGTCGGCGAGCTCGAAGCGTCCCGTTTTTTGGGCAATGGCGCCGGTAAATGCCCCTTTTTCGTGGCCGAACAGCTCGCTCTCGAGCAGTCCAAGAGGAATCGCGGCGCAATTCAGTTTCACGAATCCCTTTTCGCTGCGACTGCCCAGCTTGTGTATCGCACGCGCGACGAGTTCCTTGCCGGTTCCCGTCTCGCCCAGGATCAGCACGCTAGAATCCGTCGGGGCGACCACAGAGACGAGGCTCAACGTGGTCTTCAGCGCCGGGCTCTCCCCGACGATTTCGCCGAACTCGGCGCGAATTTCCCCTTCGAGATAGAGTCTCTGTTTCGTTTCCTTATCTCGATCCTTTGTCGCACTTTCGTACTCCAATGTGTTCTCAACTGCAATCGCCACCTGACAGGCAACCTGCTCGAGCAAGATGACGTCGTCTTTCTCAAAAGCATTGTCCGAACGCCTAGAGAGCATCAGAACGCCAACCACCCGATCTCGGCCTATGAGCGGAAGATAACAGCCCGTCCGGAGGCCTTCCTCGATCACGCGCTTATAAAGAAGCTGGCCGTCAGGATTTCCATAAATTTCAGGATCGTCGCGGACCTGTTCGAAGCTATCGATCCGGACGCTCTTGGCCTTCCGCAATACCTGACCTGAGATCGAACTATTCATCGGCACCAACGATCCCTCGCGGAAGGGGCCTCTCACGTCGGAATTGTGCAAGATAGTGACGCGTAACGCGCCGCTCTCGGAGTCGGGCAGCAGCAAGGCGGACACGTCACATTGCATCACCCTGAATAGATTCGTCGAAAGTGCCTCGACCACTTGCCGGAGAACCAACCTGGAGGTCACGCCGCTGGTAATTTCTAGAAGCAGCCGCAACCGATCGCGCTCACGTTGCAATGCCTGTTCCTTCATGTGGCGCTCAATGGCGATCCCGGTGATGTGGCTGGCATTCTCGATCAACTGCAGGTCGTTGGCACCGGGGTTGCGTGGTTCACGATAATTGATGGAAAAAGTGCCGAGGGCTTTGCCTTCACTCGTGAACAGTGGACGTGACCAAACGGAACGAATTCCATAGGGCAACATGCGGTCGCGATAGTTGTCCCAGGCGGGATCCGTCAGGACGTCGGTTACATACACCGGCTCCCTGCGATAAATCGCCGTGCCGCAAGATCCCCCTTTCGGGCCAATAGTCATGGTCCCTACTTGGGCGGTGAATCCAGGAAGGCTGGGCGCGGCAGCGCAGTAGAGTTCTCTTCCGTCTTCGCCGGGGAGCCAAATCGTGCAAGACATACCTTGGGCTTGCGATTCAACCAACTGAGCAATGTTCGTCAGAACTTCGGAGAGAGGAGAGCCAGCAAAAATCAATTTTTGCAGGTTGAGGACGGACTCGATGGAAAACAGACCCGATTCGTCCTTCGCCGGCGCGCCCGGCGAAGGGATCTCTGCAGTCGGCTGTACTCCTCTCTGCATGAGTCGCCTTTCCTTGCGGTGTTAGATTCGACTGCTCTATTCTTGGTTCCAACTTGGCGGGAGCGCAGGCGGCGTCAGCCAGAAACTCGACCATCTTGAAGAGTCGATGGCAACCTGCCCGACTTCGCCCTTCCGTTTCGGCGCACTGTTTGGCGTTGTTTAGGCTGCCATAGACGAGAGTGTCCGCGCTAGCAAAGACAGGAAACGGAAGGGTGGAAAGTCGACGTCAGAAATGACAGGATGCGGCTCCGCGCTTCTCTAGATATTTCTGGTGGTATTCCTCGGCGCGATAGAATGGGCCGGCTGCGGTGATCTCGGTGGCAATCGGCTGCGCAAATTTCTTGCTGGCGTCCAGTGCGGCCTTGGATTTCTTGGCCGCGGCTTCCTGTTCTGGCGAGTGGAAGAAAATCGCCGTGCGGTATTGCGAACCGAAATCGGGTCCCTGGCGGTTCTTTTGCGTCGGATTGTGCATTTTCCAGAAAGCGTCCAGCAACTCTTCGTAGGTGACTTTGGCTGGATCGAAGGTTACTTGAACGACTTCGGCATGGCCGGTTTCGTCCGTGCAAACGTCCTGATAGGTTGGATTTACGGTGCGGCCGCCGCTATATCCCACGGCCGCGTCGACAACCCCGGGTATCTTTCGGAATGCCACTTCAATCCCCCAAAAACAGCCCGCACCAAATGTTGCGATCTCTGTCATGTAATCTCCCATTTCCCGGAAATCGGCCGGTCGTCTACTCTGCCTAGGGTGTCCTGCGCTAAGGCCAAGTATCCTGCGCTAAGACAAGCAATTGGATGCTATCCTCAGGATTCTCGATTCTACCGTTAATTGCAAATCAGGACTTGGCATGCGCCGGCGTGCCGCCGGACAGCGCCTTTAGCTTGTCCTGCGCCAAGGACTTGTAGGGGCTATTCACGGACGCAGCGTCGGTCAACGCCGCCTTCGCTTCCGGTACGCGCTTCAAATTAAGCAGCGCGAACCCTAGCCGGTATTGGTTGCGGGCGTAACTGTTGGCGTCGGGCTTCAACAACGGGGCCGCCGCCTTGAAGTTGTCAACCGCTTGCGCGTTGTTTTTCTTTTGAATGTTTACCTGACCCAGCGCGCTCAACGCCAGGCCTTTCTGCAGGGCGCTCTGCTGCTGCCACTGTTCGTCCGTAAGGCCGTCGGGCTTTTTCGCGGTTTCCAGAACGGAGACTGCCTTCTTCGAATAGCTCTCCGCCTTGTCGAGTTGCTCGCCCTTTTCGCTGTAGTAGTCCGACAACAGGATCAGCATTCCAAGGTTGGACGGATCTTTCGCCAGCAGCCCGTTCGCTACCTCGAGCATTTTCGGGGTGTTTTGAGCTTGCCGGTAGGAGGCCGCCGCCACGCCCAGGGCCTGGTCGGCGTAAGGCGAATCAGGAAACATCTGCGCGAACCGGGTGAGTAACGCGGCGCGCTTGGTTACATCCTGCGTCTGGTAGGCGCCGTTGAAGACCAACTGCTGGACGTACACGATGCTGTCGTGAGCGTTTTCCAGCGTCTGTTTCTTGGTGTTGTCCCAGTCATGCTGGTCTTTTCCTTCCGGAGCCGGAGCGTCCTTGTAGCGCTTCAAAATGGCAGCCACTTTGTCGCCGTACGAGAATAATTTGTCGGTATCGCCCTTTTCTTGTGCTGCGCGAACCATGTTCACGCCGTTGGCCAAGCTGTCCGGGTCCAGGGCGAATAATTTGTCGCCATACTCGAAAGCCTTATCGTAGTTCTTGGCCATGATGTAGTAGTTCACATAACGTTCGTCGGCCACGATGGCCAAGTCTCCTTGTGCAATAGTCGCAGCGAATTTGTCGATTAGCGCGAGCTTTTGCGCAGGATCGGTGGTCGCGTCAATCTCCGTCAGCGCGTGATCGGCGTCGGAGCCTGCCGGAATGGGCACATATTTTCCGATTTGCGCGCAGGCCGGGGCGATGGCGCCTAGAGCTACCCACGACAACACAAACAGTGGCCCGAGGAACACTCTGTTTCGCCGCATGGATGCCTCCTGGGAAGGTGCGTCCGGAATTGCAGGCATCTTAGTGCCGACCGGGCTGGGTGGCAAGCACCGTATGAGGAGGTTCTGGTAACCGTTATGGCTGCGTTGCGTCTAATAGGTTTGAAGCCGCTACACAACCACACAGCCTCTCGCCGTCGGTCCATTCCTGGTAAGGTCTCTGGTTTCCATGGGTTATCGGCTGTACGAGAGCCCGTGGCGATCTCGAAATCGGAGTGCCGGCTGCGCTCGCTTGCGGCGTTGAGCGATGAGAAAATGGTCTGCACCTCTGAGTCCTGGTACAGCGGAATCGCTTGTCACCACGGGGTGATGCAACCGGCGCATGTCGCGGAAGAATGAAAAATGTGGTGCGCGCGTTTGAAATTGAAACGGATCTTAAGTGTTCCTGGAGAGAAAGCAGAATGATCATGCTACCGCCTCGCTTGGTCAATCAAAGTCGCAAGACGATTCTGAGTGTGGCCATCTGGCTCGCCGTGCTCGCCTTTGCGGTAGGACTCCGGGCCGATGAGCCGTATTCTCGCACGCGCGACTACGATCTTCAGCACTCCAAGATCGCTCTACGCTTTGACCTCGATCAACGAAAGGTGATCGGCGACGTCACGCATACGGTTTCCATTCTTCGCGACAACACCGCTAAGGTCTGGTTCGACGCCGTTGGACTCGACATTCACAGCGTCACCGTCAATAAGTCTCCCGCCAAGTTTGAAACGACGGCGGCAAAACTGATTGTTCCGCTGCCAGCGGCCGCACACCCGGGCGAGAAATTCGATATCGAAATCACGTACGAGGGTAAGCCGTCGAAGGGACTCTACTTTATTCTTCCCGACAAGGGTTATCCGGGTCGCCCGAAACAAATTTGGAGCCAAGGAGAATCAGAAGATACGCGCTACTACTTGCCGACCTACGATTATCCAAACGATCGGCTCACTACCGAAACGATTTTGACGGTACCGGAGTCGTGGATCACGGTTGCCAACGGAAAACTCATGAGCGTGGCGGCGGCGGGCGATGCGATGAAAGTCTGGACGTGGCGGGAATCCGTTCCGAGCTCTACCTATCTCATCACTGTCGTTGCAGGTGAGTTCGACGAGGTGAAGCAATCCTGGCACGGCCTTCCGGTAACGTACTACGCGCCCAAAGGTCGCGGTGATCGCCTAGTCACCAACTACGAGCGCACGCCTGCGATGATCGAGCTTTTCAGCAAGAAGTTAGGGGTCGAGTATCCGTGGGAAAAATACTCCCAAGCGATGGTGGATGACTTCGTTGCGGGTGGCATGGAGAATTCCAGCGCCACGACAAACACGGCTGAATCGCTAAGAAATCCCAAACTGATAGGCGAATACCCCACGGACGAGGACGAGCTGATCTCGCACGAACTGGCGCATCAGTGGTTCGGCGATCTGGTCACCTGCAAAAACTGGGGAAACATTTGGCTGAATGAAGGGTTCGCTACGTTCTTCGAAACGGTCTGGACGGAATCACATTACCCGAAGGACCAGGCAGCCTACGACATGTGGAATGCCGGCCGGGAGTGGTTCGCGAACTCCGAGCTTTACGAAAAATCGATTGTGCGCTTCGATTTCGATGACTCGAATGAGTTTGACGGGAATGCTTATGGCAAGGGCGGTTGGGTGCTGTACATGCTGCGGCATCAACTGGGCGATGACGCCTTCTGGCGGAGTTTGAAACACTATCTGGAAGTCAATCGGGGCAAGAACGTGGTTACCGCCGACTTCGTCAAGGCGATTGAGGAGACAACTCATGTCAGTGTGGATCAGTTCTTCCATCAATGGGTGTACGGCGCCGGCGCGCCGAAATTCGATATTGCCTACACCTATGACAATGCAAAACATCAGGTCGCTTTAACCGTCAAACAGACGCAAAAGGTGGAAGGGAGTGTGGGCATCTTCAGCGTTCCCGTCGACGTGGAAATTACAACGTTGTCCGGCCCGAAACTCTATCCCATGAAGGTGACCAAGGACGCCGAGACATTTACGTTTCCTTCCGATGGTGCCCCGTTGATGGTTCTGTTCGATAAAGGCGGCTACGTTCTCAAGAGCTCTGACTTTCACAAGGATAAGAAAGAGTGGCTGTACCAGCTCAGAAACGCCGCGGAATTCAGCGATCGCGCGGAGGCCGTGGTGGCACTGAGAAAAATCAAGAATGACGACGAGGTCGTTGCGGCACTCGCTACGTCGCTGAACACGGACAAAGCCTGGGGTATACGAGCGCGCTCCGCCGATGCGCTCGGGCGAATCGGCGGCCCCGGCGCCCTGAAGCATCTCTCCGACGCGCTGAATGCAAATGATTTCGCGCCCGTGAGGTATCAGATCGTCGCGGCCATCGGAGAGTTCAAGGATGATCCCAGCGTTCCGTCCAAGCTCGAAGCGATCGCGCGCGACGACCACTCGTATCGAGCCCGAGCCAGCGCTCTGGAAGCGCTCGGCCGGCTCAAGTCGCCGAACGCGATGGGCATTCTGACCGGTGCGGTCGATGGCGAATCACCCGACGGATTTCTACGGAACGCCAGTCTTCGCTCACTGGGTTACCTGGGAGACGGTAAGGCCGCGCCGCTGCTGCGGGAATGGGCGGCACCCGGCAAACCTTTGGATTCGCGAAGCGCGGCCATAGCCAGCCTGGGTCGCCTGGACAAAGGGAACAAGGAAATCACGCAACAGATCGCGTCTTATCTGATCGAGCCGCACTTCACGGTTCGCTGGGCGGCGATCTCGGCATTGGGAAATCGCGGAGACGCCAGCGCGATCCCTGCGCTGGAGGCTTTGCTGAAGACCGACGATCTGAGCATCGAAATGGTTCCCGAGATCAAAGAGCAGATCGAAAAGCTGCAAGACCCGAAAGGGGCAAAGAGGAAGGGACACCACGAAAACGACGATGAAATGCAGGACGAAGAAGGCGAAAAAGCGGGTAGTGGAGGCAACCAAACTTCGGTTTCGCAGCGTCTCGAACAACTCGAGCAACTCGTGCAGGAAATTAGCGATCGGCTAAAAACTATCGAGGCTCGGCTGCCGGCCCAACCAAAAAATTAGGCCCTCGATCGACGCTCCTACTCACGGCTCCGCGATCAGGATTCGAAGGTCGCGCAAGTTGTTTCCCGTGGGTCGAGTAGTCACGGCATCCTCCAACCGATCGAAAAAGTTGTAAGCGTCGCTGCGCCTGAACGCATCGGCCGGGTCCATCCCCATCGATCTAGCGCGCCCGAGCGTCTCTCCATCCGCCACTGCTCCGGCCGCGGGACTATTTCCGTCGATCCCATCGGTACCCGCACTCAGTACCGCCAGGCGCCGACCCGCGATCTTCTCCACGCAGGCCAGCACAAACGCGGAGTTTCTACCGCCGATGCCATTGCCGGTGACAGGCGAACTGACCTCTCCATCCGCGATTAACGCCACACGGTGTCCTGGATGTGTCGCCCGAAATTCCTCAAGCTGGCCCAGCAGGAAAGTGGAGGCTTTCTCCACGGGCCAATCGTCCGTGGTGTTATCACAGCATGTGACGCATCCCTTGGTCTCCGCGGCGTGGTGTGCTGGATGAAACAGGTCGTCCATACCGAGCAGCAGTGAAAAGTGCGCATTCGCAAACGCGGGATCGCCGGCTTTGGGCGTTTCGATCATCTTTCCATCGTCGATCCATTGGCGCACGGCTGTTGGGAGCTGGTCCTGTAAGCCGTATCGCATCAACACGTGACGCACATCCGCAACCGTGGTCGGATCCGGCAGAGTCGGCCCTGAAGCCAACGCCGCTTCCTGCTTCGCCGGAACGTCGCTCACGGCGAGCGTGATCTTGGTTGCCGCCCCAGCGGCGGCGGTTAGCCTCCCTCCCTTAACGGCGGATAGATGCCGGCGGACGGTCCCGATCTCGGCGATGGGCGCACCGCACGTCACCAGTGCGGAATACAGCTGCTGCAGATGCTCCAGGGTCTGGTTCGAATCGAGCGGCAATTCGACGAGGGCCGATCCCCCGCCCGACAGTAAGAAAAATACCAGAGTCTTTTCATCACAACTCTTCAATGCTGCGAGAATCGCTTCCGCGGCCTGCCAACTCTCGCGATTGGGTATGGGGTGCCCGCCTACGAAGTATCGCAGACCGTTCAAGACTTTCGTGGGTTGTGTGGGCGCCGATACCACGCCATCGAAGGTGACATCGGACGGAATCACAGGCACGAGGCCCTCTACCATGCCATGAGCCGCTTTGCCGATCGCGATCACGCAAATGCGATCGAACGTGCGCAGGTCCACGGCAAATTCGTCGCCGCAACCCAGCAACGGCCCATCGCGCCAGAGCTTTCGCCGCATGGTCGCCGCGACATCAATCGCCGCTAGTGTTTCGAGGAAAATTCGGCGGGCGAGTTGCTTGAGATCCGCCACGGGAAGTCGCCGACGCTCAATTCTTCTTTAGCACTTCGGGGTTCAGCATATTGGTCGGCCGCTGCCCCTTGAACAACGCCGTTACATTTTCCGCCGCCATGGTGGCCATCTTTGTGCGCGTTTCCAGCGACGCCGAGGCGATGTGTGGGGCGAGCACGACGTTTGCCCGCTTGAGGCCCGCGTGAATGAACGGCTCGTTCTCATACACATCTAACGCGGCACCAGCGATCTTCCCGGTTTCCAGCGCATGTACCAGCGCCACCTCGTCAATAACCGGACCTCGCGAGGTATTGATCAAGAACGCGGTGGCCTTCATCCGGGCAAACTTGGGGCCATCAAACAGTCCCCGCGTTTCCGGAAGGAGCGGCACGTGCACGCTGACAAAGTCCGCGTCGGCCAGCAACGCATTGAAATCACGACATTCCGCCTTCAATTCCTTTTCGACATCCAGTGGAGCGCGGATCGCATCGCTATAGATAACCTTCATCTGGAATCCCGCTGCGCGCCGAGCCACGGCGCGCCCGATGCGTCCAAATCCGACCAATCCAAGCGTCTTGCCCCAGACGTCGGTACCGACGAGTTGATCGAGGTCCCAACCCTTCCAATTGCCGGACCGCGCCAATTGCTCGCCCTCACCGAGGCGGCGCGCGACGGCCATCAACAGTGTCCACGCAAAATCGGCGGTGGTCTCGTCCAACACGCCAGGGGTATTGGTGGCTACTACGCCGCGTTTGGTGCACGCGGGCACATCAATATTGTCAAAGCCCACCGCTACGTTCGCCGCAATCCGCAACTTCGGCGCTGCCCGCAATAATTCTTCGCCCACCTTCTCGGTGAGAAGGCACACGAGTCCCTCTTTGTCCTTGACTCGTCGAAGCAACTCTTCCTGAGGGATGCGCTCGGGTTGCGTCCAATATTCCACGTCACAGCCGGCATTTAGAATCTGTTGGGCGGCCGGGAACAGGGGTCGCGTCGCCAGCACTCGCGGCTTCGGCATCGGATCCTCGCTTACGTAAGTCGCTACACTAGCACAGGTTGCGCGACGCCATCACTGGCCCGTTGCGCGAGCCACGTTATTCTCTCTATAGTGAACCTAGCTCTCGCCCAAGCTGTAACGCCTATGACTCAGGTCTTCATTCGCGAACTCAAGAAACTTCTGGGTCCCTCCGAGGTATTGAATCTCCCGGAAGACGTGCTCCTTTACGAATACGATGGCTCGGTCGAGAAGGGCCGTTCGGACATCGTCGCCTTTCCTCGCAGCACCGATGAAGTCTCCTGCATTGTTGCGCTTGCGGTGCAACACCAGGTGCCTATTGTTGGGCGTGGTGCGGGAACCGGGCTGTCCGGCGGGGCGCTCGCTCGGCGTGGTGGGCTCATCATCGCCTTCACCCGTATGAACCGCATCCTTGACCTCGACTTTGAAAATCAACGCGCGGTCGTACAACCGGGCCTCGTCAACCTCGATCTCACGCGCGCTGTCGAGCACGCCGGTCTTTATTTCGCGCCCGATCCATCCAGCCAGAAATCCTGCACAATTGGGGGCAACGTTGCGGAAAATGCCGGCGGCCCTCATACCCTGGCTTACGGCGTCACGACGAATCACGTCACCGCACTGGAACTAGTCTTACCCGACGCACAAATCGTTCGCATCGGAAACAAACAGGGCGACGCCTTCCTCTATGATCTCACCGGACTACTCGTTGGTTCGGAAGGCACGCTTGCGCTGATCACAGAAATCACGGTCAAGCTCTCCCGCAAGCCGGAGGCAGTCAGGACGCTTCTGGCCGTCTTCGATGCGATTGATGATGCCTCGGAAACCGTCGCCGATATTACCGCGCGCGGCATCACGCCTGCAGCCTGCGAGATGCTGGATGGCTGGACCCTGCGCGTCATCGAAGACTACATCCACGCGGGTTTCCCGCTCGACAGCGCCGCGGTCCTGCTGATCGAAGTCGAAGGCATGTCGGAAGCTGTCATTGGGCAGGCGGCGACCATCGAAGAAATCTGCCGGATCCACCACGCTCGGGAAGTGCGGGTCGCCTGCGATGACAAAGAGCGCGATTTATTCTGGAAGGGCCGCAAGAATGCTTTCGGGGCCCTCGGGCGGATGGCTGCCGGCATCTATGTTCTAGACGGCGTCATACCTCGCTCCAAACTTCCGCAAACTCTTCGCCGAATAAAAGAGATCGGCGATCAATTCGGCTTTCGGATCGGCAACATCTTCCATGCTGGCGATGGCAATCTTCACCCGATCGTTCTCTACGATCCGCGGGAGACCGAACAATTCGAACGCGCCCTCAAAGCGTCCGCCGAAATCATTCGCTACTGCGTTGAAGTTGGCGGCAGCCTCTCCGGAGAGCATGGCATCGGGATGGAAAAGAGCGAACTCATGCCGCTGCTGTTCTCCGATGCGGATTTCGACTTGATGCGGCGCGTCCATGACGCGATGAATCCCACTTGCTCGCTGAATCCGGGAAAGGTCTTTCCCCTAAACAAGGGATGCGGCGAAATCCGCATCCGACCGCCTGTTCCGGAGGCACTCGCTCACCGATGACGGCCTTGACGAATAACATCGCCGCCAAGTTCGGATCGCTTAGCGTTGCTCTGCGCGATTTGGCCGACCCTTCGGATCGCGAGTCGTACGCCATCGACGGCTTTATTCCTGCCGCCGTCGCGAGGCCCTCCACCACCGAAGAAGCCGCCGAAATCGTCCGCTTCGCAGCAAAAGATAAGCACGCGGTGGTTCCGGTTGGGGCATGTACGAAACTCTCGATCGGCGCCACCCCCGCTCGCTACGACATCGCGCTGGACATGTCCGCCATAAGCCAAATCTCGCACTACGATCCTGCGGATCTCACCGTGAGTGTTGAGGGGGGGATGCCGCTGGCAACGTTGAATGCCACGCTTCGCGAGCACAACCAATTCCTTCCGCTGTTGGTGCCCTTTTACTCACAGGCGACCGTCGCCGGCACGATCGCTTCAGGCATCGATTCTCCACTCCGCCAAGCCTATGGCACCGCGCGCGATTTTCTTCTCGGCGCAGAATTCATCGACGGCACCGGCGCGCTTGTGAAAAGCGGTGGCCGCGTCGTGAAGAACGTCACCGGCTACGACCTGCACAAGCTCCTCGTCGGTTCCCTCGGCACCCTGGCCGTGATCACGCGGCTCAACTTCCGCACATTTCCAGCACCTCTCACCCCCCGTGGATTCCTGGCGTCCTTCTCCAGTCAGGAAGCTGCGCTGCAAGCGCGTCGCGCAATCGCAGAGTCTCCGCTGTCGCCGCTGACCCTCGACGTCATCAATCCACGCGCTGCCCAGATTTTCTCCGAACGTACTCCAAGCATGGCCGAGGTCTCCGTTTTTGCCGGCGATAGCCGCCAGACCGGCGATGGGCCATTGCCATTGCCCGGCGAGTGGTTTCATCCTCGCCACTGGCAACACTGTGCTGCTTTCGCCGGGGTTCCCGAAGTCTTGGATCGGTACATGCGCGATCTCACGCGCGTAGCTGAACGATACGGAGCAACCTCAATTACTATCCTTGACGACGCGACTCGTCCGTCGATTTGGGGGCGCCTGCGCGAAGCTCTGGCACTCTTCCGCGAATCCTCACCGTTTGCCGTCGTCCTCAAACTTAGCCTACTTCCCTCTGCCCACGCACAAGCCATCACGGTTCTCGAGTCCGTAGGCAACGCAGCGAAACTGCCACCGGCACTGATCGCCCGGGCGTCGGGCACCCTCTACATCGCTCTGCTTCCTGACACGGTTGAAGACTTCTCCATTGAGGGCGTCGCGCTGATGACCCAGGAAATAATCTCGCTGAGCCACCGCTTCGACGGCCGGGCCTCTTTGCTTTTCGCCCCGCCCACGATCAAACACCTCCTCGAATCCGCACTGAATTCGCATCCCCACGCTGATCTAGCGTTAATGCAGAGAGTCAAATTGGCTTTCGATCCTCAAAATATCTTCGCGCCCGGCCGCCTTTTCTCCAATCCGCTGTAGGGGGTGCTTCGCTACGCGAACGCGTTCTCGCACCGTCGCGAATCTCCACGCCAAGTTACCGAAGTTAGGAAGGAGAGGAGCTTTTAGCGGCGCGGAAAACGCTTGGATAATCGACGTGGGACAGTTCCAAGAAAATGGCAAGCTGCAACCTCGGTGGCCACAACTTAACTCAGCCATTCAGCCAAACGTGCCCAGTCAGCAATAACACCACCCCGACCATCACCCAGTAATGCCAGTCGCGAACCACGCGCCGCGCTTGGAGATCGGAATCCCGTAACGCCAATCCTAACGCTACCTGCAAGCCCAGTAAGAATAAAGCGGCGGTCGCCAACCACAGACCTGCCATATTCGCCCGCCGCATGTGCCCCGCTTGCATTGGCACCCAAGCATGCACGAACGACAAACCCGCTACCAAATATCCTAGCCAATAATGTATCGACATCCGCCTGAGATATGGCGACCCAAAACTCTGTGCAACACCTAGCCAAACACTCAACCAATTGCGCCGCAACAGGTACGGAAGGGCAATCTCAATACAAACCAAAATCACCGCGATCCATCCGCTGACGCTGGTATAAAAGAACGAATTCATTCCGACTGCACCTTCACATACCCTGTCAGAATTACGATCTGATCCGCCGCGATAACCTGATCCTTCTGGACAGTTCCAGTAACGTGCACAACGGCCCCGGCATGAACGTCGGCCGGCTTTCCCATCACAATCTTAGTCTGACGATTGGACTGCACGGTCACCGCCGTAGCCGTTCGCGTATAGATCTCTTCGGTCTTCTTTTGCAACAGCTTCCCGGTTATCTTTCCTTCTGAGCCGGCCCCCGCAATCTCCAGCACAAACTTCGCTGAGCTCCCCACCGCGCTGCGGGCGAAATCCTGCTCATCCGAAGCGGCGGCTGCGGACATCATCTTCGCCACACTCCCGGACTTCCACACGACAAATGTAAACAGCAACGCGACCAGAGCGATCAGGACAAACCACACTGTTCGCGCTCGCCGGCCCGCTATCTTGGCATCCGATTTCATGTCAATTCTCCTTCGCAAATTTCGCGACGCCCTGACCTTACTCAGGCGCCAACACGAAGACGAGTCTCGACCCTGTACTTAGGTATAGAGTCAAGATTTTTCGTGGATGGTAGAAACAGAGGCTGGGCCTACTTGGGCGAACTTCTACCGCGTGGTTTCGATGCCGGACACACCAGCACTTGCCGACCTCGCAATTCCTGAATTAGGGATCGAAGCTGCTTCTCCATGCCTTTAAGCAGCTTCACTTTTTCCTCGACGCTGGCCAATTTCTCTTCGCCCATCCGCACAATGGACTCTAACTCGCTCGGTTTCCGGGCTCCGCCGCCGGCCGGCAAACTGGCCACCGCCGAGTGCAGCCGCAAAAGCTGCCGAACCTCCTTCAATGTAAACCCCAGAGGCTGGCACCACTTGATGAACACCAAACTTTCCAGGTCACCCCGCTCATAGTTCCGATACCCACCCGCCGTCCTCGCGGGCTCGCGCAACAACCGCCGCCGCTCGTAAAACCGAATGGTCTGAACGTTTACTCCAGCCCTTCGTGCCAATTCCCCAATGCGCATAAGCCCCCAGCATCAACCCTATACCACACTATAGGGTCAAGCGGTCGAAAGGTCCGCTTCCGGAGCGTAAAGGCTCCTAGCGCCCATAAGATCAACCGACTCGCTCTGACCAAATACAACTAACCAAACCCGTGCACGCGCACCGCGATTGAGGCACAATCGTAAGACAGGAAGCGGCCCTACCAAGACGTGGGACAACCCGCGAGCATCCAACTGAAACGCAGTTCAGCGGTGAAGCCCATGCATTCACCGTTGCAAACGACGGAAACCATGATTCTGCGGCTCGGCTACGACATCCGGTTCGAACTCTCTGCTCCGGTGACCTTTGTCACCCTGCTCAACGTCCACCCATCCCGCGTTCCCGATCTCCTCGCACCTGACGAACTCCTCGTCGAGCCTGCGACGCAAACAGAGAGCTATATCGATAGCTTCGGAAATCGCTGCATGAGGTTCGTAGCACAACCGGGCATTCTTCGCTTGAGCAATTCGACGAAGATCTCGGATTCCGGCCTGCCCGACGCGGTCAGTCCGAACGCTCGCGAAGTGCCCGTGCAGGACTTGCCCCACGACGTCCTGCGCTATCTCTACAACAGCCGCTACTGCGAGGTCGACCGCTTCTCCATCATCGCGCTGGAATTGTTCGGAAGCCTGCCTCCCGGATGGTCACGCGTCCAGGCCATTTGCGACTGGATCCACACTCGGGTCGTCTTCGGCTATCAACACGCTCGCCCCACAAAAACCGCATTGGACGTATACACCGAACGCATCGGCGTCTGTCGCGACTTCCAGCACCTCGCCGTAACCATGTGCCGCGCCCTGAATATCCCAGCCCGTTACGTGACCGGATATCTAGGCGACATCGGCGTGCCCGTCACCGGCGTCATGGACTTCAGCGCCTGGTTCGAAGTTTATCTCGAAGATCGCTGGTGGGCCTTCGACGCCCGCAACAACCAACCGCGCATCGGACGCGTGCTCATGGCCACAGGCCGCGACGCCTCCGACGTCGCCATAACCACATCGTTCGGCATGGCCAACTTGACGCACTTCAGCGTGGTAACTGAAGAACTTCCACGAACCCACGCCGCCGCCACGCTCACAGCCAGTTCCTTGTAGGGGCGCAAGATACTTGCGCCCAACTTGGCAACCAACGAAACGTTCGTCGCCCCACTCACACAGCCAGCATGGAAATCGTCGGAGCGGACAAACGAAATCTCCCGGGCTCGAGACCACGAACTTCCGTGCGTATCGCAAACAATCCACCCGCCAGCTTCTCGCCTTCCCCGGCGCGCAGCGATGCGGTCGTAACATACAGCGTTCGGAGATCGCTCCCGCCAAAGCAGCAGTTCGTAATATTCGATACCGGCATTGGAATCGTTTGCAGGATTCTGCCCGCCGCAGAGATACGCAGAATGCATGCGCCGAAAAACCGGCAATTCCACAGGCAGCCTTCTTCGTCCATAGCAGATCCGTCCGGCAGTCCCGGCGTGAGATTCTCGACAAACGCGCGGCGATTGCCCACCGACGAATTCTCAGCGTTATAGTCGTAGGCGTAGATGACATTCCGAATCGAACAACCGCAATAAAATCTAGTCTGATCCGGACTCCAAACCAGCGTATTCGTGATGCCGAAGCCTTTGTCGATCACACTCACGTCGCCGTCCGGCGTTACGCGATACAACGACCCCGTAAAGCCCTCAGCCTCCAGGTCACTGCCATCCCCCGCAACGTTGTTGCGCATGCTACCAACCCAGAAAACTCCCGTGGGGTCGGTCGCTCCATCATTCAATCGGTTGTACGGCCAATCGAGTTCCGGTTGAGCAAACGGTACTCGCCTGTCCCCTATCGGCGACCAAAAAATCAAACGCGGCCCTAGCGCCACGAGCAACCACTCCGGATCGGTCGTGAGTGAGATCGCACTGACGGGGACATCAAATCGCCAATTCGTATGTTCATGTGCCTTGGGGGAGTAGCGGCTGATCTTGAATCCGTTAACGTCCGTCCAATAGACGCACTCGTGCTCGGCGTGCCATAGGGGACTCTCCCCAACGATATCCTTCGCCTCAAGAAAACACTCGATATTCATTCCGCGTCGCCTAGTTGCACTTGCGCGTACATATTAACTTAACAAAACCTGGCTCAGTTTCCGTGGTTTAGAAAAATTTTCAGTGCGAATCATCTTCTTTAGGAACTTCTTCCCCGCAATCTCGTACTTGTTAACAGGCGCGACTCCGACGTGTCCCTGAACTTCGTCCGACCTGCTGGGAGGTGTTTTGTGAGGGAATTTCGGAACCAGGTGAGACAAGTCTTCCGCAGATTGGCTCACGCCCCGATGTTCACCGCCATTACCTTGATTACCTTGGCCGCCGGCGTTGGCGCGAACACCGTTGTTTTCAGCGTGCTGGAAGGCGTCCTCCTCAAGCCCCTGCCCTATCCTCGCGCCGAAGATCTCGTCGGAGTCTGGCAAACCGCTCCGGGCCTCAACATCAAAGACCTGAATGTCGCGCCCTCCACTTACTTCATTTTCCGTGAGCAGAATCGAAGTTTCGTCGACATCGGCGCCTATCAATACGATTCTGTCAGTATCACCGGTGTCGCGGAACCCGAACAGGTCCAAGCATTGCGCGTCACCGATGGCACCCTTCCTCTCCTGGGCGTCACTCCCACCCTGGGCCGCACCTTCAGCCGTCAGGACGATACCGCCGGCGCCCCTCCCACCGCGGTGCTCTCTTACGCATACTGGCGCCGCAAGTTCAGTGCCGACCCCGCCATGATCGGCCGGACCATCATTGTCGATGGAAAAGCTCACCAGGTCATCGGCATCCTTCCCAAGAACTTTCATTTCCTGGATAGCAATGATCGCGGCGTAATCCTCCCGATGCAGTGGGACCGCCGCGACATTCAACTGGGAAATTATAGTTATGAAGCCCTCGCTCGGCTCAGGCCCGGCGTGACTCTCCAGCAGGCAAACGTAGACTTGGCGCGAATGCAGCCAATCGTTATGAACAGCTTCCCCGCACCCGAAGGTTTCAGCATAAAAATTTTCCAACAGGCTCAGATCGGCCCAAACGTGCGCCCGCTCAAGCAGGACGTCGTCGGTGACGTGGGCAATACGCTATGGGTGCTGATGGGCTCGATCGGCATGGTGCTGTTGATCGCCTGCGCCAACGTCGCTAACCTGTTGCTGGTCCGCGTCGAAGGGCGCCGCCAGGAACTCGCCGTCCGCGGGGCATTGGGCGCCAGCCGCGGCCGCCTCGCCGCCGAGCTGCTTCTCGAAAGCATTGTTCTCGGGTTGCTGGGCAGCGCGATTGGTTTAGGGCTCGCTTATGCCGCACTTCGCGTGCTCGTTGTCCTAGCGCCCGACGGTCTTCCGCGGATCAACGAAATCACCATCAACGGACCGGTCCTGCTCTTCACTCTATTCATTTCTCTCTTTTCCAGCGTACTATTCGGCTGCATCCCAGTTCTCAAGTACGCCGGTATACGCCTCAACACTGGCATCCGCGAAGGCGGCCGCGGGCTCAGCCAAAGCAAGGAGCAGCATCGCGCCCGCGGCGTTCTGGTCGTAGTTCAGGTCTCGCTTGCTCTGGTCCTGCTCATCTGCTCCGGGCTGATGATTCGCACCTTCCGCGCCCTCACCAAGGTCGATCCCGGTTTCTCCAGACCTGCCGAGCTGCAAACCTTCCGCATCTCCATCCTGGACACGCAAGTCCCCGACCGCGAACAAGTGGTCCGCATGAACGAAGCGATCCTGAACAAAATAAAAGCAATTCCAGGCGTATCAGCGGTCGCATGGGGCTCAGGCATCCCGATGGACGGCAGCTCCAACAACGACCCTGTCTTCATTGCCGACCGCACTTACGCGGACGGCGCACTTCCTCCGATTCGCCGCTTTAAGCGCGCAGCCCCCGGCTTTCTCGAGACGCTAGGTACTCCGCTGATCGCCGGTCGGCTCTTCACCTGGGCTGATACCTACCAACATCTTCCTGTTGCCGTAGTCTCCGAGAACTTCGCGGGAGAGAACTGGCCCAATCCCGCCGATGCTCTGGGCAAACGCATTCGCGTCGCAACCACCGACGACTGGCGCGAGATCATCGGTGTCGTCGGCAACGTCTACGACAACGGCGTCAGCCAGCCCGCCCCTACAACCGTTTTCTGGCCCGTCCTGATGGACCGCTTCGAGGGTCAAAAAGAATACGTCGCGCGGGATGTGGCCTTCGTCATCCGTACCTCGCGCGCCGGCTCAGAAAGCCTCATGAAAGACGTTCGCGAGGCAGTATGGTCGGTCAATCCCAACGTACCGCTCTCTTCTGTCAACACGGTGGATTTTTTCTACAAGAAGTCGATCGCTCGCACTTCATTCACGCTGATCATGCTCGGCGTTGCTGGAAGCATGGCTCTCTTACTTGGCGTGGTCGGCATCTACGGCGTGATCGCCTACTCCGTCTCCCAGCGAACCCGCGAGATCGGCATTCGCATGGCCCTGGGCGCGCAAACGCGGGCATTGACCAGCATGTTTGTGCGTCACGGCTTGCGCCTGACGGCAATCGGAGTCGTCTTCGGAGTCATCGCCGCGATAGCTGTGATGCGCCTGATGTCAACGCTGCTCTTCAACGTGAGCCCCGTTGATCCCATTACCTATCTTGCGGTTTGCGCTGGATTGGTTGTGCCGGCTTGGCTAGCCAGCTATCTACCATCGCGCCGCGTAGCCAGCGTCGACCCAGTCGAAGCCCTCCGCGGAGAGTAGCGGGTGTTCTATGTGTGTAGGGCGCGTTTCAGTTCACCCTAGCCATCAGACAACGCTTCGACCGTTGGCCTGCTCCACCCACTTGTTCAAAATGCCCGCGAACGAAGAGGGCATCTCATCGAACGTTAGGCCCATCCCTCGTCGAGGTTCGATCCGCGCCACCGTACCATGAGCTTCCAGAAACTCCGTCTCGGTGTAGATCTCGATGACTACGCTGGTCCCTTCCGGAAACGGATTCGACATCTCCACGTAACATCCATGCTGGCTTAGATCGCTCACTCGCGAGGACGTGCGGGCATTTTCCTTTTCGTCGATGATCTCGGCCCTCGCAATAAATGGATACCGCGGTGAGCGGCGTCGTTCGGTTCGCATCAGTATTTCACCCCTCGGGGGAAGGCTGTTGCGATGCTAACGCCATTGCCCGCGCGGGGCCGAGCAATCCTCTTCGTCTGCCTCCTATCCGTCACCACAACCTCTTTAGCCGCGGAGGGCTCTTCTCCCAGTCCTCACAGACTCGTACCACGAAGACCCTTTTTTGCGGATTCCGTCAATTTCCCTTGACTGTTTTTCCAAATCGTGCTATTCTAAGAACTAGACAAATTGCAACTACTTGCGCCGCAGCTAGGGCGCATTTTTCATTTTCGGCCCGTCTTCTATACCGCGGCTGACTTTTATGAGGCGGCGGAGTACGAGGAAACTGCGCACAAGTGTCCCGTCGTCCTCCTCCAAGCTCGGTCTCCTAACTAACTTTAGAATGAAGAGTTCCTACGATAATTATCTATTGTAAATAATAGACTTATTAGTTAAAGTGACAACCATGCGATAATTCTGGCATAGTAATTCCGATACCGCATGGAGGGCTCATGGACGCCGTAACCAGGATCGCGACGCTCTATGTCAGGCACGAAGCAAGGATTCGCGCTGCAAGGATTGCAAGGATAAGGCTATCCATCCCCGCAGACCGGAAAGTGCCTCCCAGCCCTGCGGTATAGGTCTTATTTCTTCTTGGGTGGGTAATTCTTCAAAAGCTTGTCAACCGCCTTAGTAATGTTCTTTTGTTGCTTTTCTGGTTTGGCCTTGGGGTCGATGGTTTTGCTCGCTACTCCTCGCCACACCAACTCCTTCTTGGCACTGTCATACATGTCGAGTCCAAGTTGCCCAACATATATCGTGGACGTCGACCCTGTGGTTGTCGTTGAGGCCATGCCGCCACCACCATACCATCCCCCGCCCCAGCCTGGTCCATAACCCCAGCCGGTGTTGTACGAGGTGAACTGCTTCTCTGTGCTGACTGCAGTTTGAATATCGATGTACAGGTCGGCTGTATCAGAATCGACCTTTTGTAAGCCCTTCGTCGCTAAGTTAGTATCAATTGATTGCTTGATTTGCTTCTCCGTCAGTTCGTTCGCGTGGTCAACACCCTTCAAGTCAACCCACTTGTACGTCTTATATTTTGCAAAATCTTCACTTTGCGCGAAGTTATAACGAACATCTTGAGCCACGGTGGTTGTGACACTACTCAACAAGAGTACGGCGCCAAGAATCAGATATTTCCTCATGGGCGTTTTCTCCTCTTCTGCTTCTATTGAATCGGTCTTTTATTCCTTGCCTCGCGACGTTCTAGTTGGAGGAAAGGCCACACGAATACGAGGCAATCCTACCGCTTGGTGCGTTTTGACGTAAAGCCCTGAATAACGCGCAAATCGTCCAAGTGGGACCTAGTACGCCAAGCGTCCAGCCGCGAACTGTTCCGTGTCCCTCGCATCACGCCCCGTTTTAGGAGCGCTAATCTTTCCAGCCGAGCATTGTCACGGTGCATGTCTGTCTTGAGCGTCACTATCTTCCGTTCATCGAAGAACTAAAGGACGCCCACGTCGCGATGAACAAACGAATCCTGGAAGCGGCTGGAGCGGATTAAGCTGCCTTGCTGACCAGCCGTTCGTAGACTCTTCTGGCGACGGATTCGGGAATCCGCATGGACTCGTACTCGCGCTTGAAGCCACCCTTGCAACCGTTGGACTTCTCTGGACGAAGAACCCTGAAAACGCCAGGCTCGTTCTTGAATGGGTCTCTAATGAATTGATCTGAAAAACCCCATTTCTCTGCTAGGTAGGAAACTCTTAGATGCTTATCGTGTAGCGCCAAGTGACACGTCCGAGATTGGAGACACCAGTGGTGTCCTTAATTCTCGGAGGTCGTTTAACCTGTAGACTTATGGCTTTCCCCGCGAGGGTACTTGTCTACTGCCACATTTCCCGCGTACCAGGAGCCGATGTCCCTGGGGCGTTTGCGTCAAAACTCGGACGCGGCGAAGTAAAAGTATGGCCGAGGGGAGAGTCTAATTCACCTCCCATTTAATTCCCTATTAGCCACGCGGTGGTCTGGGCCACCAGGGCGCGCAGATCTCAGGGTTTGAGAATCCGTGATTCGATGGCGAATCGAATGAAGTCGGCATTCGTGGTAAGATTCAGTACTTCCATGATGTGATATTTATGATATTCTACAGTCTTCTTAGTAACATTCAAGATGCTGGCCACTTCCCTCATGGATTTTCCCCGGGCTAACAGTTGCATGACCTCCCGCTGCCGGGCGGTCAAGGCTTTGGCGCGCGCTTTCGGACGAGGGGGACTATGGATAAATGCTTGCTGCATACCCTTTGCTATCTGGGGCGTAACGTAGGATTTTCCCTTGAGCACCAATTGGATAGCGCGAATCAATTCCGAAGCGGCGGAAGTCTTCGATAGATAGCCGGACGCCCCGCAGCGCAAGGCTTCCGCCGCCAGGTCCGGATCTTCGTTCATTGTCAAGAAGATGAGCTTCATTCTGGGCAGCACTTTCTTCAATCGCGCCCCGGTATTCAGGCCGTTTATGAGCGGCATGCTGATGTCCGCGACGATCACATCGGGTTTAAGCTCCGACGCGGTTTCCAGCAAAGTGCGGCCATCCGCTACAGTGCCCACAATTTCGCAATGGGGCTCCAAGAGCTTGCGAAGTGCCTCGAGAAGAATCGTGTGATCATCGGCGAGTATGACTCGCGGTAGTGGCATGGATGCCCCCACTGCAGTGATGCTCGGGGAGAGGGCCCTGCTGCGAATACTATCACTTTTGACAGCCTTCTCGGCCAAACGAGGGCGGCTAGCATCCAAACCGCTGCCAATGTGGCCCATGTCTGAGCCGGGCATTCAGTCTCCATCGTTGTTGACCGAGCGCCATGTAACTTTTGACAGGTGGGCGACCTGGCCCCTGGTTGCAGGATTCGATGACTCTGGTGATCGACAGAACTCAGAAGGAATTGTTGCGGATTCAGATTGCTTCCTACATGGATGATCGCAAGGATGCGGTGAACCTGACCGTGCAATTCAGCCGCCTCCCGGAGGGAACGAATCCAATTTGGTGATTAACGGTGTGAGTAAGCAGTTGAGCATCGCCATTCAAGTCGCCCGACAGGTGCAATGTTGAATCGGCCAGCAAGGATTCCCCAACCGTTACCAACCAGGATATCCAGCTATTGCGCGACGGTCGATCTGAAAGAAGGTGGCGGTCTTGGTGCCCGGCAGCAATAAACGAACTCTGCCATCGTTTCAGCATGAATTTCCTTGAATTGCGGCTGAGAAATTTTCTCCGCCACAACTACTCAGTCATCGCAAAACACACGGATTCGGTCGCCAATACTCAATGCCTTGATGAAATTCCTGGCGGGCGGCCCTAGGTCCTGGTAAGCCCCAACTGCGTCTTCGACGCGTCGCTGTTGCCAGGAACTTGTCTAGAACGACTGTTTGATTTGAAAGGACTTATCAACAAGTTTTTAGAGAGTCGGGTTACTGCGTTAATCGAGACTTGGCCAATTACGAAGCGAATCTGGTCCTCCATCACTCACTAGGGATTCACCTAGTTGTTCAAATATCGAACCAAACATAACGTCGTATGTGTGTGTTCTGCGTTCGCACGCGGCGATGGATAGCGGAGGCTCAAGCCTACGTCTCGCTTTCTGTTATCCCACTTCTGTGATGTGGACGACGGCAAGGTGATGGCGGATGGCGCTTCTGAGAGAAATGACAGTTGTCTCTTTATCATTGCTATCCGTGTCATAAGACGTTATGGGCGACCCTGACCCGCCTAGTTGGCCTAGGGGGCTCACATATTCAACGGTGCCGACATGAATAGGTCCGCAAGAAAACTGATCGCCTTTGGAGTGTTGGCGCTTTTCTTCCGACAGATCCCAACGGCAGCACAATCATTCTTCAATGCGAATAGTGACGCGCACGAAGTGCTGGATGAGTTTTCCAGCCTCGCCCCTTTGGATGACGGTACCAAGTCCGTGTTGGATCCTTCCGGAATGGTGATCGGTGTCCGACACTCTTCCTTTGCGGATCGTTCAGCCTACAGGTCTCTGGATATTCCCAATCAGTGGAACGCAAGAATCAATGCGGATACCCTTATCCAGCCGGTCGAGCCGTCGCACTCGAACAAACCTATTCGCTGGGCACCAGCTATCCTGGAATCGCTGCTCTACACCGGAGTCATGCACAGCTTTGACCTCACGACCGAAGCGGGGACTCGGGACACACTCAACGGTCACTGGTTCCAAAACTACATAAGCTCGGTCGGTGAGCTTCGCGGGTGGAGCGATAGCGACACTTTCATGGCTCCCTACGTTGGCCATCCGCTGGAAGGCTCGATTTTTGGCTACATCCTGCGCCAGAACGATCCTAGGTACCAGAGTGTGCAATGGGGAGACGGCCGAGATTACTTTGTGAGTTTGCTGCGCTCGATGGCCTGGTCGGCGGTGTGGCACACGCAATGGAAAATTGGACCCATAAGCGAGGCTTCCATCGGAAATGTGATGCTGCACGCTTCGCCGGGATTCATCACCCTGGTGGATACGCCAACCCTCGGCGCCTTGACCATGATCGCCGAGGACGCCGCGGACCGCTACCTGATCATGGGCCTGGAAAACCGCACAACCAATCGCATGATTATCATCCTGGCCAGGACGTTCTTGAATCCAGGCAGGACGTTCGCTTACATCATGGCCTTCCAGGTGCCTTGGCGGCGTGACACGCGCCTCGGTCTTTTCCGCGGCGACGACTATGAGATCCGCAAAGAACTCGTGAAGGCGTACAAGGACGGAAGCGGGGAAAAGCCGTTTACTTTCGTACGTCGGCCTTCGGATGCTAGCGGCGTTGAATTCGTGCACAAATTTCCAAAGGAAGCGCCTATTGAGTTGTCCGCGTACCCATATTTCGAAAGTTTTCTGGGTGGCGGCACCTGCGTAGGGGGTGGAGGTTCGGGTGCAACGCGGGTCAGCCCGACTCTCCAGATCGTCGCAGAAGTGAACGGTTGCCTGATCATGCATTTTCCAGCCTCGAACCAGAGTGGTGATTCGTTGTTTTATGGCGCAGGACCAAGGTGGACACCGCGAGCTTCCCAGCGTTTCTCACCCTACGCCGAATTCTTGTTTGGCGGAAGAAAAGTAACCTTCGAAGTGGACAACGACGCGCTACACAAGCAGCTCGCGAAGGAATGGGACGACGGTAGCGGCTCGCTGCCGCATTATCCAAAGCGCAGTGATTGGTCCGTGGAAACAGCAAACAATGGCGTCAGCGTGGCTGCGGGCGCGGGAATGGATGTTGTCTTCACCCGCGCGTTCGCCTGGCGCGTCATCAACTTGCAATATACCCATACCTGGATGGGTGATGTGGACATCATTCACCCCCAGAACGGGATTCGGGTGACCACCGAAGCTGTCCTGCGTATCGGTACCTGGTAGGTCCGGGACCACATTCGTGTTACGTGGGTCCGGCGGATAACGACACTCCGGGAGTCGCCGAACGCACCTCACAACAGGTGCGCACATGGCCTCCGGCCTGCCCATCTTCGGGCTACTCACGCCGTTACCCGCAACGCCTTCATACAAGCGGCTGGAGGTCGCCGGACGGCTCACGCGTCCTCGGCACTGGCTGGACTTCGTTCCGTTCACGATGGCCCACACTCCGCTGAAGATGACCATCGAAGAAGCACATGCCGAAGTCAACTACGGCTGGGCTCACTCCTACAGCCCGGAAGCGATGGCTCAGGCAGTTGCGGCGCTCGACGACGACCATGTGGGGGATCGTGTCAATATTTTCCCGGCGCGTCTTTGTTTTTGCTGAATCTATTTCCCGATGATGAGGAAGTCCTCGTGGCTGCGCGTCATTCTCGACGTAGGCTCGTGCGCCGGTACTGAGAGCTTCTTCAACCACCTCAGCAGAAGTTTCCTGACTCAAGAAAATTATTTTAGCGTTCGGTACAAGTGCGCGAATGCGCCGAGCGGCCTCGATGCCATTCATCGTCGGCAGCCCGATGTCCAGCAGAATCAGATCCGGTTTCAATTCCACCGCTTTCTGAACCGCTTCGAGTCCGTCAGACACTTCTGCAATGACCTGCAGTTCGGGCCTTTTCGCAAGGGTAGAGCAGACGAATTGCCGATAGGGTGGGAAATCTTCTGCGATGAGAACACCGACTGCTGCGGGACTCAAGTTGAGAAAATGGCCTTCAGGTCTTAGATTCAATTCACCCATTCGCAGCTCCCGTACCGTGCCCACCGTTTCGGGCTGGATGGAGATACCAATGACGACTAGCCTGCAACGTTAGTCCTATGGGGATAAATTTCAAGGCTTTTCAGAGTCAGTGCGCTGGCTTTCGAGGAAAACATAACGTAAGGCTCGTCGTCTGCGTTTGCTTTGCGCTCAACGCCCGATTAGTTCCTTGAAAACTTGATGAGCGGGTTACTCGCCGCTCCGTGCCTACTGCAGAAGTACGGGTCCATTCCCCGGCTGGGCGTGGTTTACCCGCTGTAGACTATCTCGTGTCTCGATTGAGAATTTACGAGTTCGCCTGAAGTTCAAACTTTTGAATAAGGATATGCGCCGTAAATCCTACGCAGATAAAAGTGCGCGGCGTCTTTGCCAGCGCGGACCAGCGCTCTGAAGATCGCATAGGGAACGTTTCCGAAGTCAATCGTGGCGTCGTCGAATCGAATGCGGAGTGTTCCAACATCGCCGGGTCCACCAGAGAATCCTGCAGCCTTCACGAAGGTGCTGCCCGGGATCAATCCTATTCTCATTCTTCCTCCTAACAGCAAAGTACGGTCTTCGCGGCATGGGTGAGGACCTCAAGCGGAGAGACGCCGTCTTTGAAACATTGTTCGATGCAGCGAGATAACTCTTGAAGGGATGTGGGCACGACCACCGGTGCCCGCGCTTCTCCGATGCTCACCAGTGAATCATGAATCGTGCTGTTCTCATCTGATAGAAGTTCACAGATTTCCGCGTGCTGACCGGTGCTGTTCAGCTTGGTCACGAGAAGAGTGGCAAGCCCTTCGGTCATACACGCGGCATTATGTGGTTTTGAACTCCTCTTCCCGGGCCCGACGTAGTAGTTGAGCACCGGGACTTTGCGGCCTTCGATCAGGGTTGAACTGTGAAGTCGGACTCCATGGCATGTATTCATTTATCTTCCTCGTTGGCGATCCTTTATCATCGCTTGCAGTGACGAAGAGATGTCGCGGAGACCTCCCTGACGCGAGTCCAGCCTTGTACTCGTTCTGCAGTCTGGCTTCTTGATTTGGTGTAGTCCAGTCCTTGAGTTGAATTTCGATGATTCGTTGCCAAGCGTCCGGTGGTGCTGCGGCGACTTTCTTTGCTGCCTCTGCTGGTGGTGTATAAGCGTGATTTCGTCTACCGTTTACGAATTCTATTTGTTGAACGGACGTAACCTTCGCCGTGGTCTCTTCCTCGTAGTTGAAGGCGTGATTGACGCGACCTTGCACGACGCTGTAGAGGCTCCCAGAGCCCTTAAACGATATGTGCCGCGTTCTTGGCGGTGTGACGTGCTGTGATATCGAGAAGTAGTCGTCATTTTGGAATAAATATGAAGCGTCGCCACAAGCAACTCCCTTGATTTGTTGAACTTGAGGCACTGTTTGCGATGATGTGACGCAAAACGCTGAGAAAACGTGCTTGAAGGGTTTTTCTAGGGATGCGCCGACGACGCTTCGGACGCTTCAGGCGAGCTTGCCCGGCGACGAATAGTACGGGAGTACCAAAAAGCCGGGGTTCAGCGAGGCGAGGCGGGAGTTGACGCCCAGCACTTCGACGAGGCGCTCAAGGCGAAGTCCTAGAGTGGGTGAGACTGGGCTATCGAAAGCCTGCCCGAGAGGTTCAGGCTGTTGAGGAGAGAAGATTCGAAATGATTATGGCCTTTCTTCAGACGACAAGCCGATAGCGCGTGGTCTTGAATGGACCATGAAAAACTTTCTTACTGGAGATGCGAGCGATCAGACCAGAACTGAATTCGCCTGCTTCCTGCGCTCGGAACCAGAAAAAAGCGCGATCGCCGCGTCCGCAGAAATCTTGCCCGCGCCAAAAATCAGCACAATCAGAGAAACGATCAGAAACGCGAACGGGGCAGCGGCAATGAACTTATCCGGATCTGAAAAGAAAGAGAGCAGCGCCTCACGGTCACCGATCACGTAAGCCATGGTCAGGTTCACGGTAAGTACGAGACCTGTGATTCTCGAGGCCAAGCCCAGACCGAGGAAAATGCCGCCGAAAAACTCGACGCAGGCAATGAAGACGGCCATTTGCGCGGGCATCGGCAAGCCAAGCGTAGCGAAATAGTCCCCCACATTGGAGAGATGATGGAGCTTGCCCCACCCGCTCTGAGCAAGTTGACATCCCCAATAGAGCCGCACAAGTAGGAGGAATGGCGATTGCAGGTAAGAAACCAAACCGAAGAACTGTTCATGCCACTGCTTGATTTTCGCGATTACTTTACTCATAATTTCTATCTACGCTCTTTTCTCACGGCTTTTTCGGCTGCAGCCGTTTTCATCTACTCGCCAAAACCAGCCCAGAGTTGCCCAAGTCTGAAACGAGTGCTGAACAAATGCCCCGCGCTCTGCTTCAGGGACTGAGCTCTTCCTGAAAGCCAACTCGATGGCGCGCTCGACCGTCTTTCCACTCCGCAGCGCGCTGAGCAGCGCAAATTCTTCTGGCTTGATGCGGCGAAAATAGACGGAGAAATCCAAACGATGAACTGCCAGAAAGATTTGCACAGGTTCAAGTTTTGCCACCGAGCGGACCTTGCTCCGTTTTCCCCGTTCAATAACAGCGTTGCTTGCAAAATCAGGCGTGTCGTCCCCGTGTTTCACTTTCTGGAGCAGGTCGTCCACCGGATAATGCAATTCGAGGAGCTGCACATACGGCTGAATGCTTAGTTGCAGATTTGGTATGTCGATTTCACTGAAGTCCTTGGCACGAAGGGTGGGCTTTGCCTGACCGTCGAAGGCTTCGATCTCTGCCCATTCGAGACGAACCATATCGAGGGCGAGCACGCGCCTATCGCGTGCCCAGCTCGGATTTTGGCACAGCCACGTCTCCAAGTGTGCCCCCAGATTTCGAATTGTGAAGGAGCGTGAGGGACATTCCGTGAGATAGACCTTGCACATGGATTCAAACCGTTGGCTGCCAAGTATGGCCTGCAGCCCGGGAAAATCTTCGATCATGCTTGACAAGAGGCGAAACCAGTATTGCCGACTGTAAATTTCTAAACGTTCAAATGAAGTGAGACGATCATTCGGCTTGATGAACCGGGCCGCGTAGGCGCTCATGCGCCCTCCGCCAGGCGCTGTGCGCCGCATGCGCTCAGACCGCGTCAGAGGTTGCATGACGGCGCGGGCAACGGCCCGCTGAAGAGGGACGAGCTTCATACTGCCACCTCCAGCGTCGTGTCGGCGAGGAAGCGATTGGCTTTCATGGCTTCTCTGTGAACTTCCTCGAAGGAAGGGATACTGTCGTCCCACTCGAGCAGTGTCGCAGTATGGCCAGCGCGTTGAATGGCACGCTCGTAGAGTCTCCACACGGGATCGAGCACCGGATGGTCGTGTGTATCGAGGATGTATTTTTTGAATTTCGAATGACCAGCAATATGGATTTGCGCCACGCGCTCCGCAGGAACACTGTTCACATAAGTCAAAGGATTAAAGTTGTGATTTTGCGATGAGACGTAGATGTTGTTCACATCAAGGAGGATGCCGCAGTCAGCCTGCTCAACTACCTCATTTAAGAACTCCCATTCGGTCATTTCCGAAACATGATATTCGGCATAGCTGCTGACATTTTCCACAGCGATGGGAACTTCGAGAAAGTCCCTCACCTCTCTCACTTTTTGCGCGGTAAGGCGAGCTGCTTCGAACGTATAAGGCATGGGAAGGAGGTCGTGGGTGTAGCGTCCATCGACGCTGCCCCAGCAGAGGTGGTCGGAAAGCCACGGAGTCTTCGTGCGCTTCACCAGTTCTTTCAACCGGCGGAGGTGTTCACGGTTGGACTTTTCCGCCGAGCCGAAATACATGGAAACCCCATGCTGCACAACTTTGTACTGTTCAAGAATCTGATCGAGGATGTGCAGCGGCCGTCCACCGTCGATCATGAAATTTTCAGAGATGATCTCAAACCAGTCGACGACGGGTTTGCGAGAAAGAATATGCTCGTAATGTGGAGCGCGGAGCCCAATTCCAATCCCGTAATCTGTAAACCCATTAAAGCGATTTCCAGGCATCTTTTTTTTAACTCCTTTGGCGAAGGAAAGAGGGCCAGGAGAATTCTCCCAACCCTCCACATCGGACTGCACCTGATTTGAAACTACTCCTGAGGCGGCTTGGAGCCATCGGTCGCGCAACCGCCCTTGCCCTTGCAGGTGTTCTTGCCTTTGCAGCCATTGTCGCTAGCTTTGCAACCACCCTTACCCTTGCAGGAATTCTGGCCTTTACAAGCGTGCTTTTCCTTGACCTTCTTGTCGTCCTTCTTGTCCGTTCCCTGGTCCTGATCCTGCGCGTTGAAAGAATTCTTCAGCGAAGGAAGCTGCGTCGAAGCCTTAACTGCTGCTCCGGTTCCGGCGAACAATCCCGCGAACGCCGCACCAGCGAGCAATGCCTTTGTCGTCTTGGTCATATCGAAAATCTCCTGTCGATTAGAATGAGATGCGAAACACCATCCGAACACTCTTTCCGCCTCGCGAATCTCGCCGCCCGGTTCGACCAAACTGGCTCTTTGCTGTGATTCCGAGGCAGTCTCGAACGCCCTAGCAAAAGTGCTTCGTCCACGGAATGAGAGTCACGAGGCGACTAAAAGTTTCCAAGTTTTTCAGCATTAATTGGATTCGAGACCCTGCAACGCAGGGGCTGCCAGTTGATGAGAACTCCACAGACGTAAGAATCCTAGCGTTAAGAAGCTAACCATTTTTCTCTGGCTTGTGCTTCCCGATGCAGATAGGACAAGGCGAATAGCCTTCGCGAATAGCCTCCTCGACCGAGAGAAAGTTCGGCTTGCCGTGCAAATAAGGAATGTCAATCCGCGTTAAGAGAACCCGCACATTTCGAGGCAGAAACGAAGAATTCGCTCGAAATATATCCTTGAAAAGAGACATTCTTGACTGTCCTGATGGGAAGTCATTGCACATGGATGGGCTCCATGCAATTTGAAGCTCGTTGAGGTGATAAAGGAGTTCAGGAATGGAAGGGTGTAGGACCTTGTCGCCTGAACTCCCCTTTGGACCTCCCTACGGAGGGATGATCTAGTTGCTTCCGGAACTTCCTGAAGCAAACCCGTTGTCGTGTGATCTCGCTGCGGCCTCCATGATCGCCGAGCGGGAAACGGAGATGTTGTAAACGTCATATACTGTCTGAATTCTGCTGAGGAAATGCTGTTCACCAACTCGTTCGAAACTGACGCTAGCTTTATCGGCACGAGCGCTTTCGATCTCGATAGGATGGACAAATACGTTCGTACGATTCTCAAGGCTGCTGAGGGCTAGTCCTGCGGATTTGTCATCCGAAACGCGGCTAACTCTGTATTCGCCTGCAGGAAGTGTCTTACCACTGACTACAAACTCGAAGGGCATAGTTACAACGACTTCGCCTCGATATTGAGCCCTGGCGACTACACCCATCCCAAGAACGCACATAAGTGTGAGTAAAATGCTTGCATACCTCTTCTTCATTATTTCTCCTTTGAAACGTTGGGGATCTCGTTGCTGATCCGTGCGTCGCCCGGCTCTTCGCCTACAGGAGCGCCCAATGGTGCTTGTTTCAACAATCATCCTTCAAACGTATACAGACGGTGAGATGTGCTTATGCATGAAAGGTTTCCGGAATTCGGCTTGAAGAGCTTGCCGGTCGCCAGTCAGCTCAGGGGGCGTGGAAATACCATGCCGGAACCGAGATGGAACGAGCCCGTAATTTCGAAATAAGTCTGAAACCTTTGGGCGGCTCGAAAATCTCACTGAACTGGCGATTATGGGCGTGGCGATGAGTGGGCATTGCGATGTTCTTCTCAGAGGGACCGTGCGCCCAGCGCCTTGCTACAAAACTAGTCACGATAGGAGCTTCGAATGGGAAACGTAAAGCTTGTGGTCATATACCCGCAGCCCAAGGATGTTGGTACTTTTGAGAAAGTCTATCAAACCGAACACGTGCCGCTCGCAGTGGCGAAGCTGAGTGGGAAGACCAAAATAGTGGCAACAAAGGTGTTAGGCTCGCCGCAAGACGCTGCTCCTTTCTACCGCATTGCAGAGGTTTACTTTCCGTCGATGCAAGCTCTGGAGGAGTGCGCAGCGTCAGACGGCGGCAAAGAAGCCCTTGCACACGCCGTCAAGATTTCTTCAGGGGGGACACCAGTTTTCTTGGTGGCCGAGGAAGAGACTTTCACGTTCACCCAAACGGCAGCTGGTTAGTATCACCGGCCAGTTGATCTCGGTCAGCGGGGATCGAGCTGAGCAGGGTTAGGAATCCCGTGCAGAATCTCAATTGGTTAGGGAGAAAGATCATGCGTTTCAGTTTTACTATCTTGGTGGCATTTTCTATTCTCGCGGGCGTTTCACTTCGATATAGTCATGCTGCGATCCGAGCTGCGGAACCGAGCGGCGATGACACATCGCGCACTCCTGTGCTGATAGAATTGTTTACATCCGAGGGCTGTTCCAGCTGTCCTCCCGCCGATGCCCTGTTAGGAAAGCTCGACCGATACCAGCCAGTAAGCGGCGCGGAGATCATCGTTCTCAGTGAACACGTGGATTACTGGAACGATATCGGATGGACGGATCCCTATTCTTCACACGAATACAGTGAACGACAAAGCGCATACGCGGCCCGGTTTGGTCTCGGGACCATTTATACGCCGCAGATGGTCGTCGACGGACATTTTGAGCTCGTTGGCAGCGACGAACGACAAGCGATTCGGGCAGTCGAGATTGCGGCGAAGGTCGAAAAGGTACAGTTGATGCTTTCTTCCGTTCACGTTGAAGGCCCCAAAAAGTTCAGCGTGCATATCGAGACCGGTCCCCTGCCTTCTTCCATTACAGCGAAGTCAGCGAATGTTTTCCTTGCGATAGCCGACGAGAGCGATGAGTCGCACGTGATCCGTGGAGAGAACGCTGGAAGAACCTTGATGCACGTGGCGGTCTTGCGGGACCTTGCCCCAGTCGGTACGGTGGCTAGAACCGACAAATTTTCCCGGGATGTAACGCTCAATTTCGATATCGGGAATCGACGCGATCTTAGGATTGTGGGAGTCATTCAAGAACCGGCTGCAGGAAGGGTCTTGGGAGCGGGCTCAGCTCGGCTTTCTAATTAGCTTCGTTCAACCTTTGTCTCTTAAAAAACGGTTTGTCAGTTCGCAACAGCAAAGGAACGAAATCGAATCTGGAGCAGAGGAGAGACTATGAGTGATGTCGTCTATGTCTCGAAGTCGAGTATCGAACGCTGTCGAGGACCACTGCGCATCGCACATCTGCCGGGTGAGTCCCAGCCCGTGATTTACAGTGTCCATGGGGCCATCGCCACGCACTACAGGATCGACCCTGCTACCTTGCAGGAGTCGCACTCCTCAACCATTGACTACGTCATTTCTGCGACCGCTGGTTGAATGATGGGCACCTTTGGAGGTGCGCTGGAAGCGCGCCAAATCGATGCCAGCAACGGGAAATTGACCGCCGAGGTAACCGGAGAGGTCGAGGCGGAGGAAGGTGTACTTGTCATCCGCCGCATTCACGTGGCAATGCGCTTGGTGGCGCCCGAAGAAAGTAGGGGATCAATCGAGCGGACCCACGGAATTTACGCTATGCGCTGCCCACTCTACCGGACGTTGCAGAAAGCAATCCAACTCACTTCCTCGTTCGAATTGGTGCCTCCGCCGGCACCGAACCAGTGACGCGCATGTATCAGAGAGCAGAGGAGATGCGCGCGTTATTACGGCTGTTCGCGGTTAACGCCAGCCCACTTGAGAACCGCACTTGAGAGCATTTCCTGAAACCTTTTGGCCAGGCAGGAATCACACTGAACAGGCTCGCTTGGCCCGCGGGTAGTCTGGATTCCGATCAGGCAAGTGAGATCGCTTCTGTCGGCAAAGATGAGCATGACACAGTCGCAATTGCAGGCCAACGAGGCTGCGCTCATAAAGAGCGTCTGCCGTGGCGAGCGGGAGGCATTCTACGAGTTGGTGCGTCCCTATGAGCGCATGATTTACGCCACCGCGATTTCAGTTGTGAACAATCCAGCTGACGCGGAGGAAGTAGCGCAGGAGGCCATTCTCAAGGCCTTCTCTAACCTGGCTAGCTTCCGTGCGGAAGCAAGGTTCAGCACCTGGCTTATACAAATTACATATAACGAAGCAAAAATGAAATTGAGGAAGGCGCACTCGCACCTCTACGAGTCGATTGACGACCAACATGCAAGCGAAGAAGGGGATTTTTGGCCGAGAGACTTTGCCGACTGGCAGCCAATACCTTCCGAATTGCTCGAACAAAATGAGATTCGGCAAGCAGTGCAAGATGCAATCAATTCGCTCAGCCCCGGTTATCGGGAGGTGCTAGTCCTTAGGGACGTTCAGCATTTGAGTATCAAAGAGACGACGACGATTCTCGGACTTTCGGAAGCAGCTGTGAAGACTCGGCTTCATCGAGCAAGGTTGCTCCTGAGAGACAGCCTTGCCCCTGGATTCGACGGTTGCTGGATTAAAGGGCAATCGTATCGAAAAGTTAGACCATGGTAAAAACAAGAGGGCGCAATGACAACAATTGAAATCAGTTGCGTCGAAGTATGGCGGGAGATCTCCAATTATCTAGACGGGGAGATTTCTCGTGAGCTGCACGAAAGAATGGACGCGCATTTCAAAGCCTGTGCGCACTGCACGGCGGTACTCGACGGAACTCGAAATGTCGTAGGACTGGTCGGGGACGGAAAGGTGTTTCAGATGCCCGACGGGTTCAGCAAGCGGCTATACAAAAAGCTTCAGGACCTTCCGTGAGCATCTGCCCCGACCGATGGAATTTGTTCCGGCCGAAACTGATCGGCGATGTCATGGTTATCCATGTACATCCACAGCTTCCAATTCCCGCCTTTGTTTCTCCGCCAGATATCCACATAGCGATCTCTGCGATGAATCGGTTCGCCACCGTCCTTAGGCGTCAGCGTTAAATCATGCCACCCGTAATCGTAGGCAACGTCTCCCTGAAGACGAATCTCGATCACAATCACCACCAACTTTACTGTAAAGCGTTCGAATAGATTCGCGAGTCGATTTTTCAATGCATCCAATCCGCTCTTGCCAAATTCGCTCGGTTGGCCGTCGGAAAAGTTAATGAGATCTGGGTCAGCAATGGCCAGTACCCGAGACGTATCCCCACGGTTAAGACCCTCCCGGAATTCGCTCTTGGCCGCGTTGACCGCATACAAGTCATCCATACGCTTTCTCCGCTGTTGAATTGCAATCCACGATGTTGTTGTGCGTCTCCGGAACTTGTCGAACATCCCTTTTCACTAATGCGCTTTTCTCGTGGCTTCGCCTTTACTTTGCGGGGGCGCGCGTGTTCAGCTCCAAGCCATCGAGGGCTATCGTCGTAAATCCGGAGTGCTGACGGTGAGACTCTCCACGAGCCTACCATTCATTCTGCCGATTGACTTTCTAACTGTGACTTCGTACCTCCATTTCTCGATGTTGCCTGCAAAAGTCACGACTCGCGTGGCCATGTGGAGTGTGACGGTAGCCGGACGGGCTCCCCATGGTCCATAAACGGGGTTTTGGGAAGTTGCCCGCAACGAATCCCCGATCCTGGACGGATTGTCGGCAACCCGGAAGTAATCGGAACAAGGCATTGGGAAAGCTCCTTCAACCTTGAAATCGGACTAAACCACCACCTTCTTCGCTTGCTTCCTAACCTTCGCCCACTGCTTCTTCGCCGCCTTCGCAATCGCCTCTCTGCCAGTGGCGGATGTTACTTCTAATGATCCGGAAGGCGACTCGCCGCAAAGTCAGCTATGCTGGTCGCCGCGGGAGGGTCTACGTTAGCGAGTACGATTATGACGTAGCCGGACTGAATGCAGAATTTTAGTTCCCCATTCATTCCAGGCGCTCCGCCTCCGTGACCGAAACACCGAATGCCCCCGGGTGTGACTTCGTCCGAAAATCCGTAGGCATATTTGTCTCCTCGCGGCGTATCCACCTTCCCGGTCGTTAGAAGCGCGGTGTGCTCAGCGTCAAGCAGCTTGTGACCGATCAGGGCATTCGCGAAGGCAAGAAGGTCACCAACTGTGGAATATCCGCCTCCAGCCGAAGTGCCGCGATAAGGCAACGTGCCATCATTCGGACGAGAGTCCTTCGAATCCCCCTGCGACATGTAACCGACCGAGCGATTCGCAACCGCTTGATCTTCTGGCAGCGAATCCGTCGAGTTCATTCCTGCGGGATGGAAGATGTGTTCGCGAACATACTGGTAGTAATCCTGGCTGCTCGCTTTCTCTACGACTCGTCCAAGCAAAATGAAACCATAGTTGGAGTAGTCCCAATGGCTACCGGGCTCGAATGTGGCGTCCCGCGTACCGTAAAGCTTGACGTAGTCCTGAAGTGTGCGGAGCTCCAGGCGATGAGAGAGGTTTATTCGCGCGTCAGGCGTTCTCTCGCAGGACCATGCGGTAAAGCTTGAACCAAATGACCTAGCTAAGCTTTGGCGCGGCGGATCCCAGCGATGGCATCGTGCTCATGGCTGGAAGGCGCATCTTCCGTCTCTGACATCTGGCTCCATTCATCCGCTTCTTCTTCGCGCTGGCGAGGTTTCTTGATCCACACCGGACGGCTAGGAGTCGGATCGATCTCCAGGCGAAAGATATCAAATCGGTTGTAAGACCCGACGATGTCATGGATCAATTTGTACTCAATGCTGCGAGCGATGTCGATCTCCGCGACAACCATACCCTCGCTCCCCACCAGCGGATCGCCGAGCAATTCTCCGTTCGGGCCGACGATCATCGAGACTGGAGCTGGCGTCGCTTTCAACAATTCTTTCATCTTGATATCGCCTTGCGAAAGTTGCTCGATGGCATCGGCATCGAGTGCGCACGCAGCGACAATATTGAAAACCTTGCCCTCAAAGGCATGAGCTGCCGAGCGAATGCGGATTGCTTCACCCAGATTGTAGTTTTGCGAGCCGCCCCCAGGCCGGTGAAAGGGCCACGCCGGTGGATACGTGGCGATGTGGACTTGTTCTCCCTGCGCCAAAAGCGCGAACCTGGCTAGCGTATTCGTATTCTCACCGCAGATGAGCGTCCCAATGCGCCCGATGTCGGTCTGCTCGGGACGAAGATAAGCAGCGTCGCCATTGGCCCACGTGAGTTTTTCCGCCCATGTAGGGACCAGCTTGCGATGGCGGTTCAGCAGGGTGCCGTCGCGATCGAATAGAAGGTTCGTGTTCCACAGGGCGCCCATGCTAACGGCGCCCTTCTCCGTGATGCCGACAGACAGGACCACCCGATGACGCTTCGCGATCTCACTCAATCTTCTGGTGTGTGGCCCGGGGACTTGGACGGCATTATCGAACAGCCGCCGGAAGAAGCCGTGCTGATCCATGGGAGCATAGATCAAATTCCAAACTGGGAAGGCGGGGATGAGGGACTCTCCAAACACAACCAGCTCAGCGCCGGCATCGACGGCCTTCTGGACCAGGGTGTCCAGCTTGTCGACGGTCGCATCGCGGTCCAGGAACACGGGAGCGGCCTGCACCGCTGCCGCACGAAACTTGGGATACACATCGCCTGGCATGGATGATTCCTCCGGTCAATAGCAGACAACTCCGACGTTATGACAACTCGACGTGCTTGGTTTCCGGTCCGGACAGCGCGCCTAGGAACAACAGTAGACCTCCTACCGCGAGGATTACGATTTGGGTGTACTCGTAGGGCATTCCCAACCCCTTCAGACCCAACATATAGAAGGAAGAAAATGCCGGAATAATCGTGGCCGCGCTGTAACCGACGCCATAGCCAGACGCCCTGACGCCGGTTGGGAAGCGCTCGATGATATAGGAGGTTACGATTGCCCATACAGGCGTGGCACACAAATTGATTAAGGTCACCAGCAGCGTCACTTGCAAGGCGCTCCGGTAGCCGGACGAGACGAGCACATAGTACAAAATAGGACCTACGGTAAGCCCCGCCAGTCCAATCAGAGCCAAAATGGTCCGGCGGCCGATCTTCTGGCCCAACATGCCGATCGGAACAAAAACAAGAGCCAAAAACAAATGCGCGACCAATAGCGCGTTCGTAACCACGACGCTGTTCACGTGTCTGACCGTCGACAGCACGCCGGGAAGAATCGAGGTCACTGCGTTCAACGTGAACCAGGCCCCGCTCAGGACCAGGAACACCTGCGACAGGCAGTGAAAGTTGTCTCCGCGGAACAGTTCCTTTAGCGGAGATTTCGGCTTCTCGGCCTTGGCCCAAAGCTTGGATTCCGGAACCTTCTTGACGTAATAAAGGAAGACCCCGCTCGCAAGCAAGGCTCCGAGGAAGAACGGAATGCGCCAGCCCCATTGTGCGTACGGTGAATGGGGTGAGCCTGCCGGAAGCACGCGTAACAAACCGCTGGTGAGCAAGGACATGGCGGCCATCGCCAGCGGAAATCCGGTATGGATGAACGCCGCCCATTTTCCGCGCTTCTCCTTGGGCGCATACTCCATCGCGAGAGGATTGGCGCCCGTGTATTCACCCCCAAGGAAAACACCATCGACGAAACGCAGGAACACCAGAAGCGCGATGCTGCCGATGCCCCAGGTTTCATAGCCCGGCAACAGTCCAATGAGCAGGGTAACGAGCGCGAAGCCGCCCATGGAGATAATCGCGACCTTTCGCCGGCCGACCTTGTCCCCGTAATGGCCAAAGATCGTTGCTCCCACCGGGCGACCTACCAAGGACAAGGCAAAAACAATGTAGAACAACGTCGATTTCAAAGCCGGGCTCATGGTCGCGGGCTGGAAGTAGGACATGGCCGGACCCAGGGCCACGACCGGCAGATACACATCGAACATGTCCACGAAAAATCCCAGGAAGGCAGCGCCTAGCGCTCGCTGACCGGCATCGCGTGCAGCAGCGTCCACTTGCAAAACCTGACTCAAAGAAACTGCTCGTTGGGCCAAAGTTACCTCAATCGGTTGTGGCCAGAAGCTGAGAACCTGGATGCTGAGCTAGTGCTTGGAGCCTTGGGTCACCCATGCGCCCAAAGCCATGTAAATCCAGAATTTCCCTTTTGTCTTGGAAAATGGCGCAATCGTACACCCGTCTTGCTTGTTTGCGATACTGGAAGACGATTCCTACGGTGGCACCCAACGTCCTGCGCGACAGCCCCACCCTTGCTTTTTGAGAGTGGGTCCTCTTTTTCGCCGACTTGCCAGCACCGCGCCATGCTAACGTCGAGTTCCGCTGAACCATGACCACCGCGCCAACCATTCCTGGCCAGAATCCCGTCTATGAGGACTACGCCCGCTGTGTCCACTGCGGCCTCTGCCTCAATGCCTGCCCTACCTACCGCCTTTGGAACCTCGAAGCCGATTCACCGCGCGGCCGAATCCACCAAATGATCCAGGTGGCACAAAGCGAGTTCACCAAGCCCACCGGGCCCGAGCTGAAGACCGGTGGTCGGGGAGATTCCGTGACCGTCACGCCGGTTCGCGATGTGATCACCGCATCCTTCGTCGATCACATCGACAAATGCCTCGACTGCCGCGCTTGCGAAACGGCCTGCCCTTCCGCCGTCGAGTACGGCAAACTCGTCGAACACGCCCGTGCCGTCATCGAGCGCGACTACCGGCGGCCCCTCTTCACTCGCAGCGCGCGCAACCTTGTTTTTCGCGAATTGCTTCCACATCCCAACCGCATCGCGGGCGTCGCGCGCATTCTTCGTTTCTATCAACGCTCGGGCCTGCAATTCCTCGCCCGTTCCAGCGGCATACTAAAACTCTTCGGCCTGGCCGGCCGCGAGCGCCTTTTGCCTCCCATCGACGATTCTTTCTTCTTTAGCCAGCTCGGCCGCACGTTCCCCGCAACCGGCACGCGCCGCGCCCGCGTAGCCTTCTTCGCCGGCTGCGTCGCCCAGGTCACCTTCACGCGCCTCAACGAAGCCACCATCCGCGTCCTCACCGCAAACGGCTGTGAAGTCGTCGTCCCCGCAGCGCAGCTCTGTTGTGGCGCCCTCGCTGCTCACGCGGGAGTCCGCGACACCGCGCGAGGTCTTGCCCGTAAGAACCTCGTAGCTTTCCCCCTGCAAGACTTTGACGCCATCGTCACCAACGCAGCGGGGTGCGGATCTACATTAAAGGAATACGATCATCTCTTTTCGCAGGAAGAAGCCGAACGCAAGCAAGCCGTCGCCTTCGGTGAAAAAGTTCGCGACGTCACCGAGTTCCTCGCCGACCTGGGTCTCTGCGCTCCGCTGCAACCTCTCAAGCCCCTAAGTTTGCGCGTCACCTACCAGGACTCCTGCCATCTGCTGCACGGACAAAAAGTCCGCAGCGCCCCGCGCCAACTCCTGAGCGCCATCCCTGGTCTGGAATTTGTGGAATTGCCCCACTCGGAAATCTGCTGCGGCTCCGCCGGAATCTACAACATAACGCAGACCCAAGCATCGCTGGAGTTGCTGGCCGACAAAATGCATCATGCCGCGGCGACCAGCGCCGAAGTCATCGTCACTGCCAACCCCGGCTGCCTCCTTCAACTTCGCGCCGGAGTTCAAATTCACCACACCAACCAGGAAGTCCTCCACGTAGTCGAACTCCTCGACCGCTCCATCAACGCCGGCGTAGGGGACTAGGTGCAACGTCAATGGAGCGCCGAAGACTGGTAGAGGCACGGCACTGCTGGCCCCCTGCTTGGCAACCACACCAATTTCCACGCGCTTTTCATCGAATTTTGTCGAACTCAGAATACTGCGTTGCGATACCGCCGGCAAATTTCATGGCTGGCCGACCACGAAGGATCAGCGCTCGCCAATCAAATACCGGCAACCGTTTGGACCCATGCGCGCGGAATGCACCGCCCCAGCGGGTACATCGCAACGTTCACCGGTTTTGTATGTTTTCGTCGCGCCGTCCATCGTCAGCGTCATCTCGCCGCTTAAAACGATGTGCGCGGTCTCTTCCACGTGCGTGTGATCAGGGTAGTGTGCGTTTGGCCGATCTTCCCAAACGTAAGTGTGGCCGAAGCCTTCGTCACGCAGCTTCTTCGTCAGCGCCTGCTCGTTCACGCCGCAATCTTACCAAATCTTGGTCACTGGCCGGACTGTCTGCTCGCTACTCACTGCCCACTACTCACTACTCACTTTTGTTTCTCTCTTAAACACGACGACGCCCCTCCCGCGACATTGGGGGACGTCGCGGAAAGGGCGTGCCGTCTTCAGGAGAGAAGATCGTTACAAATTGCGAGATCAACTATTCCGGTGCGGGACCCCCCGGCGGGAGAGCCCGCATGGCGCCCCGGGCGTCGCCTCTCGGCCCGCCCTGTTGCACCGTGTAGTCGGTAGGCACCGTGAACAAAGTGGCTGCCGGCTCCGCGCGCTGCACATTCGTCAAGGTGTACGTCGTGGTGCCGAAGCGTGGATCGCTGCGCGTGCTCTTCACCACCACTTGCAAGTCCGGCGAATACCAGCGCTCGAACACGATTTGCATCGGCTTGTCGTTGCCGATTTGGCCCACCGCGATGGTACGCGTGATCCGCGTGCCTTCCGCGCTGACCCCGTTGATCGTCTGCGTCCCGAGCGATTCCTTCTTGACCGCCCCCGAGGCTTCTTCCTTCTGCAGTCGCGCCTGCATCTTCTGCTGGAACTCCTGCTCTTGCGCCGCAGTCGGTGCGCCGTGCGACCTGATCGTCATCTGGTGCGCCACCTTCTGATCCGCATCCAGCGTATAGCGCGATCCTGCCACCGGATCGGCAATCGTGATCATCGTGCGCGGTTTCCCAGATGCCTGCAGCGGTCCGAACCCAGACAGCGTAACTTCACTGCGCGAACGCCCCTGGCTATCGCGGTAGAGCGTGCTGGTCGTCGAACGATGGATCGAGGTCCCATCCTGCAGCGTCTGTGTTGTTTCCGTCGCCGCCGTCGCCGAGAACGGCGCGCCCTTCACGACCTTGTTGCCGTGCAGTCCTTCAAATCCCATCAATTCGATGTGATCGCCAAATGGCCCGGGACCTCCCGGCCCACCAGGACCGCTGCCGCGCATCATCACATCGGGCGCCGGGGGAGGCCCCTCCTGAGCACGCGCTTTAGCTGCGCACAAGAGCAACACCGAACTCAAAGCTACACAGGCCCAACTCTTCCGATTCATCGTCTCTTCTCCTCTTCTCTCCTGAGCCCTGCTAATTCCGGGGACGCCGAAAAACCTTCCGTGATTCTCAATCTATGCGCGAGCCGCCTGTTTCACGCATTCGCAGCAGACCTACTTATCCGCTGGCCACTCACCGCGAACTTATCGTCCGCTCATTACAATGAAGCGGCACCACGCATTGTTCACTGTGGCAGGCGCACCGCTTGTGGCTGGCCGTCCTGGCCGACAAACAAATCCACCTGGATCCATTCGCTCGCACGCTCTTCGTTCACGGGCAGTCCAAGTGCGCCCAGCGCGCCGCGCTGCAGACGCACGCGCACGACAGCGGCGTCGCCAGTTTCTTGCGGCATGCTGCCGGGCAACAGCGTGAAATCTTCCGCGTCGTTCGCCGCTATCAGTGTCGCAGCGCCTGCAGGCTCGGTTTGACCGTTCTCGACGGCTTCGACCTCTGCGGTTGTCGCCAAACTCGAATTCGCAGTGGAACTATTTTTCGCGGGAGCACTCACGCTTTGCAGTGGAATATTCTCCTGCGCGATGTGCCAGTTCCACCAGACCATGCCGACGACAAGCAACGCAGCGGACGCCAAAATCCAGGACCCGACTACCGCGGCAGCTCGCGCCTTTATCGCGCGACGCTTCGCCCAAAACTCCTGGCGCAACCTCATCTCCACACGAAGCGGCGCGCCAACGTTTCGCGTCGCTTCGCGCAACGCCTGCAATTCCACTTGCGCGTCTTGCCAGGACTCTTGCAGCGCGGCGCAACGCGCGCACGTATTGGCATGTTCGATCGCGGCGGCTAGCTCGATGGGATGCAGGTCCGGCGCCGCGCTTTCGCGATCCAACCCCAGTCCGATGGCTTCAAACTCTTCACACCTCATCTCGCACTTTCCTTTCGCTACCCGGCCTGATCCTATCCCAGCTTCTATCCCAGCTTTTATCGGGCCGCGCTGAAACGCCGCGGAACGTCCCGCAACATTTCGAGCTTCGCCAGCAACAACGCACGTCCACGATGCAATCGCGAGCGAATCGTTCCAATGGGGCACCCGATTCGCTGCGACGCTTCCTCGTAACTCAGTTCTTCCAGTTCGCAGAGCACGACCGCCTCGCGAAATTCCGGCGGCAGATCTAAAACCGCGGCACGCACCTGCTGCGTGCGCTCCTGCCGTTCGGCCCAGTGCATCGGCGTCACCGCATTGATCACCGCGGCGCCTCCGCGAGAACCGTTTTCGTTGTGCTCGTCGAGCGCAACTTCTCTCGGCAACCGCTCCAGATGCTTCATCACGCGGTTCCGCGCAATTCCGTAAAGATACGCAGCCAGCGCCCCGCGTTCCACGTCGTACTTCTTCGGCTGGCGCATCAGTGTCATGAAGACGTCTTGTACAATTTCTTCTGACGCCCAGGCATTACCGGTCATGCGCAAGGCAAACCGATAGATCGCTGCCTGATGCCGCCGGTAGAGGACCGTAAAGGCATCCTCGTCACCCTTCGCGGCACGCCGCAAGAGCACGTCGTCCCTGGCTTCTTCTGGAATGCCTATCTCCCTCGGCACGACGCCTTGTGCGGCCCGCGGACGCAACCAGCCTTCTCTCTCATTTCCCTTGGACATTCGAAAAAGTTCCCCACGGTTAGGTCTCGGGCCTCGCACGGTAGCTGAAGCCTACGCCACTTTCCATGATCCGGGGCGCCTTAGTTGGACGCTTGGGGTGAGGTCGAAAAGTACACGAAATTGGCGCTTGACAGTGCCGGGTCACAAGACTATTTTACTCTAGGCCTAGCAGCAAATAGCTTGCGCGAAAAAGGCGTTTGATCGGATCGACGGGAGGTCTGATTGAAGGCTGAGCGTAAACAAGCCCCACCCTTGGAAGAGCGGAGTACGAAGGCAATTCTATGAAGAAAGACAAGCCACGGGACCTGTTTCCGGGCGCTCTGGAGATGATGATCCTGCGAACACTGAAGCGACAGCCGTTACATGGCTACGCGCTCGTGCAGCATATCAAGCGAAACTCCAACGACTTGTTGCAGATCGAAGAAGGGTCGCTGTATCCAGCACTGCAGCGGTTACTGAAGGAAGAGTTGGTGAAAGCTGAATGGGGCATCTCTTCGACGAACCGTCGCGTTCGCATCTACAAGCTGACAGCGACGGGAACCAAACACTTGGAACACGAGGTGTCGCGCTTCGAAAAGATGCTGGAAGGGATCACGCGAGTTTTGGCGCCGGGTGAATCATGAACTGGCTAAGACAAATATTTTCACGCCGCCGAATTTATGGAGAGTTGTCGGAGGAGATGCGGGGGCATCTCGAAGAGAAGGTTGAAGAGTTGATGGCGGGCGGGATGTCGCATCAAGATGCGGAGGCAGCGGCCCGGCGTGAGTTTGGGAATGTGACCGTGGTGGAAGAGAGTGGGCGCAATGTGTGGCGATGGCCGTCGATCGAGAATTTTTTTATGGATGCTCGATTTGGCTTACGGACGTTGCGGAAGAATCCGGGGTTCACGACCACGGCGGTGCTGACGCTGGCGCTTGGGATTGGGGCGACTACGGCGCTGTTCAGCGTGATCGATGCGGTGCTTTTGCGGCCGTTGCCCTTTCGCGATCCTGGACGCTTGGTGGCGATTGGGTCGGTGGACCTGCGAGACGGAACGCGACGTGGGGAGACTTCGTATCCGGCGTTTCTGGACTGGCAATCGCGTAGCCGCTCTTTCGAAGGGATGTCGGCTTGGAACACGACGAGTCTCACGTACACGGGAGGCGATCAGCCGGAGAGCGTGCGTGGCGCCGTGGTTTCGGCGAATCTGTTTTCCATACTTGGTGTTTCGCCAGTGGTGGGAAGAGGTTTTGTCGCAGAGGAAGATAAACCCGGGCCAGATGGATCGGCTGTCGTGTTGAGTTACGAGTTTTGGGAAAACCATTTCGGCGGCGACCCCGGTATCGTGGGGCGGACGCTGGCGTTGGACGATGACAACTACAGGGTAGTGGGGGTCATGCCCGCTGGGTTTCAGTTTCCCGTACAGGCGAACCGCGTGGAGCTGTGGACCACGATCGCTCGCGATCTGCGAGGGAGCCACTCCATGGCGTCGCAAAGAGACGTGTCCTACCTTCAGGTTGTTGCGCGGCTCAAGCCCGACGTGACCATTCCGCGGGCACAATCCGACGTCGAGGTGATCCAGCAACAATTGAATCGACAATTCCCAGGTGCTCGTCCGCGGGGCGCGGCAATCACGTCGGAAGTGAACGAGATCGCGGGTGATATGCGGCCAGTGTTGTTGATTCTGCTGGGAGCGGTGGGCTTTGTACTGCTGATCGCGTGTGCCAACGTGGCGAGCTTGTTGTTGGCCCGTTCAACGGTGCGGCAGCGGGAGTTCGCGGTGCGGTCGGCGCTGGGCGCGAGCCGCTGGATGATTGTGAGGCAGCTACTGACCGAGAGCGTCCTGCTATCGGTTGGCGGCGGCGGTTTGGGCCTGCTCGTAGCGTACTGGGCCACAAGTGCGCTGGTATCGATGGCCCCGGCCGGCTTAGCGCGAATATCTGACACGGCCATCGATTTCCGCGTGCTGGGTTTCACGTTCGCCGTCGTGATTGCGACCGGAGTGCTGTTTGGATTGGTGCCGGCGCTGCAGTCTTCGCGAAGCAAGGCGAGCGGCGCGCAATGGAAGAGCGGCCGGGGATCGAGCGCGGGTCCAGTAGGCACACGTCTGCGCAGCGGGCTGGTGGCGTTTCAAGTGGCGATCGCGTTTGTGCTGCTTACGGGAGCCGGGCTACTGCTTCGGAGTTTCGATCAATTGAGACATGTTCATCCAGGATTCCGCGCCGACCACGTGCTGACGTTCTTGCTGGACGTGGGGTCGGATCGACATCCGGCAGGGCAACGAGCGGCTTTCGTGAAGGAACTGTTGGATTCGGTGCGGGGGCTGCCCGGAGTGCAATCGGCGAGCGCCATCTTCGGTTTGCCGCTCGACACTGATCGAGGAGCATTTACGTCGGTGGAAGTGGAAGACCATCCGGTGCCTAGTTCACAGCGCCCGCGTGTGGCGTTCCGGCTGGTCGAATCGCAATATTTCGACACGATGGGGATCCGACTCGTCCACGGCCGCGTGTTTACTCCGCAGGACGAACAGGAAGGGAGGCCGCTGGCGATTGTGAATGAAACGTTCGCGCGGCGGATACTCAAGGGAGAGAACCCTGTCGGACAGCGTCTCAGGCCGGGCATTTCGTTTGGTGAGAGCGATGAAGGACCTATGCGAGAGATCGTAGGAGTCACCGGCGACGTGAAGTCGGGTAGCATCGGCGGCGAGAGTGTTCCGGAGATATATGTGCCACAGACGCGGACCGACTTTATCGGCGAGACGACGGTTGTGGTGCGCACCGGGAATGATCCCGACGCGCTGGTGCCCGCGGTGCGGTCACTCGTGAGCTCGATGGACAAAGAGCTTCCCCTGCGAGGTGTGAAGACTATGGATCGATACGTCGCCGGTTCTGTTTCGGAACCGCGATTCGAGGCTGTGCTATTGGGTACCTTTGCTGCGCTCGCTTTTGTGCTGACCGCGATCGGCCTTTACGGAGTGATTGCGTACTCCGTGGTGCAGAGGACGCGAGAAATGGGCATTCGCATCGCGCTGGGAGCGCAACGAGGAAGCATTTCGCAGATGGTGATTCGCGAGGGGGCTTCGCTCGCGCTGATTGGGATTGGCTCTGGACTCGTGGCGTCTCTGTTTGGGGTACGTCTTATTCGTAGTTTGTTATACGGGATCGGATCTACCGATCCGGCGACGTTCATTAGCGTGCCCCTCTTGTTGATCGGCGTGGCTTTGGTGGCCAGTTATGTTCCCGCGCGACGCGCAATGCGGGTGGATCCAGTGAACGCGCTGAGATACGAATGAGGATTGCGATTGAAGACGAAGGGACGAAACGAATCGTTGCGCCGGGGGACTTATGAGCTTGTTTAGGCAAATGTTTTCGCGGCGGCGCGCGTTCGGGGAGCTTTCCGAAGAGATTCGCGAACACCTTGAGGAGAAGATCGAGGAGTTAGTGGGAGGCGGGATGTCGAGGAAGGACGCAGAGGCTGCTGCACGGCGTGAGTTTGGCAACGTGACGCTGGTCGAAGAGGACGCGCGCAACGCGTGGCGGTGGCCGTCGATCGAAGACTTCGTCCAAGACATTCGCTACGCGTTGCGCATGCTGGCCAAAGCTCCTGGCTTTACGACTGTCGCCATTTTGACGCTCGCAATTGGCATCGGTGCGAATACTGCGGTGTTCAGCGTCGTCAACAGCGTCCTGTTGAAACCACTAAATTATCCGCAGCCGGAACAATTGGTCTCATTGCACCAGCTTGCACCCGGCGCAGCAGGACTTGCAGACTTTGAGAGCGGTCTGCGCCTTTCGCCTTCCATGTATTTCACGTACGCCGAGCAAAACCGGTCATTCCAGTCCTTGGGTGTGTGGGATACCGGCACGGCCAGTGTCACTGGCCTCTCTGAGCCGGAACAAGTGCGCACCGTGGATGTGAGTGACGGCGTGTTGCAAACCCTCGAGGTTCCACCCGTAGCCGGCCGGTGGTTCTCCAGGATCGACCAGATCCCGCGCGGCGCTGAAACCGTCATGCTGAGTTACGGCTACTGGCAGCGCCGCTTCGGCGGTGACCGCTCAGCCATTGGGCGCAACCTGATGGTCGATTCGCGCCCTCGCGAAATCGTTGGCGTCATGCCCCAGGGATTCCGCTTCGTCGATACCGACTTCGACGTGATGGTGCCGCTGGCATTCGACCGCGGCAAGCTGATCCTCGCCGGGTTTGGATATAACGCGATCGCGCGGCTCAAGCCCAGCGTCACAATCGCCGAAGCCAACGCCGACATAGCCCGCATGTTGCCCATTTGGATGGACTCATGGTCAAACGGGCCCGGCAGCAATCCGCACATTTATGAGACTTGGCGAATTACGCCCGCGATCCGTCCCCTGAAACAAGAAGTGATTGGCAGCGTCAGCGAAGTCTTGTGGGTCGTGATGGGAACGATCGGCGTGGTAATGCTGATCGCCTGCGCGAACCTCGCGAACTTGTTGCTCGTCAGGGTCGAAGCCCGCCAGCAGGAATTGGCGGTTCGCGCGGCGCTCGGCGCCGGTTGGGCGCGCATCGTTCGGGGACTTCTGGTCGAAAGCCTGTTGCTGGGCCTGCTGGGTGGCGCACTCGGAGTTGGCTTAGCCTATGCCGGCGTGCGGATTCTGGTGACGTTGGGGCCGGCAAGTCTCCCCCGCCTAAGCGAGATTTCGCTGGACGCGCGGACCATCGGATTCACGGCCCTACTTTCCCTGCTCTCGGGCTTGGTGTTTGGATTGATTCCAGCCGTGAAATACGCAGGACCCCAGGTAGCATTGGCTCTCCAAAGTACAGGCCGCACAGTCAGTACCAGCCGCGAACGATACCACGCTCGCAATTTGCTGGTCGTGGGCCAAGTAGCAATGGCACTGGTGCTTCTGGTGTGCGCCTGCTTGATGATTCGCACGTTCCGCGAATTGCGCAAAGTCGAGCCCGGCTTCACGGATGCGCAACAACTGCAAACCCTGCGCATCTCTATTCCGGACTCGCTCATCGCGGAACCCGCACGGGTCACCCGCACAGAGAACGACATCCTCGACACGCTGCAAGCCATTCCGGGCGTGAAGTCGGCCGGTTTCGCAAGCGAAATGCCCATGGAGGGGTTCGATTCCGACTGGGACGCCATCTATACCCGGGACAAAGCCTTTTCCGACGATGTCATTCCCCCACTACGAGTGTTCAAGCATGTTTCACCCGGTTTCTTTGGCACTGCCGGAACGCGCATCGTCGCCGGCCGCGAACTGACCTGGACCGAGGTCTATAACCTCCGGCCGGTGGTGATGGTTTCGGAGAATCTGGCCCGCGAATTGTGGGGCTCGCCATCGGCCGCGATTGGCAAGGAACTAACCGAATTCCCCAAGATGCCGTGGCATCAGGTGATTGGCGTAGTGCAGGATGTCCGTGAAAACGGAGTGCAGGCCAAGGCGCCGGAAATCGTGTACTGGCCGACGATGGTGGAAAACCTGTTCGGCCAACCGGGGCCAGCCCAAGCGATGCGCACCGTCACGTTCGTCGTACGCAGCGAGCGTGCCGGAACGCAAGGATTTCTCGACGAGGTGCGCCAAGCCGTGTGGTCGGTGAACGCAAACTTGCCGCTGGCGAACGTGCGGACGATGCAAACCGTGTATGACAAATCGGTTGCGCGGACTTCGTTCACCCTGGTGATGCTCGCGATCGCCGGGGCGATGGCGCTGGCACTCGGACTCATCGGCATCTATGGCGTGATCTCGTACACAGTATCGCAACGCCAACGGGAAATCGGCATTCGTTTGGCGCTTGGTGCGCAACAGGGAGACGTGTTGCAAATGGTTTTGAAGCACGGCGCAACGATGGCGCTGGCGGGCGTGGCGATTGGGATAGGCGCTTCCTTCGCGCTGACGCACTTGATGACTAGCTTGTTGTTTGGCGTCTCGGCGCACGACCCGGTGACGTTTACGGCTGTGGCCACCCTGCTCATCTTCGTTGCGCTCTTGGCATGCTACATCCCCGCGCGGCGAGCGACACGGGTCGACCCCATGGTGGCTTTGCGGTACGAATGACCGATTGGGGCAGGTGAGTTGTGAGCTGGTTCACACGACTATTCTTGCGGCGACAGATGAACGCTGACTTATCCGACGAGATTCGTGCACATATTGAAGAGAAGGTCGAGGAGTTGGTCGCCAGTGGGATGTCGCTGAAAGACGCGGTTGCGGCAGCGCGGCGGCAGTTCGGGAATGTGACCCTGCTTGAGGAGGACGGGCGGGCAGTTTGGAGATTGGAGACGGTTGACCGCTTCCTGATGAACATTCGATTTGGGTTGCGAGCACTGCGACAGAATGCGGGGTTCACGATTGTAGCGATAATTACGCTGGCGCTGGGAATTGGCGCAACGACCGCGATGTACAGCGTTACCTATGCAACGTTAATTGCACCAATGCCCTACCCAAAGCCCGACCAACTGGTGATGGTGTGGTCGCAACTGCACCACCGGCGCATTTGGGGCGCGTCGGCCGGCGATTATCTGGATTGGAAAAGCCAGAGCACCGTTTTTCAAGACCTGAACGCTTCGAGCGCGCAGAGTGCGATGTTCAACCTCGCGACTTCTGGACACCCCATCTATGTTCGTAGTGCTGTGGTGACGCCCGGCTTCTACCAAATGATGGGCGTAAGCTTTTTGTTGGGACGCAATTTTCTTCCGGAAGAAGGAACGGGCGGAAGGGGCCACGTGGTCATCCTAACGCACCAGTTGTGGAAAAACCTCGGCGCGGATGACCGCATCGTTGGCAAACAACTGCGATTGAACGGAGAGCTCTACACTGTTGTCGGAGTGGCGGCTCCGGGGCCGCTCGATCGGATTCAATTCGATGTTGCAGTGCCGCTGGTGTTCAAGCCGGACCAGCTCAATCACGCATATCACTGGCTGTTTGTGATGGGGCGCCTCAAACCCGGCGCGACGATCGCCGAAGCGCAGGCAGAAATGAGCGTGATTTCGCAACGAATCGCACGAGAAAATCCGCAAACGAACAAGGACTGGGAAGTCAGCGTCGAGGATCTGCACAACGATTTTTTGCCAACTGAAACAAAGACGACTCTGTGGCTGCTGCTTGGAGCCGTGGGATTTGTCTTGTGCATCGCCTGCGTGAATGTGGCCAACCTGCAACTCGCCAGAAGTACAGTGCGGCAGAGAGAGGTTGCGGTTCGCGTATCGCTGGGAGCGAGCCGCGGGCAAATCTTCGCGCAGTTTTGGACTGAAAGCCTGATGCTCGCGCTGATGGGCGGCGCGCTCGGCGTGGGACTTGCCATGGGACTGCTGAGAGTGATCGTCGCGATCCTGCCGGACTACACGTTGCCTTCAGAAGCCGACGTAAAAATCAGCGCAGCCGTGCTGATGTTCACAGTGGTCGTGACGCTTACAGCTGGAGTGCTTTCGGGATGCGTGCCAGCGTGGCAGGCCGCGGGGGTCGACCCCAATCAGGTGCTAAAAGAAGGCGGCGGTGCAGGTACCTCGACAGGATCGGGCACCGCCAGCCGTCGACGCTTGCGACAAGCGCTAGTGGTGATGGAGTTCGGACTGGCGCTGACGCTGCTGGGTGGCGCGGGGTTGGCGATTCGGAGCTTCTGGAATCTGACGCAAGTCGATCTCGGAGTGCGAACGGATCACATACTCACGTTCGGGCTGCCCGTACCTGAAGGGCGTTTGAGCCAGCCAGAGCAAATTACTGCGTTCTATGAGGAGCTCACCAGCAAAGTTCGCGCACTACCCGGTGTGTCTGCGGCCGTTGCGGGGACCGGCCTGCCCATTGTGGGCGGCAGTCTAGATGCTCAGTTCTGGGTCGCCGGGGCCCCGCGTGGAGAGCGCAAGGCGCGACCTGCAACCGCGTTTCTGGCGGTTACGCCGGGGTATTTCGAAGCTTTCGGAATTCAGATTCTGAAAGGCCGGGCCATTTCGGAAGAGGACCACGCCAGCGGAGTGCGCGTCACCGTGGTGAACGAAAATTTCGTACGGCGCTTTCTGCCGGGCGTGGATCCGCTCACGCAGCGGATTGTCACGGAGCAAAAAGTTCCAGGTGTCCTGGCCGAGCAGCCGATGGTGGAATGGCAGATCGTCGGAGTTTTCCGGAACGTGCGATCTTACGACCTGCGCCAGATTGATATTCCCGAGATGGCCGTGCCGTTTTCGCAAAGCCCGTGGCCGCAGGTGGAAATGGCAGTGCGTAGCGCGGGCGATCCCACGACCCTGACCAAGAGCATCGAGGAAGTGGTCAGCTCGATGGAATCTGATCTGCCACTCGCAAACATCAAGACGATGGATCAAATCGTAGACGACCGGCTGGCGGGCGATCGCTTCTCGACGGTGCTGTATGGAGGATTCGCCGGCCTGGCGCTGCTGCTTGCGACCGTGGGAATTTACGGAGTGATGGCCTTCGCGGTGGCGCAACGAACGCACGAAATTGGATTGCGACTCGCGCTGGGAGCACGGCGCGATCAGGTTTTGAGCATGGTCTTGAGAGAAGGAACGGCCCTCGCGCTGATCGGCCTGGGGCTGGGACTCGGCGGAGCATGCTTCGTTGGGCGCGCGTTACAGAGCATGCTATACGGCGTGAAGGCGATTGACTTCGGAGTATTTGCGGTTGTCGCGATCACACTTCTGGCATCGGCGATTGTGGCGTGTTTTTTGCCTGCGTGGCGGGCCGCACGTGTCGATCCCATGGTGGCTTTGCGGTACGAATGAGCGATTGGGACAGGTGAGTTGTGAGCTGGATCACGCGACTATTTTCGCGGCGGCACATGAACGCTGATTTATCCGAAGAGATTCGTGCGCATATCGAAGAGAAGGCCGAGGAGTTGGTCGCGAGTGGGATGTCGCAGAAAGACGCGTTCGCGGCAGCGCGGCGCCAGTTCGGGAATGTGACCCGGGTTGAGGAGGACGGGCGCGACGTCTGGCGATGGCGCGCAGTCGAGCAATCTTTCAGGGACCTCCGGTTTGGGTTCCGCATTTTGCGGAAGAATCCGGGTTTTGCGGCGGTGGCGATCCTAACGCTGGCTTTAGGCATTGGAGCAAACACAGCGATCTTCAGCGTAGTGTATGGCGCGCTGCTGGCACCTTTGCCGATGCCGCATCCCGAGCAATTGGTGATGGTGTGGTCGAAAATAGGCGGGCGGAACGTCGTTTCTCCGGGTGATTTTCTGGATTGGAAGCAGCAGAACTCGGTGTTCCAGAATTTGGTCGCGTGGGATGAATATACGTTCAGTCTCGCTGTCGACGGGCGGCCCGAGGCAATGCAGACCCGCATCATGACCCCCGGCTTTTTCAGCATGCAGGGGATTCCGATGGCTCTGGGACGCGACTTTGTTGCGGAAGAGGGCCAACCAGGCAACGAGCATGTCGTGATCCTGACCAATCGCCTGTGGCGGGAACGCTTCGGCGGCGATCCGCAGATCCTCGGCAAGCAAGTCCGGTTGAATGCGGAACAGTACACCGTCGTTGGCGTGCTGGCTGCAGGCATGCCGGACCGCTATGAATCTGAAATATTTGTGCCGATGGCCTTGCGGCCCGACCAGATCACCCACGAACGTCACTGGATGGTGGTGATGGGCCGGATGAAGCCGGGCGTCACCTTGCAACAGGCCAACGCCGACATGGATGGCGTCGCGCGGCGCATCGCCGAAACGTATCCCAAGTCCAACAAGGGCTGGGGCGTCAGCGTCGAGCCGCTAAAAAACAATTTTACCAGCCGCGACACCGTCAAGGACTTGTGGCTGCTGATGGGCGCGGTCGGCTTCGTGCTGCTGATCGCCTGTGTCAACGTGGCCAACCTGCTACTGGCGCGCGGCACCGTGCGCAAAAAGGAGGCGGCCCTCCGCGTTTCACTCGGTGCGACCCGGTGGCAACTATTTTCGCAATTCTTGACGGAGGGCCTTGCACTGGCATGGATTGGCGGTGCACTGGGAATTGGACTCGCCGCAATGTTGCTGAAAGTGATCGTAGTTTTGCTGCCGCAATTCTCGATCCCGACAGAATCGGACATTCGCTTGAATGTGCCCGTGCTGCTTTTCAGTTTAGCGGCCACCATGCTGGCGGGAATTCTATGCGGGTGCGCTCCGGCGTGGCAGACGTCGCAGTGGAATTTGAATGACACGCTAAAAGAGGGCGGGCGTTCGAGCGGCAGTGGTCGAAAAGGATTGCGGAGCGGTCTGGTCGTCACAGAATTTGCGCTGGCGCTGACGCTGCTGGCCGGCGCGGGCCTGGTAATCCACAGTTTCTGGAAGTTGACGCGCGTCGACCTCGGCTTTCGCCAGGATCATGTCCTCACATTCGCCCTGCCAATAGGCTTCGACCGCTTTCCGCAGCCCGATCAAATCACCACGTTCGATCGCTCGTTGCTCGAGAGGATTTCAGCGCTCCCAGGAATCGAGTCGGCCACGGCCTCCAGCGGCACACCGATTCTCTGGAGCGGCTACGGTATGGATTTCCACATCGCGGGACAGCCTGTTCCCGATCCTTCCGCGCTCCCCAGCACCGGTTTCACCATGGTCACGCCCGATTATTTTCGAACGTTTGGGATACAGATCAAGCAAGGACGCGGCTTCACCGAGCAGGATGTGGCTGGCAGTCTGCCCGTCGCCATGGTGAATGAAACTTTCGTCAGACAGTATCTCTCCAACGTCGATCCCCTGAGACAGCGCGTCGTGGTTCGCCAGATAGGCCAGGCCACGCTCGGACCTCCGATTGAATGGAACATCGTTGGCGTGTTTCACGATGTCCACAACCGGAGCGTTCGACGCGCAAGTTCTGCCGAAATCACCGTGCCTTTCTGGCAGAGCCCCCTGCCTTGGGTACAGATCAGCGTTCGCACCGCCGGCGATCCTGCCAGTATGGCAAGCAGTGTTGCTGCCGCAGTGCGATCGGTCGATCCGGACTTGGCGTTGGATCAGGTGCGCACCATGGACCAGCTCGTGGATGAGTCGCTGGCGGGTGATCGCTTCGTCGCCTGGCTATTCGCGGGTTTTGCGGGCGTGGCGCTGGTGCTGGCCGCCATCGGAATTTATGGCGTGATGTCATTCGCGGTGGCCCAGCGCACTCACGAAATCGGACTGCGCATGGCGCTCGGCGCCGGTTCACGGGAAGTGCTGGCTATGGTACTGCGCGAAGGAATGCTGTTGGCCGCGGCAGGGTTGGTTCTGGGCCTCGGGGGCACGTACTTCGTCGGCCGCACCATGAAGTCCATTTTGTATGGAGTCAGCGCCGTCGATCCTTTGGCCATCAGCGCCGTTGCGACTGTCCTGCTGCTGTCCGCCGCGCTGGCCTGCTATCTTCCCGCGCGCCGCGCCACGCAAGTCGATGCCATGGTTGCCCTGCGTTACGAATGACCCGCCCGTCTTCCTATGTTTTGCCCCGAGGGCGAAACATCTTGGCAGCGATTGAAGTGACCACCCGACGCGGCACGAGGCGTTGCATGTGAGCGCCGAGGTAATTTCCTGCACCGGAGATCACATAGCTCTTACCCGCCGCGAGTGCTTTCAATCCCGTTCTAGCTACTTTCTCGGCGGTTTCGCTCCTCGTATTCGCGGCCGGTACATTCGATTGATTCGCGACTTCGCGAAACTCGGACTCGGTTGACCCGGGGCAAAGCGCGCACACGCGAATTCCATAGGGTTTCACTTCTTCCGCCAAACCTTCCGCGAAGGATAGGTCGAACGCCTTGGCAGCCGCGTACGTAGAAATGTACGGCACCGCCTGGAACGAAGCGGTGGACGCGAGGATTAAGACATCTCCCGAGCGGCGCTCGATCATCGCGGGCAAAAATAGGTGAGTCAAATTCACGACCGCGGCGCAATTGACCTGCACCATCTCCAACTGGCGGGTACGATCGGAAGTTGCGAATTCACCGTAAGCTCCAAACCCGGCATTGTTGATCAGCAGATCGATGGGAATGTTCTTGTCGCGCGTAAAGGCCAATATCGTTTCCGGCCCGGCTGGATCGGCCAGGTCGGCCACGAAAATCTCAGCGCGGATTTTGTGTGTTGTCGAGAGCGATGTCGCTAAGGCTTCCAGGCGTTCGCGACGCCGCGCGGTCAGAACTAGGTTCGTGCCGCCGGCCGCCAATTCCTCTGCGAGGGCTCTGCCGATGCCGGCGCTGGCTCCTGTTACCAGTGCCCATTTCCCCTGCCACTCTGCGATGGATTTTTCCAAGGCTTGTAACTCCTCACGACGAAACTTCCCGTAGAGCATTGACACCGGCTAGCTCGAATGCATCCGTGCCGTGCCCCTACGGCTGAAAACGCTCTAGGCGCCGGCCGTTTTTGCGGTGGCGAGGCCGGCGTCTTCGGCGGCGACACGCCCCAGTACGGACCAATCGCTGTGCTCGTAGCCCCGAGCCATGGCCGTGAGGAAACGATCGCGCAGAACGCTGGCGATGGGCATCGGCACGCTTTGCGCCTCGGCGGCCTGCAGCGCCAACCTCACATCCTTCAATCCCAACGGAAGCGCGAAGCCAACAGATTCATGTTTTCCTTCTACGATCAAACCGCCGTAAGTCTTGTATACCGGCGCGTTGAACAGCGTACTGGTGAGGAAATCCAAAAGGCTCGCGGCATCGACGCCGGACTTGCGGGCGAACGCGATGGCTTCCGATAGTGACTCGAGGACCGTGGCGATCAGGAAATTGCCCGACAGTTTAACGACGTTGGCGAGCGACGCCTTGTCCCCGACCACCCAAAGCTTCTGGCCCATGGCTTCGAACAGCGGCTTGCAGCGATCCACTGCAGCTTTGGGGCCTGCCGCCACAATCGCAAGCCTGGCAGCCTCGGCGGCATCGGGACGTCCAAAAACTGGCGCCGACACAAACTCTTGCCCGGCTTTCGTATGTTCGGCGGCGAGTTTTTCGCTGAGAGCGACACTGATCGTGCTGCAGGAAATGTGAACGGCGCCGCGGGGCAACGAACCGAGAACGCCTTCTTTGCCGAACACCTCTGCTTCGACGGCTGGGTCGTCAGCGAGCATGGTGATGACCGCTTCGCCGCGGCAAGCTTCCGCAGGAGTGCTGGCGACAATCGCGCCGTCTGGTCGCAGCGCCTCGGCGCGAGCGCGCGTGCGGTTGTAAACCGTTACGCGGTGTCCTCCGCGCAGCAAACTCTTCGCTATTCCTGAACCCATACTACCAACCCCGATGAGACCGACTTCCATAGGCTTTACCTCCAGGTGATCTTCGCGGACCTCATTGGTGAACGTCGTGTCTCGAAGACTCCTCTTAGCTATTTCGCTTCGTTGGATTCAGCCGGCTGTTGTGAGGGGAGATCCTTCGCCGGAGTCGCGGGCCATACCGCTTCGCGGACGCGTTCTCCTTGGCGCTTCATGCGGTCCATCAGCCGGCGCGCCCAGATAAATTCTGCGGCCAGCAGGCTTAAGCCAAGAAAAATTACCAGCCATCCCGGGCCGGGTGTGACGATCATCACCACACCCGCGAGCAACAGGGTAAACCCAGCGACAATGCGGAACGCGCGGCGGACTTGCTCGACAGTGCGGACGATCATGAGGAAATTTCCCAGTAGGTCCGGCCAGACGAAATCGCGCAAACCAAATCGAGCAAACAAATGGCGGAGAGGGTGGGATTCGAACCCACGGTAGGATTTCTCCTACACACGCTTTCCAAGCGTGCTCCTTAAACCGCTCGGACACCTCTCCATGACGCTGCAACCAATTTAGCAGAAAGAATGCATTCGCGCACACATCCGCGCGTCGGCGTGAAACTTCATCTATTTATCTTTTCGCGGACCGGCCTGAGTCGAAGGGTTTACGACGGGGCGTTCGGGACGAATCGCGGCTACGTCAAATCTGGTCGTTGGGTCCCGGAGTCAAGTAGAAGATGTATCCGATCACTCCGACGAAACTCAACACGGCGACAATTACGATGGCCAACATAGCGGCCCCTCCTGGCGGCAACTTCCTATCTGTATTTGACACGCCGTAGAAGGAGTGGTCGATACCATTCATACCCGATAACGGGTTACTTTTTTCCGGGAGCCCTCGCGTACATCGTGTCCGCGAGCCAACATGGCAACGGATAACCGGAAAAGTTCAGGATCCGTGCACTGGCTCTAGTTGTTTTCAGAAATGGGGGCGCCCCGCGGATCGCGGATCGCGCTTTACGATCGAGCAGATCTGGCAGCGATCAGGAGACCCCAACAAGCTGCTTTGCAGTACCACTGGACTGCAGCAACAGCGCAGAGCGATGGCTCGGGCAGGACGCGCGCAGATCGTTCTCCAACTCTGCTTGACGGCGCCACGCAGAGTCCAGGTCCGGCAAACCTTCCGTCCTCATTCCCATAAAATCAAAGCGCGAGCATTTGGGACACGCAACACCCCACAGCCCCGTAAAGCCCTCGTCCAGTTGCCTGTGCGGCCTGCGTTCGACTGTAAAACCCTTCCAACGCGTCTGGTGGCTTTCCGCCAAACCCCTGCACCTCAACGAAATGTCGAAATGCACGAACGCATCCGCGCGGAGCGTGTCAAAGATCCGATCATCAAACGGGATCTTGCTCGTCTGCTTTCCGGCGGGAATAACCACGTTCACCAGGCAGCGCTGAGGCGTGGCCCGCTCTTGTGTGCGGACGTCGACTCCGCTCACAACAAAGCTGGACGTCCCAAGGTTCGCGGCCCACAGCGAAATCGCTCCGGTTTCGTCCAGCTTCAGCCCAAAATCTACATACACAAGTTCCTGACGCGCCAACTGCTCCCGCAGCAATTTAATGTTTTCGTGGCTAGACAATACGTAAGCGAAAACTGCGCAGAACAGAATAATCGTCGCGACCGTCATCGGAACGGTAGAAGCTGGATATCTCAGCACGAGCGCGATCAGCGCGATTGCCACGCCGACGGCCACTCCCATGAGATGGCCCTTCCCCGATGAAAGCAGGTAGTTCAAGGTCGCCCCGCACGCGCATCAGAGCCTAGCAAAAACACTGCCTGCCATACAAGAACGTATGTTTTCCGTGAGCCCAGGCCTCGGCCGCCGTTCTCCCAGCCGAGCTCAAAAAAGGCGAGGTTCGCGGGCACAGAAACGTGCGCAGATTCCCTGCTAAATCGATGCTTCCTGGCATCGCCAGCCTACTCCCGTAACACCTTGCGCCCCAGCATCTTAGTCATTGCTGCCGGCCATACGCGAAGAACTCTTCAACGCCCGGACAAAAGGCGTTGCCCTAATGGCCAGTACTATTCCCCGCCCTCCTCGTTGCCCTCTTTTGCGTCGTGAGTCCAGTTACCAGCACCTTCCGTGATCAGTAATCTCCACACTGCGCAACGAATGTGGTCGGAATTTTTCCTTCCGTGCTTTCTAGGACGGGTTTCTCGGGGTGACAGAAAAATGGTACTTGCAGCTCGCTCTGCAAACAGACTTAGCTTTCAGCTGCTGACCGTACTTCTAACCATCACGATACTGAGTTTGGGTCTGGCCGGATGCGCCGGAGTCGTCAGCCCCAGCAGTGGACAGACCAACTCGACCACCCCGGGAACCGCCCTGACAATCTTGAGCGTGCAAGCAAGCGCTCCAACAACCTCGTCTGTGCAGATGAGTTGGGCCACCAACGTTCCCGCTACTTCCGCGATCGACTACGGCACCACCGCGTCGTATGGCGCGAGCACTCCTGTCAATCCCACGATGGTCACCACCCACCAGATGGCTCTTACAAGCCTCGCGGCCGCCACCACTTATCACTATCGCGTGCGCTCTGCGGCTGGTAGCGCCACTGCGACTAGCAACGATCAAACGTTCTCCACGGCGAGCGCCACAGACACAACTCCGCCGAGCGTTGCGATTAGCTCTCCGGCAGCAGGCGCAACACTCTCCGGCAGCGTGAATCTCACCGCCGCGGCTTCCGATAGCGTAGGCGTAGCGAGCGTGCAGTTCAAGGTGGACGGCGGAAATGTTGGAGCAAGCCTCACGGCCGCGCCCTATGCATATACGCTGAATACGACAGCAATCTCGAATGGAATCCACGTCATCAGCGCGGTGGCCACGGACACCGCCGGCAATTCGGCCACGAGTCCGAACGTTGGCGTGACCGTGAACAACACCGTCAAGGACACGACGCCGCCGACGGTGTCGATGACCTCTCCAGTCAATGGCGCGACAGTATCCGGGATCGTTGCGGTGGCCGCGATCGCATTCGACAACGTGAGCGTCGCGAGCGTGCAGTTTCAGTTGGACGGCGCAAGCCTCGGCGCCGCGGAAACAACCTCCCCGTACACTTATCCTTGGGATTCCACCAGGTCCCCCAACGCCACCCACACCCTGCGTGCCATTGCTACCGATGGCGCCGGCAACAGCACTACCAGTTCGCCTGTGACCGTGACCGTCAACAATGCGACCACACCGCAGACTTTCACGATCTCTGGAATTTTGAGCCCCGCAGCAGGCGGCGCTGGCGCTACCGTGACGTTAAGTGGTGCCTCCACCGCGACCACCACAGCCAACGGTTCGGGCGCCTACACCTTTACCGGCCTAGCGAACGGAAGCTATACGGTCACGCCGAGCCAGACGGGATTCACTTTCAGCCCCACCTCGCTTCCGGCAACCATCGCCTCAGCCAACGTCACCGGCCTGAATTTCACCGCCACCGCACAGCCACCTGCAACTTTCTCGATTTCCGGAACGATAAGCCCCGCAGCGGGCGGGGCGGGCGCTACCGTGACCTTGAGTGGTGCCTCCAGCGCGACCACCACTGCCAACGGTTCGGGCGCCTACACCTTTACCGGCCTCGCAAATGGCAGCTACACCGTCACCCCCAGCCACACCGGATTCACTTTCAGCCCGGCATCGCTACCCGCCACGATCGCTTCCGCCAACGTCACCGGCTTGAATTTCACCGCAACTGCGCAGCCGCCTGCAACCTTCTCGATTTCCGGAACGTTGAGCCCCGCAACCGGCGGAGCCGGCGCGACTGTGACCTTGAGCGGAACGTCAGGCGCCACGACGGTAGCCAACGGCTCCGGTGCGTACACCTTCACCGGCCTCGCCAACGGAAGCTATACGGTCACCCCCAGCCAGACGGGATTCACTTTCAGCCCCACCTCGCTTCCGGCAACCATCGCCTCAGCCAACGTCACCGGCTTGAACTTCACCGCCACCGCACAGCCACCTGCAACTTTCTCGATTTCCGGAACGATAAGCCCCGCAGCGGGCGGGGCGGGCGCTACCGTGACCTTGAGTGGTGCCTCCAGCGCGACCACCACTGCCAACGGTTCGGGCGCCTACACCTTTACCGGCCTCGCAAATGGCAGCTACACCGTCACCCCCAGCCACACCGGATTCACTTTCAGCCCGGCATCGCTACCCGCCACGATCGCTTCCGCCAACGTCACCGGCTTGAATTTCACCGCAACTGCGCAGCCGCCTGCAACCTTCTCGATTTCCGGAACGTTGAGCCCCGCAACCGGCGGAGCCGGCGCGACTGTGACCTTGAGCGGAACGTCAGGCGCCACGACGGTAGCCAACGGCTCGGGTGCCTACACCTTCACCGGCCTCGCCAACGGAAGCTATACGGTCACCCCCAGCCAGACGGGATTCACTTTCAGCCCCACCTCGCTTCCGGCAACCATCGCCTCAGCCAACGTCACCGGCTTGAACTTCACCGCCACCGCGCAGCCGCCTGCAACGTTCTCGATCTCCGGGACGATAAGCCCCGCAGCGGGCGGGGCGGGCGCTACCGTGACCTTGAGTGGCGCCTCTAGCGCGACCACCACAGCCAACGGTTCGGGCGCCTACACCTTTACCGGACTCGCGAACGGCAGCTACACCGTCACCCCCAGCCACACCGGATTCACTTTCAGCCCGGCATCGCTACCCGCCACGATCGCTTCCGCCAACGTCACCGGCTTGAATTTCACCGCCACCGCGCAGCCGCCTGCAACCTTCTCGATTTCCGGAACGTTGAGCCCCGCAACCGGCGGAGCCGGCGCGACTGTGACCTTGAGCGGAACGTCAGGCGCCACGACGGTAGCCAACGGCTCCGGTGCGTACACCTTCACCGGCCTCGCCAACGGAAGCTATACGGTCACCCCCAGCCAGACGGGATTCACTTTCAGCCCCACCTCGCTTCCGGCAACCATCGCCTCAGCCAACGTCACCGGCTTGAACTTCACCGCCACCGCGCAGCCGCCTGCAACGTTCTCGATTTCCGGAACGATAAGCCCCGCAGCGGGCGGGGCGGGCGCTACCGTGACCTTGAGTGGTGCCTCCAGCGCGACCACCACTGCCAACGGTTCGGGCGCCTACACCTTTACCGGCCTCGCAAATGGCAGCTACACCGTCACCCCCAGCCACACCGGATTCACTTTCAGCCCGGCATCGCTACCCGCCACGATCGCTTCCGCCAACGTCACCGGCTTGAATTTCACCGCAACTGCGCAGCCGCCTGCAACCTTCTCGATTTCCGGAACGTTGAGCCCCGCAACCGGCGGAGCCGGCGCGACTGTGACCTTGAGCGGAACGTCAGGCGCCACGACGGTAGCCAACGGCTCCGGTGCGTACACCTTCACCGGCCTCGCCAACGGAAGCTATACGGTCACCCCCAGCCAGACGGGATTCACTTTCAGCCCCACCTCGCTTCCGGCAACCATCGCCTCAGCCAACGTCACCGGCTTGAACTTCACCGCCACCGCGCAGCCGCCTGCAACGTTCTCGATCTCCGGGACGATAAGCCCCGCAGCGGGCGGGGCGGGCGCTACCGTGACCTTGAGTGGCGCCTCTAGCGCGACCACCACAGCCAACGGTTCGGGCGCCTACACCTTTACCGGACTCGCGAACGGCAGCTACACCGTCACCCCCAGCCACACCGGATTCACTTTCAGCCCGGCATCGCTACCCGCCACGATCGCTTCCGCCAACGTCACCGGCCTGAATTTCACCGCTACCGCGCAACCACCTCCGACGTTCAGCATTTCCGGGACTATAACCCCGACCGCCGGTGGCGCCGGTGCGACAGTGACCCTGAGTGGAGCTTCCAGCGCTACCACCACAGCCAACGGTTCGGGCGCCTACACCTTTACCGGCCTGGTAGCGGGAACCTATGCCGTTACACCCAGCCAGACAGGATTTACGTTCAGCCCAACAACGCAGTCCGCGCCGATTACCAATGCCAACGTCACTGGCGTGAACTTCACCGCGACTGCCCAGGCTCCTTCCACCTTCACGATTTCGGGCACGATTACCCCGACCGCTGGGGGAAGCGGCGCGACCGTATTATTGAGCGGAGCGGCGGGCGCGACCACTACAACTAACTCTTCTGGCGCTTATACGTTCACTGGATTGGCCAACGGAAGCTACACGGTAACCCCGAGCAACTCGGGTTTCACGTTCACGCCAGCCAATAAGAGTGTCACCATTAGTGGCGCGAACGCCACGGGCGTCAACTTCACGGCGGCAGCTAACACGCCGGCCTCCGTGACGCTGACCTGGACCGCGAGTACTTCGACCGTGACTGGGTACAACATCTATCGCAGCACGGTGAACGGCAGCGGCTACACCAGACTGAACCCAGCTCTTATCAGCGGCACCAGCTATAACGACAACACCGTTCAATCCGGGACCACGTACTTCTATGTGGCGACCTCGGTCGACTCAGGTGGCGACGAAAGCGCCAATTCCAACCAGGCTACGGCCGTAATTCCGTAGAGCCGCGGTACTACTCTCCATCCTGGCCGCTCGCGCGTGAGGGTCAGATTCCGTGGTATATTGCTGCCTCCTCGCTTGCAACAAGTCTTCCCGGACTTGTTCCCCGGAGCGGCAGGCCGACGGTACAGTAAGAACACCTGTACCTAATCAGGACTTTTGCTTTTCACACTAGGGTCGTAGCCTCCTTGAAGGACCCTCGCTACTCATTTGGGAGGCTTATGCAACGGGCGGAGAATTTAGGGCTTTTGTCGCCTTTCGTGCAACGCGCGGCGTTGTGGATCACAGCGTGTGTGCTCGCAAGCTTTACGTGGGGCTGCGCTGGCACGGCGAGCTCCTCTACTAGTAACACGGTGCCCCAGACACCCGGCGCCCAGACCTTCGGCATTTCGGGCACGGTGAGCCCCACGACGGGGGGAAGCGGCGCCGTCGTAGCATTGAGCGGCGCGGCGACCGCCACAACCACTGCAAACAGCGCGGGAGCTTATAGTTTCAGCGGTTTACCAGCCGGAACCTACGCCCTTACCCCGAGCAACACCGGATTCACCTTCAGCCCTACTACCCAGTCCGCTACCATCACAACCGCCAACATTACCGGAATGAACTTTACCGCGACGCCCCAAACCGGTCCGACCTCCAGCATTTCAGGCACGATCACGCCGACTGCCGGAGGCAGCGGAGCAACCGTTATGCTAACTGGGCCGGCCGCCGCGACCACGACGACCAACGCTTCTGGCAACTACACCTTCACCGGATTGCCAAACGGCGCGTACACCGTAACGCCCAGCGAGTCAGGTTTTACGTTCGCGCCCGCAACTCAGAGCGTTACTTTGAGCGGTGCAAACCACACGGGCGTCAACTTCACCGCGACCGCCTCCACTACTCAGGCCCATTCCGTAGCCCTGACTTGGACGGCAAGCACGTCGACGGTGAGCGGCTACAATATCTACCGCAGCACGGTGAGCGGCAGCGGCTATGCCAAGCTCAATTCTTCGCTGCTGGCTAGCCTGAGCTATTCCGATAGCACCGTCCAGTCTGGCACGACCTACTTCTACGTGGCTACCGCGGTCGACTCCGGTGGAGACGAAAGCCCAGATTCCAACCAAGCCGGCGCAGTGATTCCGTAGTCCCCCGATACTCCTGCGGGTGCAGGAGCGCATTGCTCCGGCCATCGACCTGCGCGAGACTCCTGTGGCACATGCACCCCTGCCCGTGGTTAACACTCCCCACCCCCCTCTTATTTTTGTAAGTGCGGATAATACACACGCATACGTCAACCATTTTGTTTGCAATGACATAAAAATGGGTACCTTCGTACTGTTGCCATTATTGTCGCCTATGCGTACGCTTATCTCAGTGAGGGCAATCCATTGAAAAGCAAAGTCACACTGTTAGCGCGGGTGAAAGAGATTCGAGACGGGAAGCCTGCCTTCGGTTTCGAGACCATCGAAACGATCCGCAAGGGCAAGCCGGTCCAGCCGAAGGAACCGAAGGACGCGGAAACCCGCGTCACTTGCTACTACCTGCGCTTCACGGAAGCGGGAACGCGTAAAACCAAGCCTGCTGGCTCCAACTTTAACGATGCCGTCGCCGCCCTCCGCAACAAGGAACTTCAGAGAGAGTATACCGCACGCGGTGTGGACGCGCCTGAGACGGTGACCGGCGAATCGCGGATGACCATCGCGGCTGCTGCCGCTCAGTTCCTCACTAACCAAAAATCGCTCGACAAGTCCGAGTCCACGATCTACGGCTACACCCGCGCGGTCGAGCAGTTCCAATCCTCCACCTGCAAAGTGTTTCTCGATCAGATCGACCGGCAAGACATCCTGAACTTCATCGGCTGGCTCAGGAAGAACGTTCCCCAGCGTGACCGTGGTCAACAGAACGGAACGATCCGCACCCGGCTGGCTTACCTCTCGGTCTTCCTTCTGGAGAACAAGATTCAGAACCCGCTGCCGAAGCGGGAGTGGCCCAAGACCGACGAGCGGGAAGTGGAAGCATTCACCACGGAGGAGATCAACCAACTAATTTCCAAGGCCAGCATCGACGAAGCGGACCTGATTCTCTTCTTCTTGTACACCGGCTTCCGCGACGACGAAGCAGCGCACACGTATTACTCCGACGTGAACTTCGCGCAGGGTACCATCAACATCTCGAACAAGCCGGAATTGAACTTCACCATCAAGAACGGCAAGCAGCGCAAGTCAGACATCACGCTGCCTGCTGACTTCCTCAAGCGGCTGAAAGAGCGGGGAAAGAGAAACGAGAGGAACGATTTGATCTTCCCGAATTCGAAGGGGACACCGGACACCAGCCTCTTGACCCGCGTGCGGGCTGCTGCTGAGAAGTCTGGATACACGAAATACTTCGGCCTGCACAAGTTTCGTAAGACCTTCGGGACGATGTACGGGGAGAAGTTCGGAATCGTGAACGCCCAGCACCTTCTCGGCCACGCGGACATCCGCACCACCCAGAAGTACCTCGCGAAGACCAAGATCGCAGCCTCGGCGGTGGAGGAGTTGTTCTCAGGTGTGGGGGATTAACCGCGCGTTCATCTCCCTGCGCTGCAGGAATGCCTCGACGTGACGCTTGCGGTAGTAGCGGTAATTACCAGCGCTGATGACGATAAAGCCGATCTCCTTCTTGTCGCGGAGGCGTTTAAGGGTCTTGGAACTGCTGCTCAGAATGGCGCAAGCTTGCTGGCCGGTCAAAAGTTCATCATCGCCTTCACGAGTGGGATTCTCCCGGATGATCTCCGCGCGGGTTTTATACGTCTCGATATTGACGTTGCGATTCTTCTCCACGCGTGTCTTGCTGGCGATCCTGATGCGATTCTTCTTCACCGCCGCCCCTGCAGTCTCGTGAACTTCTCCGCGTCACGCACCGCCTCGCTGAGTTCGTCCCATACTGGGGCGCGTCTCCACTCGATGCCATCCGCTCGCGGCGTGCTGAATTCGGGCTGCTCCAGTGCGTGCTTCGCAGCGCGGACCAGCTTTCTGATCGCGTTCTTCTTTCTCATCTGATTCTCCCGGCTGGGCATCCCCGAGATATAAAAAGCATGGCATCAAATATGGACCCGGTCCAGTTTCTGGGGCTGTGATCTGGGCGTGCTTCTTTCGACGGCGGGGGAGCGCAGGGTCTTCAAGGCTCGGTATTGTTGGCGGTAGAGGCGGGCTTGCAGGGCGCAGCCGCGTTTAGACAAGAGGGGAGCGACTAAGTTCTCGGAAGGAAGTACAACGGGGATGGGTAATGCTCTTCTTGACATGGAGCCGCCTTTGAGATGGACATCGGCTCCAGTGCTATTAGTAGACGCTCACTCCCCGGGCTATGTCAAAGCAGCGGCGAGGCGCTTCGTCTCATGATCCTGCGGTTTTGCGGTGCGCCGGATTCGTAGCCCCATTGCTTCACGAGCGCGGTGTCGCCGACGAAATTATCGGTGCGCCAGCGTACTGGTTGGTATTCTAACCACAAGAGCTACCGTTATTAATATTCTATTTAACAATTGACAATTACTTCTTTTAAGCGTAATTACTTGTCACCTTGCGATACCCAAGGTCGAATCTGGAGGGTTATATGATGCGTTGCATTATGTACGGTCTCGTACTTATGTTTCTGTTTGCGTCCGCGTCCCGGGCGCAATCCCCACCCATTGGAGCAGCAGTCCAGACGTGGCATTACGATCCAACAACCAACCTCGTGACGCTCAAGATCGTCAATACCTCACATAAGGACATAACCGCCTTCAACATCGCCATCAAGGAAACCTATGCGGATGGGCGTGTTGAAGAACACGAGATGCTGGAGGAACTTGTTGGCAAGATAATAGCCGCAAAAGAATTGCAAGGGGACACATCGAGGGGAGCGGAAACCTTCCGTAAGCTCTACGGAGACGGCGCGTTTCATCCGGGCGAAGTTCGTGATGAACAATTAGGTGTCCAGCCTGGACTGACAAAATATCAGGCCGTAATAGATGTTGTGACTTATATGGACGGCACGGCAGATGCCACCAACAACGATGCATTGGGACGAATCGTTGACGAACGCCAAGCCACGGTAGCTTCACAGAAAATAATCACCGAGATCATCCAAACCGCATTGGCTGACCCTAACGACACTGACCCGTCCGTGACTGCCGCGAAAAAACTACAAGATCGAGCGAAAGTCTGGAAAGCACAACAGCACACAAAATTGGACCTAGACGCGGGACGGCTAGAGTCGGTCGCCAATGAACTGAAAAGTATAAGGAACCGGGACGCGCTCAAGGAATTCGCGAATAAGGAAGCGGGGAGGCTGTCCCTATTCTCGGTCCATGCGGCACTCGTAAAGCACGGAGGCCAACAATGAGACGACATATTCTGACGCTTGCCATTCTCTGTGCGATTCTTTTTGCGTTTGCCAGTTCCGCTCGCGCCCAAGCCACTGGCGCTGATTGCAGTACAGCAAACCAGCCCACGAAAACTTGGAACCAACAACCTGCGGACCCACTATGTGGCGCTGGTTATGTTGGAAGTCACGATTTCATTGTGACCTCAACCACTGTGGATACTTGCATAAATAACAATACTGGAGCCACGTACGCTTCAAGCGTCCGCCAAGTCACTGGGAATGGAGTATGGCAATGTTATGGAGTTTCCATCACCCCGAATCTCAAGTGCAATCCCAGAATCGAGCAACAAGTGACACACGCAACCAGTTCAACCGACTACAATCGCTTTTACCTGAGAGCTTGGGACATAAACCCCGGTTATCTGTACGCATGTACGGAAATTGTCGGCCTGGCTCGGCAGGATGTCTGGCCGTGCCAGGGGATTGCCTGCACTTCAAGTTGCAATGTTAAGTGCGTCCCTGGCGAAACTCAGAAGTGCTGCACCTCTCCGGTCATCGTAGACCTTAGCGGCAAGGGCTTCGATCTAACCAGCGCGGCCAATGGCGTCATGTTCGACATCTCCGGTGATGGTGTACCCATGCAAATAGCATGGATCGCTCAAGGGGCTGACAATGCGTTTCTGACGCTGCCTGGAGCGGACGGATTAGTCCATAACGGTAAGGAATTATTCGGTAATTGGACACCGCAACCTGCTTCGGCGCACCCCAATGGATTCGCGGCCCTAGCGGTCTACGATCAACCCGCGAATGGCGGCAATGGTGACGGCGTTATCGACGCACGAGACAGCATCTTCTCCTCGCTGCGACTATGGATCGATGCCAACCATGACGGTATCTGTCAACCAGAAGAGCTACACACCCTGCCGTCAGTCGGCGTCAATTCAATCAGCTTGCATTACACTGAGTCTGACAGAACCGATCAATACGGCAATCAGTTCCACTACAAAACCATTGTCGATCCCGACCGTCGCGATCCCGCTATCGGCAAAGTCGCGTATGACGTTTACTTTGTCACGCTTCCGCCTGCTGTAGCGATGGCAATATCATGCCCTGTACCAAACCAAAACAAGCGAGGTATGTTGACGCGAAAATAAGAAGGCCCGCAATAGCGGCTCTGTTCCAGTAGCACCTGGCCGGGAGGATCGCGAGGTCCTTCCGGTTTTCTTTTCTAGGAAGATGTCAGAATCCACCGAGTACCGCCTCCGGGTCGCGATCTTTGTCGCTGCGATTACTTTCGTTTTGCATTTCTTCTTTCACATCGGATAAGAGGTTGGTTTCAAACTTCTAACTTCGGCGCATCGCGGACTGCAATGCGGACGGCTGAAACGACAAATGAGTTCATGATCTTTCCTTCGGCGTGGGCCGATTACTACGCGTATTGCAAATAATTGGAGGGTGATCGAACCAGCCCGGTATCAATTTGCGCTTGCGGCATGGGAACGGGCGCGACCGGTTAAGGCCCTTCGGAATGCGTAGCTGCAGAATCGGAAGCCGGGAACGTTGGGTACCCACCCAGTTTCCGATAAGCGCTGTCTTTGAGTACTTAGCCGAATTGGGATAGCCGCTAGAGTCGCAGCCTTACTGGAGCGAACGGGCGGTTTCAGGATTGGTGCTCCGCAGTCCACCAAGCAGAATGCTCGCCACGAAAAGGCACTCTGTCAGTGAGTAAGTTAAGAGATACGAGACGAATCTAGAGTCGCTGAGGGAATTTGTGGCGAGTCTAAAAATCTCTGGGAGGCTTGTGAGCAGCACAGACACCCCGTACATGACCACCATCGTGGCCCGATGTGTTTGATGGAAGCGAGCTACAAGCCAGCCGCTGAGAAAACCACCGATACACGGCACGAACACTACTGGGTAGGTGTAATAATGCCGCCACCAAAACCACGGTGGGCCAAGTCCCAGACCCACCAACGCTCTCGAATACAGTTTGTATAAAGGAAGGCTTATCAAATAGCCGGAGAGAATCAAAGCGGCCCAGCCTGTGATTACGGCCCTAACGGTAAGCAGCTTGTGCGTGCGGATTTCATCACCGCAGCCGACGAGAATCGCCACTATCACTTGCCGCCAATACCACGCAACGGTACGTCCCCGCCGGTATTCTTCGACCAGATCGCCTGCGAGTACCTCATTCCTGTTGCCGAAGTGTGTCAACACCCACGTTGCGACAATCGGTGGCTGTGAGGACCTCATGCCGGGCCTCCTTGTAGCTGCGGCAGTCCCTGCCACAACTTTTTCAGCGCCCTCTTCGCTTCGCAAACTTTTCGCAGACCTTGGGATGTAACGCGAAAGTATCTCTTCGCCCTCCCACCTCGTTCCGGCGTTGGCTCACCCAACTTCGAGGATACTAAACCCTTTTCCTCAAGCCGTCCCAACGTCGCATAGACGGTGCCAAGTGCCACCTCGCGGCCACCTCTCTCCTCAATTTCTCGCAAGATTGGGGCTCCATATGCGTCCTCGCCCAACCGCAATAATGCCAGCATCACCATCAGTTCGAAATTTCCGAGGTAGTCTCGTTTCGTCATTTATTCAAGAATAATGAAGAAATGGCAACTTTACAAGGACGAAGACTGATTCCTTTAGGCACGCACTCCAACGTATACCGACACACCGACGATCCATCCATGATGGGAATTGCGGTTCACGCGATTCTCAGGGTCGTTGTAGAAAGTAATCGTCACGCCGTCCACGATCCAATCAGCGCTTACGGCACGAGGACGGGCGCAACCGGATAGGCCCTTCGGAATGTAGCTGCAGCATCAGGGCCCGGTGAACGTCAGTTTCCGATTAGCACATAACGCGGCAGGCTGAGCAGTTTCTTTCCCGAAGGACTACCTAATCCACAATCGGCCAGTCGCTACTTCGCTTCCCAGTCCAGAGCGTAGATTTCTTCGCTGCCAGTGTCTCGCAAGATCAGCGGGGAGTCATCGCCCGCGAGACCCATCCACTTCTCCGCGATGCTCCATCCCAGACGCTGGCGGCTCAGGCTCGTGACCAGCTCAAGTTTCCGGTCGCTGATCCGTACGCGGTAGACGGCAGGCTCGGCGATAAAAGGGTTGTTAAAGTAAATGTAACTTCCGTCGTGGGACCAGTTCGGAAAAGCCGCAGGACTGCTTACCAATTCTGCCCACTTGTGAGTATTGAAGTCGAACAGCATCAGTTTCGGAGAATCTAGCGACATCGCCAGGACGTAGCGACCGTCGGGTGACCAATGGGGGGAGTACAAACCCTCAGAACCAGAAAGCATTGAGACCTGGTGTGTCTTAAGGTCAAGCATGTGGATGGCGACGGCACTGCTTTCCAGCCAAGGCTCGCCTCCGAACATTAGTGAGTTCTGGTCGGGTGACCAGTTCGGGTCAGTCTCATAATGATTCTCTGCCGTAAGCTGAGCGGGCCTACCGCCATCTGCTGCAACCACATAGATCCTGTCCGGTTCTCCAGGAACCACGGCCGCAAAAGCAATTCTTTTCCCATCTGGTGACCAGCGAGGTAACCAAGCTTGCATCGGAAGCGAAGTAAGCTGAAGGCGCTGGCTGCCGTCCACTCTGCTCCGCCACAGCACTCGCTTTGGATAGGAAACGTAGGCGACCCACTGATCATCCTTGGAAACGTCCACATCCAGGGCGGAGATTCCTCCCAAATAGGGGACGAACTGACCGGACTTCGATTCGAAGCGCATCAATTCGCCCCGCGTCTGGTCGCCGATCATAAAGAGTCTTTTGCCGTCAACGCTTGAAACTGGCGACCGGAAGTCCATCGGTCCCGCCGTCAACTGTAAAGGCTCGCCCCTCCCCTTACGGAATAGACCCGTTCTCTCTCGAAGCGCCCAGATGTCAATCCTCGAGCTAGAGCTGGACTGAAAAACGTAGTATTCCCCATCTGGAGTCCAACTGCCGCAGCAGTGGTCATCCTTCCAACCAGGCAGCAAAGCGTGGGGACGACCTCCGACGACTGAAACCTCCTCAATGGAAGTCAACTCAGTGGGTTCGAACACAGTGAACCGTAAGACGCTGCCAGCGGGCGACCAGCGCGGCCATCTCACGTGACCGCGCGCGGTGACGAGTTTTTGGATCTCCGTACCGTCAGCCTTGCAGACGTACAACTCATGGCCTTTCGCGTATGCGATCTTTAACCCGTTGGGTGACCACGTTGCGTCGCGCCCCAGTACGTCACCCACGCGACGGGGTACGCCGCCGAGCGGCAGAATCCAAAGGGGCATTTCCGATTCCCCGGCAACGAAGGTCTGGAGCAACAGGTCAGATCGATTCGGACTTATATCGCCCAATTCAACGTTTTGTTCGAGGGTCGTGGCTACAGAAGACGTATCGCCGCCCGAGGCGGACGCCTGATTCAGCGTAAGTCTCGATCCGCTGCTTGCCGCCTCTGCGAAATAGAGCCTTGAACCGTCGGTGGCGATTACTGGAAGAGCGTCGATGCGGAAGCTCTTGGCACGGCCATCGTTTGTGATCCGTGTGTAACCTGATACCTTGGGCGGCAACAATGGCCGCATTATCCAGTTAAGGAGAACGGCGCTCACGATGAGTGCCGCACAACTCAGGGCAAGTACCCAATACCTTTGCAGCGGCTGTTCGCGAACCGCCTGTCCACCACGAGTCTTCGGTCGCAAGGGCAGCCATTGCGGCTCCCCTTGCTGGGTATCTACCGGTGCAATGAAGCGGTAACCGCGGCGGGGCAGGGTCTCAATGAGGTGAGGGGAGTCGGCGGAATCCCCGAGAGTTTCGCGGAGTCGGTTGACAGCTGCATTGAGACCATTGTCAAAATCTACAAAAGTATCGGATGGCCACAGCGTGGCGCGGAGTTCATCGCGAGTGACTAACTTATCTCGATGTTCGAGTAACATTTTTAGGATCAAGAAGGACTGGCCGGGCAGACGCAAACGCACTCCATGCTTGCGCAGCTCTTGGGTCTGCAAGTCTGCCTCGAACGGACCGAAGCGGATGATGGTTTGGGTATCGTGACTTGCGGGCATGGGAGACCTGCTTTGAGGCGGAGAGTAGCACAGAAGAACGTTCAAATGAAGAACAAGATGGTGTTCGGCCCCCACTTAAATCGTCTTGTTTCATCACGTTAACTTGTAATGACGATGTGAGATTGCTGCAAGAGCGCTGCCATTGACCTAGCCGCGTAGATCGCGGAGTTTGCGGGCACCGAGGGAGGTGCCCAGTGAAACTCAAGGCCAATTTGCGGATCGCGGCACAGGCTCTATTTGTCGCCTTCCAGTTGCATGCCGTCGTCAAGGCAGCGCCGCCTGATAGCGCTCCTCGACAGCACTTCGTCTGCAACATCGGCTACACACTGCAACAATGCCAAGAAGCAATGGACGTGCTGCGGAAAGTCCTCGCCAAATACCCCACTGCCGACCTCGGCGAATGGACCTGGATTCTGGTGCGTTCGGAAGACTGGCGACGTATTCTCCAGGATCGGGGATTCAGTCCGAACAATCCCGCGTTTAGTATTCTTCCGCACCGAGAGACATTCCTCGAGGGGGCACTGGTAACGAAGGCATCTATTCGCGGCGCCCAACTGAGTCGCATCTGGAGCATGGCACTCGAGAACCTCCTCGATCTCGCGGTTCGCCATGAGTTGGGACACGCTCTCTGTAATGATCGGAATGAAGCCAAAGCCGATCGTATCGCGGCGATGCTACAAGAGAAAAAGCCTATCTCCTGCGAAGTGCAGACGGCTGGTGCGAGACGCCTGCCAATCCTTCGCAGCGGCGCTCGCTAGGCTGGGCCCTAAGTCCCGGTAAGTTTGAATGTATAGGTCAAGGGAGGAGCGCTTGGTGTAGAAAAGCTGAACTCAGCCGCGAGCTGATTCAGAACACCAAGGAGGCTTCCCCATGGAACCCATGTATTACATCGGCCTGGATGTGCACAAGCGGAAGATCAGCTACTGCGTGAAGGACAGCGGTGGCAAGATTTACGCCGAAGGATTGCTTTCCGCCACACGCTTTGATCTGGACCTGTGGATGAAAACACTTCCACAGCCGTGGAGCGCGGCGATGGAAGCGACCATGTTCACGGGCTGGATCTACGATCATCTACAGCCACATGCTGCCGCCCTGAAGGTGGCCCCCTTGATGCTGCGGGCCATTGCCGTAGCGAAAAAAAAGAACGACCAGGAGCCGATGTCCCTGGGGCGTTTGCGTCAAAACTCGGACGCGGCGAGTAAAAGCATGGCCGAGGGAACTGATGGACTAATTTCTTGCTCGCCTCACGCCGTCCACGATCCAATCAGCGCTTGCGCAAATCTTCTAACTTCTTGACAGCTAGAGATATTGGTATTGAGGATCTTACGTAATCGTCGTGGTATCTATTGACTAAGGACGTTAGATGTGTTAAGTATGCCCTATTCTGTGGGCCTATTCTCATTACAAGAGGTGGATCAAAAATATGAGGACGCTTCTCTATCGGACAACGATCATTGCCTTAGCGGTTGGCATCATCCTCGGTACGTTCGCCGCGACGAAGGCTTGGGCCTGCGGTCAGTGTGGGTTCACGGCCAAAGGCCCCTGGAAGGGCAACTGTTTCATAACCAACAACGGTGGCTGCAAAACCGGGCAGCAGTGCGAAGGAACTTATTGCGTCGCAAATCCGGGTCATGAGCCGGAACAAGACAACACCGCTACGTTGTGCAGTTTCGTAAAGGAATGCCAGAATGGCGGGGATCCTGATCTTCCTTCCCAATGCTCAAATCCGGGCGGTGGAGGAGACTAGCATGGACAACAGACGGTTTATCCAGGGAGTCGTCGTGACGTCAGTAGTTGGAGCCTTAATCGCCGCCGGGATCGCAGTCAAGAAGGTTCGTGCCCAAACAACTGACGTCCAGCCCTTCACGGCGACAGAAATTAACGAATCAATCGCCGGCCCTGGGCACGGCTCATTCGATGGGGACGGCAATCCTCAAATTCCTGTCCCTTACGTGTATTCGAGGATCATAGCGGTGCGCTCAGATGGTTCAGTGGCAATCGCTCACAAGTGGGTACATTCAGCCAAGGTTACCACCGATGTTTACACACGTATGGTCTATGATGCCCCAAACATGACGAAAAATTTCTACGACCCAGTAACGCAGAGCGTCGTCAACCATCCGTTCAACACAGACCAGGCTCTAAAAAAGGGTGGCTTGTGTGAAGGGGTACCTGACGGCCAGATCGAAGGCTTTGAAGTTGTCAGGGAAGAAGCGGCTGTGGAAACCTTGCCCGATGGTGAAATTATAACTAAGAAAAGCTGGAATGCGCCGAAGCTTGGATGTTACACACTCAAGTTCGAGACAGTCAGCTTGCATGAGGGCCAGACCATGTTTGATATCACGAGATCATTAACGCACATACGAATCGGGGAGCCTGATCCCTGGTTCTTTGAGGTCCCGGTCGGTTACACCACCCGCACCTCAAAGGAATGGGCAACTTTATCGCAGCAGTATCAGTAACCACAGTCAGCCTCTTACTTGACAAACTGTCTAATTAGTGGGGGCACTACAGTTAGCTGTGCCAAAGGCATCACCGATGTAGAGAATGCTGGGCGTTCGATGCTGCGGTTCCTGAAATTACGTTCATGAAGACCCTTGAAATTAATTAAGAGGCCAGATTCAAGCCCAGCCCCGCATGGTCAGGTGTGCGCCACTAAGATCAGTGGGAAATTAATTCGTGTTGCGGCGGTGATTCTTTCCAAGTTACTGAACGCGACTTTGCGCCAGCCGAGGGCTTAGCAGGGATGTCGCCCTTCTTGTGTTCGTGTTGGTCCATGGAGTCTCCTTTGGATGGGCAGATTGCTCGCTGCCCCGTGCCTAGAAGACGGTTCACACCCCGGCCAGATATGTTCCGCTACCGACTCCTCGTGTCCCGATTGGGAATTTACGAGGATCGCCGTGAAGGTTAAATCTGTTTGTAGGAATATGGGACGAAGAGTAATCTTCGACGAGGAGATCGAATCTATGCTTCTGTGCAGACTATTCGTGGCATCGGGGCTTCTGTGCGGGTTGCTTCTCGGTCCTTCTGTTGATGCTCAGGAATCCAAATCCCAATCGGATGCGACCGTCGCGGCTCCTCGCCTTCGAAGGATCGTCATCAACCAACATGCCCTCCGCGATACTGGGAACGCTGGGGGACTCGATGACTACCTCGACAAACATCTTCCCGACCGCATTACAGTTGAGACCGCGTACGACCAGACGAAAGTGGACGAGATGAGTAGAGCCATCGAAGACTTCTGGAAAGCGCAGGGGATCAACGTCGGAGTACGAACTACGCTAACGTCGATTCCGACGGCACCGCGATACGCGGTCCTCAAGTTTGAAGTGTACAGACGCTAGAGACGCTATCTCCCCCGATTGGGGCGTTCCCCGGAAGATTTAAAGTTCTGTGTAGGAGTACGCGCCGAATATATTTCGTGGGTGTTCACGTCATCTCCTGATGAGCGGGGCTTGCGCCGTCAGAAAGCGCAACCTAGCGGCATGAGTCTGCTGCCAATCAATCGTTGAGGTGCCGGGAACCATCACGAAAAGCTTTTTAGCTTGATCCGTCTGGCCGTGGCTTCTTCCCTGTAAACCTTCGGCCTTCGATTGATATTGCTCGTTGATGGAAACCGGTGTTGGCACCGTCTCCACCTTCGGGCGGTTGTCTTCCATCACCTGTCGCAGAGTGCGGTTCGTCTGCGAGCGCGGCATGAAGCCTTCTTCGCATTTGTTGACCACAGCATGGTTCAATAATCCACCGGGTCCGTATTCACGACTTTGCTTTGGTTGAGGGTGGAAGTGAATACGCTGCCCAACCTGTGGATTATTGATGATGTTCCCGAGAGCTAAATCCAAGTTGTGGCTCGTTACGGGATTGCCACGAAACCACGACAGAAGTGAAAGCACGTTCTGGTAGCCTTCCGGCGAACCATCGAGTCCCACCAACAACTTCTGACGCGCCGCCCACACACGGTAGATTCCTTGCTCTTCAGGACTAAGATGTCGCGCGAGTTCGTCTGCCTTTTTGTAGGTTGCGCTCTTGAACTGAATTTGATTCTTCACATTTAGGAGCGATGCCGCCAACGTCTGGGCGGTGATGTTGGAGTTGGACTCCCTGTTGATGATGGGCCCGCAGAGTACATCAGCGTTCCGAATGCCCACATCACCTTCGGTGATGATGTCGTAGTCGTGGGCAAATCGTGTGAATGTTGCAATTTCGGTGGGGCTTAATGGTGACGTTCTCATTGAATCTCCTAGAGACGGCGATGCCGTCGTGCTTCTTATTCTTGGTTACTGCGGATTAAACTGCCGGGACTGCTGGGGTTGCCGATCTCAGGCGTTCGGTAATCTGCGCTGTCCCGAACTTTTTACAAAGTTGCTTGAAGAGGGCATAGTTCAGAGTCGATATACGCCGGAAATATTTCGCATCCATTAGTTCTCCCGCTTGATCATGGGTGGGCAGCGGGCTATACAGCCCGGCCTGGGCTTGCGTTACGAAGTCATGCTGCCTCGTCGCCTCCTCGCGTTGAGCGATCTCCCTCTCGTTTGCACTCTGGAATCGAGCTTCGTCGCGTAATTGAGTTGGGGTCGCTGAATTTATGAGAAATTTCTGGCGAGCTTGCGCCGCCTCGTTGGCGTACTGCGCTCGCTCGATACCACTGGCACCAGCAAAGTGCTCGACGCTGGCACCTTCCTTGAATAAATTGAAGTTGGCCTCGACGCTGCTCAGGTTATTCTCGCGAACGAAAGCGTCGAATGCGGCGCGTTGGTCTTCCTTCGTCGGCTTGGACTGGGGATTCTCCCAAGCAAACTTAGTTGGGTATTGTTCCGCCAGCGCTACGTATAGTTTCGTTGACGGCTCCTCGCCGGGATTCAACAAGCTTTCGAGCACCGCGCGATTACCATCACAAGGTGAGAGACGGCGGTTGTTGATTACAGCCATAGAGGCGTGGACGAAGGCGCCTTCTAACCGAGACTCGCGGCGCATCTCGTCGGCATGCTGGTTTACTTGCTCAGTCGCCTGCGCTCGCGCCTTTTTTGTGATGCAGGCGCTCAGAATCGTTTCCAGATCCGAGACGCTTTGTTGCAGCAGACGTTGAACAGCATCGTTGGGTGCTCCAGTTACGTACGGCAAAATTCTTTCGATCAACAGCTTCTTTTGATCCATTTGGTGCATAACTTCTCCTTAGCCCAATGGGCTGGTTCCAATCGGCAGTCAGTTGCTGCCGTTCAGATATCGGTGCGCGTCCGGCGGCACGTACATGAAGTGGATTGCGTCCGGTTGTTGCTGCGGAATCCGTGGCGGCGCTGCAGGCGGCGATGTTGGTTCGACAGTCGTCTCCAGAGTTCTTGGTTTCGCTTTCGATAGTTTCGGTAATTTTGGTAAAGCCCCTAGGTCGATAAGCTCATCTCCAGTGCAATCCTTCGGAGGCGTCCAGAACTCTTCAAACGGAGCATCCCCAATACCGAAACCAAATTCGGGATCGAACTGTTGGCTGGTACGGTCAAATGCCGGTACGTAAAACGGCGGCCCGTACGATCGACATGCAAATGGCCCCGTTAGCCAAGCTTCAAAAGCCCGTTTCGCCACTGCGCGAAGTGTTTCGCCATCTTTGACATCTTCTTTACCGAGGGCTCGCAGAAATTCACGGTGAATCTGAAGTTCGTCCGCGAACGTGTTGGCATTACACCCTGGTGAAGATTCGCCGAAGTAATGTAGGTCACGACGTTTGCGCTCTGCTCGTTCACTCGCGACTCGTTGCGCCTCGATAGCGTTGGCTCTCTTTTGTGCTTCGCGTTGACGGTGGCGGCGTTGGCGTTCTCGATTGGCGGCACGGACTACTAGTTGTTGGTCGGTTGGTTCCATTTGCGCTCCTGTGTAACCGCGTTACTGCCAAAAATGGGTGAATCAACGTGCTACTCCGTCCGGGTAACCACCCCGTGGGGGCGACTACGACTGCGGTACTGCCGGGGTATTGAAAAGCGGATTCGAACTGCGGATGGGTCCCATCGGACAAAAGCGGTACCGACGTACTATTGCTAATGCAACATTACTATACTATCGTTCCCATCATGGAGAGCGCGATGACCCCGTCGGTTTTCAAGAATGTTGTCAGGATGCCGAAGCAGCGAGCCAAACAGGTACGTGCTCGCATCTCTTACATGTCCAGCGAGCAACTTGAGCGCTTTCTTCAAGCCGCGAAGGAATACGGGCCACGTGAGCACGCCATGTTTTTGTTTGCTGTGGCTCATGGAGCGAGGGCGCAAGAGATCGCGAATCTGCGGATTACAGACATCAACTTCAACAACGAGCAAGTTCATATCGCCCGGCTGAAGGGTTCGCTAGCATCGACTCAGAACTTGCTGAAAGTGAAGGGCAATTCGCTCTTTGATGAGAAAGCTACGCTGAAAGCCTGGTTGGCTGTTCGAGAGCCCGATGCCGACAATTTCGTGTTCAACTCACGGAAGTCAACCCAGTTGAACCGTGTTACGGTGTACAAGCTGTTTAAGGCCATCGCTAGGAAAGCTGGGCTTGGTGAGACCCTCCAACATCCACACGTCTTAAAGCACACAGCGGCGATGCTGATGGTCCAACAAGGTGCTAATGCCTTCTTGATCCGCCAGCACCTCGGACACCGATCGTTCGATTCCACCCTTGCCTACGTCAACCCCAGTGACGCTGACGCTTCTGCGGCCTCCGCGAAGGCGTTTAGTCAGGTCTTCTAGGCTACAAAGTGCATGTATTGTTGCATTGTGGCGCTTTTGACCCTTCTAAGGTGTTGAGAGCGCCATAGTTGTTTTCAGGGTGGAATATGCAACCTTACTTTTCGGGGTAGAAACTACCCGTCCTTGTCGGCATCGACGTTTTCGCCCCGTTCCCGTAGGATTTCGCGAGCGGCTGTCACGGCTTCTCGCACGGTCCCAATTCCGCTACGATCTAAGAGGGTTCGTAGGAACTCGGAATTCCGCTTCCGCAGTACCGTCTTAAGCCGCTCCACTTCCTTGTAAAACTGGTCCTGCTTAGTCACTGGACGTTAGCCTACCATCCCCGGAACGTCTCTATGAACCCTCCAGACCTGTCCACGGTGGCACGGAGACGCCCTCAGGGACTCTCAAATTTCCGGGTCCGAGTCGACATCATGTCTGAATTACTACTCTGTGACTAAAAGACTCGGAAATAATGTTTAAGATCGTTTTCTAAGGAACGCGCCGGGTGACACGATAAAAACCGATTGACGAACCGATTGACGAGGCCCTTTATGCACAGCACATGCTGAGCGATTGACGAACCGATTGACGTCGATTGACGGTCCTTTTCGATTACTCCATAAGTGCCTTGGTATCTTACAGATAACCGATTGACGAACCGATTGACGTCGATTGAGGTCATCCAATAAATAGACATGCTGAGCGTCGATTGACGAGGTCCCCTTACTTAGTAAGGGACCTAGTCAACTCGCGCACAGTCCGATGATGGTTTGGTTCGATCAAGCCGCGCGCTTAAACTCAACCGGCGCGTCCAGATCAACAACCCCCTTCTTGGTCCCCCCCTTGGCCTCATAAGGGCATGGTCCCCCCTTATCCTGATGCCATGGGTAGAATCCGTCCGGTCCTCCCTTAACGGCGTGCCAGCCAAGCCCCTTGAGCATCTTCCGAACCGTGTAAGCCTTGGTGTCGGTCGCGTCGCACAAGTCCTTAACAGACAACTCTGGATCGCTCTCCACAAGCTGGTTCAGCGTTTCCTTAGTACGGTCTTTGGTCTCCCGGAAGTCGACCGGACGGAAGTTGCCCGTCTCATCGATGTAACTCGCGGGGAAGAGAACCCCTGGCTTCTTGTAAGTCGCCGCCAGCCGGATGGAGGTCAATCCACCCAGGCGTTCGCGATCCTTTAAGTTGACCAGTTCTAGCTCCATGGGACCGGCCCCTCGGTTGTACAGATGCACGTCCAAACGAATACCGTAAGCTTGGTCGCACATAGCCCCGAAGTCCGAAGTGCCGCGAAGCATGTTTTCCAGCGTCATGGTTTCACGGTTCTCCGTCGTCGACTTCTTGGCATGGTGCAAAATGATGACCAAGACGGCACCCGCCGCCCTCAGCGCGAGGATGTCATTAACCAGGAGCCGGTTTTCAGCGGCGCTGTTCTCATCGTTGCCGTGAATAAAACGTAAGCGTTCGTTTCTTACCGTCTCAAGATGCTATCGGCGGTGCGAGTTTCTCAGGGCGTGTTGATCTCGTCGGTGAAGACGTCTTCGGTGAACGCTTTGCCAATCGCCAGATCGAGACGTGTGAGCAACTGGGCGAGGGTTTCACCTTTTCGGCGTTTCAGCATAGCTAAACTGTTGTGGCCGTCAGTGGCTATGGCCACACACCCGACCGGTACGAGCGTGCCGACCGTGATTTCGCCGTCGCTGATCAGCTCTGCGATGTGAGGTAATTCCGAGGAACTGCCGACGCCGACTTTCCCGGCTGCGTCTTTGTTTACGCCGCTTCGTCTATTCCGGGTGACAGACTTGTGGCGACGTTCCATGGCAGTAACTCCTCGATGCGGTTGATGGGATAAGTCGCGATACGAGACAACACGTTCCGTAGATAACTTTCGGGATCGATTCCGTTCAGTTTGGCGGTGCCCAGCAGACTGTAAATCGCCGCGGCACTCTCTCCACCACCATCGGAGCCTGCAAAAAGAAAATTCTTTCTGCCCAGAGCTACGACCCGCAACGCTCGTTCCGCTGCATTATTATCGATTTCGATGCGGCCGTCATCACAGAAGCGCAGCAGTGCTTCCCACCGTCCGAGTGCGTAACGAACGGCCATAGCCGTATCGGATTTTCGCGAGAGTTTCCCTAAGGTCTCTTCGAACCATTGTTTCAGCGATTCCAGCAACGGCCTGCCGCGCGTGTTGCGAACCTCACGCCGCTCGTCCGGTGGACGTCCTCGGATTTCTTTCTCGATGGCATACAACCCCGCGATGCGTTCCAGAGCCTCAGCCGCAACCGGGGATTTGTGCGCGACCTCGAGATCGTAGAACTTTCTCCGTACGTGCGCCCAGCACGCCGCTTCCTGAATGCGTCTCGCTTCGTAGATCTGATCAAAACCGGCGTAACCATCCGCTTGCAGTGTGCCGGTAAAGTTGCTCAGGTGAGATTGCGGATGTTCGCCCTTGCGATCCGGTGAATACGCGAACCACACCGCAGCTGGTGTGCTGTCTCCCGCGGGACGATCGTCGCGCACGTAGGTCCACAGCCGCCCCGTTTTGGTCTTACCCAAACCTGGAGCCAACACCGGAACTGGCGTGTCATCCGCGTGTAGTTTGTCTGCAGCCATCACGTGACGTCGCAACGCTTCGACCAGCGGCGCAAGCAGCCGGCTGGATCCGCCGACCCACTCCGCCAGGGTGGAGCGATCCAACTCCACGCCGGTGCGCGCAAAGATCTGCGACTGACGATAGAGAGGCAAGTGATCGCAGTATTTCGATACCAGTACATGCGCCAGGAGCCCTGGCCCAGCAATGCCTCGCTCGATCGGCCGGCTTGGCGCTTCGGCCTGCACGATGCGATCGCAACACGCGCAAGCTAGCTTGGGACGAATGTACTGAATGACTTTGAGACTGGCCGGAACGTACTCCAAGATTTCCGAAACATCTTCGCCAAGATGTTTCAGCTTACCTCCACAGTCCGGACAAGCTTCTTGCTTCGGAAGATACTTTCGCACTTCCCGTGGCAAGTGATCGGGCAACGGTCGCCGCACAGGCCGCACTACCGCGGTGCTCGCCGACGGTGATTTTTCCACTGCAGCTGTTTCTTTCGTTCGTCTTGCTTCCAGTTCTTCCAGCCGCAGTTCCAGTTGTTCGATCTGGTATTCCCGCTTCTCCGACGAGCGGCCGAACTGCAGGCGACGCAGTTTCGCGATCAGCAGCTTCAAGTGTTCGATTTCCGCGTCGCGCGAAACGAGCTGCTCACGCTGAGAAAGGATTTCTTCTTGCTGTGTGGTGAGCTGTTTCTGATGCGAGAAGACTTGCTCACGCAGCGCCAAAATGAGGGCCTTTAATGCCTCGGAATCGAGTTGATCGAGGTCGCGCAGTGTGGCGGCATCCATTGCGCGCGAACATACCGCACTTTTTTTACAGCATGATGAAAACGCGCCGGAAAATAACAAAAATCTTTTCTTTCACACCGCCATTTGTGGATCGTAGCTGCGTATCGGGCGCCGCCAATCGATTCCCTCGAGCAACATGGACAACTGTGCGGGTGTCAGCGCCACTGTTCCGCTCGTGACTTGCGGCCAGATGAATCGTCCGCGCTCCAATCTTTTCGCGAAAAGACACAAGCCGTCCCCATCGAACCACAGAATCTTGATCAGGTCACCGCGCCGACCACGGAAAACGAAGACGTGACCCGAGAATGGATTCTCCTGAAGTGTTGTCTGCACCATTCCACTCAGGCCTGTAAATCCTCGACGAAGATCTGTCACCCCTGCGGCGATCCAGATCCGCGCTCCCGTCGGCAGCCCGATCATCCGAGCAAACACTCGATCGCTGTACGCAGCACCACCACATCCACGTTCCCTGCTACGCGAAGAGTCCCTTTGGCAAGCTTGATCTCCATCGACCCGACAGCGAATGGCGAAGACGTGCAAGCAGCTCGCCCGGATTTACTCAGTGAGATGCCTGACAACGTTACAGGCAGGAGTTTGCTGGACTGGCGCTTACCAAGCCGCCCTTCGCGATACTTCTTGCGCCAGTAAAAAACCTGATTGGCATTGACTGCATGTCGCCGCGCCACGCGTGCTACCGACGCGCCGGCTTCTAACGTCTCTTCGACGATTCGTCGCTTCTCTTCGATCGATCGCCGCCGTCTCGCTATTCGCTTGGGTGTCTCATCAAGGATGGCCTGCTCGGAAGTGTCCACTATCCCCTCGTGGACACTTATCGATGTGCCCACATCGGGCAGCATCCTTATTTACTCTCACTTCGTCCAGACGGTTCTCACCAGTCGCTTACAATAAAACGACTAGCCGTGTCGAGGATAATAACCGGGCGTTGTTGGCGAACCGCCTCCATCAGGCATGGGTCCGACAGCGCTAACGAGGCACCCGATGAGATGGTGCGAGCGATGAAGCGATCATCCGGTGGAAGTCGAAAGGCCTCTCCGCGTGTGCGGAACGCCTTGTCGCCACTCTCCGGGATTAAGTAAATGACATTCCTTGGTACCTTGGTGATGTATTCGGGAATCCCGAACAAGGGCTCCCCAAGGGTGATCGCCTTCGCAATCGCCAGTGCAACGAGTGTCTTACCATGGCCAGCCGTAGCGCCCAGAAAGCATGTTCCTTCTTGGAGCACCCCCTCAATAACCATGGTGATCGGCCCTTGTTCCATCTGGGTGAGGTTACGGAACTCGGAACGCCAGTTAGAGACATCCTTAGCAACTTCTACCTTGGTCCCTCCACCCAGCACCGGAATCACGGGTGCTGGACTCACCGGGTACTTACAAGCTTGCCTGGCCTTGGTCTCGCACATATCCACGTAGTCGGCCCCGTGGTCGAGGCATCGCTTCTCACAAATCTGGATCAGGTTGTCCTTGATTTGCTCGTAGTCCATACCGGCACCCCTGAGCATGCAACCGATCCTGAACAACTCATTGTCATGGCTACCGCGAGGTATTGGAGGTCCATCGAAAGACGCATTCACCCGCGCACGGTCGTTTTTCGTGGAGTTGAAGGCGTTGTCCTTCAACCACGCGACCAGCCAATCCGGTGCTGGGACCAACGGAGAATCATCCGTGGTGGTGTAAGCCTCCCCAGTGTCGGGATGGATCGAATTAGCCGCAACCACGTATTGGTTGTCGACACGAGCGCTCCACGCTTCCCTCCCGTCTCCATCTTTACCCTTCTGATTACCCATCGCGATACTGGCCGGGCTTTGCTTCCAGTAACGGTGTCCTTTGCCCGGCGAACTCGAAACCGTGAACGTCCTAGGTATCTTCTTCCCGGTCTCGTTCTCGATCCGCTTCCAAATGCTCGGATCGTCCGTGTCCAGAAACCACGTCCCGCCCGGCTTAGCTTGAGCTACGCACGCCGCGTTGAAGTCGCCGTGGTATTTATCGTGGTCTATCTCACTCCACTCCATGATCTGCTGCAAATCCGTGCTGGCAAGTTCTTCCCAGCCCTGAAGGAATGCAATCTTGGTCCGTGGTCGTAAAGGAATCACCGGCACGTTCCGCTCAATCATTGGGATTGCGCGTTGTTCGAATGGCGATGGCTCGCGCTTCGGTTCCTGCACTGGTTGCTGTAGGACGGCACCTGGCTGGATCGCAGTGGCAACAATGTCGAGATTGTTGATGTCTACTGAGGTGGCGATCATCACGCACCACCTTGGCTGGACGCTCCGATCTCGGACGAAATATCTGCCGCGTCTTTGATCGGACCATCGTCTGGAACACCCTTCGCGAGCGCTTCCAATCCCGGCGCATTCGCGCGGATGGTTACTCGCACCGCTTGGGGCTTGCGACCGATTTTGTAAGCATCTCCAACTTCGAACTCGCAATGCGCTCCCAGAAAAGGAGTATCGATGCAGTTCAAACGATGCGTGAAAATCCTGTCTCCTCCGAATGGGAGTACTTCTGTTGATTGAATGAAACCGAACATCCGGTTTTCATCCCAAAGCACGACTTGACCGCTATATTTTCTGCCTTTCATATTTCCTTTTACTTCGTTAGTTGCGTTTACTTGCTTGGATTTACTCTTGCTACCACTACATTGAATTCGTGATCCTGAAATTTATCGGTACGGGCGAACTTCTACATTTCCCTGGCCGTTCTTGCATTGCGCCGGAATCGCCTGGGCCACACAAAGAAATTTCCTTCGGCGACGAAGCCGATAACAATCCGAGTCTCTTGAACATGGGTTAAATCTGGTGGGTGCTTCGAACGACCACTTTGGGGAGGCGCGACGTGTTCTTCCCTACAGTATATATGTCGCGATTATGATTCTTGTCCCACTTCTCCCAGCAGCACCGCGCTGAATTCCGCCTTAACCACCTGCAACACCCTGGCGGCAGTGGACTTCGGCACACCTAGGAAGTCCCGAACCGTAGCGTCTGGCATCGCCAAAAAGACCTCCCCGACAATCCGCTTCGCCGAACCAGGCTTCCAGCCGTCGACCAAGCGCCGCAGCGAGGGAAGGCCGCGGTTAAGTTTGTCGAGGTCGCTGATAAGTTTGTCGAGGGTTGGGTCCGTTGGCGGTGGTTGAGCAGCCATCACGATTTTGTCTTCGATACGACTCGTATCGCTGAAGCCATCTTCAGCCATGCGCTTATCATCGAGGAATTCGTACCGGGCGACTCGTTTCTCTTCGCCGAACTCATCCAGTATCGGTTCGCCGAACTCGTCTTCTAGCTCGACGTTTTGTTCTTTAATTTGATTGGTTAAGAATTTACCCGCCTGATTCTTCGCGATGGTGTACGCGAGCGCCGGGTTCATTCCATCCTCGTAGCGTTTAGTTGCTGCGGCTATCTCGATGTCAACGGTCTGTTTGAGGTCGTTGGAATCCCGCCAACTCGTGGCGAACCCTCTGAGCAGGACGCGAGCATCCTTCAATCCCATATTAATTTCCTTGCGGTATTTATTCACGTCGTAGCCCAGAACCCGCTTCTCAACAACCAGCGTCAGCGGGCCTACCGCAGTCTTGATTCGCTTTGAGACTTCGCCTTGGATCGTAACCGGCGTACAAATTGTGCAGTACCGCGCACGCGAGCCTTCCTCTGGATTGTAAACACCATGTTCACAGCGACGGAGGACTAAGGCTTTGCCTCGGCCTGTCACTGGCGTACATCCCTCGTGTGGGCAGTATCGGCCATCTCCATCTGGAACGTAGACATTGTGCTCACAGTGGCGCACGAGGGGCGGAATGGTCTCCACAGGCGGCGGTTTGGGCGCAGAAATTACGCTAATCTCTTCTGGCTCGACTTCTTGCAGTTGCGGCATAGGTTCCTAGCGCGTTCGTTCCGCGGGACTTTCATCCGGCGTTTCAATGGAAACGCTGGAGCTAAGAGTTACAGCGGCAGATGGAGTGTCGAGGTAGGCAGACCAAGAGTCGTGGGTTGGAGTGCAAATAATAAATCAAAACGCCGGGATTGTCCATTGGTTAGTAATTGTACCACTAAGGATATACACCGGAGCATTTACACTGGATTAAGCAATCGTCACTTTGAATATATTTCCTAATTCACCTTCTGCTTGTCGTCGACCGGCCACGCATAAAACGAACTCGATAGGTCCGCTAACTCCTCACAACCTAAGTCCTCTACGGTCGGTTTGGCACCCCAGTAGCACATATCCAAATAGTCCGCCTGGGTTGGCGGAATTTTGTGCTCCAGCATATGGCGCAGCACGCAGTCGGAATCATCACAGCCTCCAGCCTCTTCTTGCTCCTCCCGGATCGCGGCGAGCGTGCTCTTAATTTCCAATTCCTCGGGCGTCCGCACCCGCTTCTTTCCACGGCGAGAAGCTTTCCGTTTCGCGGCCTTCACTTGCGCTCCGTCAATGGACGTTCGAGCGTTTTAACAAGCTGAACGGTGTCGCGAATATCGCCGTCCATTTCCGCAATCACTTCAATGTCGGTGTACTCGATCCCGTCTGCGTCGACGAAATCCGGCACGCGAAAGACGACGGAGGATGTATCGCTCATCGCGCCACCAGTCCTAGCTTCTGGATACCCGCGAGCACGCCCTCGACGTAGCGGTGCTCCAAGATGACCGTGGGCCAATAAGGCTGATAACCATTGTCCGCGCCGATATTGTGGTTCGCCCAGTTGATCCCCAGCTTGGTGTTGGGGACGAGGAGAACCAGACTCCCGTGGTACTGCACGGTGAAATCGTGTTTCTCGGTGGGCTTGCGACGGCGGAACGGGATGACCTTGGCTTTCTTCTGGGGCTCTAGAAAACTCATCAATCCTCCTGTGTGCGGAATCCCGCCGGAGATAAAATAAAAGAACCAATCCATAAGGCTGTAGTCCTTGGTGCCAGTATGGTTCCGGTCCTCAGGTTGAGGCATCCGTTCCATCTCAATCCCTCAACGCATCGACGCCCTTACGTTTGTATAGTTCGATTAGCTTGTCCGCGGCGACTTGTATCAGCCAGTTGATGCTGCGTTGTTCTTTATCGGCAATCTTCTGCAACGCCTCAAGGGTTTTAGCCCGCAATCGAAACGATCTAGGATTCGAACGCATCGCCGCCCCTCCGATAGACGGCTACAGTGTAACACCTCATAGCTACAAGTCAAGAGGTACAAAGTACTGCCGGGGTACTCACACGAATCTGAGTGTGAAGGCACCGATCCTCCAAGGAGAAAGATACCCGCGAAAGTTTAGTTTGGGAGACGCTCAGGTGGGTTTTTGCCCTGTGGCCGTATCCTCTTTCGAGGGAGCACCGTGGCCTTGTCTGTGGCTCGGTTGCTGGACGGCTAAGGTCACCGCCGCTCTAGATACGGACCCAGGATGGCCTGCTTCGCGTCGATAGGAAATGGTACGGAAGTACTGACGAAGTCAGATGGGACATCAATGGAAAAGAGCAACTCAAAAGGAATTGGCTAAGCTTTTGCGGCTCGGAATAAGAGGAAACGATGACGAAAGATAAAATATCCGCTACAGACCTCCGGTAAGCGACTGGTGAGAACCGTCTGGACGAAGTGAGAGTAAATAAGGATGCTGCCCGATGTGGGCACATCGATAAGTGTCCACGAGGGGATAGTGGACACTTCCGAGCAGGCCATCCTTGATGAGACACCCAAGCGAATAGCGAGACGGCGGCGATCGATCGAAGAGAAGCGACGAATCGTCGAAGAGACGTTAGAAGCCGGCGCGTCGGTAGCACGCGTGGCGCGGCGACATGCAGTCAATGCCAATCAGGTTTTTTACTGGCGCAAGAAGTATCGCGAAGGGCGGCTTGGTAAGCGCCAGTCCAGCAAACTCCTGCCTGTAACGTTGTCAGGCATCTCACTGAGTAAATCCGGGCGAGCTGCTTGCACGTCTTCGCCATTCGCTGTCGGGTCGATGGAGATCAAGCTTGCCAAAGGGACTCTTCGCGTAGCAGGGAACGTGGATGTGGTGGTGCTGCGTACAGCGATCGAGTGTTTGCTCGGATGATCGGGCTGCCGACGGGAGCGCGGATCTGGATCGCCGCAGGGGTGACAGATCTTCGTCGAGGATTTACAGGCCTGAGTGGAATGGTGCAGACAACACTTCAGGAGAATCCATTCTCGGGTCACGTCTTCGTTTTCCGTGGTCGGCGCGGTGACCTGATCAAGATTCTGTGGTTCGATGGGGACGGCTTGTGTCTTTTCGCGAAAAGATTGGAGCGCGGACGATTCATCTGGCCGCAAGTCACGAGCGGAACAGTGGCGCTGACACCCGCACAGTTGTCCATGTTGCTCGAGGGAATCGATTGGCGGCGCCCGATACGCAGCTACGATCCACAAATGGCGGTGTGAAAGAAAAGATTTTTGTTATTTTCCGGCGCGTTTTCATCATGCTGTAAAAAAAGTGCGGTATGTTCGCGCGCAATGGATGCCGCCACACTGCGCGACCTCGATCAACTCGATTCCGAGGCATTAAAGGCCCTCATTTTGGCGCTGCGTGAGCAAGTCTTCTCGCATCAGAAACAGCTCACCACACAGCAAGAAGAAATCCTTTCTCAGCGTGAGCAGCTCGTTTCGCGCGACGCGGAAATCGAACACTTGAAGCTGCTGATCGCGAAACTGCGTCGCCTGCAGTTCGGCCGCTCGTCGGAGAAGCGGGAATACCAGATCGAACAACTGGAACTGCGGCTGGAAGAACTGGAAGCAAGACGAACGAAAGAAACAGCTGCAGTGGAAAAATCACCGTCGGCGAGCACCGCGGTAGTGCGGCCTGTGCGGCGACCGTTGCCCGATCACTTGCCACGGGAAGTGCGAAAGTATCTTCCGAAGCAAGAAGCTTGTCCGGACTGTGGAGGTAAGCTGAAACATCTTGGCGAAGATGTTTCGGAAATCTTGGAGTACGTTCCGGCCAGTCTCAAAGTCATTCAGTACATTCGTCCCAAGCTAGCTTGCGCGTGTTGCGATCGCATCGTGCAGGCCGAAGCGCCAAGCCGGCCGATCGAGCGAGGCATTGCTGGGCCAGGGCTCCTGGCGCATGTACTGGTATCGAAATACTGCGATCACTTGCCTCTCTATCGTCAGTCGCAGATCTTTGCGCGCACCGGCGTGGAGTTGGATCGCTCCACCCTGGCGGAGTGGGTAGGCGGATCCAGCCGGCTGCTTGCGCCGCTGGTCGAAGCGTTGCGACGTCACGTGATGGCTGCAGACAAACTACACGCGGATGACACGCCAGTTCCGGTGTTGGCTCCAGGTTTGGGTAAGACCAAAACGGGGCGGCTGTGGACCTACGTGCGCGACGATCGTCCCGCGGGAGACAGCACACCAGCTGCGGTGTGGTTCGCGTATTCACCGGATCGCAAGGGCGAACATCCGCAATCTCACCTGAGCAACTTTACCGGCACACTGCAAGCGGATGGTTACGCCGGTTTTGATCAGATCTACGAAGCGAGACGCATTCAGGAAGCGGCGTGCTGGGCGCACGTACGGAGAAAGTTCTACGATCTCGAGGTCGCGCACAAATCCCCGGTTGCGGCTGAGGCTCTGGAACGCATCGCGGGGTTGTATGCCATCGAGAAAGAAATCCGAGGACGTCCACCGGACGAGCGGCGTGAGGTTCGCAACACGCGCGGCAGGCCGTTGCTGGAATCGCTGAAACAATGGTTCGAAGAGACCTTAGGGAAACTCTCGCGAAAATCCGATACGGCTATGGCCGTTCGTTACGCACTCGGACGGTGGGAAGCACTGCTGCGCTTCTGTGATGACGGCCGCATCGAAATCGATAATAATGCAGCGGAACGAGCGTTGCGGGTCGTAGCTCTGGGCAGAAAGAATTTTCTTTTTGCAGGCTCCGATGGTGGTGGAGAGAGTGCCGCGGCGATTTACAGTCTGCTGGGCACCGCCAAACTGAACGGAATCGATCCCGAAAGTTATCTACGGAACGTGTTGTCTCGTATCGCGACTTATCCCATCAACCGCATCGAGGAGTTACTGCCATGGAACGTCGCCACAAGTCTGTCACCCGGAATAGACGAAGCGGCGTAAACAAAGACGCAGCCGGGAAAGTCGGCGTCGGCAGTTCCTCGGAATTACCTCACATCGCAGAGCTGATCAGCGACGGCGAAATCACGGTCGGCACGCTCGTACCGGTCGGGTGTGTGGCCATAGCCACTGACGGCCACAACAGTTTAGCTATGCTGAAACGCCGAAAAGGTGAAACCCTCGCCCAGTTGCTCACACGTCTCGATCTGGCGATTGGCAAAGCGTTCACCGAAGACGTCTTCACCGACGAGATCAACACGCCCTGAGAAACTCGCACCGCCGATAGCATCTTGAGACGGTAAGAAACGAACGCTTACGTTGAGGAGGCCTCTAATGAAAACGATGACGTGCAAAGAACTCGGAGGAACGTGCGACCAGAAGCTCTCGGCCAATTCGTGGACGAGATGGTGCAAAAGATGACGAAGCACGTCATGGGTAAGCACCCGGACGTAGCGAAGGACATGGAGAAGATGCACAACGAGGACCCGAAAAAGTGGGGCAGGGAGATGAAGCCAAAATTTGACGCTGTGCAGGAACACCAATCAGCCACTAATTAGTGCGCTTCTCACAACGCTCGTAGACCAGATAGGCGGTTTCAAGCATCAGCGCGCCGGCATACGGTCCAGCAATAAGTCGCGCACCCTGAACGGTCGCGGGTCGACCCACCAGCGAGCGCTGTCCGCAAGACGGTGTGCCCTTGCGATCTGCGTGTGGTAACCCTAGGCGGTTTTAACTACTAGCAGAATCACAGCCTCAGGGTTTTTCGATGACTTTTTCGACTTGGCCGACTTTTTTCTGGATCTTTCCCGCGATCTTTTCGCCGGTGCCTTCGTCTTGCAGGTTAGGGTTGTTTGTCGCACGTCCTACTTTTTCCTTAATCGCGCCTTTTGTTTCGTGAACCTTGCCTTTGATCTCGTCTTTCGTGCTTTCTTTCATCTTAATCTCCTTTTCTTAACAAGAATTGAACGAAGCTCCCACGGAGTGTGCTCATGCTCTCCGAACAAGCCAAACGATCAGACAAATAACCAATAGCGTGCCGAGTATTCCGTATCCAAACATGGTGTCTCCTATCGAGAGTTGGTGAGCTAGCAATCAATATCGTAGGTAAATTGATTTATCTGAGGAATACACAAATATAGGCATCGAGTGCTGGGATTTGCGGTAGGGATTTCCGGAGCGGCGTCAAGAATTTAGGCGGACTCCCGAGGGCGAAAGCACGTGGGCGCGAACGATGCGACCCGGCGGCGCTCACTTGTTCGGAGGATACGCTCGTTCAATCTTCCTCATGATTTCTTCAGCTTTGGAAATCGCGTCGACGATAATTATCTCCCGCGCGGGACATGGACGGGTCAAGCCTTGAGCTTCGAGTTCTGACAGCTTGCGTGCCGCGAGGATGGTGGCCGCGAACAGTATCGCGAATTTGCGGTCTTCCATGACGACCGCATCCTAGCATCTTCGCTTTTGTTTCGCCACACGGTATTTCATTTAGTGGAGAGTTATAAGCGTCCAAACGAAAGCGCTAGAGTGCCGCCGTCCACCCATAAACTAAGCACGATACATTAAGTCTCTATGGTCGTACGTGTCCTTACTCCCGCAGTTCGGGCATTCTATCTCAACATCCGCGAAAACAGGTTTCTGGGGTAGGAAGTAGTTTTCGGCGGTTTGGTCGGAGATCATGGAGTGGGTAAATTCCGAGTTGCAGTTGTCGCATTTAAGGACCCACTTGGGCATAAAGACCGACCATATTCGACCGGTGATCGTTTGAAAATACGGACATTTGTTTATCTATCCTTAGTACTGTTTTGTTCGTTACCGTACAGAGATAGGAGATAAAAAAGGGGTTGAAAACCGCTTTTTCCGTGGGCTATATTTTTGACAAATTTGTTCCCACGCCAGAAGGAGTGGCTATGGATCAGATCGATTATTTGTGGCAGGCCGCGTACATGGCGGCGGTATATGAGACCGACGATTCACTTATGGAAGGTCGTATCCTTGAAGCTAGATCGGCTATCGAAGAACGGCTCTTGAGCCCGATTGAAGGCGAAGAGTATCGGGCCATCCAATATGCCGAAAAAGCCCTTAACGTGTTGAGGGCTGAGCGCGTTCACAAAACCCATTTGAGCGCTGCCAATCCTAGCCGTCCTTCTATGCCTGTCGACTCTAGTCCTCAAGCCTTAGAATGATCTGAGCCCTCGCAGGTGTCCTCGAAGGGAGCCGGCAAGGCCAACACGCGCAGCCCTTTTATCTTCCGATGCCATCTAACCCAAATGGTTGACGTTCACGCTGAGCAAATGGCACACAAAACGGAGGGGTGTCCAGCCTGTCGGGGCCTCATGAATCTCGTTGGCGATACATACGCCTGCGAAAAGTGCGGGCACTTTCGACAGGACCCGACACTTCAAAGCATTCTTGAGCGGCAGAACCCAGAGAATCTAAAATTTTGTAAGTGTGAGTATTGCCTGAAACACGAAAAGGCTTAATGCAGTTAAGCGGGCCGGATTCGGCTGGCCGTGATAAAAGAAACGCGTGCTCCCGACGATCACACCCGCTAAGCTCGCCAGATCTCTCGAACCCTTTGACGACCCAGCGTGGCTCTTCGAAACTGAAGCACGACGGGTTCCGATCTCTGACGTACGTGGAGGATGGCCACTGCCGTCTGGTCTCTCGCCGCCGAAACACGTACAAGAGCTTTGAAGTCTTGTAGGGAAGCTCTGGCCGGTCCCAAAGCGCAGAGCGCCATTTTAGACGGCGAGATCGTCGCCCTCGATTCTAGCGGCGTCTCACGGAAATCATGTATTCCCAACACGTCGAGCGGGAGGGCAAATTGTTGTTCGAGGAGGTGTGTTGGCTTCTCAAAGTTCTTGCGAGTACACATATCCTTACAACCAAGCCCATACCGCAATAATTCTTGGTCGGACATTTTGCGCAAACGTTCACGGAATATGCTGCATGTCTTCAGGTTCGATCTGAATCATTTCACAACCTTAAGTATTTGAGTTGGGTCCACCTTCAACGCAAATGCCCCAAACGCGATATGGACCTTCTGCCCCGCTGGACCATTGACGATAGCCGTAACCTTGGCGATGACCTCGCGCCCATTGTAGAGCCGAACCAGCACAGTTGAGCCAAGGACAATTTGCTGCGTGGGCATCAACCCTTTGATGCACGTTTTGGTCAAACGGTCGGTGGGGGTTCTTGTTTTTCGATGACCGTGCTATCGTTCGCGCCATGTCTTACGAAATGCAGCCTTCGTTTTGGGGTACTTATGGAGTTGCGCTGATAGGTTTGTTTGGTGTGTTTATAGGCTCTTTGATTAGCGGAATCGTGACTTGGCACGTTGCGGTACGACAGGAGAAGGCTAAAAGCAAGGCTGAAGCTGATAAAAATGCTATTGAACTGAGACAGGCTGTGCGGCTGATACACATGGATTTCCTCGCGGCTTCGGGGTACATCAATATAACGTTAAGAGATAACTGGTGGAACAGTTCACCGATACCCACGGAAGCATGGGCGAAATATTCGTATGTTCTTGCCGCAGCACTTTCTGACAGCGAATGGTACGACGGGCTCATGCCGCAGGACTCATTCAACTGGTTCAAATTACGCGACATGATGCTTTATTGCGACCAAAACAGACGATTCACGCCAATGAACTTCCCTCATTAGGAGAACATAGTGTCGAAATCGCCAAAGCGATTAAGGTTTTAGAAAAATTGAAAGCCGCCAAATAGTGCAACAAAAATCCCCGGCTCTCCTGAGAAGAAACCGGGGAAGGGTTATGTTCACAATTGCGTGGGATTCTACACCTTGGCAAACGCTCTGCCAACAAATCCCACAATCACTCCCGCCGCGAACCACCGAAGTTTCGAGTGTCGTGCGAGAGCTTTTTTCCGTTTTCAATTCAACTTTATTCGTGTCGATCTGCACTTGGAGCGCTTTCACGTCGCTAGTGTGGGACTCTTTCTCTAACTGGAGAGATTGGGTTTCGTTCGCCAAGCGTGTACACGGAGCACGGCTGGCTGAAGATCAAGAATCCGCACTGTACGCAGACTGAGGGACGACACGAGATGTTTGAGGCTTTCAGGCAGCGGTAGGCTGGAAGTTTAAGATCTAAGAGTAGCAAACCGGTAGCACGGCTATTAAACCGTGCATGTCGATTCTTAGAAACTTCGGTTGTGTTGGGAAATATGGTGCGCCCGGGGGGATTCGAACTCCCGACCTTCTGGTTCGTAGCCAGACGCTCTATCCAGCTGAGCTACGGGCGCACAGTTTTAAAATCTTAGCACAGCTTTGCGGCGTTGCTCTAGCCACCGCGCTCCGGGACAATTTCTTCGGCGGAGGCGCCGCGGCCGAATTTTGCTCCTCGCGCTTCGGGACCTAGTCCAATGACCAGGGAGCCCACGAGAAATACCACGAGCGCGAATGATCCCATGGCTAGCGCGTAGGTCATGTGAACCGCCAGACGCGCCTGTATGTAGGGACTGCCCGCCGCGAGGAGCACGCCGAACTGGTACGCCAAGCCGGGGAAAAATCCGCGCAATTGATCGGGCGAGAGTTCGTTGATGTGAGCCGGGATGACGCCCCACGCTCCCTGCACCATGAACTGCATCAGGAAGCCGCCCACCAGGATGAGTGGCACGTTTGGAGCGAACATCCACAGCGGAATCGTCAGGACGCCGAGCAGGATCGCGGTCACCATGGCGCGGCGCCGCCCGAAGAGATCCGACAAATGCCCGAAGGTCAGCCCACCGAGGATCGCGCCGACCATCGTGAACGCGGTGAAATCCGAGGTTCGATGCGGGCCGAACCCTTTCTGCTGCTGCAGATAGGTGGGGTACATATCCTGCGTGCCGTGCGAGATGAAATTGACCATAGCCATGAGCAGGACGAGGTAAGCAAATCGATGCCAATTACTAAAGATGGCACGACGATAGGTGGCCCAATCGGTGCGCGATCGTTTCCAGGCCTCGGTTTCCGTTACTTTTGCACGGATGAAGAGCGTGAGCAGCGCCGGCAGTCCGCCGACGAAAAACATGGGCCGCCAGCCCCAGTGTGGAAAGACAAAACGGTACGCGCCCGCAGCCAGCAAAAATCCTAACGCGTAGCCCTCCTGCAGCAAGCCCGAAAGGACCCCGCGCCATTTCACCGGCACGGACTCCATCGTCAACGACGCGCCCACGCCCCATTCGCCACCCATGCCGATGCCGTACAGCAAGCGCAGCACAAGGAACGTGGTGTAGTTCGGCGCCAGGCCCGAAAGAACTTCGATCAGCGAGTAATACAAAATATTGACGATCAGTGGAACGCGCCGGCCGTAACGGTCCGCCAAAAGACCAAACAAAATAGCGCCAATCCAGCGGGTCGCCAGGCTCGCGGTAACGGTGAGCGCGATCGCCGAGATCGAAGTGCCGAACTCTTTGGCGATAGGCGCGAAGATAAAGGTGAGGATGAAAAAATCGAAGGCGTCCAGAGTCCAGCCGAGAAATCCAGCGGTAACGGCGTAGCGTGCTGCGGATTTTTCGGTCGCGGTGGTCACTGAGAAATCGGAGCGCGAGCAGCGCGCCCCGGGAACAGGCCTTCAACGAGTTGCCCATCTTTCACGACCGGCACGCCGTTTACAAGCACAAATTGAATGCCCTCGGAATATTGCAACGGGTCGTCATACGTGGCTTTGTCGATCACGCGATCGGCGTCGAACACGGTGATATCTGCGTCACCGCCTACGCGAATGCGGCCCTTGTTCTGAAACGCAGGCGCGCGCTTTTCCAGGCGCTGCGCGGGCATCAGCGTCATTTTGCGCAGCGCGGTCATCAGGCCCAGAGCTTTTTCCTCGCGCACGTAATGGCCTAGCACGCGCGAAAATGTGCCCTGCCCTCGGGGATGCACCTTGGCGCCAGTGATCATCAAGCCGTCGCTGGCAATCATCACGATCGGATTCGCGACCGCAGTCCGCGCCGCCTCTTCCGGAATCGAATGAATCACGACGATCCCACCCTGTTTGCGATATTTCTCGAACGTTTCCGCCGTCAACCGCTCGCCAGTGTCGGCCCACTGAAGATCTTTGTAGGTGATGCCCTGGGCTTCCTGCCAGCCAGGATCGAAAATCGCCGATTGCAGCGCGGTGCTTCCCGCGGTGTAGGGGTAGCACTCGGTGGTCACGTCGAGTCCGTGGCGTTGCGCGCCCTCGACCATGGCGATCAAGTCGGGCGTGTACTTGAGTCCCATGCTGGTGATGTGCACGACGTGAAGCGGCGCTCCAGTGGCGGCGGCAGCGGCGACGACCTCTTCCAACGCCGCGAGTCCCGTGGTCGGCTCCTTAATCCCCGCATATCGCAGGTGCACGTGCACCGAAGCGTGATACTTGGCCGCTACGCGAAACATTTCGACGATTTCGGCGTGCGTCGCGGCCGCCGTATAGTTGACGCCCATACCTTCGGCGAGCGCGCCACGGCGCAATCCACGCTCCATCGTCGCGATCATTTCCGCGAGTTCTTCCGGAGTCGCTGGGCGGTGCGCAGCGTCTCCAGTCGGAAGCCAAGGCCCAGGGTCGTGGAGCACTTTGATGCGCACGGGGATGTGGCCGATGCTGACGCCGAAATTGATCAGCGCCTTCCCTTCCCGCGCGGCATACCACCGGTCTACGTCGTCCGTGCCTACCTCGAGTTCCAACGAAGTGGTCACGCCATCGTGCGCCTGAAACTGATAGTTGCGCGGTTCCTGTCCGTGCTCGTGGAGATCGATGAACCCTGGCGCCACGACAAGCCCCTTCGCATCGATGGTCGCTTTCCCTGTCAGCGGCTTTTGCGATATGGCAACAACCTTGCCTCCGCGAATGCCCACGCTGCGCACGCCGTCCAGGCCCGATTCCGGGTCCATGACCCGGCCGTTCGCGATGACCAGATCGTAGCTCTGATTCTCGGCGCCAGGACTCCCGCGACCGGCTTTCGCCGACACAAACAGCAAAATCACACTCAGCGCTACCGCGCTTCCAATCTTGCCGAACCAAAACCGTTCAGAAGGCATTCGCGGATCCCCCGGGGAATTCTGCCGGCGCCAAGTCTAGTGAGTGTGTCCCAAAAAGGAAACCCCCGGAGCGCCTGGGGGGAGGCGCTCCGGGGGTGGGGGGTTACTGCTTGAGGGGGGCCGGAGGAAACTCGACAAAATTTTTTAGTGCACTAGTTGTGTAGAGAGCAGGCAAATCTGCCTGAGCTCGTCGTAGGTGAAAAACGTCTCTTTCTCTTCACCAGCGCTCTCGGTATGTCCGAGTCCCGATTCGCTGGAAATGCGCCGCAACTCGTCTTCTGGAATACCGAGCAAAAGAGCGGCGCGTCCTTGGGTCACATACTTAGGGACTTGATTGTTCATATGTGTCTCCTCAAGCTGGGAGCAGCACCATCGCGTCTTCTTCCACCGCCAGAATCATGGTCTTGTAAATGTCGATGTCCCAACCGTCGATCCGCATCCTTACCGTATCCCCGCCATCCTTCAGCATCTTCCCCCGCAGTGGCACTTTGATGTCTCCCAGAGCCACTCGCAGGACCACCGGAAGTCCAACCCATGCTGCGTATGCGCTGTCCATCTCGGCCCCCTCAGCCACTTCGTTCTGACAGGAGCAGAATCGCGCACAGGTCTGAAGGCGCCAATGGTACAGCGGGGGTACTGGAGTAGTAAGAACGTACTGTTTGACAGTCGGGCAAGGAAACGGCGCGTAAATTTCGCGGGGTACAAACGTACTGCTTTTCCGGGACGCCGGGACCATTGGTCCGCGCAAGCTGAATTGGCATCCTTATTCGGTGAAGCGAGACCTCCAAGCCGGGCTGTGTAGTGAGGGAGTCCCGGCCTGCCGGCCAGGTATCGGGCTCGCCCTAGGGGGCGGGTTCGCGCGCGGATTCGCGCACTTGGGCGTCCTGCAGGTTCTCGAGCAGAATCATATTCCTATCGCCTGCATCGCGGGCACCAGCGTTGGCAGCATTCTGGGCGCGGCCTATGCCAGTGGTGCGCCGCTCGCCCGAATCATTGCCACCTGCCGAACCCTAAAGTTTCGCGATATCGGAAGCTGGCAAGTCTCGCGGTTGGGGCTGGCGAGCAACCATCGGTTGGGGGACCTGGTGGAACGTGTCTTCGATGCAAAGCAATTTGACGATCTACGCACACCGATGGCGGTTGTCGCTACAGACCTGAACACCGGTGAGCCGGTCGTGATCACCCACGGCAATCTGGTCGATGCCATCCGAGCAAGCTGCGCGTTTCCTGGCCTATTCGAGCCGGTAAAGATCGGCACACGCTGCCTGGCCGACGGCGGGCTCGTCGCACCGGTTCCGACCCGGGCGGCACGCGAAATGGGCGCCGAATTTGTGTTGGGCGTTTCGGTGGGGATCCAAGACGCCGACCGCGGATCGCCATCCAATATATTTCAGGTGGTAACGCGGGCAGTGAGCGCCGCACAGAAGCATCAACTCGAGGTTTGGGAGCGCTACGCCGATCTGGTATTGCGGCCCGACGTTCATTCGTTCGCCTGGGATGCCTTCGACCGGGCCGACGAGGCCATCGAAGCGGGCGCAGCGGTCACGAGGCGCGCTCTGCCACGAATTCAGAAATATTTCGAGCGCGCCGAGGCCGGCGGCCATGGCCTGAAAACGGATTTGCAAAGCGTGCTGATGGTAGCGGAGGCCACACGATGATCCGCCTTACTGGATGGAATGCCACCGTTACCTCCCTAGGACTTCTCTGGTACGAATGCGGCGATGATTTTGCGCTTTTCTGCTACCGTATTGGCTGCGGTGCTTTTGTCCTGGTTCGCTCGCGCGCTCTTGCGCTCGCACCCGCGTCGCAAGCAATGGCTACTTCCATAAGGAAAAACGACGAGTGCTCGAATCTTTCGTTCACCTGCTCCGCTCTCTCTACAACCCCGATGGACTCAAGGAACTAATCCGCTGGGGCGGCGCGCCCCTGGTCTGCGGCATCGTCTTCATTGAAACTGGATTTTTCGTCGGCTTCTTCCTTCCGGGTGATTCCCTGCTGATCACCGCGGGCATTTTCGCCGCCGCGGATGTGGTGCCACTGCGTTGGCTGTTATTGCCGGTGATGGTGTGTGCCATCGTCGGCGATCAGATTGGCTACTGGATCGGCCGCAGCGCCGGACCCGCGCTGTACCGACGTGAAGATTCACTGTTGTTCCGGCGGAGCCACCTGCAGCGCGCCCACGACTTCTACGAAAAATATGGAGGCCGTGCGGTAATCCTGGCGCGCTTCGTGCCCATCGTCCGAACGTTTTGCCCTCCGGTGGCAGGCGCGGCGAATATGCCTTACGCGCGCTACGTTATGTTCGACATCCTGGGTGGAATCGGCTGGGTGAGCGCTACGATTCTCGGGGGCTATTTCCTCGGGCGAAACGTGCCCAATATCAGCCAACGTATTCACTACGTGATCCTTGTGGTGATCGTGTTGTCCATCCTGCCGGCGGTGATCAGCATCCTGCGGTCGCGCAAGGGTACACCGGCGCAGGGAAAGGGATAGGCGATGGTGGCGCGGAAACTACGTGCGATCGTATTCGACATCGGGCGCGTTTTGATTCGCATCGATGTCCAGCGAGCGATGACCGGTTTGGCGGCCGGGCTATCACTTTCGCCCGAAGAGATTTGGGGCGCCATTGAAAACGATCCCCGCTGGCCCGATTGGCAGGAAGGGCGCATGACGCCCCGCGATTGGCACCTCCACCTGTCCAGACGCCTGGGCTCTACGCTGAGCTTTGAACAGTTCACGGAGGTCTGGAACCGCGTCCTCGACCCGCAGCCCATGCAGGAGGTGTCTCTATTTGAGAAATTGTCGAAAACGTACCGGCTAGCCTTGCTCTCGAATACCGATCCGATCCATGTCGCCCACATGGAGGCCACCTATGACTTCTTCCGGTTCTTTCCCGTGCGCATCTATTCGTGCACCGTGGGAGCCAGTAAGCCCAGCCCGATCGTGTATCTAGAGGCTTTACGCGGCTCCAAAGTGCAATCCAGCGAGGCGGTGTATATAGATGATATCTACGCGTACGTTGAGGCTGCCCGAAGTCTAGGGATGGCGGGCATTCACTACCAGTCGCGCGAAGGCCTACTGGAGGGCTTGCGGGAATTGGGAGTTGAGGTTCCGTAAGGTGGAATCCAAGCAAATTTCGGTGGAAAACTAGACGATCGAGTAAACTTTCCTAGGACTAGTACTGCCTCGGCCATGCCGTCTGTTTCGACATTCCCTGCAAAATCAATCCTGCCAGCAACTTAGACGTGTTTTTTTCGCCCGCCCGTAGCCGGCGCTTTGGTGCAATGCATGCTCCTTCTTTGTTACGGGCTGGTTAGAAGGAAAATAAGATTTCGCCCAATCGGGGTGAGGAGAAAGATTCAACATGTCAGAAATCATAGAACGAGAATCACCGTCTTGGCAGCTTCCCGCGATGATCGTATTGGGACTTATCGCCATAGGTGGACTATGGTTCGGTTGGAACGCGTCTTCAAAGCTGGACAGCACCCAGCAAACGATGACCGCTCAAATTAAGACATCGGAGCAGGCCGTGCAGCAGGATGTGTCGTCCTTGAAAGACCGTCTGGCGCAGGATGAAAAGGCCAATGCGGATCTGCAAGGCGACCTCACCGTTGTAACCAAGAAACTCAAAATTACTCAGGGCCAACTCAAGAACTCCCGCGAAGAAGCGGCCAAGCTGAACGACGCGACGACGCAGAAACTGACCGCGCTCGACACGTCCGTTCACTCGGAGCTCGCGACCAAGGCCACGACCGATGACGTCAAGACCGTGGACACCAAGGTTGGCGGCGTTCAGACCGATCTCAACTCCACGAAGGAAGACCTGAAGATGGCGCGCAGCGAGATGGGCACCCTGATCGCGCGCAACCATGACGAAATCGACCAACTCCGCCGCCTCGGCGAGCGCGATTACGTCGAGTTCAAGGTCGACGGCAAGAACAAGCCGGTCAAGGTCGGCAACGTGACCGTCGAACTCAAGGGCGTCAACGAAAAGAACAACCGCTTCAGCGTGGCCATGACCGTCGAAGACAAGAAGTTTGAAAAGAAGAACCGCGCGATGAACGAGCCCATCTTCTTCTACACCTCGGGCGCGCGCTTCCCGGAAGAGATGGTCATCAACAAAGTTGGCAAGAACGTCGTCAGCGGCTATGTGAGCATTCCGAAGGCAAACGCACAACCCGCAGCGACAACTTCCAGCTCGGGCAACTAACTTCTAGTTTCATTATGGCGATGAGCCAGAGCACACTGAAGGCGGGCAGATTCTCTGCCCGCCTTTTCTTTTGGTCCAGGCTAGATTTGATTGCAACGCCTTACCGTCATCAGCCGCCCGCCTGCTTCGCAGTGGGTCGAACGACAGTCTGGCTAAGCTAGCTTTCCCGGGGATCGCGATAAAAGAAAAGCGCTAACACCGAGCCGAACGCGAAAGCGATCAGCAGAAAGAACAGGAGCGACAGCAAGACGCCCCAAGGCGTTCCCGCAACGCCGTGAATTCCGGAAATTCGACCACATAGAAGGCCTACTATGGAAGCAAGGAACGCGAGACCCACGTAGCCAGGGATGTGGAGATGGCTTCGCGCCGCCGCCAGTGGCACGACGATCAAGATCGCAAAGCATGCCATCGACAACGGGACGATAAGCCGAAGGTTGGTGCCGCTTGCCAACAGATATTCGGGAGAAGTCGGCACGACTTGGGCGAGCGGCATATGGGAGGCTGGCTCAGGTGAAAATGTAAGTTCTCGCCGGGGTGAGCCTTCCGCAGCAGGACCTCAAATGCTTATTCGACCAGCACGGCATTCTTGATCGGGGAGCCGCCGGGCAGCGAGGAAAAATTGCTTCCGAAATTCACGGTGCCGCCCAACGACAAAGTCTTTGCGACCGCGAGAGTGTAAGCAGCAAGAGTACCCGTGTTAGATAGATTGAGTGTCGCACCGGGAAAATAGAGAGCCCCTTGCAAACGCGAAGTGCCCTTGCCATCGATGTTAGCGGTCTGCGTATTTCCAGGATCTTGGTAAAAAAGAATTCCCGCAAGGGCGCTCGTCGTAGGAGCTCGCAGCTGCAGAGTTTCATTCGCCGTAGGCGCGGTGTTGATCGCGACGGACCCCGCATTTCCTGTTAGATAGATCGTTACGCCCGTGCCCGTCACCGTACCCTTGCCATTCAGGCTAACCCCGCCAGTCGTTATGGTGTATGTGCCAGGATTCAGTGTCAGGTTAACGTTGCCAGTGACTATGATCGAGCAATACCTGCCTTGCCTCAGCGGCCGGGGATTCAAGGGAGGCGCGGCACCGGTTGGTCCATTGTACGTAGCCGCTGTGCATCCCGTGCCTCCAGCAGGAGGTGTTAGCCGATATAGCGGATCCCCTGCTTCCACGGTCCCGGTAACGGCAGCGGGCGAGGTGGCGGAGCCGGACGCTGTGCCATGAACAGAGACCGAGTTCGCAGTGATGCTTCCGGTGTTGAGCAAATTCGAATTGACCACGATGCCGCAACCTGGGGCGGCCACGGTGGCGCCGTTGTTGAGGGCCGTGCCGAATCCATTCAGTGCGTAAACGCAATTCTTCGTGCTACTGAACAGCGCGACGGCAACCGTTGAGACGGTCGCGGTGTTGACGCCAAAGATGCGCATGAAAAATGTAGGTTGCACGGCGCTGACCTGTACCTGCACGCCGGTGTTGGTTCCGAACGCGAAGGCGGGATTCACGGCGACAGTGACATGGTTGACGCCGTTTGTAAAACCGTTGAGAGAGGAGTCCGCCCGGGCGGCGCTGGTGGCATTTCCTGCGGCGGATTCCGCCGCACCTGCCAGCGCAGCGCTGTCCGCTGCGGATTGTTGCAGCCGACGCTGGTAGCGCAAATACCCCACATCAATGGCGAGACCAGCCGCACCCAGGAGCACGACGAGCCCAAAGACCGCAGCCACCAGAGCTTGTCCTGACTCCCTTTGCTGTTTCTTCACGACAGCTTCTCCGCTCCGAACGCTTGACAAAGATTGCGTGGCACCGCTCGACAACACCGGTCTCGCGAAGCTCCCGCTTTTCCACAGGCGATGCTTGGAGGAAACGCACGAGCGAACAGTGTTCGACGATAAGAATACAAGCAAAATAGAGGCCACAGGGAACGCACTAACGAGAAATCCTGTCGCACTTCACCCCCGGAGGCGCAAGTTGGAAGAACGATTGCACTTACTAGAGCAGCGGAATTCAATCCCGGCGGAATTCTGCTAATTCGCTGGCAAGATGCAGTGGTGAGCGAAGTTCGTTGCAAAATATAGGCAAATAATCTCTTACGGCTGGCAGCGCACGAGACTTTGAGTCTCTGGCGAGGCTGGCGTAAAGGCTGCCGCGTCCTCAAATGTGAACGATTTCTGGTCCTAATGTCTCTTTTCGAGGACCGGAGCGGAGCTTTGGTAAAGAGACTGGCAGCACATACCAGTTGGCCAGCGTATTGCACCGAGCCATTAGTAATGGGAAGAGTCCTCGAGATGAACGTTCGGGACCCAGGGAATATTTTGACTTCGGGCGGGCATCCGGCGCGATCGCATAGGTCGGTATCGCGCGCGCGCGAGTGTGGGCAAAGCCTGATTGAACTCGCTTTCGTGATTCCTTTGCTGCTCCTGCTGCTGGTCGGAATCATCGAAATCGGGCGGTTCGCGTTCTACAGTATCGTGGTGGCGAATGCGGCCCGCGCTGGCGCTCAGTATGGGGCTCAAAGCCTGGCCACCGCCGCCGACACCACTGGAATCTCGACGGCGGTCACAGACGATGCTACGGGGATTACCGCGCCGAATACTCTTAGGGTCCGTTCAGCGCAAACTTGCGGATGCTCAACCGCGACTCTAGGACCCTGCGGAGCTCTGCCTATATGTGTCAAGCCAGAACATCCGCTGGTGTATGTGCAGGTTACGGCGATCGGATCCTTCGAATCCCTATTTAACTATCCAGGGCTGCCTGGGACTTTCAATGTGACCAGCGTTCAGGAGATGCGCGTAGCTCAATGACCCATGGATTCCAGCACGAACGGGCCATGCCTCGCACACAAATTCGTGCCGCGCTCCGGTGTACAGAACGTGGCAGCAGTCTGCTCGAGCAAAGTTTTATTCTGGTGTTCCTACTAACCATGATGTTTGGGATCATCGACTGCGGGCGCGCCCTGTATACTTATCACTTTGTTTCGAACGCGGCGCGAGAGGCAAGTCGCTGGGCTAGTGTAAGGAGCCAATCGTGTGATCCCAGCGCGTTGTCGGATTGCCCCGTTGATACGTCTGGAAACAATCTTCAGACGGCGTTTAGGGGTAACCTGTCCAACATGGGACTAGATCCCAGTAAGGTCACATTTACGACTAGCTGGGTTGTGCCCCCGGGTGTAGGCGCCGCTGCCTGTCCGACGGCCAATTTGAACAAGGTAGGCTGTATGGTGCATGTTGACGTGGCCTACAACTATACGTTCCTTTTCGCTCCGTTTATTTCTGCTCCTCCCATCAGGATGGCTAGCAGTTCCGAAATGTTGATCACGCAATAGCAGTTGTTCTCTGCTTCGCCGCGCTGGCGGATGGTGAAAATGGAAGTAACGACATTAATGGTTCCACACCAGGTGCAGCGCACCGGGGTCCGCCGCGGACTTCTGGAAGACCTGGCGTTGAAACTACTGTACTTGCACGGCGAGATGTCCTTGATGGAGTTGGCCGAGCGAACCTGCCTGAGCTTGGGAGTGATCGAGGAGATTTTCCAGTTTTTTCGCAAAGAGCAGCTTGTCGAAGTGAAGCGCATGGCAGCGGGCAGCCATGTGATCGTGGCCAGCGCCCAGGGAAAGCAGCGGGGCGCCGAGCTGCTTACCATGAACCAGTACACCGGGCCCGCCCCGGTCTCGCTGGCGGACTACACAATGCGCGTGGGAATGCAGAGCGTGCAGAAGATCGCACTCAACCCCGCGGACATCAGCCGGGCGTTCTACCAACTGGTGCTCGATCAGGACATGCTGACGCGCCTCGGAACCGCGTTGGTCTCTGGAACTTCTATGTTCCTGCACGGGCCTTCGGGCACGGGCAAGACCAGCATCGCGGCAACGATCCCCGCCGTTTACAACGATAGTGTTTGGATACCGCACGCGATCGTCGTCGACAATCAAATCGTTTCGGTGTTCGATCCCGGCGTGCACTTTCCAAGTTCGACCGAAATTTCTGCGGAGTCCGACCGGCGGTGGGTGCTGTGCCGTCGGCCGTGCGTGCTCGCGGGGGGCGAGCTTTCCGCGGAAATGCTGGACCTTCAGTTCAATTCGATCAGCCGGTTCTACACCGCGCCCCTACAAATGAAGGCAAACAATGGCGTTCTAATCCTCGACGACTTTGGGCGGCAGCGCATGAGGCCGGACGAGTTGCTCAATCGTTGGATGACGCCGCTGGACCGCCGCGTCGACTTCTTCACCCTGCCGGGTGGTCGAAAATTCGAAGTTCCCTTCGATATGTTCATCGTGTTTTCGACGAACCTCGATCCGAACCAGCTTGCTGACGAGGCGTTCTTGCGCAGAATCCCGAACAAAATCGCCGTGGAATTTGCGACTGCGGAACAATTTCTGGAGATCTTCCGGCGTGAGTGCCAGATGCGCTTGGTGGCCTGCGACGAAGGAGTGGCGGAATACCTGGTGCAGTGCATCCGGGACCTGAAGCAATCGCTGTCTCAGTGCCATCCGCGCGACCTGATCAACCAAATCTTCTGGGCAGCGCGTTATGCCGGAATCGAACCACATATCACACGCAAGAGTATCGAGCAGGCCTGTAAGGCTCACTTTCTGCCGGTGGGAAAGCGCTACGGTATGACCGCGTGAGTTTCCAACTCGAAAACTCATCGCTGACGACGTTCCGGGCGCGGCCTGCGATCCCGCCCGACAAGCTGCGGAGATTTGTGCTTCGCCCGCGTTCCGAGGCGCGGATGCCGCAGTTCCCTATCTCCGGTCTGCGGGCCAAGTCCGGATGGTGGAGTTCGCTGAAAGCAATCTGCCAGCGCGCGGATTTTCCGGTCCTGCGCGCTCCGGTCAAGCTCTTCCGCGGCACACCCGTTGCGCCGTTCCGGTTCGCTGGGCGCGCGCTTTCCGGATCGGTCGTCTTGCACATTTGCCTTATTTTCCTGCTGCCGCTGCTGCTCTCGTACACCGCCGCGCAGGAAGTCGCGGCAAATGGAGATATAGAAGAGCCGCAAAGAGTCATTTACTACCAGATTCCGAAGCACGATCCGTTTGAGAAGCTTCCCCGCATCACCCCTGCCGGCGAAGGTGGACAGCCTGGAGCCGGCGAGATACAGGCTCTGTTGCAGAAGATCGGCAGTACCACAACGGCTCGAAGAATCGTGATCGTCTCAAAGCCGGTCCGCCCAGACAACAAGCGGCAAACGATTTATCAGCCCGCAACTCCGCCCGATCTGCACATCGACATGGACCTGAAACTTCCGAACATCGTTGGCGGGCCAATCGTTCCTATCGCCAAACCCCAGGTTCATCTGGATGCGAACTCGAGGCCAAACCAAGCGCGCCAGCAAGCGACCAAGGCAGTCGCACCCACAATCGCAGCTTTGAATGCCGCGATACCTACGAGTCTTCCGGCCGCAACCGTGGCCAATCCTCACTTGGCAGTGCCTTTGAACGAGTCTCGCCCGAAGCAGGCACAGGTTGTGATTGGCCAAGCCACCGCGCCGTCGCTCTCTGATGCGAATGTCGCGACGGCTACAAATCTCGGAGACACATACCGGACGGGCCAGCCAACTGCGCCTGCCGCTCCGCCGAGCGATGTCGACGCGTCCGGCAGCGGCAAGGCCTCCAAGAGCGACCCTGTGCAGATTGCGGGTGATGGCAAGGGTGTCGTTGTCATTGGCGTAGATCCTGCGGAAGCTGCCGCGCTCGTCAACTTACCTCCCGGCAACCGGTGGGGCGATTTTACGATCGCGCCGGGCGGCGGCCAGCCTGGGGCGGTGGGTGGCAGCGAGAACGGTGTGCCAAACGCCGGTAGCACCTCGACCGGCGGCGGCGGTGATCGGGTGCCTGGAGTCGGTCCAGGGTTCGCTGGCGGCGGCGGTGGAAATTCAGGCGCATCCGGCAGCCTAAGCATCAGCGGCGAGCCCGGTGCGACCGGCCAAGACGCGCTCGACGCCACGATATTCCGGGAGATGGTCTATCCCGTCCCTTCCACTGTGGTTTTGCGCAAAAATGCGCTTGTCGTTTCTGCCGGACCGATGGGCGGAGGTGGACTCGAAGTCTACGGGGCGCTTCATTGCGGCAAGATCTATACCGTTTTCTTGCCGATGCCGGGGCAGCCTTGGACATTGCAGTTCTGTCAATCAGGCGCGGCCGCAAAGCCTGTCGCACAAACTCGCTCGGCCGTCGTCCATATGGAGCAGGGGATTGTTCAGCCGGACGTCACGGCGCGCTTTGACTTCAAGCGTTTGCCAGTCCCCTTCGAGAAAAAGAATAAGCCCATCGTTTTGAAGGGCGTGATCAAGGACGATGGAACCGTGGCCGACCTGAAGGTCTATCAGGGAATTCTTCCGGCCATGGATGAAGCCGCACGTGTCGCTTTTACCCGCTGGAAATTCAAGCCCGCGATACGCGACGGCAAGAATGTGGCGGTCGACATTCTGGTTGGGATCCCGACAGAAGTTCCCACAGCTAAGTCCCGGTAGTTCTAGAACTTAGCCGGACTTTTCGTTGGGCAGGAGAAGAATTTTTCACACATTTACCACGAGTTTGTCTGTCTGCATCGACCTTTCAAGATTCTCCACAATTCACTGGATTGATTCTACGTGTGTTATTGGAGTTATCCTCAGCACGGGCTGTGGGAACCATTGGCCCTCCGTATGCACTCGTGCTTGCTTGATAATCCAGTGCTCGTTCCACCCGTCCCGGACCGCGCTGGCTTTGCTGGTCGTCAAAGCAAAATAGAAGTTCACCATCACGAAAAACCAGATGCTTTGGAATCCTGCTCGGATCCCCAAGCAAGGCCTGCTCAGAGACGGGTATAACTGCGCTGAACTGTGGTCAGCTCCTAGGAGATCGGACCGTTGGACAAGCAAGTAATCCGGGTTAGCTTCCTCACTCAAGATTCGGGACTCGGAGACGCCATCGCTAGGGCATTGGGCGAAGACTTCGCTACCCGCGCGGTCGACCGGCGGCAGTTTGACCAGTTGACCGAAGTGCGCGAGACGTCCGACGTAATTCTTCTGGATCTGCGATCGGCCAATACCCAAGGGGACGATGAAACTGTCCTGCGCCTGATGGACGAAATCAGCAAAGTTCCATCGCATCCCCCGCTCGTGGTTCTTTGCGAGGAAGCGAATCGCCAATTGATCTTGCGTGCTATCGAGCATGGTGCCGACGACAGTGTCACCAACCCTCCTAACATGATGGAACTCCGGCTGATCCTGCGCCGGGCGTTCAAATTTCATGCCGCCGAACGCGAAGTGGAAAGGCTCCGAGCCAATGAGCGGCCTACTGGCCGGCTGCACGAGTTGCTGGGCACCTCGGCGCCTATGCAGGAGCTGTTCGGCTTGGCGCGAAAGATCGCGCCCTGCGATGTGAACGTTCTGATTACCGGCGAAACCGGAACCGGCAAAGAGCTGTTGGCGCGCGCTATCCACCACTTGAGCGGCAGGAACGCGGGCCCGCTCGTGGCTTTCTCCTGCGCCAATTTGCCTGAGAATCTGGTCGAGGATGAACTCTTCGGGCACGAAAAGGGCGCCTTTACAGGCGCGTTGATGGCCCGACGCGGCAGGGTTGAAGCTGCCGACCGAGGAACCCTGTTTCTGGATGAGATCGGCGACCTCGGCCTGGGACTGCAACCCAAGCTGCTGCGCGTGATTCAGGAAAGAAATTTTGAGCGATTGGGAAGCAACAAGACCATAAGTGTCGACATTCGCTTGATTTGCGCGACCAATCGGAACCTTGCGGAGATGGTCCAGCAGGGGAAATTCCGCGAAGATCTTTTCTACAGATTGAATGTCGTCCAGATGCATTTGCCTCCGCTGCGGGAGCGGCGCGACGATATCCCATTGCTTGCGCAACAATTTCTGCTGAAATCGGCGCAGCAATTCAAGAAGAAGGCGCGGCGGTTCTCACCGCAGGCCTTGCATGCCTTGGAAGACCACGCTTGGCCGGGCAACGTACGCGAATTGGAAAACGTTGTACAGCGGGCCATCGTTTTATCCGAAGAACAGACTGTGGATGTAAGCAGTTTGCCTGCCTCCATGCGCAACGCGCGGCTCGGGGTTGTTGGGCTTAGCGTTGGGCCGGAAGCCGCACAGCTCAGCCATTCCTATGAGGACGAGGTTCGCCGCTTCAAGCGAGCGCTGGTCCTGCGCGCCCTGCGTGAGTGCGGCTGGCGAAAAGCGGAATGTGCGCGGACATTGGGAGTAGCGCGCGGCTATCTCCATCGTCTGATCAACCAGCTGGGAATTCAAGAGGGCGAAGGCGATCCAGCCGTGGAACGCCGCGAGGAGTATCCGCTCGGCCCGGTAATGTAACGGTCAAAGCTTCAGATTGCAGTGGACTTAACCCTACCTCTCAGATTAGCTTCTGACGAGATGGAAGCTGATCGAGAAAAACCCTTCGTCGAGGAAGTTTGCCTGCCTTTCTTGCGCAACGCCCAAAACGGAGATGGCGGATGGGGATTCCATCCAAAATCGGAAAGCCGCGTTGAGCCGACCTGCTGGGCGTTGCAAGCACTAAGCGAATCATCGAATCGAGAAGCGGAGGCTGGCGTCGTCCGTGGATTGCAATTCCTTCGCGCGGCTCAACTTGGCGACGGGTCGTGGCCCTCGACACCAGGAGAGAAATCAGGCTGTTGGGTGACTTCGCTAGGCTGCTGGGTCTTGCTGACCGCAGCGGATTCGTCGGGTGCGGCAACCGCGGGCATCAAGTGGCTCTGTGAGGATTGGCCGAGGGACACTACGCCGTGGCGGCGATTCCTGGCGAGGTTTTCCACGCGGAGGGAGCTGCACCCAGTAAACAGATCGTACCGCGGGTGGGGCTGGACCCCCGGAACCAGCAGCTGGGTCGAGCCAACTTCCTTCGCCCTCATCTGCCTGGAACAAGCTTCCCGCGACCAACTCCCTTCGGAAGCGAGCCGGCGCCGCGAGCTGGCGACAGCCATGCTTTGCGACCGCATGTGTCCCGGCGGCGGCTGGAATTGCGGCAATCCCAAGGTCTACGGGGTCGCAGGGGAGCCGCTGGTCATTCCGACGGTCTGGGCTCTTATCGCGTTGCGTCATAACCCGAATCGGCCAGAAAACGTAATGAGTCTGGGCTGGCTCGAGCGCAGCATCGCGAACATTGGGAGTGCCGGGTCACTCGCGCTCGCGAGAATCTGCATGGAAACGTACGGGCGAGAGTGGCCCGCGGACGCGCCCGTCTTGTCAGACCTGTATGAAAGAAATCAGTTCCTCGACAGCGTGCCAGTAGCTGCGTTGGGTTGCCTGGCGATGAGCGCGCGGTCGCGCTGGCTGGGCGCGGATCATGCAAAAGCGACGTGACGATGCGTGACCAGACTCTAATTCCGTCATTTCAACGTCCTCCATCAAAGGTCGTGATTCGGCGCGCGGCAAACTATGAGCAGGACCTGTCTTTGCTGATTCAGGAGGGTCTTTCGGTCTTCAATCCGCCGGTGAAAGACAAGACGGTCCTGCTCAAACCCAACATGGTCGGCCTGGACCCTCTCGGCGTCATCAACACCCATCCTGCCGTTATCGCCGCTGCTCGTGAATGCTTTCTGCGCCTAGGGGCTGCGCAAGTCCTGATCGGGGACGGTCCGGCCATGGATCGGGATACCGAGGCAATCGTTGAGTCCGTGCGCCTCCGCGATCACGCAGGGCCGCTGGGGCGCTCCTTTGTTGATCTGAACGTGGACGATGTTCAGCGCGTGGTTCTGAAGACGCACGCTTCCCGCCTTAAGGAGTTGTACCTGCCGAAGACCGCGCTGGGGGTGGATTTTCTAGTCTCCATGCCCAAGCTTAAGACCCATCATTGGGCTGGCGTTACGCTCTCGCTCAAGAACATGTTCGGGATCGTGCCTGGGAGCTGCTATGGGTGGCCTAAGAACGTTTTGCACTGGGCGGGTATCGATCGTTCCATCCTCGACGTCAATGCTGCCGCGCGACCTGATTTTGCGATCGTGGACGGCATTGTGGGAATGGAAGGCAACGGCCCCATTGAAGGGACGCCAAAGGACAGCGGAGTACTGATTCTCGGCAATGATCCGGTCGCTGTTGACGCGACTTGTTGCCGCGTCATGGGATTGGTGCCCGAACGTGTCAAATACCTATCAGGTGCCGGAACGCTTTTGGGCCATCTTAAAGTCGATAAGATTCAACAACTTGGAGAACCGATTGCCAGTGTCAGGACTGGCTTTGCGGTACTGCCCGCTTTCCAATCCCTCTCGGAATGACGACCTAGTTTGGAATGAAACCTGCCTCTACCACCCGGAGAACCCTTGCGGAAGCGGTTGAAGTGTATCCGAATGAGGACGACACCGGTCCATGCGTCGCGGTCGGAGCGAAACTCATCGGTGGCACCGCTAAGTGACCTTTGTAAAGCCGTTTATGAGCGAAGCTGACATCTCCATGCCAACGCGGGCGGATGCGCTCCAACAGATCACCGGGTCTCTGAGCTCTGAGACGTCTGCTTCGACTTCGGATTTGAGTTCCACGTTTGCACCGCCGTTTGCCGCGACCACCGAGGGCGTAGCTTCCCTCCTGCGCAAAGTGTTCTCCTTCCCTGCGATGCTCGCGACTTTCTTGGTCGGACGGGTATTTTATGAAGCGCGCGCGTTCAATGTGGACCCAGATCTTTGGTGGCATATCAAGGTCGGGCAGAACATTGTGACCAGCCATCACTGGCCAACCACCGATCCGTTTTCGTACACCGTCGCAGGAAATCCATGGATTGCCTATGAGTGGTTGGGTGATGTAGTGATCGGGACGGTTGCGCGCGTCGGCGGACTGCTGGGACTGGACGTTCTCCTTTTCGTATGGGCGAGCATCGTTATGCTGACCCTATACGCGTATACCACGCTGCGGTCCGGTAACTCGAAAGCGGGATTCGTCGTTTCAGCCCTCCTGTGTTCCATGGCCTTCGCCACGTTCAATTTGCGCCCGCAAATGCTGGCCTATCTGTTTTTGATCGCGACGCTGATCGCTCTGGAGCGCTTCCGCCAAGGGAAGCAGCGAGCGATCTGGTTTCTTCCGCCGATGTTTCTGCTTTGGATTAACATGCACGGATCGTGGGTGATCGGCCTTGGCGTGATCTTTATTTTTCTGGCGAGCGGGCTGGTGGAGTTTCGCTGGGGCAGCATCGAGGCCCGACGCTGGAGTCCCTCGGAACGAATTCGGCTCGAAAGCGTTTTGCTTGTTTCACTGGCCGCTATTCCATTTACGCCTTATGGCACGCGACTCGCGGCGTACCCGTTCACCGTGGCCTCCAGCCTTCCACTAAACGTAGGAAATATTCTGGAATGGCAACCCATGCCGTTTAACGTTTTGGGTGGCAAGCTGTTCCTGGCGATCGTGCTGGGCTTTTTCCTGGTGCAAATGATGAAGCCGCTGAGTTTGCTGCTCCACGAAGTGATTCTGCTGTTCGGCGGGATCACGATGGCGTGTCTACACGTACGTTTTCTGGTGCTCTTCGTACCGTTCGCCTCACCGGTTTTCGCCGTTCTGCTGGCGCGGTGGTTGCCGCCATATGACCGGAAAAAAGATCATCCGATCCTGAACGCGATCCTCATGACGGGTGCGGTCATCGCGATGGCATGGTACTTTCCCACGCGGGCGAGCATCGAGAAAATTGCGGCTCGCACCTTTCCGGTTCGCGCGGTCGAATATTTACGCCAGCATCCGGTTTCGGGGCCGATGTTTAACACCTACGGATACGGCGGCTACCTTGTGGGAATGCTTCCGGAACAGAAAGTGTTTATCGATGGTCGCGGAGACTTGTATGAAGACGCGGGGATTTTTGAAGAGTACCTGGAATTAGCGCAGGTCAAGCCGGGAGCATTTCAGGTTTTGCGAGCCCATAACATCCAATGGTGCCTGCTGGAAAGCAAAGAGCCCCTGGCCACGGTGCTGGGGGTCAACCCCGAATGGGAGAAACGATACACGGACGGGGTAAGCACGCTTTTCGTACGGCGACAACCTGGTTATTCGCAAAACACGCCGATCAGGCCGGGCGCAGGGACCACGAAGGAGTGAACATGGACGGGCAATTGCTCGATCGCCGCCGAGGGCCGCTACAAATCGCTCCGCTTGCCTCCGGCGAGCGCCGCATGCTCCTCTCGGTGGTAGTTCCGTGCATGAACGAAGAGGAAGTGCTGCGCCAGACACATCAGCATCTTGTCGGCGTTCTGCAAGAGTCGCCAGTAAATTTCGAAGTTGTATATGTCGATGATGGCAGCACCGATTCCACTCTGGCGGTGCTTCGTGAACTGCAGGCGCGCGATATAAGAGTTCGCGTCGTCCGTCTTTCCCGCAATTTTGGCCACCAGGTGGCGATCACCGCGGGACTGGAACACGCGTCCGGGGATGCTGTCGTGATTATCGACGCCGATCTCCAGGATCCGCCCGAGGTCATTACGGAATTCCTGGCGAAATGGCTTGATGGCTACGATGTCGTTTATGGAGTTCGCACGGAACGCGATGGCGAATCCGCATTCAAGCAAGTGTCAGCCAAGATTTTCTACCGCTTCTTCAGCCACATGTCGGAAACGCGTATGCCGCTGGATACTGGGGATTTCCGGCTCCTGGACCGGCGTGTCGTGGATGCACTTATCTCCATGCCGGAACGCGACCGCTTCGTGCGTGGAATGGTGAGTTGGCTGGGCTTCTCCCAGGTCGCGGTGCCCTACCACCGAGCGTCGCGCGTCGCGGGAACGACCAAGTTCTCGCTGTTCAAGATGGTGCGTTTCGCGCTTGATGGGATTTTCTCTTTTTCCATTCTCCCTCTGCGGTTGGCAACCTGGACTGGATTTGCGGCTTCAGCCGTTGCCATTGCCGGAATCGTTGCCGTTTTGCTGGAGCGCTTCTTCCAGGTGCCCGGCTTAGTTAAAGGGTGGTCCAGCGCAGTGATCGGCGAATTGTTTATCGGCGGCGTGCAACTTGTGTGCCTCGGGATCATTGGCGAGTACGTCGGGCGGATTTATGGAGAATCGAAGCGGCGGCCTCTTTACATCGTCAGGGAGCGGATGGGCTTTGAGGCGCGCAATCCGGTTGCCGCGGAGACCCGTCAAGCGATGGTGGCGGGTGGGAAGCGCTGACGCAAAGGCCGCGTGCCTGGGGAAACCATGACTGTCGACACGATTTCTCACCAGCGCGAAGCTGCCTTTCACGACGCCTGGGCCAGCAGCACTCCTCTCGACGACGTGCTTGTCCGTGAATGCTTCGAGGCTCCGACCGCGCTCGAAAACCAGTTCATACTCAGCCGCATGGGGCCCCTCGCAGGCAAGAAATTGCTGGATGTCGGCGCAGGACTTGGCGAGTCTTCGGTCTACTTTGCGCTCCAGGGCGCCGTTGTTACTACCGTCGATATCTCGCCGCAGATGGTGGCGACCGCCCTCGGACTGGGCAAGAAGTTCCGCGTGAAGCTGGAAGGCATTGTGTCCAGTGCCGAGACCCTGAACCTGCCTGCCGATACTTATGACATCGTCTATGCGGCCAATACGATTCATCACGTTCACGATCGAGAGTCGTTGTTCGAACAACTGAGCCGCGCACTCAAGCCCGGTGGGATGTTCTTTTCCTACGATCCCCTCGCCTACAATCCCGTGATCAACCTATATCGCCGCATGGCCACCGAGGTTCGTACGCCGGACGAGGCGCCTCTTGCAACCGCCGATATTCGCCTGGCACGAAAGTATTTCACCCAGGTGCAGCACCGGGAATTCTGGGTCTCAACTCTGTTTCTCTTCGTAAAGTACTACGTGATCGACCGCGTACATCCCAACCAGGACCGCTACTGGAAGCGCATCCTGCGTGAAACCAAAGAGAGCCTCTGGTGGTGGACGCCCCTTCGGGCTGTTGACCGCCTGCTGACGCGACTTCCCTTGGTTCGCTGGCTGGGCTGGAACGTCGTGCTGTGGGGCCGCAAGCCGCTGCGGTAACTCTCGTCAATCGATACGGATAGCCGGAAACCTAAGATCTCCATGCAGATGCGGACGGTGGCGATGCGCGCGCCGAGCTTGGTATAGGCGCAGAGTGTGGTTGGCGTCACCAAATCAGCCGGGAACCAACTGCTGGTGTCCACAAAGAGGAACGGTCCTATAACCCTAGCGTGATTCAGCTTCTCTTAATGGTCGTGTAAGCCGCATATTTTAAAAGGCTTAGTTGGCAGCTTGAAGCGGAGCAGGATGGTGTTGCAGATGCTTAACATGCAGGTACAGACGACGCTATACGTCTCTAGACGGCTAGTTCTCTTTACTCGAAGGAGAAAAACGAAATGAAGACTGTTCTCATGCAGCTTTGGAACGATGACCGGGGCCAAGATCTGACCGAGTATGCATTGCTCCTCGTGCTGCTCACCTTGGCGGCGATTGGCTCGCTCAGTACGCTGGCGACCGCAGTCAATGGCGTGTTTGCCAAGGCAGCGTCAAACTTGAGCACGACGTAGTTTTGCTGGTACGGCGGTCTGCTCTTTCGACGCTCTCGGTATGTCGATTGACGACGAGTCAAGGCGTGGTCTTGCCTATTCAGCGAACCTGGAGATACAAGGATGAAGCAACTCTTAGTAAGGCTGTGGAAAGAAGAAAAAGGGCAAGACCTGACGGAATATGCCTTGCTGTTAGTGCTCCTCACGTTGGCGGCGATTGGGTCGCTCAGTACCTTGGCGACCGCGGTCAACGGCGTTTTCGTCAACGTCGCGAGCAATTTGAGCACGACGACGTAGGATAGCGCAGGGCCTTGTCCGGCTGATGGCACTAGGTCCATTTGAGCCGGGATATAGAGGACGCTAGGGAAATTGTTTCCGATAGGGTCCTCGAAGCCCATCCTTTCCCATGAAAGCGCAATATCTAACCTGGGCCTTCACAATCGGCGTGACTCTGTTTGCCGCGATTGTGGATTTTCGCACCCACAGGATACCCAATTGGCTTACCGTGCCGGCTTTCTTCCTGGGACTCGGGTTGCGTACGGCAATTTCCGGCTGGGCCGGGGCCAAGGCCTCACTGGAAGGCGCGGGATTGGCCCTGATTCTCTTACTTCCGCTGGTTTTGATGCGTGCGCTCGGAGCGGGCGACTGGAAATTGATGGGCGCCGTTGGGGCCTTTCTCGGCCCTATTTTGTTTTTGTTTGTGTTGCTCGGCAGTGTACTGGTATCGGGACTTATGGCCATGGTCGAAATGATGCGAACGCGGCGAGTGAAGGAAACGTTTCACAACCTGGTAGTACTGGTCCAAGGCTTCTTTTCGTTCGGCTTACGCGCCAACCCTGAGATTTCCCTGGACAATCCGGCGTTGCTGAAACTGCCCTTTGGCGTTGCGGTCGCCATTTCTACGCTGGCTTGCTTTTGCGTCGCCCGGTGGGGAATTTGAACGAACCCAGCAGCTCGGCCCATTTGGTGCCAATTGGTGTTGAGGCGAGGAGACTGATTTCATGAACCAGAACCGCATGATTCTCGGATTGGCCGTGGCGGTCGTCGTCGCCCTCTTCTTGAGCACATTTGTTTATCGTCAATTTCAAAAGGCGAGCAGCGTGAAGCCGGTCGTTACCCAGCACATTGTGGTCGCAGCGAAGGCTCTTCCCCTGGGTACACGGGTGGGCGCGGGAAATTTGCGGCTTATTCCCTGGCCCGCGGGCGAGCCGGTAGTTGGCATGTTCACGCGCATCGAGGACTGCGCCGACCGCGCCTTAATCGCCGACGTGGCGGGCAACGAACTCATCCTCGATAGCAAGCTGGCTCCCAAGGAATCTGGAGCGGGTTTGCCCGCGGTGATTCCGCCAGGGATGCGGGCTCTTTCGGTTGCCGTCAATGACGTCGTGGGAGTGGCTGGATTCGTCACGCCCGGAACGATGGTCGACGTCCTGGTGACAGGAAAAGTCAGCGGCGGGACGCGGGGTGGCGAAGACACTATTACGCGCACAATCCTGGAAAACGTACGGGTGCTTGCCGCTGGTCAAAAAATTGAGCAGGATCGCGACGGCAAGCCCCAAACAGTTCCCGTAATCACCTTGTTGGTGTCGCCGGAAGACGCTGGGCGACTTGCCATGGCCAGCACCGAAGGGAAAATCCAGCTGGCCCTGCGCAACACGGTTGACACCCAGAGAGTCGGACCCCCTTCAATCCTGGAGGCCAATCTATTCGCGGGCGCGGCGCCTGCGGCCCCAAAGCACACGGCTCCCGCGAAGGTGGCCGCTCCGCCTACTCCGGCTTCGCCATATGTAATCGAAGTGATCACCGGGAACAAGCGAGAGAACAAGAGCTTTCCGAACCAATAAGAAGGCCACGAGGACAACGAATGTTCGCCAAACACAACGGGATCGGTCAGTCGAACGTTTCGCCGCAGCAGATTAGCCTCCTGCTGCCCTCGTTTGCCCTCCTGGCAGCTCTTTTCATCGGAGTTGCCAGCGCGCTGGCCCAGCAGCAGCCCGCCCAATCGCAGCCGCCAGCCACTCCGCCCGCCCAGGCTACGGCTCCTACGCAAGTGCCCGCGGAACAGCCCACCGAGTCCGAGGCGCCGCAAACGCTCCATCTGCTGGTGGGTCGCTCGATCGTGATTTCCTCTCCTGGAAGAATCAAGAGAGTCTCGTTAGCCGATCCAAACATTGCGGAAGCGATCGTAGTGAGTCCCACGCAAGTTCTGGTCAATGGCAAGAGTCCCGGAGGCGTCTCCTTAATCATCTGGGACGAGTCTGACCAGAGTCAGGCGTTCGAAGTTTCCGTGGATATTGACGTTTTAGGCCTCAGCCAGAAAATTCACGAGGTTTTCCCATCGGAAGATGTGCACCTCGATACTTCGCGGGACGTCGTGATGCTGTCCGGAAAGATTTCTTCCGCGCCGGTTGCCGAGAAAATTCTCGAGATTGTGAAGGGCACGACCCCGAAAGTCACTAGCTTGATGCAGGTGCCTATAACGCCCTCTGGCGAAATCCTGCTGCAAGTAAAGTTCGTGGAGGTCAACCGCTCCGCCATCAAACAATTAGGGATCAACATCCTCAGTCTTCCCGGCGCCAAGAACGTTGGGGTTATCTCGACCCAGCAGTTTGCTCCTCCCCAGCTGACGAATGCGAACGGTGTCGCCACGACTCCAACCACCGGCAGCCAGATTGGTCTGAGCGATTTGCTCAACATTTTCATCTTCCGGCCAGACATAAACCTCGCCGCCACGATCAAAGCTCTGCAAGAGCAGAACGTGCTTGAAATTCTCGCTGAGCCCAATTTGATGACAGAGTCCGGCAAAGACGCCAGCTTCCTGGCAGGCGGTGAGTTTCCCTTCCCCATTCTCCAATCGACCGGCGCGGGCGGAGGTTTTGCCGGCATCACCATTCAATTCAAAGAATTCGGCGTGCGGTTGAACTTCACGCCCACCCTGACTCCGGATGGCTTAGTTCACTTGAAGGTCAAGCCCGAAGTGAGCTCGCTGGATTTCACCAACGCGCTGACATTGCAGGGCTTTGTGATTCCGGCCCTGGCGACCAATCGCTTCGAGTCGGAAATGAGTCTTACCGACGGACAGAGTTTCGCGATCGCCGGGCTAATGGACAACCGCGTGACCCAGCAGCTTCAGAAGGTTCCTGGTATCGGAGATATTCCGATCCTCGGCAAACTCTTCCAAAGCTACTCTCTGAACAAGAGCAAGAATGAGTTGGTGGTGGTGGTCACACCGCATGTCGTTCATCCGATACCGGTCGACAAGCCCGCACCGAATTTGCTATTTCCACTTCCGATTATGAAGCCAACGGAAGGCGCACCCGCGCCTACTGGCGATCACAAGTGATTCGCAGCTAACCTGGTGCAATATCTGTGAGGCTGACGAGAGAAATTTAGCGGATTAGAAAGAACGGTTGATGCTGACGGTAGCGATAGCAAGTGGTGACCCGGCCAGTTCTGCACAGTTGCTGGCCAGTCTGCAGCAAACGGGTCTGGTCAAGTCGGTGAAGCAGTGGGCAGTCCCCGCCGACAAGCTTCCCGACTCGGCGGACTCATTGCCGGAGGTCGTTTTCTTGGATCTTTCTCGCGATCCCGAGCCTTATTTCCAACTGGGTGCGCAGATTCATCGTGCTCGTCCGGCGGTGAAGCTCGTGGCTTGCTCGGCGGTGGTGCCACCGAATCATCAACTTTTGCTGGAAGCCATGCGCTCGGGCGTTCAGGATTTCCTGGCGAAACCCGTTGATCCGACCTCTCTCAAAGAAATCCTCCTGCGCTTCACAGAGGACATTGACGCCAGAGACCGCTCCTCCCTCGATCGGTTGATCGTCATCATGGGAGCTAAAGGCGGGGTGGGTGCCACGACGGTCGCGGTAAATATCGGAGTCCAACTCTCGGTCTTCGCTCGCAAGCGCGTGGCGCTCTTGGACTTTGCCAATCCGCTTGGGAACGTGCATCTATTGCTCGATCTCCATCCTAAATTCACTGTCCGCGACGCGGTCGACAACATGGACCGTCTCGACAGTCACTTTTTCGCGGGCCTACTAACCCGTCACAAGACCAAGCTCGAGGTTCTCGGCGGAGTCACACAGCCCGAGGAATGGCAGTCCATTCACATCCCCTCTCTTGAGCGCGTCGTTAACGTCGCTCAAAATACCTTCGACATGGTCCTGCTCGACATGGGCTCGCAGTTTTCCTCCGAATGGACTTCGATCCTGCGTATGGCTCGCATGATCCTGATTGTCGCGGAGGCCAATGTCCCCGCGTTGTGGACGCTAGAACGCCGCTTGCTGGCCCTAAAAGGCTTTGGCATCGACCCCGAGCGCGCGCGCGTGATCATCAATCGCTGGCACAAAGGCGACGATGACGTTTTGAAGGGTATCCAGAAAGACATCAACCGTCCTGTATTCGCTTCCCTCCCCAACGACTTCCGGATGGCCAACGCCGCCGTCAACCTGGGCACTCCGTTGCAGGAGAATCACAACAACGTCCTTGGCAGCCGTTATCGCCAGATCGCCGCGCAGTTGGCGGGTCTGGACGTCGTGCCCATCACCAAGAAAGGCTCGCTTGGCGGGTTCTTTTCGTTCCCGTCAAAGAGGTGACTAGATCATGGCCCCGATCACAGCACCAGTCACACGCACGGACTTCGGAACCGTCAAGGCGACGATTCACCGGAAGCTAATCCAGAAACTGAACCTCGACCGTCTGACGGAAGTCAATCGCGAAGACGTACGCCGGGAGGTAACGCAAATCCTGGAGGCTTTGGTCGTCGGCGAATCTACGCCGATGAACTTGCAGGAGCGCGAGCGCCTAGCCCAGGAAGTCCTCGATGAAGTCTTCGGGTTGGGGCCTCTCGAGCCTCTCCTTGCCGACCCAACGGTGTCCGATATTCTCGTCAACACGCACAAGCGGGTCTACGTCGAGCGCAAGGGCATTCTGGAGATGACCTCGGTCCAATTCCGCGACGATATCCATCTCATGGGCATTATCGACCGCATTGTTTCGGCGGTCGGACGCCGCGTGGACGAGTCCTCGCCGATGGTTGACGCGCGCCTCGCCGATGGCTCGCGCGTGAACGCCATTATTCCGCCTCTCGCCGTCGACGGACCTTGCCTTTCGATCCGGCGTTTCGGCCGTGATCCGCTGACGGCCGACGATCTGCTCCAGAACAACACCCTTACGCCCGCTATGCTGGAACTTTTGCGCGGCTGTGTGAAGGCGCGCCTGAATATTCTGGTCTCCGGAGGCACCGGCGCCGGAAAAACGACGTTTTTGAACGTCCTTTCGTCCTACATTTCCAACCGCGAGCGCATCGTCACGGTGGAAGACGCGGCCGAATTGCAGTTGCACCAGGACCACGTCGTGCGCCTGGAGACGCGTCCCGCCAACATTGAAGGAAAGGGCGCCGTGCAGCAACGCCAGTTGGTGATCAACTCTCTGCGTATGCGTCCCGACCGCATCATCGTCGGTGAGGTGCGCGGTGAGGAAGCGCTGGATATGTTGCAGGCTATGAACACCGGCCATGACGGCTCGCTGACCACGATTCACGCCAACACCCCGCGTGACGCTCTGAGCCGCCTCGAAACTATGGTCGCCATGGGCAGTCTGAACATTCCCGAAAGCGCCCTGCGGCGGCAGATCGCATCGGCGATTGATGTAGTCGTTCAAGTCAGCCGCCTCAGCGACGGCACCCGCAAAGTCATCTCACTCGCTGAAATTACCGGCATGGAAGGCGACATCGTTTCCATGCAGGACATTTTCGTATTCCGCAAGCGCGGCATTCGCGACAACGGCGAGGTGCTGGGTGAATTTATCCCTACGGGCATTCGACCGAAGTTTGCTGAAAAGTTGCTCGTCTCCGGCATTCAGTTACCAATCTCGATGTTCGAGCATGCGCACGTTTTAGGAGTTTGATGAACGGTCGTTTTGAACTTGTTCCGAAAGGCTGGTCGTAACCGAGGACTGCTATGGGTATTTTGGTGTTCGCGCTCACGTTCCTGATCGTCCTGGTGCTCGTCCTGGGCATTTGGATGATCGCCAGTGGCGACAACAAACAGGAAGTCGTCCGTCGCCGTATGGAAGCGGTGCGCAAGGCGGAGCGTCGCGGCGATGTGTCCCTGGGGCTGAAGCTCGCGCGCGACGAGATGCTCAGCAGCGTCCCCGCGGTGCATCGCTTGATGTTGCACTGGCAATGGTCGGTTCGGCTGCAGGAACGCATCGCGCAAGCTGGACTTAAGATGAAGGCGGGCAAGCTCATCCTCATGAGCGCCTGCCTGGGTTTGGGAACATTTGTGTTCGCCGGTGTTTTCTATCCACAGTTCTGGGTCGGCGTCCTGCTCGGGGCGGCGGTCGCTTGTATACCCTATGGCGTGGTTTCCTATCTGCGTCAGAAGCGCCTGCAGCAATTCGAAGAGCGATTTCCTGAGGCCCTGGACTTGTTGGGCCGGGCTGTTCGCGCGGGTCACGCGTTCACGACGGGTCTGGAGATGATCGCCAAGGAGTCTGCCGAGCCTATCGCCAGCGAATTCCGCACCACGTTCGAGGAACAGAATTTCGGTCTGCCGTTGCGCGACGCTCTTCTGAACATGACCGAGCGGATCCCGTCGATCGACGTCCGTTTCTTCGTCACCGCCCTGCTGATTCAAAAAGAGACCGGCGGAAACCTCGCGGAGATTCTCGATGGCCTTGCGCGCGTCATACGCGACCGCTTCCGCATCTATCGCGAAGTCCGCGTGCGCACGGCACAGGGAAGATTGACGGCGGGCATCCTGATTGCTCTCCCTATCTTCATGCTGATCGTGCTCATGGTATTGAATCCCACGTACATGAAGGTTTTGTTTCAGGATCCCAGGGGTTCGCTGATTTTGACCATTGCGGCCATCATGCAGGTCATTGGTTCCCTGATCATTTGGAAGATTATTCACATTGAGGTTTAGCGGTTAAAGGAGCTTTTGCAAATGCTTTGGGCCATCACAACTTTGACGTTCGTGGCCACCTTCGCCATTCTGGCGGCGGTCCTCTACGCGTTTGCGCCCGGCGGAGCCGGAATTGCCAACCGTCTCTCCCGCCTAGCGAATACGGCTGCGCCCGCCATTGAGGAAGCCAGCTTCGCCGAAAAACAAAAAGACCGATTGCGTGACACACTGGCCGGACTCGGCAACCTGGTACCTGGCGATGGCAGCCCAGCTCCGCGTACGCAGATGCTGCTGATGCGCGCCGGCTACCGCAGTTCGCAAGCCCTCTCGGCGATGCGTGGATTCAAGGTCCTGACGCCCATCGCTTTCGTCGCATTTGTTTTTGTAACGGGTATATACAAGTGGAATCCTTTTATGATTCCGCTGATCGCCGTTGCCCTTGGCTATTTGTTCCCTGACATGTTTCTCAGTTGGAGAATGAATGCGCGCCAGGCCCGCCTACGCCGAGGCCTGCCCGACGGTCTGGATTTACTGGTAATCTGCGTGGAATCAGGCCTCGGGCTCGATCAAGCGCTGATGAAGGTTTCGCAAGAGCTGCGCATCACGCACTCGGAGCTCAGCGAAGAATTACAGCTGGTCAACCTGGAGATGCGCATCGGGAAAACGCGCCTCGACGCGTTGCGCGAGCTCGCGCGCCGTACTGGTCTCGAGGACATCAAGTCGCTCGTCGCCATGCTGGTGCAAACCGACCGCTTCGGCACCAGCGTCGCTCAGTCGTTGCGTGTTTTCTCCGATGACTTGCGGATCAAGCGTCGTCAGCGCGCCGAAGAAATGAGCGCCAAGACATCGGTGAAGATGGTTCCACCGCTGATATTTTTCATTTTCCCCGCACTTATGGTGGTTATTTTGGGCCCAGCTGTGATTACCCTGCTCCGGCAGCTGATGCCGGCTCTGCAAAGGTAGTTGCAGAACCCTCGCGACCTCACAGACGCCGTGAGGCCGAGTAGTAGAAAAGGAGAAGCGCAATGGATAACGTAACACTCATACGAGTCGTCGCAGGAGCGCTGGCCGTTCTCGTATTGTTCATTATCATTTGGCGACGCAAGCGCAAGTCGATCGAGTAGTCGGTGTAGTCGGATATCTTTAGGGGACACCCGAATAGGGTCGATAGATCATGGCCAACAACGGTCACAGTCGTTCATTATACGTTTATAACAAGACCCGTGAGACTTTTGTGGCCACGGAGGCAATTCTAGCCGACAGCTATCTTCGCCGGCTGGTCGGTTTGCTCGGTAAGACGCGGCGCTGGGCGCAGCTGGGTCGCGGTCTATGGATCGTGCCTTCCAGCGGCGTCCATACGATCGGCATGCTCTTTCCCATTGATCTGATTTTCCTCGGCAAGGACAAGGAGGTTGTCTATGTCGAAGAGCATGTTCGCCCTTTCCGCATCTCCAAGGTGTCCCTGAAAGCGGCCAGCGTGCTGGAGCTTCCTCCACATACGATTTACCGTTCTGGCACAAAGATTGGCGACCGGCTCGAAATTGCGCCGGTGCGCTAAGGCGTCGAGCAAGCATTGCCGCTCGCCGATTCTTTAACGCTTCTCGAGGGTAGCCGCACCGGCCAAGGCGTGATCCCGCCAGCTGGTCGCGTAGTGTTTCTCCACTCCAGTGGAGTGCCGGCATGTTCATGCACGGGGCCACTCCTGCACGGCAAACCAGTCGGCATGGTTCCTCGTCAGCCGGTGCCTCGCCGTTAGATAATTCGTCACCTCTCTGGAATCAATTCCCTGCGAGCGGAACTGCGCATATAACATCCTCACTAGACCAAGGAACAGGAACGTCTCGTTTCATGAGCCGCGCTTTCCTTCGGCGCGTCTTAAGTTTCCATAGAGGAGAAGACTATGATCCAGCCGCGCAGATTCGCCGCGAAGGCCCTCTTCCCGATTGCCGGGGGTCTGTTCTTGCTTTTGTGTGCGCATCCCGCCTCGCGGGCACAGGAAAAGCACTCGCCACGGACTGCCGGCGTCGACGACACGAAAATGGGGCCGTACCGGGCGTTGGCTCAACTTGCGCTCGCGTCATCTCAAAAAGGCGACAACGCAACCGCCGCGGAACTCGCCCGCGTTCTCGAGCGAACCTGGGACAAGGCAGAAGACTACGGCGGCGATACCGCGCTCTCGAAAACCAACCACGCGCTCTTCGACCAAATCGATAAAGCGATGGATCAGTTCATCTCGATTCTGATCGACCACGCGAACTCCGCCCCCGATAGCGCGAAGCTCAAAGCCGCATACACGGCCTATATGGAAAAACTGAAACTCGCGGATTGAAGAAGTTCAGCTACTTTGCGAAATGCACTTCTTGTTGGCATCTGGCGGATTTCTACGGCAGACACGAAAACAATCGAAGTCATTTTCGAAAGTGGGACTAATTGCGGCCTGGAGGATCAAACTTCAACATCGTCTGGTTTCGTTTTCGCCGACCTTACTCAGGCGAATAATCGAACTCTTCTTCCGGCGGCGTTCCCATTTGCGGTCCGTCTTGCCCAGACTCTTTTAGCGCGACCTTCTCGATTTTCCGCTGCACTCGCTTCTGCTCTTTCATCTTCCGCTTTTCGATTCGCTTCATTTCTTTCTGCCGCTTTTGAAAAGTCGTCGTCATCTGTTCGCCTCACAAGAAGAATGCGGTCCGGTCAGCGCCGAACCGTCCAGCGAATCTATCCAACGGTTACCAGCGCGGTTCGCGCGGCTGCCGCACTGCCTCGCTATAGTCCTCGTTTGAGAACCGATTACGACCGCCGCCTTTGCCCTTGCCGCCACCACCGCCACTGCCGCTGTTGCTGCCGCCACTGAATCCGCGGGGGCTGCGCGGTGGTCCACTCTCACCGCGGGGACGCGCTTCGTTCACCTTTAAGTTGCGCCCGCCCGCTTCTTTCCCATCGAGTCCCGCAATGGCCTTCGCCGCTTCCTCGTCATTCGGCATTTCCACGAACGCAAACCCGCGCGCCCGCCCAGTTTCCCGGTCCATCGCCATGTGCACGCGCGTCACCTGCCCGAACGGCTCGAACAACGCCCGCAAATCGCTCTCGCTGGTCTGAAAATTCATGTTTCCTACAAAAAGGCTCTTCATGCTCGCTTCTCCCTGATCTTGCGAACCGCCGTCCGTGCGGAGACTCGACACCCCGCCGGTCTCCGATCATCACAAGCGGCCGGCCTAGAATCGGCTGAAGTCAATGGAGGGAAGGCCGCGAAGCGCAGCCCTTCAGGGAGCTCAGGCAATCCAACTCGGCAAGTCTACCCCGTCACAATATCACACCTGACCGCAAAAACCTCCCCCGATGATTTCGCCGCGAGGGAGTCTTCGATGCCCGCGTCGGCTGTGAAGCACAGCCAGCCCTGCCTGATCTCGGTGAACGAAAGCAGCGCTCCAAGTTCGGCTCGCCAGGGATCCACCGCCCCACGGGCGGCTGGTTGAACGGCCTCGGCCGTCCCAATCGACCCTGTCTGCGCTGAGCCGGGGCACGGGCTCATCGTGGCAATCGTTTCCCCTTTTTCGGGGCGTTGGCGATTGCACAGCACACCGTGCGTCCTTTTCTTGACGGCTGGATGTGCGTTGGTTAGCGTGAAGGTGTGCGAGGCGCCTAACGCATCGCCTGCGGGCCTTCGCAGCATTACCCCAGGGCCGGAGAATCCATTGTCGAACCCGATTATCACACTCACCACGGACTACGGAACCAGCGATCATCTGGTCGGTACTCTCAAGGGCGTCATTCTCAAGATCAATCCAGATGTAACGATCGTCGATATCAGCCATCACGTCACGCCCTACGATCTGCTGGACGGAGCGCTGACGATCGGAGCGGCGTATCCCTATTTCCCGCCGCGTACGATTCACATTGTGGTGGTGGATCCTGGTGTGGGCACCGATCGGCGGCCCTTGCTGGTCACCTCAGAGAATCAATATTTTGTGGCCCCCGACAACGGCGTGTTGTCGCTGGTCTACGAACGCGATCCCACCGTCGTGGTGCGCCACGCCAACGTGGAGCACTACTACCTGCAACCGGTTAGCAAAACGTTTCATGGCCGCGATGTATTTGCGCCGGTAGCCGCATGGCTGGCGAAAAGTGGGCAGACCGCAAGCATGGGAGACGTAATCGAGGATTATAAGAAATTCGCGATGCCGCGGCCTAAGGCAACCGACGGAGTATTAAAAGGTATAGTGCTGCGGGTCGACAGCTTCGGCAACTTGGTCACAAACTTCCGCGCCGAGGATCTTTCCGAAGAGGCGCAGACCGCCGGCAAGGTGCAGTTTCAGATAGGAACGCATTTGGTTTCGCGGCTCGTGCACACCTTCGCATCGGGAAATGCAGGTGAGCCAATCGCCTACGTCGGATCAAGCGGATACATTGAGATTGGCGTCAACAAGGGAAGCGCGGCACGCACCCTCGCATTGGGACGCGGCGCCGCGGTCACTCTGCCAGGCAAGTAGCGCAGATTTTTGATCCCTCTAGGCGGGGCTTGCTCCGCCGACCTCAATCCATACACGCATAGCATCTCGGAGCCCGGCATCTTGATCAGCGGGTGAGATCCATCACCGCCATTTGCGAGCGCGTCCGCGGATCCAGCCAATCGCGCCAGGCGTCGCCCAGCAAATTGAACGCAAGCACCGCCATCATCACGGCCAACGCGGGAAAAATCACCAGGTGCGGCGCGTCAAAAAGATGACTACGCGCATCATTCAGCATCGCTCCCCAGCTTGGCACGGGCGCCAAAACGCCAAGACCCAGAAAGCTCAAGGTCGACTCCGCCAGAATCGCGCCGGCCATGCCGATGGTCGCCTGAATCAAGACCGGCTGCAAAATGTTGGGCAACAAATGCGAAGCCAAAATGCGCAAATGCGACGCTCCCAAAGACCGCGCCGCGAGAATGAATTCGAGTTCTTTCACCTTCAGCACCTGCGCGCGCGCCAACCGCGCATATCCCGCCCAGCCCGTAATCACCAGCGCGAGTATCACCTTGCTGATTCCCGGCCCCAAAAACGCCGCAAATGCGATGGCCAGCAGAATTCCCGGAAACGACAGAAACGCGTTGATCAACAGCAAATTCACGAAACGATCGAACCATCCGCCCGCGTAGCCCGCCACCATGCCCACAATGAGCCCGGTAAGTCCGCAACCGAAAACCACCGAACCCGCCACGAGCAGCGAAACTCGCGCCCCGTACAAAGTTCGAGATAACGTGTCGCGCCCCAGTTCATCCGTGCCCATCCAATGAGCCCGGGAAGGCGCTTGCAAACGCGAAGGCAAATCCTGCGACGCGGGATTCGCGGGCGCAATCCACGGCGCCAGCAGCGCGGCCAGAATCAGCAGCATCACGACGAAAAATCCCACGCGCGCGAGCACGCTCTGACCCAGGAATTGACGCACGATCGCAACAAATCTCAAGACAACCTCACGCGCGGATCTATCACCGAATAGAGCACGTCGGTGAGCAAATTCACGACCACATACGACAACGCGATCACGAGAATGCAACCCTGGAGCAACGGATAATCACGCGAAGAAATCGCTTGTACCGTGAGCCTGCCGATCCCAGGCCAAGAAAAGATAGTCTCGGTGACGATCGTGCCCGCCAACAGCGTTCCGAATTGCAGCCCGAGGATGGTGATGATGGGAATGAGCGCATTGCGGAATGCGTGGCGAAACAACACCGCAGTCATGGAGAGTCCCTTGGCGCGAGCCGTCCGCACATAGTCGCTCGATAATTCTTCCAGCATCGATCCGCGAACCATCCGCGTAAGAATGGCAGCCAAAGCGGCGCCGAGTGTGGCTGCGGGAAGGATGTAATAAGAAGGACCGCCGCGCCCTGATACCGGCAGCAATCCCAATTCAATCGAAAAAACTAAAATCAGAACAGGCCCGAGCGCAAAGTTTGGCACCGCAAGACCAAAGAGCGTAAAGATACCAACAGCGCGGTCCGCGGCATGCCCGCGCCGATACGCGGCGAGAATCCCCGCAGGAATGGCGATCGCCGCGCATACTAACAAGGCAAGGAACGCGAGGCTCAGGGTCGCCGGATAGCGCTCAAAAATAATCCGCCGCACCGGCGCCTGAAACTTAAACGACTGCCCGAGATCCCCATGCGCGAGTTCCCGAAGATAGTGGCCATACTGCGTCAACAAGGGTTGATCCAACCCAAGCGCATGGCGTAACTGCACGATTTCGCCGGGAGCCGCGCCTTCCCCAAGCATCTGTTCGACAGGATCCCCGGGCACGATGTGGATCATCAGAAACACCAGCGTCAGAACGAGCCAGAGGGCTGGAAGTGTGAGTAGGAATCGCTGCACAAGATGCCGCGCCATCACCGAGTCCGCGCGGACGAACCGGAGTGCGATTTAACAGCGTCCAAACCCGAAGCCGAAGACGGAGCAGACTGCGTCGGCGTTGCATCGGCCACGGGTTCGGCAGGCTTTTGTTCGCCGCTCAGGGCGCGAATGCGCTCGATCTTGACGCGCGCAACCCGCTTCCCATCCATTTCCACCACCGTAAACCGCGAATTCCCATACTCGAAACTTTCGCCGCCGCGAGGGATAAATCCAAGCTGATCGAGCACAAATCCCCCCACGGTCGCGTACGCCGGATCTTCCGGCAAGGTGATGTTGTACTGCGCATCCAGATCGCGCACATTCAGCGCCGCATCGAAAATCACCGCGCCATCGGCAAGCGTCAGTGGCCGCTCGACCACATCAAACTCATCGTGAATCTCCCCAACAACTTGCTCAAGGATATCTTCCAGGGTGACCAGTCCAAGGATGCTGCCGAACTCATCGACAACCAGCGCCATCCCCACGCGACGGCTTCGCAATTCCGCAAGCAACTCGTTCGCCGGCTTGGTCTCCGGCACAATCAGGATTTCGCGAATCACCCTGCGCAGATCGAACGCAGCCGGCGCAACACCCTCCTCCAGCCGCCGCTCGCGGTCCAGCAGCACCCAAAGCATATCCTTGATATGCACGAAGCCGAGGATCTGGTCCTCTGTCCCGCGATACACGGGGATACGAGAACGCTGCGTGGTCGCAAATGCCCGCATCACTTCATCTACCGTGGATTCCACTGGCAACGTATGCATATCCGGGCGCGGCACCATGATTTCCCGCACTTGCACTTGCCCCAGCTCGATCGCGCTGACTATGAATTTCTCCTCACCGGGCGCGATCAACCCTCGTTCACGCGCTTGTTGAATTTGGATCTGGAGTTCTTCGGTGGAATGCGCGGCGCCATGCCCGGTGGGCTCCGACACGCCCAGCGACTTCACAATCGCTCCCGAAATGCCGTCAAGAAGGTCGATCGCCCATCGGAACGTATTCAGAAACCAGGAAAAAGGCCGCGCGATCAGCAACGCCACGCGTTCCGCCCGCGCCAGGCTCACGGTCTTTGGCACCAATTCGCCGATGACCACGTGCACCGCGCTAAGCATCGCGAACGCCCCGGCAAGTGCAGCCGCGTGCGCAAGAAGCGCCCCGCGCGCCCCTTCGGTTTTCGGCCACAGCGTCTGCAGTACATTGGCCAGGGTGTTTTCGCCAAGCGCGCCGAGCGCCAAACTCGCGAGCGTGATTCCCAATTGCACACCCGACACCACGCGGTGCAAATCGCTCAACAATACCTCAACAACCTTGGCCCGCGGATTCCCCTTTTGAACCAGCTGCCGCACCCGCGATAAACGCACCGCGACAAGCGAAAACTCCGTCGCCGCGAAAAAACCATTCAGCGCGACGAGCGCAAGCACGCCAATCAGCCGCACAACAAACATAAGTAGTCGGGATGGCCCCCTTTCCGCATTGTAGCAGCACAGACCTGCACACCGTGTCGGCGAGTCACGCGTCAGTTTTCCCCGAACAACGGAGCCCAACCTCTTGGAACTCGCCGGCTAGCCCCCACCTTTCATCTACGATCCTCGCCAAGACTCAATCCAACGCAGCGCGCCGCGAGATCGTCTGGGCGCCCCAAGGTGTCGCAGTTGCAACCGGGACGATATCAAATTCATCTTCCCTCGGTTGCGCACCCGTGCTCCCTCTTCTACACTCACAGTTTCGTCCTAACGACCGGGAGCCAGTTTGCGAGCAATCCTACGTTTCTTATTTTGGGCCGCCGCGATCGTTATAATCGCTATCGGCGCAACTCTCTGGTGGTTCATCTATCGCCCTCTTCCTCACCTCGACGGCTCCATCGCTCTCCCTGGCCTCCAAAAGGACGTCGTCGTCGAGCGCGACCACTGGGGCGTCCCTCACATCCGCGCAAATTCCGTGGAAGACATGGTCGAAGCTCAAGGCTACGTCATGGCCCAAGACCGTCTATGGCAAATGGATCTCCTCCGTCGAGTCGCTCGCGGCCAACTCTCCGAGATTCTCGGCCCCGTCACGCTCAACGTCGACAAGCAATTCCGCACCTTCGGCTTTGCACACGCCGCGGAGCGCGATCTTAGCCTAATGGATCCTGCCAATCGCGCCATCTTGGAAGCCTACGCTCGCGGCGTGAACCATTTCATCGAACAGCATCGAGACCTGTTGCCGCTCGAATTTTCGCTGCTCAAATACAAGCCGCAGCCCTGGCAGCCAACGGACACCCTCGTCATTTCCGGCTACATGTACCAGACGCTCACCGACACCTGGGAGGAGGAGCTTGATCGCGCGAAAGTGACCGACCGCGTCGGCCCGGAACGTGCCCGCGATCTGTTCTCCCCCGACGCCGCCATGGATCATTTCGTGGTCGGCGACCCCAACGTGGTGAACGACGGTTCACAGCGTTCCAGAGTCGACTCCGACGACGAAGACGACGACGACGATGATGACATGGAGCCGGACGGGGTGCTCAAGGCCAGCGCAACAGGATCAAATAACGTAGCCGTACCAGACGCGATTCCCGATCTGACGACTGCGCTGGCTAATTCCGTATCCGAATATCTGGAAGCTTCCCACAGCGAAATTCGCCACAGCCTCGGCAGCAACAACTGGGTCGTCAGCGGCGATCACACCGCCACGGGAAAGCCACTGCTCGCCAACGACACGCACCTGGAACTCTCCCTCCCGCCCATCTGGTATGAAATCCATCTGACCGCCCCAGGCTGGAATGTGAAAGGTTTCACGCTGCCAGGCGCGCCCCTGGTCGTCATCGGCCACAACGACCACATCGCCTGGGGCTTCACCAACAATGGCGCCGACGTGCAGGATCTCTACTCCGAATCGTTCAATCCCGCCGCTCTGGATGAATATCGCGTAAACGGGAAGTGGGTGAAAGCTCAACTGTTCGACGAAGTGATTCACGTAAAAGGCCAGCGAGACGAACATCTCCCAATCGTGGTAACCCGCCACGGTCCGATCGTGCGTCGCGAGAACGGCAAGTCCTACGCCCTCCGCTGGACCGCCACCGAACCGGGCGGCCTATCCAGCGTCTACAACTGGCTCGGCAAAGCCCAAAACTGGGAAGAATTTCGCAGCATCATGAAACGCGTCTGGGGCCCCGCTCAAAACGCCGTCTATGCCGACGTCAAAGGCAATATCGGCTACGCAATGGCCGCGCGCGTACCCATCCGCAAAAAAGGCCACGGAGAAATTCCTTATCCCGGCGACACCGACGCCTACGAATGGACTGGCTACATCCCCTTCGATCAACTTCCGCAAGCACTCAATCCTGACAGCGGCCTGATCGTCACCGCCAACGCTCGCGTCGTAGGACCCGCCTACAAACCCTACTTAACCGATCGCTGGGAGGAGCCCTACCGCACCGCCCGCATCTACGATCTGCTCCACGACAAGCACGACCTGCGGCCCGCCGACATGCTTAAGGTTCAGACCGACACTTTCAGCTATCCTCATCTTTTTCTAGCCGACCAGTTGGTCGCCGCCGCAAAAACCGCCACACCAAACGACGCTCGCACAAAAAAACTCATCGACGGCCTCCAGGACTGGAATGGCATCGCCGACGCCGACTCTCCCGAAGTCTCCTTCCTGGTCGCGTTACGACGCTCGGCTCTAGCGCTGATTCTGGAGCCATACTTAGGCGATGAACCCAATCTATACCGCTGGCGCACCACCACGTTCCTGCAAAAGATCCTCACCGACCGTCCCGCGAAGTGGCTTCCGTCAACCTACAAAACTTACGACGCGCTCCTAGTCGCAGCCGCCGATCGTGCCGTAACCAAACTCGCCGAAGACTCGAGCAGCCCTCGCATCGAAGACTGGCCCTGGAAGCATTTCAATTCCCTGGAAATGCTCCACCCCATCGGCCGCGAGGGTCTGCTGAAGAAATTGCTAAGCATCAGCAACAAACCGCAGTCCGGCACAAGCTACAGCGTGCGCGCTGCCACAAAGACCCACGGCCCCGCAATGCGCTTCGTAGCCAATCCCGGCAACTGGGACGAATCTATCCTCCTGATCCCCGCAGGCCAATCCGGCCAACCCGGCAGCAGCCACTATTCCGACCAATTCTCCTACTGGTACGAAGGCAAGCCCATCTATGCCCCCTTCACCGACGCCGCCGAAGCAAAAGACCGCAAGCACACGCTAACCCTGAAGGCCAGCCCGTAGCGCATCACCACGACACAAACCAATTGTTTCAATTCTCCGCCGTGCCGTAGAATGCTCTTTGCATCCGGTTCATGTAGCGGCCGCGTTCCGAATGCGGGCGCCTTTAAGCGCACACGAGGCCTGATCGAGTGAACTCAACTCCCGTAAAAAAGCCCGAGCCACCCAAAAAGCCGGACTTCGAGAAATCCCTGGTCCGCCTCGAAGAGGTCGTCCGCCGCCTCGAAAGCCCACAACTCTCTCTCGACGACGCCATGAAACTCTTCGAAGAGGGCGTCCAGCTCTCCCGCGAATGCCAAAAGCAACTCGAAGAAGCCGAAGGCCGCGTCGAGATCCTCCTCAAAAAAGCGGATGGCAAACTGACCGCCGAACCGTTCGATCCCGAGCGCGAGAACGAATCGTGACGGTTGCAAACCGCTCGACCAGCACCCCTCCGACCCCGGCGAAGCTCCCAGCCTTTTTCGAGGAAGACCGCCTGACAGTCGACGCTCACCTCGAAAAATTACTGCCCTCAGAAAACACGCAACCTTCCTCGATTCACCAAGCCATGCGCTACAGCGTCTTTGCCGGCGGAAAGCGCATCCGGCCCATCTTGTGCTTAGAGACCGCCCGCATCTTCGCCGACGATGTCACCGCCGCCTTGCATCCAGCCTGTGCGATCGAGTGCATTCACACCTATTCGCTGATTCATGACGACTTGCCGGCGCTTGACAACGATGACCTTCGCCGCGGCAAGCCCACCAGCCACAAGCAATTCGGCGAAGCCACCGCTATTCTGGCAGGCGATGCCCTGCTAACGCTGGCGTTTGAAGTCGTCGCCTCTACGCCCGTTGACGCCGAGCGCCGCGTAGCCATGCTCACCGAAATCGCCACCGCCGCGGGTACAGTCAACGGCATGGTCGGCGGGCAAGTCGCCGATCTCGAAGCCGAAGGCAAGACCGTTGGCAAAAAGATGCTCGAATATATTCACCGCTCCAAAACGGCCGCCCTGATTCGCGCCTCCGTCACCGCAGGAGCCTTGTGCGTTGGCGCAACCAAAAGTGACGTAGCCCGTTTGCGCCGCTTCGGCGAAAACATCGGCTGGGCCTTCCAAGTTACGGACGACATTCTCGACGTGGAAGAATCCTCCACCGCGCTAGGGAAGACCGCCGGCAAAGACATCGCCCAACAAAAAGCCACCTACCCAGCGGTCTACGGTCTGGAGCGCTCCCACGAAATCGCCAACGACCTGGCCACCCGCGCCATCGCCGAACTCTCCCCCTTCGAAGAAAAAGCCAGTCGCCTCCGCGACATAGCCGAATACCTGGTCCTTCGCCGCGCCTGACCCCGGGGCCCGAAGGACGTCAAGCGACGCCGCACTAACCGTCCTGTTCGTGCAAAAAACGTCGCCCCGCCGGCAACCCGTCATTTCGACCGGAGCGGCCCGGCTTCTTCCTCCGCGTTCACTTCCTGTGAACGCGTCGGCCCGCGTAGTGGAGAAATCTCCCTTCGCTCTTGACGACCACGACTATGCAACCCAGAATCTCGCGCCTTTGACACCCCAATTCCCCACGACTACTGTACTCATGCATGAAATCCAAACCTGCGAAAAAGCGCCTCGACCTCCTCCTCGTCGAACGCGGCCTCGCCGACTCCGCAAACAAAGCCCAAGCCATGATCCTCGCCGGCGAGGTCTCCGTCGATAACGTCCGCGCGGAGAAAGCAGGAGCATCGATCGCCGAAGACGCTCGAGTCGCGGTAACCACCCGAACGCAAAAATACGCAAGCCGCGGAGGCATCAAACTCGAAGGCGCTCTAGAAGATTTCGGCCTCACTCCCGCGGGGTTCATCTGTCTCGACGTCGGATCATCCACCGGGGGCTTCACCGACTGCTTGTTGCAGAAAGGAGCCTCACGCGTCTACGCCGTGGACGTAAATGTCGATCAAATCGCGTGGAAGTTGCATCAAGACAACCGCGTCGTGCGCATCGAACGCAACGCCCGAGAGTTGCGCCGCGAAGATATTCCCGAGCCCGTCGATCTCGTCGTCGTCGATGTCTCTTTTATTTCCGCAACAAAAGTGCTGCCCCCCGCAGCTGCAATCGCGAAGCCCGGCGCGAACCTGCTCGTCCTCGTAAAACCTCAATTTGAGCTGCCCAAAAAAGATGTCGGAACCGGCGGCATCGTCAACGATCCAGCCCTGCACGAAAAGGCCGTAGAAAAAGTGCGCTCGGCAGCAAGTGCAGCAGGCCTCGAAATTCTGGGATTTCTGCCCAGCCATCTACCCGGCGCCGAAGGCAATCAAGAGTATTTTCTCCACGCGCGCAAAAAGCCGCTGGAGTAGAATCTCAGACATCCATGCACCCGTCCGTGTCCTTTCAAACCATCGGTCTTATTTCGCGGCCTCGGCGTTCCAATCTGGCCGTTGTTGTCCCCCCGCTGCTTCATTGGTTTCAAGCCCGCGGCATCAAGGTGTTCTACGACACCGAAACCGCCAGCGCGTTGAATGACTCTTCCAAGGGACTCCATCGTGATGAGGTCGCTAAAAACTCCGAACTCCTGCTGGTCCTCGGCGGAGACGGCACCTTGCTCGCCGCAGCACGCGTCGCCGCGCCACTAGGCATTCCTATCCTCCCCATCAACATGGGAAGCCTCGGCTTTCTCACCAGTTTCAAACTCGAAGAAATGTACCCCGCACTGGAAGAAACGTTGGCAGGAAGACTGCCATCCAGCGAACGCGTCATGTTGGATGTCGAACTAAAACGCGAGGGCAAGGTCGTCGAGCGCCAAACCGTCCTGAACGAAGCGGTCATCAACAAGGGCGCCCTCGCCCGCATGATCGACCTGGAACTCATGATCGACAGCGAATTCGTCTGCCGTTATCGCGTCGACGGTCTGATCGTCGCCACTCCCACAGGCTCAACCGCCTATTCCCTGTCCGCAGGCGGCCCCATCGTGCACCCATCCGTCGAATCCTGGATCATCACTCCGATTTGTCCGCACACCCTGAGCGATCGCCCGGTGGTAATCCGCGATTCTTCCCAGGTAGAAATCGATTTATCCGCCGGCACCGAATCCGTCTTCCTAACTCTGGACGGGCAAACCGGCATACCCATGCAACCAGCCGACAGAGTGCGCATGACTCGCGCCCCCGAACGCCTGAAGCTGATCCAACCCCAAAAAAAATCCTATTTCGAGATCCTCCACAGCAAACTCAAATGGGGCGAGACCTAGCCACCATTCGCAGCCGGCAACCGCAAGGCTCCGCCAACAGCAACCAGCGATTTTATTTGACTATTTTAACTATTGTGTTATGATACCAACAAGTGCTGTTATATCTCCGAGTAGCATAGACACTCTTGTGTGTGTCCCCTTCAGCAAAAACCATTCAGCTCCCGCAGAACCCAATCCACATGCACAGCCGTAGAAGATGAGGACTCTACCGCTTAACTCAACAGATTAAAACCAATTTGCCAGTGCTTTCCAACATCAGCTCGACTAAACCCCTAAGAATCAAGTCACTACGCCAAACCGTAGCGGATCTCCTTTGTTTTCAAATCGTTGAACTAAAAACTAGGGGGGAGGGCTCATATCCAAGCTCTGCGGTCCTCAAAACGAAAGCACCCACAGCAACCTAGCGAAGCACCTGTCCTCGAAGCAGATCCGCAGAGGTTTCCCGCCTCCGAATCAATCGGAACCTGTTTCCTGAAATGAAGACCTCCGCCGCACGACACCGCGCATTGTAGTTCGACGACTGGCTCATCCCATAAGCCCCAGCCACCCAGATCGCCAAAACGTCGCTCGTTTCCACTCGTCCCAGCGGCCAATCGCGCAAAAAACAATCCCCGGTCTCACAGACAGGACCAACAACATCCACCCGTTGACGCGGCGTGTCATCGTCTTCGTCCCTTGTTACTCTCGTAATCGGATGCACCGCACCGTACAGCGCCGGCCGCATCAAGTCGTTCATGGCCGCGTCCACAACAACAAACGTCTTGCCCCGGCTCTCCTTCACATATACGACACGCGTAAGGAGCACACCCGCGGGCCCGATGATCGTGCGCCCCGGCTCCAGCAAAAGGTGCAGTCCCAGCGGCCGAAGCATTTGCGACACCATCCGCGCGTACTCCGCACGCCCAGGAGGGTTCTCTGTCGTGTAGCGAACTCCCAGGCCTCCGCCAAAATCCAGATACTTGAGCGAAATGCCATTCTCGCACAATTCGTCAACGTAGCTGGCGAGCCTCCGGAGCGCGCGGCGAAATGGATCCAACGCGACAATTTGAGACCCGATGTGCACGCTGATTCCATGCCAGCGAATCCACTTCGATTCCCGTTGCGCAAGATACAAACGTCGCGCCTCTTCCCAGTTGAGTCCGAACTTGTGCTCGTGTCGTCCCGTCGCGATGTGGGGATGCCCGCCGGCCTGCACATCCGGGTTTACGCGGATCGAAACGGAAGGAGCCCCGTCACCGCGTCTCACATGGCGCGACGATTCTTCTAACAAAACTTCCAACTCCGCCTCCGATTCAACATTGAAGAGGAGAATCCCATTCCGACTTCGCCGGCCACGCCCGCGGCTGGTCCGAGATGGATAACGCAGCGCCTCGCGCATCTCCTCGCGCGTTTTCCCAACACCGGAAAAAACGATCCGATCGCCACGCACGCCAATTCCCCGCAGCATCGCTAGCTCTCCGCCCGACACGATATCGAAGCCGTTCCCTCCTTTCGCCACATGCTTCAAAATCGCCAAATTCCCATTCGATTTCACCGCGAAGCACAGGGTGTGCGGAAGCGATCCCAGACCTCGATGTAACTCCGCCTGCGCGTCATCAATCGCGGCGCGGCTATAAACGTAAGCGGGCGTGCCGATCTTCTCTGCAACGTCCACCAAACGCACGTCTTCGCAAGCGACAAATTCTCCGCCGGATGCGCTATTTCCTAATTTCTTCCAGGAAAAATGAGGAGTAAATGTGGCAGGATCCACGAACACGAGCTTTCGTGAAGATGCCTCGGCCGCTCCGCTCATCGCACTTTGAGCACGACCAGTGTGCGATCATCCGCCAGTGGCGCGCCTTGCGAAAACCATTCCACCTCGCGGAACACTTGATCCGTCAGCTCGGCTGCTGTCAGCTCGTGCTGGTCTTCAATAATTTTGCGCAACCGTTCCGTCCCAAAAAATTGGCCTTCGCTGTTCGCCGTTTCCGCGATGCCATCCGAATGAAATACCAGGATATCGCCGACAGACAGCGTAACCGACCATTCGTCGTAGGTGACTTCCTCAAAAATCCCCAAAGGAAAGCCGGTGAGCTCCACCTTGCCGCAACGCCCCTCTTTGTACAAGAGCGGCTGTGACTGCCCTGCGTTCGCGACGCGCAACTTGCTGCGTCCCTTCTGAAACGTGGCGAAACACGCGGTCATAAATCGTCCTTCAATACGCCGCTCACCGACGATCTGATTCATCTGCCGCAGCATCTCGGCAGGCTGCAGTTTTTGTGGCGCAAGACTGCGCATAATCCCGATAGCGACGGCACCGTACAACGCCGCCGCCGTTCCCTTGCCACTGACGTCTCCGAGCGCGATTCCAAGCTGCTGCGGACCGTAGCGCAAAAATTCGTATAGATCGCCGCCGACTTCACGCGCCGAAAGATAGCGCGCCGCCATATCCAGCCCGAAGTCCTCCGTCGGCACCGAGCGTAATAGCGCTCCTTGAATGCGCTTCGCCGCCTGCAGATCGCGTTCGAGGCGCGCTTCGTCCCGCGCGACCTGCTCATACAAGCGCGCGTTCTCCAGCGATACCGCGAAATTCGCCGCCAGAATTGAAAGCGTCTGAACGTGGTCCTCGGTGAAATAATTCAGCTGCGGACTCTCTAGATCCAGCACGCCAATCACGCGCCCCTTATGAATCATGGGAATAGCCAACTCGGAGCGCGTCTCCGGATTCGCCATCAAATAGCGTGGATCGACGGTAACATCGGGAACCAGCACCGGCTCCTTGAGCGTAGCTGCTGCGCCGACGATTCCTTCACTCGCTGCTGCCCGCAACTTTCCTTGCACGCGATGACCGTGCTTCACATCGACGCGGTGACGAAAAACCTTAAGCTCTTCGTCGTAGAGCATGATGCTCAGGATCTGATAGTCGATTACCCGCTTGGTCTGTTCCGCCGCGCGGCGCAGCAACTCTTCGACGTCCAGGATCGAACTCGTCTCCCGCCCCACTTCGTTCAAGAGCAAGAGCGTCTCTGCTTGCGCGCGAACACGCTGAAACAGTCTGGCGTTCTCGACCGCAACCGCAAGCCGACTGGCCAGCAAAGTCAAGATACTCTGCTGCTCCGGCGTGAAGTAATCCGGGTGACGGCTTTGAATATCAAGCACGCCAACACACTTGCCGCGAAGCATCAGCGGCACAGCCAGCTCCGACCTTACATTGTCAATCGCGTTGATGTACCGCGGGTCTTTCGACGTGTCGCTCACACGCACGGGATGCCCGGTAGCGGCCGCGGTGCCACTGATCCCCTGACCCAGTGGGATCCGCAGATTTTCCGCAAGATCTCGCGGATACCCGATCGAAAAGCGATGCTTAAGGTAGGATCCATCTCCCTCAAACATCAACACGCCAAAAATTTCGTAATCAATGTGCCGCTTGATAAGCACAGCCGTACGCGCCAGCACCTCGTCGAGGTCGAGCGAAGCATTTACCTCTTCGCCGATTTCGGCCAGTGTTGCCAGGACTTCAGCGGAAGCTTCCGGACTTCCGTTTTCGGTGACCGCCCCTGTTTGTGCTTTGGTGGGATTCATCCAAGAGACTATTATAACAGGCGACGTGAAGGCGCAACGAGTTAGACAAAGTTAGTTGCGAAATGTTAGTGCGGCCGCCGCATCCCCTACGATTTGCCGCTTTTGGCGCCGTCAGGACCAAGGGAAAGCACGCCGACATCCGGCATGTTGCGGTAGCGCTCCGCATAATCGAGCCCAAACCCGACCACAAACTCATTGGGAATGGTGAAGCCAACGTAGTCGGCGTGCACCGCGGCAATGCGCCTCTCGGGCTTGTCCAGCAACACTGCGACACGAACGCGCTTGGGTTTGCGCTGCTCAAAAACGCGCAGCAAGTATTGCAGCGTCATGCCCGTGTCAAGGATGTCTTCCACCACGATTACGGTTTTTCCTTCAATGCTGGAATCCAGGTCGCGAGTGAGCCTTACTTGCCCCGAGGAGTGCGTGCCCAGTCCGTAACTCGCCACGGCGATGAAGTCAAACGATACGTCTCCAGGAATCTGCTTTCCCAAATCGGTAAGAAAAAACACCGCGCCCTTCAGCACGCCCACCAGGTGCAGCGGCTCACCCGGAAAATCTTTGCGAATTTCCCGCGCCATCTCCGTAATACGGCGCTGCAGCCGCGCGCGGGAAATCAGTATCCGGACGGTCTCCCCGCCCTTCCCTTTGGGCTGCGGTTTCTTCGCTTCTTTCGCTTTCGTCGCCATGATTTGCCCTTTTCGTGAAACCGAGACTCTAGCCTACGGCGTACCGTTCGGCAAGCCGTGGCTTCTGTTCTAGAATTACTTTTTCAGCCGCGCCGGATTACGGCGCTCCAATTTGAGGAGGCGCTCACTATGAACGCAAATCAACCGACAGAGGCAGCGGCTGTCACCCGATCGCTGCCCGAACCATGGTTGCGCGGCACATTGACCGAAATTCCCGCGGTGCCGCGAGCGGTTCTTCACGCCCTGGAACTTGCCGGAGAAGACTTGCAAAAATGGTGCGGCGCCCTGACCGACGCGGAGTTGAATGCGCGTCCCGCCGATCTGCCACCGGTCGCCTTTCATCTACACCACATGGCGCGGAGCCTCGATCGTTTGCTGACCTACGCGGAAGGCCAAGCTCTGGCACAAGAACAGCTGACAGCGTTGAAGAATGAGCTCCAGCCCGCGGTCTCGCGGGATGCACTCTTCGCTGAACTCACAAAGGCATTGACCCGAAGTACCGAACGCGTTCGCAGCCTGGCGCAAACCGACCTGGATCAATCACGAACAGTCGGAAAGAAAGCGCTGCCTACAACGCTCGGCGGCCTCCTCGTTCACGTTGCCGATCACACCCAGCGCCACGTCGGCCAGGCCATCACGACCGCAAAGATTATCGTCGCGCAACGCCTTTGAAATACTTTTGCGTCCGGATAGTGCTCGGATATACTCGCCCGTCCGGAGGATTCCTTGCTCGCAGCCGTCAAGACCACGCTCCTACTTCTCAGCGCGCTCTTCCCCATCGTGAACCCGCTCGGCGGAAGCCCCATTTTTCTGGCACTCACCAAGGACTATACGCCTCCAGAACGCAGGCTCTTGTCGCAGCGCATCGCCATAAATAGTTTTGCCTTGCTGGTTGCATCGTGTCTGATCGGCACGCACATCCTGGCGTTCTTTGGGATTTCGCTCCCCATCGTGCAAGTGGGAGGCGGCTTGATTGTCGTGGCCACCGGCTGGAACATGCTCAACCACAACGACGACGATGATGATCGCGGTAGCGGCGTGCACCATGACGTAGATCCAAAAGACATTTACCGCCACGCCTTTTATCCGTTCACTTTGCCGCTGACGGTCGGTCCCGGCTCAATCTCCGTGGCCATCACGTTGGGCGCGAATGCCGCCGGCTTCCAGGGATTAATGTCCATCGGGAATTTTATCGATCATCGTCGCTTCGGCGCTTGCTCGGACTCAGCATCTATTTCTGCTATGGCTTCTCAGACCGTTTAGCAAACTTCTGGGTGCCACGGCATGAACGTGATCATGCGGCTGTCGTCATTTTTATTGGTCTGCATTGGTGTGCAGATTTTCTGGAACGGAGTGAGCGCACTGCTGCAATCGTTGCCCGCGCTCCACGACGGACATTGCGCTCGCTCGACAGCACTGCGGGCAAGCATGTTCCTCCCAATTATCAGTGAAAATCGTGCGAAGACAGTTTCCGCTTGTGTCAAGAACAGCGGATGGATGTCGCTCAGCTTTCACGGAAATGACGTTCTCCTGGTTCTGCAGCCGCCTTCGATCAATAAAAATTGCTGGTGCACGATCACCACGTGATGCTCTCGAAAAATCTGCGGCGTGATGATGGCGTTGGAAATACCCGTTTCATCTTCGAGGCTGAGAAATACGAAACCTTTCGCAGTTCCGGGACGTTGACGCGCGATTACGGAGCCTGCAACTCGCACCTGCAGTTCCATCACGCAAACTGCGCAGTTCGATTGCGGAAATGAATCCTTGCCGGCGTTCAATTGCTTCGCGATGGTAGCGCAGCGGATGCGGACCGACGGTCATGCCGGTGTTGTGAAAGTCGGCGACGAGGCGATCTTCCGCAGTCATCGGCTGCAGCGGTGATCGCTGCGCTCGAGCGCTTGGTGCTATCCGGCTCATCTTCACAGATTCGAGAATCGGCCCTGCGTCGACGCGCAACGCGTTCGATCTGCCACAATGCATCGCGCCGGTGGAAACCCTGCTTGCTCGCCGACGAAATTCAAGCGCGCCGATTTCCGCCAGCGCCGCTCAACTCGTGACTTTTGCAACTCCGGCACGCGCAGTTTCAAATCATCGATCGAGCGAAACACTTCGATCTCGCGTTGGCGCACGATCGCGCGGCCGATCTCCTCGCGCAACCCCTTCACGTAGCGCAGGCCAACGCGCATGACATGCTCGTCACCGATTTTTTCGATCGTGCAAATCCAATCCGATCGCGTCACATCGATAGGCCGCACGCGCAAACCATGCCGCTGCGCATCCTTCACCAGCGTCGACGGACTGTAAAATCCCATCGGCTGATTGTTGAGCATCGCCGCCGTAAACGCAGCGAGATAGTGGCATTTCAAATAGCGCTGGCATACGCGATCAGCGCGAAACTCGCCGCATGCGATTCCGGAAATCCATACAGCGCAAACGACGTGATCGATTGCACGATCGTGTCCTGCGTCGTCCCAGTGATTCCGTTGCGATCCATCCCGCGCCGAAGCTTCACCTCTACATCCTTCATCAGTTTTTCCGAGCGCTTGAAACCGAACGCGCGCCGCAACTCTTCCGCCTCACCTCCGCGTGAAACCCGCCGCAATCATCGCCATGCGCAAAAGCTGCTCCTGAAACAATGGCACGCCCAGCGTGCGCTCCAGCACCGGCTCCAGCGAAGGATGCAAGCACTCCGGCGCTTCCCGCCCCTGCCGCGCGCTTCAAATAGGGATGCACCATCTTCCCCACGATCGGCCCTGGCCGAATGATCGCCACCTGCACAACGATGTCGTAGAAACACTTTGGGCTGCAGCCGCGGCAAACAAGCCATCTGCGCGCGGCTTTCGATCTGAAACATCCCCACCGTGTCGGCCTTTCACAGCGTTTTGTAAATTTTGTCGATCGTTCTGCGGGCAACCGCCCGAGGTCCACTTCGTCGCCATAGTGCTTGCTCGATGATTTGCAAGCGACTCTTCAAGCACCGCCATCATGCCCGAGCCCGAGCAAATCGACTCTTCACGATGCCCATGTCCGCGCAATCTTCTTTGTCCCATTGCACGACGACGCGACCCGGCATCGTCGCCTGCTCCAGCGGCACAACCGAATCCAGTTGCCCCTGGCACACAACCAAGCCCGCCGGAATGCTGTCCCAAATGCCGCGGCAAATCCTGCACCTGCATGCACAAGCTCAAAAAACTTTGCGAATCTTCGGATGATTCAGGTCGAAGCCCGCATCGCGAAAATGACTTTCCATCGTGTCGGTGGAATCTTTGTATTCCCACGCGCTGACCAGGCTCGCGAGCCGTGTCAAGTGTTTCCGGATCGAACGAAAGTGCCTTGCCAATTTCACGCGCCGCCGATTTTCCGCGATATGTGATGACATTCGCAGTCATCGCCGCGCCACGACTTTCCGTAACGCTTGTAAACGTATTGAATCGCGCTTTTCGCGCTGGTCGCCGCTCGGAAATCGAGATCGATGTCGGGCCACTCCCCGCGCTCTTCCGACAAGAAACCGCTCAAACAGCAGACCCATGCCGACCGGATCGACTGCGGTGATGCCCAGTGCATAGCACACCGCGCTGTTCGCCGCCGATCCGCGCCCCTGCACAAGAATATTTTCTCGCGTACAAAAGCGCACGATGTCCCAAACGATCAGGAAATACCCAGGCAGCTTCAGCTTTTCGATCAGCGCTAGTTCGCGTTCGATTTGCTTCCGAGCCTTTTCATTGTTTCGACCATATCGGCGAATCCTTCCCTCATGCGCATGCGCTCGCGCAAGAAACTCCATCTGCGTTCCGCCATCAGGCACCGGATATTTCGGAAATTCGTAACCCAAGATCTTTGAGCGTGAATTGCAATCGCGAAGAAAGCGACTGCGTGTTCGCAATCGCTTCGGGAAGATCGGCAAACAACCGCTGCCATCTCCGCGGGAGTTTTCAGATGGCGCTCAGCATTGCGCGTCAGCAAGCGCCCGGCCGTTGCCAGAGATTGCGATGATTGCGAATGCACGTAAAAACGTCCAGCAATTCGCGTTGCTGTGGCTGCGCATGACGAACACAATTCGTTGCCAGCAACGGCAAAGACAATTTCCGCGCAATCTCGACCGCCGCCTGATTGCGCGCCTCTTCTTCCCGGCAAAAATGCCGCTGCAACTCAACATAAACATTTTCGCGTCCAAAGATTTCGCAAAGCTGCACGAACGCCTGCGTTGCCTCGCTTGATCCCACCTTTCGACAACGCGTGGCCAGCGGGCCTTCGTCGCCACCAGTCAGACAAATCAGCCCTTCCGCGTAATTCCGCCAGTTCTTCGGCTCGCGATACTTCCTTCACCTTTTTTAGCGCGCAATTTCATCAGCGTAATCGCGCGGCACAAATTCTGGTAGCCCGCGCGGGATTCAACGAGCAACGGATAACGCCAGCCGAACGGTGAGGTGATTTCCGCACCGATGTGCGCGCGAATGCGACTTTTTTCGGCCGCGTGGTAAAAACGCGGCGCGCCATAGACGCCATCGCGATCGAGCACCGCCATCGCCGCCATGCCGCGCTCAGCGCAAGCACTGGCCATCTCTTCGGGTATGGATGCTCCTTCCAGAAAACTGAACGCCGACCGCGCATGGAGTTCGATGTACATCAATCGTAAAATCCCCGCACAAACCAGCTTTGCCGCGGCGCATCATAATAAATCCGATACACGCCGTATTGCGGCCACGGGCTTGCGCTCTTGTCATGCAGCCCGCCACGCGATCCAAAATCAATCGCCAGATCCCATTCGTCCTGATCCCAGCCATCCTCCTGCCACCATTCCCCGAACTGCGCCAGGGGCCCGACGCCGCCACCACATCTCCCTGCATTCCCGAGAAACAAATGCGCACCGGCCGTTCTTCGTCTATTTCCACGCTCGCAGTCACTGCCGGTCGGATCACTCGAAATCCCGATGCGCGTTGGCGCGCTTCTTGAGGTTCGCCATCGCCCGTCAGGGCCGCAGTTTTCTTCCGGGTTGTCTTTTTTAACGGCGAATTCGCATCATCCGCCCAACGCGCCATCCGGAAATTTTCCGATCGATGCGTGTCCAGCAATTCAGCCACGCCAACATTTGGCTCACCTACAAACTTCGCCAGCCGCGCGATGGTCAACTCCAGCTTTTCTGGATCGGGCCCATTTGGCGCGAACAGCCCGCTCTGCGCCACGCGAGGAGGCGCAGCATCCGCCGCCATCTCAATTTTCTGGATCGGCGATTTCGGCGGATCCCCCTGCAGTGCCAAGCGAACCAATTTCAACAGCACTTTGGAATCCCGCATGGGAACGGGCAAAGTGAGAACCTTCGTGTACTCCTTCGGCGCGGTCTTTTTTCGGGACTCATCTTTCAGCGCTTGCACATCTTTTTCGAACGATGGCTCCAGCTCAAATCGTATGCGAACGGTGCGCACCGCGAGCGCTCGTGCTTCCAGCCGCGCGCAAAGTTGATCCAGCAAGCGTCCCAGCAAAAACGACAATGGCTCCAGTTCCTCAACCGAATCCTCCACCTCCATTTCTTCCGCAAATTGCAAACAGGCTTCCGCCAGTACCAACGAACGTACCCGCGCGCCACGCGCCAATTCGTGCAACCGGACTCCGTTCTGCCCCAGCCGCTCGGAAAGCTGCAAAACCGGTAATGCCGCCAGCTCGCTTAAAGAATTCACGCCCCAGCGCTCCAACGTCTCCAGCACTTCCGTATCCGTGCAAAGCGTGCGAATTGGCATCCCGCCCAGGTGTGCGCATTCCTCGCCGGCAGGAATGATCGTGATCCCAGCGAAACCTCGTGCGGCCAGAACGGCCGCCTCAATGTTGGAAGCAACCGCAACGTGCGAGATCACACCAATGCGAGAAGCGCGCTCTGCCAATTCACGCGCGATGTTTTCGTCGGTTCCAAATAAAGACGCGAGCCCCGCGAGATCGAGAACAATGGTATCCGCGGCGGTGTCTTCCACGCGCGGAGAGATACTCCATCCCACATCCAATAGCGCCGCGTGCGTGGCTTTCTCTTGCGCTTCCGAGCGATGACGAATCTCCACGGCGCAAAATTCCGCTACTTGCGCTTTCGTCATCCCAAACTGAATCCCGGCCTGCACCGCGGCCGCATTCGCCGCCACAACGCTCCACAATGGCGGTTTCCCGCTGATCAATGACAATGCCCTTCCGGGCAATGCCAACGTCCTACCAGGCGACGCTAGCGCGCCGCCTCGTAACACCGGCTCCGCACGCACCACGGACTGCACCATAAAGTCGGGAATATAAATGCAAGCAAAAGACATAATTCTCTGAGCCCAGTCGCAAAAACGCGATTGAATGTCTCAAATCGCTCAAAAAGTCCTGTAGCCGCCCTCTCCGAGAGGGCGGGGTTTAGAGCCAAATGTAGCCCATGCGTAATGATCAAACACGACAGCAACAAGCCGCGAAATGCGACACTTCAATCACTCCACATCGTCGCCGTTTCAAAAATCTCAACTCCATTCGGCGCGCCTCTCGCGGCAAATTCATTCGCTACATTTTCATTTGCCAATGGCAAATCCTTCGCGCACTGCACACGCGTCCTCACTACATCCGCGCCAAGCTCGAATCCTTTCAAAAGCCGCGCAAACGGATACTTCACCAAATCTCGCGAAGCGCGAGCAAAGATGCCCTTCGGTTCTCTGGGCAAGCCGGCGCTACCAGGCCCCGCTTCGTATCCCCATCCAGCTCTTGCTTCGCTCCACATTGCGGGCTTGGCCTTCAATCGCAGCACCAACGAAGCACACGTCTTGGCATTGGCCTCCTGCTCCATCACCATCAAAATTGTCGGCGTATCTTCCACCGCGCGACGAAAACGAAACCACGCATTCAATGGCACGTAGCGCACAATCTTCGGCGCAATATCGCTCAGATCGACGACCACCAACCCGAACCCTCCGCCTTGGATGAGCAAATCCGTCGCCCGCAACGCCTGATCGGCGTTCTGGCAGCGCACCCACAGCAACTGCTTCAGCGCCACACCCGCCGCATTCGCCAGATAAGGATCGAAACTATCCCGCGCGTCCACCAGCGCACACGCCTCTCCCTCCGCCGTCCGCGCAGCCAAAGCCGAAATCAGCAAACTCGTCCGCCCCGAGCATGGCGGCCCGCAAATTTCTGTCATCGCGCCCCGCGGCAATCCCCCCACGGCGGCATCAAGCTCTGGAATCCCAGTGGAAACAATCTCGAAAACGTTGCGATCGCGATAGTTGAACGGGAAAACGACACGGCCGCGGAGATCGAGCTCGATTTTGGAACGGAGAGCAGCAAGAGAGGAGGCAGCCATGGGAGATAGAAGAGCGCGCAAAGCAAATCAGTATATTCGCTTTTTGTTCGCCTTGCCATTCTCGGCCTTCTCTGAAATCTTGTCAAGTTTGCTCGCAACGAATGCGTGATTGGCCGGAACTCACCTCATGTTGCTCCGAAGCAACTACTCGGACCAGCCCGGCCCGCCAGGTCCCGGCAGCGGATCGGGCTGTCGACCAGGTTCTGGATCAGGAGGCGGCAGATGCGGCTCCTCCGGTCCCAAAGGCGGTATCTCCGGTTTCGGCGGTTGCGGAACCGGCTCTTCCGGCTGCGGCGGAGGAGGCTCCGGTTCCTCTGGTTGCTCAGGACCCGGATACCCGGGCCCCACGTCAGGTATGTTATCGATGGCATTCCCCCTCAAACTCAGTGTCGAGTTTCCAGGCCACCGCGAATGACCACAATCGGGAAAAGACAGCACAGGAGTTTGCGGAAACAAGTAGGTGCGCCTCATGTCCGGCGCCTCGAGAGACGCTGGCCCGAGACCAAGGAATACAGCACTCGCATAGCCAACGGCTTCGCGGCGCGCTTCCACGCCACGAACAAGCCCCTTCTCAAGACGCGCCAAGCTCGCCAGAACCACACAAAGCAATAAGTTGCGGAACGCAAGCGACTTCGATAAAGTCCCTGCCACACCTCGCCGCCCGCGACGCCTTCCACATTCTGGGTCTAGCTACGGAAGCCCTCGCAGGTCCTGGTAGACAAGAGTTGTAGACAAAAATTTCTGGACCAAGGCCATCTTCATCATGAACATTCTCAAAAGCATTGGCGCCGTGCTTGCCGGCGCCGTCGTGGGCGTCGTTCTCTCAATTGTCACCGACGAAGCGCTACGCGCGGCTGGCATCTTCACACCGCTAGGCCACCCGATGAGCGACGCGCTTCTACTATTGGCCACCTTTTACCGCACCCTCTACGGCATCCTTGGAAGTTACCTCACCGCACGACTCGCACCCAATCGACCGATGATGCACGCCTTGATCCTCGGAGCGATTGGAGTCGCCGCAAGCCTCGCGGGCGTCGTCATGGCGTGGAATCGGGTAGCGGAATTCGGCCCCCGCTGGTATCCCGTCGCGTTGGTTGTGTTGGCGATGCCGCAATCATGGCTGGGCGGCCGGCTTCGCGTGATGCAATTGGTAGCCCACCCAGCCGCTTCGCGCCCAGACGAAACTTTGTGACTCGTTGTCTCGTTGGGTTTTCATTCAAAGCTCGCTTCAAAAAAATCGCTCGCGCCTCGTCATTCAACACGTAATCCACAACGCAGTACGAAAGTACCGTTGTTCTCTGTCATCGACATCGTAAAATCCCCCACCGCCGGAAAAAATAATGTGCGAAGAACTCCAGTCCTTGAAACGCGACGCCGTTCGTGTGATCCGCACAGTGAAAAAAATTCGCCGATCCAAGGACGTCTCCTTCTACGAAGACGCCGAACTCAACGGCATAAAACACAAATGCATCAACGCGATCCTGAAGCACCTGCTCGCCGGCCACCAGGGCCAACCGTGCCCCGCGGGGGACCGGCCGATCGTTAGCCCTTCGAAAACCATCGCATCCTCGCTCGTCAAACGTAGAATCGCTCCCGGCACCGTACCGGACGAGACACGCCCCGCTTGCATTGACTTGAGTTGGGCAGGCCCCTAGAATGCCCAAGCCATGTCGGAGCCTCGTTCTCTCACCGGACAAACAATCTCTCACTATCGTATTCAGGAAAAACTCGGCGGCGGCGGCATGGGCGTCGTTTACCGCGCCGAGGACGCGCGCCTCGATCGCAGCGTCGCACTAAAGTTCCTCCCCGAAGAAACTCCCACGGACGCCTCGACTCTCGAGCGCTTCCAGCGCGAGGCCCGCGCAGCATCCGCGCTGAATCATCCCAACATCTGCACCATCCACGACATCGGCGAATACGATCGCCGCCCTTTTATCGTCATGGAGTTGCTCGAGGGCCAAACCCTGAAGCACCGCATCAATGGCAAGCCTCTGGACATCGACGCGATCCTCGATGTCGGAATTGAAATTGCCGACGCACTCGCCGCCGCTCATGCTCGGGGTATCGTTCACCGAGACATCAAGCCCGCCAATATTTTCCTGACGCAACGCGGCCAGACCAAGATCCTGGATTTCGGACTCGCCAAGATGGAGGCCCGGCGAGCGAAGGCGCACGTCGCCGACCTTTCCGCACAAGTCACCGTCGGCGGCGATCAAGACTTCCTCACCAGTCCCGGCACCGCCCTCGGCACCATGGCGTACATGTCGCCTGAGCAAGCCCTGGGCAAAGATCTCGACCCGCGCACCGACCTTTTCTCATTCGGCTCGGTCCTCTATGAAATGGCCACTGGCAAGCTCGCTTTCGCCGGCGACACTTCCGCTACCATTTTCGATGCCATTCTCCACGGAACTCCCAGGCCGCCCGCGACCCTCAATTCTGCAGTCCCCGCCGAACTCGAGCGCATCATCAACAAGGCGATCGAAAAAGACCGCGACCTTCGCTACCAAACCGCCTCCGAAATCAAAACCGATCTCAAACGCCTCAAGCGCGACCGCGATTCTTCCGGCCGCCTCACCGACTCCAAAAGACAATCCAGCTCCTCCGCCGCCGCCGAGCCCGCCGCGGCCCCCTCGGAAAAATCCGTCGCCGTCCTCTATTTCGAAAACCTCAGCAATAGCAAAGACGACGAATATTTCCGCGACGGCATGACCGAAGACATCATCACCGAGCTCTCCAAGATCAAAGAACTCCAGGTCTTCCCCCGCGCCGCCGTCCTGGCCTATCGCGACAAACCTGTAACCGGACCCCAGGTCGGCCGCGAACTCAACGCTGCGTGCGTCCTCAGCGGCAGCCTGCGTCGCGCCGGCAATCGCCTGCGCATCACCGCCCAACTCATCCGCGCTCAAACGGGTCACTCCATCTGGGCGGAACGCTACGATCGCGAGCTGAAAGACGTCTTCGAAGTCCAGGACGAAATCGCTCGCAGCATCAGCCAGGCTCTGCGCATCAAACTCTCTCCCCAGGAAGAAAAGGCCATAGCCCGCAAGCAGACCGACAATCCCCAGGCGTATGACTACTACCTGCGCGGCCGCCAATTCTTCCATCAGTTTCGCCGCAAAGGTTTTGACTTCGCCCGCCAGATGTTCGCTCGCGCCATCGTCATCGATCCGCATTACGCCCGCGCCTACGCAGGCGTCGCCGACTGCTGCTCATTCCTCTACATGTATTGGGACAGCGTCGAAGACAATCTCAACGAAGCCGAAGCCGCGAGCCGCAAAGCCCTCGAATTGGATCCTGAGTTGGCCGAAGCTCACGCGGCCGGCGGTCTGGCGTTCGCGCTGAAAAAGGATTTCGTCCAGGCGCAAAGGGAATTCGAAGCAGCCATCCGCCTCGATCCCAAACTCTACGAGGCCTACTACTTCTACGCCCGCACTTCATTTCAGAGCGGTGACCTGGCCAAGGCCGCCGCGCTCTATGAACAAGCTTCGAGGCTCAATCCCGACGACTACCAGGCCGTCAGCCTGCTTGTTCCCGTCTACCACGGCTTGGGCCGCCCCGCCGAAGCCGCCGCGACCGAAAAACGCTCGCTGCTGTTGATTGAGAAACACACCGAGAATCACCCAGACGACCCGCGCGCGCTCTACTTAGGCGCCGGAATTCTCGCGCGCATTGGCGATCACGCAAAAAGCTACGACTGGGCCCGCCGAGCCCTCGCCATCGATCCCGAAGAAACCTCGATTCTCTACAACGTTGCCTGCGTCTATGCCCTTCTCGGCAAAACCGAAGATGCCCTCCAGTGCCTCGGAAAAGTGATGGAGCACGGCACCTTCTTCAAAAATTGGGCCGCGAAAGATTCCGACCTCGACTCCCTACGTTTCGACCCCCGCTTCCACGCGCTCCTAAGCTAGCAATTCTTCCCTAGTTCGATACTGGCGAAGCCACTGTAGCCGCCGCTTTCCGAAGCGGGCGCTGTTAAGGTTACAACCGACAAGACTCACCATCCGGATCGACCCTCCATACCCCCCACCTTGACGCCATCATCTCTAACTGTGTAGCCTCCTCGCACATTAAGAACGTCGCCGGTGCCGGCCGACACCGTTTTCGTTCCGCCCGCGATCCATCAGCACGAGGTCGCTCCTCCCACTGGAGAAACAAGATGTCCACAAGGCACACGCCATACTCTGTCCGGAAACCTCGCAAACTCCTTTCACATCTCATTGCGGCGACTCTGTCGCTGGCCATCGCGTCCGCTCCCTCACACGCTCAAGACGCTCCCTCCGCAAAATTCCACATCAACTCCCAACGTCTGCAAAGCACGCTAGAAAAACTCAGCGAGTTCGGCCGAAATCCCGAAAGTGGCGTCACCCGTCTAGCCTTCTCCGAAACCGACATGGCCGCGCGCGAATACGTCATGGGCTTGATGAAGCAGGCAGGTCTTCAAGTCCACGTCGATCCTGCCGGAAACATTTTCGGCGAGCGCGCCGGATCAGAAAAACTGCCAATCCTCCTAGCTGGCTCGCATATCGACTCGGTCCTCCACGGCGGAAACTACGATGGCGACCTGGGCAGCATGGCGGCGATCGAAGTGATCCGCGCTCTCAACGATCTAAACGTAAAAACACGGCATCCTCTGGAAGTAGTCATTTGGACCAACGAAGAAGGCAATCACTTTGGTCTAACCACAATGGGTTCGAGTGTCGCCGCGGGACAACTCGGACCAGAAATTCTCGATCGCAAGGACGACCAGGGCCTGACGCTCGCCGATTGGCTCCGCCGCTACGGTCAGGATCCCGCGCATCTGACCGACGCCCGCATCCCCCGCGGCTCAATCAGCGCCGTTGTCGAACTACACATCGAGCAAGGCCCGTACCTGGAGGAAAACAAAATCCCCATCGGCATCGTCCAGGGCATCGTAGGGCTCAAACGCTGGATGTGCACGGTCTCCGGCTTCGCCAACCACGCCGGCACCACACCGATGAACCGCCGTAAAGACGCTCTGGCCGCGGCTTCAAAAGACATACTCGCGGTGCGCGAGGTCGTTCGCGCGGAAGACGGCCGACAGGTGGGCACCGTGGGTTTCGTAAATGTCGAACCCGGCGCCGTGAACGTCATCCCGGGCCGCGTGCAATTTCCGATCGAACTGCGCGATCTCGACACCGCTAAAATCGACCGCATGTGGCAACACATCCAGGAAAGGCTCAAGCAGACCGACACCGAAGAAAGTGTGGAAACCAGCTGCACGCAATTCGACGATGCCCAACCGGCAAGCGCCGACCCCACAGTAAAGAGCGCCATTGCCGATGCGGCCAAATCGCTCGGCCTCGCCACCATGGACCTGCCCAGCGGTGCAACGCAGGACGCCCAAAATATCTCCAGGATCGCCCCGATGGGCATGATCTTCGTCCCCAGTCACGATGGCATAAGCCACTCGCCCAAAGAATTCACGTCATGGCAAGACTGCGCCAACGGCGCCGAAGTCCTCTATCGAACGATGTTGCTCCTGGACCACTAAGGTTATGTAGGTGCGTGCTTTAGCCCGGCACACCATGCCACGAGGTAGGCTTATGCAACCGGGAAAACTGCCACACATGCGTTCCCTCTGCCCGAAGACCAATTTCGAGCTGCGGAAACAGGCCACGAAAATTATCGAGGTTCTGAAAGACCTTCCGCTCTAGTTACTCGCCGGTCATGGGCTTCGTGCTCATCAAAGCTGACGACAGGGGAAAACTCGGGGACTGACATTGAAAGCCCCAAGGTTGTCGAAGTAAAGTGCTACCTACGATGAACCCAGTCTACCGAGCAGTCCTCGTACTCTGCTTCGCTGGCCTTACGTCGGGACAGAATCTTCCAGAGCCCAAATTGATTTCTGCTCAATTGCCACAATATCCGATTCTAGCGCGGCTGACTCATACTCAAGGAGAAGTGAAGATAGATTTCACTCTGAATGCCAGCGGCGAGCCTTCGTCAGTCGCTGCCGTGTCAGGAAATTCTCTCCTCAAAACTGCTGCAGAGGACAACGTAAAATCTTGGCGATTTGAACTTCCAAAAGATTTGTACCGCACCGACTGGAGGTACAGGTCGACCTTCAATTTTAAGATTTCTGGCGATGAAGGCCCGTATGAAAACCCAAAGCTAACTGTCGTCATGGAGTCGTTTCAATATGTCGAGGTCATCACAAATCCGCCGTCCAATAAATATGCTCATAGTTGCCCGTCCAAAGAGGAAGCCGAACCACCAGTTTCTATAAGCAATGGAGATTCAGTGAAGTTGTCGCGTTCAGGCTGTTATGGCACATGCCCAGTCTATGAGGTCACCATTGCGGAGAACGGCGACGTTACATGGAACGGAAGTGCCTTTGTTCGCTCAACTGGTGTTAGTCATTCACGAATAGATTCTCAGGTTGCTCGCTCCTTGATTCAACAGTTCCAGCAAGCGAAGTTTTGGACGCTGTGCGCAGGCTATGACGCAAGCATCACGGATAGCGCAAGTGCGCAAATCTGTGTTCAAATCGGCGGGCGGTCAAAGGCTGTTTGGAACTACGCTAACTCCGCCCCGCCGTTTCTGGAGACATTCGAGAAAGCAATCGATGCCACTGCCAATACTCACGAGTGGAGGCATGGCAACCCGAGGACTGAGCCGCTCAGCAACATCTTCGATGACACCTTTATGCCCAAACCAGGCGTCACACCGTTAATGAAAGCAGCCGGAAAAGCGGATGTCGATGCAATCAAGGAAGCCATTTCGCGAGGGGACCCTATTGACGAGGTGGATTCGAGCGGCTGGACCGCTTTGATGTATGCGGCTGCAAGCTCGCATTCCGAGCCCGTTCAGATTCTCTTGAAAGCTGGGGCCAATCCAAATCACAGGTCCTTTATTGGTGACTCGCCATTAATGACTTCAGCCATTCGCGGCAATTCAACGAAGACCTATGGCCAGGCGGTCGCAGAGATAAACGCAAAGAACTCTGATGGGGTCAGCGCCCTGATGATTCTCGCCGCCAGCGGTGACGCGGACGAGGTGAAAGCCGCACTTGTTGCGGGCGCCGACGCAGGCGCAAAGGATGCCAGAGGACGTTCCTCACTTGACTATCTCCGACTTACGAATTGTGTCGAAAGCCCAATTGTTGCCTGGCATACCTTCGAAACAGGGGGGCGTTGCGACCATCTAGATGAAGACGATGTCCAACAAGTCGCAAGTTTGCTGACGAACGCGAAGCCGAAGCCAAGAAATTGAGCTCAGTTCCTTTGCTCGGCAAAGGCCCTTGTGGACAGGGTGTGTAGCAGTTTCCCCCAGGTCACAGACCTACCCCGGCAAACCATTCCCCACCATCGAATACTCATACCGCAACGCCACCAGCGGATCCACCCGTGAAGCCCGCCGCGCCGGAATCCAACAAGCAATCAATCCTGTAAGCAACAACAAAATTGTGACGCTAGCCAAAGTCATCGGATCGTAAGGCGACACCCCCCAGAGTTGCGTCGCGATCACCCGCGCCAGAAGCAGGCTTGCAACGAGTCCAATCACTGCCCCCAGCGCCACCAGTCGAACTCCCATGGTCACAACCAACCGCAACACGTCTCGGGTTTCCGCGCCAAGCGCCATGCGAATCCCGATCTCATGCGTCCTCTGCGCCGCCGTGTACGCCAGAACGCTATACACGCCAACGGTCACCAGGATCAGCCCGACGCTACCAAAAATCGACATCAGCAAAAATCCAAACCGCGGCCCAGCATACGAAAACGAGTTGATGTAGCCCTCCAGCGTGCCCGTAAACGTAAGCGCCACGCCGCTGTCCGTAGCCCAGATCTCCTGCTGAACCGTTTTCAGCATCGCCAGCGGCTCTTGCGATGTCCGCACCAAAATGCCGCGTGCCCCCGAACCGGTAACCGTGTACGGCACCCAAATCTCCGGCCGAATCGGATCCTGCAACCCATTGTTCTTCACGTCCGCCACTACTCCCACGACCTCAAACCACGCCTCGGGCACGGGATCCGGAAACGTCTCCAACCCCACGATATGCACGCGCTGTCCGATGGGATTGTCGTTGCCCATATACCGGTGCGCAAACAACTGGTTGACGACCGCCAGCTTCCGCTTCCCGTTGACCTCGGATTCCGTAAAGGCGCGTCCGTCCACAAATTGAATCCGCAGCGTCGGGAAATAACTTTCGCTGCACAACTGAAATAAACCCTCCCATTTTTCGGCGTGCGTCTTTCCGGCAACGTCCAGATCGCTGGGAATCCCGCCGTACGGCGGCAACGTGCTCGTTTCCGTCGCGTCCACCACCCCTGGCAGCGCCTTGATGCGCTGCAATAGCGGTTTGTAAAAGCTCGTGATCTGGTCCGAAGTCTTGTAGCGATCCTTCGGCAACGGCAGCCGCGCCACCAGAATGTGATCGGGCTGCAATCCCAGGTGCACCTGCCGGAGCGCTACGAAACTCCTCATCAGCAGCCCGGCAGAAGCCATGAGCGTAAGCGACAGCGCCACCTCCAGCACCACGACCGCATTGCGCAATGTGTTGTGACGCCCGGAGCCGCTTGTTCCCTTCCCGCTGTCGCGCAACGGATCGTTCAGGTCGCGACGCGCCGCTTGCAGCGCAGGCACCAATCCAAAAATCAGTGCGGTCATCACCGCCACGCACAAGGTAAACGCCAGCACCGGTGCGTTCAGACGGATCACCGCCTCGGCCGGAATAATCTGCGCCGGGATGGCCGCCACCAACGCTTTCAATCCGCCCCACGCGATCAACGCGCCTAGAAACGCCCCACCTAAAGCCAGAATCAAACTCTCGACGAGCAGTTGCCGGATCAGCCGGAATCGACCTGCTCCGAGCACCGCTCGGATCGCAAATTCCTTCTCTCGCCCGGTCGCGCGCGCCAACAGCAAATTCGCCACATTCCCGCACCCGATCAGCAGCAGCAACCCGACCGCTGCCAGCACGATGTACAACGTCGTGCGAAATTGTCCGACTACCGAGTCAGTCAGCGAATTCACTTCCACCGTGAAGTGTTTCGGATAGTCCTTCGGATACTTCGACGACACCCGGTGCGCGATCACATCGAAATCGGCTTGCGCTTCTCGAATCGTGACGCCCGGCTTCAAATGTCCTAGCAAAAACCAATATCTCGGGAAATCACTGCCCTGCGTCGCACCGGCCCGTTGCGGCTTTTCCGGCACCCACAATTCCGCATCGCCCCAGCCAAACCTGGGCGGCATGATGCCGATCAGCGTCCGCGAAACGTCGTTGAGCACGAACGTCTTGTTCACGATGCTGGGATCGCCGCTGAAGCGATCGACCCACGTTTTGTAGCGCATCACGAAAACCGGCGGCGCTCCCGGTTCGTAGTCCGCAGGCTGCATCACGCGCCCCAGCAATGCCGGCATCCCCAAAAACTCAAACGTATTCGGAGTCACCAGGCTGCCCTTGAGTAGTTCTGTTCCCTCGCCCGATCGATAGAGAACATCTTCCCCGTCGTTCGCGATCACCCGATCAAATACGTGGTTCTGCTCCGCGTAGTCGAGAAACTCCGGTCCGGTGTATCCTCCGCGCCCTCCCGGTTCATTCCGCTCCGTATCGTGAATCTGCACGGACATCAGGCGGCCCGCATCCGGATACGGAAACGGCTCCATCAAAACGTTGTCGATCACGCTGAATATCGCCGTTGACGCTCCGATGCCCAGGGCCAGCGTGATCATAGCCACAGCCGCGAAGCCCCGCCCTTTCCAAAGCGTGCGCGCTGCGTAACGAATATCTTGTCGAAGCATTTCCATGGCCGAGCCCCCGAACTGCGCGCCCTCTTCTCTGCGATTTCTCTGTTGAACCTCTTTGATAGTGTCCCCTTCAGCCCCCATTAGAGATGTCCCCTACACTGCGACCTCCTGAGGAGGTCCGGTTGAAGAGGACAGCGATGAGCACGAGGGAACTTCGACGAGCAGAGGTTCTGGGGCGAGTGAAGGCCCGGACGCTGAGGCTGGTGGACGCCGCGAAGATGTTGGAGGTGAGCTATCGGCAAACCAAGAGACTCTGGCAGCGCTATCGCGAAGAAGGGGCCAAAGGGCTGCAGCACCGCAGCGCGGAAGAAGTTCGAACCGCGCAAAGCCGGAAAAGTTCCGAGGGAAGGTGCTGCAACTGATTCGGGAGAAGTATTCGGGAACGGAACAGGAGCGGTTTGGACCGACGCTGGCCGCGGAACATTTAGCGGATGAGGATGGGCTGGAAGTGGGTGAGGAAACGCTGCGGCGATGGATGTTGGCGGAGGGATTGTGGAGCCGCGTGCGAAGACGGAAAGCGCACCGGAAGCGCCGGGAACGGCGGCAACACTTTGGCGACTTGGTGCAGCTGGATGGCAGTTTTCATGCGTGGTTTGAGGAGCGGGGGCCACGCGGATGTCTGATGAATATGGTGGATGATGCCACGGACGACGTGCTGTCGCCTGGGGCAGCAGGACGATCTGGGCAGCGGTGGGGGTGCTGCGCTCGTGGATCCAGAAGTATGTCGTACCACGAGCGTCGTATACCGATTGGAAGACGTTTATAAGCGGCAGCCGACCGAAGGGGAGCGCCTGCGAGGGAAAGCGCCCACGACGCAGTTTGGACGCATGTGCGAGCGATTGGAATTCGCATTATTGCAGCCAGTTCTCCGCAAGCAAAGGCGGTAGAGCGCAACAACGGGTACATCAAGATCGGCTGGTGAAGAAACTCGTCGCCAGGAGATCCAGAACTACAAGCTACGAATGAATATTTGAAGCGGAATATCTACCGGAACACAACCGGCGATTTGCGAGAGCAGCACTCGACCGGAGAACTATCACGTACGGCGCCAGCCCAACGAAGCTGAGAGAGTTTTCCGTTAGAGACGGAACGATGGATCAGCAACGATTGGGTGGTGCAATACCGGGGGCATTTTCTACAACTCAAGCCGCAGAATAAGCGCTACGGGCCGACACAGAGCAAGGCGTTGGTCTGTGAGTGGGAAGATGGAGCGGTAGAAGTGCACTACCGCGAGAACGCATGGATTACGAAGATCTGGTCGTTCGACCTCGGTAGTCCCGGCCGCGACACGTGAGCCGCGCCGCGAGCCCGCCAAGCAAGCAGGAAGTAAGCCTGCGCAGGATCATCCATGGCGGCAAGGCTACGAGCAGCGAATGAAGTTGCAGCGGTTGAATCGATCACCGGTGTCACCACTCGTTGGGTGTCCGCCTCCGCTTCGCCCTAAACGCGCCGCACAAACCGCGGCGCAGGCTTCGCTCCGGCGTACACCCCAACGACAACAGCAAATCAAAAGAAAAGGACACTTCTAATGAGGTAAGGAAGGGGACATTTCTAAAGAGGTTTGACACTTCTCAGCGATTTCTCTGCATCCTCAGCGTCTCTGCGTTATCCTTCTTCCTGCTTTAGAAGGTCATAACCGCTCTCGAGCTAAGTCGAGTGCCTATGTCGAGCGCCAAATCGAATGGATGATTGGTCGCACTACTTGTCTTTACGAAGCTTCCCGGCGAAAGGTTCCGCGCAATTCGTCGCGTCCGGGCATTCGAGAGGTTCCGAGGCGGGTCTTTCGCCGTGTTGCTTCCTCGGTTCCATTAGCTTTTTAGGTACACCCGCAGTAGACGAGAGGTTGCCGGAAAGGTCTTTGCATTGATCCTAGAATCATTCTTCCGCTGCGACGATTAAGATAATCTTGAGATGGAATTTATGGCGCCGAACAAAATCACTACAGACACACCGCAAACCAACTCCCCTATTCCGCCGAAATCTCCGAAGGTTCTCGTTGTGGACGTCGGCGGCACCAACGTCAAGATGCTCGCCACGGGACAAAAAGAAGTCACCAAGATTCCCTCCGGCCCGACCATGACCGCCAGCAAGGCCGTGGACATCGTCAAACGAGCCAGCCGCGGCTGGGACTTCGACCGCATATCGCTGGGTTACCCCGGGCCCATCATCAACGGACACCCGCTCCGCGAACCCCACAATCTTGGCGGTGGTTGGGTCGGCTTCGACTACGAGAAGGCCTTTGGGGTCCCGGTGAGGATCATCAATGACGCCGCCATGCAGGCACTGGGCAGTTACAAGGGCGGGCGCATGCTCTTCCTCGGACTGGGCACTGGCTTAGGCTCGGCCATGATCGTGGACGGCGTACTTGAGCCCATGGAGCTCGCCCACCTCGGTTACAAGAGCGGCAAGACTTACGAAGACTATCTTGGATTGCGCGGCCTCGAGCGCCTCGGCAAGAAGCGCTGGCGCAAACACGTCGCCAAAGTTACAAAGTTGCTCAAGGCCTCGCTTGGCGCCGACTACGTGGTGCTGGGTGGCGGAAACTCCAAAAAACTCAAGGAGCTTCCTCCCGGCGCCCAACTCGGCAGCAATGACAACGCATTCGTCGGCGGTGATCGCCTGTGGGCTCAGGGCATGAAGCGCCCCGTAATCGTGAACATCGGATCCGGTAGCCGCAAGGCCGGAGACTAAGCGCCAGGAACCCGGAGCACTCCGGACTAGTACCGAGCAAAGAGGGGAATTTTCATTGCCACTCCGGTCTTTGCTGCCAAGCTTAAGACCGCAACATGTCGCCTGTTCGGAAGTTCTTTTCCTGTTTCGGGCAGGTCTCTCCACAACCGCTGCCCATTCGCTGAGGAAATCCTGGCAGGCGCCGTCAACCTCATCAGTGCGAAAGGGATTCTCCACGGAGGACCGCCCGCACGCTCGTACTAAGGTGGCTGTGATTAACGCGCGTGACTTCGGCCCTGATCCGAAACTCGTTCTCTCCGTGCTTCCCCATCCCCTCGATTGCGTTGCTTTTCTGATTCCCTTCCGCCTGCGCTCTTAACACCTTGCTTCTCGGAAACTTACTGACAGTTCGCTGGCCGGCGCGGCACCTACGCGTCACAATGACCACGCTGCTTCACACCGGATTCCCAACCGGATCGGCCTTCGAGGTCCGCTCCCAATTGGTGACTATCGGGCAGAAAAGGAGTTACACATCCGTCGGCGTCCACCCCTAAAACCCGCCAATCCCCAACATAAGCCCGTATTTTCCTGCGATTTCCGACAATGTCTCCTTTCGGTACTTTGGTACTGCCCTTGCTCTCAGTGGGGCCAGAGGGGTCGTCATGTCCGAGCCAAAGTCTCCTTCCACCAGCTTGTGCTGGTGCCAGGTAGCGGTACCTCAAGAGCTTGAAACGGAACTGCTCTGCGTCCAACACTTCCTGTTGGGCATTGAGCACGATTGCGCCGAACTCCGCCGTGAGACCGCGCAGGGGAAGACCAGCCTTCCACGGCAGTCCGAAATCGCGTCCTACGTGAAAACCACCGCCATGAAGCTTACCCAGGTGGCCACAGGTCGGATGCGGCTCACCGACGACTACAAGAAGCGCATCCTGACCACTTTCCTGACGCTCATGAACCTTCAGGAAAGCCTCGACCGCGCGGCGAACCGTGCCCCAACTTTCCGTGAGCTCCGCACGGTCGCCGTTCCTGGCTGACGGCATCCTTTGTTCTGGAGTTGGCCACCCTTCACTCTTGGAGCAGTGGGTTGCATCGGCTGGAGCAGCCTCGTCTTTCGGAGACACCGTTGGTCTTTGGCTGATCACCACAGTGGTCTCGATACTCAGGTGGTGTGCAGGTTTCCCTCAGGCTCCTTACAGGACTTACCCGATTGCCCTCTTCTTTTGCCAGGCCTAACCTGCAACTACAAGAATCTTCTAAGCGAGACCGACCCTCGCTGACGGGCAGGTGCTGGTATCTTCACCGAACTCAGCACCTGTCCCCCCTCTTTCCTCTCATCCAGCAAATTCCAGCCACTTCTGAATTGCGACGTTCTTTCGCCACGTTCTTTCGCCACGATCTTTCGAGCTTCCGAGGGAGGTGCGATTTTCGTAACGCACGCTTTTTAGAAATCGCTGAACGTAGTAACATTCGGGTAGCAAGTAGGTGTAGCCCTCGGCAACGCCTTCCACCCGGAACCGTGTCGAGCGATTGTATGCACATGCAAATTGTGAATTATCGGCGCGTCGAAAGGCGTCGCTCTGCGCGTGTGACACTGGCGGTGCCCCTGCGTGTGGATGGGCAAGCACTCAATGGTGAGGAGTTCATCATTCGCACGCACACGCACACGGTGAGTCAGTTCGGGTGCCTGCTTCCCTTGGACGCGGAGCTCGCACCGGATCAGACGGTGGTCCTGCTGAACGAGAACACGCGACAATCGGTGCAATGCAAAGTGGTCACGACGCGGCGCCGTGAAGGCAAACGATATCTGGGGCTCGAATTCATTACTCCGAACTGCAACTTCTGGCGCATGTCCTTCTGCAAGCCCGGTGCACGATCCCTCAAGCGCCAATACGGCACGAGTCCGGATTCCACTTCTCAGTCGTGGTAACCGTGAGCACTTGGGAATAGTCTGAGTCGCTCCGCAACTCTTCTCTAAAGCATCGGCTGCGGAAGTCGCGCGAGGACAAGCTTGTCTGCACCCCCCTCCCCCCGGTTTTTTCGTAAGTGCGGATTCTAAAGGACTTTAAGTTTAACGATTTTGTAAGTGCGGATTCTGAAGGAGTTATTGCGCTAATTTTTGGAAGTGCGGATTGTAAAGGAGTTAGCGGGCAGTGAGATGGGACGCGGTAGCGACGACGCGCCGGGCAGAGAGCGTTTTGGCGGTGGGGCGTTACGTGGAAACAAGGAATTTCGCCACAGAGGTCGCAAAGGGCATAGAGATGGAGGAGAGGAAGTGGAGGAATAACTCGATCTAGATAGAGAGAAGGAAGGAACCCGGAAGGGTTGGGCGGACAAGGGCGTACCTTCACGTTTCGCTTCCCTTTTGAAACACAGACAGCTTATCAGGAGTCCGGGATGAGGTCAAGTAGATAATTTAACTGAATGGTTATTCGAATACTCGAGGGCGAGGCCAGGGTGCAGGGAGCGCGATGGGCTGGACTGGGGCTGGCATTGTGCGGCGGCGGGAATTCCAGTGGCGGTGCCACTAGCGGAGGTGGCGGCGGGACGGGGACCGAGGCGGGAACCTATACGATCACGGTATCGGCGAGCGCCATGGCTGGCTCGACCGCACTGAGCCACACTACGAAGCTCACGTTGGTCGTGCAGTAAGGAACCCGAACGACTGAACTGTAGAGCTATTGCCTCAAGCAGTTCATTCGTATAGCGTTAACTGCACCGTACGATTCTGACAGGTCGCGAACTGAGGACCAAAAAGTAGGGTGCAGCACCCCGCAAGATGCTGCCCTTAGGAGTGAACGATGGGAGCATCGGTGCGTACCGCGTGTGTCGTCATCGCCCTGTTGGCTTTAGCTTGGTGTGGACTGCCGTTGTCCGGGCAGACTCCCAACCCGGTCCCGCTGATCAACAATCCGTTGTCGCCAACGAGCGTTGCCCCTGGCGGGCCGGGATTCACGCTTACGGTGAATGGCACAGGCTTCGTCACTGGCGCGACGATCAAGTGGAACGGCACGGCTCTAACTACCAGTTTCGTCAGCGCTTCGCAACTAACGGCGGGCGTCCTGGCTTCCGACATAGCGAGTGCGGGCTCCGCTTGGGTAACGGTGACGAATCCCGCGCCCGGCGGCGGCACCTCGCTTCCAGCTTTCCTGCGAATAGCCTCGCCGGATACCAGCCCTTCTTTCGTCAGCTACATCCAGGGCACACCTTTCAACCAGGGCACACCTTTCAACCACCCGGGCATCTCCTCCATGATTACCGGCGACTTCAACAGCGATGGAAAACTGGACTTGGCGTTCCTGGGGGATACCGCAACCCCCACAGGTAACAACTCTTTTTCTGTCTGCATTGAGCTCGGAAACGGGGACGGTTCCTTTCAAAGCCCAGTCTGCTCGCCCGTTCGCCAGCCGACAACCGGAGGACAGCAAGACCCCGGTTCGATTGTTGCAGGCGATTTCAATGGCGACGGCAAGCTCGACCTTGCAATAGCGAACGGCCAGGATGGAACGAATACGGTTTCCGTCTTTCTTGGCAATGGGGATGGCACGCTGCAGGCGCCAGTCAATTCTCAAGCGGGTACCGGGCCCATCACTTTGGCCTCCGGAGACTTCAATGGAGACGGAAAACTGGATCTTGCCGTGGGCAACCTCGCGCAAGGTACGGTAACAACCACGTTCCTATCCGTTTTACTTGGAAACGGCGACGGCAGTTTTCAGAGTCCCGTGACGTACACTTCGGGTCTGTCCATTTCCTCCCTTGGGGTTGGAGACTTCAATGGAGACGGAAAGCTCGACATCGTTCTAACTAACGAGAGTGCCACTACTCCAGCGCTCTATTTTCTGGCCGGCAATGGTGATGGCACCTTCGGCGCTCCGCAAATCGCACGAACAATCGGCGATGACGCTATCGCCTCCGTGGCGGATTTGAACGGCGACGGAAAACTGGACATTTTCCTGACGAACAAACAGGGCGACGATCTCCTTCTCTTCGGCAACGGAGACGGCACTTTCCAACCGGAGGTGAACTATGACGTTGGTGTTGGCCCGAACTTCAACACAAACACCTGTAACCCGGCGGGAGCTGTAGACGCTCTGGGCGCCGACGGAAATCTCGATCTGATCTTCTGTCAGGGAAACGCGAACCCGACCTTCTTAGTAGGTTATCAGATCGGGAGTGGAAACGGAGCGTTTCAGCCCGGGGTGGATCTGACCACGCCAAACTGGGCTTTTTTCATTCCGTCAGGAATCGTAACCGGCGACTTTAGCGGGAATGGCCGCTTGGATATGGTGGCTTCGATGACTCAAGAAGGGATAGGTGCCGATCCCGCCTCGCTTGTGGTGTTTCTGCAGGGCTCGTTTCCCGTGGCCAGCGCTACTCCTACTGAGCTCATTTTCACGCCACAGCCTGTTGGCTCTACAAGTACGCCTGAGACCGTCACCGTAAGGAATACCGGCACGCTCGCCGTATCGTTGTCGAGCGTCGCCATAGCCGGCCCGAATGCGGGTGATTTTGCTCAAACAAACACTTGCGGCGCGACCCTGGCGGAAGGAGCCAGTTGCCAGATCAGCGTGACCTTCACGCCCGCCGCCGGAGGAAATCCGGTTGCAACGCTCAACGTTGCCGACTCAGCCGTCGGGAGTCCGCAGACGGTTGCTCTGGCAGGTACTGGTCTGGGTCCCCTGGTTCCCGTCGGCGGCCTGTCGCCGTCCAGCGTCACGTTTACGAGCCAATACGTCGGCACTAGCGGACTTCCACAGACTGTAACGCTGACGAACACAGGCAACGGGGCCCTCATGATTGCAAGCGTCACAACGAGTCCGAGCGATTTTGGTTCGTTGAACGCTTGCGGCGGCAGCCTTGCCGCTGGAGCCAGTTGTGCCATCGGGGTATTCTTCGATCCCACCGCTGGAGGGACGCGAACGGGTACGCTGACGATCACGGACAACGCTGCCGGCAGTCCTCAGACGGTGACGCTGACGGGAAGCGGCGAGGATTTTTCGGTGACGCCGGGTGCGGCGGCGAGCGCGACCGTCACTGCCGGACAAACCGCGAGCTATGCGATCGCCGTGGCGCCGGCGGGTGGGTTTGCGGCTAGCGTGGCGCTGAGCTGTAGCGGTGGACCAGCGCAGTCCAATTGCGCGGTCTCGCCAAACTCGATTGCCTTGAGCGGAAAATCCGCAGCGACGGCGATGGTCACAGTGACCATGATGGCTTCGGCACAGGGACCAGTGTCGCCGCGCGGTACTGGCCGGCCGATGCAGTATAGACAGACACCACTAATTCTCGCACTGTCGTGGATATTGCTACTCATGGCCGCAGTGTTGTCGCTGATACGACGAGAGCAACGCTTCCGGTGGGCGCCCACATTTGCGCTGGCAGTGCTCGTGTGCCTCGGAATGACGCTGACCTCCTGTGGTGGAGGTTCAGGGAGTGGCGGCGGGGGCACCAACCCGGAGGCCGGAACTTACACCATTACAGTCACGGGGAATTTCAGCTCAGGTTCGACCACCTTGAGCCACAATGCGAAGCTTACTTTGATCGTGCAGTAGAAAACACAACTGGCTGAACCCAGGAGCTATTGCGTCAATAAATTCATTGGTATAGCGTGATTTATATCGTTGGTTCCGTCCAGGTCGCGAACTTAGACCAAGATTAGCGTCAGGGCACCCGCAGATGCCCCGCCGATCAGGAGTGTGCATAATGCGATCGCGACGTTTGCCTGCTTACATCTGCGCCTACCTGTTTTTTCCAACAGCTTGGGGAGCAGGCAGTCGGGAGCACCAGCCCACCGCAAACCGTGACCCTAACTAACACGGGCAACGCAACATTGACAATCTCGAGCATCGGCACCAGCGGTACAAATGCCGCGGACTTTGCAACGACCAGCATGTGCGGCGCGAGTCTCGCACCGAGTGCGAGTTGCCAAATCAGCGTAACGCTTACACCGACGGCACAAGGAAGCCCGAGCGCGAAAGTGACCGTCAGCGACAACGGTCCCGGTAGTCCGCAGACAATGGAAGTGGCTGGAAGCACTCCAGTGGCGCCTGTTCTGGTTCCGGCTCCATCGAGCGTCATTTTCCCTAACCAATACGTAGCCACGAGCGGACTGCCCCAGACAGTAACGATCACGAACACGGGGCTGGCTACGCTGACGATCACCGCCGTGACCGCTGGTCCTGCGGACTTCGGCGTCCTGAGCAATTGCAGCAACCCGGTGCCGGTGGGCTCCAGCTGCACCGTCGGCGTTTTCTTCGATCCGACCGCGGGCGGGACGCGAACCGGCACGCTGACGCTCACGGATAACGCAGCCGGCAGCCCACAAACCGTGGCGCTCACCGGAAGTGGCTTGGATTTTTCGGTGACGCCGGGTGCGGCGGCGAGCGCAACCGTCACTGCCGGACAAACCGCGAGCTATTCGATCGCCGTGGCGCCGGCGGGTGGCTTTGCGGCTAGCGTGGCGTTGAGCTGCAGCGGAGGTCCGGCGGGGTCCGCGTGCGCGGTGTCGCCGAGTACGATTGCGCTGAGCGGTGCGGCTGCGCAAACGGCCATGGTGACGGTTAAAACTGCGGCGACTGGATGGCTCCTGCCATTTCGCGGCGATTGGCCAAGGGATGCGCGATATCGGCAGACGCCGATGATTTTGACACTAGCGGCTATGTTCCTGCTGATGGTCGTAGCGTCGCAATTCTTGCGGAGAGAGCAAAATCTTGCCTGGAGTCGAGTGGTTGGGTTTGCGGCGCTGGTCACTCTGGGACTGACGCTGACCTCCTGTGGTGGAGGTTCGGGGAGTGGCGGCGGGGGCACCAACCCACAGGCCGGGACGTATACCGTTACGGTCACCGGGAATTTTACCTCCGGCGCGACTACATTGAACCACAGTGCGAAGCTTACTTTGGTCGTGCAGTAAGGAACGCAACCGACTGAACTGTAGGGCTATTGCCTCAAGCAGTTCATTCGTATAGCGTTAACTGCATCGTACGATTCTTACCGGTCGCGAACTGAGGATGAAAAGCAGGGTACGGCACCCCGCAGGTGGGATTCCCTTAGGAGTGAAGTATGAGAGTGCTGCTCGCTCGATGCTTTGCGCTTCTTTGTCTGCTATTTGTATGTACCGTTGCTCAGGCGCAGGTTCCCAGTCCGTTTGTGTTTTCGCTGTCGCCACAGGGCCCAGCGGGACTGATGGTTGCGGATTTCAATGGCGATGGGCGGCCTGACGTGATTCGTGGCCAAACTGTATTCCTGAGCAATACGGACGGAACGTTTACCCCCGGCACGGTGATTAGCGTTGGGCAAAACGTAGCTTTCAACATTATCGCGGTGGCGGATTTCAACGGAGATGGGAGAGCTGACCTCCTGGTTAGCGCAAACCAAACGTTCCTCTATGTATTGCTCGGCAACGGTGATGGCACGTTCCAGACGCCGGTAACGACCAATATCGGGGCGCAGTTGGGCTCGATTCAAGTTGCTGACGTGAACGGCGACGGCAAGCCAGATGTCATCGGGATAGCTGCCCCGCAAGCGGGGCAAGTTTTCGTCTGCCTTGGAAACGGCGACGGCACATTTCGACCGGGCACGTCCTACACCGTATTTGCCGGCAATACCATCAGCCAGTTAACAGTTGGCGACTTCAATGGAGATGGGAAAGTGGATATAGCGGCAACAGGCTACATCTCGAACGCCAACGGACTGATAGGCGTGTTGCCGGGGAAAGGGGACGGTACATTCGGGACTGCAATCGTTTCCGGCGGAGTGAATTCATCGCTAGGATTGAGCGCAGGGGACTTTAACGCAGACGGCAAACTGGACCTGGTCGTTTCGGGAACCGACTTCTCCAACTTCACCGAACAAACTTACGTCCTGATCGGAAATGGTGATGGCACCTTCCAAACTCCGAACTCTGTGGCCCCCGGCAACGGAACCGTATCGGTAGTAGATTTAAACAAAGACGGCAAACTGGATCTGATTATTTGGGCTGGTCCATTTATCGAGATATTCCTGGGAAACGGGAATGCAACTTTCACGGAGAAGGCGACTTACCCTAATTCCACGCTGAACTTCGCTTTTCAGGTTGGGGTGGCGGATTTCAATGGTGATGGCAACCTCGATATAACCGACGGGTATACGGCCATTTTTGGAAATGGCGACGGGACTTTCCAAGACGTTAAGGCGCGCCTCATTAATATTTCCGGACAATCTGCGCTGGGAACGGTAGTATCCGGCGACTTTAACGGCGACGGAGAATCCGATCTTGCGATTGGTTTGAGTGGTCCGAATCCAAGCGTCTACATTCTGCGTGGCGATGGCACCGGCAATTACTCCGTGTTGCATAGCTACAGCGTGTCGTCGACCCCGCTTTTGCTGAAAACTGCGGATTTCAATAACGACGGCAAGCTAGACCTTTTCTTCACGACCGACGTCACCACCACGGCGAGCGCGGCATTTGACATCCTTTTAGGAAACGGGGACGGCAGCTTCGCTGCTCCCGTCACTACTTCTATTGACCCGGGCACTTTCCCGCAGGTAGGTGCTATGACGATCGCTGACCTAAACGGCGACCAGTTTGCCGACGTCACGGCCCTGGTGAACGGCGAATTAACGGTGTATTTGGGAAACGGTGACGGAACTTTCGCGGCGCCCGTGAGCTATTTCGGGGGTACCAATGCAAATACTTTTGGAATTGGTGATTTCAATAGCGACGGAAAGCCGGATGCGGCAGTGTGTGGGTCGGCCGGCCTGGGCGTGTTGCTTGGCAAGGGTGACGGGACGTTCCTGCCAGCTTCGTTCCCGGATCCGCCGCCACCGCCTCCAACGAAGTATCTAGATCCGACACTGAATTGCCAAATACTAGCGACCGCCGACTTCAATGGTGACGGCACAACGGATCTAATCGTCGCTCAATTCTTCCAAGCATCGGTGCTTCTCGGAAACGGAGATGGGACTTTCACGACTCTTCCCAGTGCAGCACCATCAGTCGGGGTCGTCGCTGACATCAATGGAGACGGTAAACTCGATTTGGTTGATCCCAGCGGATTGTCGGCAACGTTTGGGAATGGCGATGGCACATTCAGCGGCACGATCAATTTTCAGCCGCCGTGGCTCAATCCTGCGATCTGGGGAAACCCGCAAGCTATCGAGAATAATGAGTCCAGCCCCGCGGTATTCGCGGTAACCGATTTCAGCGGAAACCATCGACCAGGCATCGCCATGGTCGTGCAGGGGCCCCCGGGTGGCGTCATTGCGCTGCCGAATCCGCTGCCGCCACCCTCGCCCGACTTCCTGATTTCGGCGCAAATCCCAGGGACAGTCGCTCCCGCAGGATTAACCACTTCAACCCTTACGTCGACGACGGTGGGAGGATTCAGCGGAGATGTTGCACTGTCGTGCTCGGGATTGCCCGACGGCGCGACGTGCAGTTTTGCGCCTACGACGTTGACGGGCGGAGCGGGAAAAGCAAGCCTGACGATCACCACAACAGCATCGGCGCCGATGGGGCGCTATCCATTCACGGTGACGGGTACGTCGGGCTCGACGTCGCACGATCGCGCGTTGGCGGTTACGATTGCGACGTCGGCGGGTACGAACAACGTGAGCTTCTTGCCGGAAACGCTGGCGTTCACGGGGAATGTCGGGGCGACGAACATCGTGCAAAATACGACCCTCACCAATGGTGGGAGCGCATTGCTACAAATCTCGAATATCTCCATCACGGGAGCCAACGCCGGCGATTACTCGGTGACAGGCAACAACTGCGGGAGTTCGGTGGCCGCGTATGCAAGCTGCCAGATAACAGTGAGCTTTGCTCCGACGGCGGCGGGGACGCGGATGGGCGCTCTCTCCGTAACCGACAACGCCACAGGTGGCGTTCAGTTCGTTTCGCTGAGCGGAACTGCTCAGGATTTCTCGCTGGCTGCGGCAACGACTGCGGGGTCGACGGCCACGGTGATGGCGGGGCAGACGGCGACTTATATGCTTTCCTTGGCTGGGGGTGGCGGATTTAGCGGGAATGTGATCCTGAGTTGTAGTGGGGCACCTGCAACAACGACATGCGCAATTTCGCCCGCGACGGTTTCGGTGGGCGGAGCGACCGCTGCTACAGCGACGGTTTCGGTGGCGACCACAGCGAGATCGGAGCTACTGTTTCCAGTGGGCAATTACTCGCCGAGGGAATTCCCGGGTCGTCCGACCGCGCTACTAGCCGCCCTGATGGCGATGCTGATTCTCGCTTGGATTTGCACAACACGGAGGGATCAGTGGCTGCGGTGGGCACCTGTGCTGACTATGGTGTTAGCGCTCGTTCTCGGAATCACGCTGACGTCCTGCGGGGGCGGTAGTTCGGGCAGTGATAGTTCGGGCGGTGGTGGCGGAACGGTTCCAACCGGCACCCAGGCCGGAACATATACGATCACGGTGTCTGCGACTGCGACGGCGGGCTCGAGTACGCTAATACACACGACGAAGCTCACGTTGGTCGTGCAGTAGCGGCCTTCTGCTTATTCTTGGCGCGGCACGCAACGCGTCCGCCAACCTCGCGGCCGTTACGACCGCGGATGGAGGCCGGACTGGCACTAAGAAAATCAGGTCAAGAGGCCACGGACCCGGGTGGTAAGGATCTCGCGGGCGGTGGCGGCGGGTACCAGACGCTCGAGCATGCCGAGGTCGGCGTCGATGGTGATGTCGGTGTCGGTGACGTCGATAGTGCCCTTGATGGGCGTGCTGAACAGACCCATCTTCGCGGTGAGTCCGAAAGTTAGCGTGCTTCCCTGCCAGTTTCTGCTCACGTCCTTGAGTTTTACCCCGTGAAGCTCTGGTGCTTGAAACAGCTGGTCGAAAGAGCGATCGACCGATTGTATGACTTCTGCTTTTGTCCGATTGTGGGCGATCGTGATCCGCACGTTCGTGTGTCCTCGTTCGAAGAATACACCGGCCTACCGTCTGGAAGAAGGAGTTGTGTTGATCGAAATCGCGGCCTAACCGAGTTCGGGCGGTTTTTTTGATGTCCAACGAAGCAACGGGCGAGTAGTCGTAAGAATGGCGTTTGCGTGTCTTGTTGGGCGAACCGATCTGAAGATCGGCCGCTACATGGGTCGGCGCGATTACGATGGGTCGCGATTGCGGTCTCATTGTTGCGGCGGCAATGTCACCCAGGCGGCGTTTTGTTTGGAGGAGTCCAGGACTGCGGCTATGAATTGGACTCCGGCTACGCCGTCGTGGACTGTGGGGACTAGTAGAGACTGCGGGTCTGGTGGGCGGTTGGCTTGGCGGGCGGAGATTTGTTCGGCTAGGTCGGTGTAGAGCTGGGCGAAAGCTTCGAGGTAGCCCTCGGTGTGGCCGGAGGGGATGCGGCTGGCGTGTTTTGCTGCGGGCGTGGCAGCTGCGCCGTTACGGCTGAGCGTCATAGTCGGTTTGCCGTATTGGCTGAAGCGGAGATAGTTGGGATCTTCCTGGGACCAATCGAGGCCGGCTTTTTCGCCGTAGATGCGCAGGCGAAGATTGTTTTCGTTGCCGACGGCTACCTGGCTGGCCCAGAGCATGCCGCGTGTGCCGCCTTGGTAGCGGAGCAGGACTTGGACGTTATCGTCGAGGCGGCGGCCGGGCACGAAGGTCGAGACGTCGGCGCCTAGTTGCTCAGCGCTTAGGCCGCTTACAAAGCAGGCGAGGTTGTACGCGTGAGTGCCGATATCGCCGAGGGAACCTGCGGGGCCGCTTTGGGCGGGGTCGGTGCGCCAGACGGCCTGCTTTTGGCCCGTCGTTTCGAGCGGAGTCGTCAGCCAGTCTTGCGCGTATTCGACTTGGATCAGGCGAATGTGGCCTAGTTCACCTGCGGCAATCATTTCGCGGGCTTGGCGGATGGTGGGGTAGCCGGTGTAGTTGTGGGTCAGGCCGAAGATCAGGCCGGATTTTCTTACGATTTGTGCGAGGGATAGGGCGTCTTGGACCGTTGTAGTTAGCGGTTTGTCGCAGATTACGTGGATGCCTACTTCGAGGAATGCTTTAGCTGGTGCGAAGTGGAGATGGTTGGGAGTGACGATCGAGACGGCGTCTATGCGGTCTTGGCGTTTCGATTCGGCTTGCGCCATTTCTGCGAAATTGGCATAGGCGCGGTCCGGGGCGATGTGGAGATCTTGCGCGGCTTTGCGGCCCTTTTCGGGGTCGGAGGAAAGGGCCGCGGCTACTAGTTCGAAGCGGTCGTCGATGCGGGCGGCTATGCGGTGGACCGCGCCGATGAAGCCACCGGGGCCGCCACCTACCATGCCTAGGCGGAGGCGGCGGGAGGTGGTTGAGGTCGGGGTTGCGTCTATGGCCATTGGAGTTTTCCTTTTGTTTGCTTTTTTCGTTTCGTTGCCGACTTCAGCGCTGACGGCGCCTTCATCGCTATGAAGGCTGCCCACGCTTCATCTAAACCCCGCCCTCTCGGAGAGGGCGGCTACAGGTGGTGTTGATCGCCCGGGAGAATCGTTCCTTTCATTCCTTTCTAGGTTAGGCCTAGCATGCGGCGGTTTGCGGCTTGGTCTGCGCCGGAACTGGCGAAATCGTCGAAAGTGGTGGTGGCAGCTTGGATGATGTGTTTGGCTATAAAGGGGGCGCCCTCGGCGGCACCTTGCTCAGCGCTCTTGATGCAGCATTCCCATTCCAGAACGGCCCAGCCCGGAAAATTATATTGGGTGAGCTTCGAGAAAATTCCTTTGAAGTTGACCTGGCCATCGCCCAGGGAACGGAATCTTCCGGCGCGATTGATCCAGGATTGAAAGCCGCCGTAGACGCCTTGGCGGCCTGTCGGAAGGAACTCGGCATCCTTCACGTGAAACATTTTAATGCGGTCGTGATAGAGGTCGATGTATTCGAGATAGTCGAGCTGTTGGATGACGAAGTGGCTCGGATCGTAGAGGAGGTTGCAGCGCGGGTGATTGTCGAGGCGCTGGAGAAACATTTCGAAGGTGACGCCGTCGTGGAGATCTTCGCCGGGGTGGATCTCGAAGCAGAGGTCGATGTCGGATTCGTCGAAAGCGTTGAGGATGGGGCGCCAACGGGCAGCTAGTTCGTCGAAGGCCGTCTCGACGAGGCCGGCGGGACGCTGCGGCCAAGGGTAGAAATAGGGCCACGCTAACGCGCCGGAAAATGTTACGTGGGCGGTAAGGCCGAGATTGGCGGATGCTTTGGCCGCGAATCGCAATTGCTCGACGGCCCAGGTCTGGCGGGCTTTCGGATTGCCGCGGAGTTCGGGTGGGGCGAATCCGTCGAAGGCGATGTCGTACGCGGGATGCACGGCAACGAGTTGACCCTGGAGGTGCGTCGAGAGTTCGGTGATCGCGAGGCCGTGGTTGGCGACGATGCCGCAGATGGCCTCCGCGTAGGTTTTGCTCTCGGCGGCGCGCTTGAGATCGAACAGTCGCGCGTCCCACGTGGGGATTTGCACGCCTTTGTAGCCGAGCTTGGCGGCCCACGCGCAGATGTTGTCTAGCGTGTTGAATGGCGCGTGGTCACCTGCAAACTGCGCGAGAAAAATGGCGGGTCCCTTGATCGTTTTCATTCGTGTTCAGCTCCAACCTGCGTCTACGGTGAAATCCTGGGCGGTGCATTTTGATGCGGCGTCCGATGCTAGAAACAAAGCCATGTTGGCGACGTCTTCGGGAAGGACGCGCGCCTGCAGGCACTGGCCGGCCATTACGTCCCGCTCAAACTCCGGCGTGTACCACAGCTTGATCTGGCGCTCGGTCCAAACAGCTCCGGGAGAGATTGAATTCACGCGAATGCCGAAGGGGCCGTACTCGCGAGCCTGTGTGCGCGTGAGGCCGATGACGGCCGCTTTGCACGCGCTGTAGACAGGCAGGCCGGTGTGTTTTAGACGCCAGATAATCGAGCTCAAATTGATCATGGCACCGCCCCCGAGGCGCTTCATTTGATAGGCGACCGCCTGGGACGCGAAAAACATGTGACGGAGGTTTATGGCGACGCGGTTGTCCCAGTAGGAATGCGTGACGGCGTCAAAGGCGTGGCGGTCGTCGCTGGAGGCATTGTTGATCAAAACGCCGATGTCGCCCAGTTCGGAATTTATTTTTTCAATCGCGGTTTGCAAGGCCGGGATGTCGCGCACATCGCATAGCACAAATTTGGGCGCATTACCGGTTTCCTTTTCAACACGTTGAGCCAGGGCTCGACTAACTTCCTCGGCGATGTCCACGAAGGCTACGCGGGCGCCTTGTTGCGCGAATTGCAGTGTAAAGGCTGCGCCGATGCCGCTTCCGCCGCCGGTGATGAACACCGTTTTCTTGGCGAGATCAGGATACGTCGGCCGGCTAACGTTTGTACTGTCGAGGGTCGTCATTTCGCGAACCGCTACTCTACCGATTCATCGTTTCAAAGGAAAGGTCTGAAGAAGGCGCGGCAGCACGAATCGGAAGAACTTGTCGGAATCGGAGGCGAGGCACGCGGAAGCGTTCGACGCACCCTGCCCGACGCGAGTGTTTCCATCCTTGTCCACGGTGATTGCCAGCGGCGTAACCGGGCAGAGAGTTGGATCCAGCACGTAGGCGACTGCCATTACATCGAACAGCGTCGGCGTTTGCTGGCCCCATTCGTGATACAGCAGCGTCAGGGCGTCGGTTAGTGGGGTGCCTTGCCGAAACAAGAGAGCGCGTTTTTCTTCGTCGAGCTTCAGCTGCGTGGAATCGAGCGGCATCATGAAGATGGGAACGCCGCTGGCGAATAGTTTTTGCGCGGCAGGCACGTCGCTGTAGATGTTGTACTCCGGCTGGGGGCCGCGGTCGGACGTGTAGCCGAGGTCGCCATAGCCTTTGTAGATCGAGCCGCCCATCAAAACGACGCGCTGCAGTTTTTTGAACCTAGCGGCATCGCGGTCGATGGCCGCGCCGATGTTGGTCAGCGGACCGATGGCGACGAGCGTGATCCCGGCGGGATTCTTGCGGATGCTGTCCAGGAGGAAATCCACCGCTAGTGGATGCGGCTTCGCGGGTGGGCCAGCCTGGGCCCAGCGCGCTTGAGAAAAAGGAGTCTTGCTTTGCGTGCGGATGCCTTCCGCCACAGGGATGCTTGCGCTGCCCGTTTCCTCGAGCAGACGATCGACGAGCCGGGCGCGGAGTTGCGTGTCTCCCCAGGCGGTCGTGATGCCGAGAATTTCCAGTTCGGGGCTGGTAAGCGCGAGGCCGACAGCGAAAGCGTCGTCCACATCGTCGCCAATGTCGGTGTCGATGATGATTTTCGTTTTTGCAGCGGACGCCGGCGGCGTACTCGGCGCCAATGGCGCAGAAGACTGAGCGTGAAGCATGGGGTTCGCCGCGAATAACACAGCGATCGCAGCGCACAACGCCCGGATCAGAAACCCTTTCCGCGATGCTATCGACATAATTGCCGCGGGGAGTATCACTCCAGCCGGGCATTTGCGCAAGGAGCTTCGGAAATGGGTAGTGGATCAGTTTCCGGCAAGTACGTTTCTATAAAGGGAAAGTCAATAGTAAATACGTCTCCGGCGACTGGAAGGAGCGAGGTTGTTCGCTTTGCTTTCCAGCCCAAGTCATGTTGAGAGGCTCTTGGGTTTTCGCTCTTCGTAGATCCATTCTGTTTTTGTGACGGCGCTTTCTCTAGAAAACGGTCTGCTTCCGCCTGCTGTTGTTTCAGATGTTCTGCGTCGGTGAATCGCTAGTCCTTTCCCGTAAACTCTTGCCGTCTCTAGTGGGTCGAGGACTGGCGCGGTGCTCCGAAGGTCAGGCCTATCTGTAGCTCCCCGTTTCCTCTGGGAGTGCCTCACGAGCCCAACCGTGCGTCCGTCTCCAGCCCCCGCCACCTCGAACGGAGCAGGCGGTTTTCCCGCACTCCGCTCTCCTGTCCGCTTCACCTCAAGGGTTATGTGACCTATCCGGTTGGCAGCGGCTTTGGGCAGATGGCGCTAGTCACCGCACTCGTAGCCATCAAACAGCCCCAGGGTTTCGTAAAGCCATTGCTTACTCCACCTGTCCCAACCGAAGCCCCGGCGATTCCGGGCGCGCATCAGGTGTCGCCTCACCTTCTTCTCCACCCAATCCTTGATGTAACCGAAGCACCGACTCGAGTGCCCACGGCAAAGTAGTCCACCCAGCCGCGCAGGATCGGGTTGATGAGAGCCACCACCTGCCCTACGGGCTGGCTGATGACAGCGTCGGAAGATCTCCCTGAGCTTGGCGAGTAGCGCCGTTCGCTTCTTCGCTTTGGGAGCGTAGTGGGGCCGCCACTTTCCCTGACGACTGCGCACCCGACGAAACTCGAAGCCCAGGAAGCCGAAACTTTCTCCTTTGCCCAGGTCTACGACCCGGCTCTTCTCCTCATTGATCTCGACGTGGAGTTTGACCAGTTCCTCGCGTAGCCGCTTGTCCACCGCCCCCATCAGCCAGTCATGGCGCGGATAGGCGTCGATCAGAATGACCAGGTCATCGGCATAACGTGCATATTCGATGTACGTATACTTGCCGTTGCGAGTCGTCTCCTTGGCCTTCTCCAGCATCTTGTCCACCTCGTTGAGGTAGAGGTTGCTGAGCAAGGGGGAGATTACCCCGCCCTGGGGCACTCCTTTCTGCCCGGACGCTTTCAGAATCATCTTGAGCAAATGCAGCACCATCCATCTACTCACGCGCAGCCACCTTCGCCAACAGCAGATCGTGCCGCACGTTGTCGAAGTAGGCCCGTAAGTCGATGTCGATGATTCGCGTCTTGTTCTTGACGATTGCCTCGGCGACCCGTTTCACCGCGTCGTGAGTTGTCCGCTTGGGCCGGTAGCCAAACGACCCCGGTTGGAAATCAGCCTCGAAGATGGGTTCCAGAATGAGCTTGAGCCTCCCTGGACCACGCGGTCGCGAATGCAAGGAATCCCCAGGACGCGGACTTTTCCCCCGTCCTTGGGTATCTCCTTCCTCCGTTCCCGCATCGGACGATACGTGTTGCGTGACCAGTTCGTCCCGGATCTGTTGAAGAAACGCCACCACTCCGCTTTCTTCGATAGCCTCGAAGGTGACCCCGTCAATACCCGGGGCTCCGTTGTTCTCCTTGGCCAGCAAATAAGCCTCGTGAAGGGTTTCCATCTTGCAGACGTGGACGTACAGGCCCCAGAAGCGCCAGGCCGTATCAGCCTTCGCCTTGGTGTAGATCTTCCTTCTCAGGTCTTGCAGATTGACGGGTGTCTTTATCATCTCGCCCCTGCCTCCCGTGTTGTTGGAAGAGTTACGAACAGCAGGGCTCTTCGCTCCACGGGAGTTACCCCGTCTCCCCGCTACTACGAGCCCATCCGACACCCTCTCGCCGTCAGCCGATTTCCCGGGTTTCCGGTTATACAGCCTACCCAGCTTCCGCCCTTTCGGGTCGGGACGAGGAGGGTTTCTCCAGTTGCTCGATGCATCCTTGTCTTCGTGCCGTCGCTAACCACCCCGCCGGAGCGACTCGCCGCGTCAATCGGTTGCGACGAACCATGCTGCCTTCGCCCTCACGGTTGCGGGCTCGGCCTCCGGGACGACTCACTTACGGGGCCACCTCGCGTTCACTGTCGTTACGGCCCGAAAACTCGCTCCACCACTCCGAGATGGGGGTGTCGAGGGGCTTCAGACCTTTGGTTTCCCTCCGGCCTGCCCTCCAGCTACGGGGCTTCTGACTTTTGCCCCGGTTAGACTCTTCTTCACTGAATACGCCAGCCTTCCCTGGACAAAGTAGGGTCGAGGACTGGCGCCATGCTCCGTAGGTTCAGCCTATCCGTTGCTCCCCGTTTCCTCTGGGAGTGCCTCACTAGCCGAACCGTAAGCTGGTTTCCAGCCCCCGCCGCGTCAAACCCAGCGTGCCGATTTCCAGCACTGGGCTTTCCTGATTGTTTCGCATCAAGGGTTATGGGACTTATCGTGCCGGGGCGGCTTTCGGCAGTGGACGCGTAGCTCGCACTCGGTAACCGTTGAACAGCCCGAGCACTCGTAAGCCATCCTACTCCATCGTTTCCAGCCGAAGCCCTGCGTTTCCGGGAACGCATCAGATGCCGCCGGATCTTCTTTTCTACCCAGTCCTTGATAAACGCGAAGCACCGGCTGGAGTGCCCTACCGCAAAGTAGTTCACCCAGCCCCGCAGGATCGGGTTGATCTGACTCGATCACCCTCCCCACCGGTTGGCTCATGTATCCGCCGGAAGATCTCCCTAGCTTCGCCAGTAACGCCGTTCGCTTCTTCAGCTTCGGCGTTTACTGCGGTCGCCACGTCGTTGCAACTTCGATGCGGCGAAACTCGAAGCCGAGGAAACCAAAACTTTCGCCCTTCGTAGGTTCAGATTCGACTCTTCTCCTCGTTGATCTCGACTCGAGTTTCGCCTATCTCCTCCCGCAATCGCTTCGTCCACCGCCTTCACGAGCCAGTCATGCGCGGATGAGAGTCCAGCAGTATCACCAGGTCATCCGCAAATCGTGCATATTGGACGTGCGGTGTACTGTTTCTAGCGTCGCGTGGTCTCGCTCGCCTTTTCCAGCATCCGGTCTACCTCATTGAGGTAGAGGTTACTGAGCACGGGTGAAATCACCCCGCCTTGCGGAACTCCCTTCTTCCCCGTCGCCTTGAGGATCATTTTCAGCAAGATCGCATCACCTCATCCATCTCGGACTCGCTTGCGCTACCTTGTCCAGCAGTAGATAATGCTGCACGTTGTCAAAGTAGGCTCGCAATCAAGATCGATGATTCGTCTTCACCTCGACGATCGCTTGGGCCACGCGGTTGATCGCTTCATGAGCTGTCCGCTTCGGTCGGTATCCGTACGATCCCGGTTGGAAATCAGCTTCGAAGATCGGCTCCAGGATGAGCTTGAGTGCCCCCTGGACCACGCGATCACGGATCGAAGGAATCGAGAGGATTCGAACTTTGGTTCCGCCATCCTTTGGTATCTCCTTCTTCCGAACCCGCATGGGTCGATACGTGTCCGTGACTAGTTCCTCCCTAATCTGTTCGAGAAAACTCTCCACTCCGCTCTCCTCAATGGCCTCGAACGTGACTCCGTCTATTCCCGGTGCCCCGTCGTTCTTCTTCGCCATCTCGTAGGCTTCGCTGAAGCGTCTCCATTTTGCAGACATGGACGTACATTCCCCAGAAACGCCAGGTTGGTTCAGCCTTCGCCTTGATGTATAGGCTCTTCCTCAGGTCCTGCAAACTACTGGGTGTTTTTGTCATCTCACCCTTGCCTCCCATTTTTGTTCGAGCCCTTACAAACAGCAGGGTCTCTTCGCTCCACGGACATTACTCCGCTTCTCCGCTACTATTGACCCCTCCGCCTCCCTCTCGTCTTCCACCGACTTTCCCGGTGTCTCCGGTTATACGGCTTCCTTGCTCCGCCGATTTCTCCGCGGGACGAGGAGGGTTTCTCCAGTTGCTTAGTGTGCCCTTGTCATCGTGCTGTCGCTTTAACCCCGCCAGAGTGGTCTCGCCGCTTCAGTCAGTTTGCGACGATCCATGCTGCCTTCACCTCTACGGAAGAGAGGCTCGGCCTCTGGGGCTCCCGCTTTCGAGGCCACATCTGCGTTCACTTTCGTTACGGCCCGATGACTCGCTCACCATCCTAAAGATGGCTTTGTCGATAGGCTTTCAGAAATTCGGTTTCCCTCCTCCCTGCTATCCAAGCTACAAGGCTTCTGACTCTTACCTCGGTGGGTCTCTTCCTCACTGAACACACCAGCCTTCCTTGGACACACCCTGCATGCCGGTTTATCCCGTTGCACAAACGATCTCCTTTCTTCCAAACCAGCAAAGTGATGGACGCAATCTTGCGTGCCAAGGTTAGCCGCGCCAAATGCGGCTTCAGCCTCGGGCGACGCAATCTTGTAAAAGCCCTGTAAATCCAGCTATAGCAGCCGCTCGCGTCGCCGCACCCTTGAAGATATTTTTCAGATCTTGATTATGTTGATGTTGAGCCCGCTAACGCCAACCTTCTTAACTTTAGCTACCAGCACCGCTTTCACCGCTTGGAGCATCAGCAGTGCAGATTGACAGAAAGCCTATTTGCTTTGCGCAGAAGCGAAAATCAGTCCGCTCTATCGTGAAGCGCTCAGAAATAGCGGCAGATGGGACCAATCGCAGAATTTGCCGTAGTATCTCATCGCCCGATATTTCCGTGCTCCCGCTAATAGTTCTCGTCGCTCCCCTGACGCAATGTCGCCAAGGCATCGAACTGCTGGGGTATATTCAGCCGACGGCGCCCTTACGAACCGATCACTGGCCGTTCCGCACGGTAGCGCGTTGCATACACTTGCTGCGCACAAAATCCCCCAGCATCGTAAATCGTCTTCAGCCTACTCATCCGGCCTCATCCGAGGTATTTTCCTGAGCGGCGTATTTCCACTCAGGCGGGTACCATCGCCCTCGTGCCCCAGGCTTACTTGTCGATAAGCCGTGAAAGCTGCCGGCCATCGCTGCGGAGGTATAAGTTCCGACTTTCACAGCGCTCTTGCGTGGCATCGCGGCCGCCACCCGCGTGACTTGAGGCTGCAGCAGATCTTGTAACCAGGCGCCCAGTTCCTTCTTCAAAGGTCACCACACTGCCGCGTAGCCCGTGAATAAACTCAAGATCGTATCCGCTTTCGTTTCTAGAATCGCCTCCATTACTAAATCCCCGCGCGCATCCCTAACGCCACAGAGATCGTTGCCTGATACACATCCATCCCTATATGCTTGCTCATTCATGAGGCGCTCCTCGTGTAGTGAGAGCAACATCAAACCTACTCTAACGCGCCCTTTTATAGCGTTTACCAGTTACCACCAAGCGCACTTGCCTTGTGAGCGCCTAACTTTCCCACTATCCATTAACTACTATTTCATAACTTCTCGCAACTTTTATCACTCCATCTTCCCCTACTCCTTCTCAAAGAGTTCCGCGGACCGCCAATGAATCCACGATGTCCCCCATCTCCGTAATTTGGGTTGGCGCTGCTAAATGCTCCACTGGTTTACTTGGAAATCTTTCGCGCTTTGCGGAGGCATCGAATCGTTGCAGATTGGATCAGCCGTTTAGTGTTTGCTTTGCGCCTAGAATCCGGCGAAACGCGATCAGTCCGCTCTATCGTGGGAAGCGACTCATTGCCGCTGTTATTGTTAATCTGGCATTGCTGGCAGCTGCATGCGCCATTATTTAGAAGGATACGCGAGATAATCAGACCGTACTTACGAACCTGAGCCTACACCTGGCCGTTCCGCACGGAGTACTCATCGTCAAAGTCTCTTATCACGCAAGTTCAGTCCGTGGGTCAATCCGATCGGATGTCCCCCAGTTTCCGTGGCGATGCTTGCTCCACTGAAGTGATGCCCTCACATCTGCATTTGCTTTCCTTGGCATTTCAATCGCGCTACTTGGAGGGCCGGGTTGGGAAGCGGCCGATGGATGGGCAGCCCTCTGTGCTGCGCTAGTGATTCTCTATAACGCTTTTAAGCAACTGCGCCCCGCGGTCCTTGAACTTGCTGACATGCCCCGGACACGACGCTGGAAGCGCAAGTCAGAGCGATAGCCGGACACGTCTCCGGCGTCCTTGGTTCGGACAAGTGCTTCGTTCGCAAAATGGGATTCACATATTACATCGACCTTCACATTGTTGTGCAGGGCGAACTGAGCGTCCGCGAAGGACATCGATTGTCACACAAGTCGAAGACGAAATTCTCAGAGCATTACCACAGGTAGTAGAGGTTCTTGTCCACATCGAACCAGAAAGGATTCAAACCATGGCGCCGCTTCGATCAAAATCTGAGTCGTTAGGATCAGGTGACTTCAGTCCCTTTTGGTCAGGCCAAGCCGGACATCTCGGTCGAGAAATTCCCGCAGGAGAACTGACGAACGACTAGGGGCGGAGGAACACTAACGAGAATTCCATTACGCGGATGCCAAAGAGGCGTTGCAGAAAATCTTCCGGCAACTGGAACGATCAATCCGAGCGCGGCCCGGAGCCCGGAAGAAGGGTTCGAAGAAACGCTGACCGTGCATCGCTTAGGCATCGGAGGGGTGTTGCGGCGGAAACTGGCCACCACCAACCCGATCGAATCGTGCCTGTCCACGGTGCAGCGGGTGGCGCGCAACGTAAAACGGTGGCGAGAAGGAGATCAGCCGCTGCGCTGGACCGCCACCGGCTATTGGAAGCTGAGAAGAAGTTCCGACGCATCAAAGGCTATCAAGAAATCCTGTTACTGAAGGAACGGCTGAATTCGTCTCGCATTCAGCAGAAGGAGGTCCGGACAGTAGACGTCGCTTGAACTTGGTTCGAGGCGGCTTACAGTGCCGAACATGAGAGTCGCTGCAATCAACTAAAACTCGGACATCCTCGGCGGCAGTAGCCATGAACAAGAGGGATCGGCGAAGATCTGGTTAGATTGTAGAAAGTTGCCTGGTCCAACTATATGCGAGCGAAAAATGGAATGAATCGAAGATTATTTCTGAAATTGGCTAACCTGGTTGCTGCTGCCTGTTTCCAGCTGCGTGATTAGGCGACGTTCGGATTAGGTGTGCAAGAGACTTGGATTCCGATCAGATTCGCGACGGTCTATTCGATCGATTGACCGACCACGATAGAAATGTACGCGGAGAATCACTGCTGCGTTTAGCGAAACGAAAGGACCAACGCGCACTCCCTGCTCTCGTTGCTGAGTTGAACCAACCTGAACTCTCCACAGGCATTTAAGCAGCGAGACGTTCCTGCATAGTTTAGAGGGTCGGACCGAACCCTAACGGACACGTGGCTAAACGCTCTAACCGTTCAGCGTGATTAGTTAACGAGAAGGCGGGTTACCGGAAACTGATGTGATAACGACGCGGGCTGTACGCGGGAGGGCTGGCAGTTGTACGCTAGCCGTGCTGAGATGCGACTGGATTTTACATCCAGACAGGCTCGGACAATCACATCAGGACTGGATGGTCTTCCTTGACGGAATCTTTGTCTACTTCCGAAGTGAAAGAGCTCACCAAGAAATATACTTATGGGACGTGGCGCCGGCAAAAAGGCTGGAACCCGCTTCACCTGGTCGATGCGGAAGGTTGCTACTTTACGGATGCCGATGGGAAAAAGTATCTCGATTTTTCCGCGCAGTTGATGTGCGTGACGCTGGGGCACAAGAACAAGGCGGTGATTCAGGCGATTCAAGATCAGGCGCGCGACCTGGCTTATGTGGGGCCGGGCTGGGCGACCACCATTCGCGCGGAGTTGAGCAAGCGCTTAGTGGAAGTGCTGCCACCAGGACTAGACAAATTCTTCTTCACTACTTCCGGTACCGAGGCGAACGAAGCGGCGTTCAAGATCGCGCGCATGGTTACCGGCAAGACCAAGATTATTTCACGCTACCGCTCGTACCACGGATCAACAATGGGTTCGATCGCCGCGACCGGCGATCCGCGACGCTGGGCCATGGAACCCGCGGGCAAGATACCCGGGGTGATCTTCGCGCCCGAAGTGAACTGCTACAAGTGCCCGCTGTTGCACGAGTATCCGGGTTGCGGCATCGCTTGCGTGGAATACATCGAGCACATGATCGCCAATGAAAGCGACGTGGCCGCGGTGATTATCGAGCCGGTCGTGGGCACAAATGGCGTCTTGATTCCGCCGAAAGAGTATCTACCCCGACTGCGGGAGATTTGCAATCAACACGAAGTACTGTTGATCGCGGACGAGGTGATGACCGGATGGTGCCGCACCGGAAAGTGGTTTGCCGTCGACCACTGGGGCGTCGTGCCCGACATCCTGACGACCGCCAAAGGCATCACGAACGCTGCCATTCCGCTGGGTCTTTGCGCAACTTCTGAGAAGATCGCGAGCTACTTCGACGATCATTTCTTTTCGCACGGTCATACTTACGAGGCGCATCCGTTGACTCTGGCGCCCGCGGTGGCCTCGATCCAGGAAATGAAGCGGTTGAATCTGGCGGCGCGTGCGGTCGAGTTGGGCGCGTACATTGGACCGAAACTCAACGAATTGAAGCAGCGGCATCCTTCGATTGGAGAAGTTCGTGGCATCGGAATGTTCTGGGGCGTCGAGTTGGTGCGAAATCGCAAAACCAAAGCGCCATTCAATACGATGAAGGACAAAGTCGCAGGTACGCCACTACTCGTGGACAAAGTTGCAGCGCGCATGATGAGCAACGGCGTTTACCTACAGGCTTGGATAAGCCACTTCGTAATCGCGCCGCCGCTGATCGTGACGCAAAGCGAGATCGACCAAGGAGTTGCTGCATTCGACGAGGCACTCAGCATCGCCGATCAGGAAGTGGATGCCCCAGTTCGCTAACTAAGTTCGGTGACGATCGAAGTGAAAGCATCATTCCGCGGAATCTCGTGCGGCCACCCGAAAAACTGATGCACGCTCACCTGTCTATTGATTCACACCGCTGGCGAGAAATCCTCCGTCGACCGCCAGCACGTGGCCAGTGACGAAGCTCGCCGCATCGGAGGCCAGAAAAACAGCGGCGCCGACAAGCTCTTCCAACTTTCCAAATCGGCGCATCGGAGTGCGCAGCAAGAATTCCTGCCCTCGCTTGGTGCCATCGAGTAAGCCGGAGTTCAAATCGGTCCGAAAGACGCCGGGCGCGATGGCGTTGACGCATATTCCGTGCTGTGCCCATTCCACGGCCAGGGATTTCGTCAGCGAAGCGACCGCGGCTTTGCTGGCGGAATACGCGGCAACCTCGTACAGCGCGATGAAAGAAGAGAGCGACGCAATATTGACGATCCGGCCCTGTTTGCGCTCGATCATGTGACGCCCAAAGATTTGGCAGGCGCGAAGGGTGCCGTTCAAGTTCGTCTCAAGAATGCTGTTCCACTCGGATTCGGGAACATCGAGCGTCGGGGTGCGCTTGGTGGTACCCGCGGAGTTCACGAGGATGTCGACGCCGCCGAGTTCTGCGGCGACGGAGCGTAAGAGCGCTTCCAGGCTAGCTCGATCATTTACATCGGAAGGGATCGCCAGGGATCTGCGGCCAATTTTCTGGATTTCAGCGGCGGCGGATTCGACGAGCTCCGTGCGGCGTCCCGTCGCAATTACATCGGCGCCCGCGAGCGCCAACCCTTTGGCGATGGTCAGGCCGATGCCAGACGTTCCGCCGATCACCACGGCGGTCTTCGAGGTCAGGTCTAGTGCAGGATGTCCCATGAGGTGCAGCCTCTTCGGAGTGCGATTTAAGAACTCGGAAAGTATTCCGCAGAATGCTTTTCAGCGCCGAGTTTACGAGTTGCAGTGATTTCTCGCAACCCGCGCGCGTGCCAGCGCCACTTTCCATTGGCTATTCTGGACGGACTTCAACGTAGTCCAGTGCAGCGTGTTCATCGCGATCCGGAAAACCGTCGATGCGGATTTGCTCTCCGGGATGAAGTTCGAGCCCGTCGATCCGGCGGCGCGTGGAGGAATCACCACCAATCTTCGTGGCCGGCAGTTGATCGTTGGCCACCCAACGATTAACCAGCTTTTCGCCGACAAAAACACTAAATTTCGATTCGCCATTTTTCTGGTCGAAGTACACGACATCGAGAGCGTAGCGGCCGGCTTCAGCCGCGAACGAAAAAGAGGCAGAGCAACCTTCCGGATGTGTGCATTCGATGGCCTTGCCACCGGATGCATCCTCCCACGGCGTCACATCGACCGGAACGTATCCTTGCAATTGCATCGCCTCAGCCTCGATGCGATTTGGAAAGTGCCCCGCGCGCCCTTTCGCATCGGCGATGCCGGATTCGCGAAGGAAGTAGTTGCAAATCGCATCGCGCCACACAATGGCGTGGCCCGCCTGATATTCCAAACGAGCCAGCACGTCGGCATAGCGCTCGTTGTCCACATGTTGCTTGAGGGATTTCCACTGGCGGACGAATTCGTCGACGTGAGCAGCGCCCTCATAGTGGGAGTCGTAGATCTGTTGAATCACGGTCTTCCCAGAATGCAGCACGTATCCATACGAAACGTGGTGAAAGAACAGAAGCAATTCGTCAGGTGTGCTTGCAAGCGATTCGTAAATCCGCGCAACGGGTGAGCGATACTGACCGGCAAATCCCGTTCCGGTCGCCACCGTGCGGTCCATGCCGATGCCTTCTTTGTCCGCGCGGTGCCATTGGCCCCAGCCGTTCTCTTCCGACGATTCAATGCCAGGTCCGTAGTGGCTGCCGAGAATGTCGGTCAACGTTTGTGCCCCGAGCGGGCCGGTATAGCTTTCGTAGGCAGGCCACGACGCAAGCTGCATGTTTACGATCGTGCGGACAACCAGCGGATCGTTTCCGAACGTGAGTCGTGTCCACTCCTCAGCGATCGCTTCAGGACTCGAATCTGGATTCCAGGCAAGCCGGCCAAATCCATAGAGATTTGCCATCGCCAGCGGATGCGCAAGCCAGTTGGTATCCAGGCCCGCATTCACGATGCCGACAAAGCCGCCGAGTGGCCGATGAAAGGTCTTGCCGGACACCAGATCCCTGACCGGCGTTCCATCTTCCCCGGCGTGCATGTCGAAATCGAGCACCTGCTTCCACATGGGTGCCAGGAAACAGAGATGACGCTGCTGACCGGTATATTCCTGGGTGATTTGCAGTTCGATAGCCTCGTTCGTTTTCTCGAGCCCGCTGAACAGCGGCGATACCGGTTCGCGCGCCTGAAAATCGATAGGGCCGTGTTTGATCTGGATAATCACGTTGTCATCGAACTGGCCATCGAGCGGATGGAAATTGTCGTAAGCCGCTTTGGCGCGATCATTCTTGGGATCGCGCCAGTCAAGATGATGGTTGTACACAAAGGCGCGATAGAAAACGATCCCGCCATGCGGTTTGAGTGCGCGAGCGATCACGTTGGCAGCATCTGCCGGCGTGCGATGGTAAGTCGAGGGACCGAGGCGCCCTTCGGAATCCGCCTTCACGACGAATCCGCCGAAATCGGGAATCTCTTTGTAGATTTGCGCGACTCGGTTTCGCCACCACTCTTGCACGCGCGGATCGAGCGGGTCGAACGAATCGATCCCGCCGATGAGTTTAGGGCTGCTGAGATCGACCGCAATCGTAAGGCGAATGCCCCACGCGCGGAATACGTCAGCGACGCGAACCAGTTGCGGCAGGAAATCGGGCTCGAGCGCGCGGGGATTAGCGTTTACGTTGTTTATCGCACACCCGTTGATGCCAACCGAAGCCAGCAGGCGCGCGTAATCGCGCACGCGAGTAAGATCGGCGCGAACGCTGCCGTTGTCGAAAAAGATGGAGCGACCAGCGTAGCCGCGTTCAATGCTGCCGTCGAAGTTGTCCCACTGATTGACCCAGCGAATTGGCGCGTAGGGCTGCTGCACTTCGTCGAGCTTATCGATGGACTCGGCGCGAGCGATTTTGCTTAGGAACGCGAACACGCCGTAGAGTACGCCGCGATCCGTGCTGCCGGTGATGAGGAGCGCCAAATGGCCGCGGATTTTTACCGATTTCAGCCAGAATGCGTCATCACGCAATCCAGCGGCGCTAGCGAGTCTCGGGTCGCCGGCATCCACCACCCCAAGGAGTATGGATGGCGTGTCAGGACGATCGGGTGCTATACGCAGCGTTTCGCCCAACATTTTCTGTATGCCCCGGATGAGTTCTTCCTGAGCAGACTGGAGGATGGGCGAGGAGATCCGGACACTCACGATTTTGGGGAGAGATTGGTATTGATGCGCAGCGGATTTGGCTAGCGGCGCGTAGCGAAGCCAGGCGCCGTAGCCGTTTTCGGCGCGAGAGCTCGGTGGCGTCGTGAAGGCGACTAGTAAAAGCGCCGCGACCCCGGCAGTGTGGCGCAGGTTCACTGGTCGTGTGCGGATGTGGATGGTGAATCGCAATGGCACGCCAGAATTTATCATGACTTGCGAAGGCGGTGGCAGTGAACGCGCGGATTGTGGCACTCTTGCGCGTGAACGTTACTCGACTCGAGCTGACTGGAGAGGGATTCGTCGCTATGAAAATTGTGGACGCGAGAGTGATCGTGTGCTGCCCGGGACGCAATTTTGTCACCCTAAAGATTGTCACCGAAGACGGAATTCACGGCTTGGGTGACGCCACGCTGAATGGGCGCGAACTCGCTGTCGTTTCCTACCTGACCGACCACGTGGTGCCGCTGCTCATCGGCCGCGACGCCCGCCGCATCGAGGACACCTGGCAGTACTTGTATAAGGGCGCTTACTGGCGCCGTGGGCCGGTAACCATGGCGGCGATTTCGGCGGTCGACATCGCGTTATGGGATATCAAGGCGAAGAGCTTGAATACGCCTGCGTACCAATTGCTCGGCGGCGCTTCGCGAGAGGGCGTGCTGGTTTACGGGCATGCCAGCGGCGGCGACATCGAGGAAACCGTGCAGGCCGTGGCGAAATATAAGGACGCCGGTTACAAGGCCATTCGCGCCCAGTCGGGAATTCCCGGGCTGCTAAGCACCTATGGCGTGGGTCGCGGATCACTCTACTACGAGCCGGCGGAGAAAAACGCTCCTTCCGAGAGTCTCTGGTCCACGGAACAATACTTAAATTTCGCGCCGCAGCTTTTCTCGCGATTGCGCGGGGAGTTTGGGCCGGACGTACATCTGCTGCACGATGCGCATCATCGGCTGACGCCAATTGAAGCCGCTCGGTTAGGTAAAGAACTCGAACCCTATCACCTGTTTTGGCTGGAAGACCCGACACCTGCGGAATTGCAGGAAAGTTTCCGCTTGATTCGCCAGCACACCACGACGCCGTTGGCTGTCGGCGAAGTGTTCAACAGTATTTTCGATTGCCAGCAGCTTATTGAGGAACAATTGATCGACTACATTCGCACCGCGGTGGTTCATGCCGGGGGCTTCACGCAGATGAAAAAAATTGCCAGCCTGGCCGAGATGTATCAAGTGCGGACAGGGTCGCATGGCGCGACCGATATGAGCCCGGTGTGCATGGCCGCCGCGCTCCACTTTGACTTGAGCGTGCACAATTTTGGAATTCAGGAATACATGCGGCACTCTCCGGAGACCGACAAGGTCTTCCCGCACTCGTATTCGTTTAAAGACGGATGGATGCACCCGGGAGACACGCCAGGCCTCGGCGTAGATATCGACGAAACGCTGGCCGCTCAGTATCCGTACGAGCGCGCCTATTTACCGGTCAATCGAAAACTGGATGGAACGATGCACAGCTGGTAGACGGAGTTTTCGCACGCGAGGCAGCCCGAATCAAGCGCGGGTGGCCGGCAAGTTTTGCACTTCCGTTGCAGCCGGAAGTTCGAGTCCCAGATACTGGCGCGCGTTCTCGAAGCAAATATTCCGAACTAGGGAGCCGATGAGCCCCTCATCGCTCGGAAGTTCACCTCTCTCCACTTCCTGACCAAGCAAATTGCACAGGACCCGGCGAAAATATTCATGGCGCGGGAACGACATGAAGGACCGCGAATCCGTAACCATCCCGATGAAGCGCGACAGCAAGCCATTGTTCGAAAGCGCATTCATTTGCCATTCGATGGCCTCTTTTTGATCCAGGAACCACCACCCGCTGCCAAACTGAATTTTCCCCGCCGTCACTCCATCCTGAAAACTTCCCGCAGCCGTTGAAAAAACATAGTTGTCGGCGGGATTGACGTTATAGATGATCGTCTTGGGGAGCGCGTTTTCCTGCTCCAATGCGTCGAAATACTTGCAAAGGCTTTCCGTCTGGTTCCAATCCCCAATGTTGTCATAGCCCGTGTTTGGCCCCAGCCGTTTCGTCGCGCGCGTGTTCACGTTGCGCAGCGCTCCCAGGTGCAACTGCTTCGTCCACCCTCGGTCCGCGTCCAGCCTGCCAAAGAAAATCATCATGAACGAAGCAAACTTTTCTTCGTCCGTCGGGGAGGCTCCGCGGCCCGAGCGCGCCTTCGCAAAAATGACCCCGGCCTGAGTCTCGGTGCAGGGGGTGGCGAAGCAATGCTTCAGACCATGATCGGAAAGCCGCGCGCCGTTCGCATGAAAAAAATCGTGGCGGTGCTTGAGCGCGTCCAGAAACGCGGGGAAAGAGGACACTTCCATCTTACTTGCGCTTTCGAGCCGGCCAATCCAGGCGTTGAACGTATCGGGTTGCCCCACCAAAAGCGCGTTGTCCGGTCGAAACGCCGGATACATGCGCAAGCCCGGAACCGAGCCGTTGAGTTTGCGGTGATACGCCAAGCTGTCGCAGGGATCGTCCGTCGTGCACACCACGCGCACGTCAAATTTTCGCAGGATCCCCTGCGCCGTGAGATCGCCGTTCTGTAATTGACGGTTGGCTCGCTCCCAGACCGACTCCGCGGTGATCTCATTGAGGAGGTCGTTAATCCCGAAATAGCGTTTCAGCTCCAGGTGCGTCCAGTGGTAGAGCGGATTGCGCAGCAGGAACGGAACGGTACGCGCCCAAGCGAGGAATTTTTCATAAGGCTTGGCCTCGCCGGTCACATGCGATTCGGGAATTCCGTTGGCGCGCATGACCCGCCATTTGTAGTGGTCGCCTTCGAGGCAGGTCTCAAACAAATTCTGGAAGCGGCGGTCTTCCGCGATATCGGCCGGTGGAAGGTGCGAGTGGTAGTCCAGAATGGGTTGCTGCGCAGCGTAGCCGTGATAGAGCTTTTGCGCCGCATTGGAATGCAGCAGGAAGTCATCGTGGATGAAATCCATTACCTCTCCGGTAGCCTTCAAATGTGCGAATCGTGTTGCGCGCCGGGACCGACGTTCCCAAGTCCTCCGCGCGAACGCCGGCTCGACAATCCGAGCAAGGCGCCCGGAATATTCTACCGTACAGTCGCTTGCGAACTATCGAACTCCCGCAAGAACATCGATCGTCAGTTGGTCCAGTCGCTCGTAAGGCAGCCGTTTCTTCAGGATGGTGTCTTTGTCGAAGGTGTGTGCCAGCAGGGCCGCGGCGCCCTTCGGTGAATAGGAACCCACCTTTGGGCTCCCGTTCGCGTGCGAACTCACGTCTTTGAGAATGGCTTGAATTTCCTGGTCAGCGTTCCAGTGTGCCGCTTTTTCCTTGAGGATCAGGTAATTGCGCATGCAGCCTCGGGCAAAATCCTTCACGCCCTCGTAGTCTTCCGTGCGGTAGGCGTGGGCGTCAAAGTGGCGCGAGCCATCATAGCCGACATCTTCCAGAAATTTCACAAGCCAGAACGCCGCTTTGATATTCACCGAACCAAAACGCAGGTCCTGGTCGAACCGCCCCGGCATCTGGTCATTGAGGTCGATATGAAACAGCTTGCCGGCCTCCCACGCCTGGGCCACGTTGTGTAGAAAATTCAGCCCAGCCATGGTCTCGTGCGCGAATTCAGGATTGACTCCTACCATCTCCGGATGATCCAGTGTGGCAATAAATCCCAGGTAGTGACCCGTGGTAGCCATGTAGATATCGCCGCGAGGCTCATTCGGCTTGGCTTCCATCGCGATCTTGAAACCGTATTTCTTGTCGATGTTGTATTCGCAAAGATAGTTCACGGCCTCGCGCAGATGCTTGATAGCGTCCGCTCCCGGCCGGCAAGCGTCCGTCTCAACGCCTTCGCGTCCGCCCCACAACACAAAAATCTTCGCGCCGAGTTCCGCGCCCAGGTCCATCGCCCGCATCGTCTTCTGCACTGCAAACGCGCGAACCTCCGGATCGCTTGCCGTAAAAGCTCCGTCGCGAAAAACGGGATGCGTAAACAGCGACACCGTGGCCATCGGCACGACCAGTCCGTGTTCATTGCAGGCTTTCTTGAACCCACGAACGATCGAATCACGCTCGGCGCAGGTTGCGTCGATCGGCACCAGATCGTTGTCGTGCAGATTGACGCCCCAGGCGCCTACTTCCGCGAGCAGGGCGACAATGTCGACTGGTGAAATGACCGGGCGCACGAAATCGCCAAACGGATCGCGGCCCGCGATTCCCTACTGTCCATAAACCGAATGTAAACTTGTGCTCCGGCTTCGGCTCGTACGAATGATTCCTCGACATCAATGGCCTCCGATGCATTCCCTCGACGAAAATGCATCTACGAACTGAAAATCGATTTCATCGCCGGATAAATTCGACGATATGCAGCATAATTTTTTTGCATTACGTCGGCATTAGCCGCATTGGGCTGGGTGCGACTGGCAACCCGCACCACGGAATCGCACGCCGCGTCCACGGAAGGCCACATCTTTGCACCGACACCGGCAAGAATCGCGGCGCCGTATGCAGCTCCCTCTTCGGCTTCAACGATTTCAACTTCGTGGTCGTAGACGTCGGCTTGAATCTGCCGCCAGAGCGGCGATCTCGCGCCGCCACCACCTAGCCGGATGCTTTTCACCGGCACCCCCATTTCTTCGAAGATCGTGAAGGTATCCTTCAAGCTGAAGGCTACGCCTTCCAGAATGGCGCGCACGATGTGCGCGCGTGTATGCGATGCGGTCAAGCCCACCAGCGCCCCCCGCGCGTCCGCGTCTAGGTGTGGCGTGCGTTCACCCATCAAGTACGGAGCCCACAGCAAACCGTCCGCGCCGGGTGCAACGGTCGCGGCTTCCGCGGTGAGTTTTTCGTAGGAATCGCCGGAGGATTGCGTAGCAGAAGACCCAAAGTTGTCCCGGAACCAGCGCAGCGACAGTCCTGCGGCTTGCGTTACTCCCATCACATGCCAGCGCCCCGGAACCGCGTGGCAAAACGTATGTAAGCGACCTCGTGGATCCAACGCGGGGCGATCCGTTGCCGCAAAGACGACCCCGGAGGTTCCGATTGTCGCGCTGACTGCTCCTGGCGTAACGATTCCCATGCCCGTCGCGCCAGCGGCTTGATCGCCGGCCCCTGCGACCACCGGCGTCCCGGCAGCCAGCCCTGTTGCTGCGGCTCCAGTCGCGGAAACCTTTCCGCAGACGTTCGGTGATTCGTACACCGCAGGTAAGAGCGATGGATCAATTTCCGCCGCTTGCAAGACTTCGGCCGACCATCGCCGCTTCGCTACATCGAGCATGAGCGTGCCGGAAGCATCGGCCACGTCGATGGCGCGTTCTCCCGTCAAACGGAAGCGGACGTAATCCTTGGGCAGCATCACCGAACGAACGCGCTTCCAGTTTTCCGGCTCGTTCTCGCGCACCCACAGCAATTTGGTCAGAGTGAAATTGGGAAGCGCCGGATTGCAGGTCAGTTGAATCAGCCGTTCCGCGCCGATCCGTTCGTTCAATTCCCTGCACTGCTTCTCGGTACGCACGTCGCACCAGATCAATGCCGGGCGGACGACCTCTCCCGCGGCATCGAGCATCACCGCGCCATGCATCTGTCCCGAAAATCCTACGCAGGAGAGTCTGATCGCCCCGCAAGTTTCCTTGCGCCAGTGCTTTGCGAACGGCGATCCCTACGGCACGCCACCAATCCTCTGGACGTTGCTCGGACCATCCGATTTTCGGAGAGGCGAAAGGCTCGTGCTCTTCGGTAGCCGCCGCGGCGATACGTCCTTTTTCGTCAACGATCAGCGCGCGCGTGCCGCCGGTGCCAACATCAATTCCAAGCACGTAGGAGGGCATGATTCTAGTCCTGCCGAACCGCAAAGTTGTTTGGTCCGGCTGTGGAGGTACTGAAGTCCCCGGCAAAGCGGTCAATGCAATTGGGCCTAGGATCGTTTGGCATGAGGGCAGGCTAGGAGAAAGCGTACGCGGTGTGGCGGGCAGCAATTGAACATGAACGCAATTTCTTTTACCGTGTACGTTAACGGTGGTGGTATAGTACCACGCACTTTTTGAATTGCAAGCATGCAGATTTTTTCTGGAGGCCATCCTTGACGCTGCTTTCCAAATTTCGAATCTCTCCCAGGGCGATTTTTCTTCTCGCTGCGGCCGCGTTACTCAGCTCGGCAGCGATGGCCCAAAACACTTTGCCCTATCGCGACCCCAAGCTTCCCGTGGATCAGCGAGTCACCGACCTGCTGTCCCACATGACCCTCGAGGAAAAAATCGCTCAATTGGAGGGCGCCTGGGAAAACAAGCAGTTTTTCCGCGACCCGCAGGAACTCTTTGTCGACGAGAAGGGTCAGTTTCCTCCCCGAGCGCGCGGCCACGCTAATGAAAAACGGCCTCGGCGAAATTTCGCGCCCCAGCGAAAATCGCGATCCCCGCGCCATGGCGGAATACACGAACACGGTCCAGAAATGGATGCGCGAGAACACCCGCCTCGGCATTCCCGTTATATTCCACGACGAATGCCTCCACGGACACGTAGCGCCAAAAGCCACTTCCTATCCACAAGCCATCGCCTTAGCCTCGACCTGGGATCCCAGCCTTCTTCACGAAGTCTTCACCGCCACTGCCGCAGAAGCCCGCGCTCGTGGCGTCCAACAGTGCCTCGCACCGGTGCTCGACCTGGCGCGCGACCCCCGCTGGGGCCGCACAGAAGAAACCTACGGCGAAGATCCTTATCTGGTATCGCGCCTGGGTGTGGCAGCGATTACCGGCTTTCAAGGAACCGGCCCGGGCATCGACAAAGCGCACGTGATGGCTACCGCAAAGCATTTCGCCGTTCACGGCCAACCCGAAGGCGGCACCAACGTAGGTCCCGCGAACTACTCCGAACGCACCATCCGTGAATACTGGCTAAAGCCGTTCGAAGCCGCCGTCAAGGAAGCGCACGTAGCCACGGTGATGCCCTCCTATAACGAAATCGACGGAATCCCATCGCACAGTAACAAGCACTTGCTCCTGGACATCCTGCGATACGAATGGGGATTCCAGGGATTGATAACCTCCGACTATTTTGGCCCAACGGAGTTGCGCACCGTTCACCACATCGTTGCCACCGAGGATGAGGCCGGCAGGTTAGCTTTCGAATCCGGCGTAGACGTCGAGTTACCGTTCAATCAAGCCTATGGCAGCCTGATCGACCAAGTGAAAGCGGGAAAAGTGGCGGAAGCCGCTGTGGATCTCTCCGTATCGCGCGTCCTGAAGGCCAAGTTCATGGCCGGTCTCTTCGACGACCCCTACGTAAACGCTGACTATGCGGAAAAAATCACCAACAACGCCGAGCATCAGCAGCTAGCTCTGAAAGCAGCCCACGAAGCCATCATCCTGCTCAAAAACCAGGACAACTTATTGCCGTTAGCCAAGAACAAATACAAGCGCATCGCCGTCATCGGCCCAAATGCCGCCGAACTACACCTGGGCGGTTACAGCAACCAACCGGGTCGCGGTGTCAGCGTTCTCCAAGCAATCAAGACTAAAGTTGGCTCCTCCGCGGAAGTCCTCTACGCCCTCGGATGCAAGATCACCGAGTCCAATCCCGATTGGGATGCCGACAAAGTGGTGGTCGGCGATCCGGCGCTCAACGCCAAGCGCATCGAGGAAGCCGCCAAAGTCGCCGCGACAGCAGACCTCGTAATCTTGGCGCTTGGCGGGAACGAGCAGACCTCCCGCGAGGCCTGGGCCGTCAACCATCCCGGCGATCGAGACAACCTCGATCTACTCGGCAACCAGGACGACCTTGTGAAGGCCGTGCTCGCAACCGGCAAACCCACAATCGTCTTCCTCCAACACGGCCGCCCGAATTCCATCAACTACATCGCGGAACATGTCCCCGCCATTCTGGACGGCTGGTATCTAGGACAGGAAGGTGGCACCGCCATAGCCGACGTACTCTTCGGAGATTACAACCCGGCCGGGCGCCTTCCCATCACGGTCCCGCGATCAACCGGCCAACTTCCCGATTACTACTACCAGAAACCATCCGCAAAGCGCGAATATCTAGGCAGCACCGTGCTGCCGCTCTTTCCGTTCGGCTGGGGACTCAGCTATTCCACCTTCAAGTATGCGAATGTCCGCGCGACCCCGGATTCCATCGGCCCTCAAGGCCGCACCACCATCTCTGTCGACGTCACCAACTCGGGCGCGGTTCGCGGCGATGAAGTCGTACAGCTTTATATCCGCGACGACGTAAGCTCGGTCACCCGCCCGGTGAAAGAGCTCCGCGGATTCCGGCGAATCACTCTGAATCCCGGCGAAACAAAATCCGTGGAATTCACCCTGGGTCCCGAAGAACTCTCATTTCTGAATCGAGACATGCACCGCGTCGTGGAACCCGGCACATTCACCATCATGGTCGGCGGGAATTCGATCGATCTGACCAACACAAAGCTCAACGTCGTCGAGCGATAGGCGCAATCCCGGCGTTTCAGCCCGAATCGTCAATTCGCCGGAGCGGAACACCGCAAGTGCTGCAATTCACGGACAGTATTGTCGATGCCATAGTAGATGTCGCGAACCAGCACGGCCCGGCACCGTGTATCGTTAATTTCAACAATTTTAACGGGCGACGCACTCGAAACGCCGCAGCATAGCCCCGTTAACGTACACGCCACTAGCACTCTCACCCCTTCTCCAATTGCCCTTCACCGTGTACTCTAACAGCCGTAACATACCGGAGCGGCAATGGCCAAAGAGCGCCGCGGCATCCACCTCATCGCCGAAATGGCGAACGTCTCCATCGGAACCGTTGACCGCGCCCTGCACGGACGCGGAGGTATTAAGGACGCCACCCGCCAGCGCATTCTCCAGATCGCCCGGCAAATTGGCTACACCCCAAATCTCGCGGCCCGCGCGTTATCCGTCACCAAAGCGACCGCCCGCATCGGCGTCTGCATGCCTCGCGAAATCCATTTTTTCTACGACCAGCTCTGGAGCGGAGTCCTCGAGGAAGCGCGCCGTCTCGGACAGGTTGGAATCCAGTTTGTGAATCGCCCCGTCCAGACCTTGGGCCACGACGATACTGAAGCCTTCAAAGAGCTGGTCGAAAGCGGCGTGGACGGCATCATCCTCACCGCGGGAAATCCGAAGGACCTGACACCCCTTATTAACGATGCCGAGCAAAATGGAATCCCAGTCGTCTGCGTCTCCACCGACGCTCCCGACAGCCGGCGGTCCACCGTCGTCTGTGTCGAACCCTTCCTCAACGGCTGCCTCGCCGGCGAACTCATGGGCAAACTTCTCCCCCCGGGTTCCAAGGTCGCCGTTATTGTCGGCATGCTCACCGCCGAAGACCACCGCAAGAAGACCGACGGCTTTTCCGACACGTTCCCGAAGCACTGCGCCGGAGGAAAGGTTGTCGCCGTCGTTGAGGGTCACGAAGACGAGGACGAAAGCTTTCAGAAGACCTTTGACCTTTTACGCCGTATCCCCACGCTCTCCGGCCTCTACGTCAACACGGTTAATTGCCTTCCCGTGTGTCGCGCTCTGGGTGCGCGTGGCCTGGCTGGAAAGATAAAACTGATTACGACGGATCTCTTCGCGGAAATGTCCTCATACTTTCAGAAGGGAACGATCACCGCGTCGATTTACCAGCAACCCCATCGGCAGGGTCAAATTGCCGTCAGGCTATTAGCCGACAACCTTACGAACAAAACGAGTTTCCCGCCTGCCATTCACCTTAGCCCCGGGGTCGTGATGTCCACCAACTTGCACCTGTTCCGCGAGATTAGAATCACCGACGCCAAGCTCCCCGATGCCATCCTCAAAGGGGCACGTTAACCCTTTAACCTGCTGAAGACGCTCGGCAAGTTCGGTTCCGCCACACCAAACGAGCAGAAGTTCCCCACTCGCAAATTCTAAGTAAATCCTTATTATTAAATAGTTTACGGGAAGGACCAGACTCCGCCATGGCACGTTTTTCCCGATCATCGGACTCGCTTGGCGCTCGATATTGAATGCGATTCCAGCGCCAGAATATCGATACGTGCGAGCCTTTTGAGCAATAGTCTCACTTTATTAAATCGAAAAAAATGCTTGACAAGGATACCCCATCGGGAGGAATCTCCGTGTACGTTAACGGCGATACCAAATCGCCGTGGGGTGTAGGAGGCTTGAATGCATTTATTTTCCTCGTGTGGTCGGAGTGTATTTTCAGCTCTGAAACATGCTCGGTTGCACCATCTTGCTGTGCTTTGTTTTGCGTTGGTTGCCCTCTCATTTACCGTTAAAGCTCAAGACGCTACGATCGTCGGAACGGTCACGGATCCTTCTGGCGCAAGCGTTGCGAACGTCAAAATAACGGTCACAAACTCGGAAACCAGTTTGACTCACACCGTCACGACCAATGACTCGGGTCAGTATGCTTTTCCTGAACTGAAAATTGGTCACTACGATGCCAAGGCCGAAGCATCCGGCTTTAAAACTGCCGAACAAAAAGGCATCGTCCTTCAAGTCGGCGACCGCAGCCGTATCGATTTCCAGATGCAGCTCGGCGGCGCTCAGGAAACCGTAACCGTCGAAGCCAATGCCGTGCGTGTACAGACCGACACCGGTGAGCAAAGCAACGTCATCACCGACCAGCAAATGTCGCAGATCGCGATCAACGGCCGCAGCATCTACCAGCTTGCTGCATTGACTCCCGGCGCTTCCAGCCAGATCAATAGCTTTGTCAACACCCCAGTCGGCGGTGATAACAACGTCGAATTCAACGGCATGCGTCAAAATCACAACATCTATTTGCTGGATGGCGGCGAAGATGACGACCGCGGCGGTGCGGGCGGCATGAGCATCGCTCCCTCCACCGACGCCATCGCGGAGTTTCGCGCTCTAACCTCAAACTACAGCGCCGACTACGGCTTGGCCTCGGCCGCTACCATGACCATGGTTCTGAAGTCCGGTTCGAGCACGCTGCACGCGTCCGCGTGGGAATTCCTCCGCAACGATGCTCTCGATGCCCGTTACTTCTTCAATCCCGCCACGAATTTGAACGGCACCGACAACCAGGTTGCGAAGCTCCGGCTGAACGTATTTGGCTTCAACGTGGGCGGTCCGGTGACTTTCGGAAAGCTGTACAACAAAGATCGCAAGAGGACCTTCTTCTTCTACAACATGGAATGGCGCAGGCTGGTCCAGGGCAATCCCAACGGCTAATCAGCCAGTTCCGCTTCCGAGCACTTACGGCGGTAACTTTGGTTCCACCGCCATCAACGTTCCTTCGACCACTACGGTATCTCCCGTAGTGCTCTTCCGGAACTGCCCCGGTGGCGTTGCGCCTGCCGGAGTCGTTCAAGGTTCACCATTTCCTGGAAACACCATCCCGTCGTGCATGATTGATCCAAACGCCACGGCGCTCTTGGCCGCCGGCATTTTCCCGGCACCCACTTCGGGAAACAACTTCAATAGTCCGAGCAGCACTCCCACGCCCTTGAAGGAAGAAGTGGTCCGCATCGATCACAACTTCACCAGCAAGTTCTCGGTGTTCGGCCACTTTATCGCCGAGCAGGTCAGCCAAGGCTACTCGATCAGTCAGTGGAGCGGCGCGAACGTTCCCACCGTCGGCGATACCTTCGGTAACCCGTCCTACAGCGGCGTCGTTCACACGACTTACACCATCAACCCCAACTTGCTGAACGAAGTCGCCTTCAACTACAACGGCAACCGCATTAATATCATCCCGTTCGCGGGCGCCGGCTTGTCCAGCTTGTCCTTGCCTGCGGGCTATGACGGCACCAACTCCAGGCTGTTCACTGGACCGAACAACGACAACCGCATCCCCAACATCGACCTCAACGGCTCCACCGGCACGCACTTCGAGATTTCTAGCTGGCCGTGGCGCAACAAGGCCGACGATTACCAGATCCGCGATGACGTTTCTTGGACTAAGGGCGCTCACCAGTTAAAGATCGGTGGGAGCTGGGCCCTTTACAAGAAGACCCAGGATCTGTTTGGTCAGACGCAGGGCGGTTTCGGCTTTGACGGTACTTTCACCGGCAACGACTTTGCCGATTTCCTCCTTGGCGATGCCAAAAGCTATCAGGAACTCGCTGTCCAGGACGCTGGTCAATGGAACAACGTTTCCTGGGCCCTTTACGTCCAGGATAACTGGCGCGTCAACCGCAAGCTGACTGTCAACCTGGGCCTGCGTTGGGATGGCGTTCCGCACACCTACGAAGCCAACGACCGCATGGGGAATTTCTATCCCAGCCTCTACAACCCAGCCGATGCCGCCATTCTCAATCCCAATGGCACCATCAGTCCGACCAGCCCAGGTCTGGGCACCAGCCCCAACCCAATTCTCAAGGGCGTTCCTCTCTACCTCAACGGTATCGGAATCCCCGAGCAAGACGGTGTTCCAAAAGGCTTGGTGAACAATCACTGGGATAACTTCGGTCCGCGCCTCGGGTTCGCCTACGACTTCAGCGGCAACGGGAAGAGCGTCATTCGTGGCGGCTTCGGCATCATGTACGAGCGCATTCAAGGCAACGACATGTACAACGCCGGACCCAACATTCCCTTTAGCTTGCAGGTCAATTCTCCCGGCCCCGTCGAGTTCGACAATCCAAGTCTGTCACTCGCAACCGGCACAGCAGGAGTTCTCCCGATCAACCCGGCTAGCATTACCGGACTCAACAGCAACGTATATAAGCAGCCTGCTAGCTACCAGTGGAGCCTCGCGGTTCAGCACTCCCTTGGCGAGCGCACCGTGGCCTCTATCTCCTATGTAGGCAACACCAACCGCTACCAGAACGACTACACCGAATACAACCTGCCTCCCCAGGCAAATCTGATTCCGCTCATCAATGGTGTCGCGGGTGCAAACTACGCCACTTCCGGCGTGCCTTTTCCGGGCTATGACTCCATCCGCCTTTCGACCAATGAAGCCAACAGTCACTACAACGCTCTGCAGCTGGACATCAACTCACAGGTGGGGAAGGATCTGTTCCTCCGCGCCTTCTACACTTACTCCAAGACCATCGACCCGGGCACCGGCAGCACCGGCGGCCAAGACCTGCAAAACGTGTCGAACCCCTACTTGGGCTGGTTGTATGACAAGGGCCCAGGCGGGTACGATCGCACGCACAACGCGGTGGTCAATTTCATCTACGACATTCCCCTCTTCCGCCATAGCGACAGTCGGTTGCTTCGGACCGCCGTCGGTGGATGGCAAGTTTCGGGCATCATCACCGTAGAGTCCGGCATTCCTCTCAACATCGGCCTCAGCGGCGGCCAGAGCGGCAACGGTCTGCCCAACGCCACCAACCGTCCGAATCTCATCGGCCCGGTTTCGTATCCTTCAGCCGTCAGTCCAACCGGACAACAGGTCATTCAGTACATCAACCCGTCCTCTTTCGCAGACCCGGCGATTGGGGCCTTCGGCGACCTCGGTCACAATGCGCTGCGTGGCCCTGGCCGCGACAACTGGAATCTATCCCTGTTCAAGAGCTTCGTCTTCAGCGAATCTCGCGGCAGCCGGCTGGAATTCCGCGTTGAAACCTTCAACATCTGGAATCACACCCAGTTCAACCAGGTCAGCACCAACTTCGGCGCTAGCAACTTCGGACAGTACACTTCTACCTTCGATCCGCGCATTTTGCAGCTCGGGTTGAAGGCTTACTTCTAGCCTGCGCGCGGAGGGGGGCCTCTGGCCCCCTCCCACGTCAGCTGGTTTTGCAGTACGTCTCAGTCGAGGACGCGGCGGGATAACTTCCCGCCGCGTTTTTTTGTGCTACAGGCCCTGCCTGTGCTCCGACGAGAATCAACAAGAGGTACACTGTTTCTGTCAAAGTCGTACGAAGCGTTTTGCAGGATGCAATCGGGTGCCGCACCCTTGGTCCTTAAGGGTGCGGGTCTTGACCTTCGCCTGCGCGCCCCATTGCGAACCGCTGTAGCGGCCGCTTTCCGAAGCGGGCGCCGTCGAACCCTTGGATTTCAAGGGTTCGGGTGCGTGCTGCAAGGCCTTCTAAACGAATCAGGGACCCCTCTGTGAGCCGTTCTGACGTCAACCTGGCCTTGCTCACCCTAGCCCTGTTCTCATGTGTCCCTGCGCGTGCCCAAACGCCCGCACCCCCTCCCGCACCTCAGCCAGACCTCATCCAAGCCGAGAAAAGCTTGCGCGCAGCCGTGCAACAAAATCCGCAGGACGCCGCCGCCTTCGCCAACCTTGGCTTGGTGCTCTCCAAGGAAGGTAAGTACGATCAAGCGGTCCCCGCCTACCGGAAAGCCGCCACGCTGAATCCCAAGCTGCCCGGCATCCACCTCAATTGGGGACTCGCGGAATTCAAGCAAGGGCACTTTCAGGAGGCCATCGTCCCGCTCACCCGCGCTTTGGCCGTCGATCCCTCCAACACCCAAGCTCGCACGCTCCTGGGGCTCAGCTGCTACGGCGCAAAGCGATTCGCCGAAGCCTCGAAAAATCTGGAGATCGTCGTAAAGCTCGACCCGGCAAATACCGAGCTTCGCAAGGTGTTGGCGCAAAGCTGCCTTCTCGCCAAGGACTACTCTTGCGCCCGCGACGAGTTCCGCCAGATCCTCGAAGAAAGCCCGGGCTCCGCCTCCGCGCACGTGCTCATGGGCGAAGCTTTGGATGGACTGGGCCGGACCGCGGACGCGATCGCGGAATTTCAAGCTGCCGTCAAGGCGTCCCCACGTGAGCCGGACGTTAACTTTGGCCTCGGCTACCTGCAATGGAAGCAGCACAACTTTGAGGAAGCCAAGATCGCCTTCGGAAACGAACTGGCAATTGATCCCAACCATGCTCAAGCGCTTGCTTACCTCGGCGATATCGAGGTGCAGCAAGATAACTTTAACGATGCCCTTCCCCTGCTCGAAAAGGCCGTGCAGATCAGACAGGACATCCGCCTGGCTTATATCGACCTGGGAGCCGTCCTGATGCAGCAGAAACGCTATTCAGACGCCTTGGCCGCCCTCCAGCACGCTGTCAACCTAGATCCGTCCCAGCCCGATGCCCATTTCCGCCTGGGCCGTCTCTATCAAGCCATGGGTAACACCGCAGGCTCCGAACGCGAATTCGCCAAGGTGAAAGAGCTACACCAAAAAGCCGACGACGACATCGCCTCCAAAATGCCAAAGCAGCCCTCCGCTCCCTCTCAGTAGCGCAATTCCCCCGTTGACTGTCCTAAGCATTATGGTAATATAGCAAGATAGATAACCACGCAAAGATCGCAGTCAATTCTGGCTCGAAGTGCCTGCAAAAACGGCTGAATGGTAAGAATGTCCATGCACCAACCCCCGGTGTGGCATTCTTGTGTAGCGGCCGCTTTCCGAAGCGGGCGCTTTTTTGGCACAATCCGTTGCTTCGCAATCACCAACGCTTTGAGTATCAGGCAGGAAGTTGAGGTCAGTGCGAATACTGGTCCCGCGCAATTCCATACTTAGACCGAAACATCCAAGCCCATAAGCCATTTAGAATCAATACTTGCAGAAGTCTATAAAAACAAACGCCTTTAAGCCCCTGTAGAATGAATCCTTACAGAAAACATGGGGGGAGGTGTTATGGTTAACCGGGCTCCGAAGATGTCGCCCGCCAGAAACGAAGCGTCACTTCAGGCATAGCTCGCCGTCGCCCCAAGATTTTTCTCGCGTCTCTCCCGCGCAATCCGCTCCGCGTAACCACTTTCCCGGAACGCCTGCATGGGATCAGCGGGCAAGCCTTTGGCCAGTCTCCACTCCTGAACAATTGGCCTGACATCCACCCAGAAAGCGTGACGCAAGGTCTCCTCGGCGTCCACCAGCGAACAATCCTGCTGTAACTTCGCCAACCGGCCGTGATCAACCAGGGCCGCACGCGCATAAAGTTCCTGCGCCGTGCACACCGTCTGGATCATGGCCTCGATCTTGCCCTTCAGGTTGTGGCTCTGATCCACCATGTAAGCGATGTCGGCGGTGACGTCATTCTCCCACTCATACATGCGTATCTCGTGAAAAATGCGGAACACTTGATAAGGATCGATCGACCCCAGCGTCAGATCATCATCGGCATACCGCCGATCATTAAAATGAAATCCACCAATCATCCGGTGATGAAGAAGCCAGGCCACAATCTGCTCGATATTCTGTGCCTGATAGTGATGCCCTGTATCGACCAGCACGAGAGCCTGCGGCCCAGCATGCTTGGCCAGAAGGTACGCCATGCCCCAATCCGCAACGTCCGTATGATAGAACGCTGGCTCGAACGGCTTATACTCCAACAGCAAACGCTGCCCAGGCCGCAGTGCCCAATGAATTTCCCGCAAACCATCCTCGAAGAATCGGAGCCGCTTGCGCATATTCTGAGTACCGGGATAGTTTGAACCGTCAGCAAACCACGGAGACACGTCGCGTGACCCAAGCGCGTCCGCAATGGCTGCGCATTCCAGAATGTGATCGATGGCCATCCGCCGGACCGCCGCATCGGGATTGCCTAAAGATCCATACTTGTATTCCTGGTTCTGAAATATGTTCGGATTGATGGATCCGGCTCGAATGCCATGCTTCTTCGACAGCTTCTCGACCTCGCCGACATCCTTCAAGCCGTCGGGCAGATCCCACTGAACGTGGAGCGCTAAGGTTGGACACGCTCCCGTTAACGCATGCACCCGGGCCGCATCGCTAAACTTCTCCGCGATGTTCGTAGCAGCTCCCGCCTGAATGAATTTCCCGAACCGCGTCCCGGTATTCGCAAATCCCCACGAAGGCAGCTCAATCTGCAGATTGTCCAGCGCCTTCCAGGCGGTTTCGGCGAGCACATCCTTCATGTTTGAGTCTCCATTCGGACGAAAGCAAGTCTCGTGGTTTGCCTCGTGGATAGTTCAGGTCAGTCGTCGCGGTCCGCCGAGAACGCCAACGAACGCATCGCGATTCGTTCGGCCCACTTCACTACAGCTGGGGCAGGCACGCCGTACGAAGCATTCCAGTCGCCATCGAGCGCGGCCAGCTGTATCGCGAAATTGCCGATGGTGGTGCTCTCGGTCGACCCTGCGATGACCTCGAGTCCCGTGCGTTCCGCCGTCAGGCGATTGAGTAGCTGATTCCGGCTGCCGCCGCCAACAATAAACAAGCGCTTCAACGATTTTCCCGTGATGCGCGCCACCGATCCGAGCACCTCAGCGTACCGCGCCGCCAGACTGTGCAGAATCAGATTCGCAACGACTGGCAAATCTGGTCCCCCGGAAGACATCGGGCGATTCCCCGCGCGCTCCAACTGTGCGTTGATCTTCACCAGCATATTCCCCGGCGTCATCAACTGTGGATCATCAACATCAATCATCTCGACGGGTGCCGGCAACGACGCGCACTTGTCGAGTAACTCTTCCAACGACCAGGCAGACCCGCGAGATTCCCAGTCTTCCACGCACTGGCGCAGCAGCCACATCCCGTTGACGTTCTTCAGAAAACAGGTGGTGCCGCCGACGCCGCCGAGATTCGTAAAATTCATCGCCCGCGCGTCTTCGCTCAGGCACGGCTTGTCCAGAACGGTTCCCACGAGCGACCATGTTCCGGAACTGATGAACGCCCAATCATCGCCGGACGCAGGAATGGCGGCGATCGCAGACGCGGTGTCATGACAGGCAGGCACAATCAGCTGTGTTTGGCGAAATGCCGTCAACTCACTCAGGTCGCCGCGCACCGACCCGACGACCGTGCCCGGCGGGACGATTTCTGGTGCCGCCTTCTTGTCGAGCCCCGCGCACTGAAATATTTCGTCGCACCACGCACGCGTGTTCAGATCGACGAGCTGCGTGTGCGTAGCATTTGTATATTCCGCGACGGGGCGCCCTCCCAAGCGGTAGGTAGCAAACTCAGGAAGGTTCAGCCAGCGTTTCTGCGGATCAATTCCCGCCAGCGTGTCTGCATACAATTGATAGAGCGTGTTGATTCGCAGCAACTGAATTCCCGTCAGCGAATATAATTTCGCGGGCGCGAGAATCTTATGGATAGCGGCTTCCGCCGCGACCGTGCGCTCGTCCCGGTAGCAGAATGGATTCGCGATGGGGTTGCCGTCTTCATCCAGACGCACGTAATCGACGGCCCATCCATCAATTCCGATGGAGGCTATGCCTTCGGTCGCGAGACCCGCGCACAAGCGCAGCCCCGCTTCAACGCCTTCGAGAATCGCAGCGATGTCCCAACGAACGCCGGTCGGAGTGACGACCGGGGCGTTGCGAAAACGATGCACGATGTCGGTGTAAGGAGTCTCTTGAAGGAAACGGAGAAGAGATACACGACAACTCTGCGCGCCTAAGTCCACCGCAACCAGAGCCTTGTGCCCCGACGACCGCATAGTTTTGTTCTCGCCCGCAAAGAACGAACGGCTCGACGAATTAGCGCCGTTCGCGGTCTATCTGAGAAATGCTTCCGTCAACCCGCCATCCACCGGAATCAAATGACCGGTGGTGCATCGCGATTGCGGCCCAGCCAGGAAAAGTATCGCCGCGGCGCAATCCTCAGGATCGATGGGCTGGTGCGTCAGCGTGCGCTGAGCGTAGAAATTCGCGAGCTGGGAGCGAAGCTCCTCGTCGGTCGCGCCCACCTCATGAATGATTCCATATTTATTGAGCGACGCAATTACTCGTTCCCGCGGAAACATGGTTGAGCCTTTTACGACCGTCGCGGGGCTGATGCCGTTGACGCGAATTTTGGGCGCGCAAGAAATGGCGAACTCGCGCACCAGGTGGCTGACCGCGGCCTTGCTTACGTCGTAGGCTTCGCTTCCCTTTTTCGGGACGACCGCGTTCGCTGAACTCGTTAAGACAATGCTGGCATCCAAATCCTGTTCCCGCAGAATTTGCGAGAATTCCTCCATCAAGCGATGATTCGCCGTGACGTTGATGTCGAGAGTGAGGCCCCATTGCGCGTCGTTAATCTTTCCGTCGGCCGAAGACGGAAAAATCGCCGCTGTATTCACAACGATATCTACACCGCCATACGCCGCCAGCGCTTCGCGCAAAGCGGCCCGAATTGAGGCTCGTTCACGGATATCGATGGCGACAGCGACCGCGGTTTCCTTGCCGCCGATTTTTCGGATTTCATCGGCAACCAACTTCGCCGCTTCGACGTCCTTGTCCGCCACAATCACATGTGCGCCGCGCCGCGCTGCTAGCAAAGCAGTCTCGCGACCCACGCCGTTTCCGCCGCCCACAACGACAACAACCCTGCGGCTCAACTCTTTTTCCGCCGGCTGGCGTCGAATCTTGGCTTCCTCAAGCTGCCAGTACTCGATGCGAAAGGCTTCCGAAGGAGGCAGCGCCACATAGTTCGAGTGCACCGTAAACGCTTCGGTCTTCGCCGCCGGACCTGCTTGCGGCAAAACCGGCGGCGGCGCTCCCGAACCAAGGGAAACGGCGCCTTCCATCACGTGGATAGCGTTGGTGTAAAATTCCCCGGTGATGCGCGCTTCGCTCTTGTTCTTGCCAAAACTGAACATGCCGACGCCGGGAATCAGTACGACGGTAGGATTCACGTCGCGCATTTTTGGCGAGTCTGGCCGTGCAAACGACTCGTAGTATTTGCGGTACTCCGCGCGGTATTTGTCAATCGCTACATCGACGCTCTTCTTCAAACCGGAAAGGTCGTTTGATGGTTCCCACGCAACGAACAGCGGGCGAATTTTTGTACGAATAAAATGATCGGGACAACTGGTTCCCAAGTACGCCAGGTTTGCGGCGTCCGCCGAATTCACAAAACGCAGAACCTCCGGCAAGTCGGTGAAGTTCCCGATCATCCGTTGTCGCGCGGAGACGCGTCCGCGCAGGAACGGGAAAATATCGAGAGCGATCTCCCTCCGGTTTTCCAGCGCACCGGGCTTGCCGCCTCCGAAAAGGTTTGTGCCGCGTCGCTCGACATGATCGACCACAAACTGTCCAAGCTGGTCGATGATGGTGATGGTGTTCAGATAACACTCGCGTTGCGTGCTTCCCCAGGTAAACAGGCCGTGCCCGCCGAGCACGATGCCGTCGCAACCTGGATTCTCGCGGACAGCTTTTTGCAACATCATGCCCAACTCGAATCCAGGACGCTGCCACGGCAGCCAGATCAAGCGATGCCCATAGAGCCGGTTGAACTCCTCCATCTTTTCGCGGCCATTCGCCGAAGCCGCCAAGGCGATAGCCCAGTCGGGATGCAAATGATCGATATGCTCGAACGGCAGAAAACCATGCAAAGGCGTATCGATTGAGGCCGCGACAGTGTTGTTGCCAAACGCGCACAGCGGGTACATCTCGACCATCTCATCTTCAAATTCAACGCCGCGATAGCGGTTGGCCAACCCTTGCAGCTTCGACTGGTACAACGTCGCAAACCCGCTTCGCTGGATGCTGCCTATATCGCCACCGCTGCCCTTGATCCATAGCGCGGTCTGCCGGGATCCATCGAGCAGATCGATACCTTCGATCTTCGAGCTGGTGTTCCCGCCACCAAAATTCGTGATGCGTAGATCGGAACCTAAAACGTTCGAGCGGTAGCGCAATAATTCCGGCGGATCCAAGTCGCGTGCCACCTGGTCGTCCCATCGATCTTCCAAATACCTGAGTTTTTCCCGAATTTTCATGGGTTTTGGAGATTCGACGGTTGGATAAATTTCCAGCGCGGCGGAAATCTCCGGGTATATTCGTTCGCGGAGAGTATATCGCGCGCGCGATTCGGTAGGCACGCATATTCCCATCAAGTCGCATCGAGAGTGGTGCGGTCGGGTTGACCGCGCTTGGGCGCGTGAACTAGAGTGCTCGTCGGCCAAGGTCAGGCTTTGAAGGCATTGGACTGCGCCAAGAGCACACAGCCAGGAATGGCTGTGCCACGGCTGGAAAGGCAAACTTCTGGAACCCAATCCGCTCCTTGGCGTCTTCTTTCACTGGCTGGGCGGATTAGCTTCCGGCAGTTTCTATGTTCCCTACCGTCGGGTGAAGGGTTGGGCTTGGGAGACCTACTGGCTCGTCGGGGGCTTTTTCAGTTGGATCATCGTGCCGTGGATACTGGGTCTGCTCATGACCCGCGATCTACTCCCCGTTCTCCGCGAGTCTCCGCTCAGCAGTCTCGCCTGGACATACACGTTCGGCGTCCTCTGGGGTCTCGGAGGTCTCACCTTCGGACTGACCATGCGTTACCTGGGCATGTCCTTGGGGATGGCCGTCGCGCTCGGGTACACCGCGGCGTTCGGAACGCTGATGCCGCCGATTTTCCGCGGCCAGTTTGCGTCCGAAGTGCTCGGCACGCATTCCGGACAGATCATTCTAGCGGGCGTGGGAGTTTGCCTGCTCGGCATCGTCTTCGCCGGAGCCGCGGGCATGTCCAAAGAAAAGGAGATGTCCGAAGAACAAAAGCGAGTATCGATCAAGGAGTTCGATTTAAAAAAGGGCCTTCTGGTCGCCACATTCTCGGGTGTGATGAGCGCTTGCTTCGCTTACGGCCTCGCCGCCGGCGATCCCATCAAAGAGATGACTATTCACCACGGAACTCCGCCGCTGTGGCAAGGCCTTCCGGTGCTGGTGGTTCTGTTGTTCGGAGGATTCACCACCAATTTCATTTGGTGCGCGATCCTGAATGTTCGCAATCGCACGGGTAGCCAGTATTTCAGCTCGCGGCTCGCAAAACCAGGCGCGGCCGCGGTCGAAATCGAAACCGCCATTGACGCACCATCGGAAGAAATGGCCAAGGCAGGCATCCGGTCCGATGGCGTTCCGGACCACGCACCGATGCTGTCGAACTATTTCTTCTCTGCCCTGGCGGGCACCACGTGGTACATGCAGTTTTTCTTTTACACCATGGGCGAGACGCAAATGGGCCGGTACAAATTCTCCAGTTGGACGCTACATATGGCCAGCATCATGATTTTCAGTACGTTGTGGGGCATCGCCTTGCGGGAGTGGAACGGCACGGGCCGCCGCACAAAATTGCTGGTGGCGGCGAGCCTGTTCGTGCTGATCGCGTCCACCGTGATCGTGGGCTACGGAAATTATCTTGGTGTCGCCGGCACGCAGACGAAATCCGCGCTTGCGCGTTAGGCGTCATTGCATCTTTTGAGCCTGCGGCGATGTTGGCTGATCGTAATATTGATTCCTCTACTCAAAGCCATCTCAGAAATGGCCGAGACAGGAAGAGAAGAATTTCCTCAGGGGCTAAAGCCCGATTTTGCGTGTCTTTGAATGTCGGAGCTAAAGCTCCGACCCCTGAGATGCATTCATGAGATGACTAGATGACTTCTAGTCGTTGCTATAGAATGTCGCCGCTGAGAAGTCGGGAAGGAGCACCACATGACCCGCTTTAGCAAGCTAGCGTTCATTACTGCAATTTTCCTCGTAACCACCGTCGCGATTCCATCGGCATGGGCGACCGATCCTCCTGCTGACCTCTGCTCGTTGCTGACGGCCGCGGAAGTGAGCAAGACGTTAGGGCGAACCTATGAACCGCCGGAAAAGAGCGTTGCTCCGCGTCCTTACACGAATACTCCTGAGGGAACCGATTGCAATTACTCTGCGAAAGGAAGCAAGCTTTGGCTCAGAGCATACGTGGATCCCTCGCCAGCGGCAGCGACCGAGATGTTCGCCAAATTGGGCGAATTCTATAGCCCGCAAACGCCGGTGACCGACCTCGGAGACGAAGCTTATTTTGACCCACAGCACGGCCTCCATATCCGCAAGGGCAAAGTTCGTTTTTACCTCAATCTTGAGGGTGTGGACTTTTCTCCGAAAGTCGAGAAGCAATTAAAGGAACTTGCCGACCGGGTTGTCGGACGACTCTAAGGGGATTCATCCCTTCCCCTATCAGGCTGCGGAAAAAGTCGGATTTGTCATCCCGAACCCGCGTCGTTTGCGCGTGAGGGATCTGCTGTTAGCAAGAAAACGAAGGAAAAAAGCAGATTCCTCACCCTGTTCAAAAAACCGAACGGGGTTCGGAATGACATATTTTTGAGTTTTTCCGCAGGCTGCTATTGCGCGAATCGGAACGAGTAAGTTCCCGCGCCTGCCTGATAGACGGTGCCGTTCGCTTCGGTGCGAACAAATTTGAGTCCTTGGCTCGCGTCAATACCCTTTCCATTTTCTAAAAGCTTCGCTTTATCGAGGTCCGCGGGAAAATATAGAACGGCCGTGGTATTCGCGGGAATGAGCACGTTCCAGGTCACCGTTCCTCCAGCAACCTTCCAGTGGGATCCGATGGGACCGTGGTCCGATTCGTACGTCGCATCTACTTCTCCCAGATCTGCGCTGAATTGTGGATGTAAGACGATGCTGTGAAAACCGGGACCATTGGCGTTCTCGTCGATGCCCGCCGAATAGCGATACAGCCACTCCGCCACCGCTCCGTACGCATAGTGATTGAACGAATTCATCGAGGGATCGTCCATCTTTTGGTCGCCGTTCCACCTCTCCCACATCGTGGTGGCGCCGCGATCGATCATGTAAAACCATGACGGGTACGTTCGTTGCAGCAGTAGTTTGTACGCAACATCGCTATGCCCGCCGGTGGTCAGCTCAAGTAATAAATACGGCGTTCCCAGGAAGCCCGTGGTCAGGTGGTAGTCGTGCGCCTTGATGTCGTCCACCAGTTTTTGCGCCGCCACGGTGCGCTGTTTTTCATCGAGCAGATTCATGTGCAGCGCCAGCACGTAGCTGGTCTGACTGCCGGTCCCAACGGTGCCATCTTCTTTGACGAATGCCTTCTGGAACGCGGCGCGCACTTTATCGAAAAGCTGGCCGTATTTCTCCGCCTCGTCGCTCTTTCCCAGCGCCGCGGCCATTTGCTTCATCAACGTCGCGTCATACGCCCAGTAAGCCGTGGCGATCATGTCTTTCGACGTTTGGCTGCCGATGGCCACCCAATCTCCATAGTCATTCCCGCGTTCCTTCAGCCACAGATAATCTGGATTCGCACCTTCCAGATGCTCCATCCACTTGGTCATCGCGGACCAGTTCTCCGCCACAATCGTCTGGTCACCGAACTGCATATACGCGCTCCAGGGAATGATCACTCCGGCGTCGCCCCAGCCTGCGGCGCTTTCTCCGGTCGGGCCAACCCGCGGCGATACATCGGCGTACGCACCTGCACCGCTCTGCGCGTCTCGAATGTCCTGCGTGAATTTGTGTGAGAAAGCGGCGAGGTTGGCGTTGTAGCTAGCCGTCCGCCAAAACACCTCGGCATCTCCCATCCAGCCCAGGCGTTCATCCCGCTGCGGGCAATCGGTTGGCACGCTCAGAAAATTTCCGCGCTGCCCCCACTGAATATTGCTCGCCAATTGATTCAGCGTGACGTTCGCCGAGTGAAATTTCATCGTAAACGGCACGCTGGTGTAGAAAGCGACTCCTTCCACGGTATTTTTCGTGGGCGGCCCGGGATATCCCGTCAACTGAACGTAGCGGAATCCGTGAAAAGTGAAGTGCGGCTCGAATACTTCGTCGCCACTTCCACGCAAGATGTATGTATCGGTTGCTTCGGCCGTGCGCAAATTTTCCGTGTACACATCGCCATCGGGTTTCAGCACTTCCGCGAAGCGCAGTTGTACTTTCGTTCCTTTGGGTCCGGAAACGCGCAGGCGTGCCCAGCCGACCATATTTTGACCGAGATCGTAGACGTAAACGCCAGGAGAAGGGTTCGTAACGGTTTTCGGCGGGAGGGTCTCGTGTGCGCGGATGGGCTGAAAGTCTTGCGCGACAATCGCTGCGTGCGGAGCGGGCACGAGCACTACTTTGTCCCAATCATTTCCGGTCGAAGCTGGCGCGCCACCCTTGGACTTCTCAAGCCGCGCGTCATAGGCCTCGCCGTTATAAATATCCGACTTGAGGATGGCTGACGACGTTGCTTTCCAGGTTTCATCGGTGCCGATCGTTTCCCGCGTTCCGTCGGCGTACTCGATTTCAAGCTGACCCATGAATCGCACCGGCGGCGGTCCGAAGTTGTAGCGATTCTGCAGCCAGCCGAGTCCATCGCCGTACCAGCCGCCGGCTAGAATTGCCTGCAATGAGTTCGCTCCGGTCCGCAATGTGGGCGTGACGTCATAGACCTGATAGACGATCCTTTTCCGATAATCGGTCCACCCCGGCGCTAAGATATCGTCGCCTACCCGCGCGCCATTCAAATAGAGCTGATACGTTCCCAGCGCGGTGGAATAGATCCGAGCGGAGCGCACCGCCCTGGTCAAAGTGAAATCTCGCCCGAGCCACGAAATGGGCTCCGCGGTCCACGGCGTTCCGAGCGCGCTCTCGCCAATTTCTGCCGCTACGCTTGCGTTTGGCCAGGCGCCGGCGTTGAAATCTTTCGCCGTCCAGGTCAGATCGCTTTGACCCTCGATCGTTTTCCAATCCGCATTCGAGATAATGCGTTGCACCTTGCCGTCGGGCATTTCCACGCGCAGCATCGCGATGAATCCCGCGGCCACCGGCGCCTTGGCCCACTCCGGCTGATACGTCGTAACTTCCGCGGCGATGGAATTCTTCCCTACGTCCAAATTGCTCGCGTCGACTTGGTGAAACGTCCCCCACGGATCGCGCGGGCGCTTGAACTTGCTCATCGGCGATGCTTCCAGCACCGCTTTTCCGTTGACCCATACCGCGATGTTGTCCTTTCCGGTGATCAGCAACACCGCCGTTTTGGGCTTTTGCGCGAGATCAAAACTAAAACGGAAGTCGCGTTTGCCGACACTTGCTTTGGAGAGTGGCTCTTCCTTCGGCGTCCAAATCCATTTCGGACGCGATTCGTAGTCGCCGCGTTCGACGGGCAAGTCGCGCGTGATCCATTGCGCTTTCCAATCGTCCGCCGACAATAATCCCATCTCCCACCAACTCGGCGTGCTGTAAGGGGAGGTCTTGTCATCCGCATCCCACACGCGCACCTGCCAGTAGTAGCGCCGCCGCGACGCGACGGACGGACCGCCATACGCAACGTTCAAGGATTCGCTCGACTCCACCTTTCCGGAGTCCCACACATCCGCGTGTCCCTGTGAGAGCTGTTCGAGCGAACTGGCAACACGTATTTCGTAGGCTGTTTGCAACGCGCCTCGGCGGGAATCGTTCACGCGCCACGACAAGCGAGACTGCGTGAAGTCGATGCCGAGCGGCTGCTCCATGGATTCGCAGGTCAATGCCGTTGGCGCGCCGTCCGCAGAGGATTCCGCCACACGAGCGGAAGCGATTGCGCCTCGCAGCGTTCCTCGCAAGACGGGAAATAAAACCGCTGCTGCAAGCACAACCGAGGCGTAACGCAATGCGCGAAGCGACTTGGGCATCGACCGTTCTCCTGGACCTCTTCGTGTGCGCGTATTGTAAATGAAGGATGTCTCGAACGGAGAGAGACAAAATCTGGACCCAGCTAGGTAGTAGCGATCAGTACTTTGGAGAATCGCGCGGCTGGGAAACCTGTCAAAACACTGGGATTTGGTAGGGGCGGTGGGGATCGAAATTGCATCCCTCATTTCTAAGTCTTGCTGGCGGAAGGCGTTACCGACCGTCCGCCGAACCAATTGTTAGAACTGTTAGAAAATGTCGCCCTCCCAGGAATCAAGGACGCGACACGACAAATGAGGGTGTCTAAAATAGACGGGTTAGATGATGGCAACAGGGCGAAAAACAGGCGGCCGACAGAAAGGCGCGCGGAACGTTGCCTCTGCCGGAATCAAAACACTGCTGGGCGAAGTCTTGTCCGACGCAGAGCTGAAACGGCGGTGGAAGCAATGGCTCGGGCATCATGATCAGCACATCGGGTTCGAAGCATTCAAGCTCGCGCTGTCTTATCTCTACGGCAAACCCGTACAGCCCGTAGCTGGCGAAGAGTCCGCGCCGTCGCTAAGAATCGACATAAGCGCAATCCCTTCTCACCGCGAGCTGGCGGAGTGAATGGCTCGGGTCCGGGATTACCCATCTTATTCCGCCTGTCCGACTGAAAACCGCTTTTCCGGCGTTAATCGTCCAAGTGCCGCGACGGTTCGCTTCGATTGCTTCTCGAACGCGGTTGCAGGATAACTTCCGTGTAGCCGACTACACAGGAGTTAGCCCACTCTCCTCAGTTGACTGCGGTTGTCTTTGCGCGTGCCGCACTGAGATTTGTATACTTCCAACTATTAATAGTGTCCATGACGTGAGCGTTGATCAACAGCCCGGAACCGCCCATCACTCTCAGAAACGGCAACGGATAGTTCTCGCGCGCAGGGTGGCAATTTCGATTACTGGCCGGAGGGTCTTGATGGTCCTATGCTGAGCGAGCAATCGCCGTTCGGCAATGTTGCTCTTTGCGGAGACAATGATCGCATGTACCACCGTATCGGTCCCATTGGAAATGGCACTGAGGAAATGCCGCGGATGTCAGCCTCGGCAAAGATCCAGCCGGACGGCGAGGGCAACTGGATCATTTTAGAGAACGGAGAGGTCCGCGCCACTTACCCAAGCCATGCGATTCGGTTTTCCGTTTTGTGGAAGGCCGAAGTTCGGAACGGAAATCCCGGCGTCGACCATTTGACTCTTGACCGCACTATGGAGATTTTCACAGCCGACCTCCGCCACCGGAACGTGGATTTCCAGGTACCTTCCGATCCATTGGCCGACACCGCGTGGATTCTCCTGCTGCAACGGACTTATTCTGACCCAACCGCGGCTATTGGAGGATAACGGGCGACTTTTCCTTTATCTCATTAGGGAAGGGTGGCCGACCATCCGGGGAGTGATCACGACGCCCTGCAGGGGCGCAAGATAGTAAGCAGAATCGCGTGTGATGCGGGCGTTAACGCGGGTTGGCCAAGTCTAGTGGGTGGTATCGGTACGGCCCCAGGCGGGTCATCAGCACAGCTGCAAGTAGAGTTGCGGCAAGGAATGCCATAAGCGGTACGCGATAGGAGCCTGTCAAATCGAAGCCGGCGCCCATGATGAGCGGACCTAGCGCGCCTGCCAAAGCAAAGGCCGCGAAGGCGGAGCTATACACGCTACCGAAGGCGCGAAGACCAAAATAGCGGCTGACTAAATACGCGATGAGGTCTACTTCTGCGCCCAAACCCAGCCCGACAAGGAACCCGCCCGCGAACGCGACAGGTGTTGTGCCCAGCCAGAGCAGGCCGATTCCAAGGGCGGAGCCGCCAAAAAAGACGGCCGCAAGATGAGGAGCGAAGAGGCGGTCAAGCAAGTAGCCGGTTCCCACGCGCCCGAGCAGCACGGCAGCACCCACAAGAGAACTTCCTAGAGCCGCCGTTTGAGCGGTTATTCCGCGGTCGCTAAGCATGGCTGTGGTATGAACCAAACAGCCCTGCACACTTGCGCTCACTAAGAAGAAAGCGCACACCAGGATCCAAAATGTTCCGCTGTGCCAGGCATCGTGTGCGCTGAGACCCTGCGCGGCAGTTTCGTTTCCGGCCATGCAATTTTTCAGCGGCGCTCCATCGGGCAAGAGGCCCAGATCCTGCGGCCTCTCCTTGAGTAAAGTTGCCAGTACCGGAATGGCGATGAGCAGAACCGCGCCGCCAAGAATTGCATATGCCGAGCGCCAGCCAAATCTCGCAATGAGCCGCTGCGCGAACGAAGGCAGGATCATGGCTCCCGAACCAATCCCGATCATCATCAGACCCAGAGCGAGGCCTCTGCGCGTGTCAAACCAGTGGGAAACCACGCTTCCGTACGGTATCGGTCCTACACCATTTCCCACTAACCCTAGCGCATATAAAAGAAATAGAGTTGCCAGATATTGGCTGAGAAAGCTTTGTTCAAAACTAAAACGGAGCCGAACGTTGCTGTCGCCAAAAGGATCACTCTCCGCGAACCGTAGCGATCGACAAGCCATCCCGCCAGCGGAGCGCTCACTGCAACGGCCACAAGCTGCAGGGTGAAAGCCAGTGACACCGCCGCACGACCGGCGTGGAACTCCTGCATGAGTGGCTTCAGGAAAACAGGGAAAGAAAACACCCCGACGGGCGGACCCAAGAACAGCCCCACCGCGCACGCCAAGACCACCCACCAGCCATAAAAGACGGCGTGGCGATGTCGGCCGTTCGCTTCTTCCGACTTCGACGCTCGCACAGAGCTGGATGCGTCACTCATCTGGATCTCATTCCCGATCAGCGCCGCTAGAGTCAGTAGTGGAACCTTGCTTGGCCAGCACCATCGTCTGGACAAATGAGTGATGCGGTTCCGGACGGTCTGCCAGACGCCGCTTCAGTTTTTCTTCCAGGCGGTCGGCGAAGACACGTCGGCTTACTTCGTCAACCGCTGACGCTAAGGAGGGCACGAAGATAGCTCGGAAGAATCCGGCGTGGCGGTTGACCAGCATTTCCTTATTCCCGTCGCGTTCATACTCTGCCCACGCGGGATCCGCGAGCAAGGACAGCTCACAGTGCTCAACGGTGAGGCCACGAAACTCGCCATTGGTAGTGAAGGGCGCCAGAAGCTGGCATCGTCGCCGAGGATAGGCACCGAGCACCATTCGCGCGCGTTCATCGGCGGTAACCGCGCCTTCCGAAACCATCTCGGAAAGCGCTTCATTGGCTTGTCCAAAAAGTGGTTCAAACCCGGCAACGCCATCGTCATTGAGAGCGGGGAGCACGATGACTAAGCGGCCACCGGACCGCAATTCGTTGGCCCGCAACGAAAGGAAGAATTTCCAGTCCTCGGCGCCCTGCCGTTCGAACGCCTCACGCACGTCGCCGGTGCTGGCTATGGCCAGAAAATGGCCGGGAACCGGCATAGGAATGCGACTAAGCCACACCGCCGCATACGAGCTCCAGCCCAGATCAACGTGTTGTGGCGGAAACACGCTTTCGTAGAACGAACGTCCAATGGCAGACGGAAATACGTTGGGATCGTCAACGGAATAGCGCTCCGGATCCCGATGGAGCACGTTGAAGAGCGTGTTGAAGTCGTTGGCGGCCTGATCGATGTGCGCGACTAGGACGGGTCGATGGGGGCCGATACGTGCTCGCAAGGCCTTGATGGCCGCCTTAACTGGAGCGAGGGAGTTCTTGCCTTGCGACGATCCGTAGTCCGCGATAACCACTGGTCGATCGCCGCCGTCGAGCGTGATCTTTCGGACCGCCTCTTCCAGCAATGGCAACGCCAGGTGGGCACCCCCCGCCGGAATCCTGGCGTGCAAATTATAAGAGCCGCCACCTTCCATGACCCCATGAACACGCTTCGTCGCTTCGTTCATCGTATTTCCCCCAAGATTTTGGCAAATCACTTCTATCTGGGATTTCCATTTTGACTTCTCGACCGACCGAAAGCGTACATCCGCCCCCCCATTATGCACTGCACCAGGCAGGTTTTTGAGTGCAGAGCCTTTTCGGCGGCTGCGGGAAAATACCAAAGCCCAAAATTCGGTTTCTCGAACCCATTTCTCAGACACTTTTCCTTCTCCAATCCCGCTCGGCACTTAAATCCCTTTCGGTCGACGCCCCGTCTATCCTGTTGGACCCGGAGACGGACTCTCTCTTTTTTCTGGTGGTAGGGGCTTGGGCACCTCATATCGTGCCGGAGGCGGCTCTCCCATCCTCCTCGCAGCCCTTCTCGTACCCAGTGCCTTCCCTAAATGCACGGAGTAAACTCTCCGAAAGTTGAACTAAGACCCGGACCGGGGCCTACCCGGTGCATTGATTGATGGGTGTGAGCTCGTCAAGAGGCGAGGGGCACATGAGATTCGTGTTGCTGTTCCTGCTTTCCATCACGAACGGCGTGACGTTCGCACAAGACTAGTCCCACGAGGCCGGTGCGCATGATTGAGCCGTTCGCGGCCGGCGGTGGGCCTGACGTGATCGCCCGGGCCGTTAGTCCGAAGCTCTCTGAGCTGTGGGGTCAGCCCGTGACAGTCGAGAACCATCCCGGCGCAGGAAGTACAGCGGCCCCCGCTCTGGTCGCTAAATCGCCGGCCGATGGTTACACGTTGCTCGTGAACACCAGCGCTCAGGCATACAGCGCCGTGTTCGTGAAGAACCTGCCGTATGACCCGTTGAAGGATTTCATCGCCGTCGCTCCTCTGACCAGTCAGGCTTATGTGTTGGTCTCAGGCAAGTCCTCCGGCATCACCACTGTGCGTGAGCTTATTGCAGCAGCGAAAATAAATCCAGGTGGACTGAAGTTCGGCTCGACCGGCATCGGCACTGGCACGCACTTGGGACTTGTGAAATTCAATTTACAGGCTGCTATTGAGGTGGTACACGTGCCCCCGCGGCCGGGCGACGCGATCACTGATGTGATTGCCAACGCGGTCGCAGGGCGTACGACTTATATGCTGGCGCCTATCCAGCTCGCTTTAGCCGATATCCGTGCAGGCAATCTCCGTGCACTAGGGGTAACCACTAAGAAGCGCTCGTCCTTGCTACCGGACGTGCCGACCATCGCGGAGTCTGGCATCGCTGCCTTCGACTATCCGATTTGGTATGGAGTGTGGGTGCCCGCCGGCACTCCTGCCGGAGTAGTGGACAAACTAGCGAACGACATCGCGCGTGCGTTAGCAACGCCAGATTTGCGCGATTGGCTCGTGAAGCATGGGGGCGATCCCATGAACATGACACAGCCTGAGTTCGCTCGCTTTGTGGTGAGCGAGAGTGAAAACGCAGCGCGCATCGCCAAAGCCCCTGGGATCAAACCTCAATGAGCCCGGGACCCTCGGGCGCTGCACACCGATTACTCTCCGACCGCGGGACGGTTGACGAGGAACTCGGAAGTGATTTTACTTGCCTGGTAAGTCGTGCCTGCTAGTACTTCACAACGCATGGTCGCCATCGATGTACCGAAACGACCGGCTTGCACAAAATCACCGCGTATTGTGTACTTGTCCGCTTGAATCTATCTCAATTTTTCGCTTCGGGAGGGTGGTCAGTTGAGGAATGTTTCGCGTTATTATTGCGTTCTTCTGTTCCTCACGCTGTATGTTCAGACGAGTTCCACACTTTTGGCCCAGACCAACTCCAGCGAGCGGATTTTCTTTCACGCCAAAATCTTCACTGGGGATGAACAGAATCCTTACGCAGAGGCGGTTGCGATTCGTGGCGACCGGATCGTTGCGGTGGGCAACTTGCCCGAGGTGGCGAAGTCTGTATCCCAGAACGCTAATCGTGTCGATCTCGAGGGCAATAGTCTTTTCCCCGGCTTCATCGATTCGCATAGCCACTCGATTGACGGCGGGATCGGCCTGATTTCTGCTGACGCCAGCGAGAAAGTACGCTCGCTCGATGATCTTGCGCCTTTTGTCGAAGACGCGAAAAAGACAGGCAAGGGAATGCGTGGCGACATTCTTGAAATTCTTGGCCTGCCACTGGAGTTCTGGTCGCATTGCGAAACTCTCAATGCCCTGTTCAGCACCGGCGCTTACCAGAAGCAAAGCCTCCTGCTGCGCGGGATGGATGGACATACGGCGTGGGCGAATCGGGCGCTGTTACAACGTGCAGGCGTCACGGCTGATTTTGTGAAGAGGCTTTCCCCGCAGGCACGCAGCTACTACGGCGTGGACAAAGACATGCAACCGAACGGTTTCCTGGTTGATGCCGGCACTGAGAAAATCGAACCGCTGCTGCCTCAGCATACTGCTGATGAATTGTTGGCCGCCGGGCGCGCCGCTCTACAATATAACTACGGTCTTGGCATCACGGCATGGCTTGATCCCCTCGCCAGCAAGAGCGTCTTAGAGGCCTACAGATTGTTGGCGGACCGAGGCGAGTTGATATCGCAGGTGGTCGCATTCCCGCAGGTCTTTGCGAAAGACCCTGCAGCAGAACTTGCTGGTGTTCAAAAGACCCGCGAACTTTACAAGGACGTTCCCAATCTGCACGTGACCGGAATCAAAGTCTTCGCTGATGGAGTCGTGGAGTACCCGTCTCAAACAGCGCATCTCAGCAAGGCGTACAAGAACACGGGGCGCAACGGCGATTTGTTGTTTGATCCGAAGAAATTTGCCGAGTTGTGTGTAGCTGCAGACAAACAAGGCTTGACCATTCACGTCCACGCGATTGGCGACGGCGCAGTCAAGGCTGCACTGGATGGGATTGCCGCAGCGCGCGAAGCAAATGGCAATTCGGGATTGCCTCATACGCTGACACATGAACAGTTCGTCCGGCCCGAAGACTTTGCTAGATTTCGGGAATTGGGTGTGGTGAGTGCGTTGCAGCTTTTATGGGCCGATGCGAGCCAGGACACAATTGAAATTGTGAAGCCCTATCTCGATTCCGATATCTACAAGTGGCAGTACCCGGCGCGATCCATCCTCGACAATGGCGGCATTGTTTCGGGAGCCAGCGACTGGCCGGTTTCGAGTGCGAACGTGTTCTGGGCGATTTATCAGGCAGAAACGCGCAAAGGACCGGAAGGAGTGCTTGATCTATCGCAAGCAATGCCGCGGGAAGCTATGTTCTATGCCTACACTCGAAATTCGGCGCGAGCCATGAATCTCGATTCCATCGGAACTATTGCCCCCGGCAAGCGCGCAGACTTGGTTCTGCTGGACCGCGACGTCTTGACGATTTCGCCGGAGGAGATGCGGGAAGCGAAAGTATTGTGGACGATGGTTGCGGGAACAATGGTATTCCGGGCAAAGTGAGAATCACTCTTTGTTGACTTGCAATCTAACGTCAGCGCATGATGCCCGAACCGTCCTTTCTTGCAGAGACCCAACGAGTGACGCATACGAATCGACCAGGGTTTTCACATACCGCCTCCGTGCGAACCACCTGCCTGACGGTACTGCTCTGGTGTGTCTGTGGATGGTTCTGCGCGAGAGGGGTGCAAGGGCAGAATGCCCTCCCGGCCACGGGATCGGCAGTCACGAAGATTCATTCCACCGTTGAGCATGGTGCAAACTGCCGGATCATCTATCTGGGATTCGTCGGCGCTCTAGAGAGTTCGGATAACAAGGATTCAGGTGTGGTCCAGATTCGCAACGAGTTGCGGGGAAAAGAGTTTCCCGATGTATGCGCAAAATCGTGTTCACCCTACTTTTGGGCGGATGGACGGGATTGGCTGCTACTGCACTTTCCGTCTCACGCAGGAGAGCTTAGTCCAGACGAACTGCAGCATTCTCCCAGAGTGATTCTTGTCGGGCACAGCATGGGTGGCTGGGCCATGATGAGCGTGGCGCGTGAACTGCGCCGCCGGGACATCCCCGTGGAACTGACAATTCAGGTGGATAGTGTGGGAATTACGGACTACACCTTGCCGCGAAATGTAAGAAACGGGGCGATCTTTTACGCCCACGACGTGTTGATGTTCCTCACCACGAAACGATTGCGACGGGAAGATCCGAGTCGCACGAGAATATTGGCGAAGGTTACGGTCGCAGGCGCTGGACACGAATCCATTACGCGCGATCCGCGAATCCGCGAACTCGTGATGAATGCCGTTGAGCGCCTGCGGGCAGCGTTGGCCGAGCAGGTTCTCGCTGTGTCCAATCCCTCTTAGGCGACTCGCCCGTCGCACAATCGCTATTGATCAATTGTCGTATTCACCCGTTGTCCGGCCTGGCAGCAGGAGGCTAACTCCTGATTGGTCGCATAACCGGACCAGTTCCGTACCAGGACTTCACTTGATTGCATAACAATGTCGGCTCCTCGACCCGAGTAAACTTTGGTTGCTCAACGACCATAGGCTCGGGAGAAAGGAGCCGAACATGATGATTATAGGCGTAGATTACCACCCGAGCTTTCAGACGATTGCATTTTTAATGGAAGAGACCGGTGAGTGTGGTGAACAGGAACTGAACCACAGTGATGGACAAGCAGAATTAGCGCTGCCAAAATCGAAGGCGGTGCCGACCCGGATCTTGGCTTCCAATGGCGCGGCGTGTTGCGCGAGGGAGAACCTCAACTTCCCGAATTGCTCAAGCATCCGCGCATGGTTATCCTCGGCGAACCGGGATCCGGGAAGTCCCTCGTTGCTCGAGCCTCCGTTGTCGAACTTCTGTCCGATCCTCATCGAGTGCCCATCTTCGGCGAGTTAAAAACATACCGAGGTGATCTGCTCGGACTGCTTCAGTCCAATACGCCAGGGTCGCTCCTAGACGCGGCCAGCGGTGTTAACGGCAAGCCACTGGAGCGTTCTTACGTTCTCGATGGCGTCGACGAAATTCCACGTGAAATGGTTGAGCAGTTTGGCAAAGACCTCGCCGGACTTCTTCAGCGCGATCCCACTGCCAAGGTGCTGCTGACCGCACGGCAGGCTTTCTATGTCACACATCGGGCGCTCCTTCCGCAGTTTCCGGCTGTATTTCATATCCTGGATTTCAGCGATGACGACGTCCGCGAATTCCTGGAGCGGAAGAAGATCGCGCCCGAGACCTTTCTGGAAGCCGTCGTCCAAGCCGACGCTGATGAGGAAATCCGCAACCCCTTCGTGCTCAAGGTCATGACCGATCTGTTCGTAGAGACGGGGAAGCTCAACAAGCTTCGCTCTGACAACCTCAGTTACATCATCGATCGCCTGATTCACACGCGGCCAATCAATCCACAGCGACAACGCCGTGCACTCTCAATGCTCGCAATTGCGGCCGAAACCTATTCGCGCAATGAACTCACCGAGGCAGAAGCTTTGCGTGTCATCCAGCAGGCAATGCGCATCACGGAGGAAGGCGCGCAGGAGATACTCAACGAGCTTCATGCCTCGATTCTGCGCAGAACAGTCAACGGCTTCGCTTTTCAGATGCGGTCCTATGGGGAATGCCTCGCTGCCGAAGAGCTTGTGTCGGCTCGAATTGATCGTCTGCGCGAACTGGCGTTCTTGGACTACGACACCCCCAATGAATCCTGGACGAACACCATTGGCTATCTCGCGGAAATGAACGCAGATGTTCGCACGTTCTTCGTCCGAAGGTTTCCCTTCTGGATGTTGAGCTCCTCTCCCGCGGCTTTTTCTGAGACAGAAAAGGGCGCGTTGATCCGGACGGTTTTCGATGCTGTCACCAGCGAGGACCAGTACATCTATCGGCACCCGCGCGTGGTGTTGCGCCGCCTAACGCGATTTTTGACGACGTCGATAGAGGCTGAACTCCGTGCCGTCCTCTCTTCACCCAGCAAAGTCGCTCGCGGAAATGCTTTGGTCTTGCTGAGCTTGCGCGGGTCTTCCGACGTCTTGCCAGAGGCGCTTGCCATTCTCAAGGATCGCACGCTTGGCCTGGGCTTCCGACAGTGCGCCGTCCTCGCGGTCCTCCGTGCGGGGAGCCCCGCGTTGGTGCCGGAATTGCTGCCTCTTCTGGACCAGGCGGACCCACTCTCCAACGAAATCCTCGATGTGATCGGCGCGCTCAGTGACGAGTCGCAAATGGCGTCCGTCTTGGCGCTGCTCCTCGCAGCCGGCAACATCCTCAGTTCGGCCTTCTATCACTTTCGAGAGTTTCGTTCGCGAGCTGCAGTGCTCGCAATGCTCGACTACTTTGCCGCACGCCCCGAAGACCTCAATAGCATCCACGCCGACGGCTATCTGGAGCCACTCCTCAAACTACTTCCAAAGTATTGGGATGCGACGATCGTCGAACGCTGCGCGGCCCTCATCCAGATCATCGACGAACAGAAGATCTATCCCGACCGCAGCGGTATCGCGTACAAACTCTTCCGCGCAATTCGCGAAGCCGATACACAGGGTGTAGTCGCACAGCGCTTTCTCGACAGCCTCCTTCAGCGAGGACCCACGGAACAGACACGCTGGTTCTACGTCTATCAACTTGTTGCCGACTTTATGACCGTCGAGACTGGCCAATGGCTCATCAACCGCTGCGCCATTGAACTCATCAAGCAATTCTCGCCTTATATTCACGGGCCAGTCCGCGATCTTCTACGTCCGCACTCCGACGGCTTGATCGATCTGCAAGAAGCAAACGCGAAAGCGTACGCTGCAGAGCGCACCGAAAAAGAAAACGCCCGAAACCAGCAGTTCGTTTTGCTCCAAGAACAGATCGCGACTAGCCGTGAATTCGTCAAAACGCTCAATAATTTCCATCAGCTACCCGAGAGTCATTGGCCGGAATTGACGACCGATCACAAGAAGTGGATTGCGCCCGAGGCATCCCGCTTCCTGCTCGAACTGAATCTCGAACACTCGATCGCTTGGCAGGGCGACACGCTCACGGTTCCCGCAGCATTACCACTGGTCTTGAAATTGATCCATCGTTACGAGCTGACCATCGATCCTGACACGTCCCTGAATCACGCGACGGCTTCTTGGGACGAGAAGGTCGTCGCAGACTATGCCGTTCGCGTTGGCCTGAGTTCCGGCGCCCGTAGCCTGGTCGAGACAATGTTGGACTATCCACAATCCCCGAGGGCTCTCGCAGGAGTCGTCGGATTCGTGCGCGACTCGCGCCTATGGTCCGACTCCATTCGAGCGGCGTTGATCAAAACAGTTCGCGAACCCGTCGAGATGCATTGCCAGATTGACGCGTTGCGTCTTCTGACGGAGCACGGGACGGAAGCGGCATTCCTCGAGGAAGTCCGGGCCGAGGGTGCCTCCGCAGACTTGCGCGAAACTGCATTTCGCTTTCTGGTGGAACGCCAGCATCGACCCACGATCGAGCGCTCCCTCTCGGAGTTGATCGAGAATGAGGAGTCGCTGAGGGCGGGAGAGGCGGACGCTCCCTTTGATTCGACTCTGTTATGGATTACGAAAATTCGATCAGACTTTGCCATTCCCAAGCTTGTTCAACTTCGTGGCAAGACCCTCGATTTCCTGCTCCCGAGAGTTTGCAGCATTGTGACGGAAACGCTCGCGCACATTGACCGCCGTCAGGCTGCGCGCACCATCAAGAGCCAAATCCCGCGCGCCGCCCCCGAGTGGAGGCAGGCGCAGACATTCATTGCCGTCGAACAAGAACGCACTGCGAAAATCGAAGGCATCCAGAAGTCTGCATTCGAAGAGATTTTGGCTAGGCTCAAAGGCGCAACTTCAATGCAGCGCCTCAAGGTCTGGTGTGAGGGTCCCACCGACGTCCCCGTGTTCAAGGCCCTGCTCGCGCAGATACCCGAGATGCCCGAAGTCCTCTTCGATTTTGTCGGAGGATGGCCTAACCTGATCGCCAAAGACCCGCAGACCTTTGAGCATGGCTGCAAAGAGGCCTTCGTCGTCATGGACGGAGACCGGGGCAGAGATTTCGCCCGTGCCGGTAGACCGTTCACCCAAGAGGCTAAGGATCAGAAACGGAAATTCGTCGGCCTACCGGTCGAGATGCTTGTACTTGAGCGCTATGGGATCGAGAATTACTTTTCGAGAGAGGCTTTCGAGGCCGTCGTTGGCCGCGACCTAACACCTTTCTTTCCGATTCCGCCTGACGTCAAGGTTGATGAATACCTGAAGGACACTCACACCGGAGCGCCACTCTACTCAAAAAAATCTAATGAGCGTGTCGCGCAACTCCTCGTCCTCGATCGCGATCTATCTGGCACCGACTTGGCCACAATCATTCAGCAGATTGCTGAGCGTGCAAAGACGTTGGCCGACTCCTGACTGTTCAGGCCTTGGAATGCGACTATGATCGTCGCACCGTTTAGTAGGTTCTCAGCGAGGACCACTTGCCGAGGCGTCAACTGCTTTCGGGCAAGACGGGCCTTCTGACGTTTCGCCATATCGAAATGGTCCATCGCAAAAATAGCATGCTCTTTCGATCCGAGTTCACGAGAAAACTTGGGCGCAAAATGGGCGCAAAACCCCGGCTTTGTGGGCGCAAATCGAGGAATGGCCGGTGAGTAAGGGCAGCCGAATCAACGTGAATTTTGCGGATTTTTGGTAGGGGCGGTGGGGATCGAACCCACGACCTTCGGCTTAAAAGGCCGCTGCTCTACCACTGAGCTACGCCCCTATGTTGTAAACAAATCAATTAACTACGGGAGGGACTGCTGCATTCTGGTGCACCGCTGTCCCCGTTTTGTCCCCGTTTTCAAAGAAGTCCGTCAGCTTCCGGCCCGCTTCCGCGAGGTCGTTCTCGGAGACGATGTTGTAACGATCGAACACGCTGCGCGTCTTGTGCCCGGTAATTTCGCGCGCCACTCTTTCGGGTACCGTGCTGCGCACGAGATTGCGAACCGCCGATCGACGAAGGTCGTGAAAGATCATTCCGCGGTAAACCATTTTCATCTTCGACTTGGAAGCCCGGCGATCTTTCCGTGGAGCATCGTAGAGCGATTCACCGGTCGCGGAATCAAGCGCGGGCTCCATCCTGCCGAGCCCAAGCTTCACACAGCGCGATTGCCATGCCTTTCTGAACCCTCCAAGTTTAGCAGCCTGGCCGCGCCTGTCCAAACGGAAACAGACGTAGGGGCAATTCGACTGGCGCCGCGCACGTTGCTCCACGAGAAGCGCGCGCAGTTGCGGCACGATGGGAATGTTGCGGCCAGAATCGTTCTTGGTTTCGCCGGCGCGCAGTCCGATCGTATTTGTCATGAAGTCCACCTGGTCCCATTTCAGCCGGGTGACTTCGCCGAGACGCATTCCTGTGAAGTATCCAAGGGCGAGCGGCAACCGAAGAGAGTCCGGCAACGCAGCCGAAAGCGCGTCGTACTGTTCGCGCTCGAAAAATCCCTGGCGAGGCGCAGACTCTTTCAACATCGGAAAGTGAGGAATGGTCCGGAGCTTGTCCTCTTCGACGGCCAGGTTGAACATGCGGCGAAGCGCTGAGATCGATCGATTGATCGAGCCGTTGGAAAGCTTCTTTCCCTGTTGGTTCGCGATGAACTTGCGAATCAGGTCCGCATCTACTTCACACGCCCGGATGCCCGTAAAGAAATCGTCGAGCCGGATCACCGCATCGAGTCGTGGCTTCCCTTCCCTGTCGCGTCGCAGGGACTTCCGCGCATTCACCTCATAGTCGGCCATGTACGCGGCCCGCAAATCGTCGTAGCGCAGGTTTCGAGAATCACCGTGCGTTCCGGTTTCGACTTCCGCCAGTTTGCGCTTCAGAACCTTTGCGGCTTTCTTCGCGTCCGTTTCACCGGTCGAGATGCGGACCTGCTCGCCGTGGTGGTAATACTGGACCCACCAAACTTGACCGCGTTGAAACAGCCGGCCAGTGCCACGCTCGCGTTTACTTTGCATTTCGCCCTCCCACTCGCTTCCGCTTGCCGCGCTTCGGCTTGCGGCCGCGGCCCTTCCGATAGATCGAGGCCTTCACTGACTCCAGGTCGGCAAGATCGTCGTTATTCCAGAGCCGCACTGCTTTCCCTTCGATCAGCCGTACAGCCGGCGCTTTGATCTGTCCCGAAGCAATCCAGGCCTGCAAAGTTGCGCGGCTGATGCCAACGGCCTCGGCGGCTTCTTCTGTTGTGCAGGATTTCATGATCGCCACTATTGCAAACCGCTGGACACCTGTCAAGTATTAAAGTAGGATGCTGTCGGAAGAAAGCCCCGGTTGCCGCCGGGGCCGGATGGGAAAATCAGATGAACAAACCGACTGTACAACGGCCGGTAGCCAACGACAAGGAAACCCTTGCGAGCGAAGATTCATTCTCTAACGATCCCGAGATCGTCAAGGAACGCGAAATAATAGATCGGCATTCGCTGGAAATGCTCAGATTGAAAGCAAACGCAAGCATTTCTTCTGAGCCGTCCGTGATTGGGAGGTGGAATGTCCGTTTCTTCAACCAGCTCTATGCCACTCCTCTTTATCTAGAATTAAAGCGACAGAAGGAAGAGGCTGAAGCGCGCCTTGAAGCGCGAAGAAGGGAGCTGCAGGCTGAGGCTTCGCCCGAGGTTGCTGCTCGTACAAAGAAAGAGACTCGACACCAGCAGTACAAGACTCTGTTTGCCGCGGCCAGCAAAACTCAGAGCGCTGTGGCAGAGGAAATTAAGGTGGACCTCCGAACCCTTCAGCGATACATCACCGGGAAGACTGAATCAATGTTCCCAGCCGCAATGCTACGCCTAGCCAAAGCGCTGGGAATTCCGCTGGAAAAATTGCCTAAATAGCCAACGATTCGCCGCAATCTGCCGCAATTCGCCGTAAACTTGCCGCCAACTTGCCTCTAGACTCTCCTACCCGCGTCGCGTCAGAGTGCGACGCATGAACGATCTGCTCCTAAACAAGCGAGCTGCCGCGAAAGCCTTAGCGGTGAGTGTCCGGACGATCGAGCGAATGATTGCTGATAAGCAACTGCCAGCTATCCGTGTTCGCGGACGAGTGCGGGTTCCGAAAAAATTCATTTTGGAACTTGCAAGCGTAACTGGAGTAGTTCGTTCGGAAATTCGGTAACTAAAAACCAAGACGCAGCCCCTCCCTGGAAAAGTGGCGGCTGCGTCTTGGTACGGAGAAAAAAAAATGGAAGCCATTTGTACTCCCGAGGAGCGCTCGCGTCAAGAAGCAAATGAACGGCTTGAACTTTTTGCCCTGCAGTGCCGGCTGATGGCAACTCGGGCCGATTGTGGAATCGTTCCTGATCCGAGGTCGATTTCGAATCTGGAGCGCCTCGCTCAGGAGCTCAATAGGAAGGACTAAGCCCGATGGAGAACCAGCTCCTCTACGACATCGCCGGCGCCGTAAGCTACCTGCAGCGAGTCGGCGCAAGTGCAGCGACGACAACTTTCGTACGCAGTTTGATCAATTCGGGCGTGCTCCCGCACTTGAAAATCGGCCGGGCGTTTTATGTGAGTAAGGCTTCCATCGATTCTTGGCTGGCCAAAGCGGAAAAGAGGAATCGTGCCTGAATCCGCGCCGGCTCTACAAGAGCAATCGACTCTCACAATTTCGAATTGGAAGCCGGTTCAGATCAATACTCTCGTTGGATTCTTCACGGTCACGACGGTTTCGGGCCTCGTAATTCATCAGTGCTCGCTCCACGATAAAAACGGCCAGCGTTGGATTGGTTTGCCGACACAGAAGCGGGGGGACGAGTACCTACCGTTGGTGGAATTCACGACGCGAAAGGTTGCCGACAACTTTCGTCGCCAAGTGATCGACGCGCTCAAGGCGCTGGGACACGCATGAACTTAGAAGCAATTCTCGATCGCTTTCACGCGCACAAGTCCGGCAGTCAGTGGATGGCTAAGTGTCCGGCTCACGAAGACAGCAAGCCATCGTAAGCAATCAGAGAACGTGATGGCAAATTCCTGCTCCACTGCCACGCGGGATGCACATCGGAAGCTGTCGCTCGCGCCGCGGGGCTTGAGCTGCGTGAACTCTTCACGGAGAACAGCGAACCCCAGATCGTTGAGACTTACGATTACACCGACGAAGCCGGCGATCTCCTTTACCAGGTTGTTCGACTATCTCCGAAAGGCTTCCGACAGCGCAAGCCGGATGGAAAAGGCGGGTGGACCTGGAATTTGAACGGGACGCGGCGCGTCCTGTACTGCATGCGCGGAATCGGCGCGGCCGAAATGGTCCTCGTCGTCGAGGGTGAAAAAGACGTCCAGACGGCTTTGCGCTTAGGGTTCATGGCGACTTGCAATGCCGGCGGAGCGGGAAAGTGGCGCGACGAATATTCCGAAGTCCTGCGTGGAAAGCACGTCATCATCATTCCCGATTGCGACGAACCCGGACGGAAGCACGCGGAGCAAGTCGCAACCTCGCTCCATTTGCGCGCGGCTTCGATCAAGATCCTCGAGCTGCCGAAGGCGAAGGACCTAACCGAATGGGTTGAGCAGCAAGAGGGAGACGCCGAATACCTGAAGTTGTTTATCGAGCGTGCCAAACCATGGACGCCGGACGGAGTGACTGAGGAGGCCGAACCGGTTCAATGGCGTGAAATTTTCCACAGCTACGGGGACTTCGAGAAAGCGAAGCCGCTTTCTTTTTCGGTTGATGGTTTCCTGCAGGACGATGCCGCCACCGGGATCGTCGGCCTGAGCGGACACGGCAAAACGTTCGTGCTGCTTTCTCTCATTAAGGCGATGCTTGCGGGCTCGGGCAAGCTGTGGAATCTGTTCACCGTTCCCAAGGCCGCCGATCGTGTTCTTTACCTGATTCCTGAGTCGTCAATCGGCCCGTTCGGCCATCGCCTAAAAATAATGGGGCTTTACCCGAGCGTTGCCGAAGACCGGCTTTTGGTTAGGACACTGAGCAAGGGACCCACGCTAAAGCTTTCGGATCCTTCGCTGCATCGCGCCGCACGGGGAGCGCACGTCTTCCTGGACACTGCGATTCGGTTCGCCAACGGCGACGAAAATAGCGCGTCCGACAACCAGAAAGGCCTCGCGAACGATATTTTTTCCTTGCTGTCGTCCGGCGCTCGCGCCGTTGTGGCTGCCTATCACTCGCCGAAGAGTTTCACGCGCGATACGACGATGTCTCTCGAAAATGCTCTGCGGGGCAGCGGTGATCTGGGCGCCATGCTTGCCACGTGTTGGGCGATCAAACAAATCGATCCGTCTCAGGCGATCGTGCATTTGGAGAATGTGAAGCAGCGTGACTTCCAGGCGTGCGGTCCATTCCAGCTCATCGGGCGGCCGTATATCGACGAAAAAGGCGACTTCCAGCTATTGAAAACACCCGGGGAGTGCGGATCACTCGCCGACGAGCAGCCGGATCAAAATCGCGGAGGCGGCGCGACGCAAGCCGTCCGGAATGCAAAAGCTTCAAATATCGCCCTGATGCGCGAATGGCACGCCGTCGACCCCAACCTGACTTCGAAGGACATCTCGCGCAAATTCCGCAGTGAGGGGATTGAGGTCAGTGATTCAGCCGTTCGGAAGTACCGGAAGGAGCTTGGCCTGTGAAGTGTGACATTTCACGCTCGCATCACACTCGCTTCACAGGGGGTGTGAAGTGTGACGCCACCCCTAAGAGACATAGGTGGTGTCACAGTCTCGTTGGCGCGGACCACTACGTTGGGTCCCAGCGCCAATACACTCGACAGGCTGTGAGTTCGGAACGTCGCGAAAAGCCAATTGCGCTCCTCGGCGTGCGCCCGCCAGCCATCGCGCAGCCCATGCTTCGCGCGTCGAAAGTCGGGGACATATCGGGCACACCTAGCCGCAACTTATTGCACCCATTGACTGTTATCCATGCGCTTCGGTTTGAAAAACCGATGTCCGTCGAGGTGTTGAGACCATGAAAACACCGGTGAAACGACGCGCAAAGCCGCGTTCGACGACGGCACAAAGCGGGTACTGGAGCGCCAAAGCAGCGCTGGTGCGGTTCGGTTCCCATGCGTTTGACGGGCGAACGCGGATCGCGAAAGCCCTGGACGAATTTCGCGATGCCCTCGTAGCTGACCTCGGCGGTCCGGAAGCGATCTCGAAACAACAAGAAATCATCATCACACTCGCGACGCGAACACACTTCCTCGTCGAATCGCTCGACGCCTACATTTTTTCGATGAAGTCGCCGGTGAACAAGCAGCGACGGTGTCTCTATCCGGTGATCCGTGAGCGGCAATCGCTTGCGGATTCCCTGGCGAAGCACCTGGCCATGCTGGGCCTCGAAAAGAAGCTGCCGCCGGCAAAACCGCTACACGAATACATTTCAGAGCCCCCCGTAGGAGACGAAACAGATGCCGAAGACGATCCTGGACACGATGAACGACCCGAAGCTGTTTCTTCCGACGTTTCGGCGTCGCCTTCTCCGCAAGGATAGCTGGGTCGCGTGGCGCTGCTTCCTGGCAGGCTTATTCGGCTTACCCATGGACGCGAGATTTTCCGTCGCCACACGGGCCGCGGCGCGCCAACCCAACAGTTTACAGAGGGCTTCGTGATCGTTGGCCGACGTGGCGGCAAATCCATCGTGGCGGCGCTCGTGGCGACGTACTTGGCAGCGTTCAAGAGCTACGAGGATGTATTGGCGCCAGGTGAAGTCGGTACGCTAATGGTTCTCGCCGCGGATCGCCGCCAAGCTCGGACAATGTTCGGTTACATCAAAGCGTTCTTTTCAACGCCGATGCTTCGATCGATGGTCGTCGACGAGCTGAAGGAAAGTCTGAACCTCAACAACCGAGTCGTGATCGAAGTCCACACGGCCAGTTTCAAGACGGTCCGCGGTTTCACGCTCATCGGCGTCATTGCCGACGAGCTCGCCTTCTGGCGGACCGAAGAGTCAGCGAATCCGGCCGGCGAAGTCTTGGCAGCGCTGCGACCAGGCCTTTCAACGACAAACGGTTTGCTGTTGGGCATCAGCTCGCCGTATTCGAAGTCTGGCGCGTTGTACGAGGCTTTCCGCGAACACTACGGCAAGCCAAACTCGCCCGTGCTGATCTGGAAGGCAACCTCACGCGAGATGAATCCGACGCTGAGTTCATTGGTCGTTCAAGCAGCGCTGTTGCGCGATCGTGCCGCGGCTTCGAGCGAATACCTGGGCGAGTTTCGCGACGACATCGGCGGCTTTCTTTCGATCGAGGAGATCGAGCGAGCCGTCATTCGCGGGCGGACGCTACTGCCGTTCATCGAGGGCCTGAAGTACAAGGCGTTCTGCGATCCGTCCGGCGGCCGAAACGATTCGATGGTCTTGGCGATCGCGCATACGGAGAAAGATCGAGCGGTTTTAGACCTGGTCCGCGAAATCCGTGCGCCGTTCTCGCCGCAACAAGCGGTGAGTGAGTTCTGCGAGCTGCTGAGGGCCTACCACGTTTCGGAAGTGCGAGGCGATCGCTACTCGGCGAGTTGGGTTTCCGAAGCCTTTGAGCGTAACCGCGTCAGGTACATCGCGTCTGACAGGAATCGCTCGGAGATCTATTTGGAATTCCTGCCGGCGCTGACGAGCAGCCAGCTTGAGCTGCTCGACAACGATCGGATGAAGAATCAGTTTGCGGCGCTTGAAAGGCGCACCGGCGCGGCGCGCGACATGATCGATCACCCGGTTGGCGGCGCTGACGACGTGGCGAACGCATGTGCTGGCGCCGTGGTGCTGGCATTGCCGTCCGTGCAAGGCGTGCTCGGAGTGATCGAGTATTGGAAAGGCATCGCATCGGGAAAATATCCGAATCCACTCCAAGTCCCGAACCCTGCAACGGCGATGAAATGGACGGAGTCCAACGATGACGGGTCACCGAGCGCGCCGCAAGACGGACTCTGCCCCGAGTGTCGCTCGACCTGCGTCGTCAAGCTTTTTGCCCGTCAGCATTGCAACTCGTGTGGAATAGATTTCGGCCTGTTGCCCGTGGTGGCGGGAGTGAAGCGATCCGACGTCCTGGCCGGCCACTACCCGGTAACGCGGAGATGACGGCTAATCACTCAGTTTTATCCGGTTATGTAACTTACCAGGCACTGACCGAGATTGCTGGGAATTAATGCAAGGACAACTACTGCAACTTCGCATACTCCGCCTTGGCTGCCTTCAGGATGGGGATGTCAGGGTCGGCGTCTTTCCAGAGGGTGAGGAAACCCTGATAAGCGGCCTTGGCCTCCGCCGTGTCGCCTTGCAAGATATAGGCGCGAGCAAGGCCGAGATGGGCGAGTGCGCCGATGGGTTCGTTCTGCACAACGCCGCGGTGGTCGAGGATTTTTTGGAACTCGGCTGCGGCTTCACTGCTCTGACGGGCGGCTAAATATGCTTCTCCTCGCACGTAGACGGGATACAGACCGCCAGCGGTCCCCAACTCATAGGGCGTGGCGGCCTGAAGCAGCTCAATAGCCTTCGAAGAATCCTTGCGGCTGAGTGCAAGCAATGCGCGGATCGTCGGCAAGTAGGAGTACTGCACCGCCGTATCTTCCGAGAATTGTTCCGCGAGGTGATCCGCCAGGGCTTCGGCGCGTGGGCGATCGCCAGCGAAGGCCAAGGCCGTCCCCGCTCCATACTGAGTATCGCGATCGGTCGAAAGCGCTAGTGCCTCCTGAGATCGTTTTCTTGCCTCCCCTGCGTTGCGGAAGAGAGCTTCCCGCAAGGCGGCATTCACGTCGTAGCTCGCCGCCGTCTCCTTCTCTTCCGCGTGCACGGCCGAGGCATATGCGCGGCGAGAAAACTCCCGAGCAGTTCGAAGATGACCAAAGTAAGCTGCGGTGTCCGACTCGTTCGACAGCAGCGAATCTTCCAGACCAGGTTCACTTGCAGACAATGCTACTTGTTGTCGCATCCCAGCCGCGTCGTCTCTCAAGAAGGCGACCACGTAGAGATACAGGCGCAGGTCTGGGGAGTCGAGGCTCTTTGACTGCGCCTCTAGCGCAGCGGCGCGGGCTCGGTCCAGGCAATTCAGATATATATAAGCGGTAACAAGGTCTGCATGAACCTGACTGTCTTCCGGAGAAATGCGGACGGCCTCGGTGGCCATCGCCAGGCTCTTCTCGTAATTCCCCAGGAGAGTGTAAATGGTAGCCAGATTTGTGCGCGGCCCAACATCTCTGGGGTACGTCTGTGCCCAGATTTCATAAACACGCCGCGCCTTGCCCAAATCGCCCGTGGCAAACTGAAAATAGTGCGATTCGATGTAGAACCTCTCGCGGTCGCTGACGCGCCCACGTAGTTCGTAGGCCTGCTTTGTGTTGTCTGCTGCCAGGCCCATTTCAGCTAGATTCGAGTAGGCGGTTCCGAGTGAGGCATATGCCATAGCGAACTTCGGGTCAAGCTGGATGGCACGACTTAGAAATGGGACGGCAGCGGCGGAATCGCCTTTTCCTACCATCGTCTTGCGGCCCATGCTGAAAGCCTGAAGCGCTTCAAGCGAGGGCGTGGTGGCCTGCTCCAGAGACGTATCGAACTTCTGCACGGTGCTCATCGACTCGCCCAGTTTGTTCCGAATATCCGAAGCTGACTTTCCGAGTGCATCGAGCACATGGCTCTTGTCGATCGCTTGGGCTTCCGTGCTCGCCAGCGATACTCCGTTTGAGCAGTTGACAGCCCTAACCGTCAGAAGGTACCGCGTCCCAATCTCCGCAACCGAACCGTTTAGGACTACAGCACTGGCCGTCCGTTGGCAGAGTTCCCGGGCTATCCGCGGCGTGAGCTTCGCGTCCGGCTTTTGGCCCATCATCTTTAGGGTTTGCTGGATCTGCTGGTCAGAGATAATACTCAGGAAGGGTGACTGTTCCAGTTGTACCGATAGCCCTTGCCGCAGCGTGTCATCAAACACTGCATCGCCGGTCGTATTCGTGAAGTCAGCGAGGACGATGGTGTCCTTGTCCGTGAGTGCGTGCGCGTTGTGAGCGTAGAAGAACCAGCCCCCCAGAGATCCTACTAGGAGAGCCGCAATGCCAGTGATCCGCAAGGGCCAGAGCCTCCTCTTTTTCGCATCGGATGCAACCCGAAACTCCGCGGCCCGCTGCGCAGCGATCTTTTTCGGTAATTCCGCGCTCCCGGCTTCCTCGCTGTACAAGTTGTAGAGATGTATCCGGACTCCGTGCTTGACCTCGACTTCGCCAAGATCATGAAGCATTGGGCACCAGGCGCCGATCTGATCCAGAACTTCGGCTTCCGTGGCCGATAAGAGAATGTGCCCCGCCTCCCCGCAATCCATCACGCGCTGTGCAAGGTTAATGCCGCCGCCTGCGACGTTGCGATTAGCGTTGATGTCGGCCACGCGATAGACCGGGCCTGTGTGTATGCCCATGCGAAGCTTAATGTCCGGTACGCCTCGGAGTGCCTTAGTCAGTTCGAGCGCGCAACGGACAGGTGCCTCCGGATCGCGGAAGAAGACGAGCGCCATCCCGTCCCCCGTAGGTAATCGGATCAACTGATCCTCGAATTGTCCACGATTGAACGCTGAGGTGTTACGAACGGCCTCTTGCAAATCGTTAAGGAGCTGCTGCTGCCTGTCCATGTGCAGCCTGGAGTAGGCGACGATGTCCATGAATAGGACGTGAGCGATCTCCAGACGAGGGGTCGTGCTCGATTCTCGTGGGGTGTCGGTCAACGTGTGCTCGCAAGCAGGTTCGCAGGAGACTTCAGGCGGCTCATCTTAGGTTGCGGCCCAAGGCAAGTCAACGAAGACGGCCTGGTTACGGGCCAGCGTTGTTACAGCCTGGGAAATTCAGAGACGCGGCATACATGAGATGTTCTCAGTGCCTGATTGATGTCTTAACGATGCCGGCCTCGCGACGGCCCGAGTAGACTGTTCGGGGTTCACCCTACAGATCTCGGACCGAAGGAGGCCGAGATGCGAATTATAGGATGTGATTTGCACGCTCGTCAGCAGACGTTGACGATGCTGGACACCACAACGGGCGAGGTGATCGCCGCTTTCCAAACCTACGATCACATACTCGCGCCGGGCGCAGTAGGCACGCTGATGATTCTCGCCGCAGATCGCCGCCAGGCCCAAACGATCTTTGGTTATGTCCGAGGGTTTTTCCAGACGCCGATGCTTCGATCGATGGTCGTGTCCGAATTGAAGGAAAGTTTGACGCTCAATAACAGAGTTCGAGTCGAAATCCACACCTGCTCGTACAAAACAACCCGCGGCTTCACCCTTGTGGGTTGCATAGCCGACGAGCTCGCGTTTTGGAGGACGGAAGAATCAGCGAACCCGGCCGGCGAAGTCTTGGCAGCGCTTCGACCTGGCCTATCAACGACAAACGGACTGCTGCTTGGCATTAGCTCGCCGTATTCGAAGTCCGGCGCGTTGTACGACGCTTTCCGCGAGCACTACGGCAAGGCTGACTCACCGGTGCTGGTCTGGAAAGCAACATCGCGCGAGATGAACCCAACGCTGAACCCGCTCGTCGCGTCCGCCCGCGAACGACCACCCGCTCGATCTCCTCGAAAGTGTCCCGAGTGTCAATCGACCTGCCTCGTAAAGCTCTATGCGCGGTGGCACTGCAATTCCTGCGGCATCGATTTCGGTCCCTTGCCCGTGGTGGCGTGAGTGAGGCGGTCCGACGTCCTGGCCGGCCACTACCCGGCAACGCGGAAGTGCTGAATGCTTTTTGGTTGCTATTGGACAGTGAGTTTTACGCTTACAGTCTGTGATAGCGACCCGGAGGTCGCTGCAACCACTAGTGGGTACTGCCCTGCTGGCGTGCCATTGCCCCCAGTCGGAGTTGGTGGAACGGGGGGTGGGGGGCCGCCACCGCAAGCAGCAACCGCCGTTGCAATCGCAACTGCCAGGAACAGGCCGGTAGTTATTCTATGGCGTCGACCCCACAGGCCATGAGGCAAGAGCAGCGAACCGATGTAAGCCGACAACAGGACAACAATCCAAAGCTCAGCCAACGGCAAAGGGGTCGCTGGCCAAGGTCTCCGAGTAGGCTGAATGGGAAGGGTTAGTCCGGCAGCCGTCGTCGCGATCATGAGCGTGGTGGTAGCACTGCCACCATTGGGCGTCACCGATGTTTGCGAGAATGTCAGAGTTCCCTGGGGCACTGTGCCAGACGCAATGGAGAACAAGACGGCATTCGGAAAACCATTGGCCGTGGCAGTGACCGTGATTTGGACGCTCGCGGTCTGCCCAGGCTTCACCGTCGGCGGCGTGGCCGGCCCAGACACAGTATAGCCATCGATCGTTAGCGTAAGCGCGGCCGATTGTAAAGGGCTGCCGCTCGTTTGAGGATTGGTTACGGTAATGCTGACGGGTCCGGCAGTCGCTACGTCGCTGGCGGGAATTGCCGCACTGAGTTGCGTTGAACTCACAAACTGGGTCGACTCCGCTTTCGTTCCAAAATTGATCTTCGACGTCGAGACGAAGTTGCTACCGTTGACGGTGAGCGTAAAGCCCACACCGCCGGGAACGTGGGTCTGGCTGAGAGATTGAAGGACCGGGATGAGACTGTTGGAAGCTGTGCCGGTACCGGAGAGGCTAACCTGTTGCTGAGTCCCGCTCGCCGCATTGTCAGTGATAACTAAAGTAGCGCCTCTGTTACCAGGCGCGGAGGGCGTGAAAGTGATGTTGATCGAGCAAGACTGTCCCCCTGGAACGGAGGCCCCTTTGCAGTTGTCCTGTTCGGAAAAGTCGGTCTGACCTGCCGGTGTCAAGGCAATGCCACTTACTGTGAGAGCGAAGCCTCCGGTATTCGACAGCATCACGCTTTGCTGCTGACTGGATGTGCCAACCAGCTGCGAACCGAAGTCTAGACTGGGAGGACTTATGACCGCGTCCGCCGGCGTAGCACCCGCGCCCGATAATGACACGCTCGGCTGAGTACCCGACATCGAGGTGTTAATCTGCAGAGTAGCTATTCGAGGTCCCGCCGCCGCCGGCGTAAAAACAACAGCATATGCACAATCTGGTCCGTTGGCGAATGGTGGGGAATTAGAGCAGGGATTGTTGAGTAAAGAACTCGGTGGCGCGTTCACAGCGAAATCCCCCTTATTCGCGCCGCTGATCGTCACACCGCTAATCGTGAACGCCGTGCCCGAAGCATTTGTGAATGCGACATAAATCGGTTGGCTCGTAGTATTTATCAGCTGCGACCCGAAAGCTACCGGATTGGGAGTGAAGACGGTGCTTGTAGAGGTTCCCACGCCAAACAGCGGAATCACAGAGCCATTCGAAAAAGTGAGCTTGGCCTGAAAAACTCCCGCGCTGGGCGGTGTGAAGCTCAGCTCCACATTGCAAGTGTTCGACGAATCGACATAATCTTCTGCTGGTAGAGTTTTCGATGAGCAAAAGTCACTGACGTTGCCGAATTGAGGGTTCGAGACGACCGAATTCCCCAATGTGAGGGGAACGCCTCCCGCATTCAAAAGCACCGCGCTTAACTGCAAGGCGCTTGGAATACCCTGCTCTTGGGGTCCGAACGCCAAAGAAGGCGTTGCAAGCACACTCGGCGCCGCTGGAGTTATTATCAGCGGAAGAGGAGTGGAAACAGCCGAGGCGCCGCCACCGGTATTGTTTGCGACGCTTATTAGGGCGCATCCCGGCAATTCAAGCAGATCGGCCGTAACAACGGCAGTAACTTCGGTCGTACTAAAGAAACCTGTTACGAGATCTTCAGGACTACCATTTGCCGTGCAGCTTGCGCCTGCGAGCGTTCCGGGCGTCCATTGGACCGTTGTAGCACCAGCCGCGAAGTTCGCGCCGGTAATCGACAACGCCAATGCCGCTTGTTTTGGAAGAATTGGAGTAGTCGCCGGTGGGGATGCGGCAGTAGCCGCAGCTTGCGTGGGCAGGATCGCCGAAAGCCCAGGAGCAGTGCTAACCGTCGCCGATGGCAAGACGTCGGGTATCATTACGGGCAATCCGCTTGGGTTGAACGCGGGACTGCCGCCCCCGACTCCGGCGGACGATGGATTCAGCGTACCAGTCGCGACACAAACTTCCTGGGGCGTCGTGTCATCTATCGGTGGGTTACATGGGGGAGGGTTCGAAGACTCTATGTACGCAACTATTACATCGCCTTGCCCAACGTAGCTGGGATCAAGAACGAATCCCAGCGGGCCCGGAGGTGTAGAGCTGTCGAAACCGAAGAAACTCACGGCCAGCTGAAGGCAAGTGAGCGGCGCTGCGCTTTGGTTGCAAGATTGTATGGTCGACTGATTGGTAGTACTTGAGTCCGATCCTAGTCCGAAGCTTGGCGTGAATATTCCATATGTGAGGTCTGCATTGCTGGAATTCGCGGATGAAAAAGTGCCACCGATACTGACGGTGACTGGACCAGGCAAGCTCTCAAGGATCTCGATTGAATAGCTGTACACATATAGAGGCGTTGTGGTTCCACTACAACCGCCGTTCGGTGTGTTGCACCGGACCGCGGAAGTTATCGAAAGCATTTGATTACCCTGAGCGTCGTTGACTACAACCGTCGGACCGGGAACATCGGAAGGAGTCGAACCGTAGCTGCCTCGGGGAGTATCCTTTCTACCTGCTCCCAACAGAGTTGGCGCCATTGTTAGGAACACCACGATGGACGCAAAAAGAATTGTGCGCTGCCACGATCGTGATTGACGCATGGCTGGCAGGCTCCAGACGGGGCGACAACTCCGGCAGACGGTACATCAAATTAATAAATCGGGCAACTCATTTTTGGGCAATCGGCAGGACGGTTGGTATCGAGAAATCAATATGTTAGTTGTCTCGGTTAATCCATTATTTTAGTGCTCACCCCTTAAGCCTTTGAGGCGATAGGCCTCAAACTCACCCTCGTGTTTTGTTCCGATCTTACTCGGCTCCACCTCCGCCAAGCTCCAAGCGCGCTGGAAGAGTTGCGGGCTGAGCAGGATTTCTCCGCCCAGGGCACCCGCGCAATAACGCGCCGTTCGGTTCACGGCGTCTCCGATCACCGTAAATTCCATACGGTTGGGCGTGCCGATAAATCCATGGAACACTTCTCCGCAATGAATGCCGATGCCGATCTCACATGTCGTCAGGCCACGGGAGCCGCGAACCTGATTGCGTTTCTTCATGACGTCCTGCATAGCCAGCGCAGCGCGGAGCGCTTTTCGGTGTTGCGCGTCGTCGCGCTCCGGACTCCCAAACACAGCGAGGATTCCATCGCCAAGGAATTTATCGATCGTGCCGTCGTTTTGAAAGATAGCATCGACGAGGCCCTCAAAGTAGTCATTCAGCAGTTCCACGATCTCATCGGTAGAAAGCTTCTCGCTGGTCTTCGTGAATCCGCGGACGTCGGAGCACAGCACGGTAACCTCGGACTTCTCGCCTCCGAGTCGAAGAGTGCCGCGAGAGGCCCGTTCCAGCAGCGCACTGCGGATTCGCGGCGAGAAATTCGTCAGCATGCGCTCAAGCAGTTCACTCTTTCGTCGTAGATCATTTTGAAGCCGTGCGCTCGCCAAGGCCATCGCAGCATGGTGGGCGAGGGCGACGATCAGTTTCAGGTCCTCGCGCGTGAGTTCCGTTTCGGAGTCCTTACTGCTGACGAGAAATACCCCGAGCGTCTCGTTTTGCCAGAGCAACGGGGCATAGATCCCCGAATGCACGCCGTAGGTATCGAGGCTAGCGGTGGCCTTGTGTTGTCCGCGTATCCAGATGCAGGCCTTGTTCGACTCCATCACCTGCGTTGCCAGCGTGAGGCTTACGGCCGGAGCGCCTGCCGGGACGTGCGCGAGCAGCAGCAGTTCCTGCGTTGATCGGTCCTTGGCGAGAAGTGCGGCATGGGAGGCTGCAGGAATGACGCGCTGAATCCGTAACAATGTTTCTTGCAATAGATCGGTGACGGCAGCGCCACCACCAAACAACAACGGCAATTCATAGAGCAGCGCCGCCCTCGCTTGGTCCGCCGCCACGTATTTGTGTGCCGGATAAGGAGAAACCGAAGCGTCCAAGTCCTGAGTGATTTCCACTGCCGGGCCATTTACGCCCGCGCCGGCGAGTTCCTCCCGAGCCAGGAGGGCTACCCGCCGCCGCAGCGAGAGCTGCAAATCCACTTTTTGCTTTCCGAGTTGCCGAAAGGCGGCATCGATCTTTTCTTCAGGCACTTCCAGCAAGGCTCCGCCAAGATGTACGAGCTGAATACTCTTGGCCTTCTCGGTCGCGGCGAGCACCTCCGCACGGGCAAACACTTGTTGGCTCTCCGGAGACCGCCGGATCTTCGTGGTTTTCGCCTCTGAGCCAGTCGCGGCGGCGGAGCCCGCCGCTTCCCGCAGTGCCCGCCGGAGCGACCGGTTGTCTATGGCGGCTTCCGCCAAGGCTGCGGCCCAGGCGTTTGCCTCTCGCTCGATTTCCCCTTCCTGCGTTTCGGGAAACGCGTCTTGACCGACAGTGTTCAGCGCAACAATCTTTTCCAAGCTGCAGGCGCCGATCAATAAGTGGTGCGGCTCCAGGAGCGCGGATCCTTGGTGCATCGCCTCATCGGCGGCCGCTTGCCATGCCAGAGTAGTTGCTGGAGACAAATCCATAGTCAGAGAATCTCAATTGCACTTATTTCTTGTGGGTGCATTCTATAACGAGGGCGATGATGGACTGAAATACGATTGGTGACCCCAGCTTATCTGGCATGTATGCCCTCGGTATGGCATACTCCCGCGTAACCCGCAACCGGGGCTCGTCTTGAGCAAACCCGACCAAGACAATCCTCCCTCCATTGAAGCCACGACGCCAATGGTCCATGCCCATAGCTCCCTGGACGAACAAGCCGGGATGCCGAAGCCGGAGCGTGTGCAGCCGCCCGCACTTTTTCCTGCCGGAAGGGTCTTGGAATCACGCTTCCGTATCGTACGTCTGCTCGGCCGCGGAGGCATGGGAGAGGTCTATGAGGCGGAGGATCTCGTCCTCAGTGAAAACGTCGCGCTCAAGACCTTATTGCCTCAAATCGCCGTAGATGAACACTACCGCGCTCGCTTCCGGCGCGAAGTGCTGCTCGCTCGTAAAGTCACGCATCCCAACGTCTGCCGTATCTTCGAGGTTTTCGGAGACACACTCCCGTCATCCAGCGGTAAAGGTGTGATTGCGGCGAGCATTCCCTTCATGACCATGGAATTGCTCCAGGGTGAAACTCTCACTCAGTTTCTACGCGAAGGGGGCGAAGCCCCGGGTGGAAGCAAAAGGGAAGAAAAGAAGCGGCGGCTCACTCCCGAAGAGGCCTTGCCGTTAGTGACCCAAATGGTGAAGGCGCTGGATGCGGCGCACCAGGTGGAAGTGATTCATCGCGATTTTAAATCCAGCAACGTCTTTCTAGCGACGCGCCCCGGCGCAGGGGAGCGTCGCGTAGTGGTAACCGATTTCGGGTTGGCACGTTTGTCGGAAGCCGAAGGTCTAGTAGGAGTGTCCTTCACCGGCCAAAATGAATTTGTTGGCACACCTCTCTACATGTCCCCGGAACAGGTCGAAGGCGGCAAGATCACTCCCGCCACCGATATCTACGCGCTGGGGGTGGTGCTGTACGAAATGATGACCGGAGTCTGGCCGTTCATCGGGGAAACGCCTCAGGAGACGGCTAACTTGCGGTTGAAGACAAACCCCGTGCCACCCAGGTCTCTCGTCGCGTCACTCAACGCCAGATGGAACGCCGTTATCCTACGATGTCTGGAGCGGGACCCCGCGGATCGCTTCCGATCGGCGCGAGAAGTCCTGGACGCGCTCACCGGAGACACCACTCCACTGCGGCGTCTCACGCGGGCGCAACGCGAGCGGCTGAAAAAAAACCTGCAAGCCGCCGCCGCCCTTGCTCTTTTGCTCGGCGTAGCTTTCTTTACCTACCTCCGGTGGCCGCGCGGCTTCTCTACCGGCAACGTGACTTCCGCCGCAGTCGTACGTTTTCAGAACCTCTCCAGGAGGGCCGACAAGGACTGGATTGGCGCCTCGCTAGCTGAAACGCTCACGAGGGAGCTCGCCGCTAGCGAACGACTTCGCGTCATCCCAGGTGAAGACGTAGCGCGAATGCGTCAGGAGCTTGGTGTGCCGGCTACGGGAGAGCTCGACGCAACACAACTCGATCAGATTCGGACCAATCTCGGTGCCGATGACTTACTTGTAGGGGAATACGAACTCTCCGGACAGCCGGACGATGAGCAGGTTCGCGTTACTGTGCGCATCCAGGATCCCGCGCAAACATCCGCTCGTGAGACCATTACCGATACGGGTCGTGAGAGCGATCTTTTTGGCCTCTCGGATCGTCTGGCACACGATTTGCGCTCGCGCTTGAACGCCGGCGAGATCAGCGCCGCAGCCCGTGCCCAGCTTCGCGCCGCCCTACCCAGCAGCAATGCAGCAAGTCGCGCATACTTCGACGGCCTCGAGAAGTTGCGGCAGTTCGATCCTTTAGCCGCCATCGATTTCTTGAAGGACGCCGTGCGCGACAACCCGGATTCGCCGCTTCCTCATTTCGCGCTTTCACAAGCTTGGGATGTTCTCGGCTACGACCAACCAGCTCTAGCCGAAGTAAAGCGCGCCCAGGAAACCGCGAAAGGTCTTTCAAAGCCGGAGCAGCGTAAGATCGAATGTCGAGTTCTCGAGTTGGAACGACTCAATTGGGACGACGCCGTTGCAGCTTGCCGTGGGTTGTGGGTGACACGCCAGGGCCTCGAAGATGGCCTGCGCTTGGCGAGCGTGCAATTCACCGCGGAACGCTGGGACGATGCGCTCGCAACGCTCGCGACTATGCGCGCCGAACTGCAGCCCCCCGCGAAGAATGATCCGCGCATCGACCTTATGGACGCTCTGGTGCGGGAAGGACTCACGCAATTTTCGGACATGGAGAAGGCCGCTAGGGCAGCACTCGACAAAGCCAAGAAGCAGGGAACTCGTCTGCTCGAAGCGCAAGCCCTCCTGTGGACGTGCGCCGCCCAACAGAATCTCGACAAGCTTCCTGTCGCCCGCGATGCCTGCACGACTGCGAACGATATTTTTCAAACGGTTGGCGACAGGATCGGGGAGGCCCGGGGCCGTACGAGCCTAGCTAATCTCCTTACGAAGCTCAACGACCTCGACGGAGCTAAGCACCAGTACGAAAAGGCGCTCGAGCTGGCAACGTCGGTCGGAAGTGTGCGTGACCGCTGCGAGGCTCTGTTGAATTACGCCGGTTCCCTCAACGACCGGAACAACGCCATCGGGGCTATCCAGAAGTACGAGGAAAGCCTGAAGGTCGGCGAGCAGAGCGGGAACCGCAACTGCCAAGGCCGGGCGCTCGTTGGTTTGGGCGGAATTGCCCGAGATAGACACGACTTCGATCTGGCCAGTCGACAGTTCGGACAGGCCGCCAAGATTTTCTCGGAGCTCAACATGAATGCGGACTTTGCGCTGCTCCAAAGCAATATCGGAGAACTTCTCTGGCAGCAAGGTGACCTGAACGTCGCGCGTACACGCTTCGAAGACGCCGCAAAGCGCCGCCGCGATCTTGGCTTACGCGATGGCCTGGCAATCACCCTTGGTCACCTGGGAGATGTACAGCTTGCTCAAGACGAGCGCGACGCTGCCCTGGCTTCCTACAAAGAAGCAAGCAATATTCAAAATGAACTTCGGGAAACCAACGACGCAGCCATAACGGAAATTTCCATTGCGGGGGCACTCATCGAGACTGGATATCCTGTGGCTGCGGAGAAATCGGCGAGAAAGCTCGTGGCGCAGTTTTCGACTAGAGAAGATGCCGATAATGAGGTCTTCGCGCGCGACGTGCTGGTTCGCGCCCTCTTGGCGCAACATCGTGATTCCGACGCGGTTACTAGCGCCACCGAACTCAGGCACGTCATCTCGCCGAAAATCGATACAGACACGCGGCTGTCCGCTAGCATCACGGTGGCCCGTGCGCTTGCCACTCAGAAATCATCCTCTTCGCGGGCGCTCGCCGACTTGCGCGCCATCGCAGTGGAAGCTCACCGGCGATCCTTCTTGATGCATGAACTTAGTGCCAAGCTGGCGCTGGCGGAATCCGAAAAGCTGCAGGGTATGAGGCTCAACCCCACCGAGCTGACTACGCTCGCATCGCAGGCCAAGTCCAATGGGTACCTGCTGATCGCGCGTAAAGCCTTCGCTATCATGGCTGGTCCTTGAAGAAGGTCAGTTCGTGCGAACCTGGCATAGTCCCTTCAAAATCGAACGGCCACAAATGTATCAAAGGGTTGAACGACCCAGTTTCCATAATCATAAGAAAACACGTGTCAGCAATCGGTGAGATTCTTGTGTATGAAATCACGTGTTTTGATAAGCGTCGTCCGGAAATCAGGGTCGACCTCTAGCCTGGATTATGCACGATTTTTCTGGCGGAAAAAGAAAAGGTGCTCTAAAAGATTGATGAACACTGGGTTTTAGCAGAACCCGGCGTTCTCTTTCGGAGCACCCAGAGATGACAGTTTGTTGTATACCACAGCTTTCCTTTTCCTTCTACCGACACCGACCCATTCGAGCTGATTTTTCCGGCGGGCAGATCAGTTCTGACGCTGGTCTTCTTCCGTTGCGGGCCTTTGATCAGCGGCATGGGCTTACTCGCGGGCTAGCCGAACGCCTCTGTGATCCTCGCGAAGAGGAACGTATTCGCCATTCGGTATTGTCGTTGTTCCGCCAGCGCCTCTACCAGATCATCGCTGGCTACGAAGATGCCAACGACGCGGACCGACTGCGACACGATCCGGCTTTTCAGATTCTTGCCGATCACCCGCTGGGGGAACCGCTCGGATCACAACCGACTCTCAGTCGCTGGGAGAATTCACCCTCACCTCGCGACCTTCTCAAGCTGCAGGATGCCCTTCTCGATGGGTTTGTGAAGATCTGTGGGAAACAAGTCCGGAAACGAGGAGAGATTCTGCTCGATGTCGATTCCACCGACGATCCCACGTACGGGCAGCAGCAGCTGAGCTTCTTCAATGGTGGTTATGACCAGCACATGTATCACCCCTTGCTGATCTTTGAGCGGCACACCGGTTGTTTGTTGGCCGCCCGATTACGTGCGGGCACGGTTGCTAGTCACGCCCGCATCATCTCTTTGCTGTTGCGCATCGTTCCGCGACTCCAGCGTGAATTTCCTAAGGTCCGAATCAAGTTACGTGCCGACGCTGGTTTCGCCACGCCGATGCTCTATGAATTCTGCGAGTTTTTCGGCTTGCAGTATGCCATCGGCATAGGCACCAACGCGCGGTTGCAAAGTGCTGCGCAGCGGCTGCAGCATCGTCTCGCGAAACGATATCGTCGAACCGGCGAGCCGCAGCGCTCCTTCTCCAGCTTTCGCTACCGCGCTCACCCCTGGTCTCATCAACGGCGCATCGTCTACAAAGCCGAACACACCGCCGCTGGTAGCAACCTGCGTTTCCTGGTCACCAACCTGCTAGGCCGCAGCCGTTCCGTTTTTTCCTTTTATAACGATCGCGGGGAATGCGAGAACCGCATTGAAGAGTTCAAAAATGGTTTTGCCGCTGACCGCTTGAGCTGCCACCGCTTTCGGGCCAATGCGTTTCGCCTGTTGCTCCATAGTTTCGCCTATAACCTGGTCAACCTGTTTCGCCTGCAATTGCCTTCCTCGATGCGCTCAGCGCAAATCGAAACTCTGCGTATTCAGTTGTTCAAGATCGGCGCACGCATCCGCGAAACAGCTCGCTGTATCCACGTGCACATGGCCAGCGGCTGGCCTTTTCAAGATCTCTTCCTAGCCGCCTCGCTCTGCAACTCCTCGTAGCTGGTCTCGCCTGTTCGACAACACCTTCCCGAAACGACAAGGCGGAGCTATCTCGAAAAACGATTGGTGATGCCAATGGGGCCGCTTGCAAACCGATATGAGGATCGCCAACCGAGACGCCAACCCATCTTGCGTTAGCCGCGGACTTTTTGAGCAGCGATTTCAGCTTGTGATGAATTAACCAGGCTAGGTAGGTTCCGGATACCCGTAATCTGTCCAGGACCGATGTCAAGCGTGGAGATCACTTCCTACAAGCGACTTGACCTCCGGCTTGGGGAAGGACTCTGGCTTGACAATCTGGATCTGGCATATAAACTCCCGGCAGGCACTGCGAACAAGCTGAACCCTGGGTTCGCTAAAAACCAAAGTCCCGTAACCCCAATGGTTGATCCGGAGGCGTCCCATGCCCAAGCGGCTGTTTATGGGCCTCACTCTCCTTATTTTACTGTCTTGTAGTAGCGCATTTGCCCAGAGCGTGTGTCCGTTGAATGGGACGTCCAGCAGCAAGCTGGTGTGCGTGATTCCTCAAGTGTATGGCCCCTACGGGCTGGGGAGCGGCGCGACTGCACCGTTGCTTGCCGATGGCCATCAGGCGCACTTCGAGGGCGATTTTCTTTCGAGTTTCGGACCCATCAACGAAGCGGTTGGCATTCAGGTGTCGCAATTGCCCATAGCTTCGCCTTCCTCCGGTATCAGCTTCGTCTTCGACCCTGCGCTGAAAACCTTCTCTCCCTCGACTGAAGAGAGCTTGGGTCCAATTCTTGGCCAGCATGCCGGCACCATCGGCCGCAATAAGCTCTACGTGGCTTTCAGCTTCCAATACTTTAATTTCAATTCGATCGATGGACAGAATACCGCTAATCTGCCCGCGGTCTTTAAACATGAGACCTTCCCTCCGCCTTTTCCAAGTCCCTTCATAACGGCCTGTCCCAACCAGACGGGTCTGGCGGGCACTGCGTATGCGGGAAACCCGTGTTTCGTGCGCGATTTTATTCAGACGATGAATAACATCGACTTGACGGTGCATCAGTATGCGTTATACGCGACCTACGGAATCACGCGGCACCTGGATGTTTCGATCGAGGTGCCAATCTTGAATATAAATATGAAAATGACGTCGAATGCTTCGATTGTGCAGAATTCCTTCGCACCGCCGTCGCCAAATTTCCCCAACGGTGTCTTTCACCAGTTCGACGCCAATCTTGTTCCGAGTTGCAATGGAGCGAAACCGTGCTTGAACGCTACATTTTCAAGCTCCGGAAACGCCACAGGGATCGGCGATGTGCTCCTGCGTGGGAAGTACGAGTTGTATCAAGGCGAGCGGTTGGGGTTTGGCGTTGGAGTGGACGTTCGCTTGCCCACCGGCGACGAGGAAAATTTCCTGGGCTCCGGCGCCGTTGGGGTTAAGCCTTTCGGCGTCGTTTCTTATCGCGCCCGGATTTCGCCCCACGCCGAGGTCGGATATGAAAAAAATGGACAATCGTTGCTGGCCGGCGACTTCGTGGGTACGGCTACGAATACCAAGGGATCGCTTCCCGACCGGCTCGTCTATACGTTGGGGGCCGATGTCGCCATCGTCAAGCGACTCACTGGCGCGTTTGATTTCTACGGTCAGCGATTGTTTGGTGTCCCGCAACTCTTCTCCAATCCTTTTACCGATCTGGGGCATTGCAGCGACATCAATTGCACGACATTGACGCCCGGAACTACGCATCCAGACCTCGGGGTTCGCCCTTCGGTGGACTACAACATCCTCAATGCATCGATAGGACTCAAGTATCGGTTGTGGCGCAACCTGGTCATCACGGGCAACGTCCTGGTGAAATTGGACGACAACGGGTTGCGATCGACGACGGTGCCCCTGGTTGGGGCCTCTTATAACTTCTAGCGATTCGTGTATATGTTGGGCGATTGCTCGTACGATCATTTGGTCCACAATGCGCATAACCTGCTTATATCGTGACACCAAGAGAGTCTGGGAGACTCCCGAGACGGAAGTATTCTTTGGCCGAGCCGAAGAGAAGTGGCCGATTGTCCTGGACCTTTCACCCGACCAAAAAGTCTCCAGGCTGCACGGGCGAATCTGGGAGGAAGATGGCCTTTGCTGGATCGAAGACCTAAACAGTTCGCGCGGCACGCTGCTAAATGGGATCGAAATCAAAGGACGAGGCAAACAGCAGCTTCGGGATGACGACTCCGCGGTCGTCGGGCAGACCGCTCTACGAGTTGACTTTGGTGAGATGCGCAGCGCCGGTGGGACGAACTATCTGGAGCACGGCACTATCCTTTTGCCCGAGAAGCACCCCGCTGAGTCGGGCGTGGCTATCGGGAAAGACCTGGACGCAACGGCTGTCGCTCCGGTGCCGATCGGCGACACCGAGAACCCCTCCGCGCGTAGACTCAAGATGGTGTGCGATCTTCCTTTCCACTTTGCCACCAAGACAAAACTGGAATCGCTCTTGCCCGCCATCGTGGACCACCTGGCCGAGGTAATTCCGACCGGTGAAAGTTGGGCCCTGGTGCTCCATGAGCCGGGAACGGATACCTTGTTACTCAAAGCCTACCAGTACGTCCAGAGGCCGTACTTGAGTGAGACTCTGCTGCGGCGCGCCATGACCGAGCGCAAGGCTTTCGTCTGGAAAAGAAACGCCGAGGTAAACATCAGCGGAAGCATGGCGCAGAGCGGTATCGAAATGGGAATGTATGCGCCGCTGTTGTGGCAGGGGGAGGCGCTGGGGGCGATTTGCGCAGGAGCGCGAAATCCGGAAGCGGTGTTCACGGACGAGGATGTCCGGCTGCTGGTGGTGGTTGGACAGTATGCGGCGATGGCTGTCGCCACACATCGGCTGCAGGAAAAACTGCGTCATGAATCCGTGATCAAAGCCAATTTGCTGCGGCAGTTCTCTCCGAAGGTGGCGGACCAATTGTTGGCCCATCGCGGCCGCTTGCGATTGGGCGGCCAACGAAGCGAAGTAACGATCCTGAACTCCGACATCCGGTGTTTTACGAAATTCGCCCAGGAAATGGATCCTTACGACGTCGTGGAAATGCTGAACGACTATTTAGGCGTCGTTGTGCCTGTGATCTTCGCGCACAATGGAACGGTCGACAAATTTATCGGGGACGCAATCCTGGCGGTTTTCGGAAGCCCGGAGCCTGATCCAAAACAGCACGAAAATGCCATCCGAGCCGCAATGGAAATGCAAGCGGCGGTAACGAAGTTAAACGAAGTGCGCGAACTTCGCGGTGCGACCTGCCGCGACTTTGGCATCGGCGTACATTGCGGCGAAGTTGTGCATGGGTTCGTTGGTACCTCAGATCGCATGGAATTCACAGTGATTGGTGACGCCGTCAATCGGACGTCGCGTTACTGCGCGGCTGCCGCGGGAGGCGAGGTTCTGATCAGTCCCGAAATGCACGAGCGCGTGTGGCGATTCGCAGAGACGGAGCGAACCACGATTCAGACCAAACATGAAGGCGATTTTATTGCGCACCGAGTGAAAAGCCTGAAGGAAGGTTCCGGAATGACTGGTGCTCCTAGTCCAACTGGCGAACGAGTTGACGGATGACTTGCGGGGATGTCCTGCGAATCAGGCGCCAGTGCTGGAGATCCTGGTAGACCGGTCTTGAGCAAGTCTTAGGAAGACTTCCCTAAAGGCGGGTATGGTGCTTTTTAGCGCGTCGAAGTCGTGTTTCGAGAGGAGGAGCACATCCATGGCCGTGCGCGCCCGAACCGTGGCGTTCCGCGTCACATCGTTGAGCAAAGCCATTTCCCCGAAATAATCGCCGGGACCGAGCGTTGCGACGTGGCCCGCGGAGCCGTTCGTTTCCCGCAGTACATCGCATTCTCCGCTCTGGATGAGGTACACGTTATCACCCAAATCGCCCTGGAAGAAAATGACCTCTCCTGCTTCAAGATGCTGCCTTGCTATACCGGCTTCGCGCACAACCCTCATCTGCACGAAATCAGGCGGGAAGAGCAGAACCAAAAACCAATCGAGCGCAATACGTACCTTCTGGCGTAAGCTCGGAAGTTTTGACAGATAGATGGCCCGCCAAAGGAGCCACGCGGGAAAGCCCGAAATACGGATTCCCAGAATCTCCGCCACAGCCGAATAGTGGCCCAACGACCCCAGCCTCCCGAGTCCTTCGAATGCGAACGGGGCGCTCGGTCCTCCACGAATGGCAGCAGAAACGTTATTCGCTACGGTTTTCGCTTCGCGGGTTGCATGTTGAGCGGTGGGCGGAGTACGCTGGCCGGAAATTGTGTTGATCGAAGCGCAATCACCCAGCGCCCAAACACAACCCTCGTAGCCCACAACCTCCAGGTTGACATTGACTTTCAGCCGCCCGCCTTCTTTCTCACAATCGAGTTTTTGCAGCACCAAAGGAATCGAGGACGGAACGCTCGAAACAATCGTCTTGGTTGGAATGTCGAGGCCCGATTTCAGATGTGCCTTTTCGGACGACGCGCCGACCAGGCGGTCGTTCAGTCGGATTTCGATGCCTCGTTTGGCAAGCAGTTTGTGGGCAAAAAGGGCTAGGCTCTCGGACATCTCTGGCAGAATTCGATCGCCGGCGTGAACCAATACGAAACGGCCTTTTTCGTTTCGAAGTCCTGGGAAGTTCTGCCGCACCTTGTTCACAAAGTCCGTCAATTCGGCTATAACTTCGACCCCTGAGAATCCTCCTCCCGCCACCACGAACGTCATCAACTTCCGGCGCAGATCGGAATCGGTCTCAATCTCCGCCTCTTCCAGCGTGTAAATCAGGTGATTGCGCAAACTCACCGCGTCGGCGAGGGTGCGGAACGGTTTCACGTGCTCGACCATCCCTGGGGTCCCGCTGAAGTTGCTGATACCTCCCAATGCGATCACAAGGTAGTCATACGGGAGCTCAAGCTGTCGAGGCCTAAAGCCCGGACTTACGGTAACAACTTTGTTTGCTAGGTCGATTTTCTGAACCTCGCGCATCACGAGTTCAGTCCGCGGAACTAACTGGCGGATCGGGCACACCACATCGGTTAAGCCGATCAAACCTGAGATCACTTCAGGCAGCAAAGGCTGGTAGACCCAATAATTTTCCTGGTTGATCAGACTAATCGAGGCTTCTTCGGGCCGAAGAGTCTTCTCCAACTCCCTAGCCGCATAGACCCCGGCAAATCCACCTCCCAGGACGAGAATCCGCTTGTTAATTCCCATATTTTTCTTGCAGTTGGGACATATCGAAAGCCCGGCCGCTGGTCGTCCCGACTTCGGAGCCAGCTTGGTGGAATCAGGGCCTGCCCGCCGAAAAATGGAAAGCAGCAGGGAGACGGCAGGACTTAGTCCTGGCCAGTATATGGCTATTTTTTCTTGAAGGCGCGCACGTATGCGATCACGTTATCAATATCTGCGTCGGTCAAACCCTTCACGGGCTTCATCTTGCCTTTGCCGTCGCCAATGATTTTCTTAATCTCGGCATCCGGTTTGCCCTGCACTTCGTCCGAATCCATCGGCGTTATTGTCGTGTTCAGGAGCTTGGCCATACCTTGGTTACCCTGTCCGTCTTCCCCGTGACAGGTCTTGCATTTCTTGAGAAACACGTCTTTTCCCGCGGTGGCATCGCCGGCGGGTCGGGCTGAAAATGAAGAAGAAGCTGCAAGTAGCACACCCACGATCAGTGTCACTGTCAGAAGTCCTTTTAGTACCATGTTTCAGGATTCTCCTTATTTGTATGGAAATGAACTCACTGCTCCGCTTTTCTCATCGCTCTTACATTCACAGTCTTCATGATGTCTTCCTGAGTGTGCGGCATCAGGCTGAGCATCGATAGGAAATTCTGTTTGCCGAGAATCGCCACTCGGACCGGCGTCGCGGAGCGCACCGTGGCGTTGCGAGGGGCATTGCTGATCAACGCCATTTCTCCGAAATACTCGCCTTTTGTGAGTCTGGCGACAACCTGCTCGGCTCCGTCCTCCTTTCGCACCACCTCCACTTCTCCGCTGTGAATGAAATACGCACAGTCGCCTTCGTCCCCTTGTTGAAAAATCATTTGTCCGGGTCCGATATCCTCGATCTCAAACAGACTGTGGCGCTTCAAGAATCGATAAGCCGCGACGCCAAATACCGCTATCGTCGCAAGCAGCGTGAGAGCGGGTGCAAATGTCGAGAAGAGGGTTAGCGTTCCGCCCGTCGTGCTCCAGAGGAACTCCAGGGCCAGGGAAAAAATAATCAGGGCCAGTACTTGAGCGCCGATCAGCAGAGCTCGTGTAGAGGTGGAGTTAAGTCTCCACGGCTTAATGGCAGGGTCTTTCATCATGGCGTTACAGTCTGCGCGATGTTGTGCGCTGGGTTGGAGTCCGCGTGACACTGCATGCAGGTCGCCTGGCCCGAGAACAATGAGTCCTTATAGTCCTCATGCGAAGCAAGCCATTTAGCCGAACCGGCGTGACATTTCAGGCAGTCGTGGTTTGGATACGGGTGGCGCATCTTAATCGGCAAATGGAAGGTCCGAGTATAGTACTTGTATACATCGGTGAGACCTTCTTTTTTTGCTTCGACGGTACCGAATATGCCGTACGAGGTATGGCAGTTATAGCACTGGTTGTCGGGGATGTAGCGGTTCTTGTAATGCAGCGCCGCCAGGCTAGCGCTCTGGGGATTCTTCATATCATCAACGAATGATTTCATCGTGAGATGACACGAGGCGCAGAACTCCACGCGCTCAGCTTTTTCAAATACCAGGATCGTACCCACACCGGTTATCAACAATGGCGTTGCCACGGCACCCACGAAAAGCAAGCCCCAGGACACCGGCCCTAGAACCGCACCCTGATACTTCAGAAGACTGTAAATTGCCACTAGGATGCCGACGAAGGCCAGAGCAACCACCAGCCGTGCCGCCAGGTGCTCGACCGGGTCCTGCTGGAAGCGCTGGGCGTCTTGCTGGGCGCGCGCGACAAAGGGAAAGAGGACAAAACCGGTCAGCGCAAGGACCCGAAACCCTGGTCCCGCGCGTAACCGTCTCCTCCGCCTCTTTATTCGGGAATCCCCAGAGCAGCTGCTGGTTGCGCAACGCTTATTCATTTGAGGCTCTTCGCATGACACTCCTTACATGTATCTGTAAATGTGTGACAAGTAAAACAACTTCGTTCGTTGATCATCGCGAGTTGCGCGTGACCACCTGCTTTGAATTGGGCGAGTGGCAAGTGGCTGCGCGGAGTCTCGTTATGGCAGCGACTGCAAAAATCAGTTATGTGGCAAACCGAACAGGCCGTGCGATCGAGCGCTGCGTATTTTCCGTGAACATCGTCTTTCCACCGCGCCGTGTGCGACACGGGCATCATGACTTGGTGACAGGACATGCACTCCTGTTGGCCCACCGCGGAGGGGGCGACGTTCAGGTGACAAACGAAACAAGGTGCGCCGGAACTAGAGGCTTCCTCATTGTGATGAAGTCGGAAAGCTTCTGTGTGCGACGCCGGTTTAACGATGCGCGAATGAATTTCCGGCATGGGCCCGGTTTGAACATCGGTGTGACACACCTCACAGTTAGACATGCGGTAGCTTGAAGCGATCGTCTTCGATACGTCATGGCAATTGACGCAGTCGGCCATTTTAGGCAGCGTCTGGTTGGAAAGGGTAGTGCTATCAGCGATCCCGTAGTGGCAGGTCGTGCAGTCCAGGTGATATGCCCCTCGATCCTTGAAATGTTCGTGGTGTGAAAATTTTATGTGATCGTACTTCCCTGAAGGCACGTAGGAAGCCAGTTCGCGGTGAACGGTAGCACTGCCTGGATTTTCGATTTCTTGCGGACGATGGCACCCTTGGCAATCCGCGGTGGTGGATTTTTCACTGAGGAGGGGTTTCATTCCTGCTTTTGAATGGCAGCTGGCACAAACCACGTGATTTCCGAAAGAGGCATCCGCTCCATTGTCTTTGAATTGATGACAGAAGGTGCAATCAGCCCGGAATCCCGTGCGCGCGTCTACACGCGCATGCGGGTCCATGTGCTTTGCGTGGGAAAAATCGACCAGGATCGGCCGGATGTTCTTGTAGCGGGGAAATGGCAGCAAATCCTCGCTGCTGGTCGGCGGAAAGACCGAGTGGCACTGCGCGCAGACGATTGGCTTTACGTTTTTATCAAAGTCGTCTTGATGGCAAGGCGTACATTGGTCGTGCCCGGGGCGTTGACGAACCACAGAACCAGCCTTTTCCGGCACGTGGCAGGCTTCACAGTCGAGCCCAACCTGCTTCAAGTGGTAATCGTGCAAGTAAAAAGGGGCCCCCGCCTGCGAAGATTGTGTCTGCGATTGGGATTGCGAAGCCGACGCCTCATTTTTCGCAGAGGGCCCTTGACCTCCCGCGGTCATGCCCATCGACACCCAGAGGCATACGCCTGCAAGATAAAGGTGAGCTAAAGATATGTGCCGCATGCCCATCTAAAATTTCCACGCCATGCCGAATCGGAATGTCTGGCTGTTTTGAATGCTGGGCCGAAATACGGGGTAATCCGTGTCCAGATCGTAATCCAGAAAGAGCCGGGTGCGGGTGTCGAGGTTGAATGACGCATTCCCAAGAACGCCCTTATCGCGGGCATCGGTGATGATGGTGAAAAGATCGCGGAAATTTAGTTGACGGTAGAATCCACCGGCTTTCAATTTCAAACGGCCTCCCATAAAGACTCGACCGACTTCCAGGCTGATGTCCTGAACCTGGGTCTCCCCTGTGGTGCTCAAATCGTCGAACTGAGTCGGGGTGACGCTACTGGTCCGATCGTCCGAATTTCTTATGTGATAATCCAAGAACACATCGGTTTTCTTCCACGGCAAGAATTGCGCGTGCACACGGTAGTCCTGAAAAGTGGTGTCAAAGGGGCCCGCATCCTGCCTGTCGTTCAGTTGCCGCACCCAAACGCTTCCGCCCACGCGTAGCCTCGAAGTGATCGCCCGCGAAGCTTCGACCACAAACTGCGTGTAGGGATTCAGTGGCCCCAGGTTCAGACGCAAGAGCGGATTATGTGGATCAAGGTCTCTGGCGTCGTACGTATAGTCGTAAATATAGTCCTTGTCCGTAATCTTCTGCGCGAAGCTCAGCCGCAGCGATGTCTTGCCATTGCCCGGACTCCAAAACGCATCGGCGGTGAAATCAGTTGGATAGCTCCCAACCATCCGGAAGCCGGCGTTGAACAGCCAGGTGTTTCGGAATACCCGGCGATATCGAACGAGGTTGGTCCCTCTGATGTAATAAAAGGTCTCGTATTCCACACTGGAATTTTCGCCGAGCCTATAAAGGAAATTTCCTCCTCCCATAGCGCGCTGGTCGGGATCCGAGAAATAAGTGAATCGTCTTCCCGCGTAAAGCGTCCAGGAATACCGCGAACGATCCACCGTGAACGAAGCGCCGTCCATCTCCGCAAGTTCCGCGCCGTAAACATACTGACGGCCCAACCGCAAACTCGTTCCTGCAAACAGGCCGTCCGTCGGCCGCCCGCTGATATCGATATATCCAGCCGTTAGCTCCAGCCGCCGATTCGAACCAAACGTATCGATAATGCTTAGTTGCGGGGAGGCGTCGGTCGTATGCGTCAGATCTTGCGCGTAAGCAAATGAAAAATTCGTATTGACCCGGTCCGAGAGCCATCCGCGCGTGCCCCAGTTCAGGTAGCTATACATCACATTGGTACTGGGCTGAAAAGCGTTGGGATACGGAATTCCCGCTGGATTGAAGATTGGGCTGGACGGGGCGTCGATCACACCTGTCAATGTCGGAAGTCCGGTGAAATAGGTCTGCGTCCGGAGGTACTCCGTGCGGGTGTCCATGAAAAAATGGTTCAGAAAGTCACCTGCCGGGCCGGCTTCGTAGGACTTTTGCGGAAGGCTCAGGGTGGGGCTCGGCGCGTTTTGGGGAATCGTGTCTTGCAGCAGGCTATCCCAAGCCGCGCCGATGTTTTCGCTCGGTTTGCTTTCTTCCGAAGGTTCGGCCGGCTTCGAGATTGGCCGGGCGTTCGCTTCGGTCAAGAGGAACACCGCCGCAACGGCGCTGGCACACCGTCGCGGCAGGGCTGGAAAACAAATGGACACTGTATCCCCTCACGACTGCTGGGCTGACGCGAGAAACTATCTCCGACGCGCCAACGTTTGGATTTGGTTTCTTGCTAACGCGATCCGCCAAGGGTAGACGTCACTATGCCACTGCGTCGCCAGTAAATACGATTGCAGTTCATTCACGGCTAGACTGTCTTGTCCCAACGCTTCGTAAACCTGAGCTAACTCCCAATGCACTTTCGAATTGTTCGCTTGGTCGCCCGTGAGCGCGGTGCTTTGCGGCGTGACCGGTGAAAGTGCCAGCTCCGCCTGGTACGCAGTAACCGCGTTCGCATACGCCTGCTGTTGTGTCGGCTGGTCGGTCGCCTGCTGCGCCTCAATCACGTAAGTCTCCGCGATTAGCGTGCTTACTCCCAGTCTCTGTGGATCGATTTGCAACACTTCTTGGTACAACTGGATGGTTTTGCTGGAATTGCTTTGGCGCAACAAATAGCCAAGTCGCAACCGCACCGTGAACATGCAGGGCGCGGGGGTCAGTTGGGTCGGAATGTTGCCATTCACCAGAGTAGCTGAAGTGACCAGCTGGCAGGTCTGCGCTTGCAGACTGTTCATCGCAAGGGATGTTTGATAGTCGGTGATCGCATCCGGAATGTCGTCCAGATCATCCTGATAGTGCATCCCTCGCTGGAGGTACTCCCAGGCATTCTGCGGCTGCGTGATACCAAGCAAATTCCAGTCGATCTTGCCTTCGAAATAGAATGGATTGGGTTTTGGATAATTCGGATTGGTGCTCTGAAAATATCCTGGCGCGTAAGGGACAGTCTGCGCGAAAACAGCTACCAACAGCACCGCAAAGGCCACCACCATCACCAGCATCAAAATCGGATATCGATAACGGATTTTCATGGCGTTAAGCTCACAGTAGCGTCATCAGAAGCGATATTTTGAATATTCTTCAGGAACGTATCGATGCGCTGTTCATTCACCAGATTCAGGTCATGTCCCGCGGGCCCGCTCGCGCCCGTAACTCCGGCCAGGAACCTCAGGAAGAGCGGCGGAAAATGCTCGAAGTTGATTTGCGCGTGGACGTGCAGAGGCCCCTGAATCGTCACGCCCATTGCTTGTAGCTCCTGCTGTGTGGGAAGTTGAATTTCATAGTTATAAGTTCGCGGCTGCAACGGCTGCAAGGAACGAAAGTTGTCCACGGTGTTCGCCAGGGCGGCCTGGAAAGTTTCTTCGAAGTGCACTCCTTTTGCCGTGACTGGCGCTCCCGTCGTCGGGTCGATACGCCCGATCGCTTGTCCGGGAAGGAACACATGCGTCAGTTCGTTGCGGAAAAGGACGAGTCCTTCCGGCGCTCCCACGAACAGACGTGCGTCGGGCCCGTCATCCGGACCTGCTTCAAACAACAGGTTGTTGCCGCCATTGTTCCCGGTGCCACTCGTATACGTAGACGTATTTTTCCCGGGGTCGACAACGGCGTGGAGATGTTCGAGGTCTTCGTCGTCCAGATTGCCGTCCGGTGCCGTCTCGCCGGTGTTAGGATGCGGTTTATCAACCACATACCCGGATTGGTAAAGCAGGAAGCCGTTGTTGTCCGTCACTGCTAATTGCACGTATACAGTGCGCTCTTGCGAAAACCCGGCCGGCAGGCGGTGTCCGGTTAGCGAGACAGCCTCCAATCGCACGGTAAACGTCTGCCCAAGTTGCGCCGTCGGATCAGTCTTGACCAGGTTGATCCGCGCGGCCGCTTTCATCAAGTCCTCGCGCCGCGTCGCCAGCCCGTTTGGAACGCCATGTGTATCTGCTCCGGTCATATAAGGATCGGGGTATCCGCTACCCAAACGGGCGCTCAATTCCGTCGGACTCATAATAGGAACATCAACGCCCGTGAAATAGTGTTCCACCACTTTTCGCTGCTGGAGGGGAGCGTTCTGGTCTGTCGAAACTCCGGGAACCGCCGCATAGTCGGTGGCAAACATGCCGGGAGTCGGGCTTGTCACCGTCATATCTCCCACTTGATAAGTTGAAGTTCCCGCGTACGGAAAGAGAGACATATGACAGTCCTGGCAGCGCACTATCTTGCCGAACGGATTGTTTGTGCTGTTATACGGACCGATTTGCCACTCGGTGCTCAAATTTTCGAGTCGGAAGTAGCTCACATTCTGCCCACCTGGGTTCATGTTGTGCTCTTCCGCCGTCAAGTTCCGGTTGGGCACTCGTACGTCATGGCACGCGTTGCAGAAAGCGCCTGCGCGCAGGAAGGCGATACGGTTCGGGTCATTGCTGGCAACGTGGAAATTGTTCTTGACGGCCACCGGAAACAGAAAGGGCCCAACTTTCAACTCCGTCTGACTCAGCAACAGGCTAGTATTACCAAAGCCGTCCATTTGAAAGCTGCGGCTCAGGTCCGGCCCGGTCACATCGTGGCAAAAATCGCAGGTAATTCCCGCCGCGCCGAGTGACGGCTGAGCGCCTGTCGGAGGGTCGCCTCCCGGTGCGGGCGCCAATATCTGATTTCCGTTAGCATCCACGAGCACGTAGTCCCGTAGCGGGCGGAACAATCCCGGTTGAAAGCACGACTGCCCCGCGGGAGGAGCTGGATTACACGTACCCAAGCCAGTGATCTGCGGGACCTCTCGCAGGGTCGGATCCTCGCCCAGCACTTCGATGTTCGCGTTGTGGCAAGTGAAGCAAAACCCCGCTTGTACCTGCCGCGTCTCCGTCAGCGGAGACGAAGTGAACATGTTGGTATTCAGCAGCGTTTTGTCTGGCAGCACCACGGTGCTGTCCTTATACACGGGCCTCAGCAAACCACCATTAACAAGATTGCCTGCGGACTCGAGTCCGTTGAATAAAGGACTCACGTTGCGATACCCGGATTTCACCGCACTATGAAGCTCATCAAATTGACGCTGATGACAAGGCAAGCAATTCTCCGGCCGCTGGAACGCTTGAGCGTTGAAGGTGACTTGGGGCGGATTCCCAGAGGGCGGATTCGCAACGCTCTGCACTTGCGTGCCGCAGCCTAGGCCGAGCAGGCAGAACGCCGAAGCGCAGAACATCGCAGTGAAGACCCGGAGAGGCACCTGGTTTCACCCTTCGGGAGAAATATGGGCGCGAGTCTATATCACAAGCTCAAATTCTTGCAATCGAAATGAATCGACTTCGCCAAAAGGCCGGGCAAAAGGCGAAAGCGGCCGCGGCCTAAGGACCCACGCCAAACGCTCGCTGGGTTCAATCTCTCAACCTCTTTCATCCGCACCCAAAAACAGCCCGGCCACGCGAGTCGATGTCACCGAAAAACTTGGTCTCGATCTCGTCGGTGCTCCAGCTACCAAGCTTGACGGTGTACAAATCCTCTTTGTAGAAGCAACGTTTGGGTCCCCAGGGCAGTAAATCTTTGCGCGAGTGCTTGACACCATTTTGTTCGACCGCGTCCGGGTGCAGGTCGAGATAGTGATACGTCGACTGGCCGGGTTTCATACCCCAGTGGTATCAGCGGCGGTTTCTGTTCGTCGAATCGCCGAAACGAACGCTGCGGCCGCCTAAAGCCAAAAACTCGCTGAGGCCGGCGCGATCCCGGGCGTTAGTAACGTGGCGTGAAAATGCTAGCGGCTGCAAAAAACCTTCAGTAGAGTCGGCGTTCCTGGCTGATGACCACACCTCGCGACAACGAAACGTTGAACCGCATCTTGCGGCTTTATCGGCAAGGCGTTTCGATCGCGCAGCTTTCCATTCGGTTCCAGCTATCAGACGGAGGCATTCGCAACGTGCTGATCCGGTACGGCGTTCTGCGCAAAAGGAAACCCGCGTGTGGGAACAAAGCCTCCACAAACTAAGCGCCGCGGATCGCGAGCGGATCATCCGGCTTCACCGAGACGACGGTGTGACTGCCAGCGCGATCGCGAAACGGTTCCACGTGTCGGACGCTGCGGTCAGCCGGATCCTAGACGAAGAGCGTAAGCCTGTGAAGCGGACCGACGATTAATCAATCTTGAAAGGCGCCCGAGTCGGTAAATCGAGCAGCAATCCCATGCGACCCAATCGAAGGGCGCTCCCCATACCGATCTCTGATCAGGTCGCCGAAGTCCCCAGAAAGCTGCAATTTTGTCGTCCAAAGTGAATGTTGCACGAAGGGCGGGATCACCTAAAATTCGCTCATAGACAAAGCTGGCGAGTAGTTGCGCCTGGCAGAGGCGTTGTTTTCGAATGACCGGTCGATTCTTCGGCGGGTACGTTTCGAGCGCATCGACGACCGAGTTCAAATGCTCGGCTGCCCCTCGCATGTTGAAGATCTCTGTGAGCATCGTTTCATTCTGCGCGGACTCTCCAACGAATAACTGGCCGCGCGAGGCGAAGTGTTTTCTACCTTTGCCCTCGCTTGGCTTCACGACGGCTTCTATCGCTCTCACGAATTGGTGCAGTCGCTCGTCTGCGTAAAGCTCGCGAATCGCTCGCATCCATGCGTGGAAACCGCGCTGCAAACGAGTCGTTTCGACTCCAGGCGAGTGCATCGCTCGAATGCCCGCGGCTATATGAGACGCCCTTCGAAAGTGAACAAGCCGGAGATCAACGAAACGAAAAAAGCCGAGCGCGGGCTGATCCACAAGTCGCGTAGTTTGGCGGACCTCGACGTGTCCCTCGACATTGGCACCGCTCAGGCCGATGCCACCGCGATACGCAAAGACTTCTACCATGAAGAGTGCGTAGAACAGGCTGAAAGCACGTTCAGTAAGCTTCTGATTTTCTGTGTCGAGCACGCCCGGACTGTGTGATGGAGCTATGGCGAGTAATGAGAGACTGCAGTGCTGCAGCCGATCAACTTCGAGCGATCCGAGCCAGTCGCGCCAGCTCTTGCTGAGTTCAAACGGGGGCCCGAAGACGATCCACAGGCCATCTCCAAGGTCTATAGGGTGCCCTCGAAGCTCTGAAGTGTCGAAACTGACTCCTTCGAGCGAGAGGCACGAGAACTTGTGGCCAACGGGGAGGTCGAAGGGCATGGTGCCAGCGCCAATTTTAGCTGGAAACAAATGGCGAACGCTAAGGAACATTTTAGCGTTGCTGGGTCCTGGCCGTTATTCGCCGATGCTCTAGAGGCCGACCTTTCGCTGAAACAGTTTCGGGTACGCTCTTCGCGCACCCAGTGAGGCACATCGGCATCCTCTGGCAACGCGCCAGAAAGCAAACCGTCGAGGTAGTTTACTCGGCCCGTCGCGAGGCCGGCGTCGTTATGGCATCAACCGGGCTGTGCCCGAGCCTAGTACGGCACTTGTCCGGCACGACTTATCGGGAGTTTGAATGGTTGGGGCGTCGCATGTAATCTGAGATGCAAAGGAGAGAGAGATGGACCCGGCCTCCATGGGCTTCACGCAAAAGCTTACTGCGCTGGTCGGCATCACTCTGGTAATCCTAAGCTATCTTGGCCTCGTTTATTTTGTCTCGATTTCGACCTTTTCGCTCTTAACTGGGAGCCTCTCTCATTATTGGCGTGGGTGTTTTCTGGTTTGCTCAATTGCCCTTGGGGGATGGATAATTCTGTATTCGGCACAATTGAGACTTGGTGGCGGAGTGATGATTTCCCTAAACAATCTTCTGCTCGTGTGGTCCCTTATCTTGGCAGTTCTGATTTCCATAATCACAAGGTTTGTGGGTCAGCAGAGATACATTGCAGTGCTCGCGTTGGCTCTGAGCCTTGTTGCATTCCACATAGCAGTGCCGGGCATGACAAGCCCGACCACTATGATTTGGCTGTTGAAGAATAGACGTGCGCAGTCCACTCCTAGGCCTGATTAACGCGGTTATCGGACGAGTGAAAACTGGCCGTAAAAATTGGGCTTGGAATGGCTATCTAGGCTCCCAGGTCAATCCCAGTCGAAGAGCACAAGCCTTGCAGAGCGCCAACGCGCTTTTGCCGTTCCGGTAGAATTCCCTCGGTACGGTCCCGGCCTGACACGGATGCGGACCATCCGCCGTGTTCCAAGGCAGCGTAGAAGTTGTGCTCGGGAGCACGAAACATTCGGCCGTGTTCGGACAAGGGTGTTCGCTGCACCCATCGTTGTACAGTGCTTCCAATAGTTCCTCCCGTGGGCCAATTCTAACTCCGGCTTAGGAAGACAACGAAAATTGATTTCACGTTCCTGGTAAACGCGGTTACCGGCTTTTCCCACGGCTTACCCAATCACGCCGTACCGAAATCACTGAGCGTGGGGGAATGGGGATCGGAAAGGGGTACTTTTCTTTCGGCTTTACGGTGAATGACACCTTCGCTTTGGATTTTCTCTTCGTTTGTCACCGGGACTGGCTCCATTCTATCGCCAAGTCCCGATTAACGCGGAAACCGGACAGTGGCCTCATTGTCCGGTTATGCGACTTATCGGGACCCTAGTGCTCGCCAGTGCTTGATGCCAAGCAAGCATCTAGTCTGTTAATTCCGCCCCACGCCCCAAACAATCGATTCGACTCGGCGAGAATGTCTTGGAGTTCCCTTGGCTTTCCATTTCCAGAACCGGGGTAAATAACAAAGACGACCTTTCCATCCTGTCCGCCACGGCGAGGACTCGAATCAACACCCAATTCCTCAGCCAATGCAATTGACCCTTCGCCCACTGGGAGATTGAGTGCGCTTACATCCGCCACAATAGCCACCGAGACTTTTCTGTTCTTGAGATTCACCACGGTTGCAAAGTCACCGAGTTTTGCGTAGTGCAGCGCCTTCGGGTGAAATACAACATATGGAATTTTTTCCGCGTCCACATAACGGCGAGGGTCTCGGAGATTAGTATTGCTGCGGTCATACAGAGCTGTGGTGGATACAAAATATCCTGGAGCCGGGTCAGCCGCACCTTGGACAACTGGATTTCCGTCAGTCTTTTCGTTGTCTGTGACGAGCGCCCACCAATTTCCTCGATGACCCGCATGCGACAACGAATCCAGTCCGAGTCGATCGGTGGGATGATAGGCTCGGGGTGAGCCATCCGCATCAATCGCAAGCCCTGACTCGTAGAAGAACACTCCCGCGACAGATGGGTCAGCCCAGGCAACAATGTTCCGCGCCTGGAAGATTTTGCTCTTCGTACAGAGCGTGCGAGAAGCATTGTCGGGGGCTATTTGAAAATTTGGAATCAGGACCGCCAACAGGAGAATTAGGCTCTTAATCATTTGAATCTGACAGAACTTCGAAGCGTCTCGTTGTACCACACTTAGCGTACTTGGAGGCTAACTCCCGATAAACGTTGGTTACCGGACATCTCTAACAATGTCGGCTCTGTCAAACTCTTTTTGAGCACACTTCTCCGTTCACTCCCGAGAGTGGTCTTACCTGATTCTTCGACTTCTGCTTCGACGACCACGGCTCGCTCGTAATCTGTCGGTCGGCTTCAGTCCGACCTAAACATCTCTTCGATCTGTACTTCGACCATGATTACTTGTTCGAACTCCCTTTGCAGGGAGCGGGATGCCCAACCAAGTGGACGGTGTTCTATTTCACACCATGTCCGGTACCGAGCTGTCCCGCGTACGAACCGAACTCCGGCTCCTTCCTGAGCCTAACAACCAAAGACTGCTCATGTCGAGAGGAGCCGACATTGTTATGCAATCAAGTGACCTCAACGCCCTCGCGCCGGGCCGGTGCGGGCCGCTGCAAACATCACCATTTGTCACACTCTTTCGGCGGTCGCCCGTACGTTCTTGTGCAAATCGTAGGAGGTTACATTCTGCCCATTCTGTAACATTTTCTGCGGGTGGCCTAGCAGGATGCTGAAAAAGCCAGGAATTTTGTAACGAGGCGGCGCGCGGTGCGTCTGATTAGGCATGCGAGGAAACGATCAGCAGCAGGGGCATGTGTTTAGCTACATTTCACCGGAGCGGCGGGTACGCAAAGATCATCCGCTGCGGCCGATCCGCACGATGGTAGATAAGGTCCTCAAGGAACTCTCGCCGGAGTTCGACAAGATGTATTCCAAAGTGGGTCGTCCGTCGATTCCGCCGGAGCAGTTGCTGCGCGCTCTGTTGCTGCAGATGCTGTACTCGGTGCGCAGCGAGCGGATGCTGATGGAGGAGATCGACTACAACATATTGTTTCGCTGGTTCGTGGGGCTGAATTTGGATGATGAAGTATGGGATGCCACGGTGTTCACCAAGAACCGCGACCGTTTGCTAGAGGCCGAAGTGGCCAAGGAGTTTCTGTCGCTGGTGGTGGAGCAAGCCCGAGGGCAGGGCTGGGCCTCGGACGAGCACTTCACGGTAGATGGAAGTTTGCTGGAAGCCTGGGCCAGCGTGAAGAGTTTTCAGCCTAAGAACAAGAAGAGTGGGCCTCCGCCGGATGATCCCGGAAATCCCACGGTGGATTATCGCGGCGAGAAGCGCTCGAACGAAACGCATGAGTCGAAAAGCGATCCCGAAGCGCAGATGGCGCGCAAAGGTCCAGGCAAGGAGGCCAAGTTGAGCTACAGCGGGAATCTGCTGGTGGAGAATCGCAACGGGTTGATTGTGGACAGCCGAGTGTGGGAAGCCACGGGCACGGCGGAGCGCTATGCGGCGCTGGAAATGCTGCAGGAACTTCCGGGAAGCAAGCGGGTGACGGTGGCTGGAGACAAGGGCTTCGACACGGCGGATTTCGTGCGCGAGTGTCGGAACCTATGGGTGACGCCGCATGTGGCGCAAAACCTTGGGCGCAGAGGTGGCAGCGCCATCGATAGTCGCACGGCGCGGCACGCGGGCTATGCGATCAGTCAGAAGAAGAGGAAGCGCATCGAAGAATGTTTTGGCTGGCTGAAGACGATTGCGCTGTTGCGCAAAGTGCGGCATCGCGGGACGCTGAAGGTCGATTGGATCTTTACGTTCGCGTGCGCGGCTTACAATCTGGTGCGCATGCGGAACCTGATGCACAGCGTAGTTCCGACGTAGTTCGACCGGGCCGCAGTGTCTCTGAACGGAGCTGAAACACCTCTTTCGGGCGCTCGGTAGCACGACAAATCACGCCGCAGAGGCTCGAAAACTCCCGCAGTGACTTAAACCGACCCAGAAATTGCTGGCTCAGAACGATTTTTTCCGCAGCCTGCTAGGCAAACAAACGACTTCGGACCGCCTGAAACTGGGGCGGTCTTCTTGTTTTGTAACATTTCGGCGTTGAGACTTCGCTCTATGGGCCTGTGGCCTGATTCGATCGGCGCTTTTAACTTTCTGCCTTACCAACAGTCGACAAACGATGTGACCAGTGTAGTGTTACGGCATTCTTCGGTCTTCGCGAATCTGTAAACCAGGCACAAATGCTGGATTGACCACAAAGACCAAGCCCTCGTCGGTTAGCTTGCGCATGATCCCTTTCAGAATCGGCATCTCATAGTTCACGTTATAAATGTACGTAACGCTACCATCCATCCGTTTTACCCCAAGCACTGCGTACCATAGAAGAATCGTAATTATATCTTGAAGCTTTTGTTCGTCGATGCCACCTCGCGTGAGCAAGGATTTTAGTTCGTCTGCCGGCATCGCCTGAGGCTCGTCGATAAAAGCATAAAGCACGTTCTCTGCTTCCGGCATCACGTCGCGAATCTCATAGCTTATGTCCACAACTAAATCACTCGAAAATGCTTCAACACCTTTTGCCACGTCCTCCACCTCGATCTTCGTATGCGAGAGGTTCACTGCGAAGCCTCGACAGTGATTCACGAGGTCAATTAACCCTCGAGGCCTCATAAGGCATCGGTCAATCAAGTATTGAGAAGACTCTTCCCCTTTGATGTGGCTAACGCATATTCGGAGCCAGATCTCCTCGAACGCTCGATCCGGTAAGTTGCTGTAGATCATGCGCTTTCGGAGCAACTCGCGTAAAAGGTCCGGGTCAGACCAGTCCAACGCGACTCGCCCTTCTTTCCCTCGGTCCGGGGTTTCACTAACCAACAGCTCATACACGTCATTTCGCAGGAACGCGATAGTCGTGCAATCGATGTCGCGTCGCTGGAGCTGACGCTCTATTTTGCGAGTAGCCTCGAGCAACGCCCTCAAAATGACGATATCGGTGACCGTCAGTCCGTGCGTTGGCCAACCTTTATCCAAATTGTCGAAAAGAAGAAAGAGTGCTTTCTTAACCCTCAAATATTCAACGACCTGTTCGCGCAGCTTATTGACATCGTGTTTATAGAGAAGCTCTGTGATCTCTTGTTGGCTTAAAGTCCGATTGTCGTCTTCACCGTACTTCGCACGGTAATCTTCTGTTAGGTGCGCTAGTAAACGCGCGAGGCGTTCTGAAAAATCACCTTCCGTTACATAGCGATCGGAATCGTAAACCGCGGCTAGTTTTCGGTATGGTCCTAGGAGGCGAAAATCTCGTGTATGTGGCAGGCGGTCTTTCTCCAACAACTTATAGCAGATTTCAAGGAGTAACAGATATTCCCAAAATGCTGTGATCGTATGCTCAAGAGAGCCTTGTCCCAAGAATCTCAGCACCATCTCTTTGAATTTCAGTAGTTGATATCCGTCGGGGCGAAGATCTACGACTATATTTTGCCGTTCTTGTCGAATACGGTCTCGGACTTGGGCAAAGATCGCGGTTTTTCCCGATCCTTTGCGACCGACAACAAGGCGGACCTCACCGCGCAAGGCTCGTTGGAATTGATCGGTTTCAAGGTAATAGCCAGCCAGCTCGCGAAACTCATTTTCTGCAGCGGAAGCACCAAAACTCAGGTTCTCAAGAAGCGTATGTTGTTTGGCTAAGTCCTGCTGCCAATTCTGTTGCATCGCCTCCGTTACTCGCGTTGCAAAGTCCGATATCGCCTCGTCGATGTCGACCGGGCTGGTGAACACTTTGACGAGATCCCGGTAGTCGATAGGAACCGGTTCGTCCCCATCCTGCAGAATTAACGATTCTTTTCCGAATCCCTCAGCAAGGCCGGCTAGAAACGCCACACGTATGTTGTGGGTGATGGAATCAGAAATGTTGACAGGCACGAGATGAAGAAGAACGCCGAACGACTGCGCAATTTGCTCAAATCCCTCGCTGGCAGATAAGCGCGGAGATTCTTGCGGATCGAAACTTCTATAAAAAAGGCGAGCCTTTTTGACACGCGAAATTATTCTTGTGACGGAATCTGTTCGGAACCTTGCTTCCATTAAATAGACGGGCGCGTTTTGATTTAGAAGATGAACGTTTCGGGCGGATGGAGATGGATCGATGACGCCACGTAGATGACTTTCGAGTTCATCTGCATTTTCATATTCTAGGTACCCGATAACATCAAAAATGCCCACTTCGCTTACCAGAGGCCGACGCGGGGTTACGCCCTTGTGTCGCGTTAGAACGATTCTTTTTTCCTTTGCGAGCGCAAAACCGATTTCGTATGCAACATTGAAATTTAGCTGCGTAACATCCGCGATGAGAGCGGTGTGTTCCGCGATTTGTGCAAAACTTGATCCCCGATAAAGCGACCCGCAATGTCCGTCTCCCGCCACGAATGAACCAGGGTGATATCTGACTTAGTGCGAAGGTTATCTATCGCCTGTTCTATGGCTTCGCCGACGATCGCGGGCTCGGCTGGATACGCGAAAAAAGACGGCAGTACCTTTGGCATTTCACACGTCCCAAATATTCGATTGTTCCGGGACGATATCACGCAATCGGACGTCCGAACAGCTACATGTACATAATTCCATCCCAAATTATAAACGCCGTGGTTAAGTCATTGATTGTCACGCCCAATTGACGCACATTGGACGAGCGGACTTCACTCCGATAGACGAAATAGAACGAGTCCGCTGGCGGATATCGTATACAGCAACCTTTTCGTCATGAAGACCCCGGGAGCCCCAAACACGCTGCTAGGCTAAGGAAAATATTGCTTGCGAGGGTCAAGTGATCTCGATCGACGCTAAGACCGACCTCCAACTCCGAGCCGGGGACACCGACAGCTATGGTGACCAAGTCACGCAGGTGTACGACCGTGCTGAAGGCGCCTACATCATCTACCAGGTGTCAAACGGTGCGTTGAAGTGCGGCGACCACGGCATCAAGCTCGAGGCTCACGAGAAGGTCACCCATCTAGTGATGAAGATTGGGGATCTTTTCGCAGTCAGTCCAGCCCTGGCGAGAAAATACAATTCGCATCGTGCCTTCGGATTCAGATTTTGGTGCCGTGGTGAGACAGAAGCCGCGGCTCAGGCGTTCGAAGAGACGTTCGGCTTGATGCTCCGTTCGTTCACCCGTCGTGCAAGGCTACTGTACATTTCTGGTTCATTCTTGGTGATTCTGTTTGCTCTGGTGGCTCTGGCAGCCGCGGCTTACACTGGTTCAACGTCGTACAGGACGTGGTCTCTGATCGCACTCTTTGGAGCGGTTGGAGCTTCTGTCTCGGTTGCACTTCGGGGCCAGCCACCAACACTAGACGTTCTCGAGGATTATCCAGCCACTCTTCTCTATGGGATTGTTCGGGCGCTTGTGGCCGTTGTTTTCGCACTGCTGGTGTATCTCTTGGTACTCGGCGGAGTTCTTCTTCCGGACCTGGCCCGCGAATCTTCCTCTCGGTTACTGGTACTAGCGTTTGTCGCTGGCTTCAGTGAGAAGCTCGTACCTGAGGCGGTGATCCACCAAGCGATTGGGGGTGGCGGCCACTAGCCGGCAGCTCACGTGACGTCGTTGCATCAAGCACGCCTTCAGTTCCGAGATTCACTCGAATTCACCATGTCTAAATCTTTCTAAATCTTTTTTCTAAAGGAAGTGAGCCGTAAGTACGGCGCCACGCCCGATTTTTGCGGAAGCAAAACGGCGACGTCGTGTTGCTACCTGAAGTGGCTCAAACGGAAAGGCAGGACGCGACTAGAGAGTGGTGCTCAGGGCGGAACTACAAATCAAGGAGCGACCGCGCTTCGGCGATGCCACAGTTCAATGAAACGCGGCCTTTCACGCCGGTAAGCGGGATAGAACGAGGCAGGCAACCGCGGATCCGAACCGATCTACTCCGCTAGCTCACGGTAAGATGGGATCGCGCTGATGTCGATCTTGAGCGGCGGCGTTTCTTCCACCTCGGCAAGGGGCTGTACAGGCTTGCCGTGCATGTAGGATTGCGCGAGCTTGAAAGCTTCCCAAGCGATACGCGGGTCTTTGTGGGCACGCCACTTGCGCCAGTCTTTTTCCTGTACTTCTTTCGTGAATACGCGCGCAAGGATTTCCTTCACGCCTAGCGTGGCTTTGTTGAGCGAGCCGGGTTTGCGACCGCCTGTTTTTAGGCCCTGTGCCATGATCTAAATGCATCTATTTTAGACGCTCATCTTTTCGCCCAAAGCTCGAATTGATCTGGCCGAGCGAGTTTGGCTAGAAACCTGTGATTTATCCTTTCGGAGGAAACGCTTTGCTGAGGGCGAAAATAACCAGCAACGCCGCTGGCTTGTGCCGCTCCTCCGGATGGTCGTTCAGGTATTTCACGAGAACCGCTACCATTTGTTCTTGTTTTACCTCAACTGGCACGTCGAGAATTGCCTTCGCATCTCGAAGTTTGGTGGCTAAAACAGCTCCGTCTCGCGCACCTACGATGAAGCCCGAGCAGAAGTCCGAATGGCTATCCTTCGATGCCGAGCAAATTTGCAGAAGTCGATTTCCATCGAGGTCTGAAACCACGACGTTCCTGTCCGAAACTTGGGAGGGCAACGCCGTCGATGTCAAAAAAATCATCCCGGCAAGCAACGCTTTCTTGAAATGCGACATTATTCAGGCCTCCGTCGGCGAGGTGGATTTCGCAATCTCACAAGGGTTCGATGGATACAACGGTCGGAGAGGTTGGCGATATTTCAAATGCGTCTATTTCGATTCGCACACGACTTCCAAATCGGTGCGTCTTGATTTTCGTGAAGCCCGGTCGGATCTTGCGCTCCCTGGTCCAGTGTCCAATGACCCAAGTCTTGAAAACCAACAGCGAATTTCCGGAAAGTTGGCGACAATCCACAACCATGTCCGCTGATTCAGTCAGAGCGTGAAGAGCGGTCGCAAGTTCGGCCACCTTCCAACCGATTGGGTCTACGCAAGCGCGACGCGTGATAACCTGCATCGGTTCCTCCTGGCGCGAAATACAGGGAACGAGTTTGCCCGTCGAATCCGGCTTCCATTCCGCATAGTTACGGCCCTTCTTTAGGTGTTGCTGTCCGCTGGCGTGGTAGGACCAATGTGCGTCCGGAATGCCTCTCATCGAGTAGTTTCCATATACGTCGCCCGCATCCGTAACGCAGACATCGAATGCCTTCAAAACTGACCCGGCCAGTTGAACGGCGACAACGCAAGATTCCGACATGGTAAAAAGTGTATCAAAATTCGAAGGGTCCAATTGGCGCTTCAGGGGTCCATTTGGGGGCCAAAACTCTCTGTTTTATAGGCCTTTTCCAATGATCTGACGGCGTAAAGGCAACTGAATCAGCGGTAGTTTTGGAGCGGGCGATGGGAATCGAACCCACGTCCGAAGATTGGGAAGGCGGCGACGGCTGCTAATGTGATACCCATCAAAAAACCGTTCTGAATGAAGGGATTCCGGTCAGAAAGGTCTCCAGACCCAAATCATATGTTTTTGGGGCAGGCGTGCCGCCGACCGCGAACAGTTGCCTGCACCTAGACAGGGTTTTCCATTCCAGGCAACGACAAATTGTCCCCGTTTTGTCCCCGAACCAACGAAAAACACTTGAAAACAGTCAAGCGGAAACAAGCGGAGACAGGAGGTATCACGCTTAAAAGACAGGCACTTACTGATTTTGCGGGGTTTACGGATTTCGTGGGTTCAGATTAAAAGGCCGCTGCTCTACCACTGAGCTACGCCCCTAAACTCTTTGCTGTATCGTTCCGGCAAGTCACGCCAGCGAAAGTTCTTGATCCCACGCTTCAGTCGCCGCGTCTCTAAACCGAACGTCGCCCGTTTTCGACACGTTCGCACATCTTTGCCGGCCGGAACACACGCTTTCTCGCGTCGCACCAGTGGTGCACAACCCTAAGGGCGGCAACCGCAGCATCATTTAGCGGGACGTATACGGTTCTCTGTCCTTCGTCCGCGGGGCGTTCAACATCCGGCCACTAAAGTCTACCATGTCCCAAGTCAGGCTGTACTCAATGCCCTTCCGCAAAATCACGTGGTGGGACAGTTTCCGATAAGAATCGGGGCCTAGCCAAAATTCCGATTCATTGGACAGGTCCGTTGACGCGCAACCGACTCCAGACGCAAGGACTCTTGCTCAGACTAAGGGCAAGCGACTGGAAGACACTGGACTTACCAAGGGGACGACGCACAGAGCCTAGATCGCTTGCCCAAAAACCATTTGCGGCGTGTTTCTGCGATGGGCTCCGATCCGGTCGCCAGGTAAGCCGGCTGTTGAGCACAAGCGCAGAAATGCTACGAGCTAGACAGTGGCTGCTCGGCGCCGGTGGCCGCTAGCGAGATAGAGCGAGGCTCGCGGATCCAGCAACGGATCACCCGAAGATTCGATGCCATCTACTCGTGGAATTGGATCGAAGATAATTTGGCGCTGGGCGGCTTCTTCGTCCGGAACCAGGGCGTTCAGCTCGATGACGCCAAATTCCACGAGGGGGTGCTGGTCTTCCCAATGGACGGTGGAATCGTCGACAATCTCTCCCTTCGAAGCCACTTGTACCAGAATGCGCATCTTCACGGGACCGTGCGCGATTCTGTCCTCGATTTCGTCAAAAAGAAAATTCGGCTGCTGCTTGGCGGCTTCCGCTGGTTCAAGATACTCGCTCCGTTCCATCGGAACGATGCGGTAGCGTCCGAAGTTGCTGACCCCTTCGCCGTTGATGAATTTGTACGCGGTAACGGAATAGAACGATTCTTTCGCGAAGCTCGTGGGGATGGGCTTGGGTGCCTGAACGAATGCCAGCGCTGCGGGATGCGAACCGAGAAAGGAATCAACCGGTGTCGGTTTTGGCGTGCCAGGGCCGCTGGCATGAATGGCGCGGAGGAATTCCAAAAACTCCTCGGCTGTGCGGGTAGGGAATGCGTTTACGGAGTGCGCAATGATGTCCGTATGCTGATGTTCGGCAAGATAGAAACGAATAGCGATACCGCGTGGGCTGGCGTTTTCATCGTAGTCTGGCACGGTGGGAATACCGCCGAAGTCCGAGAACCGAACGCCGACTCGTATCGAGGGCCTGTTCACGTGAGGCGCCTTGGTCAACGCTCCCACGCCGGCGGAGGGTGTAAAGCTGCCGGACAGGAGAATTCCCTTTGCGTGTGTGGGACGAAAGCCCGGGTGAACTCCGAATAAATCGTCGAACGCCTGAAGGGTGTCACGGCTCAGGGGGTCCACTTGCTCCATTTTCGTCTGAGGTTTTGTCATTTGCGTCTTCCTTTCTTAAAGAGTGGAGGGGCATTACTTGAGGTAGCCGGGCAATGGGTGTCATAGCTGCCCCGAGAGTTTGAGCCCAAAAGTCTACTACCAAAATGTTTCCGGAAGTAAAACGCACCGCGGGTCGCTGGAGCTAGGCTGCTGCCCCAGCCCGTTTGGCGAGGGCCTTCTTTGCGGCTTGGTCGACCGGAAGCGATCCCTCGCGAAGTGTCCTCTCGCTCAGCCAGGGTGAGCGTCCCCTATCGCGCTGCAAGTCTGACTCTGGCCCAGACGAGCGCAAGAAAGAACCCGCAGATTCCGGTGAGGACTGCGAGAGGAGGCCCCGCAACCGCTCCCAGGAATCCGCCTGCTATCGTCCCTAAGAACGCAGGCAAGATTGCTTTTTGAAATCCAATCTTTCGCACCAGAAACGGATAAGCAAGCAGTCCCACAATGGCTCCAAATAAGCCGCCATAGAATAAACCAATTGGAACTATTGCGAAGTTCCAGTAACCAAAGTATTCCGTGCCGGTGGTTCCGCTTCGGCCTATGAACGCACCGAAGATCAGAATAGCAGCGCCACAAATCCCGCCGCCAACCATCCCGAGCAGCAGTGATAAAAAGACGCTTCCTACAGCCTTGCCTATCTTAGTGGACAGACCTTCTGACGTGTTCATCGGCGATTTCAACTCATGACTTCAAAACAGAAGTTTACATCCAAAGCTCTTGAATGGGATCGTCGGCAGTTCCTGGCAGCACTAACCGGAATGTCCCGCCACTCAAATCAGTGTTGATCGCTAGGCGGGTTCTCTTTGATGTAGACTTCCCGGTGGCCTGGAGCGGCGGGGGGCCGCTTCGTGCGCCGGTGAATCATGTTGCCTCCGCGAATTGACGTCCACGAGCAGACTGCCCAAACGCTAGGGTTGCGCCAGAGGAGCGATCATGAAACGACGGGAATTGATCCGTGCCGGCATTCTTTCGGGTGCCGTCGCCGCGGCGTTGCGCCCTCGACTTGCCTCGGCGCAGGGTGTATCGCCGTCGTCAGAGTTGACGCCAGCCCAAAACGGCGTTGACGCCTCGAAAGACCTCGCGGCACCAGGATGGAAGCCGCTCTTCCTGGATGAGCACCAAAATGAAACGCTCATCGCGCTCAGCGACCTCATCATTCCAGCGACGGACACTCCCGGCGCCAAGGAGGCGCTCGTGAACCGCTATATCGACCTCGTGCTGGCTGCCGACACACACGAAAACCAAAAAGCGTTCCTGAACAATCTGGCATATCTCGATGGCGAAAGCATGCGGCGCTACAAAGCGGCGTTTCGCTACCTGGCCCGGGAAGATCAGGATGACTTGTTGCATGCGCTGGCTTATCCGGGCGCCATCAGCGAATGGACTGGTGAAGCCCTGCCCGACGTAGGCCACACTCATTTCGAAGAACTGAAAAAGCGCATCGGCATCGCCTATTACAACTCACAGATCGGTACGCGCGAACTCGGCTGGGACGGCAACTATACCCACGGTATCTACCAAGGTTGTGAGCATCCCGAAGGAAACCATAAATGAGCCGGAATTACCTGCAACAAGACCCTCTTCAGCAAACGTACGATGCCATCGTTGTGGGTTCGGGCGCCACCGGCGGATGGGCCGCCAAACGACTCGCGGAGGCGGGTCTGAAAGTCGCGTTGCTCGAAGCCGGACGCGCGGTCAGTCCGACGGAGTTCACCGAGCACACCCCCGCGTACCAGCTCAAGTACCGCGACCATTCGCCTGAAATCGTGCGCACCCGGCCCATCCAGAAGCAGTGCTACGCCTGCATGGAGTACAACTACGAATGGTTCGTCAACGATCTCGACAACCCGTACAGCACACCGCCTGACAAGCCGTTTACATGGCAACGCCTCCGCGTCCTGGGAGGGCGCTCGCTGGTCTGGGGCCGCCAAAGCTATCGCCTCAGCGATAACGATTTCAAAGCCGCCAGCCGCGATGGTTACGGCGATGACTGGCCCATCGCCTACGCCGACCTAGCCCCGTTTTACGATATCGTCGAGAAGTACGTAGGCATCACCGGCGCCGCAGAAGGAAACGAGATGCTGCCCGACGGGCAGTTCCTGCCTCCGATGAAGATGAGCTGCGGAGAAGTTCTGCTCCGAGAGCGCGTCAAAGCCAAGTTCGCGCGCACCGTCACGATCGGACGCGCGGCGGTCCTGACACAAAATCACAATGGGCGCCTCGCCTGCCACTATTGCGGACCGTGCGAACGCGGCTGCCGGACCTTCTCTTACTTCAGCAGCCCGTTTACGACCGTCGCGGACGCACAAAACTCCGGCAATTGCACACTGCTCACCAACGCGGTAGTCAGTCACGTGAACATGGACAATGGCACGAACAAAGCAAACGGAGTGACCTACGTCGACCGCTTGACGCGCAAGGTGAAAGAGGTGCGCGGAAAGTCAGTCATCCTTTGCGCGCAGGCCATGGAATCCACGCGCATCCTGCTGAACTCCTCGACCCGGGAATATCCCGCCGGCCTGGCAAATTCGAGTGGAGCTCTCGGCCACTATCTGATGGATCACGTCGTCGGAGGAGGCGCGACCGGTCACCTGCCCGATATGAAGACTCCGCCCAACGCGAACGAGCCCCAGCGCCCCAACGGAATCTATATCCCTCGTTTCCGAAATACTCCTTCTGCCAAAAAACATTCGCAGTTCATTCGCGGCTATGGTTATCAAGGCGGGGCCGGCCCCGAGTTCAATTTCGGCGCCGAAGGCTACGGCACATCCTTCAAGGGCGCCGTGAAACAAGGCGTCTACTCGATCAGCATGGGCGCCTTCGGAGAATCACTCGCCCGTTGGGACAACTACATCGAAATCGACAGTAATCTCAAAGATGCCTGGGGCATTCCCGCGTTGCGCATTGTCATGACTCACGGCGACAACGAACGCGCGCTCATGGACGACGCCGGAGCCCAGGCAGCGGAAATGCTGGAAGCCGCCGGCGCGAAAAACATTCACGTGCAGGCGCACGTCGAAATGCCGGGCATGGCCATCCACGAACTAGGGACGGCGCGCATGGGAAACGATCCGAAAAAGTCCGTGCTGAACCCCTACAACCAGACGCACGACGTGAAAAATCTGTTCGTGATGGATGGCGCCAGCTTCGTGTCGTCCGCCTGCCAGAACCCGACGCTCACCATGATGGCCGTTACCGTCCGAGCCTCCGATCACCTTATCGACCGTTTTCGCAAGAGCGAGATCTGAGGCAGAGTCTCTCGGCAACCTTCGGGATCAGTCCTGGTCGCGATCGGTCACCCTAGGCGCAAAATAACCTTCAAGCGGTCGCGATACCTCGCTCGGGTATGACATCGAGCTGCAATCTGGGATCGGCGGCCGGCACGTACGTCACCGGCAGCCCCAATTCCCTTCGCACGATGTTGCAGCCTTGTGCGATCGCACTCGCCTTGTAGAAGGCAATTTCGCGGTTGCAACCCTGGCGGCCAAACCCACAATCGCTCGACACGATCAGGCGCTCCGGCGGGATGTACTTCAACGCTTTGCGGATCTCGCCAGCGACGTCTTCCGGCCGATCGGCCTGAAGTGAACGATGGCTAACGGCCCCCACGCAAATCTTCTTCTTCAGATCGTGCTTGAACGGCTCAAACAGTTCGAGATCCTTCTGGTTGCGATCTTTCATCTCCAGCGTCCACACGTCTCCGCGGCACCGCTCCAGATAGATTTCGATCGACTTCGCATAACTCGTGTCCTCCATCACCCGTTGCATGTTTGGATTGCCCCAGCAGGTGTGGATCCAGAGTTCCACATCCTCGAGCCCCTGGACCTCGCGGTTGAATGCCTCGATCATGAATTTTACTTCGTCATGATCTTTGCCGTAGGTGTTCGCCATGAAGTGAAACGTCGGCTCCTCGGTCTGAATGCACCGGCACCCGGCATCGCGCAGCGCCAGCAACTCCTTATTCATCGCCTCCGCCATATCCCAGATTACCTGGCGCTTGTCCTTGTACTTGGGTGTGTGAATGTCCAGGAACAGCGCCATCACCTGCGAGCAGCACGTACCGAACTTGACGGGTTTGCGGGTTCTTCCCTGCGACATGCGCCACAACTTCGGATAGTCGAGTGGCCGGTGCTCGATCTTGTCGACGACGTGCGGCCATCGCCACCCGGTGTAGATCTCATTCAACAGCGTGCCGGGCGGATAGTGCAGCCAAGGCGCGGTGGTCTCTTCCGGCTGCAGATAATCCCCTTCGAAACCTGCCCAGCGCTGAAGGGGATAGTGGTGCCACGCGCGGCCCGCGAGATCCTCATCCAGGTGAAAATCACTGTGCGTCACGATATCGAGGCCGGCACGCTCTTGGTCGCTGATCACCACCGCCAGGGCGTCTTGAAACTTCTCGCGAAAGCGCACATCCAGCATGCAGGTGTCGAGCGGGCGACCCCACATGCTCACGTCGAACCAGCGAGGCCGCGGAAACGAGCCAGTGACCGTGCTGGGAAGAGTCAAATCGGCGGTAACGGTGAACATGGTTTCCTCCGGGTCGGCATTGTACTTCCACCAGGGCCTTGCCTGGGCGATTACAGCCCGGCGCGGATCATGTCCGCGGCTTTTTCGGCGATCATGATCGTCGGAGCGTTCGTGTTCCCACAGGGAATGCGCGGCATCACCGAAGCATCGGCGACGCGAAGGCCATCGATACCGTGCACTCGCAGGCTCCCATCAACTACGGCGGTCGAATCGTTTCCCATCTTGCACGTGCCCACCGGATGGTAGAGCGTCTGGGCCTCCGCACGAACGAAATTCGCGATCTCCTGGTCGCATTGCACCGTTGAGCCGGGGTGAAGTTCGTCTCCCCGATAGGGCTGGAAAGCCTTCGCGTGCGCAAGCTGCCGGCTAAGCTTCACTCCTTCGACGACGACGCGCATGTCGGCTGAGGTCGAAAGATAGTTCGCACGAATGGCGGGCGGCTCCAGCGGGTTGGCGGACTTTAGGGAAATCGAACCCCGGCTTTCCGGAGTGACTAGCGTCGGACCAAAACCAAAACAGTGCTCTTTTCGCGGGGTGAGCCCGTGATTGACGTAGTACGCGGGGCCGAACAACAGCTGCAGGTCCGGTTCACGCAGTCCAGCCCGCGTTCGCCAGAAAATCCCGGCCTCCGCGACGTTGGAGACTAGCGGGCCGCGCTTGAACACCAAATATCGCAGAAAATTTCGGAGCGATTCCGCGTTGGCCATGCTGACCGGCTTTGTGCAGAGATAGCCCACCGATACCATCGGATGGTCCTGCAGATTCTTGCCTACTCCCGGAACATCGTGCACAACATGGATTCCGACACGACGGATCTCGTCGGCGGGCCCGATTCCCGAGAGCAAAAGCAATTGGGGCGAGTTGACCGCGCCGCCCGTGAGAATCACTTCGCGCTCGGCCAGCGCCGTTTCGATGATGTTTCCCAGGAGGAGGTACTCGACCCCAACCGCCCGGTGATTCTCGACAACGATTTCCGTCGCCTGTGCGTGCGTCAGGACCGTCAGATTTTCTCTCGCCTGCGCGGGCGTCAAATACGCATCCGCGGTGCTGTGACGCTGGCCGCCCATCTGCGTCACCTGATAAAGTCCCGCGCCATCCTGGCTGACGCCGTTGAAATCCGAGTTGGCGGGTATGCCCAGCTCTTTGGCCGCCGCGAGAAACGACCGTGTCAGCGGATTCACGCGGCGGAGATCAGCGATATTCAGCGGCCCGCTGGCGCCGTGGTATTCCGATGCGCCCCGCTCCTGTCGCTCTGATTTCTTGAAGTAGGGAAGAACATCCTGGAATCCCCAGCCGTCGTTGCCGAGACCCGCCCAATCGTTGTAGTCGCAGGGATTGCCCCGGATGTAAATCATCGCATTCATGGAACCCGAGCCGCCGATCATCTTCCCACGCGGCCAATAGAGCTTTCGATTGTTGAGGCAAGGCTCCGGCTCGGTGGAATAGTTCCAATCAACGTTGGTCTTATAAAGCTTTGAGAACGCGGCAGGGATGCGAACTTCTCTGGCGGAAGCCGGGCCGCCAGCCTCGAGCAGAAGAACGCGTGTGTTGGGATCCTCGGTGAGTCGCGCCGCAAGAACACAGCCCGCCGATCCTGCACCTACGATCACATAGTCGTACGCCTTGTTATCCGCGGGCATCGGTGATGGCAGCGATTATTGACCGTTCCTGCGCGCAAAGTCCAACCTCAACGCTGATTCTGGATAGCGGCGGATGCACAAACAGAAAGGTCGTCGTGTGGGCGACCCCACCTTCCGTCGAACCGGCTGTCGACTGGCTGTCGAACTGGCTAGGTTTCGGCCAAGCGGACGCTGGCTTTGGGGCGCTGCTTGCGCTTCCACTCGTGGTCGTGGCGCAGGCGCGATTGGTGTTTCTTTACTTGCGTTTCCAGTTCGGTGAAGGCTTGCTTGCACGCGGCGCGAACGTTCTCGCCGGTGCCGGTGGCATGCATGGCGCCAGTGGGCAGCGATAGGGTCAGCGAGAACGAATGCTCTTCTTTGTGAGGGTTCTGCGAAAAGACTCCGTGCAACTGCACCAGGTCCGGCTCATAACATTTCAGGAGACGGCTGAGTTTTTCGCTTGCACGAGTCGCCTGCGTTTCGACGGCTTCGTGCGAGTCGACGTGCTTGTAATTGATGGAGAGTTTCATGGATGCACCTGTAGGGTTGTTTGCGGGAGGGGTGGGCCGCGCAGTTTCTTGCTTTGCGCCGCATGGAGAGGTCAGCATAGCAACCGGCGGCGTTGGCGGCAATCGGGACTTGGTTTTATCGTTCCGGCGGCGTTGTTGGGCGAAGAGCAGAAAAGGATTTAACACAGAGACCACGGAGTTAGGAGCACAGAGTTCGCGGAGGGGCGGGTTCGGTTTAGGCGCTATCTTGGCAATTGCTGACCGGGCTCGTTGACATGGCTGCGTCACTGCCCCTACTCTCTTCGCATCGCGGGTCGCGCAATCGGACGGCGCCTGTCGATTTTCACGCTTCCGCTCATGCTCGACACTGATCCACGACGATCTGATGTTGCGAACGGCTCTGGAGGCGGCGTGGAAAGACTTGCAGAGCGGGTTTCTGGAGGTTCGGCGGGCGGCAACGCTGAGTTCACGGACTGTAATCCGGCAGCCAAGCAAACGAACGGCGCGCAGACCGTGCCTTGCTCGGAAATCCGGGTTGGACCAGCGGGCTGGTCTTATCCGGATTGGGCCGGCTATGTGTATCCTTCGCCGCGGCCCAAGGGATTTCACGAAGCTACCTACCTGGCAGAATTTTTCGACACGATTGAGATCAATACTTCGTTTTACTCGCCATTGCAGCCGGGGCACGCGCATCAGTGGCTGGAGCGTGTTGCGGCCAATCCCCGTTTTCTGTTCACCGCCAAGTTGTGGCAGAAATTTACGCACGAGACTTTTTTTGAAGCGGAGAGCGGCACTGCAGCGGCGCCGGTGCGATCGAGTTCCTCGAAGCTGAGCCGCATGGCTTCGGGCTCGACGGGAAATCCAAGCGCGGAAGATGAGCGCGTTGTGCGCGCCGGGTTTGACGTGCTGCGCAACGCGGGCAAGCTGGGCGCGGTGTTGCTGCAATTCCCTTTCTCGTTTCACCGTACGAGCGAGACGACGGCGTACCTCACTGCCGTGCTCAAGCGGTTTGCCGACTATCCGCTGGCCGTGGAAGTGCGGCACGCTTCGTGGGACGATCCGGAGATTTTCGCGCTGCTGCGCGAGCATCACGCCGCGTTCTGCAACATCGATCAGCCGATCATTGGTAAGTCCCTCTTGCCGAGAGAAGACAAACCGCTGGAGCCGATCGGCAGTCAATCGATCTTGCCGAGCGATAGCGGTTCGCCCTTGCCGGACGAGGACCCTGAGGCGCCGATCGGATACATCCGACTGCACGGACGACGTTATGACACTTGGTTCAACGACGACCCGACGATTCCGGCGCACGAACGCTACAACTATCTTTATTCCACCGAAGAACTTACTCCGTGGGCGGAGCGAATCCAAAGTGCGGGAGAACACGCACGTAAAGTTTTCGCGATCACGAACAACCACTATCTTGGCAAAGGGGTGGTCAACGCACTGCAACTGATCAGCATGTTGCGCGGGGCGAAGGTGAACGTGCCTGAGCCGCTGCGTGCACAATATCCGGAATTGGAGAAGATCGCGTCGAGGCCACCCGAGAAGCCAACCCTGTTCCCGATGGGGAAGGAAACCAAGGGCTGAGACTACGCCGCCGACGGCAGGAAACGGTGGGAGGCGGACCATGTTTCTAGTTAACAGTTTTGTCCCCCTCCCCCGCCATTTTTCGTAAGTGCGGATTCTAAAGGACTTTAAGTCTAACGATTTTGGGAGTGCGGATTCTAAACGAGTTACGCGCCTACTTCGCGGAAGTACGGATTCTGAAGGAGTTAGGTGAATCTGGCATATCTGGCGAGACTTTCTTTCGTGCGCGGAATAAGGCTTTCCGAGCTTGAGGCAGATTGTCGAAGCGGAGAAAAAAGGCGAGGAGCCATTGAGCGGCGGCGGGAGACGGTTGGCTGCGGATCTGAAGCGATATACACGATAAACTATAATGTGTGAGTATCAATTGGCTAAGTGTTATGCAGTGAATAGCTAGAATTGCGGTGTGAATGGCGGATCGGAGGGTTAAGCGGAGGGGATGGATAGAGGATGTTGGCGATACGGCTGAACAGGCTGCGGAAAAATGCCCGGGAACGGACCTGGCTGGGATGTTTAGAGCGTGCCTGGGTTGACGCCGGGCGGGGCAAGACCCGCCCCTACAAGGGATTAGGAGGCTGACGAATGAGCGTGGTTGACTGGATGCTTGATTCCGACCCTTCCATTCGATGGCAGGCTTTGCGTGATCTTGCCGATGCGCCGGCTGAGGTCGTGGAGGCGGAGCGGGCGCGAGTGGCCACCGAGGGATGGGGCGCGCGGCTGCTCGCTTTGCAGGGCGAAGACGGTCAATGGGAGGGAGGCGCGTTATTCCCCGCGCGGAGGGGGCATCGCGAGGCCAGCGGCCGAGTTCCACGAGGGCCAGCCCTGGACCGCCACGGCTTACAGTCTCCTGCTGCTGCGTGACCTTGGGCTCGACCCACGTTTCGACCAGGTGCGCCGGGCGGTGGCGCTGGTCAGAGACCACTGCCGGTGGGAGCACGCCGGGCAGCCGTTCTTTAGCGGCGAGGTCGAGCCGTGCATCAACGGTATGACCATCGTGCTGGGTGTCTACTTCGATCAGGATGTCGATGGGGTGGTCGCCCGACTGCTTGGTGAGCAGCTCGAGGATGGCGGGTGGAACTGCGAGGCGGAGAATGGTTCGGTTCGCTCTTCGTTCGCGACCACGATCCGCGTGCTAGAAGGGCTGTTGGCGCACGAGCGCGCAACCGGTGGATCGCCGGAATCCATCGCGGCTCGACGCCGGGGTGAGGAGTACCTCCTCGAACGAAAGCTGTTCCGGCGTAAGAGCACCGGCGAAGTCGTCGACCCGGCCTGGTTGCAATTCTCGTTTCCGACGCGCTGGCACTACGACGTGCTGCGTGCCCTGGAGTACTTCCAGGCCGCCGGGGATCTCCCGGACAGGCGGCTGGACGAAGCGATTCATTTACTCCGATCGAAACAGCAGCCCGATGGCACGTGGCTGCTGGAGAACACTCATCCCGGCAAGGTCCACTTCACGCTTGAGGAGGGCGATGGCCGGCCTAGCCGGTGGAACACGCTCCGTGCGCTACGGGTCCTCGACTGGGTGACGCGTTAGATGGCGGCTCTAAAGGTGAGTACCGGACGCGCGAAGCCCCCGATGAAAAGTGAGGCAAACAGGCTGCTGTTCGTGGTGGATATCGCAGGGACGCTGGTGTTTGCGGTCGAGGGGGCTACGGCGGCCATGCGGGCGAACCTGGATCTGCTGGGATTGATGGTGCCGGCGTTTGCGACGGCGCTGGGCGGCGGAATTATTCGCGACGTATTGATTGGGGACACGCCACCGGCTTCGCTGCGGGACTGGCGTTATTCGGCGGTGGCGTTTACGGGCGCCGCGGTCGTTTTCCTTTTGCATGCGTTCGTGCAAGGCGTTCCGGGGACGCTGATTCTGGTTTTGGACGCGGCGGGTTTGGCTTTGTTTGCGATTGCGGGAACGCAGAAGGCGCTGGTTTTTGGCATGCATCCTTTCGTTTCGATGTTGTTGGGTACGATTACGGGAGTTGGCGGCGGCACGGCACGCGACGTCTTGCTGGCGCAGGTTCCGGGAGTGTTGCGGGCGGACGTGTATGCCACCGCGGCGCTGGCAGGATCGGCGGTGATGATCGCGTGCTGCAAATTGCGGATGCCTCGGGCGTGGGCTGCGGTGATTGGAGGCGTGGTTTGTTTCTTGCTGCGGGTGATCAGCGTGTGGCGGCATTGGAATTTGCCGAGAGTCGTCGGCGGATAAGCACAGTGCAACAAGAATGTTTTGCGATCCTTCGTAGCGAGGACATTCTTTTTACGCCAAGCCGACAACTGGGGTTAGCAACAATCCTATGCTGCGAGCAAGACGGAATCCTACTGTGGTTAAAGTGGGAGTCTGGTTCTTACCGACTTAGTCGGTCGCGACGAGGTCTAGGTCAGACTTCGCGCCAATTTCCAGGAATGAGGTTCTCGAACATGAAGAAGGCGTTTTCGACGGTGGTGTTGGCTTTCGTGTTGGCCTTGGCTGCTGTTTGCGGTGAACACCTTGGCGGATGAGTTTTCGTTTTTCGCTCCGATCGTGGGATCGAATCCGAACGTGACGATTGCGGGAGTAGCAAGCGGCGGAGCGCCGTGGGTGGTGAGACGCGGCGAGGCGGTGCTGACGGATGACGGACGGCTGCACGTGGAAGTGCGCGGACTGGTGCTGCCCAGCGCGGGCAACACCGCGGGGCCGGTGACGCAGGTGGCGGCCAGCGTGGTGTGCGGGGATGCGGTGGCGGCGACTAGCGGCGTGGTGGGGCTGACTACAAACGGGGACGCGGAAGTCCGGGCGAAGCTGACACTGCCTTCTCCGTGCCTTGGTGCGGTCGTGCTGGTGCGCGTGGCTGGCGTCAACGGAACGGTGCTGCCGGCTCCGACAGCGTTTATCGCGGCGACGGGTTTGGTGAAGGACGCGGACGATAAGTAGAGGCGAAAGAGTTTTTCCCTGACGGCCTGGGCCAGTCCTCTGTTTGAGGCTGGCCCTCTTTTTTGGAGAGTTTGCGGAACGGGTGCGCCGGAAAGTTGGGAACGGAGACGGTGGAAGCGCGAGTGGGGGAAAATGAAGTTAACGAGGCGAGGAGGTTGCGATTTCGTGCGGATTTCTTCTTGCCAGTTTTGACTGCGACACAGACGCTTCGAGCCTCGGCGTAAACAGGACTGTCTGTGCTACTTACTTCTTGAAGAGGTCCTCGAAGGCTTGGCGCGCGTCGCTGTGGCGAGGTGGGGCAGTGGCTCGGCGGCGGGAGCTTTCTGGGCGTAGGAGGTGGGGGCGGTGTCCTTCTCTACCGTGGTGCGGAATTCGTAGAAGGTGCAATTGTTTTTGGCGTCTTTGGGAGTAATGCGTTCGGGGATGGGTTGCGTACACTCGAATTGCGCGCCGGAGTCGAAGAAGCGGCATTGCTTGCAGCAGTGCAGCTCGAGCTGGCATTTGGGGCATTTTCCGTTGGGATCGAAGCCGGAGGTGAGGACGGCGCCGCAGTTGGCGCAGCGGGCGCGGGTTACGGTGCCGACCATGCGCGGGGTGCGAGGACCGAACTGATCGGCGCGGGGGCCGCCTTGCGGGGGCCTGCGATCGTGATTGTGGCCATTGCTGTGCGATTTTTTCTTGTCGTCTTTTTCCGCGTCGCGATAGCCGCGGTGACTGTACTTTCGATCCACAAACGCCTCCGTCCGTCAGTCCTTGACGGACTGCAACTAAACCAACTGTCTTTGCGCGATGAACAATTCCGCACGTTTGGCAACTATTCTCAACAGAACAAACGTTTGATGCTGGTGAGTTGCCGAATCCGTGCGGTGGCGCGAATGAACACAGGCAGAAGCCTGTGCCACACTGCGACATCGCTCGTAAACCCGGGCGCTAAAACTGAGCAGCGGCGCTGCTTGCTATAAGAGCGGCGATACGCTAAAGGCCACAGAGCTCCGCAGACTGCGCTCCGCGCTACAGAATGATCCACGTCGCTCGCTGCAGGATGATCCGCACTCCACCGTGGCTTGTACCCAATCGGATTAATACACTCGACCGGATTGCTACACTCGACCGCCCTGCGCTATCTTCCCCAGAAGGTTACGTAAAAGGATTACCGACGTTCGAGCAGGAGATGGGACATCTATGTTTTTAGTCCTCTGGGAGTTCGAAGTCAAGCCCGAGTGCGAAGAACGCTTTGAAAGAGTCTATGGCACGGGTGGCGACTGGGACTCCCTGTTTCGTCGCGATTCCCACCATGAGCGGACCGAGTTGTTCCGCGACACGGACCGGCCTCGGATATATTTGACGGCCGACTATTGGGAATCGCGCACGTCGTACGAAGAATTTCTTCAGGCTCGCGGTGCCGAATACAAGAAACTCGATTCGATCGCAGAAGAATTGACTGCGAACGAGCGGCACATCGGTTCGTACGAAATCGTGGCACCTTGAATTCTGCGGCCTCCTTCGTGTTCGCATCGCCTACCATACGTTGACTCATACAGGGCCGGTATAGAATGAGAAGAATCCTGCTTGCCCTAGAACATCGGAGCTAAAGCACCGGCCCCCATCAAAATGCAGGTAAAGCTCGCCCATCTGAAGAGGGACGCCTACAGGGAGTGTCTCGCGCCAGAGACTTACTAAACCGTCCGCGCTCAGGTCTGGCCGCAGAAACTTTTGCGGCGTGCCATTGACGCGCTGAACCGCTTCGGCCGCAAGGTAGCCGCTGCGTACTGCACCTTCCATCGTTGCGGGCCAGCCGGTGGCGGTCCAATCGCCTGCTAGAAACAGCTTGTGGATGCTGGTTTCCTGTTTGGGGCGCCAGCGATCTACGCCGGGTTGGGGTGAGAACGTTGCGGCTGTTTCTTTGATGACGGTGGCCTTCACAAGGTTCGCGTTCAGGGCTGCGGGCAAGGCTTGTCGTACTTCTTTCAAGCACAGGTCGATGATCTCCTGACGCGGCCTCGGTAACAGATCATAGGATGCGCTGATGACGAGTTGAAGGTACTGCCCATTTGTCACATTTTTGCCCTTTTCGCCGTTGGCGACCGGACCGTAAAGGGCGGTTTTGTTGAAGACCCACTGCGTGGTGGTGTCCAGGAGGGTGATGAAAGGCTCGGTGGTGACTTCGCGGTCGAACCATAGGTGAACGCCAGTAATGGGGGAGTCTTTGAGATTCTGGAGATTGCGGAATGCCGGGTCGCTTTCGCGGATTCCTGGTGGAAGGAGATCGGCGAAGGTGGTGTGCGGGACGGCGAAGACGTAGGCGTCGGCAGATTCTTCGCGATCGTTGTCGAATCTCACTGCGCTTAGAGTGCCGTTTTCGATGCGCAGGCTGCGGACTGGGGAGCGGAGTTGTACCTCCCCGCCCTTCCCTTCGATGAAGTTTTTACAGCCGTCGTACAGCTCAGCCAGCGGAACTATTGGAACGCCCATGCGGTAGCCGGTGCGATTGGAGAGGAAGGCTTTCCAGAAAACGTCGATGCCGTAACGGGCGTCGGTCTTGTCGAGTTCTTCGTCGAGCGCGCTGACTAGGACGACTCGCCAGAAACGCTCGATGGCGCCTTTGGTTTGGCGCTGGCCGCGGAGCCATTCGAGCATGGAGATGCCGCCGGGTTCGGCAAGACCGCGTGGGTGACCGCCGGTCCGCAAGATCGCGAGCATGGCACGCGCGATCGAAAGCTTGTCTTTCAGCGTGAGCGGGGCGAATTTCGCGAACGAGCCGGTCATGTGGAACGGCGCGGGGAGCATACCTGCCTGCATTTCGCCGCGTCGGCCTTGCGGATCGAGGAACAAAAGCCGGTCGAAGAACCTAATTTTGTTCGCGGAGCCGACGCGGCGATAAAAGTCGTCGAGATTGGTGCAACAGCCAAGGGTTACGTGCTGGCAATTATCAACGTGCTCGCCGTCGGGCAACACGTAGGAAGTGGCGCGGCCGCCGAGAAAGGGGCGCTGTTCAAATAAGCGGACACGCCAACCCGATTCAGCCAGCGCGACGCCGGCTGCGAGTCCCGCCAGACCGCCGCCGATCACGATCACACTTTTCAAGGATGGTCTCTTCTGTCACGCGCCCGAATCGGGCCTGGGCGATGAATAGCATTTTTTCGGCGCGCGAAAGGCGCACGCGCTCCCCGAATACGGCGAAGTCCAGCGATTCGATGCGCGCGAGTAACGCGCTATAGGTGCGGGTGAGCAGCCACAGCGTGGCGCGGCTTTCTGGATCGATCAAGTTCAGCAAGGCAGCGCCTTCGTCGTAGCATTGCCAGGCACGATCGGCCTGGAAACGCAGGAGTTCGCGCACGCCCAGGGTGGCTTCGCTGCGGCCGAAGTCTTGAGCGGAAACGCTGTAGCGCTCCAGATCTTCGTCGGGTAGGTAGACGCGGCCGAGGGCGTAGTCGTCGTGAACATCGCGAATGATGTTGGTGAGTTGGAATGCGAGGCCGAGTTTTTCGGCGAGATCGAGAGCGCGCGGATCGGTGAAGCCGAAGACATGCGTGCAAGTCAGGCCGACGGTGCCGGCGACGCGATAGCAGTATTCACGCAGACGGTCGAAGGTCGGGTAAGTCTGGACGGTGAGATCCATTTCGGCGCCGGAAATCAGATCGTGCAAGTAGCGCGCGGGCATGTTGTAGCGGCGCATGGTATCGACCAGCGCGGGCAAAACGGCGGCGGCACCGGTAGGCAAAGAACTGGCGGCCCGGTCGGATCCGGTGACAGCGGCGTCCAGCGCTGCGCGCCAGTTCGCCAAACCGCGTTGCTTCGCGGCGAAATCATCGTCCCCGTCGGCTACATCATCGATCAGGCGCATGAAGGCGTAGAGGGCGACGATGCCGTCTCTGCGGGATTTCGGGAGGAGGAAGAAAGCGTAGTAGAAATTGCTGCGGGAGGCTTTGGCTATGCCGTGGCATTCGCCGTAAGAGGCGGCGACGGTCGTGCTGGCTGGGGAGTCGCTTGAGGTGATCGGCCTGGGCGCTTGGGGCGCAGCATGCTCGCGCCCCTACAATTTTGTTGGTCAGGTGCGCTAAGAGCGAGCGACTCAGCAGGCGGGCTTGCTTGGCTTTGCTGATCGACGGGCGGTGATGGAGCGTGTTGTAGCCGGATGCCTCGATGGCGTCGAGAACGGCCAGGCCGCCGCGGCTGAACATTTCCAGGTCGATGCTTAGGCGAGTGTCCACCATCTTCGCCAGCGGCATGCCTTCGGCGAATAAGGCGCGGGTGCGGGCGATCAAATCTTTCATCAGGCGCGGATAGCGATCGTCGAAACGGCGCTCGACGATGTCCGTCTCGCTGAGTCCATGGACGGCAGCGATGTCGAGGGGGATATAGATGCGTCCTTTTTCGAGATCGCGCGAGACGTCCTGCCAGAAATTCGCTAGTTGAAGAGCGCTGCAGGTGGCGTCGGATAGTCGCTGACGCTGCTCATCGCGATAGCCGCACAGATAAAGGACGAGACGCCCAACCGGATTGGCCGAATAGACGCAATATTCGACCATGGCATCCCAGGTCGGATAGCGCTTTACGGTTTGATCCTGGCGGAAGGCTTTCAGTAAATCCGCGAACGGTTGTTCGGGAATATTTTTTGCGACGATGGTTTCCCGGAGGGCCACGAAGACAGGATGTGATGGGCGTCCCTCGTAACACGCATTCAGTTCTTGCTCCCACCAGTCGAGGAGCTCGAGAGCGCGGGAGCTATCTGGGACTTCGTCGCCTAGATCATCGGCCCAGCGACAGTAGGCGTAAACGTTGTAGAAATGCTGGTGGAGTTCCTTGGGGAGTAGCCAGGAGACTACGTTGAAATTTTCGTAGTGATGCGTGGCTAGCCAGCGGGTGTATTGCTGCGCGACTTCCGGCGAGCAGTTTGCGGGCGGGGCGTTTTCGGCGATTTCTAGTTCGTTGGGGCGGACCATCACGATTTGCTGCGTACTGCCGCTTGGGTTTCGTTCGGCTCAAAGAAAGGGGCTCCGAGGACTCCGCCCTGCGCTACAGGGTGGATTACACAGTGGATCATGGGCGGACGGCTAGCTTGATTTCGCCGTTGCGAGTCTTCATGCGCTCGAAGGCCTGGGGTAGCTCGTTCAGGCTGATTTCTTCGGTGACAAAGTCGTGAGCCAGGATGTCGCCGCGGCGGATGGCTTCGAGAGCTTCGCGAATGAAGCGCGGGGTGTGGTGGAACGGCGAGATGATCCTGATTTCGGAGTAGTGAATTTCGGCCGGCTCGATTTCCACGAAGGTGCCGGAGGGCAGGCCGCTGAAAAAATTGACGACTCCGCCGCGACGCACCATGGTCAGTGCTTGTTTCCACGTGGCGGGATTGCCGGCGGCTTCGACCACGGAATCAGGGCCGCGCCGATCTTCGGTCAGATCCTTTACGGCGGCAACGAGATCTTTAACGCCGCTGACATTTATGGTGGCAGCCGCGCCCAAACGGCGGGCAAGTTCTAGCGAAGTGGCTCGCCTGGCGAGGGCGATTACGCGCACGCCACGGCGCGATAGCATCCGGACGTATTTCAGGCCGATCGGACCGCAACCAATGACCACTGCGGTGTCGCCGGTGCGAACTTCCATCTCGTGGATTCCGCGGAGGACGCATGCCAGGGGCTCAACCAGCGCGGCGCTGCCGTCGTCGACGGAGTGGGGTACTTCCAGCATGTTTTCCATGACGATGCGGCCGGGGATGCGCAGATATTCGGCGTAGGCACCGTTGTTAAACAGCAAATCCTCGCAGAGATTTTCCTGTCCACGGCGGCAGTGATAGCAACGCAGGCATGGCGCCGAGTTCGCGGCAACTACGCGCAGGCCGATGCGCCACCGGGCGTCGACACGTTTGCCGACGGCTGCAACTTCGCCCACGACTTCGTGGCCAAAAACGGCGGGCGGCTGAATCATGCGCGCGTGATAGCCGCGCTGCCATACTTTCAGGTCGGTGCCGTCGGTTAACGCCAGCCGCACCCGCAGGAGCACTTCGTCCGCTGCTATCGCAGGGACGTCGATTTTCTCGATGCGCAAGTCTTCGCTGCCGTAGAGGACGGCCGCGGTCATTTTCGACGGAACGAGCGCGCGTACAACCGCGGCGGCTTCTTCGCCGAAATAATCGGGCTTTCTTGTGGTGGTTGTTCTCATGCGTGCGTGATCAGAATCTTTAAAGACTCCGCCGTGGGCCGGGCCGCGAGATCCAGCGCTTCCTGGATTCTATCCAGCGGGAACCGGTGGGTGACGATATCCATCACCGGCAGTTTCCGCAAAAGCACTAGCTCGGCGGCCGACTCTTGGATGTCGATGGCCGCGCTATAACTACCTAAGATCTCTTTCTCGTCGATCCCCACAGCCGCTGCTGGAAACTCGATCTTGGTTACCGGGTCGTTCGCGGCAAAGAGTAAGATGCGTCCACCGGGCCTTGCTGCTGCCAGGGCATCTATCACCACAGCCGGATGAGCCACCGCTACCAGAACGGCGTCGGCCCCCCGGCCTCCGGTTCTGGCCTTTATGTCTTCTATAAGCTTACCACTGGTGGGGTCGAAAGCCTCAAGTGCGCCCAGCGTCAGGCTCTTTGTACGGCGCTGTACAATCGGGTCGCTGGTGTAGACCTTGGCGCCTTCGAGGTTGGCAACCATGAGGAGCTGGAGACCGATGGGGCCACAGCCGAGGATGAGGACGTTGTCACCCTTCGTGACGCGGGCTTTCTGCACCGCTTTAACAATGGTGTTAATCGGTTCGATGAAGGTGGCTTCCTCGAAGCTGACATTGTCGGGCAGCGCGATGATGCCGCGCTCGGCGACCCACGGCATGGCTTTGACGTATTCGCCGAAGCCGCCACCGTTGGGAGTGAATCCCGCGGTCAGGCCAGTGGTCTTGTATTGCTTGCACTGAGAGAAGAGGCGATTTTCGCAGTAGAAGCAGGTGCCGCACGGGGTGTGATGGAAGCTCATTACGCGGTCGCCGGGCTTCCATTTTGTTACTCCGGGACCGACCGCGACCACTGTGCCAGCGAGTTCGTGGCCGAGGATTTGCGGCGGCTCGACGTAACGTTGGTAGATTTTCTTTATGTCGGTGCCGCAAATGCCGCAGGCAGCCACTTTGATTAGGACTTCGCCGCTGGCGACTTCAGGGACGGGGACTTCTTCTACGCGAACGATTCCCTTTTCGCGGAAGACGCCGGCACGCATGGTCTTGGGGAGAGGACCAACAGATTGTGATGTCTCCAACGTGCTCTTAACGTGGCTCATCGGCTGGCAACCTCTTGAAGTTCCGGCGGTGGCCAGCCATGCGAACTTAGCGAAAGCTTTTTCACAAACCCTTCCAGAAAGTGCGCGAGAGCTTCAGCGGCGGTTCGGCTGTCCCTTCCTAAGCGAATTAGTGCAGGCAACTGTAGCGGGTGGCGCGCCACCTGGCGTATGGCATTGCCAGCATTAATTTTTCCCTTCTCGTCCAACATGGCATCAACGAAAGCAGGTATTTCACCGTCACTGGTGTCCGACACGACGCGGATTGCAACAGCAGACACGCAGCGGGCTGCGGCCACAACAAGAATCGCGAAACTTTCCATATCTACCGCTGCCGCAAAAGGAGCTAACTGCGCCTTCTCGTCCGCGGTGCGCACTACGTGGTCACTCGAAAGGAGCTTGATCATCGCGGCACCGTCGAGGCTAGCGGCGGATACGAGATTGCTTGAGCCCATTAGGGTTTTCGATTTGCCGAGCTGCTGCACCGACTCTGCTACGAGCACCGAGCCTATGACATACTCGGCCCTAAGAGCGCCCGCAAACCCGGATGCGATGCAGATCGTATAGGGTTGCATCATTGCAAGGTTCGCAATCCGCGTCGCATTCTCCGCGCCCATTCCTGTAACGACGAAATCGACGAGCGCGCGCCCGACCTGCGCCTGGAACAAAGTGACCTCTCCGACCTTGATTTCCCGGAGGTCCCGTAACTTACGCCAAGGAGCCAATTCTGCATCAACCGCAAATGTTACGAGGACTCGCATTGCCGTATCAGATGCACCTTGTTGCTGCTCGATACAAAAGTTACGCGGCGGCGCGGATGATGCGCTTCGCTCTGCGTGGAGTGACATAGCCGTTGGCTTCATACCACCGGACCGCGCGCTCCAGTGCTGCGGCGACCGGGCCCACCTTGAAGCCGAGTTCACGCTGCGAGCGGGCGCAGTCTACGAACATTTTGTGCTGCGCGATCTTTACGCCTTCGATCGGAATTCCGGGTTCCTTGCCCAGCAGGCGGGAAAAGATGGTGCTCGCATAGGCGGCGCCCAACGCTACGTTGTGCGAAATCTTCAGGCTCGGCGAACGCAGGCCGGTGATTTTCGCTAGTGCGTCGAGCATTTGTTTTAGCGTGAGGTTCTCGCCGCCTAGCAGATAGCGCTCGCCCACTTTGCCTTTTTCGGCCACGAGCAAGTGTCCAGCGGCGCATTCTTCTACGCCAACGAAATTGAGGCCGGTATCGACGTAACCGGGCATTTTGCCGTTCAAGAAATCGACGATGAGCTTTCCGGTGGGCGTGGGTTTCCAGTCCCACGGGCCGACTGGTGTGGTCGGCATGGCTACGATGACCGGCAAGCCATCTTTCGCGGCGTTCAGCGCTTCGCGTTCGGCCATCCACTTCGAACGCTTGTAGTGGCCGATCATTTCTTCGAGCTTGGCATTGGTGGATTCGTTGGGTGGGGCGGGACGATCCACCGCGATCGTTGCGACCGTGCTCGTGTAGATGAATTGCTCGACAGCGGCGCGTTTGGCCGCCGCGAGAATATTTTTCGTGCCGCCGACGTTCGAATCGTAGATGTCCTGCGAATGCTTGGCCCACAGGCGGTAGTCCGCGGCGGCGTGAAAGACGCGCTTGATGCCTTTCATGGCGCGGTCCAACGATGCGGTGTCGCGCAGATCTCCGGTCACATATTCCAGCGGGAGGTCGGCGATGGCGCGGTTCTGGCTTGATGGCCGAAGCAGCACGCGCACACTTTCGCCGCGCGCGACCAACTGGCGAGCGATGTGGCTGCCGAGAAAGCCTGCGGCGCCGGTGACCAGCGTGGTCATGGAGCTTGCACGCTTTCTTCGCGGCTGCGTGAGGGCAATGGTGCACTGATTACGCGCGAATGGCGTGGCGAAATTTGCGTCGCGGTCGTTTGCGCAAACGGCGGTGCCACGACGGAGTCCAGCAAGCTCGAAAGCAGCGCCCAACGCCGGCTGAGGAGCCGCCGACGCAGCGCTGCAACACTGCTTCGCAATTCTTCGCTCACGGGGGACGCGGGCGAAATCACGAAACCGTCCAGGTCAAGGTTGCGCAGTTCGCCGCGGAGCCGCTCTATTTCGGCGGACTCCGACGGGGCATGCAAAACCAGTTGCGCACAAAGTAAGAAGCCGGAAAGTCTCGCGGTGCGAACGCTCTCAAGAGCGTCGCGAAATGCTCCCTGACGACCAACCCGTCCATCGTGAGCCAGTTCGGCGCCGTCAAAGCGGATCGTCAGATGGAGGCGCGGCGACGGCTGAAACTCGTGAATGCGACGGCGGAGCAAAATACCAGTGGTCGGCAAAAACACGTGGCGTCCCGCAGCAGCGAGAGAATTCACAGTGCGTGGAGTGCCCTGGACGTCCAGAGGCTCGGGTCCGCCAATCCAAACGATCGACGAGCGAGTCTTCAGGTTTCCGTCCGGAGTGAGGATCTCAATCACCGGGCGATTGCGATGCACCCCAAGGGAGCGTAGGGCAAGTGTCAAGCCGAGGTCCGCGGTCAGCCGTAGAGGGAACCGCATTCGAAGCTCTTAGAATCCGCTGCGCAGCCGGAATTCGGCCGGCTGAAAGGTCATGGCGCAGAATTGGTTAGTTTCTTGCGACTGATTGCGGAATCTTGCCAGCGCGTACAGCGGAAACGAATTGCGATACAAGTGATACTTCAAATAGAAAACGCACGGGAAACCCGTGCCGGTGAATTCGTTCTCGCTCCAGGAGCCGTCGGCATTTTGCTGCTCCACAAGATAGGAGACGGCCTTTTCGATCGCCGGATCGCTGACCTCAGAGCCTGCCAGTAAACCGATCAGGCCCCATGCAGTTTGCGAGGCTGTGCTCGAACCTTCGCCCTTGGTGTGCGGCTCTGTGTAGCTGCGCAACGACTCGCCGAAGCTGCCGTCGGGCTTTTGCACGGAACACAGCCATCTCACGGCGCGCTGGCAATATTCCTTCGCGGTCAGCGAAACCGTTTCCAGCGAGCGCAGCACGCCGCTGGTGCCATAGACGTAGTTGACGCCCCAGCGTCCGAACCACGAGCCGTCTTCGCACTGGTCCTTCAGCAAAAACTGCACAGCGCGCTGAATCGCCGGATGATTCGCGCTCCAGCCAAAGCGGCCCAGACATTCGAGCACCCGCGCGGTCACGTCGGCGGTGGATGGATCAAGCATCGCGTTGTGATCCGCGAAGGGAATGTTGCAGAGGAAACCCTTGTTGTTGTCGCGATCGAACGCGGCCCAGCCGCCGTCGCGATTCTGCATGCTGAGCAGCCATTGGATGCCGCGGCGGATAGCCGCTTCCATGCGCTTGGGATCCGGAAACTTCACGCGCTGCAGGGCCATCAACACGAATGCGGTGTCGTCCACGTCGGGATAAAAATCGTTGCGAAACTCGAAGACCCAGCCGCCGGGCGCGGCGTCCTTGTTTTTAACCTGCCAGTCGCCGGCGCCGAGGACCTGTTTCGACAAAATCCATTCCGCTGATTTCACCAGCGCGGGATGATCGGCGGGCACCCCAGCTTCTTCCAACGCCACCATTGCGATGCAGGTGTCCCACACCGGAGAAACGCACGGCTGCATGCGAATGGTGTCTTCTTCCTCGATCTCAAAACGCGCGAACTCGCGGATCTCGCGAGCCGTCAACGGATCGTCGGGACCATGCCCCAGCGCGATCAAAGCGAAAATGGAATTCATCATCGCGGGATAGATCGCTGCCAGCCCTTCGGTCCGTTCTAGATGGTCCAGGAGCCAAGATTTCGCTTCGCGGAGGGCGCGCTGGCGCAGCGGCTTCCATGGCAGCTTCTCGTAGAGCTTCATCGCGCGATCTGCGGCGAGAAAGAAATTCCTCCACGAGATGAGCTGGTCGCTCCAGTCAAACGCGGCCGTTTTTTGCTTGGGATCCTTAAACAATTCATCGACATGGGCAAATTCCGGCAAGCGCCAGTTCGGACGCAGGGCAGAAAGTATCGCCATCGGGATTACAATCCCACGCGTCCAGGAAGACATTTCGTAAATGTTGAGGTAAAACCAGTTCGGCAGGAGCATCATCTCCGGCAGGATGGACGGCACCATCTCCCAACCGAGTGCCCCAGCCACTGCGAGATAGAACCGCACGTAAGAATTGGAGCGCTCGAGACCGCCCAGTCGCAACACAGTTTCGCGGGCTTCCACCATACGTGCCGATCTGGGATTGTCGCCGGCCAGTTTCAGCGCGAAATAGGCTTTGCAGGTCGCGTTGAGTTCGGACGGGCCGCCAGGGTATATGCACCAACCACCGTCAGGCAGCTGCTTCCGCCGGACGTAGTTCGCAAGCTTGGCAACCCGCACGGGATCGGCCTTGCCCAGGACGTGCAGGTAATAGATGTAGTCGGATTCGAGGGTGCTGTCCGCCTCCAATTCGCCAAGCCAGTAGCCCGGCTCAAACTGGAGAGACAGCAAGTGGTCAGCCCCACGCTCGACGGCCTGCTCAAGGCGCCAAGCCCAATTCTGCTGCGAGGTAAGTACCGCGGCAGAAGATGAAGTGGCGTCGAGTCCGATGCGAGTACCAGCTGACACCAAAGCCTCCAAACGCGTAAAAGATGATTCGACGGCCAGCCCTAAACAGCGCACTTTCAGGCACTTCTGGGCGGACGCCCCACCGTCAAGCAGCCCAGGTTACACGAGTACTACTGAATTATCTCTATCTCGCGACCAGTGGTCAACCGTTAAGATGCAGCGACGTTCATACTTTGATGCCAACCGCGGAGGTATCGGTATAGAGCATTTCGCGCACTGTCTGGGCCAGTGCGATGGGCAGCGGGTCGCCCTCTCGTTGCAGAAATTGCGGCTTGGCGCACAGCAGTTGTAGCGGGACACCTCTCCAAACACCTGCATTTTGCTCGCCGGGTGCGTCGTCGGGCAGGGGTTCGCGCAGAACGAATGCTGATGCACGATCGATTTGGAGTTGCGCGGACTGCTTAAAGTCGGCTTTGGCCGGATGGACCACCATCAGATACAGCGACGGCTTAAGAAATTGCAGTAAGGTGTTGCTCTCCAGGATCAGGTTGGCGGGCTCGCCATTTTCACTTGTTTCTGTTTGCCGCAGCGCGTCGCGCAACAGCGGCATGCCTTCCGCCAGAAAACCTTGCTTCGTTCGCAGCCAAAACGATCGCCGAGCGCCCGCCGCCAGAAACCGAGCGCTATCCGTTCCCGTATCGCTGCGTTTTTCCCAACTAATGGCGCAGGTGTGCTGGTCAGGTGCACAGTCGCAATCTTGCCCGTGCTGCGCGCAGACGCCGTGACCGTATTGGGTGATTTTGCCGGCGGTCCAGCGCGCATCCGGGAATGCGGCGATCACATCGCACACGAGTTGCGTTTTGCCAATGCTTCGCGTGTGCCCGCCGACTACGATCACTCGCCAGTTTCGTTTGCTCGCCGCCATCTCGTCGCCTGAATCGCTCTACCCACTCCGCAGGAGAAACGCTGGGTGCCCGCACTGGACCCTCGTTTCTCTTACTCTTTCTCCAACTTGGTCTCCAGTTCTTTGATGCGGGCCGCAAGTTCCGGGAGCCGGGTATGCCATATGTATTGTTCCTTGAACTTATCCATCGATCGTGCCGGCGTGCCCCACACAGTCTGCCCGCTTCGCACAATTTTTCCGCCGAGCACCCCCGACTGCCCGCCGATCACCGCGCCATCCTCCAAATGAACCTGCTCCCCAAAACCCGCTTGACCACCGACGACCACATTTTCCCCAAAAACGCACGAACCCGATATTCCTGTCAGCGCGGCAATCACGGTGTGGGCACCGATGTGGCAGTTGTGGCCTACATGAACCAAATTGTCCAGCTTCACCCCGTCGCCGATGCGCGTGTCGCCGAGCGAACCGCGGTCAATGGTGGTGTTCGCACCAATCTCTACGTCGTCGCCGATCTCGACGATGCCGATCTGCGGAAATTTCCAATAGCGTCCTTCGCCGCGCGCGTATCCAAATCCATCCGCGCCGATCACCGCTCCAGCGTGAATCTCCGTGCGGTCACCCACGCGCACACCGCCATACAATGTGACTCTCGGATGTATTCGGCAGTTTGCACCGATCCAGCATCCCGCCGCGACCACGCTATGAGGACCGATCTGCGTGCTCTCCCCCACATGCGCGTCCTCTCCGATCACCGCGTACGGCCCGATGCTGACGCCCGGCGCGATCTGCGCCAGCGACGCCACAATGGCGGTGGGATGAATGCCCGACGCGATCGGCGGCCGCCCCAGCAACAGCGCGGCGGCCTTCGCAAACGCAACCTTCGGATGCGCATGGCGCAACACCGTCTTTCCTGCGATGGCCACGCCATCTGCCGCAATCACACAGAGAGCTGCCGACGAGGCCGCGCGCGCCGCGTTTTTCGCGGCGTCTACATAAACCAGATCGTGCGGCCCGGCGCGTTCCGGCGCAGCCACCCCGCGCAGTTCCACCGCGCCGTCGCCCTCAATCCTTGCGCCAAGATCCGCCGCTAGTTGCTGTGCCGTCCTGCTCATCGCATTCACCCACGTCTTTGTTGAAAGTTCTGACTCATTACCTGGTCAGCTCAAGAAATCATAAAGCGGCGCTTCGCCCTTCGGCCGCGTCTTCCACCGCGCATGCACCCACACCCATTGATCTGGGTGCTTTCGAATGATCTCCTCGATTACTTTTGTAAACTTCTGGGTGTTGGCCAACACATCGCGCTCCGAATCGCCGCTTCGACTCAAGTCAACCGCCGGCTCGAATCGCAACCGGTATTTTGCGATTTGAGGGTCCCAAAACGCGTACCCAGGCACCACCGCTGCATCCGTGTGCAGTGCGACGCGCGCGAGCCCCGTTGTCGTACATGCGGGCGTTCCGAAAAAATCCACGAACACACCTTCGTCCAGCATGGTGTTCTGATCCGCGAGAATGCCAACGGTTCCCGCATCGCGCAGAATCTTCAGCAGCGCGCGAGCCGATTCATTCTTGAAGATGGGCCAGTTTCCGGACAAACACCGATAGCGATTGACCAGGTCGTCCACTCGAGGATTATCAAGCGGACGCGCCATATAGTGCAGCGGAAACCCATAGAGCGCGTGGGCAAACGACGATAGCTCCCACGCTCCGATATGCCCGGTCAAATATAAAACGCCTTTGCCGCGTCGCTGGCCCTCCAGAAAATTCTCATGGCCGTCGAGAATCACAACTTGCTCGATGTTCTCTTTCGTATATCGCGGCAGTCGAGCGAACTCCGCGGCCATCCACCCCAGGTTTCGGACCATGCCCCGAATGGTGGCTCGGCGTTGCGCTTCGTCCCACTCAGGAAACGCCAGACGTAGATTGAACTCCGCCGTCTTCCTCAATTTCGGCAGCAGGGTATAGACGGCGCCCGCAACGGCAGCGGCCAGATGTCGCGCCATCCGGCGCGGTAGAGCGCCCAGCGACTTGAGCATCGCCCACACCACCGCATATTCAAGCCACTCCCTCATCGTCTCCCATGTCTGCTGCAAATCCCCGACGCGCGACAGTATGCATTCGGTCGCTTCGGTCCCGCCAGTTCGAAGTTACCTCCTCGTGCTCAGGCGCGAGATTGTGCGCCTGCGTCCAGTCGGAGTGGATTGTCGTGCTAGACTCGGCCCGTGGAGACGAATCCGCCCTCGCCGCCGCCCGCGACCACAAAAAGTTTAGCCGCCCGCATCGGATGGCTGGTCCTTATCCTCATCACCCTTTACGTTTGCTATTTCAGCCATCTCGGCGCGATTGGTTTCGTCGGCCCCGACGAGCCGCGTTACGCATGGATCGCCCGCGACATGGCCGAGAGCGGTGATTGGATCACTCCCCGCCTGTACGGCCAGCCCTGGTTCGAGAAGCCACCTCTCTATTATTGGGGCGCCGCGGTCAGCTTCAAACTCTTCGGCGTCACCGAAGCCGCAGCCCGCCTTCCCAGTGCGCTGGCCGCTTTGATGGGGACGTTGGCGCTCGGGTGGCTTGCCTGGCGAGTTTACGGCGTGGAAACCGCGCGCTGGTTGCTCCTGCTACTACCGACAACGGTCGGAATGATCGGTTTCTCTCACGCCGCTGCCACGGATATGCCTTTCAGCGGCACGCTTACGTGCGCCATGGTCGCGGCAGCAGTCCTGCTGGGCCTGGTGCCCTTTGCGAGTCGAGATTCTGGGCCGGAAGTCGAGGCCATACCGCGTTCGTTCTCCTCGATGATCTTCGCCAACCGCACTACCTTGCTCGCCTCCGCTCTCTTCGGATTTTTTCTGGGACGCGCGATGCTCGCCAAAGGACCGGCGGCGATTATCTTGTGCGGTGGAGCTGTCTTCTTTTGGGCGTTGGCTACCAAACGCTGGCGCGACACTCTCCGCTTGCTTCACCCTGTCGGGATCGTTGTTTTTTGCCTGACCGCGCTGCCCTGGTACGTTTTGTGCGCGCTCCGCAACCCGGACTTTCTCCGCGTTTTCATCGTCGAGCATAATTTTAAGCGCTTCCTGACGCCTGAATTCCAGCACATCCAGCCAGTGTGGTTCTACGCGGAAATCATCCTTCTGGCGATCCTGCCGTGGACTGCCTCGCTGATCTGGACGCTGATCGTTGGACTGAGGCGCCTAACTCGAACGAGGCGGCTTAGCCCATTTACTTGGTTTCTGTTGTGCTGGGCGGGATTTTGCGTGGTATTTTTCACGATTTCCCGATCCAAGTTGCCTGGTTATATCCTGCCCGCCGTCCCCGCAATCGGACTCCTTCTCGCTCGCTCGGCCACATCTTTGGCGTCGACGAAACATCGATCCTTCGGACTCGTATCGCTGGCTGCGGCCGTGCTATTTGCCTCCTTGGCGATGAAGGTGACCGACGAGCGATTGTTTAAGAACCTGATCGCCTTCGCCCCTTTGTTTGGATTGCTTCTGGTCGCGTTCGCTCTGGCAAACTGTTTGCTGGGCGTCTTTTTCCTGTTCTCTCGCCGAAGCGCGGCTCTGGTTGCCGGTATTCTGCCGATCCTTCTAGCTTTCGCTATGGTCGACGAATTCTTGCCCTTCACCCCAGTTTCGATTTTGTCTCCACGCTATCTTGCCTACCAACTCCAGGCCAACCGTGTGCCTTTAGCTGATTTACGAGTCGCCGGGATCAGGCGAAGTACTCTCTACGGACTGAACTTTTATCTGCGGACCAATTTGCGGGAATGGGACCACGATTCATCACGCGAATCCTACGTGTTCGCAACCGGACGGCTCCCTTGTTCAAAAATGCCCGCGGATTTGACTTGCTCTAGTTTGTGGGGAGAGGTCGACAAAATCGATGATTTCGAACTGTTGCATCTCACGCCGAAGCGCTAGTGAGCAGCGCCCCCGGTAGGCGGCAACCTCAATAAAAAGAAACTCACCACGCGGTTCTCGTAGGCGCGCTTGTCGTCATCGCCCATATCCGCGAAGTTTCCGTGCCCGATGTTTGCCTGATCCTTTGGTTCGGGCGCCTTCAAATACATTTGCCGGGTAATGTCGCCAAGCTCCGGCTCATCCGCGGCATTGATGAACAATTTCTGCACTCCGGCCAGGGGTGCCATCCGCTTGGTATTGGACAGCGGAAGTTCGCCGCGATACTGGTGATTCAGCCACTGAAAGCTGAACTCAGCGGATTTGGTCATCAGTGGAAATCCGCCCAGACCCTGACGTTCCACGCCCACTTTCACCATCTGCTCCGGCAGGTCGTACACAGAGTCCAGCACCAGCGCCCGCACGCGCTGATCGCCCTCCGCCTCGCGCAGTGCGGCGTAGGCGCCCAGATTGTAGCCCCACAAACCAAAGCTATTCGGATTGACGTCGTTTCGAGTAGCCACCGCGTCGATGACTGCGCGTACCTCGTCGGCCTCGTGATAGCCGAACGACGTGATTCCGTCATTCGCGCCATGCGCCGTGAAATCAAACACGAACACGTTGTACTGGTGATCCTGCAGCGCGGAAACCAGCGTCAACAACTCGCCTTTACTCGATCCATATCCATGGCAAAGGACAACCGTGGAAGCCCCACGAAATCCCGGAAAGAACCAACCCTCGCGCGTCCCAACCGCGCCCGGCACCGAGAACTGCATGGCGTCCGGCCGCCCGGGAAAACTCTGCATGTTGATTTCGCTGCTGGTGCGTTGCGGCTTGATGATCCGGTACACCAGAAAACCCGCAATCGCCAGCGTCGCCAGCACCGCAAAAAACGCCAGTGCCAGCACCGCCGTCAGCAGCTTGATGTACCACCGCATGGGAGAGCGGAGTTCCGAAAAGTTCGCCATTAAGGTCTGCGCCATAAGCGTGCAGGTCCGACACCAGGGATATCAACGCGACAATTCGCATGCTAGCACACCATCCAATCGTCAATTCTGCATCCGCCGCTCCTTGTGCCTCATGCGTACCGTATGACTAACCTCGTGGCGCGGCGCTTTACTCGGCGCGCTTTCTTCCCTTTCTCTGTCCCCCCCTTACTTCATTTACGCCCCGTTGCCAGCTATGATGGGGTGTTCCGGCACGGCCCGCCGGTCTTCGCCCTTTCATGAACATCGTTGACCTTCGCCAAACCACGGTGCGCCAGCTTGAGCCGCTCCTCGATGAAGAATCGTCGCACTGGCGCGACGAGCTGCACTGGGACTACCGCGGCGCGCTCGATCTAATCAAACGCTTTCTGGAGGCTCACGCGCTTTGCGGCTCGGTCGCTTTTGAAAATGGCACTGCGGCGGGCTATTCGTTTTATGTTTTAGAAGAGCAAAAAGGCTTGATCGGTGGTCTCTACGTTTCGACGCACTACCCGCAAGCCCCTATTGGCCGCCGGCTGTTGGAAGACATGCTGTTTTCCATGCGCGCCGTGCCGCAACTTTCTCGCATCGAAGCGCAGCTCATGCCCTTCGGCGGCCCCGTCGATGCGCCGCTCCTCGAACAGGGGTTCCATCTGTATACCCGGCAATTCATGTTGTTCGATTTGCGCAAGCACGCCGACGCTCGTCCGGGCGCCGCGACCGGCATGCGCCTCGACCGATGGAGCGACCGTTTCTTCGATCCCTGCGCCAAGCTCATCTATCTCTGCTACGCCAACCACGTCGATGGCGAGATCAACGATCAGTATCGCAGCCGCGCCGGAGCGCTGAAATTTCTGAAGAATATTATTCTTTTGCCCGGCTGCGGGCAATTTGTTCCCGGCGGATCCTTCGTTCTTCGCCAGCCTGGCAGCGATGAGTTGATTGCCGCCGTGCTGACCAGTGAAGTGTCCCCCGGCGTCGGCCATACCACGCAGATCTGTGTGTTGCCCGGTTATCAGGGGCACGGCCTCGGGCGCATGCTGATGCAAACTTCCGCGGACGCACTCCGCTCCATGAAATTTCGCGAACTAACTCTAACGGTCACCAGCGAAAATCGATCCGCCGTCCAACTTTACGAAAGCCTCGGCTTCACCACCATCCGCACTTTCACCGCGGGCGTCTGGCCTCGCTAGCAATTGCTCATTGTCCCTTTCCTGATTCCTCCCAGTGACGATCGTCCTCCTCTTCCGAAAAACAATCCCAAATTCTTCAACCGGCTCCTCTTCCCGCGGGTGCCGCACCCTCGGGTTTTGAGGGTGCGGGTTTTGACTTTCCCCTGCCAGCCCCATTGCGAACCATCGTAGCGGCCGCTTTCCGCTTGCCCTGAGTCCCGAAGGGAAGTGGGCGCCGTTGCACTCTTCGGTTCTCTTGACGGTGGGGGTTTTTCCGATCTTTTCTTGCAAACCGGCGCACCCACTCGGTTAGAATGACCAGCCGCAGTCGTATCGCCGAAGAATAACCTTATTCTTCAACCAGCTTTGGGGATGTTCCATTCAAAAGAGGCTGCATGAGCTACCGTGCTCTCGCGTCAGGTCACCCTGCTGCAACTCGCTTTGCGTTGACGTCTCTATTTCTGTTGTTAAGCATGTCTGCAACGCGCGCTCAGATCACGAGGAACGACCCACCTTTCTACGGCCCGTTCAACGCCATCTTCCTCGCTGATGGCGAAGGTCTGCACAAGCCCCTGCTCGAACACGATTCCGTACTCCGCGCCGATTCTCCCTGGTCGCTCTATTGCTGGATGCGAACCGACGTCGCTCTCCACGCGCCAACCCTCCTGGCCGGAATCGGAAATCCCACCGAAGAATATCCCCGCTATCTGGCGCTGGACGCCAACAAGCTTATTCTCTGGATGGGCAAAGGCAATTCCCTCACCGCTCCAGCCGTGCTCAGCTCGGCAAAATGGCACTTCCTGGCCGCCACATTTGACGGCAACGAATTCCGCCTCTACAGCGATGGCGCGCTCGTCGGCAGCGGTAAGCTCGACCTCGGCTCGGTCAGCCCAGTCCTCCAGATTGCGCCCCCGAACTCCCCGTGGCCCAACGGGCAACACTTCGGCGGCAAGATCGCTTCGCTGACTCTCGTGCGTCGCGCCCTGGATGCCGACGAAATCAAAATCAAACAACTCCATCAACAGCCCAACGATTTCTCGCTCACCGAATTCGAAGAAGGCTCGAAGCCTTGGCCGGTCCAAACACGCGCGCAAGCCGGCTACCGCGCTCCGCAAGATCCTTCGACGATGCCCGTCAGCAAAACCTCAATCGCGCGTCCGGTCGTAACAAAATCGCAACCCTCCCAAGCCTCCGCAGCTCTTCAGGAATCCGGAAACAACTCCTGGACGCTCGCAACCGGCTGGATGCTCAGCGCTGCGCCCGATGTAAAGGCAGAAGGCGCCGAGATCGCGCAGCCAGGTTTCAATACCAGGGACTGGATGCACGCCACGATTCCGGGCACGGTTCTAACGACCATGATCGACCGCGGCATCTATCCCGATCCAGACTATGGCCTGAACAATCTCGCCATCCCCGAGAGCCTCAACAAGCAGGACTATTGGTATCGCACGGAATTCAAAGCCCCGAGCACCGCGACCGGTAGGCATCTGACGCTCACTTTCGAAGGCATCAATTACGCCGCGTCCGTTTGGCTGAACGGGCAATCGCTAGGCACGATCAAGGGCGCATTTATCCGCGGGATCTTCGATGTCACGCGTGTGATAAAACCCGGCCAAACTAATGTTCTCGCAGTCCGCATCTCCCCGCCGCCGCATCCCGGCATTCCACAGGAGCAGTCCATCAAAGGTGGCCCCGGCGAAAACGGCGGCATTATGTGTCTTGACGGCCCGACGTTTGTCGCCACCGAGGGATGGGACTGGATCCCCGCCATCCGCGATCGCGACACCGGCATCTGGCAACCGGTCACGCTGACCGCATCCGGCGGCGTAAAAATTGGCGATCCGCAAGTGGTCACAACGCTGCCCTTATCTGATACCTCGCGAGCCGACGTAGAAATCTCGGTGCCGCTCGATAATTCAAACGCCGCTCCAGTTCGCGGCACGCTGAACGCATCATTCGAGCAAGTCACGGTCTCAAAGTCTCTGACCCTCACCCCCGGAAAGAGCGTCATCAAACTCACGACGGCCGAATTCGCCCAACTTACTGTGCAACATCCTCGCCTCTGGTGGCCCAATGGCTACGGCAAGCAGGATCTGTACCACCTGAAACTTAGCTTTACCGAAGGCGACAAAGAATCCGACACCAGGCAAGTCCAGTTCGGCATCCGCGAAATTACCTACGAGCTCAGCCTGCTCGATTCCACCGGTCATCTCCGCCGCCTGGAATATTCTCCGACCATCGCCCGTCAGAAAAACGAGCGAGTTGTCGACGTCTCCCACGACGGGATGCGCGAAATTCCGGCAGCCGATCCCTTTCCCGCCGGGTTTCCCGAAGCCTGGCGCGAAGGCTGGCACTCCTGGGTCGCCTCGCTCGCTCCCGGCGCCGAATCGTCGTCCGCGATTCGCTCGCTGGATGACACCAGGACCGCGCCCTATCTGGTCATCAAAGTAAATGGAGTCCGCATCGCGGCCCGTGGCGGCAACTGGGGCATGGACGATTCACGCAAGCGCGTCTCCCGCTCCCACCTCGAACCGTTCTTCCGTCTCCATCACGAAGCCAATCTCAACATCATTCGCAATTGGGTAGGCCAGGACACCGAAGAGGTCTTCTACGATCTAGCTGACGAATACGGCCTGCTCGTCTGGAACGATTTCTGGGCCTCCACGCAAAATTACAACGTCGAGCCTGAAGATCCCGCGCTCTTCCTCGACAACGCCCGCGACGTCATCCTCCGCTTCCGCAACCATCCCTCGATCGTGATGTGGTGCGGCCGCAACGAAGGCGTTCCGCAGCCCATCCTCAACAAGGGACTAGCCGAACTCATCGCCGCTCTCGACGGCACGCGCTACTATTCCCCCAGCTCAAACCAAGTCAACCTGCAAAACTCCGGCCCGTACAAATACCAACAGCCCGCTCTGTATTTCACCACCCTGAATCACGGCTTCTCCGTAGAAACCGGCACGCAATCCTTTTCGACGCTCGAATCCTTCCGCGCCTCCATCCCCGAGCCCGACCAATGGCCCATCGACGACGTCTGGGCCTATCACGACTGGCACGCCAGCGGTAATGGCGAAATCACGCCCTTCATGAACGAACTGCAATCCGAATTCGGCGCCGCCACCAGTCTCGAGGACTTCGAGCGCAAAGCCCAGATGCTCAACTACGTCGAGCACCGCGCCATCTTCGAGGGCATGAACGCGCACCTCTGGGCCCCCAACAGCGGTCGCATGCTGTGGATGACGCAACCCGCCTGGCCCAGCAACATGTGGCAAATCCTGAGCTCCGATTACGACACCCAAGCCAGTTTCTACGCCGTTAAAAAAGCCAGCGAACCCATCCACATCCAGCTCGACCCATCGAACTACAGCGTCGCCGTCGTAAACAACACCACAGTCCCGCTTCCCGAATTGACCGCCACCGCCGACGTGTTCACCCTGAACAACAAAGACATTCAGCACGGCGCGAAAAAACTGGAAGCCGCTTCGAACACCGTGACGGACGCCTTTAGACTCGATCTAGGTTCTGTCCTCGGCGCCGCCGAAGTCGTGCTCGTGAAACTGGAACTGCACTCCGCCGACAACAAACTCCTGTCCGACAACCTCTACTGGATGGCAGCCGACAGTCCCACATATCGCCAGCTCAACCACCTCCCTGCAGTAAGCCTCTCCGCCACCGCCACTTCCACCCGCGCCGATCAATCCACGCGCATTCACGTGCAACTGAAAAACTCCGGCGCTACGCCGGCCCTGGCCGCGAAACTCACGCTCCTCAACGCATCCAACAACGCGCGCATCTTGCCCGCCTACCTCAGCGACAATTACGTCTCGCTTCTTTCCGGCGAAACCCGCGACATTGACATCGAGTACCCGACCGCCGCCGCATCGAACGCCACACCCCAAATCGCCATCCGTGGCTGGAACATCACGCCCCAAACCATCGGCATCACTTCCCAAAAATGAATCCCCACGATGCTCGACGCCAATTCCGCCCGGAGTCTGTAGGGGCATCGCTTCCGTCTGTCCTGACGGTGGAAGGGTCCCACATCACCGTTTCCGCAGCCGCCCAAGCCTATCCTGTCCGCTGACGCGACAACCTTTCCCGCAATTGAACACCCCGCGTGCTTTCCATCACCCCCGCCAATGAACAAACCCTATCCTTCCATCGTATTAGCTACAGCACCCCTGGAAGCACAGTTGCACCTAAACTTACGATCCAGGTCGCCACACTAGCGTCGGAGGCCAGCCGTTGATAACTTTCTTCCAAGACATTCGTTACGCGCTTCGCATCCTGCTCAAGAATCCCGGCTTCACGCTGATTGCCGTGCTGTCACTCGCTCTCGGCATTGGCGCCAATAGCGCCATCTTTGGCCTCGCCGACGCCATCCTCCTTCGGCCACTTCCCATCCTCGCCCCAAGCTCGGTCCTGAACATCGGCACCATCACGCCCGACAATCCCTACGGCGGCGTCTCTTACCCCAACTACCGCGATCTCCTGGCAAAATCGCAATCCTTCGACGGCATGATCGCCTCCGAGTTCTCTACCGTAAGCGTCGCCACCTCCGCCAAAGCGCTACCCCAGGTTTATTTCGGCATCCTCGTCAGCGACAATTTCTTCCAAGCGCTGGGCGTGCAGCCTGCTCTTGGCCGCGCCTTCCTTCCCGAAGAAGGCAAGGTCCCCGGCCGCGACGCGGTCGTCGTGATCAGCGACGATTTCTGGCAAACGCAGTTCGCCAAAGATCCGTCCGTCATCGGCCGCAGCATCCGCATCAAGGGCATCGATTTCACGGTTGTCGGCGTCACCCCGCCAAGCTTCACCGGCGTGGATCTGTACTTGCACCCCGCAGTTTATGTGCCCGCGATGATGAGCCAGCGGCTCGACGCGGCTCCCATCGATCCGAACCAGGATCGGGGCGACCGCTCCTACTCCGTCAAAGCGCGCTTGAAGCCTGGAGTGTCTCGGCAAACCGCGCAGGCCGAGATCGCCACGATCTGGAGCGGTCTCCAGCAGCAATATCCGGAGAATAACCAGAACCTCGGCATCGTCGTGCGGACCGAACTGCAAACTCGCATTGCCCGGGAAGGCCCCGACGCCGCGCTTGTGGGTCTGCTCATGGCGCTGGTCAGCGTGGTCCTCTTGATCGCTTGCGCCAACGTGGCCAGCTTGCTTCTCGGCCGCGCCCGCGCGCGAACACGCGAAATCGCCCTGCGCATCTCCCTAGGAGCTTCGCGCACCCGCTTGCTATCGCAACTCCTCACCGAAAGCTTGCTCCTCTCGCTCATCGGCGGCGCCCTCGGTCTCTGGATCGCCTACGGAGGCATCGCGTTCTTTCAAACCATTCCCCTTCCCAGCGATCCGCCGATCGAGATTATGCCCCACCTCGACGCCCGCGTTCTGGTCTTCAGCATGGTCGCCGCTATCCTCAGCGCTATCGTCTTCGGGCTCGCTCCCGCTCTAAGCAGCCTGAAGACCGATCTCGTGCCCGCGCTCAAAACCAACAACAGCACGACCTTCGGAGGCCGCACGATCGGCCGCAATATCCTCGTTGTCGGCCAGATCGCTTTGTCGATGGCTCTATTAGTTGCCGCCGGCATGCTCCTCAATGGCTTCCGCAAATCGCTCGCCGCCGACCCTGGCTTCAGCACCGACCACCGCCTCATGCTCGAGTTCGATACCTCGCTGGTCCGCTACGCGCCGCAGCAGACCACTGACTTTTATCGCAAGCTGGTGGATCAGACGCGCGCCCTTCCGGGTGTTCGCTCCGCCACTCTAGCCCGCTCGATTCCCTTTCTGCCCGACCAATACATGACCGACGTCATTCCCGAGGGCTACCAGTTCCCGAAGGGCCAGAATTCCGATGCCCTGTTCGCCAACATCGTTGACGAGCGCTACTTCGATACCCTGAACGTTGCAATCGATCACGGTCGAGCCTTTAACGTCGACGACAAAGACGGTTCGCCGCGCGTGGCGATCGTCAACGAGCAGTTTGCCAAGACCTATTGGCCCAATCAGGACGCCATTGGTAAGCGCTTCCATTTGAATGATCCCAAGGCTCCGCTGGTGGAGATCGTGGGCGTCACACATACCAACAAGTACCTTTTCGTCGGAGAGACTCCAACGAGTTTCGTCTACTTGCCTGTGGCTCAGACTCCCAGCAAACAGATGCTGCTCCTGGTCCAGACCTCTGGAGATCCTGCGCTTGCCGCCGCCGCAGTGCGCGAACTCGTTCGCGGCCTCGATGCCAACCAGCCGATTTTCAATGTACGCACGATTTCGACTTTCTTTCAGCAGCGCGCCGTCACCGTCCCGTGGCTGATCACCGAGGTGATCATCACCATGGGCTTGCTGGGTCTCACTCTCGCGCTCGTTGGCCTTTACGGTCTGATCGCCTACTCCGTTAGCCGTCGCACCCAGGAGATCGGCATCCGCATGGCCATCGGCGCCAACAAGCGAGATGTCCTCCGCATGATCATCCGTCAGGGTCTCGTCCTATCGCTCGCCGGAATCGCCTTGGGCAGCGTGGCTACCTACGGTGTCGTGCGCTTGCTGACCGCCGCCCTAGCAGGCTTCAGCTCCATGAACCCGATCACCTTTATCTTCGTCCCCATGTTGCTGATTCTCGTGACTCTGGCGGCCTGCTACATCCCAGCCCGCCGCGCGTCCCGAGTCGACCCCATGATCGCGCTACGCTACGAATAGCGTTCCCCCTACGACCTGAGGAACGGACGCGACGTAATGGGGTAATGAAGTAATGAGGTAACGATTCGGAGCGGGTGCCGCACCGTTCGTGTCTGAGGGTGCAGGTTTTGAAGCATCGCGCGAACCCAGGCATAAACTGAGGATGCAGTTAACTGTTCCGACTCTCCCCGCCTTATTTTGTAAGTGCGGATTCTAAAGGACTTCAAATGCCGTGAATTTGGAAGTGCGGATTCTAAACGAGTTACCGGTGCGTTTTTCGTAAGTGCCGATTCTGAAGGACTTAGGCTTCTACCGCAGGAAATGATGAAGTAACGCGATAAAGAAGTAATGAGGTAAAGACGATGGAGCCGAAGTGTCACGAGCCACGGTAGCACGGATTGTTAACTATGTAAAACTATTCATTAATCAATATTATTCGAACCATTCATAGATGCAGTTGCTTAGTGTTTAAAGTACTATCTGCCCAGTGCCGTATCCGTCGGTAGGTCTTGGAGCCGAGGAGGCGACCACACCGAAACCCGCATCCTTTACGCGGAGAGTGCGACGGCGCCCGCTTCGGAAAGCGGCCGCTACAGTCATTCGCAAGAGGCTTGTAGAAGAAAGTCAAATCCCGCACCCTTAAAGACCAAGGGTGCGGCACCCGGCGGAAGCCCGTGGTTTCACGCTCCGAGTCGTTACCTCATTGCTTCATTACCTCACTGCTTCGCTTCTGACTCTCCCGTCTGGGGGACCGCTATTCGTAGCGCAGGGCGGCCATGGGGTCTAGGCGGCTGGCTCGCCACGCTGGCAAATAGCCGGCGAGGCAGGCTACCAGCGCGAGTCCGGCGGTGGCCAGGACGAGCGTCGAGGGATCGTGCGCGCTTAGTCCATAGAGCTGGCTTTGCACTATGCGCGCGAGGCCGAGGGATGCGGGCACGCCCACGCCGACGCCCACCGCAACTAGCACCAGCACGTCGCGCATCACCATCCACACGACATCGGTCTGGGCGGCGCCCAGCGCCATGCGAATTCCAATCTCGCGCGTGCGCTGCACCACGTTGTAGGCCATCAATCCGTACAGCCCGACGGCCGCGAGGAGCGTGGCGAGAAAACCGAACACCGTCGAAAGGCTGGCGATCATGCGTTGCGACGAGAGCGAGTTGGCGATTTGCTCATCGGTGGTGCGCATGTCGTAGAGGGGGAGATTGGCGTCGAAGTCGCGCACCTTGGCGCGAATCGCATTCATCAGCGGGCCCGGATCGGCGGCGGTTCGCACGTAGACGGTCATTCCGCCGACGAAGCGCGCCGGCATATAGGGGACGTAAGCCTGCGGCGGAATTTCGTCGCGCAGGTTGGTGTACTTGATGTCTTTCACGACGCCGATCACTTCCATGTCGGTCGGCGTTCCAGGATCGGTGCCGAACCCCAGATGCAGGCCGAGCGGATTGCGGCCGGCAAAATATTTCTTCGCGAACGACTCGTTGATGATGATCACGGTCGGCGACCAATCGTCAGCTTCCGGTCCATGCTTCACTTCCTTGTTGTCGGCAGGGGTGAAGTCGCGCCCCATCAGAAATGGCACGCCCAAGGTCGCGAAATAGTTTGGGCTGATCTGGTTCATGTAGGGTTCTGCGCGGCTTTCGGGATTGTCGGGATTGTAGCCTTCCACGGTCATGCTGCTGTCCCACTCGTCGTTTTCGAGGATGCGCACGCCCGCCAAACCGACCGACTGCACGCCGGGAAGCGACTTCAAGTTGTCGGCGAGATCGCGGTAGGCGAGTTTGGTGCGCTCCGGCGTATAGCCGTTGAGCGGCGGATCGATATTGAATCCAATCAGGCGCTCCGCAGGGAACCCTGGACCTAGGCGGCTGAGATTGTTGAGGCTGCGCAGAAACAAACCGGCGCCAATCAGAAGCAGGAGCGAAAGCGCGACCTGGGCTACCACCAGCGATTTGCGCAGCCCGCGATTGCCGCTGCCAACCACCGCGCTGGCTTCGTCCTTCAAGATCTTGCCGACGTTTGGCTTGGTGGTTTGCAAGGCCGGCACCAAGCCGAAGACGAGAGCGGTCAGCGCCGAGACTCCGAACGTGAATACCAGGATGCGAAGGTCGGGTGTGGTGGAAATGTTCAAACGCGCAGAATCGGCCGGCAGGTACAGAGACATCAGCGCCTTGTCAGCCCAAAAGGCGAGCAGGAGTCCCAATGCTCCGCCCAGTACGCTCAAGGCGAGCATCTCGATCAACAGCTGCGAGACTATTCGCCCGCGGCTGGCTCCAATGGCCAAGCGGATGGCCATCTCTTTCTGGCGGCGCGTGGCGCGTGCGAGCAGCAGGTTGGCGATATTGGCGCAGGCGATCAAGAGGACCATTCCGGTGGTGGCCATCAGCACCCACAACGGTGTGGACAATTCGCGGCGCGCGGATTGCCGGCCCTGCGAGCCCGGGAGAACATCCATCCAGCATTTCAGGAATTGTTCGCGGTCATAGGCCGAGGCGTGCTTGAAGGCCGCTTCTTTCACCTCCATTTCGAGCATGGAATGCATGAAGGGCTGCAGCGAAGCCTTGGCCTGCGTGGGGGTGACGCCGGGCTTGAGGCGCCCGAAGGCATTGACCCAACGATTGCGGCGATTGGTGAGCATGTCGAGATTTCCGGGCATCAACTCGACCTGCATCATCATGGGCACGAAGATCGCTGGCGGCTCGCCAAGCTCCACACCGTGGAAGCCGGCTTGCGCTACGCCGATGACGGTCATCTTCTGGTTGTTGACCAGCATCGTGCTGCCGATAACGTTGGGATTTCCGCCGAGGCGTTGCTTCCAGAAGTTGTAGCTGAGGACGACCAGAGGATGGCCGTGGGGCGTGCGATCATCGTCGGGCGTGAAGGTGCGGCCGAGCGCGGTGCCCACCCCCAGGACGTCGAAGTAGGTTCCTGAGACCAACTCGCCTTTGACGCGCTCCGCTTGTTTGCCGATGGTCACACTGGCGTATACCGGAAAGCGGGCGAACATCCCGGAGAAGACCTCGTTATGTGCCTGAATGTCTTTGTACATCGGATAGGAGGTGGCGTTGGAGCCCCAGTTGCTGCCGTAGTGGTGGCCGCGCATGGTCAGGAGCACGAGGCTCTGCGGGTCTTTGACGGGCAGGAGGCGCAGCAGAACCTGATCGAGGAGCGTGAAGATCGAGGTGTTCGCGCCAATCCCCAGCGCAAGGGTCAGCACGGCAACCATCGTGAAGCCGGGGGTGCGCCGCAACGTCCGCAGCGCGTACTTTAGATCGCGAACCGCCGTCCGCCAGAGGCCGACGATGTCCATGAACCACTCCTAATTACGCGCGGCAACGACCCCGGGGTGTAGGCGCCGGGGCCGTCGCCGGTTTCCACCACGGGAATAAAGACGATGGAACTGGCAAACCGTCTCGAGAAAATCTTGCGCAAGCCGCAAACACGCGAGAGTCTGAAAAATGAAGGTGAAGCAAGGAATTTCGGATCATCCCGAAGACGCACGAAGACACTCTTGCGAATCGAAGCCGCATGCCAACATTACGCTCGGCGGTCGCGAAATGTTCCGTGTAGGGCAGGGCGGAGTCCGAGTAGCACTGCGGTTTGACTCGTTGCCGACCTCGTCCAATGCCCGTTATTGCCACGCATGCCGTAATATGGTCCGGGCTGTAAAGATCAGGAGACGAGCCGATGGCCAAATACGTGATTCAAAGCAAGCGTGGCGCGCCGCCCCAGGGCGCTTATTCCCAGGGATGGCGGGCTGGAGATTTCATCTTCGTGACCGGGACGGGTCCCATCGATCCGGCAACCGGAAAGCTCGCGGGCGATACCATCGAGCGGCAGACCGAGCAGACCATCGACAACATGCTCTCGATTCTGGAGGCCGACGGCGCTTCGCTGGCGGACGTGGTCAAAGTAACCGCGCACCTCAACGACACGGGTCTCTTTGCCCGCTACAACGAAGTTTACGCGCGGCGCTTTTCCAAACCGTATCCGGTGCGCACGACGGTAGGAAGCCATCTGGGTCATGCGCCGGGGATGCTGGTCGAGCTCGATTGCATCGCGTATGCGCCGGCAAAAGCGGGCGCAAAAAAGCCGCGCGGCGACGGAAGAAAGCAGCCAAGCGCAAACGGTAGAACGTGCTGCGATTAGAAGTGCAACTGCTGAACGCGGCGTCCGCAATACGATTGTGCGTTTCAGTCGTTTGCCTGTGCCTGGAGAGAAACGCGATCTGTTCGTATGCCGAAGAAGTGGCGTCTCGCGCCCACGAGCCGATACAGTTTCCACTGACTCAACGATGGCATTCCGCACGACCAGCGCATCATTGAAATTGTTGACCGTCGGACACACGTGCCTGGGCAGCAAATAGAGCGCTTCTCCAACACGCGGACCAGCCGCGCCTTCCTTCACGGCGATCGGAAGATGCTCTTCGCTGGGTGAAAGCGGGGTTAGTTCCGGCCGCCCAACGACCACGCAAGTGGGGACACCGGCATCCGCGGATACGGCCTTGTGTCCCGCGTCGCACGTGACGATATCCGCGCGGGGATGGCTGACTACGCGCGTCAACACCAGCACTGCGGGCTGGTAGCCGAACTCCTTCGGAAGTTGCGCCATGGTCGTCGCGTCGCAATACACAACCGTTCCAGGGGAAACCCGGTGGATGAAATTTGCGTTGCGAAAACCCTGATAGGAAATTGCGCTCGGGAACGTCGGCGTTCCGGCGGTGATTAACTCCGGAACGTTTATTCCGCTGCTCTCGAGCGCGGCCACAATTTTCATCAGGCGATCGTAACCGGCGTGCGCGGATCTGGTCCGTTCGGGCTCTTCGGATGCGCCGTATTGTCCGTCGTAGAAGTGAAGTCCGCGGAACTCCAGGCCGGCGTTGCCAATGGCGCGTGCCAACGTGACAACGTCGTCGGAGTGGCCCTCGTCGATTCCGGTGCGGTTCATGCCGGAATTGAGATCGAGGAAGATTCCCACGCGGCTGCCCTGCCACTGCCGGAGCTGCTCTTCGTTTTCGATTAGAACGGAAATGCGGACATCCGAAAATTCGTTTGCAATTTCACGCACGCGGCGCACATTGGCGCCCATCATCGGATAGGCTAAAAGGATATCTCGGGCACCGCACTGGCAGGCGACTAGCAGTTCCAGAGTTGTTGCGCACTTGAAGTTATGAACGCCTCGCTCAACAAGAAGTCGCAAGGTGTAGGCCAGCTTGGATGTTTTGATGTGCACGCGCCACCGATCGGCGTCGCCGCCCAGTAGATGCACTGTGCGCTCGATGTTGGAAGCGATGATCTCCGGATAGATCACCAAGGCGGGAGTGAGCACGTCGTCGAGAGAGGACACGGCATAGCGCGGGTCCCATGGAAATTCGTTCACTAACATTTTTTGTGTGGCCATTGCGGCTCCGATGATAACGCGGAATCACCTGCGGCCAAAGCATGCAGGGTTGCGGTTGGGCCGTGTTGGAAGCTGCACAGACCCTTCGGCTCAGGGTGAACAAGAGTGTTGTGCTAAGCGGTGCGGCTCCAATTGACCGAGTTGATGCCGGATAGTAGGCTCTCTGCTCTTCCATGACTTCGACCAATCCCGCGGCACAGAAACGACAAGACTCATCGGAGCTGGTACGCGGCCTTGGCGTCTGGTCGGCGACCGCCATCGTCATTGGCGACACCATCGGCACGGGCGTCTTTCTGGTCACCAGCGACATGGCTCGCGCGGTCGGCTCGGTGGCCTTGGTTTTTGTCGCGTGGATTCTCGGCGGGATCATCGTGCTCTTCGGGGCTTTCTGTTACGCCGAGCTTGGCGCGGCACTCCCGAGAGCCGGCGGCAACTATGTCTACCTCGGACGAGGCCTCGGTCCATTGTGGGGATTTCTGTTCGGCTGGATGACTTCGTTTCTCGAGCGCCCTGTTGGGATGGCGACGCTGGCGGCCGGGATTTTGCGGTTCGCGTCATTTCTGTTGCCCGGGGTGGCCGCGCCACTGTTCACATACCACATTGGCGGCTACAGCTTCGTTTTTACGCTCGCGCAACCGCTCGCGGCGCTCATCGTGGCCGCTGTCACCGCGATCAACTACTTGAGCGTACGGTTCGGCGGGAGCGTTCAGATACTGCTGACATCTCTGAAAATGGGCGCGATTCTGCTCATCGTGTTCGGAGGAGCGCTCTTCGGGAAACATGCGGCGGCCGAAGCTGCACCGGTGGTCAGTCCTCTTGGATTCGGCGCGATTGGTGCCGTACTCACCGCTCTGGTTCCGGCGATGTGGGCCTACAACGGATTCAACGACCTCGGCGACCTTGGCGAAGAGATCGAACGCCCAGAGAAGAACATTCCTCGCGCCATTATTCTGGGGCTGCTGACGGTCGGCGGTCTGTACTTGCTTTCGAATGTCGTCTACTTCCATGTCTTGCCGTTTGCGACGATCGCGCAGTCGCAACACGTCGCATCGGATGTTGTGCAATCGTTCGCAGGTTCGCGCGGGGCAGCTTGGCTGACCGTGGCGATGGCCATTTCCGCACTGGGGGCGCTTCACGTCGTGATTCTGACCGGTGCGCGCATCCCGTACGCGATGGCTCGCGACGGCCTCTTTTTCAAATTTGCCGAGCGGGTTAACCGCGACTACGCACACGCCTAGCGGCTCGCTGATTTTTCTCGGGACGATCGGGGCTCTACTCGCGCTTACCGGGACGTACGAGGAACTCTATTCGCTGTTTGTTTTTGCCGTGTGGATTTTCTTTGCGCTTACGGCGATTGCGTTGCTTCGTTTGCGGAGAATTGAACCCCGCCTTTCGCGTCCTTACCGGGCTTGGGGTTATCCATGGACACCGCTTATCTTTTTGTTCGCGGCAATCGCCCTGACGGTGAATTTATGGGTGGTGCGGCCGGTGCGCTCGTCGCTGGGACTGGTCGTGATCTTGGCAGGGGTTCCGTTTTTTTATTTTAGGCGAAGAGGCGACAGAGCAAGAACTTAGCCAACAGCCTCTGATGTGCACGGAAACCCAGAGCCGCTTGTTGACCGGTACATAGACCCTTCGAAACTTAGGGTAAACAAGCGTGTCTGTCCGCTTACTTCTTCCGCGCAGCTTCGAATTCGTCGCCGGGCTGCCAGCCTTGCAGTTCCGGCGCCATTTCCGCGAATTGGCCTAGCAGGAAGCCGAATCGGGCCATGGCGGCTAGTCCGGTGAAATCCATGTCTGGGCGGTACTCATCGCTGGGCTGGTGATAGTGATGATCGACGTAGTCTTTGGCTTGGGCCTCACCCCAAGCCTCGTCGTGGCCTTTGAATTTCAGGCCTTCGCCGACCGAGAATGACGGGACGCCGACGCGCGCCATGCTGAAATGATCGGAACGATAGTAATGCCCGGCTTCGGGATGCGCGTCCGGCCGAATGGCGAGGTTCAACGCTTTCGCCAGGGACTTCGACCGTTGGATAGAAAGTGGTGCGTTCGGCGCCGCTTACTTCCGACTTCTTCGGGCTCGCCGATGGGCGGGAGCGCGTCAAAGTTCAGGTCGAGCGAAATCTTTCCCGGCGGGATCGGGGAATGTTTGCCGAGGTATTCGGAACCGAGCAGGCCTTGCTCTTCGCGCGGTCACGGCGGCAAACAGAATCGATCGGCCGGCGTGGCAGTTTATTCTCGGACCAGGTGCGCGCGAGTTCCAGCAAAATGCCGCAGCCGGTGGCGTTATCGACGGCGCCGTTGTAGATGTTGTCGCCTTTTGCGTCGGGCACGATGCCGAGGTGATCGTAGTGGGCGGAATACATCACGGCTTCGTCTTTGTGCTTGGCGTCCACGCCGGGACGCATGGCAAGCACATTGCGTGATACGAACGGACGCAACTCGCTGACCACGTGTGCCTGCAAATGGACGGGCAGTTCGATGGGCTTGAAATCGCGCGATTGCGACTGCGCGAATAGTTTGTCGAGATCGAGGCCGTCCATGGCAACAATTTTTTTCGCTACGTCGAACTGGATCCAGGAAGCCGCCTGTAATTTCGGCGTGCCGTCGAGTCGTAGGTGAGATCGTTCGGTGCCCATGGAGTTCCGTACCACCTGCCAGCCGTAACTCGCGAGATCGGTGCGATGGATGATCAGCGTGGCCACGGCGCCGCGGCGCGCGGTTTCTTCGTACTTGTAGGTCCAGCGGCCGTAGTAGGTGAGCGCTTTGCCTTTGAAGAATTTCGGATCGTCGGAGGACGGCTCGTTGACGAACAGCAGCGCGACTTTGCCTTTTAGGTCGACGCCTTTGTAATCGTCCCAGTTGTATTCCGGCGCGGTGATGCCGTAGCCGACGAACACGATGGGCGCGTCGAAATCGGCAGTCTCTGTCTGGCTTTCGTTGTTGGTGACAAAGTCGTCGAGATTTTTGAGTGCGAGCGGCTCGCCGCTCTTCGGCACGAGCTTGAACGTGGTGGCCGGCAGCGTGTGCACGCTCACCATCGGCACGTTCTGAAAGAATGTGCCGTCGTCACCGGCAGGTTTCAGGCCGTAGAGAGCAAACTGCGTTCCGATGTATTCGGCCGCGATATCGCCGCCGCGCTGTCCGGTGCCGCGGCCTTCCAGCAAATCGCTCGATAGGAATTTGACGTGCGCGCGGATCTTTTTCGGCATCGGGCATCGCGACGCCAGTTACCTCGCAGCTTCACCTGCTTCTTCTGACCGGAAACCTGCGACACCACGACGTGCCGCCTAGAAACAGCAGGGCGACGAGTTTCAGTTTACGCATGAGGTGGTTCCTTCGTCATGGGAGTGACGTGCGAAGAAGAAAAAGATAACGCTGAGGCGCTGAGATCGCAGAGGATCGCGGAGAATATCTAACCTACAGATCGCGAAGCTGATCACCGCGTCCTCATTTCTTTGCGCGATCTTTCAGCAGGTTCTTCAGCTCCGACATGAACTCCTGCACGTCCTTGAAATCCATATACACCGAGGCAAAGCGCACGTAGGCGACCTTGTCCAGCTTCTTCAGCCGGTGCATGATCATTTCGCCGATTTCGGTCGTGGTGAGTTCGCGCTCGGTGGCTTCGTGGACCACGCCTTCGATGTCATCGACGATCGCTTCGAGCCTGGGCGTTGGCACGGGCCGCTTTTCGCACGCCTTCAGCAATCCCTGCAAAATTTTCTGGCGCTCAAAGCGCTCGCGGCGGCCGTCCTTCTTGATCACCATGTAGGGAATTTCGTCGATGCGTTCGTAGGTGGTGAAGCGACGGCCGCACTTGAGGCATTCGCGGCGGCGGCGAATGGTATCGCCGGTGCGGCCTTCGCGAGAATCGATCACCTTGTCATCGACGTGCGCGCAGAAAGGACATTTCACTCGGCTGGCTCTCCTGGCGATACGCTGGCGTTCCCGTCCATGGCCTCTTCCTTCCGATGCACTTCCTCTTCTTCTTGCTTAGCCAGGCGCCGCAACTCGCCGAGCGACATACCCTCATGAATCAGCAGCGGAATGCCCGCGAGACTACACCCCGCAAAGGAAATCAGCCAGATCAGAATTGCCGCCGCGGCCGCGGGCTCTTTTTCTACTCCAAAGATTGTGGTGTACGCAAGAAAACAGGCGAGCTGCGACCCACCGCCGACACCTGGCAACTGTATCGCCGATCCCACCATGGTGAACGCCAGCACCAGCAGCGCATCGCCGAGACCGATGTCGGCGAGCTTGCCGCCCAGGCTGTGCGAGATCCACACATAGATCAGCGCGACGCCAACCCAGTGCAGCGCGGAATAGAGCACAGCTAACGCAAGTTCGCGCCACGTGCGAATGGTCTGCACGCCGCGCGCGAATCCTAGAACGATTCCGGCAACTTTCGACCGCCATCCGTGGCGGGCGCGCCAACCGTGCAATCTCCGCTCCAGCAGCGCGGTGCCGTGGAGGCGGAGATAGACCAGGATGGCGATGGCGACGAGCACTCCGAGAAAAAGGAAAGACCCCGTCGTTCTCGCAGCAGTTGCGAGAGTGCCGGAAGACCCACCAGGTTCGGTGCCAGCTTGTACGCGGACTTCGAACAGCACCAAGCCCAAGCCAGCGATGATGGCGGTGCTCGCGGTGTCAAACAGCCGTTCGAGGACATACACCCCGAACATGTCCGCCACCGGCAGCTTCTCCTTGCGCGCCAGGAGTAGTGGCCGGATCGGTTCGCCCGCGCGGCCCAGTAGAAATACGGCGGAGAAGCCCGCAAGCGTGAGCTTGTAAATCGCCCAGAAACTCGACGGGCCGAGGTTGCTCTGAAGTACTTGCCAGCGGAGCGCTCGCAGCGCGTAACAAACGTAAATAGCGACGAGCGAAAGCAACAAGTAGTAAGGATTTGCGTTGCGGGCGACCAGCCAAAGCTTGGCGCCACTGAAATCGGCCAAGTTGATGAATTTACTCGACCTATAAATGATGAAGCCCAGGACCGCCAGCCCGAGCACAACCAAAAGGAGCTTCCTCGACGAAGAACGCATGCGCTTTGAAGCCTACTGGCCGTACTGGACAACGTCAAGTTTGGAGCACGGGCCAATCCTGATAATAAGGTGCGGGAGGATAATGGCAAGAGTATCAACTTGAGGAGAGCGGCACCGCTCAGGACGGTTGCAGGGGGCTGTTGAACGGTCCCGGAGATGGCATCCCCGACGTGCGGTACGCGAATCAAAGATCGTATTCCTGGGCACGGCAAGATTCGAGCTCGCAAAGGAGGAAACCATGTTCAGCGCAGCGCGCATGTCGGTGACGAAAGCATTGAAGGTCACGTGTCTCCTATTGGCTTGTTGCGTGGCGGCGTGGGCGACCGTGCCGCAAGGTTGGTATCTCGCGGGAGATAAACCGGCGGACTACGAGTCGGGCGTGGACTCGCAGACGATGCACAATGGCCATCCAAGCGCCTACTTGAAGGGGAAAAAACCTGAGATCGATGGGTTTGGGACGCTCATGCAGGATTTCCGGGCGGACCAATACGTGGGCAAGCGGCTGCGATTCAGTGCGTTCGTGAAAAGCGAGGGCCTGGAGAACTGGGCGGGCTTGTGGATGCGTGTGGACAACAGTGCCGGAACGGGACCGCATGTGCTGGCGTTTGACAATATGCAGGACCGGCCGATCAAAGGGACCACGGACTGGCAGAACTATGCGGTGGTGCTGGATGTTCCGGAAGGCGCGACCGGGATTTTCTTTGGCGTGCTGGTGAATGGATCGGGCGGCGTTTGGATGAGTAACCTGAAGATTGAGCCGGTGGGAACCGATGTTCCGACGACCTCGAAGATGGGAGCGAGTGCGACGCGCCCGGATGCGCCGCAGAACCTGAACTTTGAACAGTAGATTATAGTTACGACACAGATTTAGCTACGACTGTTTGGCTCGCCGGGTTGAAGCTCGGCGCCCACATTCCCTTACAATCTTGGCGCGGTATACTCGCCTCACCTTATGGCTGTGATGATCTGCATGCTGCGGGGCGTCAACCTGGGCGCGCATAACCGCGTCAAGATGGAGGCGTTGAGGGCGGTGTGCGAATCGCTGAAGTTGCGTGATCCGCAGACGTACGTGCAGAGCGGGAATGTGATTTTCAAGACGGATGAGCGCGATCTGGTCAAGCTGGCGAAACGAATTGAAAGCGCCATCGAGAAAAAGTTTGGGTTTCAGACCGACGTTGTGTTGCGCTCCACGGTGGAAATGAGAGAAGTAATTGCGCGGAATCCATTTGCGAAGCGGCGCGGGATTGAGCCTAGCAAGCTACTGGTTACGTTTCTGGCGAGCGATCCGGGTGAGGAAGCTCGGGTGAAGGTACGGGCCATCCAGTGTGCGCCGGACGAATTGTTTATCGATGGGCGCGAGATTTATATTAATTTTCCCAATGGGGCAGGGCGGCCGACGCTGTCGTGGGCAACGATTCCGAAGATGCTGAAAGTTTCGGGGACGGCGCGGAACTGGAACAGCGTCGCGAAGATGCTGGAGATGGCGGAAAAGATGGAAGCGGCGAAGTGAGCGTCCGGGGTTGGCGCCGGGCGGGGCAAGCCCCGCCCCTACAAAGTCGTTAGGGCTTAGAATTGCGTCTTGGCTCTAGCAGGTCCCATTTGTTGCCGTAGAGGTCTTCGAAGACTGCGACCGTCGCGTAGACCTCTTCGCGCGGCGCTTCCAGAAATTTCACTCCGCGCGCTTTCATTTCACGATAGTCGCGCCCGAAATCATCGGTTTGCAGGAAGAGAAAGACGCGCCTGCCGGTCTGGTTGCCGATGCGCGCGGTTTGTTCGGGCGTTGATGCTTGGGCGAGAAGCAGGCTGCTGCCGTGGGAGCCGGCAGGGGCGACGAGGACCCAGCGCTTGCCTTCGTCTTGAGGCGTATCCTCAATCAATTGGAAGCCGAGCGCCTTGGTGAAGAAAGAGATCGCTTCGTCGTAGTCCCGGACTAGCAGCGTTACGTGGCTGAGCGTTTGCGCCATTCTGGGTTCTCTGGATTCGCGAGCTAGGAATAGCAGTGTCCGGGCCAGTTGTGCAATCGATGATTCGCGGGGATGAAAGGGCAACACGATCTTAGACCCGCTACATCTGGTTCGCCGTACTGAAGCCCGGCGCCTACATCGGTGTAAACGGTTCGCTTGTGTTTCGCTGGGGTCGTGAGTAAGATGCGGCCATTCGTGCCTGCCATGGGTCATGTCGCCAAGCAAGTTGTTGGGAAAATGGTGTTTGGCATGGAAGCCTGCGGCTGGGCTGAGCCCTTCGGGGAACTTTTTGGTGGCAATTTACGTTCCATAGTTTGCAGGCCGAGACGTACCAGGATTCGAGGCTGATGAGACGTTGGAGCAGGATGCCCAACTGGTCCAGCAATGCCTCCAGGGAGACGGTTCAGCCTGGGAGGAGCTTGTACGCCGCCACACGCGCCGCATCTTCAACATTTGTTACCGGTTTACCGGGAATGGGACGGAAGCCGAGGATCTATCGCAGGAGGTGTTTCTGCGGGTGTACCGTACACTAGGGAGCTATCGGTCGGCGCATGGAGGGTTTGCGACTTGGCTCACCAGCGTTACACGCAACTTGCTGATCGATCACTACCGCCGCTCGAAGCGGGATCGCTTGACCGATTCGCTGGACGACGCCATGCCGGTGGTGGAGAACAAGGAGTCGGCAGGGCGACGGCCGGACGAGCAGTTGTTGCTCGGCGAATTGAGTTCGCAAGTGCAATCGGCTTTGACCAAGCTTTCGCCGGACTTGCGCGAAGCGGTGATCTTGCGGGACTTGCAACAGCTGGAGTATGCCGAGATTCAGCACGTTTTAGCGGTGCCGGAAGGGACCGTGAAGTCGCGGATCAATCGGGGGCGGATCGAGCTGGCTAGGATTTTGCAGCAGATGGGTGTTCGGCCGTCGTGAGCGGAAAGGAAAGAATTAACGCAGAGGACACAGAGACGCAGAGGGCGCTGAGAAGAAGCGGGAAAACAAAGAAGTAAGACCAGACGAAGAAAACGACAATGACTTGGACTTGCGAACAAATCGAGGCGCGGCTTAGCGATTACCTGGATGGCGCGCTTGCGGGGACCGAACGGACGGCGTTTGAGGCGCACGTTGCGGAATGCGACGAGCGATGCGCGCCGCTGGTGGCTCACGTTTCCCAGCTTCTGTTGGGCATGCATTCGATGAAGCAGCTGGAAGCTCCGCCGCGGCTGGTCTATGCCATTCTGGACAAGACGCTGGGGCCGCGGGAGACCGCTACGGGATGGGCTGCGGTGTTGGGTTGGGTTCGCGGCATGGCTTCGATGCGTTTCGCGTATGGAGCGCTTTCGGTTGCGGGTACATTTGTGATTTTGCTGAGCGCGGTGGGCTTCTCTTGGCGTAAACCGAAGCTGGCGGATTTGCAGCCGGCGAATATTTACCGCAACGCGGACCGGAAAGTGCATCTGGTTTACGGGCAGACTACAAAGTTCGTGAACGACCTGCGCGTGGTATCGGAAATTCAATCGCGCTTGCGGCAAGACAACGATCTGCAGGCGAATCCGGAGAGCGTGGTACCGTCATCTTCTCCAGAGAAACAGCCGGGCCGGACCGATGGCTCGAAACCTTCGTCGCCGCGGCAGCAGAATCGGGCAGATGACGTCTCGCGGCAGATTCAGGTGCTTGCCGAAGAGCTGCCCATGTGGGCGGGCCATGTGAGCGGCCCCGTGTTCGCGAGGAGATTGCCATGAAGTGTGCGGTCCATCCGGAGGTGGACGCCACCGGTTTTTGCCGAAATTGCGGCAAGCCGATGTGCGCTGTGTGCGTGCGTCCGGTGCGCGACGTCCTTTACTGCGAAGACTGCCTAGCGAATGTGATGGGACATCCGGCGCCCGGTCGCAGCGTTCGCGCCTGACGTTGCAACTGGACAAGTCTCCGTCCCGCCGCCGGTTGGCCCGCGAGCTGGTGTCGGACCGAATCCCGCGCTGGCGTTCTTCCTGGGATTTTTGCCGGGATTGGGAGCGTTTTATAACGAGCAGTACGGCAAGGGCGTGATTCATCTCGCGATTTTTCTTTTCCTCTTCATCCTAGGCGTGGATGGCGCGTTGAGCGGCGGAGCGGAAGCGGCGCTATGGATCTGCATTGCGGCGCTGTGGGTGTATATGCCAATCGATGCGTATCGCACCGCTAAGGCCAAGCTTGCGGGAGAGATTCTGAACGATCCACTGGAATCGTTCAGCAAGGGCAAACCGGTGGGACCGTTCCTGATCATCGCCATCGGCATTTTACTGCTGCTGCACAATTTCGATTGGTTCCCCTGGTGGCGCATCCAGCAATTCTGGCCGGTGATTCTGATCGTCGTCGGTGTGCTGATGTTCCGCCAGCGCCTTGGGGGGCGGCCGTGAGGGGCAAAGAGAGGTGGCGCCATGAGTGATCAGGTTCGGTGTCGCTGTGCGCGATGCACGATACGCGCGCTGCTGGGGCCCGCGGTCATCATCACCATCGGCGCGCTTTTTCTGTTGCAGCAAGCGCGCGGCGGCTATTTCGATTTCGGCAACACTTATCCCGTGATCCTGGTCGTGATCGGCGCGATTTTGCTGGCGTCATCGCTGGCTCCAATGGAAGGCCACATTTCTTCGACTCCCGTTCCACCCGCCGCGGCGCCGCCAGCGCCAGGTTCTACTCCGGGACCGACACAGAGCACATATCCCGGGCAGGGACAATAACCAGACATGTCTAACGGTCGCCCGCGCGGCAGCAGCATTTTCAGCGGCCTGCTTCTGATCTTCATCGGCGTGCTGCTGCTGCTGCACAACTATCGCGGCTTCGAGCTGGGCCGGATCCTCACGCATTGGTGGCCGTTGCTGCTGATCTTTTGGGGCGCGTTGAAACTTTACGAACGAATGGCCGCGTCGCGCTCTGACGATGTTGGGGGTTCGCGGATCACACCCGGCGAAGTTTTTCTTGTGCTTGGGTTACTGGCGCTCGTCGGAGTCGTTGTCGCGGTGGAGGGTGTGAAGGAGCACTTTCCCGAGTGGGTGAGCGGCGACACCACGACGGCCGATCTTGACGTGATGCCGAAACCGGTTCCCGCAAATGCGCGCATCACCATCCGTGGGATTCACGGCGATATCAGCGTGCGAGGCTCCGATGAGCCGGAAATTCGCGTGAACGGAAAGAAGAACGTGCGGAGTTGGAACGAAAACGATGCGCACCGCGTCGCCGACCGCGTTGGCGTCGAAATCGTGCCAAACGGCGATGGTTTTGACGTGCAGCCCACGAGCGGCGGCGATTCGCGGGTCAGCGTGGACATGGACGTTGTGGTGCCGAGTAAGTCCGCGGTGACCATCCGCAACGATAAGGGCGACATTTCCGTGGCCGACATGGGCACGCCGGTGACGATCAACGGCGGCAGTGGGGACATCGACGTGCGCAATACCAAGGGCGACGTCAATATCGATATGCGCCGGGGTGACGCTAAGATTTCGGGGACCAAGGGAGACGTGAAGATTTCCGGGACCGGCGACAGCGTTGACGTCACAGATGCCACCGGGAATTTCACGATCAATGGGGAGTTCGTGGGGCCAATTCGCGCGGAGAAAGTAGCCAAGGGCGTACGCTTCGTTTCGCATCGCACGGACCTGACGCTGACACAATTGAGCGGGCACATGGAAGCGGGCTCGGGCAATCTGGACATTGTCGATGCGCCAGGGAACTTGAATGTGCGCACGCATGAGGAAGAAATCACCGTCGAAAACGCAGGCGGCAAAATCAAAATAGAAAACCGCAATGGCAACGTCGAGGTGCGCTTCTCTTCCCCGCCCAAGGAAGACATCGACATCGCCAACGCGTCCGCAGGCATTACGCTGGGGCTACCCGAAGCGTCGAGTTTTCAGATTGTAGCGGATTGCCACTCCGGAGATATCGACTCGGAGTTTGAGGCGGATTCGCTGAAGAAGACGACGGAATCGGGTGACTCGCACCTTGAAGGAAAATACGGCAACGGCCGCGGCCCGAAGATCACACTGAAGACGAGCTACGGATCAATCTCAATTCACAAGAATTAGCTCGACGGTCGGATCTTCGCTCTTACCGTTCCGCCACGCGTTCCAAATCATCGTAGAATTTCGGATAGGAAACGCCCGCGCAGTCAGCGTCGCGAATTGTAGTCGCGCCTTCGGCCGCCAAACCCGCTACTGCGAAGGCCATGGCGATGCGATGATCGCCGCGGGGATCGATCTCGGACCCACGCAATTTTCCAGCCTTGCGGCCTTCGACACGGAGGCCGTCGGGTCGTTCATTGACGGTCGCACCCATGCGGCGAAGATTCTCGGCCAGCGCGGCGATGCGATCGCTTTCTTTGACGCGAAGTTCCGCGGCGTCGCGGACCTCGATCCCTTCTTCGGTATATGGCCCCAAGGCGGCCAGCATCGGAAGTTCGTCGATCACCAGGGGTATCTGTTCTTTCTCGACGATCCCGCCTTTGAGCGACGTGCCTTTCACCGACAAGTCGCCAACCACTTCTCCATGCGCGCTTCGTAGGGACACCACTTTGATCGCCGCGCCCATCGACGCAAACACATCGAGAATCGCGGTCCGTGTCGGATTTAGGCCGACGTTGTGAATCAGCAGATTCGAGTCGGGAAACATCGATGCGGCGGCGATGAAAAAAACTGCGGAGGAGATATCGCCGGGCACATCGAGAGACCGCGCTTGGAGCTTGCCGCCGCCGTTTCCACCGGAGCCGCGAATCTGAATGGTGCTTCCATGCTTCTGGACATCGATGCCGAACTCTTCCAGCGCTAACTCGGTATGGTCGCGGGTGCGAGCCGGTTCGATGACCGAGGTTAGGCCCTCGGCGAAGAGTCCCGCGAGAAGGAGCGCAGACTTCACCTGCGCGCTGGGCATTGGCATTTTGTAATGGATGGCGCGCAACTTCGCTGGGCGAATCTCGAGTGGCGCGAAATTATCTTCGCGCGCGCGAATGTCCGCGCCCATCTGCCGAAGTGGAGACACTACGCGTCCCATCGGGCGTTTTTGCAGGGAGGCATCGCCGGTCAGCTTGGAAGTAAAGGCTTGTCCCGCCAAAATTCCCGTGAGCAAGCGGATCGTTGTGCCGGAATTGCCGGCATCCAGCGCGCGCCAGCTGCCTTTCAGTCCTTCGGGTCCGCGGCCGATGATCTTTACGCTGTCTTTGTCGACCTCCACGCCGGCGCCCAACACTCTCATGCAATCGAGCGTGCTGTGACAGTCCGCAGCGGCCGCGAAGTGCCGCAACTCGCTGGTGCCTTCAGCCATGGCGGCCAGCATCGCGTACCGATGGGAGATGGACTTGTCGCCTGGCGGCTCGACTGCTCCGGTGAGGTATTTCGCCGGGAGTATAGTCTGTTTTTTCACGCCGCAATTTTAGCATGATCGGTCTTGGGCCCTGTTCACAACGCGAGGACTTGGCGCGCGCCCTTCGTGCCCTAGCTCCGTACACCAGGACGCAGCGGTCCGGGCGGATGATCCCGACGAGAAGCAAGAATGTTTCTAGATTGTTACTGGCCATACGTACAGTTTTTTAGTGGAACCTCCCCCAAACCCGCTGAAACACGATGGCCCCTCCATCCGTATTATTGGTGTGGGAGAAAAGTCATGTCAGCCCGTAGCAGCTTTTTCAAAATAGCGGCCAAAGCGGGAATCGTGTTTGGCGCGCTCTTCGTCGTGAGCGTTCTGCTGGCAGCCATTCCGGCACATCAGCAGCAGGTATTACAGGTCGCCGTTCCGCAGGATCCCTCGACTGCCCCTGAACCGGCCCCGGCGCCACAAGATGCGAGCCACGCGTCAATGCCGGGAATGAATATGTCCGACGAGAAGGCCAACGAGCGGGCTGCCGTCAACGACATGACCCCCGGTCATCAAGACGCTCATAGTCAGCACATGTTCATGACGGCGATGCGCGAACGAAAACCCGAAGACGCGCAGCGCGCGGGAGAAATCGTGACGCAACTTCGGGCCGGCATCGAGAAATACAAGGACTATCACGTCGCGCTCAACGACGGCTTCCGGATCTTCATGCCGAATGTTCCGCAGCCCGAATATCACTTCACCAGCTATCGCAACGGATTCATGGAAGCGTTCACGTTTGACCCGGCGCGGCCGACGTCGCTGCTGTACAAGAAGACGGCCACGGGGTACGAACTGGTCGGCGCAATGTACACCATGCCCAAGCGCGCTACGGAAGAACAGTTGAACGCCCGCGTGCCGCTCAGCATCGCCATGTGGCACCTGCACACTAATCTTTGTATGCCCGCGCGCGCCGAACTGCACAATGCCGACTGGACCAAGTTTGGATTGCACGGATCGATCACCACGAAGGATTCCTGCGATGCCGCCGGAGGGCGGTTCTCACCAGTGATCTTCGGCTGGATGGTCCACGTCTATCCCTACGAGGACTCGCTCGACAAAATCTTCGCCATGCATCACCACATGGACTGACAGACGCCACTGGCCCACGCCTCACTGACCCCACTCCTTATGGCTCGGCGCCAAAGCATGGGTCCGAAATTGGCCTGCGTCCAACCGCTCTGACTTGTTACAATTCCCAATCAAGATACGTAATCAGTGGTGTCGGTTTCGGTTTGGGCTCGACCAAGACTTTTCGCCAAGCAACTCTGAATGGAATTTCTCGCATGCTGGCTGGCATCCGCACGCAGGACTTACGCAAGGTCTACACCTCGGCTCCTCCGCCGGCAGCAGGCGCGGGTGGCTTCGGCAGCGCCTCACCGCGCGCCAAAGGCAAACAGCCGAAGCCCCAGATCGTGGCGCTCGACGGCATCTCCTTAAACGTTACGCCTGGCGAAATCTTTTGCCTGCTAGGGCCGAACGGCGCAGGGAAATCCACGACCGCGGGCATCCTGACCACGCGCGTTCGTCCGACCAGCGGGCAAGCATGGATCGGCGAATTCGACGTCTGGAAAAATCAGGTGGCGGTCAAGCGGCTGATCGGCGTAGTCGCGCAGCGCCCCAATCTCGATTTTTCGCTTACCGCCCGTGAGATTCTGCTTTTCCACGGCGCCTATTTCGGTATCGATTCCCACGAGCGCGCAAAACGCGCCGCCATCCTCCTCGACCGCTTCAAGCTCACTGACCGGGCCGACCACATGGTCCGCGGCTTCTCTGGCGGCATGATGCAGCGCCTATCCATCGCGCGTGCCATGATGCACGATCCGCAAGTGCTCTTCCTCGACGAGCCAAGCTCCGGCCTCGACCCGCAAACCCGGCTTCTTCTTTGGGAAATCGTCCGCGAGTACAACCAGAGCGGCAAAACCATGCTGCTCACTACTCACAACATGGAAGAGGCCGACGCCCTCTGCCAGCGCCTGGCCATCATCGACCACGGCCGCGTTATTGCCATGGGCACGCCGCGCGAGTTGAAGGCTTCGGTACCGGGTGGATACCTGCTTCGCCTGCGCTTCGGTCACTCCTCCGACGATGTACTAGCGCGCTTGAAAGTGCTGTCCGGCGTCACCGAAGTGCGCCCCACCGACGGGCACGGCGCCGACCTCTACGCCGACCGCGGCGGCTCCCTGGTTCCCGAAATCGCCAACGCTGCGCTCGCTGCCAGCGTGGAATTGTGTGACGTGCACATCTCCGAGCCCAGCCTCGAAAACCTCTTTCTCCACCACACCGGACGGAGCTTGCGCGAGTGAACTTCAAAACCTTTCTGGCCATGCTCGGGCGCGATCTTCAGGTCGCTCGCCGAAACATCGTCCCACTGTTGCTGCAGACGTTCTTGCAGCCGCTGATGTTCGTGTTTATTTTCGGGCGCGTGATGGTTGGCAGTGGCTTTATGCCGACCTCGTACAAGAGCTTGCTGCTTCCCGGCATCATGGCCCTCAGCATGGTTGGTACGGGAATTTGGGCCGTCGCCATGCCCCTGATCTCCGAATTTCAATTTACTCGCGAGATCGAAGATCGCCTGCTGGCACCGATGGAAATCTCCTGGCTGGCGGTGGAGAAGGTCGTCTTCGGCACCTTGCAGGCGCTCGCCGCAGGTCTAATGGTGATTCCCTGCGCATGGCTGCTGCTGCGGCCCGGCGTGGAGCTAAACCTGCACTCCCCGCTGCTGTTCGCCATGGTCGCAGTGCTCGTCGCGCTGTTCTCGGCCGTGGGTGGCCTCGCCCTCGGATGCAGCATCGAACAGACCCACATTGGCTTGATGTTCTCGCTAGTGGTGGCGCCGATGATCTTCTTCGGTTGCACCTACTATCCGTGGAGCGCCCTGACCAATTTCCCCATAATGCAGAAAATCGTGCTGATCAATCCGCTGGTCTACGCCAGCGAAGGATTGCGCGGAACGCTGGTGCCTCAATTCCCTCACTTGCCCATGATCGCGGCGGTGGGAGGCCTGCTTTTCTTCGATGTCGCGCTTCTGACTTTTGGGTTGCGTCAATTTCATAAGAAAGCGGTCACTTAAGAAAAGACCTCGAACACGGACGCAGCGTGGCGCTCTGCTGAGCGGCGTATCACTCGGTTGGAACCAACGGTCGAGTACTTCGCGGTTGACAAAGCGCCCCTCATCTCCAAAAATCGCCACTGCGATTTATCTACAACGAGCGAGCCCACTCCATGTTCATCCACATGTTTGCATTCCGGTTCAAGCCCAACGTCACCAACGCTCAGAAGACTCGGGTCTTAGACGAAATCCGCACGCTGAAAGACCAAATCCCGGAAATCCTCGAATCCTGGGTGGGATTCAACGTCTCGCCCCGGGGTCAGCGCTACGAATTCGGCGGCGCCATGAAATTCGCCGACGCAGCAGCGTGTGAGCGCTACAACAATCATCCCGTCCATCAAAAGCTCTTAACCTGGCTCGTGCCCCTCATCGAACCGATTGAAGTAGACTTCCCTGTCTGACCAGCGCCCAAAGCCGCCCACTATGATTGGTCGTACGATCTCGCACTACCGCATTCTCGAAAAACTGGGCCGCGGCGGGATGGGCATTGTCTACAAGGCCGAAGACACCACTCTGGGACGTTTCGTCGTGCTGAAATTTCTGCCCGAAGATCTGGCCGACGACCAGCAAGCCCTTGAACGTTTCCAGCGCGAAGCCCGCGCTGCGTCCGCCCTCAACCACCCCAACATTTGCACCATTCATGAAATCGGCCGCGACGAAGGCCAGGTCTTCATCGTGATGGAACTCCTCGAGGGCCAAACGCTCAAGGAACAAATCGCCAGCAAGCCCCTGGAAATGGGCCAGTTCCTCGATCTCGCCATCGAAACCAACGACGGACTCGAAGCCGCTCACGCCAAAGGAATCATTCATCGCGACATCAAGCCCGCAAATATCTTCATCACCAACCGCGGTCACGCAAAAATTCTCGATTTCGGCCTCGCAAAATTAGCCGATCAGCACCACACGGCAACCGGCGCCACTTCTTCCCTCCCTACGCTCAGCGGGGATGCCGCCCTAACGAGTCCAGGTTCCGTCGTCGGCACGGTCGCCTACATGTCCCCCGAACAAGTCCGCGGCGAGAATCTCGAAGCCCGCTCCGACCTTTTCTCGTTTGGCACGGTCCTCTACGAAATGGCCACCGCCCGCCTGCCATTCCCGGGCAACACTCCAGGCGTAATCTCCCACGCGATCCTCGAGCTGAAGCCCGTGGCCGTAACCAGCCTGAATCCCGCAGCGCCTCCCGAGCTCGATCGCATTCTCGCCAAAGCTCTCGAGAAAGATCGCAATCTCCGCTATCAAACGGCCTCCGACATCCGCGCCGACCTCCAGCGCCTCAAGCGCGACAGCAGTTCGCCTAGCTCGACCGGCGTTGCCGACTCCGGCATCGTAGCCACACCGCTCGCGAAACCGCGGTGGTCGAAGTTCCTGACGATCGCGGCAATGGCTCTTGCCGCAACCTTAGTTGTCCTCGCGATCTGGTTCTTCGCCCTCCGTCCGCGCGGCGCGGCAGTCGATTCCCTCGCCGTCATACCCTTCACAAATGAGAGTGCCGACGCCAACATGGAGTATCTCAGCGATGGCATCAGCGAGAGCCTTACGAATAACCTGTCGCAGCTTCCCAATCTCCGTGTAGCCGCGCGCAGCGCCGTCTTCCGCTACAAAGGCAAAGAGACCGATCCGCAAAAAATTGGACGCGACCTGCAAGTCAGCGCCGTCCTCACCGGAAGACTTCTTCGGCAAGGCGACACTCTCATCGTTCGCGCAGAACTCGTTGACGTAGCGAACGGTTCGCAACTCTGGGGCGTCCAATCCACTCGCAAGCCACAAGACGTCTTCGCGCTCCAGGAAGATCTCGCAAGAGAAATCTCGGAAAAATTGAAATTGCGATTGACCGGCGAAGAGAAACAGCGCCTCACCAAGCGTTACACCGACAATGCCGAAGCTTATCAACTCTATTTAAAGGGCCGCTACCATTGGAATAAGCGCAACCCGGATAACTACCGCAAAGCTCTGGAATACTTTCAACAAGCAATCGACAAAGATCCCGCCTACGCCCTCGCATACGCAGGCATGGCCGACACTTGGGCCCAAATCTCCTTTTTTAACGTCTTGCCTCCGCGCGAAGTAATGCCCAAAGCAAAAGCAGCCGCTGAGAAAGCTCTACAGATCGATGACCGCCTCGGCGAAGCTTACGTTTCGCTCGGCTACATCAGCTACACCTACGACTTCGACTGGACCGCCGCCGGAAAACAATTCGATCAAGCCCTCGCCCTCAGCCCCGCCTACACGCGAACCCACAGTTTCTATCCGTTGTATCTCAGCTCGCTGAGCCGGTCGCAGGACTCCATCGCCGCCGCAACCAGTGCGCTCGAACTCGACCCTGCGTCGCCAGGGAACAGCCACAATCTCGCCGTGCAGCTCTACCTCGCAGGCCGATTCGATCAAGCCATCGAGCAGTCCCGCAAGACCCTCGAACTCGATCCGACAGTCGCCGTGGCCTACCTCGTTATCGGACAATCCTTTTCCGCCAAGGGGATGGACCGCGAAGGCCTCTCGGCAGACGAGAAATATTCCGAGCTGAGTCGCAACAGCGCTATGTCGCTCGCGCTCCTCGGTTACGCCTACGCCCGCATCGGCGAGCGCAGCCAGGCGCTCCATGCGATCGAGCAACTCACCGCCGCTTCAAAGCAAACCTACACACCGGCTTTTTCATTCGCTTGGATTTACACTGGCCTTGGAGACAAAGATCGCGCCTTCGAGTGGCTGGAAAAAGCCCGTGAAGAGCGCTTCACACGTCTCGCCTACCTGAGACAAGAAGCTTTTTGGGAGCCGCTCAGGTCCGATCCGCGCTTCTCGGAGTTGCTGCATCGCATCGGATTTCCGCCATAGCGTCCGGGTTCGCTACGAAAGCTTCAGCAACGACACGGCCCACGCGTCCTTCCAACCCTCATGTCGGAGCGATGCAATTTGTCATAGGCGTCGGACTTCAGCCGGGGCGTTCATCGCACAATTTTTCTCCGAGACTCCGCTGGTTGAGCCACGAAGCGAGTCCTAGAACGCCTAGCCTTCTCGGCCCATTCCGTGCCTTCCAGCCGTTCAATTGCTTACCCGTACCCCGCCAAGTATCATGAACGCTCCATGAACCCGGTTCCGTCGCATCTGCTATCCCATTACCGCCGCTCCCGCAAACTCGCCCTGGCAATCCTCGCGCTGGTAGCGGGCCTCTGCTTCACTCTAGTTCCGCCTCTTTCCGCGCAGTCCGACGAAATCCTGCCCCTCAGCCAAGTCCAACCGGGAATGCATGGCTATGCCTACACGATCTTCGCCGGCGACCAAGTCGAAAAGTTTGACCTCGAAGTCATCGGGGTCATGCCGAACTTCCTCGGTCCTCGCCAGTCCATCATCCTGATCGAACTCAAAGGCCCGAGAGTCGAGCACACCGGAGTAGTTGCGGGCATGAGCGGCAGCCCCGTCTATCTCGAAGGCAAGCTCGCGGGCGCCCTCTCGCTGAAACTTGGCGTATTCACCAAGGAAGCGATCGCAGGCGTCACCCCGATTGAAGACATCTTGCATCCCGCGGCGCAAGACAACGCGCCAGCCAGTTCCGCGCAACAGTTCACTCTTCCCAATGAAGCTGCGTCCCATACCGGTTTGCCCTCGGGTTCCTCGCTCGAGCCCATCGGCACCCCGCTGGTCTTTTCCGGCTTTCAGTCTTCGACGCTCCAACAATTCGCTCCGCAAATCCAGAATTATGGCTTTGTTGCTGCCCAAGGTGGCACCGCCGCGCCCCAACCCGACGACAAAAAACTGGTCGCCGGTGATATGGCCGGAATGGTTCTCGTGCAGGGCGATGCCTCCATCAACTCTGCCTGCACGGTCACCGCCGTCCAAGCCGATCGCGTCTATCTTTGCGGCCACCCCTTCCTGAGTCTAGGCGACGTCGCGCTTCCTATGGCTCGCAGCCGCGTGGTCACCACGCTTTCCTCATCGCTCGCCTCCACAAAAATCGTCAACGTCGGCGGTCCGATCGGCACCATCACCGGCGACCATCTCACCGCCGTCACCGGTAAACTCGGCGCTCCTCCCCCTATGATTCCCCTTGATCTCTCGATCACCACTAGCATGGGCGAGCAAAAACTTCACTTCGAACTCGTCAATCATCCGAAACTCACGCCGCTCCTCGTCGCGCTCACCACTTTCAACGGCCTCACACAAAATTCCGTCTATGGTGAAGGCACCACGCTTCACCTCTCCGGCGAAATTCGCGTGCAAGGCCACGCGCCCGTACAAATCGAAAACACCTACGCGCCGGGTGATTCCCTCGGCCAGGACGGTCTCCCGATCGCTCTCAGTGTGCAGAGTATCTTCGGCCGGCTATTCACCAACCCATACGAAATACCCTCCATCGAACACATCGCTCTTCGCGTGGAAAGTATTCCTGGCCGCCAGTCTTTCACGATCGACAGCGCATGGCTCGAAAGAGGTGAAGCCGCCCCCGGAGAAGACCTTCGCGTGCGTGTTCTGCTGCACCCATATCGCGGATCCCCGCATATCGAAGAAACCAGCGTTCACATCCCCGACCAGATTGCGCGCGGCACCATGCTTCGCGTCTTGGTTACCGACGGCGATCTCCTCAATCGGGCTTCCCGCGGATTTCTGTTCTCGGGCAGCAGCGGCCCCGCAGGCCTCGACCAACTCATTACCCTTCTGAATCGCGAGCGCCGCAACGATCGTCTCTACGTGGGTCTCTTCGTTCCGTCCCCCACGATCATTTGGGACGACAAAGAGCTTCCCAACGCCCCGTTATCCCAAATCAACGTCATCGACGGGCGACCTGCTCCCGGCACCGTCCAAGTCCTACGTGAATCCCTCGCAAGTGAAGCGTCAGTACAGCTAAGCGGCCCGGTCACGGGCGTCATCTCCTTGAATCTACAAATCCGGTGAACACCTAAATGCCCAGCCCCCTAATCTCAATTCCAGAATCTCGCTGTCTTCACGGACGCAGCAAAATCTTCTTGCGCGCCCGCCTCGGCTTTGCCTCATTACTTCTTTACTTCATTGCGTCTTCCTTTTCGCCCCTCCTAGCCGAACACACCCGCACGTGGCGCCAGTCCACCTACGACGATTTTCTCAAGGGCACCTCGAATGGCGTCGCCGTACGCAGCGATGGCCGCCTCGAACTCTCTCCAAAATTTACGCTGCTCGCCGACGCCGACGCTTCCTTTCTGTGGTCTCTTCACGTCGATCCAAAGGGCGTTCTTTACGCCGGCGGCGGCTCCCCCGCAAAAGTCTTCCGTTTTGACGCCAGCGGAAAAACCACGACCGCCTTCGAATCCACCGACCTTGCCGTGCAATCGATCGCGTTCGACGCCAAAGGCGCGCTCTACGTCGCCACCTCTCCCGATGGAAAGGTCTATCGCGTCTCCGCGTCCGGCGAAAAATCCGTCTTCTTCGATCCCAAAACGAAATACATCTGGGACCTCGCATTCGGCTCCGACGGCACTCTCTACGTCGCCACTGGAGACAAGGGCCAGATTTTCGCCGTTTCCCCCGAAGGCAAGAGCGAGCTTTTCTACGCCAGCGATGAAGCGCACATCCGCGTGATGGCCTTCGACACCAAAGGTAATTTGCTGGCAGGCACCGAGCCCAGTGGCCGCGTCCTGCGCGTCACTCCGCTAGCAAACAAAAATGCACGCAAGGAGAAAGACGCTGCCGCGGAAGGCTTCGTCCTTTACGAAACCTCCAAGCGCGAAGTTACCGCGCTGGCCGTTGCGCCGGACGGCAACATCTACGCCGCGGCCATCGGCGAGAAACAACGCGCCGGCGGCCAGCCCACAACGATCATCACCTCGCCGCAAGGAACCACCACGATGACCGGAGGCGGCGTTATCGGCGGCACACCGCAAAACCAGACGCCCTTTGTTCCCTTCCCGCCACTTCTCTCCAGCAGCATCTACAAAATCTCTGCCGACGGCGCCCCTGAAGAACTCTGGACGTCCCGCGACGATCTCGTCTACGCACTCGCGCTCAGTCCCGAGGGCCGTCTTCTCGCCGGCACCGGCAACAGCGGCGCGCTCCTCGCGATCGACGGCCAGGGTATTTTCGCGCAACTCGCCAAGGCCGGCTCCGCACAAATCACCGGAATCGCACGAGGCGCCAACGGCAAAATCTTCTTATGTACCGCGAATCCCGGCAAGGTTTTCTCGGTCGGTCCGGAATACCAGCCCGAAGGCACCTACGAATCGCGCTCATTCGATGCCCAGCTTTTTTCGCAGTGGGGACGCATCGACTGGTGGAGCCCGCCGCCCGCCGCAACTTCGCCTAAATCGGCTGGGACAACCGGCGAACCCCGCCTTGAATTTTTTGTGCGCACAGGGAACACCGAAGATCCCGGCAAGGAATGGTCGCGCTGGTTTGGGCCTTACTCGAAATCCGGAGTGAGTGTAGAAGCTCCGTCAGCCCGCTTCGCGCAATGGAAAGCCGTCATCCACGATGGCCGGCCGGGTGATGGCATCGAGTGGGTTAGCCTCGCGTATCTTCCGCGCAACGTTGCTCCCGTGATCGACGGCATCGCAGTGCAGGATGCCAACGTGCGCGTGCAAAGCACCAATCCGATTCAGACAGGCCAGTCGGCATCAGTGACTCTGAAAACGCCACCGGCGCCGAATCCCACCGGAGTGGTCATTTCGCAGAGTGCTTCATCGCAAAAATTTGAGCAGCCGCCCCAAGGATTCGTGCAAAGAGGTTACCAATCCGTTTTGTGGACTGCGCACGATGACAACGATGATGACTTGCGCTTCTCCGTTCTGTATCGCGGCGAAAACGAAACCCAGTGGAAGCTCCTGAAAGAGAAGCTCGATCAGAAATTTTATTCCTGGGACGCCACTGCCCTGCCCGACGGCGCGTACTACCTCAGAATCGTCGCCAGCGACGCTCCATCGAATCCTCCCGCCGTCGCATTGGCCACTACGCGGGACTCCGAGCGTTTCGTGATCGACAACACGCCGCCCATGATCGAGCTTCTTGAGGCCAATGTTCCCGGCGCGCGAAGTGCCGGAACTCTTCGATCCGTGGTAGTGAAGTTTACCGCCCGCGACGCAACCAGCAGCGTCGAGCGCGCACAATACAGCATCGACGGCGGCGACTGGATTCTAATTGCGCCGGCCGGGAACATCAGCGACTCTCTCGAAGAGCGCTACGAATTCTCGCTGAGCGAACTCACTCCCGGCGAACACACCATCGCGGTACGCGCCTACGATCACTTCGACAACGTTGGAAGCGCCAAGAGAACCTTCACCACTCCAGCGAAGCCGTAATCCTCGACTCTCCGTGGTAGCGGCCGCTTTCCGAAGCGGGCGCCTTTGACGATCGCCGGCCAGTCCCTCGTTCCGCGGGCCGCTCCGACACCTGTGGCACAGCCATTCCTGGCTGTGCTCCGTTCTACTCGGCCTCGGCACCTACCCGGCCCCGGCTCCAATTGTCATCCTGAGGCTATCCGACGAGGATAGCCGAAGGACCTCAACGTCGGCACCACGCGAAAAATGATCCGACGCCACAATTTCCGCTTAATGAAGGGGGGGCCTCAGCGCGACCCCGCGGTGCTGCCCGCGCCAGGGTTGCCTGATGGCTCAACAACTGCAACAACTGTCAGCGCTGATCTAGTTGACCGCGCGTTCCTGCATGCTGGGGTTGTGGAATTTCTCGATTTCCGCCCCAAAGCCGATGCGGCCATCGCCGTAGGGTTGATTCTTCACGTGCACCACGCGAGCGGAGCATTTTGTCTCTTCTGCTTTGTTCCCAGTGACTTCGGCAGGCATGCGCAAGGTAGCTTCGATGGGCGTCCCGATCTGCAACGGTGCCGACGATGCAAAGTAGAATCCCCCGCGCGAAACATTCAACGCTTCCGTAAAGTGATCGCTCTTGTCGGCGGTCAGATTGACGGCACGGAAACGCAGCGGTGTGCGAATGTTGTAGCGGGTGAGCTGGCGTCGTTCGGATGAGCTCATGATGATGCTGGCCTCCTGCACACGAGAAGACCTGCTCGTGGGTTCTCGCGAAATTGGAGAAGGGGGAACTCAGGCTACCAGAGCCGCTGGCGAGGTCAAGTAAGAAATCATTCATAGAGCGTGAACATTGCGAAAAAGAGTGCGCAGCGCGGCGACCGCGCGGGCCAAGCTAGAGCGAAGTCGAGTTCGCTGTGCCATAATGCGACAATTCGAGATGCGACAATTCCAGTCCCTTTGTGAAAAAAGACCGTTCGCACCTCGCGCTCGAGACGCCGAGCCTGCCAGTGGCACAGCCATTTCTGGCTGTGCTCCCGGTAGCACAGGAACTTAAGTGAACCAATGAGTTCGACAACACCAGCGAAGACCGGCACGTTCTCGGCCCCGGATTGGCCAAGCATCGTGGAGGCACACGCGCGGATCGCGCCGCAAATTCACAGCACTCCAGTCATGACCTCGAACTCGCTCGACGCCATGGTGGGCGCACGGGTTTTCTTCAAATGCGAGAACCTGCAGAAAACCGGCTCGTTCAAAATTCGCGGCGCGACGAATGCGATTTTCTCGCTCAGTGACGAAGAAGTTTCTCGTGGCATCGTGACGCAATCGAGTGGCAACCATGGCGCGGCGGTCGCTTGCGCGGCAGCTTGGCGCGGCGTTCCCGCGTGGATCGTGATGCCCAAGAATGCGCCAGCCGTGAAGCGGCTCGCCGTCGAAGGCTATGGCGGGCGCGTCACGCTGTGCGAGCCGACCATGACTTCCCGCAACGAAGCCACTAGCCGGATTCAAGCCGAAACCGGTGCGCATTTGATTCATCCTTACGACGACGACCGCGTGATCGCGGGCCAAGCTACTACCACCAAAGAATTTCTTGAGGAGATCGGCGATCTGGACGCGCTGTTCGCTCCGGTGAGCGGCGGCGGTTTGCTAAGCGGCACCTGCCTCGGCGCGAAAGGCCTTTCCCCCCAAGTCCGCGTTTTTGGATGCGAGCCGGCGCAGGCCGACGACGCCTACCGTTCGCTCGCGACCGGGACACTGCAGACCATGGACGCCAGCGACACGATCGCGGACGGGTTGCGGGCCTCGCTTTCTGCGCGAACGTTTGCAATCTTGCGCGAGCACGTTGCCGGAATCCTCCGAGTCAGCGAGGAAGAGATCATCTCGGCAACACGCCTCATCTGGGAGCGGATGAAGATCATTGTGGAACCATCGTCCGCGGTAGCAATAGCACCCTTGCTGAAGGCGGATGTCGTTGCCAGATTGGGTCTGCCTGCGCGTGCAGACGGTGCGAAGTGGAAACTCGGGGTGATCTTCTCCGGCGGCAACGTGGACGTATCGACTCTCCCGTTCTAGGTGTACGACTGCGCACAGTGGCACTCACCAAATTCACTTTAGTCCGGCTAAAGTACCGCTTCAGTTATTTCAGATTGACATCATCATGCCAGCGCTCCTACTGTGCGCATAACGACACCCATTCAAGTAACAGATAGCGATCATCACGGAAAGTAATCGTTGGCGGTGGACTTAACGTCGAGGTCGAGTGGAGCCCTGGGCGCTGGACGTCGTCGTGTGTCTGCGTCGCAGAACCACAGAGGCGCTGATCCGGACTGGCAACGTCGAGCAAGCGGATCGGCCCGGAAAAGGAAAAGCGGAAAATGAAAGCGAGATTTGCCAAGTTGTTTTTCGCACTTCTGTTAGCTCCTTTGGTCTCCCACGCGCAGGGCCTGGGAAGCATCGCTGGGCGCGTACTTGACCCCAACGGAGCGGCGATAGCCTCTGCGCGGGTCGTAATCCTTCAAGAGGGAACGGGATTTTCCCGCACGGCAACGGCGGATGCGGACGGACTGTACGTCATTCCGTCACTCGAGCCAGCGACATACAGCATCGCTGTTGACGCTCCAGGATTCAGCACTTCCAAGCAGAGCGGCATCGTTTTGCTGGCCGACCAGACGCTGACAGTGAACTTGAGCATGAAGCTAGGTTCAACCACGGAAATAGTTACGGTGAGCAGTAACGCACTGCAGGTGGACACCTCCACATCAACGCTGAAACAGGTGATCGAGCAGGAACGAATTTCGGAATTGCCGCTGAATGGGCGCAACGCAGCACAACTCACGCTGCTGGTACCCGGCGCCGTAAACGCGCCGAATGGCGGTGCAGACCAGGGAGCTACGAAGACGTTTCCGGCCGCGGTTACGTATTCCGCCAATGGGTCTCGCCAAAATACGATCAGTTATCAACTCGACGGCGGGAACTACGTCGACGAATACACGAACGTGAACCAGCCATTTCCGTTTCCGGACGCGCTGCAAGAATTCAGCGTACAGACCAGCAACTACAGCGCGGAGTACGGAGAGAATGCGGGCGGCGTAGTGAACGTAATCACCAAGTCCGGGACCAACAACTTTCACGGCGATGCCTTTGAGTTTGTGCGCAATCCCTATTTCAACGCTCAAAATTTCTTCGCGACACCCACAACGCCAGACCAGGTGAAACGCAATCAATATGGAGGGACCTTCGGAGGCCCGGTCATCAAAGACAAGACCTTTTTCTTTTTGGGGTATCAACGCACGGCATTTCGCAACCTGGTGCTGGGCAGTTCCAAGGTCGTGGGACAGACCGACATCAGTAAGTTCTTGGCTGGAGGCGGAAAGATCGACCCTGCGGTAGCGACGATGCTGGGGATTGACCCGACGACGGGCCAGTACCTGGGGGCCAACGCGAAATTCAGCTTGGCAGGACCGATTCCAGCGGGATCGAACCCTACCGTGCCTTTCTCGAAACCCGATATCGAAAACTACGACTCCGGAATGGGCCGACTGGACCACGCCATCGGCCAAAAGGACCGAATCACCGGCCGGTACGAGTTTGACCGGTTCACCAAAGCAGCGGTTTTCGAGCCGTTGCTACTAGTGGCGTACACAGACGCCACCTTCTCCATCGTGGCCCAAAACGCACTGGTGCACGAGACACACATTTTCTCCCCGCGCCTGGTCAACGATTTTCGCTTGAGCTATTCGCGCGAGGTATCCACCCGCGGACCTTCACCGGAGGCCGTGAATCTGACGGGTTTTGGGGTCGCGCTTCCGTTCGAACCCACACCGGACGCAATTCAGGGCATCGGCGTGCAGAATGGATTCAATATTGGAGACAATCCGAGCGGCGTCTTCACCCGAAATAATTTTACCTATGCCGACGATCTGAGCTGGGAAAAGGGCAAGCACGACTTCCACTTTGGGGGACTTATCGAGTGGAGCCAGGTGGACCTGAACAACCAGTTCAACCAGCCGGGTATCGTGAACTTCTGCACGCAAGACACCTACCTGAAACAGGCGCCCGGATTGCCGACCTACCAGAACTTTCTCGCTGGCACGATGTGCGACGGCGGCCCGGCGGGCAACGGCTATGCGTTCCAGCAGGGCGCGGGAGAATTCAAAGCCAACCGCAACAAATTCCCCGGCGTTTACGTCCAGGACAACTATCGTTTGAATCGGCGGCTCACGTTGAATCTCGGCCTGCGGTACGAACCGGCACTTCCTTGGAGCGACAACGGAGATCGCTGGGCCCAAGTGAATCTAGCGGCGATGGCTGTGAATATTCGATCCAACGTTTATCCGAATGCGCCTCCAGGCATCTTCTTCTCGGGTCAGAACGGCATTCCAAGCGATCCCGGCATGCCCGACAACGCCCTGAACCCGAACTGGAAGGGTGTCATGCCACGGCTGGGTTTCGCCTACGACGTGTTCGGCGACGGCAAGACGAGCCTCCGTGGCGGAGCCGGAATTTTCTACGACTCGCGCGCCATGGGCATGTTGAGCAACCGTTATGTGGATGAGTGGCCCTTCAGTCCCCAATTCATTTTGTCGACCTCGGGAAACAGCGCGCCGACGCCTGGATCAACCGCGGGTTCCTTCAGTGATCCACTGTGCACCCTGCCATCGACCCAGGCAGCCTTCAATTGCACTGGCGCGCAGGCGGCGTCCTATCCAAAATTCCCGAGCCCCTTCCCTGCGCCCACCAACTTTCCGTACAGTCCTCCGTTCAATCAGATCGCGGTAACCTACGATCCCAGCGGCACGTACCACGTGCCAACCGTCTATGAGTGGAACCTGACTATCGAACGGCAACTACCCTCAAATATCTTGATGCGCGTGGCGTATGTCGGCTCGCGCAGCTTGCACATCCTCGAAACGCAGGACTACAACGCCGGAGCCTGCTGTACCACCACGGGCAAAGCGAATACCGGCGCGGCGAACCTGCTGGTCCAGTCGGGTAGCGGCGGAGAGTTCAAGACGAATACCTTCTCGACCGTTCAGGCGGACATCACCGACATCAATGCGAATTACCATTCTCTGCAGGTCTCTGGCGAAAAGCGAATGTCCCGCGGGCTGACGGTCCTCGCGAATTACACCTTCTCAAAAAGCATGGACGATCTGCCGTTTGGCGAGGGAGTCTCCGGCTTCGATACCGGGTATTCCGCTCTACCGCTGACCGATCCGAACCGGCACCGGTTCGACTACGGGCCTTCTTCGTTCGATCACACTCACGTATTCAGCGGCTCATATGTGTGGCAGCTTCCAAGTCTGTCGAGACAAAACCGCTTGGTGCATCACCTCTTCGGCGACTGGCAATGGGGCGGAATCGTGTCCGCAGCCACCGGCCGGCCGATCACTGTTCTGCAAGGGACGGAAATCTCCGGCACCGGTATCGGCAATGACCGCGGAACGTATTGCACCGGGAACGGCGCGGCCGGCGATACGTGCCAGCCTGGGATCAGCGCGTACGGCAACAACTCTTGCGCCGGTGTAACCGCGACGTGTGTGAGCTGGCTGAATGCGGCAGCCTTTGAGCCCACTAAAGTCGGCGGGGCGAACAACGCCGTAGTCTTCGGCACTTTTGGAGACATAGGCAAGAACGCACTGCGTTTGCCGGGCACGTTCAACTGGGACATGCAACTCTCCAAGTACATCAACTTTACCGAGCGTTGGAAGCTCCAGCTGAGGGCGGAATACTTCAACATCTTCAACCATCCGAACTTCGCCCCGGAAAGTACGAGCACTGGAACCGTGAACACTACGGACCAGATCAGTTCGTTCGACAAGTTGAACGGCAATTCTGCCTTCGGCACGTTCCGGGCCGGTCAGGCGGCAGATCCGAGGGTCGCCCAACTGGCCGCGAAACTCTTTTTCTAGCTGGAACAAGGTCCTCGTTCAATCGAGGTTCAATCGAGGTTCAATCGAGGAGTGCCCGGTTCCTCTCCGGCTGCAGTGTTAATGATCGGGATCGCACAAGCGCTCGACCGGCGGGACCATAGTTCGTTGAGTCGTACTGAATTTAAAACTCAGTTTTTTCGCTTTGACACTCCCGCAACCCGCTTTTATATTTCGCGGGAGTCAAACGGGAACTAGAAGTCGTCTCACATACGCTTGTCAGAGGGTCGGAGCTTTAGCTCCGACATTTAGAGGCACGCAGAATCGGGCTTCAGCCCCTGAGGAAATTCTTCTCTTTCTGTTTCCGGCCTTTTAGGAGATGGCCTCTAGGTTTTGGTGGACGTTTCGACACGGAAAGGCGCCGTCGACCGGGTGCTGGAGGCGGTTTCCGCCGTCCCACTTTCAAGAATCGGAACGCAAGCAGTCGAGCGCATCAACGAAAGGTGTACGAATGCCAGGAGCATCCGTAAAGCCATCCGACCTCAACGGCGAGCCTTCGTCCGTCGCATTGCTCTCCCGAGATCAGATTTCGTCTGCGGTGGAAGACGTGCTCTCTTCAACCGACTTCATTGACATCCATACACACCTGTTCGCTCCGGAATTCGGCGAGCTTGGCCTACGGGGAATCGACGAGCTGCTGACGTATCACTACCTGGAAGCAGAACTCTTTCGCTCTTCACCCATCCGTCCTGAGCACTACTGGGCGCTGTCAAAGCAAGAACAAGCCGACGCCATCTGGCGGGCGCTGTTTGTCGAGAACAGCCCGCTCTCCGAGGCGACCCGCGGAATCGTCGCGGTTTTACAAGCCTTCGGCCTGCCGACCAACGCTCCGGACCTTCGCGAAGCGCGCGCCTTTTTCGAGGCACAGCCAGCGGAAGGACACGTCCGGCGAGTATTTCAGCTGGCTGGCATCAGTGAGGTGGTGATGACCAACGACCCGCTGGACCCCGCTGAGTCGTCGGTTTGGATGAACGGGGGCTTGAAAGACCGGCAATTTCACGCCGTATTGCGCCTCGACCGTATCCTGTGGGGCTGGTCGCGCCATTGGGAAGTATTGGTTAGCCAAGGATACACAGTTGATAAGCACGCCTCAGGAAACTCGGTGAACGAAATTCGCAGGTTTCTGGCGGATTGGTGCCAACGTATGCGCCCGCTCTATATGGCGGTTTCGCTCGAGGACACCTTTCGCTTCCCCGACGAAAGCACGACGAACAAAATACTGAGCAAGGCTGTGTTGCCCTCGTGCCAAGAGTTCGGCCTCCCGATGTCCCTCATGATCGGCGTGCGGCGCCAGGTAAACCCCGCGATCCGCTTGGCCGGTGACGCGGTTGGAAGAGCCGACTTGCGAGCCGTGGAACATCTGTGTCGAAGTTTCCCTGCAAACCGCTTCCTGGTCAGCCTGCTCAGTCGCGAAAATCAGCACGAACTGTGCGTGTACGCACGAAAATTCAGCAATCTGATGCCGTTCGGGTGCTGGTGGTTCATGAACAACAGCTCCATCGTGGAAGAAATTACCCGCGAACGAATCGAAATGCTGGGCACCAGTTTTATCCCGCAACACTCCGACGCGCGCGTTCTGGAGCAGGTCATCTACAAATGGCGAAACACACGCGTGATTCTTGCGAAGACTTTGGCACACGCGTATCGCTTGCTGGACGCCGATGGCCGCGGGGTAACACGCCTCGATATTCAGCGCGATGTCAACCGTCTCTTCCGCACAAACTTCGAGCACTGGACCAGACTTCAACCGGGCTAGAAGTCATCTCCTAAATGCATCTCAGGGGTCGGAGCTTTAGCTCCGACATCTAAAGACACGCAAAATCGGGCTTTAGCCCTGAGGAAATTCTTCTCTTCCTGTCTCGGCCATTTATGAGCTAGCCTCTAGCCTCTAGCCGCTATCGTTCTAGCTTCGATTCTGCCAGCAAGGCGTCGTGTAGAAACTTTGCAATGGATTCGGTGAGCTTACGTGGGCAATCCGTGCGTGCCGTCGCCAACGCCAAACTTCTCTTCAGACGCTGGCCCTCGATTCGAAATTTCTGAAAAAAACGGGATTTGTCGCTTACGGCGTGCTCGGGAAGGATCGAGCTGCCGAAGCCTGATTCCACGAGTCGCTTGATCGCTTCGGTGTCGTCCGCCTCCATCGCAACCCGGGGAACTATGTTGATCTCCTTGAAAAAGTTGTCGATCACCCGCCGCATGTTGCTGCGCTTGGGATAGAGCAAAAACGGAACTTCCGCGAGTTCGGCAGGGCGGATCGAACCGATCCGGGCGCTCACAACATTGTTCACGGAGGGACGAACCACAAGCAACTCCTCATCGAAAAGCGGTATCAGTTTTAAATCTTGCTCGGCTACCGGAAGGGAGATCAACACCAGGTCGAAACGCCGGTCGTGCAACCCGGCAACCATTTCTTCGGTCACGCCCACCGTGACCCGAATGTCCGCCTTGGGATAGTTTTCCCGAAGTTGCCTCAGCGGACGCCCCAATTGATAGATAAGGGTCGTAACGCCGGTCGCGAATTCGAACGGACGCGTGTCCTTAGCTAAATCATTTTCAAAGTCCTGCTGAATCTGGCTCATCATTCTTACGACTTCTCTAGCGCGTTCCGCGAGGCGCTGCGCAGCGGGCGTCGGAATCAACCGTTTGCCGCGGCGCACGAATAGTTCCGCGCGAAGCTCGTCCGCCAGATTGTGGAGCTGAAGGCTAACGGCGCCCGGCGACAGGTGAATTCTCTCCGCAGCGGCGGTCATGCTTGGCGAATCCATCACCGCGAGGAACAGCTGAAGTTGGTGAATGTCCACTATGCTTCTCCAAGGTTACCCACGCGATTCGGACGCCGCGTGCTTCACACTGATCTGCGTACGCTCCAAGAATCTGCATTTCTCCGCTGCAATTTCTCGCTCTCTATTCGGAACTTCTTCTTTAGCGCGAAGGAGTAGACCGGATATTCGTTAACGGATGTAAAGAGCTTGCACGCCCCACTCGGGATCGGTTCCAACCATGTCCCAGCCCATTTTATTGATCGCGCCGTCAATTTCCGCATGAGGCTGGGTCCGCGTGTTCGTCACGGCCGCCCACGCCATACCGTTCCCGGTTCGAACCATTACGCCGGTCGAGCCGGGCAGAGAACCGGAGTGCCACCAGATGCCGGGGTCACGGGTGCTGACCATCCAGCCTTTGGCATACGCAGCCGCCGCAGACGCTTGCGGATAAGCAGCCGTGGGCGTGGTCATCACCCGAATTGTTTCCGGCTTCAACAAACTGGGAACGTCTCCCGCTCCGCCAACGTGATCCAGGAAAATCGCCAAGTCGGACGACGTTGCAATCCATCCCCCGCACGAGTCCATGCGCTCCACGTTTATCTTGTAGGGCTCTTCACTGTATTGACCCGTGTACACGACTTCGTTCGGCGCGCGCTGGCCCATTTTGTTGCCGGCAATCTTCATATCGTTGATTCCGCACGGGCCAAGGATGTTGTTCTGAACAAAGATCGCGTAGGTTTGACCGCTCACCTGCTCGATCACGCGGCCTAGCAAGCAGTATCCAAAATTGGAAAAGACCCAGCTCTGCCCCGGCGGGCCGGCCAGCGGCACTTTGTCCAGCGTCCACTCGATCAGCTTCTCCTGGTCCCAGCCCTCCGAGTGAAACATCGGGTCTGACGGCCCATCGCCCCACCCGCCGCTTGTATGCGCCAAGAGGTGATCGACCGAGATGTCGGCAACGTACTGCTGGTAGGGTGGCTTGCCGTACTTCGTCCCCAAAATTCCCGATGGGCCGAACACTTTGTCATTGAGATGAAGCTGGCCCTTCTCGATCAAGAGAAATGTCGCCACGGCCGTGATCGGCATGGAAAGACTCGCGATTCGAAAGAGGCTCGTGGCCGCAACGAGCTGTGCTTTTTGCCGGTCCGCGGCACCAAAACCCTTGCTGTACACAAACTTCCCGTTGCGCGCGATCGCCACCGACATACCGGGCACGGAATACGGCCGCATGAAACCCCAGCCGATCCGGTTAATATCGCCAAGTTCCCGCCCGGTTGGTCCCCCGTCGCGGCTTTGTGTCGCCCAGGCGGCCTTTAGAGCAACTGGCGCAAGGCCCGCAGCCGCCGCTCCCAGCAGTCTGGTGATTGCGGTTCGTCGGTTGATCGCATCAGTCATTGGCGTCCTGCTCCCGTGCGTTAAAATGGAAACCGCAATCTCGGTCCCGCAACTGATCAAAAACAATGCGCGAGAAAAAACAAGATCTACTACATGAACACGAGTTCGAAGTTGCGGAGATTCTACAACAGCAGGCAAGTGCGATGTATACTCTGGCCCACCCCAGAGCGGAGGTCCGTGGTTCGAATGAGAAATCACTACACAAGGTTCTCACTTGGATTGTTTTGTCTATTGCTCTTCTTCGTAGCTGGCGGCGCGTCATCACAGGCGCCGCCTTCCGACAAGCCTCCCGACAACGTTGCAGGAAAGTGGACGCTTTACTGCAAGGATCCGAACGGCTCGACTTCAACGAAGTGGCTTGAGATCAAACAGGACGGCAATACGCTGTCCGGCCATTTCAAGGGACCCAACCAGTCCGGTGGTATCGAGGGTATGATCAACTTGCACCACATCCTGGTTCGAACCAAGACACGCAACGTTTTGACTTTTCGGGGAAGAGTGGACGGGAACACCATCAACGGCACGTTCCACGACCGCGGGGGCGAAGGCGAGTTCACCGGCCAGCGGTCCGAGTAGCGCCTTTAACTACCCCTGAAGATGGATCATCCCGCGCTCTCGATAACACGAGAGACGTCCTGCAATCGTGGGCTCCGAAAATCGGTCAGAATACTCAGATGGATAGGAATCATCGTAGATTGAGATAATGGACACGCCCAAGGAACTAAACGAGATCGTCCTTCCGCAGACGGTGGTCGGCCCGCTCACGCGCGCGGCGATTTTTCTGGTCGTCTGCATCCGCCCGGAGCGGGACAACCATGCGACGCTGCGATCATTCTGCGCGGACCTCTTCGGGCTCGTGCGCGCTGTGGAGTTTCGAGACGTGGAAGCCGGTCTCACCTGTGTCGTTGGATTCGGCTCGGACGCATGGGACAAACTCTTTGGATCACCTCACCCCGCCGAGCTCCATCCGTTTCGAGAGATTCGCTCCGGCGGCCGCCATGCCGTCTCCACTCCGGGCGACATCCTCTTTCACATTCGAGCCAAACGCGCCGACCTCTGTTTTGAATTGGCCGCGCAAATCATGGACAACATCGGCGATGTAGTTTCCGTTGCCGACGAGGTTCACGGCTTCCGCTATTTCGATGATCGCGATATCATCGGGTTCGTCGACGGCACAGAAAATCCGCGAGGCGATGCGGCGCGCGAGGCTGCCATTGTCGGTGACGAAGATCCAGCCTTCGCCGGCGGCAGCTACGTCATCGTCCAGAAGTATCTTCACGACATGAAGGGATGGAATGCTCTCCCGGTTGAGACGCAGGAGCGCATTATTGGCCGCAAGAAACTCTCCGACATCGAACTGAAAGACGCCGAGAAGCCGCCATTCGCGCACAGTGCGCTCACGGTGATCGAAGAAAATGGAAAAGAAATCAAAATTCTGAGAGACAACATGCCTTTCGGGCGGCCCGGCCACGGCGAGTTCGGGACCTACTTCATCGGTTATAGCCGCACTCCGCGCATCACCGAAACCATGCTTCAAAATATGTTCGTGGGCCGTCCCCCTGGCAATTACGACCGCCTCCTTGATTTCAGCACAGCAGTTACCGGGAGTTTGTTTTTTGCGCCGTCATCTACATTTCTCGACGGCATCAGCGGAGGCGCACCAAACTCCGCCGCAATCGGGGCGTCGCTGACGTCGGACGGGCCTTCGGCTTCGTCCGTGGACGATGCATCACTCGGAACGCTCGGAATAGGATCGCTTAAAGGACACAAAGATGAATAACCTGCATCGGGAGTTAGCTCCCATCTCTGACGCTGCATGGGCGCAGATTGAGGAAGAAACGACCAGGACGCTCAAGCGGTACCTAGCCGGGCGACGGGCAGTGGATGTTCCTTCGGTTGGAGGAGTGGCTCTGCCCGGAGTTGCGACCGGCCATCTGCGGTCGATCTCCGCTCCTGCCGATGGCATCATCGCAAGGCAGCGAGAGGTCAAGCCGCTCGTGGAGTTGCGTGTGCCTTTCGAACTATCCCGTCAGACTATCGATGATGTAGACCGTGGATCGGATGACTCCGATTGGCAGCCTGCAAAAGACGCCGCGAAGAAGCTTGCCTTTGCCGAAGATCGGGCCATCTTCAACGGATACCGGGAAGCGGATATCCAAGGCATTCGGGAAGGCACGAGTAATCCAATCCAGACGCTTCCTGCGGATGTGCGTGACTATCCGGACGCGGTGGCACACGCATTGAGCCAACTACGTCTCGTTGGCGTGAACGGCCCCTACTCAGTCTTGCTCGGAGCCAATGAGTATACGGCCCTCGCCGAAACTCGCGATCACGGATATCCCGTTCTGGAACACGTCAAGCGCATCGTCGACGGCAATCTGATCTGGGCGCCAGCGATCGAAGGTGCGTTCGTGCTGACCACGCGCGGCGGCGATTTCGAGCTCAATATCGGGCAGGATGCTTCAATCGGCTACCTTAGCCACACCGATTCGGTGGTGAAGCTGTATCTCCAGGAGACTTTCGCTTTCCGCGTCCTTACCGGCGAAGCCTCTGTTGCGCTGTCACCGTGCACAGAAGTCTTCGTAAGCCTATTCCGCATACCTGGCCGCGTTGATGAAGCACCGCAGACAAAGTTCATCGCCGACATATCAGCGTCCACGCAGATCGGCGATTCGCAAAAAGTAGCGGGCGAGCCTGTAAGCCGGATTTTGTGCCGCATGCATCCCTAAAACGAGACGCTTGCGCGGCGATCATTCCTCTAGGTCACGGCTCGCGCCATGACTCAAGCAGCCTACCCGAGGGTTGCTCTCTGCAGCAGCTTGCGCCGTTGCAGAGGGAGCGCATTCTTGCAGCAATCGCCCTAAAGCGGCTGCCACGCGAACGCTGACTCGACGAGCCGGGCCGGCTCTCCCCTCCTATTTGGCCTTGCACCACGCGGGGTTTTCCGTGCCTCGTGTGTTGCCACACAAGCGGTGGGCTCTTACCCCACCTTTTCACCCTTACCAACGTAACGAGCTGTGCGAAGACGTCACGCAGGTTTTCCTGCGCGATGCCACCGTGCCGTTCCGCCGGCGGTATATTCTCTGTGGCACTTTCCGTGAGCGAACCGGCCAGCACCGGCCGAAGCCGATGCCATCCAAGTCGCTCCCCTGGCGTTACCAGGCGCGTTGCCCTTACCTTACATCGCGGTTAAGCGAATAAAGGTTCCCTGATGACTCAGGACGGTGTCCGGACTTTCCTCCCGTCCAACCATCTTGCGATGGCCAGACCAGCGATCACCCGGCCCGCCCGCCGTTTCCATTATAGCTTCTGATTCGTTGAACTTGCGGGGAATACTAGTCCGATGGCCGGTCATCGAAATCGCGGCCCTGCTAGTTAACAATAATCGCCATCCCCCTGGCCTTTTTTGTAAGTATTCATTCTAGAGGAGGTTAAAGTTGTTTGTTTTGATAGACTTTTGTAAGTATTGATTCTACGGCAGTTGCAGGCATCGCCTTGCGATCGAGGACCGGAGTGACGTTTGATGACTGGGCAGGCGGCAAGGATAAGAGGAAGGCTGATCGTAGACACGTCGAATGCTACCACATATAGCTCGCCTTGTTAATTACTTTATTAGGTATCATTCGAATGAATGGTTAAGCCAAGGAAAGACCAGAAGCTATCTCATTGAGACTCATACCGAAAAAGCATCTCCTCAGGGGCTAAAGCCCGATCTTGCTTGCACTTGAATGTCGGAGCTAAAGCTCCGACCCCTTAGAAATATTTATCCGCCTCCTTGGGACACTTATTTGATGATGCCGGTCGAGGTCCACTCACTTCAGCAGCTTCTCGAATTCCGATTCCGTCAGAACGGGAAGGCCGAGTTCTCTGGCTTTGTCGTATTTTGAGCCTGGGTCGGTGCCGACGACTACGAAATCCGTCTTCTTGCTGACGGAGCTGGAGATTTTGCCGCCGTGTTGCTGCACTAGTTCGGCGGCCGCTTCGCGGGAGCGATTTGCTAGGCCGCCGGTGAAGACGAATGATTTGCCGGCGAACTTTTGGCTCTTGAGGACGCGTTTTTCCGTGGTGGGTCGCACGCCTGCTTTGTCGAGTTTCTTGATGATGCGCTGGTTGGGGGATTCGGAGAAGAACTCGGCGATGCTGGCGGCGACTTTGGGGCCGACTTCGCCGACTTCGAGCAACTGCTCTTCGCTGGCTGCGGCTAGTTCGTCGAGCGAAGAAAAATGTGCCGCCAGGAGTTGGCCGGTGCGCTCTCCGATCATGCGGATGCCGAGCGCATAAATCAGCCTCGCCAACGATTGTTTTTTGCTCGCCTGAATCTCGTCGATCAAGTTTTGTGCGGACTTGTCGGCATAACGTTCCAATTCCAAGACGTCCTCAAATTTCAGCGAGTACAGATCGGCGACGTCCGTGACGAGCCCTTTGTCCACGAGTTGATCGACGATCTTGTCGCCCAGCCCATCGATGTCCATGGCGTGGCGGCTGGCAAAATGGCGCAGGGATTCCTTACGCTTGGCTGGGCAGGCGGCATTCACGCAGCGGTAGGCCACTTCGTCTTCCGCCTTGTGAATGGTACTGCCGCATTCCGGGCACTTTTCCGGCATGCGGAATTCGCGGCGGTTCGCGCCTTGTTTCACGACCTTCAGAACGTGTGGAATCACTTCACCAGCGCGTTCGATGAGCACGGTGTCGCCGATCTGCAAGCCCAAGCGCTGGATTTCGTCCATGTTGTGGAGGGTGGAACGGCTGACAGTGACGCCTCCGACTTGCACCGGCTCGAGCACGGCTACTGGTGTTAACGTGCCGGTGCGGCCAACCTGCACGCGGATATCGTTCACTACCGTGGTCTCTTGCCGCGCGGGATATTTGTAGGCGATCGCCCAGCGCGGAGCTTTCGCCGTAAACCCCAATTCGTGCTGGATGGGAGTGGAATTCACCTTGATCACGACGCCGTCGATTTCGTACGGCAAAGCCTCGCGCTTGGGCTCCCACGTGTCGCAATACGCCAGCACTTCGTCGATCCCTTCGCAGAGTTTCCAATCGTCCGAGGCGCGGAACCTCAATTGCTTTAGAGCTTGCAGAGATTCCGAATGCTTTGGGAATGGCTCCGCCCCATCGACCAGCAGGTAGTACGCAAAGAACTCCAGCCGCCGCTGGGCGGTGATCGACGGATCCAGCACGCGGACCGATCCGGCGGCGGCGTTTCGGGGATTGACGAAAATCTTCCCGCCGGTCTGCTCCTGCTGCCGATTCATCGCCTCGAACGATTTGCGGGTCATCAACACTTCGCCGCGTACTTCGAAGGTGCCGGGCAGCTTCGTTTTCTTAAGAAGCGCCGCGTCCATCCGGAGGGGAATCGAGCGAATGGTTCTAACGTTGGGCGTGACATCCTCACCGGTCGAACCATCGCCGCGCGTGACGCCGCGCACCAGAATTCCGTTTTCGTATTGCAGAGAAATGCTGAGGCCATCGAATTTGTGCTCGGCTACGTATTCAATTTTCTCGCGGCCGCTTCCCTGGCGCACCCGGCGATCGAAATCGCGCAGCGCGTCGTAGGAAAATGCGTTGTCGAGGCTCAGCATCGCACGCGCGTGGCGCACCGTCTGAAAACCAGCGCGCGGGACGCCTCCCACGCGCGCCGAGGGCGAATCCGGCGTGATCAATTTTGGATTGGCGGCCTCCAGCTCTTTCAGGCGGTTCATCAGGCGGTCGTAAGTGGCGTCCGACACCTCGGGATCGTCCAAAACGTAGTAGCGGTAGTCGTGATGACGAATCTTTTCCCGCAGCTGTTCGATCTCGTGTTTCGCCGCTGCAGCCTTGGCCATGGGCACCCTCTGAAGAACATTCACGTGATTCAGCATCATATTATATAGAATGGAAGTTTCGTGGCACGCGCAGCTAGCCTGCGGGACGAGCACAATCCAGGATGGTCCATGACGGGCAACTTACGAAATGCATTGCTGATTCACAACCCCAACGCCGGGAATGGTGGACACGGACGACGTCGCATGCTCGACGAAGCTCGCAGAATTCTGTTGTCTGGCGGCATTGAGGCGGAACTTATCGAAACTCGGGGTCCCGGCGATGCCACGGAAATGGCGCAACGCGCAACCGTGGAAGGCCGGCAGTTGGTCATCGCGTGCGGTGGCGACGGGACACTGAACGAAGTTGTGAATGGCCTGGCTGACGCGCAAAACGGGCATCGCGTTCCACTCGCACTACTTCCCGGCGGCACCGCCAACATTCTCGCAAAGGAATTGAACTTGCCCTGGGACATCCCGGGAGCCGCCGAAAAATTGATTCATGGGCAAATCAAAGAAGTCGCGCTGGGCCTGGCGACGCCGCTGTTGGAGCCAGAAAAGAGGCGGTATTTTCTGAGCGTGGCCGGTGCTGGACCGGATGGGATGATCGTTTATGCCATCGATCTGGACCTGAAAGCGCGCGTCGGTATTCTGGCGTACTGGTGGCAAGGGGCTCGCGAGGTTTTTCGGTACAAATTTCCACACTTCCGAGTCGTTACGGGCGATCAGAGAATTGATGCGACGCTGGTCATCGTGGGCAGAACGAAAAATTACGGTGGCCCGTTCAAAATCACCACGAACGCGGATCTCTACGAGAACAAGTTCGAACTCATGGCGCTCACGACGCAAAGCGGCTTTCGCTATCTGAGCTATCTGCCCAGTCTGTGGGTCGACAAATTGCGTGGCACCGACGGCGTGCACTTCTGGAAGGCGGAATCGATCGTCTGCGAGCCACTCGACAGCAATCCGGTTTATGCGCAGATCGACGGCGAACCGCTCGCACGCTTGCCGGTGGAGTTCAAGATCGTGCCGGATGCGCTGAAGTTGCTTGTGCCGCAGAACGGCGCCGCGCAAAAATCTCGCGGCGGCTCCTGATCCAATCTAATGGACGTCGGCACGCATGCCTTGGCGTCACTCGCACTCACTCGTGCGCTTTTGCCTCGCGCGCCGCTGCCGGCGTGGGGGGTGGTGTTGATCGCCGGAACGGTCGCGGACATGGACGCACTCAGCGCTGTGGCCGGCCCATCGACCTATCTGTCCTGGCATCACACCTACACTCATTCCATCGTTGCGTCACTTGCAACAGGCGCGATTCTCGGCATTGCCTATTTATTACGGCCCCGAAAATCTGTCCCCGGGTCGTTTGCTGGCGGCACATTTCTCGTCACCATCGTTCTGGCGGGATTTCTCCACCTTGGCATGGATGCATGTCAGTCCGGCGGAATCACCCCGCTGTGGCCATTTAGCGGGCATCGCATCTCGGCCGATTGGGTCGCCGGCGTCGATCCATGGATCATCACGATACTCATCGCGGCCATCCTGTTGCCGGAACTATCGCGCATGGTCAGCGATGAGATCGGCGCACGGGACAAAGGCCCGCGCGGGCGCGTGGGAGCCGTCGTTGGTTTCATTCTCGTGATTCTCTACGTTGGCGCGCGCGCAAACTTCCACGGCAACGTACTGGCCACCATCGAAGCCCGTAGCTATCGAGACGAATCGCCCCGCCGGGCCGCCGCCTATCCGGAATCCGTTTCGCTTTTCACTTGGTACGCCATCGTAGAAACAGATCGCGCCCTGCATGAACTCACGGTCGACGCCGCGCCGGACGCGAGCTTCGACCCCCACAATGGCACTACCCTATTCAAACCTGAATCCTCGCCTATCCTCGAGCATGCTCAGAACGCCGAGACAGCCAAGAAGTTTCTCCGAATCTCAAGCTTCCCGAAAGCCTCTGTCGAGAAAACGCCGGAGGGTTATGAAGTACAAATTAGAGATCTGCGTTACACCGTTTCTGGCGAGATCCGGAATGAGGTCGTGGCACTGGTGCACACGGATCCCACTGGCAGGGTCCTGGAGGACGAGTTGCTCTGGGCTCGCGACCTGGTGCACCGATAACGCAACAGCGTTAACGCAGCAGCGTTGTTGGCTATTTCCCGCTCGCGACAATACGCTCTTCCCGCAAAATGAATTGCGAAATCGCGTAACTCAACGCCACCAGCACGATCACAACCGCCGTCACCGCCAACTTGTGCTGTCCAAGAAAAGGCAACGCCTGCGAGCCATACCGCACGGCCAAATAACCGATCGCGAAATACCGAACCGCCCTTGCCAAACCGATCGCTGACGTAAAACTCGCTAGCGGCACTTTGAACACTCCAGAGGCCAGCACGAAAAACTTGAACGGCGTCGGCGGCGGTAGCAGGGCCGCGATCAGCATTCCCGCAAAGCCGTTTTTCTCCACCCACGATTGGATCTTCTTCCCCCGAGGCCCGGCCTTTTTGTGGAAAACGGCTTCGCCGCCCTTCTTCGCGAGGAAATACAGGAGCACACAGCCTAGAGTCGAACCGATCATGGCCATAGAGGCATACAACGGCATGCGCGCTGGGCGCTGAATGGATAGTTCGACCAGCAGCAAATCGTTGATCACCGGAAATGTCAGGACCGAGGAATCGAGAAAGGAAATGAGAAATAATCCGGGCGCACCGAGCCCGCCGGCGAAGGCGACAACTTTCTGTTTCCACCCGCTCAGATTCGCCGGCAAACTCTCGTCCTCCGTTAGTGAGTGCTTGAGTCTACCAGAGGGCGGAAGTGGAAATGATGGCCGGAAAATTCAGGTGGCGCGCGGAAAAGTTCAGCGGCCGTTCAACACTTCGTCGATGGCGCGCGTCAAGCACGACAGGTCCCGCTCCTCAATGACGAAGGGTGGCGTTAGGTAGATGACGTTTCCAAAAGGCTTGATCCAGCATCCTTTTTCAATAAAACGCGTCCTGAGCTCGACGGAATTGACCGGTCGATCCATTTGAACTACGCCGACCGCACCCTTGACGCGGACTTCTTTCACACCCGGCGCACGTCTGCAGTGGCTCAGTTCGTCCTTCAACTGCGCTTCAATCGTGGCTACCTGCCGTAGCCGCGGTTCGCTCTCGAACAAATCGAGCGAAGCATTGGCGGCCGCGCAACCCAATGGATACGCCATATACGTCGGTCCATGCATCAACGCGGCGTCCGGATCATCGGATAAAAACGCTTGGTAAACTTTCTCGCTGGCAACGGTCGCGGCCAGCGGCATCGTGCCGCCTGTCAGCGCCTTCGAAAAACAAATGATGTCCGGCGTCACCCCGGCCTGTTCGCACGCGAACATCGTGCCTGTGCGCCCGAAACCAGTAAAAATCTCGTCGAAAATCAGCAGTAAATCGCATCGATCACACAGTGATCTAAGATTGCTCAACACGGTCACATCGTGAAATTTCATTCCGCCTGCGCCTTGCACCAGCGGTTCGACGACGACTGCCGCGATTTCGGTCCGGTTCCTCCCGAGAAAACGATCAAGCTGGTCGTGGTTTTCTTTCGAATCCGGTAGCTCCGTCAAGAATTGTTCCGGCAAGACTCCGCGGAACATTTTGTGCATCCCCTCCTCTGAATCGCAAATCGCCATCGTCGCAAAGGTATCTCCGTGATACCCGTGTCGAAAGCTGACGAACTTCGTGCGCCGTTGCCCTTGGTTTAACCAGAACTGCGCCGCCACCTTCAGTGCCACTTCTACTGCGACCGATCCCGACTCCGTGAAGAAAACGTGGTTCAAGTCGCCGGGCAATGCCGCCGCAAGGCGTCCCGCCAAACGATAGCCGGGCTCGTGAGCCAGCCCGCCGAACATCACGTGCGGCATCTTCTCCAACTGCTCGGCAACTTTTTTCAGAATGTACGGATGGCCGTAGCCGTGACAGGCCGTCCACCAACTGGCGATCCCATCAATCAATTCCCTGCCATCTGCCAATTGGAGCCGTGCACCGTGCGCGGAAACTACGGGAACCGGCAACTCTGCCGTTTTCATCTGGGTGTAGGGAAGCCACACATGATCCAGCGTCAGCCAATCGGGCGATGTCATTGGACCGGAATGTAGGTTTGGTTTCTGCATTGCCAGAGCACAGCGGGAAGCTTCGACGATAAAAGGAAAGTTATGACGGAACTTACTGCGCGAACGCCGCGCGGTCGAAATTGTTCATGAATACTTGCATCAAGGCGGTACGGTGGAGGTTCGGCAAACGCGGAATCTCGCCAATGACGCGAACGTGGCCGAAGCGTTCGATGGTCTCGCGGTTTTCGCGGTTTTGATCGCCGATCAGCACAACACCGTGTACTGGCAATTCCGCCGCATGCAAAGCGGCCAGCGTTAACAGTGTGTGATTGATGGTTCCGACGCCGCTGCGCGCTGCCAGAATCACCGGCAACATGAATTTCACCATCATATCGAGCATGAATTGCTTTTGATTGATGGGCACGAGCACGCCGCCCGCGCCTTCCACAACGAGCCAATCATTGTGCAAACTCGTCGGCAAGGTAATGCGCGCCAAGTCGATCTCGGTGCCGGCCCAGCGCGCCGCAAGATCAGGCGATACCGGTGGAACAAACTTGTACACTTCGTCCAGCGTCCGGTCCGTTCCAATCCCAGCCAGGCGCATGACCGTGACGCGATCGGATCCCTCGAGCGTCCCGGTTTGAATCGGCTTCCAGTACACCGCATCAAGAGCCGCGCACAGCAGCGCCGACAGTGTGGTCTTTCCGACGCCGGTATCCGTGCCTGTGATGAAAAAGTGATTCCTCACGAGCACCCCGCCGCCGTCAATGCCGGGCGCTGCAGTCGCCACGCGCCCAGACACTCCCCCACGCGCTCTAACTCACTGGCTGCAATCGCACAAGTAACGGACAACCGAAGTCGTGCGCGACCTTCCTTTACAGTCGGGGGACGAATCGCGCGTACCGCAAAACCTTGCGTTCGCAAAAATGCCGCGACCTCCAGCGCTTCTTCGTTTCCGCCGATCACTACCGGCACAATTTGCGTGCTGCTTCCCGCGGTGTCGTAACCGTGCTGTCGCAGGGACGTCGCCAGCCGCCGCGAGTTCGCAATCAACTCCGCCCTTTGCACGTCCATGCCCAGCGCAATTCGCAGCGCCGCCAGAATCTGACCCGCGATATACGGCGGCATCGCCGTGCTGAAAATAAATGTGCGGGCATGATTCACCAAGTGTTCCTTCAACGCCGCGCTCCCACAAACGAATGCGCCCGCGCTGGCTAATGCCTTGCCGCACATATGCGTCACGCCAATCGCGTCCGCGGCTAAACCCATGGCAACGGCAATCCCGCGTCCCAACGGACCGTGAACGCCGGTCGCATGCGCTTCATCTAGAATCAAACCAGCTCCGAAACGTTCACACAGCGCAGCCATTTCCACTAGGGGCGCCACGTCGCCATCCATACTGAATACGGTTTCCGTAACCACAAACTTTCGCCCGCCCTCATTCGCCCTGGATCGCAAACCTTCTTCAAGGACGTTCAAATCGAGATGCGGATAAATCACCTTCCGCGCGCCGGATAATCGAATTCCATCAATCAAACTGGCGTGGTTCAACTCGTCCGAGAAAACAAGGTCGCTCTTCCGCAGCACTGACGTCAGCAGCCCGATATTTGCCGCGTAGCCGCTCCCAAAATAAAGCGCTGCCTCCGTTCCGGCGAACTCCGCAAACTCCTCCTCGGTCGCGTTCCACACATCCAAGTGCCCCGAGAGGAGCCGCGAGCCGGTGCCACCAACACGAGGCGCTTCTCGCACGGCATCCAACACTGCCGCGCGCAGTGCATCGGATTCCGCCAATCCCAAATAGTCATTCGAGCACAGATTCACGCCGGCAATTTCGCCCAAAGATCGCCGTCGATCCCGAGCCTCCAGTTGCCGCAGGCCGTTGTCTAGGTCTTGCTGAAATGCTTTGTGGAATTCAGCTGGCATGCGATTCGAGTGGTTTCAGCCCCAGGGTTTGAAGTAGTTGCTGGTCTTCATCCGGTCCAGGATTAGGTGTCGTCAAGAGCTTTTCCCCGACAAAAATCGAATTAGCGCCAGCAAGAAAGCACAACGTAACTGCTTCCGGAGACAGCTGCTTGCGCCCCGCGGCCAATCGCACTCTCGAAGCAGGCATCAAGATCCGAGCTGTCGCGATCGCCCGTACCATTTCCAGGGGATCCAGTGCCGGCATCGACGCCAGCGGCGTTCCTTCCACTCGCACGAGCATGTTGATAGGCACACTCTCGGGATGCGGCTGCAACGTCGCAAGCTGGTGCAACAGGCCGATGCGATCCGACTCTCGCTCGCCCATGCCCAGGATACCCCCGCAGCAAACGGTGATGCCCGCCTTCCGTACCGCCGCGAGTGTTCTCAGGCGATCATCATAAACCCGCGTGCTGATGATCGAACCGTAAAACTCTGGTGACGTGTCTAGATTGTGATTGTAAGCGGACAGCCCAGCTTCTTTCAAACGCTCCGCTTGGCCCTCACTTAGCATCCCCAAAGTGCAGCAGACTTCCATTTCCAACGCCGACACGCCACGCACCATTTCCAGCACGCGCTCAAATTCCGCGCCCTCTGGAGCCTGCCGCCAGGCGGCCCCCATGCAAAATCGTGTCACCCCGCGCTCGGCGGCCTCCCGCGCGACTCCAATGACATGCTGTGCGTCCAACAAGCCTTGCCGCGCCACGGGCGCGTCATAGTGAGCGCTCTGCGGGCAGTAGGCGCAGTCCTCGGGGCATCCCCCCGTCTTGATGGAAATCAGCTGGCAGGTCTGCACACGATCCGGCGCATGCGATTGACGGTGCACGCTTTGCGCGCGAAACACTAATTCGATCAGTGGCGTCCGGTAGATCTCGGCTACGTCGCCACGCTTCCAGTCGTGCCGCAGTTCAACCGGAGCGTTCGCCCGCGACCGCGCAGCTGTCGTTACTTGAGCGCTCATAGCTCCGCCTAAGGTCTGTCCCTTCTAGCGTAACCTTTACTTCTAGTCCACGACCAAAAATGCTGTGGCATGGTACCATTTTGTTCGCCAATCCGTGTCCTAAGTCCATTGCGTGCTTTCCAACCGTCCTTCCGTCCAGTTTGACCCACCACCCGCTAAATGTTATAAACTCACCACTTTGTTTAGCAGTTCGATGCGCGCACAGAATGCCGCCAAATCATCCCGTCGGGTAGACAGGATCGCAGCTTCTGGTCGCAAGTCCCAGTCCTGCGTTAATGAAGTATTGTGCGGTACCGAGTGTTCAGGGTAGTGGACCGCTTGGCGGCCACTCTGTAAAGTTTCGCTCAAAATTCGTCTCTAGTACGGGAGGAGTGTTCATGCGCACCTGGCTTACGAGTGCCCGGTCACTGGCATGTCGAATCGCAAAATTTGGCGCCATTGCCGCCACGATTTCGTCGCTTACCGCCGTCCGATCGTTAGCGCAAAGCGCGCAGGAAGCCAGCGGTGAGGCCAATCTCAAACTTCCGGACCTTTCCCAGGTCCAATTTCTAGGGATCGACGGCCACAAACTCCTTCTCTTCGGCATCCTCTTTTGTATCTTTGGCCTGATCTTTGGCCTGGTCATTTATAGCCGCCTCAAGAATCTTCCCGTTCATCGCTCGATGCGCGACATTTCCGAGCTAATCTACGAAACCTGCAAGACTTACCTCATCACCCAAGGCAAATTCCTGCTTCTTCTCTGGCTCTTCATTGCCGTAGTCATCGTGCTCTACTTCGGCGTGCTCGCCCCAGTCCCCGGCAAGTCGGTCGCCGTCACCCTGCCGACCATTCTCGCGTTCAGCCTAATCGGTATGGCGGGAAGTTATGGCGTGGCCTGGTTCGGCATTCGCGTGAACACCTTCGCGAACTCCCGCACTGCCTTCGCCAGCCTGCGCGGCAAGCCCTACCCGATCTATCACACGCCACTCAAAGCCGGCATGAGCATCGGCATGATGCTCATCAGCGTGGAGCTCCTGATGATGCTCCTTATCCTCCTCTTCGTTCCCGGCGATTACGCAGGCCCCTGCTTCATCGGTTTCGCCATCGGCGAGTCTCTCGGCGCCGCCGTCCTCCGTATCGCAGGCGGCATTTTCACGAAAATCGCCGACATCGGCTCCGACCTGATGAAAATCGTCTTCAAGATCAAAGAAGACGACGCCCGCAATCCCGGCGTAATCGCCGATTGCACCGGCGACAACGCGGGCGACTCCGTCGGCCCCAGCGCAGATGGCTTCGAGACCTACGGCGTAACCGGCGTAGCCCTCATCACTTTCATCCTTCTGGGCGTAAAGAGCCCGACCGTGCAGGTCCAACTTCTCGTCTGGATCTTCGTAATGCGCATCGTCATGCTCGTGGCCAGCGCCGCCGCCTATTTCATCAACGGCTTCATCGCCAACGCCAAATACGGCAAGGCCGACGAAATGAACTACGAGGCGCCACTCACCTCGCTGGTCTGGATCACTTCGCTCGTGTCCATCGCCTTCACCTACTGGGTTTCGTCGCTGATCATCCCCACTCTAGGCGGCGATTCCAGCCAGTGGTGGAAGCTCGCGACCATCATTTCTTGCGGCACGCTAGCAGGCGCCATCATCCCCGAACTAGTGAAAGTCTTCACCTCCACCGAATCTCGCCACGTAAGAGAAGTCGTAAGCTCCGCGGAAGAAGGCGGCGCCTCGCTAGGCATCCTCTCCGGGTTCGTCGCCGGTAACTTTTCCGCCTACTACATCGGCCTGGCCATGGTCCTGCTGATGTCGGTGGGCTATCTGATCAGCAACATGGGACTCGGCGGCCTCATGATCGCAGCCCCGGTCTTCGCGTTCGGCCTGGTAGCGTTCGGTTTCCTAGGCATGGGCCCTGTCACGATCGCCGTAGACTCCTACGGTCCGGTCACCGACAACGCCCAATCGGTCTACGAACTCTCGCTGATCGAGCAAGTCCCCAACATCAAAAGCGAGCTAAAGAAGGACTACAACATCGACGTAAACTTCGAGCGCGCCAAAGAAATGCTCGAAGCCAACGACGGCGCCGGCAACACCTTCAAAGCGACAGCCAAGCCGGTTCTGATCGGCACGGCGGTAGTAGGCGCCACCACCATGATCTTCTCGATCATCATGGCGCTAACCCACGGTCTAACCGAAAGCGTCAACAAGCTCTCCCTCCTCCACGCACCGTTCGTCCTGGGTTTGATCACCGGCGGCGCCATGATCTACTGGTTCACCGGCGCGAGCACGCAAGCCGTAACCACCGGCGCCTATCGCGCAGTCGAATTCATCAAAGCCCACATCAAGCTCGACGGCGCAGCCGCCGCCAGCGTAGCTGACAGCAAAAAAGTAGTCGAAATCTGCACCAAGTATGCCCAGAAAGGCATGCTGAACATCTTCATCGCGGTCTTCTTCGCGACCCTAGCCTTCTCGTTCATCGAGCCGTTCTTCTTCATCGGCTATCTGTTCTCCATCGCCATCTTCGGCCTCTACCAAGCCATCTTCATGGCCAACGCCGGCGGCGCCTGGGACAACGCCAAGAAAATCGTAGAAGTCGAGCTAAAGCAAAAGGGCACCCCACTCCACGACGCCACGGTAGTAGGTGACACCGTAGGCGACCCCTTCAAAGACACCAGCTCGGTCGCGCTAAACCCAGTCATCAAGTTCACAACCCTCTTCGGCCTCCTAGCAGTAGAACTGGCAGTCCAACTGACCGCTTCCCAAGGCGCTGGCCTAACACACATCCTCGCGGCCGTCTTTTTCGCCGTCTCCTTCTTCTTCGTCTACCGCTCGTTCTACGGCATGCGCATCCGCACCACCATGCACTAGCCGACGGCGCACCGTAGCTTGTAGGGGCGCAGCACTGCTGCGCCCATCTCGGCAACCAGCTCTATCCACCCATTTTCACCGGCACTTCCCGGCGCCCTTCCACGCTCCGCTTGACATAGCTATCTGAGATAGCTATCCTATTTCAATGAAAGTCAGCGTAGCCGACGCCAAAAACAAGCTCCCCGAGCTCATCAAAGCCGTCGAAAACGGCGAAACCGTGACCATCTGCCGTCGCGGCGTGCCTACGGTGGATTTGGTGCGCACCAAGGAACCCGTCGGAAAGATCCGAAAACTCGGAACACTCCGGGACAAAATCAAAATCCACGATCCCGACTGGTGGAAGCCCATGACGGAGGAAGAAGTCGACGCTTTTCTCGAAGGCCGTTATTAGGTGCGATTCCTCCTGGATACCGTGGCACTGATTTTCGCCGTAAAGGCTCCAGAGCGCCTCGGGAGGCAGGCAGCCGATATTTTCGCCAATCCCCATGAAATCCTGATCCTGAGCGCGGTCTCCGTTTCTGAAATCGCCATCAAAGCAGCCCGAGGCAAATTCGATTTTTCCTTTTTGGACTTGCGGACCGCGATCGAGGATTTGCACCTGCAAACGTTGCCCTACACGATGGATCATGCGTTTCGTCTTTTCGATTTGCCTCTGCACCATACCGACCCGTTCGATCGCCAACTTATCGCACAGGCACTAAGCGAAGGCATCCCGATTGTGTCGTGCGACCAAGAGTTCCGGCTTTACGAGGAGCTTCAAATCGTCTGGTAGTTTCTAATATTCGAATTTGCGTGGCCTCCGCGCATCTGTTCTAGTACGATACCCGCCGGAAAAAGGAGCCCCACGATGAGCTCAACGACGCGCAGCCTTCTTCTAACGGCAATAGCGATCCTCGCCCTATTCGCTCTCCCCAATCACTCACACTCCAACGCCAAGCCCGACGACTGGCGGCAACTCTTCAACGGCAAAGACCTAACCGGCTGGAAGCACGTCGGCCCCGGCGAAGACACCGTCGAAGATGGCCTGATCCGCACCCACGGCGGCATGGGCCTGCTCTACTGGACCGCCGAAAAATTTGGCAATTGCCGCATCAAGGTCGTCTACAAAATGCGCGATCACAACGACAACTCCGGCGTCTTCATCCGCATTCCCATCGAACCGCGCGAGCCCTGGATGCCGGTCCACTACGGCTACGAAGTTCAGATCGACAATCAACCGGAAGACTCGAAGGAAGACGAATATCACGTGACCGGCACGCTCTATTCGCTTACCAAGCCGCGCGCGCGTCCAGGCAAGCCCGGCCCCGAATGGAACACCATGGTCATCACTCTCGACGGTCCGCACACCGTCGTGGTCGTCAACGATGTGAAGGTCACCGATTACACCGAAGGCCAGCCGGTTCCCGCGCGCAAATTCGATTTCGAGCCGCAACACGGCCTGCGTCCCAACGAAGGCTACATCGGCCTGCAAAACCACAGCGACAACGATATCGTCTTTTTCAAAGAAGTCGCCGTCCAACCCCTCCATTAATGCGCACAGGGGGTCGGACCTTTAGGCCCGACATCATGAGATTTGACACCGGCGGGTTTGGCCGCTGAGGAATTGTTGTTCGACTTTCCGAATTCTGGTTCAACGGGAGCCACCCATGAAAAAAGACCTAACCCGCCGCCAATTCCTCCAACGCTCAGCGCTAACAGCCGGCGCCCTGGCAACCACCAACTCCATCCTTCTCCCCGACAATCGTCTGAACGCCGCACCCTACCCCGGCGCGAACGACCGCATCCGCTTCGGCATCATCGGCGTCGGTATGCAAGGTTCCGGCCTACTCCTCAACGCCATCCAACTCCCCGGCGTCGAATGCATAGCCGCAGCCGATCTCTACGACGGCCGCCACACGCTGGCCCGCGAAATCACCAACAAACCGAATCTCCCGGTCACCCGCCACTACCAGGAACTTCTCGATAACAAGGACGTCGACTGCATCATCGCCGCGGTCCCCGACTTCTGGCACAGAAAAGTGCTGGTCGACGCCGTAGCCGCCGGCAAAGACATCTATTGCGAAAAACCAATGTCCCACGATGCCGCCGACGGCGTGGCCATGGTGAAAGCAGGAAAAGACAGCGGCCGCATCATTCAAATCGGTTCCCAGCGCGTCAGCTCCGTCATCTGCGCCAAAGCCAAAGAACTCATCGCACAAGGCACCATCGGCGATCTCATGCTCGTCGAAGGCTCCATGGGACGCAACGATCCCAACGGCGCGTGGGAATATCCGCCGCCGTTCGATCTCTCCCAGCAAAATCTCGATTGGAATGGATGGCAAGAACAAGCCGCGCCCAAGCGCCCCTGGGATTCCGACATGTCGCCCAAATATTTCGCCCGCTGGCGCTGCTGGAAAGAATACGGCACCGGGGTGGCCGGCGACCTTCTCGTTCACTTGGTCAGTGGCGCAATTTTCATGCTGGGGTTAAACGAAGCGCCCGCGCGCGCCCAAGCCAGCGGCGGCATCCTGCGCTGGAAAGACGGCCGCAACATGCCCGACGTTCTAGCCACGTTGTTCGAATTCAAATCCATCCCCGCGCCGGTCTACCTGCGCTTGAATCTCGGCACCGAAACCCCCGAGAACTATCGCTTCCAGGGCTCGAAAGGCATTCTGGACGTCACCCCGACCACCATCACCTATTCACCACAGTCCGGCAAAGACGAAAGCCCGAGCTACTACACCTCGAGCTTTCCCAAAGCCATGCACGATGAATATTTGAAAAACTGGCATGCGGAGCACGACACAGTACCCGGCAAGGAGCCCGTTCCCGAAGGCTTTAGCTACACCAGCGTCTCGTATGACGACCTGAAGCCTCACCTCTGGACCTTCTTCCAAGCCGTGCGTTCTCGAGGCTCCGTGACCGAAGACGTTATCTTCGGCCACCACGCCGCCCTGGCCTGTCACATGGCCAACGAATCCTACTTCCGCAAGGCCCCCACAACGTGGGACTCCGCCTCCGGCACAATTAAAAGCTAAACTCGAGGCCTCCCGGTTGATTAATGTACGGGCGCAGCACTGCTGCGCCCCAAACGCCCAGACGCCCGCCGCGAACGCAAGCTCCAGCATTCCGTCCAGTTTCAAAATTTAAGTTGAGTAAATTCCGAGACCAAAAACCAACCAGCCAGGCATCCCCAAAAGCCTTAACTATTCGACCTCACCAAACGCGACGTCACCGTCTTCGTAAACACGCTACAAAACTCATTGTCCTCGCCCGAATTCTTGCTCTTCGGCGCCTCCGTCATCGTCACGCTTTTCGTCTTGAAATTGATCACCAGCTTCCCGATCACGCAATCTCGCGCAGAGGTCTGCGCCACCAATCCTGCGCTGTCCCAGCGAAGAATCGTATAGTGCACCGGGCTCACATCCAGCCGCGTAAACAGATTTCCTTCGCCCTGCAGGTTCTTCCCTTCCGCCACCGCGCACAGCGAGATCTTCTTGTCGCACTCAATCTCCACTTTCGCTGCGGGGTCCGCGGGCTTCGTCATTGCGGAGTCGCTCTTCCATTTACCCGATGCGGCAAGATAAGTATGATTTGTAATTTTGATCTGCTGCGAAAATGCAGTTCCGCCAGACACTAGCGTGAGGAGAACAAGGGTCAGGATTTGTTTCATCACTCCGGCTCCCTTAGCGCCTTCCACTCTAAGGAGCCGGCGCCCTCTCGTAAACTGGTCAAAAGTTTCATTGTGCTTTAGACACAAAGGCTGACGCTCTGGTTCCACGAATTCTTAGTACTAGCTCAGTTTAAACTCGTCTAAGTAAGGTTCGCGTACAACTCATCGATCGACTCTTGCGGGGACTTTTCGAAATCCATCCTCATCGCCTCATCCGCACGGCTTTCGTATGTTCAAACGATCCGCAAGTCCGCCATCCCTCCGCCGTCTTCTCCAGCCGCTGCGACACCTCGTACCCGCACCCTCGCACCGGGCATACCCAAAACCGCACCTTCCGGCTCGCTACGAAATCCTCGATGTAGAGCGGGTGAAAGTCACCCCTCTCGCACAAGCAAATCGCCTCTCGGCCGTAAAAGGCTTCTCGCGCTTTTGCATCACCCTCTTCTTGCAGACGGTAGTAGCCCTTCTCGAATGAATACAACACCGCACATCCTGGCCAGTTGCACCGGTACACGTTCATGCCGGCCCGGAAACTCATGCGCAAATGATCGACCGGACAATGAATGATCATCGGCGGCGAAAACAAACTCTTGTGCGGCAACATGGACGGCCCCGCACACAGTATAAGTCCGCGGGAGAGCGGGGGCCCCCGAGTCTCGATACCTCCACCTTGTTGGTAACGTCAAAGAAATCGACCAGCCGTCGCAGTGTAGCGGCCGCCGACCGTGGCGGGGGCTTCTACTTAGCACTTTTCCGAGGATGTCACACTAAAGGCGAAACCCGAGCCGTACCGCTCACCAATCGCCATAAGTTTTTCGATGCGCTCCACCGGCTGAATCCCGCCTCGCGCCCCCACCGCCATGCAGTTCAAAGCTGCTGCCGCGCACGCAAAGTCCAATTGCCTCTGCATCCCCCATCCCTGTAAGAGCCCGTAAATGAATCCCGCATGGAAAATATCCCCAGCACCGATCGAGTCCAACACCTTCACTCGGTACGCAGCCCCATGCCAAAACTTCACACCGTCCCAAGCCAGCACGCCTTCCTCGCCCAAAGTAGCCGCAGCCAAAACGCATCCATATCTCTCGCGCACCCGGGGCAAAGCCTTACGCAGATCCGCCTCGCCCGTAAGCCGCCCGGGAATATCCCGGCTCGACACGAAATAATCCAGCTTCGGCAGCAATTCCTCCACGCCAGGATATAGCTCATCCAGATCCGCAACCACCGGCACGCCAGCCTCATGCGCCCAAGCAGCCGCCATCGCCGCTGCGGCGGTATCGTGTCCATCCACATGCAACACGCGCGCATCCACTACCCATTCCCGCCGCAATTCCTCAGCCCGCAGTTTCAACCGCTCGTCCCGTTTCCAAAGAACAGTCCGCTCCCCTTTGTCATCCACCAAAATAAACGCCTGCTGGCTCGGACATCCTTCCGCCACAACCAAATGCGCCTCCACGCCAAGCCGCGCAAACTCCTCGCGATGCAACTCCCCCGCCGCATCATCGCCAACCTTACCCACATACCGCGTCCGCAATCCCCATTGCGCGCAAGCCGCCACCGCCGAAGCCACCTGCCCCCCCGGCAAAATATTCGCCGACCGAAACGCCACCTTCGACCCCCGGGCCGGATACTCCGGCACCGGAATAATCGTATCTGTAGCATTCAATCCCACTCCAACCACATCCACTCCAACCACATCCACTCGATCCAGCTCCGTCATTCCACCTCGCGCGCCAACATCGTCGCCCCACCCTTCGTCGTTACCTCTTTACGTCATTACTTCGTTACTTCCGCCCTTCTCACTGAAACCTCGTAGTCCTCCAAATCACCACCCCGCAAACCACCAACATCCCCAAACTCACCAAACTCAAAATCACCGCCGGCTCCCAATGCAAAGCCATCTGCGGCACGCGCGCCATCCATCCGAAAAACACAAACACGCCGGTCGCCGCCCCAATAAAAACCAAATCCCACACGCTACGCTTAAGCATTACCTCACCCGCCGATTGCCGCCCATCCATCCGCGCCTCCACATAGTCCGCAGCAACGCCGTACCGCACGCCTTCGCGCTCAGCCGCTTCTTTCCACCGCTGGCGTTCCGCGCCAGTCGCCGACGAAAACGCGATCGCTCCCACTCCCAGCATCATCAGCAATGACCCGCCCACCACCTGTCCGTAGGTCGAGGCCCCGCGCCCATGCAACTCCCCAAAAACAAAAACGCCCCAAAGCAATCCCCAAATCTGATTCGAATTCGACAGAGGAATCCCGCGGCTAATCCCCACATACTTCGCCGCATACTGCTGAAACAAATCCCCAATCACCCAAACAAATCCCCCCAGCATCAACCAAAACAAAACCTCCCGCGCGCCCACAAGCTGACGCCACAATCCCGCGGTGCCCGTAAAGCTGACCGCCAAAGCCCCCATCATCCCCACTTCCCCAAACGTGAAAAATGTCACGAACGACAGCGGATTCATCCCCGTCAAATAAGCCTTCCGATAAGGGATATACATCGTTCCCCACAAAATCCCCGCCCCCAGAGCCGCAGCCACGCCGCGCGAAGCATGCGAAGCGGGTCCCGCCGCAGCCGCCGACGAAGCCACCGCCAGCATCCAAGCCCCAAAACACATCACCAAAACTCCACCCAGCACGCCAGTCCATCGCCGCCAACCCGCCCCTCGCAACTCATTGAAAAAAATAAATCCCCACAAAATACCCAGCAAGCTATTCGAATTCCACAACGGAAACGCAATACTCAACCCCACATCCCGGATCGCAAAAATCGTCAAAGTATTCGCCACCGCCCAAATGCACCCAGCCAAAACTGCCCAGATAATCAAATGAGGCGTCCGGCGAACATCCGCCCGAACCGAAGAAGTCCCCAAAATCAAAGCAGGCACACTCCACCGCGCCAGAAAAACTCCCAAGACCATAATCAGCGAAATCACCACCGGCGAAATTCCCACCGAAACCAACTTTGTCGGCGCCTCCGCAGCCCCAAGCCAAGCCCCTGCGGTAAATCCCGAAAGCACACCAACAACCTGCAGCTTTCGCGCCCGCGAAGCCACCGCCGCGTCGGCGCCCACTCCCATCTGCGACCTCAAAACCACTTCCATAAGCTCACGTTACGACCGCCAAAATTCCGTTGTGGGAGCACAGTAACGACATAAGCGGAAGCTGTAGCGGCCGCTTTTCGAAGCGGGCGCCTTTTCGTTCTTCCTCTTTTCGGGTCCGACCGTCTTGAAATCCATCCGCCCTACCGAATCGCCACCAACAAAATCAATCCCGCAATCAACACCACCACCGGCACCCAGAACTGCATATCCGTCAACACGCTCGTCGTCATACTCCTACCGGTCATATATCGCTCGGTCATACTCCGCTCGTGCTCCCTCTCTGCTCCATGCCGCATAGCGAGTCTCCCCCAACAAAAACACCGCACGGGAGGATACCACCTCTAACCGGGACTCACGTGCCAACCTGAGGTAAGCTAACCGGGTACATCAAATGCAGCGATACGTCACTGGCACTGTTCCCTCAGGCACACGGCGCCGCACCGCTCCGCGCACGCTGTTCCTCGCTCTCGTCGTTTTGATCGCCGCCTCGCCAGCCCACGCCCAATCCCAAGCTCCCCCCGACTACAAGCCCCAAGGCTACGTCAACGATTTCGCCAATGTCCTAAGCCAACCGACCCGCGACCAACTCACCACTCTCTGCACCGAAGTCGACCAAAAAGCCCACGCACAGATCGCCGTAGTCACCGTCCCCACCACCAACGGCCAACCAATCGTCGACTACACTTTCAACCTGGCCACAAAGTGGGGTGTCGGTCCTAAGCAATCCAATCGCGGCATCCTAATTCTCTTCGCCGTCAACGACCACAAATACTGGACCCAGGTAGGCTACGGCCTGGAACCCATCCTCCCCGACGGCAAAGTCGGCGGCTTCGGTCGCGAAGCCGTCCCCATCCTCCGCCAAGGCAACTATGACGCCGCCGCCCTGCTCATGACCCGCCGCATCGCCGACGTGATCGCGCAAGACGCTGGTGTGACGCTCAGCGGCGTCCCCCCTCCGATGCAGCACCGCGGCCAACAAGAACACACTCTCAGTGGGCTCGGCACGTTTTTTCTCGTCTTGTTTGTAGTTGGCATCATCTACTTCATGATGAAAAGCGGTGGCTCGTCCTCAGGCCGGGGCGGTGGCGGCGGCGCATGGTGGATCGGCCCAGTAATCGCCAGTAGCATGGGGCGCAGAGGCTGGGGAGGCGGGGGTTTCGGCGGCAGTAGTTGGGGTGGTGGCGGCGGTGGCGGCGGATTCGGCGGTGGTGGAGGCTTTGGCGGAGGCGGCTTCGGTGGCGGCGGAGCAGGCGGCAGTTGGTAAGGGGTTATGTACCCGCCGGGCTTGAGCCCAGCCAGTGTAGGCGCCGGGCTTTAGCCCGGCGAACCAATATTGTGGCCGATCTTCAGATCGGTCCGCCCAGCCAAATCCATGCGCCACTATCCCAGCTTTCCCAAAAAAGGTGATAGGGTCTAGAGATCGCCCAAACAAAAATGGAAGCCAAGCTCAAAGAACTCGTCAATCGCCTGCAAGCCGCGGCAAAAGAAAATCTACAAGCCGTCGCCCTCTACGGCTCCGCAGCCGCCGGCGAATTCCACGAAGGACACTCCGACCTCAATATCATCTGCCTGGTTCAACGCGCCGGCGCGTCCGAGATGGAAACCCTGCACGGCGTCGCCGAATGGTGGATTCAAAAAGGAAACCACCCGCCGCTCCTCTTTACCCGCGATGAGCTCGAGCGTTCCGCTGACGTCTTCGCCATCGAACTGCTCGACATGAAATCCCGTCACCGCATCCTGTTCGGCGAGGACTTCCTTGCCAAGCTCGAAGTCCCGCTCAATTTCCATCGCCTCCAAGTCGAGCGCGAACTCCGCACCAATTGGCTGCGCCTCCGTCAATCCATCCTGGCCGCCCCGCTAACCGAAAAATCCCACCTGACCATCATGACCCAATCACTCTCCACCTTCTGCGCCCTTTTCCGCCACGCTCTGTTCGCTCTAGGTCAACCGCTACCCGCCACAAAACGCGACGCCTTGACCGGCACCGCCGCGCTCACAGGCGCGGACCCCAGCGCCTTTCAAGCGCTGCTGGATGTGCGCGAAGGCAAGCGCGAAAAAAACTCCATCGATATCGACGCCTCCCTGCGCTCCTATTTAACTTTCGTCGAAGCGGTCACCAACGAAGTGGACCGCCGGCTAGACACCCAAAGACCCGCGCCGTGAATGGCCGACTTTTCGGATTGCATGATCGCAGCTCTCGACCAAACAGATTGAATTTCGATTCCTCGGAGGCACCGGAATGAAATCACTACTAGCAGTGGTCGTAATACTCGTCCTAATTGCCCTGGCCATCGGCGGCATGTACGTGGGGCGCAAAAACCAGATGGTCACGCTCGACGAGCAAGTCAAATCTAACTGGGCCCAGGTCGATGTAGTCCTGCAACGCCGCGCCGACCTAATTCCCAATCTAGTCGAAACGGTAAAGGGCTTCGCGGCCCACGAAGAACAAGTCTTCGGCGACATCGCCAAGGCCCGCTCCGCCCTGATCGGCGCAAAAACCCCGTCCGACAAGATCGCAGCCAACGGCCAACTCGACGGCGCCCTTAGCCGCCTGCTGGTCGTAGTCGAAAACTACCCCCAGCTAAAATCCAACGAAAACTTCCTCCGCCTGCAAGACGAACTGTCCGGCACCGAAAATCGCATCGCCGTAGAACGCAAGCGCTACAACGATTCCGTCCAGGCCTACAACACCTACATCGGGCTCTTCCCAAACAGCATCTTCGCCGGTTGGGCAGGCTTCAAACGCAACGAAGCCTACTTCCAAGCGTCCGAAGCATCCCGCGAAGCTCCCAAGGTTCAATTCCCCGCCGCGAAGCCCTAGCAGCGCGCGGTCTTTGCCGGGGCACAGCACCGCTGTGCCCCGGCTAGCCTGGGCCACCCGGAAACCGGACCTCCAGAAGTGCGGCCAGAGCCACCCATGCCTGCGGACTCAACGGGCTAGGACCGGGGTCACTTGCAGCAGGACAATCGCCCAGTCTTCTTCGTCCGCCGCGAGGACAATGGTCATGCGGTGCATCGACTTCGTCGATTGCCCGCCCGCCGTCACGTTTTCCCACAAAATGCTCGCCACCATTATTTCAGCGGGCTCCGTCACGCTGCTTTCGAGCAGAAAGGTGACATTCTTCTTCGCATACGGAGAGAGCAGCACTTCAAAGTTCCTCTCGATCTCCTCGCGACCTATCCAACGCTTGCCGCTGAAATCAATAAATTGCACATGCCGCGCGAAAAAGGGAGCCAATCGATCCCAGTCGTACGATTTGAGTCCCGCCAGAAAGCTGTTCAGCGTAAGCGCCGGTTCCGGACCCATCCCCGAGCGTGCTGACACTCTTAACCGGCCCGAACCAACGCCCTTCGCCGATTGCTCTTCGAGCGCCTCCATATTCACGCCCCGTGCCCGCAGTATCTTTCCAGCCAATGAGCTTTCCATCCGAAGCATGCCCAGCAGAAGGTGCTCCGTTCCGATGTGCCGGTGACCGAGCCTCTTGGACTCTTCCGCTACCAGTTCCAGCATTTTCTTGGACTCGTCCGTCAGCGGCACTTCCACCGAGGTAGAAATCCGCTCGTGTCGCGTGATGTGTTTCTCGATTTCAGCGCGAATCTCCGTCCCCTGAGGGCTTGGCTTTAGGCACTTCCTTATAAGGAACGGATCTTCTCGTAAGAGTCCAAGCAACATATATTCTGTTTCGATATACGCATTGCCGTACTGGCTTGCCTCATAGCGAGCAAAGAAAATGACGCGGCGAGCGTTCCTTGTGTAGCGCTCAAACATGGTTTGCCACCTTCACACGCACTATCACGGATAGCGGCCCCCACTAAAGTTTACACGTTGGAAGCCGGCGACCTGGACCGGCGAATCAGCGCCCCCGTCAAACCGCACCGTGAAATCGACCACACCCAAAGGCCACCGCTGAGGACTGAGGGCGGTTGGCTGGCGGCTCCGAAAATGTAACGCGGAGACGCAGAGATCGCAAAGACAGGCAGAGCGAATTGGGGTCTAGTTAACCGTTATCGACCCTCCCCCCCCCCCCATCTTTTTTCGTAAGTGCGGATTAGGAGCACTTTGCGTATTTAGCTGCAAATCATCGATTTTCATTGATCTATCACCACTTTTTGTTACCATAATCAAGCGGCACTATCGGGCACCATGTGACGCCACTGGAGGCACCCTGGAAGCTACCGTCGCAATCTTAGCGCGAGTTCCCAAGCAAGGTGAACGTTACCAATACCGTCTGGTGACCTTAGAGAAGAACCGTCGCAGCGGCTTCATCAAGCCAGAGGATGCGCTGTGCTACTACTTGCGTTACACAGATGCCGCCACCAAGAAACGCGTTACGGTCCCCGCTGGCGAAGACTACGACGCTGCCGTAGTTAAGGCGCTGAACATCGGGAACAATCAGAGCGCCATTCGTAACGGTCAAGAGGCTCCTCCGGTCACCACGAAGGTGGAAGTGGAACGCCTGACCATTCGAGAAGCCGTTGGTCGGTGGCTGGCGACCTTCCCAGAACGTCTGGAGAGGTACAACGGCAACGACGACAATGGTCTTTCCCCTGCCAGCATTGCAGCCTACACCAAGACCGCCGAAGACTTTTTAACGTACTGCGAACTTCTCGGCGTCAATTTCATGCCCAAGACGGATCGCACCGGGGAGCAATCCGCCGAGGAAGTCAACGCGGACATCCTCACACGGTACCAGAGTGACCTCAGAAAGAACCTGAAGGTGAAGCACACCCAGTTCGGCGAGGCGAAGGATCGCCAAGGCACGATCAATTCGCGATTCCGTTGCCTCTCCGTATTCTTCTCGTTCCATAATCTGCTGATCTGCGAAAGTCCGAAGGCGCGGGATGGTCGAGGGATTCTTCGCCGGAACGATATGCCTCGAACGAACAAGGCGAAGAAACTCCGCGAGGCGAAGGCTAAGCTCACCCAGTCTGTGATTATTTACTCGGATGCGGAAATCAAAGCGATGCTTGCCGCAGCGACCAAGGACGAATCTGACCTGATTAAGTTCTTACTGGAGACTGGGGTTCGTGACAAGGAGGCGGCACACGTTGAGTGGGACGATATCGACGGAGATTATCTGCACTTGAAGGACAAGCCGAAGTACGAGTGGAAGTTGAAGGATAAAGAGAAGCGCTCCGTGCCGTTGAATCCAAAGTTGATTGCACGATTGAAAGCGCGGAAGTCACGGCTGGAAGCGCGAGCGGCGGAAGATGGGCGGGACGTTCTCACCAACTTGATCTTCCCGAACTCTTTGAACCGTCCCAACCTTGCGCTCGATGAAACGATCCAGCGGGTAGTGGCCAAGGCGAGGAAGGCCGGGTTCGAATGGAACCCACGGTCGGAAGTGACGATGCACAAGTTCCGTAAGAACTTCGCGACGGCGGTGTACCGCAAGACGAAAGATATTCTACTCGTGCGGGACCTCCTAGGCCACGCCGACATCGCCACCACCCTGATCTATATCGCGGTAGACACCAAACCCGACGCCGAGGCCATGGGGGCTGTATTCGATGCGTTCGGCGATTAAACCGTGAGCTTCCGGCTGCGCCGGTCGATATCGCGGCGGTCCCCGGTTCTGCGCTGGATCGGGGACTCGATGTTGCCTCTGCGCCGGTCGACTCTGCGCTGGTCGATCTGACGGCTCACCATGAAGGCTTCTATGTCGGATTTGCGATATCGGTAGTTGCTCTGGCTCAGCATAGTGAAACGAATAATCTTCTTCCTGCGGTACCGGCCCAAGGTGGACGAAGAGATGCTCAATCTGGCGCAGACTTGATTGCCGGTCAAGAACTCGTCGTCACCTTTACGAACTGGATTCTCCGCGATGATCTCCGCGCGGGTTTTGTACGTCTCGATCTTGGTGCTGCGGTTGCTGCGATGCTTCATGACACGATCCAATCCCACAGCCTAGATGTCAGACTGATTCTCCGGCTTTCTCCGTCATAATTTCTTTCCTTCTGGCCATCGTTCCCGACACTAGCAGAAATTGTGAAAAGCCCGAAACGCCGTTCAGTACTGCTATTACACCGGCCCTCTGGAATTCGAGCGCGGTGGGTTCTTCAGGAGGGTCGCGCGGCACGCCTCACGTCGTCCACGATCCAATCAGCGCTTGCGGCACGGGGACGGGCGCGACCGGTTAAGGCCCTTTGGAATGCGTAGCTGCAGCATCAGGGAAGGTGAATGTCAGTTTCCGATTGATGCCATAACGACGTCGGCCTCGCGACGGCCCGAGTAAACTGTTCGGTGTTCACCCTACAGTGCTCGGACCGAAGGAGGCCGAGATGCGAATTATAGGATGTGATTTGCACGCTCGCCAGCAAACATTGGCGATGTTGGACACCACAACGGGAGAGGTAGTGGAGGTGATTCTCAAGCACGAAGGCGACAACGTGCGGGAGTTTTATTCCTCGCTTCCACGCCCGGTGCGAGTGGGTATCGAAGCCACGGGATCGATGCAGTGGTTTTTGAATCTCATGGAAGAACTGGGAATCGAATGCCTGGTCGGTCATCCGGCACAGATTCGCGCATCCGCGCCGCGGAAGCAGAAACATGATCGGCGAGATGCGGATTTGATTCTGAAGCTGCTGGCAGAAAATCGCTTTCCGGCGATCTGGTTGCCTTCCAAGGAGCTACAGGATTTGCGGTCTTTGTTGCGCCACCGTCATCAATGGGTACGCATGCGGACGCGAATCCAAAATGCGTTGCAGTCCATTGCCCTAGCGAACGGCCTACGACGAGGCACGGCCCTGTGGAGCCACGACGGACAAAGCAGGATCGCATCGTTGTCGTTGGCGCCTCATACCGCCTATCGGCGGAGTGAGCTGCAAGCGATGTACGAGAAGTTCGAAGCGGAGATCGAGAAACTGAACCAACGAGTCGAGGAGCAAGCCTGCAAACGTCCCGGAGCACGGCTGCTGATGAGCCATCCCGGTGTGGGGCCGATCACCGCGTTGGCCACCGAGGTGTTTCTGGGCGATCCCGCCCGCTTCGCAGACAGCAAAGCCCTGGCTAGTTATGTGGGCATGATTCCACGTGAATATTCCAGTGGAGGGCGTCAGCGGCTCGGTGGGCTGAGTAAACAAGGCAACCCGCTGTTACGTTTTCTCTGGGGTGAGGCGGGGGCGCATGCCGCACGCAAGGATCCGGAGTTGCAGCGTTTTTACTGCCGCAAATTGGTACAGAAAGGCCTGGGGAAAGCGAGTGTGGCCGTGGCTCGCAAGCTCGGGATCCGGCTGTGGATCATGTTGCGGGACCAGATTGAGTACCACGAGTTCTGTCGTCGTGGACAGAAGCAGCAGAAAAGCAGTGAGGCCTGTGCGGGGATGCCAGAAACGCGCTATGGTGCGAAAAGTCACCGGCCGATTGATTAGGCTACCCGCCTCCCTTTAGGAATGGGAGTTCGAATAACTCATCATGGTCGATGGTGATCGAAGAGATGTTTGGTGGGCAACACTGAGTTGATGATCGTAAACGGGCTGAGCAGGTTAGGGTGACACAGAGAAACAGAAGCGGCAGAAAAAGACGCGGTTCGTGCGCCGACGGAGAAGTGTGTCCGAGTTTGGTAGAAAAGAAGAGAAAACACTCTTGACACGGCCGGCGTCGTTAGAGATAGCGCGTTATCAGGAGTTGGCCCTCCCTTTCGCATGCAAGTACAATTCATGCCTGTTTGCGGGGATGATTGATGCCTTGCGGTCCGGAATTTGATTCCGTAAATTCAGTCAAGTATCTTTTTCTTCGTGAACTTTCGGAGCCGAGGGACAATTCCTTGCGCCTGATTGTGGAAGAGGCCGTAGACAATCGGTCGGTTCCGCCATCTACGCGAAGGGACATTCCCGGAATCGCAGAAATACTGAAAGAGTCTTGGCCTATCGAGTCCGTTGGGGGTTGCAAGGCTTTTGAGCTGTCTTGGGCGCGGTATGCGGCGTACTTGGTGACCGAGGAACTGCTTGGGTCAGGCGGCAATTACGACGATGAGGTTTATACGGGCAGGCTGCTTCGGGTGTACACCAAGTCACATTTCCTAGACTATCTTTCGCGGGACACTGGTGGCCACACGGAGCCGGTCCAGCATTACAAATTGATTTGCCTGAACCACCTTATCGACATCGGTTCTTACGCACCCCCGAACATTCGATTGATGGGTTCTGCGTCGCCGTCACCACCCCGAATTCAATAGCCTTGAGCGATTTCACTTGATTGCATAACAATGCCGGCCCTCCTCGACTCGAGTGGGCTCTTGTTGATAGGCTCGGGAAGACGGAGCCGGAATTCGGTTCGCACGCGGGACAGCTCGGTACCGGACATGGCGCGCGCACGAAAGCGCCGTCCACTTGATGGGGCATCCCGCTCCCTCGCGAGAGGGAGTTCGAAGAACTAATCATGGTCTGAAGTTTATGATCGAAGAGATGTATGGGTCGGACTGAAGCCGACCGCTAGATTACGAGCGAGCCGAAGTCGTCAAGGCCGAGGAGCAAGACAACTAAAGGAAGCGGAAGAAAAAACTCTTTTAAGTGAATGGAGAAGTGTGCCCAAAAAGTGTTTGACAGGGCCGACATTGTTAGAGATGTCCGGTAACCGCGTTTACCAGGACCTTATGACTCTGATGTGGTCCGCTTCGCCATCGCCCGATGAAAACAAGGGAAGAATGATGAATCTCAAAGCCACGCAAATGGTCCCCAGGACTGTAGCGAAGATGCTTATAGTATTGTTGGTCGCTGCGCCTGTGTTGGCGCAAACGCCAAACCCACCGAAGCCGTCTACGCTTCCGTTTTCTCTCGCTATTCAGCTACTCACTGACCCCGAAGGCATCGATTTGGGACCGTACATGAGAAGCGTATATAAATCCGTCAAGGAAAAAGCTCTGGCAACTATGCCGCCGTCAGTTTCGAGCGGCGACCAAGGCGTAGTCCGCATTCGCCTCAGGATTCAGAAGGACGGAACCCTACCGTCTCCAACCCTTCCCTCGATAATATTAAGTTCGGGAAAAAAGGTGCTCGATGACAATGCAATGGGTGCCGTCTCGAAGGCAGCACCTTATGAACATCTACCCGAACAACTCTCCGCTCCGAGCATCGAATTGAGGCTGACGTTCTCCTACAACATTACTCCGCAGAAATGAACGCGCAAGTGGCCAGCTCCTGGTAAGCCCTAACTGCGTCTTCGACGCGTCGCTAGTGCCAGGAACTTGCCTAGAACGACTGTTTGATTTGAAAGGACTTATCAACAAGTTCCTAGAAGCCATCTCATAAATGCCTCAGGAGGATGACGGCGCAGGCGAGTTGCACCATCCCGAGGAAATTTTCTGGGTCGTACTCCCAGCGAGTGACGATGCGACGATAATTATGGAGCCAAGCAAAAAGACGCTCGATTTTCCAGCGGCGACGGTAGCGGCGCAACGCGCGACCATCTTGCGTGACGGGTTTGCTGCGGTTCCAGCGGTGCGGCGCGATCAGTTCCACGCGCAGATGTTCGCGGACCCGCTGATCCAACGGATCGCTGTCGTAGGCTTTGTCGCCGATCAATCGCTGCGGTGCTTCGCGCAGGAATCGTCGCTCGAGCGTGGCTTCGACAAGAGTGGCTTCATTCGGCGAAGCGCTGACCACGTGCAGGGCGACAGGAAGACCATGGCGGTCTGCGATTGCCATGATTTTGCTGCCTTTGCCGCGTTTTGTAGGGCCAACACCAGAGCCCCTTTTTTCGCCGAACTGAAGCTGGCGTCGATGAAGGCTTCGCGCAGATCCAGCTTGCCGCGATCGCGTAAGTCTTCGGCCAATTTCTGCAGCAGACGGGTGAGCAGCCCGGAACGCTGCCATTGTTGGAAGCGGCGATGACAAGTTTGGTAGGGCGGATAGCGAGCCGGCAGATCGTGCCAGGGAGCACCGGTGCGTAAAATCCAGAACACTCCGTTCAACACCGCACGCGTGTCTTGCCACGGTCGGCCTCGCCCATCTTCCCGCCGCGTCGGGCGGAACAGCGGTTCCAGAAACGCCCACTGGGCGTCGGTGAGGTCCATGCATCTGATTTACTCTGTTTCCCATAACTCGCAATCGCGCAATCGCTTGAATGTGTTTATGAGATAACTTCTAGAGAGTCGCGTAACCGGACAACAGGTTTCGGCCAGGATTTCACTTTTCCGGTAAGCGTTAACCAGGCACTAGGCTGGGATTCTGGATTGCGCGGATATCAAGCGGATTAGCTTGCTACCCCCGAGCTTGGCGTTACAGGCCCGACGTTACCTCAATCTAGATTGCCGTCCTTGACATCTCTCGCCAGGTAGCACTAACCTTCGAATAATCGTAAGAGGACGCCACCCATGAAACACCAAATCGTAAGATCCGATCTTCCCGTTCCCTATGGGACTGTCTGTCTCGCATCTCTGCTGCTGCTGTTCGTTTTGCCGCTGACTAGCCATGCCCAGGCTGAACTGCGTGCCGACAAGCAAATCCTCCTTGAAGCCATCCACGGTACGGAGACTATAAAAAAGGGGCCAGACGACAAACTCTACGTCCTCACTCGATCAGTTAAGCCCCCCAGCTCGCTCTGGATATCGGATTACTCCGGGTCGTCTATGCGTCAAATTCTCAGCGGTGGATCGGAGCCCACAAACCTCCGCTTCCCGAAGGACTTCACGGTGGATCGAGACGGAAACGCGATTGTCGTGGACGGTTTAATTAAGATTTTTTCCAGCGATGGAAAGCTGCTCAGTTCCTTTCCGTCTGATAGGCCGGAATCCGTAGGCGTTTTGAGCGACGGCAGGATTCTTGTCAGCGGATTTCCTAGAGACAACTTGGTGTCTGTTTTCGATAAGCAGGGAAGGCTTTTGGGTGGGATTGGGATTCCAGCGAAAATCGACGAAGACCGCTTTTTTAATTCTGTTCTGAATATGGGAACCATTGTTGTCGACAGAGAGGACAACATCTATTATGTCTTTCGCTATATGCTTACGCCGATGATTCGCAGGTTCAAGTCGGACGGAACGCTGACCGCCGAATGGCGTCTGGACGCTGGGGAGGTACCGGAGCAAGTCGTGACAGCGGCCAAGGTGAAATATCAGGAGAACAAGAAATCCGGGCATTACGGCGGCGTGCGAGTTCTGACGGCCGCCGCTTTCGACGAGGACTCCAGGACGCTCTGGGTGGCTTCGGGAGCTAGGGTCTTGCAGCTCGATAGTTCAGGCAAGGCGATTCGAAGCTTCGACTTGGTCCAGCCCGATGGGGTACCGGTTCAAACGTCCGGGCTTCTCGTGGACCGCGATTTCATCCGTGCCGCTGGGGCTCTTCATGGAACTTTCGAGTTCTTGAAGCCACACTGACTCAGCGTCCAGCACGCCAACAAAAATTGCGCTGATCCGACGCATCTTCGGCTCAACTCCCGGGTTATCGGACAGTCTAGTCCCAGTACTTCAAGTTTCCGATTGCGTTAACCAGGACTTAACTAGTTTGGCCGAGCTAATACCGAGTAGGAGGATGACAATGATACTCTCTGGATGATTAGGTTGCGGCGAAAGAGAGGAACGGGTTCAGGTGCTGAATTGGGGTTATAGGTGAGCCCGACCAGAAGCTATGGCATCACCAATCCCGCGTTCCGGTCCGCGATGTTCGTTTTGGCACCTTCGTACTCAGCTTTTCTAATTATCATTTTTCTCCGCGCTGATTCCGACACTTGGGCTATTTTGGTCATTCCAACTCTGCCGCTCCTGCCATTGGCCTATTTAGTTCACAGAGGCAATTTGGGATGGATACGAATCCAAGAACAAACAATCGAAATCGTCCCGTCATGGTTTCGCCGCAAGTTCTGGGGTGAGCAGAGTAAGAACGCCCGATTCGACTCTGATTCTGAGCTTCTTTTTTGTCGGCGGTTTGCCTACAGTGCCCTCGATGGATTCTTCGTACTCCTGCGGTCGCATCCCGGGGCGGACCAAACCCTGTGGAGCACAACCGCCACCGCAAGCGGGGCAGGCCGGAGATGGTGGTCCCGAATTGCGCAGGAAATCAGCATCACACACAATTTGAGAACTCGTTTGAGAGAACAGACCGTAAGCTCGCAGGGAATGTCTGAGACCGACTGGAAGACTGGCCAAGGCAAAATGCTCTGGCAGGGCTTGAAGATACTTATCGTTCCCGCGATTTCACCGTGGCTCGGCATCGGAGCCAGATTTCTAACCGGGGACCCATCGAAGCTCGTGTTGTTTGGTGTGCTTCTCTGGATTGGCGCAGGAGCTTCGTCTTGGTATTGGTTCCGGGCGTTCAAAGCCAAGGCACCGCAGGACCTGACTGCGGGAATATGGATTTTCACACTCCAATTCGCCACGTTCTACACGATGGCAGTGCTGGTGACGGGCGCTCTCCTGCGCCACTAAATCGCTACGCGGATTAGATGTTTGGCGGTTCAGACTCGGCAATCTCTCAACTCCTTCCATGAGAAGGCCGGTTGATGTCAAGGCACGCTTTTTCTTTCTTCTTTCTTTCCGTCTGTTCCCATTCAGCTAAGCCGCCCCTGTCGCCATCCTTCCATTCGCACTCTTTGTGAGCGATATTCGCCCGGTGCAAGGTGGGTGTTCTCGTTCAGTAGGTGCTGCTACCTGATTATCGACCTCTCTCCCCACTTCTGTGGGAGTTGGGCCCCAGGAGTTAGTCGCAGTCACCTGGACTCGGCGGTCGAGCTCAGCTGTCCGGATTAAAACTCTTTAGGCCACAGCGCGCATCGCTTTTTGGCTATTGCGCAGTGGTTCGTACACCTCTCCGCTTACCCACAACCGATGGAGCAGTACTGCCAGCTTTCTCGCCACGGCAACCACCGCTCGTTTCTTGGCATTTTTTCCTCCTCGCTCTGCAAGCTTCATTCCCCATCTCCGCAGATCACTGTCTTCTCCAAAAGGCCCCAGAATGTAATGCGCTCCCTGCACCATCATCGTTCGCAGATACCGGTCTCCTTCTTTGCTGATTTTCTTCTGTGGTTCGCTCTCCCCGGAATTCCTCCGGCCAGGTCGTAACCCCAGAAAACAACCTACCGCGCGACTCTTCGGAAACCGATACGGGTCTTCGATCGTCAGGACATAGGTCAACGCGATCTGCGTTCCTACACCCTTCACTTGCTTGAGCAAGGACGCTTCCGGGTACACTTCCTTGGCGATTTTCTCCATGCGCTCGTCGTATTCCTGGATGCGCTCGTTCAGCGATTCGACCTCTCGCAATAGCGGCTCCAGAACCTCACGCAACTCCGCGCTCAATCCCTCGGCCAACTTCCCGCTCACCTGTTGTGTGCCACACTTGGGCAGTCGTTGACCAAAGGACTTCGCCAACCCGCGGGCTGCGTTCACCAAGGCCGTTCGAGCACTCACCAGTTCCGCTCGCGCGCGGATCACCGTCAGATGAATTTGCGCCTTGGCACTGCGATGCCGCACCGGTCCCAACAGCTCGGGATCGATTCGCACCAGCCGTGCCAGTGTCCGCGCATCGTGTCGATCATCTTTTCGATTGCTCTTGGTGATCAATTGCACCTTTTGTGCGTGCGCCACGATCACTTCGTGTTCCAGCTCCGTTAACAGCCGGCTTGCCCATGGCGAATGTGTTCCGGTCTCCAGGGCGATGAGACTTCGCGGTATCTTTCCAAATGTCTGCTTCATCGCTTCCGGTGTCGTCGGCAATTTCTGTTCCAGAATGATTTTGCCGGCTTCATCTAAAACACAGTAGAACGACCAGCGATCTCCCAGATCCACACCGATCGTCAGCTTTTGCTCCTTGAAAATTTCGTTCCCAAATGCCTGCATAGTGCTAATCTTCTTCATCGCCGGTCTCCTTTTTTGTGCTTAAAGCACGTCGATCATTGGGAGCGTAACGCATCCCGCTGGAGACCGGCCTTCTCATCCCATCTGATTAGTCGCATAACCGGACATGTGCCGTACTGGAACTTGTCCGGTGGCGCGTTTATCAGGCACTAGTGAATTGCCTGTGAAAATGTAAACTCAAGTGGCGAGGTTTCACATGCGCCTGCCGTTCGCCTTGCTCATAGCTGTTGCCATCCTCTGGGGCTGTCGCGCAGACAAGCCTCGAACTGCGAGCGAGGCGATTACCCTCATGACAGGATATGGTAGGCGGCAGGACTACGACAAAGCGATAAAAACGGGAGAAGATTGGTTGAAGGATCATCCCGAAGACACATCGCACCAAGGGAAGCTGTTCGAGCAAATTGCATTCAATTATTTGATGGAGGCTGCTAGCGACCCCAAGCACACGGAGGAATGGATACGGAGGGCAGTCACCTACTACGACAAAGACCTTCCGGCCCATGAGACGGGTAGCGTTGATATTAGGTTTTTCACGGTGGGACACGGTTTTGCGTCAGCGGGAGATTTATCGAGCACCGACAGTTGTCTGTACTATGGGCGAGCGATAAAAGCTTTCGAGGAAGAAGCCCCCTTGCTCCTAGGAGACAACGTCACCGTGAACGGCAAGACCTTCTCGTTGGCGCCTCTTCGCCAAGAAAATGGAAAAGCTCTGGAGGAAGTAAGAGGTAAATTCGCTAAAGGTGGCTGCAAATGATAGAACGAGGCAGGTCCAAACTCCTGTGGGCGGATCACTCGCCGCCCCGTGCCGCTGAGAAATTACGGTTTCCGCCCATGGCCAGAGTGGATTTACCGCGACGACGAATTCCGTGTCCCTTGATTGGGTAGACGGCTCGCCTGAAGATCAAACTTTTGTGTAAGGGTATCCATGTCATCTCCTGATGAGTGGTGCTTGCGCAGTCAAGAACTTCTCGCGGGCCCGATACGTCTGTGCCCATCGATGTTGGAAGTGTTTGGAACCATCACAAACATGCTCATCGCTTGAGCCGTCTGTCCGTGCGATCTTCCTTGTAGTGCTTCGGCCTTGGCTTGGTACTCGACGTTGATGGAAACCGGCGTTGGCACTACCTCCACCTTCGGTCTGTTATCTTCCGCGATCTGGCGGGCGCTGCGGTTGGTTTGATTCCTTGGCATGAAGCCTTCCTCGCTCTTGTTGACGATTGAATGATTGATGAGCCCTCCGACGATGCTGCGGTCTGCCTTAGGCTGCGGATGGAAGTGAATTCTTCCGAACTTGGCGTTGTTCACGATGTTGCCCAGCGCCAAGTCCAGATGGTGGGCGGTAACGGCGTTACCCCTGAACCATCCCAACAGTGTGGCGACATTTTCATAACCTTCCGGCGAACCATCAAGCCCGATCAGCAGCTTCTGGTTCTTCGCCCACACCCTGTAAATTTGTTGTTCCTCTGGCGTCAACTGTCGGGCGAGGTTATCAGCCGTCTTGTATGTCGCGCTTTTGAGTTGGAGTTGACCCTTCACGTTCGCGAAGGAAGCAGCCAACGTCTGGGCGGTGATGTTGGAGTTGGACTCACTGTTGATGATGGGATTGCACAGGGTGTTACCGTTCTTCACCCCGATGTCACCATCGGTGATGATGTCGTTCTCTGTGGCGAACTTAGCGAATGCTGCGATTTCAACTGCTGTAGGTGGTGACGTTCTCATGGTTCTCCTGAGACGGCGATGCCGTCATACTTCATTCTTGGTTCTGTGAATTAAACTGCGGCTGCTGGCGTTCTGAGTCTTTCCGTAATCTGCGAGGTTCCAAACTTTTTTACGAGTTGGCGGAACAACGGATAGTCCAAAGTTGAGAGACGGCGGAAGTATTTCGAATCCATAATTTCTCCGGCCTGATTATGGGTTGGCAGTGGGCTGTAAAGACCAGCTTGCTGCCGCGCCACAAAGTTATGCTGGCGAGTAGCCTCTTCACGCTGGGCTGCTTCTCGATTCACTTGAGATTCATAAGCAGCTTCCGCCTTCAAAGCAGATGGGCTCGCCGTTTTGATGAGGTACGTCTGGCGTTCTTGCGCTGCCTGCGCTTGGAATGCAGCACGCTCCAATCCCGATGCTCCCGCCCAATTTTCAAGTGCGGTTCCGTCCTTGAACATCTGCCGATTAGCATCGCAGAGTGAAAGCTGATTCTCGTGGCAAACTTTCACGAATTCCGCCTCGCGATCCGCTGCGGTCTTCGCCGCTGGAGGAACCTCCCACGAGAACCGGGATGCAAACTGGAGAGCTAGCGTCTGGTCAATCGCAACACTCGGGAGTTCCCCCGGGTTCAAAAGACTCTCCAACATATTTTTATTGGATTCGCAATCGACGAGGCGCTTACCGTTCAGGGAAATTTGAAGCAGCCCATGCACGTAAGCCGACTCTAGGGCGGCTTCCCGGCGTGAATCCTCGCGGTAAGCGATGACTTCTTCCTCACTGTCACCCTGAGCTTTCTGAGTTGCGAGCCGGTCCAACAACGCCTCCAAGTCGGGTAGTGACTTCTGCAGCAAGGTTTGCACGGCGTTATCTGGAATGGGGTCGAGGTACGCGATGATCCGGGTGGCCAATAACTTTTTTTGATCCATTTGGTGCATAACTTCTCCTTAGCCCAATGGGCTGGTTCCAATCGGCAGTCATCTACCGTTCAGATATCGGTGCGCGTCCGGTGGCACGTACATGAAGCGGATCGCGTCGGGTTGTTGCTGCGGAATCCGTGGCGGCGCTGCAGGCGGCGGTGGTGGTTCGACCTTCGGCTCCAATGTTTTTGGTTTCGCTTTCGATAGTTTCGGCAACTTTGGTAAAGTCGCCACATCGATAAGCTCGTCTCCGGTGGAATCCTTCGGAGGCGTCCAGATTTCTTCAAACGGAGCATCGCCAATTCCGAAACCAAATTCGGGGTCGAATTGTTGGCTGGTACGGTCAAATGCCGGTACGTAAAACGGCGGCGCATATCGACATGCGAATGGGCCGGTCAGCCAAGCTTCAAGGGCCCGTTGCGCTACTGCGCGAAGTGTTTCGCCGGGTTGAACATCTGGTTGCCCCAGCGCTCGCAAGAATTCTCGGTGAATCTGAAGTTCGTCCGCGAACGTGATGGCATCGCACCCCGGCGACGATTCCCCAAGGAAATGTAGGTTACGACGATTGCGCTCTGCTCGTTCACTGGCGAGTTGTTGCGCCTCGATAGAGTGGGCTCTCTTTTGTGCTTCGCGTTGACGGTGGCGGCGTTGGCGTTCTCGATTGGCGGCACGTACCGCCAGTTGTTCTTCGGTTGAGTTTTCCATGTTGCTCCTCTGTGACAGCGTTACTGTCGAAGATAGGTGCATCAACGTGCCTCTTCGCTCAGGCAACTGGGGGACGGGGGCTGGTACGACTCCGGCACTGCCCCCGGGTGGTCATTTTGTTTGCGATCCCCGGGAACAGACCGGGCCAGTTAGGCGTTGTTTGCACCGTAACTCGCGATCCACTTCCGACTGCGTTTCCCATAGAACACTTGTTAGCGACTCAACGCGTTTATTTGCAATGGTGCTTGCCGAGGCTGGCCTACTTTTGGGCTTTTGCTTGGGATTCAACGCGTGGGAAGCTCTGTGGCGAAATCGTGGTCCTGATACACGTTTGTCCCGGAATATTCGCTTACAGAGGCCCCCAAGCGGTTTAAATGATATGTGCCGCGCTCCTCAGCATGTGACGTGCGTGTGATGTCGAGAAATAACCGTCCTTTCGGAGTAAATGCGAAGCGCGGCCGCGAGCAACTCGGTTACTTTGTTGTACTTGCGTCGTTGTATACCGTAAAGTGACATAAAATGCTGAGAAAAACGTTATGAAGGGTTTTTCTAGGGATGCGCCAAGCCGACCGATATCGACGATGGCTGCGCCGGTCATTTTGATTTGTCGTTTCATTTCTTTCTCTTTCATGTCTTCTCCTCGGTTCCAATACCCTTTTGAATTTTGGTGGGCTACGCAACTTTCTCGACAAGGGCGATCTCGCTGACACAATCCAAAGTCGTCATAAGCGTCGTCAAAAGCGCTTTGCAGACCGCTTTGCAGGCCTTTTCCATTCTTGAGTGCTTTTAAGCGCTTTGCAGACCGCCTTGCACCGCTTTGCAGCCCTTTTCGATTGACTCCATAAGTACCTGATTTATCTTTGAGGTAACCGCTTTGCAGACCGCTTTCCAGCGCTTTGCAGGTTAAAATAAATTAGACGCAATCCAGACCGCTTTGCAGAGTTCCCTCCCCTAAGGGAGGGACTCTGCAACACGGTCGGGAGTCCAGTGGTTCAGTTCACCTGAACCGGTGACTTGAACACCGGCTCCGACTCGCCGAACTCAACCACCTTCCTCCCCCTCTTCTTAGCCTCCTCATATGGGCAAGGCCTCCCCTCGTCCTTGTGCCACGGTGAGCGCTTCTCTGGACCGCCCGGTACAGCGTGCCAGCCGAGGTTCCCAAGTATCTCCCGAACCTTTCGAGGATTAAGGCTGGTACCACCGCACAACTCCTTAACAGACACCATAAGATTCGCCTCCACCATCTGGTTCAGAGTCTCCCGAACCCGATCCTTGGTTTCCGTCCAGTCGACCGGACGGAAGTCTCCCGTCTCGTCGATGTAAGAGGCAGGTCGAAGAACCCCGGGCTTCATGTAGGTCGCCGCCAGCCGAAGGGTGCTCAACAACCCCTTCACGCGTTCGCGATCCTTCAAGTTGACTAAGTCAATCTCCAAAGGACCGAACCCGTGGTTGTACAAGCGGTCGTCCACCCGGAGGCCGTAAGTGTGGTCGCCCATAGCCGCGAAGTCGGAGGTGCCTCTGAGCATGTTTTCCTGAGTCATAGCTTCACGGGTAGCCGCCTTCTTAGCGTGGTGAAGAAGAACGACGGCAATACTTCCCGCCCCTCTCAACGCAGTGACATCGTTAGCTAGGAGTCGGTTTTCCGTCGCACTGTTCTCGTCACCTCCACGATTAAAGCGACTCGTCGTGTCGATGATAATCACCGGATGAAGTTGGCGAACCGCCTCCATCAATGATGGGTCCGAAAGAGCCAACGGCAGACCCTTGGTTAGTGTGCGTGCGATGAATCGATCATCTTTAGGCAGTCCGAAGAGTTCGCAACGTTTACGGAACGCCCGGTCACTGGACTCGGCCATCAAGTAGATGACGTGTCTTGGTGTCTTGACGGCGAACTCAGCTATCCCGAATAAGGGCTGGCCGAGAGTGATCGCCTTGGAGAGTGATAACGCGAGAAGTGTCTTTCCATGGCCAGCGCTTGCGCCTAACCTGGTTAATTCATCACAAGCTGAAATCGCTGCTCAAAAAGTCCGCGGCTAACGCAAGATGGGTTGGCGTCTCGGTTGGCGATCCTCATATCGGTTTGCAAGCGGCCCCATTGGCATCACCAATCGTTTTTCGAGATAGCTCCGCCTTGTCGTTTCGGGAAGGTGTTGTCGAACAGGCGAGACCAGCTACGAGGAGTTGCAGAGCGAGGCGGCTAGGAAGAGATCTTGAAAAGGCCAGCCGCTGGCCATGTGCACGTGGATACAGCGAGCTGTTTCGCGGATGCGTGCGCCGATCTTGAACAACTGAATACGCAGAGTTTCGATTTGCGCTGAGCGCATCGAGGAAGGCAATTGCAGGCGAAACAGGTTGACCAGGTTATAGGCGAAACTATGGAGCAACAGGCGAAACGCATTGGCCCGAAAGCGGTGGCAGCTCAAGCGGTCAGCGGCAAAACCATTTTTGAACTCTTCAATGCGGTTCTCGCATTCCCCGCGATCGTTATAAAAGGAAAAAACGGAACGGCTGCGGCCTAGCAGGTTGCTGAAAAAGCCAGGAATTTTGTAACGAGGCGGCGCGCGGTGCGTCTGATTAGGCATGCGAGGAAACGATCAGCAGCAGGGGCATGTGTTTAGCTACATTTCACCGGAGCGGCGGGTACGCAAAGATCATCCGCTGCGGCCGATCCGCACGATGGTAGATAAGGTCCTCAAGGAACTCTCGCCGGAGTTCGACAAGATGTATTCCAAAGTGGGTCGTCCGTCGATTCCGCCGGAGCAGTTGCTGCGCGCTCTGTTGCTGCAGATGCTGTACTCGGTGCGCAGCGAGCGGATGCTGATGGAGGAGATCGACTACAACATATTGTTTCGCTGGTTCGTGGGGCTGAATTTGGATGATGAAGTATGGGATGCCACGGTGTTCACCAAGAACCGCGACCGTTTGCTAGAGGCCGAAGTGGCCAAGGAGTTTCTGTCGCTGGTGGTGGAGCAAGCCCGAGGGCAGGGCTGGGCCTCGGACGAGCACTTCACGGTAGATGGAAGTTTGCTGGAAGCCTGGGCCAGCGTGAAGAGTTTTCAGCCTAAGAACAAGAAGAGTGGGCCTCCGCCGGATGATCCCGGAAATCCCACGGTGGATTATCGCGGCGAGAAGCGCTCGAACGAAACGCATGAGTCGAAAAGCGATCCCGAAGCGCAGCTGGCGCGCAAAGGTCCAGGCAAGGAGGCCAAGTTGAGCTACAGCGGGAATCTGCTGGTGGAGAATCGCAACGGGTTGATTGTGGACAGCCGAGTGTGGGAAGCCACGGGCACGGCGGAGCGCTATGCGGCGCTGGAAATGCTGCAGGAACTTCCGGGAAGCAAGCGGGTGACGGTGGCTGGAGACAAGGGCTTCGACACGGCGGATTTCGTGCGCGAGTGTCGGAACCTATGGGTGACGCCGCATGTGGCGCAAAACCTTGGGCGCAGAGGTGGCAGCGCCATCGATAGTCGCACGGCGCGGCACGCGGGCTATGCGATCAGTCAGAAGAAGAGGAAGCGCATCGAAGAATGTTTTGGCTGGCTGAAGACGATTGCGCTGTTGCGCAAAGTGCGGCATCGCGGGACGCTGAAGGTCGATTGGATCTTTACGTTCGCGTGCGCGGCTTACAATCTGGTGCGCATGCGGAACCTGATGCACAGCGTAGTTCCGACGTAGTTCGACCGGGCCGCAGTGTCTCTGAACGGAGCTGAAACACCTCTTTCGGGCGCTCGGTAGCACGACAAATCACGCCGCAGAGGCTCGAAAACTCCCGAGTGACTTAAACCGACCCAGAAATTGCTGGCTCAGAACGATTTTTTCCGCAGCCTGCTAGGACACCAACGCGACCTGAAACCCAAAAGGGGTCCGGGATAACCACCCTTTTGAGTAAATTAAAACTCGATGATTCCGCGCTTGACGCCGATCATGGCGGCGTGGGTTCGGTCGTTGGCGCCCAGTTTGGAGAGGATATTCCGGACTTGGCCCTTGATGGTTTCTTCGCTAACCGAAAGCTGCGCGGCAATCTCTTTGTTAGCATTCCCTTCGGCAATCAGGCGCAGGATGCGGATTTCCGCTGGGGTTAGGGCGTCATCGGTGGCGTGCTCGGCAAGTTGGTAGGAAGCCTCAGGGGAAAGTGCCCTTTTCCCCGCATGGACGCATCGGATCGTTTCCAGAAGTTCCTTATGAAAGGAATCTTTTAACAGGTAAGCCCGCGCCCCAGCCTTGATGGCGCGCAGAATCTGGACGTCGCCGCTGTAGGTGGTCAGTACGATGAATCGTGCCTGTGGAAATTCGCCGCGAATTGCGATGATCGCATCCACGCCATTCATTTCCGGCATCTGCAAGTCCATCAGCGTAACGTCTGGATGGTGCGCACGAAATTGCTGGATCGCTTCGCGCCCATTCGAGGCCTCGGCTACTAAACTCATATCCGATTCGCCACCGACTATCGTGGCGATCCCTCGGCGGACGAGAGGATGATCCTCGACTGCCAGAATCCGAATCGGGCCGGGCTCCGCACTCATGACTTCATCTCCGTCTCTTTCCCAGAGAACTTCTCCGCCAACCACGAACGCCGTCGACCAGGAGATGCCGCGTAAGCAGTGGAGGCGGGAATGCTCAACTCGACCTCCGTACCGGAATCCAGCTCGCTCCAGACCACCAGTTTGCCTCGCATCAGCTTGGCGCGTTCGCGCATGCCACGCAACCCGTAGTGTCCGGCGGACCCGTCTTTATTCAGAAACTTCGAGTCAATGCCTTTTCCGTCATCTCGGACACGCAAGCGAAGCTGCCGTTCCTCATAACGGAGTTCCACTTCGATCCGCTGCGCCTGTGCGTGCTTGAAGGCATTGCGCACGGCTTCCCCAGCTATCCAGTAGACTTCGTCCCGCAGAATCGGATGGAGATTCTGCGGGGTGCCTTCCACCTGCACATGAAAGACGGTCGAATTCTGGTTAATTTCACTGGTCGCGAGTTCTTCTCCGAGAGTGGATATCGCACAGGCAAGATCGTTGGTGACGACCGTCGATGAGCGCAACCCCTCCACCGCATTCCGACCCTGAGTGATCGCCTGAGCGGCCTCATCGATAGCGCTATCGAGTGTTTGTTTGGCTTGGGTCGGACTCCTTGCAAACATGTTAGAAGCAGCTTGAAAGCGCAGCATCAGGCCGTGAAAACTTTGCAGCAGCGTGTCATGTAATTCCCGTGCGATGCGTGTCCGCTCGTTGACGCGTGCTTCCAGTCCTGCGTTGAACTCCCGCGTCAGTTGCCGCAGCCGCAGTTGATAGAGCCCCCAAAGCAATGCCAAAAACGCCGCTACACACGACAAGCGGAACCACCATGTCTGCCAAAACGCCGGATCGACTTCGAGCGAAATCGCCGCCTCGGAATCATTCCATTGCCCGTAGCTGTTACTGGCCATCACGTGAAACCGATACTGACCTGACTCCAGGTTCGTGTAAGTCGCTTCACGGGCTGATGTCGGCTCTGTCCAGGATTGATCGAACCCGTCCAGCCGGTACATGAACCGGACGCGTGTAGGAAACGAGAGACTCAAACCTGAGTAACTAAGCGTGATCTTCTGATAAGGCGGTCGCACGCGAATCTGCTCTCCCAAATGAATGAGCTGGCCGTCGACGGAGATTCCATCCACATGCACCAGCGGGGGTGCAGAATCGAATTTCATGGATGTCGGACTAACGAAAGAAAGCCCTCGATTCGTAGAGAACCAAATTCCCCCGCTCGGTTCCACGGCAATGGACTTGTGCCGTCTTACACCTTGCGTACTGAGAAGGCCGTCATCGAGACCATATTCCCGTATGTCACTGTTAGCAACCGCTTGGCGCAGTAACTTGTCCCGGTCGACGCGGACAATGTGTTTTGCGGTTGCCATCCACAGAGCGCCTGCTTCGTCTTCCGCAATCGCAAAGATCTCCTCACGCACGGAGTCTGGTACATCGTCGCTTAATGCATGCACGGTTCCCGAACGGAGGAACGCCAGGCCGTTATCCGTTCCGATCCACAGGACGCCGTTGGAGTCCGGCAGAAGGCAGTTCACGTTGCCGGGAGGCAATCCGTCTCTACTTGTATAGGCTCGCAAGTGTCCTTCCGAAAGCTCATTGAGTCCGTTGGGCGTTCCAAACCACATAGTTCCGTCGGAGCTCTCGGCGATAGAAGAGATGCTGTTCGAAACTAAACCATTCGCCACGGTGTAGGTCGTGAAGCTCCCATGCTTGAGCCGGCTGAGCCCGGCGCTTAAGGTCCCAGCCCATACCGTTCCATCGCTGCTGCGATGAACCGCATACACACTGTTTTGGGCAAGCCCATCCGCAGCCGTGTATGTCTTCGCTATAAAAGAGGCACCACTCTCTTGCAAGTTAGTTAACCCACCGCGGCGTCCTATCCACAATTCTCCTTTGCGTCCATCAATCGAGTAGACAATGTCTTTCTGTTTCGCGGCTACGGTGATCTGCCCCAGATGGCCCTCTTTGCGCCAATATAAACCTCCTTCGCTCGGACCGAACCAAGTGCGTCCTTCCGAGTCGACATAAAGGGGGCCGTTATTCCGCGACGGCAAGCCATCGGAAGCGTAGTACGTCATGAATACGCTATCGCGAAGACGTTCGATTCCGTCCGCCCTGCCCACCCAAAGACTTCCTTCACGATCCTCGAATAAGGCGGTAACCGGCTCGGCCGACCGGCCTTGGCTGGAATCGACGGACGTGCCCCCGTCGCTGCTAACGCGCGCGAGCCCATTCGAGGTCCCTATCCAGACGTTCGATTCCCGGTCTCGCGCCATGGTAACGATTTCCACGTTTTGCAACGCCTCTGATGTGGAAACCCGCGACAATCCCATCCCGTCCCAGCGCACTAGACCTTTGTCCGTGCCGATCCACAAGTCGCGACCGTTCAGCGATAACAATGCGTTGACTTTCTTGTCGGGCAGTTCCCCGACAAAACGGGAGACGCGCTGACCGTTTCGCGAATAGAGCCCTTGTTCTCTTGTGCCCAGCCAGTCCACGCCGTCAGCCAGCTCGATCATCGATATAACATGTCTTGGCAACTCATCGCTGGTCGCGCTGGTCACAAATTTCCCGTTCCCGTCGCGAAATATCCCTTTTGTCAGTCCTATAATCAGCAGCTCACCATTCTTGTTGGTGCTCATGGCGGTAATGTCGGACTCCGCCTGCGACGAATCTGGAGTAACGCTCCGAAACTCCCCACTTCGATCTCGTACGATCAAGGTCGGGCCCTGTAGGCGTATCCACAAACTTCCATTCGCGTCTAGCGCCAAGCCAAGAACGGGACCGAAGGGGACTGTACTGGACTCCGAATGTTCAATCAGGACGAAATTCAAACCATCAAATCGAACTAAGCCCTTTTCCGTGGCGATCCATAAATAGCCGTCGGGGGTTTGCGCAAACGCATTCACGGGTCCACCTGGAAATCCCGCCCTGGCATCCCAGCGGTCTCGTATATACTCCGAGATCGCTTTGTTCGAACTCAAAGCGTTCGCAGAGGCCTCAAAGCACACCATCGTCAGAACGGCCCACAGCAACTTTGACGGCCATCGCCGGCTCTCGCGCTTATGGGAGGAATTCGAATTTCTCAATGACGACCTCGTTGTCATTTTGAATCGGTTCTTTCGCGGCCCGAAACACATAGAGAGTCATGCGCACCGTCTCGCTACCATGCGTCGGAACACCCGACGTGAATTCATGCTCGGCGACTGTACCTGTTTTGCTTTCCCTGTCTGTCCCGCGCGATGTCTTGAACGAAACGCGCCCCGGCTCCCAGCGGAAGGAATGGGTGATTACTCCGGAAGGTACAGAAAATCGCGACGAATTTTCCGGAACGTAGAAGGGTTGAATTATAAATTGCGCATTCGCCGTGCTGCGATCTCCCCACGGGCTGATCTCAACACCCATTTCCCTGTTGTTTGGCCCGGCTTCTGCATAGTCATAAGTAAACATGGCAAATGCTGCCGCCGGCTCCAATTGAGAGGTGTCGTGCACCGTAAACGAGTAGGTGCCATAGCCAAGACTGCGCGTGAGTGTCACCTCGGCGCACGTCCATTCGCCTGACGAGTTCCTTATCCGAAGATGTAGCGCACCCTTCGAGTCTGTCCACGCATTGTTTGTATCGTACAGACTTCTCCCGCCTCGGTTACTCGGGGCGCTTCGAATTCTCCATTCGTATCCGCTGAACCAAAGAGTCTTGGAGATTTGTGACCCAGGGTCCGAGCCCTTGACCGTGGCTACCGCCACCACGTTCCCCCCGAGGATGGGCATCTCATTCAGTGAGCTTGCGGGGTGAAATCCCGACCTCACAAGCACTGCGGCATACTCGGTACCCACATGCGTGAAATTCGTCCACGTCGCGTCAGGACGAATGCTCGTGTATGGTTCGTTTCTAATCGGCTGCACCCACCACTTGTCATTTTTCGCATACAACACCAGCTTGAGTTTGGGATTTCCGCCAATGACTCTCCCTTCGATCACATCCAGCTTATCCACACCACTTTCGGTTGCGGGGGGGATCCTGGTGAATTCGATGCTGGGTTCCGGCACACTGAGTTGGGAATGACAACTGGCAAGCAGACATAAACAGGGCAAGACCAGAGCAGCTACTACCGAAGAACACCTTATCGGCGCCCTCGCCACATTGATTCGAGCGACTATAGCAATTCCGCTGGCGGCTGGGAGCGAAGCAGGCCAAGTCGAACCTCGATGATGCGACATGTACCGCCTTATGATTATCCGAAACGCAGACGTTGTTTTTTTGACCCAAGACATCCTACAACCCCAAGCGTTCCATTTGCCAACTTTCGAGCAGGGGCACGCGGTCGTACCCGCTGAACTTAAGGGATCCTGTTGGGGCGAATTGTGACGTTCCGGTGTCTTTTGCAATCTTTACGAGAGCTACGAGGCCGCCTCGCGTGGACGCTACATCCAAGAATGGCAGCGGATGGTACTCAGGATCGACTAGCAGCACAGCATACTCAAATCCCAAGTGAGTTTCCGTGTTCCAGGTGGCGTCTGCTCGGATGGAAGTAAACGCGCGATCAGGCCGGGGCTGCACGCATCACGTCCCACTGTGCGCGTAGATAATCTGCTGTCTTGAGTGAGCGTTTCTGACGCGCCCCGCCGCCGACCCTGAGTTTTGCGGCCACTTGTCGGAGGCTGTGGCCTTGGCCTTCAACTCCAGCGTCATCACGCTACCTTCTCCGCCTGCCTCCTAACCTTCGCCCACCTCTTCTTCGCCGCCTTCGCTATCGCCGCCCAGCCAGCAGCCGACAGGATGGGCAGCTCGAACGTCTAAGCAAAGTCTAGCAACCTTATGTTGACTCAACCTCTACGTCACCTCTAACATCGCCCCACACGGTTGCGCTTCAGCCATGGTTGGCCAAACCATCTCGCACTACCACATTATCGAGAAGCTCGGCGGCGGCGGTATGGGTGTGGTCTACAAAGCCGAGGACACCGAGCTTGGCCGTTTCGTCGCCCTTAAGTTTCTTCCTGACGACCTAGCCCAAGACCCTCAGGCACTAGAGCGTTTTCGCCGCGAGGCACGTGCGGCCTCTGGCTTAAACCACCCCAACATCTGCACCATCTACGAAATCGGCAAGCACGACGGTCGTTCGTTCATCGCTATGGAGTACCTAGATGGAGCGACCCTAAAGCACACCATCATGGGTCGACCAATCGAGTTGGAGCAACTGCTAAGCTTTGGCATTGAAATCGCTGATGCTCTGGATGCCGCTCATGCTCAAGGCATCGTTCACCGCGACATCAAACCCGCGAACGTTTTTATTACCAAGCGGGGTCACGCCAAGATTCTCGATTTTGGACTAGCAAAGGTGGCATCGCCGTCCGGGTCTGCGAGCCAAATGTCAGCGGAGGGGGAGACGCGGACGATTGATGAGCAGCACCTTACCAGCCCGGGTACCACGCTCGGCACGGTCGCGTACATGTCGCCCGAGCAGACCCTCGGCAAAGAATTGGATACCCGGACCGACCTTTTTTCCTTTGGCAGCGTTCTCTATGAAATGGCCACCGGAACGCTGCCTTTTCGCGGCGAGACTTCCGCGGCGGTGTTCGACTCGATTCTACGTCGAGCCCCGGTTGCGCCGGTGCGCCTAAATCCGGATTTGCCGGCGCGGTTGGAAGACGTCATCAACAAGGCCCTGGAGAAGGATCGCAATCTGCGCTATCAACACGCGGCTGACGTCCGCACCGATCTGCAGCGTCTCAAGCGCGATAGCGACTCTGGCCGCAGTGCCCAAATGCAGGCGCCCGGGGATGACGCGGTTTCTTCTTCGGCGGCGAGGGTACCGCAGCCCGCCATGCCCTCCGGGCAGCAGAGTGTTGCCGCGCCTGCGCCGCCCGCGGAAATCAATAGCTCGTCGCCGCGCCACTGGAAATCGCTCGTGGTTGTGTTTCTACTTGTAGTTGCCGGGGTCGCCTCGATTTTCTACTGGCGCTCCACGAAGGCGGCCCTGCTTACCGAAAAAGACACCATTCTCTTGGCAGACTTCATCAACACCACGGGCGATCCGGTTTTCGACGGAACCCTGAAGCAAGCGCTGGCCGTTCAGTTCCAGCAGTCTCCATTTCTCTACATCTTTCCGGACAAGGGAGTTCGCGACACCCTGCAGCTCATGGGGCACTCGCCCGATGAGCGGGTTACCGGTGCAGTGGCTCGCGAACTGTGCGAACGAGAAAACATCAAAGCGGTCCTAGACGGCTCCATCTCGGCACTCGGAACACAGTATGTAATTTCGGTCGATGCCTTAAACTGCCGCACCGGCGATTCGCTGGCGCGGGATCAGGTGACCGCGAGCAGTAAGGAAAAAGTGTTGCCCGCCTTTAGCGAAGCCGCTACCCGGTTGCGAAGCAAATTGGGCGAATCCCTTGCCTCGATTCAGAAATTTGATAAGCCTATCCAGGAAGCAACTACTACTTCACTTGAAGCACTGAAGGCCTACTCCCAGGCCAGCTCACTGAACGATCTGGGAAAGGATTTGCAGTCCATTCCTCTCTATGAGCGCGCGATTCAGTTCGATCCAAATTTCGCTTCAGCCTACGGTGGTTTGGCGAGCGTCTACGCGAACGAAAACGAGGAACAGCGAAGTGTTGAGTACATGACGAAGGCGTATGCCCTGCGCGACCGCGTGAGCGACAGGGAAAGGTTCAACATCGACTCCGATTACTACTGGATGGTTCCGGGAGACTTGGATAAGGAAATGGAGAACGACAAGTTATTCCACGAGGCCTACCCTCGAGAAGATACTCCCGTCAATGATCTTGCGGTAAACAACTGTTTGGTTCTCGGCCAATTCGAGAAAGGCATCCAATTCGCGAACGAGGCGTTGAAGCTCAACCCGCATGCCAGGGGCGCTTACGGTGCGCTAACCTGTGGATATTTGGGCCTCAACCGTGCGGACGAAGCGAGAACTTTTCTCGAGAATGTTCTCCCAAAGGATTCCGAAAATCCTGCAGTTCATTTCAATCTCTATTGGGCCTATGTGCCACTCGGAAACGACGCTGGCGCTGAGCGCCAACTTCAGTGGGCTTCCGACAAGTTCGTGGGGGCGGGACTCCTATCCTTCGCTTCTGGACGACTTGCAGGTCTAGGCAGGATTCAGAAAGCCCGCGAATTGTCGGAGCAGGCGCAGCAGCTTTTCAAAAGCAACAATTTCAAGGGAAGCGCGGCCAGTGCAGGTGCCTACCTTGCCCTGATAGAAGCGGCAGTGGGCAATAGTGCGGCTGCACGTCGGCAAGTTGCAGCGAGCGAAGCGCTTTCCCGTGCACGAACAAATCTTCCGGGGCTAGCCGTAGCCCTGGCCCTTATGGGCGACTCCAGCGCAGCGGGAACCCTCGTCGATGATCTCAAGCACCGCTACCCCTCCGACTACCAGGTGAATGCAAGTATTCCAGCGGCCGAGGCGCTACTACAATCCAGCCGCGGGAATACGGCAGCAGCCCTCCAGGCCTTGCAACCAGCCGTTCGCTACGAACTGGGGCCTCTCTGGGGATTCCTCCCCGGCTATGTACGCGGCCTGGTCTACCTTCGCGGCCACCAGGGAAAGGAGGCCGCCGCCGAGTTCCAAAAAATTCTCAGCTATCGCGCTATCGGTGCCACGGCTCCTCTCTACACACTCTCCTACCTGGGCTTGGCCCGCGCTGCGTCGCTGGCCGGCGACACCGCCAAAGCCCGCGCCGCATACCAAGATTTCCTCGCGCTGTGGAAAGACGCCGACCCCGACATCCCCATCCTGAAGCAAGCCAAGGCGGAGTACGCGAAGTTGCAATAGAACCCTTGCGTTCCACTTGCAACGCACCACCGAAATCAGACTATCCTGTTGTCTTCTTCGCCTGCTTCCTAACCTTCGCCCACCGCTTCTTCGCCGCCTTCACAATCGCCGCTCTGCCAGCAGCCGACAAGACGCGCTTCTTCACGCCGACGACTTTGCGCTCCGCAGAGCCGCCCAATGCTTTTGCAGCCGCTCGTACACCGCTTAATTGGTGATTCAGTTTGCCTAACTGCTTCTCGAGTCTTCTCCCTTCGCGCTTGATCGCTGCAAGAATGTTCATGAATCCTCCGGGTGAAGCTTATCTCAAGCGGAGACTCCTCACTAGACGTACGTTGTCTCGCCGCGATTTGCCCCTTCGACCCTTGCGAACACAAGTGCGGGTATGGTACCCATCTAAACACGACTATTGGTTGATACCGTAGACCCGGCTCTTACTTCGCCTCAACATTAAAAGATTGGTCTGACCTTACAGATTCGAGGAGACTGCGAATGCGTTCCAGACACAAATTGTTAGCAGCTGCGGTGTTGCTTCTCACCGTGGTCCCATTCCAGGCAATTGGTCAAGACCAAGCACCTTCGCAAAGCGCTCCTAGCTCAGGATCATCGAGTGCCAATGCACAGGCCAGCCAGGCAGAGGATAAGGACAAGAGCTGTACGGACAATGGGACTTACGTGAACAGCAAAGGAGAAACGGTTAAACGGCCGGAGACTTGTTCCAGCGCTCCGAAGGGAGCGACAGCACAGTGCCGCGATAAGAGCTACAGTTTCAGCCATACCCGACAGGGAACGTGCTCACACCACGGTGGTGTCGCAAAATGGCTGTGAGACGCCGTTCGAACGATGCGCTTTGAGGTGATCTGATGAGATGTCTGTTTCTAGCCTTAATCCTCGTGTGCGCTTCGACGGCATCGGCAGAGAAGCAGAAATTCGATGTGAAGATAGTGAACCGTCAAGACAACCAGACCGATTACACATACGTAGTGCCGAGCCGGTTTACTTCGACTGCGAACTCCAATTACTGCAACGAAGTTTGGACAGCGTGAACTGTACCGGGTCTACTACTACCACTGGTTCAGCGAGCCCTGCTCATGAGTGTCGTACCATGTGCGCGGTGCGACATTCACACTTCTGTTGCCTGATGGCCGTGCGGCGGTCGTCAATTGCGAAAGTAAGTTCGCAGAGCACATGGCGGGTACAGCAGGAAACCACCGAAGTTGCCGAGTGCCTTTAGTGGACAGCATTGAAGCCGAGTTCAACGGCGATAAAGCCAAGTTAATGTGGGTGGTGAGCCTGGACGGAAAGAAGACACAATCGGAAACATACAAGGTATTGGCTGTTCTGGACAAACCTCGAGAAGCACCGTGAAATCGTCGAAGCTCCTAACACTATCCGGGCTTTCGACGTATCCGACGGTTATTCCTACGCATGGTCAATCCTCGTCCGCTAGATCAATTGGGAGTTGACGTTTTATCTGCCTTGGCACCCGCGTGTGTTCGCCAAGGAGGAGGTACAGGCGAATGACCTCCAAAAGATCGTTGAAGAGCTAGTTTATGGTGTAGCGGGCACCGCCCGTTTGACTGTCACTTACTTGCTACTTGTAAGGGCAGGGGAAGATGTCCGCAATTCGTTGGGTCCTGGGCGATGAGTGGGACGTCCTCGATACATAGGGGGTAAGGACGATATGAAATCCCGCAGATCGATTGTGAGCGTTCCGCTTCTCGCATTCTCTCTTGTTCTGTTGGGCGAGTGCGGATGTTCAAGCGTGCCATCCAACTTTCTCACGACTCCAAAGGAAGTGGAGATCAACGGCTCGCGCTACTTAGCTGTGCGGCGATGTCGTCTGGATTTACAGCCCTAGCAGGGGTATCGCAGATTCCTCAAAGAAGACCTACGAAATTACGTTCGATGACGAGTACGGAAAAGCGCAGGATTTCAAAGAGCTAACCGCATACACAATTCGAGACGCTGACGACGCAACCTATGCTATGCCCAATCCGGCTCCGCGACCAGACATGACCACTCACAGTGGCGGCTACCGGTTCACCAACGGCGAGATCGTATTGTTCGGGAACCAAGCGGATGCAGGAAGAGCGAAATATCTCGGCCCCGGCAACTGAAGCCAGTGCCATGCGGTTTGTAGGCAACTTTCACATGCGTGATGACCGAGCGCCAAAGTGAGAACCATATGGGCGTCTTAATTGGCTTGGTGTTGGCGCTTGCGAGTGTTTTGGTCGCTATGTACTTTGGCGTGATCGGAACGAGGGCATCAAAACGCCAGGAGCGACAAGATCGGCAAGACCACGAGTGGCAGTTGAAGCATGAAGCTGTTGCGGTGCAACTGGCAAGGATCAATCTGACGCTCCAGATCCGCGATCCGGAACACGATCACACCATAATGCTCTATCCAACGCTCTTTCCCAGTCCTCAGCTCCGGCAAGAGATCGAGACCTACATCGTTGAAATAGTGGACAACCGAACAAGGTTCGCGCCGCGTAGACCGACGCTCCACGAGTTGCGGAGTCCAACGTTGAGACGAGTAGTGGATCAAGTGACTGAGGCTCTCGACGCCTGCAAGAGAGACAATCCCGCCCTTGCTTACCATTTCGTCGAGCCGCACTAACATAAAAGGAGAATCCTGGGCATGGAACAAGTCACCTGCATCTGTACCGCCGCTGTATGCGGTCATCCCCATGGGGAGCCGTGCGGCAATCCCGTCGAGAATCCGTTACCAATGAGGGCTGTGGACAGACACGGACAGCAAGGGCCGGAATTTGCGAAGGGTCTGTGTGAAGCTTGTTGGAGTGGAGTCCTGCCAAAGGCTCAAAATTGAAGCGCCCGAAAGTAGTGATAGCGGCGGCACAAATGTGGCCCAGATTGGTGTTCGACTTCGAAGGGAAAGCAACGGTCAAGGAGTGTCTGCGGGAGCCGGGTGTCTACGTCTTGTTCCGCGAAGACGAGCCTTACTATGTCGGCAAAACGACCAAGGCATCTCTGTTCAAGCGCATCAAAACACACGCCACGAAGACTAAGGGCAGGTACTACCACTTCTGGAACTATTTCTCCGCGTTCGTTGTTCCTGATGCGCAGCATCGTGACGAGATTGAAGGAATCCTCATAGCCTCGATGCCCACGGCGAACGGTGCTTCGCCGAAAATAAAGAGGATTCCGCTTCCTCCAGAGGTCACAAAAAGGATGCGAGAGGTAAGACTGAGAAGCGCTGTGTTGGACGAGTGAGCACGCAGCGTACTTGACTTTTGTCGCTAGGTAGCTTGAGCACCTCATCTCCTATTACTGGGATTCTTTAGCGAGTACGTTCGTGAAATGCCTTGAACATATCCTGCCGTCCTGCAGCCTGCGTATACTTCGCATTCTTGATCTTCAGCCAGCCGTGTTCCGCGTACTCTTCCCATTCGCCGCTTGGCGACCATCCCCTCAAGATTCCGCTCGCATACTTCCTCGAAGAGCAGCTTGCCATTCCGCTCGATGTGCTGCGCGTAAAGAACCTCAGAGCACTGGCTGCGCTCGATAAGCTTCCGCAGTTTCTTTTTACGCTCGATGAGTGGAGTCTGGCGCAAGTCGGTGCCGTCGAGCCACAGCAGATCGAACGCGAAGAACACCGCCCGCGAGATAGGTTCATAGTGGGGACCTCGAAGTGTGACTATAGCGCAGGGGTCGAGCAGCGACGCAATCCTGTCCCTTTGAGTATCTCGTTTCGTGTTTTGGTGTTTTGGTCGCCTCGACACAACCTTGACCGCTGCAGGATGCCCTTTGCTGCCCCGGAAAGACCCCTTTTCACCATCCAGAACGAGATTGAGGCTTATACTGCGTCCATGGGAGGATTCATGGAAACCCATCTAAAAGAAGCCAGCCGTGAGTTTTTCAGAAAGCAAGTAGAAGAACTGGATCAGCAGCGCGAGGTAGCCGTAAACATGGCGCGACACTACCGCGCGATGGCGACGTTGCAGGAAGAGCAAGCTGAGCGGATCGCGGAGCAACGGAAGAAGGTGCAGGCCCTAGCAGCCGAGTGGAGTGCATGAGCGAACTGCACCAATGTCCGGATAAAATTGTTCATCGGAGAGGTTGGTAATCCGAAGAAAGCGAAGCGTACTGTCTCAGCTGCTGCGAAGCGGAAGATGAGTCTTGCGGCTAAGAAGCGGTGGGCTGAGAAAAAGAAACCAAAGTGAAGAAGCAAATTGATGTCGGCTCAACGGTCACCGCCCGTCTGCACAAGGGACGCGTGGTCGTAGCTAAGGTTACAGCGATAGTTGACAGCGTAGCAGGCCGGAAGGTTCACATAACCTTTGGAGCCTTTGCGCTGATTGTGGATGCCACCCAGATTTTGAAGGAGTGCAAAGCTTAGTGGACTACAACGTAGGCTCCCGCGTCCGTGTGCGTCTCTACAACGGCAAAGTTGTTGAGGCTGAGATAACGGCGATCACGAACCAGTCCACTGGCCGAAAGCTGCAAATCGTTTACGGCAACGTGACGGCATCGATCAATCCAGCGCAGATTACCGAAGTTCTGGCGACTACCTAGTTCTGGAAGTCGAGATTCATCGGCTGGCTGGGGCGCATCTCTGTCCACAGGATGGTTGCAGCACTAAGGGTCTCTGTTGCATCCACCTTTTCTTTCAAGATCGGTGGCAAATATATTTCCAACCGGAACGCTCGTCTTAGTACGTTGGAATCGAAGCTGGACAACCCTTTCCTTGTTCAATCCAATTTGCGCCTCTGTTATTCAATTCTAGAATTCCAATCGGTGGTCCTACGTTTTTCGAGTCGAATTCCAATTCAACAAGTTGTTTTAGAGCCTCGGGCGAATCGTAGTTTGCTCGTGGATGCGCCTCCAGATATGAATCGATGTGGATGTGTCTACCAAGCCGAAAGGGTAAGGAAGAACACAAAGGCGGGCATACGCTGCGGTGATTGATAACTTGGATTTCGCCGTCATCCTTGAACGAATAGTCCAAATCAGCCAAATAGGGCTTCCCGTTCCTCATCTGGGCTAACAATATCTGGGTGAAAAAGTCCGAGCCGTCCTTTGGTGCGCTTGCGTATAACGCGGTATCGAACCGTCTGATACTTTCGATTTCGGCTCGCGACTCTTCAATCATGTGTTTATCTATCGCGTCTAATAGACCTCCGAAAGTTCCAGTCTGAGACAAACTCTCTAGAACGATTGTTGATGGAGAATAGTGTCTTCCCGTCCTCGAATCGTGCTCTAGCAGTTCGTTGAAAAACTCCGTCCCACTGCAACTTTAATGGAAGAGAACTCGTCTGAGTGAAGGAAGGCGAAGGAGGCGAGTGAATGCGCGGCGACGATGACCTGCAAGAAGGAATGTTCAGCTACATTTCTCCAGAGAAGCGTGTTCCCGCGGATCATCCGTTGCGACCGATCCGCAAGATGGTGGACGAGATTCTGAAGGAGATGTCGCCGAAGTTCGCGAAGCTGTACTCCGATGTGGGGCGTCCGTCGATTGCCCCGGAGCGACTGTTGAGGTCACTGCTGTTGCAGGTTTTCTATTCGGTGCGCAGTGAGCGCATGCTGATCGAGCAACTACAGTACAACATGCTGTTCCGGTGGTTTGTGGGGATGGAGATGGACGAGGTGGTATGGAATCACGCGGTGTACAGCAAGAATCGGGAGCGTTTGCTGAACGAAGAGATCGCGGAGTCGTTTTTTCAAAGGGTGCTGGAACGTGCGCGGCCGTACATGTCGGATGAACATTTCACCGTGGATGGGACATTGATCGAGGCTTGGGCCAGTCAAAAGAGCTTTCGGCGGAAGGACGGGAAGGGGAAGCCACCCGGACCAGGAGGAGAGGTCGACTTTCACAAGGAGAAGCGGACGAACCAGACCCATGAATCGACGACGGATCCCGAGGCGCGGCTGTTCAGGAAGTCCAAAGGGAGCGAAGCAAAGCTCGGCTACCTGGGACATGTATTGATGGAGAACCGCAGCGGGCTTTTGGTGCAGACTTTTCTGACCGAGGCGAATGGAAGAGCGGAACGAGAGGCAGCGATGCTCATGGCCGAGGCAATTCCCAGCGGAAAGCGGGTCACCTTGGGAGGAGACAAAAACTACGACACGCAGGAATTCGTACGAGAACTCCGCGGGATGAACATTACCCCGCATGTGGCGCAGAATGATACGAACCGCAGCAGCGCGGTGGACGAGCGGACCACGCGGCATGCTGGGTATGTGGTGAGTCAGCGGAAGCGAAAACGAGTGGAGCAGTCGTTCGGGTGGATGAAGATGGTGGGGATGCTCAGAAAAGTGAAGCTGCGAGGGATCGACAAGGTTGGATGGCTTTTTACCTTCACCGGAGCTGCCTATAACCTCTGCCGATTGCGAAACCTGATAGCGGAAGCATGACATCGGGTTCCGCTTAGGGCCAGCTGAGCGGATAGAACGACCAAACGGCTCTTATGCAATTCAGTGATAACCCCTGAAATTCAGAACCGAGGTCTCACAAAACTCAATTCTTCAACGAGCTGCTAGACCCGCGATTGCGAAATAGACTGAACCCGCTTGAAATATCTTGCATATCTCCGAACGCTGCCCCCCTCGAAGGTAGCCATGCCATCCGTTGCGAGCAGAATTCTTTTAGAAGACCGAAAGCCCACGATACTCGTACCAAAAACAAATGTTGGTTTAAATCCGAATAAAACAAGAACAGCCACAAGAGTTGCTTTTACACGTTTTCTCATAGGTCCTACGTGTCTATTGCGAGCTTTCAGTGATCGCTGGCAAATTTATTCGGCAGTGTCTGGTCTCGTCAAATAGCGCAAAGTATTCCCCGCCGTGCATTATCGTGAGAATATACTCCCGAAGGGTCTTCTGAAATGCTTCGTCCGACATCCCAGCAGCCCGCGTGGTAGATGCTCGAACTTTAAATCTTAGGGTGCCGGACTGATGCGCGGGAACAAAAATTGGTGTCTCGACCGATGCAGTGCCCTTGTCAGTCGGAATCGGGTTCGTCAAAGACTTGTCGGGCCGCACTACGAGTAACTTGTAACGGTAAGCCGAATCTTCGCCCAAGTCGTGCTCAGTCGAATTCTTCAGTCTGTAGCTAAAGATGATGTAGCCGTCGTCGGTTTGATAATAAGAAGGGCTTCCCTCTACCACGAATGCCGATTCGTTCCAAGGTTTCTCTTGTACCGGACGGGTTGAATACCAATACATCGCACTTAACAATGCGGCGATTCCGAAGGTTGCTCCCGCGCCAATCGCGGCGAATTTGAAGAAAAGACCTTTCATCGACGCACTACCAGTGACGGACGACGTACAAAGCGGTCAACGCGGCCACAAGCCAGCCGATGCGGGCCAAGTATTTGAGAGCACCTAGTATCTGTTGATGTTGCGTGTCCAGAGATTCAGTCTGGTACGAAATCAGGCCAGCGATATTCTCCAGAGCATTCACGGCTTGACGTTGTCGCCGGATTGGTTCGTCTGGAGCACCGAAGACTTGGTCATGGTCAACAGGTGAGGTCATCGTGTCAGTCTCCTACGTTGGCGATAGCGACCGAAGCCGCGTTCGCATCTTAAACCTTGCCCTCTCTCAAATTCAGTATGGGAATCTCATGTCACTATAAATGCCTACAACGCACCTAGCCTGGATTATGCACGATTTTTCTGGCGGAAAAAGAAAAGGTGCTCTAAAAGATTGATGAACACTGGGTTTTAGTAGAACCCGGCGTTCTCTTTCGGAGCACCCAGAGATGACAGTTTGTTGTATACCACAGCTTTCCTTTTCCTTCTACCGACACCGACTCATTCGAGCTGATTTTTCCGGCGGGCAGATCAGTTCTGACGCTGGTCTTCTTCCGTTGCGGGCCTTTGATCAGCGGCATGGGCTTACTCGCGGGCTAGCCGAACGCCTCTGTGATCCTCGCGAAGAGGAACGTATTCGCCATTCGGTATTGTCGTTGTTCCGCCAGCGCCTCTACCAGATCATCGCTGGCTACGAAGATGCCAACGACGCGGACCGACTGCGACACGATCCGGCTTTTCAGATTCTTGCCGATCACCCGCTGGGGGAACCGCTCGGATCACAACCGACTCTCAGTCGCTGGGAGAATTCACCCTCACCTCGCGACCTTCTCAAGCTGCAGGATGCCCTTCTCGATGGGTTTGTGAAGATCTGTGGGAAACAAGTCCGGAAACGAGGAGAGATTCTGCTCGATGTCGATTCCACCGACGATCCCACGTACGGGCAGCAGCAGCTGAGCTTCTTCAATGGTGGTTATGACCAGCACATGTATCACCCCTTGCTGATCTTTGAGCGGCACACCGGTTGTTTGTTGGCCGCCCGATTACGTGCGGGCACGGTTGCTAGTCACGCCCGCATCATCTCTTTGCTGTTGCGCATCGTTCCGCGACTCCAGCGTGAATTTCCTAAGGTCCGAATCAAGTTACGTGCCGACGCTGGTTTCGCCACGCCGATGCTCTATGAATTCTGCGAGTTTTTCGGCTTGCAGTATGCCATCGGCATAGGCACCAACGCGCGGTTGCAAAGTGCTGCGCAGCGGCTGCAGCATCGTCTCGCGAAACGATATCGTCGAACCGGCGAGCCGCAGCGCTCCTTCTCCAGCTTTCGCTACCGCGCTCACCCCTGGTCTCATCAACGGCGCATCGTCTACAAAGCCGAACACACCGCTGCTGGTAGCAACCTGCGTTTCCTGGTCACCAACCTGCTAGGCCGCAGCCGTTCCGTTTTTTCCTTTTATAACGATCGCGGGGAATGCGAGAACCGCATTGAAGAGTTCAAAAATGGTTTTGCCGCTGACCGCTTGAGCTGCCACCGCTTTCGGGCCAATGCGTTTCGCCTGTTGCTCCATAGTTTCGCCTATAACCTGGTCAACCTGTTTCGCCTGCAATTGCCTTCCTCGATGCGCTCAGCGCAAATCGAAACTCTGCGTATTCAGTTGTTCAAGATCGGCGCACGCATCCGCGAAACAGCTCGCTGTATCCACGTGCACATGGCCAGCGGCTGGCCTTTTCAAGATCTCTTCCTAGCCGCCTCGCTCTGCAACTCCTCGTAGCTGGTCTCGCCTGTTCGACAACACCTTCCCGAAACGACAAGGCGGAGCTATCTCGAAAAACGATTGGTGATGCCAATGGGGCCGCTTGCAAACCGATATGAGGATCGCCAACCGAGACGCCAACCCATCTTGCGTTAGCCGCGGACTTTTTGAGCAGCGATTTCAGCTTGTGATGAATTAACCAGGCTAGTACGCTGCTGATTGAATTGAATGCGTCAGGAGACAAGCGGTGCCATACAATCTCCGCTTTCATGTATTCGATCTCCTCATCTGCCTTTTCAGGTTGAAAACCCTTAGCACGACGCGCACGAAAGTCTTCCTCCAAGATAAAGCCTTCGTATACGTCGTACAACAGTGTTCGTGGAGACCTGTGATAACTGTCGTCGTAGTCATCGACGAGCCGTGCGTACACGGCACCGTTAATAAACCTGTACTCATAAATGCGGACGCCGCTAGCCGTTTCGAATCTGTTTTTAATCTCGAATCGCCTAGTGTTGGGGTCGATAAACGCAGTTGAGGTGTGCGATACACCGTCGGTTGATTTGTCGAACACTTCATGAACAACGATTGGCTTAATTGGGTTTGGGTTAGCATGACGCTTCTCGATCATCTTCCAAAGGGCAACGGCAGCGAGACATCCAAGAAAAGACATGAGGAAGATGGTCATTGCGCCCCTCGTAGGCGTCGGGGCATTCTACATGCTGGAATGGAACCTTGGATAGATAGCACGCTCCGAAAAGTTCGCATCGCGTGAGAAAGCAAATCCAAGTCGGCTCAACTGTAGTCGTTCGGCTGTACGATGGTCGTGAAGTCGTCGCCAAAGTGACGGCTATCGTTTAACGGTCCAGCCGGACAGAAGGTGCATATCGTATTCGGCGCGTTCGCGTTGAAGATCGACCCGGAGCAGATCATCCGCGAGGTTCGATGAAGTCCGTCGATCAAGCCTTCCCATCGGGCGTTCCTCGGAACAAGACTAGGGATCCCATCTCTTCTCCAGTTTGAGGCTACCTGACGACGAAATACCAGAACAACCCCAAGGTACGAGATGACCGTAACCGTACTGACAATCGATAGGGGCCAATGCAAGAGCCGTGAATGAAAGGTATGTTGTAGACCATATGCAGCGCCAAAATAGAACGCCGCAACAAAGGTAAGCAAGTTTTGGCGGGAGCCGTCTTCACCTCTCCGGTTCAATCCCCATATGAGAATAAACATAAAGACCGCAGAGTAGCCCGCATCCGCCAAAACATGGGTCCACTCAGCCCAAGTTCCCATTCTTGCCCCTTCTGGACGGTTCGTACTTTAACACTCCAAGCTGGAATGTGAGGAGCGAGGGCCTCGTAACAGTCCGTGGCGGAATCGCATTTTGCTGAGTGGCGAAGTCTGTATCTGAGATAGCGATGATTTTTCCGCCGATCGAATGGTGGTGATGAAACACAATGTTTTCTGGGACTCGAGGCCACGGAAGGGCGACGGAACAGAAAAAGCAGCGCACAAAGAAACGAGGACTGACGATTTCTCAGCTCCCGTGGAGTACCCGAGCCCAAGAGCGAGCGAAAAATTAGACTCAGATTGAATGCCCCAACGTGAATCAGCAGTCGCTTGAGAATGTTTCGGTGTCCTCGTAGATGCGTTCGTCTCATTCCGCCCGTATCGTAGCAGTGCGCGAAGTTCCGCTCGATCAACTCGCCCCTCTTCCGCAGCAGGCCTTGGCCATAGGCTCCCTTCACTCGCCGCCGATTGGCATAGACCGCTAGCTGTTCCTGAGCTTTGCCTTCCCAATGCCGTTGCCCGGGCTGCTTCTTCTCCGAAATGTAAGCCCGCACTTCCGCACCCTGCAGATTCGCTACCACCGCTCCACTGTGGTAGCCCTGCGGCCACCACTTCTTCGATGCCCTTCAGATGCACTGCGGTTTCTGGCTCGGTTCTTCTGTCCCAATCAACTCCGCGACGTTCTCACCGGCCTGCGCTAGAGTCTCGACCACCGTGGTGGTGTCTCCCGAATCGGCTTCCTGCAGCGTCACCGCCAACACCGCACCGGTCTTCAGATCCACGGCATGCTCGGCTTTGTGTGCCAGAGCGTTCGCCCATCTTTCATCTTGGCGATGCGCGCATCGCCATCATGCGGATTCACCCAATCTTCGTTGCTGGCCTTGTTCTTCCGCGTGCGATCCACTCGCGCTAGGTCTTCCCGCGTGGGCGTCGCGATTCCCGATTCCTTGGCCAAGCCCTGCAAAAATTCCTCGTAACTCTCACCCGTATCGCGCCGCACGATCGAACGCATCGCCGCGTTGGCCTCCAGCGTGGTCGCGTCGATCCCCACCGTCTTGCCCTTCACCAGCCCCTGCTCTCGCAGCACTTCCAAAATCCAGAAGAACACTTTGTGGTGCGTCTCCACATCGATCAGCCGCCGTGTCCGTGAAATGTTCTTTTGTTCCTTTGTTTTCTCTTCTTTGCCTTTTCCCATTTATCTCCTTATTCCCTTCTTTTCCTCCTCTCTCCTTCTTTTCCTCTCTCTTTTCTTTCCCTCTTTATATCCCTCCTTCTTCTTCTTTATATTTCCCTTCTCCTTTCTTCCTTTTTTTCCTCTTTACTTCTCTCTCTCCCTCTCTTCTTTCTCTTCTTTCTTCCTCTCTTCCTTCTATTCTTTCTCTCTCTTTTTTCCCTCTTCCTTTCCTTTTCTTCTCATTCTCTTCTTTTCCCCTTATTTTTTTTGTAAGCGCCAAATGTTGCGTAGCGGATCGAATGTTTAGGAGTTGAGCACGTCCAACTGTCCTAATGGCCGGGTGCTGTTAGACTCGTTAGCGTGAAGCAGAGATTGAAAAACGGAGCTTTCACAATCAAGACATGAGATTTGATATTTCAACTTGGTATGAAACCGATGTGAGCGCGACCCTTGAGCTAATGGAAAGCTTTGTGAAGGGTGTCGAGCAGCAGGCCGCTGAATCTGCCCTAAAGTACGAACAACACAAGGAAACCGATTTTGAGGAATATGAGGAAGGTACCTACGTGGTCGAACGTTTTCAAGGTCTTGACAACCAGTCTTGGGCGTTGAAGACAATCTTTGAGGAATATTTCCCAAGTTTGCAGCGACGTTCTGCTTTCTTGACGGTCTGGGCCATGTTTGAGAACGAATTGAACAAACTGTGTGATCGTTATCAAAATGAAAGATGTTTGCGAATATCTGTCTCGGACGTTCAAGGAAAAGGGATCGAACAATCTACAAGATATCTTGAAAAAGTTGCAGGACTCAACCTGAAAAGGTCAACTTCAAAAGAGTGGCAGCGAATCGTCGAAATGAAAAACCTTCGTAACGTTGTCATTCATCAAGATGGGAGTCTTCGCAATCGAGATAGCGGCCAAGTGAATGCAGCCCTAGCGTATATCAAGGAAACGGGCACGCTCAGCCATCAGAACAACGAAATCGGCGTCAAGGAAGGATTCCTTGCTCACGTTTTAGACACTTTCCGAATCTATTTCAAATCAATCGGTGATGCCATAAAAATGGAAGAAGAATTGTCTAGACAGAATCCGTCAGCGTCTGTATTACCAACAACGATAGTCAAGGGTCGAACTTAGTCAAACACTCCCCCGCTGTGGCCCAGCAACTCAAGTGCCTTACGCGATCGGTCTTACTTCCCAACGCCTAAAAAGTTCTTCGACAGCGGCCCGTGGAATCTCCGTCTCTGCGGACCTAGCGGTGTGGCAGCAGTGCCGACGTAGCCATTGCGGCGATCAAGAGCAGAAGGAACGATCTGAGCAAGAGCGTCCGCATGCAAGAAAGTGTGCTGCGCCTGCGAAAATGCGTCAAGCCGGTTGACCCAGACCGATCCCGACCGGCGCGAGTGGCGAGCGAAACGCAGCAATCACCACATTGATACGCGGAAAAGAAACGGCCAAGCAGGGCATTATAGGTCTTAAGGGATTACTGCGTCTTGTGGTCGCAGGTCGGGCCAAGGTCAATAAAGCCATTAAGGTATGGAGCAAACTGCTCCCTTTGACAGTACTCATAATGTTGATTTGCAACGGGGCCTTCATAATGAATAGTAATATCGAGCACCAGAGATTTAGTGCCATGCACGACATCGGGATACGCCTTTTCCCCAACATGGCCAGCGAGCTTTTTAAAATTACCGGGGAAAATCGGAGCTGGCAGGGCTCTTTTATCGACTGGCTGCTCTGCCCCACCGACAAGAATCTTCCAACTAGCGAGGTAATTTTCAGCTGGCACAGGGCCGAAGTTTTTGATGGCGACATAAAAGTCCATATCGATAGCTTGTGCGAAATAGTTAGGGTTAAGTACGTGGGGTTCGGGGGGGTGGGTTAGTGAGGGGGGACTCTAGATACTCAATATAGCTCTGACGCACACTCCGTCTTTACTAATTCCACGATATCGTACATCAAGACTATCAATTCCTACGGACGGTCTGTTAGCCAGTTCCAGTTGCCGTTGCATCGTCACCCACCGTTTTTTGGAATAGCTGACGTAGAAACCCGTCAAAGCCATGATAGCGATGGTAGCCAAAGCAGTGATGCCGCCATTATGTTTGTCAGCCCGTAGGAAAAGCCATCGGACGAGCCGCCAAAGTGCTACGAAAGGCCGCGCTACATACTGGGTATAGTCTTTGGTCTCTTCGGCATTTTCTGTTGTGCTTTGACTTCCGGTTTCTGGGGTACCGCCTTTCGCAGTACCAGTGATGAGCGTGGTGCTGGATTCTTTTATCTCGGCACCATTTTTCTCGTTGCCTGCTTCTGGCTCATCCACCATGCGTTTGCCCTCGTTGAATTTGCCTGGGTATCTTACTCTTGCTACCAATTTGTTACCAAAAATGAAGCCTGCAGGCAGTCCGCTTGGAGGTTTTGGTGTTTCTAAATCCTTTGTTTTAAGTGGGAAGAGACTAGAAGGGTAGGCTTTTCATCAGTCGGACATGTTTGTTAACAGCCGAACTCCTCCGGCACGACTTCTCCATTCGTTGACGAGCCGCCGTCCATCGCCCAAGGCGGGCGAGGCGTAGTGGTACCCGGCTGTCCGACCTGTAAAAAGGACTTGATTGCATAACAATGTCGGCTCCTTGACCCGAGTAAACTTTGGTTGCTCAACGACCATAGGCTCGGGAGAAAGGAGCCGAACATGATGATTATAGGCGTAGATTACCACCCGAGCTTTCAGACGATTGCATTTTTAATGGAAGAGACTGGTGAGTGTGGTGAACAGGAACTGAACCACAGTGATGGACAAGCAGAGAAATTCTATCGCGACCTGAAGCAGCGAGGAATCTGCGTGCGCGTAGGCATGGAGGCTACCGGATATTCACGCTGGTTCGAGCGGCTACTCGCGGAATTAGGTTTCGAGCTGTGGATCGGCGATCCCGCGGAGATCAAGGCCAAGCGAGTGAAGAAGCAGAAGTTTGACCGCGAGGATGCTCGACTCTTACGCCGGCTGATGCTGGAAAATAACTTTCCGCAAATCTGGGTACCGGGTCCGGAGAATCGGGATCTGCGACAACTGCTGTGGCACCGGCATCGGTTGGTGCAGATGCGCACGCGGATCATGAATCAGTTGCAGGCATTGGCCATGAATGAGGGCTATCGCTGGAAGAAAAAACTATTCAGCGAACAAGGACGAGCGCAGTTAGAGAAGCTAGCGTTGGCTCCCTGGGCCAGTCGGCGCCGGCAAGAGTTGCTGGAGCTGTTGGACCGCATGAATCCGACGATTGAGGAGTTAACCGCAGCGGTCGAGCAGGAAGCCAGGAAGCGACCCGATGTGCTGCGACTGATGACGCATCCTGGCGTGGGTCCGCTTACGGCACTCGCTTTCGTGCTGATCATTGGAACTTGGGAACGCTTTCCACGTGGCAAGCAGATCGGCAACTACGTGGGGATGATTCCGAGTGAGGACTCCAGTGCTGGCAAGCAGCGACTGGGGCACATCAGCAAGCAGGGTAACTCCTTGTTGCGCTTCTTGTTGGTGGAGGCGGCCCAAGCGGCGGCGCGTATCCATCCCGACTGGCGACGTCGGTACATGCACCTGGCGATGCGTCGACACAAGAGCATTGCCAAGGTAGCGATGGGGCGCAGGCTGGCGGTTCGGTTGTACTGGATGTGGCGGAATGGTTGTGAGTATTCGCAGTCGTTAAAGTTCGGTTCGTACGCGGGACAGCTCGGTACCGGACATGGCGTGAAGTAGAACGCCGTGCACTTGATGGGGCATCCCGCTCCCTGCAAAGGGAGTTTGAACTAGTAATCATGGTTGAAGTAATGATCGAAGAGATGTTTAGGTCGGACTGACGCCGATCGAAAGATTACGAACGAGCCGTGGTCGTCGAAGCAGAGGTCAAGAAAGAACAAGGAAGACCACTCGTAGGAGTGAGCGGGGCAGTGCGCTCAAAAAGGATTTGACAGGGCCGACATTGTTAGAGATGTCCGGTTACCCGATTACACAGGCAAGTGAATTGACAGGTTGCGACTGCCCCCAACGAGCCTCTTGACTCGGAATAACTTCCGGTCAGTCGGTGATCCCTTCCTCGTACAGCACCATTCTGACGGTCGTGTTACAGAAGAGGCTGCGTTAAGCACCGCTAGTTCGATTCCAGGCCGGAGCGGGCGGCTACTCGACGCGGAGGGCACGCATGGGGTCGATTGTGGCGGCGCGCCAAGAGGGAACGATGCACGCGACCGCGGCGACGAACACCAGGACGGAGGCGGAGGCCAGCAGGGTTAGCGGGTCGCGCGAGCTACCTCCCGCCCAGGATGTCAGCACGTGATCCAGCAGAACGCTGAGTGTAATGCCGACCGCGATCCCAATCCCCAGCATCACACCCGTGGAAGAAAGTACCAGCCGCACAATGCTGGCCCGGGGAGCACCTAGAGCCATGCGAATGCCAACTTCCTGAGTGCGCTGGGTGACCGCGTAGGATACAACGCTGTACAGTCCGGTGGCTGCAAGCACCAACGCCAGAATCGCAAACAAGGAAAAGAGCGTAGCGATGAAGCTCTCCTTTCCCCAGCCTTGCGTGTCGAGCCACCACGTCAGAGTGTGATCGTTGCCCACCACCAATTCAGGGTTGAGCTGGCGCAGGCGTTCCTTAATCGCGCGGGTTACCAGTTCAGGGTTACCCGTCGTGCGGATGAAGAGAGACTCATCGGTGGGGAGCACAAAGCTGTAAGGCAAGAACACCGCAGGCTTCACCGGGTGATCGAGCCCGTCATTACGCGCGTCGCCGACAATGCCGATGATTTGCAGCCAGTCATCCGGCGCCATCGCAACGACCAGATTGGGTTGCTCAACCTTGAGACTGGGGCTGCGAACGCTCTGGCCAATGGGGTCTGTGTCCGGAAGAAATTGCCTTACGAAAGCCTGATTGACCACAGCGACGTGGGCAGCGCGCATGACTTCACTCTCGTCAAAGACGCGGCCCTTCAACAGAGGAATGCTCAGGGTGAGAAATTCGTATGGGCTTGAAAGAGCGAGGAGTGCTTGCGCGTCGGTCAGGCCGGGCTTGCCTTGGATCTCGACCTTGGCGCGAAAACCCCCGAAGGGAGGAAACCAGCTGGTAGAAACGGTCGCGGTATCCACGCCGGGCACTTCCGTGATGGTTTTGCGCACCAACTCGTGAGAATTCAGCCGGCCTTGCCAGGTGGGATTGGAGCCCTTGGGGAAACCAACATTCATGGCCAGAACGTGGTCGGGTTTGTAACCGAGGGGCGTGTGAGTTCGCTCGACAAAAGCTTTCATCGCGGCGCCCGCGCCGGCCATCAGGAGAAGCGTAAGAGCGACCTGTCCAGCGATCAGCAGGCGATGGACATTGCGGCTGTGACCGCTGCCGGAGTGCTTGCCGGAGTTGGCTTGAATCAGATGGCTTACCTGAGGTCGAGAAAGTTTCCAAGCCGGCGAAATGCCGAAGAGAATGCCGGTGATCAGAGCCACGGCGGCGCTAAAGACGAGCACGATGGCGTTGACGTGAATGGCGGCCTCGTGGGGGAAAGAGTACAGGGGTAGCATCGCGACGATGGCGTCCACACCTTTGTAGGCTGCCAAAACACCGAGTGCCGCACCGGTGACCGAGAGCAGCAGGGATTCTGTGAGCAGTTGGCGGATCAAACGGCTGCGGCTGGCGCCGACGGAAACACGAACGGCCAGCTCCTGCTGACGCGCGGTGCCGCGCGCCAGAAGCAGGATGGACACGTTGGAGCAACCGATGATCAGTAGCGCCAGGACCGCTCCGAAGAGCAGCACCAAGGTACCCGCGAATTTGCCGAGGACTTCTTCATTGAGACTGAGGATCTTGACGTGGCGCTCCTGGGGATAGTTCTTGTCCAACTTGGCGAAGTTGTCCGCAAGAACCTGGAACTCGCCTTCGGCCTTCTTAAAAGGCGTGCCGGGCTTCAGCTTGACGAAGGACATCCAGTAGTCATGGGGATCGGCGGTCGGTACGCCCGGGAGATAGACATCGGAATCACCCCAGGTGAATCGCGGGGGAACGACGCCAATAATGTTGTAAAGCTTGTGATCGAGCTCCAATGATTTCCCGACGATGTCACGGCTGCCGCCAAACTGACGCTGCCAGAACAAATAACTGAGCACCGCGACCGGCGCGGGGTTGTTATTGGGTGCATCGCCGGAACTGAACTCACGGCCGAGGAGTGGAGGAACGCCCATATACTCGAAAACGTTCGGCGAGTAGATACCCACGTTGACGGAAACGGGAATTTCGGCGCCGGTCAAGTTCTGTGTCCCGTCCTGCTGCAAGAACACGTCATCTACCGAGGAGAGTTGCCGAAGCTGCTGGTAGCCCGTGCCCGAAACAAAGAGGAGAGGACCGCGGTCGGACTTATCGCTCAGCTGGATATGGACCATGCGGTCGTTATCCTTGTAAGGATATGGGTCCATGAGAACGCCGTAGACCACGCTGAAGATGGCAGTGGTTGCGCCGATGCCGAGCATTAGAGAGACAACGCAGGTGACCACGAAGCCGGGTGACTTCCGAAACTGACGGAAAGCGAAGAGGAGGTCTTGGGCGAAGGTATTCATGAAGCGTCCCCTCAAGAGACGGCATTGTTCACTTGTATAGACGTAGAAAAAGCCTCGCGGATAGATACGAGTTTAGTGGGGTGAAGGTTCCAGCTGCGGCGGCGTCGGAACAAGTGCCCGGAAAATGGAGATTCGCCGGAAATAGATTATATCGACGAAATAAATGCCGGGCCAAACTAGAAGCGTCAGGCCGGGAATGTCCACAGCGGAATATCGCAAGCTGGCCAAACCGGGGCGACGAAAATGCCCTCTTGCGGGCCAGCAGCTAACGCGGACACATTGATCTTAGTCTGTCGCTTTCTTGTCAACTGCTGTTTAGTTATACGGAAGTTATCCCGAAACCGCGTTCGAGGAAGTAATCGAAGCAAATCGTGGTGGCACTTGGACGATTAACGCGCAATCAACCGGACATCTCTAACAATGTCGGCCCTGTCAAACACTTTTTGGGCACACTTCTCCATTCACTTAAAAGAGTTTTTTCTTCCGCTTCCTTTAGTTGTCTTGCTCCTCGGCCTTGACGACTTCGGCTCGCTCGTAATCTAGCGGTCGGCTTCAGTCCGACCCATACATCTCTTCGATCATAAACTTCAGACCATGATTAGTTCTTCGAACTCCCTCTCGCGAGGGAGCGGGATGCCCCATCAAGTGGACGGCGCTTTCGTGCGCGCGCCATGTCCGGTACCGAGCTGTCCCGCGTGCGAACCGAATTCCGGCTCCGTCTTCCCGAGCCTATCAACAAGAGCCCACTCGAGTCGAGGAGGGCCGGCATTGTTATGCAATCAAGTCTCCGACAGTCCCAAGGAACAGTGATTGTGGGTTGTCACCAGTGTTACCAATTTAGTGCTTTTTCATGCTACTTGGTGACGTGCGTTGGTACCCGATGACGCACCTAAGTTTAGTAGAATCAGCAAATACATCGAATTCATTGGCATTCGGCGAGGCATACCCAGAAGTGCGGATTCTAAAGGACTTTAAGTTCAATGATTTTGTAAGTGCGGATTCTACGGCAGTTATGGGCGCGTTTTTCGTAAGTGCGGATTCTAAAGGGTTTACTGTCTGAAAGGGTCTAAGCGAGCTGGCGGCGGACAGCCAAAGATGGCCAGGAAGCGTTCGAATTAACGATTCTAATAACACGAACTACTATAGCATAGTGGTTACTATTTGTCAAGGATGGGTTTCCGTGGAATAGGCTCTCGAGCTGGCTCGCTCGCCCACGATTCCCAACCCAGATCCTGCTCTCACTTGTCCCAACAGCACGTCGGTCCAGCAAAATTCGCTTGCGGGTCATTACACCTTATGGTGTAATGTAATTATGGATCCGTTAAGCGATGTTTTGACGGCTATTTCGCACCCTACAAGGCGAGCAATTATTGGGCAGTTGGCAAACGGGCCTGCTCGATTCTTAGATATCGCGAAACTTTTCGATACGGCCTTAAACGCAGTGACGAAACACCTCAAGCTGCTTGAAAGAGCTGGACTGATTGAGCGCGAGAAGCGGGGTCGCGAAGTCTTAATCTCTTTGCGAGGTGAACCGCTCCGACAGGTCGCAGGATGGGTGCATAAGTACGAGCGGTTCTGGAACGAACGCCTGGATCAGTTTGAGCAGCATTTCAGAAACAAGAAGAAAAAGGAGAAGAAGTGATGAAGGACACCAAGAAAACCCTCGAAGTCAAGGTCCAACGAACAATCCCGGCTTCTCCGGGCGAGGTGTTTGACGGGTGGCTGAATCCAACGGTCCCCGGCAATCCCTGGAATGCAGCCGAAAAGTTCATTTTGGATCCGAAAGTAGACGGGCTCTTTTTCTGGACCCTGAATGACACGTCCCATTACGGCCGATTCACGGAGGTCGAGCGGCCGGCCCGAATTCAGCATACCTGGGTGTCACCAAAAACCTTAGGAGAAGAGTCGCTCGTTACTCTGACCTTTCAGAAAAAAGGAGAAGACACCCTGATGACGCTAGTACATTCCGGGATTCCCGATACTGATGCCGGAAGAGGGCACGAGAAGGGTTGGAACTACTTTTTAGACATTTTCCCTGGGCAGTTTGGAATGGCTCGCGAAAGGAGGAGTAGTTTATGAACTCATACAAAGGTACAACCATGGAAGCCCGCAGATACGCGCCTGTCAACGGCCTGAAGATGTATTACGAAATCGAGGGAACCGGCGATCCACTGGTCTGCATCCCTCCGGCCTTCGGATACGCCGGGGTGAACCGGTATCCTGCGCTGGTTCATAGCCACACGGTCATTACGGTCGATCTTCAGGGGCATGGACGCACGGCCGATATCCCGGAGCGTCGGCTTTCAATCGAGCAATACGCCAAAGATGTGGTTGGCTTGTTGAAATATCTTGGAATCTCAAAGGCCGACATCTTTGGCGAAAGTTACGGCGGCAATGCAGCGGCCATGATCGCAATTCGCTACCCCGAGGTTGTCGGTCGTGTGGTGACCTACGCAGCAACCTTTGGCCCTCCTCAGATTGCCTTAAACCCTCGGACAACGCACTTTGACCACGCGCCTACCGCTGATTCCAGGAACATCCAATTTCAGCGAGAAAACTACAAGAAAGTGGCTCCTGATCCAAACTACTGGCCAAAAATTTTTGACAAGCTTGGAAGCATACAGTGGGAAGGGTTTTCGAACGAAGAGTTGGCTTCGATCAACGCGCCGATTCTCATCCTTCTGGGAGATTACGATTTTGTCCGCCTTGAGCACGCGGTGGAGACCGTCAAGCTCATCCCCAACGCCGAGCTCGCCGTGATCCCGTCTGCCAGCCACTTCGCCCTATTTTCGGAACAGGAGAGGGTGATCCCAATCGTTAAACATTTCTTGGAAAAGCCTGAGAAGAGCATTCCGTTGGCAACCGCTGAAACTGGCTATCACCCCGGTGAAACCAGATAAAGCTCCACTCAGGAGAAGCGGCAAAAGGACCACGAGTATCCAAACAGGTCTTGGCTCCACGAGTAGCTGAGTTTGTGGCGGCGCTCGCCACCAGTCCTTCCTCCTTCTCTTGACAATCAGTAGGAGAGGTGTATTCTCCGCTTGACCCTCAAGGGGAGTGCTTTTTTTATGGCGGACAAATCGAGTGATCTCGTGCAGGGCACTCTAGATATGCTCATTCTGAAAACGTTAGCGCTGGAAGCAATGCACGGATATGGGGTCGCCGTCCGCATCGAACAGGTAAGCAAGGGCGTGTTCCGGGTCAATGCGGGCTCCTTGTTTGTTGCCTTCCAACGGTTGCAACGAGGCGGATTGATCAGAAGTGAATGGAGAGCTACGGAGAATAACAGACGAGCAAAGTATTACTCCCTGACGGAGCAAGGACGAAAAAAACTCAGCAGCGAAACTCGAGAATGGGAAAGGCAAGTGGCAGCGATCGCCAGAATCCTGGAGGCGTCGTAAGCGAACCATGTCATTGCTGCGAAGCATCGCGGGCGGGCTCCGATCACTGTTCCGAAAGGAGCAGGTCAGCAAGGAGATGGACGAAGAGCTAAGCGGCTTCCTGGAGATGGCGACCGAAGAAAAGATGAAGCGGGGTATGAGCCGCGAGGATGCGCTTCGCGTCGTGCGTCTGGAGCGGGGGAGTCTCGAAGTTTCGAAGGAAGTCGTCCGTTCTGCCGGCTGGGAATCGTTTGTCGAGACGTTGTGGCAGGATTTGCGCTTCGCCGCCCGCATGCTCCGTAAGTCTCCGGGTTTCACTACCGTTGCCGTTCTCACTCTTGCCCTCGGCATCGGCGTCAACACTGCCATGTTCAGCGTCGTCGAGGGCGTTCTTTTAGCGCCGCTTCCTTATAGTCATCCGGATCGTCTCGTTGTCGTCTGGGAGAACAACCTGCATTTCAAGCAGGTCGTTTGGCCCTCGTATCCAAATTTCAAGGATTGGGACCGCAGCGCTCGTTCATTCCAGCGAATGGCGGCGGTGAAGTGGCGGTATTACGATTTAACAAGTCCCGGCAACCCTGAACATCTCCTTGGCGCGGGAATCTCCTCAGGCTTCCTCGACACGCTGGACGTCAAGTTGCCTTTCGGCCGGGATTTCTCTGCGCAGGAAGACCAGCGCGGCGGAGCGCCTGTCGTGATCATCAGCAACGACCTCTGGAGAAATCGCTTCGCCGGCGCTCCGCAAGCAGTGGGCAAGGCCGTCACATTGAACGGAGTCGATTACACGATCATTGGAATTCTTCCGCCGCGTTTCCATTTCGGCGATGAGCGAGTAGATGTTTACACACCGCTCGCGCAGGGCGACCCTCTCCTGCTCGACCCGCGCGGGGCGCCCGCAATCGTATCCATCGCGCGATTGAATTTAGGCGTCAGCGTGGTTCAGGCGCAAGCGGAGATGAGCGCCATCCAGGACCATCTAGTCCAGCTCTATCCAGATGCGAATAAGGGCTTGGGAGCATCGGTTGTGCCGCTCCGGCAAGTGCTCATTGGCGATGTAAGTGGAACGCTGCTAGTCCTGCTGGGCGCCGTGGGCTTGGTCCTGCTAATCGCTTGCGCAAATGTCGCGAATCTCTTGCTGGCGCGTTCGGCCGGACGCACCCGCGAATTTGCAATCCGCGCCGCGCTGGGCGCAAGCCGCTCACGCACTGTTCGGCAGTTGCTTACGGAAAGCACGCTACTCTCGTTGGGCGGCGCGGCACTGGGACTGACAATTGCCAATTGGGGGGTCCATCCAGTGCTGGCCGCCGTGCCGGGAAACTTGCCACGCAGCGAAAGCGTTGGCGTGAACACATCTGTACTTCTTTTTACATTGTTTGTTTCCATTGGCGTCGCGGTTCTATTCGGCCTCGCGCCCGCGCTGAAGAATTCCAAAACCGACCTACAATCCACGCTCAAAGAGGGGGGGCGGGGCACGACAACGGCGCGTCATCGCGTGCAGAACAGCCTGGTAATCTTGCAAATGGCTCTCACACTGATGTTACTGGTGGGCGCGGGTCTTCTCTTGCGCACCATTCAGAGAATGTCGAACACCAATCCCGGCTTCGACACGCAGCACGTCATCACTTTTAAAGTTGGCTTCTCGCCTTCGGTGACCAAGACGGCCTCCGGCATGCGAACTGCGTATCGCCAGTTGCTCGAACGTCTCCGAACGCTTCCGGGCGTGCAGGCCGCGGATTTCACTTACATCGTTCCTCTCAAGTCCAGGGACAACGTCGCGCCTTTCTGGCTCGGCTCTCAAATGCCTGCCGTCGTTCGGGCGGCTCCACGAATGATGGTATTCGACACGGGCCCCGATTATCTGCGGGCAATGAGCATCCCGCTTCTTCGCGGCCGTTTTTTTACGGAGGACGACACTACCAAATCCCCTTGCGTCGCAGCAATCGACGACGTCCTCGCCAGCACTTATTTCCGCGGGCAAGATCCACTGGGCCAAACCATAACCTTTGGCTGGACTCCCCCGTGGGGCCCTTGCCGCATCGTCGGCGTCGTGGGCCATGTGCGGCATTGGGGCCTGGGTAACGAAAACTCGTACACACAAGCGCAAGCATATTATCCGCTGTATCAAATTCCGGACCAGTGGGTGACGGCGTCGGAAGGTTTTCCCGCCACAACGGTTATCGTTCGCACGCCGCTTCCAGCCGCGGCAGTCATACCAGCGATCAAAAATGTCCTATACGGAATTGCCAAAGATCAGCCGATCTACAACGTCGAAAGCATGCAAGAAATCGCTTCAGAGTCGATGTCGGCGCAGCGCTTTCCAATGATTTTGCTTGGGGCCTTCGCGGCATTGGCGCTGCTTCTGGCGTCGGTCGGAATTTATGGCGTGATTTCCTATTCCGTGACGCAGCGTGTACACGAGATCGGGATTCGGATGGCGCTTGGTGCCGAGAAGCAGAATATCCTGGGAATGGTAATCGCACAGGGCTTGCGGCTGGCGTTAGCTGGCCTCGTTATTGGGGTAGGGGCGGCGCTCGTTCTCACCCGCCTACTCGTAACCTTCGCGAACTTGCTCTACGGAGTTAAAGCGAGCGACCCGCTTACATTTATTGCGGTTTCTACGCTGTTGGCAGCAATTGCTGTTTTGGCGTGCTACGTCCCGGCGCGGCGGGCCTCGCGGGTCGATCCCATGGTGGCCTTGCGTTATGAGTAGTTCGCGCGTCTGTTTGCTTGAGTTTCCTTGTCCTCTCGAATCCCAGTGAGTCCAACACATCGCGGTGGCGGCCAACGCCGCAGCGCGCACTCACCGGGCGGCCAGGAAGAAATAAACGCGGCTCTCAGTGGTGTGACGTATGTAGGGGCTCAAGAAAACCTAAAAAACACTTACGATGAAGGAGGAAAACTAAGGAGCGAGCATGACCGAGTTCATCACCATCCGTGGGGCCCGCGAAAACAATCTCCGGGACGTGTCACTGCAGATCCCTAAACGGAAGCTCACGATCTTTACGGGCGTGTCGGGCTCGGGGAAATCGTCGATTGTGTACGATACGATTGCGACAGAAGCGCAGCGGCAGCTCTACGAAAACTTCAGCCTGTTCATCCGCAACTTCCTCCCTAAGTATCCGCAGCCGGACGCCGACGCGATCGAAAATCTCAACATGGCGGTCATCGTCGACCAGAAGCGGCTCGGCGGCGGCTCGCATTCCACGGTCGGCACGGTGACGGACATTTACGGGGTGCTGCGGCTCCTGTTTTCGCGTGTCGGGAAACCGTCAGCGGGTGGGGCGGTTCACTATTCGTTCAACGATGCGCGCGGCTGGTGCCCGGAATGCCTTGGAATCGGCAAGAAAGCCGGGATTGTGTCGGACGACTTCCTCGACATGCGCAAATCGCTCAACGAAGGCGCAGTCCAAGTGCCGTTCTTCGGGGAGTGGGAGCAGCGGGCCTATGCGGCGTCGGGGTTTTTCGATAACGACAAGAAGCTCAGCAAGTTCACAAGACAGGAAATGGAGCTTCTGCTTCACGGTAAGGACAAAAAGTTCAAAACCAAGTTCGGCGATCGATCGATCAATCTCACGTACCTCGGCATCATCGAAAAGATCGAACGCTCGTACGTACGTCGTGACATCAAGACGCTTTCGGAGCGCACTCAAAAAGCGGTGATGCCCTATCTCAAGCCGCGCGAGTGCCCTGTGTGCAAGGGCGCGCGGCTGAATCAGGCGGCGCTGGCGAGCAAGATCAACGGGCACAACATCGCCGAGCTCTGCGCGATGGAAGTCGGTCAGCTGATCGAAGTGGCGCGCGGCATCAAAGAGCCCAAAGCCGCGCCGATCGTCGCAGCGCTGACGGAGCGGCTGGAGAATGTCGTCGGAATCGGGCTCGAATATCTGAGTCTCAACCGCGAGACGGACACGCTCTCTGGCGGCGAATCGCAGCGCGTACGCATGGTGAAGCATCTCGGCAGCAGCCTGGTTGATGTCATGTACATCTTTGATGAGCCGAGCGTCGGCCTTCATCCGCGCGATGTGCATCGGCTCAATGAGCTGCTCGCCAAGCTGCGCGATCAGGGCAACACGGTCATCGTCGTCGAACACGATCCCGCGGTCATCAAAGTCGCAAATCATATCGTCGACGTCGGGCCGGGAGCCGGGAGCAGCGGCGGGAACGTCGTCTTTGAAGGGACCTACGACAAGCTCCTGAAGTCGGACACGCTGACGGGACGACATCTCAACAAAGCGCTGCCGATCAAAGAGAAGGTACGCAAGCCTGCCGGGCAGCTGCGCATCAAGAACGCGCGCGCTAACAATCTCAAAAACATCTCCGTCGATATTCCCAAAGGCGTGCTCACGGCGATCACCGGTGTCGCGGGTTCAGGTAAGAGCTCACTGATTCACGAGGTGTTTCTCGTCGAGCATCCTGAAGCGGTCGTCATCGATCAGACGGCGGTGGGGATTTCCACGCGTTCGAACCCAGCGACGTACACCGGCATCATGGACGACGTGCGAAAAACATTTGCCGCAGCGAACAAAGTTGATGCTGGACTCTTCAGCTTCAATTCCAAAGGCGCGTGCGCAGCGTGCAACGGGTCCGGAGTCATCTACACCGAGCTCTCGTTTCTCGAGGAGTTCAAGTCCCCGTGCGAGGAATGCCAAGGCCGACGCTTCAAAGATGAAGTGCTCGCTTACAAGCTCGATGGGAAATCGATCAGCGACGTACTGTCGCTCACCGTGGTGCAGGCGCTCGAGTTCTTTTCGCATAAGGAGATCATCAAGAAGCTGCAAGCGATGCGCGATGTCGGGCTTGGTTATCTGGCGCTGGGACAACCGCTCAGCACGCTGTCAGGAGGCGAATGTCAGCGGCTCAAACTCGCCAGCGAGTTGCACAAGGACGGCAGCATCTTCGTCATGGACGAACCGACGACCGGACTGCACATGTCGGACATCACGCATCTGCTCGCGATCATGGACCGACTGGTCGACGAGGGAAACAGCGTCATCGTGATCGAGCACAACCTCGATGTCATCAGGAACGCGGATTGGATCATCGATCTAGGCCCAGAGGGCGGCAGCAAAGGCGGCGAGGTTGTGTTTGAGGGAACGCCGATGCAGTTGGTGAAACACAAGCAGTCGCTGACAGGACAGTACTTACGACGGTGAACGGTCGGCGACACCATCGATTGCGCGTGACCATATCCTTCGGCCAGACTTCCCTCATTAAGTTTGTGGTTGTCACCCACGAGGCGAAAGAACCCTGACCGGCAAGAGCTTAACCACTTGCCGACACACACGCAGCCTTGGCGCCAGCGAGCGCCGGCGCCTACGCTACTATAAACAGCATCAAGCTCAAGTCTGAAAAACTGCGCCGGATCGCGCCGGTTGTCGCTCGCTTTATGGGACGCTTATGCAACCTCTCGAAATTCCGGTGGCCTCACCGACCGCCAAACTAGTTATGGGAACTGTGTGCGTCTTGATCAATTTTGCCGAGCTCCGGTACGCCTTGCCGGGTTTCGTTCGACTTGTGCGGGTCAAGGCCGGCTGGGAGTCGCAAAAACCAGGGACGCAGCCCATTCCCCTGGGTTGGGGGCTTTTCATCTACCTGGTCCTTTTCTTTCCGGGGGTCCTCACCGGCCTCATCTTCATTGGGATTACCACTACGCCCCCCTCGGTGGTTTCCGACGCCGGAGTGGCCGGGGGAGGGGGCCCGCTGACTTCGCGCAAGACCATCACCTGGGACGAAGTGCAACGCGTCGATTGCCTCATGGGGCACGATCAGAGCGTAAGGATTATTCGCGTGGTCTCCGGTGCTAAGCGCGTCGAACTGTCCGGCGGCGGCGATCTCACCGGCGTCCACGACCTCATTTCGCAGCGGGTTCCCGCGCAAACCGTCCGCCGCTGCTCCATCCCCATGCGTAGCACCCGCTAGACTGCCAGCCAACCGTCATTCCGAACAGAGCAGGCCGACTTTCTAGTCCCGTTCGTTTCCTGTTCACCCCGATGTCTTAGCGGGGCGAACGGGTCGGCCTGCGCATAAGCGCCATCCGGAGGCCGTCTGGATCATTAGTGATGTGCTACGGCGGCGGGTAATTTTTCGGCGAGTTGCTGCATCAGATGTGGTCCAGGACTTACTAGCCTTTTCCGCCATAGCCTTTACGATTGCTTGATCGCTTACGAAGATTCGACGATTGAGGAGAATCAGCGCGCGCTGGCGACCGTAAGGCGCGAGGGGACTTAGTGGAACACACGGAAGACTTACCGGCGAAGGGCAACGCCCTGAACGTTTTGCTCGCAGGCGAAGCGGTGGTGATCGGGCTCGGATTGCTTTTGGTCTGTTGGTATCCGCTCATCGATCGAGGCGCCTTTCGAATTGGCTTCTTCGTGGGTCTTGCAGCCTTTGCCGCGATTCTATTTGGTCCTGGGGGGCAGTGGGATTCTCGCTCGCATCCTGTTCTCTTCCCCTCTTTCCTTTCCTTCAAGTTTTCTCTCGTTCACGCCACATTTTTGGCGATGACACCTTACCTGTTACTTCTTGAAAGTGGGATCGCCGGCTACCGTGGTTTCTCGTCCTGGCTGCGCTACGCGTCGCTCGCGCTAGCCGCTCTGGGTACATTCGGGCTTCTGGCGGCGTTCCTGCTTCCGAGATGGCTACGCCGGAATCAGTCACTGCCCTCCCGGTAGTGGCGGGTCTTCCGACTCCCGAGGTCGCGTTGACGAAAGCAAGTTGCGGACTCGGGACGGTTCTTTCGAAATATCGGCGCCAGCGCCGGCGTATTACTATCGTACGGACCCGATGCTATCGAACCAGAGCCCTGGCCAAGCCTTCGACCGACCGTTGATTCAGGCCCAAAACGTTTCGCGCCAGTATCGCCTGGGGGAAGCCGTCATTTCCGCCGTAAACGACGTGTCCCTCGAAATCCGAGCCGGAGAATTTCTCGCGCTGCTCGGAAGCTCAGGCTCAGGTAAGTCCACCTTCCTCAATCTTCTGGCGGGACTCGACCGCCCTAGTTCGGGAGCCATACACGTTCGCGGCCGTAACCTCGCGGCCATTGACTCGACGGAGCTTGCGCGTTACCGCCGCGACACCGTCGGCATGGTCTTCCAATCCTTTAACCTGCTCCCGCGCATGACCCTGGAAGAAAACGTGGAACTGCCGTTGCGCCTAGCCGAAGTCGATCGCGCCGACCGTGAAGTCCGCGTCGCTGCGGCACTGGAACACGTACGGCTCGGCGCGCGCCGCCGACACCGCCCGAGCGAACTCTCCGGCGGCGAGCAACAACGGGGTGCACTCGCCCGAGCCCTCGTCAATCGCCCGGCCATCCTGTTTGCCGATGAGCCCACCGGCAATCTCGACAGCGTAAACGGCGAGCAGATTCTGCTGCTTCTTCGCGAAATTCAATCCAGTCTAGGCATGACCATCATCATGGTTACCCACGAGCGCCCCCTGGCTGAGCAATTCGCTAACCGCATTGCGGTGCTCTCCGACGGACGGCTGGTGAGCGACACGTTCCGCCGGGCTGAAGCTCAGCGCCCACAATCGGTGGAACAAACCGGCGAAGTCTTTGGTGCAAACTCGTGAAAAGCCGCGACCTCACCGAACTGGCTTTCCGGAATTTGCGTGAAGCCATGCTGCGGAATTCACTTACGACACTCGGGGTCGCGGTTGGGGTGGCCTCGCTCGTCGCGATGCTGTCGCTCGGCGTTGGCCTGCAAACGCTGGCTTCTCAACGCCTGAACAAATCCGGGCTGTTCGACGCTGTCTTTGTCACCTCCAAACGCGCGATGCGCGGCATGAACGGCGACGGACCGCGCCCCGCCACCACAAAATCCGCCAAGCCCGAAGACGCCAAACCTCTGGACGAAGCAGCCCGTCAACAATTCGAGAATTTACCGAACGTGACGGAAGTCTATCCGCAGGTTCGTTTCCTCACGGAAGTTCGTTTCAACGGCGCCAGCTATTCCACAAATGTGCTGGGCTTGCCGGACTCGTCGCGAGCGAGCGGGACGTTCGACGGCATCATCGGCAAAGCGTTCTCTTCACCCACCGCCGACGAGGCTATCCTGCAATCGGAATTCGCCAAGGAACTCTCGCCGCAACCCGCGACGCTGGTCGGAAAAGAACTGACGCTGCGGTACGCACAGCGCCAGGAGACTTCTTCTGCCGACGTGGCTAACGAAAAAGATATCGACAAACAAATGGACGAAATGATGTCGGGGGGCATCTCTATCGTCTCGCGCGAGAAAAAGCTGCGCATCGCCGGAATCATCGACTCCGACCCCGTCCGCCGGAATTGGAGGCTTCGGGGCGGGCGAGTGTTCATTCCACTGCGTGTCGCGGAAGACCTTCACGTAGCGCAACCTAACGATGTGCAGGAATTCGTCCGCGCTGGTGGCTCGAGCAAACGGGCCTATGTGGAGCTGACGGTTCGCGTGAAATCCCCGAAAGACGTCCTGAAAGTCGAAGAAGCCATCAAGAAAATGGGCTACAACACGTTTTCGCTGCTTGATGCAACGCGCAGCCTGCGGCTGATTTTTACGGTCTTCGATTTGTTCCTGGGATTGTTCGGCAGCCTGGCGCTCACGGTCGCTTCTCTAGGAATCATCAACACGCTTGGTGATGGCCATCCTGGAGCGCCGCCGCGAAATCGGGGTGCTGAAAGCGCTCGGGGCGACCGACCGCGACGTACGCAGTCTGTTTTTCGCGGAAGCGGGGGCCATGGGGCTTCTCGGCGGCATTTCGGGAGTAGTGCTGGGCTGGCTGATCGGAGCAGCGCTGACTTGGGGAACGACCATTTACCTGCGACGTCAGGATCTTCCGGGAGTGAAAATCTCTTACGTCCCTTGGTGGCTGGCCATGGGCGCGATCGCCTTCGCCGTCGTCGTCAGCCTGCTGGCGGGGCTATACCCGGCGGGCCGAGCGGCGAGGCTGAATCCGGTCGAGGCGTTACGTTATGAATAGGGTGAATGGCAGGCGCTCCGCGGCGGATATGTGCAGGGGGTGACGCCGGGCGGGGCAAGCCCCGCCTCTACAGGGGAGTGGCGGCAGCCGGAATGGCCGTCATGGGGATAGCCGCACGAGGATCTCTTTTACGATTCGTCGAACGGCAATCCGACATAATTTTCAGCTAAGGCGGTCGCCGGTGCTCGCGAACTCGTGACGTAATCGAGTTCGGCTAAGTGAAGGTTGTGCTGAAAACTGTCTTCGTTGGGGAAACGATGCAGCATCGACGTCATCCACCACGAAAATCGCTGTACCTTCCAAACTCGCCGCAAACAAGTTTCGGAATATCGGTCCAAACCATCGGTCGTACCTGCTTTGTAAAAATCGACCAACGCTCGCGTCAAAACGCGCACGTCGGCTACGGCAAGATTCAATCCCTTCGCGCCGGTGGGAGGAACGATGTGCGCGGCGTCACCGAGAAGAAACAACTTGCCGTGGCGCATCGGCTCGGCTACGAAGCTGCGCATCGGCGTGATGCCCTTCTGCAAAATTGGTCCGTCGGCGAGCTTCCAGCCATCGCGCGTAGCCATTCGCGCGCGCAGTTCGGTCCAAATGCGGTCGTCGGACCAGCCGGCGATCTCTTCCTGGGGATCACACTGCAGATATAGCCGGGAAATTTCTGGGGAACGCATGCTCAGCAGCGCGAATCCGCGGTCGCTGTAGGTGTAAATCAATTCGTGGGAAGCGGGCGCAACTTTGGCGAGGATGCCGAGCCACGCGAAGGGATAGTCGCGCTCGTGTGTGCTCAAGAGACCTGCCGGCAGGGCGGAGCGGCAAATTCCGTGGAAGCCGTCACATCCGGCGACGAAATCGCACTCGAGCGCTTGGGTTTCGCCGCCATGCTGAAAGCGAATCTTCGGCTTGTCATCGAGATCATGCACGCTGACTGCTTCGGCTTCAAAAAAGATTTTTCCGCCGGCCGCTTGACGGGCCGCCACGAGGTCTTTGATGACTTCGTGCTGCGCGTAAACGGTGATCGATTTGCCGCCGGTCAGGTCTGCGAAGTCGATGCGATGGCCTGCGCCGCTGAAGCGTAACTCGACGCCATAGTGCACCAGGCCTTCGCGCTGCAGCCGCGCGCCGACGCCGGACTGCACCATCAGGTCCGCGGTGCCTTTCTCCAGCACTCCGGCGCGCACGCGGTGCTCGATGTATTCCTGGGAACGACTTTCGAGGACGACGGAGTCGATTCCCTGCAAATACAACAGGTGCGCGAGCATCAGGCCCGCAGGTCCCGCACCGATGATTCCTACCTGGGTTCGCATCGTATCTCAATCGAATCGGAGTGTCCTCAGGGGCTAAAGCCCAGTTTTCGCGCTAAATGTCGGAGCTAAAGCTCCGACCCCCAGTTCGCCGGCTCGCCAGCACTCTCGAATCTTCGTCGATGTTACTATAGGCGCTCGCAATGTGATGTTGGAGCTGGGTAAGAACACAGGCTGAATGCCTGTGCCAGATAACAGAGAACGAAGATGGAAACGGCCTATATCTGTGACGGCATTCGCACGCCGATTGGGCGCTACGGCGGGGCGCTGGCGAGCGTGCGCACCGATGATCTCGCCGCCATCCCGATCGCTGCGCTCATGGAGCGGAATCGCGGCGTGGATTGGAACGCGCTTGACGACGTGATCTACGGGTGCGCGAATCAAGCCGGTGAAGACAATCGCAACGTCGGACGCATGGCGTTGCTGCTGGCGGGGTTGCCGAAGGAAGTGCCGGGTTCCACGGTGAATCGTTTGTGCGGCTCGAGTATGGACGCGGTGGCTACGGCGGCCCGCGCGATCAAGAGTGGCGAGGCGGAGCTGGTCATTGCGGGCGGGGTCGAGAGTATGTCGCGTGCGCCGTTTGTGATCGGCAAAGCGGACGCAGCGTTTTCGCGATCGTTGAAGCTCGAAGACACGACGCTTGGCTGGCGTTTTGTGAATCCGCTGCTGAAGGCAAAATACGGAACGGATTCAATGCCGGAGACCGGAGAGATCGTCGCTGAGGAATATCACATTTCGCGGGAAGACCAGGATGCGTTCGCGCTGCGCAGTCAGCAGCGAGCTGGGGATGCAATGCGCGGCGGGCGATTAGCGGAAGAAATTGTATGCGTGCCGATACCGCAGAAAAAAGGCGATGCCGTTTGTGTTCGCGAGGACGAGCATCCGCGGCCGGATACCACGATGGAAGCGCTGGCTAGATTGAAGGGGGTCGTGAAACCGGGCGGAACGGTTACTGCTGGAAATGCTTCGGGCATCAACGACGGTGCTTGCGCTTTGCTTTTGGCTTCGGAAGCGGCCGTGCGCAAGTACGGATTGACGCCGAAAGCGCGGCTATTGGCTGGCGCGGTGGCGGGAGTCGCGCCTCGTGTGATGGGAATGGGGCCGGTGCCGGCTACGCGGAAAGTTTTGGCGAAAACCGGGCTCACGATTGGACAGATGGATGTGCTCGAGTTGAATGAAGCGTTTGCAGCGCAGGTATTGGCGGTGTTGCGGGAGCTGGGCGTGGCGGAGGATGCGGCGCACGTCAATCCAAACGGGGGTGCGATTGCATTGGGGCATCCTTTGGGCGCGAGCGGGGCGCGATTAGTGACTACCGCGATCTATCAGTTGCAGCGGACGAAAGGTCAGTACGCGCTGTGTACGATGTGCATCGGCGTGGGGCAAGGGATTGCGGTGATTTTGGAACGAGTCTAGAGTCGGCAGGCAAAGACGGGAAAGAGCGGGAAAGAGAAAGATAACGCAGAGTACGCTGAGGAGCGCGCTGAGTTCAGGGATTCCTCAGACTTGTGTTCAGGAGCCAATTAAGTCATCCCCATGGATGTGCTCGATCAGCTGTTTCGTTCTGAGGATGTGGAGAAGGTTTTGTCGGATCGGGCGTGTCTGCAAGGCATGCTTGATTTCGAGGCGGCGCTTGCAACAGCGGAGGCGCGGGCCGGGGTCATTCCATCCTCTGCCGCGGTGGCTATCGCGGCGAAATGCAAGGCGGAATTGTTCGATGTTGGCGAGTTAGCTCGCGGCGCGAAGCTGGCGGGAAATATCGCGATTCCCTTGGTGAAGGCGCTCACGGCTTTGGTCGCGCAGGGCGACAAGGATGCGGCGCGCTATGTGCACTGGGGCGCGACGAGCCAAGACGCGATTGACACCGGGTGCGTGCTGCAATTGCAGCAAGCCCTGGCTTTGTTGGCGAGCGATCTTGACCGGCTGGCGCGGGGATTGGCCGAGGTTGCGACGAAACATCGTTCCACGATTGTGGTAGGAAGAACGTGGATGCAGCAGGCGCTGCCCACTACTTTTGGCGTGAAAGTAGCTGGTTGGCTGGATGCCGTGGATCGCCACCGCGAACGACTGCGCGAGACGCAACGGCGCGCGGTGGTGCTGCAATTTGGGGGTGCGGTCGGGACGTTGGCGGCGCTGGGAGATCGTGGGGCCGACGTTGCGAAGCATCTGGCGGAAAACCTTGCGCTGGAGTTGCCGGAGATTCCGTGGCACAGTCACCGCGATCGCTTCGCCGAAGTCGCGACGACGTTGGGGCTTTGCGTCGGCACACTTGGAAAAATCGCGAAAGACATTTCGTTGCATTCGCAGACGGAAGTCGGAGAAGTTTTTGAGCCAGTGGAAACAGGGCGTGGCGGCTCTTCGACCATGCCGCACAAGAGAAATCCGGTTGCGTCGGCAGTCATTCTGTCGGCGGCGTTGCGGGTGCCGGGACTGGTCAGCACAATGCTGGCGGCGATGGTGCAGGAGCAGGAACGTGGACCGGGTGGGTGGCTCGCCGAATGGGAGACGTTGCCGGAAATTGTTTCGCTAAGCGCGGGAGCCCTGCGCCGGATGGTGGAGATCGTGCCAAAGCTTGAGATTGATGCCGAGCGGATGAAGACAAATCTCGAAGCCACGCACGGATTGATCTTTGCGGAAGCGGTGTCCATGGCATTGGCCTCGAAGATCGGTAAGGCGCAGGCGCATGAGGTCGTCGAGACGGCTTGCGAGACGGCACGGAGAGAGAAGCGGCACCTTCGCGACGCCATTGTTGCCGATGCGCGAACGCAAACCCTTCTTTCGGCGGCCGATCTCGATGGGCTTTTCGACCCGCAAAGGTATTTGGGAGCGGCTGAAGAGTTCGTCGATCGTGTGGTAGCCGCAAGCGCGCGTAGCGTATGAGAAGGCAGCAGACGGGCGAGGAGGTTTATGGCTTTCGCTGAACTAAAGGATCTGCGAATGCACTATGAGGTCGCAGGCCCGGTGGGCGCGCCAGTACTGGTGTTTTCCAATTCGCTGGGGACGGATTTGTCGATGTGGGATGTGCAAGCGGTGGAGTTTGCTAAGAAGTATCGCGTGGTGCGCTACGACAAGCGCGGGCACGGGCAGTCTTCGTCGCCCGCCGGACCCTACACGATTGAGATGTTGGGGCGCGATGTGGTGGGACTGCTGGATTTTTTAGAGTTCGACAGAGTCCACTTTTGCGGATTGTCGATCGGAGGGCAGACGGGCATGTGGCTGGGCGTGAATGCGGCTCAGCGGTTGAACAAATTGGTGCTGAGCAATACCGCGGCGAAAATCGGCACGACCGATGGATGGAACGCGCGGATCGAAACAGTCAGCACGAGCGGAATGAAATCGGTGGCGGCCACGGTCGTCGAGCGATGGTTTACGGTGGGATTCCGCGCGGAGGAACCGGCGGAGGTTTCCCGAATCCAGCGTGTGCTGGAAAATGCTAACGTCCAGGGATATGCAGGATGCTGCGCGGCGGTGCGCGATTTTGACTACCGGGAAAAAGTGAGCGCGATTCGGACGTCGACGATGGCGATTGCCGGGACGCACGATCCTGCGACGCCGCCCGGGGATACACGGTGGGTCGCCGACCGGATTGCGGGATCGCGATTTGTGGAGCTGAATGCTTCGCATTTGTCGAATATTGAGGCGCACGAGCGGTTTTCAGCGGAGCTTGGCGCGTTTTTGGCTGCATGACCGGGATTCGGATTTAGGCGAAAGACTCGGGGTTTGCGAATTGGTCCGTGCAAGCTGGGGAGCAGGTAGTGCTGCGCCCTACAATGTGGAGCGACGGGGCTTGCGCAGCGCGTATCGCGTGAGGAGAGCTAACTATGGATGAGCGGAAGCGCTACGAACAGGGTATGAAGGTGCGGCGGGAGGTGCTGGGTGACGCGCATGTGGATCGCTCGTTGCAGAATCGCGATGCGTTCAACGAGGAGTTTCAGGAATTGATTACTCGCTATGCTTGGGGCGAGATCTGGAGCCGGCCGGGACTTCCGCGGCAGACACGCAGCATGATTACTTTGGCGTTGATGGTGGCTTTGAATCGTGGTGAGGAGTTTCGCATGCACGTGCGTGCGGCTTTGAGTAACGGCGTTACGCGCGAAGAGATCAAGGAAGTTCTGTTGCAGTGCGCGATTTATTGCGGGGTCCCCGCGGCGAATTCGGCGTTTCACGCGGCGGATGAGGTTTTGGGGAAGTGACAGGCAGTCGGAGGAAGATGACGCCGAGAGGCCGAGAGCGCTGAGGTTCGCGGAGAAGATACGGGCAAAGTTGCAAGTTTGAAATCTCGCAGAATTTCAAATCGAAGAGAGATTTCTCCACTGCGCGGGCCGACCCGTTCGCAGGAAGCGAACGGGATGAAAAAGCCAGCCGCTCCAGTCGAAATGGCGGTCTATTGGAGTGGCCAAAATTAGTTGCCGCCTCGGTCCAGTTAATTGCCGCCGGTGGTAGAGGTTGCGGCAGGGGCGGCGGGCGCGGCTTCCTTTACTAGGATGGGCCAGCGGGGGAAAGCGAAGTTGCCGGCGTTGTCGTCGACTACGTTCACCTGGCACGTGTAGAAGCCAGGCTTCAGGGATTGCAACGGCAGGTCGATCTGGAAGATGACGGCTTTACGGTCGGGGGCGGTTACTTCATTGGCGACGACTTGCTTCGACTCGTAAACTTTCGCGTCTCCCTGTAAAAATTCGATGCTGGTAAGTACGCGAACGGCGTCGCGCGGCGCTTTTTCTTTCGGCGCGTTCGCCGCATTGTTTCCGGCTGCTTGGGTTGCCGCAGGTGCACCTTTCATGGCGTGAGCCGCGTCGTAAACCTCGTACTGCAGATAGAGATGCTGGTCCTGCGTGAAGACGTGGGTGATGTTGGGGACCAGCTCCGTCTGATTCTGGATGAGCGGGTGCGGACCTTTTTTGTTGCCGCGTCGCAGGGACGCGCTGGCTGGCGAGGACGACCGAACTCATGCGCAGCGGGACCTTGCGCAGATCGGGAATTTGCACGTCGGTCTCGAACGTCCCCATACGGCCAGTGCGATTTTCGCGGACGACAAATTTCAGGTGATAGCTGCCGGGAGCGAGTAGGAAGCCGGTGTTGTACTGCACGTTTTTGCGGCGGACTTGCTGCGCGCTGTCGACGGCCAGCTTTACGGTGTCGCGCTGGTGTCCTACGGGCAATTTTCCTCCGGCTAGAACCTCTCCGATGATGTCGATCGTGGCGTTGTCCTTGTCTTTCGCTTGCACGAACGGAATCTGCGAGCCGGGGATCACGAGCGAGACGCCGAGATAGTAGTGCGAGTCGTCCTGGCGGAAATAGTGGGCGCCAGCGTAAACGGCTACGTCCGTTTGCGGTAGTTGTGCTTCGAGTTCGTCGGTCAGCTGCTCTTCGCGGTCGGAGTTGTTCAGGTGCTGGAAGTCGCGGCCTGCGTAGTATCCCGAGCGATATTCCAGCTTCACGTCCTGGCGATTGAGCTGCACTTTCAGATGACGGAAATGGCCGTCCTTTAGTGGGTTGGTGCTGGTGAAGCCTAGAACGTAGTAGGCGGAGGTGTCTTTCTGGACTTGCGAGAAGACGCCGCTGAAATCGTTGGAGTCGAAGAAGGCTTTGCCGCCGGTGTCTTCGGCGAGCGTGGCTAGGGTTTCCTGGGAATTGGCGTTGCCGTTGAGATCGTTGAAGACGGCATTGCCGTTGTAGGCGGATTGGCCGTGGAGGCTGGCATTCTGCGCTTCTCCACCCGGCGGAAATGCCTGCAAACCGCGAACATCGAGCGGATAAATGGAGACGTTGGCCCTGACCGCGGATGCGGTGGTGGCGCGCAAAGCGGATTGATTGTCTACGCCGGACTGCGTGATTCCGTTGCTGAAATAGATGATTGATTTTTTCTGATCGATTTTGCCGAGGGCCTGCATGATGGCCTGCAGGGCTAGAAGTTTGCGGTCGGCGGTGAAGGTGTTGTAGTCGGTGTCGTCGGGAGTGTAGGAGCCGCCAGATTCGGCTTCGCCTTCGGAAGAGCCCTCGGAGCCGAGATCGTAGCCCTGGCCCTGGCTGGAGGTGTACGAGGATAGAACGGAGAGGACTTTGGCTTTGTCGGAGGTGAAATCGAGATCGACGCGCATGTTGGTGGAGAGTGAAACGAGCGCGATCATGTCGGCGGGAAGCATTTTATCTTTGACGAATTTTTTGGCGGAATCGACGCCGCGGTCGATCTGCTCGGGGTCCATGCCGGAGAAATCGAAAAAGAGGAGCATGAGGCGGCGGTCGCGGGCGTCGAAGGGATTGGCGCCAGCCGGGGCGGAATGCAGAGAGGTTGGCGGAGCCGGCTGCTCCGGTGATGGTGGCTTGGGCGGCGCCTGCGGTGGCGAGCTCGTCGACATTTTCAAAGTCGAAGGTGGAGATCTGCTGGCGTTTGCCGTCTTCGGTGACCGTGAAGTCTTCTTTTTTCGAGATCGCGGATGAGATTGCCTTTTTTGTCGCGCGCTACGACGTTGACCAGGACGAGTTCGGAGGTTACGTGCATGCGATATTGCGGGCGCTGGGGCGCCTCCGGCGGCGCGCGGCTGGGATTGGGGTGATTGCTGTTGCGAAGGTTGCGCCTGAGATCGGGGCGCGGCTTGAGGGCGCGCGAGCGGGGCGTTCGCGAGCAGGAGCCAAGCGGTTTGCAATGCGATGATTTGGCGCGAGAGTGACATTGTTGTTCCTGGCTAACGCTCTAGGTTCCTTCTTACCTTGAGATCCTTCCCCTGTCCTTATCGGATGGGCTCAGGATGACAGATTTTTTGCTCGTTTGAACTTCCGGGTGCCTTGAAGCCTTTCTTTAGAGAAACACACGCGCAAACAGAAACATGCAAATTGCCAGACTGCTAGAAACGGAAACGCGCGATCAGGGTTATGCGGCGGGTTGCGCCCGCTGCGGTCACCTGACCGAACTGCAATGAGTTCACGGTCGTGTTGATCGAGGTGTAGTTGATAAAGTTAAAGACGTTGGCGGCCTGGAAGCGCAGTTCCAGAGCACGCGATTCTTTGATCGTGAAGCTCTTGCTCAACGACATGTCCACGACGACCTCGCCAGGGCCTTCGATGATGTGGCGGCCGGCATCGCCGAATTGGCCGCCGTTGGGATTGACGCAAGTATTGGTGGTGCCCGAACTGCTCGAGGGGGAGCAAAAGGCGGCGGTGTTGAACCACTCGGCGGTGGTGGGATTCGGGAGTGAAATAGGCTGGCCGGTGACATCGGCGCGAAGCGAACCGGTGACGCCGCGGTTGAGGTCGACGCTGTTGCCCAGCACGTTGGGTGTAAACGGCAGCCCGGAGGCGATGGTGTAGTCGCCGCTCAATTGCCAACTGGCCAGAATGTGCGACCAGGCGCCGCGCTGCGCAAAGCGGCGATTTTCGCCAAAGGGCAGATCATACATCCAGCTGCCGGTAAATTTGTGGCGCTGGTCGAAACTGGAGAGGCCGCGATCGGCGGCGATGTCGAAGGGATTCTGCGCCACGATTACCGCGCCGCCGCCAATGGAGGAAGCATCATCGATGGATTTGGAAAAGGTATAGTTGGCCTGAAAGCCGATGCCGTGGGCCATGCGCTTGCGTACCCGCACTGAGCCGGCGTGGAAAATGGAATCGGCTGCGGACGATTCGTAGAGGAACGGTTGAATGCCGGGGATCTCGATGGCGCGATATTCGTCGAGCCTCGTTCCCTTCGAGCCGTTGTAGTCCAAATTGAGCAGGAAGCCATGGGGCAGGGTGCGCTGAATGTCGAGATTCCAGACCTGCACGTAGCCGAGTTTATAGTTGGGATCGACGGCGAAATTGTTGGTGACCGAACCCGGGACGATAGGGGGAAAGCCGTTGGTCAAGGTGAGCGGTACGGCGGCGCTGGTGACGTTCGTCGAGGTGATCGCAAAGGGTGGCTGGAAAGCGAAATTCTGAATGATGTTGCCGTACTGCGCGAGATTGTAGTTGATGCCATAGCCAAAGCGCACAACGGTTTGCTTCAGCGGACGCCAGGCGACTCCGATTCGCGGAGCCCAATCGTTGTGGTCGCCGTGAATCAGGGAAGCCGGGTAAGTACCGTTGAATGCACCGGTCTGTCCTGGCAGCACCGGAGCCGCCGCCGTGAAGCCGGGCGCCACATCGAGATTGGCGATCTGGTTGTTCGCTTCTGTGTAAGGCCCGATGTATTCGTAGCGGACTCCGAGGTTCAACGAGAGTTTTGAAAAAATGCGCCAATCGTCTTGGAAGAAAGCGTCGAGAGAATTAGCGGCGAAGTTATAGGAGTTGGTGCCGGATTGTAGCGAGGTTTGCTGCGGCAGGCCCAGAAGAAAGTCGGCGAAGTCGAAGCCCGTGTCGGTTACCGGCTGGCTGCTGCCAGGAAGAAATTCAGAAGTTTCCAATCCGCTGAAGATGAAACTTCCTTCGGCATTTTTCGCCGAGCGAAAGCTTTGCAAGATGCGGCGATAGTCTCCGCCAAACCGCAAATTATGTTTGCCGCGGTACCACGCGACGGTGTCGGAGATGGTGTACGTCTGATCAAGCTCGCGGCGCGCGATAGGATTGGAAAGGCCGCCGAACTGCGTGAAGCTGATGGTCGGTAGACCAAAGTTGAAGGGATCGGTGGAGACACCCTGAATGCCCGCAAGCCCCGCGACGTCTACCGCATTCGAGTAGAGGTTCGAGGTACCGACGTGATTGTGGTTGTAGGTGAAGCGGAGAATGTTGGTGCGGCGCCCGTTTCCATAGGTCCAGCCGGAGGTCGCTTGCAAACCCTGCGTGTCGGTGTTCCCGGACAGTGACGGGAAGGCGCCGACAGTTTGGGTGTTATTGCGGGTCCAGTTCAGGCCGAAGTTGATGTTGTTCTGCGCGCGCCGTCCTCCGCCTCCACCTCCGCCACCGCGTCCTCCGCCACCGCCCCCAGGGCCGAGCATCGGCGTGCTGGTAAAATTGTGGATGAGGCGGAAACTTACCGCGTCGGTGTTGCTGTTGTCGTTGGTCACGAAGTGAAAATTCTGCGTAGGTGTATTCAGATTGGGCAACGGGATGTATTGCAGCAAGGCTTGCGCGGAGGGGCTAATCATCGCGGGATTGATGACGTTGGCTTGGCCATTGAAGCTGAGCTGCTGGCCGGTTGTGGGATCGAAAATTTGCACGGGTGAGCCGTCTTTGTAGCTCGCGCCGGAGAAATTGCCGGCGCGCTCGGCGGCCGTGGGAACGGTGGAGTATTCGTCAAACGGCGTGCTGCCGCGCGAGCCGTTCCACCCGGCGAAGAAAAACCACTTGTTGCCACCGTTGAAAATTTTGGGGATGTTCAGGGGACCGCCGACGAAGGCGCCGAACTTCGCGGCGTTGTAGCTGGCCTTCGGCGTTTCGAGGCCGGTGAGGGAGTAGGACTTGGCGTCGAGGTCCGCGTTGTCGTTGGAAAAATAGACCGTGCCGTGCGGTTGGTTGATGTTCAGACCGCGAGGTAAACGGATGGCCATCGGTCCGCCGCCACCAAAACCGCCCGGCCCTCCACCAGCGCCGCCACCGCCCGGTCCGCCGCCTTGGCCGCCTGGAATAAGGCCTTCGCGTTGCGCGCGCTCGCGAAATTCCTGGATGCGATCCTGCAAATCTTCTTCGCTGCCGCCGCCAAAGTCTTGCGTGCGGCCTTGCGCTCCGGTGACGCTGACGGATTCGGTAGCGGTGTCGGCGCCTGCGCCATTCATGGGCAGGCTGGAGATATCACCGGTCCCCGCGGCCCCATTCTGACCGCCACCAGGCGAGCCGAGAGTTCCGCCGGCGAGCGACGAGAGCGTATTTTCAATGGACAGGCTCTGGAAGCCGCGTCCCCCTGTGATCGCGGCGATAGCGCTCGCGGCCGGCGATTGTTCTTGTTGACGCGAAGCCAGAATTAGCTCGGCATCAAACTTACCGGTGGGCGTTTCGGGCTTGAGAATGATTTCCTGTGTTTGCGGTGCGAAGGCCATGAATTCCACGCGGACGACGTAGCGGCCGCGTGGGAGTCCGGTGAAGCTGTATGTGCCGTTCGAGGACGTGGCGACCGAAAACTTCTTCCCGGTGAGCGTGTTCGACGCGGTGACCGTGACGCCCGGCAGCGGTGTCTTTCCGGATCGCACCGTGCCGCTTATCTCAAACGAACTCGATTGGGTTGTCACGGAAACCGTCGGCGTCTGTGCGGGCGCGCTCGTTTCCGGCTGCGGTGCCGTCACAGACGGTGCCGCCGCAGGATCTTGCGCGCGCGTGAAACCGGCCAGCGAAAATACCAGCAGAAAAAGGAGGACGTGGCGACACAATTTCAATGCTGGGGCCCCGGAGGATTCGACGGAGGCGCGGGTGAAGCCGGATCGGCGGGAGCCGTTGGGGGAGGCGCTGCGCCGCCCGCGCCACCCTGCTGCCTGCGCTGACGTCCACCTTCGCCGCCCGACTGACCGCCCATCTCTTGCATGCGTTTCCATTGCTCGGGACCAATCACGATCACCGTCTTCGGGACGAACACATTGTTTTCCACGGCGCCGCGCGCGAAAAGATGATCGCCAGGCTGGATGTCCGTCATGGTGATGGAGTCGCGGCCCTTGCGCAGTGAAGTCTCCTCGTTCAATTCCAGCGTTTGCGTGACGTTGTCCGAGCGCAAGACGGAGAGTTTCGGGGCGTCGATCGATTTGATTTCGCCTGCCACGTAGTCCTTGCCGAGCGTTCCGGTTTGCGCGAAGCGACCGCCGCCGGGGCCGCCGCGCCCATTCGGACCGTTGGGGCCGTTCATCGAGCGCGCAGCCACGGTTTGCGCAGTCCAAGAGTGATCAGCATTTTCTTCGCCGCGGACGACGATGATGTCGCCCACTTTAAAGTCAGTACGTTTGGCGGGTTGCCGATCTTTCCGGAATTCGGTCTGCCCGCTGATCTTGACGGTGACGGTATCCCCATTCGTGTCCGCAACTTCCAGTGAATTGTCGTGAAGAGCGGTAATCTTGCCAAACAGCGGCATGCGCTGCCCGTCCGGAGCCTGTCCAGACTGTCGTGGCGCGTCCTGCAATTTCGAGGGGGCGGATGCCCGCGCGAGGGCCAATCGGGCGCCAGCGCATCCCAGAACGAGACCCAAGAACAAGACCATTAGCGACCGCACAACGTCTGACTTCATAGAGATCCCTCGATTGCGAGCTTTGCGCAGGATGTACTGTAGGTATGGACGTTATTTTCGTAGGTGGGGTTTCTCCGTGCGCCAGCGCGGCTGCCGCGCCTCGCCGGAACATCTGCAAACTTCGATGCGTATCTTACTGCGTAGCTTTCTCTCACTCTTTCAGTTCCCGGAAAAGGAGGCCAAAGTTCCATTCGGACCGGATTTGCGGCCTGTTCGCTCGTGGGACAATTATTCCCATTTTCGGTCATTGGTGCTATTTTGGTGCTGGTTTCCTCGGCTATAAGTGCCTGAGTAGCAACCAGTTAGGCAAAGCGTCCGCGGGGCACCCCGCGTGCGATTTTAGTAGTACGCGATAACTCTTATGGACATCCAAAGACCATCAAACGCTCGAGCAAAAAAGATCAAGAGAATCATCTACGTCACCGTCGCGGTCCTCGCGATTGCTGGCGTGACCGCGGGTCTCGCGCACTTGAAGCCGGCTGCGCCGTCCGTCGACCGTGGCACTGTGTGGACCGACGTCGTCAAGCGCGGGCCGATGCTGCGGGAAGTGCGCGGGCTGGGCACGCTAGTCCCCTTGGATATTCGCTGGATTCCCGCGCAGACCGCGGCGCGGGTCGACAAGATCGTGCTTCGGCCGAGCAGCAAGCTGGTCACGCCCGATACGGTCATCCTGATCATGAGCGATCCGACTGTGCAACAGGCGCTGCTCGACGCCGAGTATCAGCTAAAAGGAGCCGAGGCCGATTACGCGAACCTAGAGGTGCAAGTCAATAGCGACCTCATGAACCAGAAGTCTGTCGAAGCGAGCGTACGGAGCGACTACGAGCAAGCCAAACTGGAGCACGCTGTCGATGTGAAGCTCCTCAAGGAAGGCATTTATTCGGAGCACACCGAACAACTTGCCAACGTGAAGGAAGAACAGCTCGGCATCCGCCTTAATCTCGAAACCGAGCGGACGCGAATCGCCGCCGACTCCGCCAAGGCAAAGCTGCAGGCGCAACAGTCGCACATCGATCAGTACAAGGCTATGTACGGATTGCGGAAGAGCCAGGCGGAGGCGTTGATTGTGCGCGCCGGCATCAATGGCGTGCTGCAACTCCTTCCGGTTGATGTCGGGCAGAACGTTGCGGTGGGAACAAACCTTGCGCGCGTCGCAGACCCCACCAAGTTGAAAGCCGAAATCAAGATCGCGGAGACGCAGGCTAAGGACATCACTATCGGCCAGAACGCTACGGTGGATACGCGGAACGGCATCGTGAAGGGACATGTCATCCGCATCGATCCGTCGGTGGTCAACGGTACGGTTACCGTCGATGTGGGCATCGACGATCCGCTTCCGCTTGGCGCACGTCCGGATCTGAGCGTCGATGGCACCATCGAGCTCGAAAACTTGAAGGATGTGCTGTACGTCGGCCGACCGGTACACGGCCAGTCCGACAGCACCATCAGTCTGTTCAAGGTGCTTTCCGACGATTCTGACGCCGAGCGCGTCAACGTCAAGCTGGGGCGCAGTTCGGTCAACACTGTCGAAATCCTCCAAGGCCTGCAAATCGGCGACAAAGTGATCCTTTCGGATATGTCGCAATGGGACAACGTGGACCGCATCCGGCTGAAGTAACGCCGCACGGACATTTTTTGCCGAACTTTTATCGCCAATCGGACGTATCTGCTTCAAGACAGAAGAGCGGGTCGCAACGTCTACTAACGGGGTGGAGCTCTACATGAACAGTTTGTGGCAGGACATCCGGTACGGCCTGCGCATGCTGGTGAAGAATCCCGGCTTCACGGCGATTGCGGTGATTACCTTGGCGCTCGGTATCGGCGCGAATACGGCCATCTTTTCGCTAATGAACCAAGTGTTGCTGCGGCGCTTGCCGGTGCAAAATCCCAGCGAACTAGTCATCCTTCACAACCCTGGCCCGCAAACGGGGCGCGTTTCCAGCGACGGCGACGAGACTGAATCCTTCTCTTACCTGATGTATAAGGGCCTGCGCGATGGCAGCACGAATGTTTGCAGCATGCTGGCTCGTTCTTCCTTCTCCGCAAGCATAGCGTCTCAAGGCCAAACCGAGCGCGCTAGAGGCGAGTTGGTTTCCGGCAACTACTTTGAAGTTCTGGGCGTTCCGCCGGCTCTGGGGCGCGTATTCACGTTGGAAGATGACCGCGCTCCCGGTGCCGAACCCTATGTGGTCTTGAGCCATTCGTATTGGCAGCGGCGGTTCGCAGGCGATCCGAGTGTTCTCAACAAAACGCTGCTGATCAATAACGTCGAGATGACCGTCGTGGGAGTGTCGCGCGCTGGCTTTTACGGCGTCCAGATTGGCCAGTCGCCCGATGTGTTTGTACCGGTGATGATGGCGCCGCAAATGGACTCGGATACCGTGGCGCTCACGGAATGGAACAATTATTGGCTCAAAGTGCTGGCACGACGCAAACCAGAACCCACCAATCAACAGGTGGCTGGGACGATTAATGCGGCGTATCACCCGCTCCTGGAAGAGCAATTGGCGAAAATCACTTCGCCTTGGAGCGAACAGAAACGCCAGGCTTTTCTAAACAAGATGATTGTGCTGTCACCGGGAGCCCATGGCCGCACCGTGGCGCAGCGTGATGCGGAGGGTCCACTGCTCGCGCTGTTCGCGATGGTGGCGTTAGTGCTGCTGATCGCCTGCACCAATGTGGCGAACCTGCTGCTGGCTCGCGGTGCTGCGCGGCAACGCGAATTCGCGATTCGCGGCGCAATGGGCGCCAGCCGGGGCCGCTTGATTCGGCAGTTGATAATCGAAAGCTTTTTGTGCGCGTTGGGCGGTGGTCTCTTCGGCGTTGTGGTGGGTTCGTGGTTGAACAGCGTGCTGACCCCGATGGTGGTGGACAATACCGGAATCCAAGGGCTGACGGCAAAACTCGACCTGAGTGTTTTGGGATTCGCGGTTGCCGCGACGCTGGTCTCCGGACTTTTCTTCGGGATCATTCCCGCATGGCGGGTGACGCGTTCCTCGGTCGCCGACGTGATTAAGGATCAAGGTTCGACTTCTTCGGCCAGCGTTTCGCACGTGCGCTTCCGCAAGGTGCTGGTTGCCGGACAGGTGGCCTTCACAATGTTGCTACTCGCGGGAGCAGCGCTGTTCACGCGCACGTTGTGGAACCTGCGCAACACCGATCTGGGGATCCGGACTGAGAACGTGATCAGTTTTTCGATCGCGCCGGTGTTGAATGGCTACGACATTCACCGCACCATCGCGCTCGTCGATCAATTGCGCGCGCGCTTCGCTGCGCTTCCGGGCGTTCGCTCGGTTGGGACGTCAGAAATTCCCACACTCACCGGGGATCGACAAGGTTCCAACATTACGGCCGAAGGTGGCGTCCAGCTTCCCGAAGAGCAACAGGACGTGGACTACGTTTCGGTAAGCGCCGGTTATCTCTCCACTCTGGGTGTGCCTCTGCTGTCCGGGCGTGAATTCACGGAAGCAGACAACGGCACGAGCCCCAAGGTGGCGGTCGCAAGCGAGTCGATGGCGAAGCGCTTTTTCCCGGGACGCAATCCGATCGGCAGGCATTTTTGCTTCGGCGGCGGGAGCAAAGTGAAGCCCGACATCGAAATCGTCGGAGTCGTAAAGGACGTAAAGCAAGATCATGTCAAAGAGTCGGGAGCTTTCCCCTACGTCTACGTTCCTTATGCGCAGCGGCCCGAGCTTTCCGGCATGACATTTTATGTGAGCACCGAGCGCGATCCTCTGCTGCTTGCTTCCACATTGCAAAATGAAATCCGGCTGGCGGACCCCAATCTGCCGGTTTACGACGTCAAGACCATGGAGCGTGTGGTTGAAGAGGATCTATTTTCTGCGCGAATCGTCGCCGTGCTCTCGGGCAGCTTCGCGAGCCTCGCCGCGTTGCTCGCGGCACTCGGCATTTACGGAGTGCTGGCGTATCTGGTGGTCCAGCGCACGCGCGAGATCGGGATTCGCATGGCGCTCGGCGCAGAGTCTGGCGATGTGCGCAAGCTGATCGTGAAGGAAGTGGGCTCCATGGTAGTCCTGGGCGTAGCCGTTGGACTGCCGCTGGCGTACGTCATGGCGCGCCTAAGCGAATCCCTGCTGGTTGGCGTAAGCGCGGGGAATCCAATGACCTATGTGCTCGGATTGGTGCTGATTGCAGTGGTCGCGGTGGCGGCGTGTTATGTGCCAGCGCGGCGGGCGACGCGGGTCGATCCGCTGGTGGCGCTGCGTTATGAATGACTCGCTGGGAGAATTCGGTTCGAACTCTACTGAGATGCGCTCCGGGCTTCACCCCGGCGCCTACATGGTGAGACGACGGCCGAGTCCGAAAACGAAATTTGGTTTCGAACGTTGTTGACGTGAGGGACACGCAGTGAACAGTTTCTGGCGAGATGTCCGCTTCGGGCTTCGTATGCTGGCGAAAAACCCAGCGTTCACTGCGATTGCGGTTTTGACTCTCGCGCTGGGCATTGGAGCCAACACAGCGATTTTTAGTGTCATCGACGCCGCACTACTGCGGCCCCTCCCCTATCCCGACGCCGATCGTATCGTGGTGCTTTACGAATTCGATCAGAACAAGGAAACCGACGATCCTGCGCCGGCCGATTTTCTGGACTTTCACCGCGAGAGCAGCTCGTTCACCTATCTGGCGGCGCATCGCGGGCTGCCCTTCAATCTTTCCGGCAACGGTCAGCCGGAACGGGTGCAAGGCGCGGTAGTGAGCGCCGACTTTTTTGCCGCGCTCGGTGTTCAGGCTGTGCAAGGACGGGCCATTCAGCCGGATCTGGATCGGCCCGGCGGTACCAGCGTAGCGGTCTTGAGCTACGGCCTGTGGCAACGCCGCTTCGGCAGCGATGCAAACATTGTGGGTCGTGCGATTGATGTCGATGGCGTGTCGCGCGTCGTAGTGGGAATCATGCCCGCAGGTTTTACCTATCCGGCGCATACCGAGTTATGGATCTCCTCGCGGTTCGCGGCGCCTCCGCATCCTTTGCGTCCCGCCGACGATCCTGCGGCCATGCGCGGTAACCACTACTTCACGACATTTGGCCGGCTGAAACCGAACGTAACGCTGGCGCAAGCCTCTACGGAAGTCGACACCATCACCAAGCGCCTGAAACAACAGTATGGAGACAACGAGGACGGCTTCGGCGCCACGGTGATACCGCTGCGCCAGGACCTCGTTGGCGAAACGCGGCCCGCTCTGCTGATCCTGCTCGGTGCGGTGGCGTTGGTCCTTCTGATCGCCTGCGTCAACGTCGCAAACATCATTCTGGCGCGCGGCGCTTCACGGCAAAAAGAAATGGCATTGCGCATCACGCTGGGCGCTGGGCGTTGGCATTTATTGCGGCAACTGATGGTGGAAAGCGTTCTTTTGGCGCTTGCGGGTGGCGCATTGGGAATTTTGCTTGCGCTATGGGGATTGGCTCCGCTACGCGCTCTGGTACCCGCGGAAATGATCGGCGGGGCGCCAATTGCACTGGATTCCCGCGTGCTGCTGTTCACATTGTTGGCATCGCTTATATCCGGTGTCCTGTTCGGCCTGATTCCTGGATTGCGCCTGCTGAGCACGGACCTCAACGTTTCGTTGCAGGAAGGCAGTCGTGGCTCCGCGGGCGGAGGGCGTGCGCGGAGGATGCGGAGCGCGCTGGTGGTCAGCGAGATCGCCATGGCCGCAATGCTGTTGATCGCCGCGGGATTGCTGTTGCGCAGCTTCAGCCGCTTGCTACAGGTTCGGGAAGGCTTTAATCCTGACCATGTGCTGAGCATGCAGATGGCGTTGCCGCAGGCTCGCTATCCGAAGCCCGGCGACCGCGTCAGCTTTCTGAAGAATACATTGGGGCGGATCGACGCTCTTCCGGGAATTGCTGGGGCTTCGGCAATCTCGCGGCTCCCGCTTTACCCGGGCGCCAGTTCGCGCTCGGTCGAGGTCGAGGGACGAACGCCGCCTCGCGGCGGAGATGTTGCACCGGACTATATGGCGATCACGCCTGACTATTTTCAGACGATGGGAGTGCCACTGCTGAGGGGACGCACCTTTGCCGATCGCGATGACGCCAGCGCGGTTCCAGTGGCCATCATTAGTGACGCGACCGCGCGCTACTTCTGGCCGGGACAGGATGCGATTGGAAAGCATTTTCGCGGTCCATGTGGCGACGAAAAAACCTGGTGCCAGGTTGTAGGCATCGTAGGCGACATCAAGCAGCATCACCTGGAGCAGGCATCAAAAATGGCCGTGTACGCGCCGTTTTCCCAAGACCCGTGGGCCTTTTTTGCGCTGGTGGTGCGGACGAAGCTGGAGCCCCTGAACGCAACCTCGGCGGTCAAAGACGCGATTCATGCGGTGGACCCGGACGAGCCGGTGTACAACGTTCGGTCGATGCGCGATGTGGAGGCGACATCGCTTTCGCCGCAGCGGTTGCAAATTGCGCTGATCGGATTCTTCGCGGCGCTGGCGTTGGTACTGGCGTGCATGGGGATTTACGGCGTTATGGCGTACTCCGTGGCGCAGCGCACGAGCGAAATTGGAGTACGGATGGCGCTGGGGGCGCAGACTGGGAGCGTGCTTGGCTTGGTTTTGGGCGAGGGATTGCGACTAGCGCTGCTGGGCGCGGGCATCGGCCTGGCGGGCTCGCTTTTCGCGGCGCGGCTTCTTTCCGGGATGCTTTTCGGGGTGACGCCGAGCGATCCGCTGACGTTCGTGGGCGTAGCGTTCGTCCTGGTGGCCGTTGCTGTGGTGGCCTGCTACGTGCCGGCGCGGCGAGCTACGCGCGTCGATCCGTTGGTGGCGCTGCGCTACGAATGATCTGTGCCGCCACGCCGGGCTAAAGCCCGACGAGTACAAGGCGAATGACCCGGTGACCGCAACGCGGTACGGACGAATTTTAGTTGACTCAAAAGTTTCAGGGCCCGGGATGGAACTCAGAAGTCGTGGTCGAAAAGTTTAGGTTTAGATAAAGAAAAACTGATTCAAGGAGAGCTCATGCTCGAACCAAATGCACCGACGTTGATCAAAATGGAAGGCGTGAAGAAAGTGTTTCTCACCGATGAGGTGGAAACGCACGCGCTCGAGGAAATTCATCTCGAGATCAAGAAGGGGACATACATCTCGATTGCCGGGCCTTCGGGTTGCGGCAAGTCGACGTTGTTGTCCATTCTTGGTCTGCTGGATTCTCCGAGCGACGGCATTTACGAGCTGAATAACCAGCCGGTGGCTAACCTTTCGATCAGCGAGCGCACGCGCATTCGCAATCGCGAGATTGGCTTTATCTTTCAGGCGTTCAACTTGATCGGCGACCTGACGGTATACGAAAACGTCGAGCTGCCGCTGACATACCGTGGGACTAGCTCCAGCGAGCGGAAGCAGAAGGTGCAGAACGCGCTGGAACGTGTGGGCATGGCTCACCGTCTGCGGCACTACCCTTCGCAACTGTCTGGCGGTCAACAACAGCGTGTTGCCGTGGCACGCGCGCTGGTCGGCGATCCCTTGATCCTGATGGCCGATGAGCCGACGGGAAACCTGGACTCGAAGAACGGCGAGGCGGTGATGGAGTTGCTTCGCGATCTGCATCGCAATGGCGCCACCATCTGCATGGTTACGCACGACCAGCGGTACGCGAACTTCGCGGAGCGCACCATTCATTTGTTTGACGGGCGCATCGTGGAAGAAACGCAGGAAGCGCGCCTGGCAGCCAACTAGCCCCCAGGTCGCGTGGGCTCAGAGAAACATTTCTTTCGGGGCTGAAGCCCAATGCCCTAGCTCTATTTGTCGGAGCTCCTTTCGTGCCTCAGGGCAAGAAAGCTCCGACCCCCTGCGAGCACGCAAGAGCTAACGCTGCTTGTCTGGCGCATCACGGAGGGATAATGGAAGCGATCTGGCAGGATGTCCGCTTCGGTTTCCGGATGTTGATGAAGCACCGGCTGGCCTCGCTGGTGTGCGTCGTGGCGCTGGCGCTGGGTATCGGCGCGAACGCTGCGATATTCAGCATGGCGGAGGCGTTTTTGCTGCATCCGGTTCCTTTCGAGAACGGAAACCGGATGGTCGCCTTGGTTGACGGGCACAGCGCGGGAAGCGGGGCCGGATTCGGTCCGCAGGACTTCGTTCCGATCGCGCCGGCGACCTATTTCGATTGGAAAAAAGAAGCCCATTCGTTCGACCAGATCACTGCGTATGCATGGGACGAAGTCAACCTGACCGGGGATCGCGAACCGCAAAAGCTTCAGGCCTTCCATGTGCCGGCGAATTTTTTCGAGACTATCGGTGTACAACCCTTGATGGGGCGCGGCTTCTTGCCGGAAGAGGAAGAAGCAGGCAAGGAACAAGAGATCATTCTTGGACACGCGCTGTGGGAGCAGCGCTACGCGTCCGACCCCAACATCCTAGGCAAGAACGTGAAAGTAGATGGCAAGAGCTTTACCGTTGTCGGGGTGATGCCCAAGGGCTTTGATTATCCGATGCCGGCGGAAGCGTGGCTTGCGCTGTACTTCGACGTAAAAGAACGCGCGCGGCGCGACAATCGCTGGCTGTGGGTCCTCGGACGCCTGGCGCCGGGAGTTTCGTTCGCTGAAGGCAAGGCCGAGATGGAGGCGATCGCGCAGCGGCAGACCGAGGCCTATCCGGATACCAATCGAGCCTTTGTGCTTCGGCCCATGGAGTTGCGGCAGTTCGTGACCGGTGATTTGACTCGGCAATACACGTTGCTGCTGATGGGCGCGGTGGCTTTTGTGTTGCTGATTGCTTGCGCCAACGTAGCTAACGTGCAATTTGCGCGCGTAACCGGCCGTGTCGGCGAGTTCGCGATACGCACGGCTCTGGGCGGAAGCCGCTGGCGCGTGGTACGGCAGTTGCTCGTCGAAAGTATTTTGCTCTCGCTGGGCGGCGCCGCGCTGGGGCTGTTACTGGCGCAGTGGGACATCGACATGATCCTGGCGCATATGCCACCGGATGTGGCCAAGTTCGTCGCCGGATGGAAGACGATTCGACTCGACTCCGGCGCATTTCTCTTCGCATTGCTAATTTCTGTCGCCAGCGGCGTTTTGTCTGGTATCGCGCCGTCCCTGTTGAGCTCGCGCACGAATGTAGCCGGCACGCTTGAAGGAAGGCGGCCGAGGTTCCACGCTGGGGCGCGGGCGGCACCGCTTGCGCGCGGCGCTGGTGATCGGCGAAGTTTCGTTGGCGCTGGTGCTGCTGGTCGGCGCCGGGTTGCTGGTGCGGAGTTTTCAAGGACTCTTGTCAGTAAACGAGAGTTACACGCCAGAATCCCTGCTGATCATGAATATGACGCTGCCGGAAACGCAGTACGGCAAAGAGCCAGAACGTTTGAATTTTCACGAGCGGGTGCAACAACGACTTGCGGCAATCCCCGGCGTGCAGAGTGTCGGGCTGGCTACGCACGTGCCGTATGCGGACGGAGGCGGCATCTCAACGCAGGGCTTTTCGATCGAGGGCCGGCCGGCCACGCGCCGAGATGAATCGCGCGATTCGATTGTGGAAACGACGTCGCCAAGCTATTTCAGCGAAATGAATATTGGGTTGCGAGACGGCCGTTTCCTGACGGATGCGGACGGCGCTGAGTCGCCGCGGGTGGCGGTGGTTAGCGCGAGTCTGGTGCGGCGGTATTTCGATGGCGAAAACCCGCTGGGTAAGCATATCAAGGTTGGCAAAGAGGATTCGGACAATCCGTGGATGACAGTAGTCGGCGTGGTGAGCGATCTTCACTACAGCTGGATTGTCAAAGAGGACGTTCCCACGATTTACCGGTCTTACCGGCAGAGCCCGCCTATTTACACGACGCTGGTGCTGCGCACCTCAGGCGATCCGATGAAGTTCGTGTCCGCTGCGCGCGAGCAGATCGCCGGCATTGATCCGAATCTGCCCATGTACAACATCAAATCGATGGACAAAGCGATTACGGAATCGATCGTCGGGATCGCCTATGTGGCGGTGATGATGGCGGTTCTGGGTGTGATCGCGCTGCTGCTGGCGTCGGTCGGTGTGTTTGGCGTGATGTCGTATTCGGTGAGCGAGCGGACGCATGAGATCGGGATCCGTATGTCCCAGGGGGCGCAGACGGGTGACATTGTGTCGCTGGTGCTGCGCGCCGGCATGTTCATGACTTTGCTGGGCTTGGCTATCGGACTGCCGATCGCGTTTTTCCTGGCACAGACGATGTCGGCGCTGTTGTTTAACGTCAAAGCGGCGGACCCGATTGCCTTCATTGTGTTGCCGTTGCTGCTGGCGGGGGTTTCGGCGGTGGCGTGCTATCTGCCCGCGCGACGGGCCGCCCAACTGGATCCGTTGCGGGCGCTGCGGCACGAGTGAGAGTCAGTGGCTCGTGAATGTGCATGAAAATAAAGGACTTCATTTTCGCTGCTTCGGTTGCTGAATCGAGTCACTGGCGCTGTGGTTGGCCTTCGGGTAAGTGGAGAAGCCGAGGATGGGCACTTTGGCGCTGCTTTCGATGTAGATAGTTTACCATGAAGATACCTACGGAGTCAAGGGGGTTTTTTCCCGTGCGGCGACGCGGTGGACCTCACGGTGGCTTTGCGTTAGGAATAGAGAGGAATGGCACTTCTCGCAGGCGTTCGGTATTACGAGAATGGTTGTACTGGTTTTGGGCGCGATGCGTCGTCGGAGCACGGACAGGAGTGTCTGTGCACCTAGGAGTTCTAAGGAGAGATTGTGGAACCTTTGATTCAGTTGAAGAATTTGGAGAAGTCGATTGAGGCCGGGCCGAATAAGTTTTTTTTGCTGCGGCGTGTGACGCTGGATATTTTCCCGGGGGAGTTTGTGACGATTATGGGGCCCTCGGGGGCGGGCAAATCGACCTTGCTTAGCATCATTGGGATGTTGGATAGCTCCTGGACTGGGGAGTACTACTTTCTAGAGCAGGCGGTGCACCGCTTGAATGTGAAGCGGCGGAACGAGCTCCATAAGGCGAATATTGGGTTTGTTTTTCAGAGTTATCACCTGATCGACAATTTGACGGTGTTTGAGAATTTGGAGATTCCGCTCTCTTACAAGAATGTGCCTCACAAAGAACGGGTGAGTTTGGTTTGCGATGCCTTGGATAAGTTCAACATTGTGGGGAAGAAGGATTTATTTCCGAATCAGCTTTCAGGCGGGCAGCAGCAGCTTGTGGGTGTGGCGCGGGCGGTGATTCAGAATCCTAAGTTGATTCTGGCGGATGAGCCTACCGGGAACCTGCATTCGGAGCAGGGTGAGGAGATTATGCAGTTGTTTAGGAGATTGAACGAAGCGGGGACCACCATTATTCAGGTGACGCATTCGGAGAGGAATGCGACTTACGGGAATCGGTTGATTCAATTGAAGGATGGGTGGGTGGTTAGCGAGAACGGGGTGGCGGCGGCTCGGGGTTGAAGAGGCGGAACGAGGCAAGGCAGGAAATTAAACACAGCGAGCACAGAGGGCACAGAGCACACCACGAAGAACCTAGGAAGAAGAGATAAACCAGAGACACTGAGGACACCGAGGTTTGCTGAAATTTGCGTGGCGCGAGTTACGGCAATGTCGGAATAAGGCGGTCAAGAACGGAGGGTGCCATGAGGAATGTTTGGCGGGATGTGCGGTACGCGGCGCGGATGTTGGTGAAAAGTCCGGGGATGACTCTCGTGGCGATTTTGACTCTGGCTTTGGGGATTGGGGCGAATACGGCGATTTTCAGCATGGTCAATTCGATGCTGTTGCGGCCCCTGCCAGCGAAGGATGCGGAGCAACTCACCGAGCTTGCGTACCAACAGAAAAACGGACCGCTGCTGAACAATTTCTCAACACCCGAATATCAGGACATTGAGCGGGGCTCAGCGGACGTGTTTAGCGACGTGATGGCGTACCAGATTGGCGCGGGAGGGTTGACGGTTGACAAGAAAACGCAGCCGATCGTGGTGAGTTATGTCTCGGGAAATTATTTCGGGGGCTTGGGAATAAGACCGGCGATGGGACGCTTTATCGAACCGGCAGAGGGTAATCCGTCGGTGATGAATCCCGTACTCGTGCTTGGATACAACTACTGGAAAACGCGCCTGGGGGCCGATCCCGACGTGGTGGGGAAATCGTTTTTGTATGACGGCAAGCCGGTTACAGTAATCGGGGTGGCGCCGCCGGAGTTTCACGGGACCTATACCTTCGCCGATCTCCAAGGGTATCTGCCACTCGGAATGATGCTCGCGGACAGCACTACGCCGCCCGATTCGGTTACCAACCGGGAGTGGCGGTACTCGGTGATCCTCGCGAGACTCAGGCCGGGCACGAAAATCGAAGCGGCGCAACCCGTGCTCAAGGTGGTGTCCGACCGCCTATCGAAGGAATATCCGAAGAGCGAAGAAGGCGTGGTGATTGAGGCGTTTCCGGAGCGGCTTTCGCGGCCACAGCCTGACCGCGACAACACGATACCGAAGATCGCGACGCTGTTTCTATTGCTGGCCGGGCTGGTGTTGCTGCTCGCTTGCGTGAATGTGGCGAATTTCCTGCTGGTGCGGGCGTCGGTGCGGCAACGGGAGATGGCCATCCGCGCGGCGATGGGTGGATCGCGAGCGCGGTTGATTCGCCAATTGCTGACCGAGAGCCTGTTGCTGGGGCTGGGCGGAGGGTTGGCCGGGATGTTGCTGGGACTGTTCGCTAGCAGCTCGCTGAGCTCGATTCATCTGAACACGACACTGCCGGTGCTTCTGGATTTTCAATTTGACTGGCGGGTGTTTCTGTATGGGCTTGGTGCTGCGCTGGCGACGGGAATCTGTGTGGGCGTCGTGCCTGCGGTGCGCGCGTCGAACGGGCACATGATTGAGGTGATTCGCGAGGGCGGCCGGACGATGACGGCTGGGCGGAGCTGGCTGCGGAATACCTTGGTGGTGGCGCAGGTTGGCGGTTCGTTGATGCTTTTGATTGTGGCGGGCTTAATGACGCGGAGTCTGGGATACGTGCGGCAGATGCATTTGGGATTCGAGCCCCGCAACGTCTTGGATCTGTCGCTGGATCCGAATGAGATTGGGTACAACAGGGAGCAGGGGCTGGAGTTCTACAAGGAGACGCTGGAACGCGTGCGGGCGCTGCCAGGGGTGAAGTCGGCGAGCGTGGCTTTCGCGGTGCCCATGGGCTACTACAACACGGGAGATTCGCTGGAGATACCTGGGGTGGAGGTAGGCAAGGGAGAAGCGCCTCCCTTCGCGGGCTACAACATGGTTACGCCGCAATATTTCGAAACGCTGGGAACCAAACTGCTGGAAGGGCGCGAGTTTACGGCGAATGATTTCGAGGACCGGCAGAGAGTCGCGATTATCAACCAAGTGATGGCCGAAAAATACTGGCCAAAGCAGAGTGCGATCGGGCATGAGTTCAGAATCGTGAGCGACCGCGCGCACAACATGCGCATCGTCGGCGTGGCCGAAAACAGCCGAACCAATGGATTGACCGGAGAAATAAACGCCTATTTTTACGTTCCCATGGCGCAGCAGTACAGTTCGCTAGCGACGCTGCAGGTGCGCACGTTGGGTGATCCGGAAGGACTGACGGAGACGGTGCGGGAGCAGATCGCGTCAATCGCGCCCACCATGCCGATATTTGACGTACATCCGATGCTGCAAGGATTGGACACGATCAACGGGTTTCTGATCTATGAAGTGGCGGCTGTGCTGGCCGGGGCGTTGGGGATGCTGGGGTTGATATTGGCCGTGGTCGGCGTTTTTGGCGTGATTTCGTTTTCGGCCAGCCAACGCACGCATGAGATCGGGATTCGGATGGCGCTGGGAGCAGAGTCGAGGAGCGTTTTGCGAATGATTCTGCGGCAGGGCGCATTGATCGTGGCCGTTGGGTTGGGGCTTGGGGTTGCGCTGGCGTTGGTGATGGCAAGGCTCGTGGGGAACTTCCTGTCGGGTGTTAGTCCTTTCGATCCGCCGACCTATGCGTGCGTATCGGTAGCGCTGGCTTTGGTGGCGATGCTGGCTTGCTACATCCCAGCACGGCGGGCTACGCAGGTCGATCCGATGGTGGCACTGCGGTACGAGTAAGGGGGTGACGATGCGGGATTTGGCGCAAGATGTTCGGTATGCGCTGCGAACCTTGTGGAAGAACCCAGCCTTCTCGATTGTCGCGGTGCTTACGTTGGCGCTGGGGATTGGCGCGAACACTGCTATTTTCAGCGCGGTGAATGCGTTGCTCTTGCACCCTAACGGGATCCCGCACCCCGAACGTCTGGTGGCGATTCGGGCGAAATACGAAAAGCTCAATTTGAAAAGCATTGTAATTTCCGCGCCGGATTATACGTTTGCGCGCGACAACCAGCAGGTCTTCGCGTCGGTCGCTTTGCAGACGGAGAGCGACTTTAACTACGCGGCGGGTAGTTGGCCGCTGCGCCTGCGGGGTTCGAGGGTTTCCTGGCAATGGTTTGATGTGTTTGAGGCCAAGCCGCGGCTTGGGCGGGTGTTCGTGCCGGAGGAGGATCAACCGAACGCGAATCACGAGGTTGTGCTGGCGTATAACACCTGGAAGTCGACGTTCGGCGGCGATGCCAATATCGTTGGGCGATCCATTCAGTTGAACCAGGAACCATACAAGATCATCGGCGTGATGGGGCCAGACTTCCTGTGGCCCAATCCAACCGATTTGTGGGCGCCGCTGGGGCTGAAACCCGACGCCTTCGCGGTCGACAACATCTTCAACGAAGGTTATTTTGCGGTGGGGCGGTTGCAGCCGAACGTGAAGCTTTCCGGAGCGGCCGCGTACCTGAATGCGGTCACGAAGCAGATTTGGGATGATCCGCGGGCCAAGGGTTACCCAAAGAACTCGGGTTGGGGCATCTTTGCGATTCCCTTCACGGAGTTTGTGTACGGCGACGTGCGCACACCTTTGCTGATCCTGCTGGGAGCGGTGGGTTTTGTTTTGTTGATCGCCTGCTCGAATGTCGCTGGACTGTTGTTGGCGCGGGCTTCGGGACGCGGCAAGGAATTCGCGGTGCGGACGGCACTTGGCGCGTCGCCGTGGCGGCTAGCGAGCCAGATGCTGACGGAGAGCGTGGTGCTGGCGGCTTGCGGGATGGCGTTGGGCCTGGCGATTGCCTTTGGCGTGCTGCGGGCGCTGGTGGCGCTGGCGCCAGAGAATTTGTCCGCGGGCGTGTCGATTTCGATGGACGGCTATGTGTTGGGCTTCACCGCGCTGCTGGCGTTCTTCTCCGCGATTATCTTCGGCGCAGTGCCGGCGTGGCAGACCGCGCGGATTGATCCGCAGACCAATCTGAAGCAGGGTCGCGGGACGGGTGGGGCCAATCGCGGTGATCATCGTTTTCGCGACGTGCTGGTCGCCGCCGAGCTGGCTCTGGCGCTTGTGCTGCTCGCCAGCGCGGGCGTCTTTCTAAAGAGTCTGTCGAAGCTTCATGATGTTGACTTGGGTTTCCGGCCGCACGGCTTGATGACCGCCGTGCTGGCCTTACCGGAGCGGCTGTACGATACGCCGACGAAGCAGATCGCGTTTTACCGGGCCACGCTCGACAGGCTGGCGAATTCGCCGGGTTTGGAGTCGGCTGCCGCGGGCGTACCGCTGCCGTTCAGTGGATTCAACGGCGCCGCGTCGTTCAACATTGAGGGACACGTGGAGCCGCCTGGTGATCCGGGACCGCATGGCGATATTCGCCTTGTCAGCACCGGCTATTTCGAAACCATGGGGATCCGATTGATTCACGGCCGTTCGTTCACGGACCAGGATCGCGAGGGCAGCCAGCCGGTTGCGATGATCGATGAAAATCTGGCGCGCGAGTATTGGCCGAACGGGGATCCAGTGGGTGGACGCATTCGGAATGGAACGGATGGGCCGTGGAAAACGATCGTGGGCGTGGTGGCGCCGGTGCGACATTCGCAGGTCGCGGGCGAGGAATCATCCTCCGAAGGAGTACAGGGCGCGGCAAAGGGCGTTTATTACTTTCCTTTGTATCAGACGCCCGAGACGGCGGCTTTCCTGGTGGCGCGGACCAATGGTGATCCAGTGGCGCTTTCGGCGGTGATTCGCGAAGCGGTTCACGGAGTCGACCCGGGGCAACCGGTTTCGGATTTGAAGACCATGGACAGCCGAATCGCGTTGTCGCTGGGAACTCGGCGCTCCGCGGTGACGCTGCTGACGGTATTTGCGGTGATGGCGCTAACGCTGGCGGCGGTTGGTTTGTTCGGGCTGGTGCGATACAACGTCGCGCAGCGCACGCAGGAGATCGGCGTGCGGATGGCGCTAGGAGCATCGCAGACCGATGTATTGCGTATGGTGCTAGGTGAAGGCTTGCGGCTCGCATTGGCGGGCGTGGTCGGAGGCCTGATCGCGGCATTTGCCCTGACACGCGTGCTGGCGGGCTTGCTTTACGGAGTCAGCGCGACGGACCCGTTGACCTTCGCAGGCATGGCTATGGTCCTGACGACAGTGGCGCTGTTCGCGTCATGGTTGCCGGCACGACGGGCGACACGCGTCGAACCGCTGGTGGCACTACGCTATGAATGAAAACCGGCGTTAAGAGGAAGAATCTAAGTAGCAGACGAGGTTGCGGAAAAACGCCGATTGGAAGGTAAGCTCCGTCGCAAACAGTGCACTGGGGTTAACGCCGGGAGGGCAAGCCTCCGCACCAACGGCAAAGAGCTTGACGTTGCCGAACCGGCTCGCCCAGCTCCGAGCGTCGGCGACCGTGCCGCGCGGCCGAAAACCATTTAAGATGGACTGCTGGCAACTGCCCGAATGAAAACTCCCAATATTCACCCGCATCGCGTATTGATCGCTGACGACCAAGCTGACATTCGAGACGCCCTGCGTCTTTTGCTGAAGCGCGAAGGTTACGAAACCCAAGGGGCCTCGTCGCCAAGCGAGGCACTTGCCGCTGTTGAGGCGCGCGAGTTCGATGCGGTGTTGATGGACTTGAATTACGCGCGGGACACGACGTCTGGACAAGAAGGGTTGGATTTGCTGCCGCGGATTCAGATGGTGGATGGGACGCTGCCAGTAATCGTGATGACCGCTTGGAGCAGCGTGGAAGTGGCTGTGGAAGCAATGCGGCGCGGGGCTCGCGACTTTATCCCTAAGCCTTGGGACAATCACCGGTTGCTTACGGTGCTTCGGACGCAGATCGATTTGCGGCAGGCGCTGCGTCAGGCTTCGCGGTTGGAGGCGGAGAATCGTTTGCTGCGGGCGGAGTCGCGACCGACGATGATCGCGGAGTCGGCGGCAATGCAACCGGTGTTGGACTTGATCGGGCGAATCGGGCCGTCGGACGCGAATGTACTGATCACCGGCGAGCACGGAACTGGCAAAGAAGTGGTGGCGCAGACTTTGCACGCGCTATCGCCTCGGTCGAGCATGCCGATGGTTACGGTCAACGCAGGCGGGTTGTCGGAAGGAGTGTTCGAGAGCGAGTTGTTCGGGCATGTAAAGGGAGCTTTTACCGATGCGCGAGTGGATCGCGTGGGGCGATTTGAGTTGGCGGACAATGGGACGTTGTTTCTGGATGAAATTGCAAACGTTCCGCTGAAGTTGCAAGCAAAGCTGTTGCGTGTGCTGGAAACCGGAGAACTAGAAAGGGTGGGATCTTCGAGCACGCGGCGCGTGGACGTACGCGTGATCGCGGCTACGAACGTGGATGTCAATGTGGAAGCCACGGCAGGCAGGTTCCGGCAGGATTTGCTTTTCCGGCTGAATACCATCGAGATTCATTTGCCTCCGCTGAGAGAGAGACGCGAGGATATCGAACTGCTGGCGCAGCATTTTCTTCGCAACTACTCACAGAGATATCGGAAGACGATTTCGGGATTTGATTCGGTGGCTACGCAGGTGCTTCACGAACATCCGTGGCCCGGGAACGTTCGAGAGCTGGATCACTCGATCGAGCGCGGCGTGCTGCTGGCGACGGGACCGCAGGTGCGCGCCGCGGATCTTGGGTTGAGGGCGGCGGCTCCGGGAAGCACAGCGCGGCTGGAAGAGATGAGCCTGGACGAGGTGGAGCACCACCTGATTCAGAGGACGCTGGCGCGCTACGACGGAAACGTCAGCCAAGCGGCTAAAGCACTCGGATTGAGCCGGAGCGCCATGTACCGGCGGCTACAAAAACACGGCTTGGAATGACGCGAATCACCTACGAACGCCGCATTCAGCTTTTGGCGCTGGCGGCGGGTCTGCCTGGATCGGCGATTGCGCTCATTCTGCTGTGGAGTGGCGACTACACTTCCAGAACTGCATGGACGCTGGGGCTGCTGATCGTCAGTCTGTGGCTGGGTTTCGCACTCTCTATCCGGCACCGTGTTGTCTTTTCCCTGCAAACTCTTTCAAACCTGCTGGCGGCTTTGCGCGAGGAGGATTTTTCCGTTCGCGGGAGAGATGCGCATCGGGACGATGCCATGGGCGAGGTGATGATTGAAGTCAATGCGCTCGGCGAGACGCTTCGCGAGCAACGCTTGGGGGCGCTGGAGGCGACCGCGCTGCTTCGCGCGGTGATGGAAGAGATTGATGTGGCGATCTTCACCTTTGACAACGAAACGAAACTGCGGCTGGTCAATCGCGCGGGGGAACGATTGCTGGCACGGCCGCTGGAGAGGCTGCTGGGATTTACCGCGGCAGAGTTGGGACTTGGCGCGTGCCTGGAAGGCGACGTGGCTCGGACCATGGAGCTGAGTTTTCCGGGAGGATCCGGGAGGTGGGGAATGCGGCGCGGATCGTTTCGACAGGCAGGTTTGCCGCATCACCTGGTGGTGCTGAGCGATCTGAGCCGGGCGCTACGGGACGAAGAGCGGCAAGCGTGGCAGCGGCTGATTCGCGTGATGGGCCACGAGCTGAACAATTCGCTGGCGCCGATTCAGTCGGTGGCGCAGAGCCTCGAGAGCGGTCTGCAGTCGCTCACCAGCGCGCCCGAGTCGCAAATCGGTCCCACCGCTGGGCTGCTGGATGATATGCGGCAAGGGTTCGGAATCATTCGGTCGCGTACAGAGGCACTGGGGCGATTCATGGCGGCGTATTCGCGGCTCGCGCGGCTGCCGTCGCCCAAATTGGCGCCTGTGGATGTTCGCCTGTGGATTTCGCGCGTGGTGAAACTGGAGACGCGTGTGAAGCTGAAGCTGGACGAAGGACCAGATGTGGTCATATCCGGCGACGCCGATCAATTAGAGCAATTGCTAATCAATCTGGTCCACAACGCGGCGGACGCGGCGCAAGAAAGTGGAGGAGGCGCGAGCATCGGGTGGTCGCGGCAGGATTCTTACCTAAACGTGTGGGTGGCGGACGAGGGGCCGGGAATTTCGAATACGGCGAACTTGTTTGTGCCGTTTTTCACGACGAAACAGGGAGGAACGGGGATAGGCTTGGTGTTGAGCCGGCAGATTGCGGAAGCGCACGGCGGAACGCTGACGTTGGAGAACCGGCGAGACGTGAGAGGTTGCGAAGCGCGGTTACGGCTGCCTTTGTGAGGAGCGAGGGGAAAGAAGGCGGTGTGCTTCCAGGGCTCGTTCTCAGCGAAGCTTCTTCAGATCGAAGTTCGTCGTGACCGTTTTGGCGTCCGGAGTGGTAACCTCGACCAAGATCTCATCCGACGCGACGATCTTGGCGTCATACTCCAGCCAAACGGTTTGACCGTCCAGGGTGGACGGTGCGGAATTGGTAGCCGCCGAGTAGACGGGCGTATTGTGGATGGATCGCGGCGCCAGCAGTTTTTGGCCCTGTCTGACGGCGAACCGGAAGCTCTGCCAGAAATTTTCCGCGCGAAGCGTGGCTTTCTCCGCGGGAGACGCGGGTGGCGCTTGCGCGTTTCGTTCGGATCGCGGAAACGCTCCCGGTAACATCAGTCGAATCCGTACTACAACCGTGTCGCCGCGTTGGCGATAATCCTGAGCGGCTTGGGCTTCTGTGTAACCGCTCAATTTCTGCCTGGATTGATCGACGACTAGCGCAAATGGCGTAAGTACCTCGATTTCAGCGATATGAGTGCTGTTTTCCGGGCTACTCGTGATTTGCTTGGAATAGGGCGCAAGAAATTCGGCAGTCGCCTGATCATTCCGTTGCCCGAGCACCCAAGCGTCATGAACGCCCGCTGGAGTCAGGGGGAGTTCGTACGCAGAGAGCTGTGGTAGGAGGCAAAGAGCCGCTACAAATACCAGCGAACACGCCGACCTACAGAGGCACACGCCTCTCAACCTGGAAAAGCAAACTACAACTCTCATTTAGCTTGGATGCATGGTTGGCGAAATGGACTTTTTCTGAGACGAATATGCGCGCTGGCGTACAGCAAAGTCCCGAGTCAGTACTAGGTGGACGGTTGATAAATAGCCCGGTCGACCCAATCTGACAAAGTCCTTACTACTGTTCGCGATGCGTCCATTTCGGAGTATGCAAAAGTTGCTGCCGGGGCGAAAAAAAAACATAAACCTGCCCTAAAGGCCAGGCCGTAATCCTTTAACAATTGGACACTTAGGATTAGGTTCTTGTTGGCCATTGGCGTGCGTCATTGGGAATACGTCATGGAAACGCGGGTAACAGACGGCCTAAGTGGTCCAGTACCGCCGCAGAGCCTGGCCGCCTCGAATCATCACGAAGTCGCTTCGCCAAAATGGCGTGAACGCGTCGCCGCCCTCAAGAATATCCCGCCGGTTCTTCGCATGGTCTGGGAAGCAGCACCCGGGGTCATCGCTGCCGGGCTAACCTGCCGAGTCATTGTTGCCCTAATCCCCCTGGCCGCTTTGGCGGTCACTCGCGTCATCGTCAACGACATCGTTGATTTCCGGGCCCACGGAGGCACCTTACCGCACAATTTTTGGTGGCTGGTGGCGTTGGAGTTCACGCTGGCCGGCGTTTTGGCGGGGATTTTGATCCGCTTGGTGAATTTCTTTGAGATTGTACTGGCGGACCGCTACAGCAAGCACATCAGCACCAAAATCATGGAGCATGCTTCGCGACTGGATCTGACGTCGTTCGAAGATCCGCTTTTCTACGACAAGATGGAGCGGGCGCGTGTGCAGGGCACGGACCGCATCGTGATGATTCAATCGACCGGTATGTTGATCCAGCAGCTGGTCACGACGATGAGCCTCGCGGGCGGCATTATTTTCTTGTCGCCGTGGATTTTGGCGGTGCTGGTGGCTTGCGTGATTCCCGGCGTTCCTGGGGGAGACGCATTTCGCGTTCATGGGCTATTCGCTGAACTTCAAGCAGACGCCTGCGAAACGCGAGATGGAATACCTCCGGATCGTCGGCGGCAGCAAGGAAAGCGCCAAGGAGCTGAAGCTTTTTGGTTTGGCGCCGTTCTTGGTGGGGCGGTACACGAAGCTCTCGAACGAACTGCATGCGCAAAACGTTGGGTTGGCGAAGCGGCGGCTGTGGGTTGGGGCGGCCTTCACGTTGCTTGGGGCGCTCGGATACTACGGAAGCTACGCCTTCGTGATCTACAAGACGGTCACCGGAAAGCTGGACATCGGCACGTTTACCTTCATGGCCGGCGCGATCGCGCTGGCCAGTTCGAATATCCAAGCGGTATTCACGACTTTCTCGACCATCGCGGATCAAGCGATGTTCATCACTGACCTGCTGGATTTCTTCGGTCTGAAGCCGCGCGTGTTTCTCGAAGCCGAATGCCCTGCCAGCGCCGCGGCCGATTCGGACGGGATTTGAGTTCCAGGATGTTTCGTTTTGCTTATCCCGGCCAGACCCGGCTCGTTTTGAGCAATGCCAGCTTCAAGCTGGAGCCCGGCGAGCGGATCGCGTTGGTTGGCGAGAACGGCCAGGGCAAGACGACGATCGTGAAGCTCCTCACGCGGCTTGTACGACCCGACGGGTGGGCGGATTCTGCTGGATGGCGTCGATCTGCGCGAATACGACCTGGAAGATCTGTGGAAGGAAATCGGCGTCATCTTCCAGGATTTCATGCGCTACGACATGACCGCGGCGGAGAACATCGCGCATCGGACGGATTGAAGAGCAGGACAATGTGTTTCGCGTGCGGTCGGCGGCTCAGAAGAGCTTGGCCGAACGGGTGATCCGCAAGCTGCCGAATGGCTACGAACAGATTCTGGGACGGCGGTTTGAGGGCGGCGTCGATCTGTCGGGCGGCGAGTGGCAGAAGATCGCGCTGGCCCGGGCTTACCTGCGCGATGCCCAGGTGCTGATTCTGGACGAACCGACCGCGGCGCTGGATGCGCGGTCGGAGCACGAAGTGTTCGAGCGCTTTGCCGAACTCACCAAGGGCAAGATGGCGCTGCTGATTTCGCACCGCTTCTCAACGGTGAAAATGGCGGACCGGATTTTGGTTTTGGAGGACGGACGAATTGCCGAGCAAGGCCCGCACGAACAGCTTTTGCTGAACAAGGGACGTTACGCCGAGATGTTTGAGCTGCAGGCAGCAAGTTACCGATAACGAGGACGAAACGATGGCTACGCAACAGCATCCTGCATTTGATCGTAAATCAACCGTTGCAACTAACGGCGCGGTGCGAAACGCCGGGTGGAAGAAAGACTATTGTGGGTCGGCGTCGCAGCGGAGTGGAAGCGTCCACTACGGCCAGATTTGGCTCGGCGCAATTCTCGAAGCCCAGTCTTGGAAAGTTCGCGGCGAGAGCAAGAGTATCCCAGCGTTCGAGGCCAAGTGGGAATCGACGAAAGAATCGATCGAAGCGAAAACCCAGGTGTTGCGAAATATCGATCTCGGCGGGAAGTAAGCTGGCGGGCGACGCGGAGATCCTGTTCGCAAGCTCCAACGTGCTTCGTCAGGCGCTGCAGCAAACCAAGCTGGCTGTGCGCAAGGCCGGGGATCTGCCGCAGGTTCACGCCGACGAGGGGGCCGTCCTGCCGCGGGCATATGCAGCGGTGGCAAGTTACCTGGAGGCGGTGGGGTACGAATTCGACGAAAAAACGTTTGAGCAGTATTTCATGGCGATTCAGGAAACCGTCGCGTTCGAGATGCGCGAACTATGGCAACTGCAACCGTTCGCCAAGTTGGCGCTGCTTGAGTCGGTGGCCGCTTTGGCGGAACGGTTGGACACCGCCGCTCCGTTGCCCTCCAGTAATGCGACAGCCGCCGCACCGGAGAAAGCCGCAAAGGAATATTTTGGCGCACCGAGCCTCGTTACTCTGATCGCCAGCATGCGGCGCATCGATGGCGCGGACTGGAACGAAATGTTCGAGCGCGTGAATGCGGTCGAACAAATACTGCGGCGAGATCCTTGCGATGCCTACGCTCAAATGGATTTTGAGAGCCGCGACAATTACCGCAAGCCCATCGCGCAGTTGGCGAAGCGATCAGAAGCGACCGAGCAGGAAGTGGCGCGCAAGACCGTGGAACTGGCGCGCCCGATCCATGCTTCTCCGGATGTGCGCGTGCGAGAGCGTCAATCCCACGTCGGCTATTACCTGGTGGACGACGGCCGGAAAGCAGCTGGAGCAAGCCATCGAATACCGTCCGACGTTCGCAGAGCGGAACCAGCGGCTGGTCAAGCGCTGGCCCGATTTCTCGTACATTTTGGCGATCGAACTTGTGACGCTAGCGATGATGGCGGCTGTGGTTCTGGGTGGTAAGAGCAAACCCGGCTGGCTGGTCGTGGCCGCTGTTCCTTTTGCCGGCGGCAGAGTGCGCGATTGCATTGGTGAACCAACTGGCCACGATGCTGTTTGAGCCGAAAGCACTGCCCAAGCTTGATTTTGCCAAGGGTGTACCGGTTGAATTCACGACGATGGTTGTTGTTCCGACGCTGCTGACAAGCGAAGAGCAGATGATCCGCGCGGTGCGCGACCTGGAGATCCGGTTTTTAGGCAATCGCGATGCCAATATCCACTTCGCACTCTTAACGGACCCACCGGACGCGGCGCAGCAGTTCGACGACAAAGATAAATTGGCCGACCAATGCGCGCAGCTGATCGAGGCGATGAACGCAAAATATATGGCCGAAGGGAAGGGATCATTCTTCCTGTTCCATCGGCATCGCGCGTACAACCCGTCGGAAGGTATCTGGATGGCCTGGGAGCGGAAGCGCGGGAAATTGCTGGACTTCAACAAATTGCTTCTGGGCACGAGTGACAATTTCCCGGTCAAGGCTGGGAATCTCGCGGTGCTGAAGTTGGTCAAATATGTGATTACGCTGGATTCCGACACGCAATTGCCGAGGGACGCGGCGCATCGGTTGGTCGGCACCATCGCGCACCCGTTGAATCGCGCGGTGATCGACCCGACGACGAATACGGTGGTTGACGGTTACGGAATTCTTCAGCCTCGCGTGGAGATCAGCATCGATTCGGCCAACCGGTCGCGACTGGCGGCGATTTTCTCAGCGGACGCGGGATTCGATATTTACGCGCGTGCGGCATCGGACGTATACCAGGATCTGTTCGGCGAAGGCAGCTTCACCGGCAAAGGAATTTATGAAGTCGAGACCTTCCAGCAGGTGCTGGAGCACCGATTCCCTTGCAACGTCGTTTTGAGCCACGACCTGATCGAGGGTTCCTATGCGCGCGCGGGCTTGGTATCGGACATCGAGGTTGTGGACGACTACCCGTCGCACATGAGCGCGTTCAGCCGGCGCAAGCATCGCTGGGTGCGCGGCGATTGGCAAATCATTTTCTGGCTGCTGCCGCGCGTGCCGGATTTCTTCGGTAAGAGGGTGCCGAATCCGCTGTCCGTGATTTCGCGCTGGAAAATATTGGATAACCTGCGCCGCAGTCTGACGGAAATCGCGACGTTTGTTATGTTCCTGAGCGGTTGGCTGCTCTTCCCTGGCAAGGCGGTGTATTGGACGCTGGCGACGCTCGCGGTGATTGCGCTGCCGACCTACTGGCAGTTCGCGATGTCCATCTTGCGCGCAGGCCGAGCGCTCTTTACAACCGTTTTCTGGAAGAGCTGGGCGGCGGATTTCGGAATCTCCCAGGTCAACCTGTTCTTGCGCGTCGCTTCTCTCTGCCACCAGAGCCTAATCACTCTCGACGCGATCGTGCGGTCAGTTGTACGCATGACCGTAACGCACGAAAGGCTTCTGGAATGGGAGACCGCGGCCGAAGCGGAAAGCAGCTACGGCAAGAAAAGTCCGGTCGAAACTTACTTGCAAGTTGTGCCCTGGCTGAGTTTTCTCATTGGCTTGTTTATTGCCATCGAACGCAAGGAATCGTTCATGGCCGCATTGCCTCTGTTGGTTCTGTGGGGGCTGTCCAAGCCATTCGAGCAGTGGTTCGACCTGCCGGCACGGACAGAAGACACGAAGATCGAAGCCGCGAACAAGAAGCATTGCTCCGCCTGTCCGCATTGCGCACCTGGCGGCTGTTCCGGGAATTCAGCACCGCGGAAGAGAACTGGCTGATTCCCGATACGATTCAAAAAGCCTGATTCGCTGGTCGTTCACCGAATTTCGACGACGAACCTTGGATTGCTTCTGAACGCGCGCTTGGCCGCCGTTGACCTTGGCTTTCTCACGATGCCAGAATTCGTTGACGGATACCGAAAGAACGCTGGATTCGGTCGATCGCATGCCCAAGCACGACGGGCAGATGTACAACTGGTACGACAATGGGACGCTGGAAGCGTGCAAGCCGCGATTTGTTTCGGCGGTGGACAATGGCAATCTAGTCTGCGCGTTGTGGACCGTGAAGCAAGGCTGCCTGGGCGCCATCGGCGAGCCGATCTTCCGGCCGGAGGTTTTGCAGGGTGTTCGAGATCATCTCGACACGATCGAGGAATTGTTTAAGCCGAAGGCCAGGAGGATTCCCTTCTGGCAGGCGTGCGGGAAATGAAACAGCGGATTGGCTCTCTGGGTAAATCACCAGCCACGTGGCTGGAAGGCTTGACGGGCTGCGAGCGCGTGATCGTGGCACTGGCGAAAAAGCTTTCGATCGGACGCTATCGAGAGCGAAGCACGGTGGTGGGTTTACGAGTTGCGCCTGCGCATCTCTCATCTCGAAAGCCTGGTGTATGACTTCGCGCCATGGTTGCAGCCCCAGTTCGCGAAGTGCTGCGCAGACCCATCCATACTGGAAATCGTTCAGCCGGAGAAATTGACGCTCGAAGCTTTGCCGAAGATTTGCCACGCACTCGATCAGAAAATCTGGCGGGTACTTGAAGAAGGCGGATCCAATATCGACTCGCGCTCGGCGTTGCAATTGTTGCGATCGGCGGTCGGCCAGGACCAGCAGCATCGCGAAGAGCATTACCACGCGGCTGGAACGCCTGGCGGAGCGGGCGGACACGCTGGCAAAGAGCATGGATTTCAAGTTCTTCCTCGATTCAAAGAAAAAGCTTATGTTCACCGGCTATAACGTGGAAGAAGGCAAATTTACTCCGAGCCACTACGACCTGTTGGCTTCGGAAGTTCGGGCTGGCGTCTTCGCTGCCATCGCCAAAGGCGAAATTCCACAAGAGAGCTGGATGGCGTTGGAAAGGCGCTATGACGAACTACGAGAACGAACATGTCTTGCTCTCATGGACCGGAACCATGTTCGAGTATCTGATGCCGCTGCTCTGGATGAAAATATACCCGAACACGATTTTCGACCGCACCGCTCAAGGAGCGGTGCGCAGTCAGATGAAATACGCAGAGGTTAAGTTGATTCCGTGGGGGATTTCCGAAGCCTCCTGCTCCAAGATCAATAGCGCGGGTCACTATCATTACGAGGCGTTCGGCGTCCCTGGACTGGCGATCAGCCGCGATCTATCGCGCGATGTCGTCGTGTCTCCCTATTCAACGTTCCTCAGCTTGCTTGTGGATTCGAAGAGCGCCGTGGAAAATATTCGCCGCATGAAGGATCTCGGCTGGCTGGGCTCGTACGGATTTTACGAATCGGCGGATTTCACCCCTTCTCGGCTCAACGAAGGAAAGAAATTTGAAATTGAGCGCTGCTGGCTGGCGCACCATCAGGGTATGAGTTTGATGGCAGTCGCCAACATCCTATGCGACGGATCGTCGCAGCGCAGATTCCACGCGGAACCCATGGTGGCAGCCACCGAACGGCTGCTCCACGAGAAAGCGCCGCGGACCTCGCAGTTCGAAGCCTCCGCCGCGGCAGAGGACGAAGCGCTTGAGAGCGCCGGCGCGGCGGAAAGCGCCAAAGCTGGACAACAAAACTGGAGCGCGGCTCCGAAATTCAACACTGCGGCGTGAAGAACTTCGCTGTACTATCCCAGCTCTCTACACGATCCACTGTATTGCTCAAAACCACATACGCCTCTTAACTAGCTTCAGGAACGTTCATTCCTGCCGACCGATCGCTGAGCGGTCCAGCGGCAACGTTCCCGGCCAGGGTCCGATAGACCCGCGGTCATCCAACTTTTGGATTAAGGTGTCCCATGGCAACTTCCAAACCAGCTCTTACCGACGACGTCAGCGCAAAACCGCCACGAATTGTCGGCGAAACCGAAAGGCAAGACTTTGAGCAGGCTTTGCGACGTTGTGTGTCCGAGCGGGCATACCGTCTATTTGAGTCTTCTGGGTGCGAACACGGAAACGACCGCGCGCACTGGCGACAAGCCGAGAGTGAAGTCTTACAGCACGGACTCGAGATCCGCGAATCCGGCAGTTGGCTGTCCATCAACGCTTATCTCCCTGATGTGTCGGCTGAGGATATTCAAGTCTACCTGGAGCCCAATCGCGTCATCGTGCGAGCGGAGAAAACGCAGACCGTTCAAAACTCGGAATCTCAGGAACAAGGGATCACCCAACGGGAGCTGTTTCTGACGGAAGAACTGAACGTGCAAATCGATCCAAGCACGGCCAGCGCGGCTTTCAAAGATCAAAGGTTGACCCTCATGATCAAGAAGCACTTCCCGGAGACCGCCACGCCGCTGCTCACTAACGCCGCAGTTTAAGGCTGCCCCCCGCAGAGCCTTGATCGCATATAATAGCCGTCCGCGGATGATCGACTACCGGCCTATTCGTCCGTCGACGCTGGGGGCGAGTCGCGGTCCCGGCGGATGTTGGCGGTTCGCCGTGTGGGCGCCGCAGCTCGAAAAAGTCGAGCTTCAGTTGCAGTCGGACAGCTCTCACTGCATTCCCATGACGCGCGGTGAGCTTGGCTACTATCACGCCACCGTGGAGCAGGCTAGCGCAGGCTCGAAGTACTTCTACCGTCTCGATGGCGCTTCCGAACGGCCCGACCCCGCGTCACGCTTTCAACCGGACGGTGTCCATGGCGCGTCCCAACTCGTCGACTTTGGCGATTTTTCATGGAGCGACGCCAACTGGACAGCTCCCTCTCTCGAGGACAGTGTCTTCTACGAACTTCATGTCGGCACATTCACGCCGCAAAGTACGTTTGCCGCCCTCATTCCCCATCTCGATCGACTGGCGGATGTTGGCGTAACGACCATAGAGTTGATGCCCATCGCTCAATTCCCCGGTGGACGCAATTGGGGCTATGACGGCGTCTTTCTGTTCGCTCCGCAGAACACCTATGGATCCCCTCGCGACTTGCTGAAATTTGTGGATGCAGCCCACGCGCGGGGTCTCGCCGTTGCGCTGGACGTGGTCTACAACCATCTTGGCCCCGAGGGCAACTATCTTTCCGAATATGGCCCCTATTTTACGGACCACTACCGAACTCCCTGGGGAGCGGCGCTAAATTTTGACGGCCACCAGAGCGACGAAGTTCGTTATTTCTTCATCCAAAGCGCTCTTTACTGGCTGGAACACTTCCACATCGACGCTCTACGGCTGGACGCAATCCACGGCATTTTTGATGCCAGCGCATTTCCCTTTCTGGCTGAACTGTCGGCTGCCGTCGGGTCACTATCCACTCGGCTCAATCGGAAAATCCCCCTGATTGCCGAGAGTGATTTGAATGACGCAAGCACGGTCACGTCCATCGAACAAGGCGGAATTGGCATGGATGCGCAGTGGAGCGACGACTTCCACCATTCGGTGCATACATTGTTGACGCGGGAAAATTCCGGCTATTACGCGGATTTTGGGGACATCCACCATTTAGCTAGGACCTTTCAGAATGGCTGGTACTATTCGGGACAATACTCTCGCTATCGCCAACGTAAATTCGGCAACACTCCGCCGCGCTCACAAAGCGCGAAATTCGTGGTCTGCAATCAGAACCACGATCAAGTGGGCAATCGTGCCAACGGCGAGCGCCTCAGCAGCCTGGTTAGCTTCGAAAGTTTGAAGCTCGCCGCAGGCATTACAATACTCTCTTCTTTCGTTCCGCTTTTATTTATGGGGGAAGAGTATGGCGAAACCTCGCCGTTCCTGTACTTTACGAGTCACGGAGATCCCGAACTTGCAGAGGCCGTTCGGCGCGGACGCGAAGCGGAGTTTGCCCGCTTTCAATGGCGTGGAGGTGTTCCCGATCCGCAGGCGGAGTCTACGTTTGCCGCATCAAAACTGGAGCACTCGCTCATCAGCCAGGAACCTCATAGCACGCTGCAGCGCTTCTACAAAATGTTGCTGCATTTTCGGCGACGCCTGCGGTTGGCTGAGGCCCGACAAATTGCGATCACCGAATACCCAGATGAGCGGGCGCTATTGACGTTGCGATCGGCAGGTTCAAACCTTCTTGCGGCGCTATTCCATTTTGGTGATAATCCGGCCGCACTTGCTGTTCAGCTCCCGTCCGGCACGTGGGAGCGCCAAATAGATTCCGCGGATCCTGAGTGGTTGGGACAAGGATCGTTCCCACCCAGCCTGTTCGTCAGCGGTCCCACCCAAGTGAACGTGCAAGGACGATCCTTTATCCTGCTGGAATGCTCGACGCCTCTAACGGAATGATTGATGCCAACGCTGCCCAAAGCACTCATCTCCTCAACCTATCGATTGCAGTTCAATAAAGATTTTACCTTTCAAGACGCCGCCAAAATCGTCGACTATCTTTCTGACCTCGGGATCACCCACGTATATGCCTCTCCCATTTTGAGCGCCAGGCGGGGAAGTACGCATGGCTACGACGCGATCGATCCGACGCGACTCAATCCCGAACTGGGCACGGAGGCGGACTTCACTGTCTTCCAAGACAAACTGTGGGAACGCGGCTTGGGATTGATTCTCGACATTGTGCCGAATCATATGTCCGCCAGCAGCGAGAATTCCTGGTGGATGGACGTGCTCGAAAACGGGCCGGAATCCGCGTACGCATCTTACTTCGACATTGATTGGCATCCTCCGTCACGGATGCTCGAAGGCAAGGTCCTTCTTCCCGTTTTGGGCCGTCCGTTTGGCGAAGCTCTTGAACACCAAGCGCTCAAGCTCGTCTTGATGGAAAGGAAATTCTTTGTTCAATATTTCGAATCGCTTTTCCCTCTCGCGCCGTCGACCTATCATCTGATATTGAAGCGTCGCCTCAACGAACTCCGGACGCAACTGGGTGAAGACTCACCTGCGTACCAGGAGTATTCGGGAATTGTTGCCGCGGCTGCTGCACTTTCCGACGCGGCCGGCCAAGCCAGAGAAGCTGCCGGAGAGAAACGTCTTCAATTCGAGTCTCTTCGCCAGAGACTCCGGCAGTTGGTTTCCGCCGACGTTAGAGTCAGCGAATTTATCCGGCAGAATCTCGATGGCCTCGAGGGAAACCCCAAAGAACCTTCCAGCTTCACGTCGTTTGAGAGTCTCTTGGCGCAGCAGCATTATCTCCTGGCATATTGGCAAAACGTCAACGAAGAAATCAATTATCGCCGGTTTTTCACGATCAACGACCTGGTGGGCATGCGCATGGAAGACCCGCTCGTCTTTGAAGCCACCCACGCTATGGTTCTCCGCCTGGTCGAGCAAAACTCGGTGACCGGATTGCGAATCGATCACATCGACGGTCTCCGCGACCCTCTCGGTTATTTGCGCCAGCTTAGCGAATCTGTGGGCTCGGACACTCGCGCGATTGAGTCCTTATCCGTTCCCATCTTCGTGGAAAAAATCCTCGCCCGAGATGAGCGGCTGCCAGCCAACTGGCCGGTTGCCGGAACCACGGGGTACGAATTCGCAAACGCGCTGAATTGTTTGTTTGTTGATCCGGAAGGCGCGAAAGCCATTGAACAAATCTATTCGAGGTTTCTCGGACGAGACGTGATCTACGACGACATGTTGTACCAGAAGAAAAAACTGGTTATGTCCACCCTTCTGGGAGTCGAAATGCGTTCGCTCGGGCATCAATTTCAGGCCCTGGCCCGGGATGATCGGTACGCCCGGGAGATTCCTCGTACTGAATTGGAACAAGCTCTGATTGAAACCACCGCCCACCTCTCCGTCTATCGGACGTACATCCGGAATCTCGAGGTGTCCGCCCAGGATGAGCAGCGAATCGAGCAAGCTCTAAGTAGCGCACGGACGGGAACTCCCCAAATACATTCTCGAAACTTTGATTTTCTGCGCGACGTTTTGCTACTCCGGAATCAACCTCACCTTCTTTCCGGCCAACGCGAAACCAGGCTTGCCTTCACTATGCGCTGGCAACAATTCACCGGCCCCATCATGGCGAAGGCCTTCGAGGACACTTTTCTCTACGTCTACAATGCCCTGATTTCCCTGAACGAGGTGGGAGGGGAACCCCGCCCTTCGACCGCAGCTTCAGCCGACTTTCCCACGTTCATCCTCGATCGACAGGGCGATTTCCCCCACGCCTTGAACGCCACAACAACGCACGACACCAAGCGCGGTGAAGACGTTCGTGCACGCATCGCGGTTCTTTCTGAGATTCCCGACGAGTGGCGGAAGCATCTGGATCGCTGGTCGAAACTGAACGCCACCCACAAAAAGTCGATCGACGGCCAGCCCGTGCCCGATCGCAATGAAGAGATATTCCTGTACCAAACGCTGCTGGGGGCGTGGCCGCTGGAGGCGAGTGACTTCGCTTCCCTATCGGAAAGGATGCAGGCTTATTTGATAAAGGCGACGCGCGAAGCCATGGTCCACACACGCTGGACCCGTCCAAACCTGCATCACGAACGCGCGCTCCAAGCGTTTGTTTCGTCGATTATTAAACCCCACAGAAACAATGAATTCCTTCGCGACTTCGCTGGTTTTCAGAAGCGCACCGCGTACTACGGCATGATCAACGGGCTCACCCAGACACTTCTAAAGATCGCGTCACCAGGAATTCCAGATTTCTATCAAGGCTCCGAACTCTGGGACCTTCGCCTCGTCGATCCCGACAATCGCCAACCTGTCGATTTCGACAGACGCAACGCAATGCTGACAAACTTGCCTCAAACGGACGAGGCCGCCCTTGGTACGCTCAGCGATCTTGCGCACAACTGGCACGATGGACGCCTCAAACTCTATCTGATTTGTAAGGCGCTGCATTTTCGCGCGGAGAATGCAACCCTCTTTTCAGAGGGCCAGTTTCTGACCCTGGAATGCCGTGGACGGCTCCGTGATCATGTGGCGGCGTTCACCCGGCGATACAAGAAAGATTGGATTATCATCGTTGTGCCGCGATGGCTCGCGCGAGCACGCCATTCAATGAATTCCGAAGGTTCAGAATCTTTCTGGGGCAACACCGAAGTAGCCTTGCCAAAGACAGCTCCCACGTTGTTCAAGAACGTGTTAACTGGTGAAATCTTCAATGCGGATGAAACCGGAAAGCCTCGCCTCCATTTAAGCAGGCTCCTGAAACATTTCCCGGTAGCCCTGCTGAGCGGAACCACATCTTCGACTCGTGGTAAAAAGAAGTGAATCGGGCTGAACGATAGGAACTCGTTACTTCGACAAAAGATTCGAAATCCCTTGAAGGGGAATCCCCACCCAAGTTGGCCGGTTGTTGAGTTCGTAGCCGAGCTCGTAGATGGCTTTCTCGAGCAAATGAAGTTCCAGCAGCGTGCGTGTGTCATCCTCACTTTGCGGTAAAAAAGATCCTGGGGCCGCCGTCGCAAAATACTTCCCGAGAAATCGCTTTGTAACCCAGGCGTTCCAGGATTCCGCCCAAACACTCATCTTCCGGGCATCCTCCTCTTGCATCTTGTTCTCACCCAACAGCGGCGCAAATGCCGCGTAGTGGAACGAACGCAGCATTCCCGCGACATCCTGTAACGGCGACCGCTTGATGCGGCGCTCAGCAATCGGCCGCGCCGGCTCGCCCTCGAAATCAATGATCACAAAATCGGATGCGGTGCGAAGCACCTGGCCAAGATGATAGTCTCCGTGGATTCGAGTCCGCATCGCATGAATCGGCTGACGCAGCGCCGCACGGAATCGGCTCCCGATTGCTTGCTCTTGTTTCGCCAATTCAACAGCTTTGCTCTGCTGCTCCTCCGGAAGAGTCGGGGTCTTGTCTCGAAGCAAGCCGAACACGCGGGCCATTAGACTGATGGTGGATTGCTCCAGATCGCGCTGAAACTCCATCGTAAATGCCTCTGGAACGAACGCGGGATCGCGCGGCTCGGAGGCCAGGGCCAAATGCATCTCGGCTGTTCTCTGGCCGAGTAGTTCCGCCGCATCCAGATACGGATTCACCATCGCGCGCGCGAAAGACGGCACTTGCAGATTTTCGCGCCCGTAGTCGCTGCTGCCTCGATCATCAGCTTCGCCCGTGTGCTTTTCTACTTCGCCATAAAATTTGGAAAGAGAACCCAGCGTGTAGCTCCACGCGTCTCCTTCGTTGGGCACGAATTGCTGCAGAATGCCCTGCACGCTATGCTTTCCATCCCGGGTGTGATACTCCAGCGAACCAGCCAGCAGCGGCACACTGGCAAAGGAAGTCTTCTCCGTGAGGAATTTCCCAATCTCAAGATCCGGATTGATACCTTCCTGCGTCCTCCGAAAAAGCTTCATAATCAGATGGTTTCCATAGATGACGGAAGTATTGCTCTGCTCCGCCCCTGCAGGTCTAGGCTTCAGCCTCTCCGTTGATGATGGATAGAGGCGCGAAAAAGCTGCCGTTTGCAGCGCCCGCAGTTCTCCGCTCTCGCCGCGCAGGGTTACCTTCCTCTGAATCATTTCGAGAATCGCGGAAAGAAATTCTTCATTCTTCACGGCGTCCGTCAGTACGACAGGCGTGCCAGCAGCATCGGTCTGCACCTTCAAAAAAGAGAGTTCGCCTCCCGAAACCGATGTGGCGTCCGCAACGCGAAGAACCGGCACCGCATACGATTCATCAGTGTTATCCGCATATCTCACGGTGACTGTCAGCAGAAGCGCTTCTTGAGATTGAACGGGAATTGGAATAACGTCGGTGAGTTCGGCCGAGTTAATCTTGCGCGCCTTGCCTCCAAACCATCTTTGCTTCATTAGAAACGCGGGCAGTTGCGCGGCGAGCGAGTTTCGCAACTGCGCATAAAACTCTCTGCCAACCCCGACATCCGCCATGAATTACTCTTTCCGGCGCCGCAGCCTGTCAGACGGTGCCTTAAATCCATTTCACAGAGGCTGTAACTCGTCCGACTTCTCGTCCTTCTTTTCGCCCAACGCTCTTTCCAGGAATGCTCGAGCCAGACCCTGCCCGCCAAGGCCAAAAGCGATCGCCAATCCCAGCATGAACGCTCCAAACACGATCGAAAACGCTGCGATCACCGTCTGTCTCGCCACCCCAAGTTCATCCAACGCCATCGCAATGGCAAGGATCCAAATGCCGAATTGAATCGACCAACTCAGCATCTTTGGCGACGCGTATCCCGCGTTGACCGCCGCAAGCAACGCCGCCCGCGACAAAAAGTTCGCAACTACCAGGCCCAGAAACAAAATAAGCATCGCGACAAAAATTTCCGGAAGCAGCCGCAATAGCCGCGAAACTTGTTCTTGAAGCCCGGCAATATTCAGGATGCTGATTCCAACCAGAATGAAACCAAGTAGGGTAATCCAGAAAACAGAGCGGCTCAGAACCTCCGTCATGGAAGGAAGTGCCGCCATTCGGAGGACTCGCGAGGCTCCCGCCTCTTCGGAAAGACGGTCTAGCTTCGTCAGCCGCAGCACCGCGCGCACAACATACTTCAACGCGTATGCCACCAGAAGTCCTGAGAGAATGATCACCAGCATCACGACCAGGCGTGGCAGGAACTCGGCGATCATATGGAAGAGATTTAGGTAGGCCTGTTGCAACCCCTGAACGATCGTATCTTTCATCGTTTCACCTCGGCTTTCGCCTTCCAGCGCTCGATCAAATACGGCTTCTGGTGTTCGAATTCAAGGCACAGGGCTTCCGAATCAGCTTCGATTTCCTCAGGGGTAGAATTCCCATGCTCCAGCAGAAAGGAATAGAGTTGCCCGCGATAAAGCGGAACCAGCGCCTGCAATATGTGGTCGCGAGCGATGACCGATCGATGATAGGAAGCCGCGAATTCGTACAGGATGCGCACCCACAATTCGGAGCTAAAGTGGAATTTGTCTGCTTCCAGCGCTGCTATCTCTCTGATTTGCGCATAGGTATCTGCCGTAAGTATCGAGGGCAAGACCATGTTCAAGTCTTTCACACCGCTTCGAAACAATTCGAACATTTTCTCCTGTCCGGATGGGGCGTCCCCCGCTGTCAATTCATGATCCGATCCAAACGTCGGCACCCCCTCGCTGCCCGTGCGGTCCATCCAATGCTCCTGGAAGGTCTCAAAACACCAGAACAAATTCCCCACGGTTTGCCGAATCGCTTCCACCAGATCCGGACCTGATCGCGGCGGAGGAGCTTTCGGTCCCAAAAAAGACTGGCAGCATTTCATCCCCGAACAGATCGCACTGACCGCCATCCAGGCTTCCGGCCGTGTGCGGACCGCCTCGTCACCCCATAGACTCTGGCTCAAGCACTCCGTCGCCAGGCGCCCCGAAAATCCCCATTCGTCCGCGTACATCTCGCGAATGCGGAGCCCGAACACCGCGCGGCTCATGGGATACAGAAGATTCCGCGCCAACAAGCCTTGAAATCTTGTGCGTGAATAGAGTGGTGCGACAAATGCAAAATCCTGCCGGTAAGCGGGTCGCAGCAAATTCGCCACCCAGGACGGATCCAGATTGGCCGTCGCGGGAGAAACAATCGCGCAGGAACGCGCACGCAACAGATCCGCCGCGGCTAGAACAGTTCGCAGCGCCATTCCTTGCGACGGCGACCTGCCGTACTGCGTGGTCACCCGGTGGACCGTCCGCAGGGACGTGATCCCCCGATGCACCCCGCCTTTTCGCCCATTCATATTGAGGATTGCTTCGGTAGTCTGATCGACAGAACCGCCGTCCACATTCAGAATCACAACTCGATCGCGGACAAAATTCTGTTGGTAACTGTCTTCGATGGCTTGCACGGCTTGCACCACCGTGCTCGCATTGTTGTATGTCGGTATGGCAACAAGCAGATCGACCTCGCCCACGCTCATCAGCTGGCGAAGAAAGTCGTCTCCGAGAAGGATATCTTCCGCCAAGTAAGAGTCCGCTCCTAATATTCCTCGCCCGCCAACGAAGCGGGTTTAGGAATCTTTGCTCAATGAAGAAAAAAGTTCAAATCCGGCGAAGTCGGAACCAGAAAAACTGATAGGGCGCCAAAGTTAATAGATATGGCAATTCGCCGATCCTCGGAAATAAGTTTCTGCCAAACATCTCAATCGGAATGTGCCCTTTGTAGCTCTGGAGGTTCAGTTCGACCGCTTGCGCCGAACTGGAGAGGTTGTTCACCACCAAAACCTTTTCTTCGCCCAACTGCCGCACGTATGCGAGAACCCGATGATTGGATGGGCTCAGGAACTCAATGGATCCACGGCTGAACACCCGAAACGAGTTCCGCGTCTGGATCACCGACTTCGTCCATGACAGAAGCGAGTGTTCCGATCGGCGTTGCGAATCCACATTGATCGACTGATACCCATAAACCGGATTTGAGATCAATGGCGAGTACAAACGTTCCGGGTCGGAGGAAGAAAAGCCCGCGTTCCATCCTCCGTTCCATTGCATCGGTGTACGCACGCCATTCCGGTCGCCAAGGTAGATGTTATCTCCCATTCCGATTTCATCACCGTAGTAGATGATAGGCGTTCCGGGCATCGAAAGCAGCAAACCATTCAGCAGCTCGATTCGCCGCCGGTCGTTCTCCATCATGGGAGCTAGCCGCCGGCGAATCCCAAGATTGATGCGCATCGCCTTATCGTTCGCGAACGAATCGTACATGTAATCGCGCTCGATGTCGGTGACCATCTCCAACGTCAACTCGTCGTGATTCCGCAAAAAAATGCACCACTGGCAATTCTCAGGAATCTGCGGCGTCTGCTCCAGAATCTCGATGATCGGCTTGCGGTCTTCCAGTTTGACGGCCATAAACATCCGGGGCATCAACGGAAAGTGAAAAGCCATGTGAAATTCGTCCGACTCACCGAAATAAGCGCGCACATCCGCTGGCCATTGATTCGCCTCGGCCAGCAGCATTTTCCCTGGATACGCTGAGTCCAGCCGCCTGCGCAGGTCCTTGATCACCCCGTGCGTTTCCGGCAAATTCTCACAAGATGTGCCTTCGCGCTCAACCAGGTACGGCACCGCATCCAGACGGAATCCGTCCACTCCGATCTCACACCAAAACTTCATTGCCTCCCACATCGCTTCGCGCACCGCCGGATTGTCGAAGTTCAAATCGGGTTGGTGACTGAAGAAGCGGTGCCAGTAATACGATTTCGAAATCGGGTCCCACGCCCAATTGGACATCTCCGTGTCCAAAAAGATGATGCGCACGCCGTGATAGCGACTGTCCGTGTCACTCCACACGTACCAGTCTCGTTTTGGGTTGTCGCGCGAGCTTCGCGCCTCTTGAAACCACGGATGCTGATCCGAGGTGTGATTGAGCACCAGTTCGGTGATCACGCGGATGCGCCGGCTATGTGCCGCAGCGAGGAATGTCTTGAAGTCTTCAATCGTGCCGTAAGTTGGATTAACCGACGTGTAATCCGAAATGTCGTAACCGTCGTCTCTTAGCGGCGAGGGATAAAATGGCAGCAGCCAGATCGCGTTGATCCCCAGCTCCTGCAGATAATCGAGCTTATTCGTCAGGCCGCGGAAATCGCCAATGCCATTTCCATCGCTATCGCAAAACGTCCGGACGTGAAGCTGGTATATAACCGCATCTTTGTACCAAAGGTTGTCAGCCTGCAGCGCCAACGTCGAACTCTCCTGTCAAGACGGCCTCGTCAATCGACGAGCTGGAACTTCATATGTCGTGCAACTACCCGATCGAATGTACGCGAAAAATGTGCGCAGGCACGATAGATGGATTAAGGTCCACAAAATTTCGCGCCCCATGCCAAACGTAGCGTGCATCCGTCAGTAAGTCATGTACCTGATAGGATTCTTCCGAGCCCAGGTGAAGCGCGTCGACATCCACATTGACCCACCCGGCTTGTCGACTATGAGGATCCAGATTAACCACGACGAAAATAATGTCCGCGGGATCGTCGCAGACCTTGCTGTAGGCAATCATCTGTGTGTTGTCCACCGGATGAAACTTCAATCCAGTGTTCTGGTGCAATGCGGGACTCCCGCGCCGGATGCGATTCATGTGCGTGATCAAGTCCCGCAAACTATTCGGATTATTGATGTCCCACACCCGAATCTGATACTTCTCCGAGTCGAGATACTCCTCACTTCCCTCGCGCACCGCGCGGCTTTCGCACAATTCGAACGCCGGTCCGTAAATCCCATAACTCGCCCCCAGCGTCGTCGCCAAAATCAGCCTTGCCATAAACCCCGGCCGCCCGCTTTTCTGAAAGTATTCATTCAAGATGTCCGGCGTATTGGGCCACAAATTCGGCCGGAAATACTCAAGGATCCCGCCTTCTTCGAGTTCGGTAAAATACTCCGCTACCTCCCAACTGGTATTCTTCCAGGCGAAATAGGTATACGACTGCGTGAAGCCCAGCTTCGCCAGTTGGTACATCACCTTCGGTCGCGTGAACGCTTCCGACAAAAATATCGTTTCCGGGTGATCCCGCTTGACCTCGCCAATCATCCATTCCCAAAACGCGAACGGTTTCGTGTGCGGATTGTCCACTCGAAAAACGTGAATCCCCTGCTCGATCCAATAGACGACGATACTTTTCAATTCTTCCCACAGCTCCTGCGCGCGCCCAGTGTCAAAATTGAACGGATAAATGTCCTGATACTTCTTCGGCGGATTCTCCGCATACTGCACGGTTCCATCCGGACGCTCGCGAAACCACTCCCGGTGGTCCTTCACGTACGGATGATCCGGCGAACACTGGTACGCAATGTCCAACGCCACGTCGATGCCGAGTTCCTTCGCCTTCCCGATAAGAGCTTTCAAATCGTCTAAACTCCCGAGTTGCGGATGTATCGCCTTGTGCCCACCCTCGGTGGCGCCAATCGCCCATGGACTTCCCGGTTCTCCCGGCAACGGCGTGGTCGAATTATTCTTTCCCTTCCGCTCCGCGCGTCCAATCGGATGAATCGGCGGCAGGTACAAAATGTCGAACCCCATCCCCGCGATATACGGAAGGCGGTCGATGCAATCGCGAAAGGTTCCATGTCGTTTCGCGTCCGTTGTGCACGACCTCGGAAACATCTCATACCACGCACTGAATCGTGCCTTTTCCGGATCGACCACTACAGCCAGCTCTTTCTCATACCGGGCGTCCGCTGTTCGATCCCGGCTCGCACTTACAAGCGCCGTCAACTCCGCATCCAAAGCGAACCCTATCGCCGTCTCGCGATTTCCCTTCGCACTCTCCTTAAGTCTCGCTGCGGCTGCCGCCAATTTCTTCGCGTCGCTCCCGCGGGCACGACCCGCCGCCGCACGCACGATCTCTGCCCCAATCAACACGTCGACCGCAATATCCTGTCCCGCTGCGGCCCGCTTTTGTAAATCCGCGCTCCACGTTCGAAACGCATCCACCCACGCCACGATCGTGTACACATAGCGGCCCAGCGTCTCGACTCGAAAGCGTGTCTCCCACCGATCGTTGTTGACCATCCGCATCGGCACTTCCACCCACGCACTCTCGCCGACCGTCCGGTACAACAGCACTGCTCCCAGCAGGTCGTGCCCATCCGCGTAAATATCCGCGCGTACGCGCACTTCTTCACCCACTGTCCGTTTGATCGGGAACCTGCCGCCATCCACTTCTGGCTCGACGCGTTCAATGACCACTCGCCGCAGCGCGTGGAGCGATTGCCCTATCACCGTTGTCGCGACCGTCAAAATTCCCCCTTCACGGGAAACGAACTCTTCCAGAGACTCTCTGGCATACCCGCGGCCGGAACGCAGGTTTTCATTTCGCTTCTTCAATTATATATAGGAAAGACGCGCAGGAAACACCCACAGAAAACCGCTTACCACATCACGCTACATTCCTGTATCCGAGGCTACCACCAGAGAGTCAGTCCGCTGGCCTATTCCTTCGCCCATCGTTGCAGTAACGGCTTGAAGCCTTCCTTCTCTAGCTGCTCTTTTACTTTCGTGGTGGAATCCGCGTCGCCATAAGGCCCGACAGCCACTCGATAAAGCTTGTCGTTGCCATGCCGGAAAACAACCGCAGGAAACTTCTTCTTTCGCAATTCCTGTGCCATGGCCGCAGCATTGTCTTCCACCTTCATGGCTCCCACCTGCAGCACAACTCCAGAATCCATCGAAGGTCCCGTCGGAGCCGCTGTTCGCATTGGACCTGGCGTTCGTGCCGTCGTTCGAGCGGGTGCCGGTGCGGGTGTCGCCGCGGGCTCGGGTAACGGAGCCGCAGACGCCACTTCCGGCTTCGAAGAAGCTTCCATCATCTTTGGAGCCGACGTCACCTCCCGGCTCTGCCGGCTGGCCCCCGTAGTTCCCATTTGATAGCCCAGAAAAATCAGCGCACATGACAAGACCACGATTGCCAGAAAGAGTTCAACCGAATACCGTGATTTGCTGGCGCGCTCCCGCCCTACGGTTAGTGACGGCTCCGATTCCGCCCTCTCCGGCTCGGGTTCCATCACCGGCTCCGCCTCGCGCACAGACTCTCGGAAATCCACCGCGCCTCGGTTCCGCCTGTCCTCTGGAATCGCATCGACCTGCGCATATGTCGAGCGCGTGACGATCACCGGCTCAACCGCCTCCTGCATCGGTGCCAACCTCAGATTTGTCCCCGTCGAGATCCATTCGCTCAACTGCTGATGCGATGCGTCATCCAAGTCGACAAAATGCACTCCCGTGAGATGTCCCGAATCCCGCGTCCACGCGATTTTCGCTTTCGCTTCGATACGTCCGACGCTTTCGGGCAAATCAAACGCAAGCGACACAACCTCGTCAAGGCTGCGCGGTACAAGGCTCGCCACTGCCAAGCCGCCCTCGCATAAATCCAGCAGCAACCCGCTCTTCGAATCGTCCAATGAGACAAAAAGCGGAGCGTTCGGAACTAGTCGTTGGTGTTGTCTGCGTTCCTCGACCATTGTCCTTCTTCCGAAACCTGATTTCTAGAAACCGATAGTAGGCCGGGTATCCGCACCCGGCCTTTATTTCAAGCCCGGAATTGCCTAAAAGGGCAACGTCTGGGAGTGGAACTGAACCAGCTCGGCCTGAGGCCGTCGGCGTCATCCTCAAGGGGATTCAATTCACCGCTCGTCGCCCACCCTCGACCAGGTACCGGCACTCCGAGGCTACCTGCTCCTTTCGGGAGGGAGGCGTAGGATGGCTGGCGCTGCCACCCGGAGTGCCACTTCGAATTCCCAACCTCGGTCACCCTCCACTGCGAATTCCCACACCTCGCTCGCCCTTCCGTTGTAGGGGCAGGGGCTTGCCCCTCCCGGCTTCAACCCCGGCACAATTTCTCCCGAGAGCTTCTTGAGGTCTTTTATTGCACTGGAATCGAACGCACCAATCCGAACGAGGAACTAACCGAACAGAGGAATCAGCGAAATGAGCCGCTATTCGCCGTAAGGAACCCAAATATTCTTCACTTGCACCGCGTGCTGCAAAAACCACCGGCCTTCGCCCTGGTCCACATTGAACCAATCAATCGCGCGCCCTTCATTCGTAAACACCTGTTTTAAGTTCCCGATCGACAAAGCCTTCGCGGTCGCACAACTAGCCTCATCTCCAAAGCACCAAATAGCATCCAGATCCGCATGCTCGGCCAGAACTTTCATCAAAACCGCAGACTCCCCGGTCACAATATTTACCGCTCCGCCCGGCAAGTCACTGGTCTCGAAAACCTGAATCAAATCGCCAGTAATCAACGGATATCGCTCCGACGGAATCGCCACTACGGTATTCCCCACCGCGAGTGCCGGCATCACCAGCGACAAGAGTCCCAGCAGCGGCGCCTCCACCGGGCAAACAATTCCAACCGTTCCAACCGGCTCGTGCATAGCCAGCGCAACGTTTCGAAACGGCGGACTGTGCACTGCCCCATCGAACTTGTCCGCCCAAGCTGCATACGAGAACACTCGCTCGATTCCGTACCGCACCTCGTCCGCTGCCTGTTCCTGTCCCACTATCGCCGCCAGGCGCCGGGCGATTTCGCCACTCCGCTGCGAAAGATTCTCCGCGATGTAATAAAGCACCTGTGCCCGGTTATGTGCCGTGGTCTTTCCCCAAGTTTCCGCCTTGCGCGCGGCTTCCACGGCGTTCCGAATGTCCTTGCGATTGCCGAGCGGCGCCTCGCCAAGTAAACGTCCGTCTGCGCCGCGCACTTCCACGCTGTACCCAGAATCCGGCCGCGCCTGTTTGCCCCCGATGTACAGCTTCACGGTGCGGTCGATGGGCGGCCCTACGATCTCATCTTCATATTCCTCAAACGGCAGATCGATCGCCACCGGCGCGCTCCGAAGCATGGGCGCCTGCGCGAACCAGTTCGGCTCCAAATATTCCAGCATCCCTTCCCTGCCACCCTCGCGCCCGTATCCGCTTTCGCGATAGCCCCCAAACCCGCATGCCGCATCGAACAGGTTCGTGCTGTTCACCCAGACCACGCCGGCCTTCAGCTGAGCCGCCACCTGCAGCGCCACATTGATGCTCTCGCTCCAGACGCTCGCCGCCAGCCCATACACCGTATTGTTCGCCAGCTCCACCGCTTCCCGCGGAGTTCGGAACGTCATCGCCGCCAGCACCGGCCCAAATATTTCCTGCTGCGCCACAATCGAAGCGGGATGCACATTGCTCAACAGCGTCGGCGGAAAGTAAAGTCCTCGCGAAGGTAGTGCGAGACCCGGCGGCTGCCAGCAAGTCGCGCCCTCCGCCACGCCCTGCTCTACCAACCGCTGAATGCGCTCCAGTTGCACGCGCGCAACGATCGCCCCCACGTCGATGGCCTTGTCGAGCGGCGGCCCCACCCGCAACGTGCTCATGCGCAGCCGCACTTTCTCCAGCAGCGGCTCCGCAATGCTTTCCTGCATCAGCAGTCGCGAGCCCGCGCAACAGACCTGCCCCTGATTCAGCCAGATTCCATCTACCAATCCCTCGACAGCGCTGTCGAGGTCCGCGTCCTGAAAAATAATGAACGGTGACTTCCCGCCAAGTTCCAGCGACAGCCGCTTGTGACTGGGCGCGGTCGCCTCGCGGATCGCTCGGCCAACCTCCGTTGAACCAGTGAACGCGATTTTGTTGACCTCAGGATGGAGGACCAGGGCTTCGCCGGTCGTTCCGTCGCCAGTAACGATATTCACCACACCCGCGGGCAGACCGACTTCCTGACAAATCTCCGCAAAGGCCAGCGCCGTCAATGGCGTAAATTCCGCCGGTTTCAACACGACGGTATTTCCAGCAGCCAAAGCCGGCGCGATCTTCCATGCCAACATGAGCAGTGGAAAGTTCCAAGGAATGATCTGCCCCACCACGCCGCAAGCCGTGTATCCCGGAAACTCCTGAGCCAAAAGCTGAGCCCACCCCGCATGATAATAAAAATGCCGCGCCACCAACGGGATATCGATATCGCGACTCTCGCGAATGGGCTTGCCGTTGTCCATCGTTTCCAGCACCGCAAACCGCCGCGCATGTTTCTGTACCTGTCGCGCCAGGGCGTACAAATATCGCGCATGCGCATGACCAGAGAGCGCCTGCCATCCTGGCAATGCCACACGCGCTGCCTTCACCGCTGCATCGACGTCCGCAGCCGAGCCCTGCGCGACGCTAGCCAACGTCTCTCCGGTGGAAGGATCAGTCGTATCGAAATATTTCCCTTCGACCGGCTCACGCCAGCCACCATCAATGAAGTGCCCGAGTCGCCGACCATGACGCTCCAGCCACACCACTGCCTCACGCGGGTCCTCCGGAGCCGGCCCATACTCCATCGATATGAATTTCTCAACGATGCTCATCGAATTCTTCTCATCCGGCTCAAAGCCCTCTGCGCCCTCTGTGGTAAATTCTTCTCCGACTTTTCGTTACGTCGTTAGCTCATTACTTCCTTCAAGCCACCGGATGCCGGTACTCCGCCGAATATCTCCCCGTTGCGTGATATTCCAGCTGCCGCTCAATATCCCCCAACATGCTGCTAGCCCCAAGCCGAAACATCTCCGCATTCAACCAGGAATCTCCAAGCTCTTCCTTTATCAACGCCAACCATTCCAGCGACTGCTTAGCCGTCCGAATCCCTCCCGCAGGCTTGAATCCCACAGCCATCCCGGTTTCCAGCGCGTATTCACGAATCGCCCGGGTCATTACCAATCCCACCGGAAGGGTAGCGTTAGTCGTTTCTTTCCCCGTCGAAGTCTTGATAAAGTCCGCGCCAGCCATCATGGCTACCACGCTAGCCCGCGCCACATTCCGCAAAGTCAGCAAGTCTCCAGTACCCAAAATCACCTTCATATGCGCCGGCCCGCAAGCCGCTCGAAACGTCGCAATCTCGTCAAACAACGCCTGCCACCGCCCGCCAAATACGTGCGCCCGAGTAATCACCACGTCAATCTCGTGTGCCCCCGCCTCGACCGACCGTCGTATTTCCGCCACCCGCTCATCCAATGGAGACAACCCAGCCGGGAACCCGGTAGACACAGCCGCCACCTTAATCCCGCTGCCCTCCAGCGCCCGCAGCGCGGTCTCTACGAACGAGTGGTAAACGCATACCGCCGCCACGCGAATATTCAACCTTTCGATTCCCAGCAATCTCACTGCATCCTGTTGAATCGGCTGCCGAGCCTTCGCGCACAAACGCCGTACCCTCTCGTCGGTATCGTCTCCAGAGAGCGTCGTAAGGTCCATGCACGAGATCGCCCGCAGCAGCCAGGCAATCTGCCACTCCTTCTTCACCGTGCGCCGTGTGACCAACGTTTGCGCCCGCCGCTCCACCGCGCTGGTATTGACGCGTACCTCCTCAATCCAATCCAGATTGAGAGGTATCCCTCGGTTCGGTTGCAGCTCCCGCCCCTGAATCGCAGCGATCGCGCCACTCTCCGCCGAGCCATGCCCACGCGACGCGCGCATCTCCGCCCCTTCACCAATCCCATGTCGTCGAGTGATCTTAGACTCCATCACACACTTCCTTTGCCTCAATAAAACCGATTGTACGTGAGTTCAAGCAACACGTGAAGCGCCGCCTCGAATCCAAGGCCAGAATGGCAGCGCCGCGCAAGGGATCCTCGCAACGCTTGTGCTGGGTGCCGCACCCTTCGATTATAAGGTGTCTAATCCCAACACATGTCTTGCAGTCCGTCCCTAGACATCCTTTACACAGGGACCGGGTTTTGGTTTGAGGGATTTTAAGGGCGCGGTTTCTTGCTCGAAGCAACGTTCTGATGAATCACTCCAAAAATGTCGGTGCCCCGGGATCTAAGATCGCGCGTGCACCCGGCTAGGCGCTTCCCACTGGGACATTTGCAACCGCGCCATCTTCACCAGATTCAAAAACCTGCGCGCCAACTCCCGAATTCGCTCCGGCTGCCGCAATTCAATCGCAGCCCTGGGTATCAGTTCGCCGCCAATACCCAGCGCCGCCGCTCCGGCCAGAATAAACGCCGAAGCCGTCTGCTGATTCACCCCGCCTGCCGCGATCAACGGCACGCGTGGAAACGGCCCCTTGAGCGCCTTGATGTAGCTATACCCGCCCACCTGCGCGCACGGAAAAATCTTCACAAAGTCCGATCCCGCTTTCCAAGCCGCAATGACTTCGGTCGGAGTCAGCGCCCCCGCCATCATCAAGACATTCTCTTTCCGAGCGAATTGCACGATCTCCAGATCCAGTCCCGGGCTCGTCAAGAACTTTGCCCCGGCCTTCAGGCAAAGCTCCGCCGTTTCCAAGTCCAGGACGGTTCCGGCACCCACAATCACTTCAGGAAGGTTCTTCGCCAGGTTCGAAATCACATCAATCGCTCCGGGCACCGTCATGGTGATCTCCACGATCGGAATCCCAGCTTGCGCCACGCTCTCCGCGGCAAACTGTGCCTCCGCCGCCGAAGACGTGCGCACCCCCGGCAGAATCCCGACCTCCTGAATCTTCGCGTGAACCTCTTTCCTATCCATCGGGCCCCGTCCTTCTCTATGGCGGTCTCGGCCTGCGCGTCGGTATTGATGGTGTGTAAGCGGCCATACGATATCTCGAACCTCTTCGAAAAGACAGAGCACTCGCGGCATACCACCGACCACAAACAGCTCACGCCGCGGAGGCCCGGCAGCCGCTAAGATTATTCTCTTTAGGGAAAGCGGTGATATCCTGCTGGCGGCAAAAGGACCAGCTGCCTCTCCGGGAATTCTCCGGATCGGCCGCCTGCAAACTGTTCCGCCCAATGACACGCGGACCGAGACTATGACTTTGCCGTCACGCCTCCATCTCCGCAAACCCGCATGGTTCGCGCTCGTGTTTTTGTGCGCGGTCTCGTGTTTCAGCAGTCACGGCAGAGCAGCCGCACTACCATCTGCGACGCCCTCAGCACTCTCCCACTCAAAATCGCCTTCCCGGTTCGCCATCGCCGACTTCGATGGAGACAGCCGGCCGGATCTCGCGACCGTGGAAATCGGTCAGATCGGCCCTTCCCGCGCCCGCTACTGGATCGAGTTCCAGCTAAGCACCGGCGCGCAGCAAATGATCGACGTCAACGCTCCAATCGGCGGCCTCGACATCTCCTCCCGCGATGTCAATGGCGACCAAAGCCTCGATTTGATCGTCACCACCGCTTGGCTCAACCAGCCAGTCGCCGTCCTGTTGAACGACGGCCACGGAAATTTCACCCTAACCAATCCAAGCGCTTTTCCGGCAATCGTTTGGAGCGTCGAGAAAATGTTGCGCCTTTCGCCTCTCGACGTTCAGGACGCCGCGCTCGCAGCGCTCTCCCGTGTGAGCGTTGATTGTGCGTCCAACGAACATACTTCAGAAGCGTCCGCCGCTCCCGACCTACCGCCCTCTGAAATCTCTACCCACCGTCCTTTTCCGTTATCCATCTGCGTTCAGGGCCGCGCTCCTCCGCCCGCTCTTCACGTTTAAACACGTCATTCATCCACGCGCAAACTGGCGCCCTCGCCGCCGTCGCTATAGTTCCAGCAACTGCCTGAGCGCGCTAAAGTTAAGCTCTTTGCTCCAGCAAACGAGTAGCGCTTCACCTAACGACGCGGGAAAACTGTTCAACTGCAGCAGCGCTCAAGACGCAAGAAAGGACATGGAGGTTTCATGAAGGGTTTATCGCAGCGTCTGTGGCTAGCGTCTCTCGTGACCGCGCTCTTGGCACAGACCTGTCTCGCTCAAAAGGCGCTGACCTGGCAGCAGGTTCGCGACAAATTCGAAGCCGCCAATCCCTCCCTCCTCGCAGGACAGATCGGAGTCGACGAATCTCGGGCCAATGAGACCACCGCCTACTTGCGCCCCAATCCTAATCTGGCTCTCCTGGCCGACCAGATCGATCCGTTTCCAGGAGGGCCCTCCCACGGTCCTTTCTCCTTCCTGCTGCCCTCCGCGACGCTCACCTACCTCCACGAACGCCAGCACAAACGCGAACTCCGCCTCGACAGCGCCAAAGAAGCGACCGGCATCGCCATTTCCCAACAGGCCGATCTCGAAAGAACGCTGCTGTTCAACCTGCGCAGCGCCTTCGTCCAGACCCTTCAGCAAAAAGCTGTCCTCGACCTCGCCAGAGAGAACCTCTCCTACTACGACCATGTCCTGGATGTAAACCGCGAGCGTTACAAAGCCGGCGCCATCGCACAGGTTGATCTCGATCGCCTCGAGCTTCAGCGCGTTCAATACGAATCCGACCTGCAAACCGCCGAGGTCAACCTGCGAACCGCAAAAATCCAAATGCTCGCCCTGTTAAATGACCGCACACCAGTCGAGCAATTCGACGTGACTGGCCCGTTCGATTTTTCTCCACAGGTAGTCCCGCTCGACGACATCCGCCAAGCGGCACTAGACACCCGCCCCGATCTGCGCGCGGCGCTCCAATCGGTGGAGAAAGCCAGGACCGATCACCGCCTGGCAGTGTCTATGGGGTCCACGGATCCCACCTTCGGCGTAGACGTCGGCCGCAACCCGCCGATCGACCAGTATTTCGGAGTCAGCGTGAACATCCCCCTGCGCATTTTCGACCGCAATCAAGGAGAAAAGCAGCGCACGCAGTTGGACATCGACCGCAATCAGAGGCTGATGGATGCCACGCGCGCTCAGGTTTTCAGCGATGTGGATTCCGCGTATGCCACCTTGGCGAGCACCGTAGCCCTCCTGCAACCCTATAAGCAACACTACCTCCAACAAGCACTGCGAGTGCGCGACACCATTTCCTTTTCTTACGAGCACGGCGCCGCTTCTCTGCTCGATTTCCTGAACGCGCAAGCCGATTATCGTGGCGTTCAACTCAACTATCTAACCCTGGTTGGCTCGTATTTGGACGCCGCCGGTCAACTGAATATGGCCGTCGGACGCGAGGTCATCCAATGAGGCGCCTGAACATGAAAACCGGTGGCACAGCCATTCTTGGCTGTGCGCCTCTAAGAAGCGCAATGGCAACTTTCGTTCTCGCCGCATTTCTGTTCGGCTGCGGGGAAACTAAAAGCGATCCCAAAGCCGAAGCTCCTCCGCAGGCCAAGGTGGAACACGAGCAAGACGTCAACGTCGTGCAAGTAGATCACCCAGAGCAATTTCCACTCGCGACCGCGGCTGCGTACATCTCGTCGTCAAAACTGATGGCTACGGGATCGGTAAGTCCCGATATTTCGCGGACCGTTCCGGTGATCTCGCTGGCCACCGGTCGTGTTGTCGAAATACGCGCGCGCCTGGGCGATACCGTTAAAAAAGGCCAGATCCTCCTGCGCGTGCAGAGCGCGGATATGGCCGCCGCATTTTCGGATTACCGGAAAGCCGTGGTAGACGAGCAACTCTCGCGCACGCAGTTGGAACGCTCCAAGCTCCTGTACGACAAGGGCGCGTTATCGCTTAACGATCTGCAAGTAGCTCAGGACACCGAGGACAAAGCCGCAGTCGATGTCGAAAACACGACAGCGAGGCTCCGGGTGCTTGGCGCCAGCATTGATCATCCCGGGGCTATCGTGGATATCGTTGCTCCGGTATCGGGCGTCATCACCGACCAGCAGGTAACCAACGCCGCCGGCGTCGCCGGCCTGGGCTCGCCCAACCCCTTCACCATCTCGGACTTGTCTTCCGTATGGATTTTATGTGACGTCTATGAGAATGACCTTGCCGAGGTTCACGTCGGCGAAACCGCCGACATTCGGATCAACGCATATCCCGATAAAGTTCTCACCGGACGCATCTCCAACGTCGGCCCGGTGCTCGATCCGAGCCTTCGCACCGCCAAAGTTCGTATCGAAGTTCATAATCCAGGCCTCTTGCGCGTCGGAATGTTCGTAACCGCCACCTTCCACGGCCAGAAGAAAGAGACGCACGTGTCTGTCCCTGCGTCCGCGGTTTTACACTTGCACGATCGCGACTGGGTCTACCTGCCGGTGGGTGATAAAAAGTTCCGCCGCGTCGAGGTGACCAGTGGTGACACCCTGCCAGACAACATGCAAGAACTTCTGTCGGGATTGCAGCCGGGCCAGCAACTGGTAAGCAATGCCCTCGTGATGCAAAACACGGTGGAGGAATAAGTGCCTTCTCTTGACCGCCACCGCATGAACCGTCACGTCGTTAGCCATCGCGACGTGAAACGATAATGCGAAACGCCATCACCGTCGCGCTCAACAATCGCTTCATGGTGCTAGCCGTGGGCCTTCTTTTGCTCGTGTGGGGCGCCATCTCCTTTCACAACCTGCCCGTCGAAGCCTATCCCGACGTCGCCAACAATTACGTACAAATCATCACCCAGTGGCCGGGACGCGCCGCCGAGGAAGTCGAGCAACAAGTCACCATTCCCATCGAAGTGCACATGAACGGGCTCCCCCACCTCGAGCACTTACGCTCCGCGTCACTCTTTGGCCTCTCCAGCGTGATGCTGATTTTCGACGACAATTCCGACAACGATTGGAACCGGTCGAAGGCGCTCGAGCGTCTTTCGCAAGTTAACTTGCCCAACAATTTGCAACCACAAATGGGCGCGGACTGGAGCCCCGTCGGACAGATCTTCTGGTATACCTTGCGCAGCACAAATCCCGAATACGATCTGATGGAACTGAAATCCATTGAGGATTGGACTCTGGAGAAGCAGTTCAAATCCGTTCCCAATGTGGTTGATGTATCGAGCTTCGGCGGGCCGACACGAGAGTATCAAGTGCGCCTCGATCCCTCGAAACTCGTTGCCTATGGCTTGAACATCTCTCAGGTCGAACAGCAACTCGCGAACAACAACGTCAACGCCGGTGGAAGTTTCGTCGAGGCCGGACTGCAGCAGATCAACGTCCGCGCCGTCGGCCTGTTCACGAATGTCGAAGACATCGGCCAGACCGTCGTCAGGGCGCAAAACGGCACGCCCATTCACATCCGCGATATCGCCGTGGTCACCCAGGCCCCCAAGATTCGCCTGGGACAAATCGGCAAGGCCATTCACCGCGCGGACGGCGCTATCGTGGACGACGACGATGTGGTCGAGGGCATCGTGCTGTTGCGCAAGGGCGCCAACGCCGATGAGACCCTGGTCGCCATCCACAACAAAGTGAAGGAACTCAACGAGAAGATACTTCCCCCTGGCGTGAAGATCGTGCCCTTTCTGGATCGCAGTGACCTGCTGCATCTGACCACTCACACCGTCATGCATAACCTTACCGAAGGCGTGTTGCTGGTTTCCGTCATCCTCTTTTTGTTCTTGGGAAATTTCCGCGGCGCGCTGATCGTTGCGTTGACGATTCCCTTTTCCCTGTTGTTTGCTTCGATTTGCCTCGACCTCAACAAGATCCCTGCCAATTTATTGTCCTTGGGCGCTCTGGACTTCGGCATGGTGGTTGACGGCACCGTCGTCATTATTGAAAACATTGTTCGCCACTTTGGCCTTTCCAACAACACCCACAAGACGCCGCTCGAAATCATTCGCGACGCGGTAATGGAAGTACTCCGCCCGGTATTCTACGCTCGCGCCATCATCATCACTGCCTACCTGCCGATTTTCACGCTGCAAAGCGTGGAAGGCCGCTTGTTCAAACCCATGGCCTGGACCGTTTCCTTCGCGCTCCTGGGCGCATTGTTGTTCTGCGTTCTGATCGCTCCGGTTCTGGCACTGATGCAGTTTGGACACGGCGTGAAAGAGTGGCGCAACCCGGTGATGGAGTTCCTTCGCGATCGCTATCGCGGCGCGGTCAAATGGGCCATCGAGCACCGCTTCGTATCCGTCGGCGCAGGCGCCGCCGCATTTGTAGTAGCCGTTTTTCTGATGTTGAGCGGCGTGATCGGCTCCGAATTCTTGCCACATTTGGACGAAGGAGCAATTTGGGTGCGCGGCACCCTGGCCCCCAGCACCGGCCCGACCGAAGCCACCCGCCTCACGAATCAGGCGCGTGAAATTCTGGCATCGTTCCCGGAGGTCAAGCAAGTTGTCTCGCAAGTCGGGAGACCTGACGACGGCACCGACGCCACTGGATTTTTCAACACCGAGTATTTCGTCGACTTGCTTCCGAAAGCCAAATGGCGCCCCGTCTTCGATGAGGATAAAGATGAATTGATCGGAGCGATGGATCGCGAACTCGCGAAACTCCCCGGCGTTCTCTGGAATTTTTCGCAGCCTATTTCCGACAATATGGAGGAAGCCGTCAGCGGCGTGAAGGGCGAGCTGGCCATCAAATTGTACGGAGAAGACCTGAAGGTTCTCGAAGAAAAGGGAGACGAAGTCGTGGCCGTAATGCGGCGCGTTCCTGGCGTGGAGGATCTAGGATTGTTCCGCGTGCTCGGGCAGCCCAACCTGAACATCACAGTCGATCGCGAGCAGGCAGCGCGGCACAACATCAATGTTTCCGATGTACAAGACGCGGTTGAGACCGCTATCGGCGGAAAAGCGGTGAGCCAGGTTCTGCAGGGCGAGCAGCGCTACGATCTCGTGACCCGTTACCAAAAGCCTTATCGCGACACCAAGGAGGCCATCGAGAATGTTCGTCTCGGGTCGCCCACTGGCGAACGCGTCGCCCTCGCGCAACTCGCCCATATCTCGGTTCGCGATGGCGCCTCGCAAATCAGCCGCGAAGAAAATTCCCGTTATGTGGCCATCAAATATAGCGTTCGGGGCCGCGATCTCGGCAGCGCCGTGGAAGAGGCCATGAAGCTGGTGGGCGCTCAGGTGAAACTGCCGGTGGGTTATCACATCGACTGGGCGGGCGAATACGAAAGCCAGAAAAGATCCCAGAGACGATTGTCGATCGTCGTGCCCATCACTTTGCTCGTGATTTTCATTATTTTGTACACCATGTTCGGGTCCGCCAAATGGGCAGGGCTGATTCTCGCCAACGTCGCCATCGCTCCAATTGGCGGCTTACTAGCTCTGTTGATAACGGGCACGCACCTGAGCGTTTCCTCCGGCGTGGGTTTTCTTGCGCTATTCGGCGTGTCCGTGGAAACCGGCGTGATCATGCTGGAATACATCAACCAGTTGCGCGCCTCGGGTCACTCGATCGAGGATGCCGCGATAGAAGGCGCGGTGCTGCGCTTGCGCCCGATAATGATGACCATGCTCGTCGCCACTCTGGGCCTGCTGCCCGCTGCCCTTTCACGCGGCATCGGCTCGGACTCGCAACGTCCGTTCGCAATTGTTATCGTCGGCGGCCTCTTGGGAGCTTTGCTTTTGAGTATTTTCTTGTTGCCGACCCTCTATGTTTGGGTCGCTCGCGACGGCGACAAACTCCCCGCAGCCGAAGGTGATTTTGAATAGCGCTCCATCCCCACTTCCACTCCCTTGTAGGGGCGGGGCTTGTTTACCCTGGGCCTCGAGTGGCCCGCCCGGCTGTTGCGCCTTGACTCAAAGTCTCCGCACGCCACCCTGTAGCCGCCCTCTCCGAGAGGGCGGGGTTTAGACGAAACTCCAGCACAACCAAGAACCAAAGCGGTCGGCGCCGACCCTCTTCCGTTCTTGATCGATTTTTCAGGTTGTCACAACTCCTCCACTGTGCTATCTCCACGCGGAAACTCTCGCACGTATACCTGACTCTGCGAAAGAAAAACGCATGAAACCACGAATCGAACTCCGTGTTTCGCTAATCTCCATCCTCGCGCTCGCCTCCTTCGCATCGGCGACGCCACATGGTTCCAAAGTGAACAACGTAACGACCAATCCGAGACCGTCAGCCTCGGACGCCGCCGAAACTTTAGCGCCTACACCGCCGATGGGCTGGAACAGTTGGGACTCCTTCGGCACCACGATTAGCGAACCCGATTTCAAAGCCAACGCCCAATGGTTCGCCGAACATCTGAAATCCTTCGGCTGGCAATACGTCGTCGTGGACATGGAATGGTTTGTCACCAATCCCACGCCGGAAGGCAATTCCAAGACCTCGCAATACAGCCTGGACGATCACGGACGCTACACGCCGGCGATTCATCGATTCCCTTCCTCCGCCAACAATAGCGGGTTCAAGCCCCTTGCGGCCTATGTGCATTCTCTCGGTTTGAAATTTGGCATTCACATTTTGCGCGGAATCCCCAAGCAGGCGGTGGAGAAGAATCTGCCCATCGAAGGATCGGACTATCATGCGGCAGACGCGGCAGACACTTCGGATACGTGTCCGTGGAATTTCGACAACTACGGTCTCGCTGCATCGAAGCCCGCGGCGCAGGCCTACTACGATTCCATTGCTCGCCTATATGCGAGCTGGGACGTGGACTTCATCAAAGTAGATTGCATCAGCAGCAGGCCCTACAAAGCCGACGAGATTCGGATGTTGAGCACAGCTTTACGCAAGACTGGTCGGCCGATTGTCCTGAGTCTTTCGCCAGGCGCTGCTCCGATTGAAAAAGTCGATGAGATGCGCCGGTACGCAAACCTCTGGCGAATTTCCGACGACGTCTGGGATCTGTGGCACAGCACCGTAGACTACCCGCAAGGTCTCGGCGACCAATTCCCGCGAATCGCGAAATGGGCCGGCCTCGCACAACCCGGCGGCTGGCCAGATGCCGACATGCTGCCGATCGGATACTTGGGCCCAGCTCCCGGCTGGGGCAAAGCCCGTGAGACACGCATGACGCACGACGAACAGCGCACCTTACTCACCCTATGGACCATCTTCCACTCCCCGCTCATGATTGGCGCAAACTTGCCGAAAACCGACGCCTGGACAACATCGCTGCTAACCAATCCCGAGGTCATCGCCGTAGACCAGCACTCGCGTGAGAATCGGCCAGTAATTTCAACGAACACCGCGGTCGTCTGGACAGCCCGACCGGATGCTGGAGACGACCGCTACCTGGCCGTATTCAATTTGGATGAGCACGAACAAAAGGTTCACTACAACTGGAAAGAGCTAGGGCTCACGGGACCAAGGTTCCAACTGCGCGATCTATGGGAACGCAAAGATCTTGGATCCGCCAACGCCCTGTCCGTGACCCTAGCCCCCCACAGCTGCGCCCTATATCGACTCTCGCAATAACCCTCAGAGTCGGAGTAAGGAAGCCTTTTCTTCGTTTGTTGCATTTTTCCGCAAGCCTCTGCGCCTCCTCTTGGCGACCTGGCTCGCGACTCATCTAGCCTCCTCTCACTTTGACCGTTGTAAACCCTCTGGAATGAATACTTACTCTCTTCGCAAGGCATGACAGTAAAGATTGCCGCTGTAAGGATTAAGGATAAAGGAAACGACTGGCAAAAGTGCAAATGCGTGAAGACCATGCTGCTGTATGACGGGGCGAAACCGGAAGGTCAACGCCAGTGGAAGCAATCCACAAAGTGGCGCGTCTGGGAAGAAGCGGAACAAGTTCGCCGGGAATGGCTCGACTCATTCGATCCGACCAAGTTTGAACTGAAGCGCCTCCGCCTGGAAAAGGAATTGAAAACGGTGCCGGCACCATTTAATTCTCGATTGGACGATTGGGTCTGAGGTCCGTCCTCGAAATCCGACCGTAGCTACTTCCGAATCCTAGATGTGCCGTTTCCTCTGGAGTGCTAGGAGGGCTAGGAAATAGCAAAAGGCGGAAAGCGCGAGGACATAGCCAAGGGAGTAAAGGAGGTATTTCCATTCGCCATCCGCTACTCGCAGGCTGACGTTTACCTTTTCCATTTTTTTCCCGTAGGCATTCACCATGGGCAAGACCAGATAGAAGAGGTGGAAGACTTTTTCAAGGATGCGCAGGTACAGGCTTGAGTTACCGGCACGAATGGCGCCCTGCGTCCAAACTTGAAAATCGTAAAACAGCTCTGCATTGAAGATCAGAATGAAGGTTACCGCGAGTGCTGGATGCAGGAGCATCGCGAGGAGCATCAGATAGGCAATGATCCCCACAGAGGTGATGAAATTGTCGGTAGAGATGAATATTAAGGCGGCGCGAATGGGCACGTGCCAAATCACCGACAGAACCACTGTGCTTGCCAGAATCACGCCGTTTAGGAACAAGGAGACTAGCACCGCCGACAAAAATGCGGATCCGAGCCATACGCACGGAGTGCAGGGTTTTGTGAATACCATCTTCAAACACCGGCTGCGAAGGTGCGAAGAGATCATGAACAGCCCCACTGCTCCCGCAAGGAACAGCAGCATTTCGTTGAGTTCGGAAAAAATGCCTTGCAAGCTCCTGAAACTTTCGACGCCAGATTCGGAGAAGATGGCTGGCAGCGCGCTTAGGCAGGTTAGCAGCACAAATAAGATCACAAACGCCAAGAGCAGGCGGCTCCGCCGATAAAACGCAAAATCCGCCAGAACATTCGCTCTCACCAGTACTGACATAGTTTCTCCATACTTTCTGCGATCTCTCGACAATCCTTAAAAATTGGCGCGGTACGCTGCTGCCATGCCACTCAGCCCGCCGATCCGCTTCCCTTGACGATTTTGAAAAAGGAGTCTTCCAGCGAAGTCTTCTTCAACGAACACTCGTGCACATTGACCCCTGAATTTCGCGTATATTCCATGAAATCGTAAAGCCGTTCCTTTGGGATGCTGCCTGTTACGAGGCTCCCCGTCCGTTCAACCGCCTGGAGATAGTCCGGAACGCTGCCGTTAGCTTCAAACGTCACGCTATAGATCTCGCGGTCAGTGATCAAGAAGTTACGTAGGTCGTCCTGTGCGACAACTTTGCCGCCGTCAACGATGGCCACGCGGTTGGCCAGCATCTCGATCTCTGAGAGCACGTGTGTGTTCATGACAATGGTTGCACCCCGGTGATGAATTTCGCGAAGGGTTTCTCGGAACTCGCGCACGATGAGCGGGTCAAGGCCTCGCGTCGGCTCGTCGAGAAAGAGCAGTCGCGTTTCGTGGATGAGGCATTGCGCGATTCCGACTTTTTGCTTCATGCCTTTCGAGCATTTGGCGAGAGGAAGAGACTTGAATTGCGCCATTCCCAGTCGTTCGAGGGCTTCGTCAATGGTCTTATCTGACACGCGCCTTCCGTACAGCGAAGCGTAGTAGCGGGTCGCTTCCTCGACAGTCATGTAAAGGTGATAGTGAGGCTCCTCAGGGAGATAGGCGACGCCTTCGTTGAAGCGGGAGCCGAGTTCAGGAGTCCTTCCCATAACTTCGACCTGCCCCCGAGTGGGTCTCATCAAGCCGAGAAAACAATACATTGCGGTCGACTTGCCCGCGCCGTTTTGTCCCACGAGTGCGAAGAAGTCGCCATCGCGGACTTCGAGGCTCAAACCGCTGAGGGCGCGCACCTTTCCGCGCAATAGACCGCGGCGAAATTCCACATGGACACCATCCGCAACGATCACATCGCCTCCATGCAGAACCGTTTGTTGAGCGACCTCATAATCTCGGCATCCGGCTTGCCGTCGATATCTTCGCCGGCAAGCGCGTGCTTGATTTTCGTCGCAGCGTTGCATGTGCAGACTTGAACCTTCTTGTCGCATCCGCAAGGGCAGTCCATCCGCGCGGTGATATCCTTTGCGCGCGGGTTGAGCCTGTCTTCTCCGGAGGATGGCTTAGCTTCCGTACTGATCATGCGAAGTGATGGCTGCTGCTTTGCTAGCACTCGATAGCCCTCGGTAGAAATAACCTGGCTGGCCTTTAGGAGTTGAAGGTTCCTCTGCAACAGGGGGTCAAATGCCACGTCTGCATTGGCGAGCGCACCCTCTTCGTAGAATTGCACCTTGCCGTCCACTCCGATTAGCACGGTCGTCGGAAGCCCATTCACGCCGTATTGTTGCCGGATTGCCCCAGCGTCAATTCCTGCGGGGAAGTCAATTTTGAGGTCGCTCAAGAAGCTTGCCACGATATTCGGATCTTCTTCTGAGTCAATTCCCACCAATAGAAACGACTCGCCCTTGTGATCATTGAAGTATCGATTTAACTCGGGCATCTCCGCCCGGCAGGGCTGGCACCAAGTGGCGAAGAAGTTGAGCACAACGATCTTCTTACCGATGTTGTCCGAGAGCCGGAAAGTATCACCGCGTGTGGTTTTTAGATCGATGTTAGGAGCGATCTGGCCCCGCCACTTGATTCGGCTGGACATTCCCTGGGCCACATTCTGCAAATCCCGCTCGCTCGGTTTGGGTTTCAGTACGTAGTGAAACGCGCCAAGGGCGATTCCCGAAAGCACAATTCCTGTGATTAGGCTGGGTCTATTCACGTCCGCGCGCCTTCCGCCGCCGAATGATTTTGCGGATCCAAAATATCATTCGACCATCTTTTGCCCGTGTGCGCATCCTGACCGCAAGGACAGGCGCGATCGAAAAGATACTACTAAAGCAAGTAGATACTAGATCTCTCGCATAGAGACTGTCGGTGTGTTCCGGTGGACCGGTGTCGATAAGTCCGGTTCACCAGCCAATTGGTAGCCCGTCATAGATGGTCATGAGGCGTACTTCTGGTGGCTTATATCGCAAAGTGGGATCTATCTTTGCCAAGTAGTCGGTCCACTTCGTCTCCACTTCCGCCCGATTATCCTTCACCCAGTTTTCCCCAAGTGATCCTCCGGTTGCCATCAGGGAGATATCGCCTTCACGAGGGAAAGCATTGGAGCGATCGAAAAGTTTCCCGGCGGTCTGCCACCCTTCGGGTGTTAGGAATGCGCCACTTGCAACAAGCTTTTCGTATTGGATCACTACCCGCTCGGTCGCCTTTCCGTGAGATCGCGGCGTCTGAGCCGTCACTGTGGCCCCTCCCACAAGTAGAGCCAGCACGATCGCGTGTAATCGCTTCACCTGGTCCCTCCCCGGCCCATCGGCGGCATTCATTCGAGGCTCAAGTGTATTGCGACATTAAAGCCCACGGGGTTGGACCGAAAACTCTGCTGCTTAGTAGACACCAACCGCATGGAGGTTGTTCCGGACCAGCGATTGTAGCTTTGAAATGACTAACCTCTGATAAGCCGTGCGGGCAAGTGGATTTCAAACGCCCCACTTGTCCAGTCACGGCGTCTTAGATACCAACTAGCGCCCACGTTCCTAACCTTTCACGATCTGACCGAGGGCAGCGCCGATCTCACGCCAAGATTTGCCGGTTGCGATGCCGCGATTGTACTTCAACGTATACGCAGCCGCGACAATTGAGGGACGCTCACCGCGACGTTGTTATTGTTAAAATATTCGGTTAACACCAGCACGTTCGCTTTTGCCGCTGGGCTGTTGTCCTTTACTGTTGCCCGCGCAACGCGGTGTTGAGTTGGAATTGTCCGTACAGTCTTGACCCAATTGCGAAGTTCGTCTTTGGAAGCCTTGATCAGCGCTCTGCGATCGATATGCGCGGCCAACGGGATTCCCAGCGCTTCTGGCGATCCCACACTTCGTCAGATATTTTTGCTTCGATCTCTTCGTCGCCTGCGGCGTTGCGCGTACTTCGACCAGAACCTTATTAATGTCCTCATGAGTTGCCAGATTCTCGCCCTTCCTTTTCAGATACGCTCCGAAGTAGGCGCTGATTCCAACCCCAATAATCGTCAGGAAACTCAAAACCGCTGGGTTCATTTCCACCTCCGCCTGTACACATTCCCTTCTAGCGTGGTGGCGATGCAATGAAGTTAACCCTCCACGAAATCCACGCAAGCTTCAGAAGGCCTCCGAGTCCGACGTGTTCCCACTTCCTCCGATCTACCCCACCCCCTTGCCCCTAACCAACGCCTACAACATAATATCCAGCACTAACTCAGCCAGCCCCCAACCGCCAGCCGAGACCAGCAATAATCCAGGTGAATCACAGGAGACTCATCCAATGAATTTAGTCCGCAAATCGCTGTCAGTCCTGCTGTCGCTCCCGCTAATTTCCGTCCCCGCCCTAGCCGACTTCAAATACAGCGATACCTCCCAAATCACCGGTGGCGCGTTGATGGGCATGGCCAACTTCGCCGCAAAGTTCAGCAAAGACTCTCGCGCTGCCATGCAGCCCATCACCACCACGCATTACGTCAAAGGCAATCGCCTCCGCACCGACAGCTCCGATGGCTCCATCCAGATTATCGACCTTGACGGCCGACGGATAATATCTATCGACAATCAGAAAAAAACGTACTCCGTCGCCACCTTCGAAGAAATCAAGGCCGCGATGGAAAAAGCCCGCAGGGACGCCGAAGCAAAAATGCAACAAGAAAACGCGGAGAAACCCGCCGCCCAAGGTCAGGACGCTCAGCTTCAAGTGACTCCGAAAATCACCGTCCTACCCGGCAGCGACACTCGCGTCATCCTTGGGCAGCCCACCAACGAAACCAAAGTCAAAATGGATATGGAGATGCAAGCGCAGAACAACGGACAAGCGCCCCCTCCGTCGACGTCCGGTCAACCCAACAGCGTAACTTTCACCATGACCATGGACACTTATGTCGCTCCCAATATCGCGGGCTATCAAGAAATCGGTGAGTTCTACAAGAAAATGGCCAAAGAAGTGAACTGGGTTCCGCCCTCCAACATCCACGTCGATCCGCGCATGACGCAGGGAATGAGCGAACTACAGAAAAATTCCGCTGCGCTAAAAGGTCTACCGCTGCTTTCCTACATCAGCATGGGAATCCCGCCGCAGCCCGGCACCGATCCGAACGCGTCGCAGGCTTCTTCGAACACATCGTCAAACGACAGTTCCAAGTCGACCGATTCCGGCAGTTCCATCCCAACCAGTGGCTCCGACGTGGTTGTCAAAAGCCTCGGCTCCCTGTTCGGCAACAAAAAGAAGAAACAACAAGACGACAACGCGAAAGCAGGCACTCCCGTCCCGCCGCCAAACCCAAATCCCGATCCTAACGCCCTGATGGAAATGACCACCCAGGTGTCGTCGTTTTCAGACTCGCTGCTCGACGGAAGCCTCTTCGAAATCCCGCCGGGCTACGCCCAGGTCCAAGCCAACCCGGACCAACTGTTAATCACACCGGCCCAAACACACCGCCGCTAATTCCATTCATGCGGGCCATAGAAGGGGGCTCGGAAGAATTCCGAACGTCGAACGTTTAGTCCGTCGTGCATGCGTTCGACCTTTTGCGCGAGCATGGTAACATCTCGCCAATACCGGAGGCTAGAATGTTAGGTGGAGAGCAGCAACGCATTGCTGAACTGGAAGAGCAAGTGCGCACTTTGCTCGCTGAGAAGCGACGGCTCGAAGAAAGAGTCGATGAACTCGCACCTCATCGGATATACGTCGCGACGCTGAATGAGCTGTTCTGGCGGGAGGTTTAGACGGGAGCAGTTGAAAACGTCAAGGAGATCACTGACCCAATCGGAAGAGTTCCACGACATTGAATTGAACCGCAGGATTGTAAAACTCGAAGAGGAACTTGACCTCACGCGCGATAAGGGACGTGCCGAGGAGAAGATCGAAGAAACTGAAAAGGCACTCAAGATCAAGCTCGAATCTAGTGTTTCACGGCAACGATTACTGGTTGAAGGTCGATTCGGACGCTGACGAAGATGGACCATTTTGCTCTCTGCACTACGACAGAGATGGAAAACCAATCCATCTGCACTCTGGAACGTTTGGCCATCCGTGTCCGGCATGTGTAACTGAACGGACTGCAACAAAGCGTAAATAGCTTCCCGACAATCCTTCGGCATCCACCAAATATCTCCCCGAAAATTCACCGGCAACTACCCTGGCATTTTCTTCGCCGGCTTCCTAACCTTCGCCCACCGCTTCTTCACCGCCTTCGCAATCGCCGCTCTGCAGCCGACGACACGCGCATCTTCACGCCGATCACTTCCCACTCCGCAGAGCCGCCCAATGCATTTGCAGCTGCTCGGACTCCATTCAATTGGTGGTTCAGCTTACCTAATTGGTTTTCGAGCTTCTTCTCTTCGCGCTTGATCGCTGTGAGAATGTCCATGAATCCTCCGCGCGAAATCTATATCAACTAAGGGCCGCGCACCAGATATCCTGTACGGAACGGTTGATCCTCTACTGATTTAGTTGCCCTCCCGCAAGGAGGTTGCCGTGCCACTGTCCGAGGTACTCAGATAGTCTCAAATGCACCCGATCGCAAGTGGTGTGGGGAGGGGCGAATCTGAGAATCGTGCTATTTCCCACGTTCGAGTAGACCTTCCGGCTGTGGACTCAAAAACGTCGATAACATTTATCTCCGACGATTACCCCGACTGCTTGCCCGTCGGAGTCCTTCTCCTTGCCAAGAGTCCCCCAATATTTGCACTTGCCGGCAATGCCTATTGCAGGGAGGAGATCGCCTCGGGAAGGTCGTCGTACGTTTTGAACAGGTTCAGGAGACTAACCAGTTTCAACGTCTGTACCGTAAATTTCGAGGGCTTGTACAACCGGATGGCGCCGCCGCCGTGTTTCGCGGCCGTAAGGTGACGCATGAGAGCGCCAATTCCGCTCGAATCAACGGTGGTCATCTCTTCAAGATCCAGAACAATTTTGTTTTCGCCCTGCGCCAGAATTTCGGTCAGAGTCGAATTAAAGCGGTCGAGGGGAACTCCCATGGACAGGCGTCCCTTCAATTTTACGACCTTTACTCCATCCTGCGTTCTTGTCTCGATTTCCAAGTTGCGTCTCTCCCTGGACGTGTGTTCCAGTTTGCCACCGTTGACACTCCGGAAGCCCTTTGTTAGAGTGCGCGCACAAGTTAGTTAAACTGCCCCGCAAAAGCAAGGTGCCCCGTCTCTTGCTGGCCCTTGGCAAAGGGACGCCAGGCAGAAAGTCCAACGTTGCCCAGTTCTGATCAAGATTTGATTGTTGACATCTCCAGTCTATCGACGCATTTGCTCGCCGAGCAGGAGGTTGTTCCGCGTGCGCGCGCGCTGGCAAGATTTGTAGCCGAACTCATCCCGCAATCCACGGTCAGTGTATACACGCTCGGCTCGGATGGTTCGAACACCTTCTGGATCCCGCAGGCCGCGATCGGCGAGGCCGCAGTTCACGATGCGTCCATCCTATCCGATTGCGGGCTTCTTGGTGGCTTGCTTGAGAAAGCCGAACCGATCCTGCGGACCGCGTCGCAGTTGAAACGCGAGGATTACCCGCACATCGACGCACGCAGGACGCTCCGGTCATTGTGCTACATCCCGCTGGTCAACAGCGACAATTTAGTGGGAACGCTGGAGATTCTTTCTTTTGATCAAGATTTGTCCAGGGAAGCGGTCAACGCCTTGCTTCCTCTATCGGGAGTGGCGGCCGCATCGATCGTGTCGGCACAAGCCTACGAGAGCGAACGGCACGGGACCCTGACCTCGATTACTCGTCTCACGCAGCTCTACGATTTGGAAAAGGTCTTCTCGTCCACACTCGAGATGAAAGAGCTTCTGCCGTTGATCGCTACCAAGTTCCTGGAGATTATTTCCTGCCAGGCCGTAAACATCTGGATGTTGCATCCGGATGAGACACTGGAATTGTTGCAGCAATCCGGACACGATCCTACGGCCTTTACGGGGCAAGTCGTCAAACCCGGCGAAGGTATTGCCGGCGCTCTCTCGGATACGGGCGAGAGTGTCTGCATCGCGGATACGAAAGACGCTCGGCTGGTTCTACGCAACGAACACGCCGGCCAAGAGGTCGTCCATTCCCTGATCGGGGTCCCTATTATGGACCGCGAATCCCTCGTCGGCGTCGTGGAGGCCATCAACAAATCAGACGGACATGCATTCGACGACGACGATCTTTTCGTGCTGAGCAGTCTGACCGACACGGCTTCAAACGCCCTGCACAACGCAAGTTTGATGATGGCCGAGCGCAAAGTCGAAATCCTTGAGACTCTCAACAATGTCAGCCACGAAATCACATCAACGCTGAATCTTGAGCACATGCTCCAGACCATCGTCAACGCTCCGCAGGCGGTAATTCCTTACGAACGTGCGGCCATCGCACTCGACCAGCGGGGCAGATTCAGGCTAAGCGCAGTCAGTGGTCTCGCGCAGATTAGCGCCGACCTTCCAGAAATCGCGGCGCTCAACGATATCCTCCAGTGGGCCACTTTGTCGGAGGAAGTGTTACACGTCCGTCAGCATGGCGACACCATTGACGCCGATCGAGAAGAGACGCGCGCGAAATTCAAGAAATACTTCAGCGAATGTGGTATGCGGGGCTTCTATGCCATGCCTCTTAATGACGACACCGGGCGCGTTGGCATGCTGGTATTGGAGGCCACCGATCCCGATTTTCTGGCGCCAGCCCACATTGAAATCCTGCAATTGCTGGCCAGCCAGGCTACGGTCGCGTTGCGGAATGCTCAGATGTACAAGGAAGTTCCATTCATATCGGTGCTTGAGCCGGTACTTCTGCGCAAACGCAAGTTTATGGCCATGGAGAAGCGCCGGCGAGTACTCATCCTCGCGCTCTCTGCCGCTGCGCTCCTCTTCTTGGTGGCGTTTCCCTTGCCAATGCGGGTGGACGGAGATGCCGTCGTTACGCCGGTGCATCGCGCGCAGGTGCAATCGGAAACCGAAGGCATTGTCAGCAAGGTATTCGTCCGTGAGGGTCAACGTGTGCAGGCCGGCCAAATTCTGGCGGAAATGGAGAATTGGAATTCACGATCGACCTTGGCCGCAACCCAGTCCAAATACGAATCCGCTCTAATGCAGATGAACCACCACCTGGCTGTCAACGACGGCTCAGCAGCAGGTGCGGAACGGGTGCAGGCCGATTACTGGAGAGCCGAACTTTCGCGCGCCCAGCAGCTTTTGGAGAAGTCGGAATTACGGTCGCCTATCGAGGGGATCATCTCGACGCCTCGCGTCGACAGTTTCGCCGGCCGCAAGCTGGCGCCCGGTGATTCCTTTGCCGAAGTGGTGGACACCTCACGTGCCATTGTCGATGTTGCGATCGAAGACGACGATGCGGGTTTGCTGAAGGATGGGCAGAACGCCTCGGTCAAATTGAACAGTTATCCGGCTCGAACGTTTCACGGACAAGTCGTCATTATCAGCCAGAAAGCGGAAAGCCTTCATGAAATTCCGGTGTTCTATTCACGCGTCGCGATCGAGAATCCGGAAGGTGCGATTCGTGCTGGAATGGAGGGCCGAGGGAAGATTCGCGTGGGAACGTATCCAGCGGGGTACGTTATCTTGCGGCATCCCTACATCTGGTTTTGTTCCAAACTCTGGTCTTGGCTGGGATGGTGAATGTGCGGCTGAGGAAAGAAACGCGGTTTCTCCAGATTTTCTTGACGTTTGGGATTCTCTTGTTCGCTGTGGGTTGCAGTGACGAGAAACCTCTCGCGCTTTCAACGACAAACGCAGCCACGACGGCTCCCGCTCCAACCCCCGCTTCCCCCGCCTTGCCTGTTGCACCGTCCGACGCCCGAGACTCCGCTCTTCTCGTTACCGGCCCGATCATCGTCGAGCATCAACTCGATCTCGCCGCACAACGCGATGGCGTCGTCATGAAAATCTTCGTCGACGCATCCTCTCGCGTCAAATCCGGCACCCTGCTGGCGCAACTCGACGACCGCCAGATCGCAGCAAATCTCGAAGCCGCCCGTGCCAAAAGCCGTGGAATCGACGCCGACATCATGAATTGGAAGGCCGAGGCGGAAGTATTCCAGGCGGACTACGGTCGCGCGCAGCGTCGCTGGGATCTTGGCCTCATCTCCGAGGAAGAACTCCAGCACGCCAAGTATAAATTCGAATCTGAACAGTGGGGAATCAAGCATGTAATGGAACAATACAGTACGGCACTCCAAGAGGAGCGCTCTCTGGAACTCGAGCTGGAAAAAACCAGGGTAACCTCGCCGTTCAGCGGCATCGTCGCTCGCCGCTACGTTCGCGAAGGGCAAAACGTCGCCAAAGGCGAACGGCTGTTCTGGATCACCGAAGAATCTCCGCTCTTAATGCGCTTTACCCTGCCTGAGAAACTCTTTGATCGCCTTCATCACGGACAGCAGTTCGAAATTACCTCCTTGGACGTTCCTGGCGAAAAGCACATTGCCCGTGTTCGTGAGATCAGCCCTGTCATTGATCCCGCCAGCGGCACCTTCGAAGTCCTCGTCGAACTCGTCGGCGGCCACGGCCCCCTGCGACCAGGCATGACGGCCGCGCTGCACATCAACCAGGGGCCATGAACGTCACCCGAGTCCTTAGTGTCGCGCTCCCGGAGATACCGGCCCGGACCCTCTCGCAGCGTCCCCCGCGATTCCCTCCTGACGTGGTCTGGAAGGAACACATAGAGGACGGACAGCCTGTCGTGCGCGCTTTAGTACGCGCTCACGAGTATATGTATCGCTTTCCTCCGGCGAATTGGACGCTGGCTCAACTCTTTAATGGCAGCCGCTCTTATGAAGAAATTGCCCAGCTTTTCTCTGCCCAGACCAACACCCAATGCAGCACCGAGGACGTGCGCGAATTCTCCGCAGCTCTCGATGCCATCGACTTCTGGTACCGGACGCCCCAGGAAAAAAACGTTCTGTTGATGCAGAAAGACGCTCAAAAGCGTCGGAAGTCGCTTAAAGCGAAGAAAAATAAATGGGGCGATCTCGCCGAAATCACCTTCCCTGCGTTTAATCCCGACAACTACCTCACCTGGCTCTACAAATACACCTACTGGATTTATACCGGGTGGTTTACCGCGCTCACTCTGCTGCTGTTCGGCGTCATGATCGGGATCACCGTCACCCATTGGAGTGAAATCGGCCGTGACACGCTGCAGTTCTACAACTTCACCGAAAAAGGCTGGGGTGATCTCGGCGTTTTCTATGTGGGTACGATCGTCGCCATGTGCTGGCACGAGACCGGACATGGCCACGCCACCAAGCACTTTGGCGCCCGCGTCCCTGCGATGGGCTTTCTCCTGATCTACCTGACGCCAGCCTTCTACACCGACACGACCGAAGGTCATGTACTTGGCACGCGATTCCAAAGATTCATCATCGCCATGGCTGGCGCTTGGTCCGAGCTTTACATTTGCGCTGTCGCCACCATTGTTTGGTGGGATACGCCGCCCGATACTGCGCTGCATAACACGGCATACATCATGATGTTGATCACCGGTATCGCATCCCTCTTCCTCAACTTTAATCCCCTGATGAAACTTGACGGCTACTACATGATGTGCGAGTTGCTCGGCTTGAGCGAATTGAAGGAAGACTCGACAGCCTACGTCTCCGCTTGGGTGAAGAAACATATCTGGGATTTGCCCGTCGAAGTTCCCTACGTTCCCCGCCGGCGGAAATTCGGATTCGTGGCCTACGCTTTGGTTTCCAGCCTTTACAGCTACACCGTGCTCTACATCCTGGCTCGCTTCGTCGGCAATGTCTTCCGCAATTTTGATCCCGACTGGTCTTTTATTCCCGAGTTGTTGACCGCAGCTGTCATTTTTCGCAGCCGCATTCGCACTTTGGTGAACTTTATGAGATTTGTATATCTGGACAAGAGAGACCGCGTTCGCTCGTGGGCCCTATTTCGCCAGCCGCTGTACCTCTTCGGTGCGCTGTTTGCCTTTTTTTGTCTGCCCCTGTGGCATGAAACCATCGAGGGCCGCTTTCTTCTCGAACCCCAGGACCGCGCCATCGTACGATCACTCGTGCCGGGTGCTATTACCCGCGTCTATGTGGCGGAAGGGATGCATGTTGCCGCCGGTGCTCCTCTCTTTCGCATGAGCAACCTCCCACTCCAATCGAAGGTCGATCGCACGGAGGCCGACTATGCCGTCGCCGGGATGCGGGCCACATCGGCCGTGCTTCACTACTCTGACATTGGCTCAGCTACGGAAGACCGCGACCGTCTTGCCGAGCAATCTCGTGACTTTGGCGCCCAGGCTGCTTCTCTTGACGTCGCCAGTCCCATTTCCGGCATCGTCCTCACCCCGCGTGTTGGTGATCGACTCGCCTCTTACGTAGCCGAGGGCACCGAATTGGCGGAGATTGCCGACCTGGACAAAATGCGTGCGCGAGTCTACGTCTCCGAATACGACCTTCATAGGTTGAAACTCGGTTCGCGCGCGCGCCTGATGGTAGACGGTTCGCTTCGAAAATGGAACACCGATGTAGCCTCGGTCGCGCCGCGGTCCTCAGCCATTGACCCGGAGCTTGCTGAGACGCACAACCTGAAAGGCCTTCGCGCTCCAAACTTCTACGTGGTTGACATGCCTCTCTCTAACCCAGAGGGCATCCTTAAGCCCGGAATGGTTGGTGTGGCTCGAATCTATGGTCCTCGGCGCAGCGTTGCTGGACTCCTATTGGCCGCGGCCAGGCGCGCGCTCGTCCGCAAGGCCTGGTAAGAAGAAAAGGCCACGAGAAAACTCTCGTGGCCCTTTGAACTGAAGTGATCAGCAGGCGTTAGTTAGGGAGCCGAAGGGCAGAGGCAGGTCGCAGCTTCTTCACGGCCGCCTTACGCGCCGCTACGGTTCGGGCAGCCGTCGGTCGCGCTGCAAGCTTAAACGGACTCACGGTCGCGCCGGACACCGTTACTTCTTCCTTCACGATATTGGCCTTCTTGGTGGTCTTCAGGGTGTTAATCAAGCTCTTTTTTTGAATCGACATGAGTCACTCGCTCCTCGTTGAATTTTTCTAACTGCTGGTGTTACCTATTTGCAGGGCGAGTGCCAAAGTTCGCCGTCGGGCTCGCCCGGAGACGAATGCTGAAAAGAAAGCGATTAGCCAAACGTAATCGACCGACCGTCGGTACAACGCGTCGAAAGTCGATTCGACGGTTAAAATTTCACCCATGTTAGGTCAATTTTTAACCCATTTACTGGAGGCGGTGCTTCCGGCAGAGGTATTTAAGCCGCTGTGGATCGACACGCAACAAGACCGCAGCCGCGCTCTTCTTCCCGCCCGTACGGCGGAGGGCCGCATTGAGGTAAGCCACCTCAATCCGTTGCAACTCCGCGTCAAAATCAACACCTTCTTCTGGGATTAGAATCGATTCCTGGCCAGTCGCGCTGGAGTGTAGCAACTGCTGGGGGAGGTGCTCCAAGGTGAGCGTTTGGCTATTGACCATCACCACCAACCGCTGGACAACGTTTTCCAATTCCCTCACATTTCCAGGCCAGCGGTAATCCTCCAGGATTTCCAGCACTTCCGGCTTCACCGCCTTCAAGGACTTCTTGGCTGAGGTGCAGTAGATTCTCAGGAAGTGATCCACTAATAATGGAATGTCTCCTTGCCTCTGGCGCAGAGGTGGAACCACGATCGGGACCACGTTGATGCGAAAGTATAGATCCTCACGAAATCTACCTTTGCGCATGGAATCTTCCAGATCCTCGTTTGTCGCCGTAATCAGACGGAAATCGATCTTGCGCGCGCTTCTTCCGCCCAGCCTCTGAACCGATCGTTCCTGTAATACACGCAGCAGCTTGGTCTGGAGATTTGGATTTAATGTCGTGATTTCGTCGAGAAACAGCGTCCCGCCATGCGCCAACTCGATCAATCCCGGCTTGGCGCTATCGGCCCCGGTGAAAGCTCCCTTCTCATAGCCAAATAGCTCCGACTCCATCAGACTTTCCGGAAGCGCCGAGCAGTTTAGGCAGATGAACGGTTTGTCCGCGCGATTTCCGCAAGTGACGATGGCCCTCGCCACCAACTCCTTGCCCACACCGCTCTCGCCGCGCAAGACAACCGAGGCGTTCGTAGCTGCCACCGCCTCCACTGCCTGGTATACCTTCTGCATCGCCGGGCTATTGCCCACCAATCCATTGAACGCCACCTTCCTTTCCGCCTGCCGGATGACACGGCGGCCCTCGAGCTCCAGTGCACGCTTTTCAATGGCTCGCGTCAGGACGATTTTCAGTTCTTCGTAATTGAGCGGCAACAGAAAGAATTCGTCTGCACCGGCCTGACTGGCCTTCAAGGGAACAGTGCGCTGGACGGATCTGGTAAACGCGGCGAGGACTACGTCGTCGCGAAGTCTATGCATCTCTTCGAGTACATCCAACCCGTCGCTGGCCCCGTCTCCAATGCAATCCAAATCGAACAGAATGGCGTGCAGCTCGGGCTGTTCGAGAATGTTTCTGATTTCGTCTTCACTGCTGGCAACTACTGTCCGGAAGACATTCCCCAGGTGTTTTTGGATCTCGCGGTAACACTCGGCCTGGTCGGAAATGACGGCGAGCAAATGGCGTTCCAAAATGTTAGGGGTTTCGGGCAATCCGTGGCTCCGCGTCTAGTGCGGGATTATAGGAGAGACCCGTTGTCAGAGGAAGTGTGAACTGCTCAACAAGGCCGTCTCTCGTTATGCGACCGCGCTGGAAGTTTTTCGAGCGCAGTCGACATAAGACTGCTCCGTCGGTTTCGTTCGCGATTGAACGACTTACGGGCGTTGTAGATATGGGTTTTTGCCGCGGCCGTCCTCGGCAGAGCCGATTCTGCGAGCTGTCTTGGAATCTATAGCCATTGGCATCTGTAGTTACAGACTTCAAAGGGCACTTAAGCGTCTAGAATGAACACTTACGAAAAAGGGGGGAGGGGGACGGTTACGGTTAACCAAAACGCGCTTTTTCGTCCGACCCTCTATTTTCGCCCGCAAACCGCCATCTACAAACCCGAGCGCTTAAGTTCCCCCATAAGGTAGTCACACGAGCGGACACACAGGGACATGATCGTGAGCGTCGGGTTCTGGCAGGGGTTGGAGGTAAAGCCAGAAGCATCCATCACGAAAAGATTCTTGATGTCGTGGGACTGCTGGAACTGGTTGAGGACCGACTTCTTAGGGTCCGCTCCCATCCGCGCGATGCCCGCTTCATGGAGCGCCCAGCGCGGAGCCGAGGGGTGGGCATAGGTCCGAATGTTCTTCGCCCCTGCCGCTTCCAGCATTTCTCCGGCGGAGTTGCCCATGTCCTGGATCATGGCGCGCTCGTTTTCTCCATCGGACATGTGAATTTTCAGGACAGGAATTCCGTAGACGTCCTTCACTAGCGGATCCAACTCGACGAAATTGTCCCAGCGCGGCAGCACTTCGCCGAATCCCGTGACGTTGAGCGAGGCGCGCGGTTCGAGCACGGCTTGCTTGTAGGCGGCGCCAAACCCGGGCGCGCGCCAGTTGAAGTCGAGGCCGGATTCGCCCTCGTATCCGAAGCCGCGGATGAATTTCTTGTACGGCGGCTCACCCTTCAAATTGCGGAAGCGCGCGACGTAGATGCCCACGGGCTTCACCGGAGCGCCGAGTGTGTGTTTCCCGCCGAGAGTCGGGAAATCGCCGGAACCTCCGCCGCTGCGAACGTGGGCGGTGAGGTAGTGGCCAAGAACGCCGCTAGAGTTTGCCAGGCCGTTGGGATATTCGCGGGTGGCGGAGTTGAGCAGGACGCGGACCGACTCCTGCGATTGTGCGCAGAGAATCACGACGCGGGCGAAAAGTTCGTAAGATTGACGAGTGACGCGGTCGACATACAGAAGCCCGCGAGCGCGATTGCTGGCCGGGTCCATGAGGATTTTATGGACCATGGCGTTCGAGATGAGCGTGCAGTTGCCGGTATTGAGCGCGTCGGGGACGGTGGTGAACGCGGCGTTGAAATAGGAGTGGGTGATGCAGCCGCGCTCGCAAGGGCCGCAGTAATGACACGGGCCTCGACCATTGATCGGCCGTGTGAGGTTGGCGGAACGCGCGAGCGTGACGGTGCGTCCTAGCTTTTGCTTGACGCGATCGCGGAAAGCCGATTCCTGGCAGGTGAGCGGCATCGGCGACTGAAACTGACCATCGGGTAAGTGTTCGAGGCCTTCGGCCATTCCGGTGACGCCCACGTATTTCTCGACCAGGTCGTAGTAAGGAGCGATATCGCTGTAGCTGAGCGGCCAGTCTTCGCCGTAGCCGTCGTGCGAGGCGGCTTTGAAATCAGCGTCGCTGAAGCGCAAGCTGACCCGGCCCCAAACGTTCGTGCGGCCGCCAGTCATGCGCAGGCGGCCCAACCAGTGGAACGGTTTGTCGGCGGGAGTGGTATAGGGCTCGTCGAAATCGTTGATGAACCAGTCCTGCGTGTATTCGTTGCAGACGTCGAATTTCATCTGGATGGGACGCGTCTTGCGAACGATTTCCGGAGCCATGTTGCGGTATTTCAGGTCGAAGGCGGGCTTGTGCTCCGAGAAATTGTCGTCGGACTGTGGGCGGCCGGCTTCCACAATGGCAACTTTGAGGCCAGCTTCGGAAAGGCGCTTGGCGGCCCAGCCGCCAGAGGCGCCGGAGCCAACTACGAGTACGTCGAACGTGGAGTTTTTTTCAGCTGGCATAGTCGTCGTGGACTCCTCGCTACCAACATCGAGAAAGGGATGCTAGCAAGTGGGACGAGCGCGGTCAAAGACAGAAAGCAATTACTTGAGATTATTTGTGGGCGAGTATGAGCACGAGTGGTAACATCACGGCCGATTTAGAGTGGAAAAGGGTAAAGGATTGGATAGCGAGGAGAGGTTGCCGGTGGCGAATGCGGGCGCGGAGCAAAGGCAGAAACTGAGTCGTCGTGAAATCGTGCAGAGACTGCTAGGCGGGATGGCAGTGGGAGCGGGCTTGCCGCTGCTCGCGTCTTCGCACCCGATTTATCAGTTGTTGGCGGATGACTCGACGCTGGCCCGCGCGGAGGGGATGCGGGGAGCGGTCGATTGGACGCCTCTATTTTTGAGTACGGAGCAGAACGCGACGCTAGTCGCGGTTTCGGAAGTCGTGGTGCCGGGCTCGACAGGCGCGAACGTGAATCGATTCATCGACTTACTGCTGAGCGTCGATACTGCTGAACATCAACGGGAGTTCGCCACCGCTCTTGCGGCCGTTGACGATGAGACGAAGCAGCGATTTGGGCGCATGTTCGCAGAGCTGGCGCAGAGCGAGCAGGTAGCTCTGCTTACGGATTTCTCGAAGGGCGGAGAGCATCAGAAAGAGTTTCACAATTTGAAAGAGTGGATCGCCGGGGCGTACTATTCGTCCGAGCAAGGCATGCGCGAACTGGGTTGGAACGGGAACTATGCATTCGAGAACTATCCCGGATGCCAGCATGGAGGGCAACACTGAGAATTTCGTGCAGGGGAAACGAGGGAAAAATAAAATGATTCATGATGCTGCTGGGCGGCGGGACTTTTTGCGGACGATTGCGATGGGGAGCGCGGGTCTGGCGTTGTGTAGCCGCTTATCCGCCGCGGGCAAGAAGTCGGTTCTGCTGTTTACGAAATCGTCTGGGTTCGAGCATGCCGTGGTGAAAACGACTCCGGGGAACCCGAGCGTGGTGGAGAAATGCGTGCGTGGGCTTGGGTCGAAATATGGGTTCGATGTCAACGCGACGAAGGATGGGCGCGTTTTTGACTCGAGCGAATTTCACTCGTACGCGGCGGTGTTCTTCTTTACCACGGGAGACTTGACGACGGAGGGAACGGACAAGCAGCCGGCGATGACTGCGGCGGGAAAGCAAACGTTGCTCGACGCGGTGCAAGGCGGTCTTGGGTTTGTGGGGGCGCATGCCGCCAGCGACACGTTCCATACGCCGCCGGATACGCCGGACTTGGCGAATCGATACATCGCTCATGGCGAGCAGAGCGATCCTTATCTGCGGATGCTAGGCGGGGAGTTCATCATTCACGGGCGGGATCCACGGTTGCAGACGACGAACGTAATTGTGAATGATCCAAAATTTCCAGGGCTAGAGGGCGTGACTTCGCCGGTGAGCTTTACCGACGAGTGGTATTCGCTGAAGGATTTCGCGCCGGACATGCACGTGATTCTGACGCTGGATACTAACGGAATGAAGGGCGAGTGCTATCAACGCCCTCCGTATCCCATGACGTGGGCGCGCATGCAAGGCAAGGGGCGGGTGTTCTTCACAGCGATCGGCGACCGGCCGGAAAACTGGGAGATTCCGTTTTTTGTGAATGTGCTTGGCGGAGGGATTCGCTGGGCGATCAGTGATGTCAACGCGAAGATAGATGGCAATATTACGCAGGCTGCACCGGGTTATGGGGTGATTCCGCCGAAGTTTCCTCCAAAGTAGGATTAACTGAAGTACTTCGACAATCCTCAGGGTGGCACTGCGGGGGCGTCGACTAATTCAGTCGACGTAGAAAGAAAAAAGATAACGCAGAGACCACTGAGCGTGCGGAGGCTCGCAGAGTAAGGCTCTGCGACGATGCCGGCGCTGGAAATTCATCGCGAGACCGCGGTGGCCGCCTCCTCGCGCGGAGCGGTGACCGCATTTTTTCTGGCGTGATTGCGCGATTGAGGATCTTCTTTGACTCGCTGCGGGTTAGAGGCTTCGGCGACGCGAGCAGCGAAATAGCCGTCGGCAATATCCATTCCGTAGCGATCGTAGATTATTCGCCAGTTCTTGCGAGCTCGAGAGAACTACTGCAGAACTTCGACTTCGCGTACGACTCCGGCTTCGCCGCGCTCTCGGGCGAGATATTGATCATGAATCCAAGCGTAGGTCTTCTCGAGACCTGCGCGGAGCGTTGTGTCGGGCTCCCAACGGAGATAGCGCTGGATCAGCGTGTTGTCGCTATTGCGGCCATTCACGCCCTTGGGGGCGTTCAGGTCGTACTTGCGCGCCAACTTGATGCCGGCGATGTCTTCGACGATGTCTACGAGACGATTGATGGTGACCGCTTCGCTGGAGCCAAGGTTGATCGGCTCCAGAATGTTGGAGCGGAAGATCAGATTGATTCCTTTGATGCAGTCGTCGATGTACATGAAGCTGCGGGTTTGATCGCCGCTGCCCCAAATTTCGATTTCATGCTTTCCGGAGAGCTTTGCTTCCACTACTTTTCGGCAGATGGCCGCGGGGGCTTTTTCCCTGCCGCCATACCATGTGCCCCAGGGACCGTATACGTTGTGGAAGCGGGCTACCCGAGTTTCCAAGCCGAAGTCTTCGCGGAAGTGCCGGCACATTCGTTCGGAGAACAGTTTTTCCCAGCCGTAACCGTCTTCGGCGAGGGCCGGGTAGGCGTCTTCTTCTTTGAGTGATGGCGCTTCGAAACTTGTTTGCTTGTCGCCGTTGTAGACGCAGGCCGAGGAAGAATAGAAGAACCTTTTTACATCTTGCTTTACGGCCGCCTGGAGCATGTGCGTGTTGATCAGAACCGAGAGCATGCACAACGCTTTGTTGTGCTCGATGAAACCCATCCCGCCCATGTTGGCGGCCAGATTGTAGATTTCGTGCGCGCCTGTTGCGGCGGTTTCACAGTTTTCCTTGAGGTTCAGGTCGAGGCAGAGATTCTCGGCCTGCTCACTACGGCGATACCAATCGGGTAGAGGCTTTACGTCGACGGCGCGGATTGCGGTATGACCTTGTTTGAGCAATTCGGCTACCAGGTTGCCTCCGATGAAACCACCTGCGCCGGTCACTACGATTGTTTTGTTCTTGCCGACAGTCATGTCCGCCCCTTAGTAGTGTAGTGATTGGAACAACGAAAAGATAGGTTGCCTCGCGCGTTAGTAGGATAGAAAGCCAAGTTCTCTTCCGGTGTCGGAAACGTAATAGCGGCGATAGCCGAGTTTGCTTAGCGTGGCCAATGCCTTTTTTGTGTCGGCGGGGCGATAGGCGTCCAGGCCGTCGGAACCGACCGGACCAGATTGTCGTCGAACCCACTTAGGCATACGTAACTCATCTAGAATCAGCACGTCCGAAAGAATGGGAAGGGGACGAGATAGCGGTTTCCACTGGCCGTCGCGGCACGCGGCCGGCATCGCAGGTCCGCGCTTTTTACAACTTTTTACAATCCTTTGCGATGGCTTGACACTTCAGCCCGGAAGAGCCCTTATAGTCCTGTTCTGGCACGGGGTTGACGGAACGAGTGGGAGACGTTGAGAAATGTCTAAGAAGTGGCGATTAACGGACCGCACGCGAACCCTGCTGACGCTGGAGTTGGCCATCGTGCTCCCGGCAGCCGCCTTGCTCGGCTTCAGTGTCTGGAACCTGAAGCATATCCAGCGCTCCGAGGCCATCGAAGCGGCCATTCAGCGCGACTTTTCGCACGTGCTGCACTTCACGGAGAAGAAGGCCTTGCACAAGGCGGTCGACGTGCTCAACCCGGTCCGTAAAGAGTTTCCAGCCCCCGACGAAGACCGCCCCGTGATCGATGCCAAGCTGGAACACATCCTCTCCGAGCACCCCGAGTTTGCCTACGCGTTGATTTACGACAAGAAGAAGAACCTGCTGGTGAGCCGCGGGCAGCCCGGCCGTGATCATGACCCCGTATTCTGCGCGGGCCTACAGGACACGATCAATACGATAGCGAACTGGCTACCTCTGGAATCCCCCACTATGGCGGCGCGAGTACGGGGGATGCAAGAGAGAGACGAAGACCCCTTCGGATTCGAGGGTTGGTGGTCCTTGGGGCAGAAGCAAAACACCTATTTTAACGCAGCCTATTTTATCCTGCCGGGTGTTCCGAAGGATCGCGTCGCGCTCGGCATGGTCAGTTTTGATAACGACTATCTGCGTCAGACCTTCTTGCCGGCCATCATGAAAGATGTGTTGACCAGCAAAAATGGCGTGTTGATGGGGGACGCGAATCCGCCGGTAATGATGATCCACCCGTCAAAGGATCCCGCCCCCTGGGTGGCTTCCGCAAACTGGGATAGTGCTAAGCCCGAGGCCGAGCTCAATTTTGAGAGGCTTTTTCAAGGCATGACTCTGGCCATCAAGTACCAGGGAGTGACCGTCGCGGATATCGGAAACAGGTTCCTTCGCTACAACTATATTGTCCTGGCTGCGCTCGCGCTGTTCATGATCGGAGGAATCTGGCTCACGTATCGCAACATTTCCAGAGAAATGAATCTCGCGAGATTGAAATCCGACTTCGTCGCGAACGTTTCGCACGAATTGCGGACACCGCTGGCGCTGATCCGCCTCTACGCCGAAACTTTGGAGCTGGGGCGCCTCAGTTCCAAGGAAAAATACCAGGAATATTTTCGCATCATCCGGGAAGAGAGCGAACGCTTGACCGCGCTGATCAACAATATCCTGGATTTCTCGAGAATTGATGCCGGCCGGAAGGAATACGAATTCCAGGAGACGAACCTGGCCGAGCTTGTCCATTCGACCTTGGATTCTTACCGCTTTCAGATCCAACAAAACGGTTTCGGCTTCGAGGAGAACATTTCTTCTGATATTCCGCCGGTAAAAGTAGATCGGGAAGCGATCGCGCGGTCGCTGCTGAATCTGGTGAACAATGCATTGAAATATTCCAGGGATCAAAAGTATATCGGTGTGAGCTTGTATCGCGTGAATGGCTCCGTGAATCTCGAAGTCCAGGACCACGGCATCGGCATTGCTCCGAATGAGCACGAGAAAATCTTCGAGAAGTTTTACCGCTGCGGAGATCCGCTGGTGCACAACGTTAAGGGATCAGGGTTGGGCCTGTCGCTCGTACGGCACATCGCGCGGGCACACGGCGGGGATGTGCTAGTGGAAAGTGTCCCGGACAAAGGCAGCAAATTTACGATCGCCTTACCGCTGGTTCCACCTTCGCAGATTGGAAAGGCAACGGCATGAGGTCCACCAACACAACCCCGCCATCCAAGCACAAGGGAGAAGGAATGGGAGCAGCCAAGATTCTGATCGTCGAGGATGAGCCGAACATGGTCGCCGGCCTTCGCGATAACTTCGAGTACGAAGGCTTTCACGTGCTGACCGCGCTCGATGGCGTTGAAGGGCTTGAGCGAGCGCTGAAGGAGTCTCCCGATCTGATCGTCCTGGACGTGATGATGCCGCGCATGAGCGGCCTGGACGTATGTAAACAACTGAAAGCGAAAAGGCCCTCGATTCCCATCATCATGCTGACCGCGCGAGGCCAGGAAGTGGATAAGGTGGTCGGTCTGGAACTGGGAGCGGATGACTACGTCACCAAGCCTTTCTCTATCCGGGAGTTACTCGCTCGCGTGAAAGCCGTTCTGCGACGGGCACAAACAGTCCCGAAGGAGCAGGACGGTTATACGTTCGGCGATGTGGAAGTGAATTTGCGCAGTTATCAAGTGATGCGCGGTGGCAAAGCCGTGGAGCTTTCCAGTACGGAATTTGAGCTCCTGAAGCATTTTCTATGTCATTCCGGAGAGACGTTGAGCCGCGATCGGCTGCTGGACGAGGTATGGGGTTACGAGAATTTTCCGACCACACGCACCGTCGATGCTCATATCGTTCGGATTCGACAAAAACTGGAACCCGTTCCGGATCAGCCGCGTTTTTTTCTGACCGTGCACGGCGTAGGCTACAAATTCGTAGGATGAAATGATCACGATCATGAAAACCGCAGAAAAGCAGAACACCTCTCACAGCCTCGTTGGGGGCAGTCCCGCGCTTGCAACCAGACGCCCTGGGGACGCGCAACCACGTCGAAATTCGTCAACCGGTTCGGCCGCAGCGCTCGGGGACAGGACTCGATCGCAGGAACAAGAGCTCGAGGCCCTGCGCCGCGAATACGCAAAACTGCAACAGGCCATTTACGAGGCGGCCCAGGTACAGCGGAAGCTCTGCTCTCCTCGTGAACTAATTTGGGGCGAGTATGAGATCGCCGGCGAAATCTTTGCAGTACGCCATTTGACCGGGGACTTTTTCAAAGTGATGCAACTTGACGGCGCCCTTGGGCTGGCGCTCGGTGACATCGCGGGCAAAGGGTTATCCGCAGGAATCTGGCAAGCCCATCTGATGGACCTGCTGCAGCGTTGTTCGCGAACCCATTCACATCCCGCCGAGGCAGTGGCCGCTGTCAATCGCGAACTTTGCCTGGACCAGAGTGAGCCGCCGATCACCGCGCTCTTCTTTGCTCGACTGGATCCGGAGCGAAATGAAGTCGTGTACTGCAACGCTGGCCTGCCACCACCGCTGGTGCTGCGGCACAACAAGTCCGTGGAACGGTTGGAAGCAGGTGGACCGATGCTGGGCGCTCTGCAGGAGGCGACGTACAACTCGGGGAGCGTCCGTTTAGATCCTGGCGATATGCTACTCGCTTACTCCGACGGCCTGACGGAATGCCGCAATCCCCAGGACGAAGAGTTTGAAACGGGACGTCTATCCGCGGCAGCAAAGTCGTTCCGTGGCGCGTCGGCAAACCAGGTTCTTTTCTCCACGCTTGCGACGGTACTCGACTTCGCCGACGCGAACCCGCCGGAGGATGATTTGACGCTTCTGGTTATTCGGCGCTGCGAAGCGGCTCTCGCGGAGCGGGCTTCCGAACACAAAAAGAGTATTTCTGCGGCTCGCCGTCAGCAGACGCCGACTGTGCGACCAAGGCAGGTCACGAACAGACCGGCAACGATTTCAAATAGTTGAACGAGATTTAAAGACGAGCGCGACCAACTGCATCGTTCGGGCCCTGAGGTATGGGTGTGTCTAAATTCAATGACGAGGATGGCGATGGCGACCAATTTGACCTTTCTATCCGTTAGCGATACCCAGCTTGGGGACTCCCCGAATCCGTCACAAGCGATCTGCCCCGAGTTCTTCAGGGCGTGCTACGAGGCTCACTATCGATACGTGTTGCAGATTTGTAGGCAGTATTTTCGCCAGCGGGAAGACGCTGAGGATGCCGCGGCGGAGATCTTCTTGAAGCTTTACAGAGTGTTGAACCAAAGGGACGAGAACGTGCCGTTCCGCCCATGGCTCTCCCAGGTGGCCGGGCACCACTGCATTGATAAACTGCGACGAAGAAAGTTCGAGAAAAATTCTTTCCTGGAGGACAAGGAGGTTAGCGGCTTCGCGGATCATTCCACTCCTTCGCCACTGTCCCAAGTTCTGGATAGAGAAGAACAGCGCCGCGTCAGAGAACAGCTGATTCGTTTGCCTGCAACGTACAAGGCGGCACTCATCCTGCGCTATTACAAACGAATGAGTTACTCCCAGATCGCGCGCAGAATGGACAGGGGCCTTCCTGCTGTCCGAATGATGATCTTCCGAGCCAAAGAACAGCTCCGCCGCAATTTGGAAACTGTACCGGCGTAGGCGGTCCATCGCGTCCAGTGGGCAATGGCGGCAAACGCAAGTTGGCTCTCAGAGTAAGTTCCAATTCGAGAAGTTGGCGCTGCGTTTTAATCATCCGCTGGTGGACGCGGTTTCCTTCGACGTGATTTGGTATTTGAAGTTATCGGGATCCAGGCAGTCGAGACGTCCGTCGGCCGTTTCGGCCTGCGGATACATCAGGAATCCGAGCGACGCACCGGTCGAACCCGGCAGCGTCACGTCGTGCGCGAAGTTGTAAGCCATCCAGTTCATTTCCCACGACCCGAAGAGCCGCGCGCGGGCTTTCTTGACCATGTCGTCGTCCAGTGGGCGATTCCCGGGTGGCTCTTCGAGCGCCACCTTGCGTACGTCTGCGGGATCGACCGGAACCCAGCCGTAGCCGCTGAGGTACACCTCCGCACGGCAGTGCTGCGCTTTGGTCACGATCTCCGACGAAGGGCCGAGGCTTTTGTAGCCCAATTCTGACTTGGCGGTGCGGATGCCATAGACGTCCCGCGCCGGGAGGCCGGCCGCCCGTGCGAGGCCAACGTAGAGCGCGTTGAGATCGGCGCATTTGCCGCCCAAATCCTTGGTTTCGAGCATGAAACGGATATCGCCGAGCCCGCAGCCCCGCGTCTTCGGATTGCGGAACGTGTTATCCACGATCCATTCGTAGATCGCGCGCGCCTTCTCGACGTCCGTCTTCGACCCTTTGGTGATCTCCGCCGCCGTCGCTTTCACAATGCCGTCGGTCGGCATCAGCTTCGTCGGCCGGACAAAACGTTGCAATTCCGACTGGTCCTCTTTTGGCGCCTTGCCCGGTGCGGATAGATCCACCGCAAAATTCCTGGTCGTGATTCGGCTCGTCACCTTGAGCACGGGTGGGACGCCCGCGGGAAATTCCGCGGCGATGATTCCCATCGAGTCGGCGCGGCTCTCGATCAGCTTTGCGGTAGCGCCGTCGGCCTTGAAGTCATTCGCGAGCGTCTTCTGAAAGGGTGTTGGACTGACGAGCGCTGCCGGTATCCATATCCGTGTCGTCCCGGAAGGTTTTAGGACTTGTGCGCTGGTGGTCACGTCGAACGTACGCCAAGCCTCCGGCGCTGTTCCCTGTGCAAACAGTCGCCCCGCTTTCGGGAACGCCATTGCTGCTGACGCCACCCCTGCGGAGCGCAGGAAATCGCGACGTTTCATAGAGTCACCTCTTCAACCAGAATTTCCTTTATGAATTCTTGGCCAACCCAGAATTTACTCCCGACTTCAGCTGTATGCAATGCAGCAGCTTGGTCGCATCATTCGCTTCCACCTAGACGAATAGTCGGATACCCAGACCAGTTGCACCCAGTACCTACTTCTAGTAGAGATGAAAGCTATCTCAGTTGAATTGGACTGTCCGTAGGCCGTGAGAATTCCGCATCCAATAGCTGTTGAATTTTATTTAGGACTTCCGCCCTATTCTGCCCTTCGTTCGCATATGCCTTAGCCACGTGTCGAGCAACGTCGGCAAGCAATACTCCCCAAGCCCCGGCGTCCTTCCATGTGGTTCTCAGCGTTAACTGTTGAGGCTGACCCGGCGCGCTCCACACCCTCAACACTTCCACTGCTTGAGAATTACTGCTCGCAATCGGTGGAACTTCTTGCGTTGGTTTATTCTGGAACACCGGTTCTCTCCCCCGTGAAGGTAATGAACGACTCGGCTTTTAGCTGAAGCCATCAGAGTAACAAAAACGCGAACCAGTGATTTCCAAAGACGATTTAGACCTGGAGGACGTCGCCTTCGCGCGCGACTACTTCGTAGAGGACCGGATTGACGAAGAAGCCGAGCAACAGGCGGGAGATCAAGCCGGCGACGACGACGATGGCGAAGGGCTTTTGCGTGTCGCTGCCGACGCCGGTGGACAAGGCCGCCGGCAATAGGCCGAGGCACGCGACCAGCGCGGTCATCATGATGGGGCGGAGGCGCAGGAGAGAAGCTTCGCGCGTGGCGTCGCGGACGCTGGCGCCTTCCAGGCGGAGCTTGTTGATGTAGCTCACGAGGATGACCGCCGTTTCAACGGACACGCCAAGAAGTGCCAGAAGACCAAGCCCGCTGGAAACGCTAAACGGGATGTGCAGGAGCTTGAGAGCAATGAGGGCGCCAACAGGCTCGGTGAGAACGACGCCCAACGCGATAGTCACCGGGAATTTGAAATTGCCGTAAAGCGCGAACAGAATGAGGAAAATCAAAAAGATAGCAAGCGGACCTATAACGTAGAGCTGCGATTTCGCTTCGAGAAGCTCGCTGTATTCGCCACCCCAATCCAGCCGGTAACCCTCTGGAAGCTGAACAGACTTAGCCACCGCTTGTTGGCCGGCTTGAACGATGCCTTCGAGATCGCGTCCGGTCACCGAAAACTGGATGCCGATGTAGCGAGAATTATTTTCGCGATAAATAAAGGAAGCGCCCGCCGATTCCTTGATGTCGGCGAGCTGCGACAGCGGGATCTGCTGGCCCCCCGGTGTGGGAACGAGAAGATTGGCGATCTGGGTGGCGTTCGATCGATATTGCGGTTCCATGCGTACGACGAGATCGAACAGCTTTTCCCCTTGAATCACCTGTGTCGCGGCTTGTCCACCGACCGCAGTTTGAACGACTGCCTCGACGTCGGCGACATTGATGCCATAACGCGCTATTTTCGGGCGGTCGATATCGACAATCAAACTCGGCTGGCCCAGTTCCCGCACCACCGTAAGTTCGGTGTAGCCAGGTGTTTTGTCGAGTACATTCTTGATCTCGACGGCCTTTCTCTCCAGGACGTCGAGATCCGGACCAAATATCTTCACGGCGAGCGCGGACTTGAGTCCGGTGAGAGCTTCGTCCACGGCGTCTTCCGCGGGCTGCGTGAAGTTAAAGATGACGCCAGGATATGCGTCTAGTTTTTTCTCCAGGTCCTTGGTCAATTCCTCTTTGGTGTGAACGGACCCGGACGTCCAGGTCTTGTCATCGTAAGGTTTCAATCCAACGTAAAACTCACAGTTGAAAAAGCCGGTCGGGTCGGTCCCGTCATCCGGGCGTCCCAGTTCGGATCCCACAACGGTAACCTGCGGATACTTAATCAGAATGTTGCGCACCTGGGGCGCAAATTTGGCCGCTTCGTCGAATCCGATCGTATACGGCATGGTGGCACGGACCCAGAGAGCGCCTTCGTCGAGATGTGGAAGAAATTCGCCACCAATCAGCGGAACGAGCAAAAGCGTCGAGCCAAAGATCAGCAAGGCTCCAAAAATTGTGATCGTCGGATGATCGAGGCACCATACCAGGCGCCCGGCGTAGCGTTCGCGCACCCAATTGAAAATGCGATTGGGCTTTTCTTCGACGCCCTTCTTGAACCAGTACGAAACGATCACCGGGACAAACGTCAGGGTGAACACTAGCGCGCCGATAAGCGCGAAGGCCATGGTGTCGGCCATGGGATGAAACAGTTTGCCCGACGGCCCGGTCAGGGCATAGATCGGGAGATAGCCGGCAATGATGACAGCAACGGAGTAGAAGATGGGGCGGTCGACGTCCCGAGCGGCGTGGAGAATGACTTCGTGGAAGTTGTATTCGGTGCCCCGACGTTCGGCAAGCTCGCGGTAAATATTCTCGACCATGACGATGGTGCCGTCGATGATGATCCCGAAGTCGATGGCGCCAATGGACAGAAGGTTCGCGGCTTCCCCGGTGGCATGTAGAAAGATGAAAGCGAACAGGAGCGCCAACGGGATGGTGAGGGCGGTAATCACCGCGGCGCGAAAACTGACCAGAAAGAACAGCAGCACCAGAAAAACCAGAATCATTCCGCGCAGAAGATTGCCTTCCACAGTGTCGGTGGTAACCCGGACGAGGTCACTGCGATCGTAGTAGGGATGAATTTTTACGTCAGGAGGCAGGATGCTGCGGTTAAGCTCGTCGGTTTTTTGCTCGACGCCGCGGAGCACATTCTGCGTTTGCTCACCGCGGCGCATAAGGATCACGCCTTCAACCGCGTCGTCGTTATTCTTGGTTTTCTCCTGGAACCCGAATATCCCCAAGCGCGGAGCGTTGCCGATAACCACCTGCCCGACATCCTTAACGCGGATGGGAACCCCGTTATTGCTGCCCACGACGACTTCGCCAATATCGTCCGTGGATTTCAGAAGGCCCAGGCCTCGCACGTAATAAAACTGCCCACCCTGCATGTAGAAGCCACCGCCGGTATTGGCATTGTTGGCCTGCAAAGCATTGAAGACCTGCACGACGGGAAGGTGGAAATTGTAGAGGCGCGCGGGATCCAGCAGCACGTGATACTGCATCGTGGGGCCGCCGAACCCGGAATCGTCCGCAACACCAGGCACGCTGCGGTAGGCGCGCTCGATGATCCAATCTTCGTAGGTGTGCAACTCCATCGGCGATCGGTCAGGACTATCGATGACGTACCGATAGACCAATCCACTCGGACTGAATAGCGGCGCCATACTGGGTGTGACGCCGGTGGGCAGTTGCGCGTCGGCAATCCGCTGGAAAACCACTTGGCGCGCGAAATAGGCATCCGTGCCTTCGTCAAAGGTCAGGATGACGTCCGACAGACCGTAGAGCGAGATGGAACGCATCACCCGCAGGTTTGGGGTGCCGTTCATGGCCAACTCGAGAGGCAGCGTAGTCAGGCGCTCGACTTCTTCCGCCGCATGCCCGGGCCACTGCGTGATCAGCTCGACCATGGGTGGCGAGAGATCGGGGTAAGCATCCACCGGCATCCGCTGAAACGAGACAGCCCCCGCGACGACGACGAGGACCGTGAACATCAGGACGACGAAGCGCTGTTGGAGAGCGAATTGGACGATGCGATGAATCATGCGTCAAGCCTGCGGATCGTCACGAGTTTGCGTGATGTGGGCATGGAGAAGTAGGTTCCTAGTGCTGCAGTGAATTTTTGAATTGCAGGAACAGGCTGCCGTCGCCGACAAGGTGCTCGCCTTCCTTGAGTCCGTCCTGGACCAGCGTGCGTCCGTCCTGGCTATCGCCCACTTTCACCAATCGCCGGGCAAATTGATTGGACGCGACCTGCACGTACACAAACGGCTGATTCTCGGTATCGCGCAAGACCGAAGCGTCCGGAACGGTAAGCGCATTCGCCAGCGCGCCGGCGTGCACCGTTGCGGTCACATACATATCTTTCTTCAGCTTATAACCCGGATTTTCTGTAACGATCCGGGCCTGCAACGTCCGCGTATTCGGATCCAACGCGTCGGCGATATAGGAAATCCTTCCGCGAAATTTGTCGGGGTACGCGTCGGTGGTGATGTCAACGTTGTCGCCAATTCGGACAAACGCCAGATCATTCTGGTAGACGTTGACGAGCACCCACACCGTGCTCATATCCGAAATCGTGAAGCACTGCGTTGAGCCCGCTTGCAGAAGCTGTCCCGGCCCAACGAGACGCTCGACGATCTGACCGGCGACGGGCGCTGGTACAGGAATCTGGCCGGTCGTCTTCGGCGGCTCCTTGACCAGCGATTGAGGGTCGCTGATACCCAAGGCGCGCAGCGCATCTTCGGCGGATTGCTGATCGGCCTGCGCCTGGGCGCGATCCGACTCCGCTTGCTGCAGGTCGCGCTCGGCAATGGCTTTGTGCTCGTAAAGATCCTTGGAGCGTTCGTAATTCTTGTCCGCGAGTTGGAACGTGCTCACCGCTTTCAGGTAGGCCGAACGTGCCGCGGAATAATCGGGACTCGTCACCGTCAACAGGGTTTGACCGGCATGCACATTCTGGCCAGGTTCCGCCAGTATTTCCTGCACCGGACCGCCAACGGCACTGAACACCGGAGTGGTCTTGAAGGCGTTGTAAGCCACAGCGCCAGTGAGTCGAAGCGCGCGCGGAACCTTCGATTTTTCGACCGATACCACCTGAATGTGGGCCAACTGTTCCGGCGGAAGAGTGAAGAGTTCGGCGGTGTCGGCCTTGGTTTGACCGGTCGAATAGGAAGTCATCTTGGACTCCGTTTCGCCGGGGCCAGAGCCGCACCCCGCCGAACACAGGGTCATCGTGGCGACCGTGAATGCCGCGGCAAAGTGCAGCTTAGAAAGAGAATTGCGGGTGGTCATGGCAGGTTCCTTGTTCCAACGGCTTGGCGCATCTGCTCGAGAGCCGTCATGTAACTGGCGAGTGCCTGGCGATAGGCGAGTTGATTGGCGCGATAAGTGCGTTCAGCATCCAGGAAATCGAGCAGGCTGGCAGCCCCGCGCTTATAAGCGTATTCGGTGATGTCGCGGGATTGTTTGGCCTGATCCACGTAGCCGCCGCGATACAGCTGAATAATTTCATCGTTGGAATGCAACGCCGCATAAGCGTCCACGACATCAGTGTTCACTTGCTGCGCGCTCTCCAGAGCCTGCTCCTCGGCCTGGGTGATGGCGAATCGCGTCCGCGCAATTTCGCCCTGGTTACGATCGAAAATCGGGAGGTCGATGTTGAAGAAAAACGCCCCGCTGTTGATACCGGCGGTATGGGTATAGTCGAAGGTCACGCCGAGATCCTTCTTGCCGTTGGCGCGCATCAGCGCTTCCTGACTTCGCGCAGCGGTTACCCCTTCCTGCGCGGCGCGCAAGTCCGGGCGATTCTGCATGGCGAGCAATTTCAGAGCCTGCATGTCCGCATGCACCGGTTGATAGTCGAGATCGCCTTCCACGTCGAATTCGTCCGGTACGGACTCGAACCCCAGAAGTTGACGGAGTGCCGCGAGTGCCTGAACCTTGGCGAGGTTTGCCATCGAAAGATCGCTCTGAAATTGCAGGAGCTGGAGTTTGATCTTGAGCAGGTCGCCCTCGCTCATATCCCCGTCTTTATAGCGCGCCTCGCTGATGTTTACCGTTTGCTGGAAGCTTTCCGCATCTTGCTTCGCCAGATCGATGGTGGATTGCGCGAGCAGTACCGCGACAAACTGCTCGCCGGTGTTAAAGATCAGCTGCCGCTGGCTGTCGTCCACTTGCGACCGGCTCACCGCGGTTTGATCTTTCGCCGCCTGCAGCCGGTGCTGCCGCTTCTTGCCGCGCTCGAAGAGATAACCGATGCCCACATCGAACTGCGCCTGATTCGAAAGGTAGTCGGCGCTGAACTGACTGGGATTGAACAGCGGGAAAAATTGCGAGTCCCACGACAATGTCGGATTCGGCCGGAGATTGGCGGTCACCTCCTCCGCCTCATTCTGCAAAATGGTCGTGCGGGTCGCCTGTAAAGCGTGATTGTGCTGCAGCGCCAGCCGGATCGCTTCGTCCATGGAAATTCGCGTAGGCGCATTGGGCGCAGGCGTAGGGGCTACCGCAGGCCCCGACGGCGGCGGAAGTGGCGGCATCTTCTGCCCCTGCGCCGCAATGGCTATCGGCAGGGCCAACAAAGCGGTGGCCAGTGCCAATCCTTTCCTCATGTCGATACTCCTCACGTATTCTGCAAAAGAGACAGGCAGTAAGTTAGCTGGAAGCCAGAAACGAGGCGACAAAACAACGAAGGTTTACGCGGAAGGAGGTGCGCGGGTTGGCGTCAGACGCAGAACAGCGTAGAAAATACCGAAAACGACGGCCGGGCGATCAAATTCGGTGACAATCGGCATGACCGCAATGCTGGGGGGCCGCATCAAGATCGCAGACCCCGCAACGCCGCAGAGCGGACAGGAATGCGAGCTGTAGGAATCGGCCATCCAATCGACGCAGAAGTAGAAGTGGACTTGCCCTGTGAGAAGGACGAGGCCGACGAGTAGCGCCAATAGGCGCGAGGTATTGCGAGGCATCTGTTTAGGTAACATCGAGCTTAGGTAAGAAGGGTTGCGGGGTCAAGGGCGAAAGCGGATGCCCGCCAGCTATTCTACTGATTAGTCAACGACTGCGGGTCGTGATGGATGTCCGCGCGCGCCCCTATAGACTTGGCGACCTCGAAGAGGCCTCTACCGGGATCGTTGACGTCAATGGACCGAAGCTTTTCAATGAATTGAGAAGTGGTGCGCCGCGTAGGAATCGAACCTACGACCTATGGATTAAGAGTTCTGAAAATGGCGAAGATGACTGACTGCGATCATCTGCTATGGTGTTGATTTTCCGCGCCAGCACAGGCGTTTCTCACCCCTCGCGTTCTACTACCGTTTGCGATGGTTTCTCATTGAGGGTGGGCACAAAATAGGGCACAGCCCTTTGGGGTGAACCCCTCTGTTGAGACAGTTTGGAATTGGCACATATGCAGTTCAATGATTTTCCCTTCTCAAACTTCCTCGTCTCCTTCAGGATGACGCTCGGCTGGTGAAGCGGAGGCGAGCTCTGCTGGAGAGCAACTCGCCGAGGAATAGCCAGCTGGAGACTCATCGGAACGATGAGCCGGGGAGCGGCTCTTGGGTCGCTCCCCGCTACTGTTTCCTACATCGGACTGATAGATCTCCCCATGCCTGAAAAAACTCATTGTTGCTCCAGCAGGATTCACCCCGGTATTCGCCTCTCGCTCGAACTCTTCCGGCGACCGATAGCCCAGCGCCGAATGTAAACGGCACCGATTGTAGTACTGTTCGATGAAGGCCTCGATGTTACCAAGCAAGTGGTCTAAGTCTCGGTAGTCGTTCGCATAAATCTCCTCCCGTTTGAGCGTTTTCATAAAACTTTCGCAACTGGCGTTGTCATAGGGGTTCGCCGGCCGACTCATGCTCGGGATCATCTGGTGCTTTCGCAAGATCTTCACGTAGTCTCCGGAAGCGTACTGCACGCCACGGTCGGAATGATGCACCAAACCTGGTGGTGGCTGTCGTTGGGCCAGGGCCTGTTCCAGAGCTGTAATCGGCAATCGGCTCGCGAGTGTTCGGTCCAAAGCCCATCCCACCACCTTGCGTGAGAACGCGTCCAGAACGACCGCCAGGTAGACGAACTCCTTCTTCAAACGGATATAGGTAATGTCCGCTACCCAGAGCTGATTCATCCCCGTCAGTTTCATGCGACTGGCAAGATTCAGATAGACCTCGAACTCGTGGTCGGAATCCGTGGTCACCACGAACGCCCGCGGCTGCACGGCTAGCAGGTTATCTTCCCGTAGCATTCGCAACACACGTTTGTGATTCACCAGCATCCCGCGCCGCCGCAACTCAGCGCTGATCCGCCGATACCCGTAGCGGCGTCGATGCTCGATAGCGATCTGCTGAATCACGCTCCGCGCCTCCATATCTTCCTCGACCGGTGCTCGTTCCTGCAGAGAACGATAAAAACCGGCCCGGCTGACTCCGGCTAGCTGACACATTCGCTCGATGCTTAGGCTGCCTTGCAGCGGCATCACTTCTTGGATTTCGTCGTAGATGCCTTCTCGCCACTGATACCGCTCTTCTGGCGTCGAGCCTCGACTTTTTGCAAGGCACCTTTGAAAAAATCCAGCTCCAACGTCTTGTCAACCAACACGCGCTTCAGCTGATTGATTTCCTTGCGGAGCATGGACTCACGAGAGTTCTCTGGTGGCGACTCCTCACCGGGTTCGAACGGATCAAATTGATCTCGCCACTTGTAGAGAAGCCGTCGATGCACACCCAGTTCCTGTGACAATTCCACAATGTTGTCGCAGGTCTTCAATCGCTGGACAGCCATCCGGCGGAATTCTTTCGGGTACTTTCCCACTCGTCTCGTCGCCACTCGCAGTTCCTTTCCCTGCAGAGTGTGCCTTATCCGAGTGTCTCAAGTTAAGGGTTCAGTCCACCTTGATCCCGTGGAACCTTCCTCCCTAGCCTGGTTAATTCATCACAAGCTGAAATCGCTGCTCAAAAAGTCCGCGGCTAACGCAAGATGGGTTGGCGTCTCGGTTGGCGATCCTCATATCGGTTTGCAAGCGGCCCCATTGGCATCACCAATCGTTTTTCGAGATAGCTCCGCCTTGTCGTTTCGGGAAGGTGTTGTCGAACAGGCGAGACCAGCTACGAGGAGTTGCAGAGCGAGGCGGCTAGGAAGAGATCTTGAAAAGGCCAGCCGCTGGCCATGTGCACGTGGATACAGCGAGCTGTTTCGCGGATGCGTGCGCCGATCTTGAACAACTGAATACGCAGAGTTTCGATTTGCGCTGAGCGCATCGAGGAAGGCAATTGCAGGCGAAACAGGTTGACCAGGTTATAGGCGAAACTATGGAGCAACAGGCGAAACGCATTGGCCCGAAAGCGGTGGCAGCTCAAGCGGTCAGCGGCAAAACCATTTTTGAACTCTTCAATGCGGTTCTCGCATTCCCCGCGATCGTTATAAAAGGAAAAAACGGAACGGCTGCGGCCTAGCAGGTTGGTGACCAGGAAACGCAGGTTGCTACCAGCAGCGGTGTGTTCGGCTTTGTAGACGATGCGCCGTTGATGAGACCAGGGGTGAGCGCGGTAGCGAAAGCTGGAGAAGGAGCGCTGCGGCTCGCCGGTTCGACGATATCGTTTCGCGAGACGATGCTGCAGCCGCTGCGCAGCACTTTGCAACCGCGAGTTGGTGCCTATGCCGATGGCATACTGCAAGCCGAAAAACTCGCAGAATTCATAGAGCATCGGCGTGGCGAAACCAGCGTCTGCACGTAACTTGATTCGGACCTTAGGAAATTCACGCTGGAGTCGCGGAACGATGCGCAACAGCAAAGAGATGATGCGGGCGTGACTAGCAACCGTGCCCGCACGTAATCGGGCGGCCAACAAACAACCGGTGTGCCGCTCAAAGATCAGCAAGGGGTGATACATGTGCTGGTCATAACCACCATTGAAGAAGCTCAGCTGCTGCTGCCCGTACGTGGGATCGTCGGTGGAATCGACATCGAGCAGAATCTCTCCTCGTTTCCGGACTTGTTTCCCACAGATCTTCACAAACCCATCGAGAAGGGCATCCTGCAGCTTGAGAAGGTCGCGAGGTGAGGGTGAATTCTCCCAGCGACTGAGAGTCGGTTGTGATCCGAGCGGTTCCCCCAGCGGGTGATCGGCAAGAATCTGAAAAGCCGGATCGTGTCGCAGTCGGTCCGCGTCGTTGGCATCTTCGTAGCCAGCGATGATCTGGTAGAGGCGCTGGCGGAACAACGACAATACCGAATGGCGAATACGTTCCTCTTCGCGAGGATCACAGAGGCGTTCGGCTAGCCCGCGAGTAAGCCCATGCCGCTGATCAAAGGCCCGCAACGGAAGAAGACCAGCGTCAGAACTGATCTGCCCGCCGGAAAAATCAGCTCGAATGGGTCGGTGTCGGTAGAAGGAAAAGGAAAGCTGTGGTATACAACAAAATGTCATCTCTGGGTGCTCCGAAAGAGAACGCCGGGTTCTGCTAAAACCCAGTGTTCATCAATCTTTTAGAGCACCTTTTCTTTTTCCGCCAGAAAAATCGTGCATAATCCAGGCTAGGGGTTCCAGAGGCCGGGAAACGCTATCAAATACCAAACCAGCTTTCTGGTTTTTCCAGCCGGGACTTGTCCGGTAACCCTACGACTTATCAGGCAGGTGGATCACTTACAAGTTTCCCGCTTAATCGCCACGCACCGAATGATTCCACTTTGTGCTTGTCGCCGAACTCTCTGCAGAAGCCTTTTTAGTAGCGAGGGCATCCCACCCGGTGTTCTGCCAGAGATTTCAGTATCTTTGTTTCGAGTCATGCAAGAAGCGCCTGGCACAATGAAAGTCGATAGATGCGATCTAGGGCGGCAGATCTCAGGGCTTGAGAATCCGCGCCGTCTTTAATAAGTCCGGGTGGGCGTTCGCCGGGAGTATTCTGGCTCTGCGATTCATCGCGCGCGAAATTCCATGGCATGGAACATAGTCCCGGATTGACACTGAGCTCTTACCAGCCATCCGCGAGGCGTTGGCGGGGCCGCGAGCCATCTCAATAGGGCAGTGGCACAAAACGGACCACTAGCAGCTCGTTGAAGAATTGAGTTTTGTGAGAGATCAGTTCTGAATTTCAAGGATTATCACTGCATTGCATAAGAGCCGTTTGGTCGTTCTGTCCGCTCAGCTGGCCCTAAGCGGAACCCGATGTCATGCTTCCGCTATCAGGTTTCGCAATCGGCAGAGGTTATAGGCAGCTCCGGTGAAGGTAAAAAGCCATCCAACCTTGTCGATCCCTCGCAGCTTCACTTTTCTGAGCATCCCCACCATCTTCATCCACCCGAACGACTGCTCCACTCGTTTTCGCTTCCGCTGACTCACCACATACCCAGCATGCCGCGTGGTCCGCTCGTCCACCGCGCTGCTGCGGTTCGTATCATTCTGCGCCACATGCGGGGTAATGTTCATCCCGCGGAGTTCTCGTACGAATTCCTGCGTGTCGTAGTTTTTGTCTCCTCCCAAGGTGACCCGCTTTCCGCTGGGAATTGCCTCGGCCATGAGCATCGCTGCCTCTCGTTCCGCTCTTCCATTCGCCTCGGTCAGAAAAGTCTGCACCAAAAGCCCGCTGCGGTTCTCCATCAATACATGTCCCAGGTAGCCGAGCTTTGCTTCGCTCCCTTTGGACTTCCTGAACAGCCGCGCCTCGGGATCCGTCGTCGATTCATGGGTCTGGTTCGTCCGCTTCTCCTTGTGAAAGTCGACCTCTCCTCCTGGTCCGGGTGGCTTCCCCTTCCCGTCTTTCCGCCGAAAACTCTTCTGACTCGCCCAGGCCTCGATCAGCGTCCCGTCCACCGTGAAGTGTTCGTCCGACATGTACGGCTTGGCGCGTTCCAGCACCCTTTGAAAAAAAGACTCCGCGATCTCCTCGTTCAGCAAACGCTCCCGGTTCTTGCTGTACACCGCGTGATTCCATACCGTCTCGTCCATCTCCATCCCCACAAACCATCGGAACAGCATGTTGTACTGGAGTTGCTCGATCAGCATGCGCTCACTGCGCACCGAATAGAAAACCTGCAACAGCAGTGACCTCAACAGCCGTTCCGGAGCGATCCACGGGCGCCCCACATCGGAGTACAGCTTCGCGAACTTCGGCGACATCTCCTTCAGAATCTCGTCCACCATCTTGCGAATTGGTCGCAACGGGTGATCTGTGGGGACACGCTTCTCTGGAGAAATGTAGCTGAACATTCCTTCTTCAGGTCATCGTCGCCGCGCATTCACTCGCCTCCTTCGCCTTCCTTCACTCTGACGAGTTCTCTTCCATTAAAGTTGCAATGGAACGGAGTTTTTCAACGAACTGCTAGGTGTTTCCCTAGTGGTCTTCACGATCTCCGCGCCTATCATTCAGTCCGGGTAGGGCGACTGCCCCTGCGAAAATAGCTGTGTACTTCTGTCCCCTTTTGCGACAGAGAAGTGAATTTGGGATTTGGGACTAAGGAATGAGGCGCAGGCCATGATCCCGAAAACCAAAGCCTTGAGCCAATGCTTTCGAACTTTGCTTATGTCGATCTGTATAATTTCCCTGGTACCGGGTGAAACTTGGACGGATACGCAGGCCCCTGCATCAACACAGGCCTCAAAGTCCGCCACCCAAAGTCAGAAGGTTCCGCCCGACCAACTGGACGCGCTGGTTGCTCCTATTGCTCTCTATCCGGATCCGTTGTTAGCCCAGACCCTCGCCGCATGCACGTATCCTCTCGAACTGATCCAGCTTCAGCAATGGCTGGCAAAAAATCCGGGACTTAAGGACAAAGCACTCGCCGATGCTGTGGCGAAACAACCGTGGGATCCCAGCATCCAGGCCATGGCGGCGCTGCCGGAGGTGGTGAAGCGCATGGCCGACGACATCCAGTGGACCACCGATTTGGGCAACGCATTCCTGGCCCAGCAAAGTGACGTGATGGATGCCGTGCAGCGCATGCGCGAGAAGGCCCAGGACAAGGGCAACTTGAAATCAAACGAGCAACAAAAAGTAGAAACCAAAGTGATCGAAAACAAGTCCGTGATCGTGGTCGAACAGGCCAGCCCCCAAATCGTGTACGTGCCCACTTATGACCCGGTGGTCGTGTACGGCCCACCGGTCTATCCATATCCGCCTATTTACTATCCTCCAGCGTGGTACTACCCGGCCGGAATCGCGATCTCATTCGGCGTGGGTGTTGCGATGGGTGCCATGTGGGGCGGTGGTTGGGGCTGGGGCTGCGGCTGGGGCGGCAACAACGACATCACGATTAACCGCAACAATAATTTCAACCGCAACTCGAATATCGGCGGCGGTAACCGCAACAATGTTGGCGGCGCCCGCCCCTCGAATCCAATCGCTGGCGCCGGTGGCAACCGTGGTGGCGGCAACTCCTGGCGGCACAATCCGCAACATCGTGGTGGCGCTCCATACAGCGACCGGGCAACTGCGGACAGGTTTGGGGGCACAACTCGCGGTGACTCCCTCTCTAATCGGCAGTCCGGCGCACGGCAACAGCTTGGTCGACAGGGCGGGAATCTGGCCAGCAATCGCGGGAGCAGTGGTTTCGGCAATCAAAGTGGAGCTGGCCTGGGTAATGGTGGCAGAGATAGCGGGTTTGGCAACCGGTCGGCAGCCGGCGGTGCGAATTCTATCGGGAGCCGCGATCTCTCTCGGGGCGGTGGCGGAAACAGCGACGCCTTTGGTGGAGGTTCCAGAGGTTCCAAGGGATACAACGGCTCAAGCGCTCGCGCCAGTAGCAGTCGCGGCGGCAGCAGCTTTGGTGGGTCTCGAGGTGGAGGCGGCAGTCGTGGTGGCGGCGGGCGGCGCCGGTAAGCGGCGCAGATTGTGAAACAAAATCATAGGAGGACCATCGTGACAGCGGTATCCATAAAACGACCTCTCGATACGCTTCTCTTGGTCATGTCCGCATTGGCCTGGGTATCGCTGGCGGCGACCGCTCCCATCGTGGCACAACACTCTGACACAAAGGCAGCTCCATCGGTCGATGCAGGCGCCAGGACGTTCAACAGCCCCCAGCAGGCTTCCGACGCGCTCGTCGATGCGGCTGCGAAATTTGACGTAGCCACTCTCGAAGCAATTTTCGGCCTCGATGGCGACGACATCGTTCTCACGGGCGAATATCCGCAGGACCAGCAACGCGCCTTGGATTTTGCTGCCGAGGCACGCGAAAAGAAAAATGTTGTCGTGGATCCAAAGACTGGGAACCGTGCATTCCTCATCGTTGGCAACGAAGATTGGCCATTCCCGGTGCCGATTGTGAAGGTTGGCGAAAAATGGCACTTCGATGCCAAAGCTGGCCGCCAGGAACTGTTCTACCGTCGCATCGGCAGCAACGAACTGGATGCCATTGATGTCTGTCACGGTTACGTCGAAGCGCAGTACGACTACGCGCTCCAGAAACGCGAAGGCTACGATGTGAACCAGTACGCCCAGCGTATTATCGCCACACCCGGTAAGCAAGATGGGTTGGCTTGGCAAAATGATGACGGGAGTTGGGGCGGTCCGATTGGCGAAAAGATAGCTCGCGCAATCCAACAAGGCTACTCGGCTGATGCACAGCCCTACCATGGTTATTTTTTCAAAATTCTAAAGGGACAAGGACCTGCCGCGCCGCTCGGCGAACTGGATTACGTAGTGAAAGGCGTCATGATCGGCGGTTTTGCACTGTTAGCTTCGCCAGCTGAGTATGGCGAGACCGGGCTCAATAGCTTCATTGTTAGCCAGGACGGCGTTGTCTACCAAAAGGATCTCGGCCCGGCCAGTGTCTCAGAATTTGGAAAGATAGAACGATTCAATCCGGACAAATCCTGGACCCCGGTTCCTCCAGAGGAGGAAGATGGCAAGTAGGGAGCATCATCCGATAACCGGACTAGGGCTTCACTTATAGGGCAAGCACTGGACCAATGTCCTACCTGACACCGCGGGCTGGTACCATCCTCTGTCGTATCTTCCTCACGCTCTTGGCATGTGCCACGCACGCCGGCGCACAACAAAATCCAGCGGGCACGCAGTCACCGCGAGAAAGCGCTGCGCCACCCTCTCCGAATACCCAGGCCGCTGCGCCCTCTCCATCACAAGACGAGAAACACATCCACCTGGGCGTCATTGACACTCCGTTTCCTCAATCGCCGATATTTCCTTCCGGAGCCGCAACCAATTCGGAGGCGTCTGGCGCGGGATCACAAGATCATCCATCGTCGGAATCCAAGAGCGAACTAGTGTTCGCTCCCATTCCCTTCTCGAATCAAACGCTAACCTGGGGAATCATTCCGGTCGCACAATACCTCTTTCCGGCGAGCAAAGGCGACTCGACTTCGCCGCGCTCTTTCGTGGCCGGCGTCGGTATGGTGGCAGATGGCACCTCCTGGGCCATCTGCGGCGGCGGCAAATTCTATCTGCACAAAGATCGCTTCCGGATCGCTGCATTCGGCGGGCACGGCACCGTTGCCTACGATCTGTTCGGCGCCGGCACTGCCAGTGGCGACGCCGGGTCGCTCAGTTCCCATTCGGCAAGGCGGCAACTTGGGTCTTGGTGAATTCTTGGTCAGGATCTTCGGCAAGGTCTTCGTTGGCCCGTCTACAACTATCGCGACCTCACCGCGAATCTGAACCTCAGTGGCGGCACCGCCACGCTGCCTGAAGGCCTCAATCCCGACGATTTCGGTTCTCAATTCATTACTCATGGCCCCGGATTCAAGCTGCTCCAGGATTCGCGCAACAACCAGTTCTATCCGACGCGCGGAAATGAGTTTCAGTTTTATGGCGACTTCTTCAGCGCTACGCGCACTGAAACCGCTGTGCTGCCGGAAAAGCATCTCGACTATCAGCCCTACCGGCTTTCCGAAAATCATTACTTCTCGCTCGCACCTAAGGATGTCCTCGCCGTTCGCGGCATGCTGTGTTCCGAGCAAGGTGACGATGCGCCGTTCTTCGAACTCTGCCAGTTTGGCGCGCTTGGCGACATCCGTGGCTACGAGCCTGGGCGATTCCGCTACCATCGGATGTTCGCTGTGCAGGCCGAGTACCGCCGGATTCTCACGCCTCGTTGGGGCTTTGCCGCGTTTGCCGGTGTCGGCGAAGTCGCTCCATCATGGAAATCGTTCTCCACGGAAAATCTCCTGCCTGGAGGCGGCTTTGGCGCCCGCTTCAATCTCGCCAAGCACGATCGCATCAATCTGCGCGCTGACGTCGCCTACGGCAATACCGGCTGGTCGTGGACCTTCGCCCGCGGCGAAGCCTTCTAGCGAAAACCCACCACGTTGAGCGCCCTGACCATCATCCTGAGGACGCGCTTGCTGCGAGTACCAACTCGCGATAAGTCGGGTGGTCTCAATGGGTCGATGCAACACCATCTGATATAGGTCTGCTCTCTAAAGGTGGTATTGCATGAGGCAAGGTAAACGGTTTGGGCTTTCTACGGTGCAAAGAGCGAGCTGTTGCGCCGATGGAAGGCGGGACAGTCGCTGCATTCGCTCGGTGTTGTTGCCTCGCGGCGCCATTCCTCCCGCCGCTCGTCGCCGTTCGCGGCTGGCGCTCACGCTAGCGGAGCGAGAGGACATCTCCCGAGGAATCGCTTCCGATTCGCCGTTTCGTGAGATTGCCCTACGACTGGATCGAGCGGCCTCCACCGTGGGCCGGGAGATTTCTCGCTATGGTGGCCGTCCGGCCTATCGCGCCCAGGATGCGGATCGTCGAGCTTGGGACTCGGCCTTGCGGCCCAAGCAGTGCCTTCTTGCCCTGCACCCGAGGTTGCGAGAGATGGTTGCGAGTAAACTGATCCTGGACTGGTCGCCCGAGCAGATTTCCGGATCGCTGAAGACCCAGTATCCTGATGACGAGAGCTTGCGCGTGTCCCACGAAACCATCTATCGCAGCCTGTTCCTTCAGGCCCGCGGAGTGCTGAAAAAAGAGCTGCTGGACCAGCTGCGCTCGAAGCGCCAGCTCGAAGCGCCGCTCGCAGCACTCCGGTATCTTTAAAGACTCGCGCGGTCAAATCGCCGATGCCATCTCCATGCGGGAAAGGCCCGCTGAAGTTGAGGATCGCGCCATACCGGGCCATTGGGAGGGCGATTTACTGACTGGCTCAAAGAACAGTCCCTGGCAGCGCGGCTCGAACGAAAACACGAATGGGCTATTGCGGCAATACTTCCCTAGGAGAACCGACCTGTCGGGCTACACCCAAGCGGAGCTGGACCAAGTGGCGATGCGGTTAAATCAGCGTCCAAGAAAAACCTTAGGATTTCAAACTCCCGCCAGTAAACTTCAACAAAGTGTTGCGTCGACCGGTTGAGCTGGCAGAACTAATCGGGCACTGACTCCTTTTCCGAATAGGAGTGTCACTTCCTCGACACAAAAAATCTAGTAGGCGCAAGTTCGCGCCCACTCTTTCCACCCGTGATTCTTAGTCACCGGCTAGCCCTTTGTTCAGCAGGACCTTGACTTCAACGCGGCGGTTTTCTGCGCGTCCGGCCGCGGTCTCGTTCGAGGCTACTGGTGCCGCTTCACCCATGGCGCCAGGCGCCACAATGTGGCGGACCGGCACGTTACAGTTCTGAAGCAAGAAGGCGATTACGTTCTGTGCGCGCTCCATGCTCAGATTCTGGTTCATTGCCGCGTTGCCGCTGGAATCGGCGAAACCCTTCACCTGAATGATGTACCCCTTGAGGTTGACGGCATTCTGGGCTAATTTCCTCAGCGCCTCTTGATCCGCTGCGGAGATGTCGCTACTGGCGTTGGCAAATTGGACAACCAGTTGAGCCTTGGTGTCGTAATCGCTCAATTCCGAGAAGCGCTTGCTGGCTTCCGCGGCTTCCGCGGCGTTAGCGTCAATGGCCGCCTTGTTGGAAGCGACATTTTGCTTGTTCGCGTCGATGTTCCGCTCGTTTTCTTCAATATTCCGCTGATTGGCGGCTACTTTCTGTTCGGTGGGACTTAGACCGGCCTGGATCATCTCGGCCGTTTCTAAATCGTCTCCATCGAAGGTAATGGATTTGGCAAGGACGTGCGTGGCGTCCTGGCTTGTGCCGTCAACCGAAACCTTAAGGCCGGGAATCAGCACAGCAGCAGACATTTGCTTTTTGCGAATGCCAAGCCCCTTCGGTTGCTGCACCTTGGTGTCGTCATCGAGAGTAACGGTCATCGTGCTTCCGTCGGTAGTCTTGAGGACAATTGTGTCGCCGGTACGAGCGGTGATCAGCCCCTTAGCCTTTGTCTTTTCGCCCTGTGCATAAGCCGAGAGCAGCGCCACAAAGCATGCTGCCAGCAGGCCCACTACGATTCTCATTTGCTTGTTATGCATAGTGTTCTTTCTCCTTTCGGTCCTTGAACCATTCCCAAACGCCTCATCTACGCGTGCCCTCGACCTATACATTCAGACTAATCCGGGGTTAGGCCGCCGCTTCGGCTCCCCCCGTCTGTGTCCTAAACGGCTCCTCCCTTTCGGAACGAGGGCCTGAGAAGTGTTTATGTCCGCCTAATTGGCCACGCACTGGGTGTGTAACGATATGGCGCTTTCCCGGGTACCGGTTTTCACAGACCATTCCCGTTTGAGGACCGATAGCGCGTTCAGCGCCTTAACCACCGCGCATCTCTCGTCTCGGTCGATCGCACTCTTGACTACACGGTTTGCGATCGCTAATTTTGCGTCTTCGATGCGATCGGCCATTCTATTGGGGTTGGTTTCGAGGACTGCGGCTTCGTACCATTTCGTCCAGTCATAATCTGCGTTCACTGTCGTCTCCTTACTCTCTAGCGCATAGCGAGGTTGGTCAAGGCATACAAGCTATCCGCAGCGGCCTGACCTGACTAGAAGGCCGGTCTCCGCGGGATGCGATCGGGGCAGGCCGAATGCGACGTTATGTTTGGTTCGATCTTTGAACAACTGGGTGAATCCCTAGGTAGTGAAGGACCAGATTCGCTTCGTAATTGGCCAAGTCTCGATTGAGCTTATCGGAAACTTGAAGTACTGGGACTGGACTTGATTGCATAACAATGCCGGCCCTCCTCGACTCGAGTGGGCTCTTGTTGATAGGCTCGGGAAGACGGAGCCGGAATTCGGTTCGCACGCGGGACAGCTCGGTACCGGACATGGCGCGCGCACGAAAGCGCCGTCCACTTGATGGGGCATCCCGCTCCCTCGCGAGAGGGAGTTCGAATAACTAATCATGGTCTGAAGTTTATGATCGAAGAGATGTATGGGTCGGACTGAAGCCGACCGCTAGATTACGAGCGAGCCGAAGTCGTCAAGGCCGAGGAGCAAGACAACTAAAGGAAGCGGAAGAAAAAACTCTTTTAAGTGAGTGGATAAGTCTGCTCAAAAAGTGTTTTGACAGGGCCGACATTGTTAGAGATGTCCGGTAACCCGACTATCAGGAGTTGGCTGTGGCGGCAGATCATGTCGGGCGACAAACCATGTCGGTGTACGAGCCTGGCAGGCGGGCCGCCTCGGCAAGCTGGTACATTTGCCAGTTGCGAGTGTCGGTACCTCACCGATAACTTCAAAGGATGTGTGACGAGCAACGAGACTATGCGGAGGTGATTCGGTCTCAGGGGGCCGAGTTTCTCGGAATCCTGCTTGGTCCTCATGGAGTATTGGTGTTGTTTAGCGACCCCACGTCGTGGACTACCTTAGCGGTCTACGAATTGGAGTTTAGTACCCAGACTGTTTCTCAGCGCCTCCAAAAAAGTCGGCAGGCGTTCGCCCTCATGTCGCACGTTCAAAAATCACTCTGCTGAGGATGCCCTCTGAACAATGGCGCGGAACGCGAACGGCAATGAGTTGATCGGGAAGGAATTTCAATGCATCACTGCCCGCAGTGCAACAGTGAGCGAATTAGGAGATCAAAGCGCAGAGGATTTGTTGAACGCGTACCTTTAACCACGCTTTTTCTGAAGCCGTTTCATTCACTGAGCGGCGCGCTGCTCGGGAGTCCGCAATGAGTGTCGCCGTCCGAGCCGACCGAGAAGGAGACCACGCGAGTCTAGTACCGACAGGTCCGTTCGACCTGGCCCATGTGACGGCGGTGGCGCGGGCAGTGGAGAACGCCGAGGCGCGTCTAGTGGCTGTGTGCTCGGTCGATGTCGACCTAGCGCAGCTCGATCGAATCGACGGCGCCGGTGCAGTCTTGCTGGCACGGCTTTCTCGATCGGTTAGACGCGGATGGGCGCCACGCGCGGGTCATTGAAGGCCACAACCTCGAAGCGGCGCGCTTGATCGCACTTTATCGCGAGCGTCGGGCGGACCGCCCAGCGCCTCAGACACGTGCTGATGAGTCCGCTGGCGCGGATCGGTGGTCTTGCGGCTCAGCTGCCGAGGCAAGGCGAATGAAGCACTTGATTTCACTGGTCGCTGTGCTGTCGCGTTGCCGAAGACTGCCGCCACTCCGAGCTCGGTCGATTGGCGTTCGTTGCCGAGGCTGATTCAAGAGATCGGCGCAGACGCGCTGCCGGTCACGAGCGCTGCCAACCTACTGGTCGGCATTATCATCGGGTTTCTTGGCGTTTCGCAGCTCGGGCGCTTCGGTGCAGTCGCTTACGTCCCCGAGCTGGTAGTCGTCGCGCATTTTCGGGAGCTTGGACCACTGGTCACCGCAATCGTCGTGGCCGGGCGATCGGGTGCTGGTCTTGCGTCGGAGATCGCTACGATGAAGGTGTCCGAGGAAATCGATGCCTTGCGGTCCATGGGCTTCGATCCCAGTGAGATGGCTGGTCGTGCCACGCTGTCTCGCCCTTGCCCTTACGGTGCCGCTTTTGACCTGGGTAGGCGACGTTCTGGGCCTCGTCGGCGGTCTGGGGGCCACTGTCGTGATTACGCACATGACGACGCGCGCCTATCTTCAGGCGACCTTGAACGCGATCACCGCCGAGCACTTTCTTTCGGGCTTCGTCAAGACTCCGTTTCTGGGGCTCGCGATCGGATTGATCGCATGTGGTCAGGGGCTGCTCACACGCGGCGGCGCCGCCGCTGTTGGCACTCGGACGACGACCGCCGTCGTGCTGGCCATCTTCAGCGTGATTGTGATCAGCGCCGTGTTCACGTTCTTTTTCGCGCTCATGGGCATCTGAACATGCCGCTATCAAGGCCGCACATCACCGTCGACGATCTGAGCATCGGTTGGGGAACACGAGTGCTCATGGAGCATGTCACTTTCCAAGTCGAGCGCGGAACGATCTTCACGATCCTCGGCGGATCGGGGTGCGGCAAGAGCTCGCTGCTGCGATATTTGATCGGACTTGAGCGAGCCCCAAGCCGGCCGAATCGACATCGACGGCGTTGGAGAGCCGCACCGCTACGAGGGCGTGCCGCCCTTTGGGGTGCTTTTTCAGTCGGGCGCGCTCTTCAGCTCGATGACGCTCGCGGAGAACCTCGCGCTCCCCTTGACCACGTGGACCCCAATACGCGGCGCGACCGCGCGGGAGCTCGTCCAGGCCAAGCTCGACCTCGTCGGGCTTGGTCCGTTCGCCGAACATCTGCCGGCGAAATCTCGGGCGGCATGAAAAAGCGCGCCGGCATTGCCCGTGCCCTGATGCTCGAGCCCGATCTCCTGTTCTTCGACGAGCCGTCCGCCGGTCTCGACCCGATCTCGGCAGTCGAACTCGACCAGCTCATCCTCGACGCTCAGCCGCGACCTAGGCATCACGATCGTCATCGTGACCCACGAGCTGCCGAGCATTTTTCTCGTGGCTGACCACTGCATCGTGCTGGACAAAGCCGCAAAAGGCATTGTGGCACGGGGCGACCCGCGCAAACTGCGCGACGAATCAGAGATCCCGTTCGTTCACAATTTCTTCACGCGGTCGTCGCCTGGCGTGTCCGCGAATCAGGGAGGGTAACCCAATGGCTGTCGAGAAGAGCTACGCGCGACTGGGCTTCTTCATAGTTGTAACGCTGGTCGTCGTCCTGGCAACGGCGGTGTTCTTCATTCAACGATTGAGGAGCCGTGCCGCAATCGGCATGGTCACCTACACCACCGAGAATGTCAGCGGCCTGGACGTCTCAAGCCCCGTTCGGCTACAGGGGCGTGCCGGTGGGCCGCGATCACAGACCTACGTGTGGACCCACGCGGGACCACCGTCGAAATCGATTTCGAGGTGTTCCTCGATCGCCTCAACACCATTGGCGTGGACGTCAGCCGGATCCGGAAGATTACCGATATTGGAGGCGTGTTCCCCCGCCTTCGGGCCCGGATCGTGGGCAACCCGGTAACAGGAGAGGCGTACTTATTGCTCGATGTGCCCCAGAATCCCCCCCCGCCGATGGAGCTTGGGTTCAAACCGAATCGGCCCTACGTGCCGTCGATGCCCTCGCTGTCTGGCGACGGCTGCAGGATCGGCTGCCTGCGCTTTTGGACCGCGCGAATGCGACGCTGCAAACCCTCGGAGAGATTGTTGCCCGGATTCCCGCTAGCCTCGACCGAAGCGACCGATTCTTCAACAACGTCGACCGCATCGTGCAGGAGAGCGAGCTACCAGCACTGAGCGCCGACTCGCGGAAATTCTTTACGACGACAAGTGCGCAGATCGAGCAGATCAGGTCCGAGTTGGACGGAGTGATCGGCAGCGAGGGCACGTTGGTCAAGTTCTCTGAAGAGGCGCGGGCCGCGATCAAGGCCGCAGACTTTCCGGCCGCGACCCAAGCAGCGCGCGAAGCGGCAGACAATTCCAGACTTGCGGCGGACGATCTCCGACGCACCCTGCCGGCCATTCGGGATTCGCTCGAAGAGTTGCGCGAGCTCGCGCGACTGCTCGAGGAGCAGCCCGAGTCGGTGGTCTATGGTCCACGACCACCAAAGGAAAAACACTGATGATTCGTGCTGCCCCGATCCGGGTCCTGTCTGCTCTTCACGATCGCCTGCCTGGGGGAGTCGGCTGCCGCCTGCGGCGCCCCGCCACGACACCTAGCCGCATGATCGAGCCACAACTGCTCGAGCCGCAACTGCCCGAGCCAGCGAAGCAAGTGACCAAGGCTCCCAACGCCATCCCCGTCCGGCTGCTTGATACACAAGCACGCGGACACATCGGCCGCCGTCTTCTGCACCAGCAACCGGATGGTGAGTTGACCGAGGACCCCGTCTGGCGATGGTCGTCTGCTCCTGACCGCTATCTGGACACGGCACTGCGCTTCGAAGTGGCATCGAGTCCCGATGTGCGCCTCGTCGATGTCGGCCGCGCTTCGGCGCTAGCCGCCACGCTCCTCGTCTGGGACCTCGATTCCGCGGGTGGGACGCGACTGGTCGGGGCTGTGGAGTTTCAGATCACCGGGACCGACCGGGCCGTCCATACACAGGTGGTGCGAGCCAGCGAGCCCGTCTCAGCGGAGCTACCTGGCGACTTGGCCGCCATCGCAGGCCGCCTCTTGCGCCGCCTCGCGTCCGAGGGCCTGACGCGTGTCTCAAGCGAACGGTGAGGAAGTGCAGCGTGTTCTCGGAGTCTTCCTTGTGTCACTACCAACGACACTCGTTACTTGAGCTCATCGACTGCTACGACGAGCCAATAGTGATGGCGTGCGGAACGACGACTACCTTGGACGCAACTGCGAAAGCAGGAACGTCATAGCAATCCATTGCGAAGTGTGGTCCGAACTTGGCTTTGTGACCGTGTCCCAGACTAGCCTGAATAAGCGATTCCGTGCACGTTGGGCCTGCCGATACTGAGAGCTGAATCGCGGTTGATTTTCAACGACCGACACAAAAGTCATCTCAAGTCCTGATTAACGCGGTTACCGGACATCTCTAACAATGTCGGCCCTGTCAAACACTTTTTGGGCACACTTCTCCATTCACAAAAGAGTTTTTTCTTCCGCTTCCTTCGGTGTCTTTCCGATCGGCCCTGACAAGTACGGTTCGTTCGTAATCTAGCGGTCGGTTTCAGTCCGACCCAAACATCTCTTCGATCAAAACTTCGACCATGATTAGTTCTTCGAACTCCCTCTCACGAGGGAGCGGGATGCCCTATCAAGTGGACGACGCTTTACTGCACGCCATGTCCGGTACCGAGCTGTCCCGCGTACGAACCGAACTCCGGCTCCTTCCTGAGCCTAACAACCAAAGACTGCTCATGTCGAGAGGAGCCGACATTGTTATGCAATCAAGTCCTGGTACGGCAAGTTTCTGGTCACGCGACTAATCAGATGGGATGAGAAGGCCGGTCTCCAGCGGGATGCGTTACGCTCCCAATGATCGACGTGTTTTAAGCACAAAAAAGGAGACCGGCGATGAAGAAGATTAGCACTATGCAGGCATTTGGGAACGAAATTTTCAAGGAGCAAAAGCTGACGATCGGTGTGGATCTGGGAGATCGCTGGTCGTTCTACTGTGTTTTGGACGAAGCAGGCAAAATCATTCTGGAACAGAAAGTGCCGACGACACCGGAAGCGATGAAGCAGACATTTGGAAAGATACCGCGAAGTCTCATCGCCCTGGAGACCGGAACACATTCGCCATGGGCAAGCCGGCTGTTAACGGAGCTGGAACACGAAGTGATCGTGGCGCACGCACAAAAGGTGCAATTGATCACCAAGAGCAATCGAAAAGATGATCGACACGATGCGCGGACACTGGCACGGCTGGCGCGAATCGATCCCGAGCTGTTGGGACCGGTGCGGCATCGCAGTGCCAAGGCGCAAATTCATCTGACGGTGATCCGCGCGCGAGCGGAACTGGTGAGTGCTCGAACGGCCTTGGTGAACGCAGCCCGCGGGTTGGCGAAGTCCTTTGGTCAACGACTGCCCAAGTGTGGCACACAACAGGTGAGCGGGAAGTTGGCCGAGGGATTGAGCGCGGAGTTGCGCGAGGTTCTGGAGCCGCTATTGCGAGAGGTCGAATCGCTGAACGAGCGCATCCAGGAATACGACGAGCGCATGGAGAAAATCGCCAAGGAAGTGTACCCGGAAGCGTCCTTGCTCAAGCAAGTGAAGGGTGTAGGAACGCAGATCGCGTTGACCTATGTCCTGACGATCGAAGACCCGTATCGGTTTCCGAAGAGTCGCGCGGTAGGTTGTTTTCTGGGGTTACGACCTGGCCGGAGGAATTCCGGGGAGAGCGAACCACAGAAGAAAATCAGCAAAGAAGGAGACCGGTATCTGCGAACGATGATGGTGCAGGGAGCGCATTACATTCTGGGGCCTTTTGGAGAAGACAGTGATCTGCGGAGATGGGGAATGAAGCTTGCAGAGCGAGGAGGAAAAAATGCCAAGAAACGAGCGGTGGTTGCCGTGGCGAGAAAGCTGGCAGTACTGCTCCATCGGTTGTGGGTAAGCGGAGAGGTGTACGAACCACTGCGCAATAGCCAAAAAGCGATGCGCGCTGTGGCCTAAAGAGTTTTAATCCGGACAGCTGAGCTCGACCGCCGAGTCCAGGTGACTGCGACTAACTCCTGGGGCCCAACTCTCACAGAAGTGGGGAGAGAGGTCGATAATCAGGTAGCAGCACCTACTGAACGAGAACACCCACCTTGCACCGGGCGAATATCGCTCACAAAGAGTGCGAATGGAAGGATGGCGACAGGGGCGGCTTAGCTGAATGGGAACAGACGGAAAGAAAGAAGAAAGAAAAAGCGTGCCTTGACATCAACCGGCCTTCTCATGGAAGGAGTCAGAATGGTTGTGGAACGCGATCGACAATTTCTTCCTTCGCTGCGTCCCAATATAACTTCTTGCCGGAGAAATAAGATTGCGCGGCCATTATGCATGCCACCGATTGCGCGAAGCCATCGCGAACCGTGGCGACAGGCTGTTGGCGCGAGCGCATGCAGTCAAACCAGTTGCTCATGTGACCCGTCGACATGTCGTCGATGCCCATGGGCGGCAGCGCTTTGTCCGGCAGAAGCAGGAAATTTGCCTTGCGCTGCTTGTCGATATCCGGATCGTCTTCGTGGTTGCCCTTTTCTTCAATGAACTGGTAACGCGGGCTTCCTTCACCGCCCAGGTTGAAGAGCGTGGCCTTCTTGCCCATGTAGCGGGAAAAGCTGGGCGAATCATTTCCGAAGCTGGTCGAATAGCTGACCAGAAAGCCCTTGGGATATTCCACCAGCGCCTGGAACGTGTCGGGAGTTTCGCGGCCATCTTTCCACGCGAAGATTCCTCCGTGCGCCACCACCGACTTCGGAAAATGCTCCCCCGTGAACCAGTGGACCAGGTCGATCCCGTGACTCATCCACTGATCCGCGATTCCGCTGGAAAAATCCTTGTACAGGCGGAATTCGAAATAGAGGCGAGGATCGAATGGACGAAAAGGCTTCGTCATCAGCCAACGCTTCCAATCGGTGTCCGCCTCGCGGAGCTTGGCAACCTCTTCGCGTCCACGCCAGCGTGGTCCGTTATAGTTCCACACAATCTCAACTTTCGTGAGATCGCCGAGCGTGCCGCTCCGGAAAACGTCATACGCTAATTTCTGATATGGCTCGCTACGATGCTGCGTGCCCACTTGCACGATGCGATCGCTGGACAGCACCGCATCCCGCGCGGCCTTGACTTCCGCCAGCACATTGCCCATGGGCTTTTCCACATAAACATCCTTGTTCGCATCCATTGCGCGCTTCAGGATCGGCGAATGAGTATGTTCGGGCGTGGAAATCAAAACCGCGTCCACATCGGTCAGCTCGAGGACGTCTTCGAGGTTCTGGAACGCTCGTGGCGAGCGGCCATGATATTTTTCGTTCGTGGCACGCGCGGCTTCGCGATTGACCGACCAGAGATCGCACACCGCGGTCATCTCGACGTTATGCGTTTTGTGCAGCATCGAAGCAATTTCGCCAAGATCCCTGCCCCGGCTCCCGAAGCCGATGTGCCCCAGAGAAATTCGGTCGTTGGCGCCAAGAATGCGGTCATAGGACAAAGCCGTGGAGGAAAACGCGGCTCCGGCTGCCAGAACGGTCGCTGATTTATTCAGGAATTCTCTTCGGTCCATGCGCGCATCGTTCTGGCTCATGCTTTTCCTCCTCACCGGCGGCCAATTAACGGTCCTTGATACCACAAACCCAAACGGATTTACCAACAGCAAAAGACATTCGGTTTAGAGTGAAGACTGTGGGCTCTGTGCCAGTTTCGGATCCAACGACGACAACTCCGACGGACCTGAGGGGCACGACGCTGTTCATAGAGCGCTCACCCTCGTTGCAAGCAATGTAGAAATTGTCAACGAGGCAGCGTTGCTTAGCCGCACCAAACTCTCCGCTGTAAGCATACTTGATCTTGACACGCGCTAACGTTACGGCCAGTAGCTATTAAAAAGTCCGGAACTAACAGTTGCATTGCCTGGTAAACGCGGTCACCGGAGAAGTAGAAATCAAGGCCAAAAACCACATGTACGGTAACCCGACTCTATCGGGACTTGACCTTCTCGGCCCAGATTTCGCAGTCAGACTGGGGGCATTCAAGATGGGTCTAGAGCTTACCCAGACATTTTGGGTGAAGAACCGGGCGACCACGAGCGCGGGAGTAGGAGAGAATCTGGCCCGCATCGCGACATCTGTTTCCGCTGAGGCGGTGCGGCCAACCGGGCCAGCGACGGCGGTTGCTTCACCACCAAGCCTGATCTGGGCCGCTTGGGAATGCCGGTAGGCACTCGGATTGAGTTCACGACGTTAGGCGCAAGAAAACCAAGGACAAGGCTGCTCTCCCAAATGAACCTGCTCGTTCACCATCGTATGCCGAACGTAAGCGGAAGTATATTGGTTGAAACTTTATTATATGAAGCGTGGTGATACCTGACCTCTGCGTAGAGCTTCGTGTGACTTTCGCCTAAGCGATAGGTGAGGCCCCCTCCTATATTCTCGCCAAATGCGTTGGCGCTTCTGCTTCCCGTTACGATGGCCACGCTCCCGATCGCGCATCCATACCACCAAGACCAGTAGGGATCGCAGATGACACCCACACCGGGCGTCGTGGTTTCACCCGAGCGATGGTACCAGCCTACTCCACCGATCGCGTATGCTCCGAATTTTTGTCCAATCGGAATGTGGACAATAGGATTGAAGGTCCATGCATACTGTCGGGCGCTTGCACCGGATGTCTGAAGCAGCTGCTTGGTCGTCGAGTTGATGGGCAAGTCCTGCCACATGAATTCGGTGTCGACGCCGAAATGCTTAGTGAAATTGTATCCTCCACCGATAACAAAATTCCCTCCGTCATTGACGAAGGAACTTAAGTTTCCTTGAGGGAAGCCAATGCCACCACCCACGTTGAAGAGCCATGTACTGTAGTCTTGGGCGTGCGCTGAGGGCATCATAGCAAGAACAAGCGGTATTGCCAGGAGAAGCCGCGACCGAGTCATATCGCCCTCCTCTGTAAAGAAAACCCAGACAAAAATGAAACTTCCGCCATCATCAGCACCGCCACCATCTTTTTGTTCACAGTTATTCTCCTTAATAGACAGCGCGCAGTCGGCCTGCCGTGGAGACGACTGAGAAAACCTTATGTTTGGTTCGATCTTTGAACAACTAGGTGAATCCCTAGCGAGTGGTGGAGGACCAGATTCGCTTCGTAATTGGCCAAGTCTCGATTGAGCTTATCGGAAACTTGAAGTACTGGGACTGGACTTGATTGCATAACAATGCCGGCCCTCCTCGACTCGAGTGGGCTCTTGTTGATAGGCTCGGGAAGACGGAGCCGGAATTCGGTTCGCACGCGGGACAGCTCGGTACCGGACATGGCGCGTGCACGAAAGCGCCGTCCACTTGATGGGGCATCCCGCTCCCTCGCGAGAGGGAGTTCGAAGAACTAATCATGGTCTGAAGTTTATGATCGAAGAGATGTATGGGTCGGACTGAAGCCGACCGCTAGATTACGAGCGAGCCGAAGTCGTCAAGGCCGAGGAGCAAGACAACTAAAGGAAGCGGAAGAAAAAACTCTTTTAAGTGAGTGGATAAGTCTGCTCAAAAAGTGTTTTGACAGGGCCGACATTGTTAGAGATGTCCGGTAACCCGACTATCAGGAGTTGGCTGTGGCGGCAGATCATGTCGGGCGACAAACCATGTCGGTGTACGAGCCTGGCAGGCGGGCCGCCTCGGCAAGCTGGTACATTTGCCAGTTGCGAGTGTCGGTACCTCACCGATAACTTCAAAGGATGTGTGACGAGCAACGAGACTATGCGGAGGTGATTCGGTCTCAGGGGGCCGAGTTTCTCGGAATCCTGCTTGGTCCTCATGGAGTATTGGTGTTGTTTAGCGACCCCACGTCGTGGACTACCTTAGCGGTCTACGAATTGGAGTTTAGTACCCAGACTGTTTCTCAGCGCCTCCAAAAAGTCGGCAGGCGTTCGCCCTCATGTCGCACGTTCAAAAATCACTCTGCTGAGGATGCCCTCTGAGCGATGGCGCGGAACGCGAACGGCAATAAGTTGATCGGGAAGGAATTTCAATGCATCGTTGCCCGAAGTGCAACAGTGAGCTAATTAGGAGATCAAAGCGCAGAGGATTTGTTGAACGCGTACCTTTAACCACGCTTTTTCTAAAGCCGTTTCATTGCGGGGATTGCAAACATCGTTTCTTTCGCTGGCCGCGTAACTTACAAACCGAAAAACGCGCCACTGACACTCCAAATGTGCCCGACGTACCCAAGCCCGCGCGCCTTCTGACCAGTCGTTGATCACTCCGGCTGTGGTAGACCTATTCGCCGCAGCAGTCGCAAGCGAGTGATTCTAGCTTGGTGTCGAGCGGCCCGCGCCCCGGCCGGCTTGATAGCGAGGCGCTCGACGCATAAATCCTGACAAACGCCGTTACCGGACATCTCTAACAATGTCGGCCCTGTCAAACACTTTTTGGGCACACTTCTCCATTCACTTATAAGAGTTTTTTCTTCCGCTTCCTTCGGTGTCTTTCCGATCGGCCCTGACAAGTACGGTTCGTTCGTAATCTAGCGGTCGGTTTCAGTCCGACCCAAACATCTCTTCGATCAAAACTTCGACCATGATTAGTTCTTCGAACTCCCTCTCACGAGGGAGCGGGATGCCCTATCAAGTGGACGACGCTTTACTGCACGCCATGTCCGGTACCGAGCTGTCCCGCGTACGAACCGAACTCCGGCTCCTTCCTGAGCCTAACAACCAAAGACTGCTCATGTCGAGAGGAGCCGACATTGTTATGCAATCAAGTGGCGAAAACCGAGGGCAACCGTATACTCCCGTTAACCACGAGCTAGCTTTCATTCACGTCATTCTCTGTTCCTCAAGATCAATAGCTCAGAGTTGGAATCATTCGAGATGGAGGGTTGGATCGTATACTGACGGTTGTACTGCTGGAGACGTTGACTTCGATAGGTGTGAAACATACGATGCAAGGCAAGCAGAAAGACGAGTGCGGTTGGTTTCATATATTCGCTAGAAAGTTGGGCTATGAAATCCCCAATTCTGGGTGACGCATTCCACGAGATGGTGAGCTGAAATGAAGAATTTAGGCCAATACATGATTGCAACCAGTTTCCTGCTGAGTTCGTCTTGGGCAGGCGTTTGTGTTCTGCAGGCGCAACAATCTGGGAGCGCGACCGCGGAGCGGAACCTTAAATTTCAACCGCAGCTTGTGAGAAAGACTGTGAGCGTCATCAATCCACCGGCTCGTGGACCTGTCACAACGACACTCAAGGGGACGGAACTAGCGCCGAACGCAAGCGGGCAGGCTAAACTGAAAATGGGAGATGTGGAGGTCACGGTCGAAGCGCAAGCCAACGGATTGGGCGCACCGGGAAGCTTCGGAGCCCAGTTTGAAATCTACCTGGTGTGGGCCATTACGCCGGCGGGAAAGACATTCAAATTGGGAGCAATGGAAGCCAAAGGGAATCGGTTCGAGTTGAACACGAAATCTGCTGTGCGGAGCTTCGCGATCGTAGTAACTGCTGAGCCGTACCAACAGGTGACGCGTCCGGCAGATACGATCGTGCTGGAGGTTCCCGCAGGGAGCCAGACGATCGCCGCAAGCTGCGAGTTTCTTAAAGATGGCTACGCGCCGGTGGGATATCTATTCCCGCCGATCGATGCAGGTGTCGGCTATCCTCCGCAAATCGTGCAAATGTATAATGCCCGCCGTATCGCGACGCTTGCAGGTGCCGAGGGGAACGGGAATTTCAAAATGGGAGCCGAGTTGTTCAAATCCGTCATCTTTTCCGCAGAACGACAAAAGAAGTTCACGGATGTGATGTTTTCGCAAGCGAACACCGCGACCCAGTATTTCGAAACGGCGCGCGTAGAGGCACTACAGCATCTGATGCGATAGATGCAGTTGAGAAATTCCCGAGGCGAAGTATCCGCCGTGCTGCGTTCGTCTAGTGCTAGAGCTAATTTCGTCGCGTGAACTCTCCCACATTACCGCCGGATTCCGCAGCATTCCCGATGCGGCTGGCGGCGGGCATGCTTCAGGAGTTGCCCGTATACTTTGCGGCGACTTCGGACGGCTCGCTTTCATTCCGGGAGTATATAACGAGGCGGATTCGTGAATCGAGTGACGGACGCGGGGAGACTACTTGAGGTAAGTCCCGATAAACGCGGAAACCGGACAAGTCCTATAAAAGGAAATGTCAAGAGACATATCTCTCCGTTGGCTCGGTGCCAACACTTTTTTGTTTCGGCATTCAGCCTAATCGTTTGAACGTGCACTCGTGATCGGCGAGTGGTCTTCCTCAGGGAGTCGTTGCTTCGTTTCGTCGCACGAAACGGTGAGATTCTTCTTCCCACCTGTGGTTCCATTTCATTGTCGTGACGGCGCCATTCGTTTCTTGAAGCAAACAAGCCTAACAGTGATCCGCTCAGATAAGCGGTAACTCATGGTCCTATGGGAGACTCGTGGCCTATGACTTTCTTTGGTTATCCAAGGGGGCATAGGGTGGAATCGGAGACTCTCGTGTTCTAACAACACGGTGGCCTGACTTGTCCGGTGGATACTCGCCCTCGAACCAAGCGTCTCAAGAACCCGACGGCCACCGCCAAGGATGATCCCCAGGGTGGAACGGACTCTCTGTCAGAGACGCTCAAGCTGCTTGTTTCAAATAGTTGGCGTCGAAACTTGCTCCTTTCTTCCAAACGATCAGGGTGATCGCGGCAATCTTCCGCGCCAAGGGGAGACGGGCCATCGTTGGTCGCAGCCCTTTGGCGAGCAAGGTCTGAATACTCACAGCTATTCCGCCACATCCAATACAACCGGATCGCCAGCCTGCGCCCCATCGCTACCTTGGCAATGCTCTTGTGTCGACGCATCGCCAGGTGCATGTGGCGGAATGGTTGTGAGTATTCGCAGTCGTTAGAGTTCGGTTCGTACGCGGGACAGCTCGGTACCGGACATGGCGTGAAGTAGAGCGTCGTGCACTTGATGGGGCATCCCGCTCCCTGCAAAGGGAGTTTGAATTAGTAATCCTGGTCGAAGTTTTGATCAAAGAGATGTTTGGGTCGGACTGAAACCGACCGAAAGATTACGAGCGAGCCGTGGTCGTCGATGCAGAAGCCGAAGAAGAACAACGAAGACCACTCTTCGAAGTGAACGGAGCGGTGCGCTCAAAAAGTGTTTGACAGGGCCGACATTGTTAGAGATGTCCGGTTATGCGTGCCGGGAGTTGAACGAATCATTCGTGCCGCAGCGACTCGACAGGCTGTAATTTGGCTGCTTGCCTCGCAGGCCAGTAGCCGAAAAACAATCCCGTTGAACACGACACTGCAAATGCGACCGCAACACTGGCCGGCGAAACTGGCAGACGCAAATCTCCAGGAAGAAAAAATTGAGCAATGAGCGGCAACAGCAACCCTATCAAAATACCGACTAAAGCCCCTCCGCCACTTATCAAAATGGCTTCGATCAAGAATTGGTACATGATGTCCCGGTGCCTAGCGCCGACGGCCTTTCGAATGCCGATTTCACGAGTGCGCTGAGTGACCGTCACTAACATAATATTCATAATTCCGACACCACTGATTATGAGCGCGATAAACGCAGTCAGTACAAGCCTTCGGGATGGAAAACCCCCTCGGAAGAACTCTTCGAATGGGGGAGTTAACTTTTCGCAGGGGAACAGCATGCTGCGCCCCATTTCAACTCTACTGTTTGCGGTTCTCGACCGTATAGTGGGTTTGCAAGTACTGAATGATCTTCTGCGTGTTGTCCTCCGGAATCGCTGCGCCGAAAGTTTTGTTCATCTTGTTTACCTCCGCTTCCCAAGTTGCGGCAGGGAGTGGCGGCTGCATAGTGATGTAGCGCGGGCTGTGGCAAGTGTTGCAGTAAATCTGGACGTCCTGGAGTCCCTCACCAGGAGCTAGATCTGCAGGCGGCACCGGATAGGCTGAAACGTGGTAGTTCGAATCCGGCGAGAGTTCGGCAGGCGCCAGTTGCCCCAAGCTTCCGAGTACGGCGGGAGTGTAGTAGCCTTTTTTCAAGTCGGCATAAACGACGCCCGCTGCCATTGCCAAGCTGCACATTACGAGAAAAATCGCCCGAACCCTGTTTTTCATAATGATTTTCCTCTAGCTCGCATTTCCGACGACGATTTCCTGCCGCTCAATCCGATTCCAGAGGTACCCGCCGGGGTTCCAGACCGGCTCATCTGACTGCGTGCTGTTTTTTTCATCCGTCGCACGTACTGCGATCGAATAACGTCCTGGCGACTTTGCGGTCCACGGCGCCTCCCAAGTGCGGAAGGAGTACGCGCCATAGTCCTCTCCGAGTTTTGCCGCAGTCCAAATATTTCTCTGGTCATCGGAAACTTCCACGCGTTTCACCACGCCAGACCCGCTGAAAGCGATACCCCGCAGCGTAACGGTCATTCCCGCCGGAATCTTGGCAGATCCATCCGGCGAGATGAGGAAAGATCGCACCGGGAAGCGCCCAATCGGAACCGTTTTAACCTTGCCTGCCTTCACGTCGTCGGGGGTGGTGTTCCCGCGTGGTGTATCGGGCACGCGGTACCCGGTCTTCATCCAGAAATTTTCGTCCGGCGTGTTGAGAACGCGGATCCAAGTCAGGCACTTGGTCCAGTAAGTCGCAAAATATCCAGGGACCACGAGGCGCACCGGAAATCCATTGAGCATGGGGAGAGGTTCGCCGTTCATCCGGTATGCGACGACGCATTCGTCCAACACAGAATTGTCAAGATCGAGCGATTTGAGGAAAAGACTCGAACCGAGACCTTGGGGTCCCTGTCCGGTCTCGACACCCTGAAACTGCACCACCAGAGAGCCGCTCTTTACACCGGCCATGTTGAGCAGGTCGCGCAGCCGCACTCCGGTCCACATCGCGTTTCCCATTGCTCCATGGCCCCATTGACCGCCAGCTACACGTGGTTGCATCTGGCTCCGGCTGTTGCCTGAGCACTGATTCACGGCGGCCACTGAAACCGGCTTGAACTTGGTCATCAGTTCGGTAAGGGTGAATGCGAGGGATTTGTTGACGTTCCCTTCGATCTGAAGCTTCCAGTCGTTCAGATCAATGGCATTGGGGATACCTTCGAGATGCCAGCGCACATAAAAGGCTTCGTTGGGTGTGAAAGCAGTACGGAAATAATGGCGTGGCGTTTCAAGCTGGACAGGGCGGTCCGTCAACAGAATCAAAGGAACTTTTTGAGGTTCGGTTACATACGGACCGACGGAATTCCAGTGCGAGTTTGCACTGGGCCCGGTGAAAGCCTCAATCGCTTTTCCCGAAGCAAGATCCTGGGCCATCGTGACGTCCGGCCTTAGCCATCGACTGACAGCGAATCCACTACTAGCCCCTGCCAAAGTCTTCAGCAGACCTCGCCGAGAAAGACGCTGCTCGGTCACAATCATAGAGCATTCTCCAACGTGCGAACTATTGGCTAGGGCGGTGAGCGGAGTCAACCTCGGACTCTCGGTTCAAATGCCATGTCCGGCTTGCATTCTATTGGCTTATACCAACAAAGGAGAAGGAGTTTGAGCTTGTCATTTGGCGTAAGTATTCCATCTGATGATCAAGTCCTGATAAACGCATTATAAAGGGCGCCCGTTTGGAGTAGGTTTTGATTGTTCGCATCTCAACCTACAACAAGGAGCGCCCTCATGAATGACGCCAAGTATATTGGGATGGATGTGCATCAGGCAACGATCTCTGTGGCCGTTCGGGATTCGCGCGGGAATTTAGTAATGGAGGCGATTCTCGAAACGAAAGCGGATACGATCCTTGAGTTTATTCACGGGCTACGCGGCAGTTTGTCGGTGACCTTTGAAGAAGGAACCTGGGCCGCCTGGTTGCACGATCTGCTCCAGCCTCACGTCACCCGGGTGGTGGCCTGCGATCCGCGCAAGAATGCCCTGTTGAAAGTCGGAAACCATAACGACCGCATGGATGCCCGCAAGCTGTCCGAGCTTTTGTATCTGAACAAGCTCAGCCCGGTGTACCACGGCGAACAGGGCATCCGCACGCTGAAGGAACTGGCACGCAGCTACATCACGATAACTCGCGATTTGACGCGGGTGATGAGTCGGCTGAAGGCGATTTACCGAAGCTGGGGGATTCCTTGTGCCGGCCAGCAAGTGTATGCACCGCGCTACCGTGCGGAATGGCTTGCAAAGATTTCGGAAGCCGGCGTTCGCCGTCGTGCTGAACTCTACTACCAGCAGTTCGATGCCTTGGCGGCATTGCGCCAGGGGACGCGACGAGAACTATTAGCGGAAGCACGGAAACATCCGGCCATGAGATTACTGCGGCAAATTCCTGCGATTGGTCCCATCCGTGCCGCTCTGTTGATCGCTCTGATACAGACGCCTAATCGCTTCCGCACCAAACGGCAGCTGTGGGCTTACTGTGGATTGGCACTGAGGACATACACCAGCGGTGAATACCGCTTCGTCGCTGGTCAGCTCAAACGTTCCAAGAAGGTCCTGGCCGTTCGCGGGCTCAACATCAACCATAATCACGATCTGAAAAATATCTTCAAGGGTGCGGCGACGCGAGCGGCTGCTACCGCTGGACCTTTCCAGGGCTTTTACCAAGACTGCGTCGCCCGAGGCATGAAGCCGCATTTGGCGCGGCTCACCTTGGCACGCAAGATCGCGGCCATCACTTTGCTGGTTTGGAAGAAAGGAGTTCGTTTCGACGCAGAACATCTGAAACAACAAGCAGCTTGAGCGCCGGGTTAGGACCGTCCTTTGCTAGATTCATTTCTGGTGATGGCTTTTCGGTTCTTCCTGACGCTTTGGTTCGAGGGTGAGTCTCCATTAGCGCGTTAGGCGGAGAGTGTGCTCCGAGCACCACGAGTCTCTTGATAAACTATAGGCCCCCTCGGATAACCAGAAAAAGCTATAGGCCTAGAGCCTCAGATAGAACCATGGTTGACAACGTTCAACCGCGCAGCTTGTCTTGCTTCAGAATCCGAAAGCGCCGTCACAAAAACAGAATGGATCTACGAAGAGCGAAAACCCAAGAGCCTCTCAACATGACTTGGGCTGGAAAGCAAAGCGAACAACCTCGCTCCTTCCAGTCGCCGGAGACGTATTTACTATTGACTTTCCCCTTTATAGAACGCGGTTATCGGAAACTTGAAGTACTGGGACTGGACTTGATTTCATAACAATGCTGGCTCCCTCGACCCGAGTAGACTGTGGTTGTTCGACGACCAAGGCTCGGGAGGAAGGAGCCAGATATGCTGATTATAGGCATAGATTATCACCCGAGCTTTCAGCAAATTGCATTTTTAGATCAGGAAACGAGTGAGTATGACGAAAGGCGATTGAATCACAGCGATGGAGAAGCAGAACGTTTCTACCGAGAGCTAAAGCAGAGAGGAGTGAGCGTGCGGGTGGGGATGGAGGCCACCGGATATTCACGTTGGTTTGAGCGGTTACTCGCAGAATTGGGTTTCGAGGTATGGATTGGCGATGCAGCAGAGATCAGCAGACAGCGAGTGCGCAAGCAGAAGACCGACCGCGAGGATGCCCGACTTTTGCTGAGGTTGCTACAGGAAAATCGCTTTCCTCGAATCTGGGTACCGAGTCCGGAGAATCGGGATCTGCGGCAACTGCTTTGGCACCGGCATCGGCTGGTGCAGATGCGCACGCGGATTATGAATCAGCTACAGGCCGTGGCGATGAACGAGGGCTATCGCTGGAAGAAAAAGTTGTTCAGCGAACAAGGGCGAACACCGTTGGAGAAGCTCTCTCTGGCTCCCTGGGCCAGCCGGCGCCGGAAGGAATTATTAGAGCTGCTGGACCAACTGGATCCAAAGATTGCGGAGCTAACTACAGCAGTCGAGCAAGAAGCTCAGCAACGGCCCGAGGTGCTGCGGTTGATGACGCATCCCGGCGTGGGATCCATCACGGGGCTAGTCTACGTTCTGGTCATTGGGACACCGGATCGGTTCCCTTGTGGCAAGCAGATCGGCAGCTACACGGGGCTTATTCCGAGTGAAGACTCCCGTGCCGGGCGGCAACGGCTGGGACATCTCAGCAAGCAAGGCAATGCGTTGTTGCGCTACTTGCTGGGAGAAGCAGCGCAAGCGGCTGCACGGTGTAACCCGCACTGGCGGCGTCGGTATGTGTACCTGGCGATGCGTCGACACAAGAACATTGCTAAGGCAGCGATGGCCAGGAAACTCGCGGTTCGGTTGTACTGGATGTGGCGCAACGGTTGGAACTATTCGCAATTTGTCGAGTTCGGTTCGCACGCGGGAAAGCTCGTTACCGGACATGGCTTGAAGAAGAGCGTCGTCCACTTGATGGGGCATCCCGCTCCCTGAAAAGGGAGTTTGAATTACTCATCATGGTCGAAGTTTTGATCGAAGAGATGTTTGGGTCGGACTGAGTCCGCTCGATAGATTACAACGAGCCGTGGTTGTCGATGCAAAGGGTCGAAGAAAACGAGGAAGACCACTCTCAGGAGTGAAGGGACAAGTGTGCTTAAAAAGAGTTTGACAGAGCCAGCATTGTTAGAGATGTCCGGTAACCCGACCCGTCGAATGCACCCGTGCCGGCTCAGACGGTCGACGCAACACTTTGTTGAAGTCTACTCGCAGGGGTCTGAAATCCTAACGTTTTTCTGGGGCGTTGATTCAAGCGCAGCGCGACCTGGTCGAGTTGCGCTTGCGAATGGACAGACAGGTCGGTTCCTCGCGGGAAGTATTGCCGCAACAGGAGATTCGTGTTTTCGTTGGTGCCGCGTTGCCAGGGACTTTGCGGATCACAGAAGTAGACCTGCACATCCGTCGCTACCGTGAAGTCCTTGTGCTTGGCCATCTCTAGTCCGCGATCCCAGGTCAGCGAGCGTTTCAGGGTAGCGGGGAGTTTGCGAACATGCTGACTCAATGCGGCAACAACCACTTCCGTATTTTTGCTTGGCACCTTGATCAGCATGGCAAAGCGCGAATGGCGCTCCACCAGAGTCGCAATGTAGGTGTTCTTGGCACCAGCCAGCAGATCCCCTTCCCAGTGGCCGGGAACCGCTCGGTCTTCTACCTCCGCAGGTCTTTCGCGGATGGAGACGGCATCGACGATCTGTCCTCGTGACTGACCGCTGACCGTTGCATGTCGCGAGCGGCGCATGCGGCGCTTCGAGCGCAGTTGGTCCAGCAGCTCTTTTTTCAGCACTCCACGGGCCTGGATGAACAGGCTGCGGTAGATGGTTTCGTGGGACACGCGCAGGCTCTCGTCATCAGGATACTGGGTCTCCAGCCATCCAGAAATCTGCTCGGGCGACCAGTCCAGGATCAGTTTACTCGCAACCATCTCTCGCAACCTCGGGTGCAGGGCAAGAAGGCACCTCTTCGGTCGCAAGGCCGAGTCCCAAGCTCGACGATCCGCATCAAGGGCGCGATAGGCCGGACAGCCACCGTGGCGAGAAATCTCCCGGCTCACGGTGGAGGCCGCTCGATCCAGCCGTCGGGCAATCTCACGAAGCGGCGAATCGGAAGCGATTCCTCGTGAGATGTCCTCTCGCTCCGCTAGCGTGAGCGCCAGCCGCGAACGGCGACGAGCGGCGGGAGGAATGCCGCCGCGAGGCAACAACACCGAGCGAATGCAGCTATGTGGCTTGTCAAAGGCGCGCCCAATCTCATGCAGCGACTGTCCCGCCTTCCACCGGTTCCAAACGTCACGCTTCTCGATCGCAGAAAGCCCAAATCGTTGCCCTGGCCTCATGCCAACACCACCTTTACACAGCAGACTTACATCAGATGGTGTTGCATCGACTTATCGGGACTTATACGTCCAGCGACTGCTATGATGCCGCACGAAGAGGACAAACGCGCATGCGGGGAATCTCCCATATCTCTTCGCTTACAACATCCTCGGCAAATCGAATGGGTCAACGCAAAATCGGGTTCGACCCCTTTGTGTGGCTGGTGCTGCTGCTCGTGGGACTGGGGATCGTGCGATCGGCGATAGCGACGCGACTGGATGGATTCACGCTCGACGAGGCGTATCACATTGCCGCAGGCGTTTCCTACGTAAAGGACAGAGATTTCCGGATTAATCCCGAGCATCCACCACTGGTAAAGCTTTGGGTGGGAAGCGTGATAGCAGCGACGGGCTTTGAGCTTGACTCGTTGCGTCAATTTAGCGACAAACCCGATGAGAGGGCCTTCACGCAGAGCGCGGTTTTCCAGAAGAATGATCCCGATTCGGTTCAGAGGCGCGCGCGGGCAGCAATGTTCGTGCTGAACGGTCTGCTGCTCGTTTCACTGGCATTTGCACTGAGACGAGGTTTTGACGCCCGCGTTGCGCTAGGTGCGTTACTGTTTCTCGTCATTGACCCCACAGTGGCCGCGCACTGGCCTGTGGTGATGACGGACCTGCCGGTGGCGCTGCTATCGGCAACGGCGATCGTTCTGGCGACACTTGCCTTCCGTGAATGGGTATGGACGGACCTTGCGGCCTGTTCGTTGTTTCTGGGGTTGGCCCTAGCGGTCAAGCATTCCGCGCCCGTGGTGCTTCTCAGCGTTGCGTTGATCGGAATGTGGCTGGCGTTCTGGCGGCCGGTCCAGCAAGGCGGCGATTCGAGAGGCCGAAGACTGTTGAAGGTGGGAGCGGTCTTGGCGGGAGCGATGGCAATTTTATGGGGATTTTACTTCTTCCGATATGCGGAGACACGTGGGGGGCAAGAAGCGTTCAATCGCCCGCTAGCGGACAAGATCAGGGACGTGAATACTCCCTTCTACCATTCTGTCCTGGCGGGAATGGCCGCAACTCACATCGTGCCACGCGCCTATCTTTGGGGTTTTGCGGACACGATCCACGCGGGGATGGAAGGACGGTCGAATCCCCAACTTATCTTTGGGCGACTCTATGAGCGAAAGGGCCCGAAGTACTTTTTCCCGGCGATGATCGCCATGAAACTCCCGATAGGATTGAGCGTTTTAAGTCTCCTCGGCCTGATTCTGTTTTTTGCGCGCAGAATTCCTGCGGATTGGAATATTCCGGCGGGCGTCATTCTTGCCGCGGCAATTCTGTTCTTGCTCGTTCTGGCAAGGGGAGCGACGTATGGAGGCATCCGACATGCGTTGCCGGTAGTTGTTCTGTCATCGATCTTCACTGGCCTTTTCGTGGAGAGGGCGATGGCTTCGTATTCACGAAGGCTGAAAGCGGTGACGGTGCTGGCCTATGCTCTGGCCTGTGCCTCAGCGGTGCCTGTGTTGCGGCCGTGGGAGTACTTCAATGAATTCGTGGGCGGGACCAAGAACGGCTACAAGTATTTCAGCGATGAAGGGGTGGACCTCGGCCAGCGCACCAAAGAAATCGTCGATTATTACCGCAAGTTTCTGAAGCCCGCGGGCGAGATGCCCACCCTCATCTACGAATCCTCCGAGGAAGAACTAAAGGGGCGGGACGTGGAATATCTGGGCCGCGATATGCAGCGTGACCTGAAACGACTCAGTCAGCCCCAGAGGTCCGGTACAATTTTCGTTAGATCTGTATTCTTGGCTCCGAACACTTTCTGGGATAGGCGCGCGCTTAGGGAGGCTACTCCAGCGACGCGATTCGGGAATGTATTCGTTTACCGGGGAACGTTTCTGTCGCCCGCAGATGCGGCTGCCTATCTCTATTTCCATGGAATCGAAAAACATTATGCCGATAAGCCGGACGATGCCGCCGCAGAAGAGGCGTTCCAGCAATCTGCGGAAATGGACCCCACCGCCTTTTTTGTCCACGTCGAGCTAGGGAACCTGCTACTGAAGCGCGGCGCGCGGGAAGGGGCCTTGCGAGCGTATTCGGATGCACTGAAATACGCACCGGAAGACGCGTTGATCCGGCGGCCTATTGCGCAGCAGATTGAGAGAATCGCCGACCACCCGGATGGGGAGATTCCACCTTTGAGAAACCAATTTCTCGAATAAACAGACGAGAGATCCAGGCAACTTAAAGCCATAAGCCTAGTAAACGCGGAAACTGGACAAGTTCCTCATTGTCCGGCACGACTTATCGGGAGTTGACTGCAAAGGCGACCACAGTCACGTATCTCCGTGACGGACATTACAGCACTTGAAATGTCTCTGCAGTAAATTAGAAATAGGAAAGTGGCGGAGTTTTGGGGGTGATTCGACATGCCCTGCAAGTCGTGTGGGTCAGTCAACCAGCAGAACTTCAGCGGGGAGATTTTCATCCATTTCCCCGATATTGATAAGCCCAACGTGTGGGTATTTCCGGAGCTTGTTGTCTGTTTGGATTGCGGCACCGCCGAATTTGCTGTTCCGGAAGAAGCGCTGTGCCAACTCGCAAAGAGAGACGCCGCTGCGGCGGGTTAACCTAGAATTGAGTCTCACTTCTCACTGAGAATAAACGGCGGAGTGTTCCGCACAGATGCTCTGGAACACGTGCTCGTCTTCCTCGCCGTGAAAGCTGCTCAAGGCGTACCCACAGAGGATATCTACCCCGAAGCTTTTGCCTATCTCGTCCCAGAGTTGTTCAACACGAATTGCAGCGTCGGCCTTACCTTCCGCCCACAAGACAGATGTCCCTTCTCCACACAGCACAACGCCACGATGCGGTTGCCTCGCCGCTTTGGCTGCGGCCTCAATGAGGCCATCTGCAATCTGGAGAAATCGAGTCGCGTCAGGCATATCATTGACCATAAACGTGGAGAACGTTTTGTCAACATCCAACTGAATGTAAGTCCCCTGTTGGGTGGCGGCATCAACGTCTAAGCCTTGTTCCTTCAATCTCGAAACAAGACCGTCCCGGTGCGACCCGGTAACGGCAACGATAGCCGCCCGTCCGGACTTGAGGGCAACAGCGATAAAGCGAGCAAATGAGTCTAGAAGAAGTGCGTCATCGGAATAGAATTGAACCTCATGGCTGGGAGCGGCTTTCTGTACTGAGGTATCGGTGAACTGGTGGCCATTTAAGCTACTACTGACAAATTGCTTGCCCCGCAGAACCGCTTCTATAGCAGGCAAAAAATCACGTCGGACGTCCATCTTATAAACATAACCCTGAGCGCCTGTGCTCAAAGCTGCCCGCACGGCCTCCAGATTCTTGTTGAGACTTAGGAAGACTATTTTGGAGCTGGGGGAGAGTTGTCGTATCTTCCGGGCGGCGTCGATTCCATTCAGTTTGGGGAGACCGATGTCCAGCAGGATCAAGTCCGGCTTCAGTTCTTCGGCCTTCTGAACAGCTTCTGATCCGTCCGACGCCTCCGCGATGATTTGCCATTGTGGTCGTGCCCGAAATAGCAAACGGACTTGGCGTCGCCAATTTTCGAAATCATCAACAACCAGAATGGAGCTGCATGACATCACATACCTCAATCTCCATCGCGCAGCGGCGAGAGCATCGGTGATCGAAATTGTGGGAGGGATGTGGGCTATTCACCGACAAATCGCTAGATGACAGCCAAAACGCTGTAGAGCACCATTGTGTGATAGCGTACCACAACTCGGGGGAGAGAAAAACTGGAATTAGGCAAAGACAGTCGAGATTGATGGTGGTTTGGACCCACCGACTACGTCCTGGTAAACGCGGTACCGGACATCTCTAACAATGTCGGCCCTGTCAAACACTTTTTGGGCACACTTCTCCATTCACTTAAAAGAGTTTTTTCTTCCGCTTCCTTCGGTGTCTTTCCGATCGGCCCTGACAAGTACGGTTCGTTCGTAATCTAGCGGTCGGTTTCAGTCCGACCCAAACATCTCTTCGATCAAAACTTCGACCATGATTAGTTCTTCGAACTCCCTCTCACGAGGGAGCGGGATGCCCTATCAAGTGGACGACGCTTTACTGCACGCCATGTCCGGTACCGAGCTGTCCCGCGTACGAACCGAACTCCGGCTCCTTCCTGAGCCTAACAACCAAAGACTGCTCATGTCGAGAGGAGCCGACATTGTTATGCAATCAAGTGACCTGCGCGGCACAGGCTGAACGTCGAAGCTCGGTGTCGAGCGCACGCACTCGCACCCCTGCCCCTCTATGGTGGGGTGCGTGCGCGGATGTTGCGGGGTTACCGTCACAACTTTGCGCGGCGATGGGCACAGCTTTTTCGTGGACACCGACGCGCGGGGCAAGGTTGCTGCGGAGGAATCGCTCTCGCTCTGTCGGCCTAAACTTTCAAGGTCGGCGGTTGACGCGACTCTGTACGGCCTTGCCGAGCAGATTTCTAAGGGGCTGCTGCAGATTTCGTTTTGGGCCTGAGGGGCACGCGAGCCAGAATCATCGTTCCGCGCGGTGATTGCGAATCAATGAAGAGTTCCCCGTTCACAAGTTTGAGGCGCTCCCTGATGCTTGTAAGACCGAGCCCACTCCCTCTTGTGGCGTCTTCAAGATCAAAGCCAATCCCTGAATCGCGTACCGTCAGTTCCACCCCACTCGACCCACCGCTGAGGGACACCTGGAAGTGCCTGGAGCCACTGTGTTTGATCGCATTCTGTAGAGCCTCTTGCAAAACCCGGAATAAACAAAGGGAGATTTCCCTTGGAAGATCTTTCGGAATGCTCTCGGAGTAAAACTCGATTCCCATACCGTGCCGGTCTGAGAGCTCCCTGCAGAAACCTCCTGCTGCCGAGGCAAGCCCAAGATATTCCAGCTTTGAAGAATGCAGGCCGTGCGAGAGAGCCTGAATATCGGTCCCAAGATCCTCCGTCTCTTTGCTCGCCTCGGCGATCGCGTCGCGGATTTCGGCCACCGAAGCAGGAACACTCTCTTGCAGAGTCTGCAGTTTCAACGCCAGCAGTGCAACCCGCTGGTTGATGTCATCGTGAAGCTCTCTGGCAAGCCGAGTGCGTTCTTCCTCTTGTGCCTCGATCAACCTTTGATTCACCGTAAAAAGTGCTTCTTCCGCTCGCTTACGTTCAGTGATGTCTACGTACACACTTGTAAAATGCAAGGGGTTTCCCTCCGCATCCACCACCGATCCCGCGTTAAGGAGCACGTCCTGTCTCTCTCGATTTCGAGTTAGTACGACTGTCTCTTCGCTTTCAAGCCGTCCCGTCTTCTTCAACTTCTCAAGCAGATCGCGCATTTTGGAATGCGACTCGGGAGCGTAGATGATTGACACCGCCTGGCCGATCAGTTCCTCTTTGGTGTAACCGAGGGCTGCACATGCTGCCGGATTGACGTCCAGAAAGATGCCCCCTGGAGAAATCATGTAGCAGCATTCCGGCTGGGTCTCAAAGAATTGCCTGAATCGACATTCGCTCCTCAAAAAAGCCAATGTGACGAACTTGCGTTCTCGGACAACGGCGGCGAGAGCAAGCACCGGAGCACAAATCATGATCCAGCTTATCTGCATGGAGGTGACACGGTCGATGAATGAGGAACGCAGGAAGGGCCCCTCTCCAGCATATGCGCACCAACTTGAAATACAAACGAGCGCTATCACGGATAGACTTGCCCCGGCTGGACCAAATCGAACCGCTGCCCACAGCAAGAACGGTATCGGAAGAAGGTAGAGCGCTTCTAGCATTTGGCCGTTTGTGGCGACGCGTCCATATGCTACGAAAGTGACCGGAATGAAGAGCGCTGTCAGGAGTGCTCCCTCAGCAACTCGTCGTGGGGAGAAACCTCGAAACCAAGAGCTGCCTCGCGTAGCGCAAACGAGAATCGCAGGAACGAAAGCTATGAAAGACGCGCTGTTATTGATCCAACAGCTAGTCCACACCGCAAAGAAACCTTCTGACGAATTGTGAGCGAGAAGAGCAGAACTACTCGGTGAGAACTTGAAAACCGGATAGATGGCTAACCAATTCATCAAAACGGGAACAGCGACGGATACTCCCAGAAAGATAAGAACGTCTCGTAGCGCCTCAAAATAAAGTATTTTCGGCTTAAACCTTTGAAGAATTGCCGCATATGTAACTGTCAGCGCTGCGTTAAATGCTATTTGATACGCGAGCCACCAGAAGCCTGGGTTATAGGAACTCATTCCCGCTATATGTGCGGGAATGATCGCAAGCAAGTAAACCCACTAGCGACCTTTAGGGTTCAGTACGAGCGTTGCGGCAAGCAACGCGTTGGAGGGCCAAATCAGGGACAGGCCTGACGTGGAAAAGTGGAGCTTCATGCTGATCACAACCAGGAGGTAGTACAGCAGAGCGATGAAAGCGCATTTTCCGATCAGCAGTGCCAACCGACGGCAGGCATTTTTATCGACCAGTTGCCAAGGTATCTGGATACCGGCAAGTCTGCGGAGAGGCGAATATCCCGCGGGGTCGCTCATAAGCTCTCTGCGAAACGAGAGACGTAAGTTCGACTGGCATCGAGACGGACACTAGTTTCTTATTCAGCTCAGCTCGACGCACCGAGTGATCCGATAAATCTTTAAATAGTAGCGCCTAACGGGGAACGCTAGGCGCTACTCTAGTTGGGGGGAGATGCTTTCGCAAGCGAATCTGAGCTAAGGCCTCGCCGTTGTGGACGCGGTTGAAGTTCCGCAAGGGGAGCGGTAAACGACGAAAAGCCGCACTCCAAACAAATCAACAACTTTGAGAATGCCCAGACGCCGGGATTGTCCAAATTCTCGCGTCCGGTGAAATGTATAATCATCTCACTTGAAAATTCGGCCTGATTGCTAGACCCGCACGATGAACACATAAAATCCCCCTTCCAATGGCACATTCCAGTTCACAGACCTATAGCCCCATCGCCAAAACTTCATACAGGAATCCTAAGCAATCAAAGCGGCTGACGGTCTGGGGGGATTTCGGCATGGTCACAACGAACTTAGGTGACAGCCAAAACGCTGGAAAGCACCTTAGGTACGGCAGCGTACCACGGGTTTTATAAAAAGGGAATTAATTTTCTGGTACAAGCAAGGCCGGGCTGTAAGTCACGCCATATCAACGAACAAGACAAGAATCCAACCGGCTGCTCTTCGGAGTGTGGAATGTCGCTGCTGCCACTCCCAACTCCCGATAAACGCATTATAAAAGGGCGCCCGTTTAGAGTAGGTTTTGATCGTTCGCATCTCAACCTACAACAAGGAGCGCCCTCATGAATGACGCCAAGTATATTGGGATGGATGTGCATCAGGCAACGATCTCTGTGGCCGTTCGGGATTCGCGCGGGAATTTAGTAATGGAGGCGATTCTCGAAACGAAAGCGGATACGATCCTTGAGTTTATTCACGGGCTACGCGGCAGTTTGTCGGTGACCTTTGAAGAAGGAACCTGGGCCGCCTGGTTGCACGATCTGCTCCAGCCTCACGTCACCCGGGTGGTGGCCTGCGATCCGCGCAAGAATGCCCTGTTGAAAGTCGGAAACCATAACGACCGCATGGATGCCCGCAAGCTGTCCGAGCTTTTGTATCTGAACAAGCTCAGCCCGGTGTACCACGGCGAACAGGGTATCCGCACGCTGAAGGAACTGGCACGCAGCTACATCACGATAACTCGCGATTTGACGCGGGTGATGAGTCGGCTGAAGGCGATTTACCGAAGCTGGGGGATTCCTTGTGCCGGCCAGCAAGTGTATGCACCGCGCTTCCGTGCGGAATGGCTTGCAAAGATTTCGGAAGCCGGCGTTCGCCGTCGTGCCGAACTCTACTACCAGCAGTTCGATGCCTTGGCGGCATTGCGCCAGGGGACGCGACGAGAACTATTGGCGGAAGCACGGAAACATCCGGCCATGAGATTACTGCGGCAAATTCCTGCGATTGGTCCCATCCGTGCCGCTCTGTTGATCGCTCTGATACAGACGCCTAATCGCTTCCGTACCAAACGGCAGTTGTGGGCTTACTGTGGATTGGCACTGAGGACATACACCAGCGGTGAATACCGCTTCGTCGCTGGTCAGCTCAAACGTTCCAAGAAGGTCCTGGCCGTTCGCGGGCTCAACATCAACCATAATCACGATCTGAAAAATATCTTCAAGGGTGCGGCGACGCGAGCGGCTGCTACCGCTGGACCTTTCCAGGGCTTTTACCAAGACTGCGTCGCCCGAGGCATGAAGCCGCATTTGGCGCGGCTCACCTTGGCACGCAAGATCGCGGCCATCACTTTGCTGGTTTGGAAGAAAGGAGTTCGTTTCGACGCAGAACATCTGAAACAACAAGCAGCTTGAGCGCCGGGTTAGGACCGTCCTTTGCTGGATTCATTTCTGGTGATGGCTTTTCGGTTCTTCTGACGCTTTGGTTCGAGGGTGAGTCTCCATAAGCGCGTTAGGCGGAGAGTGTGCTCCGAGCACCACGAGTCTCTTGATAAACTATAGGCCCCCTCGGATAACCAGAAAAAGCTATAGGCCTAGAGCCTCAGATAGAACCATGGTTGACAACGTTCAACCGCGCAGCTTGTCTTGCTTCAGAATCCGAAAGCGCCGTCACAAAAACAGAATGGATCTACGAAGAGCGAAAACCCAAGAGCCTCTCAACATGACTTGGGCTGGAAAGCAAAGCGAACAACCTCGCTCCTTCCAGTCGCCGGAGACGTATTTACTATTGACTTTCCCCTTTATAGAACGCGGTTATCGGTGTGGAAATCCGGCCAAAACCACTTGATTGCATAACAATGTCGGCTCCTCGACCCGAGTAAGCTTTGGTTGCTTGACGACCATAGGCTCGGGAGAAAGGAGCCGAACATGATGATTATAGGCGTAGATTACCACCCGAGCTTTCAGACGGTTGCATTTTTAATGGAAGAGACTGGTGAGTGTGGTGAACAGGAACTGAACCACAGTGATGGACAAGCAGAGAAATTCTATCGAGACCTGAAGGTGCGAGGAATCTGTGTGCGGGTAGGCATGGAGGCTACCGGATATTCACGCTGGTTCGAGCGGCTACTCGCGGAATTAGGTTTCGAGCTGTGGATGGGCGATCCCGCGGAAATCAAGGCCAAGCGAGTGAAAAAGCAGAAGACAGACCGCAATGATGCTCGACTCCTGCGCAGGCTGATGCTGGAAAACAACTTCCCGCAAATCTGGGTACCGAGCCCGGAGAATCGAGATTTGCGACAACTGTTGTGGCACCGACATCGGTTGGTGCAGATGCGCACGCGGATCATGAATCAGTTGCAGGCATTGGCCATGAATGAGGGCTATCGCTGGAAGAAAAAACTGTTCAGCGAACAAGGGCGAGCACAGTTAGAGAAGCTCACGTTGGCTCCTTGGGCCAGCCGGCGCCGGCAAGAGTTGTTGGAGTTGCTGGACCGTATAAATCCGACGATTGCAGAATTGACGCTTGCCGTCGAGCGGGAAGCCAGGAAACGACCCGAGGTGTTGCGACTGATGACCCATCCCGGCGTGGGTTCGCTTACGGCCCTCGCCTATGTGTTGATCATCGGAACTCCGACGCGGTTTCAACGTGGCAAGCAGATCGGCACCTACGTGGGGATGATTCCGAGTGAGGACTCCAGTGCTGGCAAACAGCGATTGGGTCACATCAGCAAGCAAGGCAATTCGTTGTTGCGCTTCTTGCTGGTGGAGGCGGCGCAAGCGGCAGCGCGGACTCATCCTGACTGGAGACGCCGGTACATCCACCTGGCGATACGTCGACTCAAAAGCATTGCCAAGGTAGCGATGGGGCGCAGGCTGGCGGTCCGTTTGTACTGGATGTGGCGGAATGGTTGTGAGTATTCGCAGTCGTTGGAGTTCGGTTCGTACGCGGGACAGCTCGGTACCGGACATGGCGTGAAGTAGAACGCCGTGCACTTGATGGGGCATCCCGCTCCCTGAAAAGGGAGTTTGAATTAGTAATCATGGTCGAAGTACGGATCGAAGAGATGTTTGGGTCGGACTGAAGCCGACCGACAGATTACCAACGAGCCGTGGTCGTCGAAGCAGAGGTCAAAAAAGAACAAGGAAGACCACTCTTCGGAGTGAGCGGAGCAGTGTGCTCAAAAAGAGTTTGACAGAGCCGACATTGTTAGAGATGTCCGGTAACCCGACTCGGGACCTGCGGTTACTGGCACTCTTGACAGTTCCGGGGAAGGCGCCCATGTGGAAATATCCGGGGCGGGGTGGATACTCTGCCGCAATAGCAGCGATTTGTGGCAGTCAGTGCCCGATTGACGCGACTAATCGGGCGTTGGGCGCAAAGCAAACGTAGACGACGAGCCTTACGTTATGCTTTCCCCGTACGCCAGCGCACTGACTCTGAAAAGCTTTGAAATTTATCTTGTCGGAGGAAATGCTAATGGGCACCACACTGTTCTCGGAAAGTTCGCTGGGAGTCTACAACCCTGCCATAGAATTGGTGAAATCGCTGGTCACTCAAACCGAGAGAAGACAACTACTCTGGGATTTTGACTGCGATATCATGTCCACTAAACTCCGGGACGCCACTTCTATCCAGTTTCTAGTTCACCCTAGCGTGTCCGACTCCAAAGATTGGAGCCTCTTCACGGTTCACTCGGCGGGGGGCCAAAGGCTCCTTAAGGTCACTCCCGATGCTAATTCTGTTAACCATTCCTCTCTCCAGGCCGCAACGGATGCCCTTTTCATGGCCATCGCCGAACGGAGTTCCGCGCCTGCAGGGTCCAGCTAACCTCCAGTGTGTCGGTTTTCACTTTTCACGAAGCCAAGGTAACCCTGTGCAGGTGGGCTCTCCATTGCTTGTCTAGTTTCTCGTAAACGCGGCATCAACCGGACATGGGGCTTCGCTGCGATTCGTTTGGCCGGGACGCGCCTGAAAATTTCTCGTAAGCCGCTGGAGCCAAGGTAAACCCAGTAGTGCTTTCCTACGAAAATGTACGAGGACAATCTGCTTTCCGACCAAAGGCTGGACCGAGCCTGCGCGCTGCTGATGCATCTCGCCTTGAACGTCAACATACCCCCTCATCTTTCTTTTTTGCTCCGTAGCGCGGATCCCACGGCTCATCGGTGTGGTCGGGAAGTTCTGCGGATCACACCCTCAGATGCGAGTTTCAAGGTTGGGGAAATCTATAGTTTCTCGGTGGCGGGAAAATTCGTCGGAGAGAAAGAGGACTGACTAAACGTCCGCTGCGAGCAATCGCTCGGGAGAGCGAAGCAGTATTTTGCCTCGCCGTTTGATAACAGCACCGTTGGTTCGCCACTTGCTTAACAAACGGCTTGCAGTGAACGGAGTGATGTTTGCCGCGCTGGCCAGCTCCTCATTGGTAACGTCAAATTCAACTCCCTCGGGACTCTCTTGGCCAATGACTCCGGCCAGTTGAATCAATAACTGTGAGAGTCTTTCTCGCGCAGTTTCGCACCCGAGGGCCACACGATCGGCAACATACCAACCCAAATAGTTAGACCCCCATAACAACGCGTTTTCGAGCAATCTTGGGTACTTCCCTGCGAGGTCCCGAATTGCGGCGCGGTCCCACACCAAGAACGAACTGTCCTTTGTTGCTTCCGCACTCATGAGATATTCAGATGGTCCGGACAAGATCGCAGCGGTGCCTAGGATTTCCCCGGGCGTCAGCCAAATGAGAAGCGTTTTTCGACCGCTCTTCGTGATGTAAAAATACCTGGCGCGGCCGCGGGTCAATAGGTACAAATGATCTGCAGGGTTACCTTGAGTTGTGATTACGGAACTCGCGAGGTAGCGCCGCTCTGTTGCAGCTAATCGGACAGCCTCAAGCTCTTGTGAAGCCAAGCCCTCAAAAAATCTCAAATTCACGGCTGAAGGTAAGGCAGTAGTTCTCTGGGAGGACATGGCTCAGCCTTTCTCTATGCAGGATGGTCCTTAGCTCATAAGTCCGGGATCTTGCAGCCTATCTGCACACTGGTAGAATCAACAGCCGCGTAAATGTGGGAGTAATTATCTACCAGAGCAGATCAATCGCGGCTATGAGGGCCAAGGCTACGCCAAGCAACGCCAGCCATTGAAAAGCGCCATTCACGGGCCTGTCTGATGGAAAACCTTGACCGGAGAGCTGGGGATCTGGGGGCATTTTTGGTCTCCTCACGGACTAACCAAGCAATCTCATGGGCCTTACACCTTGGACGGTCGGTGTCTCCAGATGAGATGAGAAGGCCGGTATCCGCGGGATACGATAGGGGCAGGCCGAATATGAGGTTATGTTTGATTCGATCTTTAAACAACTAGGTGAATCCCTAGCGAGTGGGGGGAAAGCTTCGCCTCGTAATTGGGCCAAGTCCCGATTAACGTTAGCGCTTTACCGGATGCGCGTTTCGGCTGAGAGTCGGACGGGAGCGAGGAGTTCCGCGCGCGTCCGGTAAAGCCGTTTGGACGTGGCCGCCCGTGGGTGCGGCGGACGCGGGCCCTATGCAAATTCAATGGAGGGAAGGGGTGAGTTTGAGGTGTGCCGAGACTGTGCTGTCGGGCAGAACCCACGACACGGCAGAGCCAGAGGATCGGCTAGGACGAGAGAGTATCGCCAAGAGCGTGGTTGAAGAGGGCGCAAAAAAGGATCTGTTTGGCAGCAAGACAGAGAAGTAGTTCGCGCGCCGAAGCGTGTCCAGTTTTCGCGTTGGAGAGAGTGCTTCATGCGGCAGCGGTGACCTTTGGAGGAGAACGCAGTTGTAGTTCCGCAGCGGTGAACCGTTCGATGACTTTCATCGGTCCACCGCATTGGGGGCAGCGCCAAGATGGCGAGGAGTTTTCGGTGCCGGAGGGGTGTGATGCGACTTGCGGCTGTGGTGTGGCGCCGAACAAGCAAAAGCAAAGTGGCAGGAGCTTGGCGCGTTTGCGATTGGCCAGGAAGCCGAAGTTCCGGATGCGCACAAAACCTTTCGGAAGGATGTGCAGTAAGAAGCGCCGTAAGAACTCATCGAGGGATAGCGTCAGCAACTTCTGTTCATTGTGGTGAGCCGAATCGCGCCAACGAAAGGTAACCTTTCCGTCAGCAAAGGAAACCAGGCGGTGGTTGGAGATGGCCACGCGATGGGTGTAGCGGCCCAAATAGTGCACCACGTATGCGGGGCCCCCGAAGGGACGTTTCAAGTACACCACCCAATCCTGTCGATGGAGTGGCCGCAGCCAGGCGGCGAAGATCTTGGGTTGCGCCAGAAGCTTCAGGTCTCCATGGAAGTGCAGTTGGCCATTTTGAAAAGCCTCTTTGAGTGCGTCGACGAACTTGCCGCGGAAGAGTTTACCCAGCACTTTCTTGGGAAGGAAGTAGTTGTCGCGAGAGCGAATCCAACGGGCGCGATCAGGCGAGAGGCCGCCGGCCGACACGACACAGTGCACATGTGGATGAGCGGTGAGCTTTTGGCTCCAGGTATGCAAGACGCTGAAGAAGCCGATCTCTGCACCGAGGTGTCTGGGATCGCGAGCGACTTCGAGAAGGGTTTCCGCACTGGTGCGAAATAAAAGATCATAGATGACCTTTTTGTTCTGCAGCACCAGCGGAGCCAAGCGACCCGGCAGGGTGAAGACCACATGGAGATAGCGCGTGGGGAGAAGCTCCTTTTGACGCGCAGCGATCCAGCGGTCCCTTGCGGCAGTCTGACACTTCGGGCAGTGGCGATCGCGACAGCTGTTATAGGAGATGGGGGCGCGATGTCCGCAGCGCATGCACTCATCGAGATGCCCGCCCAGCGCGGCGGTTCGACACCGCGCAATGGCCCGCAGTACTTTCACGTGCTTCCAACGGAGCCAGTGGCGGTGTCGTTCGATGAACGCCTCTCCTGCAGCGCGGACGATGTCGGCCACCTCCAGAGGCGGCCGGCTCATCTACTTCTCGTCGGGCGGCCTGTCGTTCAGTACTAGCGAGTCCAAAGGACTCGCGGTGGAGTTGAGGCGTTGTATCGCGAGGTGCACGTAAAGCAAGGTGTCTTTCAGGTGTTCATGACCGAGCAGGACCTGAATGGCGCGGAGATCCGTGCCAGCCTCGTATAGATGAGTCGCAAAACAGTGGCGCAGCGTGTGGGGATGGACATGTTTTTGGAGGCCGGCGCGCTGGGCGGATTTCTGACACGCGTACCAGACTGTTTTGGTATCGATCGGTCGATCCTTGCGAAAGTTGCTGGGAAACAGCCAGGTGTTGGATTTGCGGTGGTAATAACGCCAGTGGGCGCGGAGTGCCGCAAGTAGCTTGGCACTGAGCATGACATCGCGATCTTTGCGGCCTTTGCCGCCACGGATGTGCACCACCATGCGCTGACTGTCGATGTCGCTGACTTTCAGGTGGGTCAGCTCGGAGTTCCGGGCGCCGGTGGCGTAGAGGGTCATGAGCAGGATGCGCTCGCCAGGAGTGCGTGCCGCCTGGAGGAGTTGCGCGACTTCTTCGCGGCTAAGAATCGTCGGCAGGCGACGGGTCTTTTTCGGATAGGGAGTTTCCGCCAGGCTCCAGGCTTTGCGAAGAGTCTTGATGTAGAAGAAGCGCAGCGCCGCCAGGTGTTGTCCTACGGAATTCGCTGACAACTTGCGCTTCTTGAACAACTCGGCTTGATATTCGCGAATGTGTCGAGGACCTAAGCGATCTGGCGAACAGTTGAAATGTCGAGCAAAATCTTCTACTGCACGAAGGTAGTGGCGTGTGGTATTTTGTGCATAATTACGAAGCTGGAGTTCTTCCAGCATCATTTTGCGAAGATGGGTCACAGGAACACCTCCTGTGACCCACACTTACATCCAAGCCATCAAGCAACCAACGCTCGGCTACCTCACGCGAAGCGTCCGCCGCCGGGCGGCTACGTCCTAACGCGGTTACCGGACATCTCTAACAATGCCGACCCTGTCAAATCTTTTTCGAGCGCACTACTCCGTTCGCTCCGAAGACTGGTCTTCGTTGTTTTGTTTCGACCTCTGTGCATCAACGACCGCGGCTCGTTGGTAATCTCTCGGTCGGCTTCAGTCCGACCCAAACATCTCTTCGATCAAAACTTCGACCAGGATTACTAATTCGGCTCTGAGCAGGAATTCGTAGCGGGCCAATAGGAGAGCGGGTTTCCGCAATGAGGCAGGTTCGGCTAGACTCGGCGGAATGCGCGACAACGAGTTCACGAGAATCTTGGATTGGCCAGGTTACCGAGTGTTTCGGCACGAAATCGATGAAACCGCCAAGACGTTGCGTTTGTGGGTGCGACGGAAGCGTGGGAACCGCAAACTGATCTGTTCAGGATGCGGAAGGAAGTTTACTGACGCCCATGACTATTACCAGCGCGAGGTGCGCGACTTACCCTGGAGGAAGTATCAGACCACGGTGATCCTCGAGCTGTACCGGGTGTGCTGTCCGCAGTGTGGGGTGCGCGTCGAGAAAGTACCGCAATTGCCGAGCAAAGCGCCGTTTAGCAAGGACTTTGAGGATGCCGTGGGGTTGGCGTGTGAAAGCGCGTCGGTTCGACAGGTGGCCAGGCAGTTTGGACTGGCGGCCAGCACGGTGCGCGCGATCGACCTGCGGTATCTGCAGCGTTGGAGTGCGACGCGTCGCAAGGATCCCCTGATACAAATGGGCGTGGATGAGATTTACTTCGGCAAGCAGATGAAGTTCATCACCGTGGTCAGTAATTTGGAGACCGGAGAGCCCCTGTGGTTCGGGCAGGATCGTAAGCAGGAAACGCTCGATGAGTTTTTTCGAACGCAACTGAAGGAAAGCCAGCGGAAGCGCATCGAGGCGGCGTGCGTGGATATGTGGCGGCCATTCACCAACAGCATTGCGCAATGGGCGCAGAACGGCCGCATCGTGTTCGACAAGTTTCACGTTTTGCAGCACGCCAACAAAGCCATCGATGAAGTGCGCCGGGCGGAGTTTTTCCGCAAAGGCGGGCGCATGCGCGGGGTAGTGAAAGGCAAACGTTGGCTGCTGTTGACGCGCTGGATGAATCTGGACAGCCAGAAACGGCAGCAGTTAAACGATCTGTTCGCCCTCAACCGGCGGGTGATGAAAGCCTACCTTCTAAAGGAAAGCTTGGAGCGGTTGTGGACCTACTGCTATGAAGGAGCCATGCTGCGGTACTTGCAAAGTTGGATCGATCAACTGCGTTGGCAACGCCTGGAACCCTTTCAAAAGCTCGCTTACATGCTGTTGGATCACCTCGACGGCATCCTCAACTACTGCCGCACCAAGGTCCGCTTCGGAGTGGTGGAAGCCATCAACGGCAACATCAAAACCCTTCTTCGAAGGGGCCGCGGCTACAAGAATCTCGGCTATCTGCTGCTCAAGGCCCAACGCATGGCGGTCACCAAGACCGAATTCATCGTTCTTCAGAAAGCAGCCTAAAATGCGGGCCTCCACGAATTCTTGTGCAGAGCCACTAATTCAAACTCCCTTTGCAGGGAGCGGGATGCCCCATCAAGTGCACGACGCTCTACTTCACGCCATGTCCGGTACCGAGCTGTCCCGCGTACGAACCGAACTCTAAAGACGGTAACCCGACTTAATCGGGCACTACTTCCAAGTTCCCAGTCACTCGGGCTGGAATTGCGCCCGACACCGCATGGTTCGTGGAGTGGTTATCAACAGCTAATTTCTTTTTTTTCCAGAGCTTTGCCCGAATGGCACAATCGGCTTGGATGGTTTCGTAGCGTGATTCGTTTTTCATAGCTACTTCCCTCGTAAATGAGCATGCATGGTCGCCTCATGGCCTAGTGAACGCAGAGCGCGGGGCATGCGCTGCAATTGGTAACTTGCAGGTTGATTGTTTGTGGCGGCGTATACTTCGGCATCGCGTTGTAGAGGGCGAGCGCGTTGTTGATTCGCTGTTGCCGAGAGTTGGCGGCCTGCAATTGGGCATCCTGGGATTGTGCGAGGGCTAGAAGAGAATTGTATTTCTGCACCATCTCACTGTTGTCGCTCATGAGTTTTTTTCATGACCTTTACGGCTTCCTGAAAGTCTTTTTCGATGGTCGCAGCAGAGTCGAGAAGACCGCCGGGAGGAATGGCTTTGATCGCTTGTTGGTCAGTTTCATCTAAGGCTGTGAAAGTCATTTCCTCGTGCAACACCCGAAAAGCCGTGAGCGCATCGATATAGCCCTTTGTAATCTCCGTCGTTTGTGCCGCTAGTTTGTCGCACTCGGCAGTGAGGGCCGCAATCTGATCGTTTGCCTTTTGAAGAGCTGCCTGCGCATCGGCGAGCTCAGTTTCGGCCTTCAAAAGAGCTTTGCTCTTGATTGGCTTGGGTGCGGTCTGCGCGAAGCATTGCGGTGCGAATGAAAGCAGTAAAGCGAATGCTTCCTGCTAGCTGCCCTCGATGGCCGCGTCCGCGATTGCCTTCCTCTCGAGCCGAGCGCAAAGCGTAGCTGAAGCCACGCAAACGCGACGTATCATTCCCCCTTCATCGGACACCGCAGAGAGCTGATCACTGTTGTGTTCCGGCAAGTCGCGATAGAGCCGATGGAGCCAAACATCCTCCGCGTCGGAGCCTTTTGGAGGGCCCAGGGCACGCCCGGCCCGCGCCGCAAGGGTGCGAAACCGTTCCAAAAAATTCTCATTCACGCCATCACTGAGCATCCACAGGCCGGTTTCCGGCGCCTCGAGCAAACAGAAAAAACCCTGCCCAGGCTTCCCCTTTTCTGCCCATATCTCCGGGTGTTTCCTGTAATCGCAGTGAGCGCGCAGCAAGCGATCTTTTCGCGCCGCTCGCTCGATTCCCTCCTCCTCGTGCGCGAGCTGCTCAAATTCGTTGCCAAAGTACTTCCAGACATCGCCTCCGCTGGACATACCACCTCCGTCGTGGCTCCGGCTTGGGGTGAGCGGCAGACACGCCCGGAAAGCGTGCTCTTCGGGAGCTACCCTAGCCGCGCAAGCAAGCTAGCACATTTCCCTTGACTTAGTAAACCTAAACGTTTAGGATATTGGCATGGGGAAAAAAGCCGTCAGCGAGGCAGCAAGCCTCATGGGAAAGCGCAGCTATCGGGCCCGGTTGGAACGTTTCGGCATTGAGCGGTTACAGGAAATTGCGCGGGAAAACGGAAAGAAGGGCGGCAGACCGCCAACGAAGGGAGTGCAAAAGTGAGTCTCTACAAGCGCGGTGACGTTTGGTGGTACAAATTCGTCTTCAACGGGCAAGTGATCCGCGAGAGCGCGAAAACCAATTCAAAAACCGTAGCGGCGGAAGCGGAGAGAGTTCGGCGGCGGGAGATTGAGCAATCCTATAATCACATTCCAAAAGCGAGAGCGCGTGCCGCTCTTCTCGAATGGCGCCGACATCTGGCTGGCTGGGAAGGCGGGTCTCGCTCCGCAGAGCACGGAGCGTTACAGGCTATGCCTCCCGCATCTTAAGCAGGAATTCGGGAAGGGTCTTGTGTGCGACATAAACTCGAACGACATAGCCGAGTATCAACGGAAGCGTCTCGCTTCCGGCGTGTCAAATCGCACGGTCAATTACGAGGTAGGAGCGTTGCGGGGCATTCTCCGCCAATTCGGACTTTGGGGGGCCTATAGCAGACCGCGTACGAACCTTGCCTGAGCGCCACGACGTGGGTCGAGCAGTCAGTTCCGAGGATGAATCAAAACTCATCGCAGCGGCCAGCGCAAGCCGTTCGCCTGCCCTTCTGCCGTTGCTCCTAATCACGCTCGACACAGGATTGCGCTCTTCCGAAGTGCGGGTGTTGAGGCATCGCGACTTGAGGCTCACGTGGGCTAACGGAAATATCACCAGCGGCGAGGTTGTAGTCCCAAAGAGCAAGACGGCGGCGGGGACGGGCCGATTGATTCCCTTCACGCGCCGTGTCTGCGCCTGCCTTAGTCTGTGGCTGTCCCGGTGCCCTGGTGCCGGGCCGGAAACCTTCGTCTTTCCGAGGTATAAGGTCGGCATCGGCGGCAATTCCCGCTCCGTGGGCATATACGACCTCGACTTGGAGCGGCCGATGGGCTCTTGGCGGCTGGCCTGGCTTGAGCTTGTAAGAGGGCTCGTGTGCGCTACCGCTGGCATGATCTACGGCACACCTTCGTTTCTCGGCTGGCCGGGAATGCCACTATCAGCGAACAGACCGTCCGCTCCCTCGCGGGACATGTTAGCCGTCAGATGTTGGAACACTATAGCCACATTCGCTCACAGGCCAAACAGGCTGCGATTCGATGTCTGGATGAGCAGGCCAGCACGCCAATTTTAGAAGAGGCAGGGCACAAAATCGGGCACAGTGAGAAGACCGAGAGCGAGGAAGATTCAGCTAACTCGTTGAAAATATTTGGTGCGCCGCGTAGGAATCGAACCTACAACCTATGGATTAAGAGTCCATTGCTCTGCCAATTGAGCTAGCGGCGCACAGAAAAATCAGAATAGCAGCGACCTGGTGCGGGCGCAAACCTACGGAAGACTTTGCACTAATTTTGCCCCAATTCGGTCAAATTCGGCCTGAATCGACCTGACCGAATCCTAGGCTAAACCACTGAAAACACAGTGTACAGAGGTCGAAGCGCGCGGTTAAGAGTCAGCTGCTCTGCCACCGAACACCGGCCGGCCCGCAACCTTACCTAAAATCTTACACACGCCGAGCGACTTTGTCGAACTTTCGCGAAGAACACTTCTAGGGTCGACCAGGCGCGACGCCTTCCGCACCGCTACTCGCTACGCCCCACGAAGCACCGCTACAAGTTGGCGGGCCACTTCGCGCGCGCGCGGGAGCTCGTTTGGTTCAAAGGAAATAGCAGCCACTCGCGGGTGCCCGCCACCACCGAATTTCTCGGCCAGCGAGGCCAGATTCTTGTCGGCGGTAGCTTGGTTCCACGGGTTTGTTCCCAATGAAACCTTGGCGCGGACCTGCGAAGCACTTACGCTGACCGAATACACGCACTCCGGGTGCAGCAAATAAGGAATAAATTTGTTGTAGCCCTCGAGGTCCAGATCCGCGACATCGAAAAAAATTACATTGTCGCGCGCTTCGCAGCGCTCTCTGAGAATTTCGATCGACCGGCGATGGCGTTCCAGCAAAGGTTGCAGGTGCTTCGCCACTAATGGCAGCTTGATCATTTCCGCCAGAGGACGATAGGCGAGCTCCGGAATAATCCGCGCCGGGATGTCATTCTCGGGAGCCGCCTCGATGACCAGGGCGAGTTGAGTCGCGGGCTCGGCGATCTCGACCGCCGATTCCGGCGTAGGGTACTGCGCGCCGTCAATGATATCGCCCCACTTAATGAGTTCTTCGAGGGGCTTCGTGTCGAAGCCAAATTTCTCCCGCGCGACGGTCGCGATCAGCTTCGTGCAGGACTTGTAGTCCGGATCGTAGAACATGTGGGCGCCCGGATGCTTGCGGAATTGCTCGGCGTCCTGAGGAGTCAGGAACGCGCTCTGGTGATGGTCGAACCACCACGTGACCTTGGGGGAGTTGGAATATTTGAAGTCCACGATGGCGTTCTCGTCTCCGTCGAACAAGCCATCTTCCCAGGGTGGCACGGCGCGATGGGTCATGCCGCTAAACTCGAATTTCGCGTCCTGATCAAAGCGCTCGCGGTAAAAACGGTAGAACAGCGCAGCCGAAGCCGTGCCGTCGAAACAGCGATCGTGGAAGCAGAGCCGTACGCGAGTCATGACGAAGCCGAAAGAGCCTTTCTGCCCCGGATAAGCGACAAATTACCAAGGACAAAGCCCTTAACGATGCGGTGCAGCCTTCGGAATGTCAAGTGGAAACGACGATTGCAAAACGTGCGAAAGGCAAAAAGAAAGCCGCGCCTACGATTTGCGCGGCCTTCCGTCACTTGCGGAGAGGATCTTACTTTCCAGCCATATTTGCGGCAATAGGCCCGATGATCGGCAGCATGAATTTCTCGTGCTGGTATGCCTTGTACATCATGAAAATCCAGAGAACGAACACGAGCAGTCCCAAAAGGGGATAGATCGCCAACGCCAAAAATCCCATGGACATAAAGTGGAGCATGGTAAACAAAACTAAAATCACCAAATAGACAGCGAACAGAGCGATATTCATTCCGATGGACTGAACCGCGTGAAATCGAACGAAGGGACGCTTGTCGATCAGGAAAAAAATCAGTCCCGTGATCCAGCCGAGAACGTAACAAAGGAGCCCCGCCACGTTCTCATCCAATCCCTCAGTAGGGGACGCCGCTACGGCTCCAGCGGGTGCCGCCGCACCCTGAGCTGCGCCACACTTCGGACAAAACGCCGCTCCACTCACTTCTGCACCGCACGCGCTACAAAAGGCCATCGGACCACCTCCAAGGGGGTAAGAATGCAGCGGAGCGTAACAAAGCAGCTATGCAACTGCAATCCTTTTCATTTTCCGAGGGGACGCGCCGTGCTGCCGGAACCACCGTGCTTTCAATGCCTTCTTACCTTCGTTGGCGCCGCAGACTCGTGGACAAAACTCGCCTGACTAGGCAACGGCGCTATGCGTCCGGCCTATCTCGTCCGCAGCGTGCAAGGAAAACTCCACCGCAAAATACGGTGCCAGTGCCAGCGTCCGCTGAAAATCAAGCTCATCGCCATACACGCGCTTCGGCACACGCCTTGCCAGGATGCTGATGGAAAGAGGATCCTTCCGGAAAGGATAAGGCGCCAGCGACACGACGTTGCCGCCGAGCGGTCGCAGCTCCCAATCGACCGTTTCGTGACGAACATGCAAGGGAACGTTGTCAATCGTGGTGTCTTCAAGGGAATTCAGACAGAAATAGAGAGAAAGACGATCCAAAGCTTCCAGTACGCCTGCGGTGGTCTCGAGCGATTTGTCTTCAGCCAAATCCTTGGTGGCGGGATTTGTACGCAACTCAACCTTCAAGCGCAACTGCTGAAGTTTCAGGCGTTGTAGAAACTCATTCACCGGCTTCGATTCGCTCGACTTCACGTATTTGGCTGAAAAGCCGGGAATTGTGGCACGCGTACGGTCGTAGAGTCTCGCACAATGTAGACTCACCAGCAGCGCGGCGTACCGATCCACTTTGACGAGCCGCTCGATGCCCTGCTGATAAAGCGCAATGTGCTCCTCCGTCGGAATCGACATGAACGTATAGGGAACGCGCGTTTTCGGATCCATCCGGGGCGCAAGCTCCCAATCACACCAGCCATTATCGTGCTCGCGCGCGGCTAGACAGAAAGACTCAAACAGCTCGGGGCATTTAAAGCTCTCATTGCCCCAGGCGCGCGCGAAGAATCCCGAGAGAACAGCGTGATCGGTCTGGCGTATCACCAGCAGGTGATCGCCGTTATCCTGAACAATCATAAGACGACAAGTGTACGCTTCATTAAACTAGAACTCCATATTGCGAAAACATCGATAGCGATCAACCACGAGAAGTCTCTCGAAGTTCGAATGGAAGCATGCTTCTAACTGAAGGGGGTCCTACGTGGTGCGGGAAGAGGGATTTGAACCCCCAAGGGCTTGCGCCCGGCAGCTCCTAAGGCTGCTGCGTCTGCCAGTTCCGCCATTCCCGCACTGGCGAGTCGACTACGATCTTAACATGTCGTGCGAGTGGGTAGACCGCCGACTGATGTAGATTTGTGGCACGCAATATGCATTTTGCTGCATATTGCCATTGACGAATCATGCCGTAATTGCATTATACTGCATACGCTACCTTTGCGGCGAAGCCTATGACTGCTGCCAACCTCAACTCACCCATCATCGCCTCAGACGAAATTCTGGTCGAGTTGGAGCCGAATTTTCTGCAATCGCTCGGCAAACGCGTTAGGAACCTGCGAGATCGCCGAGCCATAACACGCAAGGTCGTTGCCACCGATGCCAAGGTCTCCGAGCGCCATCTGGCGCAATTAGAAGCCGGCGAGGGCAACGTATCGATTGTGCTGCTGGGACGCATCGCCGCGGCTCTGAATGTTTCGCTCGCCGAACTCCTCACTCCAGAAGCGCACCAGTCTCCCGAAAAGCAAGCAATCCAGCGATTCCTGGAGCGACTGCCGCCCGCGCGCCTCGAAAACGTCATTGCCCGCCTGACCCGCGAGTTCAGCAAAGAAGAGGAAGTGCGCCGTTCGCGCATAGCTCTGATCGGACTCCGAGGAGCCGGCAAATCGACGCTGGGAGCCAAGCTCGCGCACGAAATGAACGCGCCTTTCATAGAACTTGATCGCGAAATCGAAAAAGACACAGGAATACCGCTCGCGGAGATTTTTTCCCTCTATGGCCAGCCGGGTTATCGAGCAATTGAAAGACGCACGCTAGAGCGCGTTATTGGAGAGTACGATCGCGCGATTTTCTCCATTGGAGGAGGCGTGGTCTCCGAAACGGAAACCTACGACTATCTGCTCTCTCATTGCTATACCATCTGGATCAAGGCGCAGCCTGAAGAACATATGTCGCGGGTCATCGCGCAAGGCGATTTTCGAGCCATGGCCGGGAGCGATCGAGCCATGGAGGATCTACGCCGAATCCTCGAAGCCCGCGAACCCCTGTACCGAAACGCGGACATGGTGCTGGACACATCCGGCGCCGCCGTGGAAGAAAGTTTCTCCAAACTGAAAGCAGCTCTTGAAATGAATTTCCAGCGATAGCAAACAGGAGGGCATCGTGGATGTTGCCGCCGCACAAGAGACTCACCCAAACACCGAGTTCGTCGACTATCAAGTCGATCCCGCCCGGTACAAACATTGGCGTCTCTCTTTCGATCCCCCGGTCGCGACTCTGACGATGGATGTGGCGGAAGACGGCGGACTTCGCCCTGGCTACAAACTCAAACTAAATTCCTACGATCTCGGCGTAGACATTGAACTTCACGATGCTTTGCAGAGAATTCGATTCGAGCACCCGGAGATTCGATCCGTCGTCATCACCAGCGCCAAGAATCGCGTTTTCTGCTCCGGCGCCAACATTTATATGCTGGGCTTGTCGTCTCACGCCTGGAAAGTGAATTTCTGTAAATTCACCAACGAGACGCGAAACGGTATCGAAGACTCCAGCGCCCACTCCGGGCTCAAGTTTCTCGCGGCCCTCAACGGGACAACCGCGGGCGGCGGCTACGAATTGGCGCTGGCCTGCGATGAAATCGTGCTCATTGACGATCGCTCATCCGCCGTCAGCCTACCGGAACTCCCACTGCTCGGTGTGCTGCCAGGTACCGGCGGCCTGACCCGGATCACCGACAAGCGCAAAGTTCGCCGCGACCACGCCGACATTTTCTGCACCAATCCCGACGGAATCCGCGGGCAACGCGCCAAAGATTGGCGCCTCGTCGATGAAATAGCGAAGCCTCAGCAGTTTGCCGAGCACATCAAGCAGCGCGCTCAAAGGTTGGCCGAGCAAAGCGATCGCCCATCCGATGCCAAAGGCGTCCCCCTGACTCCCCTGAAGCGCAATATCGATGAGTCTGGAATTCACTACGAATACGTGGATGTCCAATTCGATCGCGCCGCGCGCACCGTCACTCTCATGGTCACCGCTCCCGAGTCTGTGAAAGAGGGCACCTTAGAGGAAGTTCTCGCAGCGGGAGCGAATTGGTGGCCGCTGCAGATGGCACGTGAGTTGGACGACGTGATCCTTACACTTCGGACAAGTGAACTTGATCTTGGCTTATGGCTGATCAAGACCAATGGCAACCCGGATTCGGTTCTCGCCATGGACAATTTTATTCTGACGCACCAGGCCAATTGGTTCGTCCGCGAAGTCCTCGGCATGATGCGCCGCACCTTCGCCCGGCTCGATGTAACTTCCCGCTCGATGTATGCGATCGTCGAGCCAGGTTCCTGCTTCACAGGCACGTTGTTAGAACTGGCCTTATCAGCCGACAGAGTCTTCATGCGCGATGCACCGGACGGTGAAACCACAGCAACTGTCATGCTTTCGGAGATGAATTTTGGCGCTCTGCCAATGCCCAATCATCTCTCGCGCCTCGCCTCGCGCTTCTACCAGGATGAAACGCAGCTTTCCGCCTGGCGCGCGAAAATCGGCTCCAAGCTCTCCCCTCAGGAAGCTCTGGCCGCGGGACTCGTAACCATCGCGCCCGACGATCTCGATTGGGAGGACGAACTCCGCCAAGCCATCGAATCTCGCGCCGCGCTTTCGCCTGACGGCTTGACCGGGCTGGAATCCAATCTCCGCTTCGGCGGCATCGAAACAATGGAGACTCGCATTTTTGGCCGCCTTTCGGCCTGGCAAAACTGGATCTTCATTCGGCCAAATGCGGTCGGCGCGAACGGCGCCCTCAAAGTCTACGGTACCGGCGCACCGGTCAAATTCAATTGGGAACGAGTTTAGGGGCACGTCACCGCCATGCCCGCTCTGAGTCTGCTGAGCTTAGATTTTTGATAGCCCAGCGAAGAAATCACAATCCAGGAGATCCGCAATGATCGATTACACAGAGAAAATTCCCAATAACGTGGACTTGGGCCGCGACCGCGTTCTGCAACGCGCCCTCGAACACTGGCAGCCCGCATTCCTCGGTTGGTGGTCCGACATGGGACCCAATGAATCCAGCAATTACGAGGTCTACCTGCGCACGGCGACCAGCGTCGAACCCGATGGCTGGGCTCAATTCGGTTACGTAAGAATGCCCGAATACCGCTGGGGTATCTTTCTCCAACCGCGCGATGAATCTCGCCAGGTCAATTTCGGCCGGCACAAAGGCCAATCTGCATGGCAAGACGTTCCCGGCGAGTATCGCTCCATCCTGCGTCGCGTCATCGTCACGCAGGGCGACACCGAGCCGGCCTCCGTCGAACAACAAAAAGCCCTCGGGCTGTCCTGCCCTTCCCTCTACGACTTGCGAAATATTTTCCAGGTCAACGTCGAAGAAGGGCGTCATCTATGGGCCATGGTCTACCTACTGCACCGCTATTTCGGGCGCGACGGCCGCGAAGAAGCCGAATCCTTGCTGGCACGCCGCTCCGGCGACACCGACAATCCCCGCATCCTCGGCGCCTTCAACGAGCCCACCCCAGACTGGCTCGCTTTCTACATGTTCACGTTCTTCACCGATCGCGACGGCAAATTCCAGCTCTGCGCGTTGGCAGAATCCGGTTTCGATCCGCTTTCCCGCACCTGCCGCTTCATGCTCACTGAAGAAGCCCATCACATGTTCGTCGGCGAAACCGGCGTAAGCCGCATCATCCAACGCACCTGCGATGTGATGAAAGAAAACAAAATCGATGATCCGTCAGACATTCGGGCCCTGGGTGTAATCGATCTGCAAACAATCCAGCGTTACTTGAATTTTCATTACAGCGTAACCCTCGACCTGTACGGCTCCGATGTGTCCTCAAACGCCGCAAACTATTACACCAGCGGTGTCAAAGGACGCTTCCGCGAAACCAAGCTCAGCGACGATCACGTTCTCAGCGATGCGGACTATCCCGTCTGGGAAGTTGTGGACCACAAAATCGTAGCCAAGCATGTGCCGGCACTCACCGCCTTGAACGAGCGATTGCGCGACGACTATATCGGCGAAATTGAAGACGGCGTAGCCCGCTGGCAAAAAGTGATCGACACCGCGGGCATTCCCTTCCACCTCACCTTGCCGCACAAGGGCTTCCATCGCGAGATCGGCAACTTCGCCGGACATTTCATCAGCCCGACAGGCGAAGTCCTCTCCGAAGAAGCTTGGAAGCAGCACGAATTCGAATGGCTACCAAGCCCGTCCGACTACAAATACGTCCAATCTCTGATGTCCGGCCGCGTAACCGAACTCGGCAAATTCGCAAATTGGATCGCCCCGCCGATCCGCGGCATCAACGGCCAACCGCTGAATTTCGAATACGTCCGCTTCAACTAGAGCCGCAAACCAACCTGTAGCCGCGGTCTCCGAGACCGCGGGGTTTAGACGACACAACCCCACAAGCTGAAAATGCGCGCAAACTCGGCCCCAAGGTCGCCTCCCACAATCGCCCCGTTCAACCCACAGAAACCAATCTGCGGAAATGCTAAACTCTCGCCGCAAACAAATGACTGCCTCTCCCCCCAATCAACCGATCATCGACATCCACGTCCACATCATTCCCCACGACATGATGAAGCGCAGTGCTCTCGACCTCATCCGCAGCGGCCGCACCGACTTCGATGAAGTCGAACACTACTGCCACAATCCCAAAGACTTCCTCCGCTATCTCGACACCATCGGCGTCGAGCGCGCCGGCCTGATCAATTACGTCGCACCCCAAATCATCGGCTTCACCCCCGTCGTCAACGACTGGGTCGCCAGCTACTGCAAGGCCGATCCCTATCGCCTCATCGCTTTCGGCGGAGTCGATCCTGGTTCGGTGCCCGACGCCGGCGCCGAAGTGGACCGCATCGCCAGACTCGGCATTCGCGCCATCAAAATCCACCCCTCGCATCAGGCCCTCTCGCCAAACGCCTACATGCACGGCAATCCCGAGCTAGCCGCCATTTACGCCCGTGCCCAAGCGAACGGCCTGCCCATCATGATCCACACCGGAACCTCCATCTTCCCCGGCGCCAGAAATATTCACGCGCAACCCATCCTGTGCGACGAGGTCGCCGTCGACTATCCGGATCTGGTTCTGATCCTGGCCCACGGCGGCCGCCCCCTCTGGATGAACGAAGCTTTCTTCCTCGTTCGCCGCCACAAAAACATGTACATGGATATCTCTGGCATCCCCCCGCAGAGACTCCTCGAATATTTTCCCCGCATCGAAGAGATCGCCGACAAAGTCCTCTGGGGCACCGATTGGCCCAGCCCAGGCGTTTCCGAAATGAAAATCAACGCCGAAAAGTTCAACGCCCTACCCATCAGCGAAGAAGTAAAGCGAAAAATTCTTTACGACAACGCTGCTCGGCTGTTTCCATCACGTTGAGGGAGCGGATCGCACCGGCGCCGGTGGTGCGAATGTACGGGCGCAGGACTCCTGCGCCCAGCTTGGCAAGATCAACCCCGATGATTGCTTCTGAATTTTCGTGATAATTTTCCTCTTTCTCACAACTCCATTTCGCGATATGAATTCAACACGCCATAGGAGCCACAAATGCACGCGCCTTCCGTCCGAGACCTCCTCAATCTCTACAATCCTTCCGATCCACTCGAACGAGCCTTCACCATCCCCGCCCCCTGGTATCGCGACCCGCGCATCGAAGAACTCGAACGCTCCAGCGTTTTCAGCGCGACCTGGCAAGTCGTGGGTCGCCTCGATCAAGTATGCGAAAAGGGCCAATTCTTCACCGCCGACGTTGCCGGCGAACCCATCGTGGTCGTGCGTGGCGACGATTCCCAACTTCGCGCCTTCTACAACGTCTGCCGCCATCACGCCGCCGCCGTCGTCCCGGAAGCCGCGGGGTGCGCCAAGCAGTTTCGCTGCCCCTACCACGGCTGGACCTACGGTATCGACGGCACGCTAAAAGGCATGGTCGAGTTCGACGGCGTCTGCAATTTCGATCGCGCCGACAACGGACTCGAGCCCATCCGGGTCGATGTCTGGGAGAATTTCGTTTTCGTAAATCTCGACGGCAGCGCCGTCCCGCTGCACACCTTCCTGGGCGCCGTGCCAGATATCGTCGCCCCGCTCGAACTGACGAAGAAGCTTCACTACTTCGACCGCCGCATCTACCCGCTCAACTGCAACTGGAAAGTCTACGTAGACAACTACCTCGACGGCGGCTATCACGTACCCCACGCCCACAAAGGCCTAAGCAGCGTCATCGAATACACCAAATACACCATCGAAAATTTCGAACGCGCCTGCCTGCAATCCAGCCCGCTCTCTTCCGACGCCAACACGTCCGCGGGCGTCGCGGCCACACGCCAAGGTCGCGCCTTCTACCTCTGGATCTATCCAAATTTCATGATCAACGCCTACGAAGGCGTGATGGACACCAACCTCGTCCTACCGCTGGGCACCGACAAATGCGCGGTCATCTTCGACTATTATTTCGCAGACGCCAGCCCCGCCGCCGAAGCCCACAATCGCGAGAGCATCGCCGTCAGCGAAAAAGTGCAAGACGAAGACATGGCCATCTGCGACGCCGTCCAGCGCGGCCTGCATTCCCGCGCCTACGTAGCCGGCCGCCTCTCGGTCCGCCGCGAAGCCGGCGAGCACCTCTTCCACCGCCTCCTCCACGCCGACCTGACCGCCGCCCATGCCCAATCGGCCGCGGCCGACTGAGAGACCGATGCCAACAAATGGAAATCGCATCTGTATCTTGCTTTTATTCTGTCTAGCGGGCGCGCTGTCCGACACTCACGCTCAGGACGTTGCCAAAGGCAACTCCCTGGCCGAAAAACTGGGTTACGCCCGCGACGCCAAGCTCGTAGTCATCCACGCCGACGATGTCGGCATGACTCATTCCGTGAATGCGGCCACGATCCAGGCTCTCAGCACGAGCCTGGTCAACTCCGCCAGCATCATGGTTCCCTGCCCATGGTTCCCCGAGATTGCCGACTACGCAAAATCTCATCCTGATATCGATTTTGGCCTTCATCTCACACTGACCAGCGAGCGCGTCTACTACCGGTGGGGCCCGGTAGCCTCAAAGGACAAGGTTCCCACCCTGCTCGACGAGAACGGCTATTTTCGTCACGATTGGCCCCGCGACCTGCGCATCAATCCCAAGGACGTCGAGCTCGAGCTTCGCGCACAAATTGACCGCGCCTACGGCATGGGAATCCATCCTACGCACCTTGACTCTCATCAATACCGCCTCGTCCAGACCAACAAGGAACTCTTCGAAGTCTTTGTTCGCGTGGCTCACGCGTACAAACTCCCCTTTTTTGTCACCCGCGATTGGTTCGCGGGCAGCCCCTATCTTGAGTCCCGCCTCTCTGCCGGCGATATCGTGCTCGATCACACGGTCACCATCCCGCCTTCGGTCCCCCCGAAAAGTGGAATGATTTCTACGAGACCGCCCTGAAAAATCTTCAGCCCGGCGTCACTGAATTTGTTATTCACGTTGCGTTCGACAACGACGAAATGAAAGCCGCCACCCGCGAGCGCGATACCTGGGGCGCCGCCTGGCGCCAGCGCGACTTCGATTTCTTCACCAGCCAGCAATTCCGCGCCCTACTGGAACAGCAAAACATTAAGCTCGTAACCTGGCGCCAGTTAGCTCGCGCCGCCGGCCAAAGCCCCAATCGCTAGAATGCGACTGAGAATCTGGGCGTTGATCCAGGACTTACGTCTCAGTTTTGTAAAGCGGCCAAGTGGGCCGACGCTGTAGTGGTTTGGAGACTCGCGAGAATACGATTGAGTTCTGGCTGCGAGAACCGAGCGTTGCCGTTTGCTGTGCCGCAGAAAATCTCAATATGATGCCCTGTGGAATCAAAAATCTCGAGGCCCACGCGCCTAGATTTCTGCGGATCGCCAATTTGAAACCTCCGTTTGCCTGGTAGCTCAAATGAGAACGCCCCTGTTTCCAACTCCGGACCGAAAGCGATCGCTTTCATGGTTAGCAATGTAACTCCGCGAACCGCCTCCGCTCGTGGCCCAAACGCTCGGATGCTTTGAGGCGTCGTGTTCAAAAGTACCTCATACTGATCGTACGCCGAACGGTTCGCCAGATCGCCAAAGACCAACTGCAGATCCCGCATCTTTAAAGATTGATCCTGCACAATCTCGGTGAGTAGTCCGCCTTGGTTCGCGGGAACAGCGAAAAGCACATCCTGCCCCGACTGAAACTTAAGTTGCACCAGGGTTTTTCCGACTACCCTCTCTGTGAAGCTGGCATTCCATGGAGCCTCAAATTCATAGCCAAAATACGACAGCGTCGTTCCCGGCGAGTCAGAGAGAGAGTAGTCTGGGAGCGCCTTCGTAGCGATTTTCACTGCTGGGACTTTCCTAGCCGCCATTCTCGTCATGATGAAAATGCCGAATGGAGGACCTAGTAGATCGATGAGAACAATCAAGGATGCGATCAGAATCCCTACACGAATTAGTGCGCCAAGGACGCGCCTCCACGATGATTTGCGCTCCCATGCAGTGACGCGAATGAGTGCTCGCATATGTTAGATTTTTGCAGTGCAGGAAGGCCGCCACAATGTAACTAGCACTCTATAATGTCGTTGACGCCATCTGTTCGTCGGGTCAGGTCGATTTTCGATATAGATGATTCGCCCAAAATCGGAGTGTACGAGCAGATCGGAGCCCGCACTTAATTTGACCCCCGCACGCCCCTCCCTTATACTTACCCTTCGAGTTTGCAGGGTGATTTCTCACCTGTCTGGCCTCTCTAAAGCTTACGTTCTCTGAAATTTGCAATCAGGGGCGCATACTGTCGTGACCAGCGGCCCTCCCTGCGCGACATTTCTTTTTGAGCGCCCGCAGGCGCCGTATTGAAAGGATTTCCCATGGCTGAAGCAACTGGAGCAGCGACCTGCCGCCGCGAACTCGACCTCGAGATTCCCGCGGACGAAGTCACCAAGAAGCTAGAAAGTGTCGCGAAAGAATTCGCGCGTGTAGCCCGCGTCCCCGGTTTTCGCCCCGGCAAGGCTCCCGTCTCCCTGATCCGCCGCCGCTTCGCCGAGGACATCAAAGGCGAGGTCGTTCAATCGCTCGTTCCCGAGCGCGTCGAAAAAGCCGTAACCGAACAGAAACTCACCCCCGTCTCGCAGCCTCAGGTCGAGAAGCTCGACTTCATCGAAGGCCAGCCAATCAAATTTCGCGCTGTCTTCGAGGTTCTCCCCGAGTTTGAACTCGGAAACTACAAAGACCTCGAACTCGAAATGCCCACGATGGACGTCATCGACGATGACGTCACCAAAACACTCGAAGAAATGCGCGAACGTGCCGCCGCATTCGCTCCCGTCGAGGGCCGCCCAGCCGAAAATGGCGACTTTGTTCAGCTGAAATTGACCGGCACACCCGAAGGAGGCGGCGATCCCATACAGGCCGACAGCGTCCTCTGCCACCTCGGCGCCGAAGAAACCATGGAGCCCTTCAACGAGAATCTCCGTGGCGCAAACGCCGGCGACCACAAAAACTTCGACGTGGCCTATCCCGCCGATTATCCCGATGCCAAGCTCGCCGCCAAGACCTACCACTACGCCGTGGAAGTCCTCGGCATCAAGAACAAGAAGGTCCCCGAGCTGAACGATGAGTTCGCCAAAGATGTCAGCGACGCCGCCACTCTCGATGAGCTAAAGACAAAAGTACGCGAAAGCCTCGAGCACCAGCGCGACCACAAGCACAAAGAACTCCTCCGCGAAAAGGTTTTGGCCGCCGTCGTCAAGCTCCACGACTTTCCTGTACCCGAATCGCTGGTTCAGCATCAAATGGATGTACGCCTGGAACGCGTTGTTCGCTCGCTAGCCGCGCAAGGTGTTGACCCCCGAGCCGTGAATGTCGATTGGGTAACCCTGCGCAGCCGCCAGCAAGAGCGCGCTTCCGACGACGTAAAAGCAGAGCTGATCGTGGATCGCATTGCTTCCGCCGAAAACATTGACGTCACCGACGAAGAGGTTAATCACGAGCTCGAACACGCGGCCACTCACAGTGGCGAATCCGCGGCAGCGATTCACGCTCGTTTGACAAAGCAAGGCACGCTCGATAGGATGAAAGCGAAGCTGCGGAGTGACAAAACTCTCGATTGGCTCGCGCAGAATTCCCGAATTCGCACCGTCGCCGCGACGGAATCGAAATAAAACGGTTCGGAACGCTCAGAAGCATAAGAGTCACACAGACTTTACTCAAATGAAAACTTTTGACGAACCAGAATATCGCGGGACGACGCTCGTACCCATGGTCGTGGAACAGACCAGCCGTGGCGAACGCGCTTACGACATCTATTCCCGCCTCCTCAAAGAGCACATCATTTTTATCGGCACGCCCATTGACGATCACGTCGCCAATCTGGCCACCGCACAAATGCTCTTTCTCCAGGCCGAAGATCCGGAGCGCGACATTCAGCTCTACATCAACTCTCCGGGCGGCTCCATCACCGCGGGTTTCGCGATCTACGACACCATGCAATTCGTCAAGCCCGACGTGGTCACCACCTGCGTCGGTCAAGCCGCGTCCATCGCCGCTGTCTTGCTCGCCGGCGGCGCGCCCAAGAAACGTTTTGCTCTACCCAACGCCCGCATCCTAATCCATCAACCGTGGATGTCCGGCCTCGGCGGCCAGGCTACCGACATCGATCTCCACGCCAAAGAGATCCTGCGCATGCGCACCATGATCAATCGACTACTGGCGCAGCATAGCGGTCAGAGCGTGGAACGCGTCGAAAGAGATGTCGAGCGCGATTTCATCATGAACCCGGAACAAGCCAAAGAATACGGCATGATTGACGAGATCATTTATAAGCATCGCTGATCGCGAACACGGTTCGCGTCGCGGACACGGCGCATTGCGCATCGGTCGGCCGCTTGTTCCAATAAGTTAGCAGTCCATCAGGTTTCGCTTTCGCTCAGGGGATAGTTCGGCCTAGAATAGGAATTGACGACGCTCCGTCGAACGCCGGCGGGGACGAGGTCCTGTATACCAGTGAAAAAATTCAACCCAGATGAGCCGTTGCGCTGCTCCTTCTGCCACAAGACCCAGGAGCAGGTCGAAAAACTCATCAGTTCGCCCTCAGACTACCCCCGCGCGTACATCTGCAACGAATGTGTCAGCGTTTGCCAGACCATTCTCGAGGACGAAAAGCGCGAGCAAGCCACCGCGCCGGCCCGCCGCCTTCCCCGCCCCCCAGAGATCAAACAGTTCCTCGATGGCTACGTCATTGGGCAGGATCGCACCAAGAAAAAACTCGCCGTCGCCGTCTACAATCACTACAAGCGTATCTTCCTCAACAAACAGCCAGGCGATGTGGAGCTCAGCAAGTCCAATATTCTCCTGATCGGTCCCACCGGCACTGGTAAGACTCTTCTGGCGCAAACGCTATCCCGAATGCTCGATGTGCCCTTCGCTATCGTCGACGCCACTACCCTCACCGAGGCCGGCTACGTCGGCGAAGACGTCGAAAACATCATCTTGAAGCTGCTGCAAGCCGCCGACGGCGACGTCCAGAAAGCCCAGCAAGGCATCATTTACATCGACGAAATCGACAAGATCGCCAAGAAGGACGAAAATCCTTCGATTACCCGCGACGTCTCTGGCGAAGGCGTGCAACAAGCGCTACTCAAGATTCTGGAAGGCACCGTCGCCAACGTGCCTCCTCAGGGCGGCCGCAAACACCCGCACCAGGAATTCACTCCGGTAGACACCACCAATATTTTGTTTCTCTGCGGCGGCGCATTCGTCGGCCTGGAAAAAATAATCGAAAAGCGTGTAGGCCGCCGCGCGCTCGGCTTCCACACCGACGCTGCTCCCGCGACGGCGCAAAAACGCAACACCGAGTTGCTCGAACAGGTACAGCCCGGCGATCTGATTCGCTACGGTCTCATTCCCGAATTTGTCGGCCGCCTCCCGGTCGCAGGCGTGATGAATGACCTCGACAAGCCCGCACTCGTCCGCATTTTGACCGAACCGAAAAACGCTTTGCTTAAGCAATATCAACGTTTGTTTGAGTTTGAAAACGTCCGCCTCCGCTTCACGGATGATGCACTTGCCACCGTTGCCGAGTTAGCTCTTCAGCGCAAAGTCGGCGCGCGAGGCTTGCGCATGATCCTCGAAGACCTCATGCTCGAAGTTATGTACCACTTGCCGATGCAGCGCAAAGTGCGCGACTTCGTCGTCACCGAAGACATGGTCCGCACTCGCGAAATCAACTGGAGCTTGCTCGAAAAAGCTGGTTAAGCTGCTTCGCGCTTCCGAAAATCGGCCTGCGGTTGGCCGCTTGAGGTGAAATTCAGGGACCCAATGTTCAATCGAGAAAAACAGGAAATGAAGCGCGTACCCATGATGCCGGTGCGCGACATGGTCATTTTTCCCCAGCAGATGACGCCCTTTATCGTCGGCCGCGAAGCCAGCGTCCGCGCCCTCGAAGAGGCTCTCACCGGGGACAAAAAGATTTTCCTCTCCACACAGCACGATGCTTCGGTCGATGATCCCAAGCCCGAAGAAATTTACGCCGTTGGAACGCTCGCCAATATCGTTCAGAGCGTCAAGCTTCCGGACGGCAACATAAAAGTTCTCGTCGAAGGTGTCGAGCGCGCTCGTGCGCTTTCCATCGCCACCGAGGAAGGCTTCTTCCGAGCCACCGTCCGCCTGCTGAATGCTCGCGTTGAGCCTTCGCCGGCCGTGGAACAAACCGTCCAGAAAATTACCGGCCTTTACGAGCAGTTCATCAAGCTTTCGCAATCCCTGAATTACGACACCATGATCGCCGCCGCCCGCGTCGATGATCCCGCCCGCCTTTCCGACACCATCGCCGCCAATCTCCAGCTTCCGGTGGACGAAAAGCAGGATCTTCTTGAAACCGTGGATCCCATCGAGCGCCTCAACCGCATTGGCGACATCCTCGAGATCGAACTCGAAAAGCTGAATGTCGACCGCAACATCAACACCCGCGTCAAGCGCCAGATGGAGCGCGCCCAAAAAGAGTACTACCTCAACGAAAAGCTCAAAGCCATTCAGAAGGAGCTCGGCCGCGGCGAGAAGAACGAAATCGACGAGCTCAAGAAGAAAATCGACGCTGCAGGCATGTCTAAGGACGTCCACGAAAAGGCCATCCAGGAGCTAAAGCGCCTGGAACTGATGCCTCCCATGTCCGCCGAGTCCACCGTAAGCCGCAACTACCTCGACTGGCTGCTGGCCGTACCCTGGAAGAAAAAATCCAAGGAAATCCGCGACATCCTGGCCGCCGAGAAGATCCTGAACGAAGAGCACTACGGCCTCGAGAAAATAAAGGACCGCATCCTGGAGTTCCTGGCCGTTCGCCAGCTCGTTAAGAATCCCAAGGGTTCCATCCTCTGCTTCGTCGGCCCTCCGGGCGTCGGCAAGACCTCTCTAGCCATGTCCATCGGCCACGCGACTGGGCGCAAGTTTGTCCGCGTCTCGCTCGGTGGCGTGCGCGATGAAGCCGAAATCCGTGGCCATCGCCGCACCTACATCGGCGCCCTGCCCGGTCAAATCATCCAGATGATGAAAAAGGCCGGCACCGTCAACCCCATCTTCGTCCTCGATGAAGTCGACAAGATGTCCATGGATTTCCGCGGCGATCCATCCGCCGCCCTCATGGAAGTTCTTGATCCAGAACTAAACCACGCCTTCACCGACCACTATCTCGACGTCGAGTACGATCTCTCGAAAGTAATGTTCGTCTGCACCGCCAACGTCCTGCACACGATCCCGCAGCCTCTGCAGGACCGCATGGAAGTCCTGCGCATCCCCGGCTACACCGAGCAGGAAAAGCTCCAGATCGCCAAGCGCTTCCTGGTCAAGCGTCAGCGCGAAGCCACCGGTCTCACCGATAAGAATCTGAATTTCACTGACGAAGGCCTGCTGCACATTATCCGCCACTATACCCACGAAGCGGGCGTCCGCAGCCTCGAACGAGAAATCCAGAACGTAAGCCGCAAGATGGCGCGCAAAGTCGTAACCGAAGGCGCCGCCGTAAACGCCGAAATCACTCCGGCCAACGCCAACGACTACCTGGGCATTCTGAAATACCGCGAGCTATGGCTCGAAAAGCACAACGAAATCGGCCTCACCACCGGCCTGGCCTGGACCGAAGTCGGCGGCTCCGTTCTCTCCACCGAAGCCACTTTCATGGAGGGCAAGGGCCGCCTCAACCTGACCGGCAAACTCGGCGACGTTATGCAGGAGTCCGCGCAAGCCGCCATGGCCTACATCCGCTCGCGCTCTCACGCCTTCGGCTTGCCCAAGGATTTCTACCGCAACATCGATATTCACGTGCACGTTCCCGAGGGCGCCATCCCCAAGGACGGCCCGTCCGCCGGCATCACTATTTGCAACTCCATCGTCAGCGCGCTCACGCGTATTCCGGTCCGCCGCGACGTTACCATGACCGGAGAAATCACCCTGCGCGGTAAAGTCCTCCCCATCGGCGGCGTAAAAGAAAAACTTCTCGCCGCCCATCGAATGGGCTTGCGCACAGTGCTGCTTCCGAAGGACAATGAGAAGGACCTCGCGGACATCCCGCAGGAAATCCTCGCGAGCCTTACGGTACATTTCGTAGAGAATATGGATGAAGTGCTGCAGATCGCGCTGGAGCGCCTGATCGTGCCGCTAGAGCATACCGCCGTTGCGCCCGTTGCGGAACCTTTCGTCGGTAGCACTGAGAAAGACAAGAGTTTGACCAACTAACAGCGTCGTTCGGCCCAGGCTCGATCCCACGCAGGATCTCGACCACGTCGGGTTCATGCGATTCGGAACGCAGCCTTCAGTTCGCTCGGTCCGGCGCCGCCACCGGTTGTCACAAAGTTTGGTTCACCCTTCTTGGCGGATTTTCGTTTATCCGCCAGGGCGGCGTGCCACCCCGTACGCAATCCGGAGTTTCAGGTCAATTTCACCAAATTACGTTCATCAAATAAAAAGTTAAGGACATATGAAGGAAACAAGCGTTGAAGGAAACAATCAGATGAGTATCAGCCTTGCCGAGCTGAAGGAAAAAAATATCACCGACTTGGCCAAGATCGCCAAGGAGTTGAACATCCCCGGCGCATCCGGCATGCGCAAGCAGGAGCTGATCTTCCAGATCCTCCGTGCCCAAACCGAAAAGAACGGTTTGATCTTCTCCGAAGGCGTCCTCGAGTGCCTCCCCGATGGATTCGGCTTCTTGCGCGCCCCCGAATACAACTACCTCCCTGGCCCGGACGACATTTACGTCTCGCCCTCGCAAATCCGCAAGTTCGATCTCCGTACCGGTGACACCGTCTCCGGCCAGGTCCGCCCCCCGAAAGACGGCGAGCGTTACTTCGCACTGATCAAAGTCGAAGCCGTAAACTTCGAAGATCCCGAAGTCGCTCGCAACAAAATCTTTTTCGACAATCTCACGCCCCTCTACCCACAGGGCCGCCTGAAGATGGAAACGACCAAGGAAAACATGACCGGTCGCGTCCTCGATCTTCTCTGCCCGGTAGGCAAAGGCCAGCGCGGCTTGATCGTAGCCCCGCCGCGCACCGGCAAAACCATGATGCTGCAGTCCATCGCCAATTCCATTACGGTAAATCATCCCGAAGTCGCGCTCATCGTCCTGCTGATCGATGAGCGCCCCGAAGAAGTCACGGACATGACCCGCACGGTCAAGGGCGAAGTAATCAGTTCCACCTTCGACGAGCCGCCCCAGCGCCACATCCAGGTAGCCGAAATGGTCCTCGAGAAAGCCAAGCGCCTGGTCGAACACAAGCGCGACGTAGTCGTCCTCCTCGACTCCGTAACCCGTCTAGCTCGCGCTTACAACGCGGTAACCCCGCCCTCAGGCAAAGTCCTCTCCGGTGGTATCGACGCCAACGCTCTCCAGCGCCCCCGCCGTTTCTTCGCCGCAGCCCGCCACGTGGAAGAAGGCGGCTCGCTCACTATCGTTGCCACCGCGCTCATCGACACTGGCAGCCGCATGGACGACGTCATCTTTGAAGAATTTAAAGGCACCGGCAACATGGAAATCAACCTGGACCGTCGCCTCTCCGATAAGCGCGTCTTCCCCGCGATCGATATTCAGCGTTCGGGCACCAGAAAAGACGAACTCCTCCTCCCACCCGACGAGCTAAGCCGGGTCTGGGTCCTTCGCAAAGTTCTGAGCCCGCTCTCGACCGTGGAAGCGATGGAACTGTTGCTAAGCCGCCTCACTAAAACGAAGTCCAACTCGGAATTCCTGGGGTCGATGTCCGCCCCAACCTGAAACAGTTGAGCAATTGTAGGGGCGCGCTTTAGCGTGCCCTTGCGACGCAGCGAACAGTAAAGTCACAACCGGCACCCTTCCACGCAAGTTCTCCTCCCGGAACCGCGCTAACTTGCCGTCTCTCTCTCTTGGATCGGACCTTCAGGTCCGACATGCAGAGGTCTGTTCCCCAGGGCTTTAGCCCCTGAGGAACCGCCTTCTCATCCTGAAGTCAGGAGCCCTCGTGTACGAAAAGTTCATCGCCCGTCAAACCAACTTCGACGAAAAGCTAAAGCTCTTCGCCTATGAACTCCTGTTCCGCGCCAGCCCCGAAAACTGCTTTCGCCCCCAAAAGGAAGCCTCCAGCGGCGTCATCGTCGACTCCACCATGCTTTTCGATCTTCAAATGCTCACCGGCAATGCCAAGGCCTTCATCAACGTCGAGCTTTCCGCGCTCCAACGCGGGGCCGCGCGTCTCTTGCCTCCTAACCGCGTTCATCATCGAGATTCTCGAAACCATCGCTCCCACTCCAGAGGTTGTCCAGCTCTGCAAGGATCTCTGCGCATCCGGCTACGTGCTAGCGCTCGACGACTACATCGGCCACCCCAAATGGGAGGTGCTTCTCTCGCTCGTGAAATTCCTGAAAGTTGATTTCCGTGCCGCCGACAGCGACCTGCGCGCCGACATCGTCCGCCGCCACAAGGGCAATGGCCTTCAGTTCCTCGCCGAAAAAGTCGAAACGCAATCCGAACTCGACGAAGCCCGCGCTCTTGGCTATTCCTATTTCCAGGGTTATTTCTTCTGCAAACCTTCGGTACTCAGCGCCCGCGAAATTCCCGGAAACAAGCTCAACTATCTCCACCTCCTCGCGGCCGTTTCCACTCCGGGCTTCTCCCGCGAATCCGTGGAAGAACTCCTCAAAAGCGATCTTTCCCTGGTTTATAAACTCCTTCGCTACATGAACTCGCCGCTGCTCGGCCTTCGCGGCGAGATTCACGGCGTTCGCGAAGCCATTGAGTTGCTCGGCGAGACCGAGTTTCGACGTTGGATCTCCATCCTCGCCATCATCGCCATGGCCGGCGACAAACCGCCCGAGCTGATTCGTACCGCCATTACCCGCGGCTTCTTCTGTGAAGCCATGTCCGGCCTGCCGGCATTTCGCCCCAAGGCTCCGATCTCTTTTTCATGGGTCTCCTCTCGGTCACCGACGCGATCCTCGACCGCCCTATCGAGGAAATCCTTGCGAGCCTGCCGATTTCCGTGAACGTTCGCACCGCTCTCTGCGGCGGCGCCAACCGCTTCCGCGACAAGACCCTGCTGGCCTACGAACGCGCCGACTGGCCCGCGTTAGCCTCCGCCGCCGCCCGCCTTGGCCCGATCGAATCCCTCATCCCCGATTGCTATACCGCCGCTACGCAGCGCAGCGCCACGCTGGCCTCCTAGCCATCCGACGATCTTTCCTCGTAGGGGAGGGGCTTGCCCCTCCCGGCGTAACCGCCAAGCAAAATGTCTCCGCGCGAAACTCCCCCAAGTCCCTTCTCCCCTCAATCATCCAAAAAAAACGGCGCGACGAATCTCTCCGCCGCGCCGGAAAATTGCTCTTGTCAACGAACTACGCCGCAGCCTCTTCCTCCACGGCCGCAATGTAATCCACGATCCGCTCCGACCAGCCGTCCACGTGGGTCCATCCATTGCCGTAGCTGACACCATGTTTGTACGGAGCCACGTTCACCACGTAAGCCCGCGGTGTCCAAGCCGGCAGGATTCCGTCGTGCGACTGCTCGTCGGTGATCACGATGAGCCGCGCAAGTTCGCGCCACTCCCGCTTCTCCCGCAAGGCCTCCAGCGCCCGCTTGAGGTACGTCCCCGAGTGCGCCTGTGACCCCACGATCGCGTCCCGCAACGCGAATCCACGCCGCGGCGGCAGCTCGACGCATGCGTCGGAGAAGGTCGCGATGCAAAACTCCTCGGCCTTCTCGCGCAGCAAAATCGCCAATCCTGCCGCGGCATCCATCCGTGTAGTCTCGCCTTTCTTCGACAACTTGCCATCCATCGACCTGGACACGTCCACTACCAATCCAGTCGACCCGGCAAGTCCGCCAAGTCCGGCGATTCCCTTGAGCATGGCGCGTTCGATCGCATCCTCGACCTTCGGCGCGTGCCGTGCCGCCGTCACAAACCGGAACGGCAAAGCCCGCGCCACACCCTTCTCAAGCCGCTCGCGAATGAGCGGCGGCGCAACGCCTGCGGCCAGCATCAACCGCAAGTTCCGCAACACCGCCATGCCGCCGAGTTTGCCTTCGCGCAGCAACCGTTCGAAGTTCTCGCGCTTATCCTTCCCTGCGGACAATGCAACCTCCCAGGTATCGGGAGATTCGAGCGTGTTCTCAACGAGTTTTTTCCAAACGGCCGCCTGCTCGGCATCCTTCGGCTTGGCGTGGCACAGGAACAGCACGTCGCGAAGCTTAACCGCGGCCTCACGGTCGTACTTCGCTAGCTGGTAGGCGTCGAACTTCGTGAACGCCCGCGCCAACCCGCGCTTTGCCCCAGCGGAAAGCGGCTGTTTCTTCTCTTTCCAGTACAGCGCCACGAACTCACCCAGTTCGTCGGCCCGCTGGATGACTCGCTCCAGCGAATCCGCCACAAGTGAACCCGCGCCTTTGCGCCGCGCCAGTTCGCGCACCAGGAAGAGCGGCGCATGACGAAGCTGCATCGCATCGCGCGCCTCGCAGGCCAGAGCCGCTACAACGTCCGGCTCGCTCTTCGCCACGAGTCCCGCAATCCGCTCCGCAATCTCGCTGCCCTTTTCGTAGAACGCGTCTTCCCACAGCAAGCACGTCAGCACCGTGCGCCGAAGTTCGGTCTTCGCATCGACCCGCTGCGCCACCGCCCCTTCATGCGTCCGTGCCTGCACCGCCTGCCCCGGAAACATCCGCTTCCAAACATTCATCTTCGCCATCTCTCCACTCCTCCTTTCTTTAAATTTAGCCACGCTCGAAATTTGCCATTCCAGGCGCAGCGAGGATCTGCTTTTCTCTTTCTGTACCTTCATCGCAAAACTGCTGGACGGGAACAAACGGCCAGGGAACCTAGGCGCTCTATCCATTGAGCTACTGGCCCCCAGTTGATGGACCAGGTGGGATTCGAACCCACATCCTCCCGCGTTACAGGCGAAGTAACCCTGACCTTCACCACGTCCAACCTCGTCGCTACAAAACTCGCAACGTCAGTCGCTGTGGGGGCGCAGCATCGCCGCGCCCCTGGCACTCAGCACTCAAAATCGAGCACGTCCTCTCTCCTGACGGACGTGCCCGACTCTCACTGCACCAACGGCGCCTCACTCGGCCGAATCTGCAATTTCCCATCCCAATTGCTGACACAAACGATGTCGCCTTCATCGATCCGCAACATCCCCGCCAGCCAATCCGGAATGGCGATCTTCAGATGCGGCCCATCCACCTCGGAGACGCCGCGCGCACAGCCCACGAACTCGGCCCCGCCGTCTTCCAACGGAACCAAAAGCATCAACTGCCCATTCACCTTCAACACCGGCCCCTGCAATTCAGTCCACTCGTTCATCAGCGCGTCCTCCTTTCGGATCCGTCTTCTCACCACCTTCAACTTCCTCAGCCCCGGCGCGAATCGCCACAATTCGCGACTCGCGCCGGCCAAATTCAACCGGGAGGAACATCCGAAACGGAGTGCGAAGCATTCCGCCCCGCGGTCGTGTCAAGACGAAGTAACTCCGTTCTCCACCATCCCGGGCAGCACAGGCACTCCGGCCTGTGTCCACGTAAGCCCAAGCACTCTTGCGGCGGGAACACCCGGCCCGAGCATTGCCCACCGCTCTACCACTGAGCTACGGCAGCTTTCGCCACCGGCAGGAATCGAACCTGCGACAAATGGAGTCGATATAGCTCGCGCCTTCACCACGCCGCAAACTCTTCCGCAAAATCGTATGTGCGCTCGCGCCTCCAGCACGCACACCACAACGCCCTTTTGTAGGGGCGCCGCACCGCTGCGCCCCAAGCGCCCAGACCTAAACATCCATGCGAAACTCAAACAAAATCCGAGAGGAACCACCGTTCACGGAGCACGGGCTTCGAACCCGTAACCTTTCGGCCTTTACCAGAAGTAGCCGTGAACTTCACCATCCCGGGAAAAACAAAATCACGCATCCCGCGAACGTATTTTTCTGGATCGAAACGACTTAGGTTGCTTTTTTATGGTCGCGCGATAAAGCAATCGACGGGACCAGCCAACCTTGTCATGCAATCGGTTTGTCTAAGTTGTTCATGTCCCATAAGTTGCTCTTCACGCTCAGTGAGGACCCGCCGTCAGGCGGGCGTACAACTGAGGTAACCGCAAAGTAACGCCAATCCACTTTTCTGTCAAGCACAATTATTCAGAAATGCGATTTTACTTGGTTTTTTCGCGTTACTTGTTAATTCGACAGTACTTAGTGGTTTCGATCAGCGCCGCGGTCGTCCCACGAGCAGCTTTTTGCCATCCGACGAACCTCAGCCTTCTCCTTGCACGATCACCTTCTCAATCCGGCGATCCGGCACCAGCCAGATCAGCGCCCCAAGCGCGTACAGCAGCTGCGAAATCCAAGCCGCCCGGAAAGCCTCCGCAATTGCAACCGCATAAATCGCCACCGAGACTTTTCCCTTCCAATCTTTCCCGACCGCCTTCTTCAGCAGCGAATCCTCCGGCTGCGAGGAGATAATCTGCTGTTGCAAAATCACGTAGGCAATCCCCGACATCAACAGCACCGTGCCATATAAAGCGGAAGGTGCGGCCGCCGAGAACTTTTCCCCCATCCAGGCGGTCGCAAACGGTATCAGTGACAACCAGAACAACAAATGCAGGTTCGCCCAAAGAATCCCGGCGGTCGCCTTCTTGCACGTGTGCAACATATGGTGGTGGTTGTTCCAGTAGATCCCCACGTACAAAAAACTCAAGACGTAGCTGGCCAATGTTGTGAACAGTGGCCTCAACGCATCGAAACTGGTCTCCTGCGGCACCTTCAGTTCCAGCACCATGATCGTGATGATGACCGCGATCACCCCGTCGCTAAACGCCTCCAGCCTACCCGTCCCCATCGTGTCCTTCCCTGTTCAGAGAAACTTCCACTTCACGACAACAGCCACGATTGCCGGCACCAAAAAAATCACCAGAAGAATCGGCAGTTCCTCCCGGAACGAATACCCCGCCTTGGTCACCCCTATCCACATATTCACCCCGGCCACAATAAACCACACCACGCAAAAGATCGCAGTAGCCGCTCCGATCGCCTCACGCGCGCCAATCACCTTCCCCACACCCAGACACAATCCCCAAACCACAAACCCCATCAAAATAATCAAAGCCGTCCGCATCCAACCCCCGTAGTGGCCGATCTTCAGATCGGTCAGCCAATTCAAATAACTTCCCCGATTCCATCGCGAGTGTCACGCAGCCTACCACGAAGCCCTGTAGCCGCGGTCTTTCACCCTGAGCTTCGAAGGGCCGAGACCGCGCGGTTTAGACACCCCCAGTTCGCGAAACCTCCGTAGGCCGCCAAAACACCGACTCAGCTCCCAGCGCGCAGCACGCTATACGACACGGTAAGCGACCGCTACCCACGCTTCCTCCGCGATGAGGTCCTCGCCGAAGTCGCCGCCAAATACAACCTCCGCAAGGACGCCTACAGCCACGCCATCACCGGCCTCTCCTCCGGCGGGATCTGCTCCTTCAACGCCGCATGGCAATTACCCGACCAGTTCAGCCGCGTCATTTCATGGATCGGCAGCTTCGAAGGCATCCAATGGAAAGAAGATCCCGCCAATCCGGACGGCGGCCAGGACTACCCCGACAAAATCCTCCGCGAACCCAAACGCAACATCCGCGTCTGGCTGCAGGACGGCTCTGAAGACCTGGATCTGCGTTACGGCAATTGGCCGCTAGCCAATCTCCGCATGGCCAATGCCCTCAAGGCCAAGGAGTACGACTTCCACTTCAGCTTCGGCAAAGGCACCCACAACTCCGCCCATGGCGCCGCCGAATTCCCCGCCGAAATGACCTGGCTGTGGCGCGACTACGACCCCGCCAAAACCGAACAAATCTACAACGCCGACCCAGCCGAGAAATCCAAGCCACCCTACCGCGTCTCCATCACCAACCGCTCCCCCGACTAGCCAATCCGAATGTAGTGGCCGGTCTTCAGACCGGCCACCGCTCTCTTCCATCGAGACCCGGATTCGAACGACTTCTCAGCGATCCCGCACATTTAGCTGGACTGAATCATTACGCAACATAATTTACCTTGACAGATACGTAATGATTGTGGTACTATTCTTACCTTGAGAATTGCGCCCCGCTGTCCAAGGCCGCCCGAATTACGTCAAACCAAGCACGCCTAAAGAACCCTTGTAGGGGCGGGGCTTGCCCCGCCCGGGCGTAAACCTATGCACAAAACCGGTGGCAGTGAAATGGGATACCCCAAGCGAAAGCTTTTAGAATCAACACATACACAAGTCTATAAAAATAAACGACTTTAACCTCCTTAAGAAATATAGCCTTACAAAAAAAGGGGGGGGTAGGTATAACAATGGATAACAACTCAATGCTTAGCCCAGGCAGCGGAATCCCCATCCATCTCGCCGAACCGCCTTACTCGTAAACTGTCGACTGTCAACTAGCTTCACCTACTCCCGCCCAATCCAAGCCCGCACATGCCCTTCCAGCACGTCCAGCGGCACCGATCCCTGCTCGAGGACCGTGTCATGAAACGTGCGCACGTTGAAATTCCCGCCCAACTTCTTCTCCGCCGCCGTCCGCAACTCCCGTATCTTCAGCTGTCCCAATTTGTAAGCCAAAGCCTGTCCGGGCCACACAATATACCGGTCCACTTCCACGGTAATGTCCTGGTCGGTTTTCCCCGTGTTGTCCTTGAAGAATTGGATGGACTGCTCCCGCGTCCAGCCCATCGAATGCATTCCGGTATCGACCACCAGGCGCACCGCGCGCCACATCTCGTAGCTGAGCTGCCCAAATTTCGAGTAGGGATCTTTCAGCAATCCCAACTCTTCCCCGAGGCTCTCGCCATACAACGCCCACCCCTCGACGAACGCCGAGTAACCCACATGCTTCCGGAATTCAGGCACATTTTCCATTTCTTGCGCCAGCGAAAGCTGTAAATGGTGCCCCGGCACCGACTCATGCAGCGAAAGCGACTCCATCTCATACTTCGGGCGCGCATGCAGATTGTAGGTGTTGACGAAATAGCAGCCTGGTCTCCCCACCGCTGGCGATCCCGGCTGGTAATACGCGGTCGTCTGGGAAGGCGCCTTGAAATCCGGAATCGGGCAAACGCCATACGGCAGCCGCGGCAGCTTCCCGAATTCGTGCGCCAGTTCCGGATCGATCTTCTTGGCAATGATCCGGTAGCCGTTCACGAGATCATCGGGCTTCTCGTAGTAAAACTGCGGATCGGTGCGCAAAAACTCGGTGAATTCGTGAAAGCTCCCTTTGAAATTCACGGACGCGATGACCTTGTCCATCTCCGCGCGAATCCGTTTTACTTCCGACAACCCGATTTCGTGAATCTGCTGCGGCGTCAAATCCGTCGTGGTTTGCCACCGAACGTGGAACGCATACGCCGCGGTTCCATTGGGCAGCGCCGTTGCCGCAATGTTTTCGCGGCACGCGGGCAAGTACGTCGACGCTACGTAGTCATGCAGTTTTTGAAACGCGGGCGCAGCCGCGCTGGTGTAAATCTTCTTGGCCTGATCGGTCAGCCTCGCACGATCGGCGTCGGAAAATCCGTTCGGAAACTCCGTGAACGGCTGGAGCACCGCGCTCGCCAGCGGATCGGCAGGAATCAGATCGGCGATCTGCTTCGGCACGTCGCGCATCGTGATCTTCGGTGGTGTGTAACCGCGCTTCAATCCTTCTTGCAGCAGCGCGATTTGTTGCTCCACCGATGCTGGCAACGCGTTCATCCGCTTCAAAATGATTTCGTATTCCGCCACACTGTGATGCGGCGTGCTCTCCAGGGTGTCCGCAGCCCCCTGCTGAATCCCTTCCATCTGGTTCAGCGGCATCCACAGGCTGCGCGGCACCACGAAACGGAACGGCAGCGGATCATCGCCAAACTGCAACCCTTGCTCCGACGTTTCCAGCAGTTGCGAATACAGATCGAAATTGAGTTTTTCGCTTTCCGGCAAAGCATCGCGATGAATCGCTTTCAGTTCAGCGATGCTCTCGGCCAAATGTTTCTTCCTGCGCTCAATCCCCGCAGGCGAATCGTCCGTCCACCGATCGTTCTGTCCGGGATATCCGACCTGCGTCGCAACCTCCGGATACTCCTGCATCCATCGCTTCCAGTCCGCTTCGAGATACGCGCGAAACTTGCGGGTCTCTTCGGTCTGCGAGTCCGCCTCGGCAGACGCTTTGCTATGACCAAGGACCACCATCGGCAAAGCCAGCAGCAAGCTGCCAAACCCGAACGCCGCCATTGCAAACACTCGTATCACGCATTCCTCCTAGCCGCCACCAAGTCCTTTTCGCGCTCTCGCGCCAGCATCACGATCAACCGCGCGGTCTCTTCCACATCCATCGCGGTGTTGTCCACGATCACTGCGTCTGCCGCGCGCACCAGCGGCGATACCTTACGCTCGCGGTCGCGTTTGTCACGCTCCCGAACCTCTTCGAGCACCTGGAAAACCGTCAGGGTGTCGCCCTTTTCCTGGTGCTCCTTCCAGCGCCTTTCGGCGCGCACTTCCGGCGAAGCATCTAGAAAAATCTTAAGCTCCGCGTTCGGAAACACCACGGTGCCGATGTCGCGGCCCTCCATCACCACTCCACCACCTGCACCAGCGCGCTGCTGCTCTGCCACCAAGACGTGCCGCACACCTGCGATGGTTGCCAGCCGCGACGCCGCCTGCGCCACTTCCCCAGTGCGAATCGCATCGGTCACGTCCACTCCGTCCAGAAAGACATCGTTTTTCGATCCGGCCCGCTCTTGCTCCGGCGTTGGCGCCTTCAACTCGATATGGGTTTCGGCCGTCAGCCGCTCGAGCTGCTCTTCCTTGTCGAGAGAAACTCCGTGTTGCAATGCCTTCAGCGCGAGCGCCCGATACATCGCGCCGCTGTCCAGGTATAAATATTCGAGAACGCCGGCAATGCGGCGCGCCACGCTGCTCTTCCCCGAGCCTGCGGGTCCGTCAATGGCGATGGTCAGTCTGGGCATGAGTTGGCAATGGACCGCGATACTTTACTACGGTTCATGACGACAGGTTGGGGCTATGTCTTCATTGAGGACTCGTCTGGCCGGGCTAAAGCCCGGCGCCTACATTGCTTCGGAAACCAGGCGCGGCTCTGCGTGTCGCGCCGCGTCGCTGTGGACTTTCAACTGTCGACTGTACTTCCTAGAAGCCCATGATGTTATAGCCGCAATCGACGTAGATGGTCTCGCCCGTGATGCCGGAGCCGCCGTCGGAAAGCAGGAACGCGGCGGTCGTGCCGACTTCCGCGGGGTCAACGTTGCGCTTCAAGGGGGCGCGCTCTACCTGGGTCTTCAGCATGTCGCCAAAATTAGATATGCCGCGCGAGGCCAGCGACTTGATCGGCCCTGCGGAAATAGCGTTTACGCGGATCGCTTTGGGTCCGAGATCGTTGGCGAGGTAGCGAACGGTCGCTTCCAGAGCGGCTTTCGCGACGCCCATGACGTTGTATCGTGGCACGACCTTTTCCGCGCCATAGTAAGTCAGCGTCACGATCCCGCCACCCGAAGTCATCAAAGGCAGCGCTCCCCGCGCCACTGCGATCAGCGAGTACACGCTGATATCGTTCGCGATGCGGAATCCCTCGCGCGTGGTATTGACGAAATCGCCTTTCAGGTCGCTCTCGGGCGCGAAGCCGATGCTGTGCACCAGTCCGTGCAAGCACGCCATATTTTCCCTTGAGTTGATCAAAAAGTTTTGCGATCTGATCGTCCTGCGTCACATCGCACATGAATCCTGCAGCGCCGGGCAAGTCCGCGATCAGGTCCTTGGCTTCGAGTTCCAAGCGCTCGTTTTGGTAGGTTATTGCCAGTCGCCAGCCAGCCTGTTGCAGCTTCTGCGCGATCGCCCAGGCGATGCTGCGCTTGTTCGCCAGTCCAAAAATCACCGCTGTCTTCTGCGTTTCGCTCATTTCCCCTCTCGCGAATTGATTTCAGCCACTGCTCTAGATTCGATGGAATGCGCGCTCGATTTCCTTTACCGAATAACGGAGCACCACGGGGCGCCCGTGCGGGCAGCTCATCGGGCAATCGGTCTTGGCCAATGCGCCGAGCAGCCATTCCATTTTTGTCTGGTCGAGCGGCATGTTCACTTTTATGGCCGCGTGACACGCAGTCGAAGCCGCAATCTTCGCTTGTAGCGTTTCGATGGAGATCGCCGCGTTTTCGCGCTCGATACCGTCGAGGATTTCGGTTAGCAGCTTTTCCGCGTCGCCGTTGGCTACGCCCGCAGGCACCGCCTGAATCGCGACGCTGCGCGGGCCCATGGGTTCGACCTCGAAACCGTTGGCCGAAAGCTCTTCGGCAATTTTTTCGTACATCACGAGCTGACGCGGTGCAAGCTCCAGAATCATGGGCATCAGCATCCGCTGGCTCTCGACTTTGCCGGCGCGTCGTGCTTCCAGATGTTGCTCGAATAACACACGCTCGTGGGCCACGTGCTGATCGACGATCCACAGGCCTTCGCCGTTCACGGCGACAATGAAACTGGCGCTCACCTGACCCAGTGGTTTCAGGTCAGCGATTTCGTCGGGATGCGGCAGCCGCGCGGGCGTTTCGCTACCTGCCGCAGCAAAATTCGCTGCCCAATTGGGCTCGGCGGAAGCCCTTCGCATCCCTTCAGACTGCTCAGGGTAAACCGGCGCTACCAATCCAGCCGCGGTGCTGTAGGAGTTTCCGGAATCGAAGGAAAAACGCTGTGGGACGGGCCGCTGCGGCGCTCCCGTCAGGTCGAAGCCGCCGTCCGAGCCTACGCCGGAGCCAAGGCCAATTTCTTGCAGCGCCGGAATGGCGGCTCGCGGGACTTCGATGCCGTTGCCGGGCGCAATTTGGGCCGCGCCGACGGCGACGCCATCCGATTCGGAACCATTCATCGGCGTCGCGGAGGACGGAGCGCCAAACCCGGCCGCGGCTGCGAAGCTGGCGATCGGCCGGGCGCCCATGAGCACTTGGCGAATGGCGTCGCGCGTGAAATCGTGCACGAACTGCGAACGGCGGAAACGGACCTCGATTTTGGCGGGATGCACGTTGACGTCAACTTCGTCGTAGGGCATTTCGAGGAAGAGCAGCGTCGCGGGAAAGACGTTGCCGGGCAGGATGTTGCGATAGGCCTCGTGAATGGCGTGGAGGATCAGGCGGTCACGGACGAGGCGGCGATTGACGAAGACGTAGATACCGTTGCGATTCGGCCGCTGGATTTCCGGGCGCGATGTGAAGCCGTAAACGCTGATGCGGGCGCTCTCTTCGCTCGGTTCAAGCTCGGGTTCGGTGATGGCCGCGCGAAAGGCTGCGGAAGCCGTGGGGATCTCCACAAGTTCATCGAGCGCTTGTTTGCCGAAGAGTTGATAGACACGATCGGCCAGCCGTTCGACTGGAGCGCAATCGACGATTTGCTGAGTGGGGGTCGAGAGGACGAATTGTTTGCCTGGGTTGGCGAGCGCGTAGTGCGTGACCAACGAGGCAATGTGGCCCAGCTCGGTGGTTTCGGATTTCAGGAATTTTCGTCGGGCGGGGACGCTGTAAAAAAGATCGGCTACGCTGACTGTAGTTCCGGCAGGCAGGCCCGCAGATTTCACCCCGACGAGTTTTCCGCCGGCAAATTCAACGCGAGTGCCTTCGGGTTCGGCGGCGTCGCGCGTTTCGAGCAGCAACCGTGAGACCGCTGCGATCGTCGGCATCGCTTCGCCGCGAAAGCCCAACGTCGCGATCGACATCAAATCGTCCGCCGAGCGCAGCTTGCTGGTGGCGTGACGCTCGAAGGCGAGCAGCGCGTCGTCGTGGGTCATGCCGTGGCCGTCGTCGATGACGCGAATCATGCGCTTGCCGCCGGCTTCGACTTCGACCCGGATGGCTTTGGCGCCGGCGTCCAGCGCGTTTTCGAGCAACTCCTTGACGACGGAGGCGGGGCGCTCGACGACTTCGCCAGCCGCGATGCGGTTGGCGACAGCTTCCGGCAGTATGCGAATGCGGCTCATATTTGGGCGTTAGAACTCATTGGAGACACAGCAGCTTCGTGAAATCTGCGTGTAGAACGAAGAACAAAAAGAAACCGGCCCAGAGACCAAATTAGAACGGGCGAGAGAAAAAACAGGGGCAGGAAAACCATGAATTGCCAGTCGATAGCATCGCCTGGTGTGATGAAAAATGTGAAGAGGATGCAAAACAGCCCCCCGCCGGCAAGAGCCTGAATACCTGGCGGCAAGAAGTATCTTAGCTTTTTGCCCCAAGTCAATTGCGGCCACTCACGCGAGCCGTCGTCGAATGGCTGCCCACATTTCGTGCAAATGGTGCTACAGCAGCCAAGCCTCACATTCTGAGGCCTAAAGTCTCTGCGGAACACGGAATGACAGTGTGGGCATGAGTAGCTCGTCCAGCGTAGGAAGATCAGAAGCGCGAACGGCGCAGAGCGGGTGAGCGCTGGTAGCAAGATGGCCGCTTGATCGAATGGGCTGTGATCGTCCCGGATCGCGGGCACGTCGGGACGAGTATTCGTGTGCATAAATTGCTTGCCTCAACCTCGCAGCTTGATGGCTATGCCTAGTTGGTCGAGTTGGTCTTTGTCGACGGAGGATGGGGACTCGGCCATCAGGTCTTGGGCTTGGGTGGTTTTTGCGAAGGCGATTACTTCGCGGATCGATTTTTCGTTGGCTAGGAGCATTACCACGCGATCGAGGCCTAACGCTATTCCGCCGTGGGGCGGTGTACCGTACGTCAGGGCGTCGAGGAAGAAGCCGAAGCGGCGGCGGGTTTGTTCTTCGGTCAGGCCCAGGGCTTTGAAGAGACGGGCTTGGATGTCTTGGCGATGGATTCTGATGCTGCCGCTGCCCAGCTCGACGCCGTTCAGGACGAGATCGTAGCCTTTCGAGCGGACCTCCCACGGGGCGGTTTCCAGTTTTTCCAGGTCTTCGTCGACTATGCCGGTGAAGGGATGCTGGGCGCTTACCCAGGCTTTGTCGGATTCGCTCCATTCGAATAGGGGGAAGCCGGTCAGCCAGAGGAATTTCCATTGCGCCTTGTCGATTTGGTTCAGGGCTTCGCCTAATTGGAGGCGCAGTTGGCCTGCTACTAGCGCGGCGGCTTCGGTGCCTTTGATTTGGGTTCTGGCGGAGACGGCTACGACTAGATCGCCAGTCTTGGCTTCGCAAGCCTTTGCTAGTTTCGCTACGTTTTCTGGACCGATCAATTTTTCGACCGTGGAGGTGGTGCCTTCGGCGGCGAGTTTTACGAAGTATGCGCCCTTTGCGCCAGTGGATTTAGCCTTCTCGGTCAGCTCGTCGAGTTGTTTGCGCGAATAGCTTGCTGCACCTGGAGCGGCGAAGGCGAAGACGTTGCCTTCGACCTGCAGTTTTTCCATGGCTTCCTGGGGAAAACAGTCGGTGACTTCGTGCAACTCCATGCCGAAGCGCATGTCGGGCTTGTCGCTGCCGTATTTGCGGATGGCGTCTTTGTAGAGCATGTGCGGGAACGGGGCGCTGGCTTTCACTCCGGCGACCGCGCAGGCGCGGACCATCACTTGCTCCAGCACGTGGAAAATGTCTTCCTGGCGGGGGAAGGACATTTCGACGTCGAGTTGCGTGAATTCCAGTTGGCGGTCGGCGCGCTGGTCTTCGTCGCGGAAACACTTGACGATTTGAAAGTAGCGATCGAGGCCGCCGATCATCAGGATCTGCTTGAAAATCTGGGGCGATTGCGGGAGCGCGTAGAACTGGCCGTGATGGACGCGGCTGGGAACGAGAAAGTCGCGCGCGCCTTCTGGAGTGGAGCGGGTGAGCATGGGTGTTTCGATTTCGAGGAAGCCCATCTCGTCCATGGTCTTGCGAATCTCGAGCAGGACCTTGTGGCGCAGCGCCAGGTTGCGATGGGGTCTCGGGCGGCGGAGATCGAGATAGCGGTAGCGCAGGCGGGTTTCTTCGGCGGCGTTAATTTCGTCTTCGATCGGGAAGGGTGGGGTTCTTGCGTTGTTCAAGACGTGCAGCTTCGTGGCGACGATTTCGATTTCGCCGGTGGCCAGGTCGGGATTCGCTTTTTGGCGCTGGATTACTTTGCCTTCGACCGCGACTACGTATTCGCTGCGGACGTGCTCGGCTTTCGCATGGGCTTCGGGTTGTGTTTCTTTGTTGAAGACGACCTGGACGATGCCGGTGCGGTCGCGGACGTCGAGGAAGAGGAGATTGCCGAGATCGCGGCGCTTGGCTACCCAGCCTAGGACCACGGCGTCTTTGCCGGCGTCGGAGGCGCGCAGGGTGCCGGCGTAGTGGGTGCGGGTCAGGTTGCCTAGAAAATCGAGCAAGGTCGTGGTCCTTTTTTGTGGTTACGTGCTTGATCTATTGTACGCGATGCACGCCGTCTTGCTCTAAACCCCGCCCTCTCGGAGAGGGCGGCTACAGGTGGCGTGCTAGTTTGGCGGGTCTAAAGACCCGCCACTACATCCGGCCGATACCCTTACGACGATTTGCGCAGGTGCTCGATTAAGGCTGGCTCTGGCAGTTTTATTTGCGCGCCGTCGTCCAGTGTTTTCAGCGTCCAGAGGCCTTCGGTGACTTCGTCTTCGCCGAGGATCAGGGCGAATTTTGCGCCTAATTTGTCGGCTTGTCCCAGGGCCTTGCCAAATTTTAGTTCAGTCGGAGGTAACTCTACGCTGAAGCCGGCGTTGCGGAGGTCTTTTGCGGCGCGGACGGCGGTGGCGTAGGTGTTTTGGCCCATCCAGGCGATGTAGAGAAGTGGCGAGTGGCGAGTGGCGAGTGGCGAAGATGAAGCTCGCGCTGCGCGCTCCGGATCGGCTTCGGATTGGCGGGCTTGTTCCTGCAGTGAGAGAATCAGGCGGTCTTCGCCGATGGCGAAGCCGATGCCTTTTGTTGGCGGGCCACCCAGGAGTTCGACCAGGCCGTCGTAGCGGCCGCCTCCGCATACTGCGTTTTGCGAGCCTAAACCTTGTGCGGTGATTTCGAAAGTCGTGCGCATGTAGTAGTCGAGGCCGCGGACCAGGCGCCAGTTTTCGCGATAGATGATGCCGCGGAGTTGAAGTTGTTGTTTCACGGCGGCGTAGTGGGCTTTGCAATCGTCGCAGAGGTGATCGGCGATTTTGGGGAGAGTGGCGATGACGGCCTGCTCGGATTCGAGCTTGGAGTCGAGGATGCGGAGCGGGTTGGTGTCGATGCGGCGCAGGGAGTCTGGGCCGAGTTTGTCTTTTACTTGCGTCAGGGCCGCGCGGAGTTTTTCGACGTAGGCTGGGCGGCAGTTTGGGGCGTTGTGGCCGATGGAGTTTATGTCGAGTTCGATGCCTTTTAGGTCGAGCTTGTCGAAGAAGGTCATCAGCATTTCGATGAGTTCGGCATCGATGGCGGGGGCGTCTTGACCGCCCAGGACTTCTGCGCCGATTTGGTAGAACTGGCGGTAGCGGCCTTTTTGCGGGCGTTCGCGGCGGAACATTGGGCCGATGTAGTAGAGCTTCACGGGTTGCGGGAGTTGCTGCATCGAGTGTTCGATGTAGGCGCGGCAGACGGAGGCGGTCGCTTCGGGGCGCAAAGAAAGCATTTCCACGGCGGGGTATTTCGCAAACTCGCGGCTAACTTCTTCAAGATAAGTTGTGAGCGCCTCGCCGCGCTTGTCTAGCTTTGGCAATTCCTCTTCTATGAATTTAATCTTTCTCTCATAGCTGTCGATAGGATCGGGAATTGAATACATTTCTTTGCCGACGATATCGCTGTCGCCACCAACGGCACGGGCGAAGAGTTCGGTGGGCTCAAAAATTGGCGTGCGGATTTCGGCGAAGTTGAAGGTCGCGAAGACTTCGTGGGCGGTTTGCTCAACCGCATTCCAGAGGGCAGTTTCTGGGGGGAGGAGGTCGCGGCTGCCTTTTATGGCTTGGAATTTGGATTTGTTGGCCATGGAAAGACTAAGAGAGATTCCTCTCTGCGCGGGCCGACGCGTTCACAGGAAGTGAACGCGAAAGAAAAAATCGGCCCGCTCCGTTCGGAATGACGGTGTGGCTGGCTGTGACGGCGTTGCGACGGTTGGCGTCTGCGCGCGGACGGGCACGGTGTGCCGTACCCCTACGAGTTTGCTCGCTCACTCGGCCGGTTCCTCGCGGTAGATGTTTTTGTAGGCTACGTAACGCTTGGCGTATTCGTCGATGGCGGCTTGGTCGACGGGGGTTAGGGTGCGCTTGATTTTGCCGGGGTGGCCTACTACCAGGCTGTTCGGGGGGATTTCTGTGCGCTCCAGGATTAGCGTGCCTGCGGCTACTATGCTGCCTTCGCCTATCGTGACACCGTTCAGGATTATTGAGCCCATGCCGATCAGGCAGCGCTGGGCTATGTTGCAGCCGTGGAGGGTTACGCTGTGACCTATCGTTACGTCGTCTCCCAGGATGAGCGGGTATTCGTCGCGCATTACGTGGAGGACCGAGGCGTCCTGGATGTTGGTGCGGGCGCCGATGCGGATGTAGTTTACGTCGCCGCGGATGACCGTGCAGGGCCAGACGCTGGAGTCTTCGCCGATGACTACATCGCCGATGATTACGGCGGCGGGGTCGATGTAGGCGGAGGCGGCGATTTCGGGGTGCTTGCCGCGATAGGGTCGGTTCACTGGAAACAGTTCCTCAGGGGGCTGAAGCCCCAATTGCTCGCCACTGTTTTTGTCGGAGCTGAAGCTCCGATCCCTGCGAGTCATGCTGACTCTTTGATTTGCCCGGAGTTACGGACGGGCACGGCGTGCCGTGTCCCTACGGGATGGACGTTCGGTCGCGACGACACGCTCGGTCGGTAGGTCAAGATAACATCCGTTACGGGAACTGACAAGAAAGCGCAACAAGAAGAAGACTGGTCGGAACAGACTGCGACAGAGGATCTCTCGAGCCTTGCACGGCGTCGAGTCAGGTCGTTATGCGCTGTTCGAGAATTACTTTTATGGTGTCGCCCACCTTTTTCCCAGTTGCCCGCAATATTTCCGCTTTCACGGGCAGCTTATGAGTCCTGTCACCTAGAGCCATAAATGAGCTTTGAAATGGATGTCCGTTAATTTTGCCTTTAACCTTGACCAGACCACGGGTTCCGAAGAACTTGACGGAATCCGGCCAGATGACATAAGTCCAACCACCTTTTTTCGGGCTCTTCTGCAATTTGGCGGTGAACAATTTCTGAAGCATTTTGTCTTCCAGCGCTTTCGATCAGTCTCGCACGACTGCGCCGATATCCGCGCGGCTAGTCGATCGTGACGCTCGGGCCTTGAGTTGTTGTGCCTAGTTCGGCTAGGCGGGCGGTTACGGCGTGTGCGACCCCATAGAGGCTTTTTGCTACTGGGGAGTCTTTGCCTTGGGCGGCTACGGGTTTGCCGGTGTCGCCGCCAATGCGGATGCGGGGATCGATTTCGATTTCGCCCAGGACTGGGACGCCGTATTCGCGGGCGGTCTTGGCGCCTTCGCCGTGGCCGAAAATGTCGATGGGCTTGTCGCAGTGAGGACATGTGAAGGTGCTCATGTTTTCGACTACGCCTAGGACTTCTACGTTTACCTGGCGGAACATTTCGATGGCTTTGCGGACGTCGGCTAACGCGACCGTGGACGGCGTCGTTACGACTACTGCGCCGGTGACTGCTACCGTTTGGATTAGCGTTAGTTGGACGTCGCCTGTGCCTGGTGGGAGATCGATCAGGAGATAGTCGAGTTCGCCCCAGATTACGCTGCGCAGGAACTGCGTGATGATGCTGTGGAGCATGGGGCCGCGCCAGATCATGGGCTTGTCGCCGGGATTCAGCAGGCCCATCGAGATCATTTTTATGCCTTGGACTTCTACCGGGTAGATGCGCTTTTCGGCGGTGGCTCTGGGCTCTTCGAGGGTGCCGAGCATTATGGGGACGTTGGGGCCGTAGACGTCAGCGTCCAGGAGGCCTACCTTGTGGCCTAGTTTCGCGAGGGCTAGGGCTAGGTTTACGGCTACCGTGGTTTTGCCTACGCCGCCTTTGCCGCTGGCGACCGCGACTAGATTTTTTACGCCGGGGATTGGGTAACGCTCTGGCATTGGTTGGGGGGCTGGTCCTGGCGGCATTTTTGACCTTTCGATAGTTTGACGGACTCTAGTGGATCGAATTTTCTACCGCGTTTGTTTTTCGCCTGTGTGTTGTCTAATTCCCGCCCTCTCGGAGAGGGCGGCTACAGGGTTGACTTATGAATTTATGCCGTGGCATTTTTTGTACTTTTTGCCGGAGCCGCAGGGGCAGGGGTCGTTGCGGCCTACTTTTGCGGCGGCGCGGACTGGTTTTGGTGGTTCGGCTTGGGCTGCGCCGGTTTGATACTGCAAATCCTTTTGTTGGCGCTGCTGTTTGCGTTCGAGCTGGCGGGCTACGTCGGGCAGGCGTTGCGGCGGAGGCTCCGACGCGCGGGCTGCGGCGCTGGCTACAGCTGCTTGCGCGCCACCGGTGCGCTGCGGAAGCGCTTGTGCGTTCGGTGAAGGCGGGCGTGGGGGCTCAGGGCGCGGCTGCGCGGGCTGGCCGGGCTGCTCGCCCTGCTGGATCTGGATGTGGTAGAGGTAGCGGATGGTTTCGTTGTCGATGCGCCCCATCATGTCTTCGAAGAGGACGAAGGCTTCCTTCTTGAACTCGACGATGGGATCTTTTTGGGCGTAGCCACGGAGGCCGATGCCTTCTTTCAGGTGGTCGAGGGAGAGGAGATGGTCTTTCCACTGCGAATCGACTACGTCGAGGATGATGCGGCGCTCTAGCCAGCGCATCAAGTCGGCGCCGAATTGCTTTTCTTTTTCCTCGTAGCGCTTGACGACGGCTTCGGCTGTGGCGTCGGCCAGTTGATCGTGAGTTAGCGCGGTTGGATCGGCGCCAGCGGCTTTTGCGTCTACGCCGAACTGTGCGTTCGCTTCCGCTAGAAATTGCGTGGTGTTCCACTGGTCGGGATGCTGCTCGCGGGGGCAGTAGGTGTTGACGAGCTCGCGGGCCACGTCCTCGGCGATGCCCAGAACGTAATCGCGCTGGTCTTTGCCTTCGAGCGCAGAGCGGCGGATGGCATAAATCGTTTCGCGCTGCTTGTTCATTACGTCGTCGTATTCCAACAAATGTTTGCGGGCGTCGAAGTTTTGCGCTTCGACGGACTTCTGCGCGTTTTCGATGCGGCGGGAGATCAGGCCGGACTCGATGGGGACGCCCTCGGTCATACCCAGGCGGAACATTAGGGCTTTGACGCGTTCGCCGCCGAAAATGCGCATGAGGTCGTCTTCGAGAGAGAGGAAGAAGCGCGAGGAGCCGGGATCGCCCTGGCGGCCGGCGCGGCCACGGAGCTGGTTGTCGATGCGGCGGGCTTCGTGGCGCTCGGTGCCGAGAATGTGAAGTCCGCCTAACGCGACGACTTCATCGTGCTCGGCTTTGCACTGCTGCGCGAAGTCCTCGTAGACCGGCTTCCACTGGTCGGCGGGGACTTGGAAGATTTTTCCTTCGTGCTGGAACAGAACCATTGGCGCAGCGATCGGCTGCGCAACTTCCCCTGTGGCGTTGATGCTCGCACTCTCAGCTGCAATAACCGCCGGCGCGGAAGCGTACGGCATGGCCATTTTGTTTTTGAGGAAATGATCACGAGTCATCTGCTCGGGGTTGCCGCCGAGGAGGATATCGGTGCCACGGCCGGCCATATTCGTGGCGACGGTCACGGCGCCTTTGCGTCCTGCTTGCGCGACTACGCGCGATTCGCGCTCGTGCTGTTTGGCGTTGAGGACCTGATGCGGGATGCCTGCCTGTTTCAGAATGTCGGCGATGGCTTCGGATTTTTCGATCGAGATGGTGCCTACGAGAACCGGCTGGCCGCGCTCGTGGAAATGGCGGATGCCGTTGGCGTAGGAATCGTCTTCCTGCATGATGCCGTTGACCACCGCGTGGAATTTTTCTTTTTCGGTGCGGTAGACCACGTCGGGATATTCTTTGCGGATCAATGCGCGGTTGGTTGGAATAACGACAACATCCAAGTTGTAGATTTTGGCAAATTCGGCTGCTTCCGTTTCCGCGGTACCGGTCATGCCCGAAAGCTTTTTGTACATGCGGAAATAGTTTTGGAAGGTGATGGTTGCGAGGGTCTGGTTCTCGCGCTCGATCTTGACGTTTTCTTTTGCTTCGACGGCCTGGTGCAATCCATCGGACCAGCGGCGACCGGGCATCTGACGGCCGGTGAACTCATCGACGATGATGACTTCGCCGTCTTTCACGACGTAATCGACGTCGCGCTTGTAGAGCGCGTGGGCGCGCAAGGCCTGGTATACGTGGTGAATCACTTCCATGTGCGCGGGGTCGTACAGATTGCCGAGACTGAGCAGGCGTTCGCATTTGCTGACGCCATCTTCGGTGAGCGTCGCCTGGCGGTGTTTTTCGTCGAGCGTGTAGTCGATGTCCTGGATCAGCTTGGGGATGATTTTGTCGATCTTGTAGTACTTGTCGGTGGATTCTTCCGCGGGGCCCGAAATGATCAGCGGGGTGCGCGCTTCGTCGATGAGGATGGAGTCGACTTCATCGACGATCGCGAAGTGATGGCCGCGCTGGACGCAATTCGCGAGGTCGTACTTCATGTTGTCGCGCAGGTAGTCGAAGCCGAACTCGTTGTTGGTGCCGTAGGTGATGTCTGCGCCGTAGGCGGCGCGGCGCTGCTCGTCGTCGAGATCGTGGACGATGACACCGACGGAGAGGCCCAGGCCGCGGTACAGCGCACTCATCCATTCGGCGTCGCGGCGGGCGAGATAATCATTCACGGTGATGATATGAACGCCGCGTCCGGCAAGGGCGTTCAGGGCCGCGGGCAGGGTGGCGACGAGCGTTTTGCCTTCGCCGGTTTTCATTTCGGCGATTTTGCCGTCGTGCAGGACCATGCCGCCGATCAGCTGCACGTCGAAATGGCGCATGTTCAGGAAGCGGCGGCCGGCTTCGCGGGCTAGCGCGAATGCTGAGACCAGCACGGGCTCGAACGCTTTCTGCATCAGGTCGCGGAAGGTCGGTTCGGTAGGGTCGGACTCTTTGAGAGGCTCCTGAACCTGCTCTTTCAGGGCGAGAAAACGAAGCTTGAGATCCTCGTCGCTGAGAGTCTTGATTTCGGGCTCGAGCGCGTTGATGGCCGCAACCAGCGGCTGCAATTTTTTGACGTCGCGCTCATGCTTGGTGCCGATAAATCGCGCAATTACGCCGTCTACGAGCTTTGCTGCATCCATGAATAGTTTCGCCGTTTCCTGACGGTATTCGACCGTGCCGGAGCCTACGGCCCGGCATTAGAAGATCCGCGTAACACTTCATTCTATCTGTTTCGATGCGCCGACGCCAAAAATGTGGCGGGAAGGTGCGGATGGCCGGTCTAAAGACCGGCCACTACATCGATGCCTGGCGCGGGCGCCATGCGTTAACGGGAGCGGGTTACGACTGGCACGGGCGTGTCGGACGGCACCGGCGTATCGTCCTTAGCCGCTGAGGAGCTGGGCGATGCCAAGCTGTCGGCGAGGAGGCGGCGGAGACGGCTGCGTTCGTCGAGGTTCATGTCCACGATTTCGAAGGCCATGTCCTGAGCGCGATAGTCGCGCATCAGCGCGGTGGCCTGCAGGTTGCGCATGCCGACCTGAAATTTGAGTTGTACTGGCGTTCCGGGCGCCAGATGACGGCTAATGGTGGCGACCCCGCCCGTAAGGCTGGCGGTCTTGATCTGCAAACTGCAAGCCTCTTTCAGGTTGGTGCTGACCGCGGTGACCGGCTTATTGAGGCGCACGCGCTTGTGGCGCCGCTGGCGGACGAACTTGCTATTGGGCGACATTTCGAGCGGGGCGAGAGTCAGATCGGACTTGTCGAGGCTGCTATGGGGTAGGAACGCGATAGCCCACGTCGGGTCCAGTCTTTCGAGCGCTTGCCATGCGGCGATGCGAAGTTCTTGCGGCTGAACCCAACCCATAAATTTCTTGGCTTCGACGATGCGCTTCAGCGCGGTGATGGACTCCGGAGCGTTAATGCGGCCCAAAGCTTCCACTGCTTTGACGCGGAGATAGATCCCGGCTCCCGCGGGCAAGTCGCCATCGGCGATTGTAAGCAGGCGGGGGAGGGCGTCGCGATCTTCGGTGACACCGATTTCGTCGATGGCCAGCGGCATGACCAGAGGATCGAGATGATCGAGCAACTCCAGTAAAATGCGGCAGCGGCCTGGGGCGCCGCTGGCGGAGATCTGGCGCAGAACGCGGTCCTGTGAAGTGCGCGGAAAATCCTTCATGCGCGAAGGCAGGAACACTTGCACGGCCTGTGCGTCGAGCCTACAGAGCAAGCCCACCATTTCGACAGCCTCGGCGATGGTCCCGCCGCGCACCGTGCTGCGCAGATACTGTATGCCTTCTTCACCGAGATCGGCGGCGAGGTTCGCGACATGCTCGGCGTCATCGCGCAAGCTGCAGCGGTTGAAACGAGTGGAGAGCTGTTCCATCGTGGCTTGCGGCAGCAATTTCAGGACACTGGTTAGACCCGCGGCAGCTTGACGCGCACGCAATGCTTCGTCGACAAATTCGGGAACGCGCTCCTCGATGCCCATCTTTGCGCGGAGGCTGCGCGCGGTACCGGGTCGCTGCGCTTCGACGCCCGAGAGCAGATCGAGGGCCTGTTCCATCGCTGCGTAGCTGCGGCTGGTGGCGGCTTCCTGGCTTAAACGGACGAACGCTGCACTGACCAGGCCTTGCAGTTCGGCATCCTGCTCGACGTTCAAACGCAGGCCGAGGTGCTGCAATGCTGCGATCAGCAGCTTTGGATCGACCTTGGCGTACAACTCAGCCATCTGCGAAAGGCCCGCTGCGGTTTTCTTGCGGGCGTCGCTTTCGTCGCTGTCGGCGCACGCGGCGTAGTTCTGCAGGACGCTGATCGCGTCTGCAATATTGCCCTGCTCGATCAGCTCAGCGACATAAGACTGCACGTTGCGTGGGGGAATGCACCACGCCTCGGTGGAGAGCAGTACGGTGCGCTTGCCGCTTTCCGGAACGGCGGCCCAGAACTGGCGGTCCAAAATTTCGCGGTGCGACTCCACCATGAGGCCCGCATCGCTCATCTTGTCTTCGTGAGCGCCCAGAATCTTGCGCAGGGCTTCGATTTCCTGGTTCATGCGGTCGAGCATCTGGCGGACCGCGTTGACCTTCACTTCTCCTTTCTCGTAGCGTTCCAAGGCGAAACGAATCGCCAGGTGCTCGGCGAGTTGCACCAGCATGGACTGATCCGGCTTGGCGTCTGGCGCATGCGAGGCAATCTCGGCGAGCGCTGCTTTTAACGTGTCCTGCGCGCGGCCGGGTAACTGTGACATCTGCTCGTGGAACGCACCTGCGGCGGCCATTCCACTACCACCGCCCGCGCCGACCTGGCCCATGCTGGTCAGCGCGCTAAGAATGCCAAGAATTTCGTCTTCGGTGGGCTCGCCTGTTACGCCGCGGCCTGACCCCGGGCCCGTTCCCCGACCAATGCCCGAACCAGTTATGCCAGAGCCAGTGCCAGAACTAGGGGGTAAAAACAGAGCGGGTGAAGCTTCGGCGACCGGACCGGTGAAGAAATTCGGATCGGCGCCCGGTACATTGGATTGCGCGGGCGCTTCTTCGCTGCCTGCAACGCGATGGTAGAAACCACCACTTCCGCCAGCGGCCCCCGCTCCAGCGCCGCCAGCCACCCCTGTGCCGCCTCCGCCACCGGCACCTGGGCCGTTTCCTGAACCACCGGATTCTCCTCCCGATCCGCTGCCCCCACCACTCCTCGATCCTTGCGCCGCCGCTATCATCTCCAGCAGCTTCTGCGGGTCGTTCAGCCACTGCTTGAATTGCTCCTGGTCCTCACCCAGCGTCGAGACCGCGAGCTGCGCTGCTACGCTGGCGTCCCGAAAGCGCGAGTCCGTGGCCACAAAACAGATCTCGTTGATGCGAATGCCTTGAGCGCCCGCCAGCGCAGACTTCAGCTGCGCGGCCAACTCCGCGGGTTTCGATTTGCCGGTGGGAAATGCGCGCGAAAAACGCCCTAATTCTTCCTCGGTGACGGATGGAAAGAACTGCACGCTGGCGAGGCCGGCAGCGGAAAGAAGCTGCGCAAATTGCTTTTCGGCGGGCGAACCTTCTAGCGGTACTCCATCCAATAGAAGTTGATTCCCGGTGGCGCCGAGCAGCAAACCGCCTTCCGTGCCAGGAGGGATTGCCGCGCGCAGTTCGCGCCACGCGGTGTCGAGGTGCTCAATGGTGCGGGTGTGCTCGTAACCGTATAAGCGGGCAAATTTCAGCAGTATGTTCAGACTTCTTACGAATGCCCGGCTTGCGGTCGTTTTTGGATCCGCTACTTTCATGGCCCTCCGCCGCCTGCGCCGAAGCCTGGGACTACCGCACTAGTACCTTAGAGGCCGCAACGTACTCCAGCAATGGTACATAGGTTCCATATACCGCAATCACCATGCGACCAACGGCCGGGAAACGACCTGCCCGACCGGACGGGTGCTGAATGGGGAAAATCAGGGAGGGGGACGGCGCGAACCGTCTGCGCCGCGCTTATATTCCACAGAATCTGCGATTTCCACAGCACCCACAACATCGTTTAGGCCGCCTCCGATTCGCTTCGGCCTCTAGTTCCTCAACATAGCGACGCGTCCGCGGCGCCGGGTCCGGTTCGACGCCTGCGCTGCCATGGGTAAGCCGCCCAACTCCAGGAGCAGCTTGCGCAGCTTGGAACGATCGTCGAGGTCCATCTCCACGAATTCGAAGGCCATCGCTTGCGGGCGCGCACCACGGACCATGGCCTGGGCCTTGATGGGACGCATGCCGTGCGTAAGCCGCAAGGACAAGAGCGATCCAGGGGCCAAATGGCGGTCTCCAGAGCCGATGCCGCCGCCTAGATTCAACTCGGGTATCGACAAGTGGATGTTTTCGCGCAAGTTGGTGGTGCTGGCAGTGAGGTTGCGCGAGAGCTTAAGCCGCGCATAACGCCGCTGACGGATCACGGAGGCATTCGGATCGGGATCGGTAGGTTCCAAGGTGAGGTCCTTGCGATCGAAACCGCTGGGCCCCAGCTTTTGGAGGGCCATGGTCGCGTCCACGCGCATGAGTGCTTGAGCCGCGGCGATTCGCAACTCCTCGGCATAGCTCCAGCGCCAAAGTTGACGGGCTTCCATCATCTGCTGGAAGAGGGGCGCGGCGGCGGAAGCCCGTAAACGGCCCAGCGCTTCAATGGCTTTCACCCTGGTGAACCCCGGCGTCTCATCGTCCTCGGCAAGTTCAAGAAGCTTGGGGATGCACTCGGGATGGCCGCTCATACCCATCTCATCGATGGCCAGCGGGCAGATCATGACGTCCAGAGAATCGTAGAGAGCGACCAGCAGCTGAACGCGGTGCTCGACAGGCGCCGACGAAAGCTGGCGAACGATGCGGTCGTGAGCGGTGCGCGGCCATTGCGACAGGCGCACCGGAAGAATTTTCGCAACCGCGTCCGGAGAAAGCTGCGTCAATAACCCCACGGTTTCCGCGGCTTCGGCGGCAGGCGCAGTCTGCAAAGTTTCTACCAGGCGGCTGGTGGCATCTTCGCCAAGGGCGCGCACGATTTCACCCAACAATTCGCAATCTTCGCGGAAACCGCAATGCCCGAAGCGATTGGTGACGTAGTGCAGCGTCGTCTTCGGCATCAACGCCAGAATTTCCACCATGCCGTCGGCGATGTGGCCGCTGCGCAGCGCTTCCTCCACGAATTCCGGCATGCGCTCTTCCGCACCGATGCGCGGCCGGAGGCTTTGTGTGGAGCCCGGGCGTTGCGCTTCAACGCTGTCGAGCGAAGCCAGCGCTTGTTGCATCGCCGGATAGCAACGTTTTGACGCCGCTTCCTGGCTCAGTCGCACAAACGCAGCGCTGATCAACGTCTGGAGCTCCGGTTCGCGTTCGATTGCCAGCTGGTTGCCCAGGCGGCGAATGCCATCCATCAACGCGCTTCCGTCGCCGCTGCCATACAGTTCGGCGAGATCGGAGAGTCCGATGGCCGTCGTGCGGCGCGCCTCGGGATTCTCCAGCCCAACGCACGCGGCGTATTTCATCAGAATCTCGTTCACCGTCTTGAGTTCGCCGCGGCGCAGCATGTCTTCGAGATACGCGCGCACGTTGCGGGGAGGGACGCACCAGGCCTCGTCGGAAACGAGCACTTCCTTTTTGTTTTCGTCGGGTACTTGTTCCCAGAATTCCTGGTCGAGCAGTTCGGTGTAGGACTGCACCTGCAGCCCCGCGTTCGCCATCATCTCTTCCTGGGTACCCAAGATCTTGCGCAATCCTTCGATCTCGGCGTTCATGCGGTCCAGCAATTGTTTGACGGCGTTTACGCGCAGCTCGCCGCGCTCGTAGCTATCCAGTGCGAAGCGTATCGCTACGTGCTCCGCCAGTTTCAGGAGCATCGGCTTGTCCGCTTTTTCGGTGGGCGCCTGCGCGGCCAGACCAGCGAGCGCTTGCTGCAGCGTGACTTGCGCGCGCACCGGCAATGGCGCTGAGCCGCGCCTGAAAATTAGGGACTTCGTTGCGGGCTTCGGGATCCTTGCGGGATTTGCCGAGTTGCGCGAACAGCGCCAGCATCTGCCGAACGTCGTCTTCGGCTACTGCGAAGCCCCCCTGTCCACCTACACCGCCAACGCCAAGCACGCCAAACTCGGAGCCCCCGACAGTGGTGGTCGTCGCATGCAGAAGCGCTGACGCGGTGAGCCATTTCCCGACGGGTCTTGCGTCACCGCCCCCGGACATGCCCCCGGGACCTGGCAACGAACCGGCTACACCGACGGGCGCTGGCGAGCCGGATCCCGCACCCGCGCCAAAACCCCCGCCACCGCCGCCACTACCGCCTGATCCTCCTGGGGAGCCTCCTCCTCCTCCAGAGCCCGTATCCCACAGCGTGCCACCGCCACTGCCTCCTGCACCCCCGCCTGCACCCGTCCCAGGCCCTAATCCGCCGCCACCTGGCCCCCGGCTGCTTTCGGCGGCAAGAATCATTTGCAGCAGTTTGTTCGGATCGTCGAAGAAATCCTTGAACTTGTCGCCTTGCGCGCCCAAAACCTTGGCCGTCAGATTGGCGGCCATCTTGATTCCGGCCACCGAGGAGTCTTCCGCCACATAGCGGATTTCGTTAATCTTGATACTCGTGTCGCCTGCCAAAGCGGATTTCAATTGCTCCGCCAGCGCCGTAGGCTTGGCGTTGCCGCTGGGAAAGCCGCGCACAAACCTCGCGAATTGGGGTTGCGTGGTGCTGGTGCCGAAATGAATGCTGGCAATACCTGAACTGGCGAGCAACTGTGCGAAACTGCGTTCCCCCGCTGCGGCGCCAAGCGGCACCCCATCCAGCAATATCTGGTTGCCGGAAGCTCCGAGCAGCAATCCGCTGCCGCTGCTCTCATCCAAAGCCGAGCGTAATTCCTTCCACGCCGTCTCGAATTGCGCCCCGGTTCGGGCGTGTCCGAATTCGTACAGACGTGCGAATTTCAGCAGGATGTTCAGGCTGCGCACAAAGGCCCGGGCCGCCGCTCTTGTATCGCCGCTCATAGGTTACGTTCTGAGGAGGAAACGCCCTCCCACCCTCTTGACATACGTACGTATTACAGTAGGTTGGCCGGTGACCTGAGACAAGTCTGAGAATCGGACTTGTACCCTTCTCAATAACAGCAATCTCGATGCAGCAGTTCGATGCCCTTCCCGCAGGAAGTGACCTAATCGGTACCGGTTCATCCCAGGCAACTCGCCTCTTCGTCTTCGTTGCCCCTTCGTGCGCGGCACCCTACAATGGGCGCGAATCGTCAATCTGACCGTCGGACGACGCGCGCAACGCGGTTGCCCGGCGAAGTTGTAGAAAATCCTGAAGCCAGTTCGCGGATGAAGTATGACGGACCAGCCCCAATCCAACCGATTCAAAGCGGACATGCCGGAGATTCCGGGTGTTGCCGTTGCAGGTGCGGACCGCCCGGGCATCGCGGCCAATCCCACGGTGCGCCTGGTCGCGGGCCTCGTAGTCGTTCTCGTTGTCTGCCTGCTGGGGTCGCGCTGGCTTCTACGCCCAAAACACGTGGAGGAACCCCCGGCGGCGCCCGCTCCGCAAATCGACGTGCCCGCACCGGCCATCGATCCTACCGCCTCGATGCCGCGCGCCACCGCGGCAGCTCCGGAGATTGCCACCGTTGCGGAAATGGCAAAACCCTGGACCTCCAAGAACTTTTTCTTTGTAAATCGCCTCACTGGCGAGAGTGTTCCCGCGGTGCTGATCCGCTTGTCTTCGGGATCGGCTTCGCAACCTGACGGCTACTGGGCTTTGGAAATGAACGTGCCCTTCGGAAATTGCCAGTTTGAATTTGTCACCGATCTCGACAGACTGAAGAATGACTACGATTTCCGCACCGCAAAACATCCGATGGTGGGGAACCCGTGTAGCCGAAGCGTTTTCGATCCGCTAAAAATGAGCGAGATCCCTGGAGATTTCTGGGTGCGCGGAAGTACTGTGCAAGGCTCGGATGTTCGCCCGCCCCTTGGCATCGAGCTAAAGATTCAGGGGAAAAGCATCCTCGCGGTTCGGATGGAATAGCGTTTCGAGTGAGTAATTTCTATGTTGTTTCTTTGCCGTTGTTATCCGGAGTAGCCTGAGACTCTTCGCGACCCTTATACCTAGCGATCCGCGGCAGCATACTTCCGAACCTCGCTGTCCATGCGTCCGACTAGCGTCAGGAACACCATCCGCTGGTCGGCCCACCAGGACCACAGCGGATGATCGAACGTTGCGGGGCGATTGTGCTCGATCAGAAAATGCGAGAGCCACGCCAACGCGTACGAAATAACCAAAGCCGCCGCTATCCACCACCACCGGTGCACGGCAACGGCGGCGCCGAGGAGCATCCAACCAACGATGGTCCCAACGCAATGAACCCATCGCGTGGCTGCTTTGCTGTGCGCGCGCACGTAAGCCGGCCAGAATTCGGCAAACGTCACGAAAGACCCCTCGCTTGCAACTGTTGCGCGCAGCTTACCACAAGCTGAATTCGGCGTTTGTCGAAACTAGTGCCCGACAAAAGAAAAGAGGCGCTCCAGATAACCGGAGCGCCTCTTCGTAATTCCCGCCCGAAAACCATGGGCGAAAAGGTTGTAAGTTTAGAAGAAAATCTTCAGCGACAATTGCAGCGCGCGAGCTTCGCTCGGGAACACCGCACTCCAATTGCCGAAGATCCCGTTCTGGGGTTCCAGAGCGTTGCGGGCCGAACCAGTAATGCCTTGTGAGGCAACCTGGTTGGTCGCGCCGCCCAGAGCACCCGGTCCCGCGCCGGCAAAGCAGCACGGAAGGAATTGTGGATGGTTCAACAAGTTAAAAGCCTGTACGGCGAACTCCACCTTGTAGCGTTCCGTGATGGCAAACCGCTTCACGGCAGTCGCATCAAAGTTGTTCGTAGGCGCACCTAGAAGCGTGTTGCGGCCGGTGGTAGACAGTGCGCCGTAATACGCCTGAATGTACTTCGCACTGGGATTGAGTGCGGCATAGCCGACCACCGCGTTCGGGAAGTTCAACACGTTAGCCAAGGTGCATTCTGAAGCTGGGATGGCACTCGTGCACAGAGGCGTGACGCCGCTACCCGTGTTACCCACACCCGCGGGGTTAGTTATTGCGCGGTCGCCAGCTGAGTCGCCGTTCAGGTTAGCATCGACTCCGTCCTGTACGGTGTACCACTCGCCCGTCTGGTACGTGTAGATTGGGGCGATTTCCCAATTGCCGAGAACGTTCCTGGTCAGCGCGTTCCCGTTCTTGAAGAACGGCACATCATATAGCAGTGCCATCGTGAAGCGGTGACGATGGTCCAAGGCCGAGTTCGACCGGTCCGCCGCCAAGTCCGTGAAGCTCTCCTGCCGGCGCGGCGTCAGATCCGTCGTGTGGAAGTCTGCCGTGCTGTTGTCGATGTTGTGGCTGTAGGTGTAGGCGCCCACAAATTGCAACCCGTGGCTCATCCGCCGCGTTAGTTGTGCCGCCAGTCCGTGGTAAATCGACGACCCTGCCGGAATAAAGGCGGTGAGTGCGTTTCCGTTGAACCCGGCTGCGTCGTACGCGGGAACCACGCCGTCGCCGCTGTTCAGAATAGTGTTCAGGTTGATAGGCGAAGCGTTCAAAGCGGCCTGCGACGGCACGTTGTTCGTGTACGTTGGCAAGGACAGTGACGGAGTCACCAGGTTCGCTAGGTTCACGATCGACTGCACGTTCAGGTGAATGCCGCGCGTGCCGATGTAGCGCACTTCCAGTGTGTAGTCGTTCCAGAAGGAGTGCTGCACGCCCAATGTCCAATCAATGGTCTTCGGATCTTTAACGTCCGGCGGATAGTAAGTTGAAGTCGCCGCACGGGCTGACGCCGCATCCGGGAACGTGGTTATCCCTCCGGTGCCTGGCGGCAAGCCGCCGTTGGCGAGGAAGTTGGGAATATTTGCGGTGAGCGACGGAGTATTTTCCGTAACGCTCAACTCCGGCGGCAGCGACAGAATACCGATGTTATCGTAGTGAACGTCATACGCGATGCCGAAGCCCGCGCGAATCGAGGTGCGGCCGCTGCTCCCGGGTGAATACGCAAACCCGATCCGCGGGCCCCAATCGTTCTTGGGTGCGCGCGGCTGGTCGAATTCCGCGAGGCCCGGAACGCTGGCGATCTCGTTCAAACTCTGCGAACGAATGCCGAACGGAGTCGTTGTGTATTCGTAGCGCACACCGAAATTCAATGTCAGGTTTTGCCGGATGCGCCAGTTGTCGTTTACGAACCAATACAGTGCCGATTGGTCGCCGTAGTATGTCGATTGCCCAACGCTTCTTTGCGCCAGAAAGTCCGGGCTAAGATCATCAACATACTGCTGAAGTGTAGTGTACTCGTAGTCGCCGCGAGCCCGCTGCGTGAACGATTGAGGAGAGATCAGTTTCCGGCCCTCAAGACCGAACTTCAAGGTATGCGCCTTATGCGTCCATGAGATGCTATCCGACGCCTGATAAGTGTTCTGAATCGTGAACTGCGGTGCGTTGGGGTCCGGACCGATGTTGAGGCCGTTCAGGGTGTTGACAACGATATTGGGGAAGCTATCCAGCCCTGGATACGAGAAACTTCCCGCCGGCGTGGTATTGAAATAACGATTGTAGCCGAGGCGGAACTCGTTCTGCGTGTTGGAGTTGAACGTGTGGTACTCGTTGATCGTCACCAAGTGGAACTTGAACGGTGTAGGCAGATAGAAAGCCGGGAGTTGAGCGTTGGTGTCGATTCCCACGGTCCGGTTATAAACATAGCGTCCGCGTAATTGATCGCTGCTGGAAATGTCGTAGTCGATGCTTCCCAGAGCGGCCCAGTTGTTCGTGAAGTTCGGTCCCGAGAAACTCAGAATACCTTCGGGAACGGTCGCCACCGCTCCAGTGTTGCTCGTTACCGTTTCCGAGCCCTTGCCGCCCGTCCCGCACGTTCCCGTGGTGTCCACCGAACCCGCGGGCGCTACGTACTTTTGCAGGATTGCGAGATTGGTCGCCGAAATTCCCGGCAGCGCAGCCAGAGCCGAATACCCTGCCGCCGTTGGTGAACAAACGGGCGACCCAAGGATGGCAGCCTGCCCGACTGGGTTATATTCTAACGCGCCAAAGAAGAACAGTTTGTTCTTCAAGATCGGTCCGCCAAACGTGCCGCCCATGCGGTTGTTGTCAAACCGCTGATTCGACGTAAATCCGTTGTTGATCGTGGACTGATCGATCGCGTTGAAATTGCGGTTCTCCGAATAAATGTACACGTCCCCATGATAGGAATTCGTACCGCTCTTGATGATGGTGTTGAACTGCCCGCCCGAAGAGTGGCCGAAGTCCGGCGCGAACTGATTCTGCAGCACTGAGAATTCGGCTACCGCGTCGTTCGGAATGTTGACGAGCGCTCCCGTCACCGACTTGTTGTTGTTGTCCACGCCTTCAATCGTAAAGTTGTTGTTACGCGGACGCTGACCGCCGACCGCAGGACCCATACCCGCGCCGATTCCGCCGCCGGTCGCGACTCCCGCGCTCAGAAGCGAGAGGTTTAGAACACCGCCAGGAATCGAAGAAACCGGCAAATCTGCGTTGAGCTTCTGATCGAACGTCGTGGTGATCTGCGAGGTCGTGGTGTCCAGCGCAGGGGCCGCGCCTGAAACCTCGATCGAGGTAACCGCACCCTTGATTTCCAACATGATCTGCAGGGTACTGGTCTTGTTCAGCTCAATTTTGAAGTTATTGATGGTCGTAGTAGCAAAGTTTGACGTGGAAGCCGAAACGCTGTACGTACCCACCGGCAAATTGTTGAAGCGGTACTCACCGCCTTCATTCGCCTTGGTCTCATACTTCACTCCGGTTTCGGAGTTGGTCGCCTCAACCCTGGCGCCCGGTACCACCGCACCCGTCTTGTCCAAAACCGTTCCTACCAAGTCGCCGCTGATGATTTGGGCGCTGACTTGGCTACTGATTGCGAGGCCGAACACCAGTACTACAATACCCAAGCAAGCCAACATTCCCCGATAGGCTATTTTCACGAGCCCTCCTAATTTTCTTGTCAATCTCCCCATTGGGTGGGAAATACCGGAACACGAATATCCATCCCCCAAGGACATCCTGCATTTTTTCGTATGCAGCTAGTGACCGATTGGGTGCAATCCTCGTTCCAAAGGTGGCGGGCAAAGTTGAGCGGATCTCTCCTTGTTGAAATTATCTGTTCCCTGCATAACCGTATATAACAGAGTGGCTTACGTTAGGTCTGGGCAACGAGATTTAGAGTCCCATTCCTGGACACCTCAGCGTTACATATAAACCGACATAGAAGATATGGAATTTAGAATTAGCCAAATCGATGTTTGGACGAGTCTGTGAGGGACGATCCGCGATGAACGGGGGATGAACAGCTGATGAGCAGCTACCACCTATCAATAGTCAGTTAGCGAGTTGGCGACGACCGTGGCGGCGACGCAGGCCATTTCCACTCTACGTTGCATTTTCACATGCAACTTGACACGCGGCGGTTCCCCGGCTAAACCTCTTCGCCGACATGCGCATACACCCATTTGGTCCCAGTTCAGGCACGTCTCGTCGCCGTTTCCTGCAAGCCACAAGCGCCGCCTCCATAGGCGCGCTGTCCCTCAGCCTTTCCGCGAAGGACCAAACGCCGGAACAGGCACTCCCATCCCCCTTCTCCACCCTAAAGCCTCTCGGCCCCCGCGTTCGACCCATCACAACCGCCGAGTTCGGCGAACGCCTCCAGCACGCCCAACAACTAATGTCCGGAGCGCAATCGCCCGCCGCGCAAACCTCCGCCGAGGCGGCTCCCTACGACGCTCTCTTCTTCGCCCCCGGCTCCTCGCTCTACTATTTCACCGGCATCCGTTGGGGCTTGAGCGAACGACTTCTCGGCCTGGTCATCCCCCGCACGGGCAACCCCATCATCGTCGTCCCCGCCTTCGAAGAAGGCCGTCTCCGCGAGAAATTGCGCTTCCCCTTTGAGGTACGCGCCTGGCAAGAGGATGAAAGCCCCACAAAACTAGCCGCCGCAGCCATCGCGGACCGCGGCATTGACGCCGGACGGATCGGCGTCGAAGAAACCGTTGGCTTCACGTTCTCCGACCACCTGCGGCATGCCGCGCCGAACTTCGAGTACGTTTCCGCCGATCCCATCACCATTGCCTGCCGCGCCCACAAGTCCGCTCACGAACTCGAACTGATGCGGCTGGCTTGCGACGCTACCTTCGACGTTTTCCGCGCGGTCTTCGCCTCACTCAAAGAAGGCATGTCGCAGGAAGAGATTGCCCAACTCGTCGAAAGCGGCTTCGCAAAGATGGACTTGCAAGGCGGCGCGCTGGTCCTCTTAGGTGCCTCCGCCGCTCTCCCGCACGGCACCGTGAAGCCCCAAACATTGAAAGAGGGCCACGTCGTCTTGATCGATGGTGGATGCAAGCTGGAGGGCTACGAGTCCGACGTAACCCGCACGAGCATCTTCGGCAAGCCGTCCGAAAAAATCGCCCGCGCTTTCGAGATCGTCCGCAAATCCCAGGACGCGGCCCTCGAAGCGGCTCGCGCCGGACGCCTCTCGGGCACCGTGGACGATGCAGCCCGCGCGGTCATCACCGGCGCCGGCTATGGCCCCGACTACAAGTTCTTCACCCACCGTCTGGGCCACGGCATTGGCCTCGACGGCCACGAGCACCCCTATTTAGTTCGCGGCAGCAAAACCATGCTCGAGCCGGGCATGACCTTTTCGAATGAGCCGGGGATTTATATTCCAGGTGAATTCGGCCTGCGCTGCGAAGACGACATGGTTATCGCCGCCGAGGGCCCGGCACAACTTCTCACTCAACGCTTCGCGGTCTCTCTGGAAAAGCCCTTCGGCTGAGTGGCCGCGTTCGATCGCCAAATGCCTTCGCAGAATTCCACGACCCGCTGTTCCGCCCAGAACCGCTCCACTCCGCTCTTATTCGAAATGAAGGCGCAGTGCCCGCCGTGCTCGGGCGCGACGAATTGAATGCAGGGATTTTTCTCCGCCCCAGCCACTAGAAACGAGACGTAGGGCACGAACGGGTCGTCCTCCGCCGTGATCATCAGCATCGGCACGCGCACCCGCGATATCACTTTCTTCGCTCCCGCCGCTTCGTAATACTCCTCGGCGCCGCCAAACCCAAAACACGGCGCGGTGATGGCGTCATCAAATTCCCGCACCGTTCGAATCGGCCCGAACCCATTCAGCGAATACCGGTCCGGAAACATTTTCGCTTTGCGCGTGTACCGCGACATCAGTCCCTTCACAAAATGCCGCTGGTACAGGACATTGTCCTTGCGCTCCAGCGCATCGGCGCACGCGGACAGATCAATCGCCGGACAAACGGAGCACACGCCCAGCAATTCCGGTGGAACATCGTCGCCATATTCCCCGGCCATCTTGGTGACCAGATTCCCGCCCATCGAGTACCCCGCGAAAAAAATCTTCTCGAAGCCATCGACGGCCGTAAGTTCCTCGAACACCGCCCGGTAATCCCCGCTCATCGCGGAATTGTACAAGGTTGGCGTGAGTTTCTCGGTTCCGCCGCAGTTGCGCTGGTTCAGCCGCACCACATGAAACCCGCGACGATACGCCTTCTCCGCGATCCCCTGCAGGTAGTACGAATCCGCCGAGCCTTCCAGCCCATGTACGATCACAATAACCGGCGTATCCCGCAGCTTCCCCGCCTGCCAATGACACTTGCCCAGCAAACGAGAGAACGAATCCACCTGGAACAGCCGCGCCTCCGCCTCAGGAAGCGAAAAATGCCTGGGCACAAAGGCAGCCACAATCGTCATCGCATGGCCGCTCCTCAGCAGCGCGTGCGGCACGAACTCTGTATTTGGCATGGCCACTTCACTGTAGTGCAGGGGAACCGTCCCGGCAAGGTACCGCCGCAACCGAGGCCATCACCGACTGCGCGCACACTTTCACCCGACCACGCGCACACCTTGTAGGGGCGGGGCTTGCCCCGCCCGCGCCGACACGTCTTGTTCTCGCAAAGCGTACCAACCGTGTTAACACTCGACATGATCGCCGCGTCTATACTTCAGGGCCATGAAACTTCACGGGAATGTGCCTACACAACACTGTGTCGCGGTGACATGAGCGCAACTTGGCCAGCGGCCTCGACCTGACGAACGCGCAATTGTCTGCCGTGACCCAAACTCCGGTCGCTGGCGGCGATTCCGACGCTGCTCTGGTGAGGCTTTCGCAGCAGGGCCATCGCGACGCCTTCGGGCAGCTGTATCAACGTTACGCGCGCATGGTGCATGGCATCTTGCTCGCCAAGGTACCGGCGCTCGAAGCAGAAGATCTCGTTCACGAAGTATTCCTGCGCGCCCTTCCCCGTCTCCACGCTTTGCGCGAGGCCTCCCGCTTCGGCGCATGGCTGGCCGCAATTACCAGAAATATGGCCAAGGACTACTACCGCCAGCCGCGCGTACGGCGCGAGTGCACCGACGATTCGTCAACCGCGGACGCAAGCGCCGTGACCGACGAAAAAGCCCAAACCGACGAGGCAGCGGAGATTCTGGAGAGCGTTCGCAGCTTGCCCGAAGCTTATCGCGAGACTCTGATTCTGCGACTCGTGGAGGGCATGAGCGGGCCCGAGATTGCCGCCAAGACCGGCCTGTCGCACGGCTCGGTTCGCGTGAATTTGAATCGCGGCATGCACCAGTTGCGCCAGAAACTCGCCAAGCGGCGCGCGCCGGCAAGCGCCGCAAGGAATATCGGCATTGGGAAATAGGTTGAAGCAGATGACAAACGAATACGACGACCGAGCTACATCAGACAACTACCTCTGGGATGGCTCCGGCCTTCCACACCCCGAGATTCAACACCTCGAACGCGCGCTCGGACGTTTCCAGCACAATCGCCCGGTCCCTTCGTTCCCGCAAATCGAAGTCTCCGCGAGCACATGGAATTGGTGGTCCGAGATTGCGGCAAGCACCTGGACACCGAGGTTTGCCGCAGCGCTGCTCGTGATTTTCGCGATTGGATCCGCGCTCTGGTTAGCGCGGTCGCCCCGAACTCCAGCGATTGCGCACGATGGCTGGGATGTCGAGGTAACGTCGGCATCGCAAGACTCTGAAACCGGCGGGCACGCCGGAAAAAACACGCGACTCAGACTCGGTGAATCTCTAGAAACCGATGCCGTATCCAAAGCCAGTATCGCCGTCGCGGAAATCGGCCGGCTGGAAGTCGAGCCGATGACGCGTCTCCGGCTGCTGCAATCCGGCGCCGGCCGAAAACGCATCGCGCTGGATCGCGGCACCATCCACGCAACGATCTGGGCGCCGCCAGGTCAATTCGTCGTGGACACCCCTTCCGCCGTCGCCATCGACCTCGGCTGTATGTACACCCTGCACATCGACGATTCCGGTAGCGGAATTCTGCGCACCACGCTCGGCTGGGTGGGTTTTCATAGCAACGGCCACGACTCCTTCATCCCCGCCGGTGCCGCTTGCCCGACGCGCGTGCAATCCGGCCCTGGAACTCCTTATTTTGAAGACGCCTCCGACGCTTTCCGCGCTGCGCTCGCGCAGCTTGATTCGGTCGAGCTAAATCCCTCCATGCGCAAGTCCAACCTCGACACCGCGCTGCATGAAGCGCGCGCGCGCGACGCCTTCACGGTCTGGCACCTGCTGCCTCGCGTCAACAGCGCAGAGCGCACCGCAGTCTACGACCGCCTCGCCGCGCTAGTTCCTCCTCCGCCCGGAGTGACCCGTGAAGGTATCCTTCGCCTCGACGCCACCATGCTCGATTCCTGGTGGAACGCGTTCGACCTCGGCGACATTTCCCTCTGGCGTCATTGGGAACAATCCTGGACCGGCCGCGAAGGCCAACGGAAGTAGTTCGTTAACACTTCCAAGTTCCTCGCCGTCTTCTTGTATGTAGCGCAAAGAGTCACAAGGAGCACAAACTCATGAGAATCCATTCCCTTCGCTCCATTCGTTTCGCCGCAGGCCTACTGGCACTGCTGATCGCGGTGACTGGCGTCGCCTTCGCTGGACCACCACTCATCTGCCACGCGTTTGACATCGGCTCCGCGAAATCTTTGCCCTGGATCAGCCACGATTGGAACCTTACCGGCACCGAGACCTACGACACCTCCAAGCTCGCCTCGGACACGTTCGCTATCCTGGCCACAAATTCGAACGTTCTCGTGCACATGGAGACACTTCGTCGCGCCACACACTACGCTCGCAAGGATCCTGCCGCCGCAAAAAATCTCTTCACCATTCTTACCGCGGGCACGAAATCTGTGCAGTCCGGTGCGCCGCCCGCTCTCTACTATTTTGACGTTGGCTATCTCGCCGAAACCTACAAGCAATGGCTTGAGCCTTCGCACAATCCTGCTCAAGGGATCGACGGCTACGCCCTCGTCAAGCAAGCCATCCGGCTTCGCGGCCATGACCCCGAAATGGAGTTCGCCGCCGCGCTCCTTACTCTTTCCGGACCAGCTGAGGAGCATCACGACCACGTGCAAAAAGCCCTGGCAGGCGCGAAAACCGACGCGCTCCTCGCGCAAAATCTCTCCAGCCAATTCATCGGAGAGCGCGGTGAAACCGTCGCCGAATTGCTGACCAAGCCGGCCGCTGCTAGAGAGACCAAGCCATGAAAACACCGGCGGCCAAAGCTCTATGCGCTGCAGTCGCTTCCCTTGCACGGCGCCAGCGACTGCGGCCGCTCGCGCTCTTCGCGACCCTGGGAGTCGCATTCGCGGTTGCCAGCCCTGTTCCTAGCCGGAAGGGGCAGGCTGATTCGGGCCTCGTTGCTCACGAATGGGGCACGTTCACCGCAATCGCCGGAGCGGATGGCCAGCCGGTCGAATGGTTGCCCGTCGATCTCGTTGGTAAGCCGGAGCTCCCAACTTTCGTCGAGCACTTTCGCGGTTTCCCCAAAAGCGTTCTCCGCGGCACGGTCCGCATGGAGACACCTGTCATCTATTTCTATGCGCCTCAGGAAACCTCGGTTTCCGTGCGCGTTTCCTTCTCCAAAGGCTTCATCACCGAGTGGTATCCGCACGCGAGCCGCCTTCAGCCTTCCACTCCCCTCGCCTCCGATGCTCTCTACAAGCCACATGACGACGGCAACATCGCTTGGGATTCCATCACCGTCGCACCCAATCTCAGTGCGGACTTTGCTCGAGAAATAGCTGCTAGCCGCTACTACGCCGCGCGCGAAACCTCCGCGACTCCTCTCTCTGTGCTAGCGCCGGCCGGCCAGCAACGCGAAAAATTTCTCTTCTATCGCGGCGTCTCGACGGTTTCGCTTCCTCTGTCCGCAAAGGTTCTGCCCACCGGTGGAATCCTGTTCGACAATCAGGCCGGACACCCCATTCCTGCGCTCATCGTCTTTGAGCGCCGCGGCAACAAGCTTGGCTATCACATCGTCAACTCGTCTTCGGATCACATGATTCTCGAAACCCCGGCGGTCAGCGGCACGTTCGAGTCTCTGCGCGCCGACCTCGAAGACATCTTAGCCAGTCAGGTTCTCTATCGTGACGAAGCTCATGCGATGCTTGAAACCTGGGGCGACTCCTGGTTTGAAGAAGGCAGCCGCCTCATTTACATCGTTCCCCGCGCATACCTCGATTCGATTCTTCCTCTCTCGATCAGTCCCGCTCCCACTCAACTCGCGCGAGTCTTCGTCGGCCGCATCGAGCTCATCACTCCGGCCACCGAAAACTCCATCGAGGCCGCCATCGCCTCTCGCGACGCCGCCACGCTCGAAAAGTACGGCCGATTTCTCTACCCCATCTTCAATGTCATCGTCGCCAAGCAGCCCGGTCCGGACGCGTACGACCATATGTACGCCGAACTCGCCGCTGCCCTCGCCGCGAGCCCGTCGAGCAATCCTTAACGAACGGCCGGCGGATCTGAACGCGCTCATTTACGCGACGCTGCGCCGCGGCTTGACCCTCAACGCCCCTGCCGCTACAATTAAGCTTCACGGTGACGCATTTTTTCGATTCGATGAATTTCTTTTACGGCCCAGCGGGCACCCGCTGGGCTGCGCTGTTTTATGTACACTCCTGCGGCGCGAAATCTGCCCGCGCCCAATTTCCTAATGCGAGGATGGAATGATCGACGGTCCTATTCCCGAAGGCCTTACTTTTGACGACGTGCTCCTGCTTCCCGGCAAGTCCTCCATCTTGCCGATTGAGGTAGATACGCGCACCTGCTTCACGCGCAAGGTGTCCCTTAACATCCCGCTGGCCTCGGCCGCGATGGATACGGTCACGGAGTCCAACTTGGCCATGGCGATCGCCCGCCAGGGCGGCATCGGCCTTATTCACCGGAACATGACCATCGACCGGCAAGCCGAAGAAGTCGACCGCGTCAAGCGCTCGGAAAGCGGGATGATCGTCGACCCCGTCACCATTTCTCCCGACATCACTCTGCGCCAAGCTCTCGAAATCATGGAGAAGTACCGCATCTCTGGACTTCCGGTCACCCGCGGCTCCCGTCTCACCGGCATCCTGACCAACCGCGATCTTCGCTTTGAGAAAAACCACAACCAACTGGTCAGCTCGGTGATGACGAAAGACAATCTCATCACTGTTCCCGTCGGCACCACTCTGGATGAGGCCGAGCGCATCCTGCAGAAGCATCGCATCGAAAAACTTCTGGTTGTCGATTCTGATTTCAACCTCAAGGGCCTGATCACCGTAAAAGACATCCAGAAAAAGCTCGAATATCCGCGCGCCGCGAAAGACGACCATGGCCGGCTGCGCGTAGGCGCCGCAGTTGGCGCCACCGGCGACTTCCTTGAGCGCGCCGTCGAGATGGCCAAGACCAAGGCAGATGTTCTCGCGATCGATACTGCTCACGGTCATTCTCAGCGCGTCATGGAAGCCATCAAAGCGATCAAGCATCGCCTGCCCGAAATCCAAGTCATTGCGGGCAACGTCGCCACCTACGAAGGCGCAAAAGATTTGATCTCGCTCGGCATCGACGGCCTGAAGGTCGGCATCGGTCCCGGGTCGATCTGTACCACGCGTGTGGTCACCGGCGCTGGCGTTCCGCAGCTCACCGCGATCATCGAAGCGTCGCGCGCCGCCGAAGGCACTGGCGTGCCCATCATCGCCGACGGCGGCATCAAATTTTCCGGCGACATCACCAAGGCCATCGCCGCTGGCGCATCCTGCGTGATGATTGGCAGCCTTTTTGCCGGCACCGAGGAATCGCCGGGCGAAACCATTCTGTATCAGGGCCGCACCTTCAAGTCCTACCGCGGGATGGGTTCAACGGCTGCGATGGACTCTGGCTCCGACCGATACGCCACCGTGCAAGACGACTCCGATCGCGAGCGTGGCAAGTCCGTTCCCGAAGGCGTCGAAGGCCGCGTGCCCTATAAGGGATCGCTGGGCGCACTTACCGACCAGTTGGTCGGCGGACTAAAGAGCGGCATGGGGTATGTAGGCGCTCCAACGCTCGCCGAGCTCAAATCCAACGGCCGCTTCGTACGCATCACCTCCGCAGGGTTGCGCGAAAGCCATGTGCACGACGTCATCATCACCCGCGAAGCTCCCAACTACCGCATGGAGTAGGTAGCGCAGGCCTCTTGCTTACCCTGAGCTGCGGGGTTTCTGCTACCTCGACAGTAACAATCGGATAGCAACAATCTCCTTTCCTCATGACACTTGCTCCAACCGAACAGCTAAAATAGATCTGGTGAACCTGCAGCGCCCAGTGAAGTATTCGTGGCGCTGCGGCTTCTTTGGAGAGCAAGAACCGTGTCCGAACAACCCTGGCGCAACCCGCGGCCCGCGCCTCAACTGCCCGAAATGCAGCCGCGTCTCGGCGGATTGCTTGTCCCAGCTTGGCTGCGCACCTGGTGGCCTGCCATTCTGTGGGCCTGCCTGATTTTCTTCCTATCCACGGATACTTTCTCGTCTGATCATACGGCGTGGTTTTTCGAGCCGGTCATCCACTGGCTGGTTCCATCGCTGTCGGGAGAACAAATCGATTTCGTCCACCACATTATTCGCAAGTCTGCCCACTTCACCGAGTACTTCATTTTCTGTTTGTTGTTGTATCGAGCGGTGCGCGGCGTGCGTAAGGGCTGGCACTGGTCCTGGGGACTCGCCGCGCTGGTGATTGCCGCGTGCTACTCGTGCCTCGACGAGATCCACCAAGCGTTCGTCGCGAGCCGTACCGCTTCGCCGTACGATTCCCTGCTCGACTCTATTGGCGCGTTCTTCGCCTTCCTGGCCCTCTTTGCCTGGTTCCGATTACGCAAGCCTTCTGCGCCGCTGCCGACTCCCGAACTTTCTTAAAGCGTCTGAGATGCTCCGGGCCGCTCTGGTTAACCGTAATCCCGCTCCCCCCGGTTTTTCTGTAAGTATTCATTCTGAAGGTAGTTAAAGTTGTTTGTTTTGATAGACTTTTGTAAGTGTTGATTCTAGGGGACATACGCTGGCCTCGGTCAAAGGGACGGCGGAATTCACGGAGGTCACGGAGAGTGGGAGGAGGAAGAGAGCGGAGGGGTATGACGGCAAACATAGCGAAAATATCACGTATATATATATTGTTTGTTAATTGATTTCTTGGGTATCATTCGAAGGGGCGCGAAAGCGTTAGAAGCGAAGAGGTTATGGGAGAAGAAAGCTTGACGGGCGCCTCGGGGAATGTGGGGGGAACAGTCAAAACCCGCACCATTGGAAAAGCAAGGGTGCGGCACCCGAAACCTGCCGAGGGTGGCCCACGAAATGATGTTCGCTTTGAACTAGGAACTTCTGGTCTGGCCCGGCGGTTTTAGTTGGGCTCCGTGGGGGCAGGTTCCTCGGGTTCCAATGGTTCGCCGCACGGGGTGGTGGCGCGGGCATGGTGTGATCCGGTGCTGTAGGGAGCCTGGCATTTTTTGAGGGCTTCCATTTGGGCTGCTGGGATCAGACCTTCTGCTTGCTGCACGGCTTCCTGATGGATTTGGTGGATCTGTTCCTTCTTTTGTTGTGCGGTCAGCGAATCGTCTCCACAGACGCCCTCGGTCTTGGACTTGGCGGCTTCCATGATGGCCTTGCGCTGCTGGATCACCGCTGGGGAGATGCCGACCTGCTTCCAGCAAGCAATGTGTCTGGGCGCGGGTGTGCCAGATGGGGCAGTGGAGCCGGCTGGGGCGGGCTTGGATTGCTGGCCCATGACCGATGCGGACGCCACGGCTATGCTAAACAATAGGAGAGAAAAACGCGTTTTGGGATTGTTCATTGCCATACCCCCTGCGGCTGGTGCCGCGCGGTCGTTAGTGATTTTACTAATGAACTTTCAACTTAGACTTGCGCTCGTCGGTCGGCAATAGACCGTGCGGGTAGTTGAGTCCAGTAGGTTAACGGGGGATTCTAAGGGCGTAGTGAGTGGCGGGCAGTCCAGACGGCGAAAGAGTCAAAACCCGGCGAAGGCACGGAAAAAAGAGAGATTCCTCTCTGCGCGGGCCGACCCATTCGCAGGAAGCGAATGGGGAAGAAAAAACCGGCCCGCTCCGTTCGGAATGACGGTGAGGTGCTTGTGGTCAACTGAGAATGAAGGCATGCGCTCCACCTTGCGGCAGTGGTTAGCTCTTGGCTTCTTCGGCGGGTTCTTCTTTTTTGGTTTTTTCTTTCTTTTCTTTTTTCTTTAGCTCGTAGGTCACTAGTTCGAGGATGGCTACTTTGGCGTTGTCGCCTACGCGGTGGCCAGCGGCGATGATGCGGGTGTAGCCTCCGGCGCGGTCGGCGAATTTGGGGGCGATTTCGCTGAAGAGTTTTTGGGTTACTTGCGGCGTCATGATATAGGACGCGGCCTGGCGGCGGGATTGCAGCGTGTCGCGCTTGCCTAGCGTTATCATTTTTTCGGCTACGGGCCTTGCGGCTTTGGCGCGGGTGAGCGTAGTGGTGATGCGGCCGTGCTCGAAGAGATTGGTGACCAGGTTGCGCAGAGTGGCGCGGCGGTGCCAGGGGTTGCGGCCTAGTTTGGAGCCTGATTTTAAGTGGCGCATCGTTGATTCCTTATCCTTCTAAAGGTCTAGAAGCTTTCTTCAGGGGCTAAAGCCCCTTGTTGGCTCTTTGGAGGCCGGGGCTGAAGCCCCGGCCTCCTAAAGAACGGCGCTCCCGGTAAGAACAGTGCTCCCGACTGGGCGAGTGCTCTCGATCCGGGCTCGGCGGCCTGCACCGAGTAACGGTTGACGCCGGGCCGGGCAAGCCCGGCCCCTACAATGTAACGAAACAATCAGGCCGTAAGAAAATTTGGCCGTATTTAAAAAATCAGGGCCGTATGGCACGGCTGAAGCCGTGCCCTGACGTTACAGGCCGGCCATGTCTTCGGTTGGGGCTGGCGGGGCGGTTTGGCTCGGGAGCGGGGGCCAGATGATGCGGCCGTGCTCGTCGAACTTCATGCCCAGGCTTAGGCCCATCTTCACTAGTATATCTTTGATCTCGTTGAGCGATTTGCGGCCGAAGTTTTTGGTCTTCAGCATTTCGTTCTCGCTCTTTTGCACGAGTTCGCGGATGGTCTGGATGTTGGCGTTCTTCAGGCAATTGTAGGAGCGGACGGAGAGCTCGAGCTCTTCCACGCTGCGGTCCAGGTGCTCGAGGCGCGGGTCGTTGGTGATTTCTTGCGGGAGCTCGGCCATTTCGGTGGGCTCTTCGAAATTGATGAAGATGCTCATGTGGTCTTTTACCAGCTTGGCGGCCAAGCCGATCGAGTCTTGCGGGGTGATGGCGCCGTTGGTCCAGACTTCGATCATCAGCTTTTCGTAGTCGGTCATCTGGCCGAGACGTGCGGCTTCGACCGAGTAGTTGACCTTGCGGACTGGCGAGTGGACGGAGTCCACCGGGATGTAGCCGATCGGCAGGTCCTCGTCGTAATTGCGGTCGGCGGCTACGTAGCCTCGGCCGTTCTTTACGCGCATTTCGATCTGGAGCTTGCCGCCTTCGCTGACCGTGGCGATGTAGACGCTTTTGTCAAGAACGGCGAAGTCGGCGTCTTCTTCGATTTGGGCGGAGGTTACCGGCCCGGGAGCTTCCACGTTGAGATAGATCGTTTTGGGCAGGTCGGTGTTGAGCTTGATGGGGACCTGCTTGAGATTGAGGATGATGTCGGTGGCGTCTTCGACAACGCCGGGAATCGACGAAAATTCGTGCAGAACGCCTTCGATTTTTACGGCGGTGATGGCTGCGCCTTCGATCGAGCTTAGCAACGCTCGACGGAGTGCGTTTCCTACCGTGGTGCCCCAGCCGCGTTCAAATGGCTGCGCGGAGAAACGGCCGTACTTTTCGGTCAGCGATTCCAGTTCGGATGCTAGACGCTTTGGCTTTTGGAAACCCTTCCACATCTTATTCCTTCCTTCTGGGGGCCGCGGTGCGGCCGCCCCTGGCGGCTGATTTGTCATTGGCCGCCGAAGACTGCTTGTTTCTGTTGCGCCAGGATTTGGCCTGACCGATCTAAAGATCGGCCACTACATGCCGGGCTGAAGCCCGGCGCCTACTTCGAATAGAGTTCGACGATCAGTTGCTCGTTGAACGGCGGTGTTTGCACGTCTTCGCGCTTTGGCATGGCCACGACCTTGGCTTTGAATTGCTCGCGGTCCTGCTCCAGCCAGGGTACGGAGTTCTGGCTCTGGGCGACGTTGCGGGCTTCGAGGATCATGGCGTTCTGGTGCATCTTTTCCTTCATGGCGATCTCTTCGCCGACGACCACGAGGTACGACGGGATGTTGACCTTCTTCCCGTTGACGCGCACGTGGCCGTGAAGGACGAGTTGGCGGGCTTGCGCTCTGGACGAGGCTAGACCCGCGCGCCACACGACGTTGTCCAAGCGGCGTTCGAGCATGATGATCAGGTTTTCACCCGAAGGTCCCTTGAGACGGACAGCCTTCTCAAAGTAGTTGCGGAACTGGCGCTCCAGTAGGCCGTAGGTGCGCTTCATCTTTTGCTTTTCGCGCAACTGCAGGCCGTATCCGGCTACCTTTGGGCGCCGCGACTGGCCGTGCTGTCCCGGAACGAAGTTGCGCTTTTCAATGGCGCACTTCTCGGTGAAGCAACGGAGTCCTTTTAAGAATAACTTCTGCCCTTCCCGGCGGCACAGGCGGCAGACTGCATCTCGGTGTCTTGCCAACTTCGATTCTCCCTTCCCAAAACTCTCGGAACTCTAATCTCGCGGCCAATCTTGGCCGAACGAATCAAACTCTGCGGCGCTTTGGCGGACGGCAGCCGTTGTGGGGAATCGGCGTGACGTCGCGGATCACGACGATGTGCAGACCGGCAGCGGCCAGGGCGCGTACCGCGGATTCGCGGCCGGAGCCGGGGCCTTTGACGCGGACTTCCACGCTCTTCATGCCGTACTGGTCGCGAGCGATGCCTGCGGCGGCCAGGCTGGCTTGCTGGGCGGCGTAGGGCGTGCCTTTGCGCGAACCCTTGAAGCCGATTGCGCCCGCGGAGGACCAGCAGACGGTGCGGCCATCGGTGTCGGTGATGGCGATCTGCGTGTTGTTGAACGACGCAGCGATGTGCACCAGGCCGTGCGGGATTACGCGGCGCTCGCGTTTTTTCTTGAATTCTTTCTTGCGTTTTGTCGTTGCCGCCGGTTTTCCTGGTGCTACTCCGGCGTCGGGCGTTGTTTTTTGCTGCTCTTTTGCCACGTTTGCTCCGTTTCTCGCTTGCTGCTTGTTTCGGAAATTAGCGGCGGGCTAAAGCCCGCCGGCTACAGAAACCCTGGGGCGCAACATGTTGCGCCCTTAGGCGGTCTAAAGACCCGCCACTACATTAGCCCTTCTTGCCGGTTACCTTTTTCTTGGCTGCCACCGCGCCGCGGCGTGGACCCTTGCGGGTGCGCGCGTTGGTGTGGGTGCGCTGACCGCGCACCGGCAGATTGCGGCGATGACGAATTCCGCGATAGGCCTGGATTTCGATCAGGCGGCGGATGTTCATCTGGACCTCCTTGCGGAGGTCGCCCTCTACCCGGCCTTCCTGTTCGATGGCCTGGCGGAGACGGTTGACTTCGTCTTCGGTCAGGTCGCGGATCTTCTTCAAAGGATCGACGTTGGCCTTGGCGGCCAGCTTTCGCGCGCGCTCCTGGCCGATGCCGTAGATCGACGTCAGGCCTACGTACAGGCGCTTTTGGACCGGAAGATCTATACCTGCTATGCGTGCCATGTGTTCTCCCTTTTATCCTTGGCGCTGCTTATGCTTCGGGTTGGAACAGATTACCCGGACTACGCCGCGACGGTGGATCACCTTGCATTTGTCGCAAATCTTTTTCACTGATGCTCTTACTTTCATTTGCTCCCCAATTCTTGGTGCTTGCGGTTTGGGTTGACCGATCTAAAGATCGGCCACTACAAACCTGGACAGGTTGAAGCCCGCCCCTTACATATTGGATGCTTTGGGGATTCAAACCCCTAAACCCTTGTGTTGCTGCATCTTATTGCTGGCCGGGCTAAAGCCCGGAGCCTACATCGGCACCCAAAAAGGCGCCACCCGAAACCCTATTTATAACGATACACGATCCGGCCGCGGGTCAGGTCGTAGGGTGAAAGTTCCACTGCGACCTTGTCGCCGGCCAGGATACGGATGAAATTCTTGCGCATCTTGCCGGAGACGTGCGCCAAGACGCGGTGCTTGTTCTCCAGTTCGACGCGAAACATGGCGTTGGGCAATGGCTCGATTACCGTGGCCATTACTTCGATGGCGTCCTCTTTCGAGTTGCCCGAGTCGTCTTTCTTTTTGCTTTCGTCTAACGGCTTCGCCATATGCTCCTAAATGCCTGCTTGCTCTGAGATGCACCGATCTAAAGATCGGCCACTACATCTTCACCAACTTGGCCCGGTTACTTCTTTCGGACGCGTCAGGATCCAGGGTCCGTTGGCGGTGACCGCTACCGTGTGCTCGAAATGAGCTGACGGTTGGCCGTCCGCGGTTTCCGCGACCCATTCGTCCCGCATGTGCACGTCGGGCTTTCCGGCGTTCACCATCGGTTCGATGGCGATGACCATGCCCTCTTGCAATCGTGCACCGCGTCCCGGATCGCCGTAGTTCGGGAGATTCGGTTCGTCATGCATCTTGGTGCCGATGCCGTGCCCGACAAACTCCCTTACAACTGAGTAGCCGTGTTGCTCGACCCAGCTTTGCACCGCGTTACCGACATCGCCTAGCCGATTTCCGGCTCGCATCTTGTCGATCGCGCGATCCAGCGATTCGCGGGTTACTTCCAGCAGCTTCGCTGTTTCCGGGGCAATCTGCCCAACTGGGACAGTCACCGCCGAATCGGCGAAGTAGCCGTTCACCTCCATCCCGAAATCGATGGAGACGATGTCGCCTTCGCGAAGTTTCCGCTTGGGCGACGGGATGCCATGAACGATCTCGCTGTTCACCGAGGTGCAGAGCGAGCACGGATACCCGCGGTAGCCCTTGAACGCCGGCTTGCCTGGCTTGCCGGCGATTTTTTCCTCGGCGAATTTCTCGAGGTCCATCGTCGTCAGGCCTGGCCGAACAATTCCTCGCAGCGCGGTCAGGACTTCGTGAACGATGAGGCCTGCGCGGTGCATTTTGTCCAGCTCGTCCGCACTGCGCAAATGAATCGCCATCTTCGTTCACTAGGTCCGGCTTTGCCGGAGCCAACTTTTTCTGCCGCGCTTTGAGCAGCGGCGAAACCTTTGTTCGCCGGGCTAAAGCCCAGCGCCTACATTTCCACCGATCTAAAGATCGGCCACTACAGCGCGGCGCAGACGATCTCGTTTATGCGGCGCGTTACGTCCGGCACGCTCTGCGATGCATCCACCGAGTGCAGCCGGCCTAGGCGCTTGTAATACGCGACCAGCGGGGCGGTTTGCTTCTGGTACGCTTGCAGCCGCGGCGCTACGATTTCTTCGCGATCGTCGGGCCGCTGCTCGAGTTCGCCGCCATCGGCATCGCAGCGTCCTTCGACCTTTGGCGGGCGGTCGTGAATATTATAAATCTCGCCGTCCGCCTTGCATGTCCGCCTGCCGGTGATTCGCCGCAGCACCAGCGCTGGGTCGATCGCCAAGTGAATTACCAGCGGCGGCTTGTAGCCATGCTGGGCTAGCATGACGCCCAGGTACTGCGCCTGCGCCACCGTTCGCGGAAAGCCATCGAACACGAAACCGTGCCAGCAGTCCGGCTTCTCGATGCGTTCCGCGACCATCTTGAGCACCAGCGAGTCTGGAACCAACTCGCCGCGGGCCATGATGGGCTTGGCCAACTGCCCGAGTTGCGTGCCTCGCGTGATGTTATCGCGAAGCATGTCGCCCGTCGAAAGATGCGGCACGCCAAACTTGTGCGCCAGCTCTTTCGCTTGCGTGCCTTTTCCCGCGCCCGGAGGCCCGAGAAAAATCACGGCGCGATCCAACGGTTTAGCGGCGCGGGAATCCGCCGCGATTCCGCCGTTCTTCATTACCGCCGGCCGCGCAGCCGGCCCTTCCGAGCAAACCCTTCGTAGTTGCGCATGACGAGTTGTGCTTCAAGCTGCTGCACGGTGTCCATCGCCACGCCGACTACGATTAACAAAGACGTGCCGCCGAAATAGAACTGCACGCCAAGACCTTTTAGGAACCAGACCGGGAAGTGCCGGTCGAACCACGCACCGATGCCCCAGCCGATGTGGTCGAGGTGGATACCGGTGATCAGCCATTCCGGGAGCAGGCAGACGATCGCCAAATAAATTGCGCCGATGAATGTGAGGCGCTTCAGGATCCGGCTGACATGGTCGCTGGTGGTGCGGCCCGGCCGGATGCCCGGGATAAAACCGCCATTCTTGCGCATGTTGTCGGCGAGCTCGGTCGGATTGAAAACGATGCCGACGTAGAAGAATGCGAACAAGATGATGAGGACGATGTAGACCAGGTTGTACAGCGGCTCGCCGAAGGCGATAACCTGGCTGAAACTTTTGACGAAGACATACTTTGTGCCGAACATCAGCGCCGCAGTGGCGGGAAACGCCAGCAGGGAGCTTGCGAAAATCGGCGGGATCACGCCGCCGGAATTGACGCGCAACGGGAGATAGGAGGATTGTCCGCCCATGACCCTGCGACCGACGACGCGCTTGGCGTATTGGACTGGAATGCGGCGCTGCCCGCCTTCGACGTAGACGATGAAGGCGACGACCGCGACCATCAGCGCGACGAGAAAGATAATGGCCAGCGGGGTAAAGGGGCCCCACGCTTGGGTCTTGGCCTTTTCGTACAAATCCAAAATGCCGCGCGGGAGGCCGACTACGATGCCCACGAAAATGATCAGCGACATGCCGTTGCCGATCCCGCGTTCGCTGATCTGCTCGCCCAGCCACATGATGAACGCCGAACCGGTGGTCAGGGTGAGGATCGTCATCAGAATGAAAGCCGGGCCGGGATGGAACACCAGCGATTCGCCGCCGTAGCTTTGCGCTTGGAGGGCGGTGGCAATCGTGGTCGATTGGATGATGCTGAGGACGATTGTTAGATAGCGCGTGTATTGCGTGATCTTGCGGCGTCCGAGCTCGCCTTCTTTTTGCAGCTTTTCGAGGTATGGGAACACGACGGTCATCAATTGGAGGATGATCGACGAGGTGATGTACGGCATGATGCCGAGCGCGAAGATTGTGAGCCGGCGCAGATTGCCGCCGCTGAACAGATCGAAGATGCCCAGGAACGAGCCTGCTCCCTGCTGGAAGATGGTTTCCAGCACGCGCCAGTTGATTCCTGGCGTGGGAATGTGCGCACCGATGCGATACACGGCTAGCAGGGCTAGCGTGAAGAGCACGCGGTTCCGCAGGTCCGGGATGCGGAAGAGGTTCTTGAAGGCTTCAAAGAATCGATTCATGCGCTTACGTTGTTCCCTAGTATCGCTTAGTCAAACTTTACGCCACAACCTCGAATGTGCCACCGGCCGCACTGATCTTTTCTTTCGCTGACGCACTGAACGCATGCGCGTGAATCGCGAGCTTGGTGGTCAGCTCGCCGTCGCCGAGAACCTTGATGCGATCGGTTTTGCGGCGGATGAAGCCATGCGCGCGAAGCAAGTCGGGCGTAACCGTCTCGCCGGCCGGAAAAACGTTCAGTTCTTCCAGGTTCAGGACGGAGTACGTGACGCCGAACGGATTGTGAAATCCACGCTTCGGCATGCGGCGATGCAACGGCATCTGGCCGCCCTCAAAACCCCGGCGGCGCGAATAGCCGCGGCGGGATTTTTGGCCCTTGTTGCCAGCGCCAGCGGTCTTGCCGAGCTTTGAGCCCATGCCGCGGCCAACGCGAACCTTCTTGATGCGCGAGCCCTTCGGCGGATGCAGGTTCGACAAGCTGAACGAGCGCTTGCTGGTTGAAGAAGTGCGCGGTGTGCGCGCGCTTCGCGGTCCGCTTCTGGTTTCTTTTTTCGCCATTTCCCTATTCCACCACTTCCACGAGGTGACGCACTTTGTGGATCATGCCACGAATTGAGGGCGTGTCCTCGCGTTCGACTACCTGATGCATTCTTCGCAGGCCGAGCCCGCGAACCGCTTGCCGAATGTCGTCCGTCGAGCCGATAAAGCTGACCACCTGTTTGATCTTGACGGTGCCCTTCTTGCCCGATCCAGTCTTCTTTTCCGCTGTCATGAGCCGCTCTCAACCGCGGCGACTTTCGGATACCTGCCGCGGATTTCATCCACCGTCTTCGAGCGCGTTTCCGCAACCTGAGCGATGTCCTTCAAGCTGAGTAACGCCGCGAAGGTGGCTTTCACCACGTTGTGCGGGTTCGAGGTGCCCAGCGATTTCGTCAAAACGTTGTGAATCCCGGCGACCTGCATCACCTTGCGAACCGGGCCGCCGGCAATGACGCCGGTGCCTTCGGCCGCGGGCTTCAGCAGCACCTGCGCGGAGCCGTAGCTGCCCAGAACCTGGTGCGGAATCGAGGTGCCCTTGAGATTGAGCTTGATCAAATTCTTTTTGGCCTGCTCGATGCCCTTCTTGATGGCCATGGGCACTTCGCGCGCCTTACCCATACCGAAACCCGCGTGGCCGTGATTGTCTCCGACCACCACCAGCGCCGAGAAGCTGAGGTTCTTGCCGCCCTTAACGACCTTGGTGACGCGATTGATGGCAATCACATCATCTTTCAGGTCGGACGGATTCACCTCTAACAGGCGCCGTACCGCTAGACTGTCTCGCAAAATTTGCTTCGACATAGGCTTAGAACTGTAACCCCGCTTCCCGCGCCGCATCTGCGAGCGCCTTGACGCGGCCGTGGTACTTGTACCCGCCGCGGTCGAACACTACTTTTGTTACGCCGGCGGATTTGGCGCGGTCGGCGATTGCTTTGCCGATCACTTTGGCCGCCGCGATGTTGCCGCCGCCTTTGAGATTCTTTTTTGTTTCTTTGTCGACCGAGCTGGCGGACGCGAGGGTCTGGCCGGTGCGGTCGTCGATCACCTGGGTGTAAATGTGTCCCAGCGAACGATACACGCAGAGGCGTGGGCGCTCGGTGGTGCCCATGACTCTCGTGCGCACGCGCTGGTGAACGCGGCGCCGATGCGCGTCTTTCGAGATGTTGCGAACTCTTGCCGTTGCCACTTTGCTTCTCCTTCAAAACCCTGGTCGCTCTTGGCGGCCTAAAACCCGACGGGTCTAAAGACCCGCCACCATATTGGCGCCGCAGACTACGCGCCGCCGGCTTTTGCTCCTGCTTTACCGGCCTTCTTCTTCAGCCGTTCACCGGTGATGCGCACGCCCTTCTGCTTGTATGGGTCGGGTGGGCGCAGCTTGCGAATGTCCGCGGCAACCTGGCCCACTTGACCTTTGTCCGCGCCGCTTACGACCAGGTGCGTTTGCTTCTCGACGGCGATCTGGATGCCTTCGGGAATGTGAAACTCGATGGGATGGGACTTGCCGAGCGCGAAGGCGACCATCTTGCCTTTGAGCTCCGCGCGGTAGCCGACGCCCACGATGTCGAGATCTTTCTTGAATCCGGTGGTGACGCCCGTGACCGCGTTAGCCACTAGTGCGCGGGCCAGACCGTGCAGTGCGCGATGATCTTCCGTCGCGCGGAGGGCGTTCAGCACGCCGTCCTTCTGCTCGAAGGTGATGCCGTGCGGGAGCGGGACAGTCAGCTTGCCTTTCGGCCCTTGCACTTCGACACGATCGCTCTGCAGCGCGATTTTTACGCCGCTCGGCAGTGGAATTGGTTTGCGTCCTATACGTGACATCCGTTGTTCCTCGTCCTTGGCAAACTTGTTTCATCTGCGGGTCTAAAGACCCGCCACTACAAATCGCTCAAACTTCCTACCAGACCTCGCACAAGATTTCGCCGCCGATTTTTGCTTTGCGTGCGGAACGGCCGCTCATCAGGCCCTTGGGCGTGGTCATAATGCTGATGCCTAGCCCTCCAACGACCGGGCGAATGTCCGCGGAGCCCAAGTAGCGACGCGCGCCGGGACGCGAGATGCGCTTCAGGCCGGTGATCACACTGCGGCGATCTGGTGTGTACTTCAGGAAAACGCGCAACTGCTTGCGCGACTTGTTTTCGTCCACCAGCTTGAAGGTCGAGATGTAGCCCTCTTCCTTGAGGATGCGGGCGATTTCGGTCTTCAGCTTGGACACGGGCACATCTACGCGCTGGTGCTTGGCAGCCGCGGCGTTGCGGATGCGTGTCAGAAAATCGGCTATAGGATCGGTCTGCATAGTCTGTCTACCAACTCGCTTTCGTGACGCCGGGAATTTCTCCCTTGAGCGCCATACCGCGGAAGCAGATTCTGCACATCTGGAATTTGCGAATGTAACCGCGAGCGCGGCCGCAAACGCGACAACGGTTGCGCACGCGCACCTTGAATTTCGGTTTCTTCAGCGACTTGGCGATTTTTGCTGTTCGTGCCATTTACTGTTGTACCCCCGGAGTTCGTAGCGGGAAGCCCAAGCCCTTGAGCAGCTCGCGGCCTTCCTCGTCGTTGTCTGCGCTTGTCGTCAATGTAATGTTCATGCCCTTAATCTTGTCCACTCGCGTGTAATCAATCTCTGGAAATACCAGCTGGTCTTTCAGACCCAGCGTGTAGTTGCCGCGGCCGTCGAATGCGTTCGAGGGCAAGCCGCGGAAGTCGCGCACGCGCGGCAGAACCACGTTGCACAAGCGGTCGATGAATTCGTACATCTTGTCGCCGCGCAGCGTAACCGCGCAGCCGATGGGCATGCCCTTGCGAATCTTGAAATTCGCGATGGACTTCTTGGCCCGTGTGATGATGGGCTTCTGCCCGGTAATCTGGCCGAGTTCCACCGCGGCGGTGTCCAGCAGCTTCGCATTCTGGCTGGCTTCGCCGAGGCCGATGTTCAGCGTGACCTTCTTGAGCTTCGGTACGGCCATGACGTTCTTCCAGCCGAAATGCTTCATCAGCGCCGGTACCGTCTCGTTTCGATATTTTTCCTGCAACCTGCTCTTCTTCATCGCCTTCTTTTCCTCGCCTCGTTCGCATGTTGCTCTATCTTATCGAGACTTTACTTGTCGAGAGTCGCGTTGCAACGCTTGCAGCTCCGCGTCTTGGTGCCGTCAGGCAAAATCGTGTGACCGATCCGCGTGTGCTTGCCGCAGCTTCCGCAGACAACCATCACGTTGGAAACGTTGATGGCGGCTTCTTTTTCGACGATGCCGCCCTTGATGTTTTTCTGCGGATTCGGCCGGGTGTGGCGCTTTACGATCGCGACGTGCTCAACCACTACGCGATTGGTCTTGGCGTTGATCGACAGCACCCGCCCGCTCTTGCCTGCGTCGCGGCCGGCGATTACGCGCACCTGGTCGCCCTTGCGAATCTGGATCGGTTTGCGTTCCGTTCGTACGTGTCTCAGTGTCATTGCTTACCAAACCTCCGGAGCCAGCGAAACAATCTTGGTGAATTTCTTTTCGCGCAGCTCTCTGGCCACCGGGCCGAAGACGCGCGTGCCTACTGGCTCGCCCGCATCGTTGATCAGCACTGCGGCATTGTCGTCGAAGCGAATGTAGGTGCCATCCTTGCGGCGGCGTTCCTTGCGCATGCGCACGACGACGGCTTTTACTACCGAGCCCTTTTTCACCTGGCTCTCGGGTGTCGCTTCCTTTACGGATGCGGTGATGACGTCGCCGAGACCCGCTTTGAGTCCCGCGTCGCCGCCCACCGGTAATATGCACATCAGCTTTCGCGCGCCGGAATTATCGGCGACGGTCAGCCAAGTTCGCATCTGAATCATTGGTCTGTTCTCCCGTTCCGCTTATTCCGCTGACGTGTTTCGCGTCAGGATTTCCTTTAGCCGCCAGCGCTTGAGCTTCGAGAGCGGCCGAGCGGAAACAATCCGCACGGTGTCGCCCGGCTTGGCTTCGCGCTTCTCGTCGTGCGCGTAAAATTTCTTGGAGATGCGCACCACGCGGCGGTACTTCGGGTGCTGCACCAACCGCAATACCTCCACGACGATGGTCTTTTCCATCTTCGCGCTAGTGACGCGCCCGGTAAGAATCTGCCGTTCGTGGCGCGCTTCCGGTGTGGCGGTCGCAGCCGCTGGTGTTGTTGTTTCGGTTGCCATCACGCCTTCCTCGCTGCTGCCGGCTTCGACTTGGTCTGAGCCGCTTTAACCTGAGCCGATTTCGCCGGAGCCTGCAACTCGTTCGCGCGCAACAGCGTTTTCACGCGCGCCAGATCTTTTTTCGATTCACGCAGGCGCTTGAGCGCTTCCGCCTGCCCGGTGGTCAGCTGAAAACGCAGCCGGAAAATCTGCTCGGTCAGCTCTTTCTGCTGGGCTTCCAGTTCGTTCACGCCCGCTTCGCGAATTTTTTCAATGCGTCGTGGCATGTTAGAAAGTCCCCACACGAGTGATGAATTTCGTGGGAATCGGCAGCTTGTGGGCCGCGAGTCCCAAGGCTTCTTTCGCGGTCGCTTCGTCAACGCCCGCCATCTCGAACATGATGCGACCTGGCTTGACGACGGAGACCCACTTTTCCGGCGCGCCCTTGCCTTTGCCCATGCGGGTTTCCGCCGGCTTCTTGGTGAAGGGCTTGTCCGGGAAAATCCGGATCCACAGTTTTCCACCACGCTTGATGAAACGGGTGATGGCGACGCGCGATGCTTCGATCTGGCGGTCGGTGATCCAGGCGGCTTCCATGGCTTTCAGGCCGTACTCGCCGAACGCCAATTCTCCGCCGCGCCAGGCTTTCCCGTTGCGCCGGCCGCGCATCTGCTTTCTGTACTTCACTTTCTTCGGCATCAACATCGGTATGTTCTCTTTTCCTCTTTACCCCACTACAAACCAATTCTGCCGCACGGTTTACATCTTGCCGAGATGGGGCGCAGCAGTGCTGCTCCCCAACAAATTCATTTACGCTACCGCGGCTACGCCTTCGCGCTCTTTTTGAACCTTGGAAACGCGCTTGGGCACGTTTTCGCCCTGGTAAACCCAGCACTTCACTCCGATCACGCCGTAGGTCGTGTTTGCTTCCGCGGTGCCGAAATCGATGTCCGCTCGTAGCGTTTGCAGCGGCAAGCGGCCCTGCAGGTACCACTCTTTGCGGGCGATTTCCGCGCCGTTCAGGCGGCCTGCTACGCGCACCTTGATGCCTTTGCAACCGAAACGCAGAGCGGAATCCACTGCTTTGCGCATCGCGCGGCGGAAGGCCACGCGCTTTTCCAGTTGCAGCGCGATCGACTCTGCCACCAGCGTGGCGTCGAGCTCCGGGCGGTGCACTTCCTGAATGTCGATGTGCACTTCGCGCTTGGTGCGCTTCTGCACTTCCTGCTTTAACTTGTCGATCTCCGACCCTTTGCGGCCGATGATGATGCCCGGCCGCGCGGTGTAAATGCGCACGACCAGCTTGTTGGCCGCACGCTCGATGTCGATCGAGCTGATGCCGGCGCTCTTGAGCTTTTCCTTCAACTCGCGCCGCAGCTTCACGTCTTCGTGAAGCAGGTCGGCGTAGTCTTTATCGGCATACCAGCGCGACTTCCACGGTTTGTTATAGCCGAGTCGAAATCCGTACGGGTGCGTCTTCTGTCCCATTCCGTCCTCTTCTTTGCTGCTTTGCCGCCAACTTCCAGCCGCTTCGGCTTTCGCCGCGGGCGGCTTACTTCTTGTCCTTAGCTACTTCTTGCCCTTTTTCGGGGGCGCTTGTTTGCCGGTCAAGGCCTTGCGCACACGACGCGCCGTACCGCGCACGCCCTTTTGCGCTTCGGCTTCCGCCTCAATCGCCGCAACGCGTTCGGCGGCGGCCACGTGATGCTCGGCCACGCCCACCCACAAATGCGCGGTGCGTTTCTGGTAGCGGAAGGCGCGGCCCATGGGCGCCGGCCGCAACCGCTTCCATCGCGCGCCTTCGTTCACGAAGCACTTCGCGACGAACAGTTCGTCCACGTCGAGCGGGGCGCCGGCATCTTCCGCTTTGCGTTCCGCGTTGGCGATCGCGCTGCGCAGCACTTTTTCGATGTGCTTGGCCGCGCGCTTCGGCGTGTACCGCAGCGTCTGCAGCGCGTCCTGCACTTTCCGCCCCCGGATCAAATCGATCACCAGCCGCGCTTTTTGCGGAGACATCCGCACGTGCTTGGCGAGCGCGTGTGCTTCGATCGAACCCTGTGTTTGCACGTCGGCCATGGCTTATCCCTTCGGCGCTGCCGGAGCTGCGCCGCCTCCCGCGGGTGCACCCGCTGCCGGAGCCGGGCCTGCGGCGCGCTCGAGCGCGGCCTTCACGGCGTGACCTTTGAAGGTGCGCGTCGGCGAAAACTCACCCAGCTTGTGCCCGATCATCTGCTCGGTCACATACACGGGAATGAATTTCTTCCCGTTGTGGACGGCGATGGTGTGGCCGATCATGTCCGGCACGATGGTGGAGCGCCGCGACCACGTCTTTACGACTTTCTTTTCGTTCCGCGTGTTCAGTCCTTCGACCTTTTCGCGCAGGTGGCCGTCAACAAACGGTCCCTTTTTCAGTGAGCGTGCCATCGATTCCTTATTCCTCCACGCGGCGCAAGCGGACCCATTGCGCTCGCCGCATCTTTTTAAAGCCGCGCACCGGACCTGGTACCCGGTGCGATTTCGGACAGAACGGGCATACGAAGCGCGTGCCTTGCGCGTTCGGAATCCGCTCCACGATCACGCCCCATCCGGTCTTGCACAGCTTGTACAGCACCGGCTCCGGGGGAGGCGCCACAACTTTTACCGGGCGCACCGGCTTGCTGCTCTTGACCGCCGCGCGTTTCGGTGGCGTCCGCTTTACGGGGCGTCTTGACCGCTTGGTCACCCGGCGCAACGCCGCTCTCCGGGTTCTCCGGCCTGCGCTGCGTCCTGCTCGTGTTGTTCGTGTCGCTCGCATTGTTTGCGCTCTCACCGGACCGCTCTGCCATCACCGTCCGGCTCTCGCATCTGTTGCTTCGCTTTTCGCTTCTAACTTCTTGCTTCCAACCGCTTACTTCCGTCTTTGCACAATTTGCCGATCGGTGCGCTTGTTGTGCCTCGTCTTCTTGCCAAGCGTCGGGAAGGCCCAAGGCGTCTGCGGGTGATTGCCCTTGACCTTGCCCTCACCACCGCCGTGCGGGTGATCGACCGGATTCATGGCCACACCGCGCACGGTGGGCTTCACGCCGTGCCACCGCGTGCGTCCGGCCTTGCCGTAGGTTTCATTCTCATGATCGAGGTTGCCAACCTGGCCTACCGTCGCCATGCAATCCACGGAAAACTTTCGCACTTCGCCCGACGGCATCTTCACGAGAGCAAGATCGCCCTCTTTGCTGAGTAGCTGCGCCGCGCCGCCCGCCGAACGGACTGCCTGGCCGCCACGTCCTGGATAGAGCTCCAGGTTGTGCACCATGGTGCCGGGAGGAATATGCTTAATCTGCAGCGCATTGCCCGGAAGAATGTCGGCACCTTCGCCAGTCGAAACGGTCGCGCCGACTTCCAGACCCACGGGGTGCAGGATGTAGCGCTTCTCACCGTCGGCATAGTGCAGCAGCGCGATGTTCGAGCTGCGATTCGGGTCGTACTCGATCGCGGCGACCTTCGCGGGCACGCCAACTTTGTCGCGCCGGAAATCAACCTGGCGGTACTGTTTCTTGTGACCGCCACCGCGATGCCAAATGACGATTTCGCCGTGATTGTTGCGGCCGCCGGAGCGTTTTTTTGGCTCGAGCAACGCCTTTTCCGGCGTTTCTTTGGTGATATGGCTTTTGTCCAGGACGGTAATAAACCGCCGCGACGCCGTGTATGGATTAAAGCTTTTCAGTCCCATCTCTACCTCTTACCTTTTTGCGCGTTCTTGCTTTGATTACCGCGCAACCTCAACTTCACTGCTCACTGCACTGGGCCGAGTCGTGCAAATTCAAGCTCTGTCAGATCAGCGCTACAGATTCTCCGCGTACTCGATCATCTTTTCGCCTTCGGCGAGCTTCACGTACGCTTTCTTCCAGTCCTTGCGGTAACCGACGCTCTGACCGCGGCGCCGCATCTTGCCCACGAAATGCGCGGTGCGCACATCGTCGACCTTCACCTTGAAAATTTGCTGCACGGCTTCCTTGATCTCCGTCTTGGTCGCGCCCGCCGCAACCTCGAAGACCACCGTGTGGTACAGCTCTTTCACGCCGAGACCCTTTTCCGTGATGATGGGCCGGCGAATAATTTGATAGTGAGGGGCTGCCATGACTTATTCCCTCCCCTTCTTTCCTGGTTTCGCGGCCTTCTTCGCCGCTGCTTTCTTCACCGGCTTGGCCTTGGCTTTCGGCGCTGCTTCTTTCTTAACAGCCGGCGCCGGAGCAATCGTCTCGACATGCGGAGTTGCCGCCGCCGCTGCTTCTGGATCCAATGTGCGAATCAACCGCGCGACCGCGTCTTTCGACAGCAACAACAAGTCGTGGTTGAGCAAGTCGTAGGCCTGCAAAACGTTTGGCGCTACCAGCTTCACGCGTTCCAGGTTGCGGCTGGCGAGTTCCAGATTGCGATTTTCGCCGTACGCGACAAGCAACGCGGACTTCGTGTGGTTGAGCTTGCCGAGCGCGATGCTCAACGCTTTGGTCTTCGGCGTTTCGAGCGCCCACTCGTCAACCACCGTTAACTTCTGCTCCGCGAGCTTCGCCGAGAGCGCCGAGCGCAGCGCGCCGAGCAGCATTTTCTTCGGCAGCGCATAGCTGTAGTCGCGCGGCTTCGGTCCGTGAACCGTTCCGCCATGCCGCCAGAGAGGCGAACGAATCGACCCGACGCGAGCGCGGCCGGTGCCCTTCTGCCGCCACAGTTTGCGGCCAGCGCCGCTGACTTCGCTCTTGTCCTTGGTCTTGTGCGTGCCGCGGCGGATTTCCCGCATGTACCAGCGCGACGCTTCGTGCAGCAGGTTTTGATTTACCTTCGCGCCAAATACCGCGTCGGCGAGCTCCACCTGCCCGACCTTCTTGCCTTCCAGATTCATTACATCCACGACCGGCATAATCTCGTTTCCTTATCGCGATCTGAACATCACTGATGCAATCCGTTCCGGCGTGCCGGAACGCCCCTGCAAACTACTGCTTGTTTCCGCCCTGCTTGGCCTTGATGGTCTTGCGAATCTTCTTGATGAAAATGTACGTTCCGCTTGGTCCCGGCACTGATCCCTTGACCAGCAGCAGGTTTTCGTCGTTGTCCACTTTCACGACTTTCAGGTTCCGCGCGGTGACCCGCTCGTTGCCCATGTGACCCGGAAAATGCTGGTTCTTCCATACGCGCGAAGGGAACGAACTGCCACCAATGCCGCCGGGCGCGCGGTGAAACATCGAACCGTGCGTGGCGTCGCCGCCAGCGTAGTGCCAGCGCTTCACGCCGCCGGCAAAGCCTTTGCCCTTGCTCACACCGCTGACATCGACAAGCTCGCCAGCCTTGAAATTCTCTACAAGCACGCGATCGCCGACTTTGGTTTCGTCCGCCGACTCTTCGATGCGGATTTCCTGCAGCACCTTCATCGGGGCCACACCGGCCTTTTTGTAGTGCCCGGTCATGGCTTTGTTCACGCGCTGCGGCTTGACGAATTCCACGAGTCCTAGTTGCGCGGCCTCGTAGCCGTCTTTTGTTTTTGTGCGGCGCTGCACTACTACGCATGGACCTGCTTGCAGAACGGTGCAACCTACGAGCGTGCCGTCGTCCTGGAAGACTTGGGTCATTCCCAGCTTGATTCCGATAATCCCGTTTACCGCCATCGCCTCTTCTCTCTTTTTTCGCAGCTTGTCTCTGCTTGCGGACATTGGCTGCGCCTTGCTGCGTTCGTGCTGCGTCAAAAACCGCACGGACGACGTGTCTGTGCTACTACTTTCCTGCGTGCCCGAAGGCTTTGATTTCTACGTCCACGCCTGGCGGCAAATCCAGCTTCATCAGCGCATCGACCGTGTCCGGCGTTGGTTCGAGGATGTCGATCAGCCGCTTGTGGGTGCGCATCTCGAACTGCTCGCGCGATTTCTTGTCCACGTGCGGAGAGCGCAATACCGTCCAACGATTAATCGTGGTCGGCAGAGGAATCGGGCCCGCAACATCGGCCCCGGTCCGCTTTGCGGTGTCCACGATTTCTCGCGTGGATTGGTCCAGAATCCGGTGGTCGTACGCTTTCAAACGAATGCGAATTTTGTCGCCTTGTCTCATTTAATTTATCCACAACCCTCTCTGAAATCCGACTACTCGATGATTTCCGTAACCGCGCCTGCTCCCACCGTGTGCCCGCCTTCACGAATCGCGAAGCGCAAGCCCTTTTCGAGAGCCACTGGCGTGATCAAGCTCACTTCGCAGCTCACGTTGTCGCCCGGCATCACCATCTCCACGCCGGTCGGCAGCTTCACGTCGCCGGTCACGTCGGTTGTGCGGAAGTAAAACTGTGGCCGGTAGCCGGTGAAAAACGGCGTGTGCCGGCCGCCTTCTTCCTTCGTCAATACGTACGCTTCGGCCTTGAACTTCGTGTGCGGCGTGATCGATCCCGGCTTGCACACCACCTGACCGCGCTCCACGTCTTCTTTTTCCGTGCCGCGCAGCAGCAACCCCACGTTGTCGCCCGCCAAGCCTTCATCTAGCAGCTTGCGGAACATTTCCACGCCGGTCACAACCTTCTTCTGCGTCGGCCGGAAACCCACGATCTCGATTTCCTCGCCAACCTTCACTTTGCCGCGCTCGACTCTGCCGGTCACCACCGTTCCGCGGCCCGAGATCGAGAAAATATCTTCAATCGGCATCGCGAACGGCTTGTCGATGTCGCGCACCGGCTGCGGCACGTTCTTGTCCACCGCTTCCATCAAATCGTCGATGGCCTTCTCCCACTTGGCGTCACCATTCAACGCCTGCAGCGCCGATCCGCGCACCATCGCAATCGTGTCGCCCGGAAACTGATAGCTCTTCAGCAACTCGCGTACTTCCAGTTCAACGAGTTCGAGCAACTCCGCGTCTTCCACCATGTCGCACTTGTTCAGGAACACCACAATCGCCGGCACACCGACTTGGCGAGCGAGCAAAATGTGTTCCCGCGTCTGCGGCATCGGACCATCGGTCGCCGCCACCACCAGGATCGCGCCATCCATCTGCGCCGCCCCGGTGATCATGTTCTTGATGTAGTCCGCATGACCGGGGCAGTCCATGTGCGCGTAGTGCCGGTTCGCCGTTTCATACTCCACGTGCGAAACCGCGATGGTGATCCCGCGCTCGCGCTCTTCCGGCGCGTTGTCGATGGAATCAAACGCGCGGAACTGCACCTTGGGGTTGTGCTTCGACAACACCTTGGTAATCGCAGCCGTCAACGTGGTCTTGCCATGGTCAATGTGACCAATCGTCCCAATGTTGCAGTGTGGCTTGTTGCGCTCGAATTTCTCCTTGGCCATGTCCCCTCAGCTCCTCAATCGAATTTCGTAAATCATGTACCGCGAAACTCGTCCAAGCGTTATTTGGTGCCTTTAATCTTTTTAATCACTTCTTCCGAAATATTCGGCGGCGTCTCGGCATAGTGCGAGAAGTGCATGGTGAACGTCGCGCGGCCCTGCGTGCGGCTGCGCAAATCGGTCGCATAACCAAACATCTGCGCCAACGGCACCAGAACCCGGATCACGTTCGAGCCCGAGCGGTTTTCAGTGCCCTGAATTTCGGACCGCCTCGCGTTCAGGTCGCCAAATACCGGCGCCATATATTCTTCCGGAACCACGACTTCCACCTTCATGATCGGCTCGAGTAGGACCGGCTTGGCTTTCGCGCAAGCCGCTTTGAAAGCCATTGAACCCGCAATCTTAAACGCCATTTCGGAGCTGTCGACGTCGTGCGAACTGCCGTCCACCAACACCGCGGCGATATCCACCATCGGAAAGCCCGCCAGGATGCCGTTGTCCAGCGCTTCGCGGATGCCCGCTTCGATTGGCGCTATGAATTCGCGGGGAATCGATCCACCAACGATTTTGTCGATAAACAGAAAGCGGTGTTCCTTGTCGAATTTCCACTTACCCGCAGGTCCGCCGACGATTTCCTTGGCCAACGCGTCCAGTTCGTCGGTAGACATGTCATGCATGTTTTCGTGGGCCGCACTGGGCATCGGATGCAGGACGATTTCGCAATGGCCGTATTGCCCGCGCCCGCCGGTCTGCTTGATGTATTTGCCTTCGGCTTCGGCCTTTTTGCGAACCGTCTCGCGATACGCCACTTGCGGCCGGCCAACGTTTGCCTGCACGTTGTATTCGCGCAGCATGCGATCCACGATAATTTCGAGATGCAACTCGCCCATGCCGGAAATCAATGTTTGCCCAGTATCAGGCTCCGTGGACACACGGAAAGTGGGGTCTTCCTGTGCAAGGCGCTGCATGGCGACGCCCAGTTTGTCCTGATCCGCCTTGGTCTTCGGCTCGATGGCCACCGAAATCACCGGCGCCGGGAAATCGATCGATTCCAGAACGACCGGCTTCTGCTCATCGCATAGCGTGTCGCCGGTATTGACGCTCTTCAGCCCAACGCAAGCGCAAATATCGCCCGCATAGACCTCTTCAATCTCTTCGCGCTTGTTCGCGTGCATCTGCAGCAGACGGCTGATGCGTTCGCGAGTGCGCTTTCCGGAGTTGTACACGTAGCTGCCCGACTTCAGCACGCCGGAATAAACACGAATGTAGGTCACGTGCCCGACGAACGGGTCGGACATGATCTTGAATGCCAGCGCAGAAAACGGCGCATCGTCCGACGCGCGCCGCAACTCGACTTCATCGGTGTCCGGATTCGTGCCTTCCAGCGGCGGCACGTCCGTCGGCGACGGCAGATAGTCAACGACCGCATCCAGCAAAGGCTGAATGCCTTTGTTCTTGAAAGCCGATCCTGCCAGCACCGGCACAATCTTCAGCGCCAGAGTTGATTTGCGAATCGACTTGCGCATCTCGTCGATGGTCAGCACTTCGCCGTTCAGATATTTATCGATCAAGGTATCGTCGTGCTCGGCGATGTACTCGATCACCTTGTTGCGATGTTCGTCGTAGAATTTCTTGTCGATCGCCGCGCCCTTCAGCGCCGCGGCCACATCCGGCCGCGAATCTACGAACGCCTTGTCCCACAATTTGTCGACTTCAAAAACCTCAAACTTCGCGCCCAGCGTTTCTTCGAGCCACACAACCACCTTCTGCTCGATGAAATCGATGATGCCGATGAAATTATCTTCGCGACCCAACGGGAATTGCATCGGGACGGGATGAGCACCGAGGCGCTGGCGAATCGTGCGGATTACGTGATCGAAATCCGCGCCCATGCGATCCATTTTGTTCACGAAGCAGATGCGGGGCACGCGGTATTTGTCGGCCTGGCGCCACACGGTTTCGGATTGCGGCTGTACGCCCGCCACGGAATCAAACACGCAAACCGCGCCGTCCAGCACGCGCAGCGAACGCTCCACTTCCACGGTGAAGTCCACGTGGCCGGGCGTGTCGATAATATTGACGCGATATTTTTTGTCGAAGCGATCCCACGAAGCGGTGGTCGCCGCGCTGGTAATGGTAATGCCGCGCTCGCGCTCCTGCTCCATCCAGTCCATGGTGGCCGTGCCTTCATCCACCGAACCGATCTTGTAGGTCACACCCGTATAGAACAGGATGCGCTCGGTCGACGTGGTCTTTCCGGCGTCGATGTGCGCCATGATCCCGATGTTCCGCGTATCTTCGAGTTTAAATACTCGTCCCATTGTCCCTTGAGAAGCTTTCTTCTCCCCCGCGCGATTTGCTACCGCTTCAGTCACAATCTCAGTCCAATCTTGCTCAAGCCGGTCTTACCACCTGTAATGCGCGAACGCCTTGTTGGCTTCCGCCATGCGGTGTACGTCTTCCTTCTTCTTCATGGCCCCGCCGCGCGCATTGGCCGCGTCGATCACTTCATCGGCGAGCTTGTCGATCATGGTTTTGCCCGCGCGTTCCCGTGAATACTGCAGGAGCCAGCGAATCGCCAGCGACTGCCGCCGGAACGGATTCACTTCCACGGGCACCTGATAGTTCGCGCCGCCCACGCGCCGCGTCTTTACTTCCAGCAGCGGCTTGACGTTCTCGATGGCCTTCTTGAAAATCTTCAAGGGTTCATCGTTGGTCTTCTTAGCCACCTGGTCCATGGCGCCGTAAAACACGCGCTGCGCCGTCGATTTCTTGCCCTCGTACATCATCGAGCAAATAAACTTCTCCACGATATCGCTGTCGTAGACCGGATCAGTCGCTTGTGGTCGCCGGAAAACTAGTCCTTTACGTGGCATCGCTCTTTATCGCTCCTGAATCTCGCCTTGCTCGATTCCTTATTCGCTTTTCTTTATTTCGTTACTTCTTTGCTTCCTTACTTCGCCTGTGCTGCTTTCGGTCTCTTGGCCCCATACTTCGAGCGTCCCTGCTTGCGATTCTCCACACCAGCCGCGTCCAAAGTCCCGCGCACAATGTGATAGCGCACGCCGGGCAGATCCTTCACACGGCCGCCGCGAACGAGCACGATGGAGTGCTCCTGCAAGTTGTGCCCGACGCCAGGAATATACGTCGTGACTTCAATGGAATTCGTCAAGCGCACGCGCGCCACTTTGCGCAACGCGGAGTTCGGTTTCTTGGGCGTCTGCGTGTACACGCGAATGCACACGCCGCGCTTTTCCGGGCAGCCCGCAAGCGCCGGCGACTTCGTTTTTACGACGACCTTCTCACGTCCCATGCGTACTAGCTGCGAAAACGTCGGCACAGTTCTTCCCTCATTCGCGCGCAAAAATTTTTGCCCCTCAGCGCGTTCGGCCAGCGAACGCGCGGAAGTGCGTGGCTCTCGCAGGCGCGCGTACAAATTGCGCGAGAGTGCACAGCAGTGCTGAAAGGTCTACTGCGAATCCGGAGACAACAAGCAAGAAACTCCGTACGCACTTCCAGAAGGTAGAACTCTTCTTCTGGCTTCGACTCGGAGACGCTCACTCGGCTTTGCGGGGCTGGCGCCCCATTCCGGCCGCTCTTCGATCCCATTCCGTCTTACAATGTTCCGGAACCGAAGATATTCCTTCCAACTACTCGAACCGCAAACAAACTACGCGGTCCCCCAACGAACACTACAAACTACCCCTGACAAACAATAGAGTATATGGAGAAGAACGTGCCCTGTCAAATCACTTTCGACACAAGGCAGTGGAAAACTTTCGGGTCGATCGGGGCTTTGGACTTAGCCATGCCTCAAATCAAATGCCCGGGGTCTATTATACACCATCGCAAGCCACTGCCTGCTTACTCCGAGATGGTGCGCGGGTGTGCTGGATGATTGGCTTGGGCACGGGCGCTCCTGTTTCATCGTCGATGATTATCCGACATCGCTGAGGCAGAATAACGGCCCTATAATCAATAATTTACACTCCGACGATTCGACCTTCTTTGTGTTGCGGCTGGTACAGACAGGAGTGTCTGTGCTACTCCCTAATTCTGTGGGGCGTCATCCTTATCGGTGCCCAGGTCCCCATAGGGCCATAGATTAAAGGCCTTCAACTCCTCATACTCGTGCTGGTCCCGCAACATCTTCGCGGTGCGCTTCGCCGGCCACGGTGCCGCAAATCGATCTGGCCGATCCGCGATCCAGAACGCCGCCAGTGCCATCAATGTTGCGTTCTTGGTTAACACATCCGGCTTCTGCGCCTCCAGCGCGTCGCCTGCCGAGTGGTGCGTAAACTTATATTCCGAGGTGTCCTGGTCCATGTTGATTCCCGGCAGGCCCGCGATCGAGAACGGCAGCGTGTCGGTGCCCGATTCAATTTTGTCGTCGACGGTCATGGGACCCATATTCGCTAAAGATCTCGCGAAGGGCTGGAACGCCGCAATCAAATCGTCACGCCCTCCCAACTGAAATCCCTTCACAGGTCCCTGCCCCGCATCCAAAATTAAATCCCCCAAGTGATTCGCCATTTCCGACTGGTGTTGTTTCACGTACGCGCTCGATCCATCCAGGCCTTGCTCTTCGCCGGTGAACAACACAAATCGAATGGTGCGCCGCGGTTTCTCTCCGGAACGTACGATGGCGTCCGCCGCGCCCAGCGCGGTTGCTGTGCCCGAGCCGTTGTCTGTTGTTCCCTCGGCCAAATCCCAGGAGTCCAGATGACCGCCGACTACCAGGATCTGCTCGGGATGTTCCGTGCCGCGAATCTCTCCCACGACGTTCGCGGTCTCTACCGGTCCATTCGTAAAAGTATTCTGAATGTTGAATCGCACATGCGGCGTAATCCCGCGATCCAGATAACGTTCCAGCTGCCCCTGATCCTCAGCGGTCATCGAAACCACTGGGACAGCAAAATCCGCGTCAAATCCTAGAATTCCAGTGTGCGTCAAATTCATTCCCGCCGCCATCCCGCCGCCCTGGCCTCCGATGATCGCGATCGCTCCTGCGGGCCCTGCCGCGCGGATCAAATCGGCCATGCGAATGAACGCCTCTATTCCCATTCTTCTCGCGTTGCCCTTGGCCACCACCAACCCCACCTTGCCCTTCAATCGCGAGACGTTCTTGATCTCGTTGTCGATATCGAAAAGGTTCACCGCTACCACATCGCCATCCACGCCGCCCACGGGAGTCGAGCCGGTCCATCCCATCGAATCCACATGGAGTTTGTGCTTAACTGGCGTCAATAACTCTGCCTCTGCTGTTCCTCGCGTCCAGCCCTTCCAGATGGTGTATTTTTCTTTGTGGACGCTGGTCAAACCAATTGCCTGCATTTTCGCGACTCCCCAATCCTCAGCCTTGCGTTCAGCCGGGGTGCCCGTGACCCGCGCGCCAACGTCGTCGCTCAATTCCGTTAAGAACTCAAACGCGTGCGAGTTCATCTCTCCCTCGCCCGCAATCTTCACCAACGCCGGAAGCGTACCGTCCTCCGATGGTCCCTTAGGCGCGCGGTCGTGCGCATGCAAAATACTCGCGCCCGCCAGCATCCCGACCACTCCCAAGACCGCAAATACTTTCGTCATCCGCAATCTCCTGTCATCTTCGCGCGCAGTTTTGCGCGCGCTCACATTATCACCTGTGAGACGCGCGGGACCAATCGGTTTGCCCGGCCCGCAGGCGCCTGTTCCTTACCCTTACGTCTCCGTGAACTCTGTGCTCCGACCTCTGGGTCCTCTGTGTATGTCATTGCTCTGGCAGTTCGCAGTCCTTGCGCTGCACTCGTGCAACCCTCGCAACGCTTCCGCAACCCAGGCTTGCCCCCGTTCCTCGCGCGCTTCAAACTGAAATCGTGACTCGCTCGTCAATCCGTCTTAAGTCGCTGGGACTCCTCGCCGCGTTCGCGCTGTTGTTCGGGTCGAGGTCAAGGCCCATCCGCGCACAGGAAAGCGCGCCACTTGCCAAGGCCGCGGACACAGCCGCGGACAAACCCGCAACCCCGGAGACACCCGCGCAAATCGAGCTTCTGGAAACGCACATCCGTTTCGAGGCCAATGGCGATTCCCGCAAAGAGGTCCATACGCGCGTCCGCATCAACAGCGAACTAGGCGTCCGCCAATTCTCGCACCTTAATTTCGACTTCAACCGCTCTTTCGAGCAGATCGAAATCCCACTCGTTCACATCACTCACGCTAGCGGCGGCACGGCCGATATCCTCCCGAGCGCGATCACTGACCAACCTAACCCAGGCGCCGCCGACGCTCCCGCCTACCAAGACGTCCGGGTGAAATCGGTGCGCATCCTGGGTCTCGAGCCCGCTGATGTCCTCGAGTACCGCATCATCACCACCACGACACACCGCCCCCTCGCGCCCGACTTCTGGCTCGACCACACCTTCGACCGCAGCGGCGTCGTCTCCCATGAACTCTACGAACTGAATGTGCCCACCTCGCGGCAAGCGCAAATCCGTACCAACCCCGCGACGCCTGCAACGCCCGCCGAGTCCGAGACCAAGGACGGCACGCGCCTCACTTACAAATGGGATGTGAAGCCTGAGAACTTTACGGACCATCCAGCGGATAAGCCTGATGCAAGTTCCGAACCCGATATTGTCGTCACCACCTTTACGTCTTGGGAACAGCTGAGTACGCGGCTTAAATCATTTCTAAACAATGCGAGTTCGCCTTCAATTTGGGCCGAATCCATGAGACTAACCGGCTCATCAAAAGAACCAGTCCCGGATTCTCTCCTCTACGACCTGGTGCGCGCGAAGATCAAAACCATTGATTTACCTTTGGATTTCTCAGAGTTTCCCTTAAGACAAGCCTCGGAGGTGCTCTCATCGGGTTATGGCCGGCCAGAAGAAAAACTGGAGCTTCTTCTGATCCTTCACGGACAACAAAGCCTGCAGCATCCGGTGAACACTAGGGTCCTGGCGTACAGCGATGTGGACTCGCCCGAAGATCAACTCCCCAGACCATCTGTGCTGAAGGGGCTGGTGCTCAACATCAGCGAATCGAACAGGAATGTCTACCTCGACCCCAGTTTGGAAGTTGCTCCTTACGGTATGATTCGCGCGGACCTCCGTGGCAAGAAAGCGCTCGTTTTGGGCGGTTGTCCGACCGGAAAATCTCGATGCTGGCAGGCTATTCCGAACGACCTCCCATTCCCATCGACGCAACGCGTGATCGTTGATGCCGCTCTCGCCGCCGACGGTACCCTCACTGCGAAGGTTAAATATTCCATGCGGGGCGACAACGAACTATTGCTTCGTATCGCCTTCCACCAATCTCCTCGCGACAAGTGGAAAGAGGTCGCTCAGCTTCTGGCTCTCTCTGACGGCTTCCGGGGCAAGATCATCTCCGCCAGCGCCTCCGATCCTACGGTCACGAAACTGCCTTTCACTGTCGAATACGAAATCTCGCAGACCAAATTCGTGGACTGGGCTAAGAAACCTGTGCGCATTCCGGCGCTGCTCCCTCAGCTTGCCGTTCCCGATCTGCCCGAAAAAGCGGCGAACGGCGCTGCCGCATCGCCCGTCGACCTTGGGACACCTCTCGACGTCGATACTCGGGTAACACTGCGCCTCCCGCCAGGTACCAGCGTGGAAGTCCCGACCGGCACGGTCGTCGATCGCGACTACGCTACGTTCGTCTCCCGATACAACACGCAAACCGGCGTGATCACGGCGTCGCGCCACATCGACTTTCTCCACCGCCAAGTCCCCGCCGGCCAATCCGCTGATTACGCCGCCTTCCTGCACGCCGTCCAAACCGACCAGTCCCAGCACTTCACGCTGAGCCACACTGACGCCGCGGCACATCCCGGTACTTCCAAAGCAGCAACTCCCAAGCCCCAATAGGACAGCTCCTGAATCTGCCTGGCATCGCGAAAGAGGCAGCCTCAACGGCCACGGCCGACAAAGTTGCAAACACCTGCGGCACGGCTGAACCCGGTGTCCCACTTTTCCCCGTTAGGGTCCCACGTTCTCTTGACGGGCGCGCGACTGCGCGGCACGCTGGAATTGTGCGGGGGTGGCGATTGTTTGTTACAATTTCGAGGCTTTTTAGAAGGCGGCTTCCGGAGACTCATGGCTGCGAGAAAAAGTGTAAGCAAGCGGACCACGAACAGTAGCGCAAAGAAGATTCAGCCGAAATACAACCGCATCGTCCTGAAACTCTCGGGTGAATCGCTGCAGGGGCCGCAGGGATTTGGAATTCACGGCGAGACGGTGCGAGCGATCGCCCAGGAATTAAAAGAGGTGCACGCCCTGGGCGTGCAGATCGCCGTCATGGTCGGGGGTGGAAATATTTTTCGCGGCGGCCGGCAAAAGGGTTTTGAGATCGAGCGAGCCACCGGCGACTACATGGGCATGCTGGCGACCATGATCAATGCGCTGGCGCTGCAAGACGCGCTGGAAAAGGAAGGTGTGCACACGCGGGTGCAAAGCGCCATCGAGATGCACCAGGTTGCGGAGCCGTTTATCCGGCGGCGCGCCTTCCGTCACCTCGAGAAGGGCCGCGTGGTGATTTTCGGGGCGGGCACGGGGAACCCATATTTCTCAACGGATACAGCGGCGGCGCTGCGCGCGATGGAAATCAAAGCGGACGTAATTTTGAAAGCGACGCGCGTGGACGGAATTTACGATGCGGATCCTGAGCACGTGACCAATGCAAAATTTTTCGCGCAGATCACCTACCGCGACGTGCTGCATCAGAACCTGAAGGTGATGGACGCCACCGCCATTTCCCTTTGCATGGACAACGGCATGCCCATCGTGGTGTTCAACATGAACCAGCACGGAAACATCAAGAGGGTGGTGCTCGGCGAGCGCGTAGGCTCGACCGTCAGCCCAGCGTAGAAGTAGAGTTTTCATCTGTAAGTTTTCCTGGTTAGTGGGGCGGCTACGATCCTTTGCCGTCAGGCCCGTGAAAATCAGCTTAAAACTGAAAGCTGCATCTTCCGATCGAGGAACGACATGACCAATCTTGGGACGACGAGAGAAGCCATTGCCGCAGCGAGGACACGCATGGAAAAGGCGGTGGACGATTTTCGCAAGGAAATCGCGACGCTGCGTACGGGGCGCGCGAACGCGACGCTGCTTGACGCCATTCGCGTGGACTATCACGGCACGGCGATGCCGGTAAATCAACTAGGTACGATGACGACTCCGGATCCAACAATGATCGTAATCGCGCCGTGGGATCCCAGCGTCGTAGCGATGATCGACAAAGCGATTCGCACCTCCGACCTGGGACTAAATCCGACCAACGATGGCAAAGTCGTGCGGGTGCCGATACCGGCTCTGACCGAAGAGCGACGCAAAGACATGGTGAAGCACCTGCACAAGGTGCTGGAAAATCATCGGACGGCAGTGCGCAACGTGCGGCGCGACATCAAGGAAGCCATCGACAAGCTCGAGAAGGACAAGAAAATCAGCCAGGACGAGCAAAAGAGGTCGCTCGATGAACTGGACAAGGTTTCGCACGCGGAGACCAAGAAGATCGAAGACCTGTGCGCGGTGAAAGAAAAAGAGATAATGGGTTTGTAGGCGACGAAAAAAAAAGCGTCCCGCGTTACCGGGACGCCTGGAAAGCGTGGCGCGGGAGATAAACTTCAGACCGCGACGGGTACTCCGGCTTGTCCCGCGCCACCTTCGGGACCGGGTGAGGCGACTTCGCCGACTTTGAAACGCACGAAGCGGCGTACCGCGACGTTTTCGCCGAGATTGGCGATCGCTTGCGTGATCTTCTCGCCGATGGTCACCGATTCGTCTTTAATGTAGTGCTGTTCGTAGAGGCAATTCTCCTCGTAGAACTTTTCCATCTTGCCGGTCACGATGCGCTCAATCACCGCTTCCGGCTTCCCGGTGGCCTTCGCCTGCTCGCGGTAGATATCGCGCTCTTTCGCGAGCATTTCGGGGGTGACTTCCTCGCGACGCAGGTAGCGCGGATCAACGGCGGCGATGTGCATGGCGATGTCGTGGCACAACTGCTGGAACGCCTCGGTGCGCGCCACGAAGTCGGATTCGCAGTTCACTTCCACGATCACACCGATCTTTCCGCCGGCGTGAATGTAATGGCCGACAAGTCCTTCGCTGGCCTGGCGTTGCGCCTTTTTCGCAGCAGCGGCCTGGCCTTTCTTGCGCAGGATGTCGATGGCCTTTTCAACGTCAGCGGCGGATTCCACCAGTGCCGCGCGGCAATCAGCGAAACCCGCGCCGGTGCGTTCGCGCAGTTCTTTCACGAGATGTGCTGGGATTTGCATGGCTTGCGGTTGTGTACTCATCCTTTTTTCTTTCCGGGAGCTTTATTTTTTAAAATCGGCACGTCCGGCTGCAAAAAGACCCGGCGCGTCGCAATGACGAAAGCGCCGGGCCTTTTGAACTTGCCAGCGCTGTCTGACTAATGTGATCCCGCGTCCGGCGGAACGGTGGCCGGCTCAGGGTTCTCGGCGGGTTCCGGAACTTCTAGTGGAACTTCACCTTCGACGAAGTCGCCTTCCTGCTTTTCGTATTCTTCGTACTTGCTGGTATCGACGTACTCGACGCCGTCGACCAGCGCTTGATCTTGCGCCGACTTCTGCTCCGCAACCTGCGATTGCTGATACAGATTGTGGCCTTCCAGCACCGACTCCGAAATTTTCGAGGTGAACAATCGAATCGCACGCAGCGCGTCGTCGTTTCCAGGAATGATCCAATCGACGACATCGGGATCGCAGTTCGTATCTACGACGGAAACCACCGGGACGCCCATGCGCCGCGCTTCCTTCACCGCGATTTCCTCGGCGTTCGAGTCGATCACGAACATCGCATCGGGAAGCTGGGCCATGTTCTCGATGCCTTGGAGATTCTGGTTCAGGTGCTTCATTTCGCGCTCGAGGCGCGCTTTTTCCTTCTTGGAAAGCTCGTTCATGCGGCCATCTTCACTCATGGCCTTCAGCAGCTTTAGCCGCTTGATGGATTTCTGCAGCGTCGCCCAATTGGTCAGCGTACCGCCGAGCCACCGGTGGTTTACGTAAAATGCACCGCAGCGCTTGGCTTCTTCGGCAACTGCTTCCTGGGCCTGGCGCTTGGTACCCACGAACAAAACGGTTCTACCCTGGGCTGAGATTTCGCTTACGAAGCGGCTTGCTTCGCGGAACATTTTCAGCGTTTTTTGAAGATCGATAATGTGAATGCCGTTGCGTTCTCCGAAGATATATTCCTTCATCTTCGGGTTCCACCGTCGCGTCTGGTGACCGAAGTGAACTCCGGCCTCCAGCAACTCTTTCATTGTAATTTCTACTGCCAAGTTTCCTCCTTTTAGGATTGCTGCTTGCGGTTGTCGTGATTACAGAAACCGATCTAAAGATCGGCCACTACAACAGAGCAGCCTTCTTGCCGGCGGCTTGCCGGCCATGATCTCGGCGAGAGGGCTTTCGCCCGTTCGCCGGAACTCGAATTGTGGCGCCTGAGCCGGTTGAGATCGACCATGTCAAACACCACTAAAAAATTAGCGCTTCGTGAACTGGAAGCGTTTGCGCGCGCCTTTTTGGCCGTACTTCTTGCGTTCTTTCATACGCGAATCGCGCGTCAGAAAACCGTTTGTTCGCAGCGAGGGGCGCAATTCCGGGTTGTAGCGCGAGATCGCGCGCGACAATCCCATGCGCACCGCGCCGGCCTGTCCGCCGACGCCGCCGCCGTTCGCGGTAATCACAACGTCCACTTGATCTGCCAGGTTCGTGAACTTCAGCGGTTCCAGCGCGTCGTGCTTCCACGCAAAATTCGGAAAATACTGCTCGGCGGTTCGGCCATTCACCGAGAACTTGCCGGAGCCTGCGCGCAGGAACACACGCGCAATGGACTCTTTGCGGCGGCCCGTGCCCAGAAACCAAGACTTCGAGCCCGCTATGGGCGTACCAGTAGAACTCAACGTTCCTCCTAGACTTGACACCACGCTCGGCTTGCTCCCTACTCGACTAAGGAAGGCACCGCAATGCGCGGAAAAAAACCTATCGGACCGACTGACCAGGGAGACTGGAATACTGCAGGTTGTTACACCTACCAGAACAACAATCCCCGAAAACTGCTACGCGCTTGTTAAAGCGCCATCGGCTGCGGCTTCTGCCCGTTGTGCCGCGCCAAACCAGCGGCGTCACGGTAGATGCGCAGCTTCTTTGCCCGGCGTGCGCGGAGCTTGTTTTTCGGCAACATGCCGAGAACCGCTTCGCGAATCATCCAGTCGGCCTTGTTTACACGCAATCTCTTCGCGGGCACTTCTTTCAATCCGCCCGGGTATCCGCTATGCGAGTAATACACCTTCTGTTCGACCTTGTTGCCGGTCATGCGGACCTTGTCCGCATTAATGACCACAACGTGGTCGCCCGAATCCAGGTACGGGGTGAAGCTCGGCTTATCCTTACCCATCAACATCCGCGCGATTTTCGTCGCGAGCCGGCCCAAAACCTGGTTGGTAGCATCCACCACAAACCAATCGGCGCCCACTTTGAGCGCTTCCGCTTCTGCTCCCTTAGCTACGTACGTCCGCATTGCCCTTAGTCACACCTTTCCCAGTAGAGACAAACGCTAATGTTAGAGGATGGCTTGGCCTTCTGTCAACGAAGTTCCGCCAGGGATGGCAGAGATCATATTGACGATCAATTCCGCGCCTTGTAAGGTTTGTGCGATGCAAATGTCCTTCACTTCTGGTTACCTTCCTTGTTGTAGCCGCTAAAGTTTAGACGTCCCCACTTTTTGCCTGTTGTTGTTCTCAATCTCAGTAGTAATGCATTCGATGCGAGGAGACAGTCACAATGAGCACGATATTGAGCGAAGTACTGGAAGCGAACGCGAAGTACAGCGAGGATTTCACGGATAAGGGGAAGCTGGCGATGCCGCCCGCGCGGCGCTTCGCGATCCTGACGTGCATGGACGCGCGCCTGGATCCGGCGAAGTTTGCGGGATTGGCCGAGGGCGACGCTCATGTGATCCGCAACGCCGGAGGGAGGGCGAGCGACGACGCCATACGGTCGCTGGTGATCAGCTACAAGCTGCTGGGCACCAAGGAGTTCTTTGTGATCCACCACACTGAGTGCGGAATGTTGTACTTCACGAACGAAAAGATGCGCGAAATGCTCGTTACGAGCCTGGAGACGGCGCAACTGACGGCGCAGGGATTTCAGGATGTCGGCAAGGGGCCGGGCTCGCCTGAGGGAAATTACATCGAATGGCTGACGTTCAAAGATGCGAGACAGGCGGTGCTCGACGACGTGGCGCGTATCAAGACACATCCGCTGATTCCGATGACCATTCCGGTGCACGGATACATATACGATGTGAAGACAGGGAAATTGGCGGAAGTGGATGGCGCGAAGTCGGTGGGCGCGGGCTGAACAAGTCCGCTAGCGCGCCCCGTCTCGTTGCATCCGACTAACCGACGGCGAACGTTGTGCCGTTCGACGCCCGCCGGGGCTATTGGCTTTGCCCAGGCTGAGCGCGACCAAATCATCTTTCACTGATTTCCGCCATTAGGATTCGGCGCGGTCCGGCGAATTTCCAGTGCTGCGACCGGGGAACCGTCGCAAGGGATGTTGGTAAGGAACCGGAGCGCGCCGGCCGTGTCCTCGAATGCCAGCCCGGATTGCGTGGAGGCACCTCGGAATGTGCCCCAGGATCGAGGCACCGATGCTACACACCCGGGAGTCCACACCTGTGGCTCGGGCTTCTTGGGCGTCGCCGCATGGATTTTCAGCGAGACGAGCGCGACAAACACAAGGCCCGCGAACATCACAATTCTATTTTGTTTCTTCATGGCTTTGTCCTTTTCTTCCTGACATTGGATTGCCGACTCAAGACGGCACGAGCATACAACCAGTCGAAACAGGCGTTGCATGACCAGATGCCTTGGACGAGGTGCTGTAAAGGATAGTTGGTGACCGGGTCTCGAACGCGCGATTAGGTCGCGAACCTCGGCCAACCGGCCTCGAAGTCTACACGTTTACGGTGGTTAGGAAGCGCGGGGCCTTCCTAACCTTGGTGGCTTGCTCAAAAGCATAGGCCACGCGGATCAGCACGGGTTCGCTCCAGGCGCGGCCGAAGAAGGAGATTCCGACCGGCAGGCTGTTGATGAAACCGGCTGGGACCGTGATGTTTGGGTAGCCCGCGACGGCCGCGGCGCCAGAGCTTCCGCCGCCGAAGGAATCGCCGTTGATGTGGTCAGTGAGCCAGGCGGGGCCGCCCGTGGGACCGACCAGGGCGTCAAGATTGTTCTTGTCCATGGTCGCGTCGATACCTTCTTTGCGCGCGAGTTGGCGGTTCTTCGCAAGGGCATCCAGATATTCCTGAGTCGTCAGCGGACCTTTCTCCTGCGCTTTCAAAAAAGTATCCTGCCCGAAATAGGGCATCTCCTTTTCCCGGTTTTTCTCATTGAAATCGATAATGTCCTGCAATGTTTTCACGGGCGCGTTCGGTCCCAGGCGCGCCAGGTAGGCGTTCAGGTCGGCTTTCAGTTCGTAGAGGAGCACGAGGAATTCGGAATCGCCGAATTTGCCGGCGGTCTCGATGGGAGCAGGATCGATCAGGATGGCGCCCTGCTTCTTCATGGTGTCGAGGGCCTCCTCCATAACCTTGTCGACTTTCTCGCTGAAGCCGAAGGTTTTTCGCACCACGCCGATGCGCGCGCCGCGCAGGCCGTCCGCTTTCAAGAATTGCGTGTAGTCCGTGTAGGAGTGCTCGCGACTGTCGGCGGTGGCAGCGTCCTGGTCGTCGATGCCCGTTAGCGCGCCGAGAACGATGGCCGCGTCGCGAACCGTGCGGCACATCGGACCCGCGCCGTCTTGCGAATGCGAGATGGGAATGATACCGGTGCGGCTCACCAGTCCGACAGTGGGCTTGATGCCGACGAGTCCATTGCTGGATGAGGGGCAGACGATTGATCCGTTCGTCTCCGTGCCGATGGCTGCGGCGCACAGATTGGCGGAGACCGCGGCGCCCGATCCGGAGCTGGAGCCGCAGGGGTTGCGATCCAGCGCATACGGATTTTTCGTTTGGCCGCCGCGCCCGCTCCAGCCGCTGGTGGAATGGTCGGAGCGGATGTTAGCCCATTCGCTGAGGTTTGTTTTTCCCAGAATGACGGCGCCGGCCTCGCGAAGTTTTTGAGCGACTGTGGAATCTTTCGACGGCCTGGAGCCCAGGAGCGCGAGCGAGCCCGCCGTGGTCATCATTTTGTCGGCGGTGTCGATATTGTCTTTGATGAGCACGGGGACGCCGTGAAGCGGGCCACGCACTCCTTTCTCTTTGCGCTCTTTGTCTAAGCCGTCAGCGATGGCGAGCGCGTCGGGATTGAGTTCGATGATGCTGTTGATGGCGGGGCCTTGCTTGTCGATTTGATCGATGCGCGCCAGGTATTTTTCGGCGACGGATCGCGCGGTATGCTTGCCGGACTTCATGGCGTCTTGCAAATCGGCGATGGTGATGTCGTCGAATTCAAATGCGGCGATTTCGTCTGGGCGGCTGAGAACGGAACGTTCGAGTGCGTCCGTGCTCATCGGTTTGACCGCCGTCACAGCGGCGGCTGCTGCGCCACCGATCAAACTGGCGCGCAAGAATTTGCGTCGCGCGGGACTCGTGGGTGTTTGCGCACTCGCTGGATTCTCTTCGCGCCCGGAAGCCTGAGTTACCCACTGTTCAGGATTGCATTTCGGATCTTGCTTCATCGTGAAGTTTCCGCCCGTAGTAGAAGTGGCAAACTGTGCCGACCGATAGTAAGCCAAACGGGCCTGCAAAGGCATGTTTTTGAGCGATATCTTCAGGCGGGCTCGGCGGCAATTGTCACAATTTTGTCACGCTGTTGGACGGTGGTGCTCGTGGAAATGAGCAGCGTGGCAGCGAGGAGGCAAAGTCCGCCGGAGAGCCAGAAAGCGTCGCGATAGTCGCCGAGGTAGGTGCGGATGGTTCCGGCAGTGAGCGCTGCGAGCGAAGCCCCCAATTGATGGGACGCGCCGATCCATCCGTAGACTACGCCGACGTTTTCCTTGCCGAAAGTATTGGCGGTGAGGCGCACCGTAGGCGGAACCGTGGCGACCCAGTCCAATCCGTAGAACACCGCGAACAACGAGAGCCAGCTTGCAGGATGCGCGAGGGAAAATGGCAGAAACAGGAGCGACAAACCGCGCAGTGCGTAATACCAGAAAAGCAGATAGCGGCTGTTGAAGCGGTCGGTTAGCCAGCCCGAAAGAGTCGTGCCAGCCAAATCAAAAACGCCCATTACAGCGAGAAGACCGGCGGCTCGGACTTCCGGGATGCCATGGTCCATGCAAGCCGGAATGAGGTGCGTGCCAATCAGTCCGTTGGTGCTGGCGCCGCAAACGAAGAAAGATCCAGCCAGAATCGAGAACTCGCGGGATTTCGCGGCCCAGACAAGTCCCTGTAACGGCGCATGTGGCACGCCTGGCACCGTCAAGGAATCTTGCGGACGAGCTCCGTAGGCAAGTAGGCCAACGTCCGACGGGCTGTCCTTCATCCAGAAAAGTACGACGAGAAACACCAGGCCCGCGATACCCGCTACAAAATAGACGGCGCTTCGCCAGCCGTGCGCTGTGACCAGTTTTGCCAGCAGCGGCAGGAAGACCAGTTGCCCAGTGGCGTTGGCGGCGGTGAGCAGGCCCAAAACCAAGCCTCGCCGCTCCTCGAACCAACGATTCACAACCACCGCAGCAAGCACCAAAGCGGTGACACCAGTACCTGTGCCGACGAGTATGCCCCAGAAAAGCATCAGCTCCCACTGATGACGCATGGTGGAGGAAAATGCCACCGCGAATGCGAGCAACGCCAGCGCCCACACGACGATCTTGCGCAGACCATAGCGCGTCATAAAGGAAGCCGCAAACGGTCCTATGATTCCGAACAGGGCGATGTTTACAGCGATCGCGCCGGAGATAGCCGCGGTAGTCCAGCCGAATTCATGCTCGAGAGGAACGATCAGAATGCTAGGGGTGGCGCGGATGCCGGCGGTAACGAGCAGGATGAGGAAGGTGACGCCAGCCACAACCCAGGCGTAATGCAATTTTCGTTTCTCTGATGTTGCCCGTTGCACTCCAACCTCCAGGCTGCTCTTTTGCAAAGATACATGCTAAACTGAGAGGGTGACAGACAGGTCTGTCTCATGTCAATCGATCCAATATGGCTCGTAAATCCATAGAAAAGACTTCGCTTCCTCGCGCGGCAAGCTCCTCAGCCCGATCAGCGCGACAGCGCATCCTCGACGCCGCCATCCCGCTCTTCTACCAACAAGGCGCGCGCGCCGTCGGCATCGATACGGTCATCGCGAAATCCGGGGTGGCGAAAATGAGCCTGTATCGCAGCTTTCGCTCGAAGGACGAGCTGATCGCGGCTTGCCTGGACGAGCGAGACAGGAGCTATTGGGCGTGGTTCGACGGGGTCGTGGCGGAGCATCCCGACGATCCGCGCGAACAGCTTCGCGACGTAATTCGCGGCGTCGCGAAACGCACCTCGAAACCCGGCTACCGTGGCTGTTTTTTTCTGAACACTGCGACCGACTATGTGGACCCGTGGCATCCGGGTCGCAAGCTAGCGGTGCGTCACGAACGGGAACTGGCTTCGCGCTTGTTGAAGATTTGCCGTCAACTGCGTGTGCAGGACCCGTTGGCGCTCTCGCGGCAACTCGTCCTGCTGATCAATGGCGCGCAAGCCACGGCGGGTATGCTGGGCAAGAGTACGCAGTTGGAACTAATCAAAGCGGCGGAACAACTCATACGCGGCGGGGTCATAAGCGGCGGGGTCCAGGCACGACGGCAATCGCATCACGCTAAGTAAGCGGGAGCGGTTCGTAGGTCGGCGCAGGTACGTTCCTGCGCTTCCATTTCTTGCTGCAGCAAGCGCGCAGCTTCTTCCTTCAGACAAATATTCATGGTGCCGTGGCAAACCAGGTGACAGTGGCCGCCGGGGCACCGAAACGCCTGAAACAGAACGTTCTGATCTCGGCGCGCACTCACGCCCGACCTGCCTGCCCAAAGACTTCTCAATGCACCCAGCGCGGTCCTCAGTTCGCACGCTGTGAGGTGGATCGAAAGAAATGGCAGGACCAGGTGAAAGCAGTTGGCGTCGCAACGTAGCAAGATGAAGTCGTCGTTGTCGCGGATGGGAGAGAGTTTAGGTTCGCAAGAAGCGGGCACTGCCAGTCTCCTCTCGAAGTGCTGGTTTTACGTTCTGAAGAGTTGATGGTGTTGCAACTGCGTTGCAACAACGGATATGAGACTAATTTAGTCCGATTACTCTGTCAAGATCATGTTCTCCTTTTTTTCAGACCCGCAAAGCCGTCGTCTGAATGAGCTAACGACGGTACGAAACTTTACGCAGAAGTACAAAACGTCGGTCGCCAAGGGCGCAAAGTGCCTCGTGCCAGCGTTTGATCTGGTCCTCACAGCCGGTATTGACGAGAAAGGTCGCGAGGACTGCGCTGCCTTCGCCCGCCTAGCTCAAACTCGGGTACACTTATTGTGGGCCTCGACAGGAAGGGACGCATTGATTCACCGTTACGTCTTCCACAACGACGAATTGAAGTCCATCGAGAAGGTGCGGCTCTCGCCCGGCCAGGCCGGACTGGTCTGTGGTTGGGGCATCTTTACCACCATGCGGATTTCGAGGGGCGAAGCGTTTGCCTACGAGCGTCACTGGCGCCGCCTGGAAAAAGACGCCGGGATCATCCACATCCCCATGGCTTACACCGCGGCCAAGGTGCGCGTGCACCTGCACGAGGTTATTCGGGCCAACAAAGTGACGGACGGCTGCGCCCGGATCTATCTGATCTACAACAATGTAGGGTTCTGGCAGAGCGACGAAGAGCGCCCGCAAACCGATCTGATCATCTACTCAGCGCCCCTGCCGGAATATCGAGAGCCGATCCGTTTAGGACTGCGAGAGCATGGCCGTCACGCGGCATCTCCTCTTGCTGGCGTGAAAAGCACTTCGTGGCTCCCGAACGTATGGGCGGTTGGCGAGGCACAGCGCGAGGGCCTGGATGAAGTGGTGCTGCTCAATGAGCGAGGGGAAATCGCGGAGTGCACGGCCGCAAATATTTTCGCGGTAAAAAATGGGAAGGTGTACACGCCGTCGCTGAACTCAGGATGCCTGGAAGGCGTTACGCGCGGCATTTTGTTTGAGATTGCCCCGGAGGCGGGTGTAGCGGTCATTCAGCAGACGCTGAAGCCCGAGGACCTGTACTCGGCTGACGAAGTTTTTATCTCCTCCACGAACCGCAACCTGCTGGGAGTTGGCGAAATCGCAGGCCATGCCATCGCAACAGCCCCAGGGCCGGTGACGCGCCAGTTGGACGAACTGTTCGATATGCACGTGGCGGACTACGTTACGCGCCGCCTCGCCTCGGCCACACGCTAGCTCTCCGTCGTCATCCTTAAATTCCTTGCCTTACGGGTTATAGCGCGTGAGCCAGTCCTGTATTTCCTTGAAGACGTCGCGACGCTGCTCCGCCAGTCGTGGAAAATGCGGTGAGCCAGGATACGTCACCATGCGCACGGTCTTACCACGCTCCGCCAGCAATACGTAGTATTCGCGCCCTTGGAGGACTGGCACCCGCAGATCCGCGTCGCCGTGCAGGATCAGCAACGGCGTGGTGACTTGATCGACATGCATGACCGCGGAGAACTGTAGCATTGGCGTTACGTCCTTTTCCTGCAGCCTCGCGTCGTAGTCCACCTGCCAGATGTCGCTTGTGGGGATGAAACTCAGCCAGTCGGTGATACCCGCCCCTTCGATCGCAGCCTTGTAGCGATGCGTCTGGGTTACCGTCCACGAGGTCATGAATCCGCCCGCGCTCCAACCGAAGATGGCCAGCCGGTTGGGATCGGCCCAGCCTCGCGTGATCGCGAAATCGGTGGCGCTGTCCACGTCGCTATAGGCGCGATCGCCGAAATGCTGATAGATGGCCACGAGGAAATCGGCGCCGTAACCCGTTGAGCCGCGGTATTCCGGCTGCAGCACGACGTATCCCATGCCGGAGATCAGGCGCGAGATCAAATCCAACCGAAACTCGTCGTTGGCCTCCGGCCCTCCGTGTGGCAGAACCAGGAACGGGTATTTCTTGCCGGCGGCATAATCCAGCAGGAAACGTAACGATGCCTTCGAGTTTGGTGCCGTCCTTTGCGGTCCACTGCACGACCTTGGCTTCTCCGAGGTTCACGTTCGCCAGCGTATCGTCGCCTTCGTGCGTGATTTTCTGCAGCTCGGTGCCGCGGGCAACGGCCACGTTGTCAGCGTGGTATGGATCGGCGACGTTGAAAGCCAGAACGCTGGGTGCCGACGCCAATGCGGGAGAAACGGGCGTCCCTGCGACAATGCCATCGGGCCACCGGTACGCCGTCTCCAGCTTTCCGGCGCGATAGGTATCCACCTCAGAGAAAACGCCTTTGTGCATCTGCACCCAAACCGTGCCGCGCGGATCGCCCGAAACGGTCACCGCAGTGCCCGTCAGATTGGGAGTCCGATCGACCGCAGGTCCGCCCCCGACCGGCACGGTCCAGATGTGCTCGGGAGTCAGAACCGGTGTGCTGGTGCTGGCGAAAACGAGCTCTTGGCCGCCTTGTGTCCAGGCGATGCCACTAGTTGCGTCGGGAATCTCGGCCAGGCGGTGCGCGCCCGCGGCGCTGCAAACGTCCACAAACGAATGCAAGTCGTGATGACCCAATTTCTGCCATTGCGTCACGACGGCGATTTGCGAACCGTCGGGCGACCAAGCGATGTCGGTGATGTCTTTCAGCGTCGGACACCACCAGGCGCCACTGGCGCCGTTTGCACCCACAACGTACAAACTAGTTTCATCGTTTTCCACGACCGTGTGCACCTGCGCCAGCGGATCTTTCTTGCGTGGATCGGCCAGCACCGCAAAACGCGATCCATCCGGCGAAATCGTGACCGAGTGAATGCCGGAAGGCAGCGCCAGGATTTGCGTGGGATTTCCCTCGGCTAATGGGACGATGGCGAGTTGCGGGACTTGGGCAACGGGCTCGATGCCGTAGAGTGCATTTCCATCCTTCGTAAAACCTGACGGCTCGAAATGCTCCGGCAGGTCAAGCTTCCGCGCATTCTCGCCGGACACATCGATAAGATGCCAGTCGTGCTTGTTGACTGGTCCTGTAGCACCGTCGAAGAGCACTTGATACAGGATAGTCTTACCGTCTGGGGAAACCGCGACGGCGTGCGCCCGGTGGATGGCCGCATAATCGTCGGTGTTGAAGGGATGTTTGTCCGCTGCCGCGACCACAGGGGCGATTCCAGCAGCTCCGCAGGCTAACCCAAACCAGACAATTGAAGCGCAAATGATTGATAATTTCATCGACACGCTCCCGTTCCACTGATTGATCCTCGCGTTCACGCGAAATCCGGAGTCAGAAGCTACCACAAGGACCGATCCGGAGAGCAACCCGTTTTTAGATGTTCGATCGGACTTTAGCGGAGGAGGTTCTGGAGCTCAGCCGCAAAGCGAGCGGCTACGGCAAAGGTTCGACCGAGTCGGCTGCAGGCTTTCGGCGCATTGCAACGTCATCCGAGTCCTCAGAGAAAGCCGCTTCGAGCAACTTCCAGTCTTTTCGCAATTCGGGTTCCGATGTCTTGGGAGAACGCCCGCCACGCAACTGTTCGCGCAGCCGCGCAACCAGGAGTTCCCGCATAATTTCGGGCGGAGCATCGCCGCTCAGAACATTCTGGCGCGTGATTCCCACCTCGATCAGGGCATCACCCGACCGCACTTGCAGCACCGGCGTCCCGTTTTCATCCAAACGCAATTGCGCGCCATCCAGAAGATGATGCCAGGAGGCTTCCTCGCGCCGTGGGTCCGCATTCGCCCCAGCCCGCGTTACTTCCTCAAGCCCCTTCTGGTACGCTCGACGTTCTTGAGCACTCAAACGTGTTTGCAAGCCGTCATCCGCCGAGAACACCAGCGCGTCTTCCGGAGGACTGAAGCGGCCTCCGGCCACATATGCCACAGCGAAACCTCCCGCCACCACTGGGTGCAGCGCGAGTAGGGGCAATTCATACTTTTTGGCCTTAAAGACGGACTCGACCACCCCGCGCACGGGCCGGCTTCTGCGAATGGTCCCGGGCACTTGTGGGATCACGAAAGTCGTGAATTGTAACTCCGGGTTCCGCTTGCTGAATTGAACCACAGACTTGGCGACGTGTTTCGGCGTGGAAACATCCAAGTCGGCAATCAGGGCGCGCTTCGCGGCTTTCGGATAATAGAAGTTTACGGCCTCGCGCACGAAGTCCGCGCAATTGCGCGACACCAGCTTGTAGGACTCACGGTTCGGCCGCGCGTTGTACGCCGCGATGAATCTATCGTCTTGCGCTGCACTGGTCTCAATCTGAAACCCATATAAGGTGCGGTCGTACGCCGAGCCAACCAGCTCATACCAGTCGCCCGCAGGTGTTTCCCCAGCGGGCCCGTCGGGCACTAACTCTTCCAGGAATTTCCGACGATACCGATCCCGGAGCGCGGCTTCGAGTTTGTTGTCCGCAAAAAGCGGAATCTGCCCGGGCTTTTCAACGGCATAGAGATACGGATATAGGGGCACCGCGATCCAGTCGTACCCCGCAATCCGGTGGTATCGGCTGAGTACAACCCCAGCTTCGCCGGGCTGGCAGCGCCTGAGTTGGGTTGGAGAGGCCGCGCACACCCGCGTGAGATAGATGGCGGTATGCCCGGTTCCGGCAAGTGCGCCATCGTAGCTATACGGCTCTTCGAGGAGTACAGTAACATCCGCACGGACGCGCGGCGCCCCCCAGAGCAGCATTGCCAACACCCAGACTAGTCTCGCAAGCCTCATAAAATTCTCATCGAATCAACGTTAACAGCAGGGTTTGCCGCTGCAACTTAGAACCCGTCCGGGCATGGCGAAGTTGCAACCCTGTACTTAAGTACATGAAAAGAAAAGAGAAACTAGAGTAGGTTGTGTAAGTTGGCCACGGAAGGAGAGAGAATTGCGCTGGAATCTTACGACTCCTGCAGCATCGGGCTAACTCCTACTCCGGTCTGCCAGACACTCGGAGATTTTCACACGCCGGGATGGGTATAGTACTCATGTTTGGAGGTTTGCGGCTCTCTTGGACCAACTTTCCTATTGCATATACAGCGCCTCATTGGCATAAAGTACGGCAAGCGTCGCTTTGCGGGCAGCAACGCGTCCCAAGCCAGGGTCTCGCATTGGTGTATCAGTCGTAGATAAGGGGTGTTATTAGTGCGACTCGGCTTATGGAATAAGAACGGATTCCACGAATGTCCCCAGTGTAAGAGCCGCTCAGTTTGGAAAGCCGACCCCTACGGCACGCTTGAAGAGATCCTCCACCGTTTCCTACGACTCTCCCCCTACCGTTGCGCGCGCTGCGATAAGCGCTTCATGGACTCGAAGATTCCCGCACCCGGTGCCCCGCCACGCTTGATCCGCCGATGGCTCTCCAGGGCTTCGCGCCTGTTGCAGCGGACGCCGTTTGATGAAGCGCTGCGCGCATATTCTCTCTTCGGCCCGTCGCTGCCGACGCCAGTCAGGACTGTGGGTCCGCGATTGGTCGAGCGCATGAACAGTCGGTCTCAGCCTATGAGCAAGGAACCCGCAAGGGTTAGCGAAAACGGCGGCCTCCGCGCCTGATACCTGGACCTGAAGCGACGCGAGAACCGCAGGGCTACAACACTGCGCTGCCAGAAGCCACATTTCCAGATCACCAACATTGATCGTCGACCTCGACGGATCCCTCACACAATTGTTCTGGCCAGCCCAATTCTTCGCCGCTCGCGTGCTACAATCCCGCCATTCACCGGCCATGCCCGATACCGTCCCTAATTTAGCCGAAACCGTGCTTGAGGTCGTCTCTCCCGACGGCGCGCGGCGTTACGTGCGCGTGACACAGATGCCTTTTCTGATCGGGCGCGGCGCCGAAACCGGCAACCATCTGCAGCTTGCCGATCGCCGCATCTCGCGCAACTGCGCTGCCATCGTCACCGAAGCGAGCAAGTTTTACATCGAAGATCGCGGTCAACGCCGTGGTCTGTTCGTCAACGGCGAAAAGGTCGAAAGCCGTGAATTGCAGGATGGTGATTCCATCACGTTCGGCCTCGATGACTCCTACGAAATCATTTACCGCTCCGCCGCAAACGCCAGCACCGATTCCCTTCCTCATCTACTTACCCGCATCGAGCACATCACCAGTTCGGAACCAGGTAGCGGCGGCCTGCGCAAGCTGAACCTGCTTTTAGAAGCCACCACGCTGCTGCACTCCCAATTGCCGCTCGATACCGTTCTCGGGCACATGCTTGATCACGCCGTTTCCGTCACCGACGCGGACCGCGGCCTGCTTCTGGAAGCCGACGACAAGGGAGTGCTGAAGGTTCGTCTGGCGCGGCGCAGCGGAGGCATGCGTCTGCCGCCCGAAAGTCTCTCGCCAAGTCAGACGGCCATTCAGCTGGCGCTGCGCCGACAATCCGCGGTGATCACCGAAGATCTCGCGCAAGCTGATATGGATTTGCAAGCCGCGCAGAGCATCGTCGCGCAGCGCCTGCGCGCAGTGGTGGTCATTCCGCTGTATGCCATGTCACGCGCAAACACTGATCAATCGATGATCAATATCAAGCGCGGCGACTTTCTCGGCGTTCTCTATCTGGACTCGCGCCGGCCCGCGGCTTTCTCCAAACTCGACCGCCAAATCCTCGACGCCCTCGCCGCCGACGCCGCCAGCATTTTAGACAACGCGCGCCTCGTCGAGCGTGAGCGCGAACGCCAGCGCCTGGAGCAGGAAATCGGCATCGCGCGCGACATCCAGCAAGCGCTCTTGCCGAAAAATTTTCGGGACTACCCGCACCTCTCCGTCTCCGGCATCAATTTTCCATGTCTCGCGGTAGGCGGCGATTATTTTGACGTCTTCCCGCTGGGCGACAGTCGCACTGCATTCCTGCTCGCCGATGTCTCCGGCAAAGGACTCGGCGCGGCCCTTTGTACCAATTTGTTGCAAGGCGCTCTTTCCGGCATGACCCTGGGCACCGACCCTGCTCGCGTCTTCAACCACGTCAATCGTTTCCTGTGCGACCATTCCGAGATCGGCCGCTACGCCACGATGTTTTTTGGGATCCTCGACGATCAGGGACATCTCGAATACATCAATGCGGGACACCCTTCGCCGTTTCTGATTCGCCGCGGCGTGGCCGAGGACGTATTCACCGAGGGTTCGTATCCCGTGGGCCTCGTGCCCGAAGCGGAGTATACGGTTGTGTGCCTCCAACTCGAACCCGGCGACACTCTTGTCCTGTTCAGCGACGGCGTCACCGAAGCAATGGACCCCGCGGAGCAACTGTTCGGCGTTCCACGCCTTCGCGAAGTGCTCACGGGCCATATGCAGACGCCGCTCGATGAACTCCAGAGAATCGTGCTGGAATCCGTAGAAAATTTCTCGCGAGGCGCCAGCCAGGCCGACGATCTAACACTCCTGCTCGTTCGTTACCGCGCCACCGCCGCTACAGGCGACACCGACCCGCCGCTCAAACAGGCTGCGATCGGCGCTCCCTAGTACTTTCTCGTCGCGCTTTTCTCACGCACCGCTTGATCGTGACAACTTCTTGCTATATAAGTAGTCCCTTAATTACTACGCTAGCGGCAGCTAGGCTCTCTTGACTCGCCTGCATCTGCGCCAAGCCTTCCGACGACCTGGTATTTGTTGACCAGGGCGCAGTGTCCGACCTCGGTATCGGCGGGAGGCAAGGGGCACCTCCGAGTGCTAGATGGCAAAGACGGAAAGCAATTCCGCTGAAACGGTTCGATCGCTCCTCAGCCGGACGGATTTCGGCGACGCACGTGGCGTTTCGTGGACCGAGTCCACCCTGCAAGATCTTCGTCTTGCCCTACGCTCCTTGCGCAAGAGTCCAGGCTTTGCGTTAACCGCAATATTGACGCTTGCGCTCGGTATCGGGGTCAATGCCGCGATATTTCAACTGATCGATGCGGTGCGTCTCCGCAGTTTGCCGGTCGTCGATCCGCAGGCCCTTGTCGGCGTGCAGATCAAAGGCGGGAATTACACCGTCGGCATCCGCAGGAGCCCCGCGACACTCAGCCTCGCGCTTTTTGAGCAAATTCGCAAACAACAGCAAGGGTTGTCCGGCGTCTTCGCCTGGTTCAATCATGATTTTCGCCTGGGTCAGGGTGCTCAACAAAGACGCGCCCCGGGCCTATGGGTCAGCGGAGATCTTTTTACAACTCTCGGCGTAGCGCCCTTCAAAGGGCGGCTTCTCTCCCCCGAAGACGATCAACCGGGTTGCGGAACCTCCGGAGCAGTCCTCAGCTACGCATTTTGGCAGAGCGCGTTCGGAGGCCAGGATTCCGTGATTGGCAGCAAGCTCCTGGTCGACGAACATCTGACTCAAGTGATCGGCGTCACGCCTCCTGACTTTTTCGGTCTGGAGATTGGCAAAGGCTTCGACATCGCCCTGCCGCTGTGCTCTCATCCGGCATTCCATCCGGAGGACTTTTACTTCGCCAGGCACGACTACTTGCAATTCTTCGTGATGGGCCGTCTGAAGCCTGGCTGGACTTCCGAGCACGCATCCGCGCAATTGGAATCGATCAGTCCAGGCATTTTGGAGGCCACGCTGCCTGGCGGATACGACGCGGCCGTGCTGGACGACTATCGCAAGTTCCAGTTGGCCGCATACCCAGCCTCAAACGGCATCAGTTCTCTCCGGGAGAAGTATGACGCGTCCTTGTGGCTGCTGTTGGGAATTACCGGACTGGTGCTGTTGATTGCCTGCGCGAATTTAGCCAATCTGTTGCTGGCTCGCGCGACCTCGCGAGAAAAAGACATGGCGGTCCGCGCGGCCTTGGGGGCCTCACGTTGGCGCTTGATGCGTCAATTGCTCGCGGAAGGATGCGTCCTGGCTGCCGGCGGTGCGATTTTGGGCTGGGCCATCGCCAACGTGTTCAGCCGCAGTATCGTGTGGCAGCTGCGCGGCCAGGACCCGACGCTGCAACTCAATTTGGGCGCGGACTGGCGCGGACTGGCCTTCACCGCCGTCGTCGCCCTGGCCACCTGCATCCTCTTTGATCTTGTGCCTGCGCTGCGATCTTCGCGCGCGACTCCCAGCGTGGCGTTGAAGTCAGGAACTCGCGGAACCACTTCGGGACGCGAACGCTTTTCCTTCCAGCGCACTCTAGTCGTGACCCAAATCGCCCTGGCGATGGTGCTGCTGGTGAGCGCGCTCCTGTTTGTACGCAGCTTCCGCAATTTGATGAACTTCGACCCAGGCTTTCGGGAAGATGGCATTCTGGTCGGTTTCGTCAACCTGGCCCATCTGAACTTCTCGCCCCGGGAAAAATACGACGAGGTAGTGCGGCAGCTTGTCGAGCAATTGCGTTTGATTCCTGGCGTCGAATCCGTGGCCACTTCGACGCATGTCCCGCTGGATGGAAGCACCTGGTCTCTGGCCATCCGCGCCGGCGAGGTGGAAGGCTCCTCCAAGTTCACCTGGGTAGGTCCCGAATATTTTCAAACGATGGGCGTCCCCATCCTTGCGGGGCGTGATTTCAATGATCGTGACACACGGACGTCGCCCTGCGTGGTGGTTGTCAATCAGACGCTGGTTTCTAGATTTCTGGGCGCCGCCGATCCCGTCGGAAAGACACTCCGCACTGTCCCTGAACCGGGCTACCCTTCAGCGCAGTGCGAGATTGTCGGTCTCGTGAAGGACACAAAGTACGCAGGGCTTCGGGAGGAAATACCCCCAGAGGCGTTCGGAGCAGCCTCGCAATTCCCACCGGGGGAATCGGCGACCTACGTTTTCCTCCACTATTCGTCCTCTTCCGCGATGCTTCCCGAAGTGCAAACAAAGGTTGCGCAATTTAATCCCGAAATCGAAGCGGAATTTCGGATATTCCGCAACAACATCCAAAAGGGCATGGTGCAGGAACGCACCATGGCATTTCTTTCGGGCGCCTTCGGAGCTCTGGCGATACTTCTCACCACCATCGGCCTTTACGGCGTCATTTCTTACATCGTGGCGATGCGCAGAAACGAAATTGGAATCCGCATGGCCCTGGGTGCCAGCGGAGCCGACGTCGTAGGCATCATCACCCGGCAAACCGTGCGAATGCTGGCCGTCGGCGTTGCCTTGGGCGTGCTTTTGTCTTTTGCGGCAACCCGCGGCGCGAGTTCGTTGCTTTTCGGAATTCAGCCGAATGATGTTCTCTCGGTTCTTGGGGCAGCCCTTTTCCTCGTGATCGTAGGATTGGTTGCCGGCTACATTCCCGCACGCCGCGCTTCCCGGATGGATCCCTCCAGTGCCATCCGCTACGAATAACTACGTTGCAATCTCTCGCATGTCTTGTTGTTCTTCAGATGACTCGTTAGTTGATGGTTTGAACGAACCTCGAACCTTCCTGCTCGGGAACGCGCTAGTTGCCTCGGAAGATGCGGATTCGGTGGTCAACAAACGGAGCGTGAACAGAGGGAACCTCAACTTGAGGCATGTGACAGCTCGCGCAATTTCTTGTGGCTATCGGACAGCGAGCCCCCGGATGGCTCGCCTGTGCTTTGTCCGTTGCCACAGTCTTTTGTTCCGCAATCGTCTTGTGACACGCGAGACATTTTTGATCGTAAGCAGCGGTGTCCAATACTAGCGGTTCGTGCGGATTGTGGCACGCGATGCAGGTAAGACGGGCGTCTCCCCGCCTCCAACACTTGCTGTCTTCCAAACGATACGGCTGGAATCGGACGTTCATCACTCCGGTCATCCCTTCCAGAATCACATCAGCCCAGGTGCGATGACACGCGCCGCAAAAATCGACCGAGTCCACCGGATTGAGCCGCTGCGGATTCAGTATGGCGCGGCGCCCGGCATCGATCTCTCCCTTCTTCATCGCCGCGACGTGGCTGGCTCCAGGCCCGTGGCAGGCTTCGCAGGTGACCCCCGGCGTGGCATGAGAAGTATCAAATTGACTCGCCGTCGTGGAACCCGTGGTGTGGCAACCGAAACACCGTCGCGCTTCTACGGGATCGAGCCATCGCCCCATTGCGATCTTGAGATCTTCGGGCCCGCTGCCGGTGTGCCCGGTGGTGAGATCCAACCGCTGCAAGGTCTTGTAGAAACTCAAGCGGCTCTCATAAAAATCACCATCGCGCTCATAGATATAGGTTTGGCCCTTGTGCCCTAAGCCGAAAGCCCAAGCGACCGTCGCGGACAGCGAATTCGTGCCGTCCGTCACCGAGAATTTGACGGCCGTGCCGTCGTCTAAGAGTTCGTAGTTATATGGGCCGCGTTGCGCCGACAGATGACTGTGCGCTTCGAGAATTTCAGAAGTGGCGGCCGGCGCGGCCGCTTGCGCCATCGGCGTGCCGCGCTGCGCAATCGCTTCCTTTTCATGACACTTCGCGCACTCGGAAGTGCCCACGAAGTCGGTGAGATTTGCCGTCCCCTTGGTTGGCCACCAGCCAGAAGTTTGGACGCGATCCTGGGTCGGTAGAGATAATCGAGACGGCGCAGGAGCTTGTGCGTCAATACGGGTACAAAACAGAACAGCGGCGAACAGGGTAACGCCGATGGGTCGAAGGGCCCGGGGTCCGATGGAAAACACTTTTGTCGGACGGTTGTAGACGGCGACGCGTTCCACTACGGATGAATGGAACGAATGTTTTTACATGTCCGTTACATTTCCCCCGAGCGCCGACAAGGTTCCGACCGAATAGCGACAAAACTCCTCCCACGCCGTCACCTTCCCTCCGCGTCCTTGCCCCGCAACACCAAACAAGTGGAGCTTGCTTTGGCGACGGCGCGCCCCTTCTCGTCGGTGACCTCACACTCCACGTAGCCCACGGTCTTGCCCCGTCGCACGACTTTGCCCTCTGCTCGAAGCACCGCCTCCCACACTGGCCGGAAGAAATTAATTTTCAGCTCCACGGTAGTGAACGATTCCGTCGCTGCCAGGGTGCTGTTGAACGCGATGCCCATTGCCGCGTCGGCGATGTCACACAAAATCCCGCCATGCAGCGTCCCCATTGGATTCGTATGCTGCGGCCCGGCTTCCAGCGTCACGACGGCGCGCCCGTCACCTGCCTCCAACAGTTTGAACCCGATCAGCTTACCAACCGGCATTCCCTCGCGCCCGATCGCCATCAGCGGATGCTCGTCTCTCGAATCCTTGGTCTTGTCGCTCCCTTCCGTCACGTTGCTCTCCTCTCGCAAAAAAATCTCCAAAAAAACGTAACCAACTTTCCCGGATTTTCATCAACGCTTATGGATGGCTCGGCCTGTCCGGTTGACTTGACAGAATATCGTAAGCGTTCTATCAATAGGTTTCGCGGGGCGCGCTTTTCCTCTTCGCGACGGGGGCCACACGGATATGAATCCTTCCAGGCGAGACTTCCTGAAGTTCACTACCGTTGGCGGAGCCGCCGCCGCCGTCTTTGGATTCGACCTGCAACCCGCCTACGCACAACTCCGTGTCCTCAAGATTGCCAGAGCCAGTGAAACCCGCTCAACCTGCCCTTACTGCTCTGTTAGTTGCGGCATCATTATTTACACCATTGGCGACCGCGCCAAGAACGTTACTCCTCAGGTCGTGCATGTCGAAGGCGACCCCGACCATCCCATCAACCGCGGCACTCTCTGCCCCAAAGGCTCCTCGCTTGAACAAGACATCCTGAACGATCGTCGCCTGCTGAAGCCCCAAGTGCGCCGCCCGGGCGGCACCGACTGGGAAGACATATCGTGGGACGATGCGCTTAACGAGATTGGCGCACGCGTCAAGAAAACCCGCGACGACACCATCATCGAAAAAGACGCCAAGGGCGTCACCGTCAATCGCTGCGAGTCCATCGCCTTCACCGGCGGCTGCACCGACACCAACGAATTTAACTATCTCGTCGTCAAGTCCATGCGCGCCCTGGGGGTCGTGCACCTGGAAAATCAGGCCAGAGTTTGACACGGCCCCACGGTCTCAAGTTTGGGACCAACGTTCGGACGCGGCGCAATGACCAACGGCTGGGTTGATATCAAGAATACCGACATGATGCTGATCATGGGCGGGAACCCGGCGGAGAACCATCCCTGCGGCTTCAAGTGGCCCGTCGAAGCCAAACGCAATCGCAACGCAAAAATGATCGTGGTGGATCCGCGCTTCACGCGCACGGCCTCCGTCGCGGATCTTTTCTGCCAGATTCGCGCCGGCTCCGATATCGCGTTCCTCGGCGGGGCCATTCATTACGCCATCGAAAATAACCGCATCGCTAAAGATTACCTGGTCAACTACACGAACGCAGGCTTCGTCGTTAAGCCCGACTTCAAGATGCCCGGGGACACCGACGGTGTCTTCTCCGGCTTCGACGCGCAAAAGCAAACCTACGACCGGTCGACGTGGAATTACTCCGGTGCGAACGGCAAGCCGCTGCAAAACCCCGGCATGTCCACGGGACAGAGCTCCACTCCCGCCCCGTTGCCACCGTTGCCAGAAAAAGTCGATTTCGATCCCACCCTCCAGAATCCCAACTGCGTCTTCCAACTCCTGAAAAAACATTACTCCCGCTACACACCGGAGATGGTTGAGCGCATCACCGGCATCCCCAAAGATCAATTCCTCAAGGCTGTCGAGCTGTTCACTTCGATCCGCAAAGACGGCGACACCAAGAAGGTCGCCACCATCATCTACGCTGTCGGCTGGACGCAGCACAGCTTCGGCACACAGATCATCCGCACCGCAGCCATGCTCCAACTGCTCATGGGGAACGTTGGACGCGCCGGCGGCGGCGTTAACGCGCTGCGCGGCCATTCCAACATTCAGGGCGCCACCGACATGGCAGGCATCTTCGACAACCTGCCCGGCTACCTGAAGGTTCCGACGCCCGCCGACACCTCCTTCGATGCCTGGATGAAACGCATCACGCCGACACCCTCCAAGCCCGCGGAGTGGGATTCCTTCAACTATTATGGCAACACGCCCAAGTTCGTGGTCAGCTTCCTGAAGGCTTTCTATGGCGACGCCGCCACCAAACAAAACGGCTGGGCTTACGACTATCTGCCGAAGGTCGATCGCAACTACTCCTGGGTCCAGATGTGGGACAACATGTACAACGGCATCATCAAAGGCTTTTTTGCCTTTGGGATGAACGGTGTGGCCATCGGACCCGATTCCCGCAAAAATATCGACGCGCTCAAGAAAGCCGAATGGGTAGTTGTGGGTGAAATCTATCCGGACGAGACCAGCGAATTCTGGCGCTCTCCCGGTATCACCACCGATGAAATGAAGACCATCCAGACGACGGTTTATCGTCTCCCGTGCGCCGGCTTCGCCGAAAAAGATGGAAGCTTCACCAACTCCGCTCGATGGCTCCAATGGAAAAATGCTGCGCTTCCGATGCCCGGCGCTTGCCGCCTCGATCAAGCGATCGTCGCGCAGATCTTCCTGAAGGTTCGCGAACTTTATAAAAAGGATCCGGGAAAGGTCCCCGACCCAATCCTGAAGCTCACATGGTCCTACACAGACCCAATGAACCCATCGTTGGCCGAAGTCCTGAAAGAAATCAACGGCAAAGCCTTGGCCGACCTGGAAGACCCCGTCACCAAGCAGCCGATCAAGCAGGGCCAGCAGCTCCCTGGTTTCGCCTGGCTGAAAGACGACGGCACCACGTCCTGCGGTAACTGGATTTACTCCGGCTCCTACACCGAGGCCGGAAATCTCACCGCCCGCCGCGATCCGTCCGATCCTTCCAACATGGGCGTGCACCAAAATTGGGCATGGTCCTGGCCCGCCAATCGTCGCGTGCTCTACAATCGCGCCTCTTGCGATCTCGATGGCAAGCCGTGGGATTCGTCCCGGCGCCAAATCTGGTGGAGCGAAGCCACGCAAAAATGGATGGGCAACGATGTCCCCGACTTCAAAGCCGACTCCAAGCCCAAAGACCACATGGGCCCGTTCATCATGAACGCCGAGGGCGTCGGCCGCATCTTCGCCCCGCTGGCCGCCTTCGCCGACGGCCCGTTCCCCGAACATTACGAGCCCATGGAAAGCCCCATCGAGAATCCGCTGCACCCGCAGCAAACGCACAATCCGGTGGTCAAGCGCTTCAGAACGCCCGACGACAAATACGGCACCGTCAAAGACGGCTTCACCGTAATTTGCACCACCTATCGCCTAACCGAGCACTATCACTATTGGACTAAAAACAACCCGATGAACGTGCAACTCGTCCCCGAGCCGTTCATCGAAGTCGCTGCCGAAATGGCCGACGAAATGGGCATCCGCGGCGGCGAAAAACTGAAAGTGTCCAGCGCCCGCGGATATTACGTCGCCAAAGCCATGGTCACCAAGCGTATCAAGCCCATGCTGATCGACGGCAAGAAAACCTATCAGATCGGCATTCCCATTCACTGGGGCTATCGCGGCATCGCCGAAGACGAAGGCAAGACCTCCAAGGATCTCACCAACTCCTTGACCCTCACAGTGATCGACCCGAACGCCTACACGCCGGAATTTAAGGGGTTCCTAGTGAAAGTAGAAAAAGCGTAGGAGATGGAATGAGCCAGGCCACACTACGCATCCAGAAAATCTCCGGTCACGCCGGCAGCGTCCCCGGCGAAGACATGCAGCGCCAATTCACCGTCTGCAAGCTCATCGACACGACCACCTGCATCGGCTGTAAAGCCTGCGAAGTCGCCTGCATGGAGTGGAACGATCTCCCCTTCGGCGAGACCGTCTTCGGCAACACCTACCAGACCATGCCGGACACGCGCTGGAACTATTGGAACCTGATCCTCTTCAACGAGCACGAGCGCGAAGACGGCACGTTGATGTGGCTGATGCGCAAAAATCAGTGCATGCACTGCGCCGATCCCGGCTGCTTGAAAGCGTGCCCATCCGACGGCGCCATCGTCCAATACGCTAACGGCATCGTCGACTTCCAGCAAGCCAACTGCATCGGCTGCGGCTACTGCATTACCGGCTGCCCTTTCAACATTCCCAAGTTCAATCCGGAAACCAAGCGCGTCTACAAATGCACACTCTGCGCCGACCGCGTCAGCGAAGGCCTCGAGCCCGCCTGCATCAAGTCCTGCCCCACAGGCTGTCTGCACTTCGGCAGCAAAGATGATATGAAGGAACTTGCCGAAACTCGCGCGAAGCAACTCCGCGATCACTACAACTTCCCCCAAGCAGGCGTCTACGATCCCCAAGGCGTCGGCGGCACCGGCGTAATGTACGTCCTCCACGATGCCACGCAGCCCGAACTCTACGGCGGCCTCCCGAAGGATCCAAGCATCCCGTGGACCGTAAAACTCTGGAAGGGCCCGCTGAAGTGGCTTGGCAATGCCGCGATGATCGGTGGCCTGATCGGCCTCGTCGTCCACTATCTACGCTTTGGCCCCAAGACCCGCGAAGAAGATCTCAATGTCCCGCACGAAGGAGCGCAACCGTGACGTCCTCTCCCCCACCGGGACACGTTACCCAACACGTTCCGCCAGGTCACATCCTTCGCTACACATTTCACGAGCGCTTGGTTCACTGGCTAGCCGCGCTCTCGTACATCTATTTGCTTGTGACCGGTCTCGCGTTCTGGTCCCCCTGGCTTTTTTGGCTCGCTGTCATTCTCGGAGGCGCGCCGGTTTCCCGGATGTTGCATCCCTGGATCGGGCTCATCTTTTTTGTCGGCATCGTGCAGATGTTTTTCCTCTGGGCCTCCCAGATGGGCGTCACTCCGGTCGATCGCGAATGGTTCGGCGCCATAGGCCACTATATTCGTAACGAGGACGAAGACATGCCTCCGGCCGGCCGCTACAACGCCGGACAAAAACTCCTCTTCTGGGGCTTCATTGTTTTCGGCACGCTGCTACTCCTTAGCGGCCTCATCCTGTGGTTCCCCGAATACATCCCGTGGAACCTCCGCGCCCTCCGCTACATTGCCGTGCTAGTCCACGCGTCCTCGGCGCTAGCCACCATCGGTCTGTTCCTGATCCATGTCTACATGGGCGTCTTCGCCGAGCGCGGCGCGATCGACTCCGTCATTCACGGCGACGTCACCGAAGATTTTGTTCGCCGCTACCACCCCGGATGGTACAAAGAGATCGTGGCATCATCGACGACCACTCCTCGCAAATGACGTTGGCAAAAATCGCCGGCCCCGATTACGACGCACGTATTCGCCGCGCGCATCATCTCGGCGCATCCCATCCTTTCGCCGCCGAGGTCATGAACTTCTACCAGCAACTCGCGCACTTCCAGAAACGCCTCTACGCCCTACTCGCACAACCTGGCGCTCAGCACCCCGCACCAGCATCAGCCGCCCATTTCCGTTCGCATCTCGATTTAGCCCTCCTCTTGCAACACTTTCCCGAACTTCTCTCGCTCCTGCAAACCGCCGGCCCGCCTCCGGTAGCCGAAGCTGCGCGGCAACTCTCGCTGCAGGGCCCCGCCGCCTGGATCGCGTTCCTCACCGAATATTGGACCGCCGCCGGCAACGTCAACCATCTCGGTCCTCACACTCCTCACCACAACTACGAACCGCAAGATCCCGCCGCCGAAGCCCTCACCGCATTCATCCTTAGAGTTTTTCTCGAACCCTACGCCGAATTCCTCGCCGCCAATCGCGCCGCACCCCCAGCCATCGCCACCCATTCTGTCTGCCCCATCTGCAATTCCGCCCCGTCACTCGGAGTCCTGCGCATCGAAGGCGACGGCGGCAAGCGCCACCTCCTCTGCTCCTTCTGCCTCCACGAGTGGGAATTCCGCCGCATCCTCTGCCCCACCTGCGGCGAAGAAGCCGAAAACAAACTCCCCGTCTACGTCGCCGAACAATTCCCCCACATCCGCGTAGAAGCCTGCGACACCTGCCGCTACTACATCCGCACCATCGACCTGACCAAAGACGGCCACGCCAATCCCGTAGTCGACGATCTAGCCGCCCTCCCACTAACTCTCTGGGCCACGGAACACAACTACTCCCGCCTCCACCCAAACCTCCTTAGCACGTAGCGCCCGACCTGCTTCTCTCTTGATTTTCACTCATTCATCATCCCTGCGACCACTTACCAGCACTAATCGGGGGCAAAGACTGCACAAAGGCCTTACGTTCTTGCTCCGCTTCTCCGCTATAATCCCTTCGCCGAAATGACCTTCCACCTCCAAACCACTCGCCGCGCCGATGCCATCATCGTTGAATGCCACGGCAAACTAACCTTCGAACACGCCCCTCAACTTCGCAACAAAGTTCGCACACTGATTCCCGACGAAAAGCTCATCATCCTCGACCTGAGAGAAGTCCCGTTCATGGACAGCTCCGGTCTAGGCGTTCTCGCCACCCTCTACGTCTCAGCCCGCACCCGCAACTGCAAAATCGAACTAGCCAACGCAAACCCGGCCCTCCGCAGTCTCCTGGGCATGACCAATCTCCTCTCCCTCTTCGAACCAGCAGGCCGTTACGGTGGCAAATTCCCCTGATCCTCAATTCCCCATCCGTAATGCTTGCGTTTGAATCCCGTTTTCGGCGTCCACCAATCCCGGCCACACCAATCCCGTCCACCTACCCTTCGTAGGGGCGGGGCTTGCTCCGCCCGGCGTCAACCACGGCACAGCAAGCACTGTTATCCCCAGTCCGGCACCGCGATCCGACAACGGGACCTTCCCCAGCTCTCCCGTCCACGCAAAAAAACCGTCCCCCACCAAGGAACATTTCTAACCTCCGCAACGTCACTCCGTCATATACTCCAGCAAACTCAAGGGGTTCTTATGTCCATCCCCCAAGACATCCGCTACGCCCTCCGCCTCCTGCTGAAGACCCGCATCTCCACGACGATCGCCATCCTCTCTCTGGCTCTTGGCATTGGCGCCACCACCGCTATCTTCAGCGTCGTCTACGCCGTCCTCGTTGACCCCTACCCCTACGCCGCAGCCGACCGCATCGGCGGCGCCCACGTCCTCAACGCCAAAGGCGACCACTACATGGGCTACACCCTGTCGGAATATCTCGAGATGCAGTCTCGCTCCAAGACCGCCGAAAGCCTCGTTCTCAACAACCGGCGCAGCGTGGTAATGACCGAAGCGGGTCTCCCGGAAGCCGTCATTCAAGAGGACTTCTCCCCCAACGCCTTCGACTTTTTCGGCGTTCCACCTCTCTTCGGCCGCACCTTTGCACCAAAAGATGCCGGCGACCAATCGAAAGTCGAGCCCGTCGCAGTGCTCAGCTATCTGTTTTGGCAACGCCATTTCTCCGGCCAGCGAGACATCCTTGGCCAGCAGATCCGTCTCAACGACAAGTTCTTCACGATAATCGGCGTGCTCCCCGTTCGATTCACGTGGAACGACGCCGACATCTATACTCCGCTTGCAATTCGCCCGGGTGGGGACGAACGCTACGGGATGATCTTCAAGGTAAAGCCCAACATCCCCAGGCAACAGGTCAACGCCGAGTTCCAAAGTTTCCACGAAAAATTCGTCAAAACTGCTCCTTCCTTCGCCTATCCCGACCCCCCCTTCCGCACGGAGTTCAAGTCCGTTAACGAAGGGATCCTCGGAAAATTCGCCAACACGCTTCTGGCCCTGCTGGCTGCGGTGGGCTTCTTGCTTTTGATCGCCTGCGCCAACGTCGCGAATTTGCTGCTGGCGCGATCGAGCGCCCGGCACGGCGAAATCGCGGTGCGCGTCTCCTTGGGTGCGGGACGCAAGCGCGTAATCCAACAACTCTTGACCGAAAGCGTGATCCTTTCGGTCACCGGCGGAGTCCTGGGCATCGCGCTGGCCTACGCCGGCGTGAAAGCAATCGTCGCTCTGATGCCCGAATACTCCGTGCCCCACGAAGCCGTGATCGCCATCAATGTGCCGGTGCTGTGCTTCGCTTTCCTGGTTTCCGTGCTGACCGGCATCTTGTTCGGTCTCGCGCCCGCCCTTCAACTCTCCCGTCCGAATCAGGCCACGTTTCTCAAAGCCGCTGGCAGGGACTCCGGCGCAGGCACAACCGGAAATCGCCTCCGCGACGCTCTGATCGTGTGCGAGATCACTCTTTCCCTCGTCCTCCTCACCGGAACTGCCCTCGCGGCCGCAGGCATGCTCGAACTCACCGGAAAAAAGCTTGGCTATGAGCCCGAAGGCGTTCTAACGATGTATGTCCCGGTTCCTGCTGCGCGCTATCCGGAATGGAGTCAGCGCCGGGCATTTTTCGCGGACATCGTCGATCGCCTGCGTAGACTTCCGAGTGCGCAATCGGTGGCAGCCGCCGCAACCGGTGTGCCTCCCTATTCAGGCGTCCCTTTAAAATTTGACATCGACGGTCTGCCGCCGACCGGAGCGCAGGTTCGCGCAAACTTGGTGAGCGAAGGCTACTTCAGCACCATGGAAATTCCCCTTTTGAAGGGCCGCTTTTTCGACGCCGATGATGTGACCCGTGCAATTCCTGTCGCTGTCGTCAGCGAAGATCTCGTGAAAAAATATTTCCCGCCCGGCCAGGATCCCATTGGCAGGCAAATCCGGATGGAATTACCGATACAGGGACTTCCGCCGGGTTTTGTGAAGCCTGCGCAGCCCGCGAACGCCTACCAGATCGTCGGCGTCTGCGGCACTGTCCGGAACTCTGGGCTTCGCGATGAGCCCGAACCAGCCATGTATATCCCGGTCACCCATCTGTTCCCGCCGGGAATGCTGTTTGCGATTCGCACCACCAATGCGGACCCTCTCGCGCTCTCGAATGGCGCACGCCAAGCCGTAGGCTCGGTGGACCCCACGCAACCCATCGCTTTTGCTCGCGCCCTCGAAGACTTCTTGAGTAACGCCACCGCTTATCCGCGATTCGCCACATTCCTATTCGGCATCTTCGGCGTTATCGGCTTGACGCTCGCCTGCACTGGCATCTTCAGCGTCGTCTCCTACGCCGTTTCCCGCCGCACCCGCGAGTTCGGCATCCGCATGGCGTTAGGCGCCACCCCCGCGAACGTCTTGAGGCTGGTACTCGGATCAACAGGCCGCGTCCTGATCGCAGGCTTCCTCCTCGGCGCAATCGTCAGCGTAGTTTCCAGCCGCGCCCTGGCGGGCAAACTCGAGGGCATCGGCGCAGCCAGCCCAACCATGCTCGCAGCCATCACCGGCCTCCTGGCCTCAGCCGCAATCGCCGCCTGCGCCATCCCAGCCCACTCCGCCACCAAAGTCCAACCAGTAGACGCACTCCGCCACGAGTAGCCAGCGGTGGATTCGAAACCAACCCGCCGTCAAGATCATGGAAAAGCCCGCGAAAGTTACCAGTTATTTCGGTCCCCGAACAGATAGAGTTGGTGGCCTGGACCATTTGCCATAGTTCGCGCTGTGGAAGGCGTGAAACTCGCTTTGCGTTATGCTGGGACTCCCTCAACGATGGAATCGGAGGCAGCGGTAGGAATAATCCGGCGTAACTGCCAGCCCGCCGCGACGAACAAGTCACCAAACTGTTTTTCGGTGCGCTCGCATCCGCTCGGGAAAATCAGCATTTGAAGATCGAGGAATTTGCCCGGGGAGAAATCGTTACCGGGCCGAATGACGCTGTCCACCACGAGAAGTCTGCCGCCCGCATTCACGCCCTTTCGGCAGACTTTCAGAAGCTGGATGCATAGATCGTCGGGCCAGTCGTGAATGATGTGTTTCATGATGTAAGCATCGGCGCCAGCAGGAACCGAGGAAAACATATCGCCGGACGCGAGGGTGCAACGTTCCATCACCGGCTTGAGCGGTCCGTTCGCGGCTCCCTCGACAACGTGGGGCGCCTCATAAAGCGTGCCTCGCAAATGCGGATTCTTCTCCAGGATAGTCGCCAGCAGAAATCCGTGGCCACCGGCTACGTCCACGATGGAGCGAATGCCCGCAAAATTGTAGGCTTCGGCTACGGCCGGGCCATCAATCATCGACAGCTCGGTCATCGCGTCATTGAAAATCTGACCTTCCGCTGGATGCTGCTTTAGAAAATCGAAGATATGCGTGCCGTAAATCTTGTCCAGCGCCTGCTTTCCGGTACGCACGCAGTATTCCAAGTGAGACCACCCGCGCCCGTGCCACTCTCGGCCGCCCATCATCGCAAAGGACCGCAGGCTGGGAGTAGCATTGCTGCGCAGAACCGTCGACATCGGCGTTTGCGAAAACTTTCCATCGGGCCCTTCCGCGAGCACTCCAACGCTGGCGGTGGCGCGCATGAGACGGTAAAGCGCTCGTGGGTCGGCTCCAATCTGACTCGCCAGCTCTTCCGCCGATTTGGGCGCGCCATCGACGAGGTCCGGGATACCAAGCTGCGCGAGGCAGGCGATAGCGCCCGCGACGTAACCTCCATTTATGAGCTGGAGTATGCCGACGTGTGCCGGCGGAGTTTGTAGCTGCGCGGTCATTCGTTATTCACCTGGGTTTGATTTCTCGGATATCGAGGTGCGGAAGTATACCTTGAACGACGCTACGTATTTCCAGTTCGTTCTGTTGAGCGCTCTTTCCGGAGATATGTGCGCGGAGATGAGAGCCCCAGTAAAATCCGTGCTTGAACCCGAGACAAAAACGATGACACTCTGTCGTCCTTGCTGTTCTCGCCCTCGTGTCTGTCTTCGTGTACTTCTTCGAACATTGGATGCTGCAACGCTCCTCGGCTGGTGGTCGTTGTATCCCCCCGGCTAGCCGACCTTGTCCCGTTGATGTCTGCCACACTTATCCCCTCGATCAGAGACGTATAGCCATGAAACTTAAATCCCGCTGCATCGTCTGTACTCATGTCCATAAGTCCCTGCTCGACGTCTAAGCCACGCTCTGTAGCGCCCAGGAGGGGCCCCCCATGCGTAACTGGCTTGCTGATCTTCACCTGGGACTCCGCGCCCTCCGGCGCAACCCTGGCTTTGCCCTCGGCACCATCCTCGTCCTCGCCCTCGGCATCGGCGCCAACACCGCCATCTTCTCCATCGTCAACGCCGTGCTCCTACGCCCTCTGCCCTACCAAGACCCATCCCGCCTCATGCAGGTCTGGCACGTCCCTCCCGCCAAAAGCTTCCCCGGCATGACCCTCTTCTCCGTCTCCCCCGCCAATTACCTCGACTGGCGAGCGCAGTGCACCTCCTTCGAGTCCATGTCCATCTACGGAGGCCGCAGCTTGACCTTCGGCCAGGATCGCCCCGAAGTCCTTGAAGCCGCCGCGGTTCCCCCGGACTTCTTTACCGTTTTGCGCGCTCGTCCCCTGCTCGGCCGCAGCTTCATCGCCGATGAAGACCGCCCCGGCTCCGACCACGCTATCCTCCTCAGCTACAAATTCTGGCGCGACCATTTCGCCTCCGACCCCACCATCGTCGGCCGCAACATCACCATTAACTCGCAGCCTTACGCCGTCGTCGGAGTAATGCCCGATAAGTTTCGCTTCCCCAGCTTTGCCAAAGCCTGGATTCCCCTCGCCTGGTCCAATGAAGACCGCGCCGTCCGCGGCAATCACAATTACATGGTCATAGCCCGGCTCAAGTCCGGCGTGGACATGGCGCAAGCCAAAAGCGAGCTTGCCGCCATTTCCACCCGCCTCGAACAGCTCTATCCCGAAGACGACAAAGGCTGGAGCGCCACCGTCATTCCCCTGCGCGAACAAATGATCAGCGACGTGCGCACGGCGCTGCTCGTGCTTCTCGGCGCCGTCGCTTTCGTTCTTCTCATCGCTTGCGCCAACGTCGGCAATCTCGTCCTCGCCAAAACTTTGGCACGCCGCAAGGAAATCGCCATTCGCACCGCGCTCGGCGCAGGACGCTCCGCGATTCTTCGCCACATTCTTTCGGAAACGGTGCTTCTCTCGGTAATCGGTGGCGCGCTCGGTTTCCTGCTTGCTCGCGTGAGCCTCGGTCTTCCCATGCGACTTCTCGCCGACTACCTGCCGTCGTTCGCGGACGTCGCGCTGGACACCCAAGTACTGGTTTTCACCCTGTTGCTTTCTGTGACCGCCGGCGTTCTCGCCGGGCTCATTCCCTCGCTGCGTTTCTCCCGCGTCGACGTTAACGAAGCCCTCAAGCTCGGCCAGAGCCGCGGCAGCTCCGACTCCGGCGGCAAAACCCGAAATCTGCTGGTCATCTCGGAAGTAGCACTTTCTCTCATTCTGCTTGTCGGCGCTGGCTTGATGCTCCGCACCTTATTCGAACTGCGAAGCGTTAGCCCCGGTTTCGATTCCGTAAACGTTCTGACCATGTCCGTGCCCGTCAGCCACGACCGATTCGCCAGCCCTGCCGCCCAAATCAATTTTTTCGACGAAATTCTGCGGCGCGTCCGTGCTCTCCCTGGAGTCGAAGCTGCCGGCACCATCGACGATCTCCCGCTCGACGGCGAGGGCGGCTCGCATCAGCCCTTTTCCATTGAAGGTCGTCCCGTCCTTCCCATGGCCGACCAGCCGGAAGTCGACGTTCGCCTCATCAGCCCCGGCTATCTTCGCGCCATGCGCGTCCCAGTCATTCGCGGTCGCGACTTCAGTGAGGTCGACGCCGCCGGACGTCCCGGCGCCGCCCTTATCAGCGAAGCGCTCGCGCGTCGCTTCTGGCCCAACGAAGATCCCATCGGCAAGCATCTGACCCTCACCTTCTTCCCGAATGTCGTTCGCGAAGTCGTCGGCATTGTCGGCAACGTCAAACTCGATTCCCTCGACGAGGCTCGCCCCGTCGACACCATCTACATCGCCCTCGGCCAGGTCACCCCACCTCCGGCTGAAAAATGGCGATCCTTTGGCCTCACTTTCGTCGTGCGCACTACTTCCGATCCCCACAGCGCGATCTCCGCGGTCACCGACGCCATCCATCAAGTCGGCCCCGACGTTCCCGTGGTCGATGTCCTCAGCATGGACGACGTCATCGCCAAATCCTTGTTCTCGCAGCGTTTTGTTCTCTACCTGCTCGCTTCCTTTGCCGGACTCGCGCTGCTTCTCGCCGCCGTTGGCATCTACGGTGTGCTCTCCTACACCGTGCGCCGCCGCGTCCGCGAAATCGGCATCCGCATGGCCCTCGGCGCCACAAACTCCGATGTCCTAAAGCTCGTCGTCACCGACGGCATGAAGCCCATCCTTCTGGGCATCGTCATCGGCCTGGTCGCCTCTCTAGCTCTCAGCCGACTGATCGCCTCCCTAATCTTCGGCGTCCGTCCCACGGACCCGCTCACTTTCGCCGCTGTCGCCTTCCTCCTCGCCACCGTCGGCATCTTGGCCAATCTACTACCCGCTTACCGCGCCACCCGCGTAGAACCAGTCCGTACCCTTCACGACGAATAGCCGAGAAGCATATGGCGTAGCCATTCTGACCGCGCGCAATCGCCACGGAGGGGTCTACACCGTCTCAAGAGGGATCAACGCGCACGCTCCTTGCAAACACCGCTCCTTTGCGGCAAGCTACCGCCCTTTCCAAGGAGCCTCTGTGAGGAAAATGGTGACTGAATTCGCCTCGATCGCATGCGCTCTCGTGCTTTTCATCCACTCGTTTGCAGGAATCACCTCCGCCCAATCGACTCCGCCAACCGCACCGCTCACCGTGATCCGCGCGGGATCGTTAATCGACGGAACCAGCGACGCGCCTCGCAAAAACCAACTCATCTTCGTGCGCGGCGACCGCATCGAAAAAATCGCCGACGCCTCCGCACAAATCCCCGCGGGTTCCAACGTCATCGACCTCTCCACATCCACCGTGCTCCCCGGCCTGATCGACTCCCACACGCACATCTTTCTCTGGGGCGAAGACCCCGCCAAGGGCGGCTACGACGTCAACATCTTGAAAGCAGGCATCGCCCTGCGCGCAGCCCGCGCCACCTTCGCGTGCCGCCGCGCTCTCGAGCAAGGTTTTACGACCCTGCGTGATGTAGAAACCGAAGGCGCAGGCTACGGCGACGTCGAAATCAAGGAAGCCATCGCCGAAGGCACCATCCCCGGCCCGCGCCTGTTCTGCGCCAGCCGCGCCATCTCCTCCACCGGCGGCTACAACCTCGAAGGCTATGCGCCCGAGCTGGACATGCCCAAAGGCGCGCAAATCATCGACGGCCCCGTGCAAGCTCGAAAAGCCGCCCGCGAACAGCTCGATCACGGCGCAGACTGGATCAAGGTCTACATGACCCATCGCTCATGGACCGACAAGCAAGGCCGCCTTGTTTCGCAACCCACCTTAACGGTAGAGGAATTGAAAGCCATCGTGGATGAAGCGCACGGATGGCAAAAGAAGGTCGCCTGCCACGCCTACAACGGAATCGGGTTGCAGCGCGCCCTCGACGGCGGCTGCGATTCCATCGAGCACGGTCTGGAAATCACCGACGCACAAATCGCGCAAATGGCCACCCAGGGCACGTGGTATTGCCCCACGCTCTCGCCGTACTACGAAGATTGGGCGCCCTGAGGACACACCGGCAGGCAAGCGCGATCGCGCCCGCGCCGCGGTTCACGAAATCTCATTCAAGAAAGCGCTGCAAGCTCACCTGAAGATCGTCTTCGGCACCGACATCGGCGGCATGCCCTGGACCGAATCCATGGCCCAGGAATTCCCCCGCATGGTAAATCTTGGAATGCCTTCGATGGATGCAATTCATTCCGCGACGTCTCGAGCCGCGGAAATGTTGGAGATGAAGGGTGAAATCGGCGTCGTTGCCCCGGGCGCCTATGCGGATGTGATCGCCGTCAACGGCGACCCACTGAAAGACATCGCCACGCTGGAACACGTCCGTTTCGTAATGCACGACGGCGCCGTCTTCAAAAACGACCGAGCTAAATGAACTTCAATCAATCCAACGTCAGAGGGGGGTCGGACCTTCAGGTCCGTCAGAGACAGTTGCAACAAAGAAGGGCTTAGCACCTGAGGAAACATCTTGTTCGAGCCGACGGCAAATCTCGCTGCCTGACTCTCGACTTTAAACTCTCGACTGCTTGCTCCGAGTTGCGAAGGGTCGACCTCTTTACCCCTCGACTCGCACGCCCTTCCAAAACGCGATGTGATCCTTAATCTCCGCGGCGGCGGGCTTCGGCTGCGGATAATACCAGGCCGCGTTGTCGTTCCGCATTCCTCCCACTTCCACGCTGTAGTAATGCGCGGTGCCCTTCCACGGGCACTCCGACGTATGTGGGCTCGGCTTCAAAAACTCCTTCTTGACTGCGTCCGCTGGGAAATATTGGTTTCCTTCCACAACCACGGTCGCATTGCTCTCCGCGATCACTTTCCCGCACCAGCTAGCCTTGGCCATTTCCTCTCCCGTATATTTTTGCGACATCTGCCGCGCTGATATCTCGCAGCAAATATTGTCCCACGCTGGGTTGGATGCGCGCAGGGCGCTCCAAGGTTCTTGAATTTGGGTGCGCTTTGCGTCACTCTGGCCGCGCGTCGGACGCATATTGCTCACCGATTCGCTTCTTATGGGAGGCACGTCATGGCTGAACAGAACTTCGCGAACCACACCAAGCTTTTCCCGCTATTTCATTTCTTCGTGCTGCCCGTTCTGCTCGTAAATCTTGGCATTCAGGCCTATTGGCTGAAAGAGTTCTGGAGCACATTTAGGGGTATTTTCAACGTCCTGCTGGCCCTCGCGCTGATCGCCGGTTTTCTAAGCGCGCGAAGGTTTGCGCTGTCCGTGCAGGATCGCGTCATTCGCCTCGAAGAGCGCCTGCGGTACCAGCGCCTGCTTCCCGCCGATCTGCAGCCACGCATCGAGGAGTTCACTGTCGCCCAACTTGTTTCGTTACGCTTCGCCAGCGACGCAGAACTCCCCGCGCTAGCCAGAAAAGTCCTCGATGAGAAGATGCAAGAGCGTAAAGCCATCAAGCAGCTAGTGAAAAACTGGAAGCCCGACTATCTGAGGGCCTAAGTAGCACAGACACTCCTGTCTGTGCTAACTGCAAAAATGCCGCAAACAAATCCGGCCAGCAACCAACGCTCGAAACAGAGGCTGATAAACTAGAGCGTCTTCCGAGCCTGGCAAAAGGTCTTCTCTTAAAAACGCCGCCCAAACCTAGAAGACGCTGCGAAGCACGCCCCCCTCAGCCCGAACCGCAGCCCCGTTGATCACTAACCCTTGCGTGCTGGCCACGAAGGCCACGACCGCCGCCACTTCATCGGGCGTCTCGAAACGCTTGAGCAGTGAGCTCGGCCGCCCCTTCTCGAAAAACGCCTTCTCCATATCGGCTTTAGAGAGATTCTGCTGCTTGGCCAGGCTGTCGAGGAAGGTGCCCACTCCCTCGGACTCCGTGGGCCCCACCAAGACCGAATTCACGGTGACACCGGTGCCCGCGACGGATTCTGCGAGCCCTCGCGAAATCGCAACTTGCGCCGTCTTGGTCATGCCGTAGTGAATCATCTCCGGTGGAGGTTGCTGCGCGGATTCGCTCGAAATAAAGATAACGCGGCCCCAGTTTTTCTTGAGCATGCCGGGCAGATATTTTCGCGAGAGCCGCACACCGCTAAGCACGTTGACCTCGAAGAAGCGCAGCCACTCCGCGTCGGGAATCTCCAGGAACGGCTTGGGATCGAAGATGCCTACGTTGTTGATCAACACATCGGCGTCCGGCGCCTTCTTCAGAAACGTCTCGACGCCGGACGCGCTACCCAGGTCCGCGGCGACGCCCCGCAAATCCGCGTTGGGAACACGCTCGCGGATTTTTCCGAGCGCTGCGTTAACACGCTCTTCCGTGCGGCCATTGATGATGACTCGCGCGCCCTCCGCCGCCAGCGCGACCGCGATGGACAGGCCGATTCCGGCGGTCGATCCCGACACCACCGCGATTTTTCCTTGCAGTCCGAGGTTCATTCATGTGACTCCAGTCCGTCAGGTTGGTTTTTAGCGCGCGGCAATGGCCGAGGCGGTGCCTTCGATTTCGGCCAGATCTTGCGGCGTGAGTTTCAGTTCGCCGGCGCGCATGACACCTTCGGCTTGTTTGGCGTTGCGCGCACCGACGATTGCTCCGGTGACGGCGGGAAGCCGCAGCGTCCAAGCGATGGCCACTTCGCCGGGAGAACGGCCGTAGCGCTGGCCGACAGCGCGGAGGCGCTCGACGAGCTCGAGGTTCTTCGTGAGCTTCGGCTCGCGGAATTCCGGATTGTTCCTGCGCCAGTCGTCGGCGGGAAGATTTTCGGCGCGCTCGCGCGTCATCGCGCCGGTGAGCAACCCCGACAACATCGGCGAGTAGACGATGACGCCGATATTATTTTGTTCGCAGTGCGGAAGAATTTCGGCTTCGATCCTGCGCCGCAGGATTGAGTACGGCGGCTGCAACGAAGTCACCGGTGCAATTTTCTCGAGGCGTTTTAGTTGTGGAACGTCGTGGTTGGATACTCCGATCCAGCGCACCTTGCCCTGTTTTTGCAGGTCGGCCATGGCTTGCCACGATTCTTCGAGCGAAGGGCCGTTGTCTTCGGGCGGCCAGTGAATCTGGTAGAGATCGATGATTTCAACTTGCAAACGCCGCAAGCTGTCTTCGCACTCCTGGCGGATGGAATCCGCCTTGTGGACTTTCGTGACGCTGCCTTTCGCATCCCAGCGCATGGCGCATTTGGTGAACACGTAGGGCCGCGCGCCCTTCCACTCCTTCAGTGCCCGGGCAACCACCTCTTCCGAGTGCCCAATGCCATAGACGGCGGCGGTGTCGATCCAGTTCACGCCGAGTTCGAGCGCACGGTGAATGGCGGCGATGGAGTCAGTGTCGACCTGGGGGCCCCAGCCAAAATCATAGCCGACGCCGCCAATGGCCCAAGCGCCGAAGCCCACCGGCGTAATATGCATGTCCGAGTTTCCCAGCTTGCGCGTCTGCATCACTCCTCCTCAACGATGACTTTCGAAACAGTAGGGGCGGGCTTGCCCGGCCCGGCCGTTGTGTGCTGGCTCAAACTTTCCGCGCGCCACCCTGTAGCCGCCCTCTCCGAGAGGGCGGGGTTTAGACGAAACTCCAGCAAAACCATATTCTAGCGCGTGCTGTCATTCGTTTGATGTGGAGGGACGAACCGAGGTTAAAGCCCATCTTGAGTTTGGCAAAGTCGATCAAGAACGGTAAGGGGTCGGCGGCGAGTGCTTTACATGTAGGGACGGGGCTTGCCCCGCCCGGCTGTTGTGTGCTGACTCAAAGTTTCCGCACACCACCCTGTAGCCGCCCTCTCCGAGAGGGCGGGTTTAGACGAAACGAATATCGGAGGCGCGACAGGTCGTGCAACATCGTCGCTCTGGGCTAGTTGGCGGTGAGGGCGGCGTCCAGGCTTACGGTTTCGGTGTCGGGGTTTGTTAGCGTTAGGCGCTGGGCGCCGACGCTCATGGCTGGAGTTGTCAGCGCTAGTGTGTTTGGGTCAACGAGGAGTCTCCCGGAGCGGGCGTCAAAGATGTCGATGCCACCGCGGAGATTTGGATTTGGGGTGGGATCTGCCGATTCCGCGGGAGCGGGTCCGTTGAGAATAGCGGGGACGAGGGCGCCGCTCGGGTGCATGGCGATGCCGGGGATGGTGATGCCTGTCGGAAGCTGCTCGAGTTCGGGCGTGGCGCGATTGCCGATCAAATTCAGAGCGGAGTCGCGAATTTCAATTGTCGAGCCGAGCGGAGGACCGGCAAGAGTGCCGGCAAAGGTTCCGGCGCTGCCAGTTCCGTTTACGTTGGTGGCAAATATTGTGCCACCGGCTGAAATCGCGACATCGGTGACCGATTCATTCGCGGAGAAGATGTTGAAGTCGTTGGGGGTGGTCGCGGTCCATAGGGCTTCGGAACTATTGAAGCTGGAGTCGAAAGCGAGAAAGACGGAATCACCCGCGGTGTCGGCTTGCAGCAACGGTGTTCCGGTCAAGATCGAGACTTCGGGTTGCGGGGCTTGCTGGATCGTGGGCGTGCTCGCTAAGTCGAGTTGAGAGAGGCAGCCGGTGCAAGGGCCGGGCGTGCTGGCTACGGGAGCGAGGCTGACAAACGCCGTCTGGGCGTTGGTGGCCGCGACGCGCGCTGGCCCGAACCCTGGAACATTGAGCGCGACATACGGAGGAGGTGTTGTGGAACTCGGTACGTCCGGATTGAGCAGAAGAATAAAATTCGAGCCCCAATCCGCGACGACGAGTTGTGTACCATCGGGAGTCAGAACCATGCCGCGAATGTCGGCGTCCGGGCATGGACCGGATTCCATGAATTGCGGCTCCGGGCAATAGACCGGCAAACCGCCGGGCTTAAATGAGCCTGCTTGCAGATCGAAAACGTCGATGCCCGCGTCGTAACTGAGATAAATGAATTGGCGAGGCTGATCGTTCGTAAGCTGTGGATTTTCGGGGAAGTCGGAGGCGAAGTTGGCGAGGATTGGGTATGGCACGCAAGTACGAGGTGCCGGTGGCGGCCTGGCCATCACAAGGGCAACGGCGGCGGGCTGACGCTGCCGCTAAGTCAACTGCGCCGGCCTCGGAGGGCCGCCGCTACAAATGAAAAGCGGCGCGGGGTGGCCCGCGCCGCTGTTTTGCGAATTTTTTGCTGGGCGAAAACTGGTGCTAAATGGTTTTGCCAGCGGTGGCCGGAGAAGAATCCTTTTTCGAGAAGGCGTTGTGGCTGGAATCGCCCTTGTCGCCAGTCTTGTCGATTTCGATCGAGCCTTTGAAGTAGGCGCCGTCTTCGATCATGATGCGTGACGTGGTGAGGTCGCCGTTGACGGAACCATCCTTCTTGATCTCGATACGGTCCTTGGCGCGAAGGTTACCCTTCACGGTGCCGTAGACCACTACTTCGCGAGCAATGATATCGGCAGTTACTTTTGCGGTGGCTCCGACCGTCAGCTTGCGCTCGTCGAGCTGGATCAGTCCTTCGACTGAGCCGTCGATCAGCAGGTCTTCGCTGCCGGAGATCTCGCCTTTTACGTGCAGGCTGGATCCGAGACGCGCGCTGGAGCGGTCCGAAGTAGCACCACCTAATGGACGCATGGAATCTGTACTCATCGCGGGTTTTTCCTCCCAAGACGCCGGAGCAGGCTTCGGCGACTGATTGATTATTGGATTCACTGGCTCCGGCTGCGCGGATTGCGGCGTATCCGGTTTCTTATTTCCCCACATCGAAAAATTCCCCTTAGACCGTAGCACCCCAACGTGGAGCTACAGGTTGGGGCACAGCAAACTCTAGACCTTGGAGAGGTAGTGGGCAAATGGTGCGTGTGGCAGTCGTTCCAGAAGGTTACTGGACCTTGGTACAGGCTTTCGCTTTTTGTTTGAGAATGCGGAGGAAAACATAATGACGTAAAGAAGTAAGGAAGTAACGAAATGCGGCTCGCTCGTTCGCTTTTCATTACTTCTTTACTTCGTTGCTTCGTTACTTCGGCTCTTAGGCGGTGGGTTTGTCTGGGACTGGTTGGGTGGCCAGGAAGTCGGTTTGGAAGCGTTGGGTGTAGGAGTTCAGGAGTTCCTGGACGCGGTCGTGGCTGGGGGATTTCAGGACGAAGCCAGCGTGGTGATACTTGTGGACGCGGTAGGTGATTTCGGGATCGGTGTACGCGCTGGTATCGGGGTGCTCCTGGCGAGCCAGGCAGAGGATTGCGCCGGCATGATCGTTGCGCGTGGGTGGCGCAGTGTAGGGTTGCTTCCCAGCGCCTACTTCCAGGCGGGCCCACTCGCGCCAGAGGTTTAGGCCGCTGGCAGCTTCGACTACGTCAGCGATGTAGGCGCCGCCTACGCGGGCGGCGATTTCCAGAAAATAAAATTTGCCGTCGGCGTGGGAACGGAGAAATTCGGCGTGGGTTACGCCGCGGACCGAGCCCAGGCCTTCGATCACCTGGCGATTGGCGTCGAGCAGGGTTTTTGTTTGGGCGGCGTCGCGGGGGAGCGTGCTGGTGGTGAAGACGCCGCCCTGGTGGGAGACGTCTAGCGGCGGGGAGCCGTAGGCATGCGGTCCGGCGAAAACGATTTCGCGCTCGGAGACGACGCTGTCGACGTGGAAGACGCTGCCGGGGATGAATTGCTCGAGGAGATAGAAGGATTGCTGATCGCCTAGTTGGTCGAGCCAGGGCCAGAGTTCGTCGGAGGAACGGATCTTTTTCATGCCGATGCCGGAAGCTTGCGAGCGGGGCTTTAGCAACCAAGGGCCGGGGACGCGGGCCATGAAGCCGCGGAGAGCGTCGTAGTTGAGGACGTGGGCGAATTCGGGGACTGGGATACCGGCTTCCTGGGCGCGGGTGCGCATGGCTAGTTTGTCGCGGAAATAACGGACGGTGGTCAGGCCCATGCCGGGAATGCGCAGGTGTTCGCGGAGTGCGGAGACATTCTCCATGTCGAATTCGTCGAGGGCGACGATGCGGTCGATGGGTTGGCTGCGAGCCATGTAGCTGACCGTGTAGATCAGATGCTGGAGCGGGAGTTCTTCGGGCATGAAGAACATTTCGTCGATGGAGTCGCGGGGCCAGTCGCCGTTGCGGAATTTTTCGACGGTGAGGAGCAGGACTCGGCAACCCAGGGATTTGCAGGTGCGGAGGAATTCCTGGCCTTTTTCGTAGGAGGTCACGGCGAGGATGGTTTGGGGGCGTGGTTGCGGCATGTGAGGTGACACGATGCCGCAGGGGTGAGTGGGAGGTCAAGGGAAAGTGCAGGCGGGGAGAAGGGACGATTGCGCTGAGTATTGGTTTGAGGTCCTTCGGCTGTCCTTGTCGGATTGTCGGATAACCGAAGGATGACAGTGAATTGAAATTGGATCGTTACCATTAGGGTACCTACTCCCTCCCTTTTTGTAAGTATTCATTCTAGACACTTAAGTCCCCTGTATAGTCTGTAACTTACAGATTTCAATGGCTATAGATTCTAGGAATTCTACAGATTCGTCCCTGCGTAGGCCAGATGTATGCCAGAACGTCCTGGCGTCAACGGCGAGACGAGGCGCAGGCCGTTGAAATCATAGCAGCTTTAGTTGTCCAACCCGCATCACACGATTGGTGACGCATCGACAGACTCATCGCCAGCGGGGCAGAAAATTAAACGCAATTCTACTCTTCGACGTATTCCGAGTCGCCAAGAGCGGGCAGGAAGTTCGTCTCGCATCCCTCCCGACTCTTGAGGGAGCAAAAGCACGAGTAGCGGCGCTAGGCGCAACAAAACCCGGCGAGTACTTCATCTTCAGCCAACTAAGCCTCCTTAACGAATCGATCAAAGTCGAGCGACATTAACGCAACACGTCTTGGTGTCATCGCAGGTGTCCGACCAGGGGCTACGGCATAGCGAGAGCCCAAATGAAACCGGAGATCGAGCCATTTCCTGAGGTCTTAAAGACTCTCCCGGACCTGAAGATTCGCTTGAGTTCACCTGAGAATTGGCACGGTAAAGAGGGCCCGCCCTATGTTGTTAATCGAAATTACGGTTTGCATGGTACAGACACGCCGTTTGGGACCGACTAAACATGGCAGTTATGCTCAGTATTTGTGCCAGCGTCGGGGATGAGAGGGGTGGGAAGCAAGGGCGCGCAACCGCTCGGACGACAGCGAAGCGATATAGTCCCATTGTTCGTCTTGCCCTGCTGGCAACGCTATGGGTGGTTCCCTATTCGCTAGATGCCCAGGAATCAAAGGCAAGCGTGCCGAATTTGGATTCGATTTTGGATAATTTGGAGCGAACCGAGGAGCAAAACGCTGCCGTCTCGAGGCCCTACGAAGTGGCGCGGCAATATATTCTATTCCGGGGCGACGATCGAAAGCCTTACTCGGAAACAACCGCCCAAATCAGTTTCACTCCCCCTAACATCAAAACATTCAAAATCACCGAAGAGCATGGTAACCCGAGAGGTAAAAATATTGTCCACGACGTCTTGGAACAGGAAATAGCTTCTACCCAGGCGGGCCACAAGAGCGATGTGTGCCGATCCAACTATGACTTTGTCTTCTTGCGCGAGGAAAACTTTGGAGCGGTTCCAGAGTACGTGCTGCACATCATTCCAAAGCGTCCGGAAAAGGGCCTGCTGCTTGGCGACATCTGGGTGGATGCCAAGACCTACCATATTCGGCAGATTGTTGGAATCCCGCTCAAGAGTCCCTCTTTCTGGATCAAGGACCTCCACATCACCCTCGGATTTGCCTCCGAGAACGACATGTGGATGTCCGTTTCGATGGACGCAATCGCGACGATTCGGTTTCTGGGCATCTACGCCCTGTCGGGTCGTGATTTGCCGCCGCCAACCTCTGCTTCAGGCCCGTGAAGTTCTTGATCTCAAAAACAGCACAGTACACCCGAGAAGTTCCGCAGACGAAAGTCTCCGATTCTTCTGAACCTCTTCAACCATGCCACATGCTGGAGCGATCCCAGATTTGCCGAAAATTCAACAAATGCCGATATTCAGCCATCCGTTATCAACGCGAAGTTCTCCTAATTCAGCCACTTAGGAGTGGCCAACATTTTGCAACCTCCACCGTACGAATACAGAGCATCTGAGGAGGTGCAACGATGAAACCGCCATCCATTCGGCAGTGGTATCACATCCTGCGAGCTCACCATCAGTGGACTATGTTCCAGGCGATTCGATATGCGCTCTGGCTGACGCGCTAGGCATTCTTGGGGCAGCGGCCATCGTTGCGTGCTTCTACCTTTTCGCTACGAAAGACTCCTATCGGCCAATGAAGGACCTGAACTTCGTGATTTGCAAAACGCAAGCCCAAATGTTGAACCGCCCCGTCAGGGCGTTGCGGAGTAACGTAGCGGCCGGAAGCTAGCCAGAGCCTTGGTCTCGTCCTCGAAGCTCGGAATGGTATCGAGGAGGCGAAACACGTCCAGCACCTCAAGCACCCGGCCGCGCGGACAAAGCAATTTTAGATCGCCAGCCTGGCGTTTGAGGGAAACGTACGTCTCGATAATGATGCTGATACCGGAACTGTCCACTTGTGTGAGATTGGCCAGGTTGAGCAAGACCTTGCGGACACCATTGGCGAGGAGTTCTTGTAGACGGCTGCTCAGCAGTTCGCTCTCGCCGCCATCGATGGTCGATCGTCCCCGGAGATCCAATATTGTGACGTCGTCGTATTTCCGGAGTGAGATTTGCAGTCCCACAACCACTTCGTGGAGTTCATGTTCAGCAGCTAGAGATTTCATCCCCTCTCCTAGCGGGTAATGGCGTATCCCTAGGTCTGATGCCCTGAAAGAGCTCAAGTTATATCTTCCGAATGTCTTGCCTCGATACGAGGCAATGAATCGGTTTGTCTTTACGAACCAGCCGCGAAGGGTTCGATGATTGTTGAGTTCTAGGAGAGAGGGGGGCGCACTAATCGCGCAGCATATCTGCTTCACGATACGAGATTAGATCTTTTTAGGCTTCTGGCTGGACCGCTCCTTCTCCACAGACTCTCTGAACACCGATTCCGCAGCCATCGGGGTGTCATATTCTCCGTTTTCGCAGCGCTTCTTCAAGTCTTCAAGAATTCGATTGATGGCGCGGCGACATGAAGGGGATTTGCCGATCCTCAGCTGATGAGCCAATCGGTCCAGGAACCCGATGTCCATGATCTGGTTAGATGCGAATGAATACGTGAGCAACACATACAACGCAAAATTTCACACGCCTGCAATACTCGCAGACTGAGCAGGGCTGCACAATCAAGACTCTCTCCCGCTTTCACGAGGTGAAGCACAGATGACACGTTTGCCAGTTTCAATCGGGCTCGTCGACCAATCTAACCCCAGCAACCGCGCGGATCCACGATTCCTTACGCAACAGGAATTTGCGCATTTATTAGAGCTAGCCAACTACGCGGTGCGATCGGAAGCGCTCGATGCGCAGGATCGTGAACAAGCGGAGTACATGAAGAACAATGCTACGTGGGACTAGGGTGCACTTCTCTTGAGGTCGACGGACCTTTGATTTTGTCGTCTCTTATGCGCTAAGCAGAATGTGCGACCTGACGCTTACTGCTAGCCACTTTTTGCGCAAACCCAAGCAGAATCTTGCGGTCTCGGTCCGGCGTCTTGCTGAGGCACTTTCGCAGTTTGTGAAGGTATTGCGCGTTCTTACCTGAACTTCCCCACGAAAGCCGGGTAGCGGTGCCGTCGGATCGGATCGACATTTAACTGCGCGATACGCGAATAGTTCTGATCTCCTGCACTCATTCCACCTCATCTCCTTGTTAGCTACTTTCCGTCGCAAAATTAAAACATTGTAGCCAGTATTTACGGATTTTCGGTTTGTAGAGCGCTGTCGAAGTGTAGCTTTTTGTTTTGATGCTGCGTCTGAAGAAATTAAGGAGGCAGCGTGATCCAACTTCGACATCGGCAACCAAGTTTGTGGCACAGCGGACTAGCGAAAGACATCGAAGACTTGTGGGAACCATGGATGAAAGAAGTAGACCAACTGCTGGAAGACGCCGCACTGGTGGAGAGTGTGTACGATGCACAAGGAAAGCGACATCGGAAGAGCCGGACGCATGGGCGCACGCAAACTCCGGCAGAAGTGGCTCTTCGGCTGTTGATTTTGAAGCACGTGCGGAACTGGAGTTACGACACGCTGGAGCGAGAAGTACGAGCGAATCTGGTCTATCGCGCGTTCACCCGCATTGGAGACGAGAAAGTACCGGATGCCAAGACGCTGGCACGACTGGGACAAGTCATCGGGCCCGAAGTGATCGGTGAGCTACACGAACGATTGATGGAGTTGGCGCGAGAACGAGGCGTGGTGCAAGGACGGAAGATGCGGGTAGACACCACGGTGGTGGAAACGAATATCCACTATCCGACCGACAGCGCTTTACTAGGAGATGGAGCGCGTGTGCTCACGCGCACCATGAAGAAGGTAGAGAAGGCTACTGGTGGACTGAAGAAGCGGATTCGTGACCGGATGCGCAGTGTGAACAAGAAGGTGATAGCGATTGCCTTGGCAGGGCGGTGGAAGGGGCCGGAAGGTGAGGAACGGCGCGTCGAGCGGTATCGGGAACTGCTGAGTTTAACGCGAAAGATTGTGCAGCAAGCGGAGGATGTGTTGGAGGAAATGCAGCACATTCCTCGGCGCCGACAAGCGCGGCTGCAACGACTACGAGAGATCCTGGAAACGATGTCTGGGCGGGTGCGCCAGGTGGTGCGGCAAACCAAGGCGCGAGTGTTTCAAGGGATTACCCAGTATCCCCACAAGATCGTGAGTCTTTTCGAGCCGCACACCGAAATCATTCGCAAGGGAAAAACAGCAAAACCAAACGAGTTTGGCAAACTGCTTAAGGTGCAGGAAGCTGAGAACCAGATCATCACGCACTATGAAGTGTTCGCCGAACGTCCAGAGGATACCCAACTACTGGTTCCCGCGGTCGAACAACACCAGCGCCGGTTCGGGCGCGCACCACGAATGGTGGCCGCCGACACGGGGTTCTACAGTCTAAAGAATGAGAAGACCATCCAGGCAATGGGAGTAACGCGAGTCGCGGTGCCAAGTCGGAGCACCAAAAGCAGCGAGCGGAGAAAACTTCAGAAAACGCGTTGGTTCCGGGCCGGGCAGCGCTGGCGGATTGGATGTGAAGGCCGCATCAGCGTGTTGAAGCGGCGCCACGGAATGAATCGCTGCCGGTACCGAGGGTTCGAAGGGATCCGGCGATGGGTTGGCCTTGGGGTGCTTGCGGACAACGTTATCCAGATCGGTCGCTGCCTGGCACGGCAACGGGCCTGAGATCCCAACTGCCATGACTCGGGACGCAAACGGGTCGAGCGGCAAAATTCAAGCGTGCAAGCAGAATCAGACGGTCCCTAGCAACGAATAGCTCATTCAAAGCGAGCTATTTTGCGACGGAAAGTAGCTAGACGCTTCCACTAGAAACGCACCCCGCGCTTGAACCTCTGCCCTTCGCGGCCAGACAAATGCTCTTTACTGGGCGTGCGTTCGAGAACGAAGCACCGAAGAGTTGAACGAGAGTTCGAGTCTAGAAAGGACCCCACCATGAAAACCAACTACACCCGCATCGTTGCAATCGCCACGCTCGGATTGATCGCCATCTGCGCATCCGCAAGCTCTGCCTCCGCTCAGAATGCCTTCCAAGGCAAATTCACTTTGCCCAATGACGTTCGCTGGGCGAACGCCTCATTGCCCGCCGGTGACTACACTTGCTCTCTGAATTCCACGACGATGGCCGGACGGGTATTCCTCCAGGGACCGAATGGCGGCACTTTCATCCTTACGTCCGTAATTGACAAGCGCAATGAAGGCGACTCCAGTAAGTTGACCCTCGAACACCGCGGTGGCATCAGCTTTGTCCGATCGATGTACCTGGCCAAACTTGGTGTGGAACTGACGTATAGCGCACCTAAGACTCCGAAGCAGGATATTGAACTAGCTAAGGGACCCATCTCTACCGAACAGGTTCTGATCGCCAAGAAGTAACTGCTTCACAAAACCAGATCGTTTTGAGGGCAAGCCCACTAGGTTGGGTTTGCCCTCGGCTGGTATAGTGAGCACCCCAGCCGCACGCTTTCCATTCACAGAACGGCTGCAGGCTCGCCAATGCTAGACCAAGATAGCGAACGTCGTGTTTATCCTCGCTTTACCGCTCCGAAAGGAACGATCGTCGCTTGGCATAGGTTCAACAAAAGAGCGGTTTCGGTAGTGGACAACCTCGGCTTGGGCGGATTGTTCATCCGTACACCGGATCCGCCGCCTGTTGGAACCTTCATTCAGTTACTTATTGATGCGCCTACAGGTGAGATACGCGCTCGTGCCGCGGTGCAAAGAAGTAGCCCCAAACAAGGTATGGGCGTGAAGTTCATCGCGATGGAACACGGACATCGGACGCGATTCGCGGGATGGCTTAAAACTCTATCTTCCTGACGCTGCCGGTCAACCTTTGCGCGAGAGATTCGTTACTTGCTAGTTCTACTACGTGGGTACCAAATCTTTGACGCTTTCGGTCTATGGAAAGACTCCGTGCGCTCCACTAATCTGTTAATGCCCCCGTCAGGTTGCTCATGGTTCCACTCATCGTCGCTTTGTTGCTTGCTCTCCCCGTGACGGGTCAAGGCTGCCCGCACGAAGGCTCCGACCACCGGCTGCTTGGTCGCCTAGGCTGTCCGGTCCAGCGGAAGTTGACTATTGAACGCGCTCGCCCTCCCCGGACGGTTTGGTCGTTTCATCTCCTGAAGGCTTCCGTAAAGATCGATCCGAAGCATCCTCACCTGTTGATCGAGTGGCCTGCGCGATCCCAAAGATTGTGGCGGTTCCGGGTAGGCTACCGGTGGGATGCCAACGCGAAAGCCTATATTTTCCCTTCCCTCGCGCTAAAGAGGGTGGACGGGCCGATGAACGAGTACCAAACTGACTCGCAACGGCGCCCGAAACCGACTTGAAGAAATGCATCTAATGTGTGCGTATTGGGACAGTCCGGGTGAGCCTCAACTTAGTCGAGTTATTTCGCTAGCGCCAATTTAGTCCAGCTTACGCTCTCTCAAGGCGACCGCGAACGGATCCGCGCGCAATTGGAGGCGGTGATGCACAAACGGTTCTTTCCGCTGCTCGTCCTGTTTCTGGGGAACCTCGTGCCGGTCGCCGCACAGACGCCCGCTCCACAAATCGTCCCGATGCAAGACCGGGTTGCGCGGATTGTGACCGTGGTTCCTACGGTGCGGGTGCCATTGCTCGCGGCACTTTTCCTGCTGCCCGACAATCCCGGAAAACCCGCTGCCCATTTCAGTTACCTGTACGCCGGAGCTTACGAAGGTCATCCGGGCCTGGATGATCTGAAGAGCCTTTCGCCGATGCACGAGGTTAAGACTTTGATTCTCACGCAATCGCTCCTGCCGCTCGTGCAACTCTGGGGCGGACGCTTGCGGCTCGATGGCTTTACCAGCACGCTTCACATGCAGAACATGCAGCTTGGTCCTTCAGCCGGCGGCGGTCCGCAGGATTTTCATTCGCCGCGGCAAAATTATCCCGGTGGGCCGCGTTCGGTCGATCTCTACGGCTTCAACCTGAGCTTTCACTTTGGGCGGGACGCACAGGTAGGACACCCCACCCAGGCATGGCGGTCTCTGTCGCGGATTGTTGCCGCCGTTCTAAATTGAAGTGTATGCTTCGGTTCCGATGTCATCTCTGAATTACCCTTGGCCGACTGAGTTTTGACTCAAGGGCGTCCCCAGCCAGGTGCAGTGTATGCGCCACATGCAGAGCGTTCCGTGGCAGTTGAAGATCGCTGCCAAGATCGTGCTGGCACGCCTGCCCCTACCGTATCATTTCTGGGAAAAAATCGGCCTTTTCAAGCAGGGAGGGATGGATCGCCCAGAATACGCCCTGCGGATATTTCGCCGGCACTTTGACGCGGCCAGCTTAACCGGAAAAGCGGACGGCTTTGTGGCCTTGGAGTTAGGGCCCGGTGATTCGCTGGGCTCGGCGTTGATTGCCAAAACGTTTGGAGCTTCAAAGACCTACTTGGTGGATGTCGAATTCTGCGCCTCCACTGACCTCGGGGTTTACCGGCGGATGGAATCCCACCTGCGCCAGCTGGGCCTGTACCCTCCCAAGCTTGATCATTGCAGAACGATCGACGATGTAGCCGAGTCTTGCGGAGCGGTATACCTGACTGAAGGCCTGACCTCGCTAAGGAAGATCCCGTCGGCGTCGGTGGATTTTGTTTGGTCGAATGCGGTTCTGCCCTACGTGCGTCGCAACCAGTTCGTTGCCACCTTGCGGGAACTGCGGCGTGTTCAGCGCCCGGGCGGAGTCGCTTCGCACTGCGTTCCGATCAGAGACATTATCGGGGGCAAGCTGAATGACCTGCGCTTCAGCGAGGGCATCTGGGAGTCTGCCCTTATGGCGAACTCCCGTTTCTACACGAACCGCCTGCGGTATTCAGAGCTCTTGCGGCTCTTTCGGGAGGCTGGATTCGAGCCGGAAGTCGTGCGCGAAATACGCTGGAAAACGTTGCCCATACCAAGACGAAAAATGGCCAAGGAATTTGCCGTCCTCTCGGAGGAAGATCTGAAGATCTCTGAGTTTGATGTTCTGCTCCACTGAAGAGTGGTCGGGCTGCCGCATAATTGCATGACAATCTCGGCCCCCTCGACTCGAGTACCCCATGAGAATTCCAATTGCTGGCGGATCCGGAGTCCAGATTGCTGTCGATCTCGACGCGTTGGCCGCAAGGGCAGGCCAGGTTCGATGACGTCTCAAATTCACTGCGCAAGTCGGTCGGAATTTCAGTTTTCACGGGCCGGTGGCAAAAGGTTTGGGAGCGTCGGCAAATAAAGTCCAATCGTCGAGGCTACCAGTTGTTGACTAAACTGCCTTGAGAGCTTCCCGCTGCGTATAGACATGGCTGGCGAAAATACTGCCCTTAACACTGCGGATTGAGAAAATCACTTTCTGTCCCTCTTGCGGGGATTGTTCGCGAGTAAAGTCAGACAGGATGAAGGCCAGTTTCGAGCCGTCTGAAGCTTTGATAATACCGAATCCCTGCGGGTCAAACTTCTTTATGATGCCTTTCATAAGGTCCTCTCCTTTCTTACTTCTGTGGCGTTGGCACTTGACTGCGATCTTTCCTGCTATTTCCTTATTCTGGCCGAGCCAAGGAGTTATAAAAGAAGAATGCCGTTCCGCTCAACTCGTTCGGCTTCAAGCTCGGCGAGTCCTCTCCTGGCATCTTTCAATCGCTTTGTGTTCAGGACTGTCGATTAGGAGCGGCCTGTGAAGCCTCTCGTCGATAGCCCTACGTGCCTCATTAATACGAATGGACAATTGCGTGGGACTCGTCTCTAAAACCGCAGACCTGTAGGCCGTCTGCCAGGAATAAATCGCGTTCCTCATGGTGTTCCTTCTCGGCCAACGAACCCAGCCGATGGGCAACACGCTCTGCGAAGCGGCTTCATCGTCCGCGCTGTGGGGATGAGAAATAGAACTGTGGTTTCCGGCCCCTTGGCGTGACGTCCATCCTATGCACAAGGTGCCGTGGCCCTGTTTGGGCTTGGCGGGAGATTGTGTATTGACTTCTTGAGCCTACACTCAAGGGGCGTGAATGCAAGGGCTAGTTCTCAGCGGCAGTGGCGGTGCGGATTTCCTAACCGGGTGCCTATTCGGCGCGGAGCATCGCGACAGGATCGGTCCGAACCGCGCGGATCTCAGCTGGCAACGCAGCAAGGAGCGCGACCGCAAGAAGCCTCTATGCCGATAAGATAATTACTCGTTAGCGCGTCGCCGACCCACGTACTATTGTCATTCGCCCCCTGAACATCCATCTTTAGCGCGGCAGACAATCATCTCCGGAGTTAAGCAAACCTTGCTGATTGCTGACGCGCGGCCGAAGGCTACACAGCCAACTTTCGCTTTGGAGACGCCAGTTGTCCTCACGGAAGATTTGCAATTGCCGCATTCCGGAGTTGATACATCGCGGCTAGCATGCGTGGACCTGCTTCGAGGCGCGGCCATGATCCTTGGACCATACAAGGGGCTTTTTTACCGGCTCGGCATTTGCACCCGAAAATCTCGCCCATACAACCGCGCCGCTTTTCTTTACGCGCTGGATTACTCACTTTTGCGCTCCAGTATTTTTCCTCCTGGCGGGCACAGCCGGTTATTTATCTCTCACGCGAGGCAAATCAGTTGCCGAGGTTTCAAGGTTCTTCTGGACGCGCGGGTTATGGCTGGTGGTTTTGGATTTGACCGTTGTTGGCTTTGGCTGGACTTCCGTCTTTCCTTTCCTATTCGGCGGTGTGCTCTGGGCACTCGGTTGGTCGATGGTCGCAATGGCACTTCTAGTGCGCCTGCCGCTGCCGATGATAGTGGGCTTCGGTACGGGGGTGGTAGTAACTCACAACCTGCTTGATCGCGTGAATCCCGCTGCGTTCTGGAAATTCGGGGGCCTGTGGCTCATTCTGCATGGCCATGGCAACTTCTGGATTCAACCCGGCAAGGTCTATTTCTTCGTGCTCTGGCCCCTATTGCCATGGGTGGGAGTCATGGCCCTCGGCTATGCCCTAGGCGCTCTTTTGCGCAGAACGGACTGGAGAAAAATCCTTTTCGGAATTGGCGCGACTGCCACCTTTGCTTTTCTATTCCTGCGATTTTTCCATCTTTATGGCAATAGCAATCAAAGCCTGTTCGGCGTCGCGGCAGGTCCGTGGACGGTTCAACCAACCGTCACCCTGACCATTATCTCGTTCTTTGACACGCTGAAATACCCTCCTTCCTTGCAGTTTTTGCTAATGACCCTGGGACCGACTTTGATCGCACTAGCGTTGCTTGACAAGATCAACCCAAGGCACTGGCTGGCAAAAATCGTGACGGTATTCGGTCAGGTGCCACTTTTCTACTACGTGATTCACCTTTATGTGATTCACATACTCGCCGTATACACCGCAATGATTTACAAGCAGAAGGCAGCCTGGCTGTTGTACGGAGGATTTATGATGCAACGGCCGCCCGAGGGCTACGGCCACGGACTGCCGTTCATCTACGGAATGTCGTTTGCGGTTGTGTCGCTCATGTACCCTCTCTGCAAAGGGTTTATGAAAATTAAACAACGGCACCCTGACTGGTGGTGGCTAAGATATTTGTAGCCAGCTCGTTACCTACCGGGCCGGTCTGGTGTCTATTTTCCTGTTTTCCGATGGTCTGGCCGATCAAATGAGCAGGTTCCACTATGATGTGTTAGGAACACGCTAAGCTCGTCGTCAACGGCAGACAACATGGCGCAACGGTGGCAGTGGGCGGATGATGGGCAACACGGAAGTAATTCCACTTGTCTGGCACGCGTAACCGGACATCTGAAAACCACTTGTTTGGTTGGCACCTTAGCCTGGAAGGATGAGCCTTTTTATCATTGCCGCGAAACGTGCCTGATCTTCGGTGCGAACAGTCTTGAATTTGAGACCCAGTCCACTCCCAGCCTTAACGTACCGGACCGTGGCATCGGCCGTGATCTCTCCGTCCTCTACAAGGAAATGAAGTTTAACCGTCGCGTCGGCAGGGCATACCTTCAGAGTTTCGATAAACAGACCGCCCACACTCAGATCTCTAACTCGCGACGTATCTTCATTCTGGCCGCATCGCCAGACAACCCACACGCCCTGAGGCGTTTCAACTCGCCCGTGTTTCCTTCTTGAATGAATAACTTGCTTTTTCAAGATGCGCTCACTCGTGCATGTGACTCCGGTCATTTGCGGGCCGGGAACAGGAATCGCTGGGTCGGTCCGCCAGGAACGCTATGCACTATTACACCCAAGAGTGACAGGGAGATGGTTACTCTCGCCAGCTTTTCATGAAGAACAGTTGACACGGAGTGCACAAACGGTGCTGAGGTTAACCCATAGGGTGCCAAGGTAGTCGTGTTCGCCCGCGATTCGGGCCTAACTCCCGGTGCGTCGGGTTACCGGACATCTCTAACAATGTCGGCCCTGTCAAACACTTTTTGGGCACACTTCTCCATTCACTTATAAGAGTTTTTTCTTCCGCTTCCTTCGGTGTCTTTCCGATCGGCCCTGACAAGTACGGTTCGTTCGTAATCTAGCGGTCGGTTTCAGTCCGACCCAAACATCTCTTCGATCAAAACTTCGACCATGATTAGTTCTTCGAACTCCCTCTCACGAGGGAGCGGGATGCCCTATCAAGTGGACGACGCTTTACTGCACGCCATGTCCGGTACCGAGCTGTCCCGCGTACGAACCGAACTCCGGCTCCTTCCTGAGCCTAACAACCAAAGACTGCTCATGTCGAGAGGAGCCGACATTGTTATGCAATCAAGTCCAGTCCAGTACTTCAAGTTTCCGATTACCGCGTTTACTATGCCAGAATTATTACATTGTTTTCACTTAAACTAATAAGTATCTTATTTACAATAGATAATTACGTAGGAACTCTTGTTTTGATAGACTTCTGCAAGTATTGATTTTAAATGAGTTAGATAAATTGGCTCCAGGGAACCCTGGGCAAAAGAAAAGGCGGGTCTTGGCCGCCACGGTTGTCGCGCACATCTAACTGCTTCGTATCTTACCTTAAGGATATTCTCTTGTCAAGTAATTTTGGCGGCTTGGCGCATCTTCACTGCTCGAGCCGACCAACCTATCGAAAACTAACTACGGGAAGGGGTTTCCAGAAGTTACCTTCAAAGGGCCAAATGTTGTGACTCGGAACGTATTGCCGCTAGGCACAACGTCAACCGAAAAATAGCACTGGCCCTTCGCGTATTGGTCTCTCGTAGCAGCATACGTAAACTTGCGAATAGGGTTGGTGTGGCCATCAGCGTAGAGCTTGGTCCCGTTTTCTGCGTGCTTCAACTCGCTGTCAAGAGGCCAGCCGCAATATTGGAATAGCTTTTCTAACTGGGGAGCGAAATCGGACCGATTCATTAGCTGGGTGAACTGAGGCTCCATTTTGTCGAAGGCGGCATCCGTTCTATGAGCGATCAAGTCCGACATAAACGAATCGCTCAACGCTTGAGCTGCTGGTGAATCGATAGGCGAACTGGGCGCGTGACGACTGCATCCGGCAAACATCAAAACGACAAAGATTTCAACTAGTGTCTGCGCTCTCATAGCTTCTCTAGTCTGCACCCTTTGGCAATTCACTGTGTGCAAGCTAGCGAACGTCGGTAGCGGGATACAGGAATTGTAGGAAGGGGCCTACGCGCTGGGACCAGGCGGCTTCGTTGTGTTCGGCGCCTTCGACGCGTTCGTAGTGGAGGTCTTGGTTTTCGCGCCAGCCTTTTTTCAGGAGGAGGTCGCGGAATTGTTCCACGTCGGGGACGATTTTGAGGCCTTCGCGGGTGCCGATGTCGAGCCAGATGCGTGGGCGGGGATGCGGGTTGGCAGCGGCGGCGAGGCGCAGGATGACCCGTTGATTCCACCAGACCGAGGGGGAGAGCGCGGCGATTTTGCCGAAGGTCTGCGGGTGTTTGAGGCCGATATATAAGGATACCAGCCCGCCGAGGGAGGAGCCGCCGATGCCGGTTTGGGATGACTCTGGGAGCGCGCGGTATTGTTGATTCACGAAGGGCATAACTTCTTGCAAGAGAAATTTGGCGTAGCGGTCGGCGCGGCCGCCGCCAAGCTTTGGGACTTTTGTGGGCGTGTATTCGTAGATGCGGGATTTGCCGGTGTTGTAGATGCCGACGATGATGAGCGGTTCGATTAAGCCGCCCTGGATCAGGTAATCGGCGGCGCCATGAACGTTCCAGTCCTGGCCCGCGAAGGCGGTGGCGCGGTCGAAAAGATTCTGACCGTCCTGGAGATAGAGGACCGGGAAGCGGCGGTGGGGTTGTTCGTCGTAGCCGGGTGGAACGTAGACGATCAGGTCGCGCTGATTGCGCAGGAAGCGCGAGCGGAATTGATTGTGTTTGCGGAGCTGGCCTGACTCACGAGAGAAGGCTCACGGAACGATGGTCACCAGCAGATCTTTGGCCTCGACGTGCTGGCCGTGAGTGACCAGGAGTTTGGCGACGCGACCGGAAATGGTGGCGTAAATGTTGGACTGCATTTTCATGGCTTCGAGGGTGAGGAGCTTTGCGCCGCGCTCGATGGTTTGATTAGGCTGGACAGCAACGCCGGAGACTACGCCAGCGGTGGGTGCGCCGACTTGGCCAGGCTCGGAGGGATCAGCTTTCGGATGGGCGCGCTCGACGACGCGGAGTGCGCGATCGCGGACGTTGACTTCGCGAGGCTGGCCATTTAGCTCGAAAAATAAAGTGCGGGTGCCGTCGGGATGCGGGTCGCTGCTGGTCAGGAATTTCAGGATCAGGGTTTTGCCGGACTCGATGTCGACCGTGATTTCCTGGCCGGATTTCAGGCCGTAAAAGAACGGCGGCGTGGGGAGGACGCTCACGTCGGAGTAGGTTTGGCGGAATTTGTCGTACTTGAGAAAGACGTCGGGATAGAGAAGATAGCTGAGGAGCGCGTCGCGTTCGATTTTGTGGCCGAGCTTTTTCTCGAGCGCGGCTTGTTCGTCGTCGAAGTTTGCCGCGGGCATGTTGGCGCTGGAACGGCCCTTGATGGGATCTTCGCCGCGGAGGATTATTTTTTGCAGCTTTTTTGGCCAGCCGCCCGGCGGAACACCTAAGACCCCGGAAAACATCTCGACGACAGAGTTGGGTAGCGAGAGATCGTGTTTTTCATCGAGGTTCAGCAGGTCTTGCGGGCGCATGTCTTTCGCCATGAGGAATAGCGTCATGTCGCCGACGACTTTGCTAGATGGCGTGACTTTGACGATGTCGCCGAAGAGCTGATTGACTTCGGCGTAGGTGGTTTCCACTTCACGCCAGCGATGGCCGAGACCCATGGCGGCGGCTTGCTCGCGCAGGTTGGTGAATTGGCCGCCGGGAATTTCGTGTTGATAGAGGCGCGCGGAGCCGGCTTTGGGGCCGGAATCGAACGGCAAGTAGTAGGTGCGGACGACTTCCCAGTAATCGGAGCATTCGTTGAGCGCGGCGATGTCGAGCTGGGTGTCGCGCGGGGTGTGGCGCAGGGCTTCGACGATGGAGTTGAGATTGGGCTGGCTGGTGCCGCCGCTCATCGCGGCTATGGCGGCGTCGGCCACGTCCACGCCGGCATCGGAAGCTTTCAGGACAGAGGCGGAGTTGATGCCGCTGGTGTCGTGCGTGTGGAAGTGGATGGGAATTTCGATTTCGTCTCGCAGCGCCTTGACGAGCGCCTGAGCGGCGTAAGGTTTGCAGAGGCCGGCCATGTCTTTGATCGCGAGGAAATGCGCGCCGAGCTTTTCGAGGTGCTTGGCCATCGAAACGTAATATCGAAGCGAATATTTCGGGCGCGACGAGTCGAGCATGTCTCCGGTGTAGCAGATGGCGGGTTCGCAGACCGCGCCGGTTTCGAGAACGGCGTCGATGGAGACGCGCATGTTGTCGATGGAATTGAGGGAGTCGAAGATGCGAAAGATGTCGATGCCCTGCGCGTGGGATTCGCGGACGAATTCCTCGATGACGTTGTCGGGATAGGAGGCGTAACCGACGGCGTTTGCGCCGCGGAGGAGCATCTGGAAGCAGATGTTGGGGACGCGCTCGCGGAGTTCGCGGAGGCGCTGCCAGGGATCTTCGTGGAGGAAGCGAAGCGAAGTGTCGAACGTTGCGCCGCCCCACATTTCCAGACTGAAGAGATTAGGCAGGCGCTGGGCGACGGCACTAGCGGTGGCGAGGATGTCAAAGGTGCGGACGCGCGTGGCCATCAAGGATTGGTGCGCGTCGCGGAACGTGGTGTCGGTGATGAGCAGGCGCTTCTCTTTGCGGGCCCACGCGGCGAATTTTTCGGGGCCAAGCTTTTGCAGCAGCTGGCGCGAGCCCGGTGGCGGTTCGATCCCAGGCGTGGAGGGGAGCACGGCAGTTTCCAACGCTTCGGGTACTTTCTTACCTTTGACTTCGGGATTGCCGTTCAGGATCACGTCGCCGAGGTACGAGAGCAACTTGGTAGCGCGATCGCCGCGGCTCGGAAAGCGAAACAATTCGGGGGAATCATCGAGAAACGAGGTGGTGATTTCGCCGGCGCGAAATTTTGGGTGATTGACGACGTTTTGGACGAACGGAATGTTCGTGGTGACGCCGCGGATGCGGAACTCGCGGAGGGCGCGGTCCATGCGGGAGCAGGCTTCGGGCAGGTGCTTGCCCCAGGCGGTCACCTTGACCAGGAGTGAATCGTAGTACGCCGCGAGCACTGCGCCCGCGTAGGCGGTGCCGCCATCGAGGCGGATGCCGAATCCCGCGGGAGAGCGATAGGTGGAAATTTTTCCGTAGTCGGGCGCGAAATTTTTTTCGGGATCTTCGGTGGTTACGCGGCATTGCAGGGCTGCGCCGTAAAGCGGAACGTTCGCCTGGTGCGGCAAGGACATCGGAGGATCGTGGAGCGAATGGCCTTGGGCGACGAGAATCTGCGATTGCACCAGGTCGATGCCGGTGACCATTTCGGTGACGGTATGTTCCACCTGGATGCGCGGGTTGACTTCGATGAAATACCACTTCTGGGCATCGACATCGTAGAGGAATTCGACGGTGCCAGCGTTGCGGTAGTTGGCTTTGCGCGCCAGGCGAACGGCCGCTTCGCACAACTCGTTGCGTATGCTGGACGGGAGATTTGTTGCGGGCGCAACCTCGACGACTTTCTGATGGCGCCGCTGCACGGAACAATCACGCTCGTACAAGTGCAGCAAATTGCCGTGATTGTCAGCGAGAATTTGCACTTCCAGGTGGCGGGCGCGCGGCAAATACTTCTCCAGGAACACGCTGGCATCACCGAACGCGGAGCGCGCTTCGCCTTGCGCTTCTTCCAGCAGCGCCGCGAGTTGCGATGGGTCGCGCACCACGCGCATGCCGCGCCCGCCGCCGCCCATGGCGGCTTTCACGATGACCGGGTAGCCGATCTCCTGCGCAATTTTTTGTGCTTCGCTGGCGGATTTGACGGGATCTTCGGTGCCTGGCAGCACCGGGACACCTGCGGAGGCTGCGAGCCTTCGCGCGGCGGTCTTGTCACCAAGCAATTCCAGCAGCGCCGGCGTGGGTCCGACAAAGGTGATCCCGGCGGACTCGCAGGCGCGGGCGAAGGCGGGATTCTCGGAGAGGAAGCCGTAACCTGGGTGGATGGCGTCGACGCCTCTTTCTTTGGCGACGGCAACGATGCCGGGGATGTCCAGGTAGGCTTCCACCGGGCCTTTGCCCGCGCCGATTTGATACGCCTCGTCGGCTTTGAAGCGATGCAGGCCCAAGCGGTCTTCCTGGGAGTAAATCGCGACGGTGCGAATACCTAATTCGGTGGCGGCGCGGAAGATGCGGATGGCAATTTCGCTGCGGTTGGCGGCGAGGAGTTTTTGGATTGGTTTGTTTTTCGTCATTCCTGGCGCGATCCGAGCGTTACGTGGACTCGAGATTGTTTCATGTCTGCGCTGGCAATGCAGCACAGTTTATTTCGATTCGGCGGAAAAGCAAAATTCATGTGCGTTGGGAAGGGATGGAGGTGGAGACGAATGCGGGAACGTCTTCGGTTGGTTGCCTTAACGCTTCGCTTTGCTAAGACCGATCTGAAGATCGGCCACTACAGGTGTACATCTTGGTGGTTATGGCTTTCGGCGATTTGGATGGCTTTTGTGTTGTTGAATCTAAACCCCGCCCTCTCGGAGAGGGCGGCTACAGGGGATTTGCGGTTGCGCCTTCTGCAGTGACTTGCGGGGGCGGGGCGTTTTTTAGTTGCTGGAGCGCGACTTGGAGCTTGGCCCAGTCTTTTGGTTTGCGCTTGGTGGCGTTTGGCGCGTTGGGATCGGAATAGTATTGCAAAAGCTCGGCGCGAAGATCGGGTGTGATTCCGGCGAAATTCTGCTTGGCTAGCTTTTCGATCAGTTCGGCGTGGACGTCGTCATTCATGAAATAGACGCCCGGCGGCGTTACCGTGCCGGTGTCGAAATTGTCGTTGGGAATATCAGGGGTTCCCGTGCGCGTCTGCGTCAACAAGAGCTTGTAGCGGTCCAGCGCGGCATTGAAACTGGCTTCGAATTTGCGCTCGGTTTCTGGCGTCGGCGTGCGCAACTTGAGAACCTTCAGTGGTCCGACCTTCGGAAAGAGTTTAACCAGGAACGCGAGGAATCGCTCGAAGAAGGTTGGCTTTTGATAGTCCTTGCCCCAATTCTTTTCGTAGCTGGCGCGTGACAAGTTATACAGGAATTTGCGTTTCGTCAGGCTGGGCTGATCTTTCAGGATGTCGTCTTTCTTCAGAGTCCAGGCGATGCGCGTGGCCTGAGGGATCTGCTTGCTGACGGCGCGGCGATAAGAGCCGATTACCTTATCCTCATCGGTGAGCACGGATTTCAGTTCGAGCCCATACGTTTCGCGAAACGCCTGCTCCAGCAATTGCTTGTCAACCTCGAAGCCGATGAAATCGTGATAGCTATCGGGAGCGAAACGCTGCCTGGCGACTTCCAGAACATCGAATCCGAACTCCGTTTTGAGATGAGCCAGCGGATCCTGTTCGTAGGTCACTACGTCGCCGTATTTTTTCTTCAACTTAGGATAGAGGATCGGCACCGACGGATTCGTGCCGATCTTGTGCCCGTCATTGTCCGCGGCATAGTGGGAGAGCGCGCCAAGCGCGAATGCGTAGCCATTCAAGATCGTGTGAATCGCGCAGCAGCGCCAAGATAAAATCGCCGCTGCGGCAGTAGTGCGTCAGATCGCTGAAAAAGTGACTTCCGTGCGGGTAATAGCCGAGGTCCTGAATGATTGCCCCGCCATAGGCATAGCCGTGAGCCTGTTTCAGCTCCTCCGGGGTAGCCTGCGGAAAACGCTGCAACAAGAGTGGCTTGATACTGATATCCCAACCCGCGTCGATGATGGCCTCGTGGGCCATGATCGAGTAAGCGTCGGAAGGCGTGGGGCATGCCAAGCAGAAAATTAGACCGAGGGAAACCGCGAAGGCGTTAACCTGCGACAGTTTTCTTTTGACACTCGACATGCAGAACAGCTCCCATGCTGCGATCTCGGTCCGACACCGGCTTGTAGTTTATCAAGCCTATGTGTAGACGCCGGGGCGCCAAGCGGCTCGCGGCGCTATGAGTACACATACAACGAACTAAGAATTGGATGGCGCGGAAAGGCGAGAAGACTGCGAGCGGGCACGAGCCGGGAGGAGACTCGCTTGTGTTCTATGACAAGTGGCCGACACAAGTGGCCGACACAGTGCCAGCTAATATTTCCGGAGCACACCGATGACGCGGCCTTGAATTTTGACATCGTTCGCGGGAACGATGATCGGGGCCATCTCGGAGTTTGCGGGTTGGAGGCGAATCTTTCCGGGGCCTTCGCGATAGAAGCGCTTGAGGGTAGCTTCATCGCCGCTCACCAGCGCAACCACGATGTCGCCAGGATTGGCCACTTGCGTCTGCTCGCACACCACGAAGTCCCCATCCATGATGTGATCTTCGATCATCGAGCTGCCCTTCACCTTCAACGCGAACGAGTTTCCGCCGTGGGTAAAGTCGCCGAGCGAAAGCGTCTCGCGCTCCTCGACCGCTTCCAGCGGCCGGCCTGCGGCGATGCGCCCAACCAACGGGAGCTCCTGGGCCCTGCGATCGATCACTTGTTCCTTGGGAGATTTGGGCAATTGCAAAATTTCGATCGAGCGGCTCTGGTTATAGCCGCGGCGAATAAAACCCTTTTTCTCGAGCGTAGTGATGTGCTTGTGCACGGTGGCCAGCGAAGTGAGCTTCAGGCCCTTGCCAATTTCTTCAAAACTAGGAGCGTAGCCGTGCTTGGTCTCGAACGACACCAAGTAGTCGAGCACTTCTTTCTGTCGCTTGGTCAGGGCCATCAGGGGGACCTCGCTTTTCAAATCGGCGGCGCCTACGCTGCGGACCATCCGTGGCACCAAGTTAGGCGAAAAGAAAGCGAACGTCAAGCGAAAGTTGCTGCACTTGTGCTCAGAATGCGTGCGGAACGGATTGGTTGCGTGGACTGTAGTTTCGAACGGGCGGGTTCATCCCAACGGCGCGCAGGTCGCCAACTCGCGCGCCGAGTGGTTGGTCCGGGCAGAGAACAGGGCTTCTGCCCTTCTGGATCGTTCCCGAATTGGAAATCAAAGCGCGATACTGGAGAGGTCTCTGGGATTCGTACGCCATCCGCGGATGGATTCAGGTCTAATCAACCTAGGGGTGTGGTCCTCTCCCGATACACTCATCTGAAGGGAATAGCCGTTCGCAAGGTAAGAAGGAATATCGCGGTAGTCGGTGACCGGGATATACGGGCCTTCCTTTCCAAGATGGACGTGGTATCGATTATCGCTGAATCGATGCGGCATCAAACGCGTTCCGAGTTTTTTGCCGCGAACTACCGTAGCAAACAGCATGATCACCCCCGGGGACGTAAAGGCGGCGTTATTCTACAAACGGCGAGCTTTGCTTGTAAGTGGTTTGACTGTGGAAAGTTGTGCATCGTTTTTGCGCGGTCGAATTGACGAGTGCAACCTGCGGGCCTCTTCGCACGTCTTTGGCAATAGAACACAATTGCCGCGCGGCGGACTCTCTCCCCGCCGCGCGCGGGCCGGTGTGGTATCCTTTTTTGGTCGGCTCCCGGCGGTCGGCCTGGCATCCAGTCACCTTACCGCACCGTCAAATCCATGACGATTGAGCCGCGCTCCTTGGGGGAAATCGAAGGAGTTCAACCAGATAGGTCAGGAGTCCATGTCGACCGTAACTGATTCACCGTTATCCCGTATTAAGCCCGAAAAGATCGACCAGGCCGTTATTCGCTTCGCCGGAGACTCTGGCGACGGCATGCAGATCACCGGGAGCCAGTTCACCAATACGGTCGCGCTGTACGGCAACGATATCGCCACGTTTCCGGACTTTCCTGCCGAGATTCGGGCGCCGGCAGGCACGCTGCCTGGCGTCAGCGGCTACCAGCTTCACTTTGCCTCAAGCGATGTCTTCACCCCCGGCGATTCGGTCGATGTGCTGATCGCCATGAATCCCGCCGCCCTGAAAGTAAATATCGCGGACCTGAAGGCCAATGGGATCCTGATCGTCAATTCCGACAGCTTCAAGGAAAACGACCTGCGCAAGGCGCAGATGACCGTCAACCCGCTGGAAGATCATTCGCTGGACAAGTACCGGCTGTTTTCGGTCGAACTCGAGCGGCTGACGCGCGTGTCGCTGGAGCATCTCGGCCTGGACGCCAAGTCGATGGACCGCTGCAAGAATTTCTTTGCGCTGGGGATGTGCTACTGGCTCTATAACCGCTCGATGAGCTCTACGGTCCGCTGGATCGAGGACAAGTTCAAGAACAAGCCACTGCTGGTGGAAGCGAACAAGCTCGCCATGAAGGCCGGCTATTCCTACTGCGAAGCCACAGAAGCCTTCCAGATTAGCTACGAAATTCCGCCGGCGAAGCTCGCTCCCGGGGTCTACCGCAATCTGAGCGGCAATCAAGCGCTCGCGCTGGGCTTCGTGACCGCGTCGCAGAAATCGGGCCTGCGCTTGTTCCAGGGCAGCTACCCGATTACGCCAGCGTCGGACATTCTGCACGAGCTATCGCAATACAAGGATTTCGGAGTCATCACGTTTCAGGCGGAAGACGAAATCGCCGCGGTCACGTCGGCGATCGGCGCAGCCTACGGAGGCGCGCTGGCCATCACCACCACGTCCGGCCCAGGCATGGCACTGAAAACCGAAGCCATCGGGCTGGCCGTTGCAGTCGAAATCCCGCTGGTAATCTGCGACATCCAGCGCGGAGGGCCGTCCACTGGCCTACCGACAAAAACGGAGCAAGCCGACCTGCTGCAAGCGCTCTACGGGCGCAACTCCGAAGCCCCCATCCCGATCGTTGCTCCGGCCACGCCTAGCGACTGTTTTTGGGCCGCGCTCGAAGCCTCGCGGATCGCAGTCAAATACATGGTGCCGGTAATCATTCTGTCGGACGGCTACCTGGCCAACGGCGCTGAGCCCTGGAAGATTCCCAATGTCGAGGACATCCCGGATTTTACGGTGAAGTTCGCGACGGAGAAGAATTCTCCGAACGCTTATCTGCCCTATAAGCGCAACCCGGACACGCTCGCCCGACCATGGGCCGTCCCCGGCACGCCTGGACTTGAGCACCGCATCGGCGGACTCGAAAAGCAAGACGTCACCGGCAACATCAACTACGAGCCGCTCAATCACGAGCACATGGTGCGCATCCGCGCCGCCAAGGTTGCCGCCATTGTGCAAGACATCCCGGACATCGTACCCGCCGGCGACGACCATGGCGACCTGCTGATCGTAGCGTGGGGCTCGACGCACGGCGCCATCACCGCCGCAGTCAACGCGCAACGCGCCGCAGGCCGCAAAATCGGCCACGTCCACCTGCGCCACCTAAATCCGCTGCCCGCAAACCTGGTCGATGTGATCAAACGCTACAAGCAAGTGCTGGTACCCGAACTCAACATGGGTCAACTCCTGTGGGTCCTGCGGGCAAAATATTTAGTCGACGCCATCGGCCTGAACAAAATCCAAGGCCGTCCGTTCAAACAAACCGAGCTCGAACAAAAAATCGAAGAATTGCTGGGAGTCTAGTGCAATGTCTACGGCCACGCTGCCACCCATCACGCCGTTAACGAGGAAAGATTTTCAGACTGACCAGGAAGTCCGCTGGTGCCCGGGTTGCGGCGACTATGCCATTCTCGCGGCGGTCCAATCGGTTTTCCCGGAACTGGGAATCAAGCGCGAAAATTTCGTGGTGATCTCGGGTATCGGCTGCTCCAGCCGCTTCCCTTATTACATGAACACGTTCGGTTTCCACACGATCCACGGCCGAGCCCCTGCGGTGGCCACCGGCCTGAAGGCTGTTCGCCCGGATCTGGAAGTGTGGGTCGCCACCGGCGACGGCGATGCCCTGTCCATCGGCGGCAATCACACCATCCACATGCTGCGTCGCAATGTCGGGCTAAAAGTGCTGCTCTTCAACAACCGCATCTACGGGCTGACCAAGGGGCAATACTCGCCGACTTCAGAATTCAACAAGAAGACCAAGTCGACGCCGTTCGGCTCGCTGGACCGGCCATTCAATCCGGTATCGCTCGCGATCGGCGCCGAAGCCACCTTTGTCGCTCGCTCCGTTGACGTTTTCCAAGGGCATCTGAAGGAAACGCTGAAGCACGCCGCCGCTCACAAAGGCTCCGCCTTCGTCGAGATCCTGCAGAATTGCAACATCTTCAACGACGGCGCGTGGTTTTCGCTGACCGAGCGGGACGCACGCAGCGAACACATTCTCTATCTGGAACACGGCAAGCCACTCATCTTCGGCAAGAACCGCGACAAAGGCATCCGCCGCAAGTCCGACGGTGACATCGAAGTCGTGCAACTCGGCAACGGCGTTGCCGAGTCTGACCTGGTCATCCACGACGCGCATCACCCGCGCCCGTCCTACGCCTTCCTGCTCTCGCACATGGAGCACCGCCCAGGTTTCCCCACCCCCATCGGTGTCTTCCGCGCTTGGGACGACCTCCCGCGCTACGAGGACGTGATGAACCAGCAGATCAAAGACGTGATTGCCAAGCGCGGCCCGGGCGATCTAAGCAAGCTCCTGCACGCCGGCGATACCTGGGAAGTTCGCTAACTTCATAGCTCGGCAGCTCCAATCGCAACTGCCGCGAATGCATTTAGAGGGTGCGGGGATGTTCCGCCGCGTGCTAGCCACGATCAAACCACACAGCAACATCGGTGACTCTACATCCCAAATCTTCGGCGGTACAAACTGGGAGAGACTCCGGTGTGTCGCTGGAACAGCGCACGGAAATAGGCGACATCTTGATAACCGACGGCGCCTCCGATCTCCTGCATGGTGCGGTAGTCGCTCTCCAGCAACCGCTTGGCAGCGGCTACCCGTAGCTTCTGCACGTAGGTCAACGGGTTGTCTCCCGTAGCCTGCTTAAAGCGGCGAACAAAATTGCGCAGGCTCATGCCCACTCGCCGAGCCGGTGCCTCGAGTGGGAAGTTCTGATGAAAATTCTCGTGCAACCACTCTTGCGCGCGAGAGATAACTTCGTCGCTGTGCTCGGTTTTTAGAGGCACGATGCCGAAACCAGCCTGCCAAGCTCGCGGTGTCTCGATGAGCAGCGACTTGGCGGTTTGCATCGCCACGTCGTGCCCGCAGAATCGCTCCACCAGATACAAACTCAAATCCAACGAAGCATTCACGCCTCCGCCACAGTAAAAGTCGTGATCCTCGGTCACCATCAATTCCGGCATCCACCGCACCTTGGGATATTTCTGCCGGAAGGTCTGCGCCAAGCCCCAGTGAGTCGTGGCGCGTTTACCATCGAGCAATCCGGTGGCAGCGACTAGCCCTACACCGGAACACACACTGGCGATTGCCACTCCACGCTTGCGCCACCGCCGCAGCCACGGAACAACTTCCTCATTGCGCTCTACCACGTCGTCCACACTCGGCCCGGTTGATGGCACGAAGATAATGTCTGTCTTACGGATATCGGTAAGCGCGGCGGCCGGCTTGATATGAATGGGCCCGTCACATTCGACCGCTCGTCCACCCACCGACGCGGTGGTCACCCGGAAGGAAGGAGCCAGCTCCTTTCCCGCAAAGGCATTCCACAACTCACCGGTATGGCGAAAAACCTCCATAGGACCGATCGCGGTTGAAGAAAAAGTTCCGTTAAGAATCAGAACGGTGACGTCGATCATGAGCAACCTCTTTCCATATGGCTTTTCCATATGGCTTAAATACCTATGTAGAATGGCAAATCTGCCATCTTGATGCAAGCCCCCTCTACGCCTACCGTATGAGCATCGGACGCGAGTCAGGAGTCCTAAGGAGGGAATCATGAAGAAATACATGATCGAGCGAGAAATACCGAAGATCGGAACTTTAGAGCGGGAACAAGTACGCAAGGCCGCAGCCAAGTCCAACCAAGTGCTACATCAGCTTGGTCCGGACATTCAGTGGCTGGAGTCCTACATTTCTGAAGACAAGATGTTCTGTGTCTACCTCGCCAAGGACGTTGCTCTCATCCAACGGCACGCAGAACTCAGCGGCTTTCCTGCGACGAAGGTAACTGAAATCGGCAGGAAAATTGGTCCAACTACCGCCACGGAGCAACTGACCGCCGTGGCGGAGTGGCTGCAGCCTTGTGGGTGAACCCGCGCTTATTCAAATTAAATTTTGTAGCAGTGAAATCCACAACTTAAGGAGAGAAAGAATGAAAGCTAGTAATTCCCGTTCATCGAACAGTCACAAAATGAACTGGTACACCCTGGGCATGGCAGCTGCCCTGCTGCTTTGTCCGCTGCGCGGCGCTGCGCAGGACGCTCCGCCAACTCCGGTGCAAATCGTGGCACTGGACGAATGTGATCCGGTCTCCTTCAATGCCTCCACGGACCCCAGTACCAAGCCAGGTCCCGGGCTCGGCCCGGACTTTTGCCGCAACATCACCCTGGGAGCATCCACGAGCCTGTCAGAACTGTTTGCGCTCGCAGGCAAGGGAACTCCCGATCCAGGCTGGGACTTCGAACCCGACACCCTCAAAATCAAGAAAGGCACGCCCATCGTTGTCGTCGACCAGGGCGGCGAGCCGCACACCTTCACGGAGGTCAAGCATTTTGGCGGCGGCTTTATTGCCGGCCTCAACAACGGGGAGGACACCGTCACCGAATGTGCTGGCGGCTTTAAGAACCTCTCCGTAGCTAGGACACGCATCCTCCAAGGGAGCCAGCTCCAAATCGGCGACCTCGCCAAGGGCGAACACTATTTTCAGTGCTGCATCCATCCCTGGATGCGCGTGACCGTTGACGTACAAGACCACAGCTCGCGAGAAAAATAATACGCGAGCGGCCCGCCAGAAGTCAGGCATCACCCATGGAAGCCAAAGGGCGAGCCCCTAGCCTGTCACCTTCCGGCAAGGGGTTCGCCACGATTCAAATCACGAACGCAGAGGAAAACAAAATCATGAGAGACCAGTGTAAATCTAAGCGCGACGACATAGTTGGCGAGAAACGCCGCGGGAGGTCAGCCGCTCCGAGGCTGAGCTCCATCATCGCCATCACCATCCTATGCATCATGTCTGTACCGCAAGCCGCCTATCCTCAAGACTTGTCAGCAGATACGGATCCAGTCGCATTGGAGTTGACGGCACTGGACAAACACGGTGTCGTCATCGCGAGGGTACGTGAGCGGGTGTTCGCCATACTGCAAACGGAAAATGCATGCAGCGCATGGTTTCGTGAAGCGGAACCTGACCCGGCCGGAGTTTTTCGATCTTTACACTACGAGGTCGAGCAGGATGGGTCTACGTATGTCTTACACACGATCGATTTGGAAGGCACGAACCTTTACAAGCATCCCTGGACGGCGCGTTCGACCCAGAATGGAGGCCGCAATTCCGTCATTCAACTAAACCCCGGCGGGCCCTTCTTCAGTACCAGCTCGCCGGTCATAGACATGGACCCCAGCGGCGGGCACTTCTCGCAAGGAACAACCTTCCACAGGCTGTCCGTAGCGTCATTTTGGGGAAACACAACCCGGGCACAAATTACGACGCTGCTTCACGAACTCGGCCACATCGTCGGGCGCCTCCCGGCGGACGACGATTCCTGGGACGGCCGATCTTCAAGAAACACCGACGAAGTGTTGAGACATTGCAAGCACGAGATCCGCGCCGTCGCGGAAACCAGCTCGCGAGCCAGCGATTGAGCGTCGTCCGGTTGAACTCAGGTCATCAACGCAGAGCCTAATCCGGCGTCGCTCGTTTAATGTCCCAAGCGACGTTCCCGTTTCTTGGGTGGACGCGGGTCTCATCGCGTTGGTTGCTGCTAAGCTTGAAGAGCCGCTGACACAATCTCTGTCGCCCGTCGCATCTGATTTATTCTCAACTTCTTACCGAAACTATTTCCCTTCCCGTTGCGACCTTCTAACCAGCCAGACCATCTCATAGGCGTCACCTTCGATGCGGCGTTGCGCTACAATAAGAGAGGGACAAATAGGCGCTTTCGTATTACTCTTGCGCCGGCGAGTTTGCTCGCAGCGTTTTTTTGCGCCGTCGGCTGGTTGTAACCTCGTCGGCCAAGAAGCCGTCCTTACCTTCCGGCGACGCAAAGCGGAACCGTCTCCGGCAAGATTGCGCCGTCGCGGAGGCATTCTTCTGCGTCGATGTGCAAAAGAGTCAGGAGCCAGTGACACTCAAGTTCCTGGTGGACGACCACACCAAAACCGAGCGGAAACTCAACGTGGGAGCGACCGCCACGGTCGACTATCGCACCGAAGACGTGACCGCCGTCCACATCGTGATGTACGCGGCAGCTTGATCGCAATAAGACCAGCAATCGCGAAATTAGGCGCGCAGAGGAGCTATTTTTAACTGGGTTCCGATGTTTCCTATTCTCAATTTTGTCCAAGGGAAGCCCCCTTGCTAAGCTATAGGTGCATTTCTGCGAAAGGTAAGTCGAGAAGGTAAGTATCGATGCGTACGACCCTGAAAATCGTTCTGCCGTTGATCATCAGCGTCGTGGTGGTGTCTCTGTTTTTCGCGGTATATCAGGTGCGCACGCAAAAGCGCATGCTGCGCAACGACCTTACGCACAGCGCGGAAACCCTCGGGGAAAGCCTTCAGGGAACGGTCGAGCCTCTATTCGATAAGCCCTCGCCGGAAAAGAGCCTGCAGCGTATCGTGGACCGCTTCGGGCAGCGCGAACATCTGAAGGGCCTCGCCGTCTATAACGCCGCGGGAGCCACGGTAGCTTTGACGCCCGGCTTGCCGCAGGTCTTCCAATCGCGGCCGCCCACCGCGACGCATGCAGCTCTGCGCGATGCGGGCCTGGGCGAATTTATCAGCATCGACAAGTTCGCCTTGCACGTTTTCGCCTTGCCACTGCATCGCAACGGACAGACAGTCGGGACGCTGGTTCTCGTTCACGATACGTCATACATCGACACACAGGTCTCGCATACCCTGCGCGACTCACTGGTGAGCGCGCTGGTGCAAACGCTGTTCATCACCGGCCTCGCGTTGATCCTAGTTCGTTGGACGCTGACGGGACCCCTGACGCGCACCGCGAAATGGCTCCGCGGATTGCGCACCGGCCAGTCGGGTAATGCCACTACGCTGCCGGAGCTACCGGAAGGCCAACTTTTCGATCAGATTCACCGCGAGGTCACGCACCTTGCTCGCGATCTGAACGCCGCCCGCGCTACCGCTGAGGAAGAAGCGCGGCTCCGTGAATCGAACGTTTCGCTGTGGACCGCGGAACGCCTCAGGGTCAGCCTAAGTGTCAAGCTACAGAACAAGCCGCTCTTCGTGGTCTCCAACCGCGAGCCATACATGCACCAGTACACCAACGGGAGCAACGGAACGATTCAGGTGATCGTTCCTGCCAGCGGCTTGGTAACCGCGCTGGAGCCTGTGCTGCTCGCGTCCAACGGCACCTGGGTCGCTAACGGTTCCGGAAACGCCGATCGTGACGTCGTGGACGCTCGCGATCGTCTGCGCGTCCCGCCGGACCACCCGGCTTATACGCTGCGCCGCGTCTGGCTCAACGCCGAAGAAGAAAAAGGCTATTACGAGGGCTTCGCCAACGAGGGTCTCTGGCCGCTATGCCATATCGCACATACTCGGCCGATCTTCCGGCCTGAGGATTGGCTCTGCTATCAGGAAGTGAACCGCCGCTTCGCCGACGCGCTGCTGGAGGAAATGGAGGGCGTCGAATCGCCGATCGTTCTCGCGCAGGACTATCACTTCGCGCTGCTCCCGCGCATGGTCAAGGAAGCTCGGCCCGACGCGCGCGTCGCGATCTTCTGGCACATTCCCTGGCCGAATCCGGAAGTCTTCGGTATCTGCCCGTGGGCCCGCGATTTGATCGACGGGTTGCTGGGCGCCGACCTGATCGGGTTCCACATTCAGTCGCATTGCAACAATTTTCTCTCGTGCGTGGACCGTTCGGTGGAAGCGCTCACTGCCTGGGATCGCTTCGAGGTCAATCGCCAGGGTCACCTGACGCGAGTCCGGCCCTATCCCATCAGTGTCTCGTTCCAGGAAAATGGCCACACTGAGGAATTCCACAAGAGTGTGGGCGAGCAGGTTTCCGCGATTTGCAATGACCTGAACGTTCACGCAAGCATGCTCGGCGTCGGCGTCGATCGCGTGGACTACACCAAGGGAATTCTGGAACGCTTCCGCGGTATCGAACGCTTCCTGGAGCTGAATCCCGCGTACCAGCGCCGCTTCGCCTTCATCCAGATCGCCGCGCCGAGCCGCACGGCCATCGATCGTTACCAGAAACTTCTCGAAGAAGTCACCGCCGAAGCCGCGCGCATCAACGCGCGCTTTCAGGCTGGCCGGTGGATGCCCATCGTCCTGCTGAAGAAACATCATTCGCACGAAGAGATCGCACGTTTTTACAAGGCCGCCTCGGTGTGCCTGGTGACCGCGCTGCATGACGGCATGAACCTGGTCGCGAAGGAATTCGTCTCGGCGCGCGACGACGACCGGGGCGTCCTGATTCTCAGCACCTTCGCCGGTGCTGCGCTCGAACTCAGCGATTCTCTGCTCGTCAACCCTTACGATGTACAGCAGGTTGCTGGAGCCATCCTGCGCGCGCTGGAAATGCCCAGCGAAGAGCAAGCCACCCGCATGCAACACATGCGCGCCAATGTTCGAGAGAACAATATCTACCGCTGGGCAGCCAATTTGCTTTCCGACCTCACCGACATCCGCATCGATGCTCCGGATCGCGTCGAACCGACTGCTTCGGCTCCGGCGCCGCCGCCAGCAACTGCTGCTGCCGCGAAATGAAGTCGCCGATTCGCAAAATCCCTGACCTTCTGAAAGATTGGGATGGCATCGGAAAGAAAATTCGTAGGAACGGGCGTGTTACCGTCTTCCTGGATTTCGACGGGACACTGGTAGACATTGCCCCGCGTCCGGAACTCGTGCGCCTGACCTCCACAGCGCGGAGGATTCTAGGGCGCCTCGCGCGGCATCCAAACGCGACGCTTGTCGTAGTCAGTGGCCGGCGCCGCCCTGAACTCCTCAAACACATCGGCATTCCCGGCATCCATTATTTCGGCCTCTATGGCTGGGAGAGCAACGCCAAGTCTTCGCTTCCGGCTAGCGTCCGCACAACGCTGCGCAGGGCTCGTGTTCACCTTAAACCTCTCCTCGAGACATATCCCGATGTCTGGATCGAAAACAAACGCAGCAGCCTGTCCGTTCATCTCCTGGATGTTCCTTCCACGCTGCAACCGCGCGTTCGGCGCGAGCTTCGTACCAGCCTGCTGCCCTTTCGGAAGACGTTGCACGCTGTAGGAAATATCCGCGACGTTGAGATCTTGCCGAGGTCGATTCCCGGCAAAGGTATGGCCGTCCGACGTTTCCTCGCGCAGCCCGCCCACCGCAAGTCCTTCCCTTTGTACTTCGGCGACGATTTTTCCGACGAGTCCGGCTTCGCAGCGGTACGCCGGGGAGTATCGGTGCTGGTAGGTCACCCGCGCCCAACGAGAGCACGCTATTGCGTTCGCAACCCCGCGGAAGTCGCCGCCGCGCTAGATAAGTTAGAAGCGACCCTCTCCGAAATGTAGGCAGAGAAAATTCGTCAGCAAAGGGCAAGAGCAAAAGCTTTAACACAGAGAGCGCAGAGGTCGGAGCACAGAGGTCACGGAGAGTTGGGGAATATCGCCGTCTACTGCGGAAAATCTATACGTAACGTTGCAAATAGACGATCGCGTTGCTCCATGCCGAGCGCGCTAAGCCGAGCGCGCCAGCGTCGGGAAGAACGTTCCGCCGTCGAGCACGTTGCGCACCGCATCAACCAGGTCGTGCCCCGCGCGCGATTTCGCCACATATCCCTGCGCCCCGGCATTAATCACTTCGCGCACGGTCTGCGCCGATTCGTGTACGGAAAAGAAAAGAATCTTCGCTGAAGGATTCTCCCGGCGGATCTGTTGCGCCGCCGCAATTCCCGTCAAGCCAGGCATATTGATGTCCATGATGATCAGATCCGGCTGCAATTCTCGCGACTTCGCGACCGCCTCTTTGCCTTCGAATGCCTCCCCACAGACGGCCCATTCATTATGGCTTTCCAGCAGGCCGCGCACGCCGCGCCGCATCACCTCGTGATCGTCCGCGATCAAGATGCGTCGCCGCGCATCGCTGCGGGCGACCGCATCGGAATCCAATCCCGGTTGGGTGTTACCGCCCTCCGCTGCCGCGTATTCCGTTGTCTCCAAGCTCGCGGCGTCTGGCTTTTTCAGCGGGACGATGGCAACAACCCGAGTTCCATTTCTGCCAAAATCCACTTCCAATTGCCCGCCCAATTGACGCAATCTTTCCCGCATCCCTGGAATGCCGACCCCCAGCGAAGCTATGCCATCGATCATCACAGGTGCAGCGCCTGCCTCAATGCCCCTTCCGTGGTCCACGACTTCCAGATGAACCTGACCATCCTCCGCGAAAATCTTGATTTCCGCGTTCGGACTTCCGGAATAACGATGCACGTTGGTCAGGCTCTCTTGCACCACGCGAAACAACGCCGTCTCCACTTCCGTGGAGAGCCTGCCCAAGCCTGGCGGAATGTCAACGGTCAGATGTATTCCGCTACGCTTCTGAAAGCCTTCCGCGTACCAGCGTACGGCCGAAGCCAGCCCCGACTCGTCCAGCAGGGGTGGGTGCAACAGATACGACAAGGTCCGAATCTCTTCGCCGATTTTCCGCACGACTTCGCGGCTATCATCCAGAGTCTCGGCAACTTCGGCGCCTTTTGATTCCACCAGGCGCCCCAGCCGGTCGAGCGACATCGACAGAATCGCAATTTTTTGTCCCGTGACGTCGTGGAGATCTCTCGCAATCCGGCGGCGCTCCTCATCCTGCAGTTGCAAAAGGCGTGCGGACAATTGGCGAAGTGAAGTTTCGGTCACCCTCAGGGCTTCGTTGGTTTCTACCAGTTCGGTTAATTCCGTCGCCACCGCGCAAATTGCTTCGACGCCGAGTTGCCGGTTCGTGCTCAGAGTAAGGCGTATCGTGCGCGCCTTGCCGTCTACGGTCCGCAGACGGATTTCTCCGCGCGCACTGCCGGTCCTGGCATCTTTCAGAAGCGCCCTCAAATCTTGCAGATCTTCGCCTGACACGAAACTCTCGATTGGCGCGCCAATGAATTTCTCCAAAGGCACATCAAAGATGGCCGCAAAGCTCCGGTTGGAGTACAAGACCGTGCCATCGTCGGAAAGCGTGGCCGCGCCTTCATCGATCGTTTCCACCAGAATCCGGTACGGATGCTCCGCACCCTGCAATGTAAACACCTGGTCGCCGATGGGACCGCTGACCACCACGGCGTCAACCTCGCCCATGCGAATCGCGCGCAGTGTCTCTTCCAGTTCGGCAACGCGCGCCAATACTTCCTTGTAATCGCTCGCTTTCTTCGACCGGTTTTTCTTAGTCTTCTTCATGGCCCGCTCCTACGTGGTCTTCAAATCCAGCCCGAGAACAACTCGTGCCTGATCGGAAAAATCTCCCACCAGCCGACGCAAAGGCAATGGCATCGTCTTGATCAATGTGGGCGCTGCAATGATCTGGCCTTCCGCCGCCAACGCAGGTTGCTGATAGATGTCGATCACTTCCAAATCAAATTGGCCTTTCAAGTACTTCTCGCAAAGCATGCGCAGATTCTCGATGGACCTCAGAGACCGCGGCGTCTGACCGGTTACATAGAGCCGCAAAATGTATCGAATTGCCGCGTGCTTCCTGCGTTTTGGTTTCGCTGTTCGACGCCGTGCCTTCACTTCGAACTCCCGGTCTCAGCGTGCACCAGGTTCAGCCCGACCAGAACGCGCTCCAGGTCGGACAAATCACCGATGATCTTTCGAATGGGAACCGGCAAGTTCCGCACCAGCGTCGGAATCGCCAGAATCTGGTCGCCCTGCGCGAGTTGCGGAGTTTTTACCAGATCGATCACGTGAAGGGTGTACCGGCCTTCCAAATGCTCGTGGCAGATTTTTTTGAGATTGGCCAACGCCGCAAGAGACTTGGGAGTTTGTCCGGCAACATATAATTTCAGCTCAATGAATTCGACCGCTCTTCGCTGCCTTCTTTTTCACGAAAGCCACCGCCTTTTTCTTTCCGCCCAAGTTACGCCTCTTGACCTTTGCTCGGTGCTTTGCTCCCGCGAAGGCTAGCCATCTCTGCGACATCCCGTGCCAAACTCCGCTCTTTTTGCTCGTCGCGTTTCACACTCTGCGCCAAACGATCTTCTTCGTCCGCGAACTCGGCCCGAAGCGCAGCGACCTTGGCTTCCAGAATTTTCCGTTTTGTTTCTAGAATCTTGTTCTTCTCTTTCGCTTCTTGCAGCCGCGCCGTCTCGTCGGCCTTCTCGCGAGCCTGCTGGCTCAATCGAGCCGATCCGGTGAGCACCGTGCCGGATCCCACATAGACCGGGAGCAGCCGGATCCCATTCCCGGTCATTACAAACTCACGAACCTGATTGGAGTTGGCCATGCCGCGCGACTTCAGAACATACAGGCAACGATTTCGCTCGCCATTGAGCTCCACGTCCCGCACCAGCATCCAGGTGTCGATCAGCGAAGAGACTTGCACCTCGGTCCGCTCCATGGCGGCGCCGCCCTCCGTCAATGCCGTAAAAAACGCCGTAATTTGCTTGGTCTTCAGGAAATCCAGCAGACGCATCAACATCGCATGAACCTCATGCGTGTCGCCGGTCACCAGATTGGTGATCGGATCGACGATGACCGCCTGGGGATTAAACTGTTCCACTAACTTGTGAATGCGCAACAAATGCATTTCCAGGCCGCTTTGCGTGGGCCTCCAGGCCTCCATCCGAAGCAGTCCTTTTTTAACGTGCGGCGCGAGGTCAATCCCGATCGACCGCATATTTCGTAGTGTCTGAGCCGGCGATTCCTCGAAGGCCACATGGAGACACCGTTTGCCGTCGATACATGTCTGGTTCGCAAAATGCGCCGCGAGGCTCGATTTACCGGAACCCGCCGTGCCCGAAACCATTACCGATGATCCGCGGAAATACCCTTTCCCTTCCAGCATGTCGTCCAGTTCTTTCACGCCGGAGGAGATTCGCTGGCTCGATACTGGATGATTCAGCCCCATCGAGGTGCTCGGCAGAACCGAGAATCCTTGGTCGTCGATCAAGAAGGGATATTCGTCCGCGCCGTGCGAGGAACCGCGATATTTGATCACGCGCATTCGCCGCGTCGAGACCTGCTGCTCCACGCGATGATCAAGAAAGATCACGCAGTCAGAAACGTACTCTTCCAAGCCGTAGCGGGTCAGCGCGCCCTCACCGCGCTCCGCGGTCACCACCGTTGTAAGTCCGCGATCCTTCAGCCAGCGGAACAATCGGCGTATCTCCGCGCGCAGCAGTCCTTGATTCGAGAATCCCGAGAAGACCGCTTCCAGGGTGTCCAGGACTACGCGTTTCGCGCCGATCGAATCCACGGCGTATTGCAGGCGAATGAATAAGCCTTCCAGATCATAGGACCCGGTTTCCTGGATTTCCGAGGGTTCGATGCGCACGTAATCCATCATCAGTTTCTTGCGCGCCGACAAATCTTTCAGATCAAATCCCAAGGACGCCACGTTCTTGGTCATTTCGGCCGCGGTCTCTTCGAAGGTCATCAAGACCCCCGGCTCGCCGAACTGCGTGGCTCCGCGAACGAGGAACTCCACCGCGAACATGGTCTTGCCGCAACCGGGACCGCCACAGATGATGGTCGGACGGCCTTTCGGCACACCGCCCCGCGTGATCTCGTCGAATCCTGGAATGCCGGTGCGCGCCTTCTCTAACTGCGGCATGGGCGAGTACCCGCCGCGTCGTGTTTTTGACGTCGCCAAGAAGTGAACCCTCCGAATGAGAATGCGGTTGTTAGGCCCTCTGCTCACACGCCCAAAATAGCCCAAAACAAACGCCTATTATCTACGACTGTTGCCTGAGCAAAGCAGCCCCCACGCAGAAAAAACACCTTATGTCATCGAATTGCGCGACTTGCACTACAGCAAACACCGTATGGACGGGTGCAAACTCGGCGGAACTGGGAAAGGTGCGAAGCAGGCAGGCTTCATTTATGAGGGGACTTTTCGGGGGACCGGTTGACCGCGTCGCTTAGGGGAGAGATGAAAAGAGAGGCGCCTGGGAAAAATCACAGGCGCGTCTCTATTTACAGATTAATTCTTCGTGTACCTCAGTGGATCACCTCCTTACTCGACAGGAGCGTCGCGATTTCGATTATAAAAAGATTTCGACGCTCGTCAACATTTAAAGTTCGGGCCTGGAACGCATGGGATACGTCCGGCAAATGGAAATCGGGCGAAAGGACCAGCAGCCAGCGGTCCTTTGTTTAGAAGCCACTGGGAGGGGAGAGTGGGGACGCCCCGCTCGTTGTTCTTTTCAGCGAGAAATTTAGCTTGGAGTCGATGCGGCGGCGTTCGCTGTCGAGTTGCAGGATTTCGTTGTCGCTGACGCGGAGGAAATTGGTGGGTTGTCCGCCGTCCTTTGGTTTCAGTTGGTAGACGGTGGCACCTGGATTGTCTGGCGTGCCGTGAACGATGGTCCACGTGCCGGTTTCCGTGAAGGTGTTGTTGCGCTCCTGGTAGCTGCTCTTGAGCACGTAGCGCGTGTGGTCCAGGTCGTTGGGTGAGTTCGCAAGGAGCGAGAGGGTTGTGTCGATGCCGGGACAGTCGGCACAGGGAAGGACACCGCGATATTGTGCGACCAGTTGCATTGGAGATTTGGCGGTGGCGGAGTCCTGCTTTGGCGTTGTTGTCGTTTGGGCGCTTAGCGTGCAGGAGCCTTGGGTTGCGGCGCAGATAGACAGGATTGCGAGTAGCAATGCTTGTGGATTCATGGGTGATTCCAGCAGGAAGAAATATACTTCAGGCGCGTGGTCTGTACCGCGAGTTTCTGGAGCGGCGAGTTGGAGCCAGTGCCTCGGGGGCGGAAGCGCGGATTTACGATTCGATGGAGAAGGGCACGTCAAAGACCGCACCCTCAAAACCCGAGGGTGCGGCACCCAGGAGAAGAGCACGGCGGCTCAATCGGTGGAGTTGGTGCGGTAGGCGCCTATTAATCTGGTGATCAGGACGGCGAGGTAGAGGACGCCCAGGACGGCTTCGAGGATGGTAATGGAGCGTGCTTGATCGGAGACTGGTGTGATGCCCGCCGCGCCGAGGGAGGTCATGGTGCCGAAACTATAGTAAACGAAATCGAAGTGGTCGGGAGTGATGTGAAGGTTGGTATGCGGATCGAGATAGAAGGCGTTTGGCTGGAAGGTGGCTACCATTCCGTAGGCGCTGGCAAAACTAAATCCCACCAACAGGTAGATGCAAAGGGCCCCGAAAATGGTCTCTGCATTGGGGCGTTCGTTGGCGAAGATACGGCGGAAAAGAATCACGACAATTACGAGGTCAAAGAGAAAGCTCAGGACGATGTTGAGTAGTGGAAGGGCGCCGGCGTCGGCCTTGGGAATAACAATGCGTTGGACTAATGCCGGAATCGCGAGCGCAATGGCCAGGACGAGGAGGCTGCGGTGGATTTTGGCGGCGTAGACGCTGAGGAAGGTGACAAAGATTGCGATCACGCGAAGCGCGTAGTAGCCGAAGTGGGTGGCTTCGGCGTAAGGATAGAGGATCAGCATGGCCAACAGGAAAAGGAAGAGCAAAAGGAATCTGTGGCCGGTGAGAGTCGACTTGGCCTGGGATCTGGATAGCAGCGTCATGGAAGCGTTCGTTGGTGTAACCCGGTGAGAGGATAGACGGGGAGATCGAAAACGCCAAGAGCCACTCTCAAAATATTTAGGATCGGCACCCGCACCCGGCGAGATCTCAACAACCCCGCACTTCGAGAAGCTGAGGGGCATCCAGCTTCGGAGCAGCCCACGTGGGAGCGCCCTGCCTGCAGGGCGTCTCGGCTGTCGATTACAGTTACGGCGTGTCGCCGCGGCATGACTTGCTTCGCTTTTGGCATGCGACCGGACACGGGCGGCTTACGCATATGAGTGATTCCGTTTCTTCGGCGAAAGTCGGTAAGGCCAGCGATTCATCTGGCGAACGAGCGCACGTTCTTGGCTTGGCTTCGCACGAGTATCAGCATCATCGTGTTTGGTTTTGTGGTGGCGAAGCTTGGGATTACCTTGCGCGAGTTCTTGGGCTTGCGAGGTGAGGCGGAGCATGAGAGCGGATTGCCGTTGGGGATGGGGGTTGGATTCATGGTGATGGGGATATTAATGGCGCTTACTTCGTCGGCCCGGTATCACGCTACGATGCGTCAGTTGGATGCGAATGAGTTTAAGCCGGCGGGGGCGATTGTTACGATTTGAGCGGTGGTGGCGGCGCTGTTCGGGGTCATTTTGGCGGTGTATTTGATTTATGCAGCGCGGACGCTTTGAGGTAGCCGGAGGTTTGAGATTAGAGGTTGGATGGGTAGGTGTAGAATACGAATAGCGGCTTATTTCCGGCGTGCGCGCGTAATGAGTTGCTTGAAGGTGGACGGTGATGCCGATCCGACTAGAAATTAATCGTCAGAGTTATTTCCTCCTCGCGGACCCGGATACGCCTCTTCTTTATGCTTTGCGTGATGAGCTTGGTCTCACCGGGAGCAAATACGGTTGTGGCGAGGGGCAGTGCGGGGCTTGCACGGTGCTGGTGGACGGGACGCCGCGGCGTTCGTGCTTGTTTCCTGTTGGTGATGCGGCGGGAAAATCCATTACAACTATTGAGGGACTAGACAAGGATGGTGCGTTGCATCCGGTGCAGGAGGCATTTCTGGAGGCGGGGGCGTTTCAGTGCGCTTATTGCACTTCGGGAATGATCATGAGCAGCGTGGCTTTGCTGCAGAAGAACTCGAATCCTACGGACGCTGAAATTGTGCAATCGCTGCAGGGGAATGTGTGTCGATGCGGGACGCAGCCTCGCATTGTCGTGGCGGTGCAGGCGGCGGCTAAAGCTATGCGAGGGCACGGGCGATGAGCGGGCTCGACGAAAAATTAGTGATTGAGCCGGAGCGGTACGAGTTTTCAGCTCGGCCGATCCATCACTTTGAGCTGCAGCGACGTGATTTTTTCAAATTGCTAGGCGCGGGCGTTGCGGTGTTTTCCGTGGCGGTGGGGACACGAGTAGGGGCGCAGGAATCGGGCGGTGCGCGCGGATTTCGTGGGGAAGAGGCGCCGAAGGATATTACTTCGTGGCTGCACATCGGCGAGGATGGCGGGGTGACCGTCTTCACTGGCAAGGTGGAGATCGGGCAAAACATTCGGACGTCGCTGGCGCAATCGGTGGCGGACGAATTGCGCGTGCCGTTTGAAAGCGTGCGCATGGTGATGGGTGATACGGCGCTGACGCCATTCGATATGGGCACGTTTGGCAGCCGCAGCACGCCGTATATGACGCCGCAGCTGCGGAGCGCAGCGTGGGCAGCGCGCGAGTTGCTGGTGGCGGAAGCAGCGAAGGAGTGGAGCATGCCGGCGAGCGGACTAATGGCGGCCAACGCGAAAGTTACTGACCCGGCGTCGGGGCGTTCGCTGTCTTACGCGGCACTGGCAACTGGCAAGACGCTGGCGCAGAACATTCCCGATGCCGATCCGGTTACGCCGGTGGCGGAGTGGACCGTCGCGGGGAAAGCGCTGCCGAAGGTGGACGGGCGGGCGTTTGTTACGGGCAAGCACCAGTACACGACGGATCTGCGTCCGGCGGGGCTGTTGTTCGGCGAGGTGCTGCGGCCGCCTTCTTTTGGGGCGACGCTGACTTCAGTGGATTCAAAGGCAGCTGAGTCGATGCCGGGCGTGGTTGTCGTTCGCGACGGCAATTTTGTTGGGGCCACGGCGCCGAGTGAGCGGGCGGCGGAAAAAGCGGTTGCGGCAATGCGCGGGCAGTGGAAAGAATGCAAGCAGCCTTCGAGCACGGAATTGTTTTCTTATTTGAAGAGCAATGTGGAGGGTGGTGACGCGGGCCGCGACTCGCACATAACGGGCTCCGTCGATGACGGATTGGCTCAAGCTGCGCACCGTCTGGACCAGACTTACACCGTGGCTTATATCGCGCACGCGCCGCTAGAACCGCGGGCCGCGGTTGCGGAGTGGGCCGACGGGAAGCTCACCGTCTGGACAGGGACGCAGCGGCCCTTCGCAGTTCGCGACGATCTTGCGGATGCGTTTCACCTGGCGAAGGACCGCGTACGCGTGATCGTGCCGGATACGGGTTCGGCCTACGGCGGCAAACATACGGGCGAAGCGGCGTTGGAAGCGGCGCGGTTAGCGCGCGCGGCGGGACACCCGGTGAAAATTGTGTGGACGCGTGAGGAGGAGTTCACCTGGGCGTATTTTCGACCGGCGGGAATAATTGAGGTCAAGAGCGGGATCAGTGGCGACGGCATGCTGACGGCTTGGGAATTCCACAACTACAATTCCGGCGGCTCGGGCATTGGCACTCCCTACGTCGTTGCGAACCAGCGCATTCAGTTCCACGCGGCGCGCTCGCCATTGCGGCAGGGTTCTTACCGAGGACTTGCCGCAACAGCCAATCACTTTGCTCGCGAGACGCACATGGACGAGTTGGCGCATGCCGCGGGAATCGATCCACTGGAGTTTCGACTAAAAAATATCGCGGATCCGCGATTGTGCGACGTGTTTCAGGCGGCGGCAAAGTCGTTTGGGTGGCCGGGGAAGAAATTGCAGCCCGGGCAGGGATTCGGGTTGGGTGGCGGCATCGAGAAAAACGGCTACGTCGCGACGTGCGCGGAAGTGGCCGTCGATCGCGGCTCGGGCGATGTCCGCGTCGTCCGCGTGGTGACAGCGTTCGAATGTGGAGCGATCGTTAATCCAGACGGGCTGCGCAATCAAGTGATCGGCGCGAACATCATGGGATTGGGCGGAGCACTGTTCGAGGCGGTTGAGTTCGAAAATGGCCGAATCACCAATGCGCGTTTTTCACGTTACCGTGTACCGCGTTTCCGCGATGTGCCCGAGATCGAAGCGGTCTTACTTGACCGCAAAGATATTCCGTCGGCTGGAGCAGGCGAGACTCCCATTGTGGGAATTGCGCCGGCTATCGGCAATGCGCTCTTTAGCGCTACTGGCGTCCGGTTGCGGAGCCTTCCTCTGGTTCCTAACGGCCTCAAGGCCTAGCAGGCTGCGGAAAAAATCGTTCTGAGCCAGCAATTTCTGGGTCGGTTTAAGTCACTCGGGAGTTTTCGAGCCTCTGCGGCGTGATTTGTCGTGCTACCGAGCGCCCGAAAGAGGTGTTTCAGCTCCGTTCAGAGACACTGCGGCCCGGTCGAACTACGTCGGAACTACGCTGTGCATCAGGTTCCGCATGCGCACCAGATTGTAAGCCGCGCACGCGAACGTAAAGATCCAATCGACCTTCAGCGTCCCGCGATGCCGCACTTTGCGCAACAGCGCAATAGTCTTCAGCCAGCCAAAACATTCTTCGATGCGCTTCCTCTTCTTCTGACTGATCGCATAGCCCGCGTGCCGCGCCGTGCGACTATCGATGGCGCTGCCACCTCTGCGCCCAAGGTTTTGCGCCACATGCGGCGTCACCCATAGGTTCCGACACTCGCGCACGAAATCCGCCGTGTCGAAGCCCTTGTCTCCAGCCACCGTCACCCGCTTGCTTCCCGGAAGTTCCTGCAGCATTTCCAGCGCCGCATAGCGCTCCGCCGTGCCCGTGGCTTCCCACACTCGGCTGTCCACAATCAACCCGTTGCGATTCTCCACCAGCAGATTCCCGCTGTAGCTCAACTTGGCCTCCTTGCCTGGACCTTTGCGCGCCAGCTGCGCTTCCGGATCGCTTTTCGACTCATGCGTTTCGTTCGAGCGCTTCTCGCCGCGATAATCCACCGTGGGATTTCCGGGATCATCCGGCGGAGGCCCACTCTTCTTGTTCTTAGGCTGAAAACTCTTCACGCTGGCCCAGGCTTCCAGCAAACTTCCATCTACCGTGAAGTGCTCGTCCGAGGCCCAGCCCTGCCCTCGGGCTTGCTCCACCACCAGCGACAGAAACTCCTTGGCCACTTCGGCCTCTAGCAAACGGTCGCGGTTCTTGGTGAACACCGTGGCATCCCATACTTCATCATCCAAATTCAGCCCCACGAACCAGCGAAACAATATGTTGTAGTCGATCTCCTCCATCAGCATCCGCTCGCTGCGCACCGAGTACAGCATCTGCAGCAACAGAGCGCGCAGCAACTGCTCCGGCGGAATCGACGGACGACCCACTTTGGAATACATCTTGTCGAACTCCGGCGAGAGTTCCTTGAGGACCTTATCTACCATCGTGCGGATCGGCCGCAGCGGATGATCTTTGCGTACCCGCCGCTCCGGTGAAATGTAGCTAAACACATGCCCCTGCTGCTGATCGTTTCCTCGCATGCCTAATCAGACGCACCGCGCGCCGCCTCGTTACAAAATTCCTGGCTTTTTCAGCATCCTGCTAGGGTCCTCCCCCAAAACCAGCTAGTAAATTGAGGCTTTTGTGGTCCACGCGCCCGGATTCGCGGTTTGGTTTCCGTTTAGGCATGGCTGTCCGGAGGGTCAGTTGTTGAGGGGCCTGTGGGGGCGAAACAATGGAGTATACGGACGTGAGCTTATCGGACTTCCGGGTCAGAACGCCGGGTACAAACGATGCTGAATGGTCCACACAAGAAGACTGGCGGCGGGCGCGCCGCGAAAAAATTCGCGAAGCCGCGGGCGGTGCGGCGGTGTCCGTTCGTTGCTTCCGTCGAAGTGACCGAGATTAGCACGGGGACGCGGCTGTCGGCGCGAACTTCGGAAGTGGGGCTGGGCGGTTGCTACGTGGACGCGCTGAATCCCTTCGCTACCGGGACGCAAGTGAAGCTGCGGATCGTTCGCGACCAAGGCGCGTTTGAGGCTAAGGCGAAAGTGGTCTATAGCGACCCGAGTTTCGGGATGGGGCTGGCGTTTTCGGAGATAGCGCCGGAGCAGCGGTTGATTTTGGAGAATTGGCTAGAAGAGATCGTGCTGCAACTTCGGCCGGTGGCGCAGTAGTTCCTACCTCAGGTCTTCAAGGCTACATTCTGATGAAGGTCTGGCACCGCTGGGACGGTCGTCTGGAATCGTGGGTGCTCCCGGCGCTGCACCGCGTAATTCCTTTTTCGAATGCGTAAAGTCAAATTGGTATTTTTTCATGCAACACGGGTGTTCTTCTTGTGCGCGCTGAAGACCGTTCAAGTCACTGTAGGTTCAAGCATTTCCAATGCTCGGCCGATAGTTCAAGGAGAGAGTCGGGGCTGGATTCGTTGGCAGCTTGCATGCATTTGAGTTAAGTGGAACGGACCACGGGCGCTCAGCGGCTAAGCCAATTGATAGCCAAGTACGTGCGGCATGGCCCTTCGTCCCTCAGGGTGAACTGAAGCCGTGCCCTGACGTTTGCCTTTTCAGACTCAACGGGGGAACTATGCCGACGCGAGACGCAGTGAAAACGCTGGAAGTCAGAGCAGCGATGAAAAGTGCGAGCGCGCCGAATCCGCACTGGACGGGGAGTTCCGCGGGGAACGGACAGGGCGCGAGGCCGCCAGGGGCGGTATTGGCCACACGGTTCACAACGGAGGAATCGATTTTGCTACGCAGCTTGGCCTCAGGAAACACAGTAAAGGAGATGGCTGGGCAATTGCGGTTGCCGCGAGAATCGCTGTTTCGACTGCTAGGCGATCTACGGTGGAAAACCGGCGCGGCTGACGACACGGCGCTGGCGGTGTGGGTGCTGCGAAACATGAGGACCGCGGACCGGAGGCGCAGCGACCGTTAGTTTGGAATGACGCTGCTTACCCTGGGCTTGACTGCGGCATGGTCCTGACTGGATTCGATCGATCTGCCACCGGGTGAGCAAGGTTTGGAGCGATCTATGCGATGCAGGCGCCGAGCTTAAGCAAGCGCCTACACTGATATATACTCTGGGCCGAGGTCATCCGCTCCCATGCCGAATCTACAACCGGAACAGGCGACGCTGGCGTTGCACGTGGCGCTACCAGCAATTCAGAGAGAACACCAAACAACACGCAGTGTGATCGAAGCGATTCCACTGGACAATGGGGACTACCGGCCGGAGCCTGTGGCGAAGACGGCGCTGGAGCTTGCATGGCACATTGTGGCTGCGGAACACCGGTTCTACTCGGGCTGTGGTGGCCGGGGAATTCGATTTTACGCCGCGACATCGCCCGGAGGATGTGAAGAACTCGGCGGATATCGGCAAGTTTTATGGTGAGTCGTTTGCCAAGGATTTGGAGGCGTTGAAGAAAGTGTCTGGCGAGCAATTGGCCAAGACGATCGATTTCCGCGGGATGTTTCAATTGCCGGCGGTAGGATTTCTCGATCTCGGATTGCGGCACTCGATTCATCACCGTGGGCAGTTGTCGGTTTACTTGCGTCCGGCTGGCGGTAAAGTGCCAGCAATTTACGGCGAGAGTTACGACTCGGCGGAGGCGAAGAAGTCGGCCGGGACCGCGTGAGCACGGCGCGACCGAAGGTAGGCAAGTGAAGCTAGATCAAGTTCGAGCATGTCGGCGAGGCGGAACGGGGTGGCTTGCTGGGTTCGGCTTATCGCATCGGGTTCCGTTGTGCAGTGACCTAACCCGCCCTCTCTAGGGGACAGCCACAATTAAAGAGGCCGCGACTCAGTCGCGGCCTCTCTTTATTTCAGCCAAGGTGCGAATTGTTCAGTTGAGTCTAGGAGCCTGCGACTGTGCGTGCGCGGTCGGCCTTGTCGACGGAGGCTTCCCCTGTGGACGAAACGTCTTCGGCGCCAGTGCCCTTCAGGATTTGCTTCGAGCGCGTCACTTCATCCGAAGTGGAGCAGTGGACGGATAGAAGAATACCGCCCTTCTGCAGGATGCCTTCGTAGCGCTTGGCCTCGAATTCCGGGATACCGAGTCCGACGAGCGCACCGGTCAGACCGCCGACGGTGCCCCCAACTCCCATGCCTGCAAGAGTAGCCATGATGGGACCGGCAGCGATGAGTGGGCCAACGCCTGGAATGGCGAGTGCGCCGATCCCTGCTAAGAGCCCCAACGCGCCGCCCAAGACAGCTCCGGTGCCTGCTCCAGTGGTTGCGCCTTCCGGGGCTTTTGTGGACTTTTCCGTGCCGATCTCGCGGGTACCGAGATTTTCCGGCAAGAGCACGGAAATGTCTCCTGCGGCAAATCCTCCGTTCACGAGGGCTTCGGCGGCCTGTTCGGCGGCGTTGCGCGTGGAGTAGATCCCGAAGACTGCGGTTTTCTTATCGCTCATTCTGTTTCTCCTTTGAATTTTCTCGAACTTTCCGCGGATGCAAATTCATCTGTTTAAGACTTTGGTGGCGCGACGTGCAGATGATTCGTTACGTTTCCTTCACCCGCGACCGCGACGGCCTTGGCCTCGATGGCGGTTTTTTCATCTTCCGAACGGACTGGGCCTTTTAGCGTCACTTTGCCGTCCAGGCTGATGATCTTGATGTTGTGTGCGTACATGGATAGCGACTGGTCATCGTGAAGAGCCATGCGGATCTTCTTAGTGAGGTCACGGTCCGCTGGATTCATTTTTTGCTGGTCGGCGGTGGTGTTTGTGTTTTGGTTCGCTTTGGCATTGTCTGGGGCTGTTTGCTGCGTGTCCTGGCGCGATGGGATTTTTGCCGGCATCGATGCGCCCAGCAGCAAGCAAGATCCCAGAACGAGCATCTCGGTCCCAAGTTTCTTATATAGGGTCATAGGTTGTTCTCCTGACGCTTTGCACGATAAGCCGACCAGAGAAGAGTGAGAATCGGGCGAAGGGTGTATTGGTGCGGGCAAATTGCGGTAGACATTCTGAAACAAATTGTGGGCTTTTTGCGTTCCACGGGTTGCCATTTGGGTCGATCGATCCGCTGTCATGAGGTGAACCCGTGCGGAAGCTGCTAGTGCTACTTGTGCTGTTGCCGGCGTGGTGGGCGCGATGTGCGGCGCAGGAATCAATTCGCGTGGACGTGAACCTGGTGACCGTCGCGTTTTCGGTGCGGGATGCCAGCGGCGGGCTGGTTGATAATCTAACTAAAGACGATTTCGAAGTCATAGAAGACGCTGCGCCACAGAAGATCGCATTTTTCGCCAAGAGCGTGGATGTGCCGCTGACGCTGGGACTGATCGTGGACGCGAGCGGAAGCCAGGAACACTTTGCAAAGCAGCACGAGAACGACTTGAAGGTATTTCTGAAAGAGGCGCTAGGACCCCGCGACCGAGCTTTCCTCGTGGGATTTGGAAATCATGTCCGGCTGGTGAGCGATTTGTCGACGTCAGGCGAAGAGATGATGGAGTCCTGGAGGCTCTACGACAAGGACAGCCGGCGCTTCCCGGAGCTAGGTCCGAAAGAGGATCGGGAGCTGGGAACGGCGTTTTACGATTCCATCTTTTATGCGGTTACGGAAAAGCTGGCCAGCGAAAATGGCCGGCGGGCACTGCTGCTCTTCAGCGACGGCGAGGACAATTCCAGTTCGCACGACATGATGACCGCCATCGAAGCGGCGCAAGACGCCAATGTGGTGATCTTCGCGATTCGTTACACGGGAAAAAAGCATGAGAAATTGACCGCGCGCAATCAGTACGGAATTCGTGTGATGGAGCGAATCGCGAAAGAAACCGGGGGCATGCACATCGACGCGGCGCAGACGGATCCGCACACCTATTTCCGGCAGATCGCGGAGGAATTGCGGACGTCCTACGAACTGGCGTATTACCCGACAAATGCGGCTAAGGACGACACGTTCCGCAAAGTGGTTGTGAGAGTGAAGCGCCCAGGACTGACGGTTCGGTCGAAGACGGGATATTTCTCCCGGTAGACTCGACGCCAAGCTGGGCTAGGCCCTAGTCGCGGCGGAGTAGGGAGGAACCACCACCACCAAGGTATAAACTCCCAGGGCTATTCCGAAGGGGAGTTCTGACAAGGAAAGAAGCGCGGCAGCAATCGCGAGAGGGCGCGCGGAGCGTTGACCCGATAAAAGCGTCACGCCAGCCAAGATGCCGACGACGCCGGAGACCGCGGACCAGATCATCACGCCAAGATAGAGAAAATGAAAAAGACTCATCAGCGAGAACGGATCCGGGACCCGCGTGAGCAACGCGCCGAACATGAGCGTGGCCGTCGTGGTAAAGGTGAGCAGCCAGAAGGTCATGACCAAGCGCAGGACACCATAAACGATCCAGCAGAGGCCGAGAATCCTGGGCTGCGTACTTGCCAGACTTCGACTGCCATAGATAAGGGGAACTTCCGAGGTCATGTGATCGTTCCTCCTAGCCCCATCGCACCTGTTGAGTTGAGACGGAGCTATTTCTTGGCTCGGCGGGACTTGCCGGCTGCACGTTTCGTGGTTTTGCGAACGGCGCGGCGTACGGTGCGGGCGGGCTTCGACCTTTTCGCCGACCCCTTAGCGGCGACGGCGGCCCGCTTGCTCCTATGAGCCAGTTTCTTGGTCTCGCGCTTTACGTCGGAGACGATATTGCTGCCAGTGATGGCTTTTTGAGCGGCGTCCGCTTTGGCCGCGATGGCGCCTAGAGTCGAACCGATGGATTCGGCGACGCTGATCAACAGTGCTTGATCTTTTGATGACTTATGTGGTTTCACGACTGGGCTCCTTTTCTGAAAGCGAACGCATTACCGAACAAATTTATGGCCGAGTCCCGAAATGGGGCCCCGCATCTGGGGCGGCAATCCCATACGGGGCACTCGCAGCCTAAACCGGCCTGCGGCCCTGAATGACGCGAATCAGGATGACGATGATCGCCAACACGAGCAGGATGTGGACGAAACCGCCCAACGTATACGACGTCACGAGACCGAGCAGCCACAAGATGATGAGAATTACGGCGATGGTCCAAAGCAAATCCATATCGCGCTCCTTTCAAAAGTGAGTTCGTGTTCGAGCCCGAGCCTAGAGCAGGTTGAAACGTTCTACAGGTTACGACGACGCGTTTCGAGCTTCGCGGAAGGCGCCTTCGGCGGTGTCCGCGACTTCGTTTACGAAGTCCTTGGCGTCGCCCATGTTCTTGCGAACACGGCGGATCACGGTCTTGCCGCGATCGACGGCGTCATCGATTCCGTCCTGGGCGGTGCCGCGGAGCAGTTCCCGGGTGTCTTCTCCCGACTGCGGAGCGAAAAGCAAACCGAGAGCAGCACCGGCACCCAGACCGATGGCAAATGCTGAAAAAACTTGGGGCCACGTATTGCGACGACGAATCATGACGTTCTCCTCTTACCTTTCCGCGTTCTCATGTGCGTTTCCCGGTGGTTGATGCGACCTCTGCGAGTCGGCGAACTATAGCGGAGCCCCGTATCTGTGAACATCAGGTAAACGACGTAGGAGGTCTCGCATGTTCGTGTAGAGCACGAAGCATGAACGAGGAGCAAGTTATGAGCCATAAACGTCGTTTCCATCCAGCTCCGCAGATCTGGCGACAATTTGTTGGCTTCCCTGGTCGAAAACAAAATAGTCCCCCGGGTAGTTGGCACACAGTTGTCGCAAGCGGGTCTTCGCTATCTGGATGTCGGCAGTCGCCTCGAGCCAGAGAAAACTCCCATCGTGGTGACGTCTCAGAATATCGAAAGGAATCGCAGGCACAGTGTCCTTCCCTCTAACGAACTGCTCGATACCATGCAACTCCTGGGCCTCCGAGGTGCCGTTTTGGGACGTCCCGTCGATTGACCAACTTACGAAACCCGCTAAAGAGGTTTCTGCGTAGGGACTGCGTAGAATGCCTTAGTACAGGACTGTGTCATCTTGGGCGGCGATAGTGCATTTTTACAGACGCCGGCAGGCCTCGACCGCTTTCGAAATGCAGACCTCCATCTTCGGGATTTGATGCCGACTCCCTACCAACGTCCGAGCCGGGTGCCCTCTACGCTTAGGCTTTGAGTTCGCGGATTTCCGGAGCGGCGAGTGCGCTGTCGAAGGCGACGGATATTGAAGAACCTTTCCGGACGTTGTTCACTAACGCCGGTCGGAAACACGCTATACATGTTCCCGCTTTGTGCCGGACGCTGTTATAGACGACACCGCCAGATCCTGCTTCAAGAAGCACTCTGGCTAATTGTTGCGCTGCGATATAGCTGTTGGGATCTAAACAATTCTTGAAGGACGAATTGTTGCGAATGTCGTGAAACTTGCCCCGAAAGTCGGCGAGAAAATCTACGTACGTAAACACTTCCTTCTCTTCCCAGTGGATCTCCTCCAATTCCCTTCTCTTGTGGTAGGCCACTTCAGTCGTCGAGGTTTCGCGCGAGAATCCAGCGTACCACGCTCCGCGTTCCGGTCCGTTGAAACGGCTTCCCGACGGTCGCGCGTGCGTGAAGGCTGCATTGACGATGTGGGAGTAGGGAAGACCAAAGACGAGTTCCCGGACGGTAATGCCGGGAAGCAAGCCGGCTTCGCCAAGCAGCCGGTCGTTCGTCGCCCCCTCAAGTTCGAATAGAGCAGCAAGCCCGCCGGGATCATCGGTTAGGCGCGCGAGGATACTTTCGTCCCCTCCGCTATAGGCGGACGGGATCAGACGATGGGTGTCGTCACGCCGGAGGTCCGTAACCCGAGGCAGCACTGTCAGCCGCCGCGGCGAGCATCCAGAAGCTGCCTTACGCGCAACATCGCTGGCAGGCCGCCCTTCATCATGTAGGTAAGAGGCGTGGAGCCTTCAAACATTGGGTTGTCATTTGCCAATTGAATCCAGCGGTCAGCAAGTTTTTTGCTGTAGAGAATGTTTAGCGCCTTGAAAATCCCCGTTAGAATCGAAATCCTTGTCAGACGATCCTGGTCGAGCGCGCCGCGCGCTTTTCTCTTCAACTCGTAAAATGCGCCGTTGGATATACCGCCCAGTAGTTGCCTGGCGTCTTCGTCGCGCAGACCCCAAAGCTCACGCACCTTTAGGAAAGCCTTTACCGCCGCCGGACTCAATCGCTTCTGTGCGTCTTTACTCGAAAGGTCCGCGGGCTTTTCCCAGGCTATCCCTGCCGGCTGATTGATCGTCGCCATGCGCTCCTCCCTCCCTCTCCATATATGGAGTATATCACATCCATTATTGGACACAACCGGATTCTCATCTCCGGTGGGGATCGATGCGCGAATCTACGTTCTCCCAACCACGAGAGTTGCCCAGCGCTTTGTTCGGGTGAATATAGGCGTGGTACGAAGTCGTGAGGGATAGCTTGAAGTTGGTGGAGCCGATGGGATTCGAACCCACGACCTCCTCGATGCCATCGAGGCGCGCTCCCAACTGCGCCACGGCCCCACCGGAGCACTGCTACACCAATGCTAGCATTCGTGTGCGGACTTCGTCTATAAGTTGGAGCGGTTTCGGTAGGACAGAACACTCTTGTTTGAGCCCAGGCAAACACCTGGCGAAAAGTTTCCGATAAGACGGAGAACGCTCATGCCCTTTCCTTGCGGCGCTTTAAGGACCTTGGCTCTAGCCGCGATTGTTTGCACGATCGCTGGGGTCACTTCTCCGTTTGCCGCCGCGCAGACAAAGTTCGCGGCGGAAGTCCCGTTGCTCGATTGTGACGGCACGCCCTGCGTGGACGTGCGGATCGGCGATGGCAAGACCATTCGCTTAGGCATCGACACTGGTAACCTGGACTCCGTCGTGGATACCAAGGTCGCAGAAGCTGCGGGGCTGAAACCTTCGGAGCCGCCGAAGCCTGGCGCGCCTTCGGGAATGTTTCGCGCCGTGATGACCACCGTGCACGTCGGCGCTTTGACGCTGGCGAACGTGTCCGCCATCGGGATGGACTTATCCGACATGATTTCGCAGAAGCAGATGCCGCATGTCGCGGGGACCTTGGCATATACAGCGTTCAAGGACCGCATCCTCCAATTGGACTTTGTGGCTCACAAACTACGGGTGTCTGACGTGCTGACCAGTCCGGTGAAGTGCATCGGGGCATGCGACACGATGGCGCTGGTCACTTTCGGAAAGGATGGCCCTCCCATTTTGGTGGCGGATGGATTCGAGATCAACGGAGCGAGCGTGTCGGCACAGGTGGACACGATGTACACGGGCTCACTGCTGGTCTACACCGCATCGATCGAGAAGCTGAGTTTGTCGGGCGCGGCGCAGACCACCGACGTGCGATTGTTTCCGCTGACCGACGGAGGTGTAAATATGAAGGTCGCCGAAGCACAACAGGAAGGGTTCAGAGGAATCATATTGGCTAAGGAAGGCGCGAAGGTCTACTTCCCCACCGAGACTGTACATGAACCGGATGGGTTGTTTGATGCGACCGTGGGCCTGGAGCTTTTTCGTGATGCGGTGCTCACGCTGGACTTCCATGACATGACTATCGGCGTGGTCAAGGCGGCAGCGACCCCATAGCTGGTTGAGAACGGCTCTGCTGGATGGTTACTACGTCATTTTATCGATAAACACCTTCCCGAATACACCATCTCTTAGCTTTTCCACTCTTGGACTCCTATGCGAAGGTGCGCGAGGAACGCGTGGTGCAGGCGCGTAAGTGAACGGCCGCGAAGTACGGTAGCACCGACCGTGCGCGTGGCTTCGTCATCGGCGATGCGGACGTAGCGGCAGCGCGGGTCCTTCTCGACGGCCATTTCCGGGACGATGGAGACGCCCATGCCGGTGCTGACCATGCTGAGAATACTGCTGAACTGGCCGCTCTCGAAAATGACTTGGGGATTCAGGCGAGCGCGGTCGCAGGCGGCGATTGCCGTGTCGCGGAAGCAGTGGCCGTCGCGCAACAGTAGGAACGGCTCTTTGCGCAGGTCCTTGAGGCTCAGCGAGCGGCGTCCCGCGAGAGCGTGCTTTTTCGGGAGCGCGGCGAAGAGGCGTTCGGTGAGGAGCGCGAAGGTGTCGAATTCGTGGCCGCGGATGGGCAACGCAAGAATAGCGACATCAATGGTGCTGGCGCGGAGACGATCGAGCAATACCGGTGTAATTTCTTCGACTACAGTGACGCGCGCTTGCGCAAACTGGCGCGTGAACGACGTGAGCCGCTGAGGAAGAAAGTACGGGGCGATGGTAGGGATCACGCCTACAGTAAGGGTGCCGGCCACAGAGTCTTTGCTCTGGACGACATCTCCTTTGGCGGCTTCGAGTTCGCGCAAAACGGCTCGCGCGCGAGGTAGGAATGCTTTGCCAACGTCGGTGAGGCGAACGGAGCGACCCAGACGATCGAAGAGTCGCGCTCCGAGTTCGTCCTCGAGCTTGAGGATTTGCTGGGACAGGGAAGGTTGTGCGACATGAGAGTGCTCCGCGGCGCGGCTGAATGAACCGGTCTCGGCGACGGCACAGAAATAACGTAGTTGATGAAGCTCCATAGGGTTTTGGGTGCACTTACAAGCGCGCGAAGCCTCCGAGACAACAGTCGCCGAGAGGAATTTATCGCTACAAATACTCTGAATCAGAGAATTCCTACGGCCGCGCTATAGGCTGTACCTATCCATCGTATCCGAACTATATATTGGAAGTATAGCCGCCGCCGGCCTACCCTTACCTCGCGACTTGTAGCTGCGCCCAGATTTGAGGACGGGGGCGCGCATGCAGCCGCGAACTGAGGAGGATTTGATGGCGGATGAAAAGAAAACGATGACGACCGACGCAGGTCGTCCAGTGGGCGACAACCAGAATTCGCTTACGGTAGGACCTCGCGGACCGGTAGTGTTTGAAGACTTTTTACTTTTTGAGAAGATGGCGCACTTCAACCGGGAGCGTATCCCGGAGCGCGTCGTTCACGCGAAAGGCTCTGGTGCCCACGGCCACTTTGTTTGTACCAGCAGCGAAATCACCAAGTACACGACCGCCAAGCTGTTCAACGAGGTTGGCAAGAAAACACCGACGTTCATTCGCTTCTCGACGGTAGGCGGCGAAAAGGGTTCGGCGGACACCGAACGCGATCCGCGCGGATTCGCGCTGAAGTTTTACACCGAGGAAGGTAACTGGGACATGACCGGCAACAACACCCCGGTGTTCTTCATTCGCGATCCACTGAAGTTCGGCGATTTCATCCACACGCAAAAGCGCGATCCGGAAACCAACCTTAAGTCGCCAACGATGATGTGGGATTTCTGGTCGCTGTCGCCGGAATCGCTGCACCAGGTGACGATTCTGTTCTCCGACCGGGGCACTCCCGACGGCTATCGCCACATGGATGGTTTCAGCAGCCACACCTTCAGCCTCATCAACGATAAGAACGAACTGTTCTACGCGAAATGGCACTTCAAGACCAAACAAGGGATCAAGAATTTCAATGCGGAGTCCGCGGAAGACATGCGCGGTAAGGATCCCGACTACGCACAACGCGACTTGTTCAATGCCATTAAGGAAGGCAAATTTCCGAAGTGGCGCGTTTCCGTGCAGATCATGCCGGAAAAGGAAGCAGAGACCTATCACATCAATCCGTTCGACCTCACCAAAGTATGGCCGCACAAAGACTATCCCCTGCACGAAGTCGGCGAACTGGAATTGAATCGCAACCCCGAGAATTATTTCGCGGAAGTGGAGCAGGCGGCATTTGAGCCGCGCAACATCGTGCCAGGCATGGGATATTCGCCCGACAAAATGCTCCAGGCCCGTCTGATTTCGTATCCCGACGCGCACCGTTATCGCCTCGGCGTGAACTACGACGTGCTACCGGTGAACAAGCCGCAATGCCCGTTCCACACCTACAACCGCGATGGCGCGATGCGGTTCGACGGCAATCACGGCGCGGAACCCAACTACGAACCAAACAGCTTCGGCGGACCCAAGCAGGATCCCAAGTACCTGGAACGCCCGAAGATGGTCAGCGGCACCGTTGCGCGGCACGATCACCGCAGCGACGCCGACTACTACACGCAGCCCGGAAATTTGTTCCGACTGATGGCTGCAGACGCGAAGCAGCGGTTGATCCACAACATTGTGGGCAGCCTGGGCCAGACTCCTAAGCGCATTCAGGAGTTGCAGGTCAAGCACTTCTACAAGGCCGATCCAGCGTACGGCTCCGGCGTGGCGAAAGGCCTTGGCCTGGACATCGATGCGCTCGTCCAGGACAAACAAGCCACGGCAGCCGATTAAGTAAAGCGGTGAGCATCGAGTAGTGAGTAGAGGGTAGAGTGCGGCTCGGCGTTGCCGCTACTCAGCATAGAACGGGGTGAGCTTCTGCTCGCCCCGTTCTGTTTTGATGACGTCCCGGATGCGTCAGGAGCCACGACCCTGGCGTTTCTGTACAATGGCTACCTTATGGCGAAGCTTACGTTTCTTGGCGCGGCGGGCACGGTTACCGGATCCAAATATCTCGTGGAAGCGAACGGCAAGCGCTTGCTTGTGGATTGCGGCATTTTTCAAGGCTCGAACGAACTGAGCGATCGCAACTACCAGCCGCTCTCGATCGATCCGAAAACGATCGACTATGTCGTCCTGACCCACGCTCATCTCGACCACACCGGTTGGCTGCCTTGCTTGGTAAAGGCGGGATATCACGGTCCGATCTATGCCAACCCGGCGACGATTGAGCTCACCTCGCTGTTGCTGAAAGATTCCGCGCATCTGCAGGAAGAAGACACACGGAATGCGCTCAAGCACGGGTACAGCCAGCACAAAGATCCGCACCCGCTGTACACGACCGAAGATGTTGAACCCGTGTTGAAGGCAATGAAGGCGGTTCCGCGAACTGGCGCGTTCGAAGTTAGCCCGGAGTTCCACTTCGTGGCGTACGACGCGGGTCACATTCTGGGTTCCACAAGCTTGGAGCTTACGATTAACGAGAACGGCAAGAAAATCGTGGTGGCTTTCTCCGGCGACATTGGGCAGTATGACCAGCCAATCGTCAAGAATCCGACGACGCCTCCCTCGAACGCTGATGTACTGCTCTGCGAATCGACGTACGGCGATCGCGATCATGAAGCCGGCAATGCCAGTGAGTTGCTGGCCGCAGTGGTGAATCGCGTTGCGCAACGCGGCGGGTCGATTGTGATTCCAGCGTTCGCGGTCGGGCGGACGCAGACCTTTATGTATTATTTGCGGGAGCTGGAAGACCAGCAGAAGATTCCGCGCCTGCCCGTGTATGTAGACAGCCCTATGGCGCTCAGCGCGACGGATTTATACGTGAAGTATCGCGAGGATCATGACGAGAGATTTGTGCAACTGGAAAGCGGCAACGGCGGCAACGGCGGCAAAGGCGATCCGCTGAACGTGCACGAATTCCATCTGACGCGCACGACGGATCAATCCAAGGCCATCAATAACGTGAAGACGCCATGCATCATTATTTCGGCGAGTGGCATGGTATCGGGCGGGCGCGTGCTGCATCATCTGGAGCAGAGGCTTCCGGATTCGAGGAACGCCGTGATCCTCGCAGGGTTTCAAGCGCAGGGCACACGAGGCCGAGCGTTGCAGGAGGGCGCGAAGACCTTGCGGCTGTTTGGGCATGATGTCCTCGTAAAAGCGGAAATCGTCGTGATGGGCCAGTTTTCGGCCCACGCGGGCAAAAGCGAATTGTTGCGCTGGCTGACCGCCCTGCCCGCGCCGCCAAAACAGACCTACCTGACGCATGGCGAACCTGCAGCGGCGCAGGCGTTGCAGCGGGCGATCCAGGACAAGTTTCACTGGAAGGCGGCGGTCGCTCGCTACCTGGACACCGTTGCGCTTGGCGCCTAGCTACCTTCCGCGCACCGTCAATTCGGTCGTCGCCTGAATTGCTCCAGAAAGCGTTCTCAGTTCCATTTAAAAAATGTTTCGAAATACTGGGAAACTTTTCGGGCGATGACCTCGTCTATACAGGCAAGACCACTCGCGGGGTAGGGGGCTAACCACCACAGGGCAACCGACCGTCAGCACCCTACCCCAAATTCACCACCCCTTAGCTTTCAAGGGTTTTCAAACACTTACGGAAGACAACTTGCTGGATCGTGGTGGGTTGCACTGGGTCATTTTCCAAAATTAGGGCAAAATTAGGGCAAGATTTCGAGGCTCATTTTGCTAAATTCTATGTTAATTTCCGCAGGTTCTTTCGTTCGTTGGGTTGGTCGTCAGGAATGTTTCGTCACGTAGCTGGGATCATGCCTATTCAGGTGCTCGTAAATATTGCTGAAGCGCGGGCCTGAAAGAATGCCCCGAGCGTCGGTTGTCCATTCTTCGGTGAGCAACAGCGTATCCTGCAAGTCGTAATAATTGACACAGAGCTTTGGGCCGTCAAATTGCAGCGCCGCAAAACCGTTGTACCCCACATCGATGTGCTCGTCATTGTCGTATCTGCGGTTGTCGTAGAAGATGCATTTGCAATCGGTGACGTCGGGCGCATGACCTCGGTCAACCGGCATTCCGCCATGACCCAAGCATCGGCCGTATGCATCAATGCCACCCTTGATTTGAAAGTGATCGTAAAGAGCGAACCGATGTTCATGGCCCCAAAACCACACAACTTTCTGACCTTCGTAAAAAGGGCTTAGCTGTTGGCCGGGAATGCGGTACCAGTCGTCGAAGCCTGAGTAATATTGGTGATGGGACAAGAGGACGGTCGCCGGTCGCGTACCATCGGGGTTATCTTTCACAACGCCGCGCAGCCAATCCAATAGTTTAGCTTCCAACGCACTGCTGGGCTTGAAATACGGGACTTTGCGAAACCACTTGATCCACTTGATCTTGCTCAGCGAGTTGAGAAACGGCATCACTAAACCTGCGGAGTTGTACCCGGTGTCGAGGCCGATGATGCGCCAGTACTTGTTTTGCAGACAGAAGAAGCTGGCCTTTTGACCCGACGTTTGCCCCTGAACTTTCACTCCGAGTGTCGGTAGGAAATCGTTGAAGTACGCATCGCCGCAAGCGTACATTTCGTGGTTGCCGTTGAGAGCGAAGCTTCCCAGCCTACCCTGTTTCCACTTCACTCCTTCATGCCGTGCGCTCGAGAAGCCTAAAAACGACAGCTTCGAAGCCGCTTTTAGCAAACTCGGTAGCAAACTCAGATCCATGCAACGCCGCAGTAACAAGAGACACTGCGAATCCTGCAAATAGAATGTTTATGAATGCGATCCCGTATATCCCAAGCGGGCCTTCCGTAGACTTCGTTACGGCCCTCCGATGTTTATATAGCGGGTGAATCGACAAAAACCAAACAATCAGGGCACAGACGAGATTTTGCTCGACAAAATCAGACAAAAGATTAAAACCGCCAAGAAGCGGTCTCCACAAAAACAAATAGGCGGCATTGACTGTAAGACGACAGAGAACCGACAGGCCTAAGATGTAAGTCGTTGCAAATGGTTTGCTCGAACTCGCTTTCAGGATTGGAAAGGTTGCGATGCGTCTGCCCACTGATAGATTGACTTTCTCCGGTTGGTTCTGGGGGCTCGTGTCCGCTGACACAGGTCGGGCGACTATCTTAGTTCCTAGCGTCGGTGGGAGGGATTTCGGAGTCTCTCGCACAACTTCCGGTTCGAAACAGAGGTAGATGTCATGAGAGCTCTGCGACTTATTGTTGTCTTGATTTTAATGCTTGTTTCTGCCCACAACATAGCAGCCGACAATCAGGTCGAGAACGGCTACTGGTGGTTAAGTAAGGATGACACCGCGAAGGTGTGGTGGGTTTCGGGCTACGTCTCGGCCATGGAACGAGCCAATCTAATGATCAGAGATTCCGAGACCATGACAAAGAATAAACTTACGGACAAAGTGACTGGCCTTTTGATGGCTGACGAGTTGAACTTCTATGGTGTTACGTTCGGCCAATACATCGAAGGCCTGGATGCGTTCTACCAGGACTACCGAAACAAGCGAATACAGATCAACTCCGCCATCGCGTACGTTCGAGATGATGCGCGAGGCGCGAGCAAGGCCGAAATGGAAATTCGGTTGGAAAACATGCGAAAAGCGACACTCACCGCCGGTTACGACACGATGTACTAGTTTTTCGGTGAAAGTCCCTTCAACACGTCCCTCACCTTCTCCATATCCGCGTAGTCCCCGATGATTTCGAGCTTTGCTTTGACCTTGGAGAGTTTGGCGAGGTCGTCCGGCGCGAGCCCCTGTGGCCACAATTCACATCCCTTTCACAGTCCCCGATTATAGTGCCCGTTCGACAAGCGAGGGCACGATGAACTACGACCCGTTGGCGGATTTGATCCAGGTGGCCGAAGATTGCTGCGCCGATTCCGGCCAACCCAGCAAAGCGGTTGCGCTGCAAAATCTGCAAACAGTGCTGCGAGCAAATCCCGAATTGAGCCGTGAGCTGCAGCGCCGCATGGCGGCAGAGCTAAGGTATGGTGGGCGCGACCGGAATTGACTGAAGGACTTCAGTAGGCGGGGCTTTTTTGTGTTCGCGGAACATCGGTTGCGATAGTATCGGCCCGAAGATTGTCTATGACCCCGCTACCCTACGAGCCGCCTGAACCTCCTGCTAGGAGCACGATTCCTCGCATTCCAATCATCGCATACAAGATCGCGGGTCTCGTCCTTCTCGTTCTCCTTCTCTATTGGGTCTGGAGGAGATACACACGTCTCCCGCCGGCACAGCCTGTTCAATTTCCCGCCTATTACATCCCTATACGCTCTCCTTGAGCTTTTAGGGTAGTATCGCCGCCACGGAGCCCATGTTTGACCTCTGGAAACTGAAGCGTGAACGAGACAGGATTGAGAAATCCTATAAAAAAGATCTTGCGGAGCTAAAAAAGAAAAAGGCGACCCCGCAGGACTTCGAGCAACTGCGTTGCCAAGAACTGAACGACGTGGGCGACGCATACCAAGAGATCCACATTTTTATGAGCCAGCAACTTCTGCAGGAAGGCTATAAATACGACGTTCGAATACCTGCCACAAACGATTCCGAATTTTGGGTAGTCAATGATGGGACGCATGTGGGGTATCTCACACCCGGCGGACGAAGTCACGTTCGGCGTTTAATTGACGAAGAGAAGACGCGCCGTTTCGAAATCAAAACGCTCTGGGTAACAAAGCTCATTTTACCTTTGCTCGGTGGACTTGTCGGCCTCATCGGCGCGGCCACCGGATTTATCGCGGTCTGGCGGCATGGAAAGTAACCCCAATTTTGCGCATCTGGCCGCTGTACGAAAAAAAAAACCACCCCGACTTGCCCGCGATGCCGCCTTCGCTCACCCTTGAGACATCTAATCATTGCTTAGGTTTGACGAAAGGGAGATCCAATGGCTGATAATAAAAAATGCGCCCATCCCATCTGTTCCTGCAATGTAACCTCAGGAAAGTATTGCAGCACCGAATGCGAAGCGATGGAAAACACTCTAGACATTGCCTGCAAGTGCCCGCACGCAGGTTGCAAGGGACACACCGTCTCGCAGGCAGCGGCCAGATAGTCTTGGTGTCTGATTGACCGCACTGCCTTAGTATTAGCACTGACCGATAGGCAGAAATCGCGTTATCGTTTTTGAGGGCTGCTATGCTCGATACCGCGAATCCCTCTGACCTTCTTTTGATCCAGATCATGACTGGTTTACGGCATCGTTATGAATCCCTGAACCGCCAATACGAAGAACAGCTAATTAAAGATTTTCGAGTCAATGCACCAGGCATATCCGCGCGTAAGCCCGCCAGACCAAGCTGGTCGGAGTTTTTCTTTCGTGGGTGGCAACTTCGGTGGAACCTTGTTAGGAGTGCCTTGCGAAAGGCACGTTAATAACACGGCGCGGTCTAGGCTGTCTCAGTGAGACTGTTCTCTCAAGTCGGTCCAGTCGTGCTCTTTGTCGCCGCTCTGTATTACCGTTTCGCTCGTCACGATGCGCTCAGGTTCTACGTGTTCTTTGGGGCTGCGGCGATCGTTGCGTGCTTCTACCTTTTTCGCTACGGCAACGACTGACTGATCTGCAAGTCTGAATTCATCACGCGCTCTTCTTAGCATTCCTCCTTCACTACGACTTATTCTGAGCGGCCCTCTGACCCCGCTACACCGAAGACCTGATTGTGATTTCATCCCCAGTTTGGTACGGTAACGCACGATGGCAGCCCTCCAGCGTGTTGCCTGTCCAATTCCCCGACGCGCGTGGACTTTTAAATGCGTCAAGCGTGGTTATGGTCTACAAAACACTCTTTCTCACGGTTGACTACATGCCGTTTAAGCCGGAAACATACAGTGGAGTGGTGGCCTGTGACATCAAGGGTCACGAAGTGGACCGCGTCTGTTCGGCTGGGGGCATGGAAGCCGACTTTGAGAGGCTAACGTTAAATCTTACCGGGGTCTGTAATGCCAAAATACTGGACTCCAGCTTTGAAAATTTCCGCATGGAAAGCAAAGCGTCTGTCAACCAGCGCGACTCCAGCGTGCGGTCTGGTTGAATGTTCAAAATAGAACATGCGACCGTCTGCTGCATCGGGCTTAGACTAGCATCGTCGTCTTTCGTTCCGCATCGCCACAGCATTCTCCCGCCTGCAAGAGCGTATATTGACTAGCAGAGGTTCACTTTATGAGCTTAAATATAACGACGAATGAAATCGACGGGATTTCGGTGCTTGCTTTGAATGGTCGCATTGTTTTGGGCGAGGAAAGCAATTGGTTCCGCGAGAGAGTCAAGGGCGTGCTTGGCGACGGGAAGAAAAAGATTATCCTGAATATGGCAAACGTGGAATATATCGATAGCGCCGGTTTAGGCATTCTGGTGGCCGCGCACGTTAGCGCCAACAAGCAAGGCGCTGCGCTGCATTTGTGCAATTTGGGCAAGAAGTTCCACGATGTGATGCAATTGACGAGGTTGCTGACCGTTTTCAGCGTCTACGAGACCCAAGCGGAGGCGATCAGTAGCTTCGGAACCGGTTCAATGGCGGCGGTGTGAATTGAACTCGTGGCCGACGCGCTAGATCTCTACAGAACCTCAAGGATGCCGCCTCCGCCACTCTGCTCTCGCCTCGTCTAATTGAACCTGGAACGAAGGATTCGGTGGGCCAAAGTTCTTCTTCGGATTGGATAAGTCTCTGGCAGCGCGACCACTGGCGTAGTTCTAGGTCGGACATTTTTCGCAGGCGTTCTCGGATTCTCTCGATATCTTCCGGTTCCATCTGGATCATGGGTCCTCCGTGGGGTGGGAGGAAACGGGACGCCAGAATCGCACGTCACGTCTTAGGCGGACTGCCTTTTAGGCGGGATTCTTTCGCTGCCAACAGATCGTTTATCTCTTTAATGAGTTCATGCAATTTCTTTGGGTCTTGCTCAACGGCGGCTTGTTCGCACAGCACTTTCCAGCGTTCTTTATTCTCCCCTTGCATGGTCCACCCTCCCCCGAAAGAGATTTACCATATCCGGCTAATCTTGTCTGTTCAATGCGGCATATTGGGCGGCTACTTGAAGGACCCGATTGTCTTTCAGAGAACTAATTGGTACGGTAGCGCACAGTCATACGGATGCTCTCCAGCTTGCTGGCTGTCACCCGTTCGAGGTGACTGATGCCTAGCAGTCCGTGGCGGAATCGCATTTTGCTGAGTGGCGAAGTCTGTATCTGAGATAGCGATGATTTTTCCGCCGATCGAATGGTGGTGATGAAACACAATGTTTTCTGGGACTCGAGGCCACGGAAGGGCGACGGAACAGAAAAAGCAGCACACAAAGAAACGAGGACTGACGATTTCTCAGCTCCCGTGGAGTACCCGAGCCCAAGAGCGAGCGAAAAATTAGACTCAGATTGAATGCCCCAACGTGAATCAGCAGTCGCTTGAGAATGTTTCGGTGTCCTCGTAGATGCGTTCGTCTCATTCCGCCCGTATCGTAGCAGTGCGCGAAGTTCCGCTCGATCAACTCGCCCCTCTTCCGCAGCAGGCCTTGGCCATAGGCTCCCTTCACTCGCCGCCGATTGGCATAGACCGCTTGCTGTTCCTGGGCTTTGCCTTCCCAATGCCGTTGCCCGGGCTGCTTCTTCTCCGAAATGTAAGCCCGCACTTCCGCACCCTGCAGATTCGCTACCACCGCTCCACTGTGGTAGCCCTTGTCGGCCACCACTTCTTCGATGCCCTTCAGATGCACTTGCGGTTTCTGGCTCGGTTCTTCTGTCCCAATCAACTCCGCGACGTTCTCACCGGCCTGCGCTAGAGTCTCGACCACCGTGGTGGTGTCCCCCGAATCGGCTTCCTGCAGCGTCACCGCCAACACCGCACCGGTCTTCAGATCCACGGCATGCTCGGCTTTGTGTGCCAGATGCGTTCGCCCATCTTTCATCTTGGCGATGCGCGCATCGCCATCATGCGGATTCACCCAATCTTCGTTGCTGGCCTTGTTCTTCCGCGTGCGATCCACTCGCGCTAGGTCTTCCCGCGTGGGCGTCGCGATTCCCGATTCCTTGGCCAAGCCCTGCAAAAATTGCTCGTAACTCTCACCCGTATCGCGCCGCACGATCGAACGCATCGCCGCGTTGGCCTCCAGCGTGGTCGCGTCGATCCCCACCGTCTTGCCCTTCACCAGCCCCTGCTCTCGCAGCACTTCCAAAATCCAGAAGAACACTTTGTGGTGCGTCTCCACATCGATCAGCCGCCGTGTCCGTGAAATGGTCGAATGATCCGGTGTGGGCTCGTCGATGCCGATTCCCAGAAATCTCCGTAGGCCCAACGAATCCGCCACCCGCCAGGCGATTCCCCGCTCGGAATCGAGGCCCTCAAAATAGCCCACCAACAACAAACGAAAATAGATCCCTGGCGCCAAAGAGGGTCGTCCAATGTTTTCCGCGTAAAACTTCGCGCACTCCCTCTCGGCAAACTCGTCAAACTTCCTCTCTTCCAACAATTCATTCACCCGCTTGTAAAAAGGATGTGCCGGCCCCTTCGCTAGTTCCTGCTGTGCGATCCACATCTGCTCTTGTCGCTGTCTTCGCCGCCGCGTTCCCATGCCCATCAGCAGTTCTCCTCAAATCTGTTCCGCATTCTACAGAGATTTCCGAGGCAGGGAAGTTACTTCAGGTTACCAATCGATTTTCACCACAGGCTGCTAGATGGGTTCTTATCTGCGCTAAGTGCAAAACCGAATTTCAACATTCCCAAATTAGCGATTTCGGAATGGCCCGCCTGTCCCTTCCCGAGAAACCTTCATTTGCGCCAACTGGTAACGAATGCGTATGTCCTAACTGCGGCTATGGCGCGATCTACTTTCGCACGGACCTGCTGTATCGGCCCTGAACCGGTCCTAACTCCGGAGGAAGAAATTTCTCTCGGTAATCGGCGCGGTATGCCGCTAGGCTCGATACATCAGGGCGCTGCGGTCATGCGTGTCTGTGTTCCCGCAATTCGGGCATTCGAACTCAGCATCCGCGATGTCGGGCTTTTGGGGCAGGAAATAGCTTTCCACGCTCTGGTCAGAAATTATCGAGTGGGCGAACTCTGCATTGCAGTTATCGCACTTCAGTACCCACTTCGGCATCCATCCACCGTACCGAGTTCCATTAATATTGTATACATTGAATAATGTTTTGTTGCGGAATTTGCCCTCGGGTACTTATACTCGAAAAATAGTCCCCGACTTGGGAGGTCCTTGTTATGGACGGCATTTACTCCTGGCAGGCGGCATACCTAGCAGCGGTATGCGAAACCGATGATTCACTCATGGACGGCAGGATTCTCGAAGCTCGCTCCGCGCTCGAACAGCGGCTCTTGAGCCCCATCGAAGGCGAAGAATACCGGGCGGTCGAGAACGCGAAAAAAGCCCTTGAAGTGTTGAGGAGCGAGCGAATCCGAATATCGAGGTGGTCAAGACAAACTTCCGAGCGTTCTCAATCTACTCTTCACGCGTCCGAATGATCTGAGTCTCCCTCACGATCAGCATAAACGCTCCAAACGCGCTATGAACCTTCCGTCCGCCCCTTAATGGCCGCTGCGGGCTGAGCGCCCTTTGGGTTTGGGGGGCTGGGCTCGTCGCCAGCTCGAAGGTACAACTTCCTTCGCATCTGTTTTTCCAGTTCCGTAAGCTCGACACTCAATCGCGCGGACCGCTGACTCAAAGGATAAAGCTGGTCGTAGGCCAGCGCGATCATTCCCTGAGTTTCGCCGTCCATCCCGGAATCGCAGAGCTTTAGATACTGACAAGCGGTATCGAGCATTTCGCCGAGCAAGATCATTTGATCGGCACAGCATTGACGTCGAGGCATTTTGTAATGCTATTCTCGTCTAGCGCCGCCTCAATCCATATTTAGCTGAACTAGGCTCCATTACTTTCCTTAGATGTCGCTCCCGAGTCGAACCGAAGTAGCTGGATTTGAGAAAACGTCCTTAGGTAAAATTTGAAGAGGGACCCAGCGACTTCAACCTTCAGGGACGCCGCCATGAGCATCAGCCTCCTCGACACAAACGATATCGAAGTACGCGCCATAGCCGAACTAAAGCGGGAACTCGACGAAGTTAAATGGTGGGAAGACCGGGTCCGTCGTGGCCTCGTAAGACGAGAGCATGTAGAAGCATATATCCAGGCGTCAAAGCGCATTATCAGGACAAAGCGGCACGTTCTGGGCTTTCCAGAATTTCCTTGCTGAAGGCAGATCGCTGGCTTTCCACTCTTTCCAAGCTGCTCGCTTCCGGCTAGCGACCCTGGGAACCGGGAGATTGCCCACTATTCAACGGTCGGGCGAGCCATGACTCAAATAAAATAAGTAGGAGATAAGAGCTAAGGTCCCCACTCCAACAGTGGCGAAAAGCCCTAACATAATAGCTGTCAACATATGGCCCTCCGGAGTTAGGACAATCGTAATGCGTTCGCGTAGGTACACCATACGGTCGATTCGGTATGGGGCCTGATAATTTACCAAGGATTCGGTGTGGCGAAACAAAAGCGAAGCGGAGATGCTAGAATGCGGTCGTCATGGAAGAGCGCAAATTCGCGATCCTGTTCGCAGCCACCATCCTCGCAGCACGCAAGCTGTCAGAACTTGAAGCTCAAGGTTTGACCCGCCCATGTCCGGCGCGGGAGATTATAATCACGGACGCGATCAGTAAGGCTGAAGAGATCATGAGGAAGATCGAGAAGAACTATCCGGCTAAGTGACGACCATGGCGGCGCCTACGGCTACTCGAACTGCTTCGGAAAGAATTTCGAAGTTGACTTACTCGAAACAGTTGGGGCCGTCACCGTTCGGTTTTACGAGAAGATGAAGCGTACTGCCGTTGCTGGTGAAACACGATGCAGGCGTTGGCTGGACCGCGATAACCTGATCACCGTCGTGGTCCCGCCTGCTAATTACACAACGATTGACTGGAGTGCCTAGCGCAGGCACTAGCGATAAGTCAGGGTGCTCGACCCATGAGTGAAAATGAAGATATTTTTCGATGCCGTCCGTCAACAAGTCCCATTTGCCGCCCGGCCAAGAACTAGTCTGCGACTCTTCGTATCGCACTTTCAGAATCACGCGGCCACTTTTTATCGTGTAGACATCACGTTGCATTTCTAGGTCGTGTGCAGGTACGACCGTGTGTCGGGTAATTACGTACTGCTGTGCCTGCACCGGAATTGCAAACAGGACCAAGATCAGGAATCTCATGGTCGCCTCACCTTCATCTTCAATTATCGTGGGGAAACGACAAGCCTGAGAGTTGATTTGCGGAAACGCTAATGCTTAATTCGCATCAATAGCTGGGCCGGGGGATCTCCCACGTCGATCGTAAATCTGAGGGCGATGTTTGATCTTTACTGGCACACCGTGACCGCTTGGACAAATCCGCCAACGGGTCGTAGTTGCGGATTCTCTCGAGCTCTTCGGGTTCGATCTGGATCATTGTGTCCTCACAGGGAGGAAACGGGACGGCAGGATAGCACATCATTCGGACCAAGAAATCGGGTCTTGTCTTCCTTTGTACGCTGGCGTACGGTGGGTTTTTAAGGTTAGGCGTCCCACCGCCCGGAAGCTGGAACAAATGAACAATTCAGCGACGTACTGGTGGCAAGGAGCCTATGAGTGTGCTGTTCTGGAGACCAATCCCGCCCGGATGGCCACCCTCATAGATGATGCGTTGTATGCCATCGAACAAAGGGCCGGCTCGACCGTTCGAATGGACCGAGACGAGAACGAGGCTGTCGAGGCTGCTCTAAACGAACTCGCCGTCATGAGAGGAAGATGGTTCGGCGGATTGGCTGAGTCCATGAGATAGCACACTCCAAGATCGACCGAGGTCACGTACCACGCCTCTCATGCTTGCACCGTTTTGATGATCTGCTCCGGGTCGATCTTCAAGGCTATGAGTCCGTATGCGATGTGAACCTTTCGCCCCGCTACGCTATCCACGATAGCTGTAACCTTGGCTTCGACTTCGCGCCCATCATACAACCTGGCAACCACGGTTGAGCCGACTTGGATTTGCTTGCGCACTATCGTTAGTATATCCGTGAAGAGAGTGGGCTATCTCGCGGATAGCGACGGACATGGTTCGCTTAATGGTCTTAGTGATCTTTCTCTCTGTCTTAATCGCGCCGCCGGACAGGGCATGCTGTTTCCCCTCCAAGGAACATTACGCGGATTCGCGAATGCATCCACGATAGCCTCCGGGACGTGAATCAGGGACTGACGCCCTTCGGGCACCAGAATCAGCCGAAACGTTGTGCGGGTCCTCCAGTATACTTTCCGCTGTGAACCATCCGCCGATCCTCCTTGGAACCTCATCGTTCACGGCCTCCGGCTGGAACGGCTCCTTCTATCCGCGAGGCATGAAGCCCTCCGAATATCTGGCTTTCTACGCCGAAAGATTTCACACCGTCGAGGTGGACTCGACTTTCTACGCATGTCCGACCGCTCGCACAGTTGAAAACTGGAATGCTCGAACGCCCGATGGCTTCGTGTTCTCGGTTAAAGTTCCGCAGACGATTACGCACGACAAAGTTCTGGTGGACTGCAATGCGGAAATTGCGGAGTTCCTGGAAACGATGGATATCCTGAGTGGAAAGCTTGGCCCTATCATCTTTCAATTCCCATTTTTCAACCGCAGCATCTTTCCAGATCGCCACGCGTTCATCGACAGGTTGTTACCATTCTTGAAGAAACTCCCAAAGGATCACAAATTCGGAATCGAAATCCGCAATCGCGATTGGCTCAACGCGGAATTCGCGAACCTCCTCCGAGATCATCAAATCGCCCTTGTGCTTCAAGATCGATCTTGGATGCGAGACCCGCTAGAACTTCAGTTCGATCCGATCACGACGGACTGGACGTACATTCGTTGGCTTGGCGACAGGAACCAGATCGAAGCGCAGACCATGACGTGGGACAAGATCGTCGTTGATCGCACTCCCGAACTGAAGAGTTGGGTCCATTTCTGCTATCAAATCATGAAACGCGGCGTATTGATCTACGCCTACGCGAATAACCACTTTCAAGGCCACGGTCCTGCGACGATTGAACAATTTCAGACTCTTTGGCACGAGAAGGGACTACCTGAGATCGAGAACCCGCACTGGGTGAAGCGGGAACCTTCTTTATTCGATTAAACATCCCGAGAGACAAAAAACAAGGACGCATCATCCGTTAAGCTTTTGCGCCCTCTTTAAACTGAGCCGTAAAGTTTCTGACCTTCCCGACCCGATCTGATTGCACGACCGCCGTTAGGGGATCGCGCACTCCAGACCGAGCCGTGAAGACATCGAGCTTCGCAGTTCAATCTCGCTGCGCAACCGCTGTTAAGCTGCTGCGCGCTCTAACTGAGCCGTAAAGTTTTTATGCTTCCCGGTTCAATGTGCGTCAAGATAATTACGTCGTTCATGTCGTCAATCGAATTCTCGCTCTATCGTAAGCGCATTACCCGTGGTCCTCTCCGACCTCGATTCGAAACCAGCTTCTCGGTGCTGTGTGGCCGCACAAGTCAGCCAGTCTCAATCACCGGATAGAGAATAGCGTCAAAAGGCTGGAGTAGAGTTTGCGAGTGTCTCTGATTTCTTGGTGCTGTTATTGGGGTGAATTGCTGCTGTCGTTAGGACGTTTCTTGAGCACTGGTCGGTTCGGATCAGATTCCGGGCCGGTCTGCATGTCCGAGCCGGCGACGTCGTAAACGTATCGTATGACGATGGGCGTTTTAGATCGACCGTTGTCGATGTGCAGGGTTTCATGTAAGTTCCGACCGTCTTGGGACAATTCGAACGTTCGACTCATTTTCCCGCCTAGCGGACTTTTTTCATCCGACACAAGCTGACTTCCATTCCAGCGCGCCGCAACCTCCTGATGGTTGTTGTCCGTGGACTTCGGCAATTGACGCCCATCCATGTACAAGATCAGCTTATGGAATTGATCATCCGTCACATCGACTTCAGGGTTTTTCAGTTCGATGTTTAGCGACACCGAAGAGTAAATTAGCGGCTGCATTTTTGGGTTGTCTTCAATGTCCTGTCCGGTATTTCGTTGTCCTCCGTAGGGCCCTCCACCTCCGCCCCCAGGGTAGGGAGAACCTCCCCGACGGCCGCCTCCGGGATAGCCTCCAGGATAACCGCCCGGGTTGCCGCCACCGGGATAACCGCTCGTGTTGTCGCTGCTTGAGCCTTCCGCAGCTCGAACTCGCTCCCGGGGATCATCGCTTTCATCGCGATTCAGCTTCCAAGGCCCGGCAAGAGTCGTTCTCGCTGGCACCTGCGGCTGTTTGGGTTTGGCAGCAGGCTGCGGAGTCTGGGCTGGCGACTGCTCCTGTGATTGGGCTGGGACAATCGGTCCGGGCGCCGCCTGTGCATTCAGGTGTCTCGGACTCGTGAGTGAGGCTGCAATCAGGAATCCCCCAAAGGCAAACATTGGAGTGGATCGTGCTTTCAATTTGTCTCCGACACCAGCGCGACCGGCGTTCAACACCGCATATTTGCTGATGATGCGGTTTCCAGCACTCTAGTTGCCTCTTGCTAAGGCTAGTTGCTTACTGGCCGCGAAGCAATGGCGGCCAGCCCCACTTCCCATAAACCCGTACTCCACGCGTCCCGCGATTATTTCGCGGCACGAAGTCTTCAGTATCCTTCGAAAACTGATCGAAGAGTCCGATTCGGATCATCAAATTTGAAGGCCCCATTGACGCGACAGGGCGGTCGGTAGTTCTGCGGATTTTCTAGCGGGTTTTAGTTCAGCTGCTGCTTGCGACGCGCAAATGCATAGCCACCCAGCGCCAAAAGTCCTGAACCGACAAGGGCCGCGATTCCAGGCTCCGGAACCCCTACCGGACCACACTTTTTCGGCTTATCGCCACTGGGGCCGCAACCGTTCTGGTTTCCCGGGTCAGCCTTAGCCAGCGGAGCCAGAAGCGCAATGCCCAAAAGTATTGCAAATCCAAGTTTCTTCATTTTAGCCAACTCCTAGTTGGCGATGCCCACTGGCGCACACCACCGTTAAAGGAAAGCTGCAGGTTAGGCGCCAAACCTCAAAGATGGGTGGATGCTAAATTCAGCACTGATTCTAAACAGCATCCGAAACTTCGTCGTTTGAGGGGTTTTCACTGAGCCAAAGTATTGCACATTCTCGCGAAGGTAATTCCCAAAGGGACCAAACCATCCCCGCAGCCGGTCGCCGTTGCTAGTTGGTCTCGGTCACCGAGCTGGAGCCCATTGCAGTCACTTGGCGCTGCCGACCGCTTTTCGCCCTTCCATTGACGCTCCCGCAGCAGCCTGGGCTAGGCTTCACCTGGGGCGCGACCGGTATCTTCCGCATCATGCTTCCACAGGAGCAACGCGGATTGATCCCGCACTCCACTTCGCTCGATGCCACGACCTGAAATTCACTCCCGCAATAGCGGGACTCACACTGCCACAGTTGTCCCTTCTGAAGTCTCATGAGAATTCCTCCCGTTGCGGGCGATTCTCCACTTTGGTGTTTCGCTACTGGGCAATCTTCTGAATTTGGTTCTAATCATGAGCAAATCCCTGCTCTTGTTGCGTTACAGCAGCGTCAGCCACCACCACCGGGAACGGTGTGGCGGATTGGAGTTACAGGAGGGCAAACAGACTGTTTATACGGGGGCTGACCGCACAAACAACGTGCACTCGCGCTAAGATAGCCCCGCTTTTAAGGACGTTCCATGAAACATCTGCTCCCCGCACTTCTCTCACTGTTCGCCGCAACGCTCCCCGCCACGCACGCGCAGGACTACTCCATTCAAGCCATCCGGGTCGCCAACTCTCCGGGCGATTCAGTCGCCGACATGGTTATGGGCGCTCCCAAAGACCAAAAGATCGACACCATCTACGCTCTCTGGCTGATTCGAGGCGGCGGACACAATATCCTCTTCGACTCCGGATTCCACCGCGACCGCTGGTTCAAACTTTGGACCATCAAGGACTACCTGCGCCCCGACGAAGCCGTGCGCCAAGCAGGGATCAAACCCGAAGACGTCACCGACGTAGTGATCAGTCACGCCCACTGGGACCACATGGGTGGCATCGACCTCTTCCCTCGCGCGACCGTCTGGATCCAGAAAGACGAATTCCGCTATTACACCGGCGAGGCGTGGCAGGCCGGAGGCGATCACGGCGGCATCGATCCCGAAGATGTGCAAGAGCTGGTGAAGCTAAATACGGAAGGCCGGCTGCGGCTGGTGGACGGCGATAACGTAGAGCTCTTTCCGGGAATTCGCGCCTACACCGGCGGCCGGCATACCTACGCGTCGCAATATCTCTGCATCGCAGGCGATCCACCATTTGTACTCGCATCGGACAACGTCTACCTGTACCGCAACCTCGCGGAGCACGCCGCCAGCGCCACGTTCACCGACGCCGATCACGCCGCAAACGAAGCCGCGCAAAACCGCATGATCGAACTAGCAGGCTCGCCAGACCGCGTAATCCCCGGCCACGACGCCCTCCCATTCCAGAAGTTTCCAACCCAAGGCCGCATCGCGCGGCTTCGCTAGCTAAATCGCCTGCAACTTCCAATGTCTGAGGCTTTTGCTCCTCAGTGCCCACCCTCTTAATCGTAGTCACGTTGACCGATTTTGTCTCACCTTTAGCAACGATTTGCAGAAACCAGAATCCACAGATGAAATAGCCGAGTCGGCGCAGCTTGACCGCGACCTAAACGCGGCGGTCGGGACTAACCTGTTGAGTGACAGCGGGAACACCTACGGATGTGTCGTGGCCTTAGTGTTAAGTCGGGCGCAGGCAGCCTCAGCGAGCTTTCTAAAGTCACGTTCAGCTTCGATTTTGTTGTCGTAAATTCCTGCTTCAAATTTAAGCAAAACTAAACTCGAAATTCGATTGACTGCGCTACCGCAGGCCGGATTTTGGTCCTTCTTGAATTGTCGGACCAGAGGCATGAGAAAGTCGGTCGGCATGGCTTACCGAAGCTAGTCGATTAGCGGATGGATTTCAATCGGGAGAAACGTTTTGGATCTGTGCATAACTGTGCATAAACAGGAGACGGCGGGGCGCGCTGACCGCTTACTGAAGTAGCATTTAGTTAGAACCATTTCGAGTATCTCGGGTCTTCTGCTTCCTGCAGGCAGCCAACGCAGAGTTCGGCTTTCCGGGAGTTTGCAGGGGATAACAAAAATGGCCGCCACACTGGCGGCCATTTCCATTTTCAGGTTCCTTGGTTGCTGAGCGCAGCTCCCGAAGAAAGTGCCCGCACACCCCGGTTTATCCTTCGTGATGTTTCATTTCAGGGTGGGCTTGGGATGTGCACCCGCTGTTATTTCCCGCGAGTTCCAGCTTCGGACGCGCATCCTTCGAAAGCTGATCGAAGCGTCCGATGCGGGACCGTAGGACTCTTTTGACGTTTCCGCGTTGCCGGGAGCCTGAGGGGACTGGAAGGCGTGCTACGTTTTCAACACCTGCCAAATACCCTCGACGATTTAATTCTTACCGGTACGACCCGGAAAAGATCAAGGAAGAACCGATAAAGGAAAACGATCACTTGATGGATGCGCTGCGCTATGCCGTCCACAACTACGGCTCAAAGGGATTTACGATGCCGGGACCAACCACAGGGCGGATTAAGCTCGGCTAAACGTCACCATCACTCTCAGGCAGTTCGAGCTCTGCTTTCTTCTCGCCAAAGAACAGGTACTTGATCAGAAATCCGACGATACCGAGGACAATGCCCATTACCCATTTCCAGTTCTCTTTCCAAAACGATTTTATCGACCATATCCGGTCAACATCGACCGTTACGGTCCGGAAATATGATTCATCGATGCGCACGGAATTGGTCATGCTCGCCCGCTTAATAATCGCCCAACTTTTAAGCGTAATTCGTGCTTTCCTTCTTCCAGGGGTGTTACGTCGAACTCCCAGACTGTGGGTCTGTCCGTGTACACGAATTGCTCATAAGCTGAAATTTGGGGGAATCAGGAATGTTCCATCACTTTCAAGGTCCACGCTCATATTTGGATACACCGCGATCTGATCCTGAACCACCGGATGTTCAACCAGATCTTTCGTTAAATCGTCAGTAGTGTTTGCCGAGATACGCACCGTAATCTTTTCTCGCTTACCTTGTTTCATATGATCAGGTATGTCCGATGCAATTCTCCCGAACAATCTATCTCTCATGGCCGCTGCTAGTGGATCTGCCTCTGCCACTACTTCAGCATCATCACTTGCCGGCCGCTGCAACCCTGTCGTTTCGCGAACTGCGGGAATCGTCAAGACACAGATAGCTGCAAATACCAAGGCACCCACCGAAAAAACTGCTACTTGCACCCGATGGCCCATGATCCACAGCCATGCCCTTGTCGGCCAACCCTCGATTTTCCAGACCATAAAATATTTAACCTTTGTCGTGGGAATTATGCACAGACTGAAGGCTCTTGTACATAAACAATGGCTCACTTACACTAAAGCTAACACCGAGGTCGAACGGCGTCTTCACGAATGCCAGACCGTCTGTAGCAGCATCCTCGCCGAATACGAGTTGATCGCAGAAGTTAAGTCCTCCAAGACAATCTGGGATTCGCCTGCCGCGTCTGGTGGTTACTTCATGAATTTTCTTCGATCAACCGGGCTCGATATCCGGCCAAGTCAACGTGACCCGGAATCCGATAGTCGTCCGCCCCTTGGGCGTTCCTCAGTTCGAAATGCTGGCATTTTCCGTTTCCGCTTGCTTCGAGAGCGCATGAAGAGAACGCGCGAGCGAAGAAACTCAACCAAGCCGCCGCATGGCCGCGCTCTGGAACTCTTGCTGCGCTGGCCGAAGGTCGGGAAAAAGCAAAGGGCGAAATGCACCTGTGACCGGCACTGACTTCGAAGCAAAAATTAAGGGCGCGCCAGCCGTTAAGCTGGCGCGCCCTCTTTTGATTGAGCCGTAAAGTTTTTATGCTTCCCGGTTCACTACAGGGCCAAACGCATCTATTCGGAGTGGGAAAGGCGCTTGGAGATCATAACGGCGTGCAACTCGCCGGACTTATCCCAAGTGCCCGTGCAAATCACATAGTCCTGATCTTTCACGTCGCCAGCGTCAATGTCGTTGATCTTCTTGTCGCCGTGAAACTGACTGACCCATTTCGTCGAACTGTCATACACGACTCTCTTCTCTAAATTCGAATCCACGTTACGAACGGTCAAATTGGAATGATCCTTATTGCTTCTTACTACTTTGCCTTCCCAGCGTCCCTCCTTCTCCTGAGCTGCGGCCTGTTTAGCGAACGCCAACGTCAGCAGCGGGATGGTAAGTACCAACGCGGCCAACAGAGTGAGTTGCTTCTTCAACATGGTTTCCTCCTTGTCTCGGAATCACAGCACCTGGGCAGACTTCCTTTTCCCAAAGGCAAACCCTGTTCAACTTGGACCGAACCGATATATGGCTGAGCAATTGGCTGGCCGTCGGAGACTGGGGGCACAGTTGTGTGCTGATTTATCGCCGGAAAAGGTTGATTAGCAAGGATTTTGTTGATTGGACAAGGGACACTGCGGGCGTCGCCAGATTGTCGGTAGGAGCCGCAAACACTATCCGAATGAGATAGCCAGCTCTCCACACGGATAGCCGATTCGGAGGACCTCGACGGCTTAATGGCCGCCCTCGGCACGTAAGTAAACGAAAAAAAAGGACCGGTAATGTCGGACCGGTCCCGTTCGGGTTCATCGCCTTAACTGAGAGGCGAGCAAAGTTTGACTCGACCTTGCCGAGACGTATATCAGGTAAATCTGGTATCGAACCTTAACTGGGCGGCACGTCGCGACATGGACCCCAGACGCAACGCCCCAACCGACCCAAGCGGCGGGATTATAAAACCGTCCGGGCCGACGGTGAAGGAGATTTTTAAATGGGAATCGCCGAGGACCGAGAGCTTGACCGGCAACTAAACGCCGCCAGAGACACCAGCGGTTGTACTTTTCGGTGTGATTCTCTTCGCGGGCCTTGTCGTTCTAGCCGCCCTTTTTATCCGTATAGTAACCGTTCTATTCAGGTTAAACGTAGACGGCAGGTAAAGCTGTCGCGGTGACCTGAGAAGCTTGCCGATCGTGAATTTCTAAATAGCGCATCGTGTTCTTCGGGTCCGCGTGGCCGACTTGCTGGCGGATACGCAGACTGACTCCGAAACAAAAATCAAGGGCGCATCAGCGGTTAGGCTGTTGCGCCCTCCCTAATTGAGCCGTAAAGTTTTTATCCTTCCCGGTTCAATCTGGCGTCATCTCGGCATTCATCGTCTTGGCGAAAACACGCTATTCGGGAGCCGTCACGGCTTTGCGAAATGACCCAGTGGCCGAAAAGCTCGCTAGTGCCTGGGTCTCGTCCTCAAAGCTGGGAATAACTTCCAGCAGGTGCAGCACGTTTAACACCTGAAGCACGTGGCCGCGCGGCCGCAGCAATTTCAGGCTACCGCCCGGACGACGAAGGGAAGCGTAAGTCTTAACGATAACGCTGATGCTTGAACTGTCCATCTGTGTTACGGCCGTCAGGTTCAGCAGCAGCTTGCGCGCACCCTGGGCAACAAGCTTTTGTAGCTCGGCGCTCAGCAGATTGGTCTCAACGGCGGCCACCGCTCGTCCCGTGAGGTCCAGAACGGTGACATCTTCGTATTTCCGGATTGAGATTTGAAGGCCCACAATGGCCCCTGATTATCCTCTGGCGGTGGGGTCTCTATTTTACAGCTTGTCCCCCGATTCCGGAAAGGACATTAGAAAACCTAGGCGACGCGACTCTTACCTCTAGCCACTTTGTGCGCAAACAGAAGCAGAATCTTGCGGTCGCGGTCAGATGTCTTGCCGAGGCACTTTCTCAGCTCGTGAAGGTACCGCGCGCTTTTACCTGAGTTTCCCCACGCAATTCCGTCCGAGGTCTTCTGCTTCAGGAGATTCGGGAGTTGCGGCGGATTTTCACCGTCATAAAATAATTGATACATCGGTACTTCGAAAGCTCTCGCCAACTTCTCCAAGGTCTCTAGGGCAGGAACTGAGTGGCCGTTTTCCACACGAGAGATGTAGCAGCGGAGCAGACCTGTTTTTTTTTCGATATCTCCCTGCGACATATTTTTACTTTCGCGCAATTCTCGTAAGCGATCGCTGATCACCATTTTCGTACCTCCTAGCGGGCCGACTTGTTGAGCAGCATTGTATACCCTGACTAGCTGCTCGGATTCAGGGCTGATGCAGAGGGGTCGTTTACAAGCGCGGACGAGCGAACGATGTGCTTCGTGGTTAATTGAAAAATCGTTTTCACGGGTATGATACGACGATGGAAATCGACAAAAAGCACCTTCGCGACACCTTGCTCTGGCTCGTAGACCTAACCTACAGCGCAAGAACTGAACTCATTGCCTATCAGGTCGCTCACACACTTCTCGCGACTGTGAGTGAAAACGGAACATTCGATCGACTCTTAGATGAAAGTCGGAAAAGGCCGTCCCCAGCCTTGATCGCACATCATCAGGCAGCAAGGGAGACAATCGAACGGCTTCTCAATGAAGAAAAACCTGATGCCGCTCTGGAATTTCTGAAAAACTGGACACCGACGGGTCCAATAAATTAATTGCGTAGACCGGGTTTGACGACTAGGTTGCTCGGGAATATGGATTTCGGAAAGACACGCCGCCATACCAACACGGCACGTGGCGGCCTGTCGGGACAGAGCACGATTAAGAGCGCCAAAGCGCAAAAAGTTACTGCCCCCTGCGGTTGGAGCGTTCTCGCAATAAGACCGAAACTATCAACGCGACAGGCGCGATTGCGCGAGCTTCAGGATGGGTCCGCTATTTAGGGACTGAAAGACCAGAGAGGTATCGAAATTCTTTGCCTTAACTTGCCCAAAACGAAAAGGGCTTTCGGTGGAGTTCCGAAAGCCCCTGAAACTTGGTGCAAGCAGTTGTTTGTTGCGGTCCGGCTGACTTCCAGGGTACCTACTCGTGATCTTCAGCGTTCAGTTCGGCCGGGACTGGCGTCAAGGTACCGAACAGACCGTCGGCATAGTGGTTGATACCCGCGGCAAAGAATAAAGCGGGCCCCGTCGAGGGAGTGGCCATGGTGCCAGCCTCATTGTTGCCACGATTGTCGAACTCCAGCCCCCAAAGACCATCAATCGCGATGGGCTGATCATTGGCGTTGAGCAGGTCGCCGAGAAAATTCCCGGTGGCAATGTCGTACGCAGAAATCGTGCCTCCAAAGCGATTGCCAATCAGCAGATCGTGACTGAAGAACCCGAAATCTTGAGGAGCCAAAGCCACGCCCCAGGGAGCAAGCAGCCAGGAACCGGCTTGCAGGCGCCGCACCAGCACGCCCTGAGTATTGAAGAGATCGATAAAGCCGCACTGCTCACCACAATTGTCGTCGGCGCCGGTTTTGCTGGCATTTTGCTTGGCGTAGGTCACCACGACGAGTCCACTGACGGCCTGAACATTGTAGGGAGCAAAATCGTGCGGCAAATTATCGTCTTCAAACCGTTCAGACGAGAGCGGCACGCGATTAAAGTTGGTGTCAAACATCTCGATTTGCCTTTGGCTGAAATTGGCAGCCAGTAGGAAGTGATGTCCTTCCGATTCAATCCAGGTAAGGCCAGTAAACACGGCTCCGTTTTTCGATTCGTCAACCTCGTTCAAGGCAGTCGACTGGCCTGCCACTACGGGAGTAGCTGGAGGTCCCCATCCGGAGATGGTCCCGTTGACGGTAGCAAAGATGAACATTGCAGGGTTTTTTGGTGCTATGTTGAAATCGGCGGTGCCATTGAAAATGATTCCAGTCGGGCCGGAAGGGCCCTTCGCGTCTTTGGCGTTGGGTACGGTCACGACCAGCGGCGTGATGGCGCCCGCACCGCTGTACAGCGTCGACGTGCCAGTGCCTTCATTGTTCACCCACCAGGGACTGGCCGTGCCGCGCGCCAACCCCCAGGAATTCTTTAGGTTGGGGTCCACAGTGACCGCCGACCCATCTGGATTGTTTGGTTGCGTAATGTCGGAAACCAAGTTCTGTTGCGTGTAGTGCTGCGCGAAACTCGCTACGGGGAGCATCGACAGCACGCCACCTGCGAGAAGCAACTTCATGGTCCTTGACGACACTTTCATTCGACTACCTCCCTGGATCGCTAAAGATTTAACGGCAACAGCTCGTCCGGTGAATCACCCACGGGCGCAGCGATAAATTTCAAGGTGTGCGGAACTGCGCCGTAAAGAAAATAGACCTGGCCGCCCGTCCTATCTCCTCGCGGGAGTCAGAGCTTCGTAAATAAATTGTCTCGCTCATATAAAGGTTCTCGATACCTGGAGAGGCTGAAGTGTCAGGTAGAACTTAGGGAGCAACGCTGATGGTAGCGGAACGGCGTAGCGGATGTGGAGTTACGGGTGGGCAAACAAATTGTTTATACAGGAGCGACGGGTGTTTTGAATTGAGGGTCAAAAAGCGAAAGTTATAGACGGCGACCAAACAACCAACCATTACCCTTACACCGACTGCATATACTCCGGCCTTCCTAACCGGTCGCATGGCATGAGGCACACTCGTCCCAATCCTTTTCGCCAGTCGCGCTTTCAAAGACGCCGTTACAACCGCCTACAGGTGAGGTACGCGCTCGTGCCGCTGTCCAACGAAGTAGCCCCAAACAAGGTATGGGCGTGAAGTTCATCGCGATGGAACACGAACATCGTGCACGATTTGCGGGATGGCTTAAGACTCTGTCCGATTGACGCACACACGCCGAGGGCAGGCACACCGAGCTCTCGCTTCAGTTATGCGAACAGGCTGCTGCTGTCGAGCGGGACCCCAGAAAGTTGCACGCGCTTGTCACAGAAATAAACCGCCTGCTTGAAGAAAGGAGAAGCCCGCCTAAACAACAAAGACACGAACATCCTGCTTCCTGATTCTTGTTGCGTGCGCCCGCTAAGGCATCGTGTCAGCAACTGCTTCTCTTTCAAGGGACAAAGAGGTTTGTAGGACCATATAAAATTGAGCCCCGTCTTCGATGACGGTATCCGCGCCGCGATGCTTGGCCATCAACACCCCTCCAATAGCTGCGGCGACGGCTCCGATTCCAATTTCAACCCCAGCGCTCGCTCCTGATCCCGGAGCCGATATGGTTGGCGAGGGCGTTGGAGTTGGAGTTGGAGTTGGAGTCGGCGTTGGAGTTGGTGTCGGAGTCGGAGTCGGCGTTGGAGTCGGCGTTGGCGTTGGCGTTGGCGTTGGCGTTGGCGTTGGCGTTGGAGTTGGCGTTGGAGTTGGCGTTGGAGTTGGCGTTGGACTTGGCGTTGGCGTCGGCCCTTTCGGCGGTTTCGGTGGTTTCGGTGGTTTTGCTTGAGCCTGGAACCCCATGGGGACAAAGTTCAATGGATCAGAACCAGCAGCATACGCTGAAGTCACAAATACGGCGGGTTCTATGGATTTGACAGTCTCGTCGGCGGTGTCCGCCAATCCTGCAAACCCGGCTTGAAGAATTGCGTCCAGGTGAACTTCATAGCCATTTGCGAAGCTCAGTCGGGTGAAGTGCATCTGCAATCCGGCAGTAGGAGAGCCGGAAGCGCTCTTGGTCACCTTGTCGATTACGCCTTCTACGTAGGTCGCAGCAGGAATCGCAATCTCGGTACCCACAATTACTGGATATCGAGTTTCCAGATGGACGACGTCACCGCGACGAGCCGATTTAGTATGGATGGAGCCGATGAGAGAGAGTGGAATGCGCGTACCAGCCGGGATGGTGATCAGTTGACTCTGGCTGGAACTGGTAGGTTCCTGGGATTCATTCGTTGGTGGCTGGGAAATTGGGGCTCGATCTTGCGCCCATTGTAAGGGAGCTGATAACAAAATGGCTACAGTTGCAGTCGCAAACCTATGCATAAAGGCTCCTTTGCCACGGGAACAGAAAAAAGAATCGCGCCGAACGAGCACGGAGGGCGTCAATGACTCTCGAACCGCAAGAGAGTTCCCTCCAAGGAAAGTTATCCATAGCCTGCAAACCCAACGTGGGGATGCCGATTCGATGCGATACCGCAGAAAAAAGACTGCGCCAGTCTCAGTCAGGCTGCAATGTCAACAGCCGGTAGACGGACACTCGGAAAAACAAAACTGCCGCGCGTGGGTTGGCGGAAGTGATGGTGGGGAAGACGGTGGTTTACACGGGAGCGAATGGGGAGTTTGAGATGACGGTGAGGAAGAAGAGGGCGTATGCGGTGGTGGTTGAGGGGTGGAGCCGGAATTGTGACCTTCGGCGACGCAAGGACGGAAAAAGAGGCTCGGGCTATCTTGGCGGCTAAGCTTGGCCAGGTTACCGATCAGAGATCGGGGGCGCTGCGGAAACGCATCATGCGCGGTTTGAATTCGGCGCGCAGGGAGATAGCGTTATCGCGGCCTTGGCGAGGGGTCTTGGCTGCGGCGTGGCAATGGAAAATAATGCGCTCGGTGTCGGGGTCGATGGTTGGGCGGCCGTCGGTTTCGCGGGGAAAGTGAAATTCGGTGCGGGCGTCCTGGTCGTCGGTGGCGTCGACGAAGCTCGCCTCACTTAGGTCGATTGTGACGCCGTCTGGTAGCTCCAGGAATATAGTGTCGTGCAGGTCCTGGGCAGGATCGCGGAGGATGCGTTGAGGTTCGCTGCCTTCAATGGCGAGTACGTAGTCCGGAAGATTGGGAGCGTCGAGCGGCTGCGCCGCCCCACCCGAGCCACGTAGCTGCTTCAGACGTTGCTGTGCGAGACGCACAACCTTGGAGGACCACCAGAGCACCGGAATCGGTGGCAACTCCTTGCCAGGCCTGACTTCGATGCCCGACACAGGATTGCTCTGATCGCGATTCAGCGAGAAGTCGTCGACGCGACCCGTCTGGCGATCAGTGTAGTGAGTCGTCGACTTGGTATCGAGTTTCACCTGCGCCGGACTCCAGGGTGAGTCCTGGAGAATACGATAGGCGTCGGCGCGATCCCATTTTTCCGGGGCTTTATCCCAAGGGAGGGCGCCGAACGAGGGGATGGCGAGCACAGCAACGAGAACAAGTCGGTTGATCATGGCTGGATGGTGAGATCGGATGCTGGAGGCGGCAGGATCGTTGTCCGTCAGTTCTTGCGTTCGCCGGGTGTGGTCGGACATATAATCTTCGCCGATGAGTAGTTTCCCTTCCTCGGCGCGGCGGGATCTGCATCTGCGGATGCACTGCGTGAACGTATACGTGCGCGATCAGGATCGCAGCTTGCGATTTTATCTGGATCAGCTTGGGTTTCATTTGGCATTTGATACTCGGTTGCAGACTGGCGAGCGGTGGGTGGGGGTCGCGCCTCCGGATGGAACCGCGATTCTAGCGCTGGTGGTGGCGAAGCCGGACACGCCTCAGTACAAGATGATTGGGCGAAGCACGCAGGTGGTGTTTGTCACCGAAGATGTCAGCGCAAAGTTTCTGGAATGGTCAAGACGCGGAGTGCACTTTTCGCACACGCCGCGATTGAAGCGCATCAAGTACGAACAGCAGACGCCCGGTCACGATGGCGAGGGGTCGGCGCCGCTTTCGAGTGCTGCGTCACCGCTGCTGGGAGCACAGGCCACGATTTGGGGCGGAGTCTACACACGATTTCGCGATGTGGATGGGAACTCGTTTTCGCTGGTTAGCTTTGATGAAATGACGCAGGCAGTTGAAATGCAACGTCGGATGGTTGCCGAAAAGGTGGAAGCGGAGCGGCGGGCGGCGCGCGAACTAGAAATCGCGAAAGAGGTGCAGGCCAGATTGTTCCCGCAGAAGCGGCCCGTCGTGGAGAGCCTCGACTATGCGGGCATGTGCATCCAGGCCCGACAGGTTGGCGGTGATTACTACGATTTTCTCGATCTCGGTCCGAAACGGTTGGGGTTGGTGATCGGCGACGTTGTGGGCAAAGGGATTGCTGCCGCGCTTCTAATGGCCAATCTGCAGGCGAATTTGCGGAGCCAGTGCGCGATCGCCTTGGATCGTCCGCAGGATGTTCTGCGCGCCGTGAACCGATTGTTCTGCGAAAACACACCGGATGGAGGCTTCGCTACGCTTTTTTTCGCCGAATACGAACAAGCGACCGGACGCCTGCGCTACGTCAATTGCGGACATCTGTGTGCGCTGCTGCTGCGTGTCGACGGTACGCTGGAGCGGCTGGATGCGACCGGAACAGTCCTGGGACTGTTTCAGGATTGGGATTGCGAGATGGGTGAGCGCACCATTTGTTCCGGCGACATGTTTGCTTTGTACACCGATGGGATCACGGAAGCGTTCGACCATGCGGAGGAAGAGTTCGGCGAGGAACGCTTAGTGGAAGTGTTGCGTCGAAATCGAGAGCGATCCTCACCGGCCTTGCTCGATGCGGTTGTTGAGGAAGTGCGGCGATTCAGCCCTCACGAACAGCGCGACGACATTACGATGATTGTTGCCAAGTGCCGATGACTTCGGCGCGTTCCGTTTTACGCAGCAACTTGCGGCTGCGGGCCTTCATTGCTGGCGTCCCGCTTCGCGCGGCCTCGCGCAGGATCTCGATCACCGCGGCTCGCATCGCCGGGTCACTTTGCGCCAAGTCCGCCAGGCCCTGGAGCGCGAAGGTCTTGACGATGGAGCTGCAGTCGGCGAGATACAATTCCAACGTGGATGCGACACGCTGTCGTTCCTTCGAGTTGAACGGGAGCCGCGGAACCATGGCGGCCAGATGCCAGCGCAATTCGGCCTTCTTCCGCCTCGGCTATCAAACCTAACAACTCTTTCTTGTAGGGCGTCAGCAACTCTGGCTTTTTCCGGGTAACCTTCTCGACAGCGTCAGCGGTGCGCATTCGTATTACAGGATCTTTTGACCACAGACCTGGGATCAACTCACGAAAGAGCTCCGGCTTCCCCAGCACGACCGCCGCTACGTGGTCCGAACGACCGATGGAGCGTCGATCCCCTCCCGCCAGGAGCGCAGCTATATTCCTCCGGGGCATCCGAGGCGATGATACCTCAGTTCACACCCCCATCGGACATCTCGCGAGTCCCTGTAGCCGCGGTCTCCGAGACCGCGGGGTTTAGACTGAAGTGCTACCCATACTTCCACCGAGTGCGCTGGTGCACCCGCTCGATTGGTTTCGGTTATCAGATTTAAACGCCACCCTCTCGAAGAAGGCGGCTACAAGCATTAATCCAGGCCGGCGCTAGGCAGGATGAAGCTTGGCGAGGCGTTGTTCGGCGGCGGTCATGGTTTCTTCTTTCTTGCAGAACGTGAATCGGACTTGGGTCGCGCCATCGCTGGGGTCGTTGTAAAAACTAGAGCCCGGGACGCTGGCAACACCGATTTCTTCCACTAAATACTTGGAGAAGCGAACGTCCCTGGTAGCAGCCGGAAAGCGCGCTGGATCCGGATCCGGAAAGCGCGAGATGTCGGTCATGATGTAGTAGGCGCCTCGAGGTTTGAAGACCGTGAACCCGGCCTGCGTGAGGATCTTCAAAAGCCGGGCGCGTTTTTCGACGTAACTCGCAGCGAGTTTGTCGTAATAGGACTGCGGCTGCTTCAACGCAATGGCCCCGGCTTGTTGCAGCGGCGCAGCGGCGCCTACTGTAAGGAAATCGTGGACTTTGCGGATAGACGAAGTGGCGTCAGGCGGAGCGATGGCCCACCCTACGCGCCACCCGGTGACGCTGTAGGTTTTGGACATGCCGTTGATGACGATAGTGCGGTCGCGCATCCCCTCGATGCGGGCCATGGTGATGTGCTCGGTCCCGTCGTAAAGGATGTGTTCGTAGATTTCGTCGGTGATGCAGTAGGCGTTCCAGCGGACGCAGAGATCACGGATGAATTCGAGTTCGCCGCGCGTGAACACTTTTCCGGTGGGATTGTTGGGCGTGTTGAGGATGATGGCTTTTGTCTTGGGACCAAAGGCCGCCGCCAATTCGTCTTCATCGTAGGTCCACACATCATTTTCATTCTTCGGTGGACTCATTTTCACGAAGCGCGGAGTCGCCCCGCTTAAGATCGCGTCGGGGCCGTAGTTCTCGTAGTACGGCTCGAAGACTACAATTTCGTCGCCCGGATTGATGATGGCCATCATGGCGGACATCATGGCTTCCGTCGAACCACAGCAAACGGTGATTTCGCGTTCGGGATCGACGCGAACGCCCTGGGTCCGCTCGAATTTTTCGACGATGGCGTCGCGCAACGCTTTCGCACCCCAGGTAATCGCGTATTGATTGATGTCGTCCGCGATCGCCTGGCGGGCGGCTTCTTTGATCTCGGCAGGCGCGGCGAAATCCGGAAATCCCTGCGAAAGATTTACGGCGTTGTGTTTCAAGGCCAGCCGCGTCATCTCGCGAATTACGGATTCGGTAAACTGTTCGGCCTTGGCCGAGAGCATGCGCCGGCCAATCTGAGCCATCGTGGTTTCAGGAGTGGTCATGGTCGAGAGGAAAGTTTAGCGTCGAATTCAAAAAACGGCAAAAGCTAAAGACCACGCAGAGACGCCGAGAACCCGGAGGCGGCGCGGAGGAAAAAAACATTGCCGCCTGTTACAGCGGCAAGGCGAGGCCCTACAGCCATTGTGTCATTGCGGCGGCACGGGCGGGTCGGCTTCGGCGGCGGTCGGCGCTTCAACCGTCGGGACGGCGGGCACCGCCGTAACTGGAGTCGGTGCGGTTGTGGCGGCCGTTGAAGCCGGGGCGGCACCGGGGCCGGAACCATAAATCAAGCGGTAGACTTCGGCGTTGCGTAGAACGATTTGTACGTAATCGCGAGTTTCCGTGAAAGGTATGGACTCGACCAGCTCAGCGATTTCTTCATATTTGCGTTCGGCTCGCCACGCGGCAATGCGGTCCTCGCCGGCGTTAAATGCGGCCAGCGCGTACTCGGGCGCACCGGTAGCTCTCTGCAAATCCGCTATGTACAGCATGCCCAGCTCGAGATTGTATTCGGGTTCGAAGAGCTTGGTTTTGACGTAGCGCACTTTGAGCTGCTTGGCCAGAAGCTTGCCGGTTTTCGGCAACACTTGCATCAAGCCGATGGCGTTCGCATGGGAGACGGCGTCCGCTTGGAACGTGGATTCCTGACGGATCAACCCCGCGGCAATCATGGGATCGAAATCGTTGCGGGCGGCTTCGCGGCGTAGCGAGGCTTCGTATGGGAGTGGGTAGAGCGTTTTCCAGACGTTCACCGGCACGTCGGAGAATTTGCGTGAATCGAAACTGGGAACGATCAGCCTCCCATACGACATGCCGGCGGCGAAGTGCCCTTGATCGAAGGCCGCCTGAGCGGCTTCAAAGAGCAGGCGTGGCGAGCCCGTGGCGTAAAACGCCGATTTCAGTTCCAGCTCGGCGCTGGCGTCGAACGCAATGATGCGCAGCGCTTGTGCGCGCACCCAACGGTCCTGCGCCGCGGCCGGGATCGCCTCGTCAAAGGGACGCAACGCAGGCACCGGCGGAATTGCGGCCAGAAAATCGGGAGGATCCTCCTCACCGGGTCCCATTTTGTCCAGTCGCACGGCCGCCGCTCGACCAAAATAAGTCTGCGGGAAGCGTTCTGCGTCGGTATGGAAATACGCTCGAGCGTGGCTGGGATTGCCGCTGCGTTCGGCGTTACGTCCCAACCAGTACAGTGCATCGGAAGCGTTGGCCGACGTCGGATACTTGCGCAGAAATGCAGCGAGTTTGTCGTCAGCGTAAGGCTGGCGGTCGAGATAGGCGATCCAGGCGGCACGCCACTCGCAGAAGAACGCGTATTTCCCAGTCGGAAAATTATCCAGAATCCGCTGGTAATAGCTAACGGCTTTCGCCCGATCCAGCTCCACCCAGTAGTAATTGCCGGCCATCATCAGCGCTTCTTCCGACCATTTGCTGGATGGATATTTCTGCACGACTTGCTCGGAGCTCGACAGCATCTCCGATTCTTTTTTCGCCGCGCGATAGATCTGCGCCAGATCAAAGATCCGCTCGGCATCAACGTCAGGATCGGAGATCGCGAGCGAGGACACCAGCGAAGGCGCACCTTTCAGTTGCACACGTGCCTGCGCCGCGCGCAGCAGCGCGTGCTGGCGATGCGGATTGGCCGGATCTTTCAGCGACGCGGCTAGTTTCTCGAACTCGGCGCGCGCCTCTTTCCATTTGTGCTGGTCGTAGAAAATTTGTCCGCGTTGTTCCTGCAAGTCCAGACTGGGAACCGGATACTCGTTGCCAAGAGCCGCTTTCATCTGTGGAAGTGCGATGGCGGCGGTCTTGCCCTCGTCAGACAGCGGGTTTTTGTAGTAGAGAAGCTGGTAGTCCTTCGCCGCGCGGGCGTTTTGTCGTGCCGCTTTGTACGCTTGAGCGCGCAGCAACAGCAGCGCGGGGTGAACCGACGTCGCCGGGTATGCTTCCAGGGCCTCGACCGCCGTTTGGGGATGGCCAGCTTCAATGGCCGCTGGAGCGAGAGCCTCGAGAACTTGCTCTTTAATTCCAGTGTTTGGATAGTCGTGCTCGATGGCCTCAAGCGCGGTGAACGCCTCCGCGTTGCGCTTCAGCACGCGCTGCGTCTGAGCGTTCCAGTAGAGAACGTAGTCGCCGAGCAGCGTGTCGCTCTTTGCTTTCGTGAACCATGCCAGCGCTTGCTGCGAGCGATTATGGTTGTAGTCGTCGTAGCCGAGTCCCAGCGCCGCGCGCGCCCCCCACACGTTGCCGGCATTCTTCGCCGCAAATGTGGAAAGTTTCTCGTACGCCCCGGGTGTGGCGTTGTGCAGCGCGCGTGCAAGGCTCGAGAGCTCCCGTTGTGCGGCTTCGTCTTCCGGCGTAGCAGCGGTAATCTCCGGAGCGGACGTATTCGGCGCGCAACCCGTGCGGCAAGGGACCGGCTTCGGCTTACTCGATTTTTTCTTTTTAGAGTGGGCCTGCTGAGCTGGGACGTCGAGCGGCACAGTGGCCAGCAGCGCGACACACACAAGGATTGCCACAACACGGGAGAGATAAATGGCCCGACGTTTCGTCGCGCCACTTTGCAGCGAATACCGCCTTCGCGCGTGTGCGCTCGTAGACGTCGGTATTAACGCGGGTATAGTCGCCGCCAACCTAGTGCCGGGTGGCAGTTGTGGCGTAAGGATATTCGCCGAGGGCATGCGCGTCGCCCTCCGCAAGAATCTCCACCATCCAGCGATAAAAGTAATCCACCGGGTGGTCCATGATGGGTTTGAACCGCCGGTCATATTCTCGATGAGCTTTCTCAATGTCATCACGCAATCGGACGCAGATATCTTTGTGCTCCCGGCCGAGGCGCACCTGCTCCGGTCGTAACATCTTAATATCTTGCATCGAAACTTTCGCGACTCTATTTGCGCGGCGGTGTAGTTCCTGTTCTTCCGGAGACAGGCGGCTCACATTGAATGCGCCCGCATCGTCCGATTCGCCCGCAACCGGCGGAGGTGCCTCGATTTCGTGAGCCTCGGCGACGGGCAATCCCGAGTGCGGTTCAGGCGCCGCAGCGTGGTGGTCTTTCCCTGTTGGGGCAACGACATGTGGATCGGCCTTGGGGGCGTGATGTTCTTTGGCCGCTGGAGGGGCGACATGTGCCACCGGCGCCGGCTGGCGGATCGATGCGGGTCCGACCTGCTGCTGGACTGTGGAGGCGGGCTCCGCCGGAACGGCTCCGGCAGTAGGGATCGTGCTGGCGATGCGCGCGATTTCAGCTTCAAACGGCGACCGAGGCCCAGGCTGTAACGACACCGCAACAAAGCGGGACAATACCTCTAAGGAAGCCGAAAGCGACGCCGCGGAGGTCTGGGCACGCAGCATCGGCGCCAAGGCGTTGATCGGCTTGGTACTTCCGCACGCGGCCACAACATCGGCGATAGCCTGATGCAGCTCGTCGGACGTCCGCTGAATGCGCTCTAAGTTGTCCCGCAAGGCCCGCGAGACCGCTTGTTCGATGGCGCTCGGCGTGTGGGTTTCGGATGGCATACCGGTTTCGCGGCTATTTCGCCCAAAATCTCCCGTTTTGTGATTCTGGAGGGTAGGATGCCCTGCGTCAACCGCCTGACGGTACTCTTGTGCCTAGAAGTACCCCTTTGGCACTCCCCCCCCGCCTAGCGCGGCACCATGGAACTCCTGGCGGTCCGCGTCGAGTTCTGGTTTCTCGGGCGCCGGATCGCTATTTTCTCCATGTCAGCAGGCCGAGTCGCCAAAGTATCAAGAAGGTTGCGCAATATAGTGATACCGCCGAGGTCGAGAGAATCCGAAGCGCCGACAGTTGCGTTTTGGTCCAATAAATGACCGTGTAATGGTTCCGGATCGGATAAAGTTGCCCAAGTCAGGTCGCGGTTCATGTGGCAGGTTCGGCAGATAGTACAGGGAAGCCGCGGATATCGTGCATGCAACCGCCAGAATTCCGAAGCATCTGGCGGTAATAGTCGATCGATTCATGGAATGCGCCCTATGACGGCCTTCATTGGGTGCCGAGCGCACCAGACAATTCGATTTGTCATCGTCTGAATGCACCGCGCTTAATTGTCTGGCACTGAGGATCTTCGAAATAAGCCGCTGATACTAATCAGCGGCTGTCGGAACGCTGTACCGCGACTCTCTCGGCAATAGGCGCAGCCGTAGGCGCCACCACAGAAGAAGAAATCCCCGACCGCTCGTTCCTGCTCTTCTTTTCGGCCACATCGAACTCGATGTCCGGCAATTGCTCGACGGCGCGCCGCAGCGACTGCTCCCAACTGGCATGGATGGAGTTCAAGTCCGGATCCCCGGCCCCCACCCGCCGGTAGCGCGTAACCTCCAGGCTATTCCTCTTATAAAGAAGCAGATCAAACGGCGGCCCCACCGTCACATTCGATCGCATGGTAGCGTCCATCGAAAGCAACGCATATTTCGCTGCCACTTCCAGCGAAGTCGATTCCTGGATGCCACGATCAAGAATCGGCCGGCCGTATTTGCATTCCCCCAGCTGCAGGTACAGCGAATCCTCGGTAGCAGCCAGCGGATTTCCCTGCGGGTAAACCAAATAAAGCCCTTGGTCTTTCCCCTTCACCTGCCCGCCCAGCAGCAAATGCACATTGAAGTTGTAGGAATCCCGCTCCAGCGAAGCCCGATCGAGATCAGAAATCCGGCGCACACAGTCGCCCACAATCCGGGCCGCGTCGTACAAGGATTTCGCCCGCGCCAAGCCGTGCCCCGAATCAAAATCGTCGCGCAACAAACTGACCACCGACTGGCTGATCGACAAGCTTCCACTGGTCAGAATCACAAAGACGCGTTCGCCCGGCTGCACGAACTGATGCATTTTGCGGCAGGTGTTGACCTGATCGAAGCCGGCATTGGTTCGAGAATCCGACGCCAAAACAAGCCCTTCTCGAGTCGCAATTCCCAAGCAATAGGTCACGTGTCCCTCAAACAACTGAGTCTATGATATTGCACGGTCAGCGTCGACCGCAGATTTCCGATGCGTTGCCGCAAAAAACTGTGTCGCTCCCCTCGAAGCCCCTACGGCCAACTACACACCTAAGGTTCGCCACTGGCGATCTAACAGCTCGCCCCCGGATAGACGACGGCATCCTCTTACGCTTCGTCGGACTATCCTTCTCCGAACGTGTCAGATTCTGGCACGCCGCACGTTGTCCGTATCTGCGCGCCCTCTCAAGACGATTGCAGATATCTCGAAACAATTTGATGTCTCATTCGTATAGTAGATTGCGGGTGTTCGGAAGGGAGTCCCTTATGACTATGAAAATGGTGATCGCCCCGATGACATTTGTAAGTCTCGCAGTGTTGCTTGCTTACACGCAACCTCATATCCCCTGTGTAGTGATGGCTTTGGCGAAGTTGGCGGGCCATGTGTCGCTCTGATCGTGCAAATGAAGTAGTGCTACTCCAAATGTCCGGTTATCTGTATGGATGGCGGTAAAGTGGCATGATTCCCCAGGAGGGTGTCGCGTGAATAAAAGACTCTGTTTTGTGTTTGCTGGATTGATGGCGGTTCCCGTTGCTCTACTCGGGCAGGAGAAGTCACAAGCGCCGGCCACTCCGCCAGCGAACCCGATTACTGTGAGCGAAAAAGGCTTCTTCTCGTTTGTGAGCAACGCCGTCATTGGTGCGGCGCAGAAAATGCCGGAAGAAAACTACTCCTTCAAACCGACACCCGAGGTTCGCAGTTTTGGCCAGATCGTTGGCCATGTCGCGGACGAGACCTATTTTTTTTGCTCGCAAGCCATAAGTGAAACAAACCCATCGAAGGACATCGAAAAAACGAAGACGTCAAAAGCCGATCTCGTGGCCGCGCTCCAGGGCGGAGTCGCCTATTGCAACAAGTCGTTCGACAGCATGACCGATGCGAAGGGCAGCGAAATGGTAAAATTCTTCAACTTCAACCTAGCGAGGCTCACGTTGTTCTCGATCAATACGGCGCACACCGATGAGCACTATGGGAACATGGTGACCTATTTGCGGCTCAAGGGCATTGTGCCGCCCACTAGCGAAAAACAGCCGCCCCCACCAGCTCCGAAGTAAAACGCTCGCTACGGCCAAGGTTACGCGGTTCGCCAGGGGCGCTGATTTTATTCGGGTCGGGCGCCCTGGCAATAGAGTCGTCTCCTTCAGTATGGATTCGATGGGACTGGGACACTCTCTCTCCTTTCACAGCCCCGTAGTGACCCGTAGCGTGCCCCAGGTTCAGATTTTGAACCTGGGTCTTGGGTTGCCGCCGGGTGCCCCGACAATAAAGTCGTTCTCTCAATCTGGATTCGATCGGACTTCGCAGATTTTCTGCTGTTCTCGGTCCAAACCGAGCAGGTCAGCGAAAACCCGGAAGAGCATTGACCCGGTGACTCCCTCAGCGGATCATCGAGCGCACGAGGAGCTGGCTCTCCGAGCCTGATTTCGATCCACAATATCGATCCAAGACGTGGCTTTGCATGCGCATACCGCACACGGCAGCCCTGGTGTGAGACTGTCGATACGACCCAGCAAAATTTTGAATTGGTGGACGTAAGCGGAGAGTGCCAGCATACGCATGTCCTTGAGAAGCGACCGTCGGTCCTCCCGGCGCTTCCCCTTCTTGCGGTCTCTCTTTCCACGTAGAAAAGAGGCTGGCACCTTTTGCAATTTGCAGAACGCGGGGTGCGCAGTGAGTCCCGCGGCTAGCCAAAGTCGCTCCAAGACGAGCTGAATCCTAAGTGCGCTACTCGGTGCAAGCGCCGAACACGCTCCCCTCGCGTGGTTTCGTGGCTTGCAGCGCCCCCGGAGGCAGTCTTGCAGCCAACCTTGCTCAGCGGTACCAACGGTTTCGAACACAAAGAATCTCCGGAAGTTCACACCAAAGCGATCGCCAACGCGGTAGAAGGCTATAAGGCCTCGAAGAATGGCGACGGTCTGCGGGTTCTCGAAGACTTGCCACAGATCATCGAACGGGGCGCGGCCGCGCTCACGCCCGCTGAGAAGGAATTGCTGAAGTGGGTCGGTATTTTCTTCCGCAGACCGACGCCGGGGAAGTTCATGATGCGCGTGCGCATGCCCAACGGCTTCGCCACCAGCGCGCAACTTCGCGTGATTGGCGATCTTTCGCAGCGGCTCGGAAACAACGTGCTGGACATCACCACGCGGCAACAAATCGAGCTTCGCGGATTCACGCTTGAGAGCGTCCCGGAAATCTGGGAAAAGCTGCGCGGCGTGGACTTGCGGTCGCTGCAAACGGGCATCGACAACATTCGCAACATTAATGGGTGCGCTCTGGCTGGGCTCACACCGAATGAGGCGTTCGACGCTTCTCACGTCGTTCAGGAGCTCGACCGGATTTTTGTCGGCCGCGATGGCAATCCGGAATATGCGAACCTACCTCGTAAGTTCAACATCACCGTCACCGGTTGTCTGGACAACTGTACGCACAATGAGTCGCAGGATGTTGCGCTGGTCCCCGCCAGGAAGGGGGGTCGCTTCGGATTCAACGTGCTTGTCGGGGGAAAGATGGGCTCGGGCGGATTTACGATTGCTTCCTCGCCGAATGTTTTCGTCGAACCCTTCCAAGCGGTGCCAGTGGTCACGGAGTTAGTGAAAATTTACCGCGATCACGGTCCACGCGAGGCTCGTTCCAAGTGTCGGTTTGCGTTTTTGCTGGAAGAGTGGGGAGTGCGAAAGCTGCGTGCTGAATTGGTGTTGCGATTGGGGCACGAACTTGAATTTCGCGGCAAGGATCTGCGGAGTTCCGAGCACTCCGATCACCTGGGAGCCATCGCGCAGCGCCAGGCGGGCCTGGTGGCCGTCGGAATGTGCATTCCGACAGGCAGAATCAATCCCGAGCAGCTTGAGGAGTTCGCGCGACTCGCGGAGGAATACGGCAACGGCGAGATTCGTTTCACAATCGGGCAGAACGCCATCATCCCTAACGTGCCTAATGATCGTGTGGACGATCTTCTCGGAGAGCCACTGCTGAAACAGTTTTCACCGCGGCCCTCTCGGTTTGTGCGCGGCTTGGTTGCTTGTGTTGGAACCGATTACTGCAACCTGGCCCTTATCGAAACCAAAGGTCGCGCGGTGGCTCTCACGAAGGCGCTGAAGGAGAAACTCGGCTCCCAAGGAAATCCACTGACGATTCATTGGTCCGGCTGCCCTGCGGGATGCGGCAATCATCAAGCAGCGGACATTGGGTTTCGCGGCTTCAAAACCAAGATCGACGGAAAAATCGTGGACGCGGTGGCCATTTATGCAGGCGGCTGTACCGGACAGCAGGCTGTGGCAGGCCGCGAAATAATGGAGTGCGTTCCGTGCGACGAGAATTTGCCGGGGGTGGTGGCCGAGCTCATCCAGTCACAGCGCTTTCCGGCCGAACCGGTTAGCGATTGGACTCCTAGCAACGCGCTGCCTGCGGTCGCGAGTTGGACGCGGGTGCGGCAGCTTTCTGCTATGGGATCGGAAGCTGGCGGTGACTAGAGCGCGGCGGGCCTCCCGAAAGATCGACCCTCCGTGGGTGAAACCCGTCGGCCGCCATGTCAGACGGCAAAGCTGAAAGCCGGGCCCTGGCGGTTGTCGCACAGCTTTGGAGCGGCGGCCGACCGGCAAGGTCTTCCCCGTTTGTAGCGCAAGTTTTGTAGTGCAAGTGGAGGAGGAACTGTGACTGACTATGTGAGTCCCAAGGATTTGGTGCAGGAAGCAGTCCAGTTGGCCAGGAAAAAAGCGGGTCTCTCCGTTAAGGACATGCTGATTCGCGGCATTCTCGCCGGCGCTTTTCTCGGCTATGCCACCTCGCTCGTGTTCATGGTGTCCTCGCAAGGTCTTCCGCCCATCGTTGGCGCCATCCTGTTTCCCGTTGGATTCGTGATTCTGGTGCTGCTTGGACTGGAATTGGTGACCGGAAATTTTGCGCTGCTGCCTGCCGGTATGATGGCAGGGAGCGTGCGATTTCCCAGCCTGCTTCGCAACTGGACCTGGGTATTCCTCGGAAACATGATTGGCAGTCTGCTGTATGCCGTGCTGTTTTACCTGGCGATCACCAATTTTCGGACCGGCAATGGTGGAGCCATCGCCGATCTCCTGAAACAGGCGGCCCAAAAGAAAACGCTGGCTTACGTGGCGCTGGGACCGAGCGGCTGGGCCACCGCCGTGGTAAAGGGCATCCTCTGCAACTGGATGGTGACCATTGGCGCGGTCTTGGCGCTGGCTTCGCGCTCCACGCTGGGAAAAATCGCGGCGATGTGGCTGCCCATCATGACTTTCTTCGCGCTGGGGTTCGAGCACTCGGTAGTAAACATGTTCCTCATTCCCTCCGGAATGATTTTTGGAGCGCCCATCTCCGTAGGCCAATTTCTACTTTGGAATCTTCTGCCGGTAACCATTGGCAATATTGTTGCGGGAGCATTGTTCACAGGCGCCGCTCTCCATGCGACATACCCCTCAGCCTCTACGTCGCCAACCATGCCCGCATCCCAACCCATGACGGCAGCAACCAGTCAGGAAGTGCCGTTCGCCCCCGCTCCCACAGCCAGCGCCCACTCCATGTGAGCTGCTCAAGCACACTATTTGTCGTGATCAGCGCCGGATGCCACCGCAATAAAGTCGTCCCCTCAATGTGGATTCGATCGGACTCGGACACTCTCTCCCATTCACAGCCCCTAATGACCCGAAGGGTGCCTCAGGATCGGATTTTGGAACCTGGGTCTTGGGTTGCTGCTTCCATTTACCAAGAGGAGTTTAGGTATCTCATCGCTTAATCCCGGCAATTCCCATCCGCCCACGATTTCTTACCATTCGATGAATAATACTTAACCAAATCGATATCCAATGCTATCCTCGATCGTGTATATCGACGTAGACCACTGCTCAGCCGGCGACGTACCAACGGCGACCACTCCTAGCCTCAAATTCCTCCATTTGTTGCGCGTTTGTAAGCCATTTAGATTCAACACTTGCAAAAGTCTATCAAAGCAAACCACTTTAACCCTGATTGGAATCAATACTTACGAAAAACAGGGGAGGGGAGGTAACCAGCTCATTAACAGCATTCGGATCGGGAATTCGGGACGGAATCCGCGGGGTTGGTGCCAGTTGTGTTCGGCGTGATGCAGCAAGCAGCTCAATACGAATCTGTTTCCTATGTGCTGCGATTGCGGCATCATGACGTTCTATTATGCGCTACGCCTACTGCATCAACGCAGGCGACGACTTCAACGCCGTCATCGATCTGGCCTGTGAGGCAGAGCAAGCGGGATGGGACGGGTTTTTCGTTCCGGACGGAATCGCCATTGACGTTCCCAACATGGCCCCGTTTCCGCTCTTTGATCCATGGGTGGTTCTCGGTGCGATCGCGGCGCGTACGTCCCGCATTCGTGTCGGCACTATGATCACTCCAGTCTCGCGCCGGCGTCCGTGGAAACTCGCCCGCGAGTGCGTCACGGCAGATCACCTATCCAAAGGCCGGCTGATTCTGTCGGTGGGCTTAGGTGCGGCAACAGATGACGCGGGATTCTACAAAGTGGGTGAGGCGATGGATTTGAGAGTGCGCGCCGAGCGGCTCGACGAAGGTCTCGCCATCATTGACGGCCTATGGAAGGGCACAGCACAGACGTTTGCCGGTAAGCACTTTCAACTCGACGGTATGACGATGATTCCATCGCCAGTACAGAAGCCAAGAATTCCCATATGGGTCGTCGCCGTTTGGCGGAAGCCGAAGTCCATGCGCCGGATACTGTCGTGGGACGGTGTCATTCCCCAGAAATACAACAGCTTTGATCCCCTAACTCCGGACGAAATACGGGAGCTTCGAGCCTATGTTGCCGATCATCGCAACGGGCAAGGTGCCTTCGACATCATTACAGGCGGATCGTCTGCCGGAAAGAAAACCCAACGTCCTGCGGATATCGTCCGGCCGTACGTGGATGCAGGCGCGACCTGGTGGATTGAAGGAGACATGGCCGCGGATACGGTTCAGAAATGCTTCGACCGTGTCCGGAAAGGGCCACCAATCTAGACTTTCAGCCGCGCGCGATCTACAAGTTCCGCTGAGGCGGGTCAGTTGGTGGGCAATGTGAAGTTAACAGACATTGGCCTGTTCTTGGCCGGCGCCCACCGGGACTTATCTCAATCAAGGAAGCCGGAGGCTGGTCCTCTTCGCCAGCAAAGCCAATCTTTGTTCGTGGTTTATGGGCTCCCACGGGACAAGTTTCTCGGCAAGCACATCCATTCTGCGAAGGAGAGTTAACTCGAGGAAAAGTCCGAAAAAATCCAAATCGCGGAACACTAACGAGCCTGCCTCTCTCATCCGGTCACGGATCCGCTCGAAATGGGCCGGCATCTCGGTCCAGTGAAGGCTGGCACGGTGGTGATGGCAGAGGTGGTATCCCTCGTTCAGGAAGTTCACATCATCCAGAACGGTCACGGCGTTCGCGAAATAATCCTCCGGGCGCTCTGGATCACAGAAAGCGTGCTGGACCCACGCGGTGATGGCGTTGATGAAATTCATGCACAGAAGAGGAACCAGGACGAATACGATTCCAATTCTCCAGTCGTAAATAAAGACGGCTGCGAAATAAGCATAGTAGCGCGCCATTCCCCACAGCATGCGTCTGCGGTTCTTTTCATCGCCCCGCGCTTTGAAGTAAGCGTAGGGAGCAATCCCCAGGACCGTCCAAATGTTGTCCGACAGGTACAACAAGAAATCGAGCCGGCTGGTTCGATCGTAACCAATGTTGTTGCGCGTGTCGTCGGGTCCGCTGTTCTCTCTATGGTGGAGACACACATGAGCGGTGCGGCCCAGTTCCGGAGCGTTCCCGTAGAAATATCCCAGGAAGAATTCGAGGTAGCGCCCGAAGACCTTGTCGTATTTATCCGAAAAGTAGCCGTGGCGCCGGTGCGCCTCCAAATGGCTGGCGCTGAACATCCTGATAAACCGCTGGAACTTGAGACCGTAGAGAGAAAGATAGAAAGCGATCACGAGCAGCAGTCGAGGTTTCCCTAAAACGAGTTGGATCGCAAAAATTGGCACGGCGGTAAGAGTTAAGGGAGACCATCAGGCGTAACGCGGGGGTGTCTCGGGGATCCCGCAGAACTTTTTCGCCGAGCCGAGCGAGTACCCGGTCGTACTCTCCGGAGACGAATTCATACGCGACTCGTAGCGGACGAACCTTCCCGAGAAGCAATGCCACCCCGTAGCTTCCGAAGGAAAGCGCGGCTACGGGCAGTGCTGCGACCGTGCTTGCCACCCCCATGAGGACGGCGCACGATCGAAACAGGAATCGGAGCTTGGAGTTAGCTCCGAAACTCATCGCCATAGAAGCCGCGTCTATCCCTGGGTAATCAATTTCCATTTTCAGCACCTACGCCACGATTCGACGTTAAGGTCCCGAGTCGCCATACTAGGCCGCCCTACGAAAGCAAGTCAACGGTGTCTGCCTGGATGGTTATCTGACCACCAGTATGACCAGGGGTGCCGCCGAGGATTCCAGTCATCAGCTTCGAAGTTTCAGAGCCTCCAACTGTTCTTGATGTATTCTCGGCCTCTGTCACGTTATTGTATGAAGCTGATCCAAGTACAAAACCCATGAGCACCGCTCCGTTCCAAAAGCACTCGGCTATCGCGCCGCGGCCCAACGACAAGCGAAAAATTGCCGAGCACTATGATTTCGTCAGCCCTTACTACCAATCGCTTTGGGGCGAACATATTCATCATGGCTATTGGATTCGCGGCGACGAATCGAAAGAACTGGCGCAAATCCAACTCATCGAGCACCTCGCTCAGTTGGCCAATCTCCAGACCGGCTCCGCGGTCCTCGATATCGGTTGCGGCTTCGGAGGTACCAGCCTTTACCTGGCACAGAAGTACAAGGCATGCGCGACGGGCATCACCATCTCCCCAGTGCAAGTGGAAATGGCGAGGAAGGCGGCAGTTGCTGCACAATTGGACGCACGCTTCCTTTTGATGGACGCCGAAGCCTTGGATTTCCCTCGACCGTTTGATCTTCTTTGGTCCGTCGAGTCCATCTCCCACTATCACGATCATCGGAGTTTCTTCGCCAACGCTGTTCGGTTTCTGAAACCGGGTGGTACCTTTGCGCTCACGGACTGGTTCAAGAAGGCGGACCTTTCCATGGCGCAAACGCGCAAGTTTATCGAACCCATCGAGCACGGAATGTATGTTGAACTCGAAACTATGGACGACTACGAATCCCATCTCCTGGCCAGCGGTCTGCAAATCGTCCACAGGCAGGATTTGTCGCGTCAGTGCGCGAAATCCTGGGATCTCGGTTTGGATATCATCCGCCACAAATCCTTTTGGGCCTTGGCCGCAAAAATGGGAAAGGACTTTGTGACGAACCTGAAAGCATTCCAGGCCATGCGCGCGGGTTATTCTTCCGGCACTTTTGTCTACGGCCTCTTCGTTGCCCGCAAGCCTTCTTAACGTCTCTGCCGAGTAGCATCCATTGGCGGCTTTCTATTACCTCACGTCGGCGGTAGACTCTCGGGCCAGATGCGACAATGCCACGGATAGGTGTTTTTGGAAACAAACAATTTGGCCCTTTCAGCGTAATGGAGATGGGCGATGTTCAACCTGAGTCTGACTGACCTGATGGACTATACCGATTGGGAGCGGCAGAAGCGGCACGAGTGGATGAGGCAGCAGGGCGACCAAGTCCTGAGAGTGAGCGCCGGGGCCAACGGTGATCGTTTTGAAACTGTGGGAGATTTGGTGAAACACATTTTTTCCGCGGAGAAACGCTACGTGGAACGGCTTTCTGGACAGCCGATGACCGACACCGCTTCCCTCCCTAACGACGACCTCGAAGCGCTGTTTCAATTTGGCCGCGAGAGTCGGAACGGTCTGAAGGAATTTGTCGAAGCCTTTCCTCCGGACAGGTGGGATGTACCGCAGGAGCAGAATCTTGTGGTTGTGGTGATCATCGTTACGCCGCGCAAGTCGGTTACGCATATCTTGCTTCATGAGATTCGCCATTGGGCGCAGATTGGCGCGATGTTGCGCATCGCCGGTCACAAGGGCGATTTTCATGATTTTCTGTTTTGCCCGGCGATGGGCGGCATCGTCCGGCACGAGCAGGGTAGAGCGTTATCGCGCGAGAAAATCCCGGGGAGTGATTTGGCGTTGTGCTGAATATTACTTGGGTACGAACGGATAGATTTCGTCAGCAATCCAATAATTTTCCACCAGAATGGCGAACAGTGTTCCTGCAAGCAGCAAGCCCCAGCGATGTTTTTGCCAGGTAACGAGCGTGAGCTGCAGAGGAATATCCACGAGGTACGCCGCGCAATAGCAGACATTCGACAAAACAGCGAGAATGATGAGGATCATTAGCACGGGATGCGTGTCTCCGGGAGGGACATCCATTAACCGGACCGAGTGAAAGTGCGGCCATGTATATATCACCCAGCCTGCCGCCACGGCGGTAAGGACAGCGTTGTACAAAAGGCGCCGGCTTTCCCAGTACCGCAGGGCGTTTGCAACGGATTGCTTGAACTCGTTCATGTAGTAGAAAAATAGGTCGATCGGCAAGTGCTGTCAAGTACTTTATGTAGCAGAGTTCGTCGACTAGAAACGCTGAACTACGTAGTTTGGCTTCGATGCGGGTTTGGTTGTCGGCCGTTAACCGGCATCTGGCGTATACAAGGATGCCTGTACCCGAAGAGCTCGAACACCGCCGGAGGATAGAGCGATGCGCATCGCAAGCGTGGGTCATGCGGTCTTTGCAGTGGCCATGATCGCCCTCGGAATCGTGGGCATTATCAACGGCAATTTCGCCGGAGTCTGGCAGCCCGTTCCCAAGGGTGTGCTCGCACGCGAGGTACTGACCTATCTCTGCGCCTTCATCTCGCTGGCATCCGGCATAGGGCTGCTGTGGCAGCGCACAGCCGCCCTCGCTTCCCGCGTGCTGCTCGCCTATCTCCTGCTTTGGTGGCTGCTGTTTAGAGTGCGCGACATTTTCCTCGCGCCCAGTTCGCAAGATTCCTGGTCAGGCTGTGGTGAGACCGCGGTGATGGTGGCGGGCGCCTGGGTGCTGTATGCCTGGTTCGCCACTGACTGGGACAAGCAGCACTTCGGTTTCGCCACCGGCGACAAGGGTCTGCGCATCGCGAGTGTGCCCTATGGCCTAGCCATGATCCCTTTCGGCGTGGCCCATTTCGCCTATGTCAAACAGACCGCCGCGCTGGTGCCTGGCTGGCTGCCATGGCATGTGGGCTGGGCGTATTTTTTCGGCTGTTCCTTCATCGCGGCGGGCGTGGCGGTGCTCATCGGTGTGTTTGCACGGCTGGCAGCCGCGCTCTCGGCGTTGCAGCTTGGCATGTTCACCCTGCTGGTGTGGGTCCCAATCGTGGCGGCAGGTACCAAAAACCCCTTTCTATGGAGCGAGACCGTTATCTCTTGTGCGCTGAGCGCCGCCGCCTGGGTGGTGGCCGATTCCTACCGCGGCATGCCCTGGCTCGCCAGGGACAGGGGCACCGGCCAACATTCTGCGTCGCAACTTTAACCCAGTGCCAAGGAACATTTTCCGACGGCCTTCGTCTACCTAAGATGTGCTGTCCTCTACCGACAGCTTGGTGATAACCCTCCGGACCGACGCCTGACTCCTACAAGGAGGAAACGCGAGCATGAGCAACATCGACCTGTTTCATGACCTTTGGGCCGACGCCCGGTTCGCTGTCCGCAACCTGCTCAAACATCCTGGCTTCCTCGTCGTGGTGGTGCTGTCCCTCGCACTGGGTATAGCCGCGAACAGTACCATTTTCAGCGTGCTCAACGCCCTCCTCTATCGCCCGTTGCCCTACCCCGAGCCGCAGAATCTCGTCGTGGTCTGGGAGACCGTTCCAGGACATCCCGACCAACGTAACCCCCCGCCCATTGCCGAGCAGGTCGACTGGAGTGCGCAAAGCCATGTCTTTGATGGCATCGCGCTGATCAGCCAGAACGATTCGGCGAGTGTCGCTGGTATTGGCGAGCCACGCCCTCTGCACGTGCAGTATCTGACGCCCAACCTCTACGAGTTGCTCGGAGCCAAGCCCGTTCTCGGCCGGGTCTTCCTCGCCACCGAGGCGCAGGACCACGCCCAAACCATCGTGATCAGCTACGAATTCTGGAAGCGCGAACTTAATGGCGATCCCGGCGTACTGGGAAAAACCTTCAGCATCGAGGGCGTCGTCTCTACCATCGTCGGCGTGATGCAGCCGCACTTCCTACCGTTTTACGGACGCAGCACCGATCTCTGGATTCCCATCAATCCGGCAAGCTCCCGTTATTCCGCGCGCATTGATCATTGGCTGATGCCCGTCGCGCGGCTCAAGAGAGGCGTGACCATCGGCCAAGCTCAAACGGAGATGGATCTCGTCGCCCGCCGCCTGGAGCAGCAATATCCGGTCAGCAACAAAGATGTCGGCGTCAAGGTCTTGCCGTTGCACGAAGACCTCTATCGCTTTGCGGGCGCATACCTCTATCCGCTGTTTGGCGCGGTCGCATTTGTCCTGCTGATCGCCTGCGTCAATGTGGCGAACCTGATGCAGTTCCGCACGGAAACCCGCCGCAAGGAGTACGCCTTGCGGGTCTCGCTGGGAGCGGCGCGCGGGCGTTTGATTCGACAGTTGCTGACCGAAAGTGTGCTGCTCGCCCTTGCGGGCGGCCTGCTCGGTGTGGCGTTATCCTACGCGGGAATTCAACTCGTCCTCGCGCTTGCCGGCGATTTTCCCAATTCCGCGGATGTGCGCGTCGACGCCCGGGTGCTGCTGTTCACGCTGGGCATTTCCTTAGCGACCGCAATTCTGGTTGGCCTCGCGCCTGCCCTTCAGGCCTCGCGGCCCAACCTCAACCTGGTGTTGCGCGAAAGCGAGCGCAAAACAACCACCGCGTCCGGCTCCGCGGCCCGTTATTCACTGGCCATCGCGGAAGTCGCCATAACTATGGTCCTGCTTGTCGGCGCGGGGCTCATGATCAATACCATGCTGCACTTGCAGCAGGTAAACCCCGGCTTCAGCGCCAGCCATCTCGTGACAATGGATATCCAGCTGCCCGAAGGCGGCAAGTATCTGGAGAGAATTCCCGGTGGAGATATGGAACGGACGATGCCGGCGGTCACTTTCTTTTATCAACGCCTGCTCGAGAAAACCGCCGCGCTGCCCGGCTTGGAATCGTCCGCGGTGATCGGCGCGCTTCCGACGCGCTGCTGCCCGGAACTCTACTCGTTCGCGATACTGGGTCATCCGGCGCCGCCGCCGGACAATCGACCGCAAACCGGATACAGCGAGGTGAGCACCAACATTTTTAGCACGATGAAGATCCCACTCAGAAAGGGCCGCTTCCTGGATGACCACGACACCGAAAGCGCACCGTGGGTGATCGTGGTGAACGACGCCTTCGCGCGCAAATTCTTTCCCAATGAGGATCCCATCGGTCAGCAAATCCTGTTGCGCTACGATCCGTATCCGGTGGATGAGATTCGCCCGCGCCAGATTGTAGGAGTCGTCGGAGACGTTAAACATTTCGGATTGGGAGAACAGACGCCGCCCTTTGTTTATGCGCCCTTTGCGCAGCAACCCACAGTTTTTCCCGGCGGCGCGACCAGAGCGCATCTACACAAGGCATTGGTCCTGCGCACTGCGGCGGGCACGCCTGATGTCGGCGGCAATTTCGCCACGATGGTGAAGGAAGTGGCTGCTACCGTGGATCCCGACCAGCCGGTCACCAGCATCATGACCATGGACCATGTGCTTGATGAGTCTTTGGGCGACCAGCGCTTCTACATGCAGTTGCTCGGTATCTTTGCAGGCATCGCGGTGCTGCTGTCGGCAGTCGGCATCTACGGCGTGATGTCCTACACGGTAAGCGAGCGCACCCACGAAATCGGCATCCGTATGGCGCTTGGCGCGGAGCGATCGGACGTTCTGCGGTTGATCGCCAGACTCTGGCTCAGGCTGACGTGCATCGGTGTCGCCATCGGCGCGGCCCTGGCCTTTGGCCTCGCGCGCCTTATCTCGACTGTGCTCTTTGGCGTGAAACCGAGCGACCCACTGACGTACGCTGCAGTGGCCCTAGGGTTGGCTGTCATTGCGCTGATCGCCTGCTACATCCCGGCGCGACGCGCTATCAAAGTAGACCCCAATGTGGCTCTCCGCTACGGCTGATCCGGCATCGTCAACGAATCGGCTCGACCGGTAGCTCAAACGTGGAACCGCGGAGAAGCGTCGGGGCCGACGGGACGTTTCTGGTATCGGTACGCATCGTGACGGCAGGCTCCGAGGCGCTCAAACTCGCGTCAGCACTTCTTCCACCTCGGAACCATCGCCCAAACGCAGCAAAACGCGGAATTCGGACTCCGCAGTGAATTCGAAAATCGTTGCGTGATTGACCCCGATTTTGTCCGTGCGACAAACGATCAATAAGCCATTTGGCTTTAGTCGCTCTTTCAGCTTGTTGATGATCTGAGCCAACGCATTATCGGAAAAATAGGCGCGGATCAAAATATTGGCGGCTCGCACGACATGAAACGCTCCCCTAAACTCCGGGCGCTCCGATGCCAGCAAGTCCTCCTCGACCAAGCTCAGAGACTCACATTGCGCGAATCTCTTGCTCAGCAGGGTTACCGGCTGGCACATAAGCAACCGGCCGTTCGCTTCTTCGCGGATGCGTCCCCGGAGTGGCGGAAGATGGCTGTCCACCATCATCGCGCCGCGAAAGAGCATTCGAATCAGTCCAGCGAAAATTCCTAGCGTACCTTCTGCGACCGGCGGTGCTCCTCGCCCGAAGATATCAATATGTAAAATATTTCGCTTACCGTCAATCAGGACTGCTAGTTGTGGAGCGAGGCTGACCAAGGACGCGTAGATCATCAAATCCGTCGCCGTAATGTCGCACGTTACTCGCTCCGCACGCAGTTGGTCATGCCATTCCAGGGTACTCACTCCTGAAGAGACACCAACATCCATGATCTTGACGGGGCTCTCGGCGATCCGTGCGATGTAGGGCAGCACCGCCTGATTTAAATCATCCAGCCGATTGGCCACAGTGGTCTTGAAGGTTCCATTGGGCAATACTACGCGGCGAAAGAACTCATATTCGATCGACTTCTGATCTAAGTCGACTGCGGTTTTGCCGAGGAATTTTTGCGTGGTAGGCCGGGCTACGGATCGGCTGGGGCCCGTTGTCCGAACGTGGGCAATCTCCATGCTTCACCTCAATACAACCCGGGCAAGTTGCGGAGCCGAACTAAACACCACCGGCCCAGAGAAGAAACGTGAATCACATAATGGAGGATCGCCGGAATGCCTTTCTATGGACCGAAAGGACTAAAGATTCAGTACGCGAGTAGTAGGACTACCAGCAGACAAGTGTGGACAACTTCCCAGGAAGCACGCCTTTTTTGCGTTTGATTGTAAACATGCGTCACTACGTCACCTAGCGTGGCAACGGCAGGCAATTCAAATGTTCGCGTGCCGAAAACTGGAAAGCGTCCCGCCCCCGAATTCGTCTTGAGCCAATTTCTGACAGTCCGCAACCTTGTTCTGAGAGGGTATGATTCAATGCAGGGCATCGATTAGGCTGATTAACTGGGTTTCGTCGCCATCGTTTGCCCTGTGGTCCGTGCGGTGAGGAAGAGTACAATCGCTTCTTTCTACGGGGAGATAGTCGATTGCGCCCTTTGCCATTTACCGGTGGCCCCGCTTACGCGATTATTTTCTGGGGCACCTATGGGTTGTGGATTGTATTGGAAACCATCGGGTCTAGCACCAAACGATCGCGATTCCGCGACTCCTCAAAGGCTGGAGATCGAGGCTCTTTCGGGCTCATCATGCTGCTCCTTTGGTTCGCGGTGGGATTGGACTTTGCGCTCCCTTTTCTCCTCCCACAAGCAGCCCTACTCTGGCAGCGAACTTCGCTGTTCTTCATCGGAATCAGCCTCATGCTCGTTGGGTTGGCTTTTTGTTTCTACGCCATGTCAGTCTTGGGGCGATTTTTTACCTACGATGTAGCGGTTCACGCGGGCCAAACGGTGATTGAGGTCGGACCTTACCGCTACATCCGCCATCCCTCCTACACCGGCGCTCTCGTCACACTCGTCGGACTGGGATTGGCACTCGGAAACTGGGTGGGGCTTCTTGCACTTCTAGCTTGCATGGCCGCCGCCTATGCATACCGCATATCAGTTGAGGAAGCCGCGCTGGTAGTGGCTCTAGGTGAGCCCTATAAGCAGTATATGCGCCGCACCCGACGTCTGGTCCCATTCTTGTTCTAGACTATCGCGCCCGGAAACGTGGGGACAGACGGAACGTTTCTGGAAATCGGCGGGAAAACTGGAAAAGGTCTCGTCTGTCCCTGAATACGTCTCGCCCAGAGCAGTCTCGAAACGGGCACGGGCAGAAAACTAAGAGAAGGCGTCGATTTCGCTCTCCCTCGTTCGACGCATCTATAGGGGGATGGCTGTGCCTGTAAAAGCATGACGGCAGGAGGCTTTCGCAATGAAGGACCTTTTTGAAACGGCGAGGGTGGAAGAGGTGAAGCAGCGCATCGCTCGGCTGCGGCCGCATAGCGAGCGGCTGTGGGGCAAGATGAATGCACCGCAGGCGCTGGCGCACTGCTCGAAGGGCTTCGAGTTGGCGTCAGGGGATATGCGACCGCCACGGGTACTGATCGGACGGATCATCGGCCCCATCATCAAGCCGAAGGTGTTTGGGAACGACGAACCGTTGCGCCGCAATTCGCCAACTGTGAAAGGCCTGGTGATCCAGGATGATCGGGACCTGGCAGAGGAACGCGCGCGTTTGTACGGTGTGATCGACCGGTTTGTAGCCGCCGGGCCCAAGGGCTGCACGACGCACCCGCACAGCTTCTTCGGGCCACTGACGCCGCAGGAGTGGGCGATCCTGATGTACAAGCATCTGGATCATCATTTGCGGCAGTTTGGGGTCTAGCGACGGGATTGGGGGAAATCATGAAATATCTGTGCGCTGTTTATCTTGAGCCGAACGCCTTGCAGGGCCTATCCGCCGGCGAGCTAGCGAAGCTGAATCGGGATTCGCTGGATTACAACGACGAACTGGCGAAGAGAGGGCACTACATTGCGGCGTCGGCGCTGCAGCCGCCGACGACGGCAAAGACGGTCCGCCACCGAGGGGGGACGACCCTGGTGACCGACGGTCCGTATGCAGAAAGCAAAGAAGTCCTGGGCGGATTTATCCTGATTGAGGCGCGGGACATGGAGGAGGCGGTACGAATCGCGGAGAATATTCCCGTGGGGAAATTTGGAAGCATCGAGGTGCGGCCGGAAATGAAGATTGGATAGAGCGTGGGTTAAGAACCCGCTAAATCCGCAAAGTTCGTTATGGTAGCCTACACGACTCGGAGGTGCCGAGCGGTTTGCGGATTGGCTGTCATGGACGATCAGCGAATATTACTAAGGCATTTCCTAGCCGCATTGGCCTACAGGATGCAGAAAGCACTTCGTGACGCCCCGTCCGGCTTCTCGTCCTTCCGTCCCGCTCCTCGAGTTCGGACGCCGCATGAGATGATCCGCCACATGGATGACGTACTTGGGTATTCACGCACCTTTTTTATTGGTGGGAGTTATCGAGCACCCGAATTTATCGGCTTCCAAGACGCCCTCGCCCACTTCCATGAGACTCTCTCCGATGTCGCGCGGCACATAGAGCTCGGAACCAGGCTCCGAGAGATAACTCCTGAAGTCTTGTTGCAGGGCCCATTCTCCGACGCAATGACCCACGCCGGACAACTTGCTCTATTGCGGCGTTTGGCGGGTAGCCCCGTTCCGCCGGAGAACTTCGTTTTCGCCGATATTAAGAGCTCAAACTTGAGTCCAGATCAGCCGCTTCCCGCCCGTCCGGATGAGTTTTGGCCGGATGGCCCCGATCAATGATCAGGCCGCCTGCCCTTCGAGAAGCTGGTCGGTCGCTAAACAATGGGCATGCGGTCGAAAAGAGATAATGGAGAATTAGAAAATGGAAATCAAAAGACTTGGCTCGCAACATTCCGTCAGAGGTCCGTCGGAGTGGTTCACTGGCACGGTGCGGATCGACCCACTATTTCAGGCACCTGAACCGGCGCTTGTACAGGGTGCCAGCGTCACTTTTGAGCCGGGCGCGCGTACTGCGTGGCACACTCATCCCTTGGGTCAGACTCTCATCGTCACCAATGGCTGCGGCTGGGTTCAGCGTGAAGGCGGACCTATCGAGGATGTCAAACCCGGTGATGTGGTTTGGTTCTCACCGGAGGAGAAACATTGGCATGGTGCTACGCCGACGTCGTCGATGACCCACATCGCCATCCAGGAAAAGAAGGACGGCAAGGTGGTCGACTGGATGGAACACGTCTCCGACGCTCAATACGACATTCACATCCCTAGATAACGGTTACCGCAGAAGTGGATTCCACCAAATAAACCAGTTGTCCGGCGATGCGATTATCAGGCAGTGACGAATATTGCGCCTAGCGTTCCGCGAATATTCCGTGCGCGGCGCATACGCCATTGGTACACTTTCGCGAATGGGCGAAACAATTAGTCCTCGGCACTCTCTCCTGGTTCGCGTCACGCACTGGCTTACGGTGTTATCCTTTCTTGCCCTGCTCGTGACCGGAGTGGAAATTCTGATCTCTCACCCACGGTTTTATTGGGGAGAGACCGGCAACGTAAATACTCGCCCCTTATTCACGATCCCGATTCCATCCTCTCGCTCCAGCGTTCCCACCGGGTATGGTTACGTGCTTCCCGATCAGAATGGCTGGAGTCGCTATCTCCATTTCCAATCTGCTTGGCTTGTGGTTGGAACCGGTTTACTTTACGTGGCCTTCGGATTCTTCGGAGGGCATTTCCGACGGAATTTGCTTCCCGCTCGTTCTGACCTCTCGCCCAAGCGGCTTGGAATATCCATTGCCCAGCACCTGCGTTTCGAGCGACCGAGTGGGAAAGAAGCCTGGTCGTATAACGTGTTGCAGCGCTTGACGTATCTGGTTGTCATCTTCCTGTGTTTTCCGTTGATCATCTGGACGGGGCTGGCGATGTCACCGGCCTTCGAATCCCTGGCTCCGTCCGCGGTTCTGGGTGGCCACCAATCCGCGCGCACCATACACTTCTTCGTGACAGGATTTCTGGTGGCGTTCCTTCTGATTCATGTGCTGATGGTTGTGGTTGCCGGATTTCGAAATCGCATGCGCGCCATGATCAGCGGTCGCGTCACCGAGCCTCAGGAGCGAGTATGAACAAGCTCTCTCGACGTCAAATCATCACCACCGGGCTCGCGGCCACCGCGGGTATTTCCGGGCTGGCCGTGGCTGCGAAGCTTGCCGGGCGATATGGACTCATCCCGCCGGATTCGGGAGGCATTTACGGGTCCGGCGAAACACTTACCTATGCTGCGCAGCGGGTATTGACTCGCCACACGCTGGCGCGTGAGTTTTCTCAGAGCCAGATCTCCAAAGATCCGTTTGCAAATCCAGTCGATCCCGTTGGCGAAGAGTTCCAGCGCTTTCAGAGCGACGGATTTGTGGGCTGGCGTCTGGTCGTTGATGGCATGATCGCCCGTCCGGCATCCTTCTCCGTTGCTGAACTCAAGAGCTTTCCCGCCCGCACCCAAATCACGATGATCGGCTGCGAAGAAGGTTGGACATATATTGCCGAGTGGACGGGCGTTCCACTCTCACACATCCTGGAACGGGTGGAGACGCTGCCCCAAGCCCGATACGTTGTATACCGCTCGATCCAACCCGACGGATGGGATAGCATCGACATGGCTGAGGCGATGCACCCGCAGACTCTCGTCAGCTACGGTATGAACGGCGGCGAGTTGCCCGTGCCATTCGGCGGACCTCTGCGCATGCGCGTTCCCCGTCAACTCGGCTACAAGAACGTCAAATACATCACCCGCCTCACGATCACTGATAACGTCAAACAGTTTGGCAAAGGCTTGGGCTCTGGCGCGTTGGGGGCAGAAGATGGGTACGCATGGTACGCGGGCATCTGACAGCGCAGGCCATCGCTATCCTGCACTATGTAAGTCATATCCATCCCTGGCACAAACAATCTCAACTCCTTCCATGAGAAGGCCGGTTGATGTCAAGGCACGCTTTTTCTTTCTTCTTTCTTTCCGTCTGTTCCCATTCAGCTAAGCCGCCCCTGTCGCCATCCTTCCATTCGCACTCTTTGTGAGCGATATTCGCCCGGTGCAAGGTGGGTGTTCTCGTTCAGTAGGTGCTGCTACCTGATTATCGACCTCTCTCCCCACTTCTGTGAGAGTTGGGCCCCAGGAGTTAGTCGCAGTCACCTGGACTCGGCGGTCGAGCTCAGCTGTCCGGATTAAAACTCTTTAGGCCACAGCGCGCATCGCTTTTTGGCTATTGCGCAGTGGTTCGTACACCTCTCCGCTTACCCACAACCGATGGAGCAGTACTGCCAGCTTTCTCGCCACGGCAACCACCGCTCGTTTCTTGGCATTTTTTCCTCCTCGCTCTGCAAGCTTCATTCCCCATCTCCGCAGATCACTGTCTTCTCCAAAAGGCCCCAGAATGTAATGCGCTCCCTGCACCATCATCGTTCGCAGATACCGGTCTCCTTCTTTGCTGATTTTCTTCTGTGGTTCGCTCTCCCCGGAATTCCTCCGGCCAGGTCGTAACCCCAGAAAACAACCTACCGCGCGACTCTTCGGAAACCGATACGGGTCTTCGATCGTCAGGACATAGGTCAACGCGATCTGCGTTCCTACACCCTTCACTTGCTTGAGCAAGGACGCTTCCGGGTACACTTCCTTGGCGATTTTCTCCATGCGCTCGTCGTATTCCTGGATGCGCTCGTTCAGCGATTCGACCTCTCGCAATAGCGGCTCCAGAACCTCGCGCAACTCCGCGCTCAATCCCTCGGCCAACTTCCCGCTCACCTGTTGTGTGCCACACTTGGGCAGTCGTTGACCAAAGGACTTCGCCAACCCGCGGGCTGCGTTCACCAAGGCCGTTCGAGCACTCACCAGTTCCGCTCGCGCGCGGATCACCGTCAGATGAATTTGCGCCTTGGCACTGCGATGCCGCACCGGTCCCAACAGCTCGGGATCGATTCGCGCCAGCCGTGCCAGTGTCCGCGCATCGTGTCGATCATCTTTTCGATTGCTCTTGGTGATCAATTGCACCTTTTGTGCGTGCGCCACGATCACTTCGTGTTCCAGCTCCGTTAACAGCCGGCTTGCCCATGGCGAATGTGTTCCGGTCTCCAGGGCGATGAGACTTCGCGGTATCTTTCCAAATGTCTGCTTCATCGCTTCCGGTGTCGTCGGCACTTTCTGTTCCAGAATGATTTTGCCTGCTTCGTCCAAAACACAGTAGAACGACCAGCGATCTCCCAGATCCACACCGATCGTCAGCTTTTGCTCCTTGAAAATTTCGTTCCCAAATGCCTGCATAGTGCTAATCTTCTTCATCGCCGGTCTCCTTTTTTGTGCTTAAAGCACGTCGATCATTGGGAGCGTAACGCATCCCGCTGGAGACCGGCCTTCTCATCCCATCTGATTAACGCTGCCAGCTCAACTGGTCGACACAACACCATCTAATCAGTTGATGCGACATTACTTCTCCAGGAGAACCGATCTGTCCAGCTGCGGTTGATCTGAACCTAGACAGGGCAGTGTTCCGTTTGAATCGCTCGCAGACGAACCTTAACTTTTGAAAAAACCCTGTAAGTAGACTGCCGAGCTGGTGCTGCGTGGACCCAATGAGACCGCCGCCTCGAAGTAGATTCATCCTCTTTTCGACGTCTTCAGTATGTTGCTCGTCCACCGCTGAGATCGAAAACAGCACCGGTTGTGAAAGAATTCTCTTCAGATACCAGCCATGCGACCATTGAGCTTACTTCATCAACTTCCAGAAAGCGTCCGCGCGGAATGCGCGACAGCATGAAGTCAATGTGCTCCTGGCTCATTTGCTCGAATATGCGAGTGCGCGCGGCCGCGGGAGTAATGCAGTTGACTGCGATGTTCTTGTTGGCAGTTTCTTTTCCGAGTGATTTCGTGAACGCTATCACTCCGGCCTTTGAGGCGCTGTAAGCCGACGCGTTTGCATTTCCTTCTTTGCCTGCAATCGAAGCCACATTCACAATGCGGCCGTAATTCTGCTCCATCAGGTAAGGAATGATGGCGCTACAGCACAGAAAAACGCCAGTCAGATTTATGTCAATCACCTGTTTCCAGGCGTCCAGCGGATACTCCCAAGCCTTGAGGTTCGGGCCGGCGATACCAGCGTTTGCGACCAGGATGTCGATTCGGCCGTGTTTCTTCAAAGCGGACGTCGTAGCTTTTCTCACGCTCTCAGCCGAGGCGACATCCACCACTTCGCTAGACACTTCGCCTCTAATGCTGAGAGCTGCTTGAGCTTTGTTCAAGAGAACTTCATCTCGATCCCAGAGCGACAATGTCGCGCCCGAAGCGATCAAACGGGATGCTATCGAGAAGCCAATGCCTTGCGCTCCTCCAGTGACGACTGCTTTACGTCCTTTTAAATCGATCTGATTCATGATCCCTCTCTGATGCTATCGATTAGGCGTACGAACGTTGGAACAGAGTTGAGGCACTCGGTGCGCTTGGTTCCTTATCCGACTAGCAACGGTTAGAGAGCCGAGATTGGCGCGAGGTCTTGGCGGTCACTATTTCAACCAGCCTTGTAACTGCAGCCAGTCGGTAAACCTGTCGATCCAATGATCCGTAGGGAGGTTCTGTTTTCGCATTCCGAACCCGTGACCGCCCTTCGCGTACATATGCAACTCGGCCGATTTGTGCGCACTCGTCCACCTCTCGTACAGAGCGACGCTTTCGGGCGCCAGTCCGAGCTGATCATCGGTCGCCGCCACAACAAACATAGGCGGCGCATCACCGGGAACGGGAGCCTCTTTAAACATCGCCGCGGCCCCATAGATTGGCGCTACAAAAGCGGGTCGGCCCTCGGGCGCATAACGGAAAGCAACTCCCGCAGCGACCGTTCCACCTGCGGAGAAGCCGATGATACCGACGCGATCGGGCGACACCCCCCATTCCGACGCATGCTGCCGAACATAGTTGACCGCGGCTAACCCATCGGCTACGGACAACGGAACGACCGTCGCTACCATCTCCTGAAATCTCCGCTTCTCTGGAAACATCGCCGCAAATTCCTGGGTGGCGTCGTCTCCCGTGTGCGCGAGGCGGTACTTCAACACGAAGGCCGTGACGCCTCTCTCGGCCAGGTACTTGGCTGCGTCGGTGCCTTCGCTGGTGATGGAGAGTGCCATAAAACCACCGCCAGGACAGATCACCACGGCCGTCCCGTTTCTCGACTCCGGTGAAGGCTTGAAAACTGTCAGGGTTGGCTTGGTCACGTTGGCGACGACCTCGGTGTTCCAAGTTTTCGAGAAGTACTCTTTTTCGGGATAATTCGCTTGTGCCGAGCCTGGCGGCGTGCCGGGGTAGAGGGGCAGGACATCTTGAGCGGCTACGCAGGTCGCGAGGAGCAACACTACGCAAAAGGTTCGAATGAGGAATTCTTTCATGGCCGTAGAGTCTAGCAAAGAGCCGTGGTCTTGGTTCGTGGGGACACGATTGGAACCGTCAAGGGATAATTTCTCGTTTAGGTAGGACGGAAGTATCCAGAAACACAATCTTGAAGCATCGAACGATCAACGCCCCAAATGCCGATAAACGCGGAAATCAGATAAGTGCTTCTGGCCCGAACCCACCTGTCTGGCAAGGCAATTTGTCAGGCAAGTGGAATTGAATCGTAAACCCAGGGCGTTCGTCGGTACTACTCCGACGCACGGACCGATAACTTCCGGCTTGCGCGTGATCCAGAACGAATAAAGACGTGTCGGCGTGTTTACGTCAGCCTCGCCGCGCTGCCTCGATGGCGGCGATGTCGATCTTCTTCATCGTCATCATCGCCTCGAAGGCACGCTTTGCCTCACCGCCACCAGCCGCAAGCGCATCGGTTAGCGCGCGCGGGGTGATCTGCCAGGAGAGGCCCCAGCGGTCCTTGCACCAACCGCACTGGCTTTCCGTTCCGCCATTGCCGACGATCGCGTTCCAGTAACGGTCCGTCTCTTCCTGATTCTCGGTCGCGATCTGGAAGGAAAACGCCTCGGTGTGCTTGAACGCCGGGCCGCCGTTGAGACCGAGACAGGGAATGCCCACGACGGTGAACTCCACCGTCAGCACATCGCCCTTCTTGCCGCCCGGATAGTCACCGGGAGCCTCGTGAACCGCGGTTACTTTACTATCCGGAAAGGTGGCGGCGTAGAAGCGCGCCGCCTCATGCGCGTCTTTGTCGAACCAGAGGCAGATCGTGTTCTTTGGCTTCATGTTCGTGTGCTCCTTGTGCTCGATCAGGGCGAACGCCGCGGTCTTTGCGTCGGTCCGTATCAGTGACCCACCAGGTGATCTGCTGATCTACCAGGCCGACGTCTCAAATTGGTCGCGACCCGTCCTGCCCTTCTAAATCATATCGCTGGCAGTGATTGACTTCGAGATCCGAAGTTATGATAGGCGATTTCCGAATGATCCCGATTCAGGTTCCTCCTAGTGGCAGATCACGCAAATCGGCCTGGCTTTACCGGACGTGCCAGGATAGTCGGCGAACCGGAAGTTGGCCAGTAACGGTGCTGGGAAGTTGGGCTGGAGCGCCTTCCACTTGGACCACTAACGCCGTTACCGAGAATTGAGACATTAAGTCTGTTGCGGAAATGGAAAAGATTTGGCCATCTCCAGCATGGGATGACCGTACTTTTCATGGGCGAACTCACGCGCAATCCGCCATCCTTGACGAGCATAGAACCGTACCGCGACCAGATTCGACTTAACGACGCGAAGGCGGCACGTCTGGCAACCGCGAGCAGCTATCTCGGATTCACCTTGTGCGAGCAGTCTCCCGCCGACACCTTGTCCCCGGTACTCCTGAAGTACCCAAAGGTCATCAATCCACTCCTGGTGCGTTATTATCACGCCGAGAATCTTCGTATCAGAGGCTGCTACCCATGCCAGCAACCAGTCATCGTCCTCAAACTTCAAGGGCACAGGATTCGGAGCGAAAAGGTCCTTAAACGTCTCAGTCGCTACGATCTCTATGAGGTCTCGCACTGAGTCGTACTCGTGGGGTCGCGGTCGCCGGATAGCCACCTCGATAGGCATGCACCATCTTAAGCTTTGAAGGAAGTCCTGGTGAACACCACAGTGGCCAGCGGCAGCCCCGCAGGCGCCATGAAGATGTGAAAATAAACGATATTAACAACGCAATTCCATGACGGCTCGCGGGAGTTCGGGCTCAGTGCGGAGCGGCGGCGCGGTAGACGGTTGTGTGAGCCGGGATGATGGCGCCGACAATTGCTCCGCTTGGAGCACCAATCACAATCCCAATCAGAGCACCAATTCCCCGCGAAGAGCCGCCCAGGAAACCATGGGACGAGCCGGATGCCGCACCGATGCCCGCCCCGATGGCTCCGCCGACTACAAAGCCGATCAGCGCGTGCTCACCGCGCTTGGGAACGGAGGTCGTCGAGACGCGGACCACGTCTTCGCGTTTAACCGAAATATCGGAGCCGTTTTCTTTCATAGTCAGCAGCCCATCCGTGACGGTGACAAATTTTCCGTCGTGGCGCTTCAATTTCGATTCGATCACTTCAATTCCCTGCCCGGCCTTCAGGCTATTCAAGTTGGACCAGGAGCTCTTTTGCGTCTCAGCACCGAGCGAGCCCGCGAGTCCGAGAAGAAACAAGAGAAGCAGTACGACCCTTCGCATAGTGGCCTCCTGAAATCGAACTACCCGACAACGAAAAACCGCCGGAAATTGAGTGAAGCGCGACTGCCGGTCTCAAGACTTACGCAGCAGCTTGCGGAGTTGCTCTTTTGTCTTTCGGCACTTTTCGCCTTTGATTCCAGGGAGTTGAGCACAGAACTGAGCAAGGCCTTTTGGCGCTCCGATGCTTGCACGACTTGGTCCGGTGCTGTGGAACTCGTCAATATCCCTACGCCCGCCGTCGCGCAGCCACTCCGCGATTGATAGGCAAAGGTGATCTCGTTGGGGCTTGTTTGTACACCACCCGCTGGAACTTCATGCATGTCCCCCATTCAAACCGCGCGCCCGCCGGCAACACGTATCAACTTCGCGACGTATGTTCGATACACGAAAGGCTTCGACCGCGTCCCTTGCTAATCTCAGAACGCCGCGCCTAGGTCAATGGAGGGGACCTGAAGTATCACTGAATATCCGGCTGAAGGTCTAAACTACTAAGAACACGGCTCTTGTTTAGACTGCACCGCGTTGTGGATTGGAGAAAGACGCACCGTCTGTCTGGGATAGCGATTGGCTAAACTTTCCGAAGGTTTTTCCTTTGGCCCTTTTGAACTCCGTACCCGGTCGCGTGAGCTATTCAAGCACGGCGTCAAGCTCAAGTTGCGTCCGCAGCCCTTTCAAATTCTCAAGGAGCTTCTCGGCAAGCCTGGAGAACTGGTCACACGCGAACAACTGCGTGACAAGCTCTGGTCCTCGGAGACCTTCGTCGACTTCGAGCAAAGCCTGAATACTTCCGTCAAAGAGCTCCGCGCGGTCATCGGTGATTCGGCCACGGAACCCCAATATATCGAAACGGTTCCTCGGCTCGGGTATCGCTTCATCGCCCCAGTCCAAGTCGTGCGGCCCGCCGCACCCAACGGCGATTCTGCCGCGTCCATCGCTGCCGGCGACCCCCTCTTGGCGGAGGTTCCAAACAAAAAAACCAGAGCTTGGCCACGCCTTTGGGCGGCCGCATTGGTGGCCGCCGCGCTGCCTACCGTCGTTGGTTACATGAAGTTTGCAACATCGGTTTTCGGCCACAGTGCGAAGTCCCACCGCTCGCCGAACCCCGCGGCCATCGATCCCTACTTGCGCGGTCGCGCTATGCTCGACGCCCACAACATTTCCGACATCGGACGCGGCTTGGCCCAGTTCCAGGAAGCCATCCGCGAAGACCCCGACTTCGCCCCTCCGTATGCCGCCTTGGGCAGAATGTATTGGCTGCTTACGAGTTACGGCGTCGATCTCAGCGAGACTTTACCGCTCATGAAGTCCGCGTCCGACAAGGCCCTTGAGCTCGACGACCATCTGGCCGACGGCCACGCTGTGCGCGGGTTGGTCCTTCTTTATTTGCAGAACGATTGGCATGGGGCGGAAGCGGAATTTCATCGGGCTCTCCAGCTCAATCCGGGAGAAAGTGCAGCCCACGACTATTACGCGACTGCATTTTTGTCGCACGCGGGGCGCATGCAGGAATCCATCGCGGAGTCGCAGCGTGCCGTCGAGCTCGACCCACTCTCTGTCCACTTCGCTAGCGATCTGGGCTCCATTTACTACTACGCCAGAAAATACCCGGAGTCAGAAGCTCAACTTCGCAGGGTCCTGCAGGTGGACCCCAATCTGCCGAGCGCCAAGTGGGCGCTGATGAAACTCTACGAGCAGCAACAGCGCTGGCCGGAAGCTTCCGCTCAATTCCAGGAGGTGCTTGCCGGGGTGAACAACGACCCGGTTCTGTCCGGCAACGCGGACGCACACACCGTCTTGTCACCACAGAAATACTGGCGCGCCCGTATCGAGATGCAGCAAGCCATCGTCAAGGACATCGCGGATTACTGCGACCTGGCCATCGCCTATGCCCGAGCCGGTGAGAAAGAAAAAGCGCTCGCTACCCTCGAGCTCGCAGCCACGAAAAATAACCCTGCCCTGAAAGATTTGAACATCGAGCCAGCCTATGACTCCATCCGCAATGAACCGAGATTTCAGCAACTTGTCGCAAAAATGAATTTCCCCCGCAGCTAGATCGCCTCATGAACACCATGCAGTCCCGCGGCCCAAACTCGCGAGCTTCAACTTGAGGAGGCGGAATTTCTCGACCTGCTGCGGATTTGATGGTCGCTCTTCTACTCCGACCGCTGCACAAAGAGACCCGACAAGTGCTGCTTGTTGCGCGCGGCCACAATGATCCAAAGCATGACCACGACAATCGCCAGCGGCAGCCCCGCAGGCGCCATGAAGATGTGAAAAGAAACGATATTAACAATCACCGAACCCAGCACCACGAGCGCCAGCGGCACGAAGTGGTTCACCAATAGCAGCACTCCGCCAATCACCTGTACCGCGAAGATGACCATCCAGTAGGGAGTCGCAATGAGCGCCGCAAAGAACTGGCCCGCCGCGCCCGTCGGCGGTGGCATCGGGATGAAGTGCAGGAAACCGTTCAGACCAAAAACAAGGAAAATCAGACCCAGCAGTAGACGCGCGATCAGCGATGCAATTTTCATTTTTGATTTCCTTTCCGATTGAATTTGTATTGCTCACCGACTAGCGTGGGCCTGGACCTTTTCCAACGTCGGAGCGAGGAAAACATGCGTATCCACTTTGCCGGACATCAGTTGCGCGGTGCCTCCGGCGGATATGATCGTCAAGTCCGAGATACCCAGGAAGCCGAATACCGCTTGTAGGTACGGGGCCACGAAATTGAAAGAAGCCATGCTGCTGCCTTGCTCATAAACGCCCCCGCTGGCGATCAAAAAGGTGGCCTTCTTCCCGGTCAACAGCCCAGTGGGACCATTTGCCGTGTAAGAGAAGGTCTTTCCTGCTCGAGCTACCTGGTCGATCCACAGCTTTAGCGTCGAAGGCACACCGAAATTGTGCATAGGCACTCCAAAGACATATTCATCGCCATGTTTCAGGTCGGCGATCAGAGAATCGGAAACGGCGAGAGCATTCTTCTGCTGTTCGGTCTGGGCCTCTTCCGGGGTATGAGCTGCGGAGATCCACAGCGCGTCAACCCGCGGCAGGTCCAAAGCGGCTAGATCGCGCGTCACTATCTTGCTGTTGGGATGAGACTTAAGCCAGCTCCGCGCAAAATCGGCGGTCAACCTTCGAGATATCGATCGTTCGCCCATTGGGCTCGAGTCGTATTGGATTAGCGTTGACATCGTGAAATTCCTCCTAGACATCAGATGAAGCATAAGCAACATTCGTTGCATATCGTAACACAACAAGCGTCCGGTAAACAACAATCGGTGATCTGCTATAATCAGGGCGGAGGGTTTCGAGGCTTATGGAGGTTCAGGAGTGCGCGCGGCTAGATCCACGGATTCGCAGGACCCGCGACCTGCTGCAGAACGCTCTTCGGCGCCTGCTGCAAGAGAAAGAGTTCGACAAAATTTCCGTGCAAGACATCACCGAGGCGGCGACGCTGAATCGCGCCACCTTCTACGCCCACTATCCGGATAAGTTCGCGCTACTGGGAGAGTTCGTCCGTGTGAGTTTTCTGCATCTTCTGGAGCAGAGACATGTGCGCTTTGATGGCACCTGCTCATCGGCATTTCAGGTCATTATCCTGGCGGTTTGTGACTATCTTCTCGAAGTGCAAAGCTCTCTCTCTTCGAAACAACATCAGTTTGAGCCCTTTTTGGAAGCTACCGTAATCGATCAGATTCGCCTGGTGTTGCTGGACGGTTTTCGTCGTCACCCAGCGGAACGGCGCATCTCCCCGGAGATGGTCGCGGCCACCGCAAGCTGGGCGATCTACGGCGCCGTAAAGCAGTGGGTACACAGCCCCGATCGCACGTCGCCAGAAGAATTCGTGCCGCTAGCCGCAGAACTGGTCCACCCAATCATCACGGCCGGAGCAGCCCCGCCGACCGGCAGTTGATGTGAAAAGCGGCCGCCAAAGATAAGGACATCATGAAAAAGCTAAGCGAAGGCAAAACCTTCGCGCCGGACGACCTCGCCAAACTCTCGAAGGTCAAAGCAAAGCTCGAAATCATCGGGGACTACGCGGGTATGGAGAAGGTGAGGGATGTGCTGAAAGAGATGGCAAAGCACTACTTTTTCATTTCTTCCAGCCCGGAACGATTGTGTTTGGTTGAGTGAAGAACGACAACACGTCCCCACGCCATGCCGCTACAAGATCGGCCGTAAGCGTAAATCTTTCCTGCTTCTCGTTCTTGATGAGGAACGTAAAAGTGTAGGTTCGCTGTCCCTCTTTCGGAAGCTCCTTATTTAAGGCTTCCGAAAACTTTTCCAATTCAAACTCTTGCGTACCACTTGGCACAATAAGTTGGGGTTTAGCAAATTTCCTATCCTCGCCTCGGTCACCCGCCATGATCGCTTCTTACAGGGCGACGTTCGAACGCCCGCTATTTATTAGCACCAATTTCTTTTTTTCCTTCGTCGTAGATCATATTGAGTTGTACGTCGTAAAAGAGGGCGACCTGCTTATCGAGCGATATTTTCATCGTCGAAAGGATATCTTTAACGGAAACGAGACTGTCGGCCGTTGCACTGGAGCTTTTTTGAAGATTCTGGAGGTTGGTTTCTATGGCACGGGACTCTGCCAGCTGTCGTTCTACGTCTCGGGATTGATGCCTATCGCTGGATATCGCGAGACCTATCGCGACAAAAGAGAGAACGATTTCTATGGCAATCATTAAGATGATGATGATCTTTTCGTTCTTCAGATCTACAACGCCATCGGTCAGTTTCGACGCTGTCACGATTGTTCTGTGCTTGCTCTTCCTCACGCCTGTGCAGCTCGTCGGTGTAGAACCCCGCTTCGAGTAGGATCGATAGGCGTCTGACAGGAGTAAGTGTGGTTGCATAATCAAAGCAACCGTCCGCCGCTACCTTTAGTTCTTCGTCGGTCATCGTACTGATATTTTGAAGTTTAAGTTCTGGCATCAAAGTCTCCGGTTAAAACATTTTTTCGCAGGTACGTTATAATCAAATAAACTCGCCAAATCAAACCCCCTTAACCCCCAAGCGATGCTGTCTCATACCCAAGAACACAAGCAGTTTTATAGGTCCAAGATTCGGTCGCTTATGGCTATTGACCACGGCACCACACGCCTGGAGATCCAAAAGAAGCTTGACGAACAGGGCCTGCCGGGTGCCCCTACAATAAAGTCGTCCTGTCCATGTGGATTCGATCGGACCGGGAGACTCTGTCCCCTTCACAGCCCCTAATGACCCGAAGGGTGCCCCAGGTTTCGGGTTTTGGAACCTGGGTCTTGGGTTGCCCCTCCTACTTACCGAGGGGGCTAGTTAGGTATTTCATCGACACTCGATCCCGCCAATTCGCATCCCACCCTCGATTTCCTACCATTCAATGAATAAGACTTAACCAAATCGATATCTAATGCTATCCTCGGTCGTGTATATCCACGCAGATCCTTGCTCCACCGGCTACGCACCAACGGCGATCGCTCCGAGCCCTCAAATTCCCCCATTTGTTGCGGGCGTCTAAGCCATTTAGAATCAATACTTCTATCAAAAACAAACCACTTCAACCCTGATTAGAATTAACACTTACGAAAAACAGGGGGAGGGGAGGTAACTAGCTCATTAACAGGATCCGGATCGGATGTTTCCCAAGCGTGGGCCCCAAAACGCGGGCCAATAGTCGCTCGGCAAAAGTGCTAAAATAGAACCGTCAATGGGGGCGACACGGTTTCGACGGAAGCTGTCGCGGCTCGGAGGCATGCCGGGACCCACCTGCCCGTAACTTGGTGGAAACTAGAAATGCCAACCATAACTTGGCACTTGCAGCTTAATTAATTAAGCGCACGCTTCCCCGGGCTTTGCTCATGGGCCCGGTCAGAAGCGTCAAACAGTGAGCTGGCCTGAGCCTTTCGGTCCGTAAGGCTCGGGCGAGAACCATCGGACTAGCCGGCTGCGTTTCTTGCTCATTCTGAGCGTGGCGGGCGAAACATACTGAATTGAGCTAAGCATGTAGGCTCCGTGTCGCAGCGCTTTTCGGACGGGGGTTCGACTCCCCCCGCCTCCACCATTCTTTCTCCTTGATTTGAAAGGGATTATTTGCCCGGGCTCTTCCGTGTACCCCAAATGTACCTCTGGTTGCGATTTGTCCTCCGGCCAAGTACGCCGAACATCCGCTTCTAACTGCTCCTGACGCGCCTTCACCCACGGCGCGTAAGTTTGAAATCCTGAAAATTGGCGATCTTCACAGAGGGAAAAACTCGCTCGGACATTCGGAGCGTTGGCTCTTCCGGCGTTTGAATGCCGACAGCGAAGGTCACGAGTGTTGACGGTCGAATCGATGAATTTGGCATCTGAACTTAGCCATTAGGAGCCGAAGAAGCGGATTCGGCCTATATCTATCTATTCCTTATTTAGGTTTGGTTTCGTGTCGCTCAAACCGGAAGAAAGTTCAAAATCACTGAAGTGACCTAATTCCTTGAGTGACGCGGGTGGAGGTCTCGTGTCTCGGCGTGGCAAGACTAATACGGCTAAGTCCACGTGCATTGGCCGTTAAAGACGTCGGAGCACGTCCATGATGTGTTCGATCTTCCTGCCATAGCGATTCAAATCGAGAACGCGACGGCGCTGGGGCCGAGATAAGCGCTCCTCGTAAAGAAGCATTTGGTCATGATGTCGTGGACTATCGAGGTCTGCGCGGAGCAACTCCCTCTCCAGATGCCTGTCGTTCTGAGCAAGGATCTTGACGCACGCCGCGCGGACACGATCGTGTTCGTCCTGGAGACAATCGTAGGCGCGAGCGATATTTCGGTGCATCACACGCTCCTGTCTCTTTGGTTCCGGACGAAAACTCTGAGCTGCTCGAAGTCGCCGGATTTCCAGTCGCTGAGGTCACCTTCCTCAATCGTCATGCGAGTGGCAATGCGCCAGCACAGTTCCGTTTTGTTCACGAACCGGACGTGAATGTAAAGGAGACCCTCTTCAAATCTGTGCTCAACCCAGTCCACAACCTTGCCATGCACCCCACGATACTGGCGACCGGGAACGAATTGACGAGGGGCGAGGTTGGTCACCTTTACTTTTTTCATGGACGGAGTTCTCCTTTCCTCGGGGTGCTAGGGGAACGCCGAATTCCGCTTCTCGACTCCTTAGTGGTGCTCCGAGCTGTCCGATGCCTCTTGAGCGCGGATTTCTTTCTCCGCTGCGAGAACTTTTCGTCATAGCGGTCTTCGTCAGACCAATCACAATCGGGAAGGATGACGACTCTTGGGGGCAATCCCTTCCGCTTCCGCCTCTGTTCCGAATCTCGGACTTCGAGGTAGATGTCGTCTCTGTCCTTGAGCCTTTTGTCGAAGTCGCGCTGGAACCGATAGGCCCATTTGGCGTCGTCCTCGACAATCTTCTCGAAATTGTCGAAAAACTCGCGGTTGGCGTATACGCGTGCAATTTCAACGTCCGAGCGAGCGTGCTGAAGGAGATCGCGTTGGAAGTCAAGCAAAAAAACTAACCCGAACAGGCGCGATGCGCCGATCCGGGGCATCAGCGAGAATATCGCATTTCGCCTCAAATCCTACACAACAGGACGGGATTTCATTGCAAGTCAGTGTGTTTTCCTGCGGCTCCCCATTGACAAGGGACTTAGCAAATTGCTAAGATCTGGACGTGCAGATCATCGGTAAGCACCTGATTGAGGCCGCGCAAAGGAAGCATGCGAACTGGAAGGGGTCTCTCGGTTCTTGGGTCAGGATCGTGGAAGGGGTGGACCCTCCCTGGACCAATTTCCCTGCAGTCAGGCGAACCCGCAAGGATGCGGATCCCGTTGGAGACTGCGTCGTCTTCGATATTAAGAACAACGAAGCCAGATTGATATCCTACATAAGCTACGAGATGAGAACAGTGACTGTGTTACCGGTGTTGACGCACAAAGAGTACGACAAAGGAGGTTGGAAAAATGCCTGCAATTGCTGAACGACTGCCAGCCAAATATCTTGTCAAAGCGGAGGCTCCGAAGATCATTGCGTCTCGTGAGCAGCACGAAGCCTATATTCAGAGGCTTCTGGAACTACAACGCAAAGCAAATCGAAGCGCGGAAGAAACAGAGACGGCCGAACTGCTGGTCGTCTTGATCGCGGACTATGAAGCGAAGCAGTTCACTATCGAAAAGGCCTCAGGAGTGGAGGTGCTAAGAGAACTAATGAATGCCAACGGACTCCGACAAAAGGATCTTGCGGACGACCTGGGCGGTGAAAGTATTGTGTCCTTGATTTTGAAGGAAAAGCGACAATTGAACAGACAGCAGATGGAAAAGCTTAGTCACCGCTTCCACGTTTCTCCAGCAGTGTTTTTTTAGGCGACCGCTCCGTTCGCGGTGGACTCTAAGTGCATTCATTCAACATTGCTACTGCGCTTTGATGTTCTGCCGGGTAGTCCAAAAATGCCGTGGTTAGCAACGCCGTCAAGAACGCAATCGGCATGCTCTCCTGAACTAAGCCACGCACTTCAGCATCTGTATAGCTCGAAATTATGTCCGAACCGGTGGCCTGTCTGACTAGTTGTTCCTTGCCGCCATGGGTGAACCCGTGCAAGCCTTTGAACCTTGTCTTCTTCGGCAGATTCGTGCGGGATTTCTGGGCTGTGCCTTTGATCGCCTTTTCCGCAGCCTTGCAAAACACCAGCTTTTCCAATATCGGTCCATGGCAGTTCAACAGCGCCATGACCACCAGCAACCTCCGCAGCGCCGTATCCGGTTGGGTTCAACTCGCCCTCGGAGAAACAGATCCCAAACTCTGGGGAGAAGCCATTGTTGGGTCGGTAATTTTGCTCTGTTTTGCTGTCGGCGCGCTACTAGGCGGTGTCTGCACGCTCCGCTTGCCGGCCTACCCACTCCTTCCCGCTGTCGTGTTGGCCGCTGCCGGTACGCTGCTGACCATGCGGGAGCGCAAGCGAAGAGTCATTTGAGACAAGACGGCAAAATGGGGCCGGGGAACCCTCCGAATTGAACGGATTTCAGGTAAGCACTTGGTAAGCAATCTACTGCAAATGAGGGGTTTCAGTGCAACTGAGGAGCTCGCAACGCTAACAAAACAAACGAAAGTCGATCAGTGCGAACGGATCAGAGTGAATTAGCAAACCGCCCGCTATTGCCACTTGCTGCTCCTATGCGCGGTACTTTTTTGTCGTGGTTCCAGAAACGGTCTTAAAAGCCGTCGGATTTTTGGTTGCACAACAGTTGCACAAATCGTCCCGAACAGGGGTCGTTTGCACCGAAGTAGGGCGTCCCATCCGAACGTAACCTATTGATTCCGAACAACAGCGTGTGGAATCGGGAATTTGCTAAACCGTTGTCTCGATGCTAAAAACCGAGCCACTTCTTGCTGAACATTTGCTGAACTTTAGGCTGCAAATGACGGTATTTCGCTGCAACTGCAAAGTGTCTAACGCAAACCAAACAAATGAAAATCGGTCTGTGCGAAGAGGTCAGGGTGAATTAGCAAACCGCCGCCAGTGTTCAGCAAGGGCGCGGAGGATCACCAAAACAATCTGCGCCTCGGAACCGGCTTGGTGATTCGCTTCGGTTCAAGGTGATTCTGGCGGCACAAGGAGAATATCTCAACGCGCTCGGAGTCGCTACGCCGTTGGCGCGGTAAAGTCAGATAAGTGTGGGTTGGATTGTGGGTTGAGGTTTTGGGACAGCCCCCGATGACCTACTGAAAAATAATTGGTGGGTCGGGTTGGCTTGAACCACCGACCTCGCGCTTTATCAGGGCGAGTTCTATCGGCATTTTCGCGCATTACTGGTGCGGATGACGCTCGGACTAATCACGAAATCTTTCCTTCGCGCGCGTACAGCGCTTGCGGATGAGGCCTGCGACCTCGTCAGAAACCTTGTCTGTGATGTTCATTTTGTCTAGAGCTTCGATCGCAGCTGCAGCCAGCTCAGGAACTCGGCGGCGGACAAGCGGTTTCGCAAGGCCCGTATCCCCCGCCAGTTGCTCGAAATCCTTTGGCGTGACTTTATCCGATGAGTATTCGCGCCCGATCCGCATAGCCATGTCGGCGTTCAGTTGAGGGTAGTAAGTCGTGCTGATCGCATCGTAGAGCGGCGCCAGCCTGATTTCCTTGTCCGGGTGCACGAGCGAGAAATTCTTGCCGTGCGCGTCATTGTTGCCAATGAGATAGTTGAAAATCGCAGCGTCCAGAAGATTCGCAAGGTCAATGACCGGTGCGGTCGATACGTTGCGCAGCAGGGTGAAGCACTGCTTGAATGACGGCCCACCTTCCTTCTGGTATTTCAGCTCAGAGACGATGTTCTGCGCCTGGCAGAAATCTTCCTGATGAAGGCGCTCGATGCCCGGCGCGCCGTCAATCGTTACATGCTTGCGGTCGTAGCGTTCAATCTGTAGATACTCGACATCCTCGACTTTTCTGGTTTCCACTTTCGCCGCAGGAAGATTCATGTCCGCCGCAAGCGTCATACACAGCGCTTCATTGGACACCACACCTGCAAAGCGCTCGACCGTAGGCTTGAGGATGTGCGTGCTGGGCGCGCCGCCCAAGGGCAGCGAAACTTCCTCGCCTTCGATACGCACGGCGACTTTGTCCTGCGCGCCGGCCAGCGAAAGGCGAATGCCTTTCTCACCCGCGAGCAAAGGCCGCTTAGGCAGCTCTCTGAGAATTCCGGCCAGTTCCTTCGCGTCAAGTTTCCGGTAGTGGTAATCCCGCTTGGGCAACGCCTGTCCCGCGGGAAGGAACGTCACCGCTCCCGCACATTCGCCGCCGATCTGTTCAAGCATGGCGTAGTCGTTGCGCGCGCTAATACCCAGATTACGGGCGATGATTTCGCGTTTACTCTCTTCCGGCAGAATGCCACCGAAAAATCCTCTGCATTCCTTCGCGGGAAAAGGCTCGTTGCGCAGCGGCAGGGATTGCGACAACGCCGCCGCTCCCGGTTGTGCAAGCCAGCTTTCGAGATATTCAAAGGACATCTGTCCGCCATCGTCCTGGATCAGATGGCCGACCAGCTGTTCATGCAGATAGACATCGAGCATGCGCGCCATTGGCCTATCCTCGCTTTGTCGCCGCTTGCGGCGGCGTTAGTGTGAGGTGAATGCCGAGTGTCTGGAGGATCGTCAAGACCTTCCCGATTTCGGCGGTCTCTTTCCCTCTTTCGAGTTCTATGATGAATCGCAGACCCGTGCCGGAGGTCAGGGCGAGCGACTTTTGCGTCACGCCGAGCCCCTTCCGGGTCTCGCGGACCAGCTTGCCTATATCCTGTGGTGTGTATTTCATAGCCTTCAGCCCATTCAGAAGACGTTACCGTACGGGAATATCTTAGCTTCCTGGGCGTGAAAGTCAACAATATGTTCCCGTACGGGAACATATTGGTTTCTCTGAAATCAAGAGCGTCATCATGTTCCCGCACGGGAACATAGTGAATCTTTCGAGTTTTGGAGTCGATTCGGAACTAGGCGACCGCCGTCGTTCCACCCTCCAGTACTTCTATATTGGTGTCGCTTCCTCGGCTCGATACCTCAACTTTGGAAGTCGTCGAAATTCCGTTGTCCACTAACTGAACAGATTTCCCCCCGAGTCTTCCTAGTGAATTTTCGAGTCTTGCGTTCTGAGGTGTTCCATGAGTGCCCTCGCTTACTGCGTACATCTGAGCTGTGTCGTAGACCAAGTGATTGTCAAAAAGTTTTAGCGTCGTACGGAATTGTGTTTCGGGCTGTTCGAGCGAGCCAGCGGTGCGACCCTCGAAGCTCGTTTTGCTCTTTAATGCCGCCTTTTGCCGCCGCAACCAATCGCTAAGTTATCGCAAAGAGCTTCATGTTGCTTGCACAAAATAGCCGAGCATCATCCGACAACCGCATGTCCTCGCTACCTTGTGTCCAAAATTGCCTCGCTGCGTCGCGAGCATGCTCCCAAACTTCCAACGTATTCGCAGTGGCGTGCGGCAGCATAAACTCGCGCGGTGGAACTTGCCCATCCCCGGTTGGCGCATACAGCATTGAGACTTGGTCGAATGCCGGAGCTAGACGCAGACGAGACCCTTCTGCAAAGAAGAGTATGTTGTACTGGTGTCGGTCCGTGTTTGCGATGAGTGCTCCAAACGCATCAAGCCAGCAAAGCCGCCGGGCATCTTCAACATTCAAACGCCCTGCCTCTTTGAGTGCCACAGCCGCGCGTGCCCACGAATCCGCGAGATTGTCGTGAACAGCCGCAAGACTTATGACTGCAGTCCTCCCGCGCTCCCCAATCCGATCAAATCGCTCGCTCTCCAGAAACCAATAGTCAGGCGTTTCGATGACGTTTGTATTCGCGGTCGGGATGCCATGGGACGCTACAACTTGCAACGCAATTCCTTCTAGGATCAGTAGATCGCACCAACGCCTAGCGGCCAGGTCTCCGACTCCTCCGCGACCAGCAAATTTGACGAGCATATGCTGGTTGCCAACTAGCGCACCGAATTTCGGTCGTTCTCCCCCTGCCGACGAACCCGGCGGATGACCTGCGATGGTTGCCTGTGCTAGAGCCGGGTAAGCTTCGTGGCTTCGGGAAACGAGCTCAGTCCCCTGCCATCGAGCGAATGATTCTTCGCCGACTATCAGATTGCCCGGTAAGTCTTCTCCACGTCGAGACATCGCGAGAAGAATGTGATGATCAGACCAGTCCGATAATCGGGGCGGTAGCCTGAGATCGGCATGGACAGCTGCGAAGTGTCGGCCCAAAAAACCTGAGGGACGGGCGTCAGCCAATTCGGCAGGAAGCCCATCTACGACTGTGCCCGTCGGCATCCAGGCCGTCTGATGAGCGGCAAGTGTAATGAGTTCTCCTGCAGAGACTGCTGCGCCAGATTCGCTTATTCGGAATAGCGGAAAACGTGGACCTTGCAGATTTGGCCATGTCTGGCGCAAGCCGTATTGCGTCGCTCTGCCCCGGCCAATCCGCAGGATCTCCGGTCCAGCTTCTCTCACCAGGCGCATAAGCGTCGGTGCCGACACTCCCAGTCGGTCCCTGAGGTTGGGAGCGGACAATACGCCACGGTCAAGTTCGGCAATAACGTCGCGAGCCATGAAACGATTCTATATCAGTATTTGCTTTGCTTTCTTCTTTATTTTAAGTCATTTAACTAGAAACTGAGATGATTAATGAAATCATTTATGAAACGATTCGTGAAACGATTAATACGAAGATTGACATCTAGATACACTGTGAAAACCAAGAACAAATCATTCATTTTCAATAAATTACGCTCAAATGCTATATGTCGGAAGCTTGGTATATACACCTTGCTTCCGACGCATTTCTGTGTGGCGAGAGAAGGGCATCTGGGAAGTCGGTAATCCTACAGGTCGGCTCATTCAAGCTGCGCGGCAAGCGGATTTTTCGCATGGCGCCGCTTCATCATTGCCCGAAGGAACGCTTGGCGGCTCACTGGTGCGCTCGGTGTACCTCCCGTGTACCTCACTTGGGCGAATTCGCCGTTTTTATCGTTTCTCGCGTTTAGTAGAATCAGTAAGTTACGCGGAATCAGTGGGGCTCAGAATTCCGACTCCCCCCGCCTCCACCATTTATGTATTTGATTTTAACTTCTTACCGCATCTGAAATTCGGACGATCGCAAATCGTACAGGCGTTCAGTTCAGTCTTCTTCCCTATCGGTCTTCTTTGCCAAAGGCTATTTCAGGACGCCCAATATTGCTTTGATCTTCTTACGGTCGATCACTTCTCTTGGAGTATTCCCTCGCCGCTCCAGCCACTTCGTAAAATCCTTGAGCTTAACCTCGTACTCGGCGCGAACGTCCAAGACTTGAACCTTCACCGGTCGGAATCCGTCGGGCGCCCATTTGTCACCTTGCACAGCTTTCAGCGCGAGCGCGACGGCTTCAAAGAGGGTCGCCGCGCTGACGTCGACGGTGTGAGCCCGGCTCTGAAGATCGGTGATGGTGACGCGGCAAGAGCGAACTGGCATAGAGGAGCCAATCTAGCATATTCGCTTTTTCATCGCCACGACCTTTGGCGGAGCCCTCGGTGTTCTTGGAAACCATCGTCGACGTTGTGACACGACTGGGAGTACATCTCCAAAGCGTCTGACCTAATGGTGGATACACCGTAGCCTCTTCATTCGTACCGCGTTCCGAGTATGGGCGGCACTGCCTGGAGGCGCTATCTATGGAGTGCGCCAGCTATTGACCTCTTCGGTTGGAAGCTTGAGCGGCTCGCGACTGCCGCATCCTTTTTATAGCGATGGAAATTTATAGCGATGGAAGGACGAAAATATCGGTCAATCTCATGACTTCGCCAAGCGTTTAGCCCAGCGCGCCAGCAACTTGTCCCATCTTGCACACCGGGAGTGAACGATGCCTCGACGAGAACACTGTGCTGATCACCTATTGCTGGTTGGCGAAATGTTGGACGCGGCGACCGAGTATATGGCCCTCTGCGATGCCTCCCTGGAGAACGAAGAGACCGAAATGGTCGAGCTCGCATACGAGCAGATTTCGTCTCTGCAAAATCGCATCCTAAGGCTGAGCAAGAAAATGGAAGAATTAGATCACCGGGTGCGCAACAAACTGACGCAATTGAGCGGTCAACCCGGGCACCCGACGAAGCGACGGAGCGCGAAAGGCTCAGTGGGCTAGCACCTGCGTTCGGGTCACGCCGGCGGCACGCAAACTGCTGAGTCTACATTCTCGACCTAAATCTTTCGGTTCAGTAATCCTTCGGTTCAATCGCGAATTGACAATCGCTGGATGTGCGTCTAGGGTTCCCGCTTGTTGGATGGGAGGCTCTAGTGACGGGAAGGAACAGCGTGGGAAGCGTGCTGTTCGTATGTACGATGCTGGTCTGCGCGCTTTGGATGGGATGTCATCCCGCGAGCCAGGACGCGAAGCAGGCCGATACGTTCCGGGATGGAGCTACGTTTGAGGCGGACGGGACGGCACACGTTACGCGGGTGGTGCCGATGCCTTCGACCGTCAGTCCTGAGGCGCAGAAGTGGCTGGCTTCTTTGACGCAGAAGAGCAATGCGCCGCAGACACTGGAGCAGCGTCGAACGGGCACCGATGAGTGGCGCAAGCGGCAATCTGCTGAGGCGCGAAGACTTTATCCGGTGAATCTGGAAGAGACCACGACCGCGGGAGTGCGCACGGATATTCTAACGCCGCTCGACTGGCCGCGCCCGAACCGCGAACGGGTGCTGATCAATCTTCACGGCGGAGGGTTCAACTCGGATTCGGGTTCGCTGATCGAAGGCGTGCCGATTTGCAATCTGGCGAAGATCAAGGTGGTTTCCGTGTATTACCGGCTGGCGCCGGAAAATCCGTTTCCCGCGGCGGTGGATGACGTCGTCGCGGTGTACAAGGAGTTGCTGAAGACGTACAAGCCGCGCAACATCGGGATATTCGGCACGTCTGCGGGAGCGACCTTGACCGCGGAAGTGGCGGCGCAACTAGCGCGGTCGGGGACGCCGCTGCCCGGAGCGCTGGGATTGTTTTCGGTGCATCCGGATTATTCGCGGCCGACGGATTCGCAGGAGTTGTTCGCACTGGACGGGTTACCGGGAAGACTGGAGCCGCGCGATCCGAATCGGCCGACGGACGATGCGTACGCCGGAAACACCGATCGCCACGATCCGGTGTTATCGCCGCTTTTTGCGGATTTAAAGGGTTGGCCACCGAGTTTGCTGGTGAGCAGCACACGCGACTTATTGCTGAGCAATACGACGATTTTTCATCGAGCGCTTTTGCGGGCCGGCGTTGATGCGCAACTTGTCGTCTACGAGGCGCTGCCGCATGCGTTTTGGTATCACTACCAGTTACCGGAGACGCAGGAGGCGCTGGGCTTGATGGCGAGGTTTTTTGATGACAAGGTGAAGCGGTAGTTTTGCGGCGTGATTCTTCGCCGTATCACACAAGAGTTGTGGACGGAGAACCTATAATGCGAATGCGCGAGGCGGGAAAACCGTCCAAGTGGCGAGGAGTCGCGGCGGCGCTCGCAGTCTTGCTGAGCGGTGGTATGAGTTTGCAAGCTGGGGAGCCCTCCAATTACGTCGCCGGCTCGACGAAGAACGACAGAATCGTGGCCAGCGCGATTCCGGCAGTTGCCATTCCCGCGACGGACCCGGCCTGCAAGCCGGTATACAATGCGAACGACAAACTCCTGACCACGGACTACCACGCCTTCATGAATCAGATCGACCCTGCTGGGAAAGCCAACACAGATATCGAACTGCTCAGCGTGGGCGGCGTGCGGTACGTCCTGGTTGGAGGCAAATGGAGCCGCAGCGGAATAACCACGGAGCAGATGAAGCAGCAAGAGGACCAAAACAAAAAGAATGCCAGGAACAATTCCTGCCACTATTTGCGCGATGAAACAGTGAATGGCGAAGCGGCGGCGGTCTACAGCGAGCATAGCGAAAGTGATGCTGGAAAGTCCGACGCGCAAATCTGGATTTCCAAGACGAAAGCATTGATCGTAAAGGAAGAGATCGATTTAGAGGCCCACGGAGTGGCGGGCAAGAATCACATGGCGATTCGGTATGAGTATGGCAACGTTCATGCGCCCGCAGTGTGACATCGTGATGATCAGCGTGGAGGACATTGGGTAAGAGCGACGAGATGGGGAATCGATGTTTAGAGGCCATCTAGCCTGGATTATGCACGATTTTTCTGGCGGAAAAAGAAAAGGTGCTCTAAAAGATTGATGAACACTGGGTTTTAGTAGAACCCGGCGTTCTCTTTCGGAGCACCCAGAGATGACATTTTGTTGTATACCACAGCTTTCCTTTTCCTTCTACCGACACCGACCCATTCGAGCTGATTTTTCCGGCGGGCAGATCAGTTCTGACGCTGGTCTTCTTCCGTTGCGGGCCTTTGATCAGCGGCATGGGCTTACTCGCGGGCTAGCCGAACGCCTCTGTGATCCTCGCGAAGAGGAACGTATTCGCCATTCGGTATTGTCGTTGTTCCGCCAGCGCCTCTACCAGATCATCGCTGGCTACGAAGATGCCAACGACGCGGACCGACTGCGACACGATCCGGCTTTTCAGATTCTTGCCGATCACCCGCTGGGGGAACCGCTCGGATCACAACCGACTCTCAGTCGCTGGGAGAATTCACCCTCACCTCGCGACCTTCTCAAGCTGCAGGATGCCCTTCTCGATGGGTTTGTGAAGATCTGTGGGAAACAAGTCCGGAAACGAGGAGAGATTCTGCTCGATGTCGATTCCACCGACGATCCCACGTACGGGCAGCAGCAGCTGAGCTTCTTCAATGGTGGTTATGACCAGCACATGTATCACCCCTTGCTGATCTTTGAGCGGCACACCGGTTGTTTGTTGGCCGCCCGATTACGTGCGGGCACGGTTGCTAGTCACGCCCGCATCATCTCTTTGCTGTTGCGCATCGTTCCGCGACTCCAGCGTGAATTTCCTAAGGTCCGAATCAAGTTACGTGCCGACGCTGGTTTCGCCACGCCGATGCTCTATGAATTCTGCGAGTTTTTCGGCTTGCAGTATGCCATCGGCATAGGCACCAACGCGCGGTTGCAAAGTGCTGCGCAGCGGCTGCAGCATCGTCTCGCGAAACGATATCGTCGAACCGGCGAGCCGCAGCGCTCCTTCTCCAGCTTTCGCTACCGCGCTCACCCCTGGTCTCATCAACGGCGCATCGTCTACAAAGCCGAACACACCGCTGCTGGTAGCAACCTGCGTTTCCTGGTCACCAACCTGCTAGGCCGCAGCCGTTCCGTTTTTTCCTTTTATAACGATCGCGGGGAATGCGAGAACCGCATTGAAGAGTTCAAAAATGGTTTTGCCGCTGACCGCTTGAGCTGCCACCGCTTTCGGGCCAATGCGTTTCGCCTGTTGCTCCATAGTTTCGCCTATAACCTGGTCAACCTGTTTCGCCTGCAATTGCCTTCCTCGATGCGCTCAGCGCAAATCGAAACTCTGCGTATTCAGTTGTTCAAGATCGGCGCACGCATCCGCGAAACAGCTCGCTGTATCCACGTGCACATGGCCAGCGGCTGGCCTTTTCAAGATCTCTTCCTAGCCGCCTCGCTCTGCAACTCCTCGTAGCTGGTCTCGCCTGTTCGACAACACCTTCCCGAAACGACAAGGCGGAGCTATCTCGAAAAACGATTGGTGATGCCAATGGGGCCGCTTGCAAACCGATATGAGGATCGCCAACCGAGACGCCAACCCATCTTGCGTTAGCCGCGGACTTTTTGAGCAGCGATTTCAGCTTGTGATGAATTAACCAGGCTAGGCCATCACATAAATGGGCGAGACAGAAAGAGAAGAGTTTCCTCAGGGGCTAAAGCCCGATTTTGCATGCCTTTAAATGTCGGAGCTAAAGCTCCGACCCCCTGAAATGCCTCTATGAGATGACTTGTAGCAAGGCGCAGCGGCCGGGAGGGGCGAGCCCCTCCCCTACAAGGGAGTATTTCGAAGCAGGTTTAGGACGATGGAGTTTTTGGGAGCAGGTTCAGGACGACCTGGAACCAAAAGTTGGGTTGGTAGCGGATTTGCACCGGGACGCCACGCAGGGCGCCTTGGGTGCCGAGCACAATCGTGAAATTCACGCGCCTGCCGGTTGTTTGGTTGGCGGAAACAAAATCGGCCTGAAGAAGATCGTTGTACGAGTTCTGGGTCAGGGTCCCGCCTTTTGAGGAGTTCACCTTCACATCCAACTTTCGAACCGGCTCGAGGTGTTCGAGTGTCAGCACATCCACCTGCGCGTCGTACACATAACACAACGACTGCGGCGCTTTGGCGCCTTCGATCGCGGCATCGTCCAATTGCACGACGGCGCCGAGGAATTCGCCGGCGCGGGGGCAGCCGGGCAGACTGTTCAGAGTGCGCGCCGGACTGTCCGACGTGCTGAGTTTTTCCAGCATGATCGGCTCGGCTTCAGCGTATTGGTGGAGGTTGTAGTCTTCGCTGGATGCCAAGGGCACGATCAGGGAAATGGCACGCCCGCTCTCGACGCGGCTGAGAATGCCGGTAAATTGATGCTCGCCGCCATTTTTTTCCTTGCGGAGCTCTTCCTGCATCTCGGAGATGGACTTCCCTTTTGAAGACTTCATGAATCCGAAGAACGCGCTAGCGGTCACATCGTCCGTTTTTGCAGGATGGATTGCGGGATCCTTGTGCCAGACGACCTCCGTGCCGGCGCCCCAGCGATTGATGGCGCGCGGAGCTTTGGCGGGGTCGGAGCCGAACAATACCTGAAGAAGTTCCTGGCGTGGATCGGTCTTGGAGACGCCCATGCGGATGTAGCCGCCACCGACATCGTCCTTGCCGGCCCAAAAGAATAGCAGGCGCACGCGCGCAGTCATTACGTAGTCGAACTCGGCGACGTCACGCGGGGCGCTGCGCACCCAGCCAAGCGCTTCCACAATCGGCACACGATCAGCGTCGGTGGTTTTTGCCAATTGCGGAAGGAATAAAGTAAGCACGACGGAAAGGACGACGAGAAGGATTGGAAATCGAAAGGCGCTGATCATCGGTAAGGAACTCGGTGAGGAACTCTGCAGCGGTTGGATGTGCGAAGCGCTTCGTGCACTGTGCCGCCAACCTACGGCAAAGTTGTTACGGAGGATTGACGGAAAATTGAAAAAGGAAAAATATTTTCGTAATAACGTGTTACGAAGCAGCATCGTGAGCTCAATCGTGCAAATCCCGATATCGCAGGCATGTGCGCCACCCGCGCCACGTTCCTCGGGAACGCCCCTCCGTCAATCAGCCTAGCCTAACGCACTCTAGCCCGACGCACCCTAGCGTATCGTACCTTAGCGTACGGCAAGCGTTTCTTTTGCTGCTGCGGGAGCCTCAAGAGTTTCTGCTGCAACGGTAGAACGGGAAATCCGCGGTGCTCCGTTCCTTTTTGTGGGCGTCTCCTTTTTTGTCACCGACTCGACCACCGGACTGCCCGCGGCGATTGCGGTGATGCAGACCGAACTAATCTTTCGAGGAACACAAAACTTTTGAAAAACCTCCGGGAGCTCCGGCGGCGGGCAACCACTGGCGCGGGTCTTTGCGCGCAGATCCGTCCCGGGAGTGCGGCGACTTTTTGTCGAAGCGTGCTTAGCAGTACAGGCTTCTGTGAGTGGGGCGCTCAATCCGGAAGGTTCGGGTGGCCAAAGAACCGTCCGTGATGAGCGCATTGGCTGGAAAATGGGAGCGGCGGACCCTGCAGAGCGGGCCGGAGCGCCGGAGTTTTCCGTTGCGCCCCACTTCGCCGGTGAAAACGACGCCGCCGCGATTGTCGATGATGACCAATTTGAAAGGCGGCGAAAACTTACGAGTTTCCGTGTTCCGAACCAGACGCGCCATTTCGGAAATCAAGCCGCCGACGATGGCTTGATAGCTTACGGGCGCAAGCGCTTCCTGGCGTGGGGCCATGACATCCAACCTGGGTGAAACGTTCGCTGTCTTCATAAACGACTCTCCCGAAATCGAAGGACGCAACACTCGTTAGCCCAAAATCCGCAAATCACTGTGCCGCTGAAACCGCTGTCCCGTTCGCGCCAAGGAGGTCACTGGCGCGGACGGAAAGCGGGAAGTCCGGGGTGTAAAGGGAAGCCTGATGTACGCGATTCTTGCGAAAGTCCGAGGCGCTGTCAAGGGTAAAGTTAACGCTAATCCATTGAGGGTTAACGATAACCCTAAAAGAGCCCCGGAGACGCCCAAATGTGCTATTCTTCGGCTCCATGAGCGCCACGCTTTCCGACATCGCCAAGGACCTGAACATCTCGGTAGTGACGGTCTCGAAGGCCCTACGCAACAAGGGACGCATCAGCGCGCGGACTCGAAGTCGCGTGTTGAAGCGCGCTAAGGAGCTCGATTACCGGCCGAACTGGGTGGCGCGCAGCCTAGTTACCCGCCGCACATACACTATTGGACTGCTGCTACCCGACTTCACGCATCCATTCTTCGCGGACATCGCCAAGACCATTGCCGAAACCGTGCGCCCTCGTGGCTATCACGTAATCATTTCTTATTTCGAAGAGGATCCCGACCTGGAAAGAGTCGAGGCCGATTCGCTGCTGGCGCGCAGGGTGGATGGGTTGATTCTGGCGTCGTCGCAATCGCCGGACCGGTTGGAATTATTCGAGGAGTTGCGAAGCCGGAAAATGCCGCTTGTTTTGATCGACCGGCCGATCGAGGGTGTGCGCGCAAGCTTTGTGGGAGTGGACAATGAAGCCGTGGGGAAATTGGCGACCACGCACTTGATCGAACGTGGATGCCGGCGGATCGCTCATCTGCGCGGCCCCAAGATCGGACTGGCCGCGAAACGCCTGAATGGTTACACGGCGTCGCTGAAGAAGAATCGACTTACGGCTCCTCCGGGTTATGTTGTGGATGCGGGCTTTCAAGATCACAGCGGATATCAGGCGATGAAGAAGCTGCTGGCGGCAGGGCCCCCGCCCGATGGCGTTTTCTGCTACAACGACCCGGTGGCCATTGGGGCGATGAAGGCACTGCGCGAAGCAGGGCTAAGGGTGCCAGAGGACGTCGCGGTAGTCGGGGCTGGCAACGTGCACTATTCGGACGCACTGGCGGTCCCGCTGACGACGATCGATCAGAAGACCCGCGAAATTGGCGCTCGGGCCGCGGAATTGTTGTTGGAGCAAATTGGATCGAAGCGCGCGGTGCGCCCGGAGAAGATCCTGATCGTCCCTGAATTGGTGGTACGAAAATCGACGCAACGTCCGGGTTTCGAGGGCTGATCCAGATAGCGTTTGCGTGCATCGACCGGCAACGAGCGATTGCGTCGCTATCCCAGCCGGTGCGCCGTCTTCCCTGCTCTCCTGGTTGTCGTTTTCGCTCTCCTCGTTCTTTCGGAAAAATGAAAATGGTATTCCGGCACAAGCTCCGTGGAGATGTTCTGCAATTTGGATCCATCTGGAAAAGTCTCGCTGGCGTTTCGCACCTGTGTACCAGTGAATGATTGACCGAGTTCGCGGCAGCGCTTACCATCGAGTCTCACACTCCATCGTGGACGGTCAACTCATCGCGCATTACCGAATTCTCCGCAAGGTTGGCGGCGGAGGCATGGGTGTAGTGTATGAGGCTGAGGACACTAAACTTGGGCGGCGCGTGGCCCTGAAATTTTTGCCGCCGGAAACCGACAAAGATGCTACGGCGCTGGAACGGTTCTTGCGAGAGGCCCGAGCGGCCTCGGCTCTAAACCATTCAGGAATTTGCACGATCCACGCCATCGAAGAACACAACGGACAGACGTTCATCGCGATGGAGTTGCTGGAAGGCCAACCGCTCGACAAGCTGCTGGCAGCCGGATCCGTCCCCATTCCTCGGACGGTCGAGATCGGCATTCAACTGGCAGACGCGCTGGATGCGGCGCACAAAAAAGGGATTGTTCATCGCGACATTAAGCCCGGCAATATTTTCGTGACCGAGCGCGGTACCGCCAAGATTCTGGATTTCGGATTGGCCAAGCTGCTGAAAGGTCGAGATGATGGCGCCGGCGCCGAGACCATCGGCGATTCCACCAATCTTCTAACTAGCCCTGGCACGGCAGTTGGCACCATCGCCTACATGTCGCCGGAACAAGCGCGCGGCGAAGAGTTGGATGGGCGCAGCGACTTATTTTCGCTGGGCGCGGTGTTCTATCAAATGGTGACGGGGAAGCAGCCGTTTCCCGGCTCGACCAGCGCGGTAGTGTTCGACAAAATCCTGCACAGCGCGCCGGTCGCTCCGATCACGCTTAACCCAGCGGTACCGCCGGAGTTCGAACGCATCCTGAACAAGGCGCTGGAGAAAGATCGCGATGTGCGTTACCAGGTCGCGGCTGAACTTCGCGCCGACCTGAAGCGCCTGCAGCGCGAGACCGATTCTGGGCGGACCGCCGCGACGATCGACACCGACACCGTGCCGGCAGAAGCGCCCCCGACCACGCCGAAGTCCAGCGGTTCGGTCCTGGTTGAAGCAGCACGCAAGAACAAACTCGGCGCAGCGCTCACGTTCGCCCTGATCGCGGTGGTCGGTGCGGCGGCAGCATTTGGCATCTACTCGCTAGTGGATCGCGGCAAGCACGTGCCGTTCGAGCACTTCTCCATCGAGAACCTGACCAACAACGGGCACGTCTCGCTGGCGGCACTCTCACCCGACGGAAAATATCTGTTGCACGTGCGCGACGAAAACGGACTGCAATCGCTCTGGCTGCGACACATTCCGACCGGCAGCAACACGCAAATCGTGCCGCCGGCCGCGACGCGCTACTCCGGACTCACCTTCTCGCCGGATGCCAACTACATCTACTGCGTGCGCCGCGACGAATCCGAGCACACCATCGCCGCCCTATACTCCGCTCCCGTGCTGGGCGGCACGCCGCGCCTGCTGGTGCGCGACGTGGACAGTCCCATCACCTTTTCGCCCGACGGCAAACTTTTCGCGTATCTGCGCGAGCGCCACGACACGCCCAATTTCGATCTCCTCTTGGTAAATAGCGACGGCACTCCTAACCGCGCGCTGTTCACCAACACCATGATGCCCACCGACAGTGACGTCCCGGTCTGGCTGCCCACCGGCAAAACTATCGTTATCCCCATCGTGCAACCCACGCAAGCGTCCTTGGGCGGTTTGCTGGCCGTGGACGTGGCATCCAGCAAGCGCGAAGAAGTTGCGCTAAATCCCAGCCGGGTTTACTACGAGCCGGTGTGGATGCCCGGCACCGATGGCCTGTTGGTTTCCTCCAGTTCGGTGGAGCGCGGCTTACAGCAAAGACAACTGGGCTTCCTGAGTTACCCCAAAGGCGAATTTCGCACGCTGACTGCCGACACCAACGACTACTTCCATCCCAGTGCCTCCTCCGACGGCAAAACCATCGCCGCCGAACAGACCCAGTTCATTTTCGAGCTCAGCGTGGCCCCCGCCGCAAAGCCCGATAACCTGCAGCCTGTGCCCCTGATGTCGCACCAGCCCATCTACCATTGGAACTGGATGCCCGACGGCAAACTGATCGTTCCCCAAGGCGGAGCGCTTCGCCTGATCAATCCCGCGGGCGGCGAGTCGGTTTTAGTCGCGGACGACAGGCGCATCCCGGATCAAGGCGTGCCCTGCGGGAAATACGTCGTGTTTCGCGCCATCCCCACAACCGGCGGCGCCTCGGTCAATCTATGGCGGATGGATGCCACGGCCACCACGCAATTGACCTTCGGGCGCAACGAAAAATTTCCGCAATGCTCGCCCGACGGTAAGTGGGTCTACTTCATCGCAGAGCAGGAGAATCAAGCCTTGAAGCGGGTACCCATCGAGGGCGGAACGCCTGAAACCATGATCGAAGAGCCCTCATCTGGATACAGCCTCTCCCCGGACGGCAAACTGGTAGCGAATCTCGACATTCGCGAGCTCGATCACAAACTCGTGCTCAATGTGTTCAGCATCGCGGACAAGAAAACCACCTATCACAATATCGATCCCAGGGCGTCGGAACCGGTCAGTTTCGCGCCTGCGGGAAACGCGATCGTATACAGGGTGCGGGAAAAAGGCGTCGAAAATCTCTGGATGCAACCGCTCGACGGTTCAGCTTACAAGCAGCTCACGCACTTTACCACGGAGCGCATCGCACGCTTTGCATTTTCTCCGGATGGCTCGCAAATCGCGATCGAACGCGGGCATAGCGAGTCTGACGCGGTTCTACTGCGCGACACGCCGCAGTAGTCGCAAAAGAGACCATCACAACCACGAAATAAATCTACTTGGGTTCGCCTGTAGGGCTGGAGTTCGCGCTTGGCGAGGTGTTGGCATTAGCCTTCGCGAAATAGCCGCGACGCGCTCGCACCTGAAAGCCCTTGTGATCGGGGGTCTCGATGCGAATCCGATGATATTTGCCGTCCAGAATGGAATTCGTGGGAATGTACGCGATGGAATATTGGTTGCGCAGTTCGTCGCCAATATCCTGGAACGATTGATCGAGATCGTCCACGTGATACGGAAAAAACGCCCGGCCGCCGGTTTCCTCAGCCAAGTCCGCAAGTATTTGATCGCCTTCGGTAAGGTGCGTCTTGCGATCGGCTAGCTTATCGGGGTTGGTCTGCGACAGCTGGATCCATTGCGTGCTTGTGCTGATCGTATAAATGACCACGCTGTAGCGCTGGGCCATTTCAATGGCTTCCGCCCGCGTATGATTCGAAAGATTGTCGTCGCCGTCGCTGATCACGATCATCACGCGGCGCACGACGTCGGGAGCATCGCCGGGAGGCCGCGGGGGATGACTCAGCTCCTTGTCACACGCCGCATAAATCGCATCGTAAACCGCGGTGCCGCCACCCGCGCGCGTCTTCACAATCTCGTCGCGCAGTCGCCCAGCGTCGTCGGTGAAGGATTGCAGGATGCTGGGCTCGTCGTCGAAGGTCATGACGAAGGCCTGATCTTTGTTGTGGCGCAGAACAGAAAACAGGAAGGAGGTCGCGGCATCCTGCTCAAACTTAAGGCGGTCGCGAATGCTGTTGGAAGTGTCCATAAGCAACCCGATGCGGAGGGGAAGGTCTGTCTGCTTGCTGAAATAGCGAATCGTTTGCGGTGTCTTGTCGTCGGAAATTTTGAAGTCGCTCTTCTCCAGATCCGGAACGAGTTTATTCCGGCGGTTGAGCACGGTGAACAAAACGTCCACTAGGTTTACGGTCTGCGTGATCTTGCCCTGATTTTGGGCCGAAGCGTCAGGAGGCGGCGGTGGAGGAGCGCCTTGTTGCTGCGTACCGGAGTCGGGTGTGGATTGTTGCGCTTGGCCGGTGTCGGCCGTGAAGATTAACGTCATCGCCAAGAGAGCGCAAATCCGTAAAGGTCGCATGTGAGATCGATTATAGGTAGTTGGCGAGCATAGCGTCAATTCTTTGCGGATCGTTTCTTCGCGGATCGTGGCCGGCCGCTGCGACAAGTTCCTGCAAGAAGGTGTGCAGCTGTGGCGGAAGCGGAGCCCGCAAGTCGATCCAGGCGCCACTGCGCGGGTGCGTGAACCCAAGTCTCGCGGCGTGAAGGAAATTTCGCCCCAGCGCCGGCAGCGTAATTTTACCTACTTCCAATTGCGCAGCTGCGCCGTAGAGCGCGTCACCCACCACCGGGTGCTGCACCGTCGAGAAGTGCACGCGGATCTGGTGCGTGCGCCCGGTGTGCAGCTGCACTTCCACTAACGTTGTGGTGTCGATGCGCCCCAGGACGCGCCAGTCTGTCCGCGCCTCGCGCGCATCTGCAAGCACCGCGCTGCGCCGCGCGGTCATGCGCACGCGCCGCTTGGGGTCGCGGGCAATGGGCAACTCGATCCGCCCGCGATCTTCCTTCAACAAACCTTGGACCAGAGCGATGTAGGTCTTCTTTACGGTCCGCTGCCGAAAGGCTTCGCCCAGCTTCGCGTGCGCTGCGTCATTCTTCGCGACCAGGATGATGCCGGAAGTGTCCTTGTCGAGCCGGTGAACGATTCCCGGACGCAGCACATCACCGCCTTGCGACAGCGTCTGTCCGCGGCCCAGCAAAGCATTCACCAGCGTCCCGCTCAGATTGCCCGCTCCGGCATGAACGACCATGCCCGCGGGTTTGTTCACTGCAACCACGTCATCATCCTCGTAAATCACGTCGAGTGGGATGGATTCCGCTTCGGCGCGCATCGGCGGCCGCGGCTGTACTTCAACAGTCACGCGCTCTCCGCCGTGGAGACGATGGGAGCCCTTCGTGGCGCGTCCGTCCAGAAGAATGAGCGCCGCTTCAATCAATTCCTGAACGCGCGTGCGGCTCAATTCCGCGCAGTGCGACGTAACCACGCGATCCAGCCGCTCGCCGGCTTCTTCGGGAAGGACAACGAAATCGTGCCTCATGTTGTGAGTGGTCTCGGCGATGTCAGCTTACTTCGTGCTCGGAAACTTCGGGCGCGTGGTGTTTGGCGCCAAACAGCACATCGAGAATAATCAGCGCCGCGCCGATGGCGATCGCGGAGTCGGCGACATTGAACGCTGGGTAGTGGTAATTCCCAAAGCGCACTTCGAAGAAATCCGTAACCGCCCCGTGAAAGATGCGATCCGTGACGTTCCCGGCAGCGCCACCCAGTAGCAGCGCGAGCCCCGCCGCCGTCAAGGTACCGCCGCTGTGACCCGCGGCAAAGAGCCACGCAAGCGCCCCAATCACGATGACGGATCCCCCGATCAGAAGCACGCGCGTCCAGGGAGAAGAAGAATCCGCCAGCACCCCGAACGCAATTCCCGGGTTCCGGCTGTTCACCAAATAAATAAAGTTGTGAACGACCTCCTTCCGCCAGCCTTCATACTGCGTCTCAAACCACGCCTTCGTCGCACGGTCCAGCAACACAACTCCCAGCGTAAGCCAGAGCCACTGCAAGCGTTTTGGAATGATCAACGTAGCTTCTCCTGCTCCGAGCAAACGTCAGGGCACAGCTTCAGTTCACCCTGAGGGACGAAGGGCCGTGCCATAAGTATTTCTATCTCGACCCTCGACAACGCCCTGCGTGGTGCTGAGGCTTTGAGCCGTGCCGCTCGTCAGCTTCCTAATCCCTTGTAGGGGCGGGCTTGCCCCGCCCGGCGTCAACCCATGGTCGCCCTAAACCTCGGAGCAGGTCCGCTCTCGGCTTTTTTCCGCAAGCCTGTTCAGTCGCGCAGAGCCGCTTTGTCCGCGGCTCTACGCGGCCTCTTCCGTGGCCCCTTCGATCTCCGCCAGCGCCTCCGTGCAGCGCTCGCAGATCGTCGGATAACGTAGGTTTTCGCCAACATGCGTCGAATAATTCCAGCACCGCTCGCATTTCGCGCCGTCGGCTTTCTGAATCGTAACTTCCAACCCAGGAATCACGTCGGAACGATAGTCCCCCGTTCCAGCCGTCAGCAAATCCACTTGCGAAACGATGAACAGGCCCGGGAGCAAAGGCAGGTACTGCTTGAGCTTCGCCTTCAGTTCGAGGTCCGCGTTGAGCAAGACCTTGGCCTCCAGACCCGAATTGATCTTCTTTTCGTTGCGCGCAGCTTCCAGCGCTTTCAGCACTTCCCCGCGCACCTTCGAGAGCAACTCCCAGAGCGCCACCTGTTTGGACGCAATGTCCGCGCGAAGTTCTCGCTCTTCGCTAAACAAAGCCATATGAACGCTCTCGTGCTCGCCTGACCTCTTCGGCAGATACTTCCAGACTTCCTCCGCGGTGAAGACCAGGATCGGCGCAATAAGCCGGGCCAGCGCACCAGTAATCTTCCACACCGCAGTCTGCGCGGAGCGCCGTGACTTGCTCTTCGCCGCTTTGGTGTACAAGCGGTCCTTCAACACGTCGTAGTAAAACGAGCTGAGATCCACCACGCAAAAATCATGGATGGCGTGGTAAACGCGGTGAAAATCATATCCCGCATACCATTCGCGGCATTTTTTCACCAGGTCGGCGGTTCGCTCCAGCATCCAGCGATCGATTTCGTCCAGCTGATCGTTGGGCAGCGCATCGCGCGCAGGATCGAAATCCGCAAGATTGCTCAGCCCATAGCGGAACGTATTGCGAATCTTACGGTATGCCTCGCTGAGCTGCGTCATCACCCGCTCGCTCATCTTCACGTCAGCCTGGTATTCGACGGAAGCAACCCACAACCGCAGCAGGTCCGCGCCCCACCGTTCACAAATTTCCGCGGGATACAGGGTATTGCCCAGTGATTTCGACATGGGCTGACCCTTTTCGTCGAGCGTCCAGCCATGCGTAACCACCCCTTTGTAGGGCGGGTTATTCCGAATGCCGATGCCGATCAGCAGCGAGCTGTGGAACCACCCGCGATATTGATCCGGGCCTTCCAGATAAACGTCAGCGGGCCACTCCGGACCTTTCAGTACGGCAAGATGGGAAGAACCGGAGTCGAACCACACATCGAGAATGTCGTTTTCCTTCCGCCATTTCGTAGCGCCGCAGGAGCATTTGGTTCCCGCGGGCAGCAACTCTTCCGGCGTGTGCTTGTACCAGGCGTCCGCACCCTCTTTCTCAAACCACTTCACGACGTTGCGCAGCGCCGCAAAATCCTCCAGGCGGGCATTGCACGCCTCGCAGTAGAAGACGATGATCGGCACGCCCCAGAAACGCTGTCGCGAAACGCACCAGTCCGGGCGCTCGGCGATCATTTCGTACATGCGGTCTTCGCCCCAGGACGGGATCCACTTCACCCCGCGAATTTTTTCGAGCGTCTCCTGTCGCAGGCTCTTGCTGGCGCCATGCGCAGCCTGGTCCATTCCGATGAACCACTGTTCGGTGGCGCGAAAAATCACCGGGTTATGGCAGCGCCAGCAATGCGGATAGCTGTGCTTGTAGCTGTGATGGCCAAGTAGCGCGCCACGCTCGCCAAGCAGTTTCACGATGATCGGGTTTGCGGTGAAAACATCTTTCCCTTTGTACTCGGGCAGGCCTTCCTGGTACACGCCACGGTCATTGATCGGCGCGGCGATCTCCAAACCGTACTTCTGACCAGTATTGAAGTCATCCACGCCATGGCCTGGCGCGGTGTGAACGATGCCGCTTCCTTGATCGAGCGTCACGTAGGTTGCGAGAACCCCCGGCACCTGAATCGGCAGAAACGGGTGCTGGAACTTCATGCCTTCGAAGTCGCGCCCCTTGTAGGTCGCGCGAACCGTGGCGTCTTTGATACTGCCCTCGGCCTGCAAAGCCGCTACGCGATCAGCCGCAAGCAATAGCGCGCCCCTCTCGGCGTCCACCACGACGTAGTCGAAATCCGGATGAAATGCGAGCGCGCGATTGTGCGGAATCGTCCAGGGAGTAGTCGTCCAGATCACGGCACTGACGTCGCTTCCCAACTTCGCGGCTTCGCCACTCCCGCCACCCACCACCGCAAACTTCACCCAGATCGATGGGCTGACGTGATCCTCGTATTCGACTTCCGCTTCGGCCAGCGCCGTGGAATCGTGGAAGCACCAATAGACCGGCTTGCGTCCCCGGTAGACGAAGCCTTTTTCCATGAAATCCAAAAACGCGCCCGCAATGACCGCCTCATAGTCGAAATTCATGGTCAAATACGGCTCGTTCCATCGACCGAAAATGCCCAGCCGCTTGAAATCTTTTTTATGCTGCTCCACGAAGCGGGTCGCAAACTCCCGGCACAAGGCGCGGAATTCCGCCGGCGGCACTTTGTCTTTTCCGCCGAGCTCCTTTTCCACTTTTGTTTCGATCGGCAATCCGTGGCAATCCCAACCAGGAACGTAGGGCGCATAGTGCCCCGCCATACTCTTTGTCTTTACGACCAGATCTTTCAAAATCTTGTTCAGCCCCGTCCCCAGGTGGATTTCGCCCGTCGGATACGGCGGCCCGTCGTGCAGCACAAACAACGGCTTTCCTTTACGCACCTCTAAAATCCGTTCGTAAAGATGCTCGCCCTCCCAAGCAGCCAGCTGCTTCGGCTCGTTTTGCGGAAGGCTGGCTTTCATGGAAAACTCAGTTTTAGGAAGATTGAGCGTTTTCTTCAGTTCGAGTGGCTCGGCCATGGATCGATCGGATCGGTTCCCTTCTTTTGCCCGTCATTTCCCTCGAGTTCCCTCAAGCGCGTCGCAGGGGAAAACATCGGAGAGCAGTGTAATCACGTATGTTACAATGAACGGCAAGCAGGTGTCAGCCGGTACGGGGGTGCAACCAATCCGGCACCACCAGAATCGTACCTGCGATACCACCGTATTGGGGATATCTGCGTCTATAGTTAAGGTAGGGGTGAGTTAGGGGAACACGTGCCGAGCAATTTTATTAACCTTTTGCCGCCAGATCTCAGCAAGCCGGGCGCGCCGAATCCCAACGCGCAGCCTCCCACACCCGTCCCCGCTTCCGCCGTCCCCAGGTTCCAGACTCCCGAGCGTGTGGTCACTGACGGCTTTTGGTCCAACCTCAAACAGTTTCTGACCGAAAAGCCCATTAAGGTAAACCCCAACGTGCATTCGACCCTCATGCCGGACCAATACGGCGGCGGGTTCAACGAGAACCTGAAGGATTTCTTCAGTTCAAAGCCTGTGCCAAAAGGCCCGATGAATAGCCGTCTGGCCGTGAATTGGGGAGCGAACTTTGGCGGGTTCGGCTATCGCGTCAAGGAATTCTTTTCACCGTCAAAGATGCCCCCACTCCCGCCGGGAATTCAACCGGTAAAAGTGAATGACATCTGGTCCAAGGACGAAAACTTCGGCTGGACCCAGATCATCGCCTTTGGCCTTCACATTCTGATCATTGCTCTGCTGGTGGTTCCACTGATCTGGTGGAAGGCGCAGCCCACCGCCGCAAAGAACAAATTTGACGCTACTCCACTCGACATTTCCCCGTACATGGCCCAGTTGCCAGCCGGCGCGACCAAAGCGGGTGGTGGCGGCGGAGCCAACGATCACACCCTGACTCCTCCGAACAAAGGCCGCCCCCCCAAGTTCAAGTGGACGCAGTTCACTCCACCGCAAATCAAGATTCAGAACGAGCATCCTAAACTCGCCATGGACCCCTCGCTGCTGGGCCCACCGGACCTCAAGATTAACGGCCCGAACGCTCTTGGTGATCCTTTGGCCAACGCGCTGTCCGATTCGCTCGGGCACGGCAACGGCACCGGCATTGGCAGCGGCTCCGGCGGCGGCTTGGGTCCCGGCGAAGGCGGCGGCACCGGCGGTGGAGCTTTTCGCGCAGGCGTCAATGGCGTCGGCGTCCCGGTCTGCCTCTACTGCCCGATCCCCCAATACTCCGACGAAGCCCGCAAGGCCAAGTATCAAGGCACGGTAGTTCTGCAGGTGACGATTACGACTGACGGCCGCGCCGTGAACATCTCCGTAGTGAAGGGCCCCGGCCTAGGACTCGAAGAGAAGGCCATCGAAGCCGTCAAGGGCTGGAAATTCAAGCCCGCCGTAGGCCCGGGTGGCAAGCCGGTAGCGACGATCGTCCCGATCGAAGTCACGTTCCGTCTGTACTAACTTAGCTTAGCGCCTAGCGTACCTTACACACAGTGACGTTAAGTCTCGCAGAATCAATACTTGCGCAAGTCTATAAAAACAAGAGGCTGAGATACCTTGTCGGCGATGTTTGCCCTGCTTGGTTTGCTCGTTCACAACAGCCACAAACCGCACAACAAGATCAAGCAAGGATCGAGCAGCGAACCAATCAAGGGCTTGCGATAACAACTTCACGGCTCAGAAGGACCTCAAGGGAAGAGGTAGGGACCTGTCGGCTGACGGAGGTATCCTAAGAGACGGCCCTCTTCGCGCTTGATCGCTGCAAGAATGTCCATGAATCCTCCGAGTGAAATCTATAGCATCCGGAGCGAGGCACCAGACTTAGTGCCCGATGTAAGCAACTCGACCGCCTCACGCAAGCCTCATCACTTTTCGGCGTTGGATGACCGTACTCGGGCGGCCCTTGCCCAGTAACCCGACTACAGGGGAGCTAGAAGGTTTCAAGGTCCCAGAATGGGACTTGAACGCAGCCGCCCGGCGGCGGACGCTTCGCGTGAGGTAACTCAACAGTGATTGCCTATCGGTAGAGATAAATTTGGGTCACAGGAGGTGTCCCCGTGACCCATCTCAGAAAAATGATGCTGGAGGAACTCCAGCGTCGTAATTACGCTGAAACTACCATAAGCAGTTACATCCGTATAGTGGAAGATTTTTCACGACGCTTCCAGCGTCCTCCAGACTGTCTGGGCCCCAAGCACATTCGTGAATACCAATCGGAGCTTTTCAAGAAGCGAAAGTTGGCGGCGAGCACCGTTACGGTCTATCTTGCAGCTCTGCGGTTCTTCTATGGCAAAACTCTCAAGAAAAGCTGGGGCGCAGTCGAGACTCCCTATCCGAAAAGAGCCGAGCACGTTCCCTCGATTCTGAGCCCGCAAGAAGTGGCGCGACTGATCGATGCGGCTGACAGTTCCTTCCATCGCACTCTGCTGATGACCCTCTACGCCACCGGAGTGCGACGTGCCGAGTTAACCCACCTGAAAATTTCGGACGTCGACAGCCAGCGCATGGTCATTCACGTCCGGGGTGGCAAAGGGCGCAAAGATCGCGACGTGATGCTTAGCGCAAAGCTGCTCAAGGAACTGCGGGAGCACTGGCGGCGGTTAAGGCGAAAGCCAAGCGAGTGGCTGTTTCCAGGCAACCGGCAGCATACCAACGATCGGCCGATTTCCACGAAAGCGGTTTGGCATGCGTGCCGGAACGCTGCCAAGCGAGCGGGTATCAAAAAACAGGTACACCCCCATACGCTTAGGCATTGCTTTGCCACGCATCTGCTCGAACAGGGTGCGGATCTGCGCAACATCCAAATGCTGTTAGGCCATAGCGATCTGGAACAGACCACTATCTACCTCCATGTTTCTGAACTTCGCCTGAACGCGACAGCCAGTCCACTGGACTCACTGTCCCTAAGAAGCGAGTCACCGCAGGAAGAGTAGATGGACCGGCCACCCCTCGAGGTGGCCGATATCGTCCGCGCTGCGGGAGATACCTTCATCGAACGAAACCGCAAGTGGCTCCGGTGGATGCATGTCAAAGTGCTGCTGGCCATTCGGCGGTGCCGTACCGCCGCCCTCGGCGGTCATCTCGATGAGTGCACCCGCTGCGGGCATCGCGCCATCTCTTTTAATTCGTGCAGAAATCGCCACTGCCCCAAGTGTCAGGCGGGTGCTCGGGAACGGTGGATCGCTGCGCGTCGGCGAGAACTTCTCCCGACACGCTACCTCCATGTCGTCTTCACACTGCCCCACCGGTTGGCGCCACTGGTCCTGCAGAACAAAAAGATCCTCTACGATCTCCTGTTTCGCACCAGCGCGGAAACACTTCTCGAAGTCGCTCGCGATCCGAAACACCTCGGCGCGGAAATTGGTTTCTTCAGTGTGCTGCACACCTGGAGTCAGAAGCTCAATATTCACCCGCATGTCCATTGCGTCGTTCCCGCCGGCGGCCTCTCGCTCGATCACACCCACTGGGTTCGCTCACGAGAGAACTACTTCCTTCCCAAACCGGTGCTGCGGAAAGTCTTTCGCGGCAAATTCGTCGACGCGCTCAAGCAAGCTTTTCAGAACGGCCAACTCAACTTCCATGCAGACCTGAAGCTCCTCGCTCAGCCCAAGACCTTCGCTGCCTGGCTGCGGCCACTCTATCGACAAGCCTGGGTGGTGCACTTAAAACGCCCCTTCGGTGGCCCCGAGCATGTGCTGAAATATCTCGGCCGCTATACCCATCGGGTGGCCATCTCCAACCATCGCCTGGTTTCCTTCACCGATGGCCAAGTCACTTTTCGCTGGCGCGATTCCGCAGACCACAACAAACAGAAGTTGCTGACCCTACCTGTCGATGAGTTCTTGCGCCGCTTCCTGTTGCACCTACTTCCGGAAGGCTTCGTGCGCATCCGTAACTTCGGATTCCTGGCCAACCGCAAGCGTGCCACTCTTCTGCCGCTTTGTTTTCAGTTGCTCAGCGCGGTACAAGAGCCGCAAGCCGAACAACACGCTGCCTCCACCGAAGACTTCCCCGATCTTTGGCGCTGTCCCCAGTGTGGTGGCCCGATGAAGATCATCGAAAGGCTCACCGCGTCTGAAATTCAGCTTCGTTCTCCACCTGGGATCACGGCTGCGGCATGAACCGACTCTCTCTAACCCGAAACCTCCGCGTGCCTCCGCACGCTCCGGACTTCTGCGCCTTGCCGTCGAACAGATCTCTTTTTTCAGCCTCTTCAACCACGCTCTTGGAGATACTTTTTCGCGGTAGCCAACTTATTGGCACATGCGGCCTTGTATGGCGCGCTGTGGCACAGTCTCCGCGCACCTCCACACCGCTCTGTCCCACCATTGAATTTGCATAGGGCCCGCGTCCGCCGCAACCGCGGGCGGCTACCTTCAAGTCGTTGTATCGAAAGCGCGCAAACACACCGTGCTCGTGCCTGCGCCTTGCCCACTCGCGCTTCCGATACAACACTAGGACTTCTGGCCCGCATTCCGGTTTGCCCGTTAACCTCCCGCAACCGCATGTGACGATGTTCGCGGATCGGTGGCAATCCCTCCTCCGATCCTCAAATTAGGGTCATAGCACTTTGCTGCAGTTCTGCTACTAGTTAAGAAACCACTCAACCAGTTGTTCTAGAGTCGCTTTGCCCTTCGCCAGGCTCACTTCTGATTCCTGACGATCTCGATTCCATGCGTTGTCAACAATCACGCTCCGAAGATCTCGAACACCTACAAGCTGCAACCAAAAATTCAAATAGGTTGCTTGGTGGTCGAATCGCGAGGGCGGTATAGGAGTACCCTCCAGGAAACGTGAACCGCGTGTATAAACGACGATTGCCTTTTCCACGTTCAAGAGAGGGCCGTACTGTTTGCCGTCGTAAGTAAACAGATAGTTTCGCTGCGCTACGAGATCAATCAATTGTTTGAGCTTGTAAGGCAGGCCGAAGTTCCACATTGGAGTTCCTAAGACGATTCGATTGGCGTTCTGAAAGCGGTGGATCAACGATTGAATACGCTCCCATACGTTGGACTCTGCCTCAGTCATTGTTTCGTGCTTCACTGCTTTGTACTTCGCTCCAATTGCCTCGTAGTCGAACTCCGGTAGCCGTTCATGCCAGACGTTCAACGTATCTACAACGATCGAGTCGTTGTCGGACTTGCAAGCCTCGATGAATGATTCGGTGAGGGTGATCGAGTCGGAGGATTCGCCTCTTGGTGACGATTGAATTTCGAGAACTTTCACTTGGTCCTCCGGGCGTGGGGACTCCTTACCGAACCCGACCTACTTGGAGACCGCACGTGCTGCATTCTCAATTCCATGTGCGACTTCCTCGGCGAGCGAGAGGATTTTATCGGCGGCGGCAATCATCCGGGTAATTTTGCCGCCGGTACCGGGGCCGACGTAGAACTCGCTCGGGCCACATACCAAAGCACTCCTGATACTGATGAAGCGGCAGAAGAGAAGACCGCATTTTAACAATTCAGTCGGGTCCGACAGAATGTTTTCGAGCAAGACTCATGGAACTACATCAATTTGTAGTTTCATCTCCCCATGGCCTTTGCCGCAGAAATGTGCGCATTGGCCTATAAAGTGACCGATTTGTTGTGGAGTGAGCTGAATCTCGGTTTCTTTGTCTTTCTTTACGTCACCGGACTTGAGATTCAACCCGTCCACCTTAAGACCGTGTGTAACGTCGATGCTGCGCAGCACTAAGACAACTGGCTCACCTTTCTTAAGAGTGATTACGTCTGGGTCGTAGGTAAATTTCTTGGCGGTAATCTCAATTCGCCGGGGTGACTCGGCACGGCTCGCCGCTAGACTCCCGATAATAAATAGAGCTGCCAAGAACACTGCTAGTTTGACTGCGGTCACTTCTTTTCTCCTGTCATTTAAAGGCAACTGCCGCGCGTGACTTTATATCGAAGCGGCTCGAGCGCCTGTTTTCAACGGTCATCCATAAAACGTATACATAGCGTTGGATGTGCTCGTCGCTGTGACAGTCACAGAACAGGTTGTAAAGGTTTCGTCAACCCTAGCGCGGTATGTGAACGACAAGTGGATGAGAGTCGGAATTTTCCCCAGTTAAGAAGTTTTAGTTCTGCGGATCGGAAGACGCGCCGAGGGCCCATTTGGTTTTAAGTCGGACTCCAAGAAGGGACCCAGAAAAGAACTTTACGGCTCAATTAGAGAGGCGAAGTCTTATGCGATGCAAGAGGCCGACGCGATCGTATTAGTGAACGTCATGCGGATTCCGTGCTTCGGCCGCAGAATGACCATCGGACGAGCTTCGATGAGTTGGCCCGGCGGAAGCTGAAAATCGTATTTTCTGAGCAGATCGCTCAAAATCATAAGGATTTGCAACATCGCGTAATTCCCACCGATACAGCCTCGGGGTCCGCCCCCGAACGGAAGGAAGGTGAACGGCGTGCGCAGCTTGTCGTTTGGTTTGGTGAAACGCTCCGTATCGAAAGTTTCCGGATTCTGCCAGTAGCGCGGAGCATGGTGCGCACCGTACACATACACAATGACGGTAGATCCGCGAGGTATGGCGAGGTCGCCTACGCGGTCGTCCGCGACAGCCATGCGGTCGATCATCCAAAACGGCGGGTAGAGGCGGAGCCCTTCCTGAATGACCTGAGTCGTAAATTCGAATTTGGGAACGTCGGTGTAGCTCAGGCGCGCTTCGCCTAGCACGGAATCAAATTCCTGCCTTACCCTTTCGAGACAATCCGGACGCGAGCTCAAAAGATAAAAAAGCCACGATAGCGCATTCGACGATGTTTCATGGCCGGCGACGAGAAGTTGCATGCTTTCACTGAGGATGAGCTCATCGCTCATGCCTTCGCCATCGCTGTAGCGCGCATCCATCAAAGTCTGCAGCAGATCGTGGCCGGGCGGTTCATTGCGGCGCTTCTTGATGTATTCGAACAGAACAGCGTCCGCGCGGGTGCGCATGTCTTCGTGCCTGCGCAGTTCCCCCGAGATGGCGAACCAGGGATTCAGATAGGGCTGAAGGGTTTGCCGAACAATGAATTCCTGGACGGTGCAGATGGTATAACTGACAAGATCAATGTCTTCGTCCTTCAACCGTGCGCCAAATAGCGATCGGGCGACCATCGCGAAGGTAATTTTCATCAGCTGGGGGTAGATATCGACGGGGCCGCAACGGGTCTGTCTGTCGAAATCCCGCAGCGACTCGGCGAGGGAGTCCTGCATGATTGAGGACAGTGCCTCGAGTTGCGTTCGATCGAAGCCTTTTTGGATGAGACGCCGCTGCGTACGCCAGGCCTCTCCGTGGGTCGTGAGAAGACCTTTCCCCAGGAAGTGGCCCATCCGCTTTACTTGAATATCGGATTTTTGGTAGTTCTCCGCATTGGTCTTTAACACGTGCTGAATCACAGCGGGATCGATCGTAACGATCGCTTCTTTGAGACCACCCAAATAGAGTCTGAATGTGTCGCCGAAAATTTTGTTGTAGCTGGACAAAACCTGCACGGGATTGCGGAACATCGCGTGAGAATCCGCAAAGCAGCGGAATCGGGAGACAACGGGGATAGGAGTAGATGAGGTCATACTCAGCCGTCCTGGTAATTGACTCGAACCGCAGGTGATTTCACTTCAGTCGTAGGAAGTGATAGCTGGGCTATAAGTGAAGATAAAATGCTCAGAATCAGTTTTCGTTCCCCAGTTGCTTCAAGAGTATCAGATGATGCCAGATCGCCTGGGACATCGTGGCGTGCTGCCGATAGGGAACCCCAAACTCTTCGGCGGTCTTCTTCACGATTCTGGTCAGCGGGGCATAGTGAGTGTGGCACACGAAAGGGCACAGATGGTGGACGATGTGATGGTTGAGGCCGCCGGCGAGCCAACCGACGAGCGGGTTTTCCGTCGCATAATCGGCCGTTGTTGCGAAGATGTGATACACGCCGTTGTCAAACTCACCACGGCCCGCGGGAAAGTAGGTGCTGTCGATGGTGTGCGTCGTCTGGAATACAAGCGTTACGGCTAAACCGACGAACAAATGGACCAAGAGGAACGCCCCGGCGACCAGCAGAGGTGATTTCCCCAACACCATCACCGGCAAGACAAGCATGTAAGTGAGGTAGAAGGCCTTGCCGCCAACGAGAATGGCATATTCGCGCAAAGAATGATTGGCGCGTTTCAGATAATCGTGGGACGGAAAGAAAAAGCTCTCGAAGTCCCTGAAGAACACATAGTCGAGAGAGAACATGGCATAAAAGAACAGCGCATAGATGTGCTGGAACCGGTGCCACGGCGCGCGGGATTCATAGGGGGTAAAGCGAAAGATGCCGCGTCCCGAAAGCGCATCATCTTCGCCGTGGAGATTGATGCAGGAGTGATGGCCCCGATGATGGAGGATACGCCACATGTACGAGTTGATTCCGCACAAATCGAAGACATAGTTCAGGGTTTTGTTGACGCGCGGCCGGGACGAGATGGCGTTGTGATTGCTGTCATGGGCTATGTTCAGCAAAAGGAATGTCTGCGCGAGGCCGCCTAGAAGGTATAGGGCAACAAACTTCCATGAATCGGGTCTGAGAGCATATAGAGCAATCCATGCGCCCACGAGGACTGCCAGACCCACCGCGACCTTGACCCACATCGTACGGTCCGCCTTGTGAGTAATGTTCTGGTCGACAAAAAACCTATCCAGGCGGCGACGTAATACTTTCGGAAAGGAGGTTGCACTGACTGGTTCGGTAATCGATGCCGCTGAGGTTTCCGATGGGACAAGATCAGGAGTCTCGCGCTCTTGAGCGATCAACACTTTGGGTTCGAACGTCACCGGCGCCTCCGCGGTCATGCTAATCGGGCCCGACGCGTTCCATACGCCGCATCCGGGTGCTGACCCTCAGCGAAATTGGTGCCGTGCCGACAGCCTCGCAGCACGATTTTAATGCGGGCCAGTAAAGACAATCAAGGACATTCGGAACGGATGATGCCTGGTTGCAATGTGTGAACAATGGAAGCGACGACGCGTGGCATTGTCCATAACGCTTTGTTAATATATCAACCGTCGATGAACCATAATGAAACGGGCTTCCTGCAAGGGGCCATACAAGGTCGGCGGAGCTTCGCAATTCTCGTTCGCGCCCTTGTGCACCAAAAAGGAAAACATCCATTCCCCACAGCGTCGAGCGACGCTTGTGCTGAGAAAAAAATAAGCGAACATTCTCGCCGTCGGCCTACATTTCAGGACTGCATTTTCAAACTCAATCGCCGATCACTTCGCTTGTTGGGGAGAGATGTTTCGATTACTGACTTGGGTTCTACTCAACATTGGAGGATCGCTGATTGATGGCGGCATCAATTTTAGGCCACCTAGATAGGCTGGCAGATGGGCACCCAGACAAACTTCTTTATTCGTATCTTGATGTAAACGGCAATCCGATCGAAAGCTACACCTACGCCTCATTTCTCCACCGAGTGGAGGCGATCGCAGGATATTTGCGGCAAGAGGGTCGTTTCGCGGCGGGCGACCGGCTGCTGCTTGCGTACCCGCCGGGACTCGAGATGATCTGCGCATTCTTTGGCTGCGTGCGCGCCGGATTGATCCCCGTGCCGGTGTATCCCCCCAGTTCACGTGGCTTCCAGAGCGCACTATACAAGATGGTACACATCGCAAAGGATTGCCAGGCGGCTGGGATCTTAACGAGCAGAGACTACCAGACATCCCTCAAGACGAATCTCGCCAGAAGTGGAGTCTCGGCGAGTGGTATTGACGTAGATTACATTTCTGGCCTGCCGTGGATCGCCACGGAAGATTTCGTGGATGCGATTGCGGATGGACCAGCCGTAAATCATTCGAATATCTTATTTCTCCAGTACACCTCGGGTTCGACGATGGAGCCCAAGGGCGTGATTGTCACGCACGAAAACATTCTGGATACGTGTCCGCTGGTGATCGACCATTCCGCGCCGGTCGTCGTTTCCTGGCTCCCGCAGTATCACGATATGGGACTGATCGGGTGCTACCTATATCCAGCATTGAAAGGTGGCACGACGTACGGTTTCTCTTCCACGGACTTCATACAGCGGCCGATCCTGTGGTTCGATGCAATGACGGCTTACCGCGCCACCGCGACGGCCGCGCCCAACTTCGCCTACGACTATTGCCTGCGCGCCGGGAGACTTTCCAAGGAGAGCCTGGAGGCTTGTGATCTCAGTTCGCTTCGCGTTTTGATGTGCGCCGCGGAACCCGTAAAGGCGGATACCTACACCCGGTTTCTGGAAGCGTTTCAGGCCTATGGACTGAAATCCGAGAGTTTCTATGTCGCCTACGGGCTGGCTGAGAATACTCTGGCGGTCTCACTAGGCGGTCGCAACATCGTTTCCGTCAACAAACGTGCCCTCTCCCTAGGGACGGCCCGCATGACTAGCGAGGTTTCTGAAATCGACGGGGCCACGCAGATTGTCAGTTGTGGAACGCCGCTGCCGGGTCTCGACGTTAAGATTGTGGATCCGGAAGGGCACTTCCCTCTCAAGCCAGAGCGCACCGGTGAAATCTGGGTCGCCGGAAGCGGCAAGTGCCGAGGTTACTGGAACAATCCCGAATTAACTCTGAAGCAGTTTCGCGCGCGGCTTGTGGACGATACTCCATACGACGACGGCTACCTGCGGACCGGCGACATAGGATTCTTCCACGGTGGCGAACTCTATGTCTGCGGCCGCATCAAGGACATGATTATTCTGCGCGGGCAAAACTATTACCCGCACGACATTGAGAACGTCGTGGAGAAATCATCCGGTCTGATCCGGCACAACTGCGTCGCCGCATTCCAGATTCAGGAGGACAGCGAACCTGCGCTGGCAATCGTCGCCGAAGCCAAAAATCCCAGGGCGCTTCCTGACGCACGAAAGATTGCGGCCGCGGTCCGAAATTATCTCAACGTGGAAGTGGCGGTGATTTCGATCATCGCGCCGCGCGCGATCCCGAGAACGAGTTCGGGGAAGATTATGCGCCATAAGACCAAGCAGATGTGGCAGCGAGGTCAGTTCTCCGTTCTTTCGGACTTTTCGCGGGAGAAGGACGCGGGGAACTCCCTGTGCGATTCCGACATGCATTCCTCTTTCGCCGAATTGAAAGCCAAGTACAACCTGACGGGTAAGGAATCATACAACCTCGTCGAAGCCGGGCTGGATTCCCTGGATCTTGTTGTGTTCGTTCATGAACTCAAGGAACTCCTCAAAGATAAAGGCGCCGAGATGCTGGCGAGGCAGGTAGATATTGGCGTGATTCAGCGTGTCGGCGTAGCCGAGCTGTTTGGACTAGCCGAAAAGTTGAAGCGCGCTCCCGAAGAGGCGCTGGTTCACCTGCGTCATTCCCTTGCGGCCTTCCGTGAAGAGCAGCGCGCCGCTGAGAAGCAGATGATGAGCAACGACAGGAAGCTTATCTTCGAGCCTCCAGTGCCTGTGCCCTTGCCGGAGACTCCGGTGCTGAATCAGGTGCTGCTCACTGGCGGGACCGGATTCATTGGGCCATTCCTTATGAAAAGCTTGCTCGAACAGACACGGGCGAAGATCTATGTTCTCGTCAGGTCTTCCGACGAAAAGCAAGGTAAGCAAAGACTGAGGGACGCGATGGAGTCAATCGGACCCTGCGAGGTGGGTCTGATGGAGATGTTCGAAGCTCGGGTGATCCCCGTCTGCGGAGATCTAGGGCAGCCAAAGCTGGGCCTGACGCAGGACGAGTGGGATTTCCTCGCGAGTGAAATCGACACGGTCTTCCACAACGGTGCCACCGTGAACTACCTTTTCAACTACGACCTGATGCGTGACGCGAACGTGCTGGGAACCAACGAGGTCGTAAGACTGGCGTTCGAGGGAAGGCCCAAAGAATTCAATTACGTCTCGACTACCTTCGTGTTTGGCTGGGCGGTGAAATCAGTTCTGAATGAGACCGACCTGAACGAGAATATGGAGCTACTCGATTTTGGGTACAGCCAGTCGAAATGGGTAGCCGAACAGGTGGTTGTCGACGCGCGCAGCCGGGGACTTTCCGCGCGGATTTTCCGGCCTGCCCTGGTGAGTCCTTCCGTGACGGGCGGAGGCAACAACTTCGATATCGCCGTTCGCTTAGTTGCCTTCATGGTGAATCACGGTATTGGCGTTGATACTCTCAACCAGGTCAGTTTTGTTCCGGCGGACATTGTAGCGAACAACATCGTTGCGATCTCTACCACTCGCGGTACAGCGAATAAGACTTACCATGTCACGCGGGACGACTATTCGAACATGATGGATATTACCGGGCTTATTACCAAAGCGACCGGCCGCCAGTTCGAAACATTCAGGCTTCCCGACTTCGTTCCCGAGCTGATCCGCAGATGCCGGAAGGAAGACCTTCTCTTTCCGCTACTGGATTTTTTGGTGGGCTCTGTCGACAACATCTCGGCGATGGAGTTCAAACGCTACGACAGCTCTTCTTATCAAAAGGCCCGCGATGCCTCGGTGTGGGGCAAAGCAGATCCGTCGCTGGAAGATACGGTTAACGGCATTCTGAAATTCATGTATCGCAAGGGGATCATTTCGGTCGCGGCTCGTAAGGTCAACGCGGTGTCACCGAGTGATGGGCTTGTGGACTGGACAGATGCAATATCCGCTACTGCTTCTTAAATAAGAGCTTCTCCGTTAGCCGCTGGCCCGTTTCGAATCTGCCGGTCGTGGATATGGTCATCTGCTGCCCATCCGGAGAAACCACCGACCTATCTTTTTGCGCGACTTGATCGTCCCGCCGGTAGCTCGCATCCACCGTATGAGGATCCACGAGTTCAAGCGTCACGGTATCGTTGCGCGAGTTTTTCAGATCGTATTGTTTTCCGTCAAAACGGGCGTTATAGCTGAAGTCACCCAGGAAGCGGATCCCACCGCTTCCGTCCGTCTCGATTTTGAGCACCAAACCTTGCCGCAAACGAGTCTTGCTGAGATCTTGCGTCCATTCGCCTGCGAAGAGGTCCTTGGCGACCTTCGTACCTCCGCTTCGCGTCCATACGTTGATCTGGTCGGTGTGGCCTCGGGTCGCGGTCGTCGCCGTTAGCTCGTTCCCATCATCCGAAATTTTTTCGCGAACCGTCGCCACAACAGCTCCATCCTTTTTTTCCTTGACCTCCGCCTGCCTCTTATCGATCCTGCGCAGCTCGATTTGATTGAACGCAAGATTGCCAGGTGCGGTCGATTCGTGTCCGTTCCAATTTGCTGTGAAATCGAGATGAGTTTCGCCGGACATGACGACATGCACTCCGTCATGCAGAGGTGTTATCGAGAGCCGGTTCGGCGGATCCAGACTAGACTGCGCAGAGACGAGCGTCCACGAGCCAAGGCGCGGGTCTGCTACGCTAGGTTGCGTAGCGGCAAGCAGTCCGAGCAAGAGTAAGATACGAATGGATCCTCCTAATTCGATGGGGCAAGAGCAAAGTTTAGCAGATTCAGATAGGTCCGTACGTGAGTCGTGTGCAAGTGTAAATTCGCGAACCTAAGCGCAAACGTACGAACTCATTCCGAATGGGAGCACCTCTTTCGCCCTGTGGTTCTTAGGCGCCGTCTCAGAGTTTTGGTGACGACGATCTTGTCTGATATGACATATTTATAGCTATGGATGTGGGCCGCTTTTGGGTGTCAGGGATCGTCCTCGCAGCAACCATCACACTTCTTCCATTCTCTTTTCACGCGGAGCGCCGCCTGGAGACAGCAACGCGTGTCGAAGGGAGCCAGGCTGAAACTGTCCGGGAGGAACTGGCCAGTCGTTTTCGGTCGCCGTTTGTGGACCGCGTTGTCCTGGTGATCGAAGGACTCCCACCTGCGGATTCGGAGGAAGGCGGACAAGCGTTACAAATCATCGTGGCAGGACTGAGAGAGCAATCCGGCGTTTCAGGAGTGGTGTCCTATCTTGAGTTGCGCGATCCGATTTTTCTGGGCCGTGGAGGGGGAACGTTTGTTCTCGTGGGACTCACGTCAACCGGCGGTCCAGTCGAGTCGCTTGTTCCGGAGCTTCACCAGTTGGCAAGCGCGTTTGAAAATCAACTCCGGGGCCGTTATCCGGGGGTGAAGATCGAACTCACAGGCGAGATTCCGCTGAATTTCGATATTCGGAAAGCGAGCGCCGCCGACGTGCATCGCGGCGAAAGCCTGGTGATCCCCGCGACCCTCGCGCTTCTGCTGGTGGCGTTTGGAAGCCTGATGGCCGCCCTGATTCCATTGGCGATTGGCCAGCTTGCCATCGCGACCACTTTGGCGATTACGGGATTTCTGGCCCAGCGCTGGCACTTGTCCATTCTGGTTCAGAATTTGGCCACCATGCTTGGCCTGGGCCTGGGAATCGACTACGCGCTCCTCATGATCAGCCGCTTCAGGGAAGCGATTGCCGCGGGGCACGCCGGATCCGAGGCCTCGGTCATCGCGGCACGACAGGCAGGTCGCACGCTCTTGATTTCAGCCTCGACGGTAGCCATCGGATTTCTAGCTCTCTTGACGGTTCCGATCAGCGAAATCCGTTCCATCGGTGTCGCGGGATTCCTGGTGACGGGAATGAGTGTGTTGCTTACAAATACCCTGGTTCCGACAGCGCTGGTATTGCTCGGTCCGCGGATTGATCTTGGCAGATTGCCCTTTACTGCAAAGTTGGATGCGCAGCGGGCCGCGCGTACTGGAAATCGCTGGCGGCGGTGGGGGAGGACGATCGTTGCGCATCCCTGGCCTGCCCTCATTTTGGCGGGTACCCCTTTGATTTTGCTCGCGTGGCAGGTCAGACGACTGGATACCAGCCTCCCCCGAGGGGATTGGCTTCCGCAGGCGGCGGAATCCGTCCATGCGCTGCACACTCTTGAACGGATGGATCGGGGCGGCGTCGTTGAATCGTTGCGCGCCATCGTCGAGCTTCCAACGGATTCCATCGCGCAAACCGACGCGGGCTGGAATGCGCTGGATCGGCTCAGCAAGCGCCTCGCGACCGACCCTCGCTGTGACCGCGTGATTTCTATCACCACGCTTGCGGAGAACAACCGATCTTCGCTCCCTGATCTCTCGCGAGAAACGCGTCGAACGTTCCTGAGTAGTGACGGGCGAGCGGCGCTGCTTGAGGTGTTACCCGCGAGTTCGGTCTCCCTGCGCGACCAAGTCAACTGGGTGCGGGAGCTGCGTAAGACCGGCGCGCCAGCTCTCACCGGGGTGCCTGGCGCAACCCTTCTCGTTGGCGGCATCCCGGCACTCAACGCCGATTATGAAACGATTATCAGAGACCGCTTTCCGTCTGTGATGGCGCTGGTAGTGGGGGGGACGCTCCTTGCTCTGCTGTGCGGGTTCCGATCGATCTTCGCCGCGGTGAAGGCCATAGCTCTCAACCTATTCTCGGTCGCTGCGGCCTTCGGAGCATTGGTTTTCGTTATCCAAGATGGACATGGAAGCAAGTTCCTGGGAGTGCCCGGGGGAACCGGTAGCGTGTTTCCCCTAGTACCGATCGTCGCGTTTGCCATCGTCTTCGGGTTAAGCATGGATTACGAGGTATTTTTGGTTGCACGCGTTCTCGAAGCCAGAAGGGGTGGACTGAGTGAAATGGATGCGATCCCGGAGGGTCTGGCTAGAACCGCAGGCCTGATTACGAGCGCCGCCGCGATCATGATCGTGGTATTTGCGGCATTCACCTTCGGAGATTTCCTGGTGGTCAAGATGATCGGATTTACGTTGGCGGTCGCCGTGTTGATTGACGCGACACTCGTTCGTATTGTGATCGGTCCGGCGCTCCTTCGCATTGCAGGCGATTGGAACTGGTGGCCTGGCGGGCTCGCCACAGCGCGCAGAGCGCCAGCGATAGCGAGTCGCGAATAATATGTTTACGCGTTGACACAAAACATCGACGCGCCGGTTGTCTGCGCGAATCGGACTTTCGCGGCGTTCACTTACGCGAGCCACCGTTGGTAAAGCTGCATAATCTCAACGCCTGAGCGTCGTCTCGTCGTTCGGGTCAACTTTCTGGCATACATCTGGGCTACGCAGCGACGAATCTGCAGAATTCCTGGAATCCATAGCCATTGGAATCTGTAAGTTACAGACTTCAATGGACAGTTAAGCATCTAGAATGAATGCCTACAAAAAATAGGGGGAGAGGAGTCCGTCTCATTTTCCGTCCGCTCCTAAATGGAACGACAATCAACAAAATCACCGAGGGGCAACCAAATCCGCTCCTAGCCACTTCTGACTTGCCAGTTGGCTATTCGCTCGCGCCGAGTGACAGCCAAGCCGAGACGTCAAGTTTTGAACGTCAAGTTTTGAGTTGTCAGTTTGCAGCCGCCGGGAATCAAGACCTAAGTCTTGATCAAACTGGCAAAGACTGGTCTTGGGCGTTAAAGACTAAGGCGCTACGTTTTCAGGCGATCGTGGAGGTGCATCCATGGGCGCTCCGTTCTTACGCAGCAGTGCGTCACCCGAATCCTGGTTGACTCGCATCCGTGAAAATCTCCGCCAGCTCTTCGCGTCCCCGCATCTGTCTCCGTCGTCGTCCAATGGCGCCCCGATTCATTTGCTGAAGCTTGATCCCACCGGCAAAGCTGCGCGCTCGCAAACCGCATCTCTGCTGGCGCACGGCGCCATCATCGCAGCGATCCTCTTGCTTGCGATGCAAACGCGAACGACCAATCCGCTCCCGAAAACCGCCATGGATGTGGCGGACAGCCACTTGCTGTTCTCCGCGCCGTTCGATACCGCTGTGCTTTCTCCCTCACTCGGCCGGAAAGCGGGCGGCGGCGAGAATAATCTCATCCCCGCAACGCACGGCTTTCTGGCACCGCGCTCTTCCGTGCAGTTAGCTGCGCCGCATTTGCCGGACAACGCGACGCATCTTCTCCCAGTGCCCGCGACGATTCTGGACGAGCACGCCCCCGCCAACGTTCCGCCAATTTCCGAACTCGGCCTCCCCTGGATGCCGAACGACACCACTTCGGCGGGCCCAGGAAAGGATGGCGGCTTTGGTACCGGCAAACGTGGCGGCATGGGCGACACCGAAGGCCAGGACGCGGGCGAAGTCGACAGCAACGGGCCATACGCACGCGGAGTGACGATGCCGGTCTGCAACGTTTGCCCGAATCCGATTTACACCGACGAAGCGCGGCACGTGAAAATGCAAGGAACGGTCACGCTGCGTGTGTTGGTGGGCACGGATGGACGGGCATCGGAGATTCGCGTGATGCGCGGAGTCGGCTACGGACTTGAAGAACGCGCCGTGGAGACGGTGCGCGGCTGGAAATTCACGCCCGCGCACGATGCGGCGCGGCGGCCTGTCGCTGTGTGGGTAACCATCGAAGCGGTATTTCGGCTGTTCTGAACATTCCGATTTGTATCGGAGACGATTGGCGTGCTGCCCCGTGGCTCTCGATACATCGTTGACGGCGCAGCGCCGTTCAGCTTGTGCAACGGGGTTGCGCTTCTTCTCCAAGCCGCAAAGCCAATCTGCTACGATGAGGCCATGAGAAAAGCGTCTCCGCTTCTCCTGGCGTTGTTGCTGTGTTCGTTGTCCACGGCGCGTGCCGCCACCGCGCAAACCTCAAGTGGCAGTCTCGATTTCATCGCGCGAATCTCGCCTACGGCGGCGCGTCCGGAGCCCGTGCGGCAGGTCACGTTTTACCTGTTGACCAAGAGTTATGCGGACATTTGCAAAGATGTGGAGGCGCAAGACGCTCCTCCGGATCGTGACAAGTTCATCAGCGACCTCAAAGTTTCACAAGAACTCAAGGACTGGCTGAAAGCTCACGAGGTCTTCGATCTCACCTCTCCAAACCTGGACAAATTGCTTACCCCGGACGAGATCCTGCATATCCCGGAGTTCTTGGCGGCGTATCAGCGCGCGAACAGCGGCGGCGTGACCAATGGAATTCCCAAGCCAAAATACGTCGACGCCGACAAGACCGACCATCCCGATCGCTACGAGAAACAACACGACCAATATTTGGCGGCGTTGAAGAAGTTCATCCAAACCCACCCCGAATCCGTGAGTGGCATGGAACTTGAACTGACGGCGGTAAACCCACAGGCCAAGTGGTCGCAAATTCAGTTCGAGCGCAAGAGACGCGTGCAGCGGGTCGCTCCCGAGGTTGCGCAAACAAAATATCTCGCGGCTCAGACGGACACGGATCTCGAGGGCCGCGGGACCGTCGCCAATCTACCCGCCGGCAACTATTGGATCAGCACGCTGAACCTGGATGCGGGTGCCGGCGACTCACGGTTGCGCTGGGATGTGCCCGTAGTCGTCCAGGCGGGGCGCAGCACACGGATCGAGCTGACCAATCTGAACGCCACGGATGCCCACGGTTCCACCCCCTAGCCCGCGACACGCGAAGCCGCCATGGGATCACCCCTTCTTTGGATCGGGTTCAATGTTTTCGTGCTGGGATCGATCGCGCTCGACCTCGGCGTGTTCAATCGCCGGCTTCACAAGGTTGAGCTGCGCGAAGCGTTCTGGTCCACGATTCTCTGGATCGCTCTGTCGGTGGTCTTCGGGTTCGGCATCTGGTATTTTTCCGGACATCAGCGAGCAATCGAATTTTTTACCGGCTATCTGATTGAGAAGGCCCTCAGCGTCGACAACCTTTTCCTCTTTCTGGTGATCTTCCGCACATTCGCAATCGATGAACGCTTTCAACACCGCATGCTGGAATGGGGAATCCTAGGGGCGCTGGTCATGCGCGGCATAATGATCTTCGCCGGAGCGGAGCTGATCGAAAAGTTTTCGTGGATCATGTACCTGTTCGGGGCGTTTCTGGTCTACGCCGGAATCCACATGCTGTTTGCGAAGAAGGAGAAGATTCGGCCAGAACAAAGTGCCATCTTCCGCTTTGCGAACGCCCACCTTCGCCTGACTCACGACTATCAGGGCGAACATTTTTTTGTGCGCAAGGAAAAGAAAATCTACGCGACGCCTCTATTCCTGGTGCTACTGGTCGTCGAGATCACCGACGTAACTCTTGCCATCGACTCGATTCCCGCAATTTTCGGGATCACGCACGATCCCTTCATCGTTTACACGTCGAACGTTTTCGCGATTCTAGGCCTTCGCGCGCTCTACTTCTTATTAGCTGGGTTTTTGAACCGATTGCGGTACTTGACGGTGGGGCTTGCCTTCGTGTTGTCTTTCATAGGCGGAAAAATGATCGTGGAACCCTGGCTGCACATCGCGCCGCACATTTCCCTGATCGTGGTCGGGGGGATTCTCATGCTTGCCATCGCGGCTTCCCTGCTGTTCCCGAACGCGTCAAAAAGTGCGGTTTAGTCGTCCTCGAACATCACTTCATCGATGTAACACCACATCCAATGCTCGCCTGGCTCAATCGATCGGACGATCGGGTGCTTCACGGCGTGAAAGTGTTTCGTCGCGTGTTTGTTCTTGGAACTGTCGCAGCATCCGACATGCCCGCAGGACAAACACAGCCGCAGATGGACCCAGCTATCTCCCATCTTGAGGCATTCCTCGCAGCCTTTGGTCTTCGGCTTAACCGGACGAATTTGATCGAGGTGTGTACAGACTTCAGCCATTTGATCCTCCGCCGCGCTCAGTGCGCGGCTTTAATCGGAATTCTTACTTCAAAACGGGTGTTGCCCGGCTGGGATTTTACGGTGATCAGGCCTTTGATTTTTTTGATGATGCGGTAGGAGATGTCGAGGCCGAGACCCGTCCCTTCACCAACGCCCTTAGTCGTGAAAAATGGCTCGAAGATTTTCGACTGAATTTCTTCAGGGATACCGGGCCCATTGTCCGAAATTTCGACCAGCACGTAGTCGTTATCGCGCACCGCGCGAATACCAAGTTTGCCGCCGTCTTTCAGAACATCTGCGGCGTTATCGATCAGGTTGGTCCACACCTGATTCAGTTCGCTGCCATAGGCCATTACTTTCGGAAGATCGAGGGCATAATCGCGTGATACGGTGATGCTGCGCTTGAGCTTGTGGTGCATGATCGTCAGGGTTGTCTCGAGGCTCTGAGCGATGTCCACTTCCTGCATGGACGCCTGATCCATGTAGGAATATTCCTTGATGGCGCGGACCAGATCGGAGATGCGGGCGGTACTGTGGTCCAATTCGTCGGCGATACGGTCCATTTCGAGCAGGGTGGCAAAGCGAGTGAGCTCCGGCCCGAGCGACTTTCCCGCCACGCTGGCGAGAGCTTCCAAATTTTCGTCGGTCAGATTCGCTTCCGCGAGAAGAGGGCCGAGCTGCCAGGCCTCCTTTACACCCTTACCTTCGAGCCAGGTCTGAATCGCTTCTTCGCGTTCGACGCGGTCAAACTCATCTTTGTATTGAGCCGGCTTGAGCGAGACGCGAATGGCTTCCTCGCGCGCCGCGAGGAGAACGCAATCGTCGGGACCGATGGCGGAGGCTCGGACGGCTTCACGCAATCGCGCCAGGCACTCGTGCAAAGTGCTTGCCGAACGGCGCGCCGCAGCAGACGGATTGTTCAGCTCATGAGCAAGGCCCGCGGAGAGCTTCCCGAGTGCGGCGAGTTTTTGGCTTTGCTGCTCGAATTCAGTGTAAGTGCGCACGCGATCGGTCAACATGCCGACGAGGCGTTGCGAAAGCTCAGGCAGGTGCTGCAAAAGGTCGCCAAACTTGGTGTGGGAATAGGCGAGCCCCCAAGTCGGCATCGTCGCCCGAATGGTCAACTTATAGTTCTTCAATCGAGAAAATGGCAGAAGTCCGGTGACGGTGGGCGCTTCCGTGGTGAACACCGGCGCATCGCCGCCGCGCTCTTGGCGCCCGCGGATTTCACCCTCCAGGAGCACAAACATCAATTTGGCAGGAGTGCCTTCCAGCATCATGACTTCGCCGGGCTCGAAACGAAACTCATGAGTTCGTTCGACGAACCAATCGAGATCAGGTTCGGAGAGATCGGCGAAAACTGCCACTTTGCGAAGCGCGGCGAAGAGGGTCGCTTTGTCGGATGGATTGCTTGGGAGCTTCAACGTACCGTACAGATCCGCGGTCTCGTCCGGCATATCTGTCATTCGCATGTCACTTTCAATTCGCCACTACGACTGTTGGTCCGCAGGAAACGTGTCATTGAACCTTGGCCAGATATTGATGGATAAATTGGACGACCACGGCGCCTTCGCCAACGCCGGAGGCGACTCGCTTGACAGAACCGTGACGCACGTCGCCTACGGCGAAAATTCCCGGCACGCTCGTTTCGAGGAGACCCGGATCGCGATCGAGGGTCCAGGACGCAGGTCGCTTTCCATCGCGGAGCAGGTCGGGCCCCGAGAGGACAAAACCGCGCTCGTCGCGTTGAATCAAATCGCCCAACCATTCGGTGCGTGGCTGCGCACCGATGAAAATGAATAGGCTGCTGGCGGAAAGTTTTTCCGGCCTACCGACGGACCCGCGACAGATGGTGATGGCGTCGAGACGGGCGTCTCCGTGAACCTCGGTAACGACGGTCTGCAACCAAACATCGATATTGGTGGTTTTCTCAATCTGCTCGATCAAATAGTGCGACATGGTGCTTGCCAGAGACTCGCCGCGCACAAGCATGATGACCTTGCCGGCGAATTTCGAAAAATGCATGGCGGCCTGGCCGGCGGAGTTAGCGCCGCCGATAATGTATACGGTCTCGCCTTTGCAGGACAATGCTTCGGAAGTTCCGCCGCCATAGTAGACCCCGGCGCCCTGAAAGCGTTCGATGCCGGGGATGTCGAGTGAGCGCCACTGAACGCCCATGGCCAAGAGCAAAGCGTGGCAGGAAATCTCGAAGCCATCGCCCAGTTTGATGTAGCGATAGGGACCGTCGACACGAAGGCTGATGGCTTCCTGCGGGGAAAGAATTTCGACGTCGAACCTTCGCGCCTGGGCCACTGCACGGCGCGCGAGATCGCTGCCGGAGAGCCCGGACGGGAAACCGAGATAATTTTCGATTCGGGAGCTCAGACCGGCCTGCCCGCCTGGTGCCTCGCGTTCGATCATCACCGTGCGGAGTCCTTCGGATGCGCCATATACGGCGGCAGCGAGGCCCGCTGGCCCGCCACCGACAATCGCGAGATCGTAGAAGTTCGTCTGCGCGTGGGTCTGTAGACCGATCTTATCGGCGATGACCTGTTGCGTGGGTTCGGCGATGCGCTGGCCGTCGGGAAACAGAATCAGCGGCAATTTTTCAAGTTCCGGTCCAAGTGATTCAATCAGACGGCGAACCTCTGGATCAGCGGCGGCCATTTCGACATCGATCCACTGATAGGGCACTTGATTGCGCGCCATGAAATCGCGCAAGTCGTAGGAGCGGGAAGACCAGCGGGTACCGAGAACGCGAATGCCTTCGTACGGCGGACGAAATTGCGCGTTCCAATCGTGGAGCAGGTCGTCCAAGGCAGGAAAAAGCTTTTCTTCCGGCGGATCCCAGGGCTTCATCAGGTAGTAGTGAATTTTAGCTTCGTTGATAGCATCGATGGCTGCGTTGGTGTCAGCGTAGGCTGTGAGCAATGCACGTTTGGCCTGGGGATGAATGTCCATCGCCTCGGCGAGAAATCCAACGCCATCCATGCTGGGCATGCGCTGGTCGGCGAGTAGCAGGGCGACAGGGTTGTTTCGCGCTTTAAGCTCGCGGAGGGTACTAAGGCCTGCGCTGCCGGAATCGGCCCGCATCACGCGGTACTTCTGGGCATAGTGGCCGCGCAAGTCGCGCTCGATGGCGCGCAACACTTCAGGATCGTCATCAACGGTCAATAAAACTGGTTTCGGCATAGTCCTTGGGATGAAATCTGCGGCGCTACGGTTACTTAGATTCCGCGATGTTCTCTTGGATTCACCTTTTACGCTACAATTTTGGGGCCGAAAATGTCCAGTGCTCCGCTTCTCAATATATCCGGCCTTTCTTCCCCGGATGCCGCTATCCGTACCGTCTCCGCAAGAGGGATCTACAACCGCGGTCTGACACTGGCCAAGCCCGTCCTTTCATCATGGCTTTCCAATCGCGAAATCTCCCGGCTGCTCTCGGGGAAGATTTTTACCGTCGGAGTGGCCGTTTTCCCTGTTACGTTTGCCCGCATCGAACAAGCCAATAGCAACCCGCGCCTGGCGAGCGTTCCCGATGACATGGACGCCAAGGAATTCGAGTTGCGTTTTGCCACCGAGATAACTCTCGATATTTTAACGACACGAGATCCCGAGGGAGAGGGCGCGATCGCGCGCTATCTGAAACGTTTCGGAGAAGGAATACAGCAGGTGGAATTCCGCTGCCTGGATGTGGACAGCGCCGCCGCGATCCTAAAAGAAAACTTCGGCGTCACCCCGATTTATCCGGAGGCTCGCCCGGGCGCGGATGGGACTCGCGTCAATTTTTTCCTGGCTCCCACTTCCGCCGGCGGAAAAGTACTGATCGAGCTTTACGAAATTTCTGGAAACAAAAGCTGAAAGGCGGGCCGTCAGGATTCTCGATAGTTCAGAATTTCCCGCATCGCGCGCAAGACTTCGCCAACCGTCCAGGCCTGCGCGATACACCCATGCGGCGTGAATGGAGGATCACCCTCGAAAATCTCGCCGAGAGTGCCGAGCCCATACATGTGCACCGAAATGCCCAGCGGCTCGAGGAAGCGCATGGCTTCCGCACGGTCGCCGTACACGCGCAAGTGCGCCAGCACAAATGGTCCGAGCAGCCAGCCCCATACCGTTCCCTGATGGTAGGCCGCGTCGCGATCCTTCGGTCCGCCCACATAGTGTCCCTGGTATCCCGGGTCGCCCGGCGCGAGACTGCGCAGCCCATAAGAGGTCAGCAAATGCTGAGCGCAAACGTCCACGACCGATTTCTGCTGCTCCTCGGTCAAAGGCGCAACCGGAAGCGAAACGGCCAGAAGTTGATTCGGCCGCAGCGCCGCGTCGCTCCCCGTGCCAGGTGCCTCGATCACGTCAAAACAGCAGCCGCGCTCTTCATTCCAGAATTTCTGAAAGTTTTTCCGCGCCTTCGCGGAAAGTTTCTCGTACCCTTCGCCCGGCCGCGCCAACAGCCGCGCAAATTCCGCCATGGTTTCGAGTGCGTTGATCCATAGGGCATTCACTTCCACGGCTTTGCCGGTGCGCGGCGTAACCACCCAATCGCCTACTCTTGCATCCATCCAGGTGAGCTGTACTCCTGGCTCACCGGCGTACAGCAACCCGTCCGCGGGATCAACATGAATGTTGTAGCGCGTACCTTTGACGTGCGCGTCGATCATTTCTCCGAGCGTCGGGAAAAGTTGCAGCAGCGTGCGGCCATCCTTGGTAACCGCAAAATACTGGCGCACCGCTTCGAAAAACCACAGCGCGGCGTCAACAGAGTTGTATTGGGGCTGGCCCCCCACGTCTGGAAAGTTGTTCGGCAGCATTCCGCCATCGACGTATTCCGCAAACGCGAGCAGGATCTGCCGCGCCACGTCCGCGCGTCCGGTGGCCAACGTTAGCCCCGGCAGTGCGATCATTGTGTCGCGGCCCCAATCGCCGAACCAGTGGTAGCCGGCGATGATGCTGCGTCCGTCGGGGAACTCCGGCATGCTGCGCTTTACGATGAATTGATCCGCGGCCAGCACGAGTTGCGGAAGCCAGTTCGGAGACTCCGCGGCAGTTTTCTCATTCTCGGCCAGCCAGGATTGAAGGAGCTTCGCTTCGCGCTCCGCGTTCTCGGCCCGAACGGCAGCGCCATCGAGCCCAGCGGTTGCTTCCGTGGAGGCCACAAACGTTACGCTCGTCCCTACTCTCAACTTCGCCTGGAACAAGGCCGCAAACAGGTGGTCTTCCAGGTCGTCCAAGCCGCGCTCTTTTTCCACCGGCAGAAAACAGTTGCGATACCACTCGTGACGCGGCTGGTACACGGCGCCCGGGCACTTCAAATAAAAGGGCGTCGCGCCGTCGAAGGCTGTCACCTGAACGCCGTTCTCGACTGGGTCAATCTTCATTCGCCAATTCCCGGCATGCGTAGACCCGTGAAAGTCCCGGTAATTCACCAGCACCTTCAGATCGAGGTCAACGCCGCTGCTGCCGCGCACCACGGTGTACTCGACGTACGTGGTGTTCTGGCCATGACACATCCACACGCGCTTCTCCAGCAGTGCATCGGCGAGCGCGTACGTCCAGACGGGCATCATCCCGTCCAGCCGGAAGCTTTCAATGTTCAGATATCCCTTAGGATCGACGACTCCGCCAGCCCATTGGTGGGTTGCCAGCGAATACTCGGCGCCGCCATAGCGGACAATTTCATCGAGGCCGGTTACCAACTGCGTGCGTCCTACTGGCGGCCGCAGGGCCGCCAGCAACAATCCGTGATAGCGACGCGTCTCGCATCCCGCAATTGTACCGGAGGCAAATCCACCAATTCCGTTGGTCACGATCCATTCGCGCGCTTCCGCCGCATCCAGGTTGCCGCAAACCTCGCGGCCAAATTTGATCTTCGCGCTCTGCGGTGCCACAGCGCGATCGGCGCTCGTGGCAGCTTTCTTGCGGGGCGCCCGCGGACTCTTTGCCGGTTGTTTTGACGAGACCGGAGCCACTAGGGCCTGCACACCCGTGGTGCCCTGCGATTCGCGCGGGTATGGTTTAGTCCGCAATTTTTCAGCTTGATTCGACACTATCATCTCCGCAATTTTTACCTGTTGGATGCATCAACGAAATCCTACGATTCGCCGCGCTCGAGCCATTTCGTCATCAAATAGCGGCCGTGATCGACGTATCCTATGCGCCGGTAAAGTTCCAAAGCCGTCTCATTGTCCCGAGAGACTTCGAGGTGCATCGCGTTGACACCCAACTCGCGGGCGACTGTTTCCACAAATCCCATTGCCCGGCGCCCAATTCCCCGGCCTCGATGCTCTTCAGCAATATACAACTCATCGATATACGCGTCGCACCCGCGATATTCGAAGCTGAACGAAACAGTCAGCACCACGTACCCGACGGGGCGTTCGCCCTCGACGATTAGCCACGCCCGGCCGTAGGGAGAGTCCTTGACGAACTGATCGAAAATTACGCGCCGGCGCTGCTCGTCGAAGGGCGTCGTCCCGGGATCGACGCGCTCCAACGCTCGCATCATGGCGATAAAGATGTCGGCGTGCTCGGGTCGCGCAGGCTCAAAGCGGATTGGCTGTGGGTCACTCACCGCTCTGTTCGAGCAACTTGGCTACCAGTCCCGTCCATCCCGTCTGGTGACTCGCACCGATACCGGCGCCGTTGTCGCCGTGAAAAAACTCGTAAAACAAAATCAAATCTTTCCAGTGGGGATCATATTGGAACATTTCCGTGCCACCGTATACGGGACGGCGGCCATCTTCTCCACGCAGGAAAGTCCTCACGAGCCGCCGCGAAATCTCCGCGGCCACCTGCCACAAGTCGCTTTCCGTGTCGGAGTGGGTCGGGCACTCCACTTTGAAATCTTCACCATAATAATGGTGAAACTTCTGCAAAGACTCGATCAGCAGATAGTTCACCGGAAACCACACGGGTCCGCGCCAATTCGAATTTCCGCCGAACATGCCGGTCGTCGATTCGGCCGGCTCGTACTGCACGCGGTTTACGGTGCCATTCACGGTCACTTCGTAGGGATGGTCCAGGTGATACCGCGACAACGCGCGAACGCCATGCGGCGACAAGAATTCGGTTTCATCCAGCATGCGCGACAACACCCTTCGCAGCTGCTTGCGATTCACCAGCGACAGCAGACGTCGCACGCCACGCGCCGACCGTTCCGTCATTTCAATGTGTTCCGGGACATCCGAATGATTGTCGATGAACCACTGCATTCGTCGCTTAAATCCGGGCAACCGGTCCACGATCTCCGGCTCCAGCGTCTCCACGGCGAAAAGCGGGATCAACCCCACCATCGAGCGAATTTTCATGAAGTGCTCTTCGCCGTTCGGAAGTTGCAGCACGTCGTAGTAAAATCCGTCCTCGTCGTCCCACAGCGATCTTCCGCCGGAACCCATATCGTTCATCGCGTGCGCGATGTTCACGAAGTGCTCGAAAAATTTGCTGGCTACATCCTCATAGGCGGGATCTTCTTTCGCGAGCTCCAGTGCAATCGCCAGCATGTTCAGGCAATACATTCCCATCCAGCTGGTCCCGTCGGATTGTTCCAGATGACCGCCCGTCGGTAGCGGGGCCGAGCGGTCGAACAGTCCGATGTTGTCGAGGCCCAGAAACCCGCCCTGGAAAATATTCATGCCGTCGGGGTCTTTGCGGTTTACCCACCAGGTGAAATTCAGGAGCAGCTTGTGAAAAACCTTTTCGAGAAATCCGCGATCGGCCACTCCCCGCACGCGCCGCTCGATTTTGTAGACACGCCACGCAGCCCACGCGTGCACCGGCGGATTCACGTCGCCAAAGGCCCACTCATATGCCGGCAATTGCCCATTGGGGTGCATGTACCACTCGCGCAGCAGCAGGATCAGCTGCTCTTTCGCAAAATCGGGGTCGATCAGCGCGATGGGAATACAGTGGAACGCCAAATCCCACGCCGCGTACCACGGATATTCCCACTTGTCCGGCATGGACAGGATGTCGTCGTTATATAAGTGCGTCCAATCCTTGTTTCGCCCCTGCAGCCGCTCTTTGGGAGGAGGGGGGCCCGCGGGATCGCCGTCCAGCCAGGTGCGCACGTCGAAGTGATAGAACTGTTTGCACCACAACATGCCGGAAAGCGATTGCCTCATAATGAGTTTCGCGTCGTCGGACATTTCTTTCGGAATGCGCGAGGCGTAAAACTCGTCCGCCTCCTTTTGCCGCGTCGCAAACGCTGCGTCAAATCCGTCGCCGAAATCGTTCGAAGCGGGAACACCTTCCGCGCGCTCCGCATGTGCTGGCGATCCGCTGGATCCCAGCATTGCGGAGTTCTCGCTCATGCTGCTGAGCGGTTCCATGTCCGTGAGCCGCAATTTCAATGTGACACTCTCGCCGGGTCCCAAATCGACTGGATAGAGCGCCGCCATCTTCGTGCCCATCTGTTTCGGGTTTACCGCACCTTTGTCGCCGTTAATCACGTAAGCGTGAAACGCGTCCTTTACGTACGAACGATTCTGGCGGGAGTACAACCGCTGCATGTTCGTTTCGTTCTCCGTGAACAGCAGATCTGGGTGTCCAGCACAGAGCAGCCAGCGCTTTCCGTATTGCCAATGCTGCAGTTCCGCACACATACTGCCTGGTACGGTGGTCCCGGAACGCACCATCGGCCGTCGCAAATCCTTGCCCCAAGACCAAGTGTTACGAAACCACACCGAAGGCAAAATCTGCAGCGAGGCGTATTCCGGGCCGCGGTTCACCGCCGTGATCCTGATGAGGATGTCTTCCACATCCGCCTTCGCATATTCGACGAACACGTCGAAGTAACGGCTCTCCGCAAACACGCCCGTGTCTACCAGTTCGTATTCGGGCTCTGCTTTGCCGCGCCGACGGTTCTCTTCCACTAATTGTGCGTAGGGATACGCCGCTTGCGGATACTTGTACAGCATGCGCATGTAGGTGTGCGTGGGCGTGCAGTCGAGGTAGAAATAATATTCCTTGACGTCTTCTCCGTGATTGCCCTCGTTCCCATTCAGTCCGAAGAGACGTTCTTTCAGGATCGGATCGCGGCCGTTCCAAAGTGCCAATCCAAAACAGATCAGTTGATGACGATCGCTGATGCCGCCAATGCCATCTTCTCCCCAGCGGTAAGCGCGCGATCGTGCGTGATCGTGTGGAAAGTAATCCCACGCGGTGCCCCCACGACTGTAATCCTCGCGCACCGTTCCCCACTGCCGCTCGGACAGATAAGGTCCCCAGCGCTTCCAATATTTCTTCCGGGCTTTTGTCTCTTCGAGCCGCCGGTCTTCGGTTGTCTGCACTCGCGCCATAGCTCTATTCATCCTTCAGCAAAGTCCATCGTCGCATTTTCCGGAGCGCGTGCAACACCTTCACGTACTGCTCTGGTGTCCGCATCCGTACCTCCCGCCATACATCGGGGGTTGCCTCTTGGATGCACCGCACCATACGCGCTGCGAAATGAATCGCTCGTAAAATTTCGCTTGACAAGCTTTACTGTGTATCGTACAGTATGCGTCGTACAGTAGACGGCACACAGTATATGACCATTGAACCCAACGTCCTCGAGAACCTTCGCTCCGAGCTTCGCCGCGGCTCTCTGATTCTCGCCGTGCTGGCCCAGCTGCGGACCGAGCAGTACGGCTACACCCTTCGCAAAGCCTTGGCTGAGCATGGCATGGACATTGACGAAGGCACTCTCTATCCGCTCCTGCGCCGTCTCGAAACGCAGGGTTTGCTGGTCAGCGAGTGGCGCGAAGAAGACAAACGCAACAAGAGATTCTACGTTCTGTCGCCCGAAGGGAAGCGAATCCTGCAGCAGCTCCTCGCAGAGTGGAAAAACATCGATTCCTCGCTGACTGCCATTGTGAAAGGCTACGATCATGCAACTAATTGATAACAATACATATACGAGTCACTGCCACGGATTTGCAACAGACCAGTCTCGTGAGTGCGGAGGCGGGGCCCGCATCGATGCCTGCGGGCGGTTGCTTGTCGTGCCCTCATCCGGCCTGCTCATCGCCGGCGGACCTACCGTCCTGGACACGGTCACACAGGCCAGCGTCGCTTCGCTCGGGATTCTTTTCGAGATTTGCCACTGCGGCTTGGTTGCATATCAGATGTTTGGCAGGTAAGGGAGACTTCCATGGAACTTCTCGATCAATATCTCAAGTCCGTCCGAAGTTGCCTGCCAGCCACGCAGAGAGACGACATCATCAGCGAACTGTCGGAGAATATCCGCGCGCAAATCGAAGACAAGGAGGGCGCACTCGGCAGGCCGCTGAACGAGGGGGAAGTGGAAGCCATCCTGAAGCAACACGGTCATCCGCTGGTGGTCGCGAGCCGCTACCGTCAGGACCAAAGCAGCGTAGCGTTCGGCCGTCAAATTATCGGGCCGGTGTTGTTTCCCTTCTACATTCGGGTGCTGGAGTTCAATCTTGGGTTAACCGGAATCGTGATCCTCATTGTGTTGACCGCACTGTTCGCAAGCGGCAAGTCTATTACCCTGGTCGATAGCTTGCCTGTTTTCCTCTACCAGTTTCTCATTCAGTTCGGGGTGATCACCGTGATTTTCGGTCTGGCGGAGCACCATTGGAGCAAGTTCCCGGATCGCTGGGATCCGCGAGGCCTGAAACGTCCCTGGCACCCTGCGTTCGCCATGCAAACAGACAAACCCGACGGGAAACAAGATTCGCGCCGTGTATCCCGGTTTGATTCGATCGCGCAATTTGTGGCTTTAGGCATTTCCATCGGCTGGCTTCGAGTCGCGCAACGCTTCCCCTTCATGATCTTTGGGCCCGCGGCTGCCTTCATCAAGCCGGCGCCCATCTGGCATCAATTTTACTGGCCTGTGGTTCTGTTGGCGCTGGCGGGAATGGTGCAGGCTGGCGTCAACCTGTTCCGTCCGGATTGGGTGCGCCTGCCTGCCATCTACCGCCTGGTCAGCAATGTCGTGTGGATCACGATTCTGGTCTTCTTGCTGAAATCCGGCAACTGGATCGTTCTCACGGACATACCCGGCGCCTCTGCGGAAAGCTACCGGCGAACCGTCGAAATCCTGAACCATTCGCTCATTTACGCCCTGATCGGTCTCAGCTTGGTTGCTGCTTATGACATATTCCGCAACCTCCGCCGCCTTTTTCGCACCCAAGAGAACCACGCCCCGTCCAGCGCCGCCATGCACGACAAGTAGCCGCGACCGGCCCCGGCGTGGTCCGCGTGAGCCTTGGCGGTATTTTTCCGCTAGTTGTAGTCTAATGAGGATCGCGCCCAGCGTCTTTCGGACCGACCATCCGAGGAGAATCCGTTCATGCCAGCCGCTATGTTTCGCCGTCGCCGCAGACATCGATGGGTGTCGGTCGCCTTCGCTTTTGTCGGCACCGCAGTCTTTTGCAGCATTCCACGCGCATCGGCCCAGAACCACCCCGAGGACAACACCCTTCACAAATTAAACGAGTCAGTGGATGCGCTGATTCGAAAAGTCTCGCCCAGCGTGGTGCAGATTCTCGCCGCGGGCTATGGTCCCGTCGACGAAAGCCACGGCAACACCAGCGTGGTCATCGGCAGGCAACGAGCGATTGGTTCCGGCTTCGTGATCGACCCGGCTGGCTACATTATTACCAACGCGCATGTGGTCAGCGGCGCACAGGTCGTTCAAGTGGTTTTGCCCTCGGGCAATCCCGACGGGTCGCTGCAATCGTTGCTGTCCACCAAAACGAATATCGTGCCCGCGCGTGTTGTGGGTGTGAGCCGCGAAATCGACCTGGCGCTCTTGAAAGTCGACAACGTCAAGCTGGAGGCGCTGCCGGTCGCGTCCTATCGGAGTCTGCATCAAGGCGAGGTGGTGCTGGCGTTTGGAAGCCCGGAGGGACTGCGCAATACGGTGACGCTGGGCGTGATTTCGTCGGTTGCGCGGCAAACGGATCCCGATTCGCCGATGGTCTACATCCAGACCGACGCGCCCATCAATCCGGGGAACTCTGGCGGACCGCTGGTGAATGTGGATGGCGCCGTCGTCGGGGTCAATACGTTTATCCTTTCGCAGTCTGGAGGCAATGAAGGACTGGGGTTCGCCATACCCAGCAGCGTGGTGAACGTCGCCTATCAACAGCTTCGCAAGTTCGGCCATGTGCATCGCGCACAGATCGGTATCGGACTTCAAACGATTACCCCGGTACTCGCAGCCGCGATGAACTTGCCGCGAAGTTACGGGGTCATCGTATCCGACGTTCTTCCTGGCGGCCCGGCTCTCGAGGCCGGTATTCGGATCGGAGATGTACTGCTTACGATTGACGGCCGCATGGCGGAAAGCATTCCGTATGTGTCATTCCGACTGATGTCGGTCAATGCCGGCGAGAAGGTGCATCTGGAAGTTTTGCGCGGGCAAGAGCGGCTGGCGTTCGACGTGACGGTAATCGAACACACCGACAACATGGATCAGATTACGGCGCTCGCTGACCCCGAGAAGAGTCTGGTCCGCCCGCTCGGCATTCTGGGTATCGAAATCGATAAGAAGGTTGCTGAGATGGCCTCTGATCTGCGCGACCCGTTCGGCGTCATCGTAGCTGCGCGCACTGGAGGTGGCGCCGAAATACCCCTCAATACCGGAGACGTGATCCGGACTCTGAACGGTCAGCCGATGACCACACTCGATCGCTTGCGTACCGCTCTGGCCGATCTCAAGCCCGGCGCGCCGGTCGTACTGCAAATTCAGCGCGACGATCGGCTCCTGTACGTGTCTTTTACCCTGGAGCAACCTCTATAACCGCGAAGCTATGACCGGTGAGCGATGCGAGAACAACCTGCGCCGGGCTTAACCACGGCGCCTGCACTCTGAACAGGAGACCACCATCCAGCCCCTGCGATTGAATCCGATCCTGAACACCGACAGCTACAAACTCAGCCATTGGTGGCAGTACCCCCCCAATACGCGACATATATATTCGTACGTTTGCTCGCGCGGCGGCTTTTTCGATCACGCCGAAATGGCCGGGCTGCAATACATCTTGAAGGCGAATTTTGCAGGTAAAGTTTTTACCCTCGACGACGTCGAGGAAGCCGCGAAATTCGCGAGCCGGCATTTTTCCGGCAATCCCAAATGCTTCAACTACGAAGGCTGGAAGCGCCTCTATGCGAAATATGAGGGCATTCTGCCTTTGCGGGTTAAAGCCGTCAAAGAAGGTTCGGTGGTCGGAGCGCAGAATGCGATCGTCACCGTAGAAAATACCGACCCGGAATTCTATTGGCTCACGAACTGGGCGGAGACGGTGCTGCTCCAGATCTGGTACCCCATCACGGTCGCCACACTCAGCCGCGCCATCAAGCAAATTCTTGGGGAAGCACTGGTTCGCACCGGCGATCCATCCGGGATCGCCTTTAAGTTGCACGATTTCGGATTTCGGGGGTAAGCAGCCGCGAATCCGCGGCCATTGGCGGCGCCGCGCATCTCTTCAATTTCCTGGGCACCGACAATCTGCCGGCCATCGAACTGCTCCGGCAGTATTACGCTGCGGACATGCCGGGCGTCAGCATTCCCGCCTCGGAACATTCCACGATCACGGCCTGGGGCCGCGAGCATGAAGTGGAAGCCTATGAAAATATTCTGGATAACGTTCCCGAGGGCATCGTGGCTTGCGTCAGCGATTCCTATGACATTTACAATGCGGTCCGCAATCTGTGGGGCGGGAAACTGCGCGATAAGGTAATGCAGCGCAACGGGACGCTGGTGATCCGTCCGGACAGCGGCGACGCGGTTTCCGTGCTGGAAGAGCTCTTCAAAATCGCGGCCGACAAATTCGGCTATGAGGTCAACCGCAAAGGCTGGAAGGTCGTCGCGCCGCAGGTGCGTTTCATTCAGGGCGACGGTGTGAACTACTACACCATTCAGAACATGATCTCGCAACTCACCCGGCGCGGCTGGTCCATGGATAACTGGAGCTTCGGGATGGGCGGCGCGCTGTTGCAACAGGTGAACCGCGATACTCTGCGTTTCGCGTTGAAATGCTCCGCGATCGACATCAACGGCCAGTGGCACGACGTCTACAAGCAGCCGGTGACCGATCCCGGCAAGGATTCTCGTGCTGGACGGTTCGTGCTGCTGAAAAACGGCAGCGAGTTCGTGACCATAACGCAAAATTCCGGCGAGCCGGCCAACGGCGCGGATCAACTGGAGACCGTCCTGGAAAACGGAATGCTGCGCCGGGAGCACACGCTGGAGGAGATCCGCGGAATCGCGTCAAGTTTCGACGACTACGCGAAAAATCCGCGAGAGAAGCAAGATCGCATCGATTCGTCGGCGGGAAAAACAAACTAGATTCGAATTTTCAATTCAGACAAATCACCACGCCGACTTTGTCCCGCAGTTCATCAACTTGTCGCGCGTCTGTAACAAAACGAGCATACATATGTTGCGCGCGCCAATCTGCATGCCCAGCCTCCAAGATTGCGCGACACGTCTGTCTACGGAGGTTGTATCGATGCAATCGCGTGTGTCCCAATGGCTAGCCTACTTGCCGACCCTCAAGCAAGTTCTGGCCGCGTTCGTCGCAACACAACTGCTAGTCGCAACTCCACTTCGCGCACAATCCGGCAGTTTCAGTAACGATGCAAACACCACTTCACCCATCAAACACGTCATCGTGATCATCGGCGAAAACCGCACCTTCGATCATCTCTTCGCGACGTACCAGCCTAAGAAAGGGCAGACCATCGACAATCTCCTTTCCAAGCACATCATTATGCCGGACGGCAGTCCCGGTCCCAATTACGCATTCGCGCTGCAGAACACGGCGCAAGACACGGACACCTACCAAAATAGCCCGCAGTCCAAGTCTTTCTTTCAAACCCTCCCTCCACCAATTACCGGCGGGCCGAGCGACGTCTGCAAGAACAATGGAGTCTGCACTCTCGCGGAGGCTATGGCTTCGGAAAACGGACTGTCGCCGGATTACTACCAATTCCTGCTGACCGGCGGACACGAACAGGCTAAAGATGTTCCCGACCAGCGCATCTTGAATGTGACTAGCCTTCCTCCTGGCCCGTTTCAGCTGACCTCCCAGACTTTCCCCTACGATTCCTACGCCGCCAGTCCGGTGCATCGCTTCTATCAGATGCGGCAGCAGCTCGATTGCAACATTGTTTACGCCACGATTTGGAATCCGGTCGGCTGCAAAAGCGACCTCTTTCCGTGGGTCGAAGTGACCGTTGGCGCGGGCACGAATGGCAAGCCACAGGCTGCCGGATTCAACGACGCCTCGACCGGTGAAGGGGCCACATCAATGGGCTTCTACAACATGCTGCAAGGGGATGTTCCGTACTTCAAAGCCCTCGCAGACAACTTTGCCACCGCCGACAATTATCACCAGGCGGTTATGGGCGGCACCGGCGCGAACCACATCATGCTGGGATACGGCGACGATATCTTTTTCAGCGATGCGAACGGCGACCCCGCCGTGCCGCCGCATATGCTCCCCGCGGCGACCTTCGTGGGAACGCCAAACGCCGGTGTCGTGGATGAAATCGAAAATCCCGATCCCCAACAGGGCACGAATAACTGGTACACGGAAGATGGATATGGCGGCGGAGCTTTCGGTTCCGCATCGTTTGGTGGCGGCAGCTACACCAATTGTTCCGATTCCACCCAGCCTGGCGCCACCTCCGTGCTGACCTACTTGAACACACTTCCCAAGCGTGTGGATCCCAACTGCGCTCCGGGCGCCTATTACCTCCTCAACAATTACAATCCCGGATACTTTGGAGACGGCAGCAACGCTTACACCGATCCCAATGTTGCCAACACCCCGTTCACCATTCCGCCGAGCACCGTTCGCAACATTGGCGATGCCATGCTCGAAAAGAACGTCTCCTTCAAATACTATGGCGACCAGTTTAACGCCTACCTCACCGACAAATACCAGATCAACTTTGGGGCCGTTGGCGCGACCAGCGACCAGTACTGCAACATTTGCAACTTCTTCCAGTACTCCACCTCCATCATGACCAACGCACCGGTGCGCACTGCAGTCCTCAAGGACACCACGGACCTCTATAGCGACATCCAGGCCGGCACCTTGCCGGCGGTATCGTTCGTCAAGCCCAGCGGCTGGGTGGATGGTCACCCGGCGTCATCCAAGGTCAATCTACTGGAAGGATTCGTAAAGAAAATCGTGGATGCCGTTAGGGCCAACCCCAGTCTGTGGAAGGACACCGCGATCTTCATCACCATGGACGAAGGCGGCGGATACTACGATTCCGGCTACGTTCAGCCGTTGGATTACTTCGGCGACGGAACCCGCATCCCTCTGCAGGTAGTTTCCCCCTATGCCGTGGGTGGCCGCGTGGTCCACGTGTACTACGATCACGTTTCCATCCTCAAATTCATCGAACGCAACTGGAGCGTCCCGCCAGTTACCAACCGCAGCCGCGACAACCTGCCCGAGCCAAAGACCGGGTGGAGTCCGTACGTGCCAATCAACGGTCCGTCGCTCGGAGACCTCTTCGGAATGTTCGACTTCGAACATCCGAACTTTAACGCGACAACGCCGTAGCTCATCAAGTGTGGTTAGTTCAAAGAAGGGGCGCAGCCGCGTGCTGCGCCCCTTCTTTTTTGTGTCCTCGGGAGTTGTGCTGCGGAAAACGCCCAAGGATTGGCGCTCACTGTCCTACCGCACAATATAGCAACCTGTAGCCGCCCTCTCCGAGAGGGCGGGGTTTAGATGACAAGCCAGCACCACTGACAATGCAAGCACACAATCGACGCGCAAAGGATCGCGCCGTGGAAATGCCCAGAAAGCAGGAATCGCGGCCATACCCTAAATCCCCGCGTACGTCTGCCGCCGGAGAAATTGCCCGCTACCAGGGCGGCCCACAAACTGGCCGGAGTCGATGACCGCGCGGCCGCGGGACAGCACCGTTTTCGGAACGCCCTTGATCTGAATCCCCTCAAACATCGAATAGTCCACGCGCATATGGTGTGTCTTCACGCTAATCACTTGCTCTTCGTTGGGATCGAAAATCACCAGATCGGCGTCCGAACCCACCGCAATCGTTCCCTTGCGCGGGAACAGCCCGAACAGTTTTGCAGGCGCGGTCGAGACGACTTCCACAAAGCGGTTCGGCGAGAAACGCTTCCCATGCACCCCTCCGGTGTAGATAAGGCTCAAGCGATGCTCGATGCCCGGACCACCGTTCGGAATCTTGGTGAAGTCATCGATGCCCAGCTCCTTTTGTTCCTTGAAGCAGAATGGGCAGTGATCGGTCGAGACCACCTGCAGCGTATCGTGCGTAAGACCCTGCCAAAGTTTTTCCTGATGCCACTTCTCGCGCAGTGGCGGCGTGAACACATACTTCGCGCCCTCAAATCCAGGAGCATTCATGTTATCCAGCGACAAATACAGATATTGCGGGCAGGTTTCCGCGTAAGCGGGCAAGCCACGGTCCCGCGCCTCGCGAACTTTTTCCAGCGCCTCGTTGCAGGAGAGATGCACGATGTAAACTGGACATCCGGCCATCTCGGCCAGAGCGATCGCGCGAGAAGTGGCTTCGGCTTCGGCGGTGGTGGGACGCGTAAGCGCGTGATATTTCGGCGCGCGCTTCCCTTCCGCCAGCGCCTGCTGGACGATGACGTCAATAGCCCCGCCATTCTCAGCATGCATGCAGATCAGTCCGGAGTGCTTGGCAGCCTGCCCCATGGCGCGAAAGATGCTGGCGTCATCGAGCATGAAGACGCCGGGATAAGCCATGAAAAGTTTGAAGCTGGTGACCCCTTCGCGAATGAGCTGCCCCATCTCTTCGAGTTGCGCGCTCCCCAGATCGGTGATGATGCAGTGAAAAGCGTAGTCGATGGTGGCTTTGTCGTGCGCCTTCTCCATCCAGGTATCAAACGCATGTCGCAGCGTCTGCCCTTTATACTGAATCGCGAAGTCGATCAGCGTCGTTGTGCCGCCGAACGCCGCGGCAATGGTGCCGGTCTGGAAATCGTCAGCAGACTTGGTTCCGCCGAAAGGCATATCCAAATGCGTGTGCACATCAATGCCGCCGGGAAGCAGCAAATGATTGCTGGCATCGATCGTCCGCGTAGCGTTTTCCGCTGACAATTGCGCAGCGATGGCGGAGATTTTGCCACCGGAGATGCCAACGTCGGCCCGCGTCGTGTCGACCGCGGTGACGATCGTAGCGTTCTTGATGATGGTGTCGAAACCCATTGGTATGGCCTGCCTCCGAGACTCTCGCGTGCGGCCGCGAATCTGTTTTGCGGACTACCTGGTGCTGAGTTGCCCCATCCCGGCAAGCACTCTCATGCATGCGCGCGCATGTAGTTGGGCAACACGTCCCGGCCGTATACTTCCAACGTTTTTTCTTCTTCCCCGCACATCAGATAAATGTTGAATTGCGTCACGCCGGCCGCCCGTAAAGCCTCAAGCTTCCTGCGATGCTGCTCGATCGGGCCAACCAGGCAGAACCGGTCAATCACTTCGTCGGTCACAAAATTGGCGTTATCGCTGCCCACTTCGCAATGATGAAGGTAATCGTACTTACCACGATCCTTCACGAAAGAAGTCAGCGACGCAGGCAAGTCCTCTGGTTTGTACTTAGAGATGAGATCCATCACGTGATTGGAGACCAACGCCGGGAACCACCGGACTTTATCGCGTGCGTAGCGCAAGATCGTCGGACGCCCACACTGGCGCGGCAGCCATGACCTCAATCTTGCTGAAGTCCCGGCCCGCTTCTTTCGCGCCTTCTCGGACGAAACCGAGGCACCAGGAAATCAAATCGGGATCGGCAAATTGCAGGATCACGCCGTCCCCGATGCGGCCCGCGGTACGCAGAGCTTTCGGTCCGTAACCCGCAACCCACACCGGTGGAATTTTTCCGCTGGTCCAGGGGAACCGGGTGGCGACACCGTCGAGATCGACGGATTTTCCCGCGTTAAGATCGCGGAACGTCTTCACGAAATCCTCAAGATTTTCCAGCGTCGTGGGCTTCTTACCGAGTACTCGGCGGGAGCTGTCCCCGCGCCCAATCCCCATTTGCATGCGGCCGCCGGAAATCAGATTCAGCGTGGCAAAAAGACTGGACGCGACGGTCACCTCGCGAACCGCGGGATTGGTAACGCAAGGACCGATGTGCATTTTTTTCGTGTTGGTGGCCATCAGCGTCATCAGCGGGAACGGCTCCATCCAGAGGACGTGCGAATCGAAAATCCAGCCGTGAAGAAAACCGGCGAATTCCGCGTCTCGTGTCAGGCTGACGATGCGGTCGACAGTGAGATCGGGCTTGATGGTGATGCCGAATTCCATAGGAGGGCTCCCGTTAGTCCGCGGCCTGCGTGATGGGCTGAGCGGTGTGCATCATTGCGAAATAAGCGAAAAAGCTGACGAAGAATCCCACGAACCAGGCGTAATTGTACAAGACTCTCAACGACGGGACGACTAGACCGACGAACGCCACGCCTGCACCCGCGGCTAGTGCGGCCACCGCTTGCCAATTCACTCCTCGTTGATATTCGTAGAGGCCATTGCGTTGATAGAGATCCGCCACCACCAGGATTTTTTTGCGCACGATAAAGTAATCGCAGATCAGCACGCCCGCAATCGGTCCGAGAAAACCGGAATATCCTACTAGCCAGCCCAAAATGTAGCTGCCGTAGTTGGCCATCAGCTTCCACGGCTGCATCGCGATGCCCATGAGGCACGTGATCAAACCCCCAGTGCGAAAACTGATCCGCCGCGGAGAGAGATTCGAGAAGTCGTTTGCGGGCGAAACCACGTTCGCGGCCACGTTGACGTTGAGCGTAGCCATCAACAGCGCAAGCATCGCCAGCACCACCGCGAAACGGATTGCCTAACCGCGACAGCACCTCGACCGGATTCCAGAGCGCCTGCCCGAAAATGATCAGCGTCGCGGAGGTGACCGCGATTCCGATGAAGGAGTAAAACGTCATCGTGGCCGGAAGGCCAAGAGCCTGCCCAAGGACTTGGTCGCGCTGGCTCCGCGCGTAGCGCGTGAAATCCGGGATGTTCAGCGAGACCGTGGCCCAGAACCCTACCACGCCGGTAAGCGCCGGAACAAAGAACCGGAAGAATTCGCCGAAGTTCTGAAATTTTGAAGGCGTCGAGAGCATGGGGCCGAATCCGCCAGCCTTGGAGCGAGCCCACAGCAAGCAGCGCGAGGCCAATCAACAGCAAAAAAGGTGCGGAGATACCTTGCAGAAACCGGATCGTCTCGATTCCACGCAAAATCACAAGCACGTTGAGCAACCAGAAAAAACCGAAGCACAGCGCGGCGCCATACGCGAAATGCGCCCACGCCGGAACGAGCGCGACGATCATCGCGTTGATGGCTTCGCCGCCGATCCAAGTTTGAATGCCGAACCATCCGCAGGCCACCAGCGCTCGCAAAATCGCGGGAACATTTGCTCCCAGCACGCCAAACGAAGCTCGCGCGAAGACCGGGAACGGGATTCCGTACCGCGCCCCAGCGTGAGCGTTGAGCAGCATGGGAATGAGCACCAGGACGTTGCCGAGGAATACGGTGAACAGCGCCTGCTTCCAGTTCATGCCGCCGGCAATCATGCCGCTGGCAAGCATGTACGTTGGAATATTGACGCTCATCGAGATCCAGAGAGCCGCGTAATTGTAGGTGCGCCAGGTGCGGCGGTCGGTCGAAATGGGAGCAAGGTCCTTATTATATAAGGTGCTGTCGCGAATGGTTTCCGCGGGCAACGAGGCGGAGTAGGCTTCCGTCATGGGTGGCGAACCATCATCGTTTCATCCACTTACGCGAAAAAAGCGTAGTTCCCTGCGGCGGCGGACGACAAACGAAGCTGCCGCGCGACGCTGCCAATCGAATGGGCCTTGCCAAAATTGATTGGGAGAGTCTACCCCGGGCCGCCAAACGCGACAAGGACTTGCGATGCTCGGCGCGAGGGGCCATTCAAGCCTGCCGCATCGATTTTTCTTCTGGCTTTCCGGAGCGTTTCGCGAGACAGTTTGCCGCACTTTCAGTGGCCGGCGAGACCGTGAATAGAACGTATCCCGCGAGAAAAGCGACCTTGAACCAGATTGACAAAACCAACCAGCTTCTCTACTTTCTCAGTGCTAGCAAACGATTACCGCCCGTTACGGCCCGTCCAGGGAATGCTCGCGGCCAAGGAAAGGAACCCTATTGATGCTGCCACTGTTGGCGTACGTCTCCACCAGGCTCGTACAGCTCTCTGCAGTGGACGTCGTGATCATCGCCTTTTATTTCGCCCTGGTTCTCGGCATCGGCTTTTACCTTAGGGGTCGCGCCAACACCGCGGAAGATTTCTTTATGGCCGGTCGCGAAATGACCGCTTGGGTCGCCGGCCTCAGTTTTCTTTCCGCCAACCTGGGCGCCCTGGAATTGATGGGCTGGGCGGGTTCGGCGTATCAATACGGCATTCTGGCGACGCATTGGTATTGGATCGGCGCGATTCCCGCGATGCTTTTCCTGGCGCTGGTCATGATGCCGTTCTATTACATTTCCAAAACTCACTCCGTTCCCGGATATTTGAAATTGCGCTTCGGAGAACCCGCCCGAGCACTCTCCGCGGTTTCTTTCGCATTCATGACCGTGCTGATGAGCGGCGTCAACATGTTCGCCATGGCCAAGGTCATGCAAATCGTGCTGGGCTGGGACATCAATTTCAGCATCTGGGTTTCCTCGCTGACGGTAGGAGTGTACGTCGCGCTGGGCGGCCTAAGATCCGCCATCTTCAACGAAGTGCTGCAATTCTTCCTCATCTGGGCCGGCGCGTTACTCATTCCTATTCTCGGGCTCTACGAAGCAGGCGGCTGGAGCAATTTGAAACTGCAAATCGCGCAGCGAGCCTCGGACCAATACGTTCACCTCTGGTCCACGCTCGGCTCGTTCTCCAGCAATCCTATGGGCATCAACTGGGTTGGAATCGTCTTCGGGCTGGGCGCCGTTATTTCCATGGGCTACTGGACCACCGACTTCCTGGTGGTGCAGCGCATTCTCTCCGCCAAAGACATTCGCAGCGCCGAGATGGCCCCGATCATCGGTGCAGGATTCAAAATGTTGGTGCCGCTCATCGTGATTCTGCCGGGTCTCCTGGGCTTGGCGGTGCTCCCAATGAAACTCACGGGCGAATCCGGCGCCGCAGCCGCCGGTCTGCACAGCTACAACGACGTGCTTCCGTTAATGCTCGCGCGCTACTGCGGTCCCGGCCTGCTGGGCCTCGGAATCACGGCACTGATCGCGGGCTTCATGTCCGGCATGGCCGGCAACGTCAGCGCATTCACTACCGTTTGGACCTATGACATCTATCGCCCGCTCATCAACAGCAAGGGCAGCTGATCAACATTATCTAAGCATGGGCCGCTGGACCACGGTGATCGGTGTATTGATCAGCATCGGCACGGCCTACCTGGTCATGCAGTTCGCCAGCATTATGGATTACGTGCAGGCACTGTTCAGTTTCTTCATCGCTCCCCTGTTCGGCACCGTTGTTCTTGGAATGCTGTGGAAGCGCGCGACTGGTCCGGGCGGCTTCTTGGGCTTGCTCTGTGGCACGGTTTCTTCCATCAGCATGTGGGCATGGGTGAAAATCGACCCGTCGGCGCTCCGTTATGTGGCGCTATCGCCGCATGCCAAGGCCCTCGCTCAGGATATGTTTCAGGCACTATGGTCTTTCTGCGTGTGTGTAATCGTCACGGTTGTCGTCAGCTATATGACCCAGCCCAGACCGGAAGCGGAGTTGGTCGGCCTGGTGCGAGGATTGACCCCGATGCCCTCGGTTGGGGATTTGCCGTTCTATGAAAAGCCGACTTTCTGGGCCATCGTGGTCGCAATCATCTTCGTGATTCTGAATGTAATCTTCTGGTAAGAAAACCAGTGGTAAGGAAACCGGCGGTAACGAGACAAGTGGTAACGAACCGATGGTAAGGAGACCAGTGGTAACGAAAGGTGGTAAAAAACAGGTGGTGAATCGTGCATAGCGAAGGCGGCGTTTCGATCTGGTTTTTTATTGGGATCTCCCTGCTTGTGAATGGAGTGCTGATTACTGGCGCCGGGGTGTGGCAGGTGTTTCATCCGCCCGCGAATCCGGTTGTGCTGTTTCACCTGCACGCCAACGTCTGGTGGGGTGCGATATTGCTGGTGATTGGCCTCGTGTACTGTTTGCAGTTCGCGCCGGGGCGGAAGAAAGCCTAGCGCCTTGCGGCGGAAGTCTCAGGCGTTTTGGGGGCAGCAGAGCTGAGCCCCCACAAACAGCCCGGCGAAAGAACCAGAACTCTCATCAACCAATCGCGCGAACTTATCGCGCCGGATAGTGCTTTGTGTTTTTTGTCCGGGAATTAAATACGTCAAAACTCCCGTCGGTCTTCGCTGTCAGCTCTAGATAATTTCCAGGATCGTCAGGCCCTTCCGGATTGGCGATAAATTCCGCAGCTACGTTGTGCGCGCTGCCTCCCTCTTCCGAAAAATGCAGCTGCCACAGATCTTCAAGTTTATTCGAGGACTTGACGATGTCCCACGCGGAGGGGGAGCCACCTTTCTTTGCCCCATTGTCCATGATGGCGACGCGGGGCGCGATCCCATGCACGAGCGCAGGGCTCCCACTCTGCTGCCATCCGTGGTGCGACACAATATAGATGTCGACTTTTCCGATCTTGTTGACTGGACACATCAACTCCATCTCTTTGTCCCAGGTCAGATCGCCAAGATCGAGAATCCTTAGTTTCCCGAAGGTGAGAAGCGTTCCCAGCGAGCGCGGATTTTCCGTTTGGTCGCCGGCACGCTGCTCCGATTCCTTGCAACTTTCGTTTTGCTGGCCCGCATCAGGCAAGGGGCTGGCAATTAAAGCGCCGTCCGAACTGAGCACCGTGCCATCGAGGCCCTTCAACGGTAATTTGTCGCCGGGCTTCAGAGTGAGCCGCTTGTATTTTCCCGTGGCTAAGAGCTGTTGGTACGCTTGCCAGCCCCGAAGCGTCGCAGCGTCTCCGGCCTCGCGGTTATCGCCGTGGTCGATGAACGTTCCCACCGGAATCCGCGCGACCAACTGCGGTACCCCCCCTACATGATCGTCGTGGAAATGTGTGATCAGCACGTAGTCGATCTTGTTGATTCCGGCGTCCTTTGCGGCGGCTAGGATGCGGTCCGCGTCGCGCCCGTTGTTGCCTGGCCAGCCCGTGTCGATCAGCAGGGATTGGCCCGCCGGGGTAACAAACAGAGTCGCCTGGCCGCCTTCCACGTCCACGAAGTACACATTTAATTCCTGGGAAGCTGGCATCGCCAGCGTTGACGGAGCTGCCGCGCCAACGACGCAGCTAGCGCACAGCAGAGCGCATATCGCGGCCCACAAGTTGTTCGCAAGAAGGTTAACCATAACTACCCTCCCCCTGGTTTTCTCACAAGTGTTCATTCTAAAGCATTAAGTTCTATTATGTGATCTGGCCATTGCCTCTGTTCTTCAGTCTTGTCCTTTCGATGAGCGTGGTGCGTGCAAACGCAGGGCGAACTGGCGATTCAAGCCTCACCACCTAAGTCCGTCGATGTACAAAGGGTCTGGCAAGTCGTGGAATACCTGCCAAAAGCACTCGTGCGATAACCGCGTTTACCAGGTACTTGCCACATCCGCGTCTCAATTGGTTCAACGTTGCAATTTTCGTCTGCTACGCGCCTAAACTATTAGCACGGACAGAAATGATGAGTTTCGACTTAGGCGGGTGGTATCCACAAAAGCGAATCCGCAACGAAGAGGCGACGGAATTGCATGTCCGCCTCTGTGACGGCGATACAAGCGGTGTCGTACCACATCCCGCAATCGATGCGTTTTATTTGGAGTTGACCGCCAAGCACCCCGAAATCAACACAATTCCCGGGGAAAAAATCGGCGATCACGACTACTGCCCTTGGAGTTGCAAACTGGACTATTCACCCGGTCACGTAATCATGTCTTGCGTGTGGTCCAAAGCAACGTACGTGCATCAATTGGTCCAAGGCTTAGCCCGCAAACACGGCCTCGCACTGTTTGACCCTCAGAGCGAGGAAGTGATTTACCCGGACGGCTCTGAGGGTGCCAAGGCCAACACCAGCCGTACTTCCTTATGGATATTGGGCGTGTTTGCGCTGCTTTTTGCCGCCATTTTCGTCTACTCGGGACAGGTTTCGACTTCGAGAGCACCGGTGGTTTTCTACGTCTTTGCTGAGTTATGTGTCCTGATGGCCGTGGCTTGCTTTAGGCAGGCGTGGAGATAATACCCCGTAGCTCCTGGGAAGCCGGATTCCGGATAAGTGCTTTTGGGCCAAATTTCACTTGATTACCGCGTTAATCGGGAGGTTCGTGCTACCTGCCAGGAGGTGCGCGTACGAAGCCACCGCCGGTTGCGCTCCGCTTCCTTTCCTTCACCGGGCAGCGATGCGCGTAGCTAGCCCAGACAGCGCATAGAGCCAGGCCACGAGCGAGGTAACGGAAACTAAAGTTGTCATCGAGACAGTGGACGCCACCATCATTTCCTCGCAGTGATACTCTCGCGCAAGAATGTAGACGGTCTTGGCCGTGGGCACCGCGGCGCAGATTACGGCCGCAATGGTGTAGAGGGGGTCGAGGCCGAAGAATACGCTCAATCCGTAGACAATCAGGGGCATGATGACGAGCTTTACCGCGGAGAGCAGCGAAGCCTTCCCAATATTGGCGCGCAATCCATCGATCGACAGCCCGAGTCCAATGGCGAACAGAGCACACGGCGTGAGCGCATCGGCCAGGATGCCAAAATAAGCGGTGACTGGCCCTGGCATGCGGAGACCGAAGACCGACCAAAGCATGCCGATCACGGTTGATATGACCATCGGGTTGAGCACGACATGTTTAATCGTGACCATTACGGGCGTTTGTGATCCGTGTGAATCCCGCTGACCAAGTTCGAGCAAGATCACCGCTAATGGAAACATCACCACCGCGACGAAGACGGTGGCGATCGCCGCGGGCAACACGGCACGCGGACCATAGATCGCCTGCAGGACGGGTAAGGCGACGAAGCCGGTGTTGGTCATCGATGCCGCCATACCGTGCATCGTTCGGCTTGCGAGACTTCGGGAACCCTGAATGCTGATGATGCCGAACACGAGGATGAAGCAGAGGAGAGAGCCACCGCCGAAGGCAACGAGAAAGCCCCAGTTGATCAGCGAATGAGCCGGTTCTTGTGCGATCGTAACGATCAGCAACGCCGGCATTGCGATGTTATAGGCGAAGTGAATCAATGCGTCAGACAACGCCCGCGACAGATAGCCCGTAACGGCAACGATCCAGCCAGTTAGGATCACCGCAAACACAGGTAGGATAAGCGCAGCGATCCGCACAGAGGATGTCCGATTGACTCTCTAGAACATGGCGAAACGGGCCACATTCTACTGAGAAGTGTTGAGAAATCCTAAGTCTAATTCGGAACCGAGAGCCGGTCTGTTAGTGCGTCACCGGGAACCGCGGCGCCAGGACCTCACTTGTCCGGTCACCGCGTTAACCAGGCTCTGGTTTTGAAGTCGTGATCGAATGAGGTGCGTGCATATCTCGATTCGGCTCTCGTGGCTCGCATCTACAAAGAGAATCCATTCCCGGAGGCACTGCCATAGAATGAAATGTCAGCGCAGAGAAGGAGGCGAGCATGAAGAGTGAACGAGAAGGCATCAATTTGAACGCGAAACCAAGCGGTACAGGTTGCGTCGAATGCCTGGCAACGGACGGATGGTGGCTACATCTGCGCCGATGCGCCGAATGCGGTCACATCGGCTGCTGCGATAGTTCGCCAAGCCAGCATGCGTCAAAGTATAACGCGACCACTGGCCACCCGATCATCAATAGCTTCGAGCCCGGCGAGGACTGGTTCTACGATTACCGAACGCGAGAAACTTTTGAGGGTCCTAAGCTGCGCAGCCCTCACTCGCATCCGGCGAATCAACCTGTTCCGGGACCCGCGGGCCGGGTACCCTCAGGATGGGAAAGCCTCCTGCACGATTAAACTCGCTGTCGGACAAGCCGGATCAACTTTCGACGTTGACCCAACCGACTGGTGGATTGTTGACGCGCTTCTTGCCGCTTCTATGCGTTGGAGTCCATTCGTCATAAGTTCTATGCGAGGTCGAAGTCTGCTGTCAAAAGTGACAGTTACCGCGCGAAAAACTCACTTCTAAGCTGCGCGAATCAGCAGTCGCGGTAAGGGAAAAGTAACAGTAGGAGGCTGTGATGCGACTAAACTGTGGATCGTGGCGATTGTTACGAATTGTCGGGGTGATTCTTCTGACGATTGTAGTGTCAGGCGGTGTTTCGCGAGCGGAAACAAAAAAACTAAACATTCTGGTCATTTTTGGCGATGACATCGGCCAAGCGAACATCAGTCGTTACACCCACGGTGTCGTCGGCTACATGACGCCCAACATCGACCGCATCGGTGCGGACGGCTTTACCTTTACAGACTATTACGCGGAGAACAGCTGCACGGCCGGAAGGTCGTCGTTCATCACGGGTCAATCGCCAATGCGCACGGGGCTCACCAAGGTGGGCGCTCCCGGAGCGCCAGTGGGCTTGCAAGCGCGGGACATTACTATCGCGCAGGCCCTGAAGCCGCTGGGATACTCCACGGGGCAGTTCGGGAAGAACCACCTGGGCGACCGCGACGAATACTTGCCAACCAATCATGGATTTGACGAGTTCTATGGGAATCTTTATCACCTGAACGCTGAGCAAGAACCTGAAATGCCCTACTGGCCGAAAGATGACCCGACGTTTCTGAAAGTACATTCCGTGCGCGGAGTTATCCATTCCTACGCCGGGGGAAAAATTGAGGATACTGGCCCGCTGACAATGAAACGGATGGAGACCATTGACGACGAGACCACCTCCGCGGCCATCAACTTCATGACCACCAAGGCAAAAGCTGGTACGCCTTTCTTTGTCTGGATGAACACCACCCGGATGCACATTTTCACGCATGTCCGCCCCGAGTATCAAGGGAAGAGCGGAATGCCCGGCAATGACTACGCCGATGGCATGTGGGAACACGACCAGGATGTGGGCAAGTTGCTTAAGGCGCTCGACGATTCCGGTGTGGCCGACAATACTATCGTTATTTACACAATGGACAATGGTCCGAATATGTTCAGCTGGCCCGATGCCGCGATGACTCCGTTCCGCAGTGAGAAGGACTCGAACTGGGAAGGTGCCTTCCGCGTCCCGGCCATGATTCGCTGGCCCGGCCACATAAAACCGAATCAATGGTGCAACGACATGGTTTCCGGGATGGACTGGTTTCCGACACTCCTGGCAGCGGCTGGAGACAGCACCATTAAGGACAGGCTGTTAAAAGGTTGGGCGGCAACACCGAACGGCTTCGTATTCAAAGTTCATCTGGACGGCTACAACCTGCTGCCCTATCTCGAGGGTCAGGAAGCCCATTCACCACGCAAAAATTTTTTCTACTTTGACGACGACGGGCAGTTGGTGGCGATACGGCACGAGAACTGGAAATTCGTGTTCTGTGAGCAGCGTGCCCCGGGCAACCTTAACATCTGGGAGGAGCCGTTCACCTGTCTGCGTCTGCCGAAGATTTACAACCTCCGTATGGACCCGTATGAGCGCGCAGACACCACCTCCGACCAATACAACGATTGGTTGGTAAAAAACGTTTATCTGAATGTCCAGGGCACAATTCTGGCGACGGAATTTATCGAGACCTTCAAGGAATATCCACCGAGCCAAGCACCGGCAAGTTTCACGATTGACCCCGTTACACCCCCGCTCCTTCTTAGCGCGACGGGAGAGCTTTTGCCCTCTTGTCAAAGACCTATCATGGAAGTCGCGTAACGGGACAAGTGCCGTACCAGGACTTCACTTGTCTCGTAACCGCGTTTATCAGGACTTGGCGACTGGCTCCGAATTGCTGACAATTCCCACAGAATTGATTTACCTTTCCACAAGTGATCTGCGGTTGACGCTAAGGTGATGGGTTTATGGTTTTTCGACAACTGAAGATGCCCGATGAAATTGCGCCATCTGCGTCGGAGCCGGCGATTGGACCGTATACCGTTTCCGATGACTCGATGGAGCGAGGCGAAGCGGCTCCCGCGGTTCTAGTGCCACCGAGCGCAGCGGTCTACGCGTTAGCGATTGCTGCGATCGCTCTCCACGTGGCGTTTAGCGGCCGGTTTGGATTCTTTCGCGATGAACTTTACTATGCCGCTTGTGGGCAGCATCTGGCTTGGGGCTATGTCGACCACGCGCCTCTCGCTCCGTTTCTCGCTCGCATCTGCCGTACATTCCTGGGCGATTCACTCTTGGCCTTGCGTTTTCTTCCGGCCCTAGCGGCTGCGGCCAAGGTATTGCTCGGTGGGTGGCTGGCTCGGGAGCTGAACGGCGACAAATACGCACAGTTTCTCACCGCATTTTGCGTGTTGCTTGCTCCGATCTACCTGACGTTTGACAGCTTCTTCTCAATGAATGCGTTTGAGCCGGTGTTTTGGATGACGTGCGCGGCGATTGTGCTGCGCATTCTGAATGGCGGAAATCCAAAGCTGTGGATTCTAGTCGGCCTCACTGCTGGCCTTGGAATTTTGAACAAACACTCAATGCTTTTTTTCGTGTCGGGGATTGCGCTCGGACTGCTCGCTACCTCCGCGAGGAAGCATTTTGGGCAGCCGTGGATTTGGCTGGGGGTCGGAATCGCGTTCCTTTGCTTTCTTCCTAATTTACTTTGGGAAATTCACAATGGCTGGCCAACGTTGGCGCTCTTTCACGCGGTAATGGGCACGAAGTATGTAATCGTTTCACCGTGGGAATACATCTGGCAACAAACCTTGCTGACACATCCCCTGGCTGCGCCCATTTGGGTGGCCGGTTTGTATTTTTTGTTGCGAGATCCGCTCGGAAAAAAGTATGCCGTGCTGGCCTGGGCGTATTTCACTGTTCTGGCGGAGATGCTCGTGCTGCACGGAAAGATCTACTATCTCGCGCCAGCGTACATAATGCTGCTCGCAGCTGGTTCAGTCTGCATTGAACTGCGGTTGGTTCCACGAGTTGGTGCGTGGTTGCGACCCGCATTGGCAGGGCTATTATTGATCGGCGGAGTGATTGCGGCTCCGCTAGCGATGCCGATGCTGCCGGTCGAAGCTACCGTTCGCTACACGCGTTTCTGGGATGTGCAGGCGATTCACGTGGAAAACGTGCCGCAGGGCGAGTTGCCGCAATTGTTCGCGGATATGTTTGGCTGGCAGGAGCAGGTGCGCGCCGTGGCTGGCGTATACCAGGCACTACCCAAGTCCGAGCGCACTCAGGCGGTTGTGCTGGCTTACAACTATGGGGAAGCCTCCGCGATAAACTACTTCGGCGCGAAGCTGGGATTGCCGCCAGCCATTAGCGGTCACAACCAGTATGGATTGTGGGGACCGGGCGCGAGGAGCGGCCAAGTAGTCGTTGCAATCGGGTTTAGCGAACGTCAGTTACGCCAGTTTTACGACGAAGTCACGCCCGAAGCGAGTGTCTCGCCCCACTACGCAATCCCGGAAGAGTCCCAGCTTACGATCTTCGTCTGCCGGCGCCCCCACAAGAGCCTGCAGGAATCATGGGCGGAGTGGAAGTACCTGGCTTAGGGCTCCGGCAGTGATGGATATGGACGCGCACCTGATTTCTGGTTAGTCGAATTACCGAAATCTGGAAGCACTTGTCTGCTAACGTTAATCAGAACTTAGCGTTTTCCTTGGCCGTCCCCTTCCGGGAACCAAATTAGGGAAGCGACCGAAATAGTTTTTTGGGGGAGCGCAGAACGATTTTCCCACGAAGTTTGCGTATTGCACCGATCTTTTGCCATTCGCTCACAATGCGAGTCGCGCTATAGAGGTTGATATTCACTGAATCGGCGAGCTCTTGGTTGGTCACATCGATTTCAATCCCATCCGAGACGACTTCACCGATACTGGGCCCCAGCGCCACGAGTAAATTGGCAAGCCTCTCTTTTGCCGACTCGGATACTAATGCCGAGTGGGCAGCGATATACCAAGAAACGTACTCAAACGTGAGATACATTACATTCTCCAACAGTCGAGGGAAGCGTTCTCCGAGAGCGATGATCGTTGGAGCGTCCCAAGCGAGCACGACGCTATCCTGTACCGCTTCCGAGCTTGCGCGATATGGGTAAGGCCGGCGGCGAGAGAGCCCCGCAACGCCGAAGGTTTCTCCTGGCTTTATCCATAGCAGGATGAGTTTTTTTGCAGTGGGGGTTATGTAGAAAAAACGCCCTCGGCCTTTCCACATCAACAGAAAATAATCCGAAGAATCGCCCTGGTGCGTCATTACAGATTTGGCAGAAAACCAGCGAGGGTGCGCCGCCGATAAGATCACATCGATTTCCTGCGGTTTCATGCCCCACAATATATCGATGTTAGGGGGGCGGTTAGCAGGGCGAAATTCCAAAGTGGCCATGTTCTCTCCCGCTAGTGGCGGAATGCTTTTGCAATTTGCAAATGCTCAACAATGCGACATTTCGTTCACTGCACGCAATCCTCTAATATCGCGCTCCTATAATTTCATCTTACGACGAATGCGTATAGCGCGTTGTCGCCTGCGACAAAAAGGCACCGATCTACGACGATCGGCGATTGGAAGCGCCGAACCATCCTTATGTGTGTTTGTCCTGCTCGAACACGAAGGTGGCGATATTGAGTGAAGACTCGAGGGCACCCATATTCTCAAGCAGACACACCTGCAACGCTGGCGCAGTCGTTCATGCTAGGGATTCCTCTAGTTGCGTGGGGACCTGGTTACGTCTAAAAAAATTGAGAAATTTAGGGCCTTCGGCCCAACGGGGTGGAGATCGAGGCGGCGGCGCAGCAGGTGATCGCGGTGGTAACCGTGGAGGTGGAGGCGGTCGGAGGAAGTAGAGAAACCATGTGCAAGGACACGCCAATGACCTCACAAGAGAAACATCCAATTACACCGGTGCTTTTCAGCTTGCTGCTCTTTGCCTGTGCCTGCGGAATCCTCTACGAGGCGCCTACATCAGCGCAACAACAGCAGAAGACGACGGACACGGCCCAAACGGCGCAGAAAACGTTCCCCTCTGCTCAAGCGGCGGCTGATGCTTTCGTCCAAGCGGCAGAGGGTAGGGATGTGGCGGCCCTCAATCAGATCTTGGGACCACATGGCGAAGATTTGGTTTCCTCGGAAGACCCGGTTCGGGATAAGAACATCGCGGCCCACTTTTCCGCCGAGGCTCATGAGAAAACGTTGGTTTCGGTTGATCCGAAAAATCCAAACCGCGCCAGCCTTGTGGTCGGCAACGATGATTGGCCGATGCCGATTCCCATCGTCAAGCGCAACGGCGTGTGGCTCTTCGATACCAAATCGGGCAAACAAGAGATGCTCGACCGGCGCATCGGTGCCAATGAATTAGACGCCATCCAAATTTGCCGCGGCTATGTCGAAGCGCAACAGGAATACGCCTTGGAGAAGCACGACGGCTCCGAAGTCGTCCAATACGCGCAGAAAATCATCAGCACTCCCGGAAAACACGATGGCCTCGTCTGGCGCAATCCCGATGCCAGCCTGGGAGGTCCGATTGCTGAGAATATCGCCGACGCCCTCGAACAGGGCTACTCCGACAAAGCCAAGCCGTATCACGGCTATTTCTTCAAAATCTTGAAAGGGCAGGGACCCGCGGCGCCTCTTGGGAAAATGGACTTCGTAGTCGAAGGCGCGATGATCGGCGGTTTCGCCCTCGCGGCCGCGCCGGCGGAATACCGGGTCACAGGGGTTATGACGTTTATCGTGAGCTATCAGGGCATCGTCTATCAGAAAGATCTTGGCCCGGACACGCTGAAGATCTTCCAGGACATACAGCTGTACAACCCGGATAAATCCTGGCAGCCCACGAACGACAATTGGCCAACCCAATCTTCGGACGCGCCCGTTCCCGAAACCAGGAATTAGGTCGCCTGTCTCCCGTCCGATGCTGGAACTGTAATGGTTCTTTATGAAACTGCGCGCACAAACCTCGTCAGTGGCTGATGAGTTCGTTACTGGAAAGGTTCGTACCAGTCCTTGACGTTACCGGGGCATCCTCCTCAGAGGGTAAGAATTAGGTTAACTCCCGAGAGTCGGGTAAGGGACTGTTGACGGGGGGCGTGAAGCTCCCGATGGCGTTGGCGGAGCTGGGATTGATCGATGAGTACGAGTTCGTGGTGCACCCCAGGCTAGCGGGCCACGGGCCGACGTTGTTCGCGGGGCTATCGAAGCGTGTCGACTTGAGGCTCGTAAGCCGGCTGGAGTTCGGCTCCGGGGCGGTGGCGATGAGATATGAGCCGAGAAGGTAGCCATTGGGCTTGTTAGCCCGAGTCGGTCGCATCATGGAAGCCCCACTCCAGCCAGGTGACCACGGTGCCCGTGTCCCCGTTGGAGTCGATGTCTCCCTCAAAAAATAATTGATACCAAGGGCTCTTGCCTGCATCTCTCCTGGTAATGATTGCGTCGGTTCTATCGCTCAGAATTTCTCCGTTCACGCGCACTCCGTTTATTTCGACTTTGAGGCGTCAATCTAGGTGAGACATGCAATTCGGCCAGAACGTAGCAGTTCAATGAAACAGAAACGGACCCATGGATCCTGGCGCACAGCCGCGCAATGCTTGTTAGCCAGCATCGCTATCGCATTGCTAACCTTTGTCTGTTTCCAACTCCGGCTCAATCTCGCTGTGACGGCGTTTCTGTATCTGATAATTATCGTTCTGCTATCACTCCAAGGCAGCTTCGTTTCATCGGCCGTTGTCTCGCTCATCGCAGTCGGGTGTTTGGCGTATTACTTTGCGCCACCGATTTTCTCTTTCAAGGTAAACGATCCTTTGGATGGCGTGGCCATCATCGCTTTTTGGACAACCTCCGCAGTGGTCACTCACTTGGTCTCCAGAGCCCGCAACCGCACGGAGGAGCTGGTTTTGACAAACGCTAAATTGGAGGCGCAAATCGCCGAGCGGAAGCAGGCCGAGGAAGCGCTGCAACAAGCACAGGCCGACCTCGCCCGCGTCACGCGGATTATGACCATGGGAGAACTGGTAGCCTCCATCGCTCACGAAGTCAACCAGCCGCTTTCGGGTGTAGTGGTCAACGGCAATGCTTGCCTGCGTTGGCTGGCGGGAGATTCGCCCAACCTTGACGAAGCCCGGGAGGCTGCCCATCGCATCGTCCGCGACGGAAAGCGAGCCGGGGACGTGATCGCCCGGATTCGGACTATGGCGACAAAAACCGCCACAACAAAGGGACCGTTGGACATTAACGAGGCAGTTCAGGAGGTCATTGCTCTCGCCCGGGGCGAGCTGCGGAGAAGCGGCGTTACCGTACGGACGGAATTAGCGGCTGATCTCTCGCCTGTACTGGGCGACCGAGTGCAGCTTCAGCAGGTGATATTTAATCTGGTCATGAACGGGACCGAAGCCATGAGCGGTGTTGGAGAGCGGTCGCGAGAGCTGGTCATCAGAACGCAAAACCAAGAGGCCGACCAGGTGCGCGTAACGGTCCAAGACTCGGGGGTTGGTCTTGACCCTCAGAGCATGGAACGAATTTTTGATGCTTTCTACACCACGAAGCGCGGGGGCATGGGGATAGGGCTCTCGATTAGCCGCTCCATTGTCCAGAATCACGGGGGCCGACTATGGGTGGTGGCGAATAGTGGACCAGGCACGACTTTTCAGTTTACTCTCCAGAAGTACAACAGTGCTGCTAGGAGCTCCAGTGCCGGAGCCTGACGCAATCGTCCTGGTCGTCAAGTCCTGATTAGTTTGAATGTATAGGTCAAGGGAGGAGCGCTTGGTGTAGAAAGCTGAACTCAGCTGCACGCTGATTCAGAACACCAAAGTAGGCTCCCCCAGATTGGGTTGAACTGAAAGAGACACCGCCATGCCATCAGCTTGCTAAGTCTCTTTCCACGGAATCCAGATAGTTTTGGACCACATAAAACACCACTTCGGGACGCGCCGCTCGAATTCTGGAAATAGCCTCGGCTTGCGAGAGTCCGAACGCCCGCAAGAGCGCGTAACACATCGTAGGGCCGCGATTTAGCCCAGCGGAGCAATGCAGAAACAATTTGGTGTTCGCCAGCGACAACGCTGGGAGCGCAAATTGAATTCCTTTTCGGTATTGTCCTAGAGGGCGCATCGTGCCGTCGTCCACCTGCGGGAGCCAGAGAATCGTGATGCGATTGTCATTCAGCGTGTCGTCATCGAATTCCGCACGCATGTCGATGACGTGGGTGATGCCCGCTCCCACGATCTCATCAACGTCGGCCTTGGACAGGATTTCTCCGCCAACGGCAATACGTTCGGTCACGAAATTGAAAGATACGCCCACAAGCCGCTTACTCGGAGTGACAGTGTAACATCGAGTTTACCGCTGCCGAAGCGCAGGGCCGCGCGGAAATGGGCTCGTGGCCCTGCTGCGAAAGCCCTTCGTCGTCATCGCCAGCGTTGACGGAGCTGCTGCGCCTACGCAGCAAGGGCACAGCAGAGCGCTTATCGCGGCCCGCAAGTTGTTCGCCAGATGGTTCTATAAAGGGGAGAGTCAAGAGAAAAAACTCTCCGGCGACTGGAAGGAGCAAAGACTTTTGCCCGGCTCTCCAGCCCATGTAATGTTGGGAGGCTCTTGGGGTTTTCTTTTTTCGCAGAGTCATGTTGTTGTCGTGACGACGCCTTCGGTTTCTGATGCGACAAGCAGTACGGTTGCAAAAAGTGCCAACCATGGTTCTATCTGAGGCTCAAGGGCCTATAGCTTTTTCTGGTTGTCCGAGGAGGCATATAGTTAACCAAGAGATGGTTGGTGCTCGAAGCACAGTCTCCACCTAACGCGCTTATGGATACTCACCCTCGAACCAGAGCGCCAGAAGAACCGACAGATCGCCGCCAGACATGAATCCAGCGAGGAAAAGAGCTCTCCCCAGTCGCTCAAGCTGCTTGTTGCTTTAACTGTTCAGCGTCGGTCGCGGTAGGGATACCAGTCGCCTGGTACCCCCCGCACGGATCCGTACATGCGCTCATTAGCGCATACGGCTCTTATCTCGGATGACTGGCGGCGAAGCGATGCTCAGGATAAGGATGGAGCGCGTGCGGTAGGGGAAGCCATCGTTTCTCGAGTGCATACATTCGGGCCGCAGGGAGACGGTGCGTTTGGCTGCGACAGAGCAGTATCCGTCGCCAAAGACGAGTCACCCGCGCTCGAAATACTCTTAAACTGTCCATGTTCCCCGGTACCGCGTGGTAGTTGAAGTAACCCTGTACGACCGTCTTGAGCCATTCGCCGGTGTGTGGCACGGGATCGTGCATGCGCCTGCGAAGTTGCTGCTTGATCTGTTGCAGTTTGCCTCTCATACGCTTGCGGATCGTTCTGCGCTTCACCGTGAAGTACCCTTTCCCGTTCTTCCCGCTGATGTGCGTGAATCCCAGAAAATCGAACGTCTCGGGCCTTCCTTCCCCTCTTCGTTTCCGGTTCTGTTCGGCATACCGCCCGAACTCGATCCGGCGCGTTTTATCTGGATGCAACTCCAACCCAAACTTCCCCAGCCGTTCCCGAAACTTCTCTAGAAAACGGTCTGCTTCCGCCTGATGTTGGAATCCTAAAACGATGTCGTCCGCGTAGCGCACGACCACCACATCGCCTTGCGCATACTTCGTACGCCAGACGTCCACCCAGAGATCGAAAGTGTAATGCAGATAGATATTGGCCAGCGTCGGCGAAATCACCGACCCTTGCGGAGTACCTGTCTTCATTTCCGACCATTTGCCTTCCTCCATCACCCCAGCGTTCAACCATTTCTGGATCAGCCGTAGGATCCGGGGGTCAGCTACGCGATGCTCGACGAACTTGATCAGCCAACTTTTGTCGAGGTTGTCAAAGAACCCTCGGATGTCGGCGTCAAGAACGTAGTTCACCTTCTTCCGCAGAAGCGCATATGATAACGCGTCCAGCGCTTGATGCTGGCTGCGTCCGGGTCGAAAACCATACGAGAAGCCGAGAAAGTCTTCCTCATAGATCTGATTGAAGATGGTGACCACGGCTTGTTGGACAACCTTATCCTCCAGCGCCGCGACCCCTAATGGACGTTGCCGTCCATCTCCTTTCTCTATGTACACTCTTCTCGATGGCTTTGCTCGATACGCCCCGCGGTGCACCCGGCGGTGCAGATCGACAAGTCGATTTTGCAGCCCGGTCTCATACTCCTGCCAGGTCACGCCGTCCACGCCAGGTGCTGCCTTCCGCTTTAACGCGTAAAAGCTCTCCCTGAGCAGATCGACAGTTAGATGGTGGAGTAAGGCGGTGAACTTCATCTCCTTGTTATCCTTTGCTGCCTTCCGCACACCCGCCAGCCCTTGTGACACGCGCTTCTCGCTCTGCGTCGAGTACGTGCTAGGTTGGTGAGTGTTTTCCTTGATCAGCGGCCTTCCCTCCTCACTCTCCGCGTACGGTTTCCCGTCCTTGTTCGAATGATTCATAGGTATTATTCCGCTGTCCGACTCCTCGAAGATGTACGCGCGGGCCGTACGGCTACCGCCTTCTCCCGCCGTCCTGCAGCAGTATTTCGCAGCAGGCACCTCCGAGGTCTCCCGGTTCTCGTGCATGAAGTTTCTAGGCGTGTCTGGGGTCTACGACTACGCAGGACTGCCTGGGGGCTCGCGCTATCGTCCCCAGTCATGCTGCCTTCCGTCTACGTTTATGACGTCGGCGTCCTGATTGCAGATTTTTGGAGCTCGATACCCAGCCCACCTATGCCCTTGTTTATGCTTCACTGTGCACCTCACGGTGCGCAGCGCAAAACTCAGGGCCGGGTGAATCGCTAGTCCTTTCCCGTAAGACTCTTGCATTCTCTACTTCATGCCGGTTTATCCCGGCGCACAAACGAACTCCTTTCTTCCACACGAGCAAAGTGATGGCCGCGATCTTGCGCGCCAAGGTCAGGCGCGCCATCGGTGGTTTCATGCCGTTAGCGATACGCGCCTCGTAGAAATCCTGGAGAGGCCCAGCGGTGGCAGCCGCTCGGGTGGCAGCTCCCTTAAAGATATTTTTCAGATCATGATTGTGATTTTTGTTCAGTCCGCGGATGGTCACAGCTTTCTTAGAGCGTTTCAGTTGACCGCCAACGAAGCGATATTCCCCACTATCGTAGGTTCTCAGTGCCAGTCCGCAGTAGGCCCACAGCTGCCGCTTGGTACGGAAGCGATGGGGTGTCTGCATCAGAGCGATCAACAAAGCGGCGCGGATCGGGCCGATCGAGGGAATCTGCCGCAGCAATCTCATGGCCGGATGTTTCCGGGATTCCGCCAATAGCTCTCGGCGCACTTCCTGGCGCAAAGCAGCCAGGGCATCGAACTGCTGATAGTAGATCTCGGCGCGACGGCGCACGCCGACTTCGGTGATCTTCGCGAGCCATTCGGCACGGTAGCGAGGTGCATACACTTGCTGGCCGGTACAAGCAATTCCCCAACCTCGATAGATCGCCTTCAGGCGATTCATCACGCGCGTCAGATCGCGGGTGAGCGTCAGGTAGCTACGCGCCAGCTCCTTCAGCGTGCGAATTCCAGTTTCGCCGTGATAGACCGGATGGAGCTTGTTCAGGAACAACAGTTCGGACAGCTTGCGTGCATCTTCACGGTCGTTCTTGTTTCCAACTCTCAACAGGGCATTTTTACGCGAATCACAAACCAACACTTCGGTAACGTGAGGCTTCAAAAGATCGTGTAACCAAGCGGCACACGCTCCTTCCTCGAAGCTCACGTGCAAACTACCGCGCAGACCATGAACAAACTCAAGAATAGTTTCGGCTTTCGTTTCGAGTGTGGCTTCCATCACCAGATTTCCGCTCGAATCCCGAACCGCCGCCGAGATCGTTGCTGTATGCACATCCATCCCAATATACTTGGCATCATTCATGAGGGCGCTCCTTGTTGTAGGTGTTGATGCAACGATCAAAACCTACTTCAAACGCAGACTGTTACGAAACTCTGTTGACCGCCCAAAAATAAATGAGAAGATTCCCTCGTGAAAAGCGAGGGAATTTCTTATGGGCTTTGTGCAGGGTGAGGGCCGTACGCAGAGAACTCTTTTTCCAGTCACCTTGGAAGAGTTGATTCCGGATGATCATGTGTGCCGGGTCATCGATGCATTTGTCGATCGCCTGGACATGGCGGGATTGGGATTTGAGCGCGCCGAGGCGGCCGAGACTGGGCGGCCTGGTTATGATCCGCGCGATCTGCTGAAGCTCTACCTGTATGGCTATTTGCAGCAGATCCGTTCCTCGCGGCGACTGGAGTCGGAGTGCCGACGGAACATTGAGTTGATGTGGTTGCTGGGACGGCTAGCGCCGGACCACAAGACGATTGCCGAGTTCCGGCGCATGCATCGCGAGGGCGTAACCGCAGCGGGAGCCGCGTTGGTGCGGCTGGCGCGCTCGGTAGGCTTGGTGAAAGGCGAATGGGTCGCTATCGACGGCTCGAAGTTCCAGGCCGTCAGCAGTGTGAAAAGTGTGCACGAGCGTGAGGCTCTGGAACGCTATCTGGAACAGTTGGAGCAGAGCGATGAGCAAGACGAGGTGGTCATCGACCCCAGTGCTGTGGCCAGTGCGCTGGAAAAATTGCACCGGCACCGGGAGCCGGAAGTTGCCTTCCTGCGAACCACTCACGGCTTCCTTCCTGCCTACAACGTGCAAGCTGCCGTCGATGCCGAACACGCGCTGATCGTGGCGCAACAAGTGACCGTTCAGGCCGGCGATAACGGCAGCCTGCAACCGATGGCGGAAGCCGCGCAGGCAGCGACCGGCGGGCCTGCGCAGGCGATCAAAGTGGTTGCCGATGGGGGCTATTCGAATGGAGAGCAGGCCGAAGCCTGCGAGGCGAAGGGCATCTTGCCGCATGTGCCTGCCAACCGTGGCGTGAACAGTCGAGGAGATGGCACGCTGTTCGACCGCACGGAATTTACTTACCAAGCTGAGAGCGACACGTTCCTGTGCCCGGCCGGGCAGACTCTCGCCCGCAAACAACTCATGCGGAAAGATCGTGCCGTGCTCTATGCAGCAAAACCCGAAGTCTGCGGAGCCTGCCGTCTGAAGTCGCGATGCACTGTGTCGTCACGACGGATCGTTACCCGTCACATGCACGAAGAGGCGCTACAGCGCATGCAACAACGGGCCACGCCGGAAGCGATGCGGCTGCGACGAGCCACCGCGGAACATCCATTCGCCAATTTGAAATACCGCATCTTCGGACATCCACGCTTCCTGCTGCGTGGACTGCGAGGGGCGCAAACGGAAATCAGTCTGGCCGTATCCGCCTACAATCTGAAGCGCATGGTGAACATTCTCGGCGGACGCAAGCTACATGCAGCCCTGCAGGCCACCTGATCCTGCTCCCACCAGTCATCACACGACGACAACGTGATTCGCCTCGCCAAAACCAAAAAAGGCGATGCTCCGGCACTCGGAACATCGCCTTAAATCGCTTAATCACACTCGTTTCGTAACAGTCTGAAACGGGCGCCCTTTTATAATGCGTTTACCAGGCGCGTTGGAACTCGCGAGATGACCGCAGATGAGTTTCATTTTCGAGATCGACAGGAAATTCGTTTGAATTCTGCAAGCTCCGGGAGTAGAGTTGCGTAATTCTCGGTTGGGCCCCCATCTCCAAACGAATCCATAGGAGGGATCATGCGTCTCTTGCCGCGACTCCTTTTGGTTCCTCTCCTTGCGCTCCTTGCCAGTCTCGTCTACTTCACATCTTCGGCGCAGGAGAAATCTTCCAAACCCGACTTTGATATGACCGCTAGCTACATCGAAGCGTGCAGCTGCGACATGTTCTGTCCGTGCTACTTCAACACCCATTCCACAAATCATATGAGCGAGCATCATATGGATGAGCATTTTTGCCGCGCTAATCTCGTCCTCAAAGTGGACAAGGGCTTTTACAAAGACACCAAGCTCGATGGCGCCAAGGTATGGATCGCCACAGATCTGGGCAGCGACTGGAGCACGGGCAAGGACTCCTGGTTGGTGGTGAATTTCGATCCCAGCGTCGGCAAGGAGCAGCAGACCGCACTTGGCGACATCCTCGGCCAACTTTATCCGATTCCGTGGCAGAAAAAGGCAGTGAGTACCGCTTCGTTTTCATGGGACGTGGACTCGAAAACCGGTCTGGCCCATGCCAAGATGGATAACGGCAAGGGTGAGGTCATGTTGGAGCGTGTCAGCGGTAATAGTGCCACCCACGAGGTTGTTATTCACAACTTGAAATACTGGGGCGCCCAGTCCAACGACGGCTTCCGAATGTGGAAGAGCAAGCACGAAGCTTTTGAGGGCGACGGCCACAAGTTTTCCTATGACGGCACGAACGGGTTTCTGATCACCGTTCATTTTTCTGGCGCCGCAAAAACCGCCTCTGCGGATTAATGCTCAACTCCATCGAGTAAGTCCAGGCGTTCGCATTTTTGCTTCGCGAGGGCGGCGCGGCTGCCTGGAGAGAATTCTTCGTCATCTTCGACGTGGCGTTTCTGCATTCAGCTGCCAATGCGGCAAAGAAACGGTGCTGCGCCAGCCGCCATTGCTGGTGGGAGATATTCACATGGGCATTCTCACCGATGACATGAAGCGCGTCGTGCGCGAACAACGATTGGGCTTCATCGCAACAGTCTGCCCGGATGGAACACCGAATCTGTCGCCTAAAGGAACAACCGGCGTTTGGGACGACGACCATCTGGTGTTCGCCGATATCCGGTCACCGCAATCGGTTCAGAACATCGAGCACAACCCTTCCGTTGAAGTGAATGTTGTCGATCCGCTTGTTCGCAAGGCGC
>CAWIAI010000004.1:0-48652 GCA_963834025.1 uncultured Acidobacteriota bacterium | reverse complement strand
GGAATGAAGTGGTGCCCTGAGCACAAACAGTGGGAGCACATCCGGCTCGAAGGTGACATCCACATGGCGGTGAGTGAATGGCACCACCACTACCAAGCGCACATCAAAACGATCTGCGCCATGATCCCCAACCAGAAATGCTGTGAGCCGGGGTGTGTTGAACCAGCGGAGATCGTCACTGACGGTCAGTACACGGAGTTTTTATTGCCGCCCCCACTGGGACATACGGTGCGACAAAGAGGAAGGGCGCTTGATGCACCAAGCGATGCACGCCCCGCTGACCGAAGAAGAGAAGGCGGAATTCGGAATCGAGGAAGCCGAATGAAACGCTGCGAAGCTGCGCTGTTAAGAATGAAGGACGCAGGTACGAGCAGTGCGACACTCCGGCTGAGGCTGGCTGCATAAAGAGATGTTTGACAGGCGCAAACAACACTTGCGAAAGAAAGTGAGCGGTCTTAATTGGACAACCCGCAACCACGACGAGCCTCGCCGCTGACAGCCCGATTGGAAGGCACAAGATCGCGCACGTCACAGGTGCGCGATTCTTCGATCCCGTCCGTCTCTGTCAGCAGCACAGTAGCCCCGCTGCACGAGTATTTTGTTGATGCGAGCGTCGCAGCCGACTATCTCCATTGCTCGCGGAAGCACATCCTCAGGCTCTCGCGGCTGGGTCTGATCCCGGCGCACCCCATCAGCTTCGGACGGCGCACAACTTGGCGGTACCTGCTCAGCGAGCTTCGTGCATGGGTTCTTGGCAACAGCGTCCCGGTCACTGTTGCTACGAGCATCGAATCTGGTCGTAGAATGGCTGGCGGCAGCCCCCGCAGAGGAGGCGTTTAAATGTCATACCAGCGGGGGAGTTTCAAAAAAGTGAAAAAGAAGAAGGGGCTGACTTGGGTGCTTCGCTACCGGATCAACGGCGTAGAGCAGACGCCACTTGTGGTAGGTCTGGTCGAGGACTTTCCTACGGAAGACGACGCATCCCTTGAGGCGGATCGTCTTGGGCTGCGGGTCAGGATCAACTCCGGCAACTCCCAAGTAGGCAGGATCAGATTCAACGAACTTGCGGAATACTATCTGAAGGTTGAGTTCGACCCAGAGGTCACCGCCAGTCCGAAGTCTGAGAACACAAAGCCCATCCTTCAGCACTACGTTCGCGACATCCTTATCGCGAAGTGGGGCGGTCAGATTTCAGAGGACATTGAACCGCTTGAAATCCAGAGGTGGTTCAATCGGCTGCACAACAAGGAAGACTATGGGTGGACGACAGTCTCGAAGATTCGGGGCATCATGAATCGAATTTTCAAGATCGGGATCATTCACAAGAAAGTCTCGAAGAACCCGGTAGAGGGGCTGGCGACCAGCACAAAGACTACGTACAAGGCGATTAAGATCACCCCGGCTCAGACGCTCCTGATCCTGCGTTCTGTGATGGGGAATATGCTGCACTTCACTCTGTTGTTCTTGGTAGCAGCGACGGCACTTCGAAGCTCGGAAGTGCTTTCGCTCCGCTGGGCTGACATCCTGTGGGAAGAGCGAAAGATCAGAATCGTCAAGGCGTGGAAGAAGTCGGGCGTGGACGGAAGCACCAAGACACCATCTTCGGAACGCGACGTACCGATGGGCGGTGTGTTGACCCACTACTTGCGCGAATGGCACAAGCAAACGCCATACGCCAGACCCACCGATTTCGTTTTCCCGTCTCTTCAGAGGAGGGGCAGGATTCCGATCTGCTCATCGGTATTCTGCCGCGTTCACCTAAGACCAGCAGCGAAGAAGGCTGGGGTTGTGATCCCAGACGGGCATCGCTGGGGTCTGCACAACCTCCGACACAGCCTGTCGAACTGGCTGGTGAACAAAGCAAAGGAGAACCCAAAGACAGTGCAGGGCATCTTGGGTCATTCGCGGATTCAGACCACGCTCGATTTGTACACGCAGGAAGACCTCGACGAGATGATCGCGGCTCAGGAAAAGTTTCTCGATGCCGTGGGATTCGAAACCGGGAGCGTTCAGTAAAGCGTGTGGGTGAAATTGTGGGTAGGAGTTTTCGGTGTCACGTCCGATAACTCCTTTAGAAAGAATGGCGGGGACGACGGGACTCGAACCCGCGACCTCTGCCCTGACAGCGCAGCATCTAGGATTCCGGTACGTCGCGAACGAGTACGAGGAAGCCGACGCGCGTGCTGACGCGTTGGCGGGCAATTGTCAGACGGTCCGTCGGCTTGAGCGTCCTGCGTTGGCAATGGCGATGTGGGCGAAGCGGCCGCAGCGGAGAAGCTCGCCGCGCAGACTTCGAAAGCTTTTCCAAACGGAACAATCTGGAATGCCGTACAGCTACCAGAGATTCAAGCCATGATCGCGCTCCACCGCGATGAACCTGCTAGGAGCGTTGAACTGCTGGCATCCGCCTCGCCATACGAACGCGCCTACCCTGATGCGATTTATGTGCGTGGCCTGGCTTACCTGAGAATGCGTAGGGGCGCGGAAGCAGCAGCTGAGTTTCAGAAAATCGTGGACCACAAGGGCGCCAACTGGGGAGCGACCTGGGTCCACCCGAATTGGGGACAGCGCTACTCGGTCTCCTATCTCGGAATGGCGCGCGGCTACGCGCTTGCGGGCGACACAGCGAGAGCGAAAAAAGCGCTACAGGACTTCTTCGAACTCTGGAAAGATGCCGACCCCGATATTCCCGTCCTCAAACTAGCCAAAACAGAATATGCGAAGTTGAATGATGGCAGTTCTTGAACGGCCAACAGCCACGGTGTTTTGCTGGCGATCCTACCAGTTCAATCGGTTTGGAGCCACCCAAGTGACCATTGAAACGCCTTAGCTGCCTAACTTTAACCGCAAGTCCACCCACGCGTCGAGACCAGGGTAGCGGTGATGTAATGCTCGGCAATTCCCTCCAACAACTTCTCAGCAAATGGCCTGATAACGTCAGTTAGCCGCCACGTCCTGGTCAGCAGGGAGTCCTCGTTTGGTTTACTGGCTAGCGTTTCGCTGTCGCTTGGCTCTTGACTAGCGGTCCTCTCTGCACGTGCATTGCCTTCAGCGAGCTGGCACTCTTCTCCTGGAAGGCGCCCAGCCACTCGCTGAGGGTTTTCTCGTCCTCGCCGATTGAGAACACCAGCCCCGGACCAGCTTCATACAGGACCACAGTGAAGTCGACAGTTGGACCGTCAGCGCCCCCAACGGGACCGACGGCAAATGGAGTGGCCGACGGGAAGGTGTATCGCCCCGCGGCGTCAGGTGCGGCCGCAGTCCCCGCGATCGGAACGGCAGTGTACTCATCCGCCGTGCCCGGTATGAAGGACGCGAACGGATCACTGATATCTACCGGGGTGGGGGGCCCGCCGGTTCCGGTCGTGAAAGCAAGGGACGCAAACGTTCCTTGCCCGACGAAGTCAAACTCCCAGCCCACGTTCGGGATGGGCCAGCTGCCGTCGCCGCAGTAGGCCTGCGCTCCGAAGCCGTAGCTGTTGTTGAGGTCAGATCCGTCAGACGCTATGGTCCCTTGCGGAACCACGATTCCCGTGCCCTGGGCGAAATCATCCAGATCGAGGACAAGGGCGGCTCCCAGGTCGGTCGCCGTGGTGTTATTGGGATCGATTAGGTTGAGAGTTGGGTCGGTCGCATACAGCCCGAGCGTGTGAATGGATCCCAACCCAGTGATGCCGGTCATGCTGCCATAACCGAGCACGGTGGTCGAAAAGGAGTAGTTGCCTGCGACTCCGCCCGGGGTGCCCGTAGCCATGACGGTGCCCCCTTCGTCATCATCGCCTTCACCCGTGAATGTGGCGCTAAACGTTCCAACGGCGGTATTGGCGGCAACGAGTTGCCCCGCTGCGGCAAAGTAAGCGTCCTCCGTGTTGTCCAGGATGCCAAATACGTCCCTTGTCAGCGCCGTGCTGTCGAAGGAGGTGGCGTTGCCTTGGCCGTAGGCTGAACCCACCAGAGCATCGTCGTCGTCAACATCGATGATGCGTAGTACTTCCCTACCAACAATATAGTAGACGAGCGAGATAGGTGCGTTGCCGTTGTTGGGATCCGTGAAGCCGGTGATGCCGCCCCGTCCGTACACGTCCGCTCCGACGCCGTTGTCCGTCGCTGTGAGAGTATTCCCCACGAGCACCTTCCCGAAATCATTTTCGTCGTACGTGCCGTGGATGGTGCCGTTGGTGTTCGAGAACACGCCTCCATACGCAACCGTGGCTGCGTCCGTGGTGTCCAACCCGGAGAGGGTGAAGGCAAAATTGCCGCCGGCACCACTCCTTGCCGTCTGCAGGTCGAAGCTCCCGCTGGAAGTTGCCGATCCATCGAACTGCGTGATCAGCGCATGACTTGCGTTTACAAACTGAACGGCGAAGGTTTCGATGCCAGCCACGCCGACATTAGGGTTGCTGGCCGAAACATTAAGGACTAGCGTCCCGGTGCCGGTGCTCATATCCACCGTCATCGAACTGCCTTTGGGGTTGATTACGTCGGGGGTCGTGGGTTCGCCCGGTGAGGTCAGGCCACTCGCGTCGTTATAGTCCTGTTCGCCGCCGAGAACGTTGCCGCTTGAGTCAAATCCCACCGCGCCTGCGATAGCGTAGTAAACCGGCCCGGGTCCGTAGGCGGCGCTGATTTCCAGCCCGTTCACATAGAACACCAACACGCGGGGAGCGGTGTTGCTTTCGGTGAAACTGGCCGTTGCCGTGGCTCCCGTCACCGCGGCCGTTACTGAGTAGGCGCCGGGCGTCGAGTTTGCAGTGCATGTGGTTGATGCGGTGCCATCGGAGGCGGTAGTAGCGGTGGTGGCGGAGGGGGTGCAGCTCTGACCGACTGATCCCGCGTCAGGCGTGAACGTAACCGTTACCCCGCTGGCCGCTGTTCCGTTGGATGTCACGGTGGCTACCAGCATGTGGGTAAAGGCGTCACCGACGTTTGCGGTTTGTCCCGATCCGCTCGTCGCCGTGATCGCGAGGTTGGGAGGCGGAGGCGGCGTACTCGAACTGCTGCCGCAACCCGTCAGGAACCCGAAAGCCAGGCAAACCAAAATCAATGCGAGAATGCCGGTGAAGTTCCGGTTCATAGCGTCACCCCTTCCTTGGCGGCGCGTTCACGGGTTAGTGGCGATACCTCGATCCCGTGCTCATTGCGCATGGTATAGGTCTTGCCGTTTGCTTTTACCCTGCGGACCACGAAGACTTCCTTGTCGCGAACCGTCTTCATGACGCCGGTGAGTTCAATCTGCTGGCCGGGGGTGACGGACAGCGCGCCTTTGCCTTCCAAACCAAATCGGCCCAGACTGGCGTCTAACCTGCCGGAGACAGTCTCGACCATGAGATGGGAGCCCCAAATCATTCCCGGGCCGGGTTTGTGGAGCACGCTCGATACGGTGGCGCTGAACGTGACTTCCTTACTGACGTCATACCGCGAATGAGAGTCGTCTGCGTTAAGTGGTACAACTAGGATCGCGAACAGGAGACCGGTCAGCAGCCCCGCGATCAGTGGGGTCGAACTGATGAAACGACTATGCCTCATGGATTCGCTCCTCTCTCGAGTGATGAAAGTTGTAGGGTGAGTGCTTTGCACACCGACCGTCTTCGTTACTTAATTGCCCTTCACCGGAGTGCCGCTGACAACCGTGTCCGCGTCCGCGAATTTAGGCTAGGATCGACGGGCTTGCCCTAATTCACAGACATTGCCGCGAAGTGGTTTGAGGCACAATGGCGTGCGGCAGCCCTTTGAATTCAGGGAGGGTGCAGGGAATCTCCAGAACATATTCGCTCGACCAGCGTGCCCCCTCTATTTAGGAAATCGGAAACGGCGGGCAAAAGACGACAGGGTGGCCAAGAAATTTATTGGTGGCCAGGTCCGCTAGCTGTGCCGCCGTGCAGAAACCCGTAGCTACCATTCAGAGAGGCATTCGAACAAGTCGCCCAGGCAGCGGAACTGAGCGCAAAGCTCGCGAGAACAATCATTCGAGCGATGCGAGTCGTTTTGGAAATCATGGGGCTCTTCTCTTCCTTGTTTTTTGCTTGCAAATCTTCATGAGCCTATCGTCCCTATGAGCGTCAAGGCACCGGTGGCAGCATCGATGCTGTACATGAAGACGTCGTTTGAGGCGGAATTCGTCACATAGGCGAACTTGCCCGACGGATGGATGGTGATGGAGGTGGGAGTCGATCCTGCGGCTATTGTCCCAATGGACGTCAAGGCCCCGGTCGCGGCGTTGATTGTGTACATGGAGACGTCGTCCGAGCCAGAATTCGTCACGTAGGCGAACTTACCGGTAGGATCCACAGCCACGGAAGTAGGGTCAGTTCCTGCCGCTATGGTTCCTAGGGACGTTAAGGCCCCGGTCGTGACGTTTGTGCTGTACATCGATACGTCGTTCGAGCCGGAATTCGCTACATAGGCGAACTTGCTTGCAGGATCCGCCACCACGGAGACCGGGTTTGTTCCCGCAGCAATCGTCCCTATGGACGCTAAGGCCCCAGTCGTGGTGTTGATTGTGTACATGGACACGTTGCCAGCGGATCCAGGAGTGGCATTCGCATTTGCCACATAAACGAACTTGCCAGATGGATCCACGGCCACCGAGTCCGAACTACCTCCTTCGGGGATCGTCCCAATGGACGTCAAGGCCCCGGTAGTGCCGTTGAGGGTGTACATTGAGACCCCGGCTGAACCGCCGCCCCCATCCGCCACATAAGCGAACTTGCCAGATGGATCCACGACCACAGACGAGGGAAGGCACAATCCCGGACAATTCCCGTTTATCGCTCCCATGGAGGTTAAGGCCCCGGTCGTGGCGTTGATGGTGTACATAGCGACGCTGCCATCAGCGCCATCATCGTAATCATAAACATCCCCCGAATTTGTCACGTAGGCGAACTTGCCAGAAGGATCTACGGCCACGGAATCGGCGTAGAAACCGTAGCCGTATGTTGATACCGGTGGTCCTATGGACGCTAGCGCACCCGTTATGGGGTTGATCGTGTACATAGACACGTAGCCGCCAACGCCGCCGTTGCAGCCCAAACTCGCTACATACACGAACTTTCCGGTAGGATCTACTGCGATTGACTGCGGATTAGCCGCTCCTGTCGTGATGGTGAAGGTCAACGAGTTCGAGCTACCCCCGTCGGGCGCAGGATTGAAGACGGTGATCTCGGCTGTCCCAGCAGCGGCAATGTCACTCGCTGAAATCTGAGCAATGAGTCCGTTAATGCTGCCATTACTAGTGGTCGGCCGGTCGCTGCCGTTCCAGCGCACGACTGAATCAGCCACAAAATTATCCCCAACTACCGTCAACTGATTATCTACTGAATCAACGAACTGTTCTCCGGCGGGCGCGCAGCTTGGATAGAGAGTACTGATCGCCGGGACGGAGTTAGGGCCGACGCCGGTGATGATGAAGTTCATTGGAATGGAGGTGGCACCGCCGGGTGCGGGATTGGTCACTGTCACGGCCAGCGTGCCCGTGGAGGCGATGCTGGAGGCAGGGATGGCCGCAGTCAACTGCGTGGAGCTGACGAACGTGGTGGCGGGCGCCGCCCCGCCGAAGTTGACCGTCGAAGCTGCGACGAAATTGGTCCCATTGATCGTGAGCGCGAAACCCGCACCGCCGGCGATGGCACTGTTCGGCGAAATTGCGGTGACCGTTGGAGTGGGTGACGGGGGCTGATACTGACTCGTGCCTCCTCCGCATCCCCACACGCCGATCAAGGTGGCGATAACGAGCGTAATGGCTCTCAAATCAAATCGAACGTTCGTGAATGTTCTGGATCGCTCGAGAGTGCGCGAATTTTTCATCTTCTTCTTCAACCTCAATGCTGCGATCGCGATAGGACCAGAACAGTCATCAAGGGCGCCGGTCGAAGCTCGCACGCCGGACTACGCCGTGAATCGCCACCGCAAGGAACGCACCCGAGGATCACCATTAAACGGTCCGACTAAGAATCCGCCCGAAGCAGATCGCAAAGTGTCTTTCCTCGGCATCGCTCCGCCAAATAGCCGCAATCTGGCACGAGTGGCAATGGTCGGGGTATGGTCTCTACATGTTCTAGTTCTGACCGTCCAACTCATTGAATTTAGGGGCAGTTGCAGGAAATACGCGCTTGGTATGGCACATCACATATTGCTTCGTCCCCGGAACGGTTGGTGGTAGACTCCCGCCAAGCTCGAACACCTGCGATGAAAGCAACTGCTGGAACCCGCAAGACCCACTTCGGGGCCTACGAAGTGGACCTGCGCTCGGGCGAATTGTACAAGCACGGCATCCGCATCAAGCTTCAGGACCAGCCCTTCAAGATACTCGCTCTTTTGCTGGAGCGCCCCGGTGACGTGGTTACGCGCGAAGAGCTCCGCCAAAAACTTTGGCCCGCAGACACTTTCGTCGACTTCGATACTGGTCTGAACAGTGCCATCAAAAAGCTTCGTGACGTCCTGGCCGATTCGGCCGAGGAACCCCGCTACATCGAAACTCTGCCTCGGCGTGGGTACCGCTTCATCGCTCACGTGGAAAACGGCGACCTGCCTGCTCCGGTTTCCATCGAAACACGCCTCGCGACGGTTCCTCCGGTCGGGCCAAGGTCTGAACCTCCGAAGAAACGCCGCTTCATCGTGGCAGCTGGCGTCGCAGCCATCCTCGTGGTTGCCGCCCTTGTGGCGTGGCGCGTCTTCTTCGCCCGGCCGGCGCTGACCGGGAGCGATGTCATTCTCCTGGCGAGTTTTGTCAACAAGACAGGCGACCCCGTCTTCGACAATCTGGACAGGGCGCTCGAAGTCAAGCTCGCCGAATCGCCGTTCTTGAGCCTCCTGCCGGAGGCGGCGGTCCGCCAAACGTTGCGCTCGATGCGTCATGAACCCGATGAGCGTGTGACGCAGGAACTCGGTATCGAAATCTGCAAACGCCAGGGTTTGAAGGCCGTCGTAGTCCCCGAGATCGACGCGATCGGGAGCTACTACCTGATTACTCTGGAAGCGATCGATGCGCAGAGCGGAAAACAAATCGCGCGGCAGCAGCAGGAAACAGACAACAAAGACAAAGTCGTGGCCGCCCTGGGAAAAGCGGCTTCGCAGTTGCGGCGGCAATTGGGCGAAAGCCTCAGTTCTCTGCAAAAGTACAATGCGCCGCTTGCTCTTGCCACCACGAGCTCCCTCGAGGCGTTGCAAGCCTATCGGACGGGCGTGCAGCGGAATCGTTCGGGCAAGATCCGCGAGTCCATTCCCTTCTTTGAACGGGCCGTCGAGCTGGACCCGCAGTTCTGTTCTGCGTACATCATGCTCGGCAGTTCCTATCACGGAATCGGCGAAGACGAGGCTTCGCGGAAGAATTTCGCCCGTGCCTTTGAACTAAAAGATAAACACCTTACGCAAGAAGAGAATTTTCTGGTTACCGCCACTTACTACTGGAACATAACGGGTAACCTCGAGAAGGAGAACGCCGTACTCACGTTGTATCAGCAAGTGTATCCGCGCAGCGTCAATGCCGCGAATTTATTGGGAATCAACTACGCGCTGCTGGGAAGAAAGAGGAGGCGCTGCAGGAGTTCAACTGGACCATCGATCATTCCCCGGAACCTTCCGCGTTCGCCTACTCCAATAAGAGCCAAGCGCTGATGTCGCTTGGCCGGTTTGACGAGGCCAAGGCAATCATCAATCAATGGCAGCAGAAAGGCTCTCTTTTCTCCTATCAGACGGACATGCTCTACCGTATCGCCTTCATCGAGAACGATACCGCCACGATGGACCGGATTGCCCGGGAGGCTGCGCCCGATGATACCGGCTGGCTCCAATTGCAGATGCAGTTCGCCTATCTTCGCGGAGACATGAAGAAGTTCCGCTCGCTCAACGAAGCCGAGGTGAACCTCGAGACACGCGCCGGCCAGACGCAGGACGCCGCGGACGATCTGGCTGCGCGCGCCCAGCTCGAATCATTACTCGGAAACTACGGTTTGGCTCGCAGCCTCTGTCGCCATTCCGTCGCGGGGGACACCGACAGCGCTACCGAGCTGTGGCGCTGTGCCGAAGCATTCGCAGACGCCGGCGATTTCACCCGCGCGGAAGCACTGGCGGCGAAACTCAACCGCATTGCTCCCGAAAACACCATCGAACAGAAAGTTCATCTGCCGCTGATTCATTCGATCATCGATCGCCAGCGAGGAAATCCCTCGGAAGCCGCCGATTTGCTGCTCCAGCCCGAACTGTATAAACACACGCTAGACGTTCCATATCGTTTCGGGCAGGCCTACTTGGCGTCAAACGAGCCGGCTAAGGCCGCTGCGCAGTTCCGAATGGTCCTCGATGCCCGCGACGCGGGCTGGTGGCAAGTGTACGCCCCACTCGCGAAACTTGGCCTCGCGCGTGCCTATTCCGCGCAAGCAGATCGAGAGAAGAGCCGCAAAGCGTACGATGACTTCTTTGCAACTTGGAAAGATGCAAACCCAGTTATCCCGATACTTCGTCAAGCCAAGGCCGAATACAGCAAACTTATTACACCCGCAGCTGTTGCCGTTTCACCTTCCGGGCTCCAGCGATAGCCTCTTTTCTCCGTGAGAATCAACCTCGATAGAATCTCCGCGGGCCTCGGCGCCGGACAGGGATGGGTTGCGAGTCAACCCTGCGTTGTGTGAAGCGAAAAGATGTTCGGGTCAGATCCAGCACTCTCTTGGAAGCCAGCAGGGGAACGGAGTGCACTCCTGAACTTTCAGACCATCGATCCGGCGAAAGAAGACCGCGCCGCTAAAGGGCTTGTGCTTGAGACAAGCGACGCTGATCCTTCAAGTCTGCGCGGCACCAGGAACGGATTCGATGGTCAAAGAAACGGTGCGTCGCAGGTGCGACAGTCAACCGAGTACTCACGACCCTCAAGCTCCTTTTCCATCAGGCTGCGCGCGAATACCTCGTAAGGAACCCCGTGGTTGGAGTAGCAATGTGCCGCGAACCAAGCGACTCCATGCGTGTCATTGCCTTTGGGGAACAGACCGCTTATTTGTCTAAAGCGAGCCCAGCCTCTTCACGACATCGCGAGGGTTATGCTACACACCCGGCGATGGGGAAATTTGAAAACGTTCAGCGCCGAAGGAACTATCAACGCCGCCACGCCGAGAAAAATCATGGGGTACCTACAGAAGTCATTGCAATGGGGATGGTGAACTAATGAGTTCTCGCGCTAAGTTGTCGAGAAGGTTGGTGGACGTGACCGGGATCGAACCGGCGACCCCCTGCTTGCAAAGCTAGGGCAATTTCAATCTAAGTCGTCGCTTTGGTTGCGCTTATCACCTTCGGGCATACTTAGATTTGCTCCAACGTTGTTCCGAACCAGCTCTCGTGTTAACTGCGGTCTTTTCGCAGCTTCGCCATGACACAGTCGATGATTGGGTCGGAGACACTGTGAGGTAATTCGAACGAACCACTTTCAGTTACGATTTTGACGGTCTTGAGGCTGGTATCGTAGAGTACTCGGCAAGCGCGGCACTGGGACAAGTGCAGATTGAGTTCCTTGCGGATCTCCGGTGACACCTGGTTCTCCATGTAGTCGGCGAACTCCGCGAAGAATTCCTCACATGTGATCATTTTACTGCTCCCTTGGTACTGGCTGTGAAGTGAGGTGAAAGCCACTCTCGCAGCATGAGCCGTCCCCTGAGCAGACGCGTCTTCACAGCAGGCACGCCTAGACCCAGCTCCCGGGCAACTTCGTCCGTTGAAAGCTGCTCGATATCGCGGAGGACGACTACCACGCGGTACTTGGCCGGGAGCCCCAAGATCCCCGCCTCAACGAGTTGCTGGATTTCCGATTTAGAATGTGACTGTTCGGGGTTGTCCGCCCAAGACCGCACTTGACGAGGGCGAAAGTCGCCCTCTTCCCCGCGCTCAGGCTCATCCAGGCTCTCTACGTCTTTTCTGGCCCGTAACCGCTGCAGCGCTGTATTCCTGGCAATACTGACCAGCCAAGTGGAAAACTTCGACCGCCCCTGAAATCCGCCGATGTGCTTGAACGCGTTCAAGAGCGTATCCTGCAGGGCGTCCTGCGCATCGGGAGGCTTTCCCAACATCGCCATCAGGATGCGATAAATCAACTGGGTATGACGGCGAACCAACTCTTCAAAGGCCTCCAGCTTCCCATCCTGCGCCTGGGCGACTAGTTCAGCGTCTAGGTCCTGGATTACGTCGCCGCGATACACTCCGCCCTCCCGACCAATCGGAGTGGCGACTGCGTCCGCAAGATGCACTTTATTTTCTTCAAAGGCCGGAGGGGGCGCAAAATCCGGTTCGATTCCGAGCCCCATTTGCAGTGTGTTTGCGAAATTATTGAGAGCGGTTACCACCACGCATTCCAAAATCTGTTCTTCAGTGAAACCAAGCGCTTGGAGCTTGACAACGTCCCGACCAGAAAACTCCGGACCGCGCGTTCCCAATTTGACAGCGAAGTCCAGCAGCGCCTTGTCGGCGACCGACAGGTTCGCCTCATGATAGTCCACCGCGATCTGGTCGCCCTCCTCCGAGGGCTTACCCAAACCGCGTAACAGGTTGCAATGCATGGCAACACAATAGGAGTTGAGATTCGCTGCCGACACCGCGAGCAAAATGGATTCCTTTTGCAGCCGGGTCAGAGCTTCCTCGGGAAGCAGGATCCTGCCCACTGCTTCTAGCTCCGCTTCGAGCAAGTCGGGTCGTAAACTCTGAGCGCGGAAAAAGTTCGGTATGAATCCATGACTCTTCTGAACGATGGCAAAAGGTGAAAATGTCTTGGGGCTCAGGTAGGGAGCGCGCACATAGGGCCCGTTTCGTTGTCCCGCCTCATGAGAGCCGGACAACAAGCCGTGGGACGCTGGGCCACGTTGCTGAACGATTCTCGTTGACGGGAGTTTTCGCGCTCCGAAATCCGGCTCCGGGCCCAACCCCAGCGACAGCGTGCAGCGGTAAACGGCTAAGGCCGTTACGACGACGGCTTCGAATATTGATTCGTCCCCGAATCCGCACGCCCGCAAGGCATCAATGTCTTCCGAACACACGGAGGGGGCATGGTGGCTTAGTTTGAGACAAAATTGCAGACAGGCTAACTCAGATCCCGAGAGATCCACGTTCCGGTAGTCGGCCAAGAGACTATCGATTTGAACTTCCAGAAGGCCAAGCGAAGACAAGATCTTGCTATCCAAGGCTACGCAATACGTGTCTTGTCGCTCCGCTGCAACAATTAGAAGGATTCGTTCCTTCTGGACTCGGGGAATCGCTCCTTCCCGCAAGCGCACGGCACTTTCAAGCATCGCCTGGGCCTCGATGAGCCGAGGCAGCAAGGTTTGTGCTAGAACAAGATTCGGGACGAATCCCAGCCCCGCTTGAAACGCAACAAAGGGCCCGAATTTGTCTTTGAGTCGAACTTCGCTGAGAAAGCTCATTCGCCCACCGTCAGATGGCGCTGATCCACGATCACCAAGTTTACGTCTCTGGTTTGCCTGCGCGCAACCTTAGGGTGCTCCCGCCGGCCAAGCAGATTTTTCGCATCTTTTTCGTTTCCCCACCGTCTCATCTCGCGAAGTCCGTATCGAAAGCGGTCGGCATCTGAAACAGTCAGCCGGCAGGAATGCTGGTCTGTTCATCTGAAATCTGAGAGGGACTAACTATTTCAATCACATCACCCGTACGGATGTTGACTTTCACATCGTGCGCGCAATCATCCGATCAAAAGTGCGAAGCTGAAATGCCGCACTGGTGGCGACTAGTCTTGAAATCGAGTCTGTTCCGAGGCTAACTGCCGCCGGTTTGATCTGACGACTCCTAGGCCTCGAGAGATGCAATACAGCTTCCAATTCAGATGGAGTTGACATGGACAATTTATATGCGATCAATGTCGCCAAGACCGAATTTCGGGAGGGTTTCAATCTTGGCGACGCGGCCCGGATCCTGGCGACTGTGGATCCGGACCTGGTTAACTTCTCGAGTGAGCAGCCGAGCGGATTTGGCAAAAGCGGATCGGATGATCTCGCAATTCGCTTGCAGAATCTTTTCGAACAATTTGCAGTGAAGCTGGCGGTGATTGTGGCCGAGATCCGCATTCACGGAGATGTCGCCCATGACTATGGATGGCATGATTTGACGCTGACGCCCAAGAACGGAGGCGCACCCATTCATCGCCGGGACCGCTACGTGGATATCTGGCGGAAGAATCCAGAGGGGAACTGGAAATTATGGATGTACATGGATAACCAGGATGTCCGTGATCCGTTCCAGCCCGACCGGGTTCCGTCGAATCAGCCTACGGCGATAGGCGCTCGTGAATCTTCTTGTACAAGCGTTCACTGAAGCCATCCGGCATTCGAAAGATCTTCCCATCTCCGACCAGTTGTACGATGTTCCGCGTCCCATCGAGCACCGTCGTGCAGTGCTCGCAGACCCCGAAGTGTGCCCGCATCCTTTCGCGCAGTTCGACCGAAATTTCCCCGCCAAGATAATTGGAAATTTCCCGCCAGACTTCGACGCAACTGATTTCAATGGTGCTCATAGCAACCTTCCCTTTTTACCAGGCCCTTACTTTCCGGTAATTCTGCCCCGAGCTCCAGCTACCATCGATGCCAGGCGCCAGAAAGTCTCTCAATTGCAACCTCGCGCGATGAAGCCGCGTTTTCACGCTTCCTTCAGGAATTCCAAGAACTGCCGCGGTGTCCTTGAGACTCAAACTGTGGACATCCCTCAAGATTACGATCTCCCGATACATCGGGCTGAGAGAATTGATTCCATTCTGCAAGGCCTCGCGAAGCTCTTCTCTTTCGAGCAGCTCGGAAGGAATAGGGCGCCAATCCGCAAAGTCCCTCGGCCAATATTCGCCTTCTTGGTCGTGCTGCTCGCGGTCAATCGACTCGTAAAGATGCTGACGCTCCTTTCGCAACTTCATTCTGGCCTCGTTATAGGTGATTTGCACCAGCCAAGTACTGAACCTACATTCTCCGCGGAAGCTTGAGAGTTTCGAGAATGCCTTCAGCACCGCCTCCTGGGCGACTTCCTCAGCGTCGGCTGGGTTTCGCAATATCGAAATCGTAGTCGCATAGACCAAGCGCTCATAGGGGCGAAGCAATTCTTCAAACGCCTGCGGTTCTCCTCCGCAAACACGCCTGATTAGCTCTGCCTCGGTGGATTCCAATTGCGGCTGCGCCATGTTCGTCCCGACACGAAAAAAAGAATAATGTTCCGGGCTGTGTGATGCCGACACGCGGAGAAAGTTACAAAGAGTGCGGCGGTCGCCGGGACGAGCTATGAAAGCGAAGGGCAATTGGGTGAAATTCGCGAAACGATGTACCGGATTGCTACTGGGGATGATTTCGCTGCTGAAACCGCCAGATCTCCCATTTCTACACGGCCCCGAGCGCCTCTGCGGCAGTCCAGAACGACGCCCCGAGTAGCACGACATCCTTAATCAAGAACTGCCCGACGTCACTCAATACCGGCAACCCGTGACTCAGCTGCACGGCGCCTGGGGTTGAGACGACAAAGCTAGTTGTCAACAGAAACGTCACGATGCTCCCCAAGCTGCCCACGAAGGACGCTTTCGCAGAAATCGGCCGGAGCGCCAGCATCACGGCAACCGCAATCTCAATCGCCCCGATAAGATTCGACACGCCTTGCACGCTCAAGAACAGATAAATCCAGGACAGGAGCGGGCTGTGTGAGACCAGTGGCTGTATCCCCGCGGCCTCCGCTGCTGTGAACTTTAAGAACCCGATGAGCAGGAGAACCACAACCAATCCGTACCTTGTTATCCAAACGCCCAGCGTCTCCAATCTCCACTGCACATTCGCGGATCGCTGCGTCGCCACAATCAACGGATTTACGCTTGAAATCATGGAACCCCTCCCTATCGAACAGCAACTTCACGTTTGTCGGATTCGGAAGGAAGTCAAAGGTTTCACAGTTGACTTGCGACAGCGCCATCGTTTTGCTCCGGATCTCCTTCACCAGTTGGTCAAAGACACCTGCGAAGCTGCTTGGCGGGAAGGCCGGTGTTCCAAGGCACTCCTTTCCGAGTTTGAAAACAGGCACCCACCAGTAACGCTCTTCTAGGCGTAATGAGTAAAACGCGCTGGCGCGTGAACCCGATAACAGAGCGATTAACCAATGGATGCTCTTGCCGGGGACCTTGAGCGAACTGAGGACGATGTCGACGGTGCGAAGCTCCGGCGTTACCGCGACGTCCTTTTGAGAACTCGCGAAGAAGCATTGGCAGTCGTTTCGCTCCAGAATTCGACGATAGACGCAAGGCTCCTGAAGTTTTTCATCCACCACAAGGACCTTGACCCGATCCAGCGGACCCATCGCATTCTCCGTTATAAGACATTTCAACTCGAGTACATGCCGGAAGGCGGCACGCAGGAAGAAACTCTAGCGACCGAAGATACTCGACGCGAGAATGACCGTTTGATTAAGGATAATGAGTCCAGCCTGCGTCACTTCCGCGCAAGAAACGGATCGAATCCTGGTCACGAATGTCCTTGGAAGGTCGGCCGGCGATTTGGCGGAGGCCGGTACACTGTACTGTGGCGCTCTCATAAGTTCCTCGGAAAACAATTCATACAGCTCTTGAACCTCGCCGTAACCAGGTCGACTACCGAGTTAGAAGGCAATCCTTGTTGTCGCCGAAGCCGCTCGTCCTGGGCAACACCGTGGTTCTTCCCAAATCATCGCCATCCAAACTGGTAATCCAACCTCATCGAGCTCCATCATTGCCGCTCGGACCTGCAGGGTGCTCTTCCGTTAGCTCCCGTTCTGCCTGGAGCCAATCGTCAAGGTCGCAGCCGTGCCGCCCCCCGCGTTCCACATGAATGCAGTAGGCGCGTAGCTGAATCTCGTCTTGTGCCGGCGCGTCGCCTGCGGATGAATTGACAGATCCAGACTGCTTTTCGATTCCCTCCGGAGCAGGTTGATTATTTGCCTTGCTTTTTGCCCGCGTGCTCATGGGTGCCCTCCTCTGGGCTAGATTCCCGAGTTCCATCTCCTCGAATGTGGCCATCCCGCCCCGTATCACTGCGTACGGCAGTCAAGGCTCGCTTTTGAACGGCGTGCTCGGCACTCCGCGTACTCGAAAACCGCCATCTAGTTGCAGGTGTGATGACGAAAGAAGAGCAAGGTTCCATGAAGGTCAGGAATTTCTGGAATTGTTTTGAACCGGCTTGCAAGAATACAGATCGTGCTTTTTCTGTCTCAAGTGCGTCAGAAGCCTCTCAACCATGCGGGCTCGGTACGCGCCGCAGTGGCGCGCACTGGGTCTGTCCCACTATCCGAGGAGAATGGGCAGCAACACACTCATCCCCAGCGCGAAAAACCACAGCGCAGGCGCTGGAGTTCCCACGGGGCGGACGTGGCGAAGTTCGAACGCGGCGGTGCGCGGATCGAGGAGCAGTTCTTCAGTGTAGCGGCGCTCCAGGAGGAGAAATACAAGCGCCGTCGTGGCGCCATAAATCAAGTGCGCCATCAAAGAGGGAAGCAACGCAGAAGCTGCGCTCACCCGCCAGTCAATCTCTCCGCTCAGCAGCAGCGGCAGGAACGTCATCGGCCCGAGATACCACCAGATCACTCCGAACAGCCATCCCCACATCACGCCAAGCCCGATGCTCGAGGATTCGCGTCGAAACAATAAACCGAATGTCATGCCGATCAGTGCGCTCACCAAAAGATGAAGGACCAGCCCGCGAAAAATAGACAGTGGTGTATCCAGGCCGGCGATCTTGGGCAATACACCTGTCGCGATCATTACCGGGCTCGAAACGAGTCCGCCCACCAGACCAGCGAGCGCTCCCCAACTGAGTGAACGCAATACGAGAAGGCCAGGACCTTCGGCTTCCCGATTCAGCGGATCGGATTCGATGAACAACTTTACCCAGGAGCGGTCGATCGCGGCGTACGCAATGCCCAGGATCAATCCGTAGAGGATATGTCCCACCAGTGAACCGAATAACTCCCCTCCATGATCTGCCGACCAGTCCAGAGGCGTTCGGGAGACGAGCGGGAAAACAGTGAGCGGCCCCAAGAACCACCAGAAAATTCCAAAGCCCAGCCCCCAGCCCATGGACGATCCGTAGCCCCGCACGTCACGCTGGAAGAGCAGCCCAAAGCTGGAACCAATGATCGTGGCCACGGCAAACTGGAGGCCCACGGTCGCGATTCGAGTGTGAAGCTCGCCGAGCCCGGCGACCAAAGGGAAGAAGTCACCTGCAGACGACCAGCGTCCAAAAATCATCGCGCCGAGCACTCCTGCAAATCCACCGACGGCGATCGCGCGCCATAAGTGGAACGGCGGGTTCTTCAACCTCCCGCGCAGGCCACCACGAACTCCTAGCGTCACACCCACTGGCATTCCTAGGCAGATCAAATATGCAACTAGCTCGGGAAATTGTTCGCGGGCATCCGCGAGCTTGGCCATGGAGCGGTCAGAGCCAGCCAATAGGGGCAAGATCCCCGCCGGAAGAATCAACCACAGGAGAAAGGCAACCCCAAGTCCCCAGATCAAGCCCGCACCGGAGCTTGTAGCCCGGTACGCAAAGAAAAGGCCGAATGCCAACCCGCATAGCGCCCCAATCGCAATCCCACGAGCGGGTGATGTAGCAAGCAGCGCGCTTCCGAGTGCGCCACCCGCGCTGCCGACTACGAGACCCAAAAGGGGGTCAACCCAATCGAAGGACCCGGCGCCCTGGTCCCCCTGCGTGGCTGCTTTTGAAACCGAAGACATCGGTTTCTCCTCACTGCAAGTCGATTGTTTGAACGATATCTCGCGGGAAGAAAAGTTCGATCGTCCAATCAACTAGCACCCGAATCTTTCTTTCCAGACCTGGCAATTTCGAAACATATATTCCTCTCCACAGCAGCCATGCGAACAGTCCGGAAAAGCGCACGGACTTGTTCTTCACAAACGGAATTGCCAATTCCGCACAAGCCGTCTGGTGCCCCACAACGCAAAGCGCTCCGAGTGAGTCGAAATGAAAGCTTTCTCGGGGTCCACCCCGCAGTTCCGCGCAAATGTTCTTCGCGAGCACCTCTGCCTCTCGCACGGCGAATTGAGCGGTAGGCGGACAGGGCTTTCCTGATCTCGCATCAGTCACCGCAGCACAATCACCCAAGGCCCATACCCCTGGATGACTGCGCAGCGCGAGCGTGTTCCCAACAACAAGGGCGCCGCGCTTGTCTTTTTCGACGGGAAGCGATTTCAGCAAGGAATTCGGAGCCGTTCCCGCCGTCCACACCAGAGTGTGAGTACGGATTTCACCCTCGCTTAGGGACACGACACCGGGATTCGCATCGGTCAGACGCGTATTCAGGCGAAAAGTAACTCCGCGCGCCTCCATCCTGCCCTGTGCATAACTGGCCAACGACTCGCTAAGTTCCGGCAGGATGCGGCCGCCCGCATGAACCAGCACCACGCTCAAGTCCTCTCGATGCAAGTTCGGATAATCGGCCAGAATTCCGTGCGCAAAGTCGTTCAAGGCCCCCGCAAGTTCAACACCAGCGAAACCTCCGCCCGCGATTACGACGGTAAGAAGATTGTGTCGGAGAGTGGGATCGGGCTCGCGATCGGCCCGTTCGAACATCTCGATGACGTGATTGCGGATTCGGATGGCGTCCAGGAGACTCTTGAAGTTAAACGCCAGCTTCTCAATGTTCGCCATGCCCAAGTAATTGGAAACCGAACCCAGGGCCAGAACCAACTGGTCGTAAGGGATTTCACGCCGCGAGGTGCTCCCGCTAGGAGTGTGATCGGTGTCCAAAATCACGCGGCGGGCTTCCAGATCAACCGTGGCGACGCGTCCACGGATGAACTCTGTCCGGTGTAGGCTGCTGCGCAACGGTGTGCTGATATGACTCGGTTCCAGGCTGCCACCAGCGACTTCGGCGAGCATGGGTGTAAATAGAAGCGCGTTCGTGTCGCTCACCAAAGCAATCGAAACCGCTGGGTCGCGCCGGAGCTGCTGCTCCAGGCATTCTGCCGTCCGCATTCCGGCGAAGCCGCCGCCCAGTATCACGATCTGTTTCTTTTCTCGAGGCGCGGGCGATATGTTCGCAATCTCGGAACCGAGCACTCTCTCGGAAATATCGCTCAATCCCTGGGTCATCAGGCCCAGCACAGCGCCATACAGCACCCACGCAACCAGCGCGGGAAAATGCGAGCGCATCTGTTCGGCGTTCCACTCAGGCATCTGTCCGGAAAGTAGCGGAACTGTGATTACACTGATCAATCCCCACAGCGGGATTCCCAGAGCGGCGCCGGTCAAAAGATAATCTACATAGGCGTGAGGCGTAGGGCGCAAGCTCGCAGAATAGAACGCGCCCACAGCGATGCCCAAGACAACACTCAATAGCGGACGGCCGAGGACAGGCGCCAACGCCGAGCTGGCCGTTGCGCCCGCCAGTATCCCAATTAAGCTTCTTCTAAATAGTGGGTGCATCTATATTTACATACGCGCGGCTCTGATGCCGCGGTTTTCCGCCAGCGTTCGGTGATTCCTCTGTGCTATTCCCTGCAAGCGAATCTGCACTTGATCGCGGAAAGCCCATACGGCTGCGCGGTGCTTCTCCGATAATATTCGAAACGATTTCGATCGGTGGCACTCCAAATAGAGGAACCACAAAGACCGCGAGATTCGATCGCCCACCAACAAAGTTCCGTCCCGCCCGCGCCATTACCCTTCATCGTTGCGACAGGCCGCGTGAACAAGTACGAGCCGTTCAGGTCCCGGACATCGTCGCCTCTCTCACTTTCGGATGGCTGACGAATCCCTGCACCAGTGCGTCGAGAGACAACTTTCCCGGTCCAAAAATCAGAATCACCATTCCCACGAAAAGAAAGATAAAGGGATCGGCGTTATAGAACTTGCCCGGGTCTGTGAAGAACGAAAAGAACGCTTCCCGGTCAGCCGTGATGTAGGCCATCGTCATGTCGATCACCAGACCCAGCGCAGCGACGCGTGAGAGCAATCCCACAGCAAGCAGGACACCACCCATGAATTCGAAGGTAGCGACGAATGTGGCCGTCGGCCCGGGCGCAGGCAACCCGAGGCTTGCGAAGAACTCGGTCACGTGCGCGAGATTGTGAAGTTTCCCCCAGCCGTTCTGAGCGATTTGCCAGCCCCAGTAGAGGCGGACGATCGCAAGAAAAGGGGACTGCAGTCCGGAAGCAACCCGAACGAGCAGACCGTACACCTTTTGCGTTGGAGCCAATATGCTATTCATAAATTTTCGCTTTCCTGAATGATTCAGTTTGGGTGTGGAATTTAACAACATACTTCTGTGGCCGGCAGAACCAGCCGAGCGCGGACCAAGTGTGGAACCATTTTTCAACGTGAGCTGCGCGGTCTGCCAACGCGGTCAACGACTCGCGCAGAGCGGAGCCCATAGCAGCGTTCAAGGATTTGCCAGCGTGCAGGGCGGACAGGATTGCGAATTCTTCACGGTCCAGACGACGGAAATAAACGTCTTCATCCAGGCGATGTACGGCCAGGAAAATAGGGTTGGGCTCGAGCTTCGCCACCGCGGTGACGCGTTTGCGCTTGTGGCGTTCGCTGAAAGTATTGCTCGCGACATCGAGATCGTCGCGAATCTTTGCGGACCTCGAGCAGCAAATCATCTACCGGATAGCGCAGAGCGAGAAGCGTGACGTAGGGCTGCAAACGCAGGCGCAGCTTGGCGGGATTCGCGCCCGCGAGATCTTCGGGCTTCAGTGATGGTTCTCGTTTGCCGTCGAACGCTTCAATATCGGCCCACTCGAGACGCGCCATATCCACGGCCAGATTCTGGCGTTCACCGGCCCACGCAGGATGTTTTTCCAGCCAGGTCACCAGCCGCGAACCGAGATTGCGCAAGCGTGAAGGATTGCGACGGGCAATCGATCAGATACGCTTTGGCCATGGCGTCGAAGCGGCGGCCTCCCAGCACGGCGCGCACGCCCGGAAAATCCTCGGCGAAATGCGGCGAGCACGCGGAACCAGTATTGGCGATTGTAAATTTCCAGGCGCTCGAATGAAGTAAGCCGGTCGTTGGGCTTGATGATTTGCGACGCCACGGCGCGCATCGAGCGGCCATCGGGCTGCGACGGGACGCATGCGTTCGGAACTCGTCAGCGGAGTCATGACGGCGCGAGCCATGCGGCGTTGCAGGCTGAGGAGTTTCATACGGCGGCCGCGAGCGAGGCGCTCGCGAGGAAGCGATTCGCCTTCAGCGCTTCGTCGTGCACTTCGTCGAAGGAGGGAATGCTGTCGTCCCATTCGAGCAGCGTGGCGGTGTGGCCCACGCGTTCAATGGCGCGCGCGTACAGTTTCCATACTGGATCAATCACCGGATGATCGTGGGTATCGAGGATGTACTTGCGATATTTCGAGTGCCCGGCGATATGGATTTGCGCGACGCGTTCTGCGGGGACGCTATTGACGTAAGTAAACGGATCGAAGCTGTGATTCTGCGACGAAACGTAAATATTGTTTACGTCCAGAAGGATGCCGCAGTCGGCGCGCTCGGCGACTTCGTTCAGGAATTCCCATTCGGTCATTTCGGAGACGTGAAATTCCGCGTAGCTGCTGACGTTTTCGACGGCCACGGGAATTTCGATGAATCGCGCACTTCGCGGATTTTCTGCGCGGTGATGCGCGCGGCTTCAAAAGTGTAGGGCATGGGCAGCAGGTCGTGCGTGTAGCGGCCATCCACGCTGCCCCAGCAGAGGTGGTCGGAAAGCCAGGGAGTCTTGGTGCGCTGGACTAAAGTTTTCAGGCGCCGCAGATGCTCGCGATTGGGGCGTTCGGCCGATCCGAAGTACATGGAGACGCCGTGCTGCACCACTTTGTACTGTTCCAGAATCTGATCGAGGATGCGCAGCGGGCGTCCGCCGTCAATCATGAAATTTTCGGATATGATTTCGAACCAGTCCACCACCGGCTTGCGCGTAAGGATGTGGTGGTAATGCGGCGAGCGCAGACCGATCCCGATTCCGTAATCCGTGTGGCCGTTAAAGCGATTGGCGGGCATTCCTAACTCCGTTGGATGAAGCGAAAAGATGATGCGGAAAAGTGTTGAGGGCCGGTAGCGCAGTCCAGCCCTCCCCACCAGACACCGCTATATTTGAAGCGACTACTACTTGGGATCGTCGGCTGGAGGTTTCGAGCCATCGGTTGCGCAGCCGCCCTTGCCCTTGCAAGAGTTCTTGCCTTTGCAGCCGTTGTCGCTCGCCTTACAGCCACCTTTGCCCTTGCAGGAGTTCTGACCCTTGCAGGCGTGCTTTTCCTTCACCTTATTGTCTGACTGGTCCGACTGGGACACGGAATGCATGCCAGAGAGGAGATTGGACGCCTGAATTGTTGAGGTGGTGCCGGCCAGCAAACCTGCAAGAGCTGCGCCAGCAATGAGGGCCTTCTTTGACTTTGTCATTTTGCTAAATTTCCTCCTATTTGAAAGAACTTGATCCGCAACATCCCGTTCACAGGGAAGTGCAAGGGTGAAGGTTCTGCAAGATTCAAATGGCCCTTCTCGTCCCGAGCCCGGAGCTAATTCCTCGCTCAGGTAATCCAGAAGGTACTTGAGATCACGGACCGACTTATCGCCTCGTGTCGTATGATTCCGTACCCATCGCAAAGTTTCGTCGGACTCGAAATATTTATTCGCCTCCCTCGGCCTTACTGCAGACGGTTTAGTAGCTAAGGATGCGAAGATCGCCACTCAAAGTGCAGAGTCGCGCTTGCCAGATCGCGGCTAGAAGGCGATGTCTTGCAGCACATCACGTTGCCGCCGCCCAGGGGTGAATTCCTGGTTCGATCGTATGCTGCCAGAGCCCTTAGAAAGTGGACCCGGGTGCCACAATTTCGAAAGAGCTTGTCAGCTGGATCGCTTCGTGAAGCGTGCGATACAGAGGGCAGCGCATCGCGTAAATGGCGTGCACGCGCTCCACTGTTTCTTTTACATCTTCGGGCGCTACCAGTCGCATCGCCACATGAATCCGGCGTATCACCAGTACGCCTTCTTCCGTTTCCACCTCTCCCTTAACGTCTGCCGTCAGTTTTCCATCACTTGCGTCGATGTGGCGCGCTTCCAGCGCACCTCCGAATGTACCCATCATTCAGCCAGCGGTTGCGGAAATGACATAGTCGATCGTCGATGAGTGCGACTCCGTCAGCATCGCAGGATTCATCTTGTAGTGTTCAGCGATGGCTCCGTGGACACTATAAACCACCGGCTCGGACTCGCCCGGCAGATGCGCGATACGCAAAGGTCCCCGCTTCCGCTCAATGCGCGATTTTGAGATGTAAACGACTTCACTCATGATCTCCTCCTTCAAATCTTGCATCAGCTACATCTTTTCGTTCTGAAAAACCGCTCCCCAGTGAAGGAGCGAGCGGCTGAAACTTTCCGTTCCCTGGCGATCGACCGCCAATAGTAGCGAACCGATAGCGCGCGATCTGCTTCCCCGAAAACAAATGCGCCAAAGCAAAGAGCGAGAACCGAGTGGTCGAGAGAGGCTCCAAAATACTCCCAGACCGGAGCCTGGGCTCCAGGGTAGTTGGAAGAAAATAGCAAAGTGAGCATGTAAACCGCTCCACAGATGCTCGCGGGTCGCACAACAACACCGAGAACCAGCGCGAGGCCGATCGCCAGTTCGCCATAGGCCACGAAAAAAGCAATGGACGTGGCGTGAGGCAACACGAATTTTTCCAGCACGGGGACCATAAACGGATAGGCGCCTCCCGCAAGAAACCGGTCGATCCAGAATTTGGAACCCGCCGCCCCGGGTGAATCCCCCATCAAAGACCTTGTACTCGCCGAAAATCAGAAAAGAGCGCCCCCACGGAGATTCGCAGCGCCGCGAGCGCTATCGTGTTTTCGTCTCTCGTGTTGAGCCGCATTTCAATACGATCGCTTGACCCAATCTAATTGTGCCGGATCGTGTCGGGAGACCGTCTGAGATCCAGCGGAAACACCTTCAAGGTCCACATCACCGGTACGGATTTGGGCGGATAGCAAACCGTCGTATCGCATGCCTGATAGGTCAGCTCTCCACTGATCGACACCGTTTTCCCCGAGGAGATCAGCGAGCGGACGATGTCGGAGGTGGGTGAAAAGTTTATCGTGACATCCTGAACGATGCGGAATTTTCCCGCATATACCGGGACGTGCTCCTGGATTGCCTCTAAATAGAGATCCTCGGAGGCAGGGTAAGTTACAGGTGCAAGCTCAATTCCCGAAGTCTCGCGCACGGCGAGCTGAATGGGCCTGTATCCTTTCACTCCGGGAGAATAAACGTGGGTGTCTGGCGGAAGCTGAATATCGGCAATCAGGCTCACCCGGCTGCCTGGCACAACTTCACGATCCGATTGTTCCAGCGTAAGCCCGAGATGAGGCGCCTCGACCCTCTGGCTCACTTCCTCGGTCAATTCGGGGAAAAGCTTCCCCATTACATTGTTCGGCGTAAACCGATCGGTGTACTTCGCTTCGAAATACTTTTCACGAACAACGCCGCCCGTGTCGATAAAGAAAAATCCCGGCTGCGCCATCCCCTTGTTCTTCCCCGTCGCTTCCATGTTCAGGACGCCGAAGCTGGTAATGATCTTGGAACCGGGATCGGCGAGTAGCGGGAACTCGATATGGTGCCGCTCGGCGAAGTCCTTGAGGATCGCCTGACTGTCATAGCTGATGGCTGCGACCTTGATGCCACTTGTTTCGAACCTTTGTTTCGCGTTTTGCAGCTCGACCAGCTGCGCTTTGCAGAAGGGTCACCAATCGGCCGAACGGAAGAAAAGCAGAACCGTTCCTTTTGCCCCCTTCAAGGTCTCGATGGATTGGTCATGGTCAAATTGGTCCCGCGCAGCAAAGGCTGGCGCCTTCTGTCCCACCTGCAATCCGATCGCGGGTGAGCCTGTTTGATTGCTTGCCGAGTTTGCTTGCATATATGCCAGCGCAAAAAGGATGACTGATATTCCAATTCCGTATTTCATCATGCTCCCCTCGGGTCCCCTCCCAGCCGGCAACATGACGGACCAGACGCTCGGTACGAAGCGCAGATACGGCTAATTCGAAAGCCGCGCTGACCCCATACCCAACACCCTCCCGGCTGGTGCCTCTTGCACGATGGCCACGATCCGTAAATTGCCGCCCTTGCCTCCGCGATGGAGTTTGACCTTCACCTCTTGCGAAAATTCGCCGGAACCATCGATGGTCCCAACTCGCGTGAGGCTTCGCAAGACGGCAACGTGCTTGAGCGTCCTACCTTCATTCTCCCCATGCTCCACGTGTGACTCGTCGCTTTCATCCGCCGCCGCTATCAAAACTTCCGAAGACGTCGCTAAGAAGTGAGGCAGCTGGCCGGTGCTAACGTGCAGCGTAGCCATGCCGTCCGATTCCCGACGAATCAAAGTGACGGTGACCGGAATCTTTTCGGCCTTCGTTGCGTTTTCGATGGCCGTGATTGCCCCTCTCTCATCACTGCCCACGAGTTGAAACCGGCCATCAATAACCATCTGCGGCGTATAAACGCTCCCAAGACCAAACTGCACTGCATACGCCCCCTGGCGCTCGGTGTATTCGCGCGAGGAGTATGGGTCCCGCCAGCCGATGCCGTCCCAGTAGTCCACATGTTCACTCAGTACAATCAGCTCGGCGTCGCTTACGGGCTGGGATCGGTCCAATCTTTCGAGCAGGGTGTCAGCGGGTGGGCAGTCCGAACATCCCTCCGAGGTGAACAGTTCCACAAGCACAGGAACACGTTGCCCATCGCCATTGCCAGCGTGCGCGGCCCCATGGGCGGCCCCCCAGCGGAGAGGCAGCAATACCCCGAGAAGAGCAATCGAGACCATGCCAATCAACGCAAGCCTGACGCGAGCCATGTCAATTCCCTCCTTAACGAGGTTGAAGCCCAGTGAACCATTCGTATGATTCGGTGTTCGAACTAAAGTTACAGCGACTTTTTGCCTTCGAATTCTAGGGGGCCCCAGCCCTCTGCAGCCTATTTCCTTCGGAGATCAGGCTTGGCATTACGTATTTTCGATCGAAACCCAGAATCTCTTCTGGTCATCTCGTTTGCTCGGGATGGCGCCGGCTATGATGGACCAACCCAACCCTCGAGTGCGACTCCTTTGAATCGTTCTTTCGCTACGCGCCTGGTAACTTGCTTTGCGCCGAAGCTTTTTTCACTCTCGGGAATCAGATCTGAGTCCCGTAGAGTGCAACCGGGAAGAGAGAAAGGGCTTTCACGATGGCGAATCTGCCGATGGAAACTAGGGAAGCCCTGAACCGCTGTCGGCACCTCATCTCCCGTGTGGGCGTCCCTTAGATGTAGCCGAAACGCGCACATTTCTCCTGTCGGCCAAATCGCCCTGGGTGACCGGCACCATTTGGGAGGTCGACGGCGGCGTTAGGGCTGGGCACAATCGATACACCGCTTGACGAAGATTTCATCCCGCAGATGAAATGCGGCGCCTAACCGTCAAAAAAATGCTTCTAAGCCAGGTTCGACCGAATCCAGTTCTCTACCTCGTCAAGATCCGAATACGGTACCAACGTGCAATTCGGGTGTGTGATACCCGTGATCAGAAGGGAGATCTTCTTTTCCACGTCCCGCCGATAGAATAAGGACACTTTCTTGGTTGTCGCGCCCAGAACGTAGCCGGTCTCAAAGCCCAAACCAAAGGAGGATCCGGAAACTTCCGCAACAAACAGATCGCACTGCTGAAGCCAATTCAGATCCCGCCGGTATACTTCTTGTGGTGAAACCGACCGGTCCGCCTGCCAAGCGTCCTCGCGGATCAAATGATGAGTGAGCACTTCGTGACCCAATTCCTGCAGCAACTCAACAATCCTCGCGGCTGTCGTCAATGAGGACCGATCCCCCGCTACGGTGAACCCGAAATAAATCTTCATGTGTATAGAGAATCCTCTCTCGTGCACCGGGACCGCTGGGGAGGGTCCCTTTGCCAGACGGAGGCGTGCGAAGGTTAGCGTGCAACTGATCTTAGGGCCGACCGGAAGCCCGATTCCTGGACTCTTGACCTGTTGCGCGTCGGCCTTCGCTAAGAGGAACCATCTGCCAATGATCGGACCCCTTGCATCGCAAGGCCTACGCGCCTTGCGCTTCGGCGAACGTGAAGGTTTCTTCTTCAGCTACTAAGAAAATGGGCGGCCCACCAGAAGAAATCGTCACGGCATGGGCAAGCGCCTGCTTCCCACCATCTGACGCGGCGCATGCCTCCAGATCCGCCATTGACCGGAAATGAATCTCTGCGATGCGATAGAAAGGAGGGGTACCTTGCGGTGAAGCCAGTACCTTCGTCCCAACTATTTTGGTCTTGCCGCCCAATACTGCGACAGCCAGAGGTACGTGTTCGTTCTGATACACCTTCTCGAAAGCATCAATGTCTTTGGGACGAGGATACATTACCACCAGTTTTACGTTCTGCCATTCCGTGCTCCTGTTCTCGGTGAGATTTGCAACCATACCATTTTATTTTCTCGCCAGATCGCTCCACAGCGAGGCCTCAAAGTCCGCATTCCCGTATAGCGGCCAAGGAAGCACTCGGCCCATGAGATTCCCCAACAATCAAAAAGATACAATTCCACAAAACCTTTTCGCGCGGGACTGCTCAGCCGGACCAACTGTGTAACTTTCCTCTCATTCGACAGTGGTAGGGAAGAGACTCGTGTCCTGTGGTGTGATTCGACATTCGCCCCGAAGTTTCACGGGACGCAAAATATTTCCCGGCCTCATTTACCGAAACTTCTTTCATTTCGGTGAATCAGACTTCGCGCACAACACAAAGAAGGTCATGACCAAACAGTCGGCCAATACCGCTCCCCAGGAGTTCAAAGACATCGTCCAATTGGCGTGCCTGGAGGTGTGGGGCGGAAATCGGCGGGTGAATCACGCCGTTGAGCTCCCCGGGTTGGCTGGCTGGATTTACTCCGACCCCGTCGCAACAGCTGATCTCGGCGGCGATGTTCATTACATTTCTGTCTGTTCGAAGGGAATTATCTCGCGGTTCGCTCTCGCCGATATTTCAGGCCACGGCCGATCGAGTAGCGTTATGGCCCAATTGCTCCGCAAACTGATCCGCAAGCACATCAATACGTGGGACCAGTCCGAACTCATGCGCGAGTTGAACGAGTCGCTGCGAAACACAAAAAAGAAAGGAGAACAGTACGCGACGGCGACCCTCTTTGCGTATTGCCGGCCCACCCGCGAGCTAGTTTTCACCAACGCCGGGCACCCGGCAGCACTCTGGTACCACGCAAAGACCGAGACCTGGGATTGGCTCGAATCCGCGACTCCATTCGCGCGGTCCGTCGAGGGGGTCCCACTCGGACTGATTCCGGGCACCGATTACGTTCAGGTAGCCGTGCAACTCGATCGGAATGATGTCTTGGTCGTCTACACGGACGGGATCACGGAAGCGAGTAATACCCAAGGTAACTTCCTCGGAACAGATGGGCTGATGAACATTGTCCGAAATGTGCCTCTTGATTCTCCGGCTTCCATGGCAGACGGTTTGCTCTCGGCACTTCAGGATTTTCGAACGAGCGCTCCGAGAGATGACGACCAAAGTTTTTTCATTCTGCGGCAACTCGAGGGCTGACTTCCGATGCAACCCGTCCCGTTTAATGCAGCGGGACAGATCGCCCTCATCCAAACAGAGGGTTTAGAGCGTACTAGAAATGAGAGCCTTTGGGTTGAATTCGCAAACTGTGTAACGAATTCCCAGATCGCGACTCTAAGATGGCGAGTGATCGTAGCGTGTTGCTGAATCTTCCCGACTTTGTGCGCACCCGGCTGCGATTGCCATCGCGACCGGATAAAGTCGAATCGCTAGAGGTGAATATGTTTTCATTGAATCGAAAAGACGATCAGGTTCCAAGGGCGATGGGGCGTCGCTCATTCTTGATCGGTGCCGGCGCAGCGGCCGCCGCGCTTGCTTACGGATACCTGCAAAGAAGTGAGCCAGCACGTGCGGCGGAAGCGACCTCAGATCTTCCGAAGCAGGTCTCGATCGTCGAGTTTTCAGATTCAGGCCAGCGCAAAACAGTGATGTCCCTTCCTACCGTCATAAAAACGGAAGACGAATGGCGCAAGCAGCTCTCGCTCGATTCGTTCGAAGTCACGCGACGTGCGGCTACCGAGAGCCCCTACACGAATGAAAATCCAAACGAACACGCGAAAGGGGTGTTTCGCTGTATTTGCTGTGACACGGCTTTGTTCGATTCCAGCACCAAGTTCGAGTCTGGTACAGGCTGGCCAAGTTTTTGGGCGCCGATTGCGAAAGAGAATATTTTGGAAACCACCGACAACAGTTTCGGTATGCTGCGAACGGCAGTTTCTTGCCGGCGCTGTGACGCCCATCTAGGGCACGTGTTCGATGATGGCCCTCCCCCGACGGGTTTGCGTTACTGCATGAATTCTGTGGCGATGAGATTCGCGAAAGCTTCTTAACCGATTCTTGCTGCTTTCTGCTCCCGCGACCGGGCGGAAGAGAGACAGAACTGTGAACGGAGATTCCCTCGCGTGCGTATCTGCACTGGTTTCCACTGCTCAATGTTCTGCGTGAATTAGAGGGAGAAATCCATGTCAGTTCCGTATCTGCGAGAGGCCGCTGCCCAAGACGATCTCGGAAAGCTCGGTCGATTCGTTCGTTTGCACCTCGGCGACGGCAACGAAGCCGTCGGCAAGGAAGAGATCGACCGGTCGTGGGCTGAAGCCATAAAAACCCTTCGTCGCGACGAACCGGTGGATCGCGAATTTCATCGCCCGGGTTCTCGAGACGAACGAATCGACTCTGGCCCTCCTTTTCTTTCATCTGCATTTTTATTTCATCCGCAGGTCCGGGAGGTGGATTCATGGTGGAAGCCGATAAGCGCACTTCATCCGCAGCCGACCCGCGCGAGGTTGGGACGCAGCTCCGGCCGGCCTCTGGCACACCATCAACGAGCGCTACCCCGGTTCGATGATTCGCAAAGAGAGCTTCGTGCCTCAGGCGCGCTTGGGAAAGCCTCTGGGCGCTTCCCGCTTGACCCTGATCAGCTCCTGCGGCATGCACCTGAAGACCGACCAGCCTCTGGATGTCTGCCATCCCTTCGGCGACTTCCGTTTTCTGCGCGTGCCTTCCGGGGCGAAGCACGATGACCTGATCATTCATCAGTTGAAATACCCTCACGACGATGCAGACCTCGACATTAACGTGATCTTTCCGATCGAACGTCTTCAGGAACTCTCGGAAGAAGGGCGCCTGGGCGGGTTGACTGCGAATTTCTTCAGTCTTATCGGCTACAACATGGACCCCGAGAAGTTTGAGCGAACCGTTGCTGAGGGAATTGCCGAAGCGGTCGTACAAGAGGAGCGTGCTGATTGTGCTTTATTGCCGCTCGCATCACCGTCGGACTGATCCAGAGAGCATCGAAGCGCGCGGTGTGCCCACGGTTTCGGTCACTGTAGCGCGCGACTCACGGAGGCAATCAAAGTTCCGCGTGCATTGTTTCTTCCCTGGCCGATGGGTCATCACTTTGGCGTGCCCTTTCGTCGCGATCTACAGCGCCGCGTAGTGCTTGCCCGCACTGGGTTTGCTTGAGTCCAGTGAACAACCGGGTACGATATTGGATCTCCCGATCAAGTGGGCAGACGTTCGCCGTGAGGCCAAAACACTCACCGAGCAAGGGCGAAAGCTCTAGCTTCCAAATCACCCGGGCCACTGCCACCTAAAACCGAGTATCTGGAGGAGAGCACCTGCTCACCAGGCAGATGCACCTTTAAATCTTAATGCTCGTTGGCAAGGGTCACGGAAACGACTGCGCGCTGACGGACCAAAGCAACTCTATCCTTAATACACGTAGGAATAAATGGACCGAGACTCTCGAATATTGCCCACATCGGTAGCAGGTGCTTTCTTAAGCGATTGATTTTCAATTGGTTGGTGGACGTGACCGGGATCGAACCGGTGACCCCACTGCCTGCAAAGCGAGTGGGGGGATTAAATCCAAGTCATTGTTCAGGCTGCGCTTAACACGACGAATACGCCAGAGCGCCACCCCTCTTGTTGCTCCAAAGAGACCCCAATATTTTGAGCTGTCGAGGATGTCGCTAATCCGATCGGGCGTTGCGAACTTTCCAGACCGGTATAGAATGGCGCCTGTTTTTGAAGCGAAAAGGGGATCAATCCAAGGGAACAGTAGCGGCGGCCGAAGCGCGGTGGCGGGCTACCCTCCTCTCGTCAACTTCATGGAGCAAAAACCTCCGCAACTCCGCCACGAGCTCCGCGCAGGACAAATGGCCATGGTCGCGATCGGCGGCTCGATCGGCACCGGTCTTATGCTGGGATCGGGCGCGGCGGTCCAGATTGCCGGGCCGGGAGTCATCCTCTCCTACATCCTGGGCGCGCTGATTGCTTTCACCGTGACGACGGCGCTAGGCGAGATGTCGAGCCTGCATCCGGCCGCCGGCTCGTTTGGAGTCTACGCCGATAAGTACCTGAACCGCTGGGCAGGCTTCATTTCGCGTTATGGATACTGGTTTTCACTGGTAATCGCCATCAGCGGTGAACTCGTGGCATCCGCCACGTACATGCGTTACTGGTTTCCACATATTCCCGCCGCGGCCTGGATTGCGGGATTCGCGACGCTCCTGCTAATCATTAATTTGGGGGCGGTACACACCGTCGGCAGTTTTGAATACTGGTTCGCGATGATCAAGGTCGTGGCGATTGCGGCCTTCATTCTGATCGGCGCCGGATTGCTGCTAGGCGGGAGGGCGCAAGCGCACTACACCACCGATGGCGGTTTCCTGCCGCATGGCGCCGCAGGTCCGTTGCTGGCGCTCCCGTTTGTTCTATTCAATTTTCTTGGAACCGAGATGGTGGCCATCTCTTCGGGCGAAGCACGTTCCACTTCGGACATCGTGCGCGCAACTTACATATCGTTGAGCGTTCTCACCTTCGTTTATTTATGCGCGTCCGCGGTACTGGTAGGAGTCGTGCCGTGGAACCTGGTTGGCGTGGGGCAGAGTCCCTTCGTGACGGTGTTCGAGGTGGCGCACGTGCCGGCCATTTCACTGGTGATGAACTTCGTGGTGCTGACGGCCGCGCTCTCCGGTGCGAACGCCGCCTTGTATGTGACTTCGCGCATGCTGTACTCGCTGGCTGAGTCTGGATATGCGCCTGCAAGACTCGCGCAGCTATCGGCAAAGGGCTCGCCGCGCAACGCCGTGCTGTTATCGGCGTCGGGAATCGTGGTCGCTCTGGTCGTGCAGTACGTCGCACCGCAAAATGCTTTCCTGTATATCATCGGGGCTTCGCTGGTCGGCGGAATGCTGGCGTGGTGCATCGCGCTCGCCTCGCACGTGGCCATGCGCAAAAGGCTGTTGCCAGAGCAAGTGGCGGCGCTGCCGATGCGCGCTCCCGGCGGAGCGGCGGCATCCAAGGTCGCGTTCGCGGCGATTGTGGTGATCGTGCTGTGCACGTGGTGGACACCGCAGGCTCGCATTACCATTGTCAGTGCAGGTCCGTATCTGTTTCTCTTGACCGTCTTCTATCTCATGGCGAAAAAAGCACGCTCACGGAATTAGGTGCCGGCATGACTGACCCTCTCTTGCGCTATCGCCAGGAGTTTCCAATCCTGGAGAAGACGACTTATCTCATCAGCAATTCACTGGGTGCGATGCCGCGTGGAGTCTTTGACGCACTCCACGACTATGCCGGGGTTTGGGCTGCGCGCGGAGTGCGTGCGTGGGAGGAATACTGGTGGACGCTGCCGCTGGAGATTGGCAACCAAATCGGTGAGCTGATGAACGCGCCGATGAATTCAGTGGCCATGCACGGCAATGTCACCCAGTGTCAGGCAGTGGTCGCTTCCTGCTTTGACTTCAGCGACGAGCGCAATAAGGTGGTTTACACGGATTTGAACTTTCCTTCCGTGATGTATTTCTGGGAAGCGCAGCGGCAGCGTGGCGCGCGCGTCCACATGGTAAAGACGGATGATGGGATCGAGGTTCCGACCGAACGGCTGCTCGATGCGATTGACGAAACCACGCTGCTCGTTCCGGTGTCGCACGTGATCTTCCGCAGCTCGTATATTAACGATGCCAAGGCGATCTGCGAGAAGGCGCACAGGGTGGGCGCGCACGTGATTCTCGACACCTTTCAATCGCTCGGCTCTGGCGTTCCCGTGGACGTGCGAGAGCTCAACGTGGACTTTGCCTGCGGAGGACTGATGAAGTGGCTCTGCGGCGGTCCCGGAGCCGCCTATCTCTACGTACGCCCGGATTTGGCCCGCACGCTAGAGCCGAAGTTCACGGGATGGCTTGCGCACGAGAATCCCTTCGGTTTTGAAACCGGCGCGACGCGCTACACGCACGGGGCTTATCGGTTCATTAACGGAACGCCGAACATTCCGGCTCTGTACGCTGCTCTTCCCGGACTGAAGATTCTCCGCGAACTGGCCATGCTTCAGGTGCGCGAAAAATCGCAGCGCCTCACGGCGCGGATCGTCTCGCTGGCAGAGCAACGCGGCTGGCACGTCAACGCGCCGCGCAATCCGGCGCGCCGCGGCGGCACCGTCGCAGTGAATATGCCCAAGGCAAAGGCAGTGTGCGCCGAGTTGCTCAAGCGCGACATTCTGGTTGACTGGCGGCCGGGCGGCGGCGTGAGGATGTCGCCACACTTCTACAATAAGGATGAGGAAATAGATTTCGCGATGGCGGCAGCCGACGAGATCCTTCGCACCATGCAGTGACCCAACGGACCACATGGGCCAGCTCGGAATATCGAAGGAAAAGCGGCTCTCTACGCAGCACTTCTTCAGATTACGCGTTATCTAATATTTCCGTTCGAATTTTGGGTCGAGGACTTTGCGGGCGCTTTCCACACCAACGACGGGCAACGACGGGTCGTTCAAAAGCCCGAGCTGTTTCAAGACGGATGCTTGGTCCCAATAGATGTGCTCGTGGGCGAGTTTGCCGTCGCGGAAACGAACGATCGCGACCAGAGGCACTTCGACGCGGCGATTGGTGGGCGGAATGCCGGGCAGCATCCAGGGCATTTCCTGCGTGTGAGTGAAGGAGAAGATCATTTCATCAACGAGCTGATCTTCGCCGACAGTGCGGGAGACGGGAGTAAGCGAGGTGTCGGGTGGCATCACAGGTATAAACTCGTGCGCATAGAAGTGGCGCAGGGCGGCCTTGCCGTAACCGCCCGTCATGACGGGGATGTGGTTGACGTAAGCGTCCTCGGTCATAGTGGCCAGCGTGGCTTCGGTGTCGCGCGTGACGAATTCGTCTGCGGTGTGTTCTTCCCAGAGTTTGCTGAGGTCGTGTCGTAGCATGGCAGGGATTATACTTCGCTTCTCGCCTGCATCAATCATTGCGTCGGCTTGGTCGGCGCGTGAATCCGAAAAGCAAGTTCGCGTCGGAGGTATTATTCCCGATGAGATCCACGCTAGTGATCTATCGGAGGCGCGTTTTCAGGAAAGCGTGAAGTGTGGCGAGGTGCACGGTGCGCGTTCGATAGTTCCGTTTGAAGGAAGCCGCTGACGGTTGCGGTGGCGGCGTAAGTGATGGAAAATGATTGGAGTAGCCAACGATGGGCGTGTAGCTCAGCTGGGAGAGCACCTGCTTTGCAAGCGCGTTCGGGCACTCCAAAGGCTCCATCCTTTGCCCTCGGTTTTCAATGTTTTCAACAACTTCGGGGAATCTGCTTCTCGCTCAAAGTAAGCCCCGAAGCACCAATTACATGGGGTTTTGGTACAGTTTTGGTACAGCTGGGTTCGAGAACCGTCGGAGTGAACCCTAGCTCCAGCAACGGGAGGCGTGATACCCGCTGCGGCATAGTCTGTCAGCGCAGTCGCTCCTCTTGCGGATCTAGTGGGAGATGAGCTTTGACATCCTTCGCATTCAGCGCGAGCACATTGAGCTGCTTCATGAAGCCGATCATCTGCGCACGAGTGAAGTTACGGAGCGTGTAGCTGGCCACGCCCAAACGAACCGGCGATGCTTCGACAACTGCCGGGCGTTCTTGAGCCAGTAAGAAGACATCGCTCGAAGCAGCGAACGCTGCCGACCCGTGACCATGATGTCGGTCAATGAGCTGGAGGAGATTCTGCCGTATGTATCCGAGAACTTATTCAGCTGGTCTGAACTGCTGGATTTCAGGCTCAGCGGGCTGACCGGCGGCGCGTTCTCCGTGCATCAGGCGATCTATGATCTCCTGCGGGAGAAGGGTTTGTCGGCGCGCAGAAACCAGGCCATACGCAAGAGCTTTGATGAGGTCTGGAAAATTATTGGCAGTCACTATAAGGCGCCGAAGCCTTAGGTGAAATCAATCGCGCCAGCTGCGAATGACAATATCTCGCGCGTGAAAGTCGCCGACTTTTGGCCTACTTAGCGGATCAGCTTGCGGCAGGCGGCTACGCGGTCCGTCAGTTTCTTGGCCAGCCGATCGATAAGCGGATGGTCGAGCCCTTCTTTTTTCGTGCGCTTCGTCACTTGTGGAATATTTTCGAGGGCGGCGTCCGCGATTTCGACGATGCGAGCTGTCACCGCGTCGGGATCGACGCCGACACCCTGGGCGAGTTTTTGCCACTGATATTTGCCGATATTCCTCAGCCGGTATTCATTTCCGATTTTCATTGAAGATCGGGCCTTCTGAATGTCGATATCGGGGTAGGGCAGGATGCTCGCAATATCGTAAAGGGGAGCAAGGCGGACCTGCCCAGCCGAGGCAATCAGCAAGGCGTAATTCTTCGCATGGGCGTCTGTTCCGGCGATGAGCCAGTTGTAGTAGACGGCATCGAGAAACGTACCAATGTCCTCACGCGGTTTCGAGGAAAAGGTCTTTAATAAATCGACGATGTCCCGGACGCCGGGACCGCCGTCGCTCTGATACTTGCGGGTCGGCTGGATGCTTAGAGCCTGGCATGTATCCTCCTGATGGACGCGCTGCCAGACATTCCCGGCATGGACCCGGTCATAGCGTTCGATGACAATGGCGATCTCATCCTTGAAGCGCATGACTTCCGAATTTGCGACCGGGAGCCCGATGGCGCGTCCCAGCTCAAGGCAAAAATGCTCATTCTCCGCGTGCCCGTCGAAATGAGTCGTCGGCGGTTTGAGGATGTGCGTGGTCGGCGTGCGGCCGGAAGGAATGCCCCACCGGCCTTCCTCAAGGAGCAGTGCTGTTTTTGGCTGCGCGCCGGCGAGGCTGAACTGGCCGGTGTCGCGCGGATTGCGCCACGCGGCGTGGTCCTCTCGCAAGGAACGAAGGCGCTGCGCGATGTCGCCCGGCGTCAGCCATTCGATTTCCGGAGGCTGTTTTCCCAGGATGGCGGCGAGACGGTCGGGCCGCACGAACTGCACCGCGCCCGCACAATCCTCACCGACGCCCGCGATAAGGCCGAAGGCGTTGCGGGACGAGACCTGAAATTTCTTGCCCCATTGATCGAGGACCTTTTCGTTGTCCGGCAGCAATCCCCATAGAAACGGGTCGGTTTTTGAATTCCCGTGCGCACCAAGGGTGAGGGGCATCGAGAGTGAGAGGGGGTAGGCGTCGGCGGCGTTTCGCCACTTTTCATCGTAGACGAAAGTGACGCGCCCTTTCATGTCGCGGAAGAAACGCCCCATCTCGCGACGGTCAAGGATGGCGATCAGTTCCCTGATCTTCATTTGCGCCTCTTCCGGGCCGCGTCGACTATCGAATCGAGAATGACGGGTTGCGCCAAACTCGTGCCTTTTGTCGGTTTGTCCACGGTGAGAACGATGCCGAGCGCATCCGCGGTGCGCAGCACGAGGCCGATCTCGAGCCGCGGTTTGCCCTGCTCGACATCGACAATCCATTGCCGGCTCACGCCGACTTTCTCGGCCAGGGTCTTCTGGTCAAGACGCAGGGCTTTTCTGCGCCCGCGGATAAGTGCCCCCAGATCGATCGGTGTACGAATACGCATTTATCACCCCTGTCCCCAATGTCAGCGAACGATGACATTATACTAATGTCAGCGAATGGCGACAAGAGGGAAAGTCGGCGAATGGCGACATTTCGTAATGTCAACGAACGGCGACATGGGCCTCAAACCACATCGAGCCGAGATGCGAATCCGCACCGCGTATTCGCGGTCACAATGAACCGTGACACAGGTCACCGCGAACCCGTGCGGGAATATATACAAATATCTCCTGTAGAGCGCGAGAAAGCAGATTCCCACGAAACCATGAAGAATCGCAAGGAATCCGGCTACGCTCAATAAGGAGGCTTTATGTATAGCCGACACATCACAGTACAGATCAAGAAGACTTGGATGCCAGAGATTCCGCAAGTGTTCGAAAAGGAAGTTCTTCCGTTGCTTCGCAGGCAGAAGGGTTTCCTCGATGAGCTGCTGTTCGTCACACCCGAAAAGGCGGAAATCGTCGGAATCAGCCTGTGGGAGAACAAGGAATTTGCCGAGATCTACGACCGCGAGTTCTATCCCGAAGTCGTCAGAATTTTGAACAAGTACGTCGAGGGTTCACCGGTGGTGAAGACGTACGAAGTGAAGTACGCAACACTTCCTGCGTTCCAGAAGTTCGCCACGGTAGCGGCGCGCTAAGGTACGTCAACGCCCGTTTCGAGAGGGGATGTATTTGATCCCCTCTCCAACGGCGTTGTTCGTAGCACACGGGAGGACGGCCATGAAATTCCAAGACACGGCCTTCAAGTTCGCGTTCTTCGGAATGAAGCACGAAGCCAACGATATCATCGACTACCTCGCGATCAACTTTTCCGTGTTGGTCTCGATCCTCGTTGGCGCGGTCGCAGCGGTCTGGATTGGCCATGTGGTTACTGCGCCAGCCGGCTTGATCGCAGGAATTGCACTTTATATCTTCAGCATGATTGTGTGTTATTTCGCGCTCCTGCATGGCCACCAAAGCTGAGCTGGGCCATGCCGTCGTTCCTCGTGCTATCTCGATCATTCTTCGCGCGCCGGGCGTGCCGCGCCCGAAAGTCCAATTGCCGATTCGACGGGATCTGCGGTAGCCTTCCGGCCGGTCATCTCCTCGACGTGAATGCAATAAAAGACTGCCTTGACCGAGTCGGGTTCACCGCGGACCTGGCTTGCGACATACGCTGTTTGCCACCACAGGGCCCTTCTTTCGAGCCGAACCTGGGCTTGGAGTCGGATGCTGGCGTATTCGGGCGTGTCCGGAAGTTCCTCATAGCGTCCAAGTACAATGACGCTAGACCAGCGGAAATGGCTAATGACTTCGTCAACCTGCACACAAACCAGGGGATTCGAACGCATCCACTCCACCTTCCGCCCCAGGGTTGCGAAGCCGTAGAGGTGGTCGGGCTCATAGGCGAAGTAGATCGGGACGATGTACGGCTGGTTTTGGTGAGCACACGCGAGCCTGCCGAAACCCAGTCGCGTCACCAGGTCACGGCACTCATCGCCGCGCATTTCACTCATCAACATGTCTGGCATGCTCCTTTACTTGTCGGGGCTTATCGCTTGCAAGTGGACGAGCCCGAACGTCACATCTGTCTCTGTGCGCTTCGGAACGCGAACGAGTTCCATTCTACAGCCTGCTGAACACCTACATCGAAGAAATGGTACCTATCGTCTGCACGGCTGTGCTTGCTCTCTGTTTTGAGCAATTCACCCTTCCTCATTGACGTGTGACGTTGGTCACATCCTGTCGTGACGTGCGTCGCGGCATTGCGGATGGTTCTCGAGTTACAAAAGGAGGTGGAAGGATCCAGTACGAGAAGGGCCTCTTTGGTCCGCAGAAACGGATCGCTAGGGGCCACGGTCTGGCGAGCAATGTTGCCAAAGGAGGTGGGTGCCATGGTTACTCACTCACTACCAATCCCCATCGCATACCCGAAAGACGATGCGAGCGCTGCGCGCTTCGAACTGGTGCCTCGGCCGCCAGCAGTGGATACGTTCATGAAGGCTATGCTCGAGCTCCCCTCGGAGTTCAAGCACCGGAATTTTCTCGAATGGCTTGGTGCTGCGCTGTTTCAAGCCGTTGTGATTGCAGCTCTGATTATTGCGCCGTTGTATTTCACCGACGCAATCGACTTGAAGGCATTTCAGAATACATGGCTAGCCGAACCGGCGCCCCCGGGACCACCGCCTCCACCGGCCGCAGCTCCCCAAGCACCACGCGCGACGAAGTCAATCACCCGGCTCGTTCAGGGCGGAAGAATGATGGCGCCGAGCGTGATTCCGAAAAACATCTCGCTCATAAAGGAGGCGCCGCTTCCGCCCGAGACGGAAGGCGGAGTCGTGGGTGGTGTGCCAGGCGGAGTCCCCGGCGGCACACTCGGCGGCGTTCTCGGAGGCATCATCGGCGGTAGTGCGAGCCCAGTGGCTTCGGTTGGTCCGCCTCCGCCTCCGGCAAAGCGGGTCATTCGCGTGGGCGGCAGGGTAGATCCCCCCAAGCAAACCTACGCAGCAGAGGTGAAATATCCGGCCATCGCCAAGGCGGCTAAGGTCGAGGGCGTTGTCGTGATCGATGCCATCATCGACGAACAGGGAAATGTCGTGCAAGCCCACGTTGTGAGTGGACCCGGACTGCTGATCGGCGCGGCACTCGAATCTGTCGGGAAATGGAAATACGAACCGACCCGTCTGAACGGTGAACCGGTTTCTGTCGAGATGCACGTACAAGTTCATTTCACCCTGCAGTGATCCGGCTAGAAGTGCGCGCGTCATTTGAAGGTGAACCATTCTTGTGAGCTTGCGAGAGAGCGGACATGACAATACCCACGGCAATTCTGGACGGAAACGAAGCTGCGGCAGCCGTTGCGTATCGCCTCAATGAAGTGATCGCGATCTATCCGATTACACCTTCCTCGGCTATGGGCGAGTGGGCCGATCAATGGCAGCACGAGGGCCGAAAGAACATCTGGGGCGCGGTCCCAACCGTCATTGAGATGCAGAGTGAAGGTGGAGCCGCTGGCACGTTGCACGGAGCGCTCCAAGCAGGGGCTCTGGGAACGACATTTACCGCATCGCAAGGCCTTCTCCTGATGATCCCCAATATGTACAAGATCGCGGGGGAACTCACGCCAGCCGTGATTCATGTTGCGGCCCGCACGGTGGCCACGCACGCACTTTCGATTTTTGGCGATCACAGCGACGTAATGGCGACGCGCGCCACCGGCTTCGCAATGCTTGCTTCCAATTCCGTTCAGGAAGCCTCCGATTTTGCGCTCATCGCGCACGCCGCCGCCTTCGAATCGCGGATTCCCTTTCTGCACTTTTTCGACGGATTCCGCACGTCGCATGAAGTGAACAAGATCGCGCCTCTCAGCGACGAGGATCTCCGGGCGCTGGTTAACGAGAAATACGTCCTTAATCATCGCGAACGCGCATTGTCGCCAGACCGCCCGGTGCTGCGCGGTACCGCGCAAAACCCGGACGTTTTTTTTCAAGCCCGGGAGGCCAGCAATCCGTTTTATCGCGCCTGCCCGACGATCGTGCAGGACGTGATGGACCGCTTCGCCGCGAGAAGCGGCCGAAGCTATCAGCTGTTCGATTACGTAGGGGCGCCCGATGCCGAGCGCGTCATCGTGATAATGGGTTCCGGCGCTGGAGCTGTGGAAGAAGCCGTCAAATACTTGCTCCTGCAAAAGGAGAAGGTCGGTCTCCTCAAGGTACGGCTCTTCCGGCCATTCGAGGTGACTTCCTTTGTCGCCGCGCTGCCGAAAACCACCGCCAACATCGCGGTGCTCGACCGCACGAAAGAGCCTGGCAGCTTGGGCGAGCCGCTCTACCTCGATGTGCTAACGGCCCTGAACGAATCCAGAGTCGCGGAGGACCAGCGCAGCCCACGAGTAACGGGCGGTCGTTATGGCCTTTCATCCAAGGAATTCACGCCGGCGATGGCGAAAGCTGTGTTCGACGAACTGAAGAGAGCCGTTCCCAAGAACCATTTTACGGTCGGAATTCGTGACGACGTGACACATACCAGCCTGGAATACGATCCCGAGTTTTCCACTGAGGATCCGCGAACTGTCCGGGCGCTGTTTTATGGTCTCGGCTCGGACGGCACGGTCGGCGCGAACAAGAACTCGATCAAAATCATCGGGAAAAATACCGACAATTACGCGCAGGGATATTTTGTCTATGACTCTAAGAAGGCCGGCTCGATCACTGTTTCGCACCTTCGTTTCGGGCCGCATCCCATCCAGTCGTCGTATCTGATCAGCAAGGCCACCTTTGTCGCATGCCACCAGTTCCAGTTTTTGGAACGCATGGATGTTCTCGCCGCGGCGGAGGCCGGTGCCACCTTCCTGCTGAACTCTCCTTTTGGCCCCGGCGACGTTTGGAATCACCTACCGCGAGAGGTCCAGTACACAATCATCCAGAAGCAATTGAAGTTTTTTGTGATTGACGGTTATGCGGTGGCCCTCGACACGGGCATGGGAAGCCGAATCAACACCATCATGCAAACTTGCTTTTTTGCGATCAGCGGCGTGCTGCCGCGAGACCAGGCGATTGCTGCGATCAAAAACGCGATTCGTGAAACATATGGCAAGCGCGGAGATGCGGTTGTCGAGAAAAACTTCGCGGCGGTGGATCATGCGCTCGCGAAATTGCATCCCGTCGTGGTCCCGAATCAGGTCACTAGTGGGTTCGATGTGCTTCCGGCTGTGCCGCATGGTGCTCCCAGCTTCGTTCGCGACGTTCTCGGCACGATCATCTCGGGACGGGGTGACGACTTGCCAGTGAGCGCGCTGCCCGTGGATGGGACTTTTCCGACGGGGACGGCTCAATGGGAGAAACGCAACATTGCGCAACAAATTCCAGTGTGGGATGAGGGGCTCTGCATTCAATGCGGAAAATGCGTGCTGGTTTGCCCGCACGCCGTAATCCGCGCGAAAGTTTACGACTCTTCGCAGCTTTCGAGTGCGCCTGCGGCTTTCAAATCGGCGAAGCCGCGATGGCGTGACTTCGAGACCTTGCGGTACACCTTGCAAGTCTCGCCCGAAGACTGCACGGGATGCCGATTGTGTGTGGAAGCCTGCCCGGCTAAGAGCAAGAGCGAGTCAAAACACAAGGCCATCAACATGGAACCTCAGCCGCCGCTGCGGGAAGCCGAGCGCACCAATTGGAGGTTTTTCCTTGGCCTGCCGGACTTCGATCGGGATCGTCTGTCGCACGGCCAAGTGAAAGACGCGCAGCTCCTTCAGCCACTGTTCGAATTTTCAGGCGCGTGCCCCGGCTGCGGCGAAACACCTTATATCAAACTTCTCACGCAGCTATTCGGCGACTGGCTTCTCATTGCGAACGCCACCGGATGCTCCTCGATTTACGGCGGCAATTTGCCGACGACTCCCTACACGGTGAATGCGCAAGGACGGGGCCCAGCGTGGAGCAACTCGCTTTTTGAAGACAATGCCGAGTTCGGGCTAGGCCTGCGGCTCGCTGTGGACAAACAGGCTGATTACGCGCGCGGGCTCGTTCGGCAGCTCGCACCGCAATTGGAAGAGACTCTTGTCACTGGGTTGCTGAAACTCCATCAAACCATCGAGCGGGAAATCGCGGAGCAGCGCCGTTGCGTGGCAGAACTCAAGACCAGACTCGCGAGCTTGCAGTCGCCGGTTGCTCGCAATCTGCTCGCAATTGCAGATGCGCTGGTGCGGAAAAGTGTTTGGATGGTCGGAGGCGACGGTTGGGCCTACGACATTGGATTCGGCGGCCTCGACCACGTTCTCAGTTCTGGGACGAACGTGAACGTACTCGTGCTCGACACCGAAGTTTATTCAAACACCGGCGGACAAATGTCCAAAGCCACGCCGCGCGCTGCGATTGCGAAGTTCGCGACGGGCGGCAAGAGGACCTCGAAGAAAGATCTGGCGATGGAAGCAATTAGCTACGGATCCGTTTACGTCGCGCGAGTGGCGATGGGCGGCAGCGACACGCACACCGTAAAGGCGTTCCTTGAGGCGGAAGCTTACGATGGACCTTCGCTGATCATCGCCTATAGCCATTGCATCGCGCACGGGTACGACATGGCGTTTGGTCTGGAACAGCAGAAGGCTGCCGTGAATTCAGGCTACTGGCCGCTGATTCGGTACAATCCCGCACTGGGTTTGGAAGGTCAGAATCCCTTCCTGCTCGATTCCAAAGCGCCGCAGATCCCGCTGAAGCAATACACCTCGCAGGAAGCGCGCTACACCATGCTCGCACGAAGCAATCCCGAAGTAGCGAAGGACCTGCTGAAATTGGCGCAGGACGATGTCGACAGGCAGTGGCGAGTTTATTCAAGTCGAGCCGCGATGGCTGGGACTGCCACACCACCTGTCAAGACGCAGACCGAAACGGTTGCTTCGCCGGCCGCCGTGAAAGGAGGTGAAGAATGATAGACATCAGCACTCGTTATCTCGGGTTGACCCTGAAGTCGCCAATCGTCGCATCCTCTTCACCTCTGTGCGAGTCGGTAGACAATCTTCGACGCATGGAGGATGCGGGAATCGCGGCTGTCGTGCTCCCCTCTCTTTTCGAGGAGCAGCTGCGCCTTGAGAGCCAAACGCTCGATTCGGATCTCTCGCGCGGAGACGAGAGTTTCGCGGAATCCCTGAATTATTTCCCGGCACTGCAAACCTACAACCTCGGGCCCGAAGGCTACCTCGAGTTGATCCGCCGAAGCAAGAAAGCTCTTTCGATTCCCGTGATTGCCAGCTTGAACGGTGTCTCTGAAGGTGGATGGGTCCGCTACGCCGGCCTTATGCAAGAAGCTGGAGCGGACGCCATCGAATTGAACCTCTACGGTCTGGTGACAGATCCGAAGGTCAGTAGTTCACAAGTGGAGCAGAGTTATTGCGAACTCGTCAGCAGCGTGAAGGCGAGTGTGACGATTCCGGTTGCCGTAAAGCTCTCCCAGTTTTTCACCGCTATTCCCTATGTGGCGCAACGCTTGGACGAGGCCGGCGCGGACGCGCTGGTATTGTTCAATCGGTTTTACCAGCCGGAATTCGATCTTGAATCCCTTGAGGTTGTGCCGTGTCTAACGCTGAGCAATTCGCAAGAGTTGCTGCTGCGTCTGCACTGGATCGCGCTGCTCTTCGGGCGGGTCCGGTCCAGTCTGGCCGTGACTGGCGGAGTGCACAACGCCGGGGACGTGCTCAAGGCCATCATGGCTGGAGCAAGTGCGACGATGATGACTTCAGCGCTCTTGCGGCACGGGATCGAGCATGCCGAACTCGTGTTAGGAGACCTCCGGAGGTGGATGGAAGAACACGAATACCAATCGATCCGCCAAATGCGCGGCAGCATGAGCCACCGCTCTGCGTCCCGCCCGGATGTTTTTGAGCGAGTCAACTACATGAAAGTCTTGAGCTCTTACGCCCTGCGCTGACGTCGAGACGATCAGGATTCGATCGGTAGGGAGCGCTCTCTCAGGAGTGAAACATCCGCGGAATGTGAGTACCCATCCGATATTCGTGAGCCACTAAAGGCGGAATGTTGCCGCCCAGCCGCGTGCCTGCGTCACACGGCGCAAAGGCGCACTGGTGAGGTTGACCCTTTTCTTCGGGATCATCTCCGCGCCAGGATACACTGATTCAGCCCCGTTCGTTCGCTAGCCACGCACGGTGAGGACTGGGCATGGTGCGTGCGCGACGATCCCATGTGCGGTCGCTCGCTCCAAGTGAGTGGCGGCGCCAATGCATCCCGCGGCGCTGCGAACACCCATCACGATCAAATCGGCGCCGCGCTGTCTGGCGAATTCGACCACGCGGTCCGCTGGCTCACCATATTCAACAGCGACTTCCGGCGGGAGATCGACGCATCTCGCGAGACAGTCAGCAGACTTTTCTCGGATTTCAAGAGAAAAGAAATCGTGCAGGTTAAGGGCTCAGCTCGAATCGTCCGAAACGAAGCGGGCCTTGAGATGATCGCCGGTGGCTAAACTATCCCTGCCAGCTTCCGAGCAACACCAAAATCCCGACTGCGTGTGGCGGGCATCATGAAGAATTGTGACGGCTGTCACAAAACTCTTAGCAGTCATCATGTACGGTCTCGCACGGCCACATTTTCCTTGTTCAGCGCAAGTTTGGCGCGGAAGGTTGGCGGTCCATTGAACTGCACCGTGCTTTCCTTCGGATACCTCTTGCCCAAATCGTCGGAGAGCGCTTGCGCAATCGCAGGGATCCGTCATTTCACGATATTCATTCGCATCGAATTCGATTCTAGGCTTATAGTGGACAATCAACGTGCCTCGAGAGGGGCAAAGATCCAGTTGTGCCTGTGCGAGCCGATGCCGCGCAGACACTACGCGGGAATTCCAATGTGGTGACAGGACCGTTATGACAATTCGATTCGTGTCATGGTGCTTCGTGGTTGCAGCCGGTACCGTGCTGGCGGCAGGAGTGCCAGCGAAAACGCAGTCCAGTTCGCAGGCCGCGCAGAAGGGGCCGGACTCCGACGAGCAGAAGACGTTGATTCGTTCGGTCGATGGCGCGGATTTGTACCGGGCGTACTGCGCTTCATGCCATGGCAAGGACGGCAGAGGGGATGGACCGGTGGCGGCAGCGTTGAAAGCGACGGTGCCGGACCTGACGATGATTGCGAAGAACGACGGATGGAAGTTCCCAACAGCACGGGTGCGGAGGATTATTGAGGGCCAGGGCATGATCGCGTCGCACGGCTCGCGGGAGATGCCGGTGTGGGGGCCGATTTTTTCGCAGGTGGAGGAAGATGTGGATCGCGGTCCGGTGCGGATGGAGAATTTGGTGAAGTACCTGGAATCAATTCAGACCGTTAAGTAGGAGATGGCTGGCGATGTGCGCTCCAATCCCCACAGCGCGATGCCAAAAATCTGCCCGTCCGCGCGGAGGTTTGGTCAACCGAGCTGGCGACAACGCATTGATGTGGTGCGCGGTGTTAGTTTCGGTTGCGAGTTTTGCCGCAACCACGGTGCCCCCAGGACGAGAAACCTGCACATTTGCCGGGATCAGATCTAGTGTTCAGCTTGCAACTCTACGAGCGATGTTGTGCTCTTTGCCGCGGAAATGATTTGCAGGGCCACGGCCCATCTCGCCTGAATTCCATAACAAGCCATCGGATAGTTTTCTTGGCCCCGAATTTTTTCAAAGCCGAAGGTCAACAACCTGCACATGGGCATACAACGGATTGCAAAAGCGACAGGATTAGAGGATCAAACAAAGGAAGGGTTCGCGCAGTTTCTGGACGACTACTGTCCTTGTGGGCTAAAAAGTCACAAAGGTGCGGTTCGAAAATTATTGGAACCCTCCGCGCGAATCCGACGTGCCACTGTCTAGACAAATAATTTTGCTGGCGCGGCTGCAACTCCTGATCACGCCGAAATGGGACAAATACGTTCATCTCAATTACCCATACAATGTAACAACGCCTTGGCCCGGTTTTCGCAGCTCACGCAACTCTTCCGAACAACAACCCGACGCCTGCGGTCAGCGCCATGGCCAGCGCACCCCAGAACGTGACGCGTACTGCGCCCATCGTCACCCCTGCGCCGCCCGCGCGTGCAGCCAGGCCGCCTAGGAGCGCGAGGAACACCAGTGACGTTCCAGAAACAAGGGGGATCAAACTCGCCGTCGGGGCCATAGCAGTGACCAAAAGAGGCATGGTTGCTCCAACCGCGAAGCTGCCCGCCGAAGCCAACGCAGCCTGAATCGGACGCGCACGAAGAGTTTCGGAGATGCCGAGTTCGTCGCGGGCGTGCGCGCCGAGCGCATCACGCGCCATCAGCTGGTCGGCGACCTGTTTCGCGAGCGAAGGATCGAGCCCGCGAGCGACGTAGATTGCCATTAGTTCCTTGTGCTCGCCCTTATCGTCTGCTTCGAGTTCCGCGCGTTCCAGATCGAGTTCGGCCTCTTCAGTGTCTGCCTGTGAGTGAACAGACACGTACTCACCGGCAGCCATCGACATAGCCCCAGCCACTAGGCCGGCGACCCCTGCGACCAAAACGCTGTTGTGAGTCGCATGCGCTGCTGCTACACCCAGCACCAAACTCGAAGTTGAAAGAATGCCGTCGTTCGCCCCCAGTACGGCCGCGCGCAGCCAGCCGATGCGTCCGGTGCGGTGTCGTTCCTTCTTGCCTGAACGCATTTTTGATGCCTCCTTGAACTGGGAACCGCCGCCGTCGTAGGAGTGTATATCGCGGTTGCAGGACGCAGATAGCTCCTGATTGATGGCATAACGACGCCGGCCTCGCTGCGGCCCGAGTAAACTGTTCGGTGTTCACCCCAACAGTGCTCGGACCGAAGGAGGCCGAGATGCAGATTATAGGATGTGATTTGCACGCTCGCCAACAGACGTTGGCGATGCTAGACACCGCGACAGGAGAAGTAGTGAATCGGACTCTCGCGCACGAAGACAACAGCGTGCGGGAGTTTTATGCCACGCTTCCCGGTCCGGTGCGTGTAGGGATCGAAGCAACCGGATCGATGAAGTGGTTTTTGCACCTGATGGAAGAACTTGGAATCGACTGTCAGGTCGGACATCCCGCGACGATTCGAGCGGCCGAACCGCGCCGACAGAAACATGACCAGCGCGATGCCGAGTTACTTCTCAAGCTGCTGGTAGAAAACCGATTTCCGTCCATCTGGCAGCCTTCCAAGGAACTTCTGGATCCCGCGGGTTGCTTTTACACCGTCATCAGTGGGTGCCCTGGCACGCGGATACAGAATGCGTTGCAGGCCATCGCACTAGCGAA
>CAWIAI010000003.1:0-1175135 GCA_963834025.1 uncultured Acidobacteriota bacterium | reverse complement strand
GAGCGGGCGATGGGAATCGAACCCACGTCCGAAGCTTGGGAAGCTTCTATACTGCCATTGTACGACGCCCGCTCGATTTTTCAGTTTTTCGATTATACATAACTGCGCGCTTGCTAGTACAGACCGGGCACGGTCATTTTCGTGCATCTATCTTGCGGCAGCGCCACCGGCGCGATCTTACCCCGGATCATCGTACGAACATTGCCAGCAAGGTAGACCTCGCCAACCAGGTAGACCTCGTCCCTGCACCACTAGCGCAAGCCGGTACTAGCCCGGGCGCGGTGTCGATAATCGGCTGCGCCCGCGTTCCGAAGTCTCTCCCTAGTACCAAGCTCCTAGCCGCGAACTTTCTACCGGATAGCTCTATCGTTACCAATGCCTTTCGCAATCCACCGTGAATCACGCTAAACTATCCTGCAGAAGCACTCTTGTACGGCAAATTCTGAAATATCTCGCACTGCTCGTGCGTAAGTACAGTGTGCACCCCTCTCTCAAGGAAGCCCGGCTAATGGCCACGCCACTCGGTACGGCACAACACGATCTCGGCTCTCTGCGTATACACGAAGGGCAGCGCAAGGGCAGCAAACTTGGCAAAGGTCTCGCGATTTTCTTCGGCGGCCTAGTCATCCTAGGAGGCATTGCCGGCGGTGTGTACGCCGTCTGGAACCAGAAGCCGCTCGTTGAAGTTACTACCGTGCACAAACCCGTCGGTGCCGGCGGCCGCGAAGCTCTATTGAATGCCAGCGGCTACGTTACCCCGCGACGGCGCGCGACGATTGCCGCCAAAATCACCGGCCGCGTCACCGGAGTCTTCTTCGACGAGGGTACACGCGTCTCCGAAGGTCAACTGCTGGCCACTCTAGATGATGCCGATGTCCAAAAGACGCTGAATTCGGCGAAGGCCGACCGCGACTCCGCCCAGGCTGCCATCGCCGACTTTCGAGTGCAGCTGAAGAATGCCCAGACCGAGTTGCACCGTGCCGACCAACTGCAGAAGGCTGGGGTACAGACGCAAGAACAACTCGACATTGCCAGCATGAACGCCGACAGTCTGCAGGCAAAGATCGATCTCGCCAAGGCGCAGGTTGCGGCGTCGGAGTCACGCATCCTCGAGGCGCAGCAAGCGGTGGACAACTGCACGATCAAGGCTCCCTTTGCGGGTATCGTCGTCTCCAAGGACGCCCAGGTCGGCGAAATGGTATCCCCGATCTCGGCGGGTGGCGGTTTTACGCGCACTGGCATCGCCACCATCGTGGACATGAACTCGAACGAGATTGAGGTGGACGTCAACGAGTCGTACATCGCGCGCGTGAAAGACGGCCAGCACGTGACGGCAATTCTGGACGCGTATCCGGATTGGGAGATTCCCAGTCACGTGCGAACGATTATTCCTACGGCGGATCGCCAGAAAGCCACCGTCAAGGTTCGCATTTCGTTTGACAAACTGGACTCGCGGATTCTTCCGGACATGGGCATCAAAGTCACCTTCCTGGGTGACGAGCGGAAAGAAGAGCCGGGCAAAAAGGCTGCAGCGGCGCTACCGCTGATTCCGCAGAACGCGGTGCGTGACGACGGCGGCAAAAAGATTGTCTTCCTCGTGAAGGACAATCACCTGGAACGGCGGGCCATAACGTTGGGCGGCAATCGGGGTTCCGACACGGAAGTGGCCGCCGGCCTTGCGGTGGGAGATGTTGTCGTAGTGAACGGTCCCCCGGAACTACATGACGGTCAAACGGTTGGCATTAAGCGCTAAGAACAAAAACAGGAGCGATCAAAATGGTTCGAGTGGATGTCACCGGCAAAAGCAACAGCCTGATTCAAGTGCGGGGCTTGTCCAAGACCTATCGCCGCGGCGGCGAGGAAATCCAGGTCCTGCAGAGCCTGAACCTCGACGTGGACAAAGGCGACTTCGTCGCGTTCATGGGCCCCAGCGGCTCCGGCAAGACGACCCTGCTCAACCTGCTCGGCGGACTGGACGTTCCCTCGCATGGCAGCATCACCGTGGCCGGCGATGAGATCACGCACATGTCCGGCAACAAGCTTACGCAGTGGCGCGCGCGCCACGTGGGATTCATCTTTCAGATGTACAACCTGATCCCGGTGCTCACGGCGTACCAGAACGTCGAACTGCCCCTGCTGCTGACGAAGCTCTCAAAAGCGGAGCGCCGCAAGCACGTAGAGACCGCGTTGGGAGTCGTAGGCCTGGCCGAGCGCATGAATCACTACCCGCGTCAACTTTCTGGCGGACAAGAGCAGCGCGTGGCCATCGCCCGCGCCATCGTCGCCGATCCCACGTTCCTTCTCTGCGACGAGCCCACCGGCGACCTGGACCGCAAGAGCGCAGACGAAATCATGAACCTGATCATTCGGCTGGTGAGAGAGTACGGCAAGACCGTGCTGATGGTCACCCACGACCCGGTCGTTGCCAAACTGGCCGATCTCGAGCTCCATCTTGAAAAAGGTCTGCTCGTGGAAGGCCACCAGGTGCAACAAAACGCCTACGCCGGAGGTGCCGCGTGAAATTCAGCAGGTTGATTTTCGCCAATCTATTTCGCAAGAAGATTCGCCTGATCCTTACGATCGGCTCGTTCGCCGTGGCACTTTTCTTGTTCTCGTTCCTTGCCGTCGTGAAGGGCGCTTTCGGGCGCGGCGCCGACATTGCGGGTGCGGATCGCCTGGTGATCATCAATCGCATCTCGATCATCCAGCCGCTGCCGCTCTCGTATCGCGACAAAATCCTGCGCATTCCCGGCGTCAAAGCCATCACGCACAACAATTGGTTTGGCGGCGTCTACCAGGACGAAAAGAACTTCTTCCCGCAATTCGCCATCGACGTTGAAAATCAGCGCACGGTCCTTCCGGAGCTAAAAGTCCCGGACGATCAGTGGGCGAATTTCGTTAAGGATCGCCAGGGGGCCATCGCCGGCGCAAAAACGGCCGCCCGCTTTGGCTGGAAAATCGGCGACCGCATCCCCATTAAGACCACCATTTTCGGCGGCGCGAGTACCTGGGAATTCAATCTCGACGGCATCTATCACAGCACCACGGTTGGGGGCGATGAGAGCCAGTTCTGGTTTCAGTGGGATGCCTTCGAGGAAGGCGTGCCCAAAACCTTCAAGGACAACGTCGGCTGGTACGTGGTGAAACTGGATAACCCCGATGATGCCGTTCGCGTCAGCAAAGCCATCGACGACATGTTTGCCAACTCTTCTTTCGAGACGAAAACCGAAACGGAATCGGCCTTTGCCGCTGGATGGGTAAAGCAGTTCGGCAACATCGAATTCCTCATCCTCACGATCGGCGCGGTGGTCTTCTTCACGCTGTTGCTGGTTACTGGCAACACGATGGCCATCTCGGTGCGCGAGCGCATTGGCGAACTCGCGGTGCTCAAAGCCATCGGCTTCAGCGACCGCTCGATTCTCTTTTTTGTTCTTGCCGAGTCGCTCACCATCGCCCTGGTGGGCGGCCTGCTAGGGCTGGGTCTCGCCGCACTGGCCATCCCGGTTCTAGCCGCGGCGCTCAATGGGCTGCTGCCCACTCTGATTCTTTCGCCCGCGATTCTTTCCGTCGGACTTGGTACGGCGCTGCTCGTCGGTGTCGTCAGCGGTCTGCTTCCCGGAATCGGGGCCATGCGTATGCGCGTCGTGAACGCGCTTCGGAGGGTCTGAACATGGCTATTCCTGTCATCTACAATGTTCGCAGCGTAAGAGCCCGCTGGACCTCCGCCATCGTGGCGGTCCTGGGCATCGCCGGAACCGTGGGCGTCTTCGTGGCTATGCTTTCACTGGCTCGCGGCTTTCGAGCCACGTTGGTGGCCTCGGGTTCCGACGACAACGCCATCGTCATGCGCGCCGGGGCTACTTCAGAAATGATGAGTGGCGTCGCGCTCGATCAGGTCAAGATCCTGCAAGACGCCCCGGGTGTGGCCCGCGGAGCGGACGGTCCTCTAGTCACGTCCGAAGTCGTAGTGGTCGCGCCCTTTCCGTTGAAGAGCACCGGCACCGACGCCAACGTTCAGGTGCGCGGCGTTTCTGCCAACGTCCTCACCATCCGCCGGAACGCCAAAATCGTCCAGGGTCGCATGTTCCAACCAGGACTTGCCGAACTTGTCGTCGGACGGAACGCCAACACGACGTATTCGGGACTGACCGTGGGCAACACCGTTGACTTTGGCGGTGGCCATTGGAAAGTTGTGGGTGTTTTCGACGCCGGAGGCAGCGCGTTTGACTCTGAGGTCTGGTGCGACGCTCGTGTACTCGACGACGTCTACAAGCGTCCCACCAACGTATTCCAGTCGGTCACTGTACATCTCACTTCGCCGGGCGCGCTTCAGGGATTTAAGGACTTCGTCACCGCGGATCCCCGCCTGAGCGTCGACGTCAGCCGCGAAATCGACTACTACGCGAAGCAATCCACACGCATGACCCAGCTCATCACGATACTGGGCGGCCTGGTCGCCAGCGTCATGGCCATTGGCGCGATCTTCGGCGCTCTCAATACCATGTATTCCGCGGTGGCCGAGCGCGGCCGCGAAATCGCCACCATGCGCGCCCTGGGCTTCGGCGCCGCCGCGGTGGTCTTCTCATTCCTGATCGAGGCCTTCATCATCTCGTTTGTCGGAGGGGCGGTCGGCTGTCTGGCGGTTCTTCCGCTGAACGGCCTCACCACCGCGACCATGAACTGGCAGACATTCTCAAACATGGCTTTTGCCTTCCGCATCACTTCCGGCCTGCTGCTCGGCGGGATCATCTTCGCGCTCGTGATGGGCCTTCTCGGCGGTTTGCCGCCAGCGCTGCGCGCCGCGGCCCGGCCGGTAGCCGTAGCCCTGCGCGAACTGTAGCGCGTGGCATTTCGTCAACTCTAAAGCGAGGAACTCGCAGTTCGTTGTTTCAGCGCCACGGAAAGACTACGTGTGGCTCCCACTCCAGCCCCATGTTGTCATCCGTGATCAGCCGAAGCTTTCCCAGCCGTCCTCGCAACGAGTCCGATGTTTCCAGACTCATAAAGACGGGCGGTCCGTCCAGTGTTCGGGGAAGCGTGGCGTAATTGGCGAGCACTTGTTGCGAAACTGCATCGGCAGGATCGAATAAATAACGATCGTCAATCTTGTAGCGACTCATCAAGGAAAGCCACCTCGGCGTGTCGAAAGTAATCGGTGAGTCGCTGACCGCGAGAAAATTGATAATGCGAAACCCATAAGGGAATACGCTCAGCGCGGTGGCCATGGTTTCGTCGGATTCGGTGGTATTGAAGTAATAGATCCCGCCAGCGTTTAAATGCGGACGAACCATTCGAAAAAATTCCGCCGATAAGAGCGTCGAAGCGTGATCGCGCCAGTGATACGTCGTGTTCGCGACGATCAGATCATACTTCTCCTCAGGGTGCGCTATAAGCCACCGCCGCCCGTCGTCCACGTAGACGTGCACCCTGGGATTTGTCAGCAGTGAACGAACTACCGGGTATTGCGGGATCAGCCTCAGATAGCCGGGATTGATTTCCACGATGTCCATGGACTCTAATTCCGGATGATTCGCAAGCACTTGAGCCCAGGAACCTGATGCCAGGCCGATGATCAGTATGCGGCGCGGGCGCGGGTGCAAGGCGCTGAGGGCCAGCACACGAATGATAAAGTTGGAGTCATGCTTTGGATTGATCAGGAAGTGGCCGTCGTAAACGCCGCCGCCGAAAACAGCTGCATTGGAAAGCACCGCGACCACTCCGTTTCGATTTTCAACCACGTGATCGAAAGCAGTCCTCGACTCGGGCTTGTGCCGGAAGATGATCCGCTCGTACAGTAAGGCGTAGCTCGGCGATGCCAGCGGAACAGCGATCACGCACAGGGCCGCCGACGCAAAAACCCAAGCTGGCGCCCGGGGTATCCTTCGGCCCGCGAACAACAGCACCAGGACACCGCCGCAGACCGAAATTCCTCCCAACAAAAGCGCCACTTGCCGCAATCCGAGATAATTCATCAAGACGAAGCCAATGCCCAGGCTGCCAAGAACCGAACCCAGGATGTTCGAGGCATACACGAAACTGACGCGCCGGCCCGCAAGATCATCCGGAGAAATCGATAGTCGGCACAGCAGAGGAAGAACCGAGCCCAACAACGCCGCCACGAAAAAAAACGCCGGAGCCGATGCGAGGTAAGAATCCTGTCCCAGCCACGCGGGCTGAAAGAATGCCGGCCAATTTCCGCCGAGCAGCGAAGAAATCAGTGGTGGCAGGTAAACGGAAATCGCCCCGGAAAGACACAACAGCCCTCCGATAAGCCATAGCGTTTTATGAGCCGGCCAGCTTTTCGTCGTTTGCTCGGAGAGATAGGAACCCGCGGCGATGCCCGCCAGATAAGTAGCGAGCAGCAGTGCAAACGCCGGAGCGCGATCCGACGACGCAATGGCAAAAACGCGAAACCAGGCGATTTCGTAGCCCAACGAGATCCACCCGGAAAATCCGGCGAACAACATTGCCGCGCCAAGAGACAGCACCGGGACAGACGCCACCGTCGGTGGCTCTAGGGCAACTTCAGGCGGCGACGATTCGTGGCCTTCTCGACGCGCATAGAGGTATGCCGTCGCGCCAATGACCGTGTTCAGAATGGCAGCAAGGCTCACAGCGCCAGACTGCGAAAACTGGCGAAGCAGGAACGTCGCGCACAGGTAGCAGGCAATCGCCGAGCCTAATGTGTTCACGAAATAGAGTCGCGATACCGAATTGCCCACGCTGCCCGAAGTCCGCACCAACTCCTCAACGAGCAAGGGAAGCGTCGCTCCCATCAGGATCGTGGGAACTAGCAGAAGCAACAAGCTATAGAAAACGACTGCGGCGAGACTCGCGCCCGAGGTGAAGGCCGCAAATAAGTGAAAAATGCGAAGTGACTCCAAGCCAAAGACAGCTACGCCAAGTTCGGCGCAGGCAAATAGAAACGTCCCATGTTTCGGGAACCGCGCGGAGAGGCGCCCTCCCAAGAGGCTCCCTAGCCCAAGTCCAAGCATGAACGCGCCCACGACCACGGCGACGGATTGTGAGTTTACTCCATAGATCGAAAACAGCACGCGCTGCCACACGATCTGGTAAATCAGTGCCGGCATGCCCGAACAAAGAAAGAGCGCGCTAAGAAGAAGGGTCTCCGCGCGAGAGCTCTTGCTATCGGCACGAACCAATGCGATCGCAAACAAGATCGCGTCAAAGATCAAAAGAAACAAAACGGGTGCGGTCGCCATAGTCTCTCCCGGTTGGCACTCTCCTTTAGGGCTTCCAGGGGCTTTCCGCGCCAGAGTGCGACGTCGTCAGCAACTTGCTTCCGATCAGGATGGCCGCTCCCCCCAACCCGGCGAGCAACCCTATCTTCCGAAAGCGGCCAGAATTGTTCGGATCCTTGCCCAAGTTGCATGCCTGATGAGCGTGTGATTGATGGTACGTAGGGTCGTCGGGAGAGATGTAGGTCCGCACCACCGATACAGACACGTCCGGGATCACGGAGTAAGACTCCTTCTCCGCCACAATGCGTGTCTCGGTACCGGAGGTGACTTCGATCTCTCCGGCAATACTGGTTACCGCGATCTTGCATGGCGAGAAGATGGTCACTAACCCGGTCACTGTGCCTTCGCCCTTAGGCACGATCCGTACGTCGGAAGCGACTACCTCGATGCCGTCCGTCCCTGCATCCCTTCGGAATGTCAGCGTGCCACTGGTGAGTTCCGACGACCGAACCCTTCTCTCCAGAGTAGAAGTGCGCGCGGCTATTCGCGGCCAAGTTAAAGCGGGAGTTCGCGATACGAAGATCGAGCGAGCCTCCGACTTCGGTGCTGAGTTCGTCGCCCGGATAAACCGTAGTTCCTTCCGTGATGGCGCTGTCCTTCACGTGGGCGAGGTTCGCCTGCAACACCACGCCTAGCGGCGCATCCGCAGCCGGTAGCGGCGCCTGGCAGGCCAGCATCGCGAAAAGCAGTGTGCACCCGGTCCTGTTCCAGGGCGTACGTCTCAAGGGTCGGCCTCGTCGGTCCAATTGGTCTAAGAGAATAGGATCGGGCCATGGAGGAAGGACGACAACGCTCTAGGCAGCGGCTGTGTCGAAGTCCGTACTGCCGTTCACGCATCAGGTCGGCCGCGATGGGAGGCTAGCTCTCTTGAGCTGATGGCGCGGGAGACCCCAAATATTGATCAGATAACGGACCGGTGCCGACTACCAGACGTATGGCAGCAAACGATAGCCGATCTTGTGGCTATAGTCGGAATAACCCGGCAAATTCCTTGCGAGAAATCTCTCCTCGTCCAGCAACCTCAATACGATCACAACCGTAATTGGAACGATCGTGAGCAGTCCCCAGAGGGAACCTAGCGCCAATGGAACCCCCGCAAGCATGACCAGCGCTCCCGCATACATGGGATGGCGAACAAGTGCGTAGGGTCCCGTTGCGACGACTTTCTGTTGGGCATCGACTTCAATAACGGCAGAGGTAAACGTGTTTTCCTTGAAGACGAAAAATATAATCAGGAGCCCGAGAAAAACGAGAGCGTCTCCCGCTATGGACCCATATGCCGGGACGGTAGACCACCCGAAGCGATGATCGATCGGTGGAAATACGACTATCGTGATAAATGCGATCGTCGCGACGAGCTGAATGATCCTTTGCGTGGGTTCTTTCTCGGCTCGCGGCCCCGCCTTTAGGCGGCGCTCCAGGAGCTTCGGGTCGTTTTTCACGAGATAAAGGGTGATCGCCAAGACCGAAACGAAAAATACGGAAAGAAAAATCCACGCTTGCCAGTAGTGGAGCGTCCAGGCCGGGAGGAACAGCAAGGCGGCAAGAGCCACAACCATACGTAGCAGCCCAGCGAAGGCTAGCTTATTCAGATCGCTCATCCGCTGAATCTTAGCGTATTCCCAACGAGGACGCGCGGAGCCCGCTGACACACTACAGGAAGCGGGGAGTAGAGGCCGGCTGATGCCCTACGCTATTTGTAGGTGGCGACGACTTCGCCGTTTTCGATCTTCAGCCCGGACATATCGTTTGGCAGCTTTAGCTTCTCGCGGTTCTCTGGCGACTCCATCATCTTCGCGACGGCCGCTTCGAGCGTCGACTTTGGAATTGGCAGAGAGCCAATCTGGCCAGCTACCGGCTCGAAGTGCAAGTAGCCATCTTCCGCGCCAAGCTTCCCTTCCAACTGGAGAGTCATGTCTTTTCCGTGAAAGTCGAAGACCACGTAGGCGCGCACGCGATCTTCAATCAGCTCGACCTTGACGTCCTTTACGGACGAGCGGACCTGCTCGATCTGTTCGGCGGAGGTTCCCGCAGGCGCAGACAAGTCCGGTGCGCCGCCGGGTGACGGCGCGGCAACGGCTGTGGCGTTCGAGGCGGCATTCTGCGCCGCGGACGACGCGGCGGCCTGCGATGTATTGGCATTCGCGCTCGGCGCGATATCAAGATGGGAGACGAGATACGAGTTCAGCTCGGTCTGGTCCATGCGCATGGTGGCGGGCTGACCGTTGGACACGGCTTGTTCGACCTGCTCGAATTTCTGTTCGACGCGGGCGGCGGCTTGCGGGCTGGTCTCCACGACAGGCGCCGGAGCCTTGTGCAACATAAGCCCGAGCGTGAACGCGGCACCAAGGTACGTCGTCCAGCGGACGATGCGAAAAAACATCCGCCAAGGTATTGATTTTGAGGGTGTTGGACGGTCCCAACCCGGAGGAGTCGCAGCATTCGCCATGTAATTGCTCCTTAACTCAAAACGTAGCGTTTGGGAGGGAAGGGAACAATAGAACCAAAGGCCAGTTGGGGCGTATTGAGCACCAATCGGAGTTATGCCCCCAGCGGTCTGGCCCACTTTCGCGCGAGACAATTTGTCGGCGCTGGACGCCCTTACGCAGAGCTGGAGCCTCGCCGCCGTGTGCGATACTGGAACGATTCTCGCGCGTCCATACGCGCCTCAGGAGACCCGGTCATCGCGTCAACGACGGAGGTTACCCCCTCGCAGGTGCCGGCTCGCGGTTCGCACAGCTTTTGGCCCTATCTGGCCCTGGCTGCAGGCGTCGTGTGCATCGGGTGGTCGGCAATTTTTGTGCGCTGGACCGACATACCCGGTCCCGCTTCCGCGTTCTACCGGATGCTCATTCCCGCGATCGTGCTACTGCCTACGTGGCTATGGGATCGACGCGCGCCCACAGTGACTTTGCGGACGCTAGCAATCATCGCGCTCGGCGGACTGTTCTTCGCACTTGACCTGGCGCTCTATAACACCGCGATCCTCCGCACGTCCGCGGGAAATGCCACGCTGCTCGGAAATCAAACTCCTATCTTCGTGGGCCTGCTCACCTGGCTCGCCTTCGGACGGCGACCCACGGTTTCTTTCTGGATGGGGCTGGTCCTTGCGATCGCTGGATCATTGGTAATCGTGTGGGCGGACATAGGTCGACATGTGCAGTTCGGCGCGGGTGATTTGATGGCGCTGGGCGCAGCAGCGTGCTTTGCGGTGTACCTTATGGCTACGGAGCGCGTCCGCACCACCACGAACACGCTGGTATTTCTGCGCTTGGCAATCTTATCCGGGGCATTCTTCTTGCTGATAATCAACCTGGCGATGGGCGTGTCGCTGCGAATTCCGCCAGGGCGCTCGTTTGGCGCGTTGGTCGGGCTCGGACTGGTTTCGCAGCTCGGCGGGTACCTGGCGCTGACCTACGCACTAGGCCATCTTCCGGCGACGGTGACCGCGGTTTCCCTCCTCGCGCAGGGCCCACTGACGGCGTTGCTCGCGGCCTGGCTACTCGCCGAACCGCTTACGGGCTCTCTCCTGCTAGGCGGCGCGCTCGTGCTGCTGGGAGTAGGCCTGGCGAATCGCGGGCGTGATCCCGCGGAAGAAACCAACGCCGCTCTTTGCGAAGCAGAATAATTCGGGCGAGCCGAAACACTTTTTGTTCTATGTCGTCTACAACTATAGCGTATAACGCCATAGCGAGAAATGACGCACGCGATATTCGCTTCGAGAGGGGTAGCTCATGAGGAAAACAGTGCTAGTTCTGGTTTTGACTCTTGCGGCATTTTCCCTCGCCGCGCACACGGGCCGTGGTGCGGCTTCCGCATCCGCCGCAGATGGCCCACAATTCACCGCAGATGGCAAACTGGTTCGTCCAGCCGACTACCGCCGGTGGATTTACGTTTCCTCCGGTTTCGGGATGAGCTACACGCAGAAAGCGGACGACATGCAAATGTTCACTAATGTTTTCGTGAAGCCCGCCGCCTACGACTACTACCTGGCAAACGGCAAGTGGCCGGATAAAACCATGTTCGTGCTGGAGATTTACGGTTCCACCTCGCAAGGATCGATCAACAAGCACGGCAGCTACCAAAAAGACTTCATGGGCCTGGATGTCGAAGTGAAAGACGAAACCCGGTTCGCCGATAAGTGGGCCTACTTTAATTTTGACGGCGGCGAAAGCGCCTCCGCCGCATTCTCACCCGCACAAAATGCGTGCTGGAAATGCCACGAACAGAACGCCGCGGTGGAGCATTCCTTTGTACAGTTTTATCCAGAGCTGCTGAAGGTCGCGCGCGCAAAAAACACGATCAAGCCAACCGTGCACCTGGACAACTGACCCGACGGCGAAAGTCCCCGCGACAGCTAACGCTTTTTGTCCTGGAAGTTGCCGAAAAGATTGTTGAGGGATTCTGCCAGCGTCGGGTGCGCGAAGACGGCCTCCCGGAGCAAAGTGGAAGACAGCTTGCCCATCATTGCCAGTTGGAGCTGAGTCATGATTTCGCCGCCTTCGATCCCCAGGACCGCTACCCCGAGGATTTGATCGTTTTCCAGGTCCACGACCGCCTTCATAAACCCGCGGGTTTCGTCGACTTCGAGTGCGCGAGCGACATAGCTCATCGGCATCTTAGCGACCCGGATATTTTTGTTTTGCGCTCGAGCTTCCGCCTCGCTTAAGCCGAAGCGGCCAAATTGCGGGTCGATGTACATGGTGTAGGGAACAAGCCGGCCGTCCGTACTCGCGCTTCCCTTCCCCAACAGGTTCGTGCGCAGGATGCGAAAATCGTCGTAGGAGATGTGCGTGAACGCAGGTCCGCCCTTGATGTCGCCGAGCGCGTAGACGCCCGCTGCATCGGTCTCCAGTTTACTGTTGGTCTTGATAAAGCCGCGGTCGTCGGTGCTAACACCGGCGGCAGCAAGGCCCAGTTTCTCGGTGTTGGGAACGCGCCCGGTGGCTACCAGCAAGTGCGACCCGGAGACTGTGCGAACGCTCTTCCCGCCGCGAACCGTAAGCTTGATTTCCTTTCCAGCCTTACGGACGCGTTCGGCTTTCGAGTTCAGCAGAATCGTTATGCCGTCCTGTTTGAGGATCGCAGCAACTTCCTCCGCAACGTCGGCGTCTTCCCTTCCGAGCAATTGATCGCGAGACTGCACAATCGTGACCTTACTCCCCAAGCGCCGAAACAATTGACCAAACTCCAACCCAACATATCCCCCGCCCAGCACCAGAAGATGTTTCGGCACAGCCGCTAATTCCATAATCGAGCTGCTGTCCAGAAAGGGAACGTCGCCCAAACCTTCGAGCGAAGGCACGGCTGGCCGGCAACCAGCGTTAATGAAGATATGATCCGCAGTGAGCGTGCGCTCACTGCCATTCTTGAGGCGTACTCGAACCGATTTTGGTCCCGTGAAAGCCGCTTCCCCGAAAATCAGATCGAGATTCTTGGTCTCCTCGATATGCTTCTGGCTGCCGTTCCGAAACAGTTTGACGATGTCGCGTTTGCGTGTGCGCACGCGCTTCATATCGATCGCGATGCGTTCCGTGCGCACGCCGTAATCCGCGCCGCGATGGATCAAGTAAGCGACCCGCCCACTCGCAACCATCGTTTTGGTGGGCGTGCAGCCTTCGTTGATGCACGTTCCACCAACGTGCTCCCGCTCGACCAACGCGGTCAGCCACCCGGCATTCGCCAGCGCCTTGGACAAAGGAGTTCCGCCCTGGCCCGAGCCGATGACGATTCCCTGATAGTGATTGCCGGAACCCATGGGGACACCCCTCGAAAGAACAGTCTATTGCATGGGATTTGATGCACGGAGCGATGAACAGACGCACTCAAAACTACAAGCGGTTCAGCAGCGCACGATCGAGCATTAGCCCACAAGGAGCAACGATTTCACCGGGACTTGTGCGCTGGCTAGTAACGAGACAATAAAAGAAGACCGCCACCGATAGCGACGGCATCCTCCAGCACTGCAATCACAAAATCGGGCACTCCAAGCGCCTTCACCAGTCGCGTGCGGACTTCATACCCCGCGAAGGCGCCGATGACGCCGCCAACGGCGCCCAAGACCGCCCCGAGCGCCAGCGATTGCCCTCCGGCCGACGCTACCGCCGCGCCGCACAGACCTCCCAGCAGGATGCGCGGGATTAGACCGGCTGGCTTGGTGCGCGCCGGAGTTGACGGGAGCTGGTCGGTCACCAACTCCACCAACGCGAGGATCGTGAAGAAAACCACGGTGATCATCGAGGCCATAAATTTCAGCGGCGAATTAGCCAGATTGAGCCAACCCAAATGAGCAGCCCACGACGTTACCGCAGGCGCAGTCAACGCCCGCAGCCCACCGACCACGCCAATAAGAAACGCAAACAGAAGCACTTGAGGATGTTCCATGACCGCAGAGCCTCTCCCGATCTGGCCAGTTTGTCAACTCGGTTTATCCACCTTCCAGTTTCGCCCCGCCCCTCTCGAAGGAGTTGAACCAGCTCGCCTGCGATGTTCATCCGGCAGTAACAATTGTCTCGTATAACCAGCCATCGCTTATTGGCCTCGCGTCCCTAGCTGGCCGAATTTACACAGAGACAGGAGTCTTATGGCAACAGCATCTGCTACCACCACGGGGGCGACTTCGGCGGCACCAATCGCGCCTCCCGCCAAGCATTCGGTACACGATAAATTAGCGAAAAAGCCAAGCAAAGCGGGCTTACTGATCTTTGGCCTCGTTCTTGTCGGTGGCCTGATTTTCATCGGTTCCAGCATCGCAAGAGACCTGAGCGGTACGCCGCTCTTGACCACGTGGCCCTATATCTTGTTGGGCATAGCGCTACTGACCGCGCTCGGATTTGAATTTGTGAACGGATTCCACGATACCGCCAACGCCGTGGCCACCGTCATTTACACCCATTCGCTGGATCCGCAGATTGCGGTGGTGTGGTCTGGGTGCTGGAATTTCGCAGGCGTCGTCACCTCCACTGGCGCGGTGGCTTTTGGCATCGTCTCGCTGTTGCCGGTCGAGCTGATCCTGCAAGTCGGATCCGGAGCCGGATTTGCAATGGTCTTTGCTCTCTTGATCGCCGCCATTCTGTGGAACCTCGGAACCTGGTGGTTCGGCCTTCCCGCGTCGAGCTCCCACACCTTAATCGGATCCATCATCGGCGTGGGTATCGCCAACCAATTGATGAACGCGCGCTCGGGAACCAGCGGCGTGGATTGGGCGCAGGCAGCCAACATCGGCAAGTCGCTGCTGCTCTCCCCTATATTCGGATTCGCGATGGCCGCAACGCTGTTCATGGTCTTGAAGGCGGTTGTGAAGAACAAGAAGCTGTACGAAGCGCCCGAAGGCACCGAGCCACCACCATTCTGGATTCGCGGCTTGCTGATCCTGACCTGCACCGGCGTCAGCTTCTTCCACGGCTCGAACGACGGCCAAAAAGGCATGGGCCTCATCATGCTCATCCTGATCGGCACCGTGCCCACCACCTATGCCTTGAACCACGCCGTTACCGCGTCAGAGTCGCAAGACTTCATCGCGGTTTCGACACAAACTGCCGACACCTTGGGCAAATACGTACAGCAAAGTGCGGCCATCGGCGATCCCCGCGAAGACGTCACCGACTACATCCGCACCAAAGAGTTCAAGCCCAACACCATGCTGGCCCTGCGCGAATTGGTCAACGGTATCGGCACGGAAATGGCCATCTTCAAGGACTTGAAGAACGTGCCGCAAAAGGAAGTAAGAAACTTCCGCAACGACATGTATCTCGCGAGCGAAGCGATACGCCTCATGCAAAAGTCCGGCAAACCCGTTTTTGCCGCAGCCGACGTTGCCGTCCTGAAAAACTACAAATCGCACGTGGATCACGCGACGCGCTTCATTCCGCTCTGGGTCAAAGTGGCCACCGCGCTGGCGCTCGGCCTCGGCACCATGGTCGGATGGAAGCGCATCGTCGTAACCGTCGGCGAGAAAATCGGCAAGAACCACCTGACCTACGGTCAAGGCGCAGCGGCCGAAATCACCGCTATGGCCACGATCGGCGCGGCCGACTGGTTCGGTTTGCCCGTCAGTACCACGCACGTGTTGTCCTCGGGCATCGCCGGAACCATGGCCGCCAATCACTCCGGTCTGCAAGGGGCAACGATACGAAACCTGGCGATGGCCTGGGTGCTGACGCTCCCAGTCGCCATGATGCTATCGGGATTCCTGTTCTACTTCTTCCGCCAGGTCTTCTAGACTTCGCGCATCCGTATCCCTTGGCGAGAATTGCCCGCTGGCACTCAGAGAGCGGGCAATTCCCTTTTGAAACATGCACGACGGGTGATGGCTCAACCGCCGTGTCCTCCTGTAGGGGCGGGGCTTGCCCCGCCCGGCGTTAACCCGGCACACCGCTTGCCGCGAGTCGAACCCTAACTCGGGCGCAGATTCAGCATTTTTTTGCACGTCCCGTTCGACTGTGTCGCCTGAACTCCCGTAAAGCGCACCAGCCGGTTCGCGACAAGGCCAGCACCAGCAGCCCGCCATCGCGAAAAACAAATTAAGGTTCATAATGTTCGCGTGACGAAGCGGAAGACGATGGCGCGAAGCCCGCGCTGGAAGCAAAGGAAAACGACAATCCATCCTGAAGGAGAAAGACGCACATGGTGAAGACGAGACGCGGTTTGTTCGTCAGAGTCTGGGAACACGGCGTTTTGGCATTTGCTATTCTGACGCCCGCCGTATCGGCATTTGTCGCGCTGCCGCTGAGTGCCACCACGCAAACAGCCTCGCCCGATTCAGCTGCCGCCCCCGCGCTGCTCGTCAAGGGCGCCGTAAAGCAAGAACTCCGCCTGGCACTGAACGACCTCAAGAGTATGCAGCGCACCAAGGTGACCGCAAAAGGCCACGACGGCAGCACCCACGAGTACGAAGGCGTACCCTTGGCCTCCCTGATTACCAAAGCGGGCGCTCCGCAGGCGGGCGACCTTCGTGGCAAAAGCATGTCCCTTTGTGTGGTAGCGGAGGGCAGCGACGGCTATCGCGCCGCCTTCTCCGTCGCCGAGTTGGATCCTGACTTCGCCAACGAATCGGTCCTGGTAGCCGACACGGCCGACGGCAAGGACCTCGGCCCCGACCAAGGCCCCCTCCGCCTCGTCGTTCCCGGAGACAAACGCCAAGGCCGCTGGGTCCGCCAACTCAAGTCTCTCTCCATCGTAAACGCCGGTCCGTAGCTGCTCCTTCTTACCGCGACACGCGCACCGTCCGAACCGTTCGGGTGCCAAATCCATCCATTGAGCCCCGCGGAAATACCGTTCCATTGTTTGTAATTCTCGCCCCCGAATTCTCATGCTATTTTGGCTACAGTCCATAGGAGGACGAGGTCCCATGCAGCGGTTGATCCATTCAAGCCGTTTTGCGGCGTTGCCGATTGCGAAGAGTCACGGCAGCGGGCGGGCGTCCTATGCTTCCTTCCGTTAGCTCAGTGCCGAACCGGCAATCTCTCTAACTCATTTTCACGCACTCCGGCGAAGCTCGCCGTGTTTCCGCGCGACCCGTATTTCCCGCGCGAATTGCCGTTGACGTATGTGCGTACGCCAACTGCGCCTACCCGAAGCGCCGAGCACCTGCAGCGCAGGGGGAAGTCCGCGTAGCCCTGCGGCCTCTCCAGCTTTTAGAGGCTCTGCGCTCTTTCTCGCGCTTCTTAGAAAAAGAGAACTGTCATGGTCACAATTCGCGTCCAGGGTGGAACTCCGGAAGGATCGGAATCCTTGTGCCGAACGTGTTCTCGCGGACACATCATTACCGGATTTCGTGCCTCAGAGCAGGCGGTCTACTGCAGGACCTTCTACATTGAGCGCGAGATTCGTTTCCCGGTTCGCGAGTGCACGTTCTACGAAGACCGGCGATTGGCCAGCAAGGAAGACATGGAAGAAATCGCTTGGTTCTTGACAACCAGAAAGGTGGGGCGCTCGGTTGGTTTTGTCAGCGCCGCGCAGTTCCGGAAGGACAGGGAGAAAGAATCAGAATCGGAGGTAGCTGCCGCAGCTTCGGATGATCCGAAGTTGCAAGACTAAGGGAGTGCCGTCCACGCGAACGCATGGACGGCATTCCTATTCAAGAATCATGTCGTAAATCAGGAGGCCGGTCATGCGAAACGATAAATTCAACGACGAAGCGTGCTTTCAAACGGAGTAGTAAACGTCGAAAGGGATATCCCTCCGAAACCCGCGTTAGAAAAGGGCCGAGAATCGTCCATGGACAGAAAGAATTCGTGGAAAAGCTAGGCCGGAATGACCTGTGCCCCTGCGGCTCCGCGAGGAGGTTTCAAGCGGTGCTGCATGGGTACCGGGCTGTACGACGGGAGCAACCGAAACTACTTCTTTCCGCAAGTAGTTAGATCGTCGAACACGAGTCCGCCCAGACGTGCAAAGTTTGTGGCACCTTTTGTGGCGCAGGGCGCCTCCTGCGGCATTTCGCCCCACGATTGGTAGTTGACTTTCGCTTTTTATTCGCTATTCTACTCGCCGTAGAGGAAACGGGAAACGGCGGGCGGCCCCATTGCCTCCCTAGGCTCTCCAAGGCCGCTCGCCGTTAGTTTCCACGCTGAAGCCGACGGCACAAACCAGCCCGGCGCCAGACTTCCTCACTAGGAGGCGTCATGCATGCTTGCGTTGAGACCGCTGCTCTGCCCTCGGCAAGCCAAACGCCGACGTGGGCTTTCCGGGTCCCGGGACCCGAAGGAAACGGGTTTCGCATGGCTGCGCGCCTACAAGGCGTCGCCAAGCCTATGCTGCAGACGGTCTTTGGCAAAGCCCTCGGACTCCGGATTTGGGAGCAAGCGCGAAGGGAATGCGCGCATCCCGCAGTCAGCCCTACAAACCAAGTCGCCGACTCCGAAATATCGACCGGCATGGTGAACTACGTGAGCCTGCGGGCAGCCGGCACACTGCGCGAGTGCAGCCGACAGGTTAAGGCGATCCGATTGACACTCACCTACGAGAATGGGGAGTCGCGCGCCGCGCAGATGCGCCTGGCCACGCCGACCAACGAGGTTAGCGAGCTAGCGGAAGCCGCAACGGAGTTGCTCCATCGCTTGTCAGTTCGCGGCGTGCAATCCGTCGATTTGGCAGTAACCACCATCGAGCCGCCGCTGTTCCGACGTAACGAAGCCGACACCAAGCCCTTGCAACGATTGCATCGAGGCCAGCCCTAGTTGCATACTTCCAATTATGAGAGTGCTAACTCGCGGAGCGCTGCTGCTCGCGATTTGCGTCGCTGTACCGCCCGCTAAATCTGACGAAATCCAGCTAAAGGATGGCAAAACGTTCTATGGCGTGATCGTCGCGTACGATAACAATATGTTCAAAGTCAAAACTGACTTTGGATACATACTCATCGAGAAAAGCAAAATCGCCGCGATTCTTCCAAACGGTTCCGAGGCCGCGAAGAACGATGCGAAAGGCAATGCCAAGCCTGGCGCTGACGCACCCGGAACGCCCGCAAGAAAACAGGGAGAAGCAGAACGTTCGCAGCCCTCTACACAACCAGTAAAGGCCGATGCGGTGCAACCCAGCGCCGAGCCCGCGGTAATGTCGGCAATCGAGACGCCCGCACCCCGAATATCGAACGCGGCGGTACGGCCTGCGATACCTGCGAGCGCCCCGAAGACAAACGCCATAGCGCCGTCGATCAAAGCCGTACCTTCCGCAGCCGCCACGGCTTTGGCGACGTCCAGCACTTCCCTCGCTCCACCCAAGGAAACTGAGAGCCCTCAGATTCCAGAAGAAGTGCAGGGCAACACCTACACGAACCACATCTACGGTTTCAAAATGTATAAGGCACCCAGCTGGCAATTGATCGACGACGCCACCGAACTGCCGAACGCGATCGTGGCCATGGGCACGCCAAATGAATCCACGCTGCTCGTCGTCGGACGGGAAAAAACCAGACAGCCCCTTGACGCCGCGGCAAACGTAGTGGAAAAGCGGCTGCACGACGTCTACGAGGACTACAAGCAGACATCCCAGCGAAGAACCGTGGTAGGCGGACTGCCCGCGGTCGAGTATCGCTATCGCGGCAAAGCCGAGGACCACGATTGGTCCGGCACGCTGGTGGTCGTGTCCCGCGGCAGCGACATTTTGACCGCACTGGGCATGACCTACGCCGATACCGATCTGATTCAGATCCAGGAGAACGTGATCGCCAAAGCGATCGCCAGCCTCGATTTCAACGTCCGCTAAAGTAGCACAGGCATTCTTGCCTGTGTTCCGACGACCAAAAATCAATCAACGTGCGATCACGCGAACGGGGCATGGTGGCGCCGCGACCCGCGAATTTATCTCCGCCGGACACTTTCACCAGTGAACGTCCGTAACTCCAGAATCGGATTCTCGCGTTGATAGTTTTTTTCTTGCCGTAGGGGCTAGTCGGAGGCCGCAGCGGCAGCAGGCTCCGCAACCTTGCGATGCTCGCGAATGAGCGCAATAAGCGCCTGCGCCGCGCGCGGCAGACTTCGATCACGCCGATAAACCAAACCAAGCTCGCGCCAAAGATCCACGCCTTCGACGGTGAGCAGTTTCACTTCACCAGCCTTCACGTAATCCTTCGCAAAACTCTCGCTGATGAACGAAACTCCGGCATCCGCCGCGACAAAGCGCTTGATCATGCCGATGCTGGGGAGTTCCATACTGATGCGAATGCGCGAACGGTACGGACGAAAAAGTTTGTCGAGCACCTGGCGCGTAAACCCCGTCTTCGGAAAAATCAACGGCTGCGCGGCAACTTCCTCGAGCGTAATCTTGGAGCGATGCGCCAGCGGGTTCCGCGTGCTGACCATGAAGCGCAGCCGGTCCTTGTGAATGTGATGCACCCGTAGGTTCGGCGACTTGGTCGGCAAGGTAACAATTCCAACGTCTATCGAGCCGTCCTCAATGCGCTGCAGAATCTTATGGCTGAAATTTCGGTAAATGCTGATGTGCACGAGCGGAAAACGCCGCTGAAATTCCGCAAAAATGTCCGGAAGAAGATACAGGCAAGTGGCTTCATTCGCGCCAAACAGCACCGGGCCCTGCACCACGTTCCCCCGGTCCGCTACGACTTGAATGGACTCATCGCGCAAGCGCAACAAACGCTCGGCGAATTCAAACAGCACTTCCCCAGCAGGCGTCAGCTCCACAGACTTGGCGGAACGATCCAGCAGCTTGGCTCGGTAAGCCTGCTCCAACTGCCGTATCTGCGCGCTCACAGCGGATTGCGAGCGGAAAACTTTCTGACCCGCACGAGAAAAGCTTTTCAGTTTGGCGACGTATACAAAAGTGGCAAGTTGGTCGAAATCCATAAGTGAGCCGTTCGCCGAGCATTATAGCGGAATCGTGCGGTCGAGCGCTGGTAAACTCTCCTTTAGTTAAGCGTGTAACGCAGCCTGGGAAACTCGCGGACCATGACTAATCAGCAGTGCCTCCCGCTGCTTGAATCGCGCCAGAACCGGCTTCCAGGTGTCCACGATTGACGCTTGGAGATGCACGGGTTGCACGCGCACAAATGGCAGTCCATTTCTACGCGATAACAAACGGCTGGCGCGCGGGCTGCCGGTAAAGTGCAAATGCTCTTCCAGCACCCGGCGCAGCGACGCCTCCTCCTCGGAGTCGATATCGTGGATCGCTACGAACTCGCGATGAAGCACTTCATCGGCTTCAGCACGCAAAACATACGCGAGCCCGCCCGTCATCCCCGAGCCGAAGTTCAAACCCAGCGGACCGAGCACCAAGACCACGCCGCCGGTCATATATTCGCAACCGTGCTGGCCAACCCCTTCGACCACGGCAAGCGCGCCACTATTGCGCACGGCAAAGCGTTCACCCGCGCGCCCCGCCACGTACAGTTGTCCGGAGGTCGCGCCGTAAAGCACGGTGTTCCCAGCAAGCACGTCGCCTCGACGTGAGGCGGCCGAACCCGCCGCGAGGGAGATCGTTCCACCGGAGAGCCCCTTGCCAACGTAATCGTTGGCTTCGCCGGTCAGCTTGAGTGTGACCCCCTCGGCAAGAAATGCACCAAAACTCTGCCCCGCGGAGCCGTCGAAAGCCTGGGTGATTTCCCCTTCTACCGCCAAATTGTGGCTACGCCGGCGCATCAATTCGCCGCTCAGCCCCGCCCCAACACTGCGGTCGGAATTGTGGATGGGCTGCGACTCCGCCCCGTCTCCGAGCGACTTGTTGAAATACAGCGAATCGTCCTCCGCGCCTGTATGTTCCACCGGCACCTGCTGAGGCGCGACGCGCGTCCCCTCCGAAATCGGGACAACCATAAACGCATCCATGCCGCTGCGAGTATCCAGCCGATCGTACCAGCCGCGCAATTCGCCGAGCGAACGCACACCCAGCTTCGCCATTTTCTGCCGGACTTCTTCGGCCAGCGAGTGGAAATACGCAATGATCATTTCCGGCTTGCCGTTGAAACGCATCCGCAGCGTTTCGTCCTGTGTAGCAATCCCCACAGGACACGTATTGAGATGGCATTGTCGCGCCATCACGCAACCTATGGCGAGAAGCGCCCCGGTCCCAAAACCAAATTCGTCAGCACCCAGGATGGCGGCTATCAAAATGTCGCGCGAAAACTTCAGCCCCCCGTCCACGCGGAGAGAGAGCCGCGAACGGAGGCCGGCCCGAACCAAAGTTTCGTGCGCTTCGCGCAACCCAATTTCCCAGGGCAATCCCGTATTTTTAATGGAAGTGAGTGGCGACGAACCGGTGCCACCGTTGTGACCGCTGATGGTGATGACGTTCGCGCCGGCCTTCGCAACACCCGCAGCGATAATCCCGACGCCCGAACTGGATACCAGTTTCACGCCTACGCGTGCGCGCGGATTCACCGCTCGCAAATCGTGAATCAACTGTGCAAGATCCTCGATGCTGTAAATATCGTGGTGCGGCGGCGGCGAAATCAGCGGAGTTCCAGGCGTCGCGTGCCGAATTCGAGCGATATATTCGGTAACTTTCTTGGCAGGAAGCTGACCGCCTTCGCCAGGCTTCGAGCCCTGCGCCATCTTGATTTCCAGTTCTTGCGCGTGCACCAGGTAGTCGGCGGTCACGCCAAAACGTCCGGAGGCCACCTGCTTGATCTTGTTCGCTGCATGAGGCTCGTTCCGATACAACGACGGATCTTCGCCGCCTTCGCCAGTGTTACTGCGGCCACCCAGTTGGTTCATCGCCAGCGCCAGCGTCCGGTGCGCTTCCAATCCCAGTGAACCTAGCGACATCGCCTGAGTGCTGAAATGCCGCACAATCGATTCGACCGGTTCAACTTCGTCGATCGGAATCGGCGACGAAGCCGGCACGGTTTCGAGCAGGTCGCGCAGAAAAACGGTTCCCTGGCTCTCCGCCAATTCCTCAAACGCCGCATACTTCCCCGCGTTGGGTGCGCGCACGTGCGCGTGCAGGCGCCGCACGATTTCCGGCGAGTTTGCGTGCAACTCCGCCCCTTTGCGAAAGCGGAAAAGTCCCGAGTCGGCAAGATCGTCCGATAGGCCGGAAAAACCCGCCGTATGCATGCGCAAATAGTCGTTCAAAAGATCGTCGAGACTCTTCTGTCCAGGAAAATCGGCGACATCCTCGAAAAATTCCGAGCAAAAGTCTTCATTGAGTCCCACGATCTCGAACAGATGGCTGTTGCGATAACTCGCCAGCGTCGAAACACCCATGCGCGCTAGAACTTTGCGCAACCCCGCATTGATCGCGGTACGCATGCGCTCCGCACCGCCCGCCTCCAGCGATTCCGCAAATTGATCCGCCAAATAAGGCACCACCGCGCTGGCTCCGGCCGCCACCAGCAGCGCCACGTGATGCGTATCGAAAACTTGCGCCGACTCCACGATCAGCGGCACGTCCCAGAGTCCATCGCGCACCATCGCCTTCCATACCGTCGCGGTGGCCAGCAGCGCCGGCAACACCGCGCGCTCACCGCTGATGCTGCGATCCGATAGGAGGAGGAGGCCCGGGCGTCCGCTGCCACTCAGAGGGGTAGACAGCTGAGTAATGCAACAGCGCGCGCCCGAGACTCCCATTGGGGCAGGAAACGTAAAATCGATGCGATGCACGGGGCCAAACGTGGCCGAAAGCTCCGCAAGCTGGCCCGCGGCGATAATGGGACTCGGCAAAACCACGCCATTCGGCAAATGCACCGCCAGCGACATAACGTGCGACTCACGCAGCGGATCGATCGGAGGATTCGTGACTTGCGCGAACCGCTGCTTGCAGTAGTCCCAAAGGCTCCGTGGAAGCGTTGACAGGAACGCCGGCGGAGCGTCGTCCCCCATGCTCCAATCCGCTTCCTTGCCGTGAGGCAGCGCCGAGAACAGAATTTTGAATTGGTCTTCGGTCCACCCGGCGGCAGCCGCAACCCGCTTGTGCTGCTCAACAGCCGGCGCGGAAGCCGGCGTCGTAGCCGCAAGTTGCCGTACCTGCGGCAACGCATTGCGCGATTGCTGCGTCGCAAGACGCTTCAGGATTTCGCGCCACCGAAAAACCGCGCCGGTGACAGGATTAGCAAGAATCATTTCGCCAGGTCCAAGCCGCTGGCGTTCCGCGATCCGCGACTCCTCAAGATCGACCAGCCCGGTTTCCGAACCCGCAATCAGCAGGCCATCATGCGTCAACGTATAGCGCAACGGGCGCAGACCATTGCGGTCCAGCTTCGCACCCACAAACTGCCCGTCCGAAAACACCAGCGCGGCCGGGCCGTCCCACGGCTCGCCCGATTGCGACAGCGAAGCCAGCGCGCCGCGAACATCTCGCGACAACAGCGGATCATTCTCAAACGCCGGCGGTACCATCGAAAGCATGGCCGCTTCCGGAGAAAATCCCTCCAGCAACTTCTGCTCGAAGCCATTGTCAAAACTCGCCGAGTCGCTGACGTTTTCTTCCAAAATCTTGAACCATGTGCCCACCGTCAGCTTCGCGCGCAGTTCGCGATCCTTGGCGCGGATCCAGCGCCGGTTCGAGATGATCGTATTGATCTCCCCGTTGTGCGCCGAATACCGAAATGGCTGCGCCAGATGCCACGAGGGCGAGGTGTTCGTCGAATACCGCTGGTGAAAAACCGCGAACGTCACCGCAAACGAAGGATCGCGCAAATCCTCGTAAAATTGCGGAAATTGCCAAGGCGTCAACAGCCCTTTGTAAACGATCGTTTGCGATGAAAGCGAACAAATGTAACAGCGCGGCGGCAGCAAAGACTCCGCCCGTTTCCTCAGCAGCGCCAATCGCCACTCAAATCGAGAAGGTCCCCGCGTAGCGTGAAACGGCGCCACGAAGAATTGCCAAGTCTCCGGCATCGTTTCCAGCGCCATGCGCCCCAGCGAAGCGGTCGCCACGGGAACCCGCCGCCAGCCCAGAATACGCAGCCGCTCGGTATCCGCGGCGGCTTCAACCGCAGCCCGCGCCTCGGTGGACGCCCCAGCCGGAAAAAACGCGAAGCCCAGCCCGAAGTGTTCCGTCAGCTCAATTCCCTGCTCGGCCGCCCGTGCGCGGAAAAAAGCCTCCGGTATGGACGTGAGCAAACCAGCTCCATCGCCGCTGGCCCCATCGGCATCGACACCACCGCGGTGGGTCAGCCGCTCCAAAGCGGTCAACGCGTGCAAGATGATGTCGTGGCTCGGCGGGCTGCCGAGCTGCGCCACAAAGCCCGTTCCGCAGGCATCGTGGTCCGGATGCCCCCAATTCGGGTGTTTGCGCCGACCGCTTTGTGGCCCCTCATGACACAAAGACATACGTCTTTATTGACCAGATAGGTACACGTTGTACAACGCAGATTTTCAATAAGACAAATCGGATTTCTGGAGGAAGACGTAAGACGTTAAGTGACCATTTCCCGCACCCGGTAGCGCCGGCATCCTGCCGGCGTTTTTGCCTCGGCATTCTCGGTTAGTTCCGTCCCAGTCGATCTCCGAAACCCTGTAGCCGCCCTCTCCGTGAGGGCGGGGTTTAGATGTGACCTGAGTCCAGGTTCACCGAGTGTGCGCCGCTCCGATTCCCTCTTCGTCGGGAAGACCCTCGCGGGACTAAAACTTTGTCACTTCCGAGAAATGAAAATCCCGCACCTTCATCGCCGGTACCACCATCTCGAAAGCCTCCTCCCCGGTAGCCCGCACCCCCGGTCCCAGCAGTTCGACGTTGCGCAGCATCTCCAGCACAGACTGATTAAAGCGGAAGTTGCGGACCGCCGCGCCAACCTTCCCCTTTTCGACCAAAAACAACCCATCGCGCGTCATCCCAGTCATAACTTTCTCGTACGGGTCGACTTCGCGGATGTACCACAACCGCGTCACCAGCAATCCTCGATCCGTCGAAGCGATCATCTCCTCCAGCGAAGCCCTGCCGCCACCAAACACCAGATTCATCGGTGCTTCGCCGTATTCATTCGGCAGCGCGAACCCGTGGCCCGTGGGCTTCTTCCTCGCCGCCTTTGCGGAAGCCCGGGAGTACACCAGATTCTTCGGCACGCCCTCATCCACCAGCAAAACGCGCTCGCGCGGCATCCCTTCCCCGTCGAATGGCGCGCCAAGCTGCAACGGATGATAGGCGTCATCCACGACGGTAATATTCTTGCCAAAGACCTGCTTGCCGATGCGGTCGTTGAGGCACGACCGTTTGTCAGCCAGCGCCGTGGCAGCGAAGTCATAGAAAAGAAACCCCACGATATCGAGCACCGCCGAGGGTTCGAGAATCACGGTGTAGCGCCCCGGCGGAAGCTCCTGCGCATTCGTCGCCCGATGCGCCCTTTCACTAGCTCGTTCAGCAAGCTTCTGCGGATCAAAGTCGCGCACATTTGCGGAGTTAGCCTTGGCCCAGCTGGCCGCCGGCTGCTCCTGCATCGTGATAGAAAACTCCGCATGCGTTTCGCGATACGCGGCAAAAAGCCCGCTTGAATTTCCGATGGCCGTCTGGGATTGACCGCTCGCGAAAATTCCCGCCGCGACTTGCCCTCCTTTTATGGCGATGTCGCAGGCGCGCCGCACGGCGCGGGCACGATCGTCAGGCGTGAGCGCGGCGGTGGGTCGCGCGAAACGGTCGACCTTCCGATAACGCTGCTTCCCCGGAACCGGCAGCAGCTGCGGATCTTTCGGCTGGCTATGCGCCAGCGAAAGGGACGCATCGATCACGCCACGCAGCGAATCTTCATCGATGCGATTGGTCGTAGCCCGCGCCGTTCGCCCATCCACAACGGTGCGCACCGAAACCGTAAGCCCGTGCTCGGCAACGTTTTGATGAATCGCATTATTGGCGAAACGCGTCAGCGAGTCATCGACTTCATCGACGTGCACTTCAGTCTCATCCGCGCCGGTCGACTTAGCCAGATGCAGAACACTGTCGATAATTCGCTGCAACTCGCGCTCGTGAAAGAGTCCAGCAGAGCTCGACGCAGCAGAGCGCCCTGCGCGTGAAGAAGTTTTCCGGACCGGGCTCATGACTTGGAGAACGCCGCCCCGATATGAATATTTCGAAACCGCGAAGGCGAAGCTCCGTGGCCCGTGCCCATCGTTTGCATCGGCTGCCCCTTGCCGCAATTAGGAGTGCCCCACAAAACCCACTCGTCAGCCCCGCAAATCGCATCACACGAATTCCAGAACTCCGTAGTGATCCCGCTGTAGCTGGGATTTTTCAACATGCGCGCTTTCTTTCCGCCTTTGATCTCCCAACCGATCTCGGTGGAAAACTGAAACTGATATCGCCGGTCATCGATCGACCACGAACGATTCGTCTCCATCAAAATGCCGTCGTCAGTGTCTGCAATCAGATCGTCCGACCGCCAAGTCCCCGGGAGCAAACTGATGTTGGTCATGCGAATGATCGGAAGCCGGTTCCAGCTCTCCGTCCGCATCGTTCCAGACGAACGCTTCAAACCCACCAGATGCGCCGTCTCGCGATTCGACAAATACCCGCGAAACTCACCGGCTTTGATGATGTCAGTGCATTGCGCCGGAACCCCTTCATCGTCATAAGCGAAACTCCCCAGCCCCGGCCCATGCTCAAGCCGCGCGTCCGCGACCACGTTGACGATGTCCGAGCCGTACCGCAGCTTGTTCAACTTGTCCAACGTAAGAAAACTAGTCCCCGCAAAATTCGCTTCCTCACCCAGCACGCGGTCAAGCTCAATCGGGTGCCCCACCGATTCATGAATCTGCAATCCCAGCTGACTCCCGCCAAGGATCAGCGTGCCGGTTTTCTGCGGACACTGCGCCGCCGAGTGCAGAGCCACCGCTTCTTCCGCGACCCGCGGCGCATGCTTCAGCAATTCCAGCGATTCCACCAGCTCATATCCCTGCAGCGCATGCTGCCCGCCAAAACTATTCGGATACGACCGTTTCTGAATTTCTTCTCCCTGAAACGCAGTCGCCGCAATACCGCACCCGGAAATCATCTTCCGCTGATGAATTCGCGAACCAATGCTCGATGCAAACCACGAATCGATCTTGCGAAATTGCAGATCCGTCTCCGTCAACGTCACGCCCTTAACCCGCCGCATTTCCGCATCAGCAGCAAGCAAGAGCGCAAGCTGCGTCTCCAGCGGTATCTCGAAGGGATCCTTGCGAAAAGGGCTCTGCCAGCTATCGATGTACGCCTCTTCCGGCGCCAGCACAACTTCCTTGCGCTTGGCGATCGCCGACGCCTTGGCAATCGCCACCGCCTGCGCTGCACACGCCGACACCCCTTCGCGCGTCATCCGGTCGGTCGACGCAAATCCCCAAGCCCCGCTCGCCAGAACGCGGATCCCGAGGCCAATCGATTCCGATTGCGCCAGCGTCCCCACCTGCCCATTCTTCGTCGTGAGATCGCGCTGTCGAAGATGCATCACGCGCACATCGGCATACTTCGCCCCGCGAAGTCGTGCCGTATCCAAAGCCTGAACCGATAGGTCCCACATAAAATTAAGCCGCCATCAACTTACAACGCTTTCCGAAAAAAGAAAAACGGGACGAAGCCACCTGCAAGCCTCGCCCCGAACCTTCGCGGGGGCCCAGCACCGCTGCACCCCATCCCAGCAACATCTCGTTCCGCGTTCCGTTTCGTTACGTCTTTACTTCATTACTTCATTACTTCGTTTTTTTAAGTCCCCTCATTCCATGAAGCCAAATAGTGTTCCTGCTCCGGCGTCAGCTTATCCAATTTGTGACCCATCGATTCCAGTTTCAACCGCGCGATTTCGCGGTCGAGATGTTCGGGCACAGTGTAAACCTGCGGCTTCATGGTCTTGTGGTTCTTCATCAAGTATTCCGCCGACAAGGATTGGTTGGCGAAGCTCATGTCCATCACCGAAGCGGGATGCCCCTCCGCCGTAGCCAGATTCACCAGCCGGCCTTCGCCCAGCAGGTACACCTTGCGATCGCCCTTCAAGAGGTATTGATCCACCAGCGGCCGCACTTCCTTCTTCCCGCTCGACAGTTTCTCCAGCGCGGGAATATCGATTTCCACGTTGAAGTGTCCCGAGTTGCAGACAATCGCGCCATTCTTCATCTGCTCGAAGTGCTCGCCGCGAATCACGCTCTTGTTCCCCGTCACGGTGATGAACACATCCCCTTCCTTAACCGCCGCGGCCATCGGCATCACGCGGAACCCATCCATGACCGCTTCGATGCCCTTCACCGGGTCGATTTCCGTCACGACCACGTCGGCGCCAAGTCCCTTCGCGCGCATCGCTACGCCGCGCCCGCACCAACCGTAACCCGCGACCACCACCTTCAGCCCGGCCAGCAAAACGTTCGTCGCGCGAATCACCCCGTCCAGCGTCGATTGCCCCGTGCCATACCGATTATCGAAGAAGTGCTTGGTCATCGCGTCGTTCACCGCGATGATCGGATACTTCAACGTGCCGTCCTTGGCCATCGCTCGCAAACGAATGACGCCGGTGGTCGTTTCTTCCGTGCCGGCAATCACATGCGGCACTAGGTCCGTGCGCTTGGTCAACAGCATCGTCACCAGGTCCGCGCCATCATCCATCGTCATCTGCGGCTTGTGGTCCAGCGCAGCCCGCAAATGCGAATAGTACGTATCGTTGTCCTCGCCCTTGATCGCATAGGTCGGAATGTTGTAGTCGCGGTTCAGCGATGCCGCAACTTCGTCCTGCGTCGACAGCGGATTCGACGCGCAAAGCACCGCGTCCGCCCCGCCATCGCGCAACGCGATCATCAGGTTCGCGGTTTCGCTCGTCACGTGCAAACAAGCCGAAACGCGCAGCCCCTTCAACGGCTGCTCCTTCAAAAATCTCTTGCGAATCGATTCGAGCACCGGCATCTGCTGCCCCGCCCATTCGATCTTGCGCTTGCCCGCATCCGCGAGCCCGATATCCTTCACATCACCTTTTTTCAGTTCAGCGATAGCCAAGTGGCGCTCCTCAATTGAATTATGTTTTTCGTATTTCTCGCCGTACCGCACTAACTGCCATCCGCAACAACTGTCGTGTCTCAGTAACTGTCATTCCGACCGGAGCAGGCCGACGTTTTTTTCTCTCGCGTTCATTTCCTATGAACACGTCGACCTGCGCAGTGGAGGAATCTCTCTTCGATTGCAACCGCCGAGACGAGAAATGCCTACCGCCGCGCCCCAACTTCCGCTCCCGCCACCACCCCAAGTCCCGCAGCCTTCCGCAAAGCATCCGCGCGATCCGTGCGCTCCCACGTGAAGCCAGGCCCGCTTCGCCCGAAATGTCCGTAAGCCGCGGTAGCCTTGTAGATCGGCCGGCGCAAATCCAAAGCCTCGATAATGGCCTTAGGCGTCAACGAGAACGAATCCCGCACCAGCGAAGTAATCCGCTCTTCCGGCACGGTCGCAGTCCCAAACGCATCGATCATCACGGACACGGGTTCCGCAACGCCAATGGCGTAAGCCAGCTGTACTTCCGCCTTGCGTGCCAATCCAGCCGCCACCACGTTTTTCGCGATGTAGCGCGCCATGTAGCACGCCGACCGGTCCACCTTCGACGGATCCTTGCCCGAAAACGCCCCGCCGCCATGACGACTGTATCCCCCATACGTATCGACTATGATCTTGCGTCCAGTCAAACCCGCATCACCCATCGGGCCACCAATCACAAATCGCCCAGTAGGATTGATGTGATACTTCGTTTTGCCATCCAGCATCGCCGCCGGAATGATCGGCTTAATCACATGCTCGATAATCGCGTCCTGCAAATCCGCAGTCGAAATCTTGTGGCTGTGCTGCGTCGAAATCACCACGGTATCCACGCGCGCCGGCCGGCCATTACGGTACTCGATGGTGACCTGAGACTTACCATCAGGCCGAAGGAAATCAACTTTTTTAGATTTGCGGACTTCCGAGAGGCGCTGCGTCAAGCGGTGGGCCAATTGGATCGGCATGGGCATCAGTTCTTCCGTCTCATCGCAGGCAAAACCAAACATCAAGCCCTGGTCGCCCGCCCCACCGGTATCCACGCCCAAAGCGATGTCCGGCGACTGCCGCTTGACGGTGCACATCACCGCGCAAGTCTCGGCATCGTAGCCATACTTCGCCCGGTCATACCCAACGCCGCGAATGGTGTCGCGTACCAATGTGTCGTAGTCGATGGTGGCGGTCGTCGTGATTTCACCGGAAATCACCGCCAGCCCGGTGGTAACCAGCGTCTCGCAGCCAACACGCCCCTTGGGGTCCTGCCTCAACACTTCATCCAGCACGGCATCGGAAATCTGGTCGGCGATCTTGTCTGGGTGGCCTTCGGTGACAGATTCGGAGGTAAACAAGAAATTGCGTAAGGCTTCGCTCAAAAGGAGGTCTCCTTAATAGATAGCAGGGGCACAGCCCCACTTGCGTCCGCTGGGTACAGTTCGCAGTACTTTACAAAGCTACCATCGCCATCGGTAAGAATCAACGCGTTGATTCCGAATGATTTATTCGAGCATTGAACGGCGCCAAATCGCTTCCGAACGGCATCTTCCTGCATCGAGCGGATGCTTTCGTCAGCGCCTTTCTCAAGTCGAGACAATCCCTAAGATTAAAAACAGTTCATTGATTGCAGCGTCGGTATCGCAATCCGGCTACGCCGGCGTCCTCAACCCAGTCTGCCAAATAGCCGCGCCGCTTCGCGCTCCTTTGCGAACCGGCTACTCTGTACTCACTTAGTCGTTACTATACGGCTGGCGTAAACTTCCCTATTGCGATAGATTCCTTCGCCGGAGGGTTTCATGGACATTCTGGCAGCAATCAGGCGCGAAGAAAAAAAGCTCGAAAAGCAGTTAGGCCATCTCCAACACCAACTGAGCGGCGTTCGCGCCGCCGCTAAGGCGTTGAGCAATTCCGCCGGGAAAGAAATCCAGGGAGCGAAGAAGCGCGTGCTGTCCGCGGCTGCAAGAGCAAAAATCGGCAAGGCCGCCAAGAAACGCTGGGCGAAGTTCCGCGCGCAAGCCAAGAAAGTCGCTGGATAGCTCATTTCCTGCCGACAGCTAGCCGCCGTCTTCAGCGAAACAAGGCCGCGCAGTTCTCGCCGTCGCGGTGTCTCGAAGTTCAGACACCGCCCGCTGCCCGACATTCTCTGAGCGAGAATCTCTCCGGGCTTCGTGTCCACCGATTCCTAGTCGTGGTCCGGGTGCTGGTGGCGCCACTTCCAGTAGTTGTCTTGGTCTCTGTGGTTCTGCCGGTCGTATTCGCGGTACTCCTTGTGGTGAGTCTCTAGGTAACCCCTATACGCGTGGTCTTCGTGGTTGTCCCAGTTGTGGTAGTCCTTGTGGTTCCGATCGTAGACGCGGACCTGCACGCTGGCTTCTTGCGCCTTTGCGTCGCTCACTACCAGAGCCGGTGCAACAACTGCAGCGGCCAACAATAGCGAGCCGATGTATCCATTGATGCGTTTCATACTGTAGTCCCCCAATCCGGAGATGTAAGAATCCGGGCGACTACCAGCATGAACCTCCGAGCCCCAACTGTACTGTCCGGTACAACACCTATTACACGAATATAATCAATGTAGTCCTAGTTCCTGACGCCCCAGCAAGTGTGTCTTTCCGGACAGATTCTCCGTGGCCCCCTTGTTCTACTAAAACTGTGTTCTACTCAAACGGTAGCAACGCGGAGTCGTTTACCGCCAAAACCAGGAGGGGCGCATGACCCTAAAATTGACAAGCCACGACGTGGACGGCGTTTCTGTAGTCGCAGTGGACGGCCGTATCGTGCTGGGTGAGGAAAGCACCACTCTGCGCGAGAAATTGAAAGGCCTGATCGCCGCCGGGAAGCAAAAGATCGTCCTCAACATGGACAACGTTACCTACATCGACAGCGCTGGCCTCGGCACGCTGATTGCCGCGCATGTAAGCGCGAAAAATAAAGGCGCCTCCGTTCGCCTCTGCCACTTAGGCAAGAAATTTCACGAGGTCCTGCAAATCACCAAGCTGCTCACGGTCTTCGACGTCTACGATACGCAAGCTGCCGCCATCAGCAGTTTCGCGGGAACGGACGCGGTAGCCGCAGTTGCGGGAAAGAATTGACCCGCGCGAATGCGCTTCCGGCTTTAGTCCGATTCACAGTAGGTCGGGCAAACATTTGGACTTCCGCCCCACTTGCGGGGTCTCGCTCATGGAGCTCATCTGTGCGCACATGTATGTCGGTTCTGGTACCAAAACGAGCGCGGTTCGCAGCCCCAGAGAGCGTATAGTGCTACCAGAGGCCAAGCTCATGCTCGAACCGGTCATCGCCGATGAGCGCAGGAAACGCAAAGAATTAACCGCCAAGCGGAATTTGCTGTTCGCGGAGTACTTGAAGAATCCACAAGACATTCGTCTGGCCTTGGAGATCAAGCTCATTGACGATCAGGTCGCGCAATCGATCGAGCAAACGGAACGCAAGCCCGCAACCCGGAAGTAAGTTTCGACCCGCTCTGTTTTGACCTTCGCATTGGAATTCATCAATTTCTGTTAACTGTCTTGGTACCCCTCCCCCTGGGGTTTTTCGTAAGTATTCATTCTAGACGCTTAAGTGCCCTTTAAAGTCTGCAACTTACAGATTTAATGGGCTATAGATTCTAGGAATTCTACAGATTCGTCGCTGCGTAGGCCAGATGTATGCCAGAAAACTCCGTCTCAACGGCGAGGCGTCGCTCAGGCCGTCGAGATTATGGCAGCTTTACCAACGGTTGGCCGCGCAAGTGAACGCCGCGAAAGTCCGATTCGCGCTCGGAGCCATCGCGTCGATAACCGGCAGCCTCGTAATCGGCGACCTTGCCCCCACCGAATGATTTCTGTCAACTCTGCGAAGACGCGCTTAACAGATTGATCGAGCCTGCCAATTCGCAAATAAACTGGGCCTTTGGCAATCTCCTCCGAGCGCGAGCTACTCGCGCAGATTGGCTAAAGTGTCGGCTCCTCCAACAGTTGGAAACAGGAGCAAACCTGGATGCGTGGGACGAATTGTGCCGGCGAACACGAGAGAGTCTTGCGGATGAGGTCGATTTACAACACAAGGCGGAAAGTCTGCTCGCTCCAAATAGTTCACAATTCGATGTCAACTTAGATGATTTCCTTGCCGAAATGTTGGGCGCGATCTATCTCTCCGTCTTGGGCCACACAAACATCAGATTTCCCCACGGGAAACGATATTACGACCGACCTGATCTCAGGCTGCGACGGCATAAAATATGTAACCGAAGCCAAGAATTTGCGAGAGCCTCGCAGCTTGGCCTATGTAGCATTTGCGCAATGGAACCAGAGTAGGGCGGCGAATCCGGCTGACTTTAATTTTACTGCCGACTTCCTCAGAATCGATGATCCATTCGAAGACCTAACCGCCGAACAGGATACCGCTGTTCGCCATCTGATTACCGATCTTCCGCAACGCCAACGACCGTCCACATTCGAAACTACACTTCCAGGCGGGCGTAGACTTCTTGTGCGGATTACTGACGGAGTTGGAGCGTTGATTCAGCAGGGTCCGGCCCCTTTTTAGTTGATCCTATACGGGAAGCCTGCAAGCGTGCAGTTGTCATTAAGTTGTCCTGTCAGAAAGGCTCTGACGCAACTTTATGCGGTTAGTGTGCCCACTGACTACCGAAGGCTTCTGTTCATTCGGTCGAAGCCCCCTGATCAAAATCGGAGCGATCGGAGAGGCGGACGAAGTACGAACAGCCTTGAAGAACCAATACGAATCTTTCGTTCGCACGACGTTCCCGAACTTCGCTCTTGCAATTCTCCATACATATGAGGATTTAGAACACACGCCTCACGCAGAGTGGATGTAGTTTGAGGTGTCCGGTTCCTTACGCAGCACAACACCTCTAGTTCGGCTTGTTTGTCATCCGCCTATTTGTCCCTGCACTGCTGGCAGAGGTGACCCGCTGCCACAAGCAAAGTTCTACAACTAGACCAACGTGAGGACACCCACCAAAACGCCACGAGCACGGGGTGTGTTCAGGAAAATATGCGGATGCGATTGTGCTAGCCTCAGTTGACAGTCGCGTCTTGAATGGACATTGGAGAGTACAATGAGTTGATGAACTGCCTAGTGAAAGACGAACTGGTGAGTCGATCTTCATCGCATTGAATAAGAAGCTCGATCTGCTCAGTCCTGACCTAGTACACGGCGACGAAGAACGCGCCGAAGTGCAACAACGACGTGAGAGCTTGTACGCCGAGATCAAGCACCACAGGGCGAAAGGACACGAAGGCAAACCGTGCCCTCCGCGGCAAGACAGGTCTAGCTAGGCCAGTCGCCGCCGGAGCCAAACTCTGTCGCCACTCGGTTACAACGGCGGCTTGAACACCTAGTTCGGTCAAGAGCTTGGAGGTTCAGCTTGTCGCCCAGGCCTGACTCGAATCAATCCTTATACGGATCGAACTCATTGCTCCTGCCATCGCCACGCCGACTGGAGTCAGACGTGTGTAAGATTCGAATTGAATCCCCGTGCTCCGCGAGAACATCGCCGAGGCGTTTGTAGCAGTCCGGTGATTCGTCCAGGCCAGCACCGCGTAGCTCCACATGCGCCCTGGTCAGCCACGCTGCATCATTTCTTTAGTGACTTTGCCTGCGCGCTTACCTCTCCAGTCTTCCGATCAATCTTCCCGTTAGCTTCCATACGGCCCATCACTCGGCCCGCGCCGTGAACTGTGCTGTAAAGGGAGTGTTTCGCTTGGTCGTTCTCAACCCCTTCCAGGATCACCGAAATCTCGCCCATCGTCCCGCCGACGAAGCCCTTCTGACCAGGAAATGCAGGAGTCGCGCCTTTGCGGACGACCCACAAGTCCTCGCCGTCGTGATTTTCCCGCCATGCAAAGTTGTGGTGGTTGTGAACCTCTTCCAGAATCGTAGCGCCGAGTAACTGAGCAATCCTGGACACAGACCCAATCACGGCCAGCATAGGCGTACTCACCACGCGAGGCTGCATCGCTTCGATATACTGAACTCCCGAGATCGGTGTTCGCACCGATGCACACAAGGTTCCACGTCCATTCCATCTTTTGCTCCCGCCTTTTTCAGAAACCAGGTCGCCGTCTTATGACCGAGGCCACGCGAACCGAAGTGGACGCCGATCCAGACTCGATCTTGTTCGTCAGTGAACAAGTCTACGTAGTGGTTGCCGCTGCCCACCGTTCCGAGTTGCGACCGTGCCATTTGTTTATGCGGTCGGACAGCCTCAACTTTCCAGGCCGGGCTCTCGAATAGCGGATGCTCAACTTCCTCCTGGTTCGTGCGCCCGATTCCAAAGCTGATCGTGCTGAACACGTCGTCCATGATCTTGCTGATGTTGTTCCGTATCTCGGCTTCCAGGGATGTCAAGGAGCACGGCTTTGTTCCCGCATGCGATATCAAAGCCGACGCCAGACGGGCTGATCGCGTCTTTGTAGGCCACGACCCCACCGATTGGAACGGCGTAGCCCTTGTGGTGATCCGCCATCAGTGCAACTCTGTCCGCTGTCTTGGCGCAGGTCTTGATTTGGCTGACCGCGCCTTCGTCAGGTGTGCCCCAAATGGGAATTCCGTCAATTAGTTTCATGGTCTCTTCGGGACTGATAGCAACTTGGACGGCGAACTGAACTCGGGTAAAATTTCAGAAGCATCTACCCAGCCGCTTTACCTTCAGAACTTTCGAACGAAGGCTTCGCGGCGAAAATTTACACCCTCCTTGAATTTCCTCGGCTCTATCGCGGAACGTTCGCTTTTGCTTTCTTCCGTCGACCGAGCTCGGCTTGCATCTCCTGGATCACTTCGAGCGACCAGCGGCGAATACAAGCTCGCCACCCCAATGGGGATTGGTCCATTCCGGGTGACCCGCAATCGCGCGTTCGAAATCGATCAGAGCGGTGTCGTGGTCCTGGGCTTGCCAGCGCGCTACGGCTGGGGCCGTGAGCTTCTCGGCGAGGGGGGCGGTGGCGATCTGGTCCGCGCGATTGATTGTTTCGAACGCGTCGGCCAGGCGTTGCTGGTCGATTTCGATCCAGGCTAGCCGCATCAGCATGCGAGGATTGCCCAGGCGGCGTGAAAAAGCGCGTCTGTCGGCTGCTGGCAGAGCGGCGATCGCGAAGGCGGCGAAGAAACGGTGGGCGAAGGTTAGGAAGTAGGCGAAGAAGGTGGCGGGATGATTCTTTTTCCGCCCATGGGGCAAAGTCCAGCATTGAGCGCCGCATCCTAGATTGAGTCCTCAAAGCTACTCCAAAGGCGCGGCACGGCTTATTTCGACGGGCCAGAGTCGGCTCCCAGCGCATCCGATTGAAAGGCTGAATATACCTGCGAGGTCTGCGGGCTGGCGTGGGAGATACGCGATGAAGGCAGTGGTGCTGCATGAGTACGGCGGTCCTGAGAAGCTTAAATTTGAAGACAACGTTCCCGAACCGCAGATTAGCGGAAATACGGTACTGATCGCGGCAGCCGCTGCGAGCGTCAATCCGATTGACTGGAAAGTGCGTTCCGGGATGCGGCAGAAGGATTTTCCGCTGTCGTTTCCTGCAATTCTGGGCCGCGACGTGAGTGGCATCGTACGGGCGGTGGGCGCAAATGTGAAGCACTTCAAGCCCGGCGACCGCGTTCTTGCACTATCCCATGCGACCTATGCCGAGTTGGTGGCGGTGGACGATTCGGACGTGACCCATCTGCCGGATGGTGTGGACCTGGCGGACGCGGCGGCGATCCCGCTGATTGCACTCACGGGAGACCAGCTTGTGCGCCTTGCGACCAACGTGCAAAAAGGGGCAGGTTGTTCTGGTAACCGGAGCGCTCGGCAGCGTTGGGCGCGCGGCCGTGCATACGGCAAAGAAGATAGGCGCGCAGGTGATTGCAGGTGTTCGCGGGAAAGAGCTGGATGACGCCCGCTCCCTCGGTGTCTCTGGCGTGCTAGCGATTGATGACGACGAAGCGATTGAGAAATTCCGCCTAGGTGGATGCCATTGCGGACACCGTTGGCGGTGAGGTTGCAGCGAAGCTGATCGCGAAGGTAAAGCCGAGCGGCTCCTTTGGCTACACCGCTGTCTTGCCGGCAAGCGCGGCGGCACAAAATCCGGCAGTGAAGATTACGCGCGTGTTCGCGCAGCCCGATCCATCCAAGGTGCGTGAGTTTGCCGATGACGTGCGCGATGGCAAGTTCGTTCTGCCTATCGGTCGCCGGATGCCGTTGCGTGATGCGGCTGAGGCGCATGTGCTAGGGGAGAAAGGCGGTATCGGGAAGATCCTTCTGCTGGCGTAGCACGTGGTGCTACTAGCGCCGCCCTCCGGGGCCTACGCTACCGGCAGTTTCGGCTTCGGTTAGGACAGCTGAGCGCGAAGTCATCGGCGCGAAGAAGCGCGTCTTATCGGCTGCTGGCAGAGCGGCGATTGCGAAGTCGGCGAAGAGGCGGTGGGCGAAGGTTAGGAAGCAGGCAAAGAAAGTAGCTGGATAGCCGAGACGCCGATTTTGCTCTCGATGTTGTATCTTCACTCGAAACCATTTACAGAAGTCGCTAACTTGCAGCCGACCCGATTCGACTGTCGGCGGTAAGTCGGACTGACTTATTTATTCAATCTAATCCGGCACAACCAAAGTGAGTTGGGAGGAGATCACTGTGGGATTCAAACGCGGCATACTAAATCCTGGAACCTTGGATCTAAGTGCAAACTCTCTAATGGAGGATCGACTTTGAGATTGATCATGAGATCGTCGCGCTCGTCGAAGGCTTTCTCCAACCATTCGAAGGCACACTCTTTATCACCAATTCGCGCACACGCTCCGCCACCAGCACAGGCTCGACATAGTTCGACTTGGCGGTCTCTTTGTAATTCTGGATGGCCTGCCTCCGATATAGCCTTGGGCGCCGGATTTGGCAAATGCTTCTTTGAGTTGCGCCATTGTTGTGGGGTCTGTTCCAAACAATTCGTCGGCCGTCAAGAATTCCTGAGCGGCTTTCTTTGAGTCTCCCTGAAGGTCATAGACGTATGCCGCAGAGAAATGAGCCCAGGTCCATTGCGGCGCGACGCGAAGCAACTGTTCGGCACGTTCCCGAGCGAGATCCTCGCGGCGGGCGAGAACGAACACCCAGATGGGTAGTCCCAGTTCAACGGTGATGGACTGAGACCAATGACTCGTTGAGCCTCAGCGACTGCTTGTTCTGTCTGGCCTCGAGCCACGAGTCCGCGGGCATGCCAGGAGTAGAGCCCAGAAATAATTCGAGTTCAACGCAATAGTCTGTTTGTACTCTTCTTCAGCCGCGGACCAGTTCCAGTCGTAAAAAAGGTCAATCATTCCCAGCGTGCCGTGGGATTCCGAAATGGTATTGTCCAACGCCAAAGCTTTCATCGCGAATTCGCGAGCTTTGGGCATGCGATCGCGTGGACCCTGCGCCATCCCCGAAATGCACCGGAATATACGCTCGCCAGCGCGGCATAGGCTTTTGCGAAGCTTGAATCCTTCTCAATCGCTTGTTGGAAGTAATTGACGGCCTTCTGCGAAGCCTCTGCGTTTTCTGCGAAATGCCATGCAAAGCGGCCCTCCATATACAAGTCCTGCGCCTCTGGATTCACCGAGCCGGAGAACCGTCAGCAGCTCTCGTTCCTTCTCTGTGATGTTGAGCCCAATTTTCCGTCCGACGCTTGCGCGATTTTCCCCTGTACCGCTAGCGTGTCAGCGACTTCGCTTTCATAGCTCTCTGCCCAGAGATGGCGTTCGGGAGACGCTTGAATCAGATTTGCGGTAATGTGTACGTAGCTCCCCGACCTCGCCACCGTTCCTTCCACGATCGCATCCACGTTGAGCTCCCGGCAATCTCCTGCAGTGGTTTCTTGCTCCCCTTGTATTGCATAGCGGATGTCCGGGAGATCACCCGCAGAGCGCTGATCTTTCCTAAATCAGTGGTCAATTCCTCAGTCATTCCATCCGCGAAATACTCCTGATCTGCTTCGCCCGACAGGTTCGCGAGGGCAAAACCGCCAGTGACCTGATCTGGATCCGCTACTGAAACCGACGCGGCCGTAGCGAGCCATCCTCCGAGCCGAGCGTGCAGAGCAACGCAACTACACCGACGCCGACCCAGCCGATAGTCTTTAGCCAGCTTGCTGGCTAACTTCGCCATCCGTTTGCTGGCTCGCAGTACTTCGGCAGCAGTCGGCAACGTAGCCACTTGCGGCAGGTCCCGTGTGATCGGCCCGATGAATCAGTAACCCTTCCGGGGAGCGTCTCCACAAACCGTGTTTCTCCGCCGAGTCACCCAATGCCTCGCGAATCTTGTTGACCGCGGCAGCTACGCTGCTGATCGAAATCAACAAAGGTGTCCGCCTGCCACAAGGCGCGACACACTTCGTCTCGGTTACCACCTCGCCAGCACTCTCAATCAGCAGCGCCAACAACTGGAAAGTTGCGCCTGCAACCGGACTTTTCGTCCGTCCTTACGCAACTGCCCCGAGCGTAGGTCCACTTCAAATCGATCGAAGGCCACACGGAGGAGATCACGCCAGAGGCTGGCTCTGACTTTCGGCTGAGTAGAGCATTCCGTGTTCTCGGTCAATTGGGACAAGCGGCGTGATGCTAGCAGACTGCGAAAGTCACAGTCAATTTTAAATTCTTAAGCTGCTAAAATGGTAAGTCCTTGTGCTCCAGTGGCTTAGCTAATGATCAGGAATTGACCCAAAAGTGATCGACTGAGCATTGACTGCCCAACGCAGTTCCACATAGTGTGCCAGCGTTTCTACTTAGCGATCGTCCTCGAGCCAGGCACCGAGCGCGCAAACATTCAGGCCGAAACTCAAAGGAGACAACAATGAATCGCAGGAACACTTTCCGGGTAGACGGGAGCGGGCGGTTGACCGCTCTTGTTGCATTCGCAGTACTAGCGCTCCTGTTTACTGTCGCCGGAGCCAGGGCTGGTTGCGCTGTTCCTTACACAAAGGGGGCCGCTCCCGCAATTCCCTTCGTGAGCCCTCAAGAGGACGCATCGGCGAACCATCAAGAGGGCGCAGAATGGAGCAACAAGCCTGCTACCATCGTGGGTTTGTGGCATGTGATTTACACCGCAACGAGCGATACTCCGGGTCCGATTCCTGTCCCTCCAGCACCACCTTCCTTCCAGTACGTGGAAACCTTCAAGATGTGGCACGCGGATGGAATTGAATTCGAGAACGCGATTGTGCCACCCGCGGGCGGCATCTGCTATGAAGTCTGGAAGGACATCGGTCACGGCAGCGTCAAGCTGCACCATATCGGTCTAATGTTTGACTCACATGGCAACCTCGCATTCATCTTTACCGTGGACGAGAAAGATACGGTTTCCGACCACGGCAACGCCTACACCGGTACCTTCGATTTCAGACTCTGGCCTCCCAGCTTCGCTGCCGTCGGCATTGGACAACCCATACAGGAGATCTCAGGAGCAACGGCCGCTACCCGCATCACCGTCGATTGATCAGCTCTCACCCCCCAGCCAAAAAAATGCATGCCTCACAGGGGCGAAGGGGATCGGGATCTAATCCCCTTCGCCACCAGTCCGCCGCTTTAGCACACGGCACTGGGGTGCAACAAAACCCGTAGGCGCGTTCAATCAACCAACATATTCTGGCGATGAAGCTAGTCCTGTCGGCTGCTGGCAGAGCGGCGATAGCGAAGGCGGCGAAGAAACGGTGGGCGAAGGTTAGGAAGCAGGCGAAGAAAGTAGCGGGATAGTTAAGCGTAGTAAGGTTGGATCAGCGGAACGCGGGGGGTGAAAAAGTCATGCGTGACATGGGGATGAGTTGCTGGTAAGAGTGAGGCTGCTAAACATAGCTAACCGATCAGCCCCTGGACACACTCTACGAGGCCGCCCACGCCGTCCGGCTTGGAGAGCACTGCGTCAACACCAACAGCCGCCGTCAACGGAGCCCACTCGTTCCTGGTACATCGTGAACCAAACTATTGGTACGTCCGGCATCATGCTCTTCAATACAGACGCCGCTTCCACACCGTTCATCCTCGGCATCGCCACATCCAGCACGATCAAGTCCGGCTTCAATTGTTTTGCCTTCTCGATGGCGTCAACGCCATCCACCGCTTCGCCGCAAATTGCAAAGCCTTTGGTCTCGAGGAAGAAACGGATGATCGTCCGAACGATGTCATTGTCATCCGCGATTAGGATGCACTTCGCCATGCCCTGAGTCCCCCAATATCATGTCTATACGGAAGATGCAGTACAAATCAATACAGCTTATCCCCTAGTACGGATGGTATGGCGTCAGACGGCCGTGCGTAAATTACAAATCATAGACGACAAGCCAGCACAATCTACGTACCGGAACTCGGATGTTTCTGCTGCTCGTTTCCGTCGCGATCTTAGCCCTGAGACAAAGCTAATATACATTTCCCATCTTCAAGAGATGATGTGAGGAGACAGTTAGGCGGTGGTTGGCGTGCCAGATCCTTGGGAACGTCTCGTCGGTATTAGCCCCGTTGATGTGAAAGACGGCGTAATTTACGCTCTGACGAGCGACGGTGGTCTATGCCCTTAAACACTCCGCCAGTTGAGAGCATGGAATCCCACTACAGGCCAGAACGCAGTTCCTGAAAACGCTAGTGCTTTACCGGATGCGCGTTCTCGGCGAGGAGTGAACGGAGGCGGGGAGCTCTGCGCGCGTCCGGTAAAGCCGTTTGGACGTGGCCGCCCGTGGTTGCGGTGGACGCGGGCCCTATGCAAATTCAATCGTGGGAAGGAGCGGCGTTAAGCCGTGCCGAGACTGTGCTGCAGGGCACGACACATGACACCGTGCGCGCGGAAATTGGCTACGGCGAAAAAGTATCGCAAAGACTGTGGTCGAAAAAGCTGGAAGAAGGGATCGGTTTGACGGCGAGGCACAGAGATGCGGAGCGCCCGGAAGGACGCAGAGTTTTCGAGTTGGAGAGAGTAGTCTCATGCCGCAACGCTGATCCGTGGTGGAGAACGAAGTTGAATTTCGGCAGCGGTGAGCCTTTCGATGACCTTCATCGGTCCACCGCATTTAGGGCAGCGCCAAAGATCGGGACAGTCTTCGGTGGAAGAGGCGTGTTGTTCGGCTTGCGGCTGTTGTTCCGAACCCAACAACTGAAAGCAAAGCGGCTAGGAGCGTGGCGCGTTTGCGGTTGGCCAAAAAGCCGAAGTTACGGATGCGCACGAAGCCTTTTGGAAGAATGTGCAGTAAGAAGCGGCACAAGAATTCATCGAGCGATAGGGGCAGCAACTTCTGTTCGTTGTGGTGAGCAGAATCACGCCAGCGAAAAGTGACTTGGCCATCGGCGAAGGAGACCAGGCGGTGGTTGGAGATGGCCACACGATGGGTGTAGCGGCCCAGATAATGCAGCACATATTCTGGACCACCAAAGGGACGTTTCAAGTAGACCACCCAGTCTTGTCGGTACAGTGGCCGCAGCCAGGCAGCGAAGATCTTGGGTTGCGCAAGAAGCTTCAGGTCTCCCTGGAAGTTGAGCTGGCCATTCTGGAAGGCCTGTTCGAGAGCGTCGACGAACTTGCCGCGAAAGACTTCACGCAGCACTTCCTTGGGAAGAAAGTAGTTGTCTCGTGATCGAACCCAGCGGGTGTGATCGGCGAGAGGCCGCCGGCCGGAACGACACAATGAACATGCGGATGAAATTTGAGTTTTTGACTCCAAGTGTGCAGCACGCTGAAGAAGCCAATCTCTGCACCGAGATGTCTCGGATCGCGAGCCACTTCGAGAAGGGTTTCCGCACTGGTGCGGAACAGGAGATCGTAGAGGACCTTCTTGTTCTGCAGCACCAATGGTCCCAACCGGTGGGGCAGTGTGAAGACCACATGCACGTAGCGCGTCGGGAGAAGTTCTCGTCGACGCGCAGCGATCCAGCGATCCCGAGCAGCGGTCTGACACTTCGGGCAGTGCCGATTGCGGCAGCTGTTGTAGGAGATGGTGGCACGATGCCCGCAACGGGTGCACTCATCGAGATGACCGCCGAGTGCGGCGGTACGACACCGGCGAATGGCCAGCAACACTTTGATGTGCTTCCAACTGAGCCACTGGCGATTTCGTTCGATGAAGGCATCTCCCGCGGCGCGGATCAGATCGGCCATCTCCAGTGGTGGCCGGGCCATCTACTCTTCCTGCGGCGATTTGTCTTCGAGCGGCAGCGAATCCAAAGGACTCGCGGCCGCATGCAGGTGACGTTGAGAGAGATGCAGATAGCGGGCCGTCTCTTTCAGATCTTCATGACCTAACAGGATCTGAATGGTGCGCAGGTCAGCGCCATCCTCGAGTAGATGCGTCGCAAAACAGTGACGCAGCGTGTGAGGGTGAACATCTTTCTGGAGGCCCGCTCGCCGGGCAGCTTCCTTGCAAGCGTTCCACACCACCTTGGTGTCGATCGGGGTATCACCGGTATGCCAGCGGTTGCCAGGAAACAGCCAGGCGCTGGACTTTCGCCGCAAGCGGCGCCAGTGCTCACGCAGCGCCTCGAGTAGTTTTGGGCTGAGCATCACATCCCGGTCTTTGCGTCCCTTGCCGCCCTGGACGTGAATCACCATGCGTTGGCTATCGATGTCGCTCACTTTCAGGTGTGCCAATTCAGCGCGTCGTACTCCGGTGGCGTAGAGCGTCATCAGCAGAGTGCGATGGAAGGAAGTGCTGGCCGCCTCAATGAGTTGAGCAACTTCTTCCTTGCTGAGGATCGTTGGCAGGCGATGGGCCCCTTTCGGGTAGGGAGTGTCGGCGATGCTCCAGGCTCTCTTGAGCGTCTTACAGTAAAAGAACCTTAAGGCTGCCAGACGGACCGCGACGCTACTCGCTGACAACTTCCGCTTCTCAAATAACTCCGCTTGGTATTCGCGAATGTGTCGAGGGCCTAAGCGATCAGGGGAGCAGTTGAAGTGTCGAGCAAAATCTTCGACTGCGCGGATGTAGGAACGTGTGGTATGTTGAGCGTAATTACGGCGCTGGAGTTCTTCCAGCATTATTTTGCGTAGATGGGTCACAGGAACACCTCCTGTGACCCAAATTTATCTCAAGCCATCAAGCAACCAACACTCCACTACCTCACGCGAAGCGTCCGCCGCCGGGCGGCTACGTCCAAACGCGGTATCGGAAACTGACGTTCACCGGGCCCCGATGCAGACCGCGTGAGTTAAACTGGTGCGATGTTCAGCCGCGCGAAATTCGTCTTGGTGGTATTTGTTCTGTTCTGCGCTGGGAGCACTGCCGCACAATCCGTTGAGGAGGAGAAGGAGCTTGCGGTAGTTGAGTTAGGCGGAGCTGGATTTCGCAGTGTCACAGGTGATGCCACAAACAGCTTCGGCCCTTCCGTCGCTGTCGAGGTCACGCCAATAAAGAACTGGCTCGAACTGGAATTCGGCACTACGGCGCTCTTCCGACGCCACTCCACCGAATGGGGAACCGACCTCCTGTTTAAGAAGCCGTGGGACCTCTCACCGAAAGTGGAATTTATGTTTGGCATCGGTCCTGAATGGGATCACGCGAACCAATACGGAATAAAAACCAACTCCGTGAGCGGAGAGGCCATAGGAGATTTCATGTTCTGGCCTTCGCGCAAGCACAGATTCGGCTGGTATCTCGAACCGACCTACGAGTACAACTTTGCGCGTGGCCATGAACAATCGGTGGGCATCACCGGGGGCCTACTGATCTCGATCCCTTAGTCTGATCCCCCGCAGTTTGTGATTCCCGAGGCGCTGATTGGATCATGGACGGTGTGAGGCGAGCAAGAAATTAGTCCATCAGTCCCCTCGGCCATGCTTTTACTTCGCCGCGTCCGAGTTTTGACGCGAACGCCCTAGGGACATCGGCTCCTGGCAAGCGGGAATGTGGCGGTAGACAAGTACCCTCGCGGGGAAAGCCATAAGTCTACGGGTTAAACGACCTCCGAGAACTAAGGACACCACTGGTGTCTCAAATCTCGGACGGGTCACTTGGCGCTACATGATAAACATCTAAAAGTTTCGTACCTAGCAGAGCAATGGGGTTTTTCAGATCAATTCATTAGAGACCTATTCAAGAACGAGCCCGGAGTTTTTAGGGTTCTACGCCCTGAGAGATCGAACGGTCGCAGAGGCGGATTTTAAACGCGAGTACGAGTCCATGCGGATTCCCGAATCCGTAGCCAGGAGAGTCTACGAACGGCTGGTCAGCAAGGCGGCTTAGTCCGCCCCAGCCGCTTCCAGGATTCGTTTATTCGTCGCGACGTGCGCGTCCTTGAGTTCCTCGATGTACGGAAGATAATGACGCTCGACCATGGCGACCGTGTCTCCAAGCATCTTCGCAACGTCTTGGATCAGCGCACCTTTCCGGATGTACCACACGGCGCACGTATCGCGCAGTTGGTGAGGGTGCGCTGGACGCATTCCGAGGTCGGTCTTCACTTCGGTGATCTTGGCACGCTCAAACAAATCCTGAAGTTGTATGCGCCAGAAGGCTTTGTCGGACTCCAGCTTGAAGTCGGGACGACGGAATGGCTGGCCATCTGGCAGCTTGTTCAGCAGCGCGACCACACGAGCCGGAAGCACTACGATGGCGCGTTTGCCGGTCTTCTGGAGGTTGTAATCGAGTGTGCCGTTAACGATGGACTTGGTCTCAAACAAAGTCGCATCCACCAGCGCCATCCCCGACCAGCGCAGCAACTCCAAGAATGTCTCCAGCTTGGTGTCGCCGTCCTTCCGGACCTGCCCGAGGATCGCGGCGTACTCCGCGTCCGTGAACGGTACGGTGCGTGAGCCTTGCTCGATCTCGGGTCGCTTGAGGTGTTTCGCCGGACTTGCGGGAAGCCAATTCTGAGCTTCGCAGAATTTGAAGAACTGTTTCACGGAGCTAACAAACACGCTGGCCGTGGAATCCCCGAAGGTCCAGGTCTGCCGCCAGTCGTGGAGGTCGGTGGGCGTGATGTCTAAAACCGGCGTCTGTGCTCCGAAGTACTCAATGATTTTCTTGCCGAACAACGCCTGCCGGGTCACCGTGCCTTCGGCGCGGTTGTTCACTCGCAAATCCTCCAGAAACTTCTCAACGGCAACTTCCAGCGGCACCGTCTTCAATTCCTTTTCCATGCGGAGGCGCTTTAGTTCAATCTTGGTCGGATCGAAGGAGTCGAGCCATTCACGGCGAACTTGTTCCGCCTCTTCCCAGACCCGTCGCTTCGTGGATTGCTTCCACTGGCGCTGACCTTCCGGCTTCGCCCCGTCATAGAGCAGCATGGTCTTGACGCACTTGCACTTCTGCCAGTCGTTTCCTTTATCTTTATCCTTGCAGCGGCAATCTTTGCTGTCATGCCTTACGAAGAGCGTAGCGGTCCTGGTCACGGCGTCCATGAACCCTCCATGCGGTACCGAAACTAGTATGCCAGAATAATCGCATGGTTGTCAATTGAACTTATAACTCTATTATTTACAGCATATACTTAGCTTTAGGAAGTATTCATTCTAAAGAGGCTTAAAGTGGCTTGTTTTGATAGACTTTTGCAAGTATTCATTCTAGAGGGATTACGGAAAGTGATGGACGGGCGGAACGTTCCGTCCTTTCTTCGTTTGCCGCGAAGTGGATTCGATACTCGCGATCGACTAGGCGACAGGTGAGATGGAACGCTGGAGCGTTTGGGTTTCCGGCGGGTTTTTTGATGGCAAACACGAGGGCGGAATAGCTGGAGTTAAGTGTCATTTCAAGTACCTTAGTCGGAAACTATTCTAAAGGACCGTGGGACCTGACCTTGGCTGTCCTCTTGGAGAGTGTGCATCTTCAGCTCGAGAGCCGATTGTGGATGAGAGACGGGTGCCGAGTCGGAGCAAAGCTCAGACCCCCTGAGATGTATTCCGACCTCTTCAGATGCATTCCCACCAAGATGCATTCCGACCCTTGAGAGTGCGTGGGTGCGATGACCTCTAGCGCACACTATACTTCGTCATCCAACTGCACGTCGAGCTTGCCTTTTGTTTTCTTGGCCATTAGGTAGACTGCGGATGAACGGGTCGATGTCGCCGTCCAGCACGCGATCGACGTCGCCGACTTCGAACTTCGTGCGGTGGTCCTTGATCATGCGGTACGGCTGCATGACGTACGACCGGATCTGGCTGCCAAACGAAATCTCGAGCTTCGATTCGTCGAGCTTGTCAGTATGCTGCTGGCGCTTCTGCACTTCCTGGTCGTACAGCTTGGAGCGCAGCATCTTCATGGCCAGGGCGCGGTTCTTGCCCTGGCTCCGCTCGGCCTGGCAAGCGACCACCGTATTGGTAGGAAGGTGGGTGATGCGCACCGCGGTCTCCACCTTGTTGACGTTCTGCCCGCCCTTGCCGCCGGCGCGGAAGGTATCGACGCGCAACTCTTCCGGGCGAATGTTGATCTCGATGCGATCGTCGATTTCCGGAATGACGAAGACCGAGGCAAACGAAGTGTGCCGCCGCGCCGCCTGGTCGAACGGAGAGATGCGCACCAAGCGGTGAACGCCGGTTTCTCCTGCCAGCAGGCCGTAGGTATTTTCACCCTCGAACTGAATGGTCGCGTTCTTGATGCCGGCTTCTTCGCCAGGCGTCTCATCGAGAACCACGGCGTTGATGCCCTTGCGCTCCGCCCAGCGCAAATACATGCGCAGCAGGATCGAAGCCCAGTCCTGCGACTCGGTGCCGCCTGCGCCGGGCTTGATGGTCATGATGGCGTTGAGATGATCGGTCTCGCCGGAGAGCAGTGTGCGCGTTTCCATTTCGCGCGACATAATTTTCGGCGGCGGTCAGCTCGCGATCGAGATCCTTGAGAAGATCGTTGCGCTGCTCGGCGTTGGTTTCTTCGGTGGCCAGCAAGATGTAGGTTTCGATGTCGCTGGCCAGCGAAGTGAGTTTGTCGTCGGCAGTCAATCTGGTCTTCGGAGCGCTTGCGGTCGCGCAGGACCGCTTGCGCAGCGTCCTGATTGTTCCAGAAATCGGGGTCAGCCGAGCGAGCTTCCAGCGATTTCAAGCGTTCGCGATGTTGCGGAGCGTCAAAGAAAACTCCGGACCATCGAGAGGCGGGGCTTCAGTAGTTCGTAGCGGTGTTGGAGGTCTTCAAGAATCATGTTTGAGGGGCGCGGGGAATCGCCGTGCCGGGTTTCTTAAGAGTGTTTCCTCAGGGGCTAAAGCCCTTTACGGTGCAGCTCAATGTCGGAGCTGAAGCTCCGACCCCTTACGAACTGGGGACTAGCTCTGGGGAGACGCCGACTGGGATTGGGATTTCCTCGTTCGCTGTGTTTCCTTTCCGGAAAGTTGAGGCTAACAGGATAGCGGAAACAATGACACAGAGCCAAGCGAACCAGTCCCCAAACTGAGTGTAGAGGGTTTCGTCGGTGCGGAAATCGTACGGCAGGTCCACCGCGGCGCGCACGTCGGTGGGCAGCGGACTGAAGATACGGCCGTAAGGATCGACGGCGGCAGTGATCCCACTGTTGGTCACGCGCAGCAGCCACCGCCGATTTTCGACGGCGCGCACGCGAGCGATGCGGAGATGTTGTTCCGCGGCGGCGGAATGGCCGAACCAGCCGTCGTTGGAAATGTTGACGAACAGTTGCGCTCCGTTCGCGGCGAAGTTACGGATTTCGCCAGGGTAAATCGCCTCGTAGCAGATAAATGCCGCTAGCGACGCGCCGCCGGGAAGATGGGCTACCGCGTAAGTCGTTCCCTTTTGGAAGCCGCCGACTTCGCTGGAGACGCTTTGGACGACGCGATGAATGAGTGGGAACGGTTCGTATTCGCCAAACGGAACCAGGTGAATTTTGTCGTAGGTGAAAACATCCTGGCCTTGCGGGTCGATCAGGATGGCGCTGTTGTACGGCGCGAGGATGTGGCGGACTTTTGGATTGAGTGCGTTAGGCAACTGCCGCCACTCGATGGCTCCGGCCAGGAACGGGTGATGGAAGCGAATCGCCAGAGACGAGGCGATCTTCGCGAACTGCGCGTCCTCAAACGAAAATGGGGCGGGCGCTTCGGGCCAGATAAGCAGATCGGGTTGGCGAGAGCCTGCCGCGAGGCTGAGATTTTCGATTTCGTTCAGATCGGCGGCATGGGTTTGAAACCAATGCGCAGGGTACTCTTCGACTTCGGGGAAATTGACTTGCACGGCGCGGGCGTAGTGATTCGGCAGCGCCTGCGGCACAAACCGCGGGCCAACGAAGACGGCGAGGAGCAGCAGCACTACGGTCGTCACGAGAATCGCCACGCGGCGAGCGACGGATGTCGTTACCGCTTGATCGCACCAGGCGAGCAGCGCGTTTACGGCGGCTGCGAGAAAAGAGGGGCCATAGATGCCAGTAAGCGTCGTCAGCTGCAGCAACGCCGGGTTTGATGACGCTGGGTATCCAAGTAAGCCCCAGGGAAAACTGATTTCCGGCATGCGCGTGCGGACAAATTCAAAGGTGACCCATAGGAACGGAGCGCCAACGCATGCGAGCAAAATGCTGCGCTTGGCGAGGCGGTTCACGCTCCACGCGAACGCGCCGGTCAAGATTCCGAAGACGCATCCGATCAAAAGCAACACGCCCCAGCCGCCGGCCTTGGAGAGGCCGCCGTGGATGGCGAGTACCGTGGCGATCCACGGACAACACGTGATCACGAAAAACATCGAATGAAGGAAGCCGCAGAAAAACGCTACTTTCGGTCGCGCGCCGAACAGGACGATGAGGAGAATGCCGACGCACACCCAGGAATAGATGCTGAGATAAAAGCCGGTGTAGGAAAACGAGAGAGCGGCGCCGGAAAGCGCGGCAAAAACGTAGCGGAAAGCATCGGGAGTCGCTGATCCTGGTTGAGGACGAAAGAAGCTGGCCCACGCGCGCGGCGGCATCAGTGCTTCACGATGGCCTTGAAACCGGCGTTCTCGAGGCCTTTCTTCGCGGCTTCCGCGGACTTGGGGTCGGAATAGGGGCCGACCTGCACGTGGAAATATTTGTCGGAGGTCGGCGAAATGACGAATGCCGGAAATTTCTTTTTCAACAAGCTCGCGGCGACGGCTTGGGCGTCGGCTTCTTTACGGAGCGCGGCGACCTGCAGGACGTACGTACCGGCAGGAGCTTGAGCCGCGCTTGCCGATCTTGATGATACGTTAGCGGCGTGCGATGGAGTCTTGTTGTTGGCAATCGCGGGAACGGGGGATGGTGACTCGTTTGCCGGAGCAGGCCTCAAGCGATCGTCGGGGGCAACTTTACCGGAGTTGTAAAAGCCCCAGTCGGAACTTGGTTGCGAATTTTCGTCCGAAGGAGCGTCGGACGGCGGAGCAGACGTAACCGTAGGCCGAGGCGGCGAATTTTTCGAGCGTTTCGCAACTGCATCCTGCTTGGGGGCAACGAATGCGTCCGGGGTTGCGCGCGGATTGCCGGCGGCTCGGACCTGGCCGTCGTACTGATTGCGGCCCATTACGTAGCCCAGCGCGAAAAAGACGCCGGAGAACACCAGCATCAACATAAATAGGCCGATGACGTGCCTGGACTCCAGGACACGCTCGCCCGCGCCACCTCGATTGCCGCGAGAAGCCATGCTTACTTTTTATTTCCCCCCAACGCTTGCACCCAACTGTTAATGATATCGATAGGCAGCGGAAACACAATCGTTGTGTTCTTCTCGACACCTATCTCCGTTAACGTCTGCAAGTAGCGTAACTGAATTGCGGAGCCTTGAGTCTCCAGAACTTTGGCGGCATCGGCCAGTTTTTGCGAGGCTTCGTACTCGCCTTCGGCGTGAATAATTTTTGCGCGGCGCTCGCGTTCGGCTTCGGCTTGCTTGGCGATGGCGCGCTGCATTTGTTCGGGGATGTCGACTTGCTTTACTTCAACTTTGCTGACCTTGATGCCCCAAGGCTCGGTTTCGGTGTCCAGGATTACTTGGAGCTTGGCGTTTACTTTGTCGCGCTGGGAGAGGATTTCGTCGAGTTCGAATTGGCCTACTACGCTACGGATGGTGGTTTGCGCCAGCTGCGATGTGGCGTAGGTGTAGTTTTGCACTTGCGATACGGCTAGATTGGCGTCGACTACGCGGAAATAGCAGACGGCGTTTACTTTTACGGAGACGTTGTCGCGAGTGATGATGTCTTGCGGCGGGACGTCCAGAGTCTCGATGCGGAGGCTGATGCGTTGAAGCGTTTCGATGGGCCAGAAGACCAGGTTGATACCCGCGCCCTTTGCTTGCGGCAAAAGACGGCCCAGGCGAAGGACGACGCCGCGCTCCCATTCTTTGATGATGTAAATGGAATTCCAGAACCAGATCAGTACGAAACCGATGATGACCATCGTTCCGATGCCGAACTCAAACATGTTTGTTCCTCCGCGCGCGCATTGAATTTCTCTCAGTGCCGGGGAAAGTGCAAGTGTTCTTCGTGGAGGGGCAGACATTCGCTGGTTCGTGGGCGCGGACAAGGAAGGAAGTAACACAGAGGGCACAGAGGTCGGAGCACAGAGGACACGGAGACGAAGAAGGACTAGAAGTTATCTCATAAACACATTCAAGCGATTGCGCGATTGCGAGTTATGGGAAACAGAGTAAATCAGATGCATGGACCTCACCGACGCCCAGTGGGCGTTTCTGGAACCGCTGTTCCGCCCGACGCGGCGGGAAGATGGGCGAGGCCGACCGTGGCAAGACACGCGTGCGGTGTTGAACGGAGTGTTCTGGATTTTACGCACCGGTGCTCCCTGGCACGATCTGCCGGCTCGCTATCCGCCCTACCAAACTTGTCATCGCCGCTTCCAACAATGGCAGCGTTCCGGGCTGCTCACCCGTCTGCTGCAGAAATTGGCCGAAGACTTACGCGATCGCGGCAAGCTGGATCTGCGCGAAGCCTTCATCGACGCCAGCTTCAGTTCGGCGAAAAAAGGGGCTCTGGTGTTGGCCCTACAAAACGCGGCAAAGGCAGCAAAATCATGGCAATCGCAGACCGCCATGGTCTTCCTGTCGCCCTGCACGTGGTCAGCGCTTCGCCGAATGAAGCCACTCTTGTCGAAGCCACGCTCGAGCGACGATTCCTGCGCGAAGCACCGCAGCGATTGATCGGCGACAAAGCCTACGACAGCGATCCGTTGGATCAGCGGGTCCGCGAACATCTGCGCGTGGAACTGATCGCGCCGCACCGCTGGAACCGCAGCAAACCCGTCACGCAAGATGGTCGCGCGTTGCGCCGCTACCGTCGCCGCTGGAAAATCGAGCGTCTTTTTGCTTGGCTCCATAATTATCGTCGCATCGTCACTCGCTGGGAGTACGACCCAGAAAATTTCCTCGGGATGGTGCAACTCGCCTGCGCCGTCATCCTCCTGAGGCATTTATGAGATGGCTTCTAGGCAATTCGCTGTGCACTGGGTTGCTCGCCCGCAGTTCTTGTCATCGCGACCTTGATAGGAAGCGGAGGCGGTGGTTTCTAAAGGCAATCTCATAAATGGCCGAGACAGGAAGAGAAGAATTTCCTCAGGGGCTAAAGCCCGATTTGCGTGGCTCTAAATGTCGGAGCTAAAGCTCCGACCCCCTGAGATGCATTTATAAGATGGTTTCTACGGGTTCGACGTAGAGCTTTAGGCCCTCGATCTTCAAGACGCGGACGGGCTTGCCTTCGGGAACCGGGTGCGTGGAGACGGCGCGCCATAGTTCGCCGTGGATGCGGATCATGCCTTCGGCGCCGAGTTGGATGGGTGAAACGACGATGCCTTGCTCGGTGAGCATTTCTTCGCGGCCTGTGGCGCTTTTCCATTTGCGGGAACGCAGGACCAGGCGCATTAGGAAGACCGTCAGGATTGCGAACGGGAGTGTTACGGCAATCGCCACGCTCAGGCTCACGCCGCCCGCTGTCAACGGGGAACGGATCAGGAACATCGCGCCCAGGAGCATGGAGACTATTCCGCCGGCCAGCAGGACACCGTGGCTGGTGAACTTCGCTTCCAAGATAAAAAGCGCGAGCGCAAGGAGTATTAGAAAAACGCCGGCGATATTTACGGGAAGAATGTGCATCGCGTAAAGAGCGAGAACCATGCAGATGCCGCCGATTACACCCGGGGCGACCATACCGGGGTGGGTAAATTCGGTGTAGAGGCCGAGGACACCCACGATGAACAGAAGGAAGAACATGTCCGGGGCGACGATGCGGGCCAGGAATTTCTGGCGTCCGGATAGCTGGAACTCGACGCGTGCGGGATTGTTTAGCGCAAGCCTTACTTTTGTGCCGTCGAAGCGCGTGATTTCGCGGCCGTTCAGCTGACGGAGGAGGTCGTCTTCGGAAGAAGCGACGAGGTCGATGAGTTTGCCGTCGAGGGCCTCTTTTTCCGTGAAGGCTTTCGCGCCGGTTATGGCGGTTTCCGCTAACGCGGGATTTCGGGCGCGTTTGTCGGTGTAGCTGCGGAGGAAGGCCATGGCGTCATTGTTAATTTTCTTGCGCATTTCTTCATCGATGTTCATGGCGTAGCCGCCGACAATGATGACTGGCGAGGCCGCGCCGGTGTGCGTTCCCGGGGCCATGGCAGCGATGTCCGCGGCAAGGAGGATGTAGAAGCCTGCGGAGGCGCCGCGCGCGCCGGAGGGGGCCACATAGGCGGCAACCGGGACGCGGGAGGTCAGGATGTGCTGAATGATGTCCTTCATGGAGTCGGTCAGGCCGCCGGGGGTGTCCATGGTGATCAGGATTAAAGCGGCGTTGCGGCTCTGGGCGTCGGCGATGCCTTCGTCGATGTAGGTGGCCAGGATGGGTTCTACTTCGCCGTCGAGTTTTAGCTCGAGGACCGTGGGGGAGGACGGATTTTCGGCTGTTGTGGAGGATGGGAGGAGAGAAGGATAACGCAGAGACGCAAAGGGCGCAGAGGAACGCGGAGAATTGGGAGGCTAGAAAACCAATCGGATTACGAGTGCCACGCGGAGTCATTGGGCGATTCCGTTTGGCGTGGAATTCTGGAGATGGTCCAGCAACTTTTTGGCGTCGGCGTAATTTGGCGCCAGGGCCAATGCGCGCTGGGCTTCGGCGCGTGCCAAGTCGAACTTCTTCTGGTCGAGGTAGACCCTGGCCAGCATGGTGCGAACGACCGCGGAATCGCGCGTGGTGAGGGAGGCCTGGAATTCCTGGACGGCGTCATCGAGCTTGCCGCGGCGGCGATCGACTTCGGCCAGGCCAAGATGCGCGTAGGCGTTGGAGGCGTCGGCCGCTAGCGCGGCTCGGAATTCGGACTCGGCGGTGTCGAGGTGTCCCTCGGCAAGTTCCTGACGACCGCGACGGATGTGAGTGGCTGCGGTTGCCGGGGTTCCCGCGGCCGATCCGGATGCGGAAGTCACCGCGGTCGGCGATGACTGAATTTCGAGGCGCAACGCGGTGATGTCCAGGTCGGTCTTGATGCGATCGAGCCGGGGTTGCGTGTCACTCTTGGTATCGACGTGAACCACGGGCACGGCGTTGGGGCCCAAGACCTCGGTAGCTGCTTCGCGCTCCTCGTCGGCTTCGGCCTTGTTGCCTGCTTTTTCGAGGGACTGTATCAGCAAGGCGCGATCTTCTGGATTGTCCGGCTCGCGGTCGGCAGCCTCGCGGAAGGATTTGGAGGCGGCGGCAAAGTCGTTGGCGCGGAAAGCGAGTAGTCCGAGATTGAATGGGTAATCGTCTTCGTCGGGGTCGAGTTCGGTGGCGCGCCGCAGGTCGGCTTGAGCTGCGGGTAGCTTTCCCTGGCGGGCGAGCGCGACACCCAAATTGTTGAGAATTTCCGGAAGATCGGCGCCGGATAGGCCTTCGGCCGCCGCGGGGCCGCGATCGGAATTGTTGCGCAGGGCGTCCTGCAGCGAAGTGAAGACTTCTTCCGCTTTGTCGGGCTGATTCAATTGGAGACGGCAAACGCCGGTGGCGAAGACCGCTTCGACGTAGCGATGATGGGTCTTGGGGACGCGCGCAAAAGCGGGAATGGCCGAAGCGCAATCGCCGCGCGCCGCATACGTTTCGCCTAAGGCAAAGTCGGGATCGGGCCAGGCGGGTTCGAGGCGGGCGGCCTCGCGCAATTCGCGAATGCGCGGCTCATCTTCGGTGGCGAGCAGGCCGCGCACAAAATGCTCGAAGGCGTCCAGGCGGAGCGGGCGCTGGAGCTTGGCGAATTCCTTCAGCGATAACGGATAGGCTTTGTCGTTGGCGGAAAGCAGATGCCAGACGACGCTTTCATGCAAGTCCATCAGAGAATTGAGTTCGCCGGATTCGTGGACGGGCGTAAGCAGCGCGGGAGGGTCCACGCGAAGGGTACGAGCTTCGATGGTGAGCGAGGTGCCATCCGAGCCGAAAGAGCCGAAGATGACGTAGTCGGCATCGAGATCCTGGGCGATACGCAGCATGGTGGCGCGGCTTAGCTTTGCGGAGACGGGGAGGCCGTAACGCTCCAGCTCGCCCGCGCGGCCGGCGTGGGAGTAGACCTGCGCGCCGGAATCGGAAAGATATTGGATGGTGAGTTCTTCGAGGCCCTCGCCTAGCCAATCGAGACGCGGGGATGCGCCCGCGTTTTCAAAGGGGAAAACGAGATAGACGCCTTGTTGGGGAGTGATTGCCGCGGGGCGCGAGGTCGCGGCAGACTGTTGTGCTTGAAGCGAACCACTGGCGGATAAAACGACTGCGCAGAGAAAACCCATCGCGCGTGCGTTGAAAACATTTCGGGACATGCTGACTTGGATTGTAACAGAGGCGGAGGTTGCGAATTTTAAAGAGACGCAGAATTACCCAATGTAGAAACATGCGTGAGATCTCTTGCATTGATGCGGTGGAGAGTGTGTGAGTGGATCTGGTTCTGCGGCGAGTAGGGAGCTCGTTCACTGACGAAAATCGGTACTTTTGGAACTGGAGGGCGCGGCACCTTTGTGGAGACAAAGGCTGGAATGAATCGCAGCGGTGCCGCGTTCGCACGTTCGTGCTTGAAGGTGGCTCTAAACCCGCACCCTTGAAACCGAAGGGTGCGGCACCCGGAAGAACTGATACTCGATTTTCTTGATTCGCCTACAAGAGGCAAGCGATCAGGGTTGTTGAGTGTCGGCCGCCTGCTTTGGGGCGAGCATGTCTTGGATTTCGGGGATCTGCAGCTCGGCGGCGAAGGCTTTGTCTTTCTTCAGGTCGGCGGCCAGAGTAGCGTAGCCCTCATCCTTCGCTTTGCGAAGGTATAGCACCGCGCGGTCGATGTTGCCGGATTCGGCGAAGGACTTGGCTAGCAGGAAGTAAAAGCGGCCGCGGTCCGAGACAGAACGATCCTGCAGTAACGAGCCGGACCTGGAAGAGTTGTGCTCGAAGAGTTGAGGATCTTTCGCCAGGGCGGTGCGAAACGCCACGATCGACTGTTCGTATTTCTTGTCGCCGAAATAGGCGTAGCCGAGATTGCTGTACAGCACGGCCATATCGTCGCGCAGCTTGATGGCTTTCTCGTAGGCCCGGATGGCCTTAGCGTAGCGCTTGCGCTGATACCAGATCGTGCCGATATTGTTCTGCGCGTCGGCGTAGTGCGGATTCACTTTCAATGCCTTCTCGTAACACTTCAGCGCCAGGTTCAGCGCCTCTTGTTGATGCAGCGCGATGCCGAGCTTGTTCAAATAGACGGCGTTTCGGGGATTCTGGTCGGACAAATTCTTGAAGGCCTGCGCAGCTTCGAAGTACTGCTTGCGCGCCATGTAGAGGTCGCCCATCTCCTCGGCCGTGAGCTCGCGAACGGGCGCAGCTGTGGCTGTAGAGACCTGAGATGGCGTTTGCATGGGGATCGAATGATCACCATCGGCAAACAGTTGCGCCGTCATATTGGGAATCGACTGCTGAGCACTCGTCTGACTATGGGCAGGAACTGCAGAAGTCAGTAGGAGGATACTTCCCGAAACCGCCAGAGAAACTAGCTTCATGGCGAGTCTCCTTTGTCATCCGGCTTTGGCTTGTCCGGATCTTGCTTCTTCTTACCCCCAAAGATACCAAAAATCTTCTGTAAAGGGTTCTTTTTCTTTTCAATGGGCTTGCCGTTTGCGTCCACTTGGGCACCCTGGCCAGTGGCGTTGGGCGGGCGATTGGGATCATAGGGGAGAGGCTGGCCGTTGGCGTCGACGGCTACGGGTTGTTTGAGTTCGCCGCCGCCGAAGACGTGCGAGAGCCAGGAACCGGTGGAAGAGACGATGCCGTGGCCTCCGCCGTGGAGCTCGCAAAGTTGCGTGGGAGCGGAACCATTTACGTAAACCTCTTCGCGGGTGGTCGGGCAGTTGGGAGTGGCAAGTTCCAGGGATTCCGGGTCGATCATTACGGACTGGATGCCGTCGGGAGGGGTGAAATCCTTCACGTCTTTATAGGCGGGCAACGCGGTGGCGCGAATCATGAAGTCAGCCCAGATGGGGGCGTCCGCGACGCCACCGGTGAGGCCGAGATCGCGATTGTCGTCGAAGCCAATCCAAATGACGCAGACGAGATTGGAGGTGAAGCCGGCGAACCAGCCGTCACGGGAGGTGCCGGTTTTGCCAGCGGCGGGTAGGGTGAAGCCGCGCGCACGGACGCCGGCGGCGGTGCCGTGATTCATCACGTCCTTGAGGAGGCTGGTGACGAGATAGGTGACCCGGGGATCGAGGACGGCCTTCGATTGGGGCGCACTCTTCTCGAGGGTTTCGCCGTTGGCGGCGATGACGCTGTTGATGAACTGGGGTTCAGCGCGCGTGCCGCCATTGGCGAAAGCCGTGTAGGCGGCGGCAACATCTACCGCCGTCATTTCGTAGGCACCAAGAGCGACGGCTGGGGTTGGCTGAATGTTATTGCCGAGACCCATCTGACGGGCGATTTGCACTACCCGGCCGTAGCCGATGAGTTCGGCGATCTTGACGGTGGCGACGTTGAGCGAGTTGGTGAGGGCTTCGCGGGCGGTGACACGGCCCATGAATTTTTGACCGAAATTGTTGGGGGTGTATTCCTTGCCGTCGAATTCGAAGGTGGTGGGCTCATCGTCGACGGTGGTGGCGGGCGTGACGATTGGCTGAACGTTATCGATGGCATTGTCGAAGGCGGCAGCGTAGACGAACGGCTTGAAGACCGAGCCTGGTTGGCGATGAGCCAGGGCGTGATTCAGCTGGCTCTGGCCGTAGTCTCGACCGCCGATGACCGCTTTGATTTCGCCGGTGCGTGGATCGAGGGCGACCAGGGCGCCCTGGACTTGCGGGATCGGCTCGTTGGTTCCCTTCTTTTCTTGCTCCTTCTTCCACTTCGCGTATTTCTTCGCGAGAAGAGTGTCCACGTTCTTCATGCCGGTCTCAATGGCGGCGGCGGCGGCGCGCTGCAGCGCGGGGTCCAGTGTGGTGTAGACGCGGAAATTCTCGCTGATCAGCTCGTTTTCGGAATATTTGTCGAGGAGATGATCCTTGACCATGTCGACGAAATAGGGTGCTTCGCTGCCCGCGACCGAAGTGTGGACGATTTTGAGCGGGGTGCGCTTGGCGTCCTGGATGTCGGCTTCGGTGATGAATTTGTTCTCCAGCATTTGCGGGAGGACGCGATCGCGAGCCTGGATAGCGCGTTCCGGGTGGCGATCGGCGGCGGAATAGTAGTTGGGGGCGCGGATAATTCCGGCCAGATAGGCGCATTCGGCGAGCGAAAGCTGGCGAAGATCTTTTCCGAAATAGGCCACGCTGGCTTCGGAGAAGCCGCGAATGCCGAAGCTGCCGCGATTGCCTAGATAGACTTCGTTGGCGTATAGCTCGAAGATTTCCTGCTTGTTGAAGCGCTCCTCGAGTTCCATGGCTACCATGGCCTCGGCGAGCTTGCGGCGCCAGGTGCGCTCGTTGGAGAAGAAAAAGGTGCGGGCGACTTGCATGGTGATGGTGCTGGCGCCCTGGTAGTGATTGCTGCTGTGGCGGATGTCGGCCCAGGCGGCGCCTGCGATGCGAACGAAGTCGAAACCGCCGTGCTCGAAGAAACGCTTGTCTTCGGCGGAGATGATGGCGTGCACCAGCGTTGGCGGGAGGTCGTCGTAGCGAACCGGGCGGCGCTTTTCGCGGGCGCTATCGAAGAGGTTGGTGATGAGCTCCGGCTCAATGTCCGCCGTGCCTAAATCGGCTCCGCCTCCCAGGGGTCGAATGGCCTTGATGCTTTTGCCAGCGAAGGTGACGGCGATCGCGTTTGATCCGGCAAAATAGGAGAGCTTTGACGGGCGGATATCGACGGAGTTGGCTTGCAGAGTGTACTGGCCCAGAGCGTTGTCGTCGCGCTCGGGACGATAGCCGACTTTGGTCAGGTAGGTGGCGAGTTCATCGGCAGTCCACACCTCGCCATCCGCGATGCGCATGGGAGCGGAGAAGATTTGCGTGGTGTTCTGGAGGACGTGGCCGGAAAGGCGCGCGTCGATCATGCGGGAATACTTGACGTAGAAATAGGTGAGGACGCTCACCCAGGTGATGAAAATGGCGAAAACGACGCCTAGCAGCGTCAGGCCGAAAATGGATGTCCAGAAACCCTTTTCAATGCGAATACGCAAACTTTGACCTCGCGGGGCCGGACCTCTATTCTCTCGCAACCGCAGACACTAAGAAAGACGCAGTTCGCCGGGAGATGTTGTTTGTGTACGGCTCAAGCTACCAGCGAGCGTGCGCCCCAAATTTTTGCGATTGCGGGGGGAGCAATTCGCCGGCCTACAAGTTCTTGTTCTCGCTCGAAGGCGTGAAATGGAGATTGAGCTGGTAGACCAGTAGGTCGACGGGAACGGTGTAGTCCATGCTGATTTTCACGACGTCCTGGTTGGCCACGACCTTAATTTCTTCGCGCTTGACGGGGATTTCAAGGTCTTTGACAACTTTGAAGATATTGTCGCGGACCTGCTCTTCGGAATAGCGGTTGACGACGGAAAAGCGGGCCTGCTCTTGCATCTTGTCGGCCAGTTGATATTCGGCGACGTAGGCGGGGAGAATTTTGTAGGCCACGAACGCGCCGTAAATCAGGATGGCGCTCCAAAGGATGGCCTTAATGGTGCCGCCGCCGCGCTGCGAAGGCGACGAGACGGCGGAGTAATCCCGAATTCCGGCGTGATGTACCAAAGTCTCTCCCGACGGCGGCCAAGGGTGACGGTTTTCGTCACTGGCCGATAAAAACGCGAGCTGCTGCGATGACTTCTCAAGTTAGCACCCGTATGGAAAGGTGTCGAGAACCAGGCGATGGGGATGTTCCCGGAAAGGAACGGGGCGGGGGGTGGAAAGACGCGTATTAGTAAGCTCCAAGAGGCCATCTCATAAATAGCCGAGACAGGAAGAGAAGAATTTCCTCAGGGGCTAAAGCCCGATTTTGCGTGTCTTTGAATGTCGGAGCTAACGCTCCGACCCCCTGAGACGCATTGATCAGCTGACTTCTAGTAAGCTCTGGCGAAGATGGCGCGCTCTGGGGCGGGCTTTCCGCAATAGACGCAAGCCCCTGCTTCGGCGGGCTGGTCGAAGGGGATGCAGCGCATGGTGGCGCGGGTCTCTTCCTTGATCTTGGCTTCGCAGTCGGAGCTGCCGCACCAGGGAGAGAAGGCGAAACCAGACTCGACGGCTTTTTTTAGATCGTCGTAGGTTTTGGCGTCGTGAGTGTTGGCTTTGCGAAAGGCTAGCGCTTTGTCGTGCATAGCTTGCTGGATTTCGGCTAGCAGGCGCTCGATGGTCTGGGGCAGATCGGTTAGAGGAGCGCTGACTTTGCCTTCGCGGCCGGGGCGGTCGCGGCGGGCCAGGACGGCGGACTGCTTGGCTACGTCTTTCGGGCCTAGCTCGACGCGCAGGGGGACGCCGCGCATTTCCCAGTCGTTGAATTTCCAGCCGGGGCTCTGGCCCTCGCGCTCGTCAAGAGTTACGCGCACGCTGGCTTTGACTAGTTCGGCTTTCAGTTTGCGGGCGGCGTCGAGAACCGAGGATTTTTCTTCGTCGGTCTTGAAAATGGGGACGATGACTACCTGGTAGGGCGCGAGTCTGGGAGGCAGGACGAGGCCCTGGTCGTCGCCGTGGACCATGATGATGGCACCGATTACGCGGGTGGAGAGGCCCCAGGATGTTGTCCAGCAGTGCTGCAATTGACCGTTCTGGTCGAGGTAACGCACCTCGAAGGCTTGCGCGAAGTTTTGTCCCAGGAAGTGAGAGGTACCGGATTGGAGAGCTTTGCCGTCTCCCATCATGGCTTCGATGGAATAGGTGACGTCGGCGCCGGCGAATTTTTCGGCGTCGGATTTTTTGCCGGGGATTACCGGGATGGCGGCGTCGGTGATCGCGAAGTCGGTGTAGATGTCGAGCATCTGGCGGGTTTCGGCTTCTGCTTCTTCGCGGTTGGCGTGGGCAGTGTGGCCCTCCTGCCAGTAGAACTCCAGGGTGCGGAGGAAGAGCTTGGTGCGAAGTTCCCAGCGGACGACGCTGTTCCATTGGTTCATCAGGACGGGCAGGTCGCGGTAGGACTGGATCCACTTCGACCACATGTGGCCGATGATGGTTTCGGACGTTGGACGCAGGACTAATGGCTCGGCGAGTTCTTCGCCGCCGCCGATGGTGACGACCGCAAGCTCGGGAGAGAAGCCTTCGACGTGGTGTTTTTCTTTGTCGATGAAGCTGCGGGGAATCAACAGGGGAAACGCGACGTTCTGGTGGCCGGTGGCTTTGAAGCGGCGGTCCAGCGATTGTTGCATGTTTTCCCAGAGCGCCCAGCCGTATGGCCGCACGATCATGCAGCCGCGCACGGGGGCGTAGTCGGCCAACTGCGCCTTCAGTACCAGCTGGTTGTACCATTCGGAAAAATCTTCTGCGCGGGTCGGGAGCTTTTCTTCAGCCATGCGGCGTGTTGTCCGTTCTTCTCAAGAGAGAAACGTCATGGAGCAAACTTGAAAGCGTAATGGAGGCATCGAAGCGTGTCAACGAAACGGCATCGCGGGGCATGCGACGCTTCACTCGCCTAACCAACGGATTTAGCAAAAAGGCTGAGAACCTTGTCGCAATGGTGGCCATTCACTTCACGTACTATAACTTTGGCCGGATTCATAAGACACTGAGGGTTACACCTGCAAATGGCGGCTGAACTGTCCGATCACGCTTGGAGCATAAAAGAAATCACCCTGCATGACTGAGAACAAAAAATACTGGATCGCATTAACGGCCTCGCTAGTTTTTGCTTACTTGGGAAGCAGGGCTCCCCGCTATAAAATGCTTCTCGACTACGACGCGATGATTTCGAGAAGTATTCCGTTTGCAATTACTTGGGCGGTTATCCTCGCATTTTGCCTGTGGCGTTACGAAAAGCGCGGATTGTGGCTCCTTGCGGGAGCGCCAATAGCACTCTATTGGCCAATCTGGCTGTTATTCAATCATTTCCCGCCCCGCTATTACTTGCACAATTGCGTATAGATTGAAACTGAGACACTACCGCATCGGCGGTAGTGAGCTCGCGATCTTATTTGCCTTGGATCGAGAGCAATTCGATCTCAAATATGAGTGCCGCGTTGGGGCCGATGGTGCCGCCTGGGGCGCGTGGGCCGTAGGCTAGATCTGAGGGAACAAAGACCTGCCATTTGGAACCGACCGGCATCAGTTGCAGGACTTCGGTCCATCCTTTGATGACCTGGCCCACTGGGAATGTGGCGGGTTGGCCGCGCTTGTAGGAGCTGTCGAATTCCGTGTTGTCGATCAAGGTGCCTTTGTAGTTGCAGACCACGGAATCGCTGGCCGAGGGCTTGGGGCCGGTGCCTTCTTTCAAGATTTTATATTGCAGGCCACTTGGCAGCGTTACAACGCCTTCTTTCGCCTTGTTCTGCGCCAGAAATTCGTCGCCCTCTTTTTTGTTGGCGTCGCCCACCACGGCCATTTTTGCCTCCTGTTTTTTGCGCAGGTCGGCTTGGATCGCGACCATTGCCGATTTCGCTTCGTCGTCGGTCAGCAGCGTCTTACCGCCAGCCATTCCGTCTTTCAAGCCGCGCAGGAGGATCGCCGGGTCAACGTCCACGGAATCCTTATGCAGGCCCTTTCCGATATTCATTCCGATCGCGTAGCTGGCTTTATCCTTGGGAGTCTTAAGGACCAGCGGGGCGGGGCCAGGCTTCTTCGCCGCCGTGGCCTGCCCGGATTTCGTTGCTGGAGTTTGCGCGCTCTTTGCCGCAGGCGTCTTCGCCGCGGGTGCTGGAGTGGGATTCGCGGCCGGCGCATCTTGCGCCATCGAACTTCCGATTTGCAGCAAGCTCGCCGCCAAAAACAAAGTCATCGCCGAAACAGTTGGTTTTCGCATGCGTCCATTTTCACATTGATTCGCGGCGGCGCGCAAACAGCGCGGGAGCTGAGTTGCGCTGAACGAGAAAGAGTGGAGGCAAGAGGCGGAAGACGGAAGGAATTAACACAGAGGACACAGAGGGCGGAGCACAGAGATCATGGAGAATTGCCGCCGAGTCGGCAGCGCTACATCCGGGGGGATTTTAGAGTTTCGCCATCCTGGTAGATATCCACTCGATTCACCTTGCCTGCGGGGTTTTTCTTGAATTCGATCTCTACGTCGGCCGTTTTCAAGAAGAATTTTGAAGGCGATTCGGCGAACAGCGGGAACACGGGTTGTCCCGCAATTTGCATGGTGAGGTGGCTGCCCTCCAGCCCTATGGTGACGACCCCGTGGGCTGAATTGTACGAGCCTGTGTATGTTTGTAGGATGTCGAGCGGGATGCTGACGGTGTTGCGTTGCTGAAGATCGATGAAGGGGCCCAGCTTCTCCATCAGCACGTCCGGTTGTTCGACCTGCACCAGGTGTCCTGCATTGATGATGATGTCGCGCTGGGCGCCCGGGATTCCCGCTTCGATTGCGCCTGCGTGGGCGTGCACGTCGGAGATGTCGAACTCTCCCACCACGATGGACGTGGGAGCGTGAATTTCGGCGAGCCGTGAGGTGGAGGGCCGCGCATTGTGGATCTCGAACTCGCCGGTGTACTTCAGATTCTGGGGATTGTCCGCGAGCACGTCGTAGACTTCCTTGCGCGCCGCGTCATGGCCTTCCCCGATGAGGTAGCGGTCCTTGGACCAATTCTCGGCGGCACCTTTGGCATCGCCGTTCTTTAGCGGGGCCATATTTTTCTCGCCGCGCTCGATGAACGCGGCGCTGAGGTCCAGGCCGTTCAGGACCGGGCCAATCAGAAACAGGCCGTCGACCATTTCGGGATGCGCCAGCGCAAAATCGATTGCCAGCGCGGCCCCCGACGAACTGCCGACGACGACGGCGTGCTCAATCCTCAAATGGGTTAGCAATTCAAAGAGGTCGGCCGTCGGCGCGAACTGACTCTTGGGCGCCTCGGAACGCCCGTAGCCTCGGCGGTCGTAGCGCACGGTGTGGTACTTCACGCAGAGCGGTTTCCATACGGCGTCCCACGTAACCGAGTGAAGAAGTCCGTCGTGGAGCAGAACGACGGCGATTGGGCCCACGCCGCATTCTTCGTAATAGATTTTAGAACCCGAAATTTCGAGCCGTCCGCTTACTGTTTTGGGCGGGGTGGGGGCTTTCTGGGCGGCGGCTTTCTGAGCGGGAGCGTTCTGGCAATATCCCGCGACAGCAAAAAACACGAATACAAGCGGGAACGTAGCGGCTCGCCAGGCTCTCAATTTACTTCGGGTCGATTTATTTCGGATCATGAGGAGTGTTCGCACACTACGAGGGCGCTACCTAAAACCAATCGCTACGATACGCGATCCACCAGCTCAACACACCGATGGGAACGGTCGCCGCCAACGCCCACCACAACGGCAACGCTAAATCCGCCAGCAGACCCAGAATCGTAAACGTGCCCCAGAAGATTTTCCTCTGCATGCATAGATTCTATCGCGAAGCCGCGGATACAAAGTCAGTCGCGCGGCTTCTGTTTCGTAGTCATAGCCGTCAGCAGCCACTTCCTCAACACTTCCACGAAATAGGGCTTAAGGTCGCGGAAGGCCACGCCCATGCCGGCGTTCGGTTGTGAATAGACGACGGTGGCGTGAGTTTCGAAGAAACTGCCCTCGACAAAGATTTTCACAAACATCGAGGTTCCGGTTTCGAAGGGCGCGCCCATCTGTAGGTAGCAACCATTGGGGCCGATCTCCGTGACCCGGGCCGGCAGTCGCGCATCGGTTTTTTCGCGAGACACCTCGGCCGAAGCGTCAAAAGGAAACCGAAGTGCGCGTCGTCGCTCTGTCTGCATGCGTCCCTACGTTAAAACAAAAAATTAAGGCAAACCAAACGTGAATAGCGCGCTGCCCGCGGCCACCGCGACGTACTGTTTGCCATCGACGGCAAACGACATCGGCGATGAGTACACGGACGCCCCGCACTGAAAGTGCCACAAGACTTTCCCGGTTGCCGCTTCCAACGCCATGAAATTCCCTTCCGCGTCGCCGGTGAACACGAGTCCTCCCGCTGTTGACAACACTCCCGACCATGTCGGCGAAGGATGCTTCCATTCCCACTTCAACTCTCCGCTCATGGGGTCGATTGCTCGCAACGCACCCCAAAACGGCGCTGCATCATCGTTCGGGAAGTAAGCGCTGCCGTAATAGGCGTGGCCTTTTTCGAACTGTTGCGGTGCGGTACTGAAAATGTCGCATTGTTCCCGGGCCGTAACATAAAAAAGTTTCGTCTGCGGATCGTAGGTTGGCGACATCCAATTCGTCGCGCCCGCGGCGCCCGGGCACACGCGGTTGCCCTCCGGTGTTGGGGCTCCATTTTTATCGACGACAGGAAGCCCGTTTGCGTCCTTGCTCGTGCTCCAGGTGACCTTGGCATATGGATTCGACGAGATCAACTTTCCCGTCGCGCGGTCGATAATGTAGAAAAATCCGTTGCGATTGGCCTGCACGATCAAATGCTGGGTCCCCTGATCGATCATCACCGGCACTTGCGTGGCGTCGTAGTCGTGGTCATCGTGCTTTGTAAATTGGAAGTGCCACTTCAGTTTGCCGGTATCGGGATCGAGCGCAAGCAGCGTGTTGCTGTATAAATTGTCGCCGGCTCGCCCTTCGCCGCGATTCGATGGCGACGGATTTCCCGTGGTCCAAAATGTGGTGTTCGTTGCCGCATCATACGTCCCGGTGATCCAGGCAGGGGCGCCGCCAATCTTCCACGAATCTCCTTCCCAGGTGTCGTGTCCTGGCTCGCCGGGCCCTGGCGTGGTGTAGAAGCGCCACTTGCGCTCGCCGCTTGTGGCGTCATACGCGTCGATGAATCCGCGAATTCCGTATTCGCCGCCGGAGACACCGACGATCACCAGATTCTTGATCGCCAGGGGCGCCAGCGTGAAGCTGTAACCGCCGCGATAGTCGACGGCGTTGACGTCCCAAACCACGTTGCCCGTTTTCGCATCGAGCGCGATCACATGCGCATCCAGCGTCCCCAGGAAAACTTTGTCGCCCAAAATCGCCAGGCCGCGATTCACGCGCCCGCAGCAGGGTCGAATGTCGGCCGGCAACGCACGTTGATACTGCCAGATCGGCCGGCCGGATCGTGCATCCAACGCATAGGCGCGGTCGTCCTGTCCGGTGCCATACAACACGCCATCGACCACGAGTGGTGTCGTCTCGAATTTTCCGCCTGCCATGGTCTGATACGCCCACTTCGGCACGAGCGCCTGCGCGTTCGTCGCGGTGATCTGATCGAGCGTGGTGTAACGGTGCCCGGCGTAGTCGCCCGAATACATCAACCAGTTCTGTGGCTCCTTCGCCGAATCCAACAGCCGCTGAGGAGTCACCTGCGGGCGTGCCCCGCCGGCAAAAACCGTGACTGTTCCAAGTAAAGCGAGCGTCAGTTTCCCTAACGGTACGCCGCGGCTCACTTGGCACCTTCCGTGCCCAAATCAGCCGTCAGCAAGAATGCGATCAAGTCTTGCAGATCCTTGTCCGGCAGCATTTTCTGATCGTAAACCGGCATCAGGGACTGCCGCGTCTCCTCGAGCGATTGCAACTTGCTCTTGTCAAACAAATGCAATTGCTCACGCGTGTCGATCATCTGCAAAGTAAAATTGTCCTCGTTTAGAACGGTGCCTTGAAACTTCTGGCCGCTCGCGTCCACCACCGTGACCGTGACGTACTCCTGCGAGAACTCCTTCATCGCTTCCGAAATTCCCTGCGCCAATCTCCGACTGGGGTTGCGGACCGATTCCACCAGATAGTCCATGGACCGCGCCGATCCTGTGGTCGTGAGGTCGGGTCCGAGGCGCCCGCCTTTTCCCTGCACCATGTGGCAGTTTGCGCAGGCCGCCGATCCGAAAAATAATTCTTTTCCGTGCGGGGCATTCCCTTCCACCTGCGCATCGGTTTTCTTTTGCACGCTGCGGATGTAGGTGATCACCTGCCAGATCTCGTCCTCGGTCATTCCCACGCCTTGTTGCGTCGCTCCGTTGGGAGGCATCGCCGTGCCTGGCACGCCTTCATTAATCGTGCGATACAGGTCTCCGTCCGCATTGCCATGGCGCTTCTGCGCACGCGTCAAATCGGGACCGCGCCCGCCGCCGCGCGCGCCCAGTCCATGACAGAACGCGCAATTCGCACGAAATTGTGACTCGCCCAACTTCGCAGCGTTGGGATCACCTGCAAACGGATTCTTATCTTGCGCTCCCACTGCGGCGGCGAAGGCCATCGCCAAAAACAATAACGCTCCGCCCGTTACGAATTGGAGGATTAGACCGCGTCGCTGGGCGCGTCGAGTAAAGCTACGAGACATGTAGGTCACCCGCGTTTGGCAAAATGACGCCGTGAATATATCACTGTCCTATCGTTCGGGCGTCAACAGCATGCTTGAGGGCAATCGTCCGGTTATCGGCGGCGCAGATCTTCACCTCGTTAGTTGGTGCGGGCGGTTCATCCGTGGGCGGCTCATCCGTGGGCGGGACCTGGTTTTACCCCGGAACGCTGGAATCGAGTTGCACGCCGAATGGGGGATAGCAGTCGTAATTTCGCTGCGAGATAATCTTGCCACCACGGAAGGTGAGAAACATCGCGACGAATGCTTTCATCTCGCTTCCCGCGGGTAAATTCATCACGGGAATCGCGAGGACTCCGGTCCATTCCAACTCCACGGCCACCTCATCGCCGGCTTCGACAATCCTCTGTACCGCGTAGGTTTGCGACCGAAGGAGTTGCTGCCCTTTTTGATAGGCGGCGTTCAGATCGCCAGCGCGGCGGATGCGACCCTGTGGGGCAATCCGGTTTGGAAATTCCTGGAAGACCACATCGGGACCATAGAAAGCAGCCACATCCTCGAGAGGCCCCAGCGATTCAACAGCCTGAAGATATTGACGGACGACCGAGGCGTTCGAGGTTGCCAAGAGACAAGCCTCCTATTCGGGATTGGCACGCGAAGATGGTAGCGTATCGCGTCGTCTAAATTACAGCGTCCACTTCGCCACCAGTCCTTCGGTGATCACATCGCCGATCCTCTGTGGCTGGACAATGTCAACGTGCCGTACGGGGGCTCGGTCGATGTCATCATGGACTTCACAGATCCTGTAATAAAAGGCATGTCCGTCTTTCACTGCCAACTGCTCAATCACGAAGACAAAGGCATGATGGCCAAAATCCTGTTTGAATGACGGCCTACAAGTTAGAGCTTTGAAATCCCGCTACCGCCAAAACAGTGCTTTTCGTCAGATCCGTTCCTCATATCACAGCACGATTTCAAAGTAGATGATCGGCGCCTTGCGATAAATCACACGCCCGACCTCGCGGAATCCGCATTTCGCGTAAAACGCACCGGCGCCGGCCTTGGCGTCAAAGGCATCGAGGCGGATCGCCTCAGCTGGCCACGTACGAGCCCGCTTGATTGCTTCTTCAAGTACCACGCGACCGATTCCCTGACGTTGTATGGCGGGAACCACTGCCATGCCTGTCAAATAAAGGGCCTTGTTCACCGGAGCAAAGTAGGAAACGTCAATCGCCCAGGGCTTCTTGGTCTGCAGACGAAACGTTCCGGCAATGTTTCGGCCTTTCCGTGCGATGACCACTATCGAGTGCCGCATGCCGAACAACACGCCCTTTTCCGAGGTAAAAGAAGACCACGGTCCTCGCCCATGCTGCCGCGTGAGATCTTCAGCGACCTGGCTATGCAATGCCGCCAGAAGGGGTGCATCTGCGGCGTTAGCAATCGTGAAAGAGAGTTTCATGCCCATGGCAGGCGAAACCAAAGGTCTTCTAAGTCACGGCTAGCGCGGCTGCACCTCAACCGGATCCGGCAGCAGCACCGTACCGTTCATCAACTCTCCGATCGTTACATTCTGACCGTGCTGCAGGTAACGATTCAGCGCCCCAGCTTCCATCCACGGAAACTCCCACGCGTCTTCGACCGAAATGATCGTATACGATCCTGGGAGAATGTTACGGAACGCGAAACCTCCATCCATGTCGCTCTGATCCCTTCGGAATCGTTCCGGATGTGTTTCCGGATCTTTAGGCACCAGCGCCACCATCACCCCCGACATCGGTTTTCCCATTCGCTTCGCAAATCCTTCCACGCCCACGACTCCAGCCACAATCGACGCGCTTAATTCCACCGAAGAGCCCGCCACTACAGTGAGATCGTGTCCCGCGGTCTCTACGCCCTGGGATGTAATCCGCGCAATGGTGTACGGCGGGGGCGGAATCGAATTGACCAGCACCGCGTATTTTCCCGGGGGAACATCCCCGAATGTCACCTCGCCACTAGGGCCGATAGCTTCAGATCCCGCAAACTGCCTGGGCGACTTGCGAAGCGAGAGGCCTAACCCTTGCGGAATCGGTTCTCCCCGCGCCATTTTCACCGACACTTTGACCGTGCCCGAAGGTTCGCTCGGCGGCACCTCAAGTTCCTGCCCGTCCTTCGTCAAATTCATCTCCACACCTTGCGCAAGGCGTCTCGACCCTGACATCCGCGAAGTGACCGAATACTTTCCAGCAGGAATGCCAACCAACTCCATCACTCCAGGAGCGACAGCGCCCGCCCCCTCGGCCGGAACGAATTCCGGTGCATCGAAAACGCGCTTTTGGATCATAGGCATGTTGAAATTCTGCTCCGCTTCGGTCGGCGTTCGGATAAACAGATGCAACGCAGGCACCGGACTAAGATGGATGTCGACCTGTACATGGTCGCCGCCTTTCACACGAATGGCCGTGGCGCTACCGCTGTCGACCGCGCCATTGTAGAAGGTCGTCGGATACGCGACATCGAGCGACCGAGCCACCGTCGGAGGCTGGCTCCCCACACCATCCACGTACGTCGAAGAAGGGTGCACCGCGTACCAGGGTTTCGCCGCAGCCGACACATAATAATTTCCCGGCGCCAGCTCCGCGAACTCGTAGGAACCTTGGTCGTCCGTCGAATCATAGCCGGCCCGCACAATTCGATTGAAACCACTCCGATGGCTTTCGAGATAAAGGCTGACTTGCGCATTGCGAACCGCGTCGCCCGCCTCGTCGATGACTCTACCGGCCAGCAGACCCAGTGGCACCAGGCGTAAAATCAGGTTCTCGGTGTTGAAGCCAGCTCCGGTCACAATCGCCGTGGAAAATTGCTCATGTTGTTGATAGCCAGCAGTCAAGAATCCCCGCTTGGCACCCTCGAGAGCAAATTTCCCCGCGGGGACCGAATTAAACTCGAAATGCCCATTTTCCGCGGTAACCATCCACACCGCCTGTACGCGATTTGTGGCCTCAACCAGCGAAACGCGCGTCTTGCCCAGCGGCCTCCCATCGACAGCGCTCACAATCGTGCCGGATATTCTGTAGGTCATCTCCGGCGTCGCGCCGTGATTTCCGGACGCGTTCTGCGCGCGAACAACCACGCTCGAAAACAGCCAAACCAGTGTCGCCGCTCGAACCATCCCGAGAATCACCGGCGAATCCAAAATAGACACATAATCATCCTTACTCGTTCGCGGTAATCAGCGACACTCGAATGTTTTCGCTTTGCCCCGCCACAACGCTGATCAATTGCGCCTTGGAATCGAACCGAGACATCAGTTCCTGGTTTGCAAACTCAAGTTCCGGCTGCTGCTGTTCGAAAGCAAGCACCCGGTAAGTACCAGGTGACACCTGTTGCACCTGAAAGCTTCCGTCACGTTGAAACCAAACCCGTTTCATCTGACCGCTATCGGTAGTGGGCACAAGATACACGACGCCCGCCAGCTGCGTGCCGGGAATTACCCCTCCTCGATTCGTATTATTCGTAAGCCCATCGACGCTGCCTCGCACGTCGCCGCCGTCGTCGCGCACGGTGACTTCGATCGGTGGCGGCGACGCACCGAATCCCACATCCAAAGGTAACCTCTGTAAGTCCGTACCTCCACAATCAATCGCCGCCACATATCCGACTCCCGACTCTACGTGCACACGATAGCGTCCCGACGGTACACTCTCGAACACCAGCGACTCATCCTCCGGCCCAGTGGGCGGGCGCAGTGAATACGTGGGCTTGAGACCAAATTCTTCGACGGGTACCAACGTCGCCTGGAGATAGTTCGGACGACGCTCGTTTGCCGTAAAGCTCCGCGAATCAATCGAGAATCCCCACGTCCCCTTGGGTACCGGATGCTGAAACTGTTCCGTCACTCGCAGAATGATCGCCACGCTCGGAACCAGTGTCATCATCGCCCCGGACAGCGGCCCACCGTTCACCGAAATATTCGCAATTCCCATCGACGAGTTCGTCCCGCGGCTGACGACCTGCACCGTGTAGTTGCCGTTTGGAAGGGACCCCCCAATGGTTCCGTCTCTAAAGTTGTAGCCCAACGAATATCCCGGTCCTTCGTGCCCCTGACGCCAAACTTCCACCTCCGGTTGAACTCCAACCGCCGCGTTCGTGATCCCAATCTTGACCGGATAGTATTCGCGTTTTACAGGCGAAAGGGTCGCCTGGAAAGTCTCGCCTGCAGCCAATTGGATGACCGCGGCCCCGACAAAATCCGCCGCCGCTGGATAGTAAACCGGCGGATAACCAAATACCTGGGCCCGACGATTCGAGGTCACTGGGTCGCGATCCAGCGACTCCTCCGTGAACACCTTGTACGAGCCGGCGGAAAGGTCTGCAAAGCGAAATTCCCCGTCTGATCGAACCTCCGCATTTCCCGTCGGATCCCAGTGCGCGCGCCCCTCCCGCACCTGGCGTCTGTAAAGTTGCACACGCATCCCGCTCGCCTCCTCGGACCCCGCCAAATTCACATGCCCGACGATGCGCGCTTCGGGTACCAGCGCGATCGTGACATCCGATTGCTCAGGAGTGATCGAGACACCTTGCATTCCGTTATTGTCGAAGAGGAAACCATTTTTCCGGGCGGTCAGGAAATTCGGACGATTGTTCGTTGCTGGTTGCGACTGCCCGGTTCCTGCTCCCGCGAAACCCGGTGCGCCGGAAGCTTGGTCCGCGCGGCCTCCGTCTATCGGCGGGATTTTAAATTCAAAATGCCCTTGATCGTCGGTCATGGTCGCGAAGCGGTTGTCGGAGGAGACAACCAGCGCTCGTGCAATCGGTTCCCGTGTCAGCCCGTTCACGACCGCGCCCCGAAGCAGATCCACCTGATCAGCGCCCGCCGAGCTTCCCTGCCCGCACAACGGCACGAAGTCACCACAGAACACCAGAGCGCTGCCCAGAGCTAGCGCCGGAAGTGATCGCACGCAGAGTGCCCGCCCACGAACTGGCCCAAGTCCCTCGAAACAGGAAGCCATAATCGGATTCGTCCCGCGGCAGATTATGCCATGTTTTGGACGTATCAACTCCTCAACGTGAACCCGCCGCGCGCCAGCCTCCGGACAGCGTTATCGAATGGAATCCGCTTTACTACGAGAATGCAAAGCATTCGCACCTCGCAAACCGGACTGGATCTCCGGCCCACGTTCGCCTCATCCGCACTCTATTCTTTACCGATACCAAAGGATCTGCGCCGCCTCCAGGGGAACAAACGCGGCGGGGTCGTAGGGAATAACTCTGGGCACAAAGTCTGCCGCGGGCCGGTCGGCACGGACAGATGCCGAGTAGCGCCAGGCGTTTTCGCCGACCAGCGATTCTCCGCGAACCATGACGTGGCGAAGCGGCTCGCTGCCGTCAATTCCATCGGCGTAGAGTTCTACATGGACCGCATCGGCATTCAGTTCGTCCAGGTAGACCTGGACCTGGAAGCGATGCTCCTCTCCCACAGTCTCCATGTGCATGGAGCCGAACCGCAGCTTGGACCAGTGATCGGCGAGCTGGCGACGCCAGCTCAGCAAATGTTCAGACGTCGCGGGTCCATTCGAGCTTCGCTTAAGATAAGCCGCGGCCAGCGGGACATAGTGCTTCTGGGTATACTCCCGCACGCACCGCGTTGCGGAGAACGCCGGCGTCAGGCGGGCCATGCTCTCGCGCATACGATGGATCCAACCGACCGGCACGCCGGCGTCATCCCGGTTGTAGAATTCCGGGATGACCTGCTGTTCCAGCAAGGTGTAGAGCCGCTCAGCTTCCGCAGCGTCCCAGGCAGGATCATCGTCGTGCTCATTCCCGTCGCCCAGAGCCCATCCCACCTTTGGCGTGTAGGCCTCGGCCCACCAGCCATCCAGTTCGGACAGGTTCAGGCCGCCGTTTACTAACACCTTCATGCCGCTGGTGCCGCACGCTTCCCACGGGCGGCGCGGAGTGTTCAGCCAGACGTCAACGCCCTGTACCAGATTCTCGGTGAGGCGCATGTCGTAGTCACTTAGAAACACCACCTGCGATCGAGCCGGTGTGTGGCGTATGAACTCGATCCATTGCCGGAGCATCTCTTGTCCTTCGGTGTCCTGCGGGTGCGCTTTCCCCGCGAGCACCAGCTGCACCGGGCGCTCCCGATTCAGGAGAATCGCCAGCAGGCGGTTGCGATCATGCAGCAACAGATTCGGCCGCTTGTAGGCAGCGAAGCGGCGCGCAAATCCGAGGGTGAGCGTATTCGGTTCGAAAATACCCTCGACCTCTGCAATCTCTTCGGGCGTTGCGCCATGCCCCGCGATTTGGTGCGTCAGCCGCTTTCTTATGAATTCGACGAGCGATTTTCGGGAGGCCGTGCGCATTCGCCAGATATGCGCATCGGGAACCCGACGAATATCCTCTTCAAGCTTTTTCAAATCGGCGTCCCAGCGTTGTTCGCCACAGGCTTCTCTCCACAGATTGTCGGCCTCCGCCGACTCCCAGATGGGAACGTGAACGCCGTTCGTGACGTAGCTGATCGGCACCTCCGCTTCAGGCCAGCGCGGAAATAAGTTCTGAAAGAGCCGCCGACTCACCTTGCCATGTAGACGGCTCACGCCATTCACGGCGCCGCTGCCTCGCAATGCGAGCAACGCCATGCTGAAAGGCTCCGATGCATTCCCTGGATTGCGCCTGCCCAGTGCTAGCAGATCCGATATAGGAATGTGCAATGCATCCTGAAGATAGGCCCGGAAACGGCGTTCCACCAGCTCAGGAGCAAACTTGTCAAAGCCGGCTTCCACCGGAGTGTGCGTGGTAAACAGGTTGCCGGCGCGGGTGATCGTGAGCGCGGCTTCGAACGATACCTTTGCGTCCACCATGTAGTCCCGCGCCCTCTCCAGGACTGCAAAGGCCGCATGGCCTTCGTTGAGATGACAAACTTCCGGCTGGATTCCCAGCGCACGCAGCAGCCGCCACCCACCGATTCCTAGCACCTGCTCCTGACTGATACGCAATCGCGGCCCGCCTCCGTAGAGTTCGCTCGTGATGCCCCGGTATTCAGGCAGGTTGGCTGGGTCGTTGGTATCGAGCAGGTAGAGCTTGACCCGGCCGACCTCCACCTCCCAGGTACGGATCCACAGGCGGAATCCCGGCAGTTCTAACGTGATGCGCAGCCATTCGCCGTTGGCCTGGCGAACTGGACGGACAGGCAACTGCCCAGGATCGTTGAAGGGGTAGAGTGCCAGTTGATGGCCGTCTGCATCGATTCGCTGACGAAAATAGCCAACTTGATACAGCAGCCCCACGCCCACGATCGGAATGCCGAGATCGCTGGCCGCCTTAAGTTGATCGCCAGCCACGTTGCCGAGGCCTCCGGAATAAATCGGCAGGGCATCGCTCAGCATGTACTCCATGCTGAAATACGCGACCGTCTTGAATGGCGGCTCGCTGTAGGTCCGCTGGAACCAACTGGGGGTCTCTTCGCGCTGTTTTCGTGTCTCGATAATCTCATCGATCTTTTCTCGGAACTGTGCGTCGGACGTTAGGGCCTGAAGCCTTTCGCGCGACACGGTCTGGAGCATGACCCACGGGTTCCGCGTCAGCGCCCACAATTCTGGATCGAGTTGGCTCCACAACTCGTCCGCGGCATGGTTCCACGACCACCGAAGGTCGAACGCAATCGCTTTCAAAGCGTCCATCACATAGCTGTCAGGTGAAGAATTTGTCTCCATGGCAGGCTCCACTCCGGATCAGACTATCGCAGCGGCCGGCGCCTTCGCATCAACATCATGTAACGGCATCATGTAACGGCCGCGCGACGAAATCCCCGGGCCCGGCTTACCGCATCGGCTGGTGTCCGAATCTGACCGAGCCAAGGTAAGATAGAACATCAGACTACGCTGAGGACTCCACCAATGACGACGCCAATGACCAAGACCCCCGAAGCCAACGACCGGATGCAGCGCCCGCTCGACTCCGTCGATGCCCCGATTGCGGACCTGCTCCGCGAAGAGGCCAAGCGCCAAGCCACCGGCCTGGAGTTGATCCCGTCCGAGAATCTTGTTTCGGAAGCGGTGCTCGAAGCCATGGGCTCGATCTTCACCAACAAGTATGCCGAGGGCTATCCGGGCAAGCGCTATTACGGTGGCTGCGAAGTCGCTGACAAAGTGGAACAACTCGCGATCGATCGGGCGAAAGAACTCTTCGGCGCGGAGCACGTCAACGTGCAAGCGCACTCCGGCACTTCCGCCAACGTTGCAGTCTACATGTCCACGTTGAAGCCCGGCGATACCGTGCTGGGAATGAATCTCGCGCACGGCGGCCATCTGACGCACGGACATCCCCTGAATTTTTCCGGGCGCATGTACAAATTCGTCGCCTATGGCGTCCGCAAAGAAGACGAGCGCATCGACTACGACGAAATCGAAAAGCTGGCGCACGGGCACAAGCCGAAAATGATCGTGGCGGGCGCCAGCGCCTATTCCCGCATCATTGAATTTGCCCGCATCGCCAAAGTAGCGAAAGCCGTCGACGCCCTCTTCTTTGTGGACATGGCGCACATCGCGGGCTTGGTCGCGGCAGGGGTGCACCCGAGCCCGGTGCCACACGCCGACATCGTCTCCACGACGACGCACAAGACGCTACGCGGTCCTCGTGGCGGCATGGTCCTGTGCAAAGCAGCCTTTGCGAAGGAGCTCGACAAGCTCACATTCCCCGGAACTCAAGGCGGTCCGCTGGTACATACCATCGCCGCCAAAGCCGTTTGTCTCAAAGAAGCAATGGAGCCCTCTTTCCGCGACTACCAGCAGCAAGTCGCGCTGAATGCGAAGGCGCTGGCAGCCTCGGTCGCCAAGCAGGGATTCCGGATCGTCACGGGCGGAACCGACAACCACTTGTTTCTCGTCGAAGTCCATCCGCGCGGCATCACCGGCGCCGACGCCGAAAAAGCGCTCGATCGCGCAGGTATCACGGTGAACAAAAACGCCATCCCCTTCGATCCCCTGCCCCCGATGAAAGCTGGCGGAATCCGCCTGGGCAGCCCGTCGGTAACCACGCGCGGAATGCGCGAGCCGGAAATGGAGCAAATCGGAGTCTGGATTGCCGACATCCTGAGTCACATGGGCGATGCCGGGGTCGAGCAACGCATCCGCGCAGAAGTAGCAGAACTGGCTGCGCGCTTCCCTATTTACGAGTCGCGAAGAACGGCAGTCCTCAGCCGGGCCGAACACGCCAAGGTTTGATGGAGCAGGTGTAGGGGCCGGGCTTCAGCCGCCGAACCCGTCCCGGGTTGTTAGCAAGAAAGACGAAAATGGCCGCCACCAAAAAAGCACCATGAATATTTTCGAAGCAAGTCAAGATTTCGAACAGTGGCTGGCCAAGCGCCTCCCCGTCGTCCGCCGTGACGTCGCGCTCAAGCACGCGCTAATGGCACAAGCCCCGTTCCCATTCTTCCGCGCCACGTTTTACCTGTGGCTCCAACGATGGCACGAAGCCTGCCAAGAAGTCGCAAGAGCCCCGGTCGTTCTAGGCGTCGGCGACCTGCATATCGAGAACTTCGGCACCTGGCGCGATGAAGAGGGTCGCTTGATCTGGGGAGTGAATGACTTGGACGAAGCCTTTCCCGCGGCCTACACCCTCGATCTCGTTCGGCTCACCACCAGCGCTTACCTGGCGATCGCAGGCGACCACTTGGGTCTAACCAGGCGCGAAGCCGCAGAAGCGATTGAGGAGGGCTACCGCGAAGCCATCGCCACCGGCGGCAAGGCGTTCATTTTGGCCGAACACCATCAGTGGCTGCGCGTTCTCGCGACCAGCAAGCTTCGCGACCCAGTTCGCTTCTGGGAAAGAATGCAGGCGAATCCCCCCTACCCCGCAAAACCTCCGCAAGAGGCCCGCAAGCTCATCGAAGACTCATTTCCATTGCCCAAACGGCCCTACGAATTGAAGCGTCGCGTAGCGGGGTTAGGGAGCCTTGGACATCCGCGAATCCTGGCGCTGTCATCGTGGCAAGGCGCATTCATCGCGCGCGAAGCGAAAGGAATCCGAACGTCCGCCTGGGTCTGGTACAAGAACAGCCCCACGGATGAACTGTACGGCGCAAAGCTGAACAACGTCGCCATCCGCGTCAAGGATCCCTGCGTACGTTTTCAAGGACATTGGCTGGTGCGTCGCCTGGCACCGGACTGTTCGCGAATCGAACTGGCCTCGCTGCCTGCCGAACGTGACGAATCGCGCCTTTTGTATGACATGGGCTGGGAGACCGCCAATATGCACTTCGGCAGCCCGAGAGCTATTGCGAAGATCAAGCAGGACTTGGCCAAGCGCAAGGGCCGCTGGCTGCACAAGGCCGCGAAGGCCATGTCTAAGGCCACGATCAAAGACTGGGAAGATTGGCGCGCGAACTGGAAGAAGCGCATGCCCAAGGTGCCCGCGCCAAACAACGAAAAAGACTGAAACCAATCGCTTTACTCTAACCGCACGATGTTCCCAGGGCGGCCCTCCGATCGATAGCCACCTCTGATTCCCTCTTCGCTCAGCAAGTGCCCTGCGAAGCCTCCGCAAGTTCCGCTGTCCTAAGACTGTCCTATGGATCAGTAGAATCACTCCAACCGAACGCGTACCTTGACGAAGGACTGGGATGGGAACCCCAAGCGCGACGCTGCTCACCGCTCCCATTTTCGGGCTGAGGCTGGCCCGGGCAACCGGAGCACTCGTATTGCTTCTGCCTCTCACCAGGCAGTGTCGAACTCCTCGAAGTGGCGCCGCATTTGTGTTCGTACCCTAGACCCAGCATTTCCGGCTGTGCGACCGCAGAACGGTCGATGAGGTGAACCGATGCTCGACACGGAAGCCTTCCGCGAATTCAAGCAAGGGCTGACCCTGTTGCGTGACAATTACGCCGGCAGAGCGCTGCCGCACATGCAGCGCGCCATGGACCTGGATAAGAACAACCCCTACTACATGTCGTACCTAGGTGTAGTGCTGGCACGCTCCGAACAGAAGTGGGGAGAGGCGGAAAGACTGTGCGACGCCGCGGTGCGCATGAAGCGTAACCAGGCGCAACTCTACCTAAACCTTGCGGAGGTTTACGCCACGGCGGGAAGGCGCGATGAAGCCGTCGATGCGCTCCAGGCAGGATTGAAGTTTGCCCGGCGTGACGTGCGCCTGACCATCGCCATGAACCGCCTGATGCAACGGAAGGAACCGGTGCTCTCTTTCCTGGCGAGACGCCATCCGGTCAACCGCCAACTCGGCCTGTTGCGGCATCGTGCGATGCGTATGCTCGGCCGCGGCGAATAATCCGGATTCTGGCGGTTATAACTTTTTCCACCCCAAACAAAAGAGGCGTCCGGGTCCCCGGACGCCTTTTCTTTCTGAACCGAATTTTCCAAGCGGAAGTCGCGACCGAGGTTACCTGCTTGGGGTCGTAAAGCCGTAGGAGTGATTCGTCTGCATGCCCATTTCCATCAGAATCTTGAAGCCGATCCCGGTCATGCCATTTGCCATGGGTTCGACGCGCACGACTTCGGCCAGATATTCGCGGCTCATGGAGGCCGCGCCCTGCGTATAAGGCATGGTCACGAAAAGGCGCATGCCGAGTTCGTAGCCGGGCTCGCTGGTCTGAAAATAGACGCCAGTGCGAGACACACTCACGGTGCCGCGGAGATCTTCGAAGTGCTCTTTCTCTGGGTCCGAAGGGCGAATGCGCATCAGTTGGGTGATCTTGCAGCGCCGGGTGCCGCGACGCTCTGTCTGCGGGCGGTGCGGCGAGACGCCGTTTTGTGGAGTCTTGCTCATCATTTCCAGTGTCGCCATAACTCGATTCCCTCACGATCGCCTGCAAAAAGAGACTGCCTGCAATAGTGAAAGTCTAAGCTGTGGGCGAAAAAAAACCTATAGAGGGACCGTACCCCAGAGAAAGTAGGACACTCTGACTGCGATGGTAGTACGGAAGTACCCTTGGGGAAAGAGGGCGAAAGAAAAGCGAGCGAAAAAAGCAATAGCGAGTTCCGAACTGATATGCCAGTTCCAGCGCTTGGTACCGGATTGGGACATTCGCGCAACAATGGTCGCCGCCAACGCCGGGACAAAGCACATGCCCTGAGACAGATGCTGCTTTGTGGCGAAATAAGACGAATCTAACCATGGCGGGTGTGCGAAATTGCAGTGGGAAAGCGTCCCCCTTGGCGCCAATTGAAGCACCGCGGACTAGCCAGCAGCGGTGAGCGCCGAAGTCATGGAGTGCTTAAAGATGAATGCCTGCACCAATCTCATCCCGCATGATTTGTCGCGGGTTCAGTGAGCGGCGTGGAGCTGGAGCTGGTCGGCGATATTCATATACTCTGCGCCCTTAAGTGCCTGGGAATACACGACGTAGGCGATGATGGCCTGGTATTCGCGCGAAAGATCTTCGTTCAAGAGTTCCGCCACGCGATCGCGGGTAATTGGCTTCTGGTTTTCAGTGGGCTTAGCTTCCGGCATTGTCGTGTCTCCTATGAAGCGGGTGGAATGACAGCACTTCCGGTCCGCAGCTTAGTTGCACCAGGGCCGCCTAATGACTTGGGCGCGCGCTTTGTGCGATGCTGCTTTCTCGAAAAAGTCGTGGGAAGGGCTTGATGAAAAAGGCATTCAAGGATTTGACGGAGAAGGAGATTGTGGCGCTGGCCATTAGCTCCGAAGAAGAGGACGGACGAATCTACGGGGAGTTCGCGGATGCGCTGCGGGAGTCGTATCCCGCGACGGCGACGATGTTCGAGGAAATGCGCGAAGAAGAGGTGGTGCACCGCGACCGGCTGCTGGCCATGTTCCGGCAGCGCTTCGGCGACCACATTCCGTTGATTCGCAGAGAAAACGTAAAAGGCTTTCTGACGCGCCGGCCCAACTGGCTGGTTCGGCCTCTGGGCGTGAACGTCGCGAGGCGCCAGGCAGAAGTGATGGAACTGGAAGCGCAGCGCTTTTACCAGCGAGCCATCGCGCGAACGACGGATGCTTCCACCAGAGAATTGCTGAACAAACTGGCGGACGAAGAGCGCAAGCACACGCAGACGGCAGGAAACCTTGAAGAGAAGCACTTGACGCAAAGTGCCAAGGCTCAAGAGGACGAGTCGCACCGGAAATTGTTTTTGCTGCAAATCGTGCAACCCGGGCTGGCCGGGTTGATGGACGGATCGGTATCGACGCTTGCGCCGCTATTCGCCGCAGCGTTCGCCACCCACAAGAGCTGGGATGCGTTTTTGGTTGGGCTGGCGGCGTCGGTCGGCGCGGGGATTTCGATGGGGTTTGCAGAGGCGCTATCGGATGACGGATCGCTGACGGGGCGAGGATCGCCCTGGATTCGCGGAGCTGCTACCGGGTTGATGACTACGGCGGGCGGAATCGGACACACACTGCCGTTCTTGATTTCAAGTTTCCACATGGCCACCACCATCGCTATCTTCGTTGTTGTTGTGGAACTAGGCGTGATCGCTTACATTCGGCATCGTTATATGGACACGCCGTTTTTACAGGCCGCGTTTCAAGTGATTGTTGGCGGATTACTGGTGTTTTTTACCGGGTACCTGATTGGGAGTTCGTGAAACGCCTAATAAATTGACCTGGCCAGCCGACCCGCCAGCCATCTTGTAGGGGAGGGGCTTGCCCCTCCCGGCTTGAAATTTGGAGCACAAGGCTCCTGCGCGATCCCAACTCCCACAAAAAATGCGTTGGGATCGATAACGGTACGAGATCATTTAGAGCAGTGCCTATACCGAATTCGCGCTTGAAGCCGATGCCAGGCGGAGCAAGCCCCACCCACAAAGAAAAGTTCGGACCGGGTCAATCCGCCTTACTTCGTGGAACTCGACAAGATTTTGACCAGATCGTAAAGGAACGCTTGGCCTTCGTAGAAGGATTCGACACTCATGCGTTCGTCGCGGCCGTGGAAGCGGATGTCATTGCGGTCGAAGAAGAATCCTTGAACGCCGTAAGTTGGTATGCCGGCAATCCGCAGGTACTTGCCATCGGTCGCACCCATTACCATGATCGGCACTGTGGGGACTCCGGGCCAGATCTTTTCCGTTGCCTGATTGATCGCACCGAGAAGGTCAGGTCGCATGGGCGACGCCGGTCCGGCGGACGTATCGCCTAAGATCTTGATGCTTACCTGATCGTCTCCTACGACTTTTTGCAGTGTGCTTTGAACGTAGTCGACTGAATCTTCCGGCAGGACGCGGCAGTTCACCGTGACAGCGGCGAGTTGTGGCAACGCGTTGACAGCGTGGCCACCCTCCAATTGCGTGGCGACGCACGTTGTGCGCAGCGTGGCGTTCCATGCAGGACTCGCGGCGGCGAGGCGGCTCATCGCTTCTTGCGAGCCCGCCGCGGCCTGCGCCAGATCTTCCTCGTGAGGACCACCTTCAATTTTTGCCATCTGCTGGAAGTACGCTGCCGTGACTTCGTTGGTCTTCAGCGGGAAGCCGAAATTCGAGAGGCGCTCCAGCGCGACGGCTAGACGATAGATCGCGTTATCCGGGACCGGTAGTGAGCTGTGCCCGCCCTTGTTGTGAACCTCGAAGCGGAAGTTGATGACGTACTTTTCGCTCACTTGGACGTCGTTCGAGATTTTCTTGCTATCGAGCGATTCGCCCCAGCCTCCTTCATTCAACGCATACTCGGAATCGATCAGGTCGCGATGATTCTTGAGCAGCCATTGGATGCCGCTGTACGGCCCGCCCCCTTCCTCATCGGCCGTTAGCGCGACGATGATGTCGCGATCGGGCTTGAAACCCTCCTGCTTGTAGCGAATCAGGTTGGCGATCCAGACGGCGGCTTGCGCCTTGTCGTCACCCGAGCCGCGGCCGTAGAAGAAGCCGTCCTTCTCGATGAGTTGAAACGGCTCCATCGTCCAGTCTTCCCGCTTGGCTTCGACGACGTCGGTGTGCGCAAGAAGCAAAATAGGTTTCCGCGCGCCCGTGCCGTGGTAACGAACGACGAGATTACCTTTCTTCGGAATGGCGCCGCCGACAAAGATGTCGGAATCGGGAAAACCCGCAGCTTTCAAACGGTCGGCGGCGGCTTCGGCGACCGGAGTGGTCGCGCCAGTCGTAAAGCCGGACTGAATTTCGATGAATCGCTTGTAGATATCGTGCGCGAGGTGCCTTTCGGCGTCGGGGCGCGTCGTCTGGGCACGAACATTTGTCGCGCAGAGTAGGACGACGATCAGTGCGAGAGAGCGAACGATTTTAGGGATCAGCATGGGCGGGGATTGTTTCACGTTGAGCGCTTCGCGCGCAACAGGGCGGGCTTGCGGCTCACGCACTCCCGGCGTCAAAACTAAAACCAGCTCAAGCCTTAGTTCGAATCAGCTTTTGGCATCAGTTCCGAGATCGAAGATGAGGTGGTCTCGGACGAGAAGCGGTTGGTTTGGGGGCGATAGCCGTTTCGTGTGCGCACGTGATATTTCTTCGCGTGTTCGCCGACGAGTTTCACGTTAATGGCGCGCCAGCCGCGGTTGGGATTGGGCTCCGGGTAGTAGCTGAACGAATAGAGGTGGCCCAAATCGTCGCGTATCGAGGCGAAAGCCTTGCGCTCGTCGCGCCAGCTATTCGCGAAATAAGCTTTGCCGCCGGTGGCTGCGGTCATGCGCTCGAAGACTACCGTCGAGACCGGCTCGAGCTTCGCTTCACGGGTACTGATCATGTAGATGGGGATGCCGGTCGATTGCGCTAGCTCGGCGACGTCTTCGGGCGGGACCATGCTGGCGTTGTCGGGACCGTTCGAAAATACCACCACGACCTTCCTTCCGGTGAAGGTAGAAGCATCCTTCAGGGTCAGCAATAGCGAGTTGTACAGGGCCGCGTCGTCCCCGGCGACCGTGGTGCGCACGCCCTTAACGACCTCGGAACGATCGGCAGTAAGGGGCGCGGAGCGGTACAGGTCGCGGCTGTAGGAATAGAACGCGACCTTGTCGGCGGTCTCCAACGAGCGCACGAAATCGGAAATGGCATCCTGCGCGAACACAAAGCCGCGATACATATAGTTGCTGGTGTCGAAGAGTATGAACACGTTGGCGCCGGCGATGGCTTCGCCCAGCGTTTCATTCGGATTTTGCGACGAGGAACCATCTCCCTGGCCGGCGCTTCCAGAGATGGCCTTCGCCGTTTCAGGGGGAGCATCCATTAACCGGCGCGTCGGTCCGTTGCCTTCTTCAAACGTCGCGACTTTTTCGGTGATGCCGTCCTCGGAAATGATGAAATCCGTTGGCTTGAGGCCCGTAACGTAGTTCCCTTTTGCATCTGTGACCGCGACGTTTAACTGTACCAGGTCAACAGAAACGCGAAAGCGCGTTCCGTCCTGTTGAGCTGCGATGCGCGTTCCCGATCCCGACAGTAATCCGATAACCAATGTGAGAACCACGAAGTATCGTTTAGCCATGGCGTCTTATCCCCATTTAACGCATGTCATCGCGCCGGCTTCCGCCAGCAGCGAAAAGCTTTGCCTTGCAAGATCGACTACGGTTGGGAAATCACCGTGGTATTTGCGACCGCAGCGTTCTTTCCCAACCGAAACTCGTCACCGGTCTCGCGTGCCGCGCGCAAAAGCGCAGGCCAATCTTCCAGGTCGGTGGCAAATATTTTCTCGACCATGCGACGCGTAAGTTCAGGAACCAAGCGGTTCAACAGGACTGGCGAATATCCTTTTTCATCGGCAAGCCGGGCCCAGTACAAATTATTGGAGTCCCAGGATTCCGCCAGGAAGCGGCTGGAATACCCCATGAACGCGGGAAACGGCTGCAGGTTCAAAAGCTGGCGCGCATAGTTCTGTTCCAGCGCGGGATGCGGCACGCCAAAGTCTCGCGAGAGGCGTTCCAGGTTGACCTCTTCGGGGTGGCTTTGCGCTAGCGATTCGAGTTCCGCGCCCGCTGCGCCAAAAGAATCCTTACGATCGGGAAATCTGCTGCGATAGTCGGCGGCCAGATAAAAAGTGTCGGCCGGCATGAGTTGCAGGTACAGTTCCGTCGCGTGACCCGCGTGGAGGGCCTGTTCGACAAACTCCGTGCGCTGCGGAGACATACGATCAGAAAGGATTCTCATCACCTGATTGCGGAGTTCTTCGTTCTGCTGGGCCCCATCTAGAAGTTCTTCTCCGGCCACCTGGTAAAGCGCGACGGCGTGCAGTTCGGTCTGGCTGATTCCCCACCACCGAGGTACCACGGCGCTGGTCAAGAGACCCGGCACCACCTGGCGCCAGATAAGAGCCTGTACATTTTCAGGGGCGATGAAGTCCTGCTCCGCGTCCGCCAAAACATAGGGGAGATCGGCCAATGATCCGACAAGGCGCGCCCCGCCACCAGCGGGCGAGCCCGCGCCAAACAATTGCGGAGCCTGCCAGGCTTGCTTTTCAACGCCGGTTACCGTGTCTCCAGCAAAGTCGTGGGAACGCACAAAGAGCGGATTGTTGTGGAGGATTTGCGCGCCGGGTGGTTCATAGTAAGCGTAGTTAAGCCCCACCAGCGTATCTCGCAGCAAGGAAGCAAGTTCGCCGCGCGCCGTCGCGAGTTGCTCGGCGGAATTCGGCGACTTGACGACCTTGGTCAAATCCGTACGCATCTGCAATTCCGTGTGATGATTGTTGTAGATGCCCGCAGCCCACTGATCTCTCTCGCTATTCTTAAAAATAGGTTGCGGCATCTCAAATTCGCGAAGCTCCGCGGCTAGCGGCAGCAGCGTGTTGGTTTCCGCCTTCACCTGCGCGACATCGTGCAAACCATCGCCGAGCGACACGAGTGTGTCCAGCGAAACCAGCCGCTGCGCATCCATCACCGAGCGCATGCGATTCGCCAGCGCCTCATGCATCCGCTGGCCTTCAGCGCTCACTTGCACCGGACCCGCGAGCAAGTCGATGATCTGGGCCTGAGAAGTCTGCGGTTTGCCGGTCGCCACCAGCGCGACTTCGCGCAGCGAATTCCGGCCCGCGTCGAATAGTTGCGTCGGAGATCCGACCTTGCCGAATGGCTTGATTGTTTTTTGGAAGGAACTGTTCAGATCCTCTCGACGTATTTCCCCTTGCCTCGCAAGTATCTGCCAGATGCCGACCGTGGCCTGAAACGTCCCCATGGCGTTGCCGCGCAGGCTCTGATTGTGGATGACGTCCAGCGTCGAGGTCACGGTAATGAAATTAGCGATCGAGGTGTCGTCCAAATCAGGAAACTCAGAAAAGATCAGGTACTGGTCGCTGAACTGCGAAAATTTGGTCGCCAGGAGAACTACGGTATCGGGACTCAAGCGATGATCGCTCGGGCGGCTGCTGTCGAGGTCGCACATCATTAAGTAGGCTTGCAGCGGGCCAGATTCCGTCTGCACACGGGACAGCGCGAACATTGCCTCGAGGAGTTGTTCCGAGTTGTCCCAGTGCCTGGAACGCCTGCCCCATTCACGCACAATGTTCGAGTCGCTCTTCTCGCCCAGGATTTTCTTCCACGCTTCAATATTTCCCGGGACGTGCGGTTGGCCGTTGGGATCCCACTGAAGACGCGTCAGCAGTAGTAACAGGCGCGGGTCTGAACGGAAGACGCCACGCGTGGCGTCTGAGGAATTTTCCTTTCCGCGAAGCGCTTCGTAGTCCCGCCGCAGCCTTCGTGCTTCCGTAAAATGGGCCTGCTGCACCTGATTAACACGCGACAAGGAATCAAAGTAGGCCGCGAGCCACCCGTTGTCTTTGGACAGCAACTTGACGACAAAGTCGCTCGGCGAGTCCGCGCCAGCGCCAACCAAGTCTTTCCAGCCGGCTTCGGCCTGCGTTCCTCCGGGGACTTGGACCCGTCCTGAGCGAATGCGAATGTGACTTCCGTAAAAATCCAGAACGGCGGCGACAGGGTAGAGCTTCTTAAGCCCCGGCGATTGATGCAAAGAAGCTTGGGTTTCGCGGTCGATTCGCCCCATGCCCCAATAGAGGCGCGCCAAAAGAGGATCGTGGATCAGCGTGTCGATCAGATCTTTGGGTTCGTTGGTTTTTGCTTTTCTCGCCGCCGCAGCCCAATCCGCTTCAGTGAACAGCAGCGGGACGCGAGAAGTTGGGACGGAGTACGCAAACGGTTTGCCCTCCTGAAGGACCTTTTCCAGCTCCGGCAAGGGGAATCCCGAATCGATGGTCAAAAATGCCCGCTGGGGATCTACCGTTTCGACGTAGGTACTTTTTTGTCCGCAATCGGGCCGCGCCCGATACCCCAATATCTGCAACAGCGGTTTGGCATCCTCGCAATTTGATACGTGAACCACGCCGGTGGGCCCGGCCAGTGCCACCAATTCCCTGGCTTGCTGCACGTACCGATTCAACAGGATGAGATACTCGGTTTCGCGAGCTTGGCTCTGTGGTCCTTCATAGCCCAGCAAAAAGATGTTGCGCGCCAGCAGTGGCGTGATCTCTTCGGGGGAAACTTTCTGGCTGATCGCAGCCATGCGTAGGAACGAACGAATCGGACCGGGGATCGCAATGGTGCTCGACGCTGGCGACGATTGAACCACTACACCTTGTGACGAGGAAGGACTAGGAGGGGCTGCGTCTTGAGCTCGAACTTCCCGATATGATCCCAGACAAAAAGAAAGAAACAAAACCATCGGCAGGCAAAGAAGAGATTTCATAGCCGGAACCCCCGAACCCTTAACACATCCCACAAAATTTTTGTACTGATGACGCCAAAATCAAGAAAGTTCGCAACACACCCGCACAGCTTCAGCGAACCGACCGTCGAAACCCGCAGAATTTATCAAACTTCGCGGAAATCGGCGTCGCACCGGACTTCGATCTCACGTCCAGGGCATGGGACGGCGCCAAACGATAGATCATCGTTCGACTGAAGCCAAGTCCTTTTATGTCCCAACGCGGTCACGGAATTGTCTCAACCGGGGGCGGGGAATCCTGGAGACCCATTTCGGGAGTTCGCGACGGCTAGGGCCTGCCCGGTACCTTTCCGTGCCTCCATATAACCGCTAACACCCCTTGCTGTCTAGTGGATTAAAGTACCGGACCCGAATGAACGAATTTCGCTAGTCGGTTTGAGCTACAGCGGGCGACGTAGCTGCATGAGCGCGGGAGCGCTGAATCCAAGTCTGCAGGCGGTCCATGTATAGATAAACGACTGGCGTGGTGAACAGCGTGAGCATCTGGCTGAAAATGAGGCCGCCCACGATGGTGATGCCGAGCGGCCGGCGAAGCTCGGAACCCATACCGGAGCCCAGCGCCAACGGAAGAGCGCCGAGCAACGCAGCCATGGTGGTCATCATGATGGGCCGGAAGCGCAGCAAGCAGGCCTGATAAATCGCCTCGACGCTTGACTTCCCTTCCTCGCGCTCCGTCTGAACGGCGAAGTCGATCATCAGAATCGCGTTTTTCTTCACCAGACCGATCAAGAGAATGATGCCGATCAGCGCGATGATGCTCAGATCAGCGTTGATGAGGCGAATGGCCAGCAGCGCGCCAACACCAGCGGAAGGTAGAGTCGAGAGAATCGTGATGGGATGAATATAGCTCTCATACAAAATGCCAAGAACGATGTAAACCGCGGCAAGCGCCGAGACGATCAGCAACGGCTCCGAAGAGAGAGAATCCTGGAACGCCTGAGCGGTGCCTTGAAATGTTCCGTGTACGCTGGGCGGCATATTCATTTCACGCTGTACCGCCTGAATCTGTTCGACAGCCGGACCAAGAGAGCCGCCCGGCGCGAGGTTGAAAGAAAGCGTGATTGCCGGAAATATCCCCTGATGATTGATGGTGAGCGCGCTGTTGGACGGCTCGAAATGAGCGAACGAGCTAAGGGGAACAAGCTTGCCGGTATTAGACGCGGCGTAGATGTTGGCAAGAGTTTCGGGATTGCGCTGAAACTCCGGAAGAACTTCCAGCACCACGTGATATTGATTGATGCCTTTGTAGATGTTGGAGACCTGCCGCTGCCCAAAGGCGTCGTTCAGCGTGTTGTCGATTTCGGCGACGGACACGCCGAGGCGTCCGGCGGTGTCGCGATCAATCACCAGTGAAGCTTCAAGTCCTTTCAATTGCTGATCGGTGTTGACGTCGCGCAGTTCCGGGATCTTGGACATGCGCTCCATCAGACGCGGCGCCCACTCCACCAAGTCGCCGATGCGGTCGGCCTGCAAAGTGTATTGATATTGCGCCCCGGCAAAGCGCCCGCCGACGTTAATGTCTTGTACTGCCTGCAAGAAAAGCGAAGCGCCGGGAATCGCTTCGAGCTTCGGCCGAAGTCGCTCGATAACCATGTCGGCGCTGATCTTGCGCTCGCTAAGCGGCTTGAGCTGCGCGAAAAATCGCCCGCTGTTATTTCCGCCGCCTCCGCCGGTGAACGCCGTGAGCGTGTCGATGGCGGGATCCTGACGAACGATCTCCGTGAAGCTCCTCACCTTTTCGCGCATGGTGTCGAACGAGACGTCCTGGTCGGCCTGGATGAAGCCCATGATGCGGCCGACGTCCTGCTGCGGAAAAAATCCCTTGGGAGTGAAGATATACAAGCCCACGCTGACGAACATCGTGAGAATCGTCACGCAAAGCATGACGAATTGATGGCGCAGGACCCAGCGAAGACCAACATCGTAACTTCGCAACAACCGTTCGAAGGCCGCTTCCGCAAAATGGTGCAGCCGGCCGTGACGTTCAGTGTCGCGTCGGAGAAACAGCGCGCACATCATGGGCGTCGTCGTCAGCGAAACCAGCAGTGAGATACTCACGGCAACACTCAGCGTGATGGCAAATTCGCGGAACAGCCGGCCCACGATCCCGCCCATCAGCAGAATGGGGATGAACACCGCCACCAGCGAAGTGCTCATGGAGACTACGGTAAAACCGATCTCGCGCGCCCCTTGCATCGCGGCGGCGAACGGTTTCATTCCCGCCTCCAGGTGCCGAGTGATGTTTTCGATGACCACGATGGCGTCGTCCACCACGAACCCCGTGGAAACCGTGAGCGCCATCAGCGAGAGATTGTCCAAGCTGTACCCGCAGACATACATCACGCCGAATGTGCCCACCAGTGACAGTGGCACCGCGACGCTGGGAATCAGCGTCGCCCAATAATTTCGCAAAAAAACAAAAACAACCAGGATCACCAGGATCACGGAAATGATCAGGGTGATCTCGACCTCATGAATCGAGGCGCGAATCGTTGTAGTCCGGTCAATCATCACGCTGAGGTGTATCGAAGGATTGATCGACGCCTGCAACCGCGGCATCATCGCTTTCACGCGATCCACCGTTTCAATCATGTTGGCGCCGGGCTGGCGAAAGATCACCAGAACAATGCCCGGGCCGCCGTTGATGAAGCCTGCGTTGTGAACATCTTCCAGCGAGTCCGTCACGTTAGCGACATCCGAAAGCCGCACCGGCGATCCGTTATGCCAGGTGACAATGAGCGGGCGGTACTCGTTCGCCTTGAATAGTTGGTCGCTGTCGGCCACTCCCCAGGCGCGCCCAGCATTACTCAACTGGCCCTTTGGCCGGTTTGAATTGGCCGAGCTCAGCACCGAGCGTACGGTTTCCAGGCTGATGCCGTAGTTGTTGATCTGCCCAGGATTTACCTGCACGCGAACCGCGGGACGCGCTCCACCTCCCACAAAGATCTCGCCAATGCCGGAAACCTGGCGGAGTTTCTGCGCGATCACGGAATCCGCCGCGTCGTAAATTTCCGGCAGCGTGATGTTCTCCGACGTCATCGCCAGCAACATGATCGGGGCGTCCGCGGGATTGACCTTCCAATATCCCGGCTGGCCAGGCAAATCCACCGGAAGCTGGCCGCGAGCCGCGTTGATTGCCGCCTGCACATCGCGAGCCGCCGCGTCGATGTTGCGATTCAGGTCGAACTGCAGAGTGATGTTGGTGTTACCGAGCTGGCTGGTCGAGACCATCTGGCTGACGCTGGCGATATGGCCGAACTGCCGCTCAAGCGGCGTGGCCACCGCGGACGCCATCGTCTCGGGGCTCGCCCCCGGCAAATTTGCGTACACGCTGATCGTTGGAAAATCGACCTGCGGCAGCGGCGCCACCGGTAGAAATCGGAATGCGACCGCTCCCGCAAGCAAGATCGCGAGGGAAATCAGCGAGGTCGCGACCGGTCGCCGGATGAATGGCGCCGAGAAATTGGACGAGAATTTCACAGTGTGCCCGCCACGGCCTTAGTCCGTATCCGCCAGTTGCTCAACCGGATTCGTCACGTGGAATCGCCGCCGCGCTCGCCGCGCCAGCGAATCGAACGCCAGATACACGACCGGCGTCGTGTACAGCGTAAGCAACTGGCTCAGCAGCAGCCCGCCAACGATCGTAATACCCAGTGGCCGGCGAAGTTCCGAACCCACGCCGCTGCCTAGCGCCAGCGGCAGCCCGCCCAGCAGTGCCGCCATCGTCGTCATCATGATCGGACGAAAACGCAGTAGGCACGCTTCGTAGATGGCTTCCAGCGGAGCCTTCCCTTCCTTCCGCTCGGCTTCCAGCGCGAAGTCGATCATCATAATGGCGTTTTTCTTCACGATGCCGATCAACAGAATGATGCCGATCAGTGCGATGACGCTGAACTCGGTGCGGCACAACAACAACGCAAGAATCGCCCCGACACCCGCAGACGGCAGCGTGGAAATGATCGTGATCGGATGAATATAGCTTTCGTACAGCACGCCCAGAACGATGTAAACGGTGATGATCGCCGCCAAGATTAATATCGGTTCGTTGGCCAGTGAATTCAAGAAAGCCGCGGCCGTGCCTTGATACGTCGCCTGAATGCTGGCCGGCAACCCGATTTCCTCTTTCACTCGATTGATCGCATTCACCGCGTCCCCTAGAGAAACTCCCGGCGCAAGGTTAAATGAAAGTGTCACCACCGGAAATTGCCCTTGGTGGTTAATCGCCAGTGCTGTAGCCCCAGGCTCGAAGCGCGTGAACGCGCTCAGCGGCACCTGCTGCCCTGTCGACGAATGCACGTAAATATTCTTGAGCTGATCGGGATTCTGCTGGAACTGTGGATTCACTTCCAAGACCACGTGGTATTGATTCAACTGCGTGAACATCGTCGAGACTTGCCGTTGTCCAAACGCGTCGTACAAGGTGTTATCGATCGTCGCCGGTAGAATACCCAACCGGGAAGCCGTATCGCGATCGATTGTCAAGGTCGCCAGCAAGCCCTGATTGAGTTGGTCGCTCGTTACGTCGCGCAATTCCGGAAGCGCCTGCAGCCTCTCTATTAATTTAGGCGTCCAGTACGCCAGCTCTTTCTGATCCACGTCCTCCAGGCTGTACTGGAATTCCGTTCGGCTTACGCGATCCTCCACCGTCAGATCCTGCACCGGTTGCATAAACAGCGTTATGCCATCGACCTTGGCGAGCTCCGGCTGCAGCCGCCGAATAATCTCCGACGCGGAAGCCTTGCGCTCTTTCAAGGGCTTTAGATTGATCTGAATTCTTCCGCTATTTATCGTCGCGTTGGTTCCATCGATTCCAATGAACGACGACAGGCTCTCCACCCCCGGATCCTTCAGGATCACGCTCGCCAGAGCCTGCTGATGCTGCGCCATGGCCGCGAACGACGTGTTCTGTGCTCCTTCCGAAATCCCCATTATGAGGCCCGTATCTTGCACCGGGAAAAATCCCTTGGGCACATAGACATAAAGAAGGATGGTGCCCACCAACGTCGCCACCGTGACCAGCAGTGTTGTCGTGCGGTATCGCAACACGAATTGCAATGTGCGCCCGTAGAAATCAATCACCGCGGTAAAGCCTCGCTCCGACGTCCGGTAGAACCAGCCCTGCTGGCTCTCATCCTGGCGCTTCAGCAACTTCGCCGACATCATCGGCGTAAGCGTCAACGAAACGAAAGCCGAAACGATGATCGTGACCGCCAGCGTGATCGCGAATTCACGGAACAACCGCCCCACGATGTCGCCCATGAACAGCAACGGGATCAGCACCGCGATCAGCGAAACCGTCAGCGACAGAATCGTGAACCCGATCTGCTCCGATCCCTTTAGCGCCGCCTGCAGCGGAGTTTCCCCCTCTTCAATAAACCGGCTGATGTTTTCGATCATCACGATCGCATCATCGACCACGAACCCGGTCGAGATCGTGAGCGCCATCAACGAAAGATTGTTCAAGCTGTAGCCCAGCAAATACATCACACCGAACGTCCCGACAATCGACAGCGGCACCGCCAGCGCCGGAATCACAGTCGCCCGCGCGCTCCGCAAGAACAAGAAAATCACCATCACCACCAGCGCGATGGTCAGAACGAGGGAAAATTGCACATCCTCCACCGACGCGCGGATCGTCGTCGTTCGGTCCGTAAGAATTTGCACTTGCACCGCGCTCGGCAGCGATGCCTGCAGTTGCGGCAGCAACTTCTTCACGCGATCCACCACCGCAATGATGTTGGCGCCCGGCTGCCGCTGAATGTTCAGGATCACCGCGGGATGCTCGTTCGCCCAGGCCGCCTGCTTGGCGTTTTCGGCGCCATCAAATACCGTCGCCACGTCGCTCACGCGAACCGGCGCGCCATTCTTGTAGGCGATGATCAGCGGCCGGTAACCATCGCTGGTCAGCAACTGGTCATTCGCGCCGATCGTAAACGCCTGATGCGGACCATCGAAGGTGCCCTTGGCCTGGTCAACGTTGGCTTGCCCCAACGCTGTACGAAGATCCTCGAGGCTTAGGCCGTAAGCTGCCAGCGCCGTTGGGTTCGCCTGAATCCGCACCGCAGGCCGCTGCCCGCCGCCGATGCTGACCAAGCCCACCCCTGGTAATTGCGAAATCTTCTGCGACAGCGTGGTCTCCGCAAGATCCTCGATCCGCGACAGCGGCAGGCTCGACGAGGTCAGCGCCAAAGTCAGAATTGGCGAATCCGCGGGATTGATCTTGCTGTAGATCGGCGGGTTCGGAAGATCCGTCGGCAGCAGGTTCGACGCCGCATTGATGGCCGCCTGCACTTCCTGCTCGGCAACGTCGATATTGAGATCGAGAACAAACTGCAGCGTGACGATCGAGCTCCCAAACGAGCTCGTCGACGTCATCTGGTTCAATCCGGGAATCTGCCCGAACTGCCGCTCCAGCGGCGCCGTCACCGACGACGTCATCACCTCCGGGCTGGCCCCAGGATAAAACGTCAGCACCTGGATCGTGGGATAGTCAACCTGCGGCAACGCCGAAATCGGCAATTGCTTGTAGGCCACGAAGCCCACAAGCAGGATGCCGACCATTAACAGGGTCGTCGCAACCGGCCGCAGAATAAACGGCCGCGATGGACTCATTGTTTCGTGCCTTTGCTCGCGGGCAACGCTGAGTTCTGAGGATTTTGATTATCCGGCGAGTCCGAACTCGGCGTCTGGTCTTCGTTTTGCGATTGTTGGCTTTGCGGATTCGACGCTCCTACGACGGGAGCGCGCGCATCGATCTTGCTTCCATCCTGCAACTTGTCCTGTCCGTCCACAACTACGACGTCGCCTGCCTGCAATCCCTTTGTAATCCCCACCGAGTTTCCCGACGTCAGCGCCATCGTAACCGGCCGAATCTTCACCGAGTTGTCTTTCTGCGCCAGGTAAACGTACGTGCCTTGCGGACCGCGCTGAATCGCCGTGGACGGCACGATGGTGACATTGTGCTTGGTGTCCACCAGCAGATGGATATTCACGAACTGGTTCGGAAACAGCGTGTTTTTTTCGTTCCCAAATTCGGACTTCAGCTTGTACGTGCCCGTAGTCGTATCGATCTGATTGTCGATCGTGAGCAGTTTGCCGGTCGCGATCTTCGTCGTATCGTCACGATCGTACGCCTCGACCGGAAGCTGCGCCCCGTGAAGCTTGCTCATCACTTGGGATAGTTGGTCCTGCGGCAGACTGAAAATCACGGCAATCGGCTGCAGTTGCGTAATGACGAGCAGCCCTGTGGTGTCCGTCGCATGAACGATGTTGCCCATGTCCACCAGCCGCAGCCCCACCCGCCCAGTGATCGGCGCCGTGATGTGCGAATACGTGATCTGCAGCTTCGCGTTATCAATGGCCGCCTGATCCGCCTTGATCGAGCCCAAAAACTGTCCTACTTGCGCCTGCTGCGTATCCACCTGCTGTTTCGGGACCACTCCCTCTTTGAAAAGCTGTTGATACCGGTCGTAATCCACTTTTACGTCCTGCAGTTGCGCCTGATCTTTCGCCAGTTGCCCTTCCGCCTGCTCCAACTGCACCTGATAGGGTCGCGGGTCGATCTCCACCAAGGCATCCCCCGCGTGAACGGTCTGCCCTTCGGTAAAATTGATCTTTACGATCTGCCCATCGACGCGGCTACGCACCGTCACCGTGTTGAACGCCGTAACCGTTCCCAACCCGTTGAAATACACCGGCAGATCACCGCGCCGAGCCGTGGCCACAACAACCGGCACCGGCCCTCCTCCGAACTGCCCCTGCGGACCACCCGGCCCCTGCGCCTCGGTACTCCCCTTCGACCGGAAGTACCACACGCCGAGCGCAAGCACGGCCACCAGCGCGACAATCCAAATCCACCCGCGTCCCTGTCCCCCAGGAGTCCGCCCAGAACTAGCCGGATCGGTGTACGGCTCCGGCAATTCCGTCGTTTTCAAATGCCCCATTCCTTCTCTCCAGTCCCAACGACAACACGCCCATCAGGTCTTCCACCGGCTAAGGTGTTCGCTCGCAATCTCTAAGTGATTAAGGCCGCTCACACGGAAGAAGCCTATCGGAAAGTTCCCTCAATGCCTAGGATATGTAAGACGGTCGTCGCTGGCGAAAGGTTACCGCGCCTTCCGGCCCCAAATCGTTGGAAAACTCCCAAAGTAGTCCCGCCGCCACAGGGACCATGCTCCGGACTACGGCCCTCGGAAATTCCTATTTTATTGCATGCGAGATTTGCAAAGATTTCGTACACTGGCACACCCAAAGCGGGGCACCGATTCGCGAAGACAGTTTCTACAGCTTCACAATCCATCGAAGGGGACCTCAAATTCATGCTTAAAGCGCTGATCGTCGGCATCATCTTAGGAGCAGCTCTGGTGCTCGGAGGACTCTGGCTTTATTTTTCAACAGGCGTCGCCCCGGTCGCGGTTACCGATCCTCCCCTGATGTTCGAACGAAAGCTCGCCCACGCATCTTTGAATGCTTACCTGGCCAAGCAAGAAAAGTCCAACCCGCCCGTGCCTGCCGATGAAACCAACTTCCTGGCCGGCGCCGACGTCTACAAACAAAACTGCGCGGTCTGCCACGGCCTGCCAGGCGTAGCCCCGAGCGCCATCTCCGAAGGCATGTACCCAAAGCCTCCTGAACTTTTCAAAGGCACCGGCGTAACCGACGACCCCGCCTGGGAGACCTACTGGAAAGCCGCCCACGGCATCCGCCTGACCGGCATGCCTGGCTTCAAAGGCCGCCTTACCGACTCCCAACTCTGGCAAGTGAGCCAACTCCTGGCCAACGCCGACAAAATCTCCCCCGCAGTAAAAGCGGCCCTGACATTAACTCCCCCAAGCACGCCTCCCGCATTACCCGCCCGAGTAGTCCCAACCAGATAACGATTCACCCTCACCTAAAATCACGCGAAATAACGCCGACCCGATAACCCGGACCCAATAACACCAATCCCTTGTAGGGGCGGGGCTTGCCCCGCCCGGCGACGCCCGCCCTAAAGCCGTCCCCGGTGCACAAAACGTTGCCCCCAAGCCCTCCCAACCACCACCCACCACAAAACCCCTCAATCCCTCACGGTCGTCAACCGATCCGCCTCCCGCAACTCCGGAAACAACCAGGCCCACCCAGCCGTAACCAAAAGCGTCCCAATGCCCCCCAAAACCACGGCCGGCACGGTCCCAAACCAATGCGCCGTCAACCCCGACTCAAACTGCCCCAACTCATTCGAAGCCCCAACAAACACCATATCCACGGCATTCACCCGCCCCCGCATCGCATCCGGCGTAGCAATCTGAATCAATGTGCTTCGCACAATGACGCTGACCATGTCGCTCGCCCCCACAAACACCAGCGCAATCAGCGAGAGCGTTAAACTCCGCGAGATCCCGAACAAAATCGTGAACACGCCAAAACCAGCCACGCACCAAAGCATCTTGGCCCCAACGCGCCCTCGCAACGGTTTATGAGCCAAATAAACCGCCATAGCCGCCGCCCCAATGCCCGGCGCACTCCGCAAAATCCCCAGCCCCCACGGGCCGGTCATCAGAATTTCCCGTGCATACACCGGCAGCAGCGCTACCGCTCCCCCAAGCAAGACCGCGAACAAATCCAGCGAGATCGCCCCAAGAATTAATCTCTGGCGCCAGATGTAGTGGAACCCCGCCAAGACATTGGCCACGTTTATGGGCTCTCGCGCACGCGCTTTCGACTCCACTTTGATTTGCCATGCACAAACGGTCGCCACCATCGCCGCCATCGCCGCCATCGCGTAGACCGCCCACGGTCCCCGCGCCACCGCGTAAACTACTCCCCCAGCCGACGGCCCTAGGATCGTCGCTGTCTGAAAAACGCTGGACGCCCACGCCACTGCGTTCGGGAAATGCTCCTCCGGCACCAACTGCGGCAGCAGCGCACGACTCACCGGCGCATTGAACGCCCGCACAATCCCAATCAAAATCACCACCACATAAATCGGATAGACCGAGTGGGTGTGCCGCAACGCGGCAAACAGCAGCAGCCCCGAGCATCCGCCGAAAGCCGCGTAGCATGCCACAACCACCTTTCGCCGGTCGTAACGGTCCGCCACATGTCCAGAAACCAGAAAGAGCAAAACGCCAGGCAGGAACTGCGCCAACCCCACAAGCCCCAAGTCCAAAGGCCGCTTGGTAATCTCGTAAACCTGCCATCCCACCGCCACCGACTGCATCTCGGTAGCCAGCACAATGCAAAACCGAGCCAACTGATACAAGCTGAAGCTGGGATAGTTAAACGCGACGCGAGACGAGGCCAGAGAAGTCTGAGGCGCAGACATCAACAACTACTCTGCCACAAACCTGTGTAAGTCGCCGTATCGCATGATCGGACGTCACGCCAAAAAGCAGTAACCGCTCTCCTACCAAACTATTTTCCCCACCTGCTAGAATCACCAGCAGACATCACCAAAATGACCCGCCAACCGCCACCAAAACTCTTCCCCCTGTTCCTGAAGCTGGAAAATCGCCCGTGCCTGGTAGTAGGCGCAGGCACAATCGCCGAAGGCAAAATCGAAGGCCTCCTGGAAGCCGAAGCCAAAATTCAGGTAGTAGCCCCGGAAGCCACCCCGAAGGTCCAACAGTGGGCCGCGGAAAAAAAACTAACGTGGCAACAGCGCAACTTCGATCCAAACGATCTGGAAGGCATGTTCCTGGTAATAGCCGCAACGAATTCGCCCGCTGTACACGAACAAATCTTCGCCGAAGCGCGACGCCGGGGAGTTCTCTGCAACGTAGTAGACGTCCCGGACCTCTGCGACTTCTACTATCCCGCAGTAGTCCGCCGCGGCCCGTTACAAATCGCCATCTCCACCTCCGGCGAAAGTCCGGCGTTAGCGCAGCGTCTTCGCAAAGAGCTGGAGATCCAATTCGGGCCAGAATACGAAGGATGGGTCAGAGCCCTAGGTGAAGCCAGAGCAGAAATAGCGACTAGGGACTTGAGCCCGGATGACCGCAAGGATCTTCTGCATCAACTGGCCACCGAAGAATTCTTCCAGGTATTCAAAGACCACATGAAAGAAAAAAGCTAAATTCGCAGTGCTCTCCGACGTCCTGGTTGGCGGTTTGGGCATGGCGGGCCGGGCTAAAGCCCGGCGCCTATATGTGTTCAGCTCGACCGGATTCTTCGGGAGCTTCCGCTCCGACCGCTTTGAACGACGGGCTTCAGCCTCTGGGGAAACTCTTCGATCGCAACGCTAGGCCGACGCGCCCTTACTCTGGGCCCGCCGAACCTCTTCGCTCAAAATGATGGCCTCGGCCACTTCCCGCATCGATAGTCTCCGCTGGCGGCTCTGCTTCTGGAGCATCAAATAAGCCTCTTCTTCCGTAATCCGCAAATCGCGCATCAGGATGCCCTTGCCCCGCTCCACAATCTTCCGCGCCTCCAGCTCTTCGGAAAGCTGCGAATTCTCCTCCTCCAGCCGAGCCATCTCCACCTCGGCCCCCACCAAAAATCCAATCGTGGAAATCAGCTGGATCTCCGCCTCGCTATGCGTATGCGCCCGCCGGTGCTGTAAATTGATCACGCCCACCAACTTGTTCCGGCAAAGAATCGGCACCGAAAGAAACGCCTCATACCGGTCTTCAGGCAATTCATTAAACGACTGAAACCTCGAATCCTTGAACGCCTCGGAACCCACCGCCACGGGCTCGCGATGCTCCGCCACCCACCCGGTAATCCCTTGCCCCAGAGGCAATTTCAACCGGCCAACAATCTCCGGGTGCGGATTCTTCGAGGCCCGCAGAATCAAATTCTTGCCCTCCAGCACATACACAAAGCAGGAGTCGCACTTCACGACGGCCGCCACAAAGTCCACAATCCTGGCCAGCACCTCGTTTAATGGATCAGCCGCAGCCATCCGCCGCCCAATCGAGTGCAGAAACCCAATCGCCGCGTCGTGCTCTGGAAACGTGTCCACTCGCAAAAGTGCCTCGCTCATGGAGCCAAACTAGCCGCCAACTCGCCTACCGTCAAACGCAAAGAATCGTTCCGAGCGAACAGTATTTATTTTGCGTATTGCAGTTGCCCGATGGTCGCTCTCCGTTATGTTCTCAGTCATGACCGCGTGAGTTTCCGGGCTTACAGGCGAGTTAACAATTCACCCCCACCCCCCACCCTTTTTTGTAAGTGCGGATTCTAAAGGACTTTAAGTGTCGTGTTTTTGGATCTGCGGATTCTAAATGAGTTACGGGCGCGTTTTTCGGAAGTGCGGATTCTAAAGGAGTTAAGGCTGAAATGAGTTCTTGCGGCGGGACGTCAGAGGCATCGAGACTTATGCCAAGCGTTCGAATCGCTATTTGAGTTAACACGACAAAGTATAGCAAACTGGTAACATTCTGTCAAGGACCAATTCGGGGCGAGAGTTTCAGGTGAAGAACGCCACGCTGAGGTTGGTTGATAAGACCGTTTAAAGTCCATCGTTAGCCGAATTCCAGCCTCGCAGCACGAGATCAGAATCGAAATAAGTCTAAGAGAAATGCGTGCCGCGGAACCCCGCGCGCAGCATACAGCAGACCCTGTACGAATGGACAGGTGCTTCACCTTGTACATCGTTAAATTTACGGCTTCCGTGAATCCAAATCCTCTTCAAACTATATCTAACTCAGGGGAAGCGTTTTCCTTCTGCTCAGGGGCAGAGTTTCCTTCCTGCAACAAGAGGTGCTGCGATGACCGGGGCCCGCCTAGTAGCGACCAGCTGCATAACGTTCTTTGTGTTACCGCTGATGAGCCTGGGGCAGTCGAGGCCCGAGCAGAGCGGGGGAAGTGGAGCGGCTGGTTTTGCTCCCACCGTTTCCATGCGCGAGCTGATCATTCCAGAGAAGGCTCGCAACGCCTACAACAAAGGCACTCAACGGTTCGCGCGTCAGGACTGGGCCGGCAGCATCGCGGAGTTTCAGAAAGCGATTGCAGCGTACAAGGATTTCTACGAGGCATATTACAAGATAGGACTCGCGGATCTGGAGATGCAGCTGAGCGCACAGGCCGATGCCGCCTTTCGCAAGTCGATTGAATTGAGCGATGGGCGCTTTGCACCGCCGCTGTTTGGATTGGGGCTGACCCTGGGGAATGCGAAGCAATTTGACGATGCGCTGGCTTTTATCCGGTTAGGCCTGACGCTCGAGCCGACCAGCCCGCGGGGGAATTTCGCTTTGGCGTGGGTCCTATACACGGCAGGGCGTGTGCAGGAGGCGGAGCAGAGCGCGAAGCAAGCGGTGCTGTATGCTCCGAATTTTGCGATGGCACACTTGCTGCTGGCGCAGATCGATCGAAGGCAGAAAAATTCGGCGGCGATGGTCGAGGAGCTGGATACCTATCTACGGCTAGAGCCGGATAGTCCGCGAAGCGCTGGAGTGCGGGCCGTACGCGACGAAGCCGCCCGAGGGCTCGCTCCGGCGAGTGTCGAGACCGCAACCGTCGGCAGCGAGCCACAGTGACGACGCAGTGCTATTTCGAGCCACCACGAAGCTTCCAGACGATTTGACTGAACATGCCTAGCCAGAATTTAGCGTCTTCGGCGGTGAGATTGTGGCGCCGCATAAGGCGACGAAGTTTCTCTTCGGTGCGCGGGCCAGAACGCGACTTGAGCGAGCCGCTGGCGTCCAGCGCTTCGAGCAGCAGCGCGGCCACGCGGTCGATGTCGCCGGCGGTAGCGGGCTGGCGCTGCTCCGTGATTTGAACGCGCCGGGATGAACGCGCAAGTTCGTAGAGGCACACGGCAACGGCCTGGCCGAGATTCATCGAGCGGTGCTGTTCACGCGTGGGAATACGCAACAGCCAGTTGCAATGACTGAGGTCCTCGTTCGAGAGACCGAATTTTTCCGAACCAAATAAGAGAGCAACACGGCCCGCCGTGAGGCGTTTGCGGATCAGCGGCGCGGCCTCTCGCAAACCTTTGACCGGATGCCGCACTTCCCTGCTCCCAACCGCAGTGGTTCCCACGACCAGATGGCAATCCGCTACAGCTTCGGCAACGGTGGCGAATACGCGAGCGCTGGCCAGCAGTTCGGAGGCACCGACGGCGGAGCGCGCTTCGCGGAAGGATGGCTCGTAGGGATTGACCAGGCAGAGATTGAGGAAGCCGAAGTTGCTCATCGCGCGGGCGGCGGCGCCGATGTTGAGTGGATTGCGCGTGGCGACGAGAACGACGCGGAAATGGTCGAAATCAGGCTGAGCGGACAAGATTGTTAGATTCTATCGTAGGTCGGAAATGAGAGCTCAGAAGTCTGAGGTTGCCGGCTTGCGCATGTCCACGACTCCGGTGCCGGATTTCGCCGGCGTGGTAGCTCCGCGACGATCAGCGATTGAGTACGAGATCGTTGCGAGATGGGAACTATTACGCGGCGTCGTTTGCGGGCGAGGCCGAAGAGCTACCCGGCTGCGGGACGCGGCGCTGCAGGCGGTACCTGCGGGCGTCCGCCTCGATGTACCCAAGGAGTTCGAGCGTGATGAGCAGCCGTCGGACGGCGGCGCGGGAAAGCGCGGTGGTACGCGAGATTTCGGCGATGCTGAGGCCGTTAGGATGGGCTTCGAAGCAGGCGATTACCTTAAGGCCGCGAGCAAGGGAGAGCACGAAGTCGGGATTGCCTTCGTGAGCGGCAAGCTCGCTTCCCCAACGGGTACGGAACGGGGAAAGCATCTGAGGTGAGGGGCTTCGTTCGATCGTGATTTGTGTGGTGGACATAGTGCACTCGCTTGCATTGATTTAACGGAAGCGAGCATAACGCGGAGGGAGGCGCAATCCAGCTTGAAAGTTTTCGATAGGACGGATGGAGAAAAGTGAGACGGGCAGACGTGGCGCTTCGGGACACTCGGCTTGGTTGCGGCGCGAAGATTGCCTCCCGGATCGGATCGGTCGCGATTGGTTTACGCTGGGCCGGGTTGCCTCCGCGGGTTGTTCTCAGTCGGGCTCACGGCGGGCGGAGCAAGCCCCGCCCCTACTGATTCGGGAGGACTCTTACGGCACGCAAAATCTTTCTCACAAGATGGGGATTCGTGATCGCAGCGCCGATGAGAGTGCCTAGCGTGTTGGTGATGATGTCCGTCATGCCAGAGGTCCTGCGGGGGATGAAGGCTTGCAGGATTTCGATGGTAAGGCTGAGCGAGCCACCAATTAAGGTGGCGTAGAGGAGGGCCTTGGAGCGCGAGTGCGCGAGGGAAAAGTAGACGCAGAGAATAGCGCCCAGCGGGACGAAGCCAGCGACGTTCTCGAGAACATCGTAGAGGTAATGATGAGAGGGGTCGAATTCTTCGAACGCAGATCGGAGCATGGCTTTGTGGGGGACGTCGAAGCTTGCGGGGATTTCGAGCGTGGGACCCGAGGAAACGGCGCTGTGGACTTCGCGGCCAGAGCGCTCGCAGAAAGCATAACGCGCAATGGCCGCGCCGGTGTCCGGGGGATTGGGGGGATCATGATTGAGCGGATCGGGCGCAGTCCAGGCGGCGTAGTGGCTCAAGACTTCGGCGGGCGTGAGTTGTTTCGCGTAGATCGCAAGGCCACGGATTTCACCCATCCATGGCCGGTGCTCGACCGGAGTCGTTCCCAGGATAAGCTGGCCGGCGAGTTCGTTCAGGGAGATCGTAAGTCTATCGGACGACTGGGCGGGCCTGGCATTGAGATAGAGGACCGTGCCGTTGGGACCGGAAGTCATGGTCACCAGCACGAGTTTTCCTGTTTGGAAGGCGTGCCTTGCGCCGATCACGGTATGCCTTATCTGTCCGTGGGCATCCTTGGAATCGTGGGTCACCATGAGGAGGTCCCGCCATTGGAGGATGAGCAGGTGTGTTGAATTGCGGGGGAGATAGAAACTAAGAATGACGTCGGACCGTTCGAAGTTCGCCGGACGGAGGAGTAGTTCGATGCTACAGGATTGAGCGGTGGGCGTCTCTTGCGGAGGGTCCAGCGCCGTTTTGCTGACGACGACACCTTCGCGGCCGAAGCGGAGTCCGTCGGAATCGGGAAGCCAGGTGACCTGGTTTGCCGGCCAAGGATTGAAGGGCCACAGTGTGGCACAAAGAAGAGCGAAGATAGCTATGACGCAGAGGATCCCAATACGTTTTTTCTCTAGAAGTGCTGACAATTTGTCGTTCACAAAGAACCCAAGAGATTAAGACCGGGCTGGATTGTGCGAACACCCGATTCCCAACCCGGTGCGAAGGTCAGAGCAAGATGCGTGGGGCCGGTCTTCGTTTAACTTGTGCGCGTTATTGGCACGCCTGGCAATTTTCCCAAACGAGGGAGCGAAGAACGCTGCTTTGCAAGATGGACTCGAAATGGCATGGAGCTAGTCGTCGACCTGGATCGGGAGATTGTGATCGTGGGTGAGAGGCGGCGGCGAACCGGCGCACTCCAAAAGGTGGCCGCCGCCACCCATTCGCGCGGGCCACGACCCTGCACCTGCGTGGTTTGCTACAGTTTTTCGAAGAAGTGCGCGACCTTTTTGCCGGCGTCTTCGGTGTAGTAGACCGTTACTTTGGTGCCCTTTTCTGTGCCCTTGCCGATATCTTCGGCGGCCACTGCAGTGTCGCGACCAGTAACCTCGAAGGTATGCTCGGTGCCGTCCGCGGCTTTGACGACCACGACTTTGCCGCCTTTGCCCACGCGGGTAACCGTGCCATCCACAGCTTTCATGCCATCCTTGCCGACATGGTCGATCTCAACACCGGTTTTCTCCGTGCCCTTCACGGTGTAGTGTGCGACGACTTCGGAGCCTTCTTTGACACCGTGGAAAGAATCCTTCGCGCCGGCTCCGGCGTCATCGAAGCCATGGACCGTGGTTTTGCCTACAAAATGAATGGTGTGCTCGGTGCCATCTTTTGTTTTGACGACTACGGTCTTGGTCGTGGAGTCGACCTTGGTGACGGTGCCGTGGACAGCGCTAACCACGTCGTCGGCGGCGCGTAGTGGAAGGATCAGCAGAGTGGAAACGATCAGAAACCGAAGTACACGGCTGGGCATGGGATTCTCCTCGAGAGCGTTTGGAAATCATGGGAAACGAACATGGAGATTATCGCAGGGGAGCCCGGAAATACAGAGGAAAGAGTACACGAAGGAACGCTATGGGACGGCTAATCTTGAGACCTCGCGAGGATGCTAGCGCAGGTAAGCGATAATTTTGGAAGCGAGGCGGTCGAAGGCGGTGACCGCCATCTCCAGATGTTCTTCGCGGGTGTCTTCGATTTTGTTGTGGCTGATGCCGCCGACGGATTGGACGAACATCATTACGGTGGGGATGCCGGCGCGGGAGACTTCGGCGGCGTCGTGTAGCGGACCGGAAGGCATGCGGTGCGTGGTCCGCGCGACTTCGCGGATGGCTTCGTCGCAGAGATCGAGGAGCGCAGGATGGAAGGCGATAGGCTCGATGTTCCAGATGCGCGACCATTCGACCGTGCAGCGCTCTTCGCTGGCGAAACGCTCGCTGGCTTCGCGAGCTTCGCGGAACATGGTGGCAAGTACCGTCGGATCGAGATCGCGCTGATCGAGAGTGGCTTCGCAGCGGCCGACGACCGCGGTGACGATGCCGGGGAAGGTTTTCACGCTGCCCATGGTGCAAACGGCGTCGGGATGTTTGCCGGCGATGGTGCGGATTTCGAGAGCGAGTTTGGCGGCGGCGGCGAGCGCGTCGCGGCGGGCGTTCATGGGGGTCGAGCCGGAATGAGCCTCCTGGCCATGGAAGGTGATGGCGTGGCGTTCGACGCCTTTTGTGCCGAGGACCGTCGCGAGCGGGAGATTCATGCGTTCGAGCACCGGACCTTGCTCGATGTGCAGTTCGATATAAGCGGCGGCGTTTTTTTGTTCGCGCGTGGCTTCGGGGAAGCGATCGATTTCCACGCCGCAGCGGCGTAGGGCGTCTTCCAGACGTACGCCATCGCGATCGGTGCGCACGCGGTCGGCGGCGATGCTGGCGGTGCCTGCGAAGGCGGAGGAGCCCAGGAGGCTGCGGCCGAAGCGGGCGCCTTCTTCGTCGGCCCAATCGACGAGGCGGACGGTGACTGGCGGACGGCCGTGGAATTCGGCGTTGATGCGGCGGAGGATTTCGAGGCCGGCCAGGACATTCAGGGAGCCGTCGAGCCACCCACCATTTGGGACGGAATCCAGGTGGCCGCCGATGAGTAGGGACTTTTCGGATTCGCCGGGGAGGGTTGCCCAGTTGTTGCCGGCGGCGTCGTAATGATGTTCGACGGGGAGGCCGCTTAGTTTTTGCGCAAACCATTCGCGGGCTTTCAGCCAGGTGTCGGTCCACGCTACGCGTTGGGCGCCGTTTGTGTCGGCGGTTAGGGCGCGGAGTTCTTTTAGCTCGGCGATCGTGCGTTTGGGGTCGAGGGTCATACTTCGTCTCGCGACGGAGTGCTAGGGTAACAAATGGAGCAGGCTCGTCAATTAGGGATTGATTTTGATGGGCGGAGTGGATGGATCGGTTTGATTGTTTTGCAAAAAAGGCGCCCGCTACGGTCGGCGGCCGCTACGACTGCAGGGTTATTGAGGGCGCTTGCGTTTTGGCTCGTCGGCGGGCGACGACGCGGTTTGTTTCACTAGTGGGGATTCGCCGAACCATTCGGCTCGTTGGAGTTCTATGGGGACGTTGCCGTTGCGCCAGACGAAATCGTTGAAGGCGCGGATGTCGAATTTTTCTCCGGCGCGGAGGCGCGCATCGGCCAGGAATTTGGTGATTTGGACTTTGCCGGCTAGGTAGGAGATGGCTTGGCCGGGCTGCGTTGCAAAGAGTGCGCCTTCACTTTGCGCGGTTTTCGGGCTCATGGGTACCGTCTTCGCCAAATACGCGGACGCTTCTTCATTGTTGAGCTGGCCGAGAGCGAGCTTGACGTCCACTTCGACGCGGAGGGCGCGGAGACGGGCGAAGTTGTAGATGATCTCGCGCGTGTGCGGAGAATCCTCAAACAATCCGGCGAGGAGCATCATCTCTTCGGCATAGAAGCCGAGACCTTCGTTGGCGCCGGAGTCGTAATAGTGGCGGCGCATAACATCGGGATTGTGCCAGGAGAGCCAGAGTTGCATGTAGTGACCGGGCGCACCTTCGTGAACGATGATGGGACGCGGGTCGCGCTGGCTGGCGTCTTCGAAGTATCCGGGGCTGGCGGAAGGTTTTGGCGTCCAGCGCGTACCCTCTTGCGTCAAACGCGACGGGCCGGTGAAATCGTCGAGCTCCGAAAAATCACCAAGCCCGGCAAGATACGGTGGAACCGCGCGAACCGTGTAATGCGGAAAGTCTTGCGGCACGGTGAGGATTTCCTGGCGAGCTAGAAAGCGGCGAATCGCGCTTTCCATGTCGTTGGTTCGTTGCAGCTGTTCGTCGAGCGTGTCGAACGGTTCCAATGCGCGAACTTCAATGTCTCGCTGGTGTTCGATTTGCTCGGCAGCGACAGAACGGGCCCATTCGAGGCGGCTCATGTCGAGCAACTGCTCTGGCGTGAAGGGATAGAGAGCGACGTTTTTTAGGAAAAAGACGTAGGCGTCGCGGCCGACTGGCGTGTGCGGAGGCATGGTGGGAAGACGCTGTTGCAGCCAGTCGCGGAAAGACTCCAAGGAGGAGGCGGCGCGCTCGACTGCGGGCGAGAGTTCCTGCACGTCGCTTCCAGTGAGCAGAGGGCCCACATCGTGAGCGATCAACCACAATTGCGCACGAATGTCAGCGAGAGAGGCGATGGCAAGTTTCGCGAAGGGCGCGGCCGGATGCTGCAGATTGGCTTTCGCTTCTTCCACAATCGACGGGATATTTTGCACCCGGGCGATCAGATCGTTGGTGCGCGTCTTATCAAACGGGGGCGGCGGAAGGATCGCTTCGACGACTGGGGTCATGGCTTGATCGACGTAAAAGGTAGGGTCGTCCTGCCACCGGCGATTGAGGTCGAGTTCCCAATGGACGCGGGCCAGCGCGGAGCCGATCAGGCGATAGTCCACCTGTAGCGGAACGCGCCACTTGGAAGCGTCCAACTTTTTCCAGCGGGCTTCGAAGGCTGAGAGGTCCGTACGTTGATGAGCAATGGACTCCGCGGACCAGGATTGCTTCAACCCTGCGGGGCGCTCGATGCGCGGAACGTCGTCGGAATTAAAGGGCTGCCACTGCGCGCGCCAGGTCCAGAAATCCGTGGCGAGTTTGTCGAGAGAATCCTGAGCGCGGGCAGTGAGTGGAAGGCAGAGAACAGCCAGGAGGAAGAGGGTTCGTTTCATGAATGCGCGATATTGCGGGACAAAGCAGGAGAAGTCAATGTGAACGCTGGCTCTTCCGGCAAGTGCCGCGTGGAGGGGGGCTCGGCATCCGCGGAAACCTCAAGATCCCGACGGGCAGTACCGGCGTGTGGGCACCCAGGAGCTAATGCGCTTGCGGTATTCGGACACTTGTATTCCTCAGGGCGCTGGAGTAGCTTCGGGCTTGTCCAGCTGCCCGCCCATGTTTGGCGGGAGAGATCGCCATTTTTCAATGGCACGCTAAAAAAGGAGTGCAGATTATGGCTACTGCAGTCGCTGCCCCATCGATTGATTCGAATGTTTCGAGCTTTGTGGCTCGAAAGCAAAAGCTTTTAATTAACGGCAAATGGGTGGAATCCGCTTCGGGAAAAACCTTTCCGACCTATAACCCGGCCACCGGCGAAGTGCTGGCTAACGTCGCGGAGGGCGATCGAGAAGACATCGACCGCGCCGTGAAAGCAGCGCGGGCCGCGTTCGAAACTGGCCCATGGTCGAAAATTTCTCCGGCCACGCGCGGCAAAATGATCTGGAAACTTGCGGACTTGATCGAAAAGCATCTCGAAGAATTCGCGCAAATTGAATCGCTGGATAACGGCAAGCCGCTGGCCATCGCGCGCGTTGCCGATGTGCCGCTGACGATTGAGCACATGCGCTACTACGCCGGCTGGGCTACCAAGATTGAAGGGAACACCATTCCGCTGACGCTGGCGCCGCCGTCGAAGTTTCTGGCGTACACGGTGCGGGAGCCGGTTGGCGTGGTCGGGCAGATCATTCCTTGGAATTTTCCGTTGCTGATGGCGGCGTGGAAGCTTGGCCCGGCGCTGGCGGCCGGATGTACAGTTGTGCTGAAGCCCGCCGAGCAGACCCCGCTTTCGGCGCTACGGCTAGGTGAATTGCTGCAGGAAGCAGGATTCCCCGACGGCGTGGTGAACATTGTTCCGGGCTATGGAGAGACCGCCGGAGCGGCGCTGGCTTCGCATCCGCACGTCGATAAGGTGGCCTTCACGGGTTCGACCGAAGTCGGCAAGCTGATCATTCATGCCGCGGCGGGCAACCTGAAAAAGGTATCGCTGGAGCTCGGCGGAAAATCGCCGAACGTGATTCTGGAAGATGCTGAACTGGACTCCGCCGTTCCCGGGGCTGCCAGCGCGATCTTCTTCAACCATGGACAGTGCTGCTGCGCCGGTTCGCGGCTCTACGTCGACAAGAAAATCTTCGACAAGGTCGTGGATGGAATGGCGCGGAGCGCGGAGAAAATCCGAGTTCGGCCGGGATTCGACCCAGAGTGCGACATGGGGCCGCTCGTTTCCGAAGAGCAGTTGAACCGCGTCTGCGGGTACCTTGATTCGGGGAAGAAAGAGGGCGCGAAGGCGGTCACCGGTGGAGAACGGCAAGGTGAGATAGGCTATTTCGTCAAACCCACGGTGCTCGTAGATACGACGGAGAACATGAAGGTGGTGCAGGAGGAGATCTTCGGGCCGGTGGTGACCGCGATTCCCTTTAGCGATCCGAACGAGATCGTGCAGAAGGCGAATGACACCGTGTATGGTCTCGCGGCGGGAATCTGGACGCGCGACATCAAGAAAGCGCACAAGCTCGCGTCCAAGTTGCGCGCGGGGACTGTGTGGATCAATTGCTACAACGTGTTCGATGCGGCGCTGCCGTTTGGCGGATACAAGCAGTCCGGCTGGGGCCGCGAGATGGGACACGAGGTGCTGCACAACTACACGGAAGTGAAGTCGGTGTGCGCGGCGCTGTAAGCGTGTCTCACGGCTAGCTGATTACAAATGGGGTTGAGGTATTTTCACCTCAACCTCATTTTTGTTTTACACGACTTCTTCCGCCACCAGGCAGTTTCCAGGCGGTCCTTTTTCTTTCCGCGCGAATAGCGTTAGAGTCTGCAAACCAAACGTTTCAAGGAAACAAACCAAGAAACAGGGGAAATGATGACGCAGCATTCCGGGTTTGCAGCGCCCATAGGGAAAGTGGGAAGAGTTGCCGTTGGGCGGGCATGGACTCTCGCGCTAGTGTTTCTACTATTCTCAGTATCTCGCGCACAACAGCCCTCTGAGACCGTGAGTATTCGCGTGCATGCGGAACAATCGGATGGAGCCATGCGGCCGTTTTGGAATCACTGGGGGTACGACGAGCCTAATTACACGTATGCGGCGAATGGCAAGAAACTCCTGGGGGAGTTAGCTGCGCTTAGTCCCGTGCCAGTGTATGTGCGGGTACACAATCTTTTGACCACGGGTGATGGTACCGCGTCGCTCAAGTGGGGATCGACGAACGCTTACACCGAAGATGCCGCCGGCAACCCCATCTATAGCTGGGTAATTGTGGATCGCATCTTCGATGCCTTTCAGCAGGCCAACGTGAAGCCGCTGGTCGAAATTGGCTTCATGCCCGAAGCACTGTCGACTCATCCCGAGCCATATCGCCACACATTCCCCAGCGGCACAATTTTTACCGGTTGGGCTTATCCGCCGAAGGACTACAAGAAATGGTCGGAGTTGGTGTTTCAGTTCGTGCGCCACTTGCGCGAGCGGTACGGCGACGCTGAGGTGAAAACATGGATGTGGGAGGTTTGGAACGAGCCAGACATCGACTATTGGAGAGGGACGCCAGAGGAATTTCTCAAGCTCTACGATTTCACGGCGGACGCGGTATTGCGCGCGCTCCCTGGCGCAAACATCGGAGGCCCCGATTCCACCGGTCCCGCCTCAGCCAAAGCGGTAGCTTTCCTGCGCTTGTTCCTGGAACACTGCGCCCACCAGCAGAATTACGCGAACGGAAAAATTGGCGCGCCGCTGGATTTCATCAGCTTTCATCCCAAGGGCTCCCCGAAATGGCTGGGAGATCATGTCCAGATGGGCATTGCGCAACAGCTTAATGCCGTTGAGCAAGGCTTCAAGACCGTAGCTTCGTTTCCAGAATGGGCCCAGACGCCCATCGTGCTCGGAGAATCCGACCCGGAGGGATGCGCCGCGTGTTCCGCGAAAAATAATCCCCAGAATTCCTATCGAAATGGAGCCCTTTATGCGTCGTACACGGCGGAGACGCTTTACGATATCGACGCGCTGGCGAACCACGAGCCCATCCATTTTCTCGGCGCCGTGAACTGGTCCTTCGAATTTGAGGATCAACCCTTCTTCGCGGGATTTCGCGAGATGGCATCCAACGGAATCGACAAGCCGGTGTTAAACGCGTTTCGAATGCTCGGTCTGCTCGGCAACCAGCGAGTGAAAGTAACCAGTTCAGGAGCGTTGCCGCCCTCCGACGTAGTTGCCGACGGAGTGCGAGGCAAACCGGACGTCAACGCAATCGCCACCCGCCGGGACAACGAGATTGCGATCCTCGTCTGGAACTATCACGACCATGATCTACCAGCAGCAGCGGCTCCCATCGATCTGGTGGTTGAGGGTTTGCCGGCAAACGCGGCTCGCGGGCTGAGTGAGCATTTTCGAATCGATGCGAACCACAGCAATGCGTTTACGGCCTGGCAAGCAATGGGTTCACCCCAGCAACCGTCCGCGGCACAAGTTCAGCAATTGCAGGATGCGGGACAACTACAGCTGCTCACTTCCCCGTCATGGCTAGCGATCGAAAGCGGGCGTGTGCATCTGCAATTCGACTTGCCCCGACAAGGGCTCTCGCTTTTGCGCATCAACTGGTAGCTGGCGCAAGCGCCGGAGGCGAGACAAAGCGTCCTTGACAGTGCAGGTGCCGCGACCTATAAATGGCCGGTAAACGATTACTCCGAACAGCGGTGATGCATATCGCCCGCCACACTCCAGGAGTTAGCCCATGAACACGACTTCGCGCCGGCAGTTTCTGATGACAGCGGCAGTTGGCACTGGCGGCGCGCTTGCGGCGCGCGTCTTGCCCGCGTTTGGCGGGCCGTCCGCGACGGTCGCTATCGTTCCTCCTCTGTCCGTATTCGGGTATTCGCAGGTGCAATTGTTGGACGGGCCTTTTCGGCGGCAATTCGATCAAAACCACGATTTGTTTCTCAATCTCAACGAAGACGCCTTGCTCAAGCCGTTTCGCCAGCGCACTGGAATGCCGGCTCCCGGTCCCGACATGGGCGGCTGGTACGACAACTCCACGGACTTTAATGAGAAAGACAATTTTCACGGCTTCGTTCCGGGACACAGCTTCGGTCAGTACATTTCGGGATTGGCCCGCGCATACGCAATCACCGGCTCGCAAGCTACGCAGGCAAAAGTCAACCGTCTGGTACGCGCCTACGCACAGACCGTCGATCCCGCCGGGAAGTTTTACGTGGACTATGACTTGCCGGCCTACATCTACGACAAAATTTGTTGTGCGTTAATCGATGCGCATGAGTTTGCGCACGATCCGGACGCGCTCGACGTGCTGTGGCGCAGCACGCAATCCGCCATGCCGCATCTGCCGGAAAAAGCCCTCAGCCGCGCCGAGCAACGCGCCCGCCCGCACAAATCGGAATCCTACACCTGGGATGAATCTTACACGCTGCCGGAAAATCTTTTCTTGGCCTACCAGCGCAGCGGAAATCCCCGCTATCGCGACCTTGCGATTCGTTTTATCGAGCACGATTACTTCGAGCCGCTGGCCGACGGCCACAACATCCTTCCCGGCGAGCACGCCTACAGTCACGTAAACGCATTCAGCTCGGCCATGCAGTCTTATCTCGTGCTGGGCGACGAAACCTACCTGCGCGCCGCCACGAATGGTTTTCGCATGATCCAGGAACAGAGTTTCGCCACCGGTGGCTGGGGCCCCAATGAAGCCTTTGTGGTACCGGGCAGCGGCGGACTCCATGCCAGCCTGGAAAAGAGTCATTCCAGCTTCGAAACACCGTGCGGGGCTTACGCTCACTTCAAGATCACGCGCTACCTCATGCGCGTTACGCGCGACTCCCGCTGCGGCGACAGCATGGAGCGCGTCCTTTACAACACCATCGCCGGCGCCTGGCCGATCCTTCCCGACGGCACTTCGTTCTATTATTCCGACTACAATAACGCGGGCCGGAAAGTTCATCACCACGATAAGTGGCCTTGCTGCTCGGGTACGTTCCCCCAGTTGGCCGCTGACTATGGCATCAGTTCCTACTTTCAGAGTGCGGATGGGCTTTATGTCAATCTCTTCCTGCCGTCTCGGGTCTCGTGGTCACAGAACGGCACGCCGTGCAGCTTGACGCAGACCACCGATTATCCGCGCGCAAACACTTCCCTTTTTGAGTTCAAGCTGGACCGGCCGGAAACATTTGCCGTCTATGTGCGCGTTCCGGAGTGGTCGGGTCCTAAAACAACGGTCTCCGTAAACGGCAGGCGTATCGACGGGGATCTGGCTCCCGGAAAATTCTCAGCCGTGAAGCGGACATGGAAAGATGGCGATCGCATGGAGTTGGAGTTGCACATGCCATTGCGGCTGGAGCCAGTTGACCAGCAAAACCCCAATACCGTGGCCCTGATGCACGGGCCCATCGCTTTGTTTGGGGTGTCGGCCCTTCCGCCTAAGCTTACGCGCGCTCAATTGCTGGCCGCCGAACCCATGTCCGGCGATTGGACGGTCAAATCCGATGGCACCATTCTGACCCTTCGCCCGTTCTCTTCGATCATGGATGAAACGTATCGGCTCTATCAGCAGGTTCAATCCTGAGGGCTCGCGGCCGGCCAGACCGGACGAGCAACCGATAATCGGGATTCCGCTGCGACGTTTTTTCAGGGACGGAACGTTCCGCGCGCTGCGTGGCCATCGTGCGTGGACTTAGCAAGAAAGCGTATTCTATAGTATCAGCGAAGCAAGTCCCCAGTTAGGTTCGTGCGAGCTTATGGACATCCGCGAAATTGCCAGGCGTGCCAAGGTTTCGACTGCCACGGTCTCAAGAACCATCAATCGCGTCTCCAGCGTCGACCCCCAACTCGCCAAGCGCGTCTGGAAAGTTGTTGACGAACTCGGGTACTACCCGAACACTCTGGCGCGTGCGCTGGTCTCCGGCAGAAGCAGAATCTTCGGCCTGGTCGTCTCGGAAATTACGAACCCTTTCTTTCCGGAAATCGTCCAGGCTTTTGAAGATATCGCGGTTCAACACAACTACGAAATCCTTCTGACGTCCACCGTTCACAATCCCAAGCGCATGGAAATCGCGGTGCGCCGGATGATCGAGCGTCGCGTCGATGGCGTCGCCATCCTCACCTTCGGCATGGAAGACTCACTGGTAGAAGACCTGCGTTTCCGCAAAGTGCCTCTGGTCTTCGTGGACGTCGGCCCGCATGTCCCGGGAGTCAGCAACATTCGCGTCAACTATCAGCACGGGATCAGTCAAGCGGTACAGCACTTGGCGGCCCTGAAGCACACGCGCATTGCGTTTGTTGCAGGTCCCTCGACCCTTAAATCGGCCATGGCGCGGAAGGCCGCTTTTGAAGCAGCGATGCAGGAGACAGGCCTGGATGTTCCGCCGGAGATGATTGTCGAGGGCGACCACCGGATGGAAGGTGGCATGCGCGCTCTGGTGCAACTCGCAGGCTTGCCTCAGCGCCCAACCGCAATTCTGTGCTCCAACGATATGACCGCCGTAGGAGTGATGCGAGAAGCGTACGAGTGTGGCATCGTGATTCCGCGCGATTTGTCGCTGGTGGGCTTCGACGATATCCGCCTCTCGCAATTCACCACCCCGCCGTTGACGACCGTGCAGATGTCGCAGACGCTGCTCGCCGAATACGCATTTCAGGCCTTGCGGCGTGCAGTCGAGGGAACTTCGGCGGGGCCAGCCGGAAACGAATATGAGTTGATGACGACGCTCGTGCTGCGACGGTCGACGGCGCTGGCGCCATCGGATGGCATGACGTTCAAGTCTTCCAACATCGTCCTTCCCCATCGAACCGCCGAATCAGCCAAGATTGATTGATCCAGGTGCCGGCGGGAAACCCGGCGAACCTTCCTCAGAATTTAAAATCCAACATGAGGCATACACGGAGATAGGGCGAGTCTTGGAAGATCGCTTGCTAGGTCGCACCGGTCGGAAAGTTTCGGAAATCAGCTTCGGAGCGTGGACGGATAACGAGTGTAACGAATCTTGGGTAGCGGGTCAGTTTCCGATTACCGCGTTTACGCTGAGGCAACGCTCAACCTCAGTCTTGCATCCTACGTGCTCGAGGCGAAGTTAACCAGTGCGATAATTAACTATCGTTGACCTGTCTGCTCGAACCCCAAAGGGAGGACCTCAATGAAAGTCTTGTCGCTCGTGGTGTGCCTCGCAATATTCATTGCGGGATGTGGTTCAGGTTCCACAGCAAACAATGTAGTGATGCAGGGTGGACAGTGGGAGTACGTAGTCACGCCAGAAAATGGTTCGATTACTATGCTTCTCGATGCGAATTTGCCGGGAACGAATGCACAGTTATCCGCGACAAATGCACAGATTTTTCTGCCGTCGCAGGTCGAGCTTGTAGGTTCAACGTCGCCTTTCTACTGCAGCTCTTTTAACATCGACGCGAGCATCAGGGATAGTAATCTAAATGGAAAATTAAGTTGGGGGTACCCGGCTGCTCATTTCGCTGACTTTTCCGGGGACCTCGCCGCGAACGGGCAATCGATTTCCAGCGATAAATATTCTGGAGGAGTCTGTTCCGTCACCAGCAGCTCGGTAATGAGCGGACCGCAGATTAACGGAAAGCTGACAGGCTACACCGTCGCGCCTGTGAATGGCACGTACAGCGGGACGCTGACGAACAGTCTTTATGGACCCGATGTGGTGACGTTCACAATTGCGCAGAATCCCGACTTTTCGCTCAAAATGTCGGGAACGTCCGTTGTAAATGGCGTGTCTACCGCGCTTGCGGGGAGTTCTAACAGCGTAACGGGCGCGTTGGTATTCTTGCTGGGAACGGCGGAGAACGTGAACGGGTCGAACTATTTTAGCTTTTCCGGGCACGTGAACCCCACAGCGAGCCAGTTAACAGTCGTGCTCATGAGCTTCAACCCTCACCCCTTAAGTGACGGGGAACCGTCGCCCGTACCAGCTGAGATACTGACTGGCGCTCTTACGAAACAATAGTCCAGATTCTACCCAGCACCGTGGCCTGTAGGTCGTACCACCAAACGGCGCACTCTTAAGACCTACAGTTCTAGATTGTTTCGCGGGAAGAACTGCGAATTTTGTGGATAGCGCCCGATAAGTCGGGTGGTTTCAATGGGTCGACGCAACACTCAAGTCGAACCCACTTTGCATTGAAAACAAAAGCCAAAATCGCTCGCTAGATTAGATCAGCCGGATTGCTACCCTGGCTAGGTTTTGACCGGGTACAGCCGAACAGATCGGTTCTGCAGCGGAAGTAGTGTCGGGTCAACTGATTAGATGGTGTTGCGTCGACCATCTGAACCGGCACGGATAATCGGAAACTCACCCGCGATCTTGTCAGTTTTCTGCGTCTGCGCTGATAAGGGCGGGCTCAAGGCGCGGCGACAGTATCTGCATGACGGCGACCGCGAGCAAGTACGCTGAGGCCGCCATAAAAAAGGGGATCATGTAGCTTCCGCTCCACTGCAACGCGTAGCCGACTATCTTCGCGATCAGCATCCCGCCGATCGCTCCGGCCATGCCGCCGATTCCGACCACGGAGCCGACGGCGCGCGATGGAAACATGTCGGAGGTTAGCGTGTACAGATTCGCGGAAAATCCCTGGTGCGCGGCCGCCGCAAGCCCCACCAGCAAAACTGCGCCCCACGTGCTCTCGATGCGATAGGCAAAGGCAATGGGGATAACCGCCACGGCGCAGATTAACAGAGCTGTCTTTCGAGCAAAATTAACGCTCCGGCCGTGGTGAATCAGCGACGATGAGAGCCACCCGCCGGCCACGCTGCCCACGTCGGCGATCAAATAGATCACCATGATGGGCGCGCCGATCTGCATCAGTTTCAAACCGTGCTGGCGCTGCAGAAAATCGGGCACCCAAAATAGGTAGAACCACCAGATCGGATCGGTCATGAACTTGCCCATCATGAACGTCCAGGTCTGCCGGTAAGAAAGCAGACGAATCCATTTTATTTTCCCTGGCTGCTCCGCGGGATCGCTGCGAATGTAATCCAACTCCGCTTTTCGAAAGACGCGGATGCTCTTCCGGTTTGCGATAAAGCCACAGCCAAAACAGTAGCCATACGAACCCGAGCGCGCCGGTCAATATAAATGCCCACCGCCAACCCCAATGCACGGTAATCCACGGCACAACGAACGGCGTCACGATAGCGCCTACGTTGCGTGCCGGCATTGAAAATGCCAGTGGCCAGTGCGCGTTCTTTCTTCGGGAACCATTCGGCCACGGTCTTGATGCTGGCGGGGAAAATGCCTGCTTCGCCGAAACCCAGCGACGCGCGCGCGATCGCAAAACCCGCGAGCGAACCAGCGAAGGCGTGCGCCATCGATGCCAAACTCCAGAACACCATCGCCAGTGCATAGCCCAGTCGAGTACCCAAGCGATCGATCAATCGTCCCACCACCACCATGCCGACCGCGTAAGCCGCCTGAAAGGCGAAAACCAGGTTGCTGTAGTCGATTTCGTTCCAGCCGAAGTCGTGCTGCAGCGTGGTTTTCAGAACACCCAGGACTTGCCGATCCATATAGTTCTTGGTCGTTCCAAACAGCAGGAGGGCGCAGATAACCCAGCGGAAATGTCCGAGGCGCAAAGAAATACCTGGCTGGGGCTGGCTGGCGGCTGGCCCGGAATCCGCCGTGGCTGCTGCCATGCCCGACGTGTCAGTGGAGTTCCCGTGATCCATGGCGTTGTTCGCGACGCCCTGATTTCGCGGCCGCAATCTTACTCCATTTCGTCCTGCGTCCTTCGGAATGCTGGATTTTTCGGCATCCCGCTTTATGTCCCGAGTCTCGTAGTGTAAAACCTAAAGTGCAAAGCAAGTCTTGAGTGGGAGGCAAACTTAAGCATGCGCATTCCTAACGATGGAGCGGCTCTCAGCGTCCTGCTCGTGACCTCGTTCTTGCTGTGTTGCGCCGCCGCGAGACCCAACGCGTCCGGAGATAGAATCCGCGTCGTCCCGAACGAAGCGGATCGCCGTGTGGATATCATCATCGACGGCCAGCCCTTTACTTCGTACATCTGGCCGACAACGCTGAAGAAGCCCGTGCTATATCCACTGCGCACGGCCACCGGGATCATTGTCACAAGGGGCTATCCGCTGGAGCCGCGTGCCGGCGAACGCAGCGATCATCCTCACCACGCGGGGTTGTGGTTCAACTACGGAAGCGTGAACGGCATCGACTTCTGGAATAATTCCGACGCCATCAAACTCGAAGACCGCCACAAGATGGGGAATGTCGTTCAGCGCAAGATCGTGGCGGCGAAGAGCGGGTCCGAGCAAGGCGAACTCGAAGTCGAAACCGACTGGGAGAACTCCGAGCAGAAAATCTTGCTAAAGGAACACACCCTCTTGGTCTTTCGCGGCGGACCGCAATTTCGCAGCATCGACCGCATCACCACGTTGCAAGCGCAAGGGGAAAAAGTTGTCTTTGAAGACGACAAAGAAGGGCTGTTCGGTATGCGTGTCTCGCGCTCGCTGGAAATGCCTTCCGACAAGCCCGAAATTTTCCTCGACGCCAGCGGGCGTCCCACGCCGGTCGCGAAAATGGACAACACCGGAGTGAATGGTGTCTATCTGACCAGCGAAGGCAAAACAGGTGACGCTGCGTGGGGCACCCGAGGCCGCTGGTGCAATCTAAGTGGGCAAGTTGACGGTCAACCCGTGACCATCACGATTTTCGACAACCCCGCCAATCCCAACTTTCCCGCGTATTGGCATGCCCGGGGATACGGCCTGTTCGCCATTAATCCATTCGGGCGAAAAATCTTCACCAACGGCAAAGAAGAAGCGTTGAACTTTTCCCTGGCGCCGAACCAAAGCGTCACATTTCGCTACCGGGTGCTGATTTCTTCAGAGATCGTCACACCGCCGAGCACTGAGGCCGCCTACCAGCGTTTCATCGCCGCCTATCAGTAAACGGTCTGGGCATTAGCACGAGTGAACGATTCCCTAGGCTGTCGCGTACCGCTCACTGTTCGGTTTTGAACCGCTCAGCCCGTAGAACAAGATGAACAAATAGCAGATAACCGGAAGAATGAACGCGTGATGAAGCCCCACGCGGTCGGCGATAGCCCCTTGGACCACCGGCAGGATCGCGCCGCCCACGATGGCCATCGTCAGGATGCCGGACCCGCTCCCCGTCAAAGGACCCAGTTCCGCCACTCCCAAACTGAAGATGGTCGGGAACATGATCGAATTGAACAATCCGACAGCCAGAATCGTCCACCCCGCCGTATGTCCGCCCAGAATCATGGCGGTGGAGATCAGCGCCGCCGCAAAGACTGCGCAAAGCGCAAGCAGATGCCCAGGCTTCATCCGCCTCAGCAGCCCAGCGCCCAGAAAGCGCCCGACCATCGCCCCCGCCCAGTAAAACGAAACATAGCCCGACGCCGCCTTAGCCGAGAGGCCGGCAATTTCGGGCAAACCAAGATAATTCACCAGAAAACTTCCTATGGAAACTTCCGCACCCACATAAGCGAAAAGAGCAATCGCACCCAAAACGAGATTGCGATGTTTCCAGATCGAATCGTGAACCTTTTCTCCAGTTCGCGGCGCCGCGGTTTCGATCTTTGGCAGTTTGAATGTCCCGATCAACACCGCCAGCAACACGAGCGCGATACAGATCACGGCGTACGGCATTTTGACAGAGGACGCCTGCTGCACCCGGTACGCATGCTGCGCTTGCGGTGTGAGCTTCATCAGCTGTTCCGCCGCAAGCGGCACGGCGCTGAGAATCAGCAACCCTCCGATTTTCGGGGCGATCGTCGTGCCCAACGCGTTGAAAGCCTGCGTCAGATCCAGCCGGCTGGATGCTGTTTCCGCCGGGCCTAACAAGTCCACGTAAGGGTTCGCGGACACCTGAAGCCCGGTAATTCCCGCCGCAAGTACGAGCAGCGCAGTCAAAAACAACGGATAGGAAACCGTGGACGCCGCAGGCAAAAACAGAAACGCGCCTACCGCCATCATCAGCAGGCCTGCCACCATCGTTCTCTGATAGCCGATCGCATTTACCACCTTCGACCATGGCACCGAAAACAGGAAGTAAGCGGAAAAGAAAGCAAACTGCACCAACATTACCTGCGCATAACTCAGTTCAAAAATCGACTTGAGATGAGGAATTAGAATGTCATTCAAGCACGTAAGAAATCCCCACATGAAGAACAATGTGGTAACGACCGCCAGCGGACGCGAGTAGTTTGGCGTCGCCGAAACCGCTGAAATATTTGGCAACGGACCGGAACCCGTTGTGACTTCACGTGTCGCCATTTTCTCTCCTCAAATTCTGAACGGTCCCTGCGCTCTCGCGCCGCTCCGTCTGTCAGTTCGAGTTCTATCGGTGCCCAACTACCTTTGCTGATCTACTTCTCGAAGCTAGTCCTTACCACCGTCGTTACCACCGTCGTTACCACCACGTTTCCGCTTGTACTCCGTATGTCAGACCATCCGTTCTGTTCGCATAGGGAACACCGCCGACAAAGCCCCGAAACGCATCCGACCAGTTCCCGTAAGTGAGGAACGCCCGCAGTACCGGCCGGCTGAAGAACTTTCTGCCCGCTCCGATTTGCGGCGCGATGGTGAATTTGCGCAGCCAACCATCCATTTGGAGATCGCCGTTTTGCGTCAGCATAAAACCGCTGGTATGGTCGAACCCTGCCTCGAATGCCAGCAGAAAGATATCGGGTGAAGAAGATTTCGGGCCGGGCGCCGAACGACACCCACTGGCTCCAGTCGTGTTGCGGATTCCCGTCCTTCGCTGGTAGATGAAGATGGGCATGATCGCGAACCGGTCGTTCGGCTGAAACAGCACTTGTTCCACGGCAAGGAATCTGGCCGAACTGTGCAGAAAAGGCGTTGGATCATCGATCGACGTACTGAAGTTGCTCGCCGCTCCCGTTCCGTACTGGATGGAAAATGTGTGAAAGCCTCCGTGCCACTCCAGCGTTTGATGTCGCAGCCCGAACGCGTAGCCATCCGTTGTGGGCACGACCGTGCCAGTTGATGTCGTCCCGCCTTTCGACGTCGCGAAATCAAACCATCCACCCCAAAGTCCCGCAGGCCCCTTCAGATCATAAAAACGCACGTCGATGTTGCTCTTCGCGTAGTTGCCATATTGCGTAACGATGTCCGGGCGCGCACCAGCCAGATACGCCACAGCCATCTTGCCGATGCCTACATTCAAATCCTCGACGCCGCCCCCGTAACCACTCATGTCCAGCGGGTAAAAGTCGTCGATTTCGACGTGCTGCCGGCGGTAGTATCGTTCGCCCGCCCAGAACTTTGCGCCCGGCTGGCTCTCCAACACGTTGCCAGCTTGCACAAAAGCCTCTCGGAGGCGGAACTGGTCGTTGCCAGTCCCATTCGGAAAATTCGCGTAACTCGCCGAATTCGTGGTGTTGGCCTCAATCATCGCTTCGGTCTTCATCCACGCCTTATCGGAGGTCCGCTCCGGGTTCAGCCAGTTGTTGACGAAGATCAACTCTCCGTAAGTTTCCGCTTCATTTCCCAGGCGGTATTTCGCATCAGCCCCGGGAGCCTGGAACGCCACCTGCTGTCCGCCCTCGCTGTTGAGACCGTAGCCAGACCGAAAGTACCCGTGGAATTCAAAGCTGCTTATCTGTTGATTTAGCTTTTCGATTTTTTGGTCCGCCTCTTCCAGAAGGTCATATGTCGGCTCCGAAGGCACGTCGCCTTGGTACTTCACCCCGACCTGATCGGACTGCCAGAGAGCCGCTTTCTTAGCCGCTTGCTCAGCGGCCAGCTCGGCGGCAGAGATCACACCCTCCTTGGCTTTCTCGCCGGCCTCTTTTTGTTTTTGAATTTGCTGTTCCAGCCCGGCAATGCGCTGCTCAAGGTCACGCGTCGTTGCTACGTACTGCTGCTTGAGCTCCTCGAGTTGCTTCTGTAAGTCTTCCGTTTGTGGGACGCCGGTTCCCGGGTTGGCAGGTTGCTGAGCGGCAGAAGGAAGAGCTTCCGCGGCTAGCATCGCCACGATCCAGAAGCAGCGTTTCCGAGAGGATAGACAGTGCATTTCCTGCGCTCCGGGATTAGAGAGTGGCTGGAACGCGCCGGTTGCATTTATTTTTCTAAGCTGGGGCGGCGATTCGTTCAATCGCCTGAGCGGATCGCGTTTTTAATTCTGGAAAACTTTGCGGAATAAGCGGATCGTCTCTGCAAATGCCAGGTCGGTTGCTTCTGGATCGAAACGCGGACCTTCATCGCGGGTGAACGCGTGCTCGGCCGGATACAACAGGGTGTCATAGTGAACGCCGGACTCTCGCAGCCCACGATCGATGGTTTCGCGTCCTGCGTCAGGTACGTGTGGGTCCTTGGTCCCGAAGATCATCAGCAGTTCGCCTCGGATTTCCCTTGCGCGGGCCAGCGATCCAGCATCGGCGTCCTGACCCAGTTTGCCGTCATGAATGCCTGTGCCGTAGTAACAGACGGTGGCGCGGACATCCGGCTGAAACGCCGTGCGGAAGGCCAGGTGGCCCCCGATGCAGAAACCCAGTGCGCCGATTTTTCCTCCCGCCACCTTCGCATGTTTGGACAGCCAGTCCAGACCGGCCCGGCAATCCGCATCGAAATGTGCGACCGGGGTTTTCGCGGCGTCTTGCTGCCCGCGCGTCCGTCCGGCGTCATCGAAGGGGATCACCGTTCCGGGCGGTTCGATGCGGCGATAAATTTCCGGAGCAGCCGCAACAAATCCATACCCGGCCAGCCGTACGCAGGTGCGTAACAGCGGTGGCGTAAGCTGGAAAATGTCGGAATAGCACCAGATGCCAGGGTATTGACCTCCGGCCTTAGGCGCAGCGACGAAGGTTCGCATTGGGGAACCCGGGAGGGGAATGTCCGCGTATTCGGTAGTGACCACCATTTTGCTGGTTGGCGGGAAATTCTGACCGACAGGCAAGGGCCAGTCAACTCCTGTCTCAAAGTGTTAGTGGTTCGGTTTCCAGTTAGCGTTAATCAGGAACTAGCGTCCGACGAGGAGTGTTCACCTCTTCGTTTGACTGGCCTGCGATGAATCTGGGGAATACTGAGCCAGAGGTAAATAGATGGAGCCTAGATTAGCAGTGGACTCGTCTCTCACGACAATGCAGAGTTCTGATGCATTGGGTAAGACGCGAAACTGGCGGGTATCAGTGATAGCGCTCTTTAGCCCCTGCTCATACGTGTTGTTGTCGAAGTCCGGGTGGAAAGTTCGGTCGTCGACCTTGAGAATGTGTCCAGCATTGTCCAATTGTAGAAAGACGGATTGCACTGTACCGGTCCAGCGGCCCTCCTTCCGCTGCATCACGATGTCACCCAGATCGATAGCGACCACAGCCGTGAGAGCAGATGCTCCCGACGCGCGCGAAGTTTGCGCCTGGACATGCAAACCTATTCCGGTGGCCGGGAGCCAACTCGTCGCCAACTTCGCGATGAGTGCGCGATCGTTTCTTGGCGTAGCCAACGGTGCATCGGAAAAGGCGTAATAGCCGGTGCGAGCACGCACTTGGGCGCCAGGCGCAGCTACCTTGACTTTAAGTTCGTGAAAACTGCCGTCCCATTTCACACCGGCGGGATAGTAGCCGAGCGTGTAGGTTACGCGGGAATCGTTCATAGCCTGACGGATCGCGCCAGAAATGTCATTTGTGCCGTAAAAGGCTTTGCCGCCGGTACGTTCCGCGAGAAGCCGCATGGTAACGAACGTTTCCGGCGCGCCGCGGGTCGGCAAGTGAGTGTCTCCATCGGTGGGATCTCCGATGTGGGCGTCGAGGTCGTCCTCGTTTGCGTTGATATCTGATCCGAGCAAGCCTCGCGCATCCACTGGATAGACGGCGATGTCGGCATCGGTAAGCGCCCGAGCCGCTCTTTCGACATCGGCGGCAAAGTCTTCTCCGGTGTCGTTTGTCCACTCCAAGTTAAACTTGTCGTAGCCGAGGGTAACGGGAAAGCTGGAGGAAACCCACACCAAATTCTTGCGGCCCTTTCGGGTTCCAAGGTGATTGGCAATAGCGATTAGAGCGGCAGCTGTGGTGCGAACACGATCGCGGGTAATTAGGTTGGCGATACGCTGATCAACTACTGCGCGAAAGGCTGAGCGCTCGGAAGCCGTGCCAGCAGGTGTCGAAGGATTGGGGGAATTCAGGCTTGGGTCAGCGACGTCGGAGTCGTCAGCTCCGTGGTTGGGTTTGTCATCGTAACCAGCGAGGACTTGGCGAAGCACAGAGGCGTCGGTTGTGAAATCGTGTAGGACGTGTAGGCCGTCGCCAAGCCAATAAAGGGCAACGTATTCCTGCGGTTGAATATGCTGTAGCACCCGAATGACTTGCTTCCGGGCTAGCACCCGGTCGGCGGGTTCCGTGTTGAGTGCGTCCAGGAGAATGACAGTGACGCTGGCTGGCATGTTGGTTTGTTCTTCTGGGCGATTTGTGTAAGTGCCTAGCGGAAGGGGAGTAGTTCGGGAAGGGACCGATGGGAGGTTCGTCTGTGCTGCGAAAACGCGGATTTCTTGCTGGTTGCCGTTGTCGAGAATATTGAAATCCTTTTGTGAAAGCCCGGTGATGGGATTGCCGTGTTTGTCGTTGACGATGACATTGGCCTGGACGAGATGCGCGGTGACGCGCAATGGCGGCGCAGCCTGCTTGTTTTCTGCTGACTGCGCTGCGGTTTGCTGTGGCTGTGGAGCGGAAAGCATGGTGCTCGCGGCCGCGCAGACCGAAACCAGGACCAGGCTCAGTTGGAGAGCTAGAGAGCGTGGATCTCTGCAAACCACGTGACGGGCTCCATGTCTCGCTGATTGTACACCCCGGCAAACCGTAGGGAATCTTCCCTTTGAATCAGCGCCCGCGAACGACCTTAGCTGCTAAAATCCCTGCGCTTGGGTTCGATCTGGTGTTGCATCGACTTATCGAATGAACCGCGTTTACCGGGATTTAGTCCCGATTGGCGAAGCGCGAGAGGCGGGAAACTGATTCTTCAGCGTTTCAATGATCGCCTTCCCTCCGCTGGCAGAGACCTTCGCTTCGGAGTGGCAGAGTGGAGGTATGAGTTCCAATCCCGGCCATCTCGTTACCGAACGCAGGCATGGGATCAACGAAGGAACCAGCCAACCGCCACCGCAACGATCAAGAGCTTTGTCAACCAGCCGATAGAGTAAGACACCACAAAAACTCGGTGTAGCTTCATAAATGCAGCATTGGCCAGGATCAGCGGCAACGGCCCGATCAGCCACACCGCAACAGCCAGTTTGACCGCGCCCGATACAGAATGAAGGCCTAGCCGAGTGGTGACATAGGCGAAGACACCGCAGGTCAGAAAAGGTAGCGGGCTGGTCAGAGCAATCGCTCTTCCTTCGGCACCCTGACGCCAGATTTCGGGATAAGTGTAGCGTCGATGAATCCAATCGCCGGCGAAGAACCAGTCAGTGAGTGACGAAACGACACCGGCGCCAACAACGATCGAAACAAGTCGGGCCCAGTGCATACCGCCCTCCCGCTAAATACGGGCATTCTACTCGAACTTGAGCAGCGGAGAGGCAAACTCCCGTTTCAGTCGAGCTATTGAACATCTGCCGAGGCGCGATGCCGAACATATTCACTTGTCCGGCACGCGCGTTAGTCAGGAGCTACGCTGTCTGGGTTTCCCCTTGGCTCTGTTGACAGGAATCTGGCTGATGCCCACACCGATGCCGCCCCGCACTTTTGGCGGGTATTTCTCCCGCGCTTTTTCGGCTGCTGCTTTCGTTTTGAATGGCTTCGACATAACATCAGGCACGCCGTCTTTGTAGTCGAACAGAAACCATTCGTATCTAAACTTGACCATGAGAAATCCCATCAGACATCGCACTCATTTAACGTGTCTGCTGGCGTTTCTCAAGCCAACTGTCCGCCGTCAACAAACAACAAAACGCCATTCACGTAATCCGCGTCGGATGATGCCAAGAACGCAGCTGGTCCGGCGATATCGTCCGGCAATCCAAGCCTGCCGGCGGGAATCAGTTTTCTATACTTGCGCATAAATCTGGAATCTTTCAGGAAGGGCTCCGTCAAACGTGTCCGGATCAATCCTGGACCTATGGCGTTCGACTGTATGCCGTAGTGACCCAGTTCCCGCGCCATGGTTTTGGCCAACAGGAATAGTGCGGCTTTCGAAGCGTTGTACGGTGCGAGTTCAGCTTCCGCATCCCAACTGTTGGTCGATGCCATGAATATCATTTTGCCGCGCCTCTTTTTGATCATATGCGGAGCCACCGCGCGCGCCACCAGAAATGCGCCCTTCAAATTTATGTCCATCGTCCAGTCCCACAGATCTTCACTGGTTTGTATAAAAGGCACGCTCTTGGCGACACCCGCGACGTACATCAGGATGTCGACTCGACGGTGGCGTCGTACAATTTCCGCAACCATTCGTTCTATTTGTCGCTTGCGGCGAACATCGCAAATTGTGGTTTGTACAGTCGTTCCTGCGCCCGCCATCTCGCGGGACAACATATCCATCTTGGCGCGGTCGATGTCCGCGATGACAACATGAGCGCCCTCCCGCCGCAACCGGATGGCGATCGCCCTGCCGATGCCCTGCGCCCCACCCACAACGATCGCGACTTGGCCTTTGAAACGCTCCGAAGAAATCACACCGAGCTTTTTCATGGGCTGCTACTCCGTTCTTTTCATTTCGGTATGCGAAAGGCACTTAGATTGCCAAATTTCATGACTTCGGTGGCGTCATGGCTGAAGCCACTCATCGCGTCCCTCACGGACGAAATCGTCATCGTTCAGATGAGGGTATGCATCGTAAACCCGGTCGATCTCCTCTCGCTGTCCTGGACTAAGGGTCTCATTGGGATCCAGGCACCAGATGCCTTCCAGCAGCCCTTGGCGTCGCAAGACTTCATGCAGGCCGGCGATGCAGCCTGCAAAGTGATTCGCCGCGTCGAAGAAAGCCGCGTTGCAATCGGTGATCTGGCAACTCCTCTCAATGAGGCTTTTCGGAATGTTCTTCTCATCGCAAGCCGCGGCCTGACACTCCTGCAACAGCTCCGGGGCACGTCGCGTCCACACGGCCCAGTGACCGAGCAGACCGCCCACGATGCGGCGCTGTTCCGTTCGCCCCGCGATTCGAAAAACGTGAGGCGTGACGAGATCCATCAGAATATTGTCATCGTTACCGGTATAGAGAGCGATGTCGCGTTCAGATTCCGCCACGGCCCGGACAACGTCGAGCGTCTGGTAGCGATTGAACGGAGCAATTTTGATGGCGACCACGTTCTCGATTTCCGCGAATTCCCGCCAAAAACGATAGGGCAACACACGACCACCGACCGCCGCCTGCAAGTAAAAGCCGATCACGGGTACGACCTCTGCCACGCGACGGCAGTGAACTAGGAGTCCGTTGTCATCGGAGTGCTTCAATGCGGCTAAACTCAACAGCCCGGCACTGTACCGCAGTTCCGCAAGCAACTGAGCCTCTTGAACGGCCTGCGATGTCTCTCCGCATATGCCGCCGATGCGAATCAAGGGTTCAGCCCGGCCCTGATCGGCGCGATCCATCTCTTCAGCGGCGAGTTTCAATACGGGTTCGAAGAGTCCGTGTCTTTGGTCGCGGATTGCAAATTGCGTTGTGTGCACTCCCACCGCTAAGCCGCCGGCACCGGCAGCGATGTAGTAGCGAGTGAGAGCCCTTTGACGCCGCTCGTCAAGGCGTCGGTTTGGGGTGAGCGCAAGAGGATGCGCAGGAATGACCGTGCCTCGTCGCAGGACCTCGTGCACTTTGGAATCGAGCTGTTTCGCCATGGTGGTGTCGATGATCTCCGGCGGTCGCGTCCCTAATTAGAAGCGCCCGGCCCGCTCCTCAAAATGCGTTGGCTTCGCTGAGGTCGCTTCTCCTCGTGTAATCCAGTCGGCGATCCAGGTCATCAGCTGTGCGGCGTTGACACGAGGATGGCCAAACAGCTCGAAGGCTTTTCCAGCATCGCTTAGAAGGGCGTCATCCGATTCCACACCTTCGAAACGCACCGGCTTCTGAAATAGCGCTCCGAATTGCTCAGCGACGCTGCGAACGCTGAGCAGCTCCGGGCCTGCAATGTTGATCACGAAGGGAGGACTCGACGCGAACCCGAGCGCTTGTAGACTCACCGCGCTGGCGTCTCCCTGCCATATCGCGTTGAGGTATCCCATGGATAGAGGAACCGCCAGTCCCGCGTAGACGCGTTTGGCAATATCCAGGAGTACGCCGTAACGCATCTCGCAGGCGTAGTTGAGCCGAAGGATTGAGATGTTCGTCATGCTCCGCGCGGCTGAAGTGCTCAAAGATCCGTTCTCGCCCCAGGCAGCTCATTGCATATTCGCCCAGGGGATTGAGCGGGTCGCTCTCTCGCGATCCTTGCTTGGAAACCTGGCATAGTCCATATACGTTGCCGGTAGAAAATGCCGCGATCCTGCTGTCGCGATATCTCTCGCCGACGAGCCCCGGCAAAAAACTGTTCATGGCCCAAGTCAGCGACTCCTGTCCGGTGGATCCGAACTTCATACCTGCCATGTACACGACGTTAGCTGCTTCCGGTAGTTTTGAGAGCGACGCGCGATCGAGCAAATCACATCGAAAGGTCTCCACTCCCCAGTGCTTGCAACTGGCGTTCGCATTGATGCGACGAGAATCGTGAAACCCCGATGATCCTGCGCCGAATCCCTGCCGCTTCCGACGCTCTTTTGGCCATACGCGCGAGCGTCGGTCCCATCTTTCCGCCCACCCCCAGGATAACGATGTCGCCTTCCAGTGCCGCCAACGCATGTATCGTTGCCTCGGCTGGTTCGCTGAGGAGTTCGTCCAACTCCTCCACGTCTCGAATCGATCTCTTCTGGTTTTCTGCCGCCATGTATTCGCGTTTCCCCGGGGACCGCACGTTGTCAGATCAAGAGCTGTCAGATCAAGGTTTGTCGGGCCTGATTGTACTTGAGCAGCCCGAATGTCGTCAGCACCACCTCTATGCTGGTCGCTTTGGAACGCCGGCAAAGGTGACGTTCGCGCGCCCACCGTGATAGCGTCTAGCGGACCGATTTGCGATTTCTCTGCGGAGCTGCCGTTAGATGCACCTGCGCGTCATGACCAAGGCGGACGTCAGCGCCGCACAGCGCCTGAAAGAAATTGCAGGGTGGAATCAGACCAAAACGGATTGGGAGCGCTTCCTGGAAGCGAGCGAGGCAGGCTGCTTCGTTGCGGAGCTGGACGGCCGGGTTTGCGGCACCGCTGCGACCATTTCATTCGAAAACCGGTTCGCTTGGGTTGGCATGGTATTGGTGGACCCGGCATACCGCGGCCGCGGTATAGGAACGAGGCTTCTGGACAAAACCATCGAATACCTCGACGCACTGCGCATTCCGTGCCTCAAGCTCGACGCCACTCCACAGGGAAGACCCCTCTACGAGAAACTGGGATTCCTGCCGGAATACGAAATTGAGCGATGGACCTTGCGAAGACCTCCCATTCAAATGACCGAATTGTCTGGCGCTGGCCGGGGCTCGGACATTTCGCCAAGTCTCCTGGAGGACATCTTCGAAACGGATCGAGAAATTTTTGGGGCGAATCGCAGTTCTCTGCTGAAGTCTGTCCATCAGGAAGCCCCCGATTTCACTGCCGCAATCACCGCGGGAGGACGGCTGCAAGGATACACCTTGGGCCGGAGAGGCTCTTTCGCGGATCAGCTTGGCCCGTGGATGGCCAACGACGCATCTACCGCCCGCAAGCTGCTGGAGCGATTCCTCGCCCGTTCGATTCGCGATGTTTTGATCGTCGATCACTTGCAGTCAAGCAACGTTGCAGGAAACCTCTTGCACTCAATCGGATTTAATTTCACCCGCCCACTCACGCGAATGTTTCGAGGGGCAAACGCATATCCGGGAAGCATAGAACGCCTTTGCGCAATCCTAGGCCCGGAGTTCGGATGAGCGGAATGCCACAAAAACAAAGCATCTTCTATGGCTGGTGGATTGTTGCGGCGGCGTTCTTGAATCTTTTCTTCGCCGTCGGCGTCATCTTCTACGGATTTCCAGTCTTCTATCCCGCGTTTGTGGAGTCTCTGGGATTCACGCGCGCTCAAGTCACGCAGGGGTTCCTCTTCGGATTCCTGTTCGCTGGCCTGCCGTGTGGCTTGCTGGCCGGAGCGGTGATCGACCGCATTGGCGTGCGCTGGGTGATTCTCTGCGGCGTAGGTCTGATCGGCATCTCCCTTATGCTTATGGGATCGATAACCAAGCTCTGGCAATACGAAATCCTTTGCATTATGGAAGTTCTGGGGTACGTGCTGGCGGGCCCCATTCCAAACCAGGTTCTAGTTACTCGCTGGTTCCGCGCACGGCGAGGTCGCGCGATGGGCTACGCCTACCTCGGGTTGGGTCTCGGCGGCGTGATCTCGCCGCTCCTTGTCAACTTTCTGATACGAACGATCGGTTGGCGACACGCACTCGAGAGCATCGGCTTGCTGATCCTGGCGGTGCTTCTTCCGGTCGGGATCTGGATTACGCGTTCAACGCCTGCCGATCTGGGGCTTTCGCCCGATGGCTTGGATACCTTCAATGCTACGGGCAGCGTTCTCGAGGATCCGGTTTCTGCTTCCACAGGAGTTGCCGCCGCAGTTCGCACCGCCAATTTCTGGCTCATTCTCATAGGCGCAACGCTGGTCATCGGGGCCATCGGCGCGGTCATTCAGCATTTCATTCTCTTTCTCAAGGATCAGGGTTATTCGGCCACCGCAGCTTCGCGCTTCTCCACGGCTTTGCTAGCTTCGAGCCTGGGCGGCCGCGTGTTGGTGGGTTACTTGGCGGACCGCTTCCTGAAGAAAAACCTGATGGCATTTTTCTATCTGCTGATTGGCGCCTCCATCCTGATACTCGGTGCGACTCACCAGCCGATCGCGATCTGGGCCTTCGCCGCGATCTTCGGTTTTTCGATGGGCGCGGACTACATGCTCATACCACTCGTCGTCGCGGAATGCTTCGGCGCAATTTCTCTTGGCAAGCTCCTCGCGCTAATCATCATGGGCTACTCCTTGGGCCAGTGGGGAACCCCGTGGATCGCGGGATTAATTTTCGATGCGCGCCACAGCTACGAATTGGCGTGGAAAATCATGGCCGTCTCGGGTTTGTTGGGCGCGGGCCTCATTTATGCCGTACGCCCGCCAATCAGGGTTTCGGCCGGCTGTGCAAAGCGATGAGGGAAACCTGCTCCAAGAGCGGACGGCACAACAATTCAGTGCCCGGAAATACTGAATTCCTGGTTTCCCATGATCTGCGACTTTGCACTTGTTCTCAAACGCATGAGAGCATGGCAGGCATGAAATCGATTCGACTTGGATGCATCTTGCCGATGGTCATGAGTGCGGCACTGTTTGTCGGTGAAATTCATGGACTCTCAGGATTCCCGCATTCGCAAGTCTCGGCCAACGGATCAACCGCTACGCAGGCAGACGGATCTCACGATTTCGATTTTCTCATCGGCGATTGGAAAGCACATGTTCGTCGACTCCCCGAACGCCTGAAGGGTTCCAATGTCTGGGTCGAATACGATGGCATCTCGAATCATAAAAAGCTTCTCGACAGCAACGCTAATTTTGAAGAGTTCGACGTTTCGAGTCCCGATAACAAGCTTCGTATAAAGGCGCAAACGCTCCGACTCTATAACCCCGAATCGCACCAGTGGAGTATTTACCTTGTGGATCTCGACAAAGGTACTCTCGAACTTCCGCCTGTTGTGGGTCAGTTTAACGGAAAGCGAGGTGAATTCTACAACCAGCAAACTTGGGAAGGCCGCGCAGTCCTTGTGCGCTATGTCTGGCTCAACATTTCACCTAAATCATCGCGAATGGAACAGTCTTTTTCGTCAGACGGCGGAAAGACATGGGAAGTTAACTGGGTTTGCGAGCTTTCGCGATAGTGCGCAGGCTGTTCAAAAAACTCTTCGCGAGCTTAACAAAAAAGGTTGCAGCGTACGGGCTGAGACTGGCAGGAAACACAAACTCAATCTTCTGGGCAGCAGAAAGGCTGCGCCCGCAAATGGAAGTCGGGTTCTATCTAGGAACCACGGCCGAGAGGCCAACACAAGCGGCGAAGAATCAGAAGGAATTTACACCACGCTCCTCCGAAGCGCGCCGGGAGAGCTTTTGCCCTCTTGACAAAAACCTATCATGGAACTCGGACTACCGGGCCACTTTGCGCGTTATCATGCTCGTGAATTATTTCTGAGCTCGTTATCCGACTATCCGTGGTGACCGCCCGGCGCGGCTACTTCTGCGTTGGCACATCCGTCTCGCGCTTTCTTGCTAGCGCGTTATCGCCGTAGGCAACTACACTTCCTCTGCCGCCACAACAAAGGGGATCCGGATGTTCAATCGTCGCACTTTCCTCAAGACCACCGCAACAGCGCTTCCAATGGCAGGCGCCCTCGACATCTTCGAGCCTGGTTTCGCGCTCTCCGCTGAAACAATTGCCACCGCAGCCGTGAGCGGGGACGCGCCGAATCTCATCCCGCTTCCACAGCGCTTGGCGCCGGTTGACTTAGCCAGCGAGCCCTGGCAGCAGAGGATTCGCCGCGTCGGCCAGAGCAACATGACTGAGCACGACCCCGCCGTCATGAACGTCGAGGAGTGGGCCAGCTATTGGCACTCGGCCCGCGCGGACATCGTCTTCGTCAGCGTAACTGGCATCCTCGCGTTTTATCCCTCGAAAGTGAAGTTCCACCGCCACGGGCAGTTCCTGAATGGTCGAGACTTCTTCGGTGAGTGTGTGGCGGCCGCCAAAAAGCGCGGCATGCGCGTGGTCGCCCGCATGAGCCCCGACCTCAACTGGGGCGACGCACTCGAGGCCCATCCGGACTGGGCCATGCGCAACAAAGACGGTTCGGTGCAATACAGCGGCGAAGAACCGCGCCTCTTCAAGACCTGCATGTTCTCCGCCTACATGGACGACTACGTGTCCGCCATCATGCGAGAAATCAACTCGCTCTACGATATCGACTGCTTCTATACCAACGGATGGCCGCCGATTGGTAGCCTGCCCGAGTGCTACTGCGCGATCTGCAGCAAACTGCCGCCTACCGACACATCAGAGTACTGGCGCGTCTTCAACGATCGCGTCTTCGAGCTCTGGAGCAAATACGACTCCATCGCCAAAGAAAAGAAACCCGACAGTTTCTTTTTCGCGAACCTTGGCGGCAACGTTCACCCCGGGCCCAATTTGGACCGGATTGGCAAACTAGCTGTTTGGTTCCAGGCCGATAATCAGGGCCGTACCTACGACGACCCCGCCATTTGGGGATGCACGCTGCAAAGTCGCGCCTGTAATGCGGTGCTCGACGGCAAGTTTTCCGCCAACGTCGCCGCTGCATACTCGACGGGCATCGTGCGCTGGCGCAACGCGTCTAAGAATCCAGCTGAAGCGAAGATGTGGATGAACGAGGCGCTCGCCGGCGGCATGGCCCTCTATTACCACTTCATCGGTTCGGAAGACGGCCTGGGAGAAGATCGCCGCTGGCAGAAGGTTGGCGCCGATTATTTCCGGTGGGCCGCGAAATATGATGCTCATCTCACGACTCGCCGCTCCATCGCCAACATTGGCGTCGTTATGGGTCAGAGCACCCAGCTCCTTTATAAGGGTCCGGCCATGGCGCATTCGCGCCAGTACATGCGCGAAACAACCCATGGTCTCTACGAGATGTTGCTCAGCGGCCGCTTTGCTTTCGACTTCGTTCACGAAGACCGCCTCGAGTCCGAACGTCTGAGCCGGTATCGCGCGCTGCTATTGCCCAATATCGCTATGCTCAGTACCCGCCAGTGTCAGCAGGTCCGCGACTATGTGCAGTCCGGCGGATCAATCATGGCCAGCTTTGAAACCGGCCTCTACGACGAGAACCTGAAGCAGCGAGGGGACTTCGGCCTGTCCGATCTCCTCGGCATCAGCAAGGCAGGCGATGTCGTGGGTACCACCGGGAACGCCTACTACGGTCGCATCGAGCGCCAGCACCCGATTCTTGCAGGCTTCACGAACACCAACTGGATTCCCGGCGCGCAAAACCGGGTGCCGCTCAAGCCCGTTGCGGAACCCGTTCTCACCGTCGTCCCCGGCTTCGTGCAGTATCCGCCAGAGCTGGCCTATCCTCCCGCCTCGCACACAGCGGAGCCGGCCGTAGTCCTGCGCGAAATCGGCCGCAGTCGCACCGCCTATTTCTCCGGAGACATCGAGCGCACCTGGTGGCTCACTGGCCATGGCGACCTCTTGCGGCTCCTGCACAACACGATCCGCTGGATTACTCGCGACGAGAAAATTGTCCACGTCCAGGGCGAAGGCTTCGTCGAGATTTTTGCCTGGGAGACGGCCCCCGGCTACTCGGTGCACGTGCTCAACTACACCAACCCCAACTCCCACCATGGTTGGCTGCAGTCGATCTATCCGCTCGGCCCGCAGGCCGTCAGCATGAGGCTGCCCGCAGGAGTCAAGGTAGAGTCCGTCGAGCTCCTGCATGCCCACCGCACCGTGCCTTTCCGCTTGGAAGGTGAGCTCCTGCACTTCATCATACCGAGCGTCGAGGACTGCGAGGTCGCCGCCATCACTGTCGGATAGACTTTTCCCGTACGAAGACACCCATGTACGATAACCGCGTTCATCAGGAGTCAGCATCCTGCACCGCTAACGTTGTGGTGGCTCACAAGATTAGTGCATGATTCGTCCTAACGATTACGGCGATTTCCGCGTCGATGTAGTAGTTCAACTTTTCGGTGAGGTGCAGTGGACCGAACGGCAGATTTACACGCAGCTCTCAGCTTTCTAATTAGTCGGGTTGCGGAACAAGCAAAGCTGTCAGGCGAACCGCTAAACGAGGCACAGCGCACGAGCTACCGGATGTGCCGAACAATGGCCACCCATGTATGTTTCTAGAATTACGCGAGAATGGCCTGTGTGATTCCACTTCTGCGATCCTCAGGCGCCAGCCTTGTGTGCTTTTCTCTCGTTTGTAACTCCGGCGTTGGCGGCGAAGAACGGAACACGCACGCGAATCCGCGTCCCATGCGACGGCTCCGATTCGACCGCAAGGTGCCCCTCGACCAGCCGCAGCCGCTCGCGCATACTGATTAAACCCAGACCAGCGTCTTCCGTGGCAGACTCGGGGCTGAATCCCGTGCCGGAGTCGGAGATGCAAAGGTCGATTCCATCGCCGTGACCCGACAGGTCAACTTGGGCCTCGGTGGCTCCGCTGTGCTTCACGACGTTCTGCAAAGCCTCCTGCGTGATCCGAAACAGGCACAGAGTGACATCCTGCGGAATGTGTCCGGGAGCGTGATGGTGGACAAAATCGACATGCAGGCGGTGCTGCTCAGAAAACTCTCTACAGAGCCCTCCTAATGAGGCTACCAGACCAAGAGTGTCCAGCTTGGAGGGGTGAAGCCGGTGGGACAGATTATGGATGCCGGACGAAACTTCCGAAGTTACTTCCGTAATTTTGTCCAGTTGTTGGCGAGCCTGGGACGAAAGGCCGCCCGTGGCCTGCTCGAATTGCTCAAGGCCGATTTGCAGGAGTGCCATCCGTTGGCTCAAATCGTCGTGCAATTCTCGGGCAATGCGCCCGCGCTCCTGCTCTTGCGCCTCAATCAGCCTGCGGCTCACGCTAGAAAGGGCCTCTTCCGCCAACTTGCGCTCCGTTACATCCGCGACCAAGCCTATGATGCGCAGCCTCCTGCCTTTAGCGTCGAAGATTGCGCTCCCATTTGCTTCTAGCCAAACTACACTACCGTCGGGACGCAACACTCGATAGCTCGTTTGATACATGGGATTTTCAGGAGCAAGCCCGGCCAGTAGAGCGTCATATGCTTCACGGTCGTCGGGGTGAATTCCGGAAATGAACTGCCGACCACTCACACGTGTCGGATCGTCCATCCAATTGAAAATACTTTCACACTGGTCTGTTCTGACTATTAGATCGGTCGCGGAGTCCCACTCGAACGCATACATTCTTCCGGCTTGGACCGCCAGACCTAACCGCTCCTCGCTTGCACGCAGGGCCTCTTCCACTTTTCTCCTTCTCGCCCGTTGCCACAAGAGTCCAAAAATGAGCAGGGTCTCGGCCAATACCACAAAAATCGCGCCAATGATGTACTGCTCGTAGTGTTGCCACGCATTCAATTCGCGGTAAAGAACAATGGATCCCGGCGGCAACCTGTCTTCCGAAAGGTGCCAGCGCTGCAATTGCGTCCAGTCGACAAGATACTTTGGTGGAACGGTTGGGGACACGACTGCCTGGGCGAGCTTCTCTCCATCTAAGATCCTTTTCACTAGATCGGCGGCCTGCCGGCTCACATCTTCAACCCTCAACACATATCCACCCACAATGCCAGCACCGACAAAAGTGCTGTAAGAACCATACATTGGGGCAGCTGAAACATCTGCCATCCGGCGCAGAGCCCTAGATGGGACATATACCCCGCCGGCGCCATCCCGAAAGAACGACGCGACGTAAACAATTGCCTTGGGGGTCAAACCGGAGAGCTCCCGCAATAGATCATCCAACGCCAGTCCGCTTAGATATCGAATGGGAACAGAGGTTCGTAGGTGGGGAAGATCGTTTCGCAGCCTGGCTTCCCAGGAGCGATCGAATTCTGATGCTCCCGTTATAACGACGATCTCGCGAGCGTCGGGCTGTAAACGTAGTGCAAGCTCGAAAGTTGGGAGAGGCTCGACTGCGACTGGGACTTCAACGAAGTTTGGCGGCAGAGTCTGAGCTTGAAGGGGCTCGTGACGGACGCCGAGGACGATTAACGGTATGCCGGTGAAAAGATCGTCTTGATGACGGTACAGGAACTGAAACGCCAAGGGTCCAACTGCGATCACTACATCAGGGGGCTGGCCAGCGTATTTGCTACGGAGAAAATTGCTTGCCAGTTTGTCGTACGCAGAATTGGCGAAACGAGAGAAATCGAGAAACTCACTCAGACAAGTTGGTGCTTCATGCGTTTCCACACTCAGCCTATCTCTCAAAGCTTCATCTAGCGCCTGATTGGCCGGCAAGAGGTGATCGTCAGAATATATCGTTAGGACTGTTTTTGACTTCCCCAGTGCGCCCAGCGGTAAAGCAGATACAAGACCCAGGGAAATCAGTACTCGCAGGCACGCAGTGAAAGGACGCCAATATGCCAGCAATCTTATACCGTTGGCCGGACCCGTCATTACTCTCACTTGCCCACCCCCACGAAAGCGAACCAAAAAGTCACGGCAAGAGCGGCTTACCCATCCATCAGGATATCGTTCTGTGGAAAACGAGTATACGCCTGAGCAGTGATGCCAACAGCTATCCACAACCTTATGGAGGATGTTGGTGGGGAGAAGCCGTTTCCTGGGCCAGCGGTTGGCCTTAAGAGTCCTTTAACTGCCACCGTTGGCCGAATAGATGACAGCGCCGGCAGGCTAGCTCCCGATTAGTTCTATAAAGGTAGAAGTCAAGAAAAAACACTCCTGCGTTGGCTGGAACTTTTCTTGTTTCTCAGCCCACGTGATGGAGCAGGATCTGTTCTGACCTTCCGCGCCATGTGCTCGGTTGTTGGGCACTGTGACCCAACGGTTTGGGTTTCCTCTACCAGCGGTTTTCATTGCCTGTCCGCAACGAAGCCTGTCAGTTCCGAAACCAGCAAAGCAGAACGGCGGTCAAGTGGCGACCATAGTTCTATCCGGGACTCGTGGCCCATAGCTTTTTCTGGTTATCCGAGAGGGCCTAGAGTCGGGTGTGAGACTGGGTGCCCGAAGCACGCAGCGCCTAACTAATCGGCTGAGACTCGCTCTCGAACCAGAGTGTCTCGAGAACCCACGGCCACCGCCAGAGAGAATCCCCGGGATGGAGCGGATTCGATCAAGACACTCAAGCTGTTTGTGGTTTCAGATATTGGGCGTCGAAGCACACCCCTTTCTTCCACACCAGCAAAACAATGGTGGCAATCTTTCTGGCCAAGGTCAGTCGCGCCATCTCTGGCCTCATACCCTTGGCCACTAAACCCGTGTAGAACTCCTGAAAGGGGCCCGGCTTGCTGGAAGCCACGGCGGCCGCGCCCTTAAATAGGTTCTTCAGATCGTGATTGCAGTTGCGGTTGAGGCCCCGCACCAAGACGTTCTTCCGGGATCGTTGCAGTTGTCCGTCGACACTACGGTGATCGGCGCTGCTGTGCATCTCGATGGCTAAACCGCCGTAATTCCACAGCGGGCGTTTCGTGCGGAAACGATGCGGGGTCTGCAGAATGCCCAGCAACACCGCCGCGCGGATCGGCCCGATCGAGGGAATCTCACAGAGGTGTTTCCAGGCTTTGTGCTTCTTGCTCTCCGCCAGCAGATCCCGCCGCACTTGCTGGCGCACCACTCGCAGCGCATCGAGTTGTTGGTAATAAAACTCGGCCCGCCGGCGTACTCCCGGTTCGTCGATCTTCGCGAGCCATTCGGCCCGATGCCGAGGGGCATAGACCTGTTTGCCGGTACAAGGAATGGCCCAACTGCGATAAATGGCTTTCACGCGGCTCATCACCCGTCCGAGATCTTTCGTGATGGTCAGATAACTCCGTACCAGCTCCTTCAGGGTTCGTAGGCCATGCTCACCGTGATAAACGGGAGTGAGATGATTGAGGCGTAGCAGCTCCGCCAATCGGCGGGCATCAATCTTGTCGTTCTGGTTGCCTTCTCGCATGGACTTGTTTTTTCGTGGATCGCACACCACCAGTTTTGTGACGTGCGGTTTCAACAAGTCGTACAACCAGGCGGCTGAGGTGCCTTCTTCAAAGGTGACCTGTACATCTCCGCGCAGCCCGTCGATGAACTGCAGAATCATGCTGGCTTTGGTTTCGATGACGCATTCCATCACCACCTTGCCGGCGGCATTCCTGACGGCAATCGAAATACTTTCTTTGTGCACATCCATGCCGATATATTTAGTGCTGGTCATAAGGGCGTTCCTCCTCTGGAGCGGTTGAGCGAGCACTCAAACCTTACTCCACAAGGGGCGCCCTTTATATTGCGTCGGGTTACCGGACATCTCTAACAATGTCGGCTCTGTCAAACTCTTTTTGAGCACACTTCTCCGTTCACTCCCGAGAGTGGTCTTACCTGATTCTTCGACTTCTGCTTCGACGACCACGGCTCGCTCGTAATCTGTCGGTCGGCTTCAGTCCGACCCAAACATCTCTTCGATCTGTACTTCGACCATGATTACTTGTTCGAACTCCCTTTGCAGGGAGCGGGATGCCCAACCAAGTGGACGGTGTTCTATTTCACACCATGTCCGGTACCGAGCTGTCCCGCGTACGAACCGAACTCCATCGAAGGCGAATACTCGCAACCGTTCCGCCACATCCAGTACAGGCGAACTCCCAGACGGCGTCCTAAAGCCACCTTGGCGATGCTCTTGTGCCGACGCATGGCTAGATGGAGGTAGCGACGTCTCCAGTCGGGATTCATGCGTGCCGCCGCCTGTGCGGCCTCCACCAGCAAGTACCTTCACCGTACTGCTCGTGATATCCACGGTTTTCAGTTTGCTGTCGGTGAAGAAGCCGATGCTGCGGCTGTCTGGCGACCAGAAAGGAAATGAGGCTTGTTCTGTGCCGCTGATCTGTTGCGCGCGGGAGGACGAGAGGGACCGTACCCATAGAGTGTCCTGGCCGTCGGCGCCAAGGGCGACGGAATGCCAGTCGGGTGCCGTCGGGCGAAATAGCGAAGTTATAGGGTTCGTAAGCCGAGCCTTGGGGCGGAAGGAGCGAGGAGCGCATCGCCGGCGCGGGTTGCGGCGCACGGAGAAAATGACGGCAGCGAGCGCGAAGCTGGCGAGGAAGCAGATCGCGGCGACGGCCCATCCGGCGAATTGCGCGAGAGTCCGCCGTGCCCTAGCAGACGCGGCGATGCCGGCTTGCGAACCTCCTTCGGCGATCCACCTGAGTTGCAGCTCTACATCGTGAACAGAGTGCCAGCGGTCGTCGGGATGTTTCGCGAGGCAAATCTTGACGACGCGGTCTAGCGAAGGAGGAGACATGGGCTTGACGCTGCTGATGGGTGCTGGTTCTTTCTCGAGGATCGCGGACGCCACGCTCAATTGGCTCTTGCCCTCGAAGGCCCGCTGGCCGGTGAGCATTTCGTACAACACCGCGCCAAACGAAAAAATATCGCTGCGACCGTCGAGTTCTTTCCCCTCGACCTGTTCCGGCGACATGTAGCAAAATGTTCCAACGATGGTGCCTTGCTCGGTCACCGGTGAGTTTCGCGTTGCTGTCAGCGTCGCGGCGGTGGAGAGTGCCGCCGTCTCCTTGGCCAATCCAAAATCGAGCAGCTTTGCGCCCGGCGGCGTCAGCATGATATTGCCGGGCTTCAAATCGCGATGGATGATTCCGCTGCGGTGCGCTTTGTCCAGCGCGCCTGCAATCTGCATCCCGTACTTCAGCACTTGCTCCAACGGCAGCGCGCCTCTTTCCAGCCGCTTCGCCAGCGTCTCGCCCTCCACACACTCCATAACGAGATAGTCGATGCCGTCCTGACTGCCCACATCATACAACACGCAGATTTGCGGATGATTCAGACTGGAAATGGCTTTGGCTTCGCGCTCGAACCGCTGCTTATGGCTACGGTGCGGTCCAGCCGCGTATCTTTTGCGCGGTAGACTTCGCCCATGCCGCCTGCGCCCAGTGGCGATTCGATCTCATACGGCCCGAGTTTGGTGCCCGAGGTTAGAGCCATGCGTGCGCGTAATTATAGCCCACGCAGCACGTTGCACGTGGATGCGGTGATTTTGGGTGTATAGTCGGCTGCTCTGAACTTATCGTTGGGCCGCGCGGCACTGAGTCCTGGTCGGAAAGGATCTGAACCTGTACGTCTACCGGGCGTCGGACTACGTTGAAGAGACCCAGAAATCCTCTGACGCCACGATCCTCTTTCCACCAAAGACCTTCTTGGACAGTTCTGGAGGCATCATGTTGCATAGTCATCGGGGCTCGAAGTTCGAAATTGAAATTGAGGCTGCGGTTCGCATCTCGATTCTGAACCATTGCACTCGCGGCGCCGGACCAGTGCCAGACATACTTTACTGCTGCACTACCGTAGTCTGAAAAATGGTCCCTGATCTCTTCGGGGGCTACGCTTAGCGCCGCGCGGATATCGATGGAGTAGACGCCAGAGGGAGGAAGCGTTACGGTCGGCAATTGGTATTCCGTGCCGTCAGCGGCGTACAGGATTGCTGTCGCTGGAAGCTCTATGTTCTGCAGAAAATTCGTGATGACAAGGGTCGGCTCGAAGGTGTGATCGATCCGCCAGTATCCGCCAGCAATGACGTGCTCGGCGAGCGGCGTTTTGTAGGTCGTCGGTGGTTGAGGGCTTGCCGGAAGGCTAGGCCCCGCACTCCGAGGCGCTGCCTGAAGGCTACTAAGGCGATTAGGTGCTATGTCCAGAGATGCGGCAACTAGAAACCCGGCCGTAAGGATGGCGATGATCAGGGTAGAGATCGACGAAACACGATAGACACTCATGTAGCCTCCGGGACGAGAGACTTGACGTGATTTTCCGCGACTTCGTCCTCGCGGTGTGAAGGTCTTCTATGTTAAGCAGCAAGTGCTGTCAATAGACCGATAGTAACATTCTATAGAATGTCAGGCAGAGTTACTGAAATTCAGCGCAGGGATAGTTTTCCAGGGGGGCATTTCCCTAATGAACCCGAAGGGCGCCGATTCATGGGTCCTTCTACCGTTGAGGCTAGGCGGACCGTTTCGCAAATGTCACCGTCCATCTCAGAACTTGGTGCTGCGCGTCGGCCTCCCAGCGTAGCCCCGGCCTGAAATTCTGCGTGCGACGTTCGGTAGGCTGCGTAACACGGTGGAGGAATCCACCTAACCAGGCCCACAGAGCCGTCACCAAACGTCACCAGAGTGTGGCACGACCTCGATCCGTCGCCGTTCAACCCGCGTTACGAACCGTCGAACATTCAATACCCACCGTTCCCCACAAATTACTTAACGAAACGACAACGGCACGCTATCCTTAACCGTGTTTGCTCAAAGTGCACCTCGAAGTTCCAACCCCACGCCGCCGCTCCAACATGGCCGATGCGCTGACGCGAACTCCCGGCCCTTAACCTCCGCGACATCTCAAAAATGTAACCGCCTTAGAATCAACACTTACACAAGTCTATCAAAACAAAAGGCTTTAACCTGCTGTGGAATGAATACTTACAAAAACCTGGGGAGGGGGGTGTTATCTTGCTACTAAACCTAATCTGTCTTCATCCGAATGATGCGGACGATAGGAACAGTAGTCGCTGCCTCAGTTTTCGCCGGGTGCTGCAAATGTCGAAGCCGCCCAACGCCGAGTCCTTCGACACGCGCCCGCTGCTGGCGAGTTTGAGTCGCCTGCGGATGTGGCCGAACAGTGCTAATTTGAGGCCAGGAGGATACCCATATGGAAGGTGCATTCGCTAAGTCGGATCGCCGGTTTGAAATTCCGGGCGTCGCGGAGATCGTGAAAGGAAGCGGCGGACTGCCAAAGGTACGCATCACCACGCCCGAAGTTGTCGCGGAGATCTATCTGCACGGCGCGCACGTCACTTCCTGGAAGCCAGCGGGCCGTGAGGAAGTGCTCTTTCTGAGCTCACAATCGCGATTTGAGGACGGACGCGCAATTCGTGGAGGCGTGCCCGTCTGTTTTCCCTGGTTTGGCGGCAAAGCGGACGATCCGCAAGCGCCAGCGCACGGGTTCGTGCGCACGAAGGCATGGCAGCTGGAGTCGATCGCGCAGGCCGCAGGCGGGGTCACCGTGAGCATGTTCACCGAGAGCGATGCAGGCACGAAGAAATGGTGGCCTGCTGAATTTCGGCTGACTCATCGCGTCACGTTCGGTTCCGAACTCAGCCTCGAGCTTGCGGCCACGAATACCGGAACGACGCCGCTGCGCTTTGAAGAAGCACTGCATGCGTACTACCGCGTTGGGGATGTCGAAAAGGCGCGGGTGCGGGGTCTGGATAGCGTTCATTATTCCGATAAGACCGACTCGAATCGAGAGAAGGTGCAAGTTGGCGACATCGCGATAGTCTCTGAAACAGATCGCGTGTACCAGAACAACAGGGGTCCCATCGAAATTACGGATCCCGTGTTGCATCGTCGCATCGTCGTTAAAAAAGAGAACTCACGCACGACCGTGGTATGGAATCCATGGGTGCAAAAGGCGCTCTCCTTCTCGGATTTTGCGAAGGACGAATGGAAAGAGATGATCTGCGTCGAAGTCTGCAACACCGCGGACTTGGCTGTGAATCTCGGGCCCGGTCAGCAACACAGGATGAAAGCCCTGGTCGAGGTTGCCGATTTCTGAAAAGAAAAAGGGCGCCTACAAGATCCGGACGAATCGAGCGAGACGGTAGCTTATGTTAAAATTGTGTTGGAAGGAGATGAATGCTCGTGTCTGGAAAAATTTTTGGGTGTCTTGGGATTCTAGTCGCAGTGCTGCTGCTAGTGAGTGCGCCGGGTGGCGCACGGGCCCAATCGCGCGGGGCGGCGCCTGAGGAGTCCCACAGTCAGGACGGGCAGGATCATGTCCTGCGGCTTTATAACACGCACACGGGTGAGCGGATGGAAATTGCTTACCGGCGTGGAGATCAGTACGTTTCTGGCGCGCTCGCCAAGCTCGACTATTTCCTGCGCGATCATCAGACCGGTGATGTTCGCCACTTCGATCCGCGGCTCTACGATATTCTTTACGATCTCACGGCGTCGATCGGGCATCCGGACGGCGAGATCGACATCGTGTGCGGCTACCGCACGTCCACAACGAACGAGTCGCTCCGCGCGCATACCACCGGAGTCGCCAAGAACAGCCTGCACATTCAAGCGGAAGCGATCGACTTGCGCATGCCCGGCATCGACACGCTCAAGCTGCGCCAAGCTGCCCTCGCTCTGCGTCGCGGAGGCGTCGGCTACTATCCACACTCTGACTTCATCCACGTCGACACCGGGCGCGTCCGGCAGTGGTGTTTTGACTGCCCTGCAAGCCTGATCAGCGGCGACTAACCCGGATACGGGTAACCCTTCTGAAGTACTTTCTCGAGCGCCGCATCATGCCCGTAGATGTCGTCGTAAAAGTGAACGATGCCATCCTCGGTCACGATCGCAGTGCCGTACACAATCAAGACCGGAATCGGACGAGCGAGATTCACCTGCTGCGTCGTGCTTCCGTTCATCGCGGCGCGAACGCGATCCATGTCCCAGCCCGGATTATTGCGCAGGACCCAGACGGCCACGTCGGCGGGCTTTTCCAGACGGATGCAACCGTGGCTGAAATCGCGGCGAGACTTCGAAAAGAAGACCTGTTCGGGCGTGTCGTGCATGTACACGTTGTAGTTGTTGGGAAAGATAAACTTCACAAGTCCCAGTGAGTTCTTGGGGCCTGGCGTTTGGCGGATGAAAAGCTTCCCTGAGCGGAGTTGCTCGAGGAATTCGGGCGTCACCGTTCCGGATGTCACGACGTCCTGCTTGCTGTTCACGACCTCGAATCCCTTTTTGGCCAAGTAGTCGGGATCGCGAGTGATCTTTGGAAGAAATTCCGCCCTGGCGATGGAATAAGGAACGCTCCAATAGGGTCGGAAGACGACGTAAGCCATGCTGTCTCCAAAGACCGGGGTGTCGTGGCCATAGGCTTTGCCTACCACCACGTTCATCGACAAGGCGACCTTAAAGTTTTCGTCATAGGCGCGGAGGCGAAATTCGGGAATGTTCGCCACGAGCGGAGCGGCGTGAGGAGCCACGGCCAGCCATCTCCACCGTTCCAAAGTCAATTGCATCTGCCGCACGCGGCTGCTGAGTGGAACGTTCAGATCCGCTAGTGTTTGCGCGGTAATTCGTCCGTCGGGTTCGCGTCCTAAGCGGCGTTGAAAACTTTTGAGAGCATCCACCAACGGAGCTTGATAGATCGTCGCATCCGGTGGAACGTTGGCGTCGGCTGGGAGGTCGCCTACCAGTCGCAACCTGCTGGTCAGTTGGGGGACGCCTGGATAGGAATCGCCGGGGGCGACCGGTTTTGTTACGGCGGGAAGCGGTTGGCCGTCGGATTCCTTGGCTAGCTGCAAGTACGTGTGCAGGGCTTGAATTGTGCGCTTGTAACCGGGGTACGGGGGTTCCACTTGCGCCAGTGCGCCGGCTACGTCGGAAGCGTCGACAACATTTGTTTTCAGGAATTCGGGCAAGTCATATTTCTTGGCTTCAATGTCGAAGCCAAAGGCAAAGTGCTTCGGGTTCACCTTGCCAATGTGAAGGTCGGAGATATATCTCATGGCGCAAACGGTGAGCGCGACATCGAATTGCGTGGCATCGACTTCGGAAGGCTGCGACGCGGCGGGTTTGAGTTTGGCCAGGCGGTCGGCCCAGCGGGGCCCGTCGTAATCGTCGGCGGATAATCCTTTTTGCTCTGCTTGCAACAGAATCGCGATGACTTGCTGTGCTTGCGGGGTTGGCTCCATGCCTCTGACCCACGGCAGGGAATACGCGTAGGAGTCGTAAAATTTCTGGAGATGCTTGTCGTAGTCGCTAAATTCTGGCCAGCGCAGATCCGGGAGTTTTCCCGCCTGGATTATGGCCTGCAGTGCGGCTTGACCCTGGGGGCTGAGCTGTTGAAGTGGGGCGGCAGATTTCGCGGCCGTTTCTGCTTGCGTGTTGGTGTCGGCGTGCCTCGCCGAACGTGTGGCATGAGCCCGAAATAGAGCGCTTGCGACGAGCGGCGGTAATAACAGCAGAACCTTGAAAACCCGCGATTGCCTCACTAGTTCCTCCCTGCTCAACAGCCATCCTTGATGACTTGCAGGTCGTAAGATTAGAGGTAGAGGTGCGAAAAAGCCATTTTGAAATTCGGTCTCCACGCTTGGGGTCTAGTCGACGCAACATCAAAACCCGCACCCTTGAAACCCAAGGGTGCGGCACCCGAGCTTTGCCTGTCGTGAAAATTCCTGTACACACAGATGACGGTAGAGGCCTCGCGGTTCCATAGTAGGTTTCAAACCGGAAACGGAGCTTAGACGGTTAGTCGCGCTTTCGTGGTCGAAGTAGGACGACGACGGAGCGGGGAGCCACACCGTAGTTCGGCGTCACTAGAGGCAAGGCGCGTTCTGAGAAATCGTCGGGACTTGGTACAGAGGTGTCCACAATTCTCTTCCACTCCTGTGGCGTTCCTTCCTGGATATGGAACACTAATTCTTCCCAGTAGGCATTGATCATCACGTAGATGTCGTCATCGGCTTGAGAAGCGCCATGCAGACAGAACGCCAGGCTGCGGGAAGGACCGGACAAATCGACTGTGGAACCGGTTCCGTACCAGGAGACGTCTTCTCGCCAGAACCTGCTACGGCCGATGGCAGGGTGAGCTTTGCGAAATGCAACCATGTTCTTGAAGAAACGAAAAATGTCCGCGTTCGTGGAAAGCTGGCTCCAGTCCAGCCAGCTGATTTCGTTGTCCTGGTTGTAAGGATTGTTGTTGCCGTATTGCGTGTTCAGAAATTCGTCGCCTGCGCGCAACATCGGGATTCCGTTGGATAACAGGAGCAAGCAGCAGAAATTTTTAACCTGTTTCCGGCGAAGTGCCAGCACCTCCGCGGGCACGGATTCGTCCCCTTCGTGGCCGCAGTTCCAGCTGAGGTTGTCGTCCGTGCCATCCTGATTGTTGTTACCGTTGGCCCAATTGCGCTTGCGGTCGTAAGAGACAAGATCGTACAGAGTGAAACCGTCATGGCTGGTTATGTAGTTGATGCTCTGGTAGGCGTGATACGCATCGGTGCGGCTGTCGGGAAAGAGGTCATCGCTGCCATAGACGCGCCGCATCAGGTCGGGAACCATCCCAGCGTCACTCTTGACGAAGCGGCGGACATCGTCGCGAAAGCGTCCGTTCCACTGGAGCCAAGTTGAGCCTGGGAATCCCCGCCCAAGTTGATAAGCAGCGGTGTCCCAGGGTTCAGCAATCAAACGTAACCGACCCAAGTCCGGATCGGAGGCGATTTCGCTGAAAATCGGAGCGTCTCCCCAGTTAAGAGAGCCGTCCGCGTTACGGCTAAACACCGACGCCAGATCGAATCGGAAGCCGTCGATGTGCATCTCTTTTTTCCAATAACGCAAGCTGTCCATCACCATCTTGCGCACGTGTGGTTGACCGAAGTTCAAGGTATTGCCGGTGCCAGAGTAGTTGGCGAAGGGGTTTGCGGGGTCGGAGGAGAGCATGTAGTAGCCTGCGCAGTCGAAACCTTTGTAGCTATAGATTGGCCCCCGATTGTCACCCTCGCAGGTGTGGTTGTACACGACGTCGAGGATGATCCCAATATCAGCCTGATGAAAAGCCTTCACCATGTTTCTAAATTCGAGATGTTGTTCATGATGGTCGCAGCTGCTCGCGTACTGTGCATGGGGCGCAAAGAAGTTCAAGGGCATGTAGCCCCAGTAGTCGTCATCTTGTGGATCGCGCTGATAAACCGGCATCAGCTCGACGATGGTTATTCCGAGCTCTTTCAAATACGGGATCTTTTCCACCAGGCCTGCATAGGTGCCCGCGCGAGACGGGTCAACGCCGGAGTTGGGGTTCCTGGTGAAGCCCCGGACGTGAAGTTCGTAGATGATGGCATCGGATTCGTGATGCGGTGAGCGATCTTTCGACCAGTCAAACGTCGAGCGGTGATCGGTCAGAACTCCTAAGGGCGCCCGACCTGCGTTTGATCCTTCGCGCTTGGCGAATTCGCGATCGAAACCGGGTGGAAAGAAAATGCATTTCGCATACGGATCGAGCAGGACCTTCTGGGAGTCAAAGCAGTAAAGTTGAGGAGCGTCCTGTCCGGAGACTGAGTATGCGTAGTAGCATGCGTCACCCATCTCCGTGAGTGGGATTCTACAATGCCAGATCCGGCCTGATTTGTTGCGTAGAAAATCGAAACGGAATGTCAGGAGGGGACTAAACAAATCGTCGGAGGAATAGAGCAAGAGGGTGACGCTCTCCGCATGTTCCGAGTGAACGGCAAAGTTGAACGCGCGCTCCTGTTCGATCCAGGCGACGCCAAGCGGCAATGGAGTTCCTTCGGTCTGGGCCCACGATGGGCGTTTTTTAACTGCGGCGGCCGCTGGCTGGGTTGGGTCGTCTGAACGGACGACGTCCGCGGACGCAACATCGATTGAATTGTTCACTGTGCCTCTTCGAACCTATCGCTGAAACCCGCAGCTTGTCAGGAGGGTTTATCAAGCTGAGATTCGTCAGGCGGTTTTTTTATGTTTTCGGTAGTAGCTGATCAGGGTGTTTGTTGAACTGTCGTGTGCGAGCTTCGGTTCTGTTTTGCTTTCAAGCTCGGGGATGATGCGCTGCGCGAGGACTTTGCCCAACTCCACGCCCCACTGGTCGAACGAATCGATGTTCCAGACGGTGCCTTGGGTGAACACGGAGTGCTCGTATAGCGCCACCAACTTGCCCAGGGTCTCTGGTGTCAGGCGGTCAACGAAGATGGTGTTCGATGGACGATTGCCCTCGAACACGCGGTGAGGAACCAGCCAGTCTGGGGTACCCTCGGCCTTGACCTGCTCGGGAGTCTTGCCGAAGGCCAGGGCCTCGGCCTGCGCGAGAACGTTGGCGATGAGCACGTCGTGATGGCGGCCAAGTGGATTGAGGGGCTCGGTAAAAGCGATGAAGTCGCAGGGGATGAGCTTGGTCCCCTGGTGAATCAATTGATAGAAGGAATGCTGGCCGTTGGTCCCTGGTTCGCCCCAGTAGATTGCAGATGTCTCGCGGGTCACCGTTTTTCCGTCAAGCGTAACGTGCTTGCCATTGCTCTCCATCGTCAGTTGCTGGAGGTAAGCTGGGAAGCGCTTCAGGTACTGCTCGTAAGGCAGGACGGCTTGGGTCTGGGCACCGAAGAAATCGTCATACCAGACCGACAGAAGGCCCATGAGCACGGGAAGGTTTTTTTCGAAGGGAGTGGTACGGAAGTGCTCGTCGATCTGGTGTAGGCCGCTCAGCATGGCGCGAAAATTATCCGGGCCGATGGCCACCATGGTTGAGAGGCCGATGGCGGAGGACATCGAGTAGCGGCCGCCGACCCAATCCCAGAACTCAAACATGTTGGCGGTGTCGATACCGAACTTCTGGACCTCGGCGCTATTCGTGGAAACGGCGACAAAGTGTTTGGCGACGGACTTTTCATCACCTTGCAGGCCGGCAAGTGACCAATCCCGGGCGGTATGAGCGTTGGTCATCGTCTCCAACGTCGTGAATGTTTTGGAGGAGATGATGAAGAGGGTCTCCGCGGGATCGAGATCATGGACGGCTTCCGCGAAGTCTGTGCCGTCGACGTTGGACACAAAGCGAAACGTAAGTGCTCTATCGGAGTAAAACCTCAGTGCCTCGTAGGCCATTACCGGGCCAAGGTCGGAACCACCGATGCCGACGTTGATGACATTACGAATGCGCTTGCCGGTGTAACCCTTCCACTCGCCGCTGCGTATGCGATTGGAGAAGTCCGCCATGCGGTCGAGTACGGCATGAACCTTTGGAACGACGTTCTCGCCATCTACCACGATGGAAGCGCCTCGCGGAGCGCGCAGGGCTACGTGCAGGACCGCTCGCTTTTCCGTGATGTTGATTTTTTCGCCGCGAAACATGGCGTCGATTCGTTCTTGAAGGGCAGATCCCTGAGCGAGCTGGATCAGAAGCTTGAGTGTTTCAGCGGTGATGCGGTTCTTCGAATAATCGAGATAAAGACCCGCAGCCTCGGCGGTGAGCTGCTGGCCGCGCTTGGGATCTTCCGCAAAGAGCTGTCGCAGGTGTACTTCCCGGATCTCTTTGTAGTGGATCCCGAGATCCTTCCAGGCTTGGCGTTTGAGGGCTGGGCCCTTGGAAATTGCTTGTGCGCGTGCTGCCATTTTCGTTGTCCTTTCGCGTGCTTTGGTTATTCGGAATGAATCCCGTGGCCGGCAAAGTCGGCTCGTTGGCTTGTACCCATCCAACGAAAGGCTCCTCGAAACGCATTGTGCCTGTCAACCGCTGAGCATTCGGAGGCAGGTCCTTGGGCTCAGCATTTTGCACCCTATCCTCGCAACGAGTAGAGGGCTTCAATAGAGCGTTAAACGAGACCTTTAACCGCGGTGCCCATTCCTGACCGGTCGCCGGTGTCGAAGGTGATCGCGTCGCTGGACGTCAGGATAGGCACGCCACGGGCTATGCCTCCCCTGACCATTGATGAGTTGAACGGCCTTAAAGTTAAGTTTAATTTCCTGGCAGGCTGCGGAAAAATGCAACAAAACGGGGAAGACGCTTTCTTCAGGGGCCCTTCGTTCCTCAGGATAAACTGAAGCCCGTTGAGAGCAAGCGGTTTACGTCGGCGCTAAGCACCGACCTCCTGAAGAAAAGACTTTTTCCGCAGCCTGCTAGGCGAGCGAAATGTCTTCCGACGCACGAGGCAAGGTACTGGTCGTTCATTCGTTTAGCGGACCGCTCACGATCACGCCCCGGTAGGAGAAGCGCTTTCGGAGGAACTCAGTGCGTTGTTCACCATCTCACGGGCTTCACTCACGATTGCGTTCAGATGTGTCTGGCTCTTAAAGCTCTCCGCGTAGATCTTGTAGATGTTCTCCGTGCCGGAGGGGCGGGCCGCAAACCAGCCGCTTTCCGCAACGACCTTTAGGCCGCCGATCGGAGCGTGATTCCCTGGCGCCGCAGTCAGTTTGGCGGTGATCGGCTCGCCCGCCAAGTCTGACTCTTTTACCGCGTCTGGCGAGAGCTTCTGCAGCTTTGCTTTTTGCTCGGGGGTCGCAGGAGCGTCGATGCGCGTGTAGAGCGGGGCGCCGAACTCCTCCGTTAATGCGCGGTAATGCTCCCCGGGATCTTTGCCGGTGCGGGCGGTAATCTCGGCCGCCAGCAGGTCCATGATTGGTCCGTCCTTGTCGGTCGTCCACACGGTGCCGTCGAGGCGAAGAAAACTGGCTCCGGCGCTCTCTTCCCCGCCGAAACAGCACGAACCATCGAACAGGCCGGGCACAAACCATTTGAAGCCCACGGGGACCTCGGATAACTCGTGGCCGAGCTTTTGCACGACCCTGTCGATCATGCTGCTGCTGACCAAGGTCTTTCCAACGGTGACTCCTCGTCGCCATAAGGGGCGGTGATTGAGCAAGTATTGAATCGCGACTGCGAGGTAATGGTTCGGGTTCATCAATCCAGCCACGGGCGTGACAATACCGTGCCGGTCTGAGTCGGGGTCATTGGCGAAAGCCACTTGGTATTTGTCCTTCAGCGCGACCAACCTGGCCATCGCGTAGGGACTCGAACAATCCATGCGGATCTTGCCGTCGTGATCGACGGTCATGAACGAAAAAGTCGGGTCGATCACCGGGTTGACGACGACGATATCCAGCCCGTAAACCGAGTTGATGGGTTCCCAATAGGGGCGCGCAGCTCCGCCGAGGGGATCGACGCCAAGTTTGAGCTTGGCGCCGCGAATGGCATCCATGTCGACGACGTTTTTTAGATCGCGAACGTACGGCATCATCAGGTCTTCCTGATGCGTGCTTGCGGCTTGCATTGCCTTGCTGAATGGCACCCGCTTGACTCCGACATTGCCGCTTCGCAGCAATTCGTTCGCCCGGCCTTCGACCCAGCGGGTCACGTCGGTATCGGCCGGGCCGCCGTGAGTGGGGTTGTACTTGAAACCGCCATCCTCGGGCGGGTTGTGCGACGGCGTGACGACGATGCCGTCAGCGAGGTGTTCCTTGCGACCGCGGTTGTAAACCAGAATGGCGCGCGAGATGACGGGGGTCGGAGTTACTCCGTCACCTTGCTGCATAACCGTGTCCATATTGTTCGCTGCCAGCACCTCGAGAGCAGTGCGCTGCGCGGGTGCCGAGAGCGCGTGGGTGTCTTTCCCCAGGTACAGCGGCCCGTCGGTTCCCTGCTGTCGACGGTAGTCGCAGATCGCCTGGGTGATCGCCAGGATGTGGGCTTCGGTGAATGTGCCGTGGAGGGGCGAGCCGCGGTGTCCGCTGGTGCCGAAGCTAACGAGCTGGTTGGGATCCTGCAGGTCGGGATGGCGCTCAAAATAGTCTTTCTCCAGGCGAGCGACGTCTATCAACATCTCCTTGGGTGCCGGCTTGCCTGCGAGCGGCGAAATCGTAGCTTCGCTAGTTCCCGCCGACGCTGAACGTGCGTTCAGGCTATTGGACATGTTCCACCTTCAAATGCGGGTTGCGTATTCGGCGATGGCGCAGAAGCGTATCACGCAAACGGAGCAAAGACTCCTGATTCGTTTACGGCTGAACTGGTCGGAGAAAATGAGGTCGAGAACCGCACGGGTCGTTCTGCCGCGACCTCCCTTCTCTCACAATTGTCTTTGCAGCGATTCCAGCTCAATGCGGCAGGTGTCGCTGAATTGTCTCAATGGGTCTTCAGCGCTGAGGGCGCGAGACTCGATCTGCTCAGTCGTTAGATTCGGCTGCCGATAGCTGGTGAGAATTGTTCTTACAACCTCCTCGGCCGTTTCCAAAACGCGCGAGGACGAACTGAGTCGAATACGACTTAGCAACCCGTAGACTGGGACGAGTTTCTGAGGTTCGCTGCTGTTGTGCTCCATTGCGTCGACGATCAGGCGCGCGCTCTCCGAAATGAAATCGGAGTATAGGGACTCGCGGCGGACAATTGTTTTTGAGAGCAGGTCCCGCCGGTCCTGATGCCTCTGCGTGATCGACGTGGCCACGGCGGAACCTAATGCGCCGACAATCGATCCCAAAATAGCGGCCAACGCGGCGATCATATTGGAGTTCATAGAAAAATCTCAGACAGCCGCGCACCAAGCCGCGGATGTGATTCGATTGGCCAACTTTCTCTAGTTCTTGCAGTCATTTATTGCCCTGAACTTCAGCGACCAGAACATAAGTTTAAAGGGTGCGTCCACAGAACCTATTGCCTGGAACGGTGTGGTTACACCAGAACGCGCTGGAAGGCAAGCGCGGCCGTGCCAACGTACACTGCTGGGCGCTGGTCGGACGGGTTCGTTCGTTGCCTGTCATTTGCAAGCCTAAGCCTGCGGGATGCCGAAAATTGGCAATTGCCGAAGATCGGCATCGATCGACGCAATGGAAGTCTTGTACATTCAGTAATTTACCATTGGCACACGAGTTGCCCCTACGTGGCAGATTCGCTACACGTTACACTTCGGAATGAACAGGAGTTCGCACCCTTATCGGGCACTACTACAAGCGTGGTGTCAGCGACACATTTCACGATCTTACGAGGTGGGCGCCACGAAATGCTCAATGAATTGAACCGCAACCAAGTTCGGACCATCTATGTGTTTAGATTTCGGGCCGCGCTAGGGAATCGCAACCCTGACAAGGAGTCGCAATGACGTCGACAGATAAAGCAACGGCTGTAGCTCGCACGCCTATCACGCCGACGGCTCCGACGCCCGCAGCTGAGCCCGAGCACGTTACGGCACCCCCGGAGAAGCCGGCATGGCGAAAATACGGAGCCCCCGTACTGATCGTCCTGCTTGCGGCTGTTTTGGTAGCAACGATCACGCGGAACTGGAACGCCTGGGAAGGCGGCCACATCGACCAAGTTACCGACGACGCTTACGTGCGCGGGGACGTGACGCCGCTGAGCACGAAGGTCGCCGGCATCGTTGCGGATGTAAGGGTTTCGGACTATCAGCAGGTCCACAGGGGCGACCTGCTCGTCCAACTTGAAGATAGCGACTACATTGCGAATGTGGCTCAAGCTAATGCGGCGGTGGAAGCTGCGAAGGCCGCAATCGAGAACAATCGCCGCCAACGCGAACTTCAAGATTCAAAAATCAACCGGGCTCTCGCGGGTGTCGACCAGGCGAACGCTCAAATCGTCGCGGCGCAAGCCGGCCAAGACGCGATAGAAGCGGATGTCGTTCGCACACAGAAGGAACGCAAGCGACAAGAGGCCCTGTTGCAGACAAATTCAAGCACACCGCAAAAGGTTGAGCAGGTGGTTGCCGACGAACAGCGATTCGCCGCGCAGTTGGCGAGCCGCAAAGCGGACCTCGAACAGGCAAAGACGGGGCTGCGCAGCAACGACCTGGCGGCCGAGGCGGAAAGGAGGACCAAGGCGGTTTTGGAGTCCCAGGACATGCAGCTCGTCGCGGACCTCCACGCCAAAGAAGCGGCCCTCACGGTCGCGAAGGTGAACCTCGGCTACACGAAGATCGCCGCTCCTGGCGATGGCACGGTAGGCGAGCGGCAGGTGCGGCCCGGCCAGTTGGTTTCGCCCGGAACACAAGTGATCGCGTTCGTCAGCAATATCAAATGGGTGCAGGCGAATTACCGCGAGACACAGCTCACCAACGTGAAAGTCGGCGACGCAGCCGAGATCCGCATCGACGAATACCCGGGAAAAATCTTCCACGGCAAGGTCCTCGAGATCGCGCCGGCCAGCGGCTCGCAATTCGCGCTGCTGCCACCCGACAATGCAACCGGCAATTACACAAAAGTCGTGCAGAGAATCCCAGTCAAGATTGCATTCGACGATTCCAGCATCGCGACTACCTTGCGTCCGGGGCTATCGGTCATCGCCACCGTCCGCACGAGACATTAATCGGAGCGCGCGATGGCGGCGTCAACCACAGTCTTACGTCTACCTCCACCGGCACAACTCGCGCAGGGCGTCGCGAAGATAGCGCCGCTTAACCTCTCGAACAGCCCGCTGCTCGGCATCCTGGGCGTCATCATGGGCGCGGGGATTGTCACGCTCACGGGCCGCATGTTCTCGCTGGGCCTTGCAGATCTCAAGGGCCACGCAGGCATCAGCTTCGACGATGGCGCGTGGATCAACAGCGCCTACAACATTGGCCTGATGTTCATCGGCCCTTTCACCGTATACCTGGGCGGCCTGATGGGACCGCGGAAAATTCTATTCTTTGCGGCAACGTCGTTTACGGTGGTCTGCGCGCTCCTGCCCCTGATCCACAGTTACAGCTTGCTCATCACCGGGCTCGCTTTGGCAGGGCTGACCTCGGGCACTTTCTACCCGCTTACCCTCACTTTTGCGTTGCGCAATATTCCTCTCAGGTTCCTTCCCTTCACCATCGCTTTGTACGCGACGTTCGTCGACGGCGCCGTGAACATCGCACCGACGCTTTACGGCTGGTACCGAGATCATCTCTCGTGGGAATGGATGTTTTGGAATTCGGCGATGATCACGCCGCTGATGATGCTGTGTATCTATTACGGGATTCCGCCAGCACCCCCAAGAAAGAAATCCGGCCCAGCGCCCAGTTTCGCGGGCTTTCTGTACGCCAGCGCAGGTTTTGCGATGGTGTACGCGGCGATCGATCAAGGCGAAAGGATCGACTGGTGGCGCTCCGGATTGTTCACGGCGTTGTTCGTGGGTGGTTCATTGTTTCTGTTGAGTTCACTCGTGATTCGCTTCCGTAGCCCCAACCCTCTGGTGGACTTGCCCTATCTACGTCAATGGAACACTTTGCTGCTGGGCCTTGCGCTCATCCTTTTTCGTTTCAATCTTCTCTCTACCATCATTCTCGTCCCACAGTCGCTCTCGATACATGGCTTCGAGGCTGATCAAATTGGGCCAGCCGTTATCTGGAGCGCCGCTCCCCTGCTTCTTCTGGCATTCGTGGCTGCGCTCTTACTGTTGGAGAAATTGGATTCCCGCCTGTTGATGGCGGCGGGTTTCACGTGCATGGCGTTCGCGGCATGCCTGAATGCAGAACTCACTAGTGCGTGGTCCGCATCGAATTATTACCGCACCGAATTGCTGTTGGGGGTTGGACAGTCGTTTGCGTTTATCGGCCTGGTCGCAACCATCATCCTCCAAGGAGTCTTCTCGGGGGGACTATCCAAGCCGCAGTGGATCCTGACATTTTCCGCCTTTTTTCACGTTGTGCGGCTCTTCGGCGGAGAGATCGGCGCGGTGTTCATGGGGCACTACATCGCGCAGCAGGAAAAGCTGCACTCGAACCTGCTTGGCCTGCATGTCGAACGCGGGAACTGGATCACCGACGGCACCATTCGGATGCTAACGGGAGGACTGTTTTCGAAATCCTCCGGCGTGGACGCCGCAGCGGGACGCGCGATCGGAGTCGTGAGCGGTCAGCTCCGGCTGCAAGCGTACACGCTGACGTTCATCGATGGATTCCATTTGCTGGCTTGGTCGTGCGTGATCGCCCTGCTGCTCGTCGCCTTACTGCGTAAGGCGCCCCTGGACTACGGCGATCTGAGTATCGCTCAACCAGTGCCTGCACATCAGGACGCAAAATCATGAACCCGAGTTCAGCCATGTTGAAGTTGCGGCTGGCTTCAACCAGCCTTGCACACTTGAGGAGAAATGCCATGACTGGAGCAAGACTTCTCTGGATATCGTCGATCGCGGGTGCGCTTCTTGTTTTCGCCACCGCGACCCCGGCCGCGCCGCCACGGCACATCAAGCTTGCCGAAGCAGTTCGTTTGGCGCTGGAGCAGAATCGCACGCTCAAGATCGCGCACTACAAGGTCCAGGAGAATGAACAGCAGAAAGCCGGTGCGCGGTCGGGCTACTATCCGACCTTGACGAATGAATCGAACGTCCTGCATATCACCGAACTACAGAATCTTCAGATTCCTCAGGGAGCCTTCGGCAACGTGGCGGGATCCCCGGTTCCAGGGCAGAGTACGACATTGCCGCAAGGCAAGGACACGCTAGTTTCGAGCGGCACGATGCTGGCGCAGCCCTTAACGCAGTTGCTGCGCATCCATCAACAAAATCGCATTGCGGCGGCGGAAGTCGCAACGTCGCGGGACGAGTTGAAAAATGCTGAAAATGAAGTCGCATTGCAGGTTCACGCACTCTACTTTGGCATCCTGGTAGCGCAACTCCAGAAGAAAGCGGCGGAGCAGGAAACTTCTTTTGCCACGGAAACTCTACGCGAGAATGAAAACGATGTCCGCAACGGAAGCGCCCTGAAGGTCGCGCAGATCCAAAGCCGAGCACAGCTCCTCCAAGGGCAGCAATCTGTCCTGACCGCGGAACTCCAGATCGAGGACTACACCGTCGAGCTCAACGATCTGCTCGGGCTTCCGTTGGGCACCAAACTCGAACTAGACCCGGAGGTTGACACCAATTTTGAAACACTGACGAAAGCCGACTACGTGGAAGCGGCCTGGAAAGAGAATCCGCAGATCCGCTCGGCCGAGGAAAGCGTCGCGAAAGCACGGGCGGGCGTGTCAGCCGCAAAAACAGCCTACATTCCCGACATTACCGCGTTTGCCCGCTACAGCTACCAGGACGGCGTGCCGTTTTTTGTCCACAATTTCGGGACCGTCGGGATCAATATGAGCTACACGCTGTGGGACTTTGGCAAGCGCAAGTCTACTGTGCGTGAGCGTGACGCGCAGCTTGGTGAAGCTGAACAGAATCTCGAGCATCTAAAGGAGGAGGTCGCCGTCGAGGTTGAACGCACCTACAACAAGCTCGTACGCACCAAGAGCATGGTCAGCGTAGCAACGCAGGTAGCGGAGCTCCGCCAGGAAAGCGAGCGCCTGGCAACCGATCAGGCTGCCCAGGGGGTAGTTCTGATTTCGGACGTGAGGAACGCTGCAGCCGCGAACTACCAGGCAAAAGCCGACCTCCTGCAAGCCACTCTTGGATATGTGCTGGCACGCGCAGAACTTGAGCGCACGGTTGGGCGTTCCCCAGGATTGGCGACGCCATGAAAATTCGCAACAATCCGTCGGCCGTTTCAAGTAACGTTACGCATCTCCGATAGAGGTAGCACGACAGGAGCATCCAAGTGAAGCCAACTAGAGTCGTTATCATCGGCGGAGGGTTTGCCGCCGTTCAGTTCGCAAAAACTCTCCGCCATAAACTGCGCGCTTCCGAGTGCGAGATTTTCCTCTTCAACCGCGAGAACCACATGGTCTTTCATCCCCTCCTGGCGGACGTCGCCGGAGCCTCCATCAATGTAGACTCCGCCGCGGCGCCCCTGCGCCAAATGCTCCGCGGAGTCGGCTGCCGCACCGAGCGCGTGGAAAGGATAGACCTCGCTGCTTCGGAAATTGAATTTGACGACGGATACGGGGCACTGACACGCCTGCACTACGACCACGTAGTGATCGCCTGTGGCGCGGAAAGCAACCTGGGAATCATTCCAGGAATGACCGATCACGCATTCCCGTTCAAGGTGATGCGTGACGCCGTCGATCTTCGCCAGCATGTAGTCCGCCAAATGGAACAAGCCGAGGCCGCGAACGATCCGGACCGCCGCCGTTGGCACCTCAACTTCATCGTCGTAGGCGCCGGGTTCAGCGGCGTAGAGGTTGCCGGCGAGATCAACGAGCTCGTTCGCAGCAGCACCCGCTTTTACCACAACTTTCGTAAACCCGACGTCGTAGTCACTATGGTGCATTCCCAGGACCAAATCTTGCCCGAAGTAGCACCCACGCTGCGCGAATTTGCGAGAAAAAGAATGGAAAAAGCCGGGGTCACCATTATGTTGAAGACCCGCGCGGTTGCCGCAACGCACGAGGGAGTCACGCTAGACAATGGACAGCTGCTACGCGGAGGCACGGTAGTCTGCACGATCGGAACCTCGATATCTCCCTTAGTCCAACGCCTCGACGTTCCAAAAGAGCGAGGCCGCATACGTACAACCCCCGAAATGCGAGTCGAAGGGCAAACCAACGCCTGGGCCACCGGCGATTGCGCGCTGATCATCAACGCCTTCGACAACAAGCCGTCACCGACAACGGGCCAATTCGCGGAACGCCAGGGCCGCCAAGCCGCACTAAATCTCGTCCGCGTTCTGAAAGGCCAGCCCACCCAACCGTTCCGGTTCAAAGCCCTCGGACAACTCTGTTCGATCGGTGGCTACGAAGCCGTCGCGGAAATGTTCGGCATGCGCATCTCGGGCTTCCTGGCCTGGATCATGTGGCGAGGCGTGTACCTGTTCAAATTACCGACGTGGTCCCGCCGCTTTAAGGTCGCGCTCGACTGGACGTGGGACGTGATCTTCCCGCGCGATCTCAGCTTCCTCAGTAGCGATGCGGACAAACGCCTGACCCATTCCTACTATCGTCCTGGCGATTTCGTTCATCGACAAGGCGAGTTGGCGCGAACCTTCAGCATCATCGAGGAAGGCGAAGTAGAGGTCCTGCAAACCTCGGAACAAACGCACGAAGACGAAGTTGTCGCCGTTCTGAGCAAGGGTGACTTTTTCGGCGAATCCGGCCTCTTGGGGAACGGATCCTACGAAACCAGCGTTCGTGCTCGTACCCCGGTTCGCCTCGGGCAAATCGGCAGCGCGCTATTCGAGCAACTCGCAGGCTCCTTCGCACCCCTGCGCGACCTGCTAGCCAACGCAGTGACTCGCCGCCCCGGCGACTTTTGGCGACGTTTACCGCTAGCGAAGTCGCTACTAGCCAACGAGCCGCTCGCGTCCCTCATCGACCCGCTTCCTGCCACGCTCCTTAACAAAGAGACCACGCTGGCGGAGGCGGTGAAAGCCCTCAATGAGAGCGCGACCAGCGAGCTCCTTGTCGTCGACGATAAGCAGCGGTTGTGGGGAACGCTCGACAGCGACGACCTCTATCGAATTGTCGCGCGCATCTCCGCCACTGCCACCGGCGCGGAGAAAGACAATATCAAGCACAAGCTAGCCGATCTGCTACCCAGCGAGCCGGTGTATGTAACTCTCCAGGATTCCGCCCTCATAGCATCCATCACCATGCTCGATCACAACACCTTTTGGTTGCCGGTCGTCCAGAGCAAAGATGATCTTCGGCCGGTGGGTACCGTCCGCGGAGTAAGAATCAGCAACCGCATGATTCAAAAGATCGGCCCCACGGAGTTGGATCGCGCCCGAGCAGCGGGCTGAGGTCCATCGAAGGAAGTGTCGGCGGAAACGCCAAGTCCTAGAACTTGAAGGTGCAGGAGAAACCACCCGGCCGGCGCCACTCCGGCTCCAATCCCCGCGTCACACCCTCGACGTTACTGTCAACTTCCCGCCATGAAGCGGTCACCCGTGCTTCGCACTCGTGCCGGACCCGCCCCCTTTTTCATTGAAAACAGGATGGATGGTGGATCTCCGCCGCACGCCCCTCATTGGAAACCCGGATGCTTCAAGGAACAAGGAACGAACAGAGGAGACCACCATTGAGCTACTCATACGGATCGGAAAAGCGCAGCACGCGCACATACGCAGAAGCACCCAACCGCCGCTCGCAAGTTTCTGGAGCGCTCAACAAGACCGCACACTCAACCTCGTACGGCTCGGCCGTCCACCAGCGCCGCACCGTCGTCCGGTCTCGACCCGAAGGCCAGGGATGGGAGGCTGTCCAAGAGATGTTCATGGCCTCGCGTCACAAATTCATCGGGCTGGCCTTTTCCATCTTGCGCAACAGAGAAGACGCGGAAGATGCCGTTCAGGACGCTCTGTTCTCGGCTTATCTCCACGCGCGCTCTTTCGAAGGCCGGTCCGCGCTTTCGACCTGGTTCACCCGCATCGTGTTCAACGCGGCTCTGATGATCCGGCGAAAACGCAAATCTCTCCACACCGACTCCCTCCCGGAATCCTCCACTATTACGAATGAAACTCCCTGGACGGAAAAGATTCCTGATCCGCAACCCGATCCGGAAACGTCGTACGCGGAACAAGAGACTCTCCGGTCCATCGACGTTCTGTTGTCGAAAATGAGTCCCATACTGCGGCAGGCATTTACGATGACGTACTTCGAGGAAATGTCCAACGAAGAGGCCTGCGAACTGTTGGGAATCGCCGCGGGAACATTTAAGTCCCGCGTCTTCCGCGCCAGGCAACATCTGATGAATAAGGCCCAGCGTGTGCTGTCCGCCCCAATCCGCAGCAGAGTGACGCATTCCCGAATGGCCACCAGCAAGAGCGAATTTGCGGGCATGGCAGCCACACCCGCTGAGTTTGCTTCTCCAGAAATCGCGTTCTCATGACCCACGTGAAGCCACAGTTCTGCAAGTGAAGCGGCGCTCCTGACATGCGACGAAGGCTCTAAGGACCGAGACGACGGGCACAGTCGAACAGAATTTCGGCCTCCCATGGCGGACGACGCGGATTTTTTGGATGGGTCAGGTCAGAGGGAATTCGTCCGGCAGACTTCAGGAAAACGGCAGCGGAATGCTTGTAGGCGGGAACTGGATCGCGAAAGGCGACATTGCCGAGATATTGCAGAGCGTCGGAGAGTGCGTAGTATTGCGGGTCGCCGGTTTGCCAGAGGCGGTCGCGTTCGGCAAATTTTTCTGGCGCTAGCGTCGCAAGACCCAGCAAATAGTCCGATCCGTACTCGATCATATCGATGCCCAAATCGTTTCCAGTGTAAATTACAAAATCGGGGCGACGGGCGTCTCGCAAGGCGAGGCGTTCGAGTTCCACCAAGCGATCGAGCGAAGAATGCTTCATTCCCATGATCTCCGGAATGTCCATCAGACGCTGGACCGTTTCCTGATCAAAGATTTCGCCGTTCGGGGCGAACATCGGACCCAATTCGAAAGCCAGGACTTGCGGATATCCATTGCAAACTGCCCGATAGATGGATGCCTTTTGCCGGGATGATTTTTCGTGGAGACGGCTTGTCTGGAACAGGATCGGGGTGCCGCCGGAACTTACGATTTGATCCATCTGGCGACGGTAGAGGGAGACAACGTCGCCGACTTCATTCTCGATGTATGCGCCGGCGACGAAGGGCACATCTTTGCCGAGGGCGTCACGCGTCCAACGCAGGACATTCGCCTTTTGCATATCGGTCAAATAGTTTACGTAGCCGGTATCCATGTTCACAGCGTTCATCAATCCCGCGCGATGGGTGGCTTGGAGATGAAGCGCAAAGGCGCTTTCGGCGATGCGGCCATCCGGCTCGAATGGTAGGAGCGCGGCGGCAATGCCTTGCACCTTGCGCTTCGGTATTTTCCGGTCGAGTAGGGACTGGACGTTCATTGCTTGGCCTTCGCGGCAGCCAACCGCACCATCATCTTGGAGTTTTTGTAGTGGCCATCCAGTGGATAGCATCCGGATGGCAAGCCGTTTCGCGGGGCAGTGGTGCAGTCGCTGAACGTTCGGCAAATTCGCTTGTGCTGGAGGGGACGTCGTTGCGCGGCATCCAAAAGTATTTCTGGATAGGTCAGAGTCATACGCCCCAGGCCCACAGCGTCGACCCACCCTTCGCGCAATACGGGTTGAGCCACGTAGGGCAGAAAATCCTGCAGATAGCTATAGGCGGTGCCCACCACGATCAGATCGGGAAACAATCGCTTCAATTGTCGAGCGACATTGAGCTGCCGGCCCACTTCAATCAGCGGATCGTGCGGAGGCAAGTATCCATCCGAAGGGGGAAACAAAGCGGGACGCTGGAGATGCGGATTGTAGTAAGGGCTTCCGGCTGTAAGGTTCACTAACGGAATTTGCAGCTCTTCGAGCAAGGAGAGAAAACGAATCGGTTCGGTCAGGTCCTCCTGCGTCGGATCGTGCGGATCGAGACCGAATCCCCAATTAAAGGGAATCAAGTGCTTGTAGTCATCGGGAACTCCGGAGCCGCGCTTTCCGTTCGACGACTGCGCGGGGTCCGGCCGGAACGGAACGGTATCGAACGCCGAAAGGCGCACGCCAATCTTCAGGCCAGGCGCATTTGCACGGATGCCTTGAACTATCTCGCGGAGGAAGCGAGTGCGATTTTCGAAACTGCCCCCGTACCTGCCCGAACGAGTGTGTGCGCTCAAAAACTCATGGCCTAGATAGCCGTGACAGTGCTTAATGTCCACGAAATCGAAGCCTAACTCCCAAGCCGCGCGAGCTGCGGTGTGAAAATCCTCGATGACAGCTTCAATTTCCGCGTCGGTCAGGAGGGGATAGTCGTCTGGCAAATTCAAGCGGCGATCCAGAATCGGGTGGCGATAGAGAATGCGGGGTTCCGGGCGGTCGTGAACGTAGGGCCGGCAATAGCGGCCGGAGTGTGTGAGCTGAATGCCGATGAGCAGGTCGTCGTCCGAGCCCATGCTCTTGCGGTGTTCCGCAACCAATACGACGCGCAATCGCGCGATATTTTCCCGCGTGTGAGGCGCCATGACCAATTGGTTCGGATTCGCGCGGGCGGAAGCTGACACAGCGACGGCTTCTCCGCCCCAGACGAGCTTGGCGCCGCTGGCTCCAAATTTTTGCCAACGACGGTAAGTGAGTTCAGTGGGGTTGCCATCCGGCGCTGCGTCCCATCCTTCCATGGGATTGATAGCGATGCGATTGCCGATTGTGATTCCGCCGCGCTGCAGAGGAAGCAAAAACGGAGAGTCAGCTGGGGGGGCAAGTTCGAGGTCGCAGGGGATGGCTACTTGCAATGAACGCAAATGCTCTTGAAATCGAAGGGGGTCCTTCACGGAGGCAAGCCGCAGAATGGCCGGATTGCTCACTGCGCATGTCCCCGCTTTGGGAGCGCCGCCGTCGCCGCGGCGCCGACGAGCGCCACCGCAATCAGTGTAAGAAAACCGCGCCAGTACGTACCACCAGCGTCGCGCATACGGCCGACCATCCAGGGAGATACGGCCTCGGCAACTCCGTCGGCGGTCAAGATTACCCCCAGCAACCTGCCGAGGACTTGGGTGCCAAAGATCTCGGCGGTCATGAGAGGAATGATCATATAGTCGCCGCCCAGCGCGACGCCGAACACAAATGCAAAAACGTAAAATCGCGAATGGGAAGTGCGAACGAAGGAGAAGTGGAATCGCCGCGGCCACCATCCGGCTAGAAAACCGAACGCGGAGCCGATTACCAACTTGCTGAGGGCATTGCCGGAAGTGACCTGAGCGCGGCTCCAACCGAACTGCTGGACCATGAAGTCATAATAGAAAGAAAGGCCCCAAACGGTGAGTCCGACCACGCAGAGAAGGACAACGAAAGCGGTTGCCGCGACTTGCACATTGCGGCGGGAAAACTCCAAGTCAGAGGTAACCTCGACAGTTGTGGCCACCGAAGTGCCGGTATTGTACACTCCCGGAACAAAGTCGCAAACGGATTCTCCTGCATTGGCGCACGCCGCGCCGTCGCCCCGCATATGGAAAACGTAAGCACCAGCGGCGTTTTAAAGACTTGATCATTTCACGCGAAAACTAAACAATCCCCCTTCGACGCCGAACGTGGCGGAAAGCCAAAATCGGAACCTAGTCAAGTAAGGCACTAATACGTGGCCAACGTGGAGGTCAAAGTCTTTCCGATTGAAGCGCTGAGCGAATTCTGCGCACGCGTGTTTATGCATTTCCGCGTGCCCGAAGATCAGGCCACGCAGGCCTCGGATGTGCTCGCCGCGGCGGACCTGAGAGGCATTGACTCGCACGGTGTGGCTCGCATGAGCAGCTACGTTGACTTGCTAAGCCAAGGGCTGATTAATCCAAAGCCTGAAATAAAGATCGTGAGATCCACGCCGAGCACCGCGACTGTCGATGGCGACAACGGCCTCGGTTTAGTCGTAGGGCCACGCGCGAATCAGATGGCCATCGAAATGGCGGAAAAAGCCGGGTCTGGCTGGATTTCTGTTCGAAACACCAATCATTACGGTATCGCCGGGTACTACGTTCTGAAGGCTGCCGAGCGCGACATGATCGGTTGGGCGATGACCAACTCCTCGGCGCTTGTAGCACCGTTGTGGGGCATGGAGCGTATGCTCGGCACGAACCCGATTGCGATCGCGTTCCCCGGCAAGAAAGAGCCGCCCATTGTCATTGATATGGCTACGTGCACGGCGGCGTATGGAAAAATCGAAATCGCTCTGCGGAAGGGAGAGAAAATTCCCACGGGTTGGGCGATCGATAGCCAGGGGCGAGTCACTACCGAGCCTGCCGATGTGCTTGCGGGCGGAGCGCTGTTGCCGCTGGGGTCGGATCGCGAACGTGGGGGACATAAAGGCTACGGGTTAGCCATGATGGTGGACCTTTTGAGTGGAGCGTTGAGTGGGGCGAATTGGGGGCCGTTTGCTCCGCCTTTCGCTCTGCGGCAGACCATTCCGACGCGGAGCGTTGGCAAAGGAATCGGACACTTCTTTGGAGCGATGCGGGTCGATGGATTTCTTGACAGCGATTCGTTCAAGTCTCAGGTTGACGAATACATCCGAGTTTTTCGCGCCACGAAACCCGCGCCGGGCACGAGCGGTCCGTTGATTCCGGGTGATCCCGAGCGGGAAGCGGAAGGCATACGGCGCAAGAGCGGTGTGCCGCTTGTTTTGCCGGTCGTAAATGACCTTCGCGAAATCTCCAAGAAGACCGGTATACCGTTCGACTGATCGTCGTTCCGTTGATTACTTGGCGAGTTGGGGCGAAATGGAAGCAAACTGGTAGCGCGGGATAAATCTGCTAGTCTCTCAGACCGTTGGTGAATCGAGGAGGGATGGCCATCATGGCGCTCGATCAGGCGGTCGCTCAACGAGCGCGAAAACGAATTGCGTGGCGCATTCTTCCTTTTCTCTTCCTGCTTTACATCATCGCATTCCTGGATCGCATAAACGTGGGCGCTGCTGCGTTGCAGATGCCTGCGGATCTGGGCTTCGACGATCGAGCGGTTGGTCTTGGAGCCGGAATGTTTTTCATTGGATACCTGGTCCTCGAAATTCCGGGCGCATTGATTGCCGAGCGTTGGAGCGCACGGCGGTGGATCGCACGGATCATGATTTCCTGGGGAATCCTGACCGTGCTGATGGCGTTCATTCGCACATCCCGGGATTTTTACGTCGTTCGTTTTCTTGTGGGCGCCGCTGAGGCCGGCTTCTTCCCCGCAGTTATCGTTTATATCTCCCACTGGTTTAGAGCCGCGGATCGCGCGAAGTCGGTGGCGCGGTTTTACGCCGCGAGCCCCCTTTCGTATGTCATCGGGTCTCCCCTCGCCGGTGTGCTGCTGGGGATTTCGTGGTGGGGTCTGCGAGGGTGGCGATGGCTATTTATATTGGAAGGAATTCCCGCGGTCGTATTTGGCGTTGTCACGATTTTTTACCTGACGGACTGGCCGCGTCAAGCCAAATGGCTTCCAGATGATGAGCGGAACTGGATCAGTGACGTCCTCGATCAGGAAAAACACGCAAAGCAGAAGATTCGTTCATACACGATCTGGCAAGCACTTGTGCAGCGCGACGTCATCCTGCTGACGTGCTGTTACTTCTGCGCGACTACCGGAGGGTACGGGATCGCGTTTTGGCTTCCGACGATCCTGAAGCGGCTTTCCGGTCAAAGCGATATTCGCGTCAGCCTGTTTGCGGCCCTTCCGTATGTGGCGGGCTTCGTATTGCAACAGGTGAACAGCTGGCATTCGGACCGAGGGCAGGAGCGGCGCTGGCACGCTGGAGCCGCAATCTTTCTTTGCGGAATAAGTCTGCTTCTCGCGGTCGTCTTCGGATCGTCAAACATGACCGCCGCAGTGATCCTGTTCACCGCATCAGGAGGCTGCTATTTCTCGTTTCATCCATGCTTCTGGGCGGTTCCGACGGCTTTCCTCACGGAGTCGGCCGCGGCGGCATCGATCGGACTAATCAATTCGCTGGGAAATCTCGGCGGCTTCGTAGGCCCTTTAGTGATGGGTTACCTCGTCCATTGGACCCATTCTTTCCGTGCCGGACTGCTCTACCTGGTTGGCAGCCTGTGCCTTTCGGGCATTTTGATGCTGGCCGTCGGAGTGGGACGCCGGCGCGTTTCTCCTTCGGAGTTCAGTGAATCTCAGGTTCAGGGATAGGCGCGGTGCCTTCCAGGAAATCGAAATCGCATCCTTCGTCGGCCTGCGTGATGTGCTCCATAAACAATTTTCCATAGCCCCGGGGATAAATTCCTGCTGTCGGCCGCCACGCTGCGCGACGAGCCGCAAGCTCATCGTCGTTCACCCGCATGTTGAGCTGACGCGCGGCGACGTCGAGTTCGATTACATCTCCCTCTTTCAGCAACGCGAGTGGACCTCCGACGAAGGATTCTGGTGAAACATGCAGGACACAAGCACCGTAATTTGTGCCGCTCATCCGCGCATCCGAGATGCGAACCATGTCTCGGACGCCCACTTTAAGCAACTTCTGTGGGATAGGAAGATTTCCCCACTCCGGCATTCCAGGCGCCCCTTTCGGGCCTGCATTCCGCAACACCAATACGCTGTCCGCGTCCACATCGAGGGTCGGATCATCGATACGCGCATTCATTTCGTTGTAGCTGTCGAAGACAATTGCGCGACCCTCGTGCTTAAGAAGCCTGGTTTCAGTGGCCGAGGCTTTGATCACGGCACCTCGAGGAGCCAAGTTGCCGTAAAGAATCGCTAATCCTCCGGATTGAAGTACCGGATTATCGATGCCGCGGATAACGTCCTTGTTGAATATTTCAGCGTTGGCGATATTTTCTCCGAGGGTCTTGCCTGTGACGGTCGAGCAACCCGGGTCCAGGTGCGGAGCCATCGCTTTCAATAGCGCCGGTAACCCACCAGCATAGTAAAAATCTTCCATCAGGTACTTTCCACTCGGACGAATATTCGCCAACATCGGAGTCTTTCTGGAAAATTGGTCAAAGCGATCAAGTGCCAGTTTGATTCCCGCGCGTCCCGCCAAGGCCACGAGATGAATCACCGCATTCGTCGAACCTCCTAGCCCGAAGGTCGCTGCAATCGCATTGTTAAAGGACGCATCCGACAAAATGTCGCGTGGCTTGAGGTCTTCCCACACCATTTCCACGATGCGCCGGCCGGAACGATTGGCCATTTTGGGATGGTTGGAATCAACGGCAGGTATCGAACTCGCACCGGGCAAGCTGAAGCCCAACACTTCGGTCAGGCTGGTCATGGTGGATGCCGTGCCCATGGTCATGCACGTTCCAGCGGATCGGGCGATGCCGTCTTCGATTTGTGTCCACGCTTGTTGATCGATGTTGCCGGCGCGGCGTTCCGTCCAATATTTCATGACATCGGATCCGCTGCCCAGGATCTCACCTCGCCAATTACCGCGAAGCATCGGTCCGGCGGGAACGTAGATCGCGGGGAGATTCATGCTGATGGCGCCCATCAAGAGTGCCGGCGTTGTCTTGTCGCATCCCCCCATCAGAACGCATCCATCGGCCGGGTAAGAGCGCAACAACTCCTCGGTCTCCATCGCCAGCAGGTTGCGATACATCATTGTGGTTGGCTTCTGAAAGGTTTCCCCGAGGGTGAACGCTGGGATCTCCACCGGGAACCCTCCGGCCTGCCAAATACCTTTCTTAACATCTTGCGCACGTTCTCGAAGAAGGCTATGACAGGGATTGACGTCGGCCCAGGTGTTGATGATCGCGATGACAGGCTTCCCTGCATAGTCCGCCTGCGTACAACCCATCGAAGCGGCGCGCGAACGATGTCCGAACGAACGCAGGTCATCCGGACCATACCAGCGATAACTCCTCAGGGATTTGGGATCTCGAGACGACATGTAATCCTTCCGCGGCGCAGAGCCTCAAAGTCGTAGAAGTTTGAAGTCACCCGGTCAACCGTGTCAAATTCTAAGCTATTCAATAGCTGGTTTGGGCGTGGTTTGAGTTTTCTGAAGCGGGATTTGCTAGCGACGCCCGCTGCTATTATGGTGAAATGTCCTGCGGTTTGACGCAAGGCCATGACAAAAGACTCCATCATTGTGCTCGGCGATCCAGCAGAGCCCGAGCTTGCCAAACTGCGCGAGTTATTGCCCGAGCCAAAAATTATTGTCGGGAATTCGATGGACACATTCAAACAGGGGGCAGCGGAAGCGAGTGTGCTCTTCAATTGGTCGGGCTCTCTCTCCCTGATGAAGCAGGTCTTCGCGGCGTGCCCCAATTTGCTTTGGGTGCATTCTCGTTCTGTCGGGCTGGAACGTACGCTCTTCCCCGAGCTGGTGGAAAGTTCCGTGCCGCTCACGAACGGGATCGGAGTTTTCAGTCCGGCACTGGGTGAGTTTGTGCTCGCTGCCGTTTTGTATTTCGCCAAAGACTTTCGCCGCATGATTCGCAGTCAAACCGCCGGAGTTTGGCAACCCTTTGACGTGTGGCCCGTAGCGGACCGTACCGTCGGAATTGTCGGATATGGAGACATCGGGCGCGCCGTTGCCACGAGAGTGCACGCCCTGGGGATGAAAGTTCTGGCGGTGAGGCGACATGCTTCGACACAGGGCGGCGCTGACTCAGTGGTTGAACAGGTCTTCCCTCCGGAGCGTCGCATCGAGATGCTTTCGCACTGCGACTACATCGTCGTTGCTACGCCGTTGACTTCAGAAACCCGCGGAATGATCGGCGCGCCAGAGTTCGCCGCGATGAAGCCGACCGCAGTTGTAATCAATGTCGGCCGCGGGCCCGTGATCGACGAGCAAGCGCTGATCGGCGCACTCTCCGATAAACGAATCAAGGGCGCCGCACTGGACGTCTTCGATCAGGAACCATTGCCTGCGGGCCACGCCTTCTACAAGTTGGGCAATGTCTTACTTTCGCCGCACTGCGCCGACAATACGCCAGACTGGCTCGAGCAATCCATGGAGCTTTTCATCACCCAGTTTAAACGGTTCCGCAAAGGTGAGCCGTTGCTCAACGTCGTCGATAAGAAACTCGGATATTAGGCCCTAACGCTGGCGCAAGCCCTTTGGATTGATGTTCATACAGAACACCGGGGGTGGGGTCCAACCGCGAACAGAGGGAGCCAAGCGTTACCCTGCCTCCAGCCTCTCACCCACTTCTGACGCCATCATTCGGGGAGTTCTCTTGACAGACATAGGGGCGATAGATAGGGTTTCAAGTTCCAGGACCCTCACCAATATCCCCCGCTCGTCGCTCGGTGCTTTCTCGAATTGATTTCTTGCCAAGGAGACAATTATGGCCTTCTATGTCCCCCTTCCCGGTAGCAAACGAAGTCTATTGCCGAATTCCCGGCCTGCTGGCCCGGTCGATCCTTCGGAGATTGCCAGTCTGACCGTCCGGGTGCGCTCGACTGGCGACACTGCAGCCTTGGCAAAACGAGTGTACGACCAGGCCAGCCAGCCGTTGGCGAACCGCACCTACATGACGCGCGATGAATTGGCCGCGCAGCATGGAGCATCCAAGGATGATCTGGACAAGGTTGAAGCGTTCGCCCAGAAGCACAACTTGTTCGTGGTTCATCGGAGCGGGGCCGAGCGGTCTATCGTGCTGCGGGGAAAGCTGAGCGACCTGCTGGCAGCGTTTCCCGCCGACGTACAGATCTACCATCACTCGACGGGAACCTATCGCGGGCGGCAGGGAGAGATCTCGATTCCGCAAGAACTCGACAAGATTGTCACTGGCGTGTTTGGTTTCGACACCAGGCCGAAACACCGGAGTGCGCGACTCCAACACCTCGTGAAGAATGGGCCGGGCGGAGCGAACGGTGTTGCGGCTACAGAGTTCGCTACGCGCTACAACTTCCCGACCAGCTTCAACGGCGTGCCGTTGGACGGCACCGGACAGACGATCGCAATCATTGAATTGGGCGGCGGATATCAAACTAGCGATCTGCAAGTTTTCTTCCAGGAAATCGGAGTTGCACTGCCAAGCGTGGTGTCGGTCTCCGTCGACCATGCATCGAACGATCCGACAACGCCGGACTCTGCCGACGGCGAAGTGATGCTGGATATCGAAGTTGCAGGGGCGGTGGCCCCGAAGGCGAAGTTCGCGGTGTATTTCGCCCCGAACAATGGGGACCAGGGATTCATCGATGCCATCAGTGCCGCGGTACACGACACCGAACGCAACCCGAGCGTGATTTCGATCAGCTGGGGCGGCCCGGAGGTGACCACCGATCAGCAAGGCGTTAACGCGTATCACGAGTTGTTTACGGCCGCGGGAGCGCTGGGCGTTACCGTGTGCATCGCTTCGGGAGACCACGGCACTGCGGACCTGGACGCGCAGGATTGGGACAACAAGATTCACGTGGATCACCCCGCGTGTGACGACATGGTCCTGGGCTGCGGCGGGACCCAAATTGATGGGGGCAACGATGTCGTGTGGAATGACGGGACCCCGTTTGACACCAGCGTGCCCGGAGGCGGCGGATGGGCCAGTGGAGGCGGCATCAGCGAAGTATTCGCGGTGCCTGTGTATCAGACGGGTGCGAATCTTCCGGTGTCGATCGACTCCGGAAAGCCGGGCCGAGGAGTACCGGACATTGCCATGAGCGCGACAAATTATTTCACGCGCGTGGATCGCTCGGAGGGAGCTTCGGGCGGGACCAGCGCAGTCGCGCCATTGATGGCCGGACTAGTGGCGCTGTTGAATCAGGCGAAGCAGAAAAATGTAGGGTTCTTGAATCCTTTTTTGTATTCAAACGTCTCGAAAGGCATTGTTCATGATGTGACCGTGGGAACCAATGCGATTACGAATACGGTCAAGGGCTACAACGCGGGGCCCGGATGGGATGCGTGCACGGGGTTGGGAACCCCGGACGGGACAGCGATTTTGAATAATTTGTAGAATGCGCGCGGGGACTCGATGCGCTCCGTGGAGACGCGCACAACGATCGAGGCACAACTCTCATCATGTGCAGGCTGCCTCAGCAGCTGCGCACAAGAGCTACCAAGCGCCTTCTTTGCCGCCCCACCACCAAATGAGGCCGAGGGTGGCGGTGTTTTGTTCCTTGCTGAGAACACCTTGCGTGCTGGTGAGGAACGACGGTTGATTTGAAAAATCGCGGCGCCATTCGTAGCGCATCAGGAATCCCTCGCTCAATTTATAGTCGAAGGTGGCGGTTGTTTCCTTCAATGCCTGATTCAGTCCGCTGAACATACCGCCCCGGTCGGAGAGATACTCGACGCGAGCGGCTGCCGCGAAATGTTTGGAGAATTCGTAGCGGGCATAGCCTGCCGTGCCATCCACATGGGAGGGAGCAGCCGAGCGGCCCGGCGCCTGGTTGCGCCAGAGGCGCTGAATGACGTAGTCACCTTCGAGCGCGAAGCTCAGTTTTGGGTTGGCCTGCCAGGTAACGTAGCTATCGAAGATGTGTAGAAGTCCGTCAGGCGCTGGGGTGATCGCCGTGAAACTCAGGCCTGGTTGGACGGGAATAGGATTTGTCGGCGCGGTCACCACGCGGTCGGGATGTTCCTGGCCGAGATAATAATTTACGACCCAGGTCACGGACTTTTTGGGTTTTGCGGTGAATCCAAACAGCTCGTCTTTGAAACCATTGGTGGCTTCCACCTGGTTGGTTCCGTTCACGATCCAGTAGTTAAGAGAAAAACGATCGTTCACCGGGTAGGTTACGCGAACGCCCATGTGGTAGAAGGGCAGGAAATCGAAGTAGAACGAACGCGAATAGTTCATCTGATCTTTAGTGTAGTTGCCTTCGATTCCCAGCGAACTGCTCCATTTGCCGAAGTCGATGGTGAGACCATTCCCTACTGCCGCCACGTAGGTCCCGTACGCTTGAAAAATGTTCTGATAGATCGATGGGCGGGGTTCGTTGGCGGGATTGCCTTGTAACGTGTCGGTGGCCTGGCCATATTGCAGATCGAGGCGAGCGCCGAAGCGGCGTCCAGCGCTCACGTCAGGCTCGTGATCGAAAATGACCGAGGCCTGGTTCAAGTTGAAGTTGTTGCTGAGGACATCGTAGGCGCGTAGCAAATTCACGCGGCCCACCGGAGCGTTGAAATTATATTCGTAGTAGCCGTCGAGGCCGAGGTTGATGGTGGTGTCCCGAAGGAAGTTGAGTCCCTTTTGATCTGGTGGGACAGGGGCGGACGCGTCGATGCTCGACTGACTCACGGGCGTCGCAGCGGCCGGAGCGATGCTGCTAACGGGAGGCGCCCCAGCACTGTTGGACGCCGAAGCCGAGGCTGCGGATAACTTCGCGGTCAACAGGCGCTTTAGCTCCGCGACTTCCGCTTCGAGAGCCTCAACGCGCCGCTCGAGGTCTGCAGGGGCATTGGGCGATTCCGAGTCCGCGGTGCGCGAAGTTTCAGCACGCGCGTCAAGTTTGTCCGCATGCGCGAGAAGAAGCCCGACGATGAACATACAGATCATGGAAGCGCCGCGACGGGCGGATGGGCTGCGATCGATTCTGTGAGTCTCGATTTGGTTCGGCATGAGTCGCGTTCCCTTCTTACTGCTCGGGTTTCCTCAGATGAAGTAGCTTGAGTTATATTGCGTTGGAAGTTTACGCGGCCATTACCCGGGAGGAAATCGTTCCATGCGCAAACATATTCGCCTATCGGTATTCGTGACCATGCTCGTCGCGGGGAGCACCATGCTTTCATCCTCGGCGGCCGCACAGCAGGAGATGCAACAGGTTCCTCAGCAACTTCAGCCGCCCGCCGGTGAAGGGTTACTGCTCCGGGTCCACGCGAAGGGCGATCAAATCTATACCTGCAAAGGAGACGCGGCGCAATTCACGTGGGTGCTGAAGGCCCCGGACGCGCAGCTCTTCGACAAGGATGGAAACCCTTTCGGCAAACATTTTGCCGGGCCGTCGTGGGAAGCCAATGATGGCAGCCGTGTGACCGGCAAAGCGGTTGCGAATGCGCCTTCGCCCGACGCCGAATCGATTCCGTGGCTGCTGGTCAACATCGTCGGCCACAGTGGCAGCGACGGCGTGCTCACGCGCACAACAACAATCCAGCGGCTAAACACCAAAGGCGGCAAAGCGCCTGCCGCCGGATGCGACGCGGGACACTCGGGCCAGGAAATCCACGTCGCATATTCCGCCGACTATCTCTTCTACGCGCCCAAGTAACCGGCACAGCGCGATCAACGTTAATCGAGAAAAAGTGTGCTGAAAAAATGCGAAAGGCCCCACGAGCCGCCTGGCTCGTGGGGCCTTTCTTCTTGCAAGAACGGGGGCAAACCGCATTTGGTCGGGGAGTGGTGGGTTGCGGCTTGCCCCAGTTTGAGGTGGGTCAGGCAGGACTACTTCGTGGTCATCGCGACAAGGACCTGTTCGGTGGTGCGGGGCCCCTGAGCGATTTCGTTATGGGGGAGCTTAGGTACGGAGTAGCGAAGATCGATGCCCAACTCGGCCAGATGCAGCTCGCTGACAACGCGCACTCCGCCGACGCGCTCAACGGTGATGCTGCTGGGGGCGTCGCTATTCTTCGTGTCGGTGGCTGAGGTCATAACCATTGCGAAACCGTTCGGACCGTGAAGGATGATCTGCGCTGGAACCGACGCGGACTTCAGCGCAAACGTATATTCGCCGGCGGGAAGCATGGCTTGGGACCAGCGAACGTCTTCGGTCAGGGTGAAGCGGCCTTTGTAGGCGTCTTGCGCGGCGGCGGGCGCCGGGGAGGCGCAAACGGCGATCAGTCCGATCGCGATGGCGGTGAGGATGCGGCTCAGAGTATTTTTCATGGCGGGTCTCCTTTTCGAACGTTGTGCTTGGCTGCACGCTTTTAGAGGGAGCATCTTGCGGGCCACACTAGCTCGCGTGCCGTCGATGCAAAACTGATTGATGGCGAAGGGTTTGCGGAAATCCGGCCAGCAGCACTCGCGGCAAAGCTATCCGATCAGATAGCTTTGCCTATCTGGAGGGATAGCGGAGAGAGCAAGCAAGAGAAGAAAAAGAAGAAGAACAAGAAAGGAGAAGAATTTGTCACAGAGGGTGCAGAGAGGTCGGAGTGTCCAAGCGAAAGGAACGGTTGGAGGCGAATCAGGCCTTGTTGCGTTTCTTTAGGGTGAGGCGAAGATCGAGATTGCGGATCAGGCGGTGGAGGTAATTGGAGTGAACACCCAGGAGGCGGGCGGCTTCCGTGATCTTCCCATCGGACTGATCCATGGCGGTAAGGATGAGCTGACGCTTCAACTGGCGGACCGCTTCGTGATATGTCGATGAGCGCATCGATTGTGCTGGCGTTTCGTGCAACGTTTCGGGCAGGTCTTCAGGAAGGATCATTCCCGAAGAACCGAGAACGACGGCTCGCTCGACGGCGTTCTCCAGTTCGCGGATGTTGCCCGGCCAATCGTATTGGCTGAGCAGCGCGCCGGCATCGGGAGAGATTCCGAGGATGCGGCGATTGCATCTCTCGGCATACTTGGCGGCAAAATATCCGGCGAGTAGCGGGATATCTTCCTTGTGGTCGCGCAGCGCCGGCATGGTGATGGAGACGACGTTGAGCCGGTAGTACAAGTCTTCGCGGAAGGTGCCGTCCTTGGTAGCCTTCTGGAGGTTCTTGCTGGTGGCGGCGATGACGCGAATGTTCAGCGGCATCGAGCGCGTACCGCCGACACGCGTGAATTCGCGCTCCTGCAGGACGCGCAGGAGTTTCGCTTGCATGCCCGGGCTGATCTCGCCCATCTCGTCGAGGAAGATCGTGCCGGTGTTGGCCATTTCGAGTTGGCCGCGTTTCTGGCAGACGGCACCGGTGAACGCGCCGCGTTCGTGGCCGAAAAGTTCGCTCTCCAGCAGGGTTTCGGTGAGCGCGGCGCAATTGATAGCGACGAAAGGTTGATCGCGGCGGGGGCTGTTGCGATGAATCGCGCGGGCAGCGAGCTCTTTGCCGGTGCCGCTCTCGCCGTAGATCAGCACCGTGGAAGGGGTGGCGGCGACGCGCTCGATCAGTTGGTAGATTTCGCGCATTTCTGCGCTGTCTCCCACCATGTCGTGATCCAGATTCACTTCCGCGCGCAGCCGAAGGTTTTCGCTACCAAGCCATTCGACTTGGCGTGCGCTTTCCATTGCCATAGCGGCAACGCCCGCGACGGCCGTGACCAGCTGAAGATCGTCGTCCGTGAAACGCACCACCGGATTCGCAGTGTCGAGATAAATCAATCCCACCGCTTTGTCGAGATTCAGCAGCGGAACACAGATCAGCGAGTGCACCGGAGGGGTACGCGGGGTTTCGCTGGGGTCCTTGCTAAGAATACCGATGCGCTCCTGAAAAACCTGCTGCGCGAGATCGCGATCCACGTGGACGGGGTGCTGCGGGCCTGCGACACGATCCCAAGCGACGACCGACGAGAACTCCTCAGGATCGGTGCCGGCGAGAATCGCTCCGCGCTCGGCGGGAACGACGTCGAAGATCATGCCGAGGAGTTGCCACTGCAGGGATTCGACGTTGCGGATCGAGCCAATGGCGGTGGCGATTTTCAGCAGCGTTTGTAGATCGCGCGCGGTTCGTTCGCCGGTGGGGAGCGCCGCCAGCGCTTCGGGATGGAGATAGCGCGCGTCCTCGCGCCGGAGCCGGGTGGTGGCCGCGGCGTCAGTGCCGCTGTCGCTCAGCTCAACGGGATTCGGAAAGGTGGCGGTGGGCTCATCCTGTAAGAAGAGAAATGTGGAACCGCCAACGACGATCTGGTCGCCATGGGCCAGCGGACGTTCGAGAACCGGAAGGCCATTCACGAACGTGCCGGAGAGGCTGCCGAGATCCTGGACTGCGCATTGCTCGGCGTCGAAGGTCAATCTGCAGTGGCGCGGGGAGACCATACTGTCGTCGATAATCAGATCGTTTGAGATCTCGCGCCCGATCAACAGGGCGCCATCCTTCAAGGGAAAGACCGAGTCGCGTAACGGACCGCTTATGGCAGCGAGTCTTGGGTTCACGGGTAATGGCGGCGAACGAGAAATCCAGCCTTCTCCAGAGCACGACCGGATTGGCTGCATAGTCTACCCCGACTCCCAGTCGTGCGCTACTGGTCTTCCGAACGGGGAGGACAGGGGTTGCGGGATGGATCGCATGCGGTTGGGCTGCGGGACGTTACCCAGTTACCTTGGCCTTAACATCCCGTTCCAGTACTCCGTATTGCTTCCTTGGCGCGCCCGTTTTTGGATTTGGCGCATTGCCTTAATTTTCACTTGCGGGCGCTGTGGACGGTGGTACGCTTCCCCATTGGGTTCGGGAGGCTAGAAGTGAGTGCAGCAGCTAGATTTTCGGGGATTGAGTCCCGGCGCAGCACCCGGATCGATCGGACCGTGCCGCTGGTTGTTGTGGGCCAGACGAAGCTCGGATTGTCGTTCCAGGAACGGACTTCGGCGGTGAGTTTGAACTTGCACGGGTGCCGTTATCCGTCTCGGCATGACTACGCAGTGGGCTCGTGGATCGGATTGCAAGTGCTGGAACCGAATGGAGAAAGCAGTACTCCGGTGATGCGCGCGCAAGTGCGGTCGATCCATCCGCCTATGAGTCCGCGGGAGCTGTATCAAATTGGTGTGGAGCTGGAATCGCCCGCAAATGTTTGGGGCGTGCCTGCTCCGCCGGAGGACTGGCTGAAAGGGTTGGGAGCAAACGGTTCGCGAGTGCAGGAGCCGACGGGAGGGGCGCCCGCGCGGGAGCAAGAAGCAACAACCTCCGCGCCTGCGGCGAAATCAACACCTGCGGAACCTGAGTATCGCAGCACCGGGGTTACGGCGTTTCCCTCGCAGCCTCCGGCTGCCGCGGCGAAGCCAGAGCGGGTGGTCATCACTTCGGATCAACTGGTGGCCGCTGTTCACGGCAAATTGCAGACCGCGGCCGAGAAGGCCGTGCACACCGCGATCAACGATCATCTAATGGGTGCGGTCCGCCAGGCATTGAGCAAGATCGATGATGTGTGCAAGGCCAGTGTGCACCAGATCGAGGAGCACTCCGAGCAGCGTCTGGACACTATGATGCGCACCGCTCGCGAGGAAGTGCTGAGCCGGATGGAAGCGCGGCTCGCGGAAGACCGGACGCGCTGGCAAGAACACCAGGAAGAGTTTCGGGGCCGGACGGAGGAGTTGGCGGAACGCCTTGAGCACCTTGCCGCGGAGACGCAGCGGTGCCTGACCGAGGCGCAACGGATGCTGGAGAAAACCAGTAAGGAAGTGGAGCCACGGATTCGCGAGCAGTTGACTCAGTCGGTCGCACGCGTGACTGAGGATTTTGAGGCGGCGGCGACACGTGTTTCCGACCGGCAACTGGTTCGCCTGATGGAAGACAAGTTGATGGTGACTCGCGAGGCCGCGGCGCAGATGGACGCTTGCAGCGCGGGGGCGCGCGCGCAACTGCAGAGTTCCGCGAGCACGACGATGGAGGAGTTCAAAAGACAGTCGGAAGTGCAGGTGGACCTGATTATTTCGGAAGCGACGCAACGCGTGATGTCTTCGCTGGCGGCTCTGGAAGCGGAAAATCGCGCAGCGTGCGAGACGCGGCGCCGGACGATTGAAAGTGACGTGGCGCGCGCGACGGAGCAGTCTACCGAGCAATTCCGCACGGGCATGAAGGCGTTCCTGTACTCCTGCCTGGTAGCGGCGGTGGGCGCTGTGGACGAGCACGCGAAGTCCACGCTGGACGGGCTGAAAGATCCCGGCAAGGCCATTCGCGAGATTGGCAACGCGAGCAATACAGGCAATGGAACGGCCGAGGGTGCGATGGCGGCCGCGAACGAAGCGGAGCCCGGACCGCGAGCGTCGTAGCGCTGAATTTTCCCGGTTTTCCCTTCGTGGTTAGAGTTAGCGTGCAACGTGGTTTGATGCAGCCGGCCGCTTCAAACAAAACTTCCGATATTCCTCAACAGACTAACTGAATTGCAAGGGCGCGCCACTTGGCGAGGCTTCGGGTTATTGACCGCCATCGATGCTGCAGGGCCCAGAGCCGAAGTACGCGATCATCAGAGTCGCTCCGAGCATGGACACATTCTTCGCGAACATCGCTTGTTGGGTGTGCACCATGACGGGGTCCTGCAATTTCCAGAACGCATGCATCATGAATGTGACGGGTATGAGAAACGCGACGAGCGCCCAAGCGCCCCACCGGGCTTTGTAGCCAAGCGCGATACTCAATCCACCAGCGAGTGCCATCACTCCGGAAATCGGCACCAGGAGCCCGGATAGCGGGACACCGAGTTGAGCCGCGTGCTCAATGCCCTCCCTGGAAAAATGGCGGGGAGATGCGGTTATAAAGATCAAGGCAAACAGGATCCTTCCGGCGAGAACGAGGTAACGCATGAGATTTGGCTCCGTTCCTTAGTGAGAATTATATCACTACTAGTGATAGGTGTATCATCAACAGGAGAGGATGTCAAAAAGGAGGCCGCTCGCTTGGCTCACAATCTGGATAGAGAACTCGACTCGCCGCGTCCGCGACGCGGGTCTCCCGCCCAGACACGCGAACGGCTAGTGGCCGCGGCCGCACGCTTGTTCAATCGCGCCGGCTATCACGGCACGGACTCCAACCAGATCGCTCGCGAGGCTGGATACGCGACCGGTGTCTTTTACAAACACTTTGCCGACAAGCGCGAGATCTTTTTGGCGGCCTACGAAACCTGGGTCGTTTCGGAATGGAACGCGGTTGAGGATCAATTGTCCTCGGGTAGAACGCCGGAAGCGACCGCGCGCAAGCTCGTTGCGCTAACGGTGGATTTCCATACGCGCTGGCGAGGGCTGAGAACTTCGCTGATGGAATTAGTCGCTAGCGACGCCAGGGTTAGACGCTTTTATCGCGAGCAGCGAAGGCGGCAACTGGACTTGATGGCCAGGATTCGTGGCGAGATTGGTGCGCCGCGGCATCATCGCGAAGAGGATGCGATTCATTTGTTTACGATGGAGCGGACCGCGGACGCGATCGCGCAGGGTGAATTGCGAGATTTGGGACTGGATCGCGACGTGATCATTGACGCGCTGGTCAAGAAAGTTGCTGCCCTTCTCGCCTAGCGCGATGGCGGGAGGTCACCATCGGATGAGCGCCGGACTAAAGCCCAACGGCTACATCACCGTTCAGCCTCGACCAGCGCGAACGAGCGAGCTTCGATCGCTTTAGTTCACTGGGCCCAGGCCAGGCCATCCGGTTGCTTGCCCGTTGGGATTTCACTGGTGACCTCTAGGGATTTCAGGTCTACGACAGCGACTTTGTCTTTACCGCTTACGGCTACGAAGGCTCGGGAGCCATCGGCTACGATCAGGATGCCCGCAGAGCCGCCACCTAAATTCAATCCTTTGATTTCTTTGTGCGTTGCAGCGTCGAGAATTGCGAGATTCGATCCCTTAAGAGTTGCGGCTGGCCCTAAGCCGGAAATCAGAACGCGCTTGCCATCGGGAGTAAACTTCAAGCGATTCGCGTGATTCACCGAGATTGGGAAAGTCTGAATGGCTTTCTTGCCGGCGACGTCGATGATCGTGACGGTGCCGTCCTGCGCGTTTGCGCCCCAGATTTCCTTCCCGTCGGGCGAGACGTCAAAACCTTCCACACCTTGGCCCGATGGGATGTTCGTTATCTTCCACGTCTTGCGTGGAGTTCCGGGGCCTGGACCCGGGCCCGGACCGGCACCCGCGCTTGGCGGAGGACCGTTTCCGGGTGGCGGAAACGAGGGCATGACTTGCTCGATGATGCTGATGGTGCCGGAATTGACGTTCGCCGTAAAGATGCGATCGAGACTTTGGGACACGAGGATCATGTGGGTGCGGTCCTGACCAGTGCCGAGAACCCAGTCGATTTTTTGGGTGGCGGGATCGTAGCGGCCGAAAGCTTTGTTGGTCTCGGCAGTGAAGTAGAGTTTGCCGCCGGCGAAGTCCAGTCCGTGCGCGGAGTGCAACGCGCCGAGACTAATGGCAGGCAGAGGCTTTTGAGCCGCGAGGTCGACCACGGAAATCGTGTTTAGATTGCTGTCGTTGCCTCCGTAGTTCGAGATGTAGGCCACTTTGCCGTCGGGCGACGTAACGATTTCGTGAGGATCTTCGCCGACGGGAACGCGGGCGACGATTTTCAAGCTTGTTGGATCGACAACGGCGACGGTGTCGTCACTTTTCTCGAGGATCAGCAACGCGGGCGATGGAGTTTGCGCAACAGCCGATTTTGCAGCGAACAACAGTAGCAGAACGATCGGTGCTGCCGTTCGGCGGAATGAAGATTGCCCCGTGTACGTCGCTGACATGGTTGCACTTCCTTTCGCGAGAACCACAATTTTTTCGAACAAGCGATCCACCAGCGTTTTGCCGAAGATCTATTTCGAGGGACTCGGTTTAGCCAGCTCCTCTTGGACGCGCGGAGGCAGCGATTTGATCCGCGCAATGTAGGCAGTGATGGTCCACAGCTTCTGGTCCGAATCCCATTTGCCGTTCGCGAACATACCCGAGAGGCGGATGCCGTGTTTGGCTATCCAGAAAATTTGCGCTTCGGAGTACTGTGTGCCCGCGGCGGGAAGGTCCGGGATCGGCGGGTACAATGTGTCACTGGATTCGTTTGGTTTTCCCGGCGTGCCGTGGCATCCGGCGCATTCGTTGAGGTACAGCTTGCCGCCCGCGACCAGATTTTCGTCTGTCGGCGCAATGGGATTCGGGACCTCAGGGGCTCTGCGGCGAACCGACGCGTGGACCGCGGAGTACATGAACGCTCGTTCCCACTGTGAAGGAGGCAGGTCGGCTCGGACTTCCGCGAGTCCAAGCTTCAGATAGAGGAAGCCACCGATGGCGAGGACCAGCAGTGTCGTCACGACACCGAAGAGGAAGTGTTTCAATTTGTAGCTCCCTTTCGCGCGGTCTGTTGGGACGTGAACCTAGTTAGCCACACGGATCCTGCGAGGCCTCGCGCGCTCCTAGGCAAGAAGGCGAGGCTCGAACCATCAACAAAATCGCGTCGGGAACCTGGTGGTGCAAAGTCCACGGCTGCTCAATCGGCGCCGGTAGCCGACGACGCTTTGTCTTTGAGCTTGAGTTTGCCTTCGGCCTTGTTATCTTCCAGGAATTCGCGCAGTTCCTTAGCCGTGTCCAGCAGGCGAACCCACTGCTCGTAGTACAGCGTCACGGGAAAACGCCCCAAGCCATAGACGCTCACGCCTCCCTTTTCGCCGACACGAAAATCGAGTTGGCCCGTGCGATGCCCCGGTTTTTGCTTCTCGAGCTCCGCGAGACGCGCTTTGAGTTCCTCGTATGACGGCTCAGCCATGTACCCTCCTTGTTTGGTAGTTGGACGTTCGCCATTATACTCACACTCGCGCGTTCGGCGGTCCGAGGAACTGTATCCGCAGCAGGTCCACCCGCTGGATGAAGGCCGCAACTTTCCACGATGGTCCGGGTTTAGGTTATGGCCTTCGCCTTAGCACGGGCGTTCAGTAAGTTTCAGCTGTCTACGGGTACCAGCGATTTGCCGGCGAGAATCGGTTACGATAACTGTGTCCAAGCTTTGCTGAATTGCATCGTATTCTGCGGGAACCAAGTCCGCAGCATGGGGGAAAAGCTTAATAAGAGGTGCAAGCACGCTCCAGCGCACCCTTTTTTTCGGTGTGTTGACCCGCGTTGTTCCCCAGCTTTCGCGATGTCAAACTGGTGACGTATCCGGCATGAACGCCGACGGTGGGCAACCATTCCCAAGTAAAATCTATCTTCTAGTCATGGTTCATTTCGTGCAGCTCGGTGCCTTCGAGAGCTGCGTGATACGAAAGCAACAAATTTAACGCATGGGCGGGTTCATGAAGATCAATGGGTTCGGGTGGAGTCGAGGCGCGATACTGGGCACTTCCCTTTTGGCATTCGTGCTGCCTTGGTTGAGCGCATCCGCGCAAACGCCGGACGCGCAGGCGCTCACCGCCACGCAGGCCGCAGTGATTCCCGCTCGCGTTACGCTAACCGTGGACGACGGGAATCGAATGACGCTGCACGGAAACGTGCATCCCATGGCGCAGCCGCAATTTGATCGCGGCCCAGTGGCGGATTCCGAGCCTGCAAGCCGCATGTCGTTGTTGCTGCAGCGCAGCCCCGATCAGGAAACAGCGCTTCGCCAATTACTCCAGCAGCAGCAGGACAAGACTTCCCCGAACTACCACAAGTGGCTCACGCCCGATCAATTCGGAAAACAGTACGGTCCGGCGGACGCGGACATCCAGGCGGTGACCGATTGGCTGACCTCGCAGGGCTTCACCGGAATCAAGGTTAGCGCCGGCCGCACCACCATTGAGTTTTCCGGAAACGTCGGCCAGGTGCGAAATGCATTTCAGACCGAAATCCATCACTTTTTCGTGAACGACAAGATGCACGTTGCGAATGTGTCTGATCCGCAGATCCCCGCGGCGCTTGCGCCTGTGGTGGCGGGCGTGCTCTCTCTGCATGACTTCCGCCCGAAAGCCCAGGTTCACCAACTCGGGACGTTTCGTAAGACCAAAGCAACCGGCGAGGTGACGCCGCTGTTTACTTTCGCAGGGTGCGGATCGAAGTCTACGGTGCCTTGTTACGCGGTCGGGCCCGGTGACTTCCAGAAAATTTACAACGTGCCGTACGTACCAACAACATCGGACGGCACCGGCGTCACCATCGCGATCGTGCAAGATTCCAACATCAACGTTGCCGACGTAACTTCGTTTCGCAGCCTGTTCGGCCTTCCTGCCAACTTTTCGACCAACAACATAATCCTGAATGGTCCCGACCCCGGCATACAGGGCCCAAATAGCTTGACCGGTGACGAAGTCGAAGCAGACCTCGACGTGCAATGGGCTGGCGCTGTGGCTCCGGGCGCGACCATCGATCTGGTGGTTTCTCAAGATTCCGACACGATTGGAACCGCGGGCATCGACCTCTCCGCGATCTACATCATCAACAACAACATCGCGCCGATTATGAGCGAGAGTTTCGGCGACTGTGAGGCGGCCCTCGGAACCAGCGGCGAGGACTTCTATATCCAGCTCTGGCAACAAGCCTCCGCGCAAGGCATCACCGTAATCCTTGCCGCCGGCGACAGCGGGTCAGCGGCCTGTGATCCCTCGTCCACGGCTAGCAATCAGGATGTCGCTGCGAGCGGACTCGCGGTGAGCGGCCTGGCCTCGACGGGCTATAACGTCGCCATGGGCGGAACAGACTTCCAGAACGGAACCGTGCCGTCGCCCTACTGGAACACGACGAACACCACGAGCGGCACGTTGACGCAAATCTCCGCGAAATCTTACATTCCCGAGTCGACCTGGAACGATTCCTGCTCAGCACCCGCGACTGCGGGGAACGTGGCCCTGAACACGTGTACCGCGACCAACATCAACAACAACAACAATCCAAGCTCGCTAACCTTTGGAAACGATCTGGTCGCTGGAAGCGGTGGCCCGAGCAGCCTTACCTCGGGTGGGAGTCCTGTGAATCCCAAACCTATCTGGCAAACGGGCACTACCGGCAATCCGGCGGACGGCTTCCGCGATATCCCCGATATTTCGTTTTTCGCCGGCAATGGCTTGAACGGCAGCTTCTACATCATCTGCCAACAGGACGCGAATACCGGCACGGGTAGCAGCACCAGCTCATGTGACCTTAATTCGCCGTTTAATGATTTTCAGGGCGTGGGAGGGACATCGGCGGGAGCTCCTGCCTTTGCGGGTGTCATGGCGCTTGTCATCCAGAAGCAAAGCTTGCAGCGTCAGGGCAACGCGAACTTTGTGCTGTACCAGCTGTACAAGAAAAACGCCGCGGGGACCATTTGCACTTCGAACGCCGCCGCTGCGACCACGCCCACGCCAGGCTGTATTTTCTACGACACGGTCACCGGCAACAATTCCGTAGCGTGCCAGGGCGGGACTCCGAACTGCAGTAACACCAGCACGACTGCAAATCAGTTCGGCATCCTGGTCGATCCCGCTCACCCAACTAATCCGGCTTGGCTAACGACACCGAACTATGACTTGGCAACGGGTCTTGGTTCGCTGAACGTCGGAAACCTTCTGACGGCGTGGTCGACGGCGTCGTTCACGGCGGACACTGTGGCAATCACAAGTCCCACGGCGTCCGCTCCTGCGGCAGGCAGCATAATGATCACGCACGGAGCCACCGCCAACTTCACGGTCAAGGTAACGCCGACACCGGCCGGGGGAGCAGTATCCCTCGTTGCGTCTCCTCCAGGCAAAGCGCAGGTTGGCATTGGCTCGTTCTCGCAGTCAAACGCGACCTTTACCCTCAGCGGCGGCACCGCCGCCATTGCTACGAATCAGCTGCCAGGCGGCACCGCGTACCCGGTAGTCGCCACGTATTCCGGTGATGGCACATTTGCGGCGGGAACGTCTGCGTCCGTACTGGTGAGTGTAACACCCGAAACGGCCAGCACCGCTGTCAGTGTTTGGACCTCCGACGCTAACGGAAACCTACTCAGTAAGAATGCATCGACGGCGCCCTATGGCTCCAACTATGTCCTGCAGATCGCGGTGTCCGACAGCGGTGGAAATCAATGCGCCACGGTCATTGTTGCGTGCCCAACGGGAACAGTCACACTGACCGACAACGGCGCTCCGTTGAAAGATTTTTCGGGAACCAACACCACAAAGCTGAATAGCCAGGGATTCGCCGAGGACCAGCCGATTCAACTCGGAGGCGGAACCCACAGCCTGGTGGCCGCTTATTCGGGAGACAACAGCTTCACGGCAAGTACTTCGCCGGCGGACTCCTTCACGATCACGACCGCCCCCACGACGACGACGGCAAGCAGTGGCGGGGTGGCTTCGGTGCCGGTCGGCCAGGCGGTTACCTTGACGGCCGCGATTGCCACGGGAAGCAACGGTGCAGGACCCACCGGGAACGTAACATTTATGGCGGGGGGCAAGACCATCGGTACCGGCACGGTAACGGGAACCGCGGCGGTCTTAACAGGCGCCGGAACCACTGCAAGCGGAACCGCTTCGGCGAGCGTGTCATTCACGGCAGCCGGCGCGCAGAGCGTCACTGCAGTCTACTCGGGCGATGGCAACTACGCAGGATCCACGTCCGCGGCGATTACCGTCACCGTAACAGGCGGAACGCAGATGACCACCACGGTCGTGACGCCGAGCGCGACCTCGATCGCGTCGGGCGGCAGCGTGACCTTCACTGCAAAGGTCACCGGCACCACAAACAACCTGGCCGGACCCACCGGGACCGTGCAATTCATGAACGGGACCACCGCCCTGGGCACGGCAGCAACTTGCATGCCCACGGCAGGCACTGCCTCGACTCCGGGAACCTGCACCGCAACACTGATGACCACGCTGGCGCTTCTGACTCCACCCGTTGCGCCCGCAAACCGGATCCCCAATTTACCGGTTGGACCGATGTGGTTCGTCGCCGTGCTGTTGCTGGCTGCATTTATGCTTAGCCTGCGGTACCCGCGGTTTGCACCTTGGACGAGGCGCCTCGGGTATGCCTGTGCAGGCGCGGTGCTCCTGGCTTGTGTTGTTGCAGGAATCGCGGGATGCGGAGGGGGCGGCAGCAGCGGCGGAGGCGGCGGGGGTACCACGCCTCACAGCGACAGCATTACCGGCGTGTATAGCGGCGACGGCACCTACGCAGCATCGACGTCAGCAGCGGTGACGATTTCGGTTCAGTAGAGAATCGCGAGCAAAAACAACGGCGGCCGCGAAGTTTGCGGCCGCTGCTTTTTTTTACGAAGGACCTAGGATTTTTCCTATTTGGGCTAGTTGATCGAGGGTGGAAAAAAGACGTTCCAGAAAGTCGGCGAGGGCGTCGAGAACTCCACGGGCACAAGCGAACCTTCCCCGGTGGTCTGGGGCGGGCGGACCACCTTGGCCTCCACCTTGTTCTGCGTCTTGGTATTTTCGACAGTGACCTTGGTACCTTCCGCAAGAGGCTCGGACATCACAATCATCGCGCCGCTAGCGCTCACCGTATGGGTATAGCCATGGATCGGCGGCTTGCCCACAACGTGCACGACCACCGAGATGCGCAACAGCACACGCTGTGCGCGACGCCGTTCCTCCGCGGTTGGCGGACGATTCAGGGCTGGCCGGGCCGACGGCACCGGCAAAGGTTTCGCATTCGTCAAAGGCTTCATAGTTCCAGACCCCAAAAGTCCATCTCCGGCGCGACAAGCTCGACGCCGTATTCCCAACCACCCTCCGGGCGTTTCGTTCCCTTCCAGACAATCACCGCGGAGTTGCTGGTCTGCGTTGCGACGTTGGTCAGGGCCAGGCGATGCTCAAGATTCAGATCGTGGTCGATCACCACCATGCACCCGTACGGATTAACGACGCGCGTATGAGCCTCCGCGCTGCACCGCCGCCCTTTTGGATCGTCCCATTCCAGGCGAATCGGAACACGCGAGTTCATGCGCCGGCCCCGGCGATTCTCGCTATGGCGCGGCACTACTTGCTTCAATTCACGGCTCTTTACAGGCATCTATCCCTCGACTAGGCCATGCTAAAGTTGAGGCGAGAGACGGTCAATGGTACGTGTGCGTCGTCTCGTACCATTGGGTAGCTGGTCGAACGGACAGGCTGCCCCGCGCCGCCCGTTAAACTTGTGAAGAATCTGATCGTCAATGCGGATGACCTGGGATGGACCGAGGGCGTGAATCGCGGCATCGCCGAGGCCCACCGTCACGGGATCGTGACCAGCGCGTCGCTGCTGGCCAATGGCGCGGCCTTTGCCTCCGGTGTCGAGGTCGCGCGGTCTACGCCGGGGCTCGGCGTGGGCGTACATTTGAATTTGAGCGATGGTGCGCCGGTAGCTGCGCGGGAGTTGGTCACCAGTCTGGTGAACGATGCGGGAGAGTTCGAAGGTGGTCCGGAGAACCTGCTGCTGCGCATCGCTAGCCGCGGACTGACGCCCCATGAGGTAGAGCAGGAATGGGAGGCGCAGATCGAAAAAGTGCGCGACGCAGGAATTCAACCCACGCACCTGGACGGGCACAAGCACGTACACATGCTGCCGGGGCTGTTTGAGATCGCGCTACGACTCGCGAAACGATACGAAATCGGTGCGATTCGCGTGGCGCATGAAGCCTCCAGCTTGCGCGCGGCGCTTTCGACCGGCGACGAACTGCACTCGGCGGCAGTGCTCAAGCAAGGGGTGCAGGCGCGCGGATTGAAATTGCTGGCGCGCGATGCCCGCGAGCAAGCGGAACGCGTGGGCATCTCCACGACGGATTATTTTTGCGGCATCGCGCAAACCGGCGAGATGACCAAGGAAGGGGTCGCGCAACTGTTGCGAAACTTGCCGGACGGCACCACCGAATTGATGTGCCACCCGGGATACGCGGACGAAGCGCTGCAGAATACGCCGACGCGATTGCAGGAATCGCGGCAAACGGAGTTGGAGATTTTGACCGATGTGGAGATCAGAAATCTTGTCGCCTCACAGGGGATTCGCCTGATAGACTATGGACTTGTAGCCAGCGAAACATGAGAACTGACTCCACAATTCGCTACTCGGTGGTTGTTCCCTTCTTCAACGAGCAGGAGAATATCCCGCCCCTGTACATGAAGATCACCGAAGTAATGGATGCCATCGGCGAACCCTACGAACTGGTTTTCGTGGACGACGGCAGCAGGGACAACACCTTCAAGGTGCTTTCCGATATTTACGAACATGATCATCGTGTGAACATCATCCGGTTGCGGAGAAATTTCGGCCAGACGGCCGGGCTGAAAGCGGGGTTTGATTTCGCCCGCGGCGAGATCATCATTTCCATGGATGGCGACCTGCAGCACGATCCCGAACAGATTCCGCGCTTTCTCGAGAAAATCGAAGAAGGCTTCGACCTGGTCAGCGGCTGGCGCTACGCGCGGCGCGACCATTGGCTGATGCGCCAGGTTCCCAGCCGCGTCGCGAACTGGATGATGGCAAAGTTGTCCGGGATCGATCTGCATGATTTCGGAACCACGTTCAAAGCTTATCGGCGCGAAATCATTCAGGAAATTCAGTTATACGGCGAACTGCACCGCTTCATTCCGGCGCTGGCGGGCTCCACGGGCGCTCGCATCACGGAAGTACCGATCACGGATCTTGCGCGGAAGAATGGGAAGAGCAACTACGGCATTGGCAGAACACTGCGCGTCTTCCTGGATTTGATCATCGTGAAATTTCTGCAGGACTATTCCACCCGCCCGCTCCAGTTTTTTGGCCTGCTGGGAGTTGGTGGAGTTTTGCTGGGGTCTTTGGACGCCGCCTATTTGTTGTACGAGAAGTTCGCGCATGGCGTGACCATCATGACCCAGCACGGACCGCTGATGCTCGCCGGAGTCGCGCTTTTCGTAAGCGGAGTGCAGTTCATCTCCATGGGCCTCCTCGGCGAAATCATCGCGCGCACTTACTACGAATCACAGAACAAGCCTATCTACGCGCTACGCGAAGTGAAGAGCCATCGCAAGGAAATGGGCGATTCTGCAGAGCAGACCCGCCCTTCCGGCAATTCTGAACGGTAACGTCAATTTCATTTGAAAGTCCCCTCCGAGTAGCACAGACACTCCTGTCTGTGCCTCGTCAAACCAAGCAAGGTGCGGGCCGGCAAGTCATAATGGCTACAGCAGTAAGCCCACTATTCCGAGGATCGAACGATGAACCGCGAACAGTTTTACACACTGATGGGTGGAGAAGGCACGCTCGACTACGAACTGTATCTGAACACCAAAGCGCTGCTCTCCTGCCAAACAAAATTCGACGAATTATGCAACGCGGATGAGCTGCAGTTTCAGGTGGTACATCAAGTCGAAGAACTGTGGATGAAACTGATCGCTTACACCTTGCTGGATATCGACGAATACTTGCAGCAGGAAAATACCAATCGCGTGATTACGCTGTTTCGCCGCGTGCACACCGCACAGCACCTGATGACTCAGCAAATTGCTCTGCTGGAGATCATGTCACCAAAGGAATATCAGGCCATCCGGCAGCGACTGGGCAACGGAAGCGGCCAGGAATCACCGGGTTTCCGCGTCCTGCTGAAGATGTATCAACCGCTGTGGGCCTCGTTCAAGGAACACTACCTGGACAAGCACGGACTTACGCTTGAGAAAATCTACGACTCCGAATATTCTCACGGCGACGCATACGTAGTGGCGGAAGCACTGGCGGAATTCGACGAACTGTTTCAGAAATTCCGGTACGAGCACATGCAACTGATTCACCGGACGATCGGCTTTGGCTCGAAGTCCCTGAAGGGCAGGCCAGTCGAGATTCTGGAAGATGGCATGCGCCACAAGTTTTTTCCAGAACTCTGGGAGATACGCGGCGAGATGACCGACCGCTGGGGCGCCGAGTACGGAACAAAACGCGACCCGCTGGGCGGCCACCACTAGAGCCATCGCCAAAGATGGCTTAGCGGTCGAACTGTGAGCGCCCACGACGTGTCATCCCGAGCGGAGCGAGGGATCTGCTTTCTGCAAAATCCCGCTACCACGTTTCCCGTCATCGCGCCCACTAATCAAGGAAGTATCCGCCGATAAGCCCCTCGGAAGAATAGCAGCGGCTCGCCATCGAACACCTCGGTGCTTTCGACTTCGCCAATGAAGATCGTATGATCTCCCGCGACGTAGGACGCGGCAACGTTGCAGGCAAGGTGGACGAGAGCATCTTCGAGAAGGGGGATTCCACTTGCTGACCAGCGATAGCGAATGCCGAGCTTGGCTTCGGTTTCCAGGTTCTCTTCGGTCTGCGCGAAATACCTCGAAATAGCCACCTGATTTTCCCGTAGGACGCTTACGCCAAAGCGGCCCTGTTTCTTCACCATAGGCAACAAGTGCGCCCGTTGATCCACACAAACCAGGAGAAGCAGAGGCTCGAGCGAGACCGAAGTCACAGAGTTCGCGGTCATGCCGTGGGCCCTGCCGGGCGCACGCTCGGCGGTCACCACCGTAACCCCAGTAGCAAATTGTCCGCAGGCTAAACGAAACTCGGCTGGCGTAGGGGCTTTCGTCGGCATATTTACGATTTTCGAAGATATCACACCGGATGGCGGAATCCTTACGAAAGCAGTCTTTTGATCGTCGGGACCAGTAGCCTTTAACGTAGAGGTGCAATCTGGAACGCAGTCCGCATTCCACGAAGTGTCTTACGTATAATGGCCGTCTCGATTGCGGCACTGCCGGTTGCAGCTACGCAACACGCAGACGCGTGGTATAGACAGAACCGGAACGAACGGGAGAAACGCACATGACGCGAACGGTGGCGATTTTGGGTGGCACGGGACCCGAAGGAACCGGCTTGGCCAATCGCCTCGCGCGAGCGGGCGAGCACATCGTAATCGGCTCACGCGATGCGTTGCGCGCACAGGAAGTGGCCAAACAGCTGCGCGAGCAGATCGGTGGGTCGGCCCAGATTGGCGGGACGGACAATGCTTCCGCCGCGGCGCAGTGCGAGGTCGCGGTGCTGACGGTTCCCTTCTCCGGCCTAACGCTGCTGCTCAAGCAATTGAAACCGGTCTGGAAGCCCGGCACGATCGTGATTGACACCACTGTGCCCCTGGCAGCGTCGGTTGGCGGCGCGCCGACGCGCATGTTGGGTGTGTGGCAAGGCTCGGCCGCCGAGGCCGCCAAGGAGCTGCTGCCGCAAGGCGTGAGTATCGCGGCCGCATTTCATAATCTCGGCGCGCCGTTGCTGACCGGCGACGCCACGGTCGATTGCGACGTCCTGGTCTGCAGCGACGACGACAAAGCTAAGCAGGTTGCCACCGAGCTGGCGGAGAAAATTCCCGGAGTGCGCGCCTTGAACGGCGGCAAGCTCGAGAATGCACGGATCGTGGAATCAGTCACGGCGCTGCTGATCGGTCTGAATATTCGTTACAAAGTCCACAGCGCGGGCGTGCGGTTTACCGGACTGTTTTTGTAGGTGTTCTCTTGCGGAACGATTCTGCGGAGAGCCGCGATGAGACCCAGCCGTCCTCGGATCCTACAATCGCAGCAGCCCTCGCGCAAGTTTGCGTTTGTCAGCACGAGACTTCATCACCGTCGGCACGACCGCTACTCTCATATCCAGAGCTTGAATTGCTTCCAAATGCGACTCATCTGCTGGATCCACCACGAACGTGCCCGTGAAATCCGCGTAGAGTTTGGCAACGCCGGGAGCCGATGACTCATACCCCAACTGCGCCAGCATTTTGTCCGATGGACCTTTGAGCGATTTGCCGCCGACAATGGGGCAGACCGCGATTACATCTTTACGCCGGGCGCGCAGAGCTTCGCGGATCCCGCGGACCGCCAGGATCGGCCCGATACTGATGAGCGGATTGCTTGGGCAAATGACGATGCGATCGGCATCGCGAATCGCTTCCAGAACGCCGGGCGCGGGACTAGCAGACTCGACCCCATCGAAGCGTATCCCCCGCACGATCGGCTCCGCGCGGCGCTTCACTAGATATTCCTGGAAATGCAGCGCGCCTTCGTCGGACTCAATGATCGTCGGCACCGGCTGGTCGGACATCGGAAGGATGCGCGACTTCACACCGAGCGCACTACGAATAGACCCAGCAGCGTCGCTAAGCGATTTGCCTTCGGCGAGCATCGCAGTGCGATGAATGTGCGTAGCCAGGTCGCGATCGCCCAGATTGAACCAGTTGACGCGCCCAAACACCGCCAGCCGCTTCAGCGCGTGAAAAGTCTCGCCCCGAAAGCCCCAGCCTTTCGCAGGATCGATGACTCCGGCCAGCGTATAAGTCACGATGTCGAGGTCAGGCGAAATCTTCAGGCCATGAAGCGTGATGTCGTCGCCGGTGTTGACGATAGCCGTGAGCCGCGCCGGATCAACCACATCATAGAGGCCGAGCAGCAATTTCGATGCGCCGACTCCTCCAGCCAGAGCGGCAATCGACATTTCCCTGTTGGCTTTCATGCGGAAAGTGGTTTCATGCGGAAAGTAGGATGCCGGGTTACAAGTGGCGGCTACACCGCAAAGCCGTCTCCGCCTGCAAGTAAATCAAGCCGCTTTCGAATCACGGACGACGCGAACCCCTCACGCCCAACGAATTCCGGATAGAGCGCCAGCCGTTCCCGCAAAGTGAAACCACGCGCGGCGGTCTCGACATCGAGCTTGCTGATCTGCGGCCACGCAGCCTCCGGATTGATGAAGTCCTTGGTGACCGGCGAGATCCCGCCCCAGTCGTTAATGCCCGCCTCCAAAAGCCGCGGGAAATCCGCATAGCTGAGGTTGGGCGGAGCCTGAATGTTCATCTGCGGTCCGAGGACCAATCGCGCGACAGCAATCGTTCGAAGCATATCCTCAAGCGAGGGCTCCGGATGATTCGCCATAGGAATTTCGGGCTTTGCGCGAAAATTCTGCACGATCACTTCCTGAATATGACCATATTTTTCCTGAAGCCCGCGAATCGCGAATAGCGAATCGACACGCTCTTCCATCATTTCGCCGATGCCGATCAAAATTCCAGTCGTAAAGGCCATCGAAAGTTTTCCGGCTTCCTCCATGGTGCGAAGCCGCAGCGCAGGCACTTTGTCCGGAGCTTTGGCGTGCGGCAAATCGCCGCGCATCAAGCGCACGCTGACGGTCTCCAACATCAAGCCAATACTGGCATTCGAATTCTTCAGCCGCTCAAGCGCCTCGCGATCCATCACCCCAGGATTGGCGTGCGGCAAGAGCCCGGTGCGCTCCAGAACGAGCTCGCACATGGCGGCAAGATAATCGAGCGTGCGCGCAAAGCCCTGTTGCCGCAGAAATTCGCGCGCTTCCGGAAAAACGCGCTCCGGCTGGTCCCCAAGGCTGAACAACGCCTCCTTGCATCCCGCCCGGCGCCCCTGCTCGGCGAGCGCAAGCACCTCGTCGGGAGTCATGAAATGCGCGCCAGGCTCCCCGGGATCCTTGCGAAAAGTGCAGTACCCGCAATAATCGCGACAAAGCGTGGTCAGCGGAATGAAGACTTTTTTCGAGAAGGTGACCGTGCTTCCCTTCCCCCGCGCGCGCAGAGCACTCGCCGCACTCAGGAGTTCTTCCAACGGAGCATGCAAAGCCAGCTCAAGCGCGACATCGCGCCCAAGTGGCTGCCCGCCGAGCATTTGGTCAATCGTCAGCGCCGTCGCCGCGACCCCGGCCGTTGAGCTTTGCAATGAGGATTCTGGCCGCATTCTCAATCGATCCCTGAACGCATCTCCTTCGTAGGGTTTCAGGATGCCAGCTTCCCGAATCGTTTGCCACCCGCTCACCGGAACAAATCCTCACTCGCGGGACGCAGGATGCGAGCAGCTGGATCCAGCGCCCGCCTGTACCGGTAGCCTCGCACGATCACCACCGGAATGCCGCCCGCCTTGGCCATCAGCAGCCCCCCAGCAGCAGCGAGTTCATCAGCCACCGCCAGAATCGTAGCCTGCAGCGGCTTACCATGCAGATCGCGCGTCCCACGCAAGTCCACAAGTGCGGGAACGCCCGCCGCACCGATGGCCACATTGGTGAGCCCCAGCCGCCAGGGTCGCCCGAAGGTGTCACTGATGACCACCGCGATTCGCTTTCCGGTCAGCTTGCCGAGCGCGACCGCAAGCTTGTGCGCGGTGCCATCAGGATCGCGCGGCAAAAGCGAGACCACGTCGTGCCCGGGAATGTTGGAGTGGTCCACGCCTGCGTTCGCGCAGACAAAGCCGTGATGCGTTTCCACGATCAACACCGGGTCGCTGCGAACGATGCGCTTTGATTCCCGAAGAATCACTTCGACGAAGCGCGTATCCTTCTTTAATTTTGCTCCCAGTTCCTCGGCTTGTGGCGACGCAACGACGTCGGAGAGTGCGATCAGCCGTCCTTCCGCCTTGGAAACAATTTTCTGGGCGACCACCACGACGTCGCCGCTCTTGAACACCATGCGCGCGCGCCCCGCGGCTGCGGCGATCACCTCCGATAGATCGTCGCCTGCGTCAATTTCAGGCAATCCGGGAATAGCGTGAATCTCGACGGGCACAGCGGTACGCGGCACTTTCCGACTGCTAAATCGGGACGGTGGGACTTTCCTCATCGACGGGTGGGACTTTCCTCATTTACAAATAAACAGGAAGTCTATGCGAAGCCGCGCGAGATTGCACCGTTGGGGAGGCGAGGCCGCACGGGTTCCCAAAGACGTTTCGCCGGAGAAGCCACGAACGAGTCTGTGTGAGAACTCCGGTTTTCGTCAGGGCACGGCTTCACAGCCTGCGGAAACCCTCCCCTGGCACATCCATTCCTGGCTGTGCGCGCCAACCAAGTCCCACAGCTCCAACGCAGGCACGGGATGCTCCCGCCGAGCCAACGACTTTCTCCGCTGCCTGTTCAGCCGCGCCGTAACGAGCGCCGCACAAAAAGACACGGCACGACTTGCGTCGTGCCGTGAACATGCGTGAGCGAGCCTTCTCTTTGAGCGACTACGCCACTCGCTATTTTGGTGGTTTATTGTCTTTTTCCTTTTCAGGTTTCCCGCTCTTAGCCGCCGCCTTTTCATTGACCTGCTTTTGTTGCAGCTGTTGCTGCTGGGTGTCGTGCTTCTTCTCCATTTGTTCCAGCTGCTGTTGTTGTTTTTGCTGAACTTGCGCCTGCTTTTGCTGGTCGTTTACCGCCTGTACTCGTTGCTGTTCCTTGATCTGCTGTTGCTCCACTTTTTGTCGCTCCACATCTTGTTGCTTGCGCAGATTTTCGAGTTGTTGCTGATGTTGCTGCTCGAGCTGCGCGTTGACCGGAGGGTTTGTGGTGGGAGGGCGCGAGGCAGCTGGCCGATCCGTGTACGCACGCTGATTGTTGTTTGCCGGAACGTTTCCCTGAACATTGTTGGGCGTATTTGCAGGCCGGTTGTTCGCATTCGGTGGAACACCGCCGGGAACGGTACCCGCGTTATTTGCGGGCCGGCCGTTCGCGCCGGCAACATTGCCGTTCGTCCGTTTCACCACATCGTTGTGTGGCGGTATCGGCGTCACCGTTCGTGTCGCAGGGGCGATTCTCACATTCGTGCGTGCCGCAGCCTGCACATTTGCAGGCTGAAGTTGGTGATATTGCGTAACTGCCAGTGGTCGGCCCCCATTTTCCCGGATGGCCGCCGCCTGCCGGTCAAACGATGCCGGAGGTGGCGGAGGCGTGGCCTTGGCAACCACCGTGCGACTCGCCATCACCGCCGGAGGCCGCACGTTCGTGCTCGCCCCCGCACCGACAAACGCTTGCCGCGTCGGCGCGATCGCTGGCGCCGCAATTTGGGTGCTCACCACTTCGCGCTGATCGACGCGAACGACATTGCGCGATACCGACTGCCCGGATGTGAAAGTGGCGCCCGATGTCGCGGTGACCGCACCGTTCACACGCTGGTTCACGTAGGTAACGTTGGTCACGTTGACCTGTTTGTTGACCACCACGTTGGTGTAGTAGTTGTTGACCACAGTAGTCTCAACGCGTGTGTTGGTGACGTTGATGTTCGTCACATATCGGCGGCTGACCGGGTAGGACGGCACATAAACCTCACGCGGCCCCAGCGGGAACCAACCGACATTGACTCCGACGCCGACTCCAAAGTGCGGACCACCGACCCAGGCAACCAACGCGGGGGCGTAAACGGGACGTACATACACCACCCCGACTACCGGCGCCGGTGCAGGTACCCATCCCCAAACGCCACCAACCGTGACCCAGCGGCCATAGTGGAACGGAGCAAAGCCCCACGGTTCGTCCTCTACCCACGTGTAGCCCCATGGCGCAATGTAAACCCAGTGGCCATAGCGATAGGGCGCCCAGCCGACCACGGTAGTGTGCGGGAACCACACTGTGCCGTACTCCGGCACAGGCCGCCAGCCACCGTAATCATCGAGATCTTCATACCCGATCACGTCAGGTGAGACGTAGCGGGCCGAGGTCGAACGGTCTTCGCGGCGATCACGGTCGGCGCACCACTGGTCGAAATCATCCCCGCCGTTGAAGTCTTGAACATCGGCATCGAGTTGATCAGTGCCGACAAATGTGGCGGTCTGATTAGCGTGTACGGAATAGGCTTGCCCGCCGCCGGTGACTTCGCCTTCGCCGCCAACCACCGACACCACCGTCGTGTCACCCGCTTCGTTTACGCTGACACGGTAAATGCCCGGACGTAAAACCGAGAAAGCAAGGTTCGGGGTATCAATCTCAAAGGTTTCGTCCTGTTCGAGCCGCTTCACACGTACACGAACGGTGCCTTCGGTGACCTGGATTTGCGCGACGTTGTCGGTGAGGTTCAGAAAATTGAAGCCGGTGGTGCCGCCAATTCGCAGCGACGCGGAACCAATGTGTAGCTCCGCCCGTCCCCCATCGTCGGACCAGAGCTTGTCGCCGGTCGTCATCGGCCGGTTAATGACGGCGCTCACCCAATCATCCGTCCCCGCGGGATTGAATGAGACGTTGCCGTCGGTGTGGCTCAAACGAGCGACGCGGGTTGGAGGATCTTCTTCATCATCCGCCAACGCGCGCATAGGTGTTACAAACGCCGTTGCCAGCGCAAGGCTGAGCAGCGTAAGAAGCTTAGGCGCGAGTCTCCTCATGTTCGATTCTCTCCTGGAACTACGGCGCGGCAGGGTTGGGCTGCACCGCGGATTGTTGGCCTGATTATTGGGCGCTTGCCGGAAATACAGGTTGTACCAAGGCTATCACCGCTTCGCGGCATCACGGCCTATCCCGCATTTTCGCCATGTCGAAACAGCAAATGCCGGCCCTACTGTGTTCAACACGCAGCAACAAAAACAGTTGTTCCGCCCGCTAAACCCCGGACGCCGCGGTGCTTTCCGTTCCTCGAACGCTTCGGTGTTTTTTCGTTCCCCAGACGTCGCGATCCCATTCCGTTCCCGAACGGTGGTTTTCCCCTGTAGGGGCGGGGCTTGCCCCGCCCGGCGTCAACCCCGGCACGATGAAAACCGCCGAGCAACCCGGTGTTTCGAGTCGAGTCGTCGTTTTCGGAAATATGCGGAAAAACGCCAGGCTAAAGCGAGCCCGTCAAGCCACTCAGTGGCGCCCGCCGCCATGCGATCCGCCGCCATGCGATCCGCCGCCACCATGCGATCCGTCACCTCCTGAACTATGTGGCGCGGGAGCGCTGTGGCTCGGTGCTGAATTCGAGCGCGCGGGCGGCGAGTAGGATCGCGACGCCGGGTAGCTCGACCGCGGAGACGAATAGCTCCGGCTTGGCGCCGAGGTCGAGCGCGCGGGCGGCTCGTACGATCGACCGTTGCTCGAATTCGATCGCGATGTACCACCATTCGAGCCGCCATTCGAGGCGGAACCCACCCAAGCCGGGCGATCCGACCGATTCATACTGGCGGGTTGAGTGGAGTTGCCGTTTCGTGTTCCCGCGGTTGTGTTCCCAGTCCGGTTCGCCTCGCTGCCAAAACCCTGCGGCGCGCGCCCACGGTCGGTGGCTGTGCCTTGTGCTGCCCAGCTTCGCCTCCCATTTGCGTTGTTGCTCACTCCACGCCCGTTGGCCGCTGCGTTCCCCGCGCCAGCCATCGACGGCGGCCGGCCTTGCGACAGTTGGTTCTGTCGCGCGGTCGCTGCTGTATTGCCTGCTGTATTGCTTGTTCCTATATTGTTCGGCATCGTTGAGCGACCACCTACTTGCCCCACCGTCCGGCCAGGCGACAAGTTGCTTGTATTCACGGTCCGGACCGGCATATGGCCGGCCGCCGCTGCGGGAGCAGTCCGAGCCACAACCGATCGGTTTTGCACCGACGCCGGCGGCATGGCACGCGCAGTCGTGCTCGCCGCACCAAAAGCACTTTGACGAGTCGGCGCGAACGACGTACGGTTGCTGACTTCGGCTCCTCGCAAAGAAGCCTCGGTAACATGCGCCGCACCTCGATTGATCGCCTGCCCGCCAACGAAAGCGTTGCGCGAAGTCGCCGTGACCGCCCTGGTGTTATGTGCATAGGCGTAGTTGAAGTTGTGCGCGCCGCCATTCAGCACGTTGACGTTGTGGATCGTCGTGTTCCGAATATTGATGTTGTTGATGTAAACGTGGCTCGCATGGAACCCCGGATAATACGGCTCGTGAAACCCGAGCGGAAACCAGCCCACCCCGAATCCGGCGCCAAATCCGAATCCGAATCCTACTCCGAAGCCCGCCCCTCCCAGGAAGCCCACATACGCGGGACCGTAGAACGGACGCGCGTACACAGGACCTGGGCACCAGCCCCACCGGCCACCGATCAACCCCCAGCGACCATAGTGATACGGCGCGAAACCCCAAGGCTCATAGCCAATCCACGTCCAGCCCCAAGGACCTACGTAATTCCAATACCCGTCGCTGTATGGCGCCCAGCCCGGAGCTTCCGAATTCGGATACCACACTGGGCCGTAGTCCGGCTCTTCGTTCCAGGTGCCGTTGGCGTCCAGATCGGCGGTTCCCGGAACGTCTGGCGAAACGTATTTTTGCGAAGTCGAGTGGTCTTCCCGCAGATCACGCTCGGCAGACCACCGGTCAAGACCGTCGGGAGCTTCGGGCGCGGCAGTTACTTTGTATTCGGGATTATCGACACCATCAAATTCGGCGCGGGCGCCCGCGTGTACGGCATATGTCTTGCCACCCGCAACGACTTCGCCTTCACCGCGAATTGCGGTAATGGCGGTCGCCTCGCCGTTTTCGCTCACATCCACGCGAAAAGCGCCGGCCTGCTTCACGGTGAACGCCAAGTTGGGCGTGTCAACCTCGTAGGTATCGCCTTCGCGCAATTCGCGAACGCGAAAATTGATCGAACCTTCCGCGATGCGCACCTGCATGATGCTTTCGTCGAGATTCAAAAACGAAAGCGCGGTCATGCTGCCCATGTGAATGGTGGCCTGACCAGCTTGTAATTCGGCCCGCGATGCTTGGTCGGCCCAGAGCTTGTCGCCCACGGTCACCGGGCGATTCATTGCCGCGCTTCCCCAGTCGCCCGCGCCGCCAGGCTGAAACGAAACCGTGCCGTCAAGAAAACTGACGCGCGCCACGCGCGACGGCGGATCGCCTTCGTCCGCGCGGGCATTCGGCGCGACAAATGCCAAGCAAAGAAGACCGGCCAGCGACAACAACACTTTCAATTTCCCTGTTCCCGCGAATATGGTCTTCATAAGAGGGCCCCTGGACCCATACACATTAGATGCGTCGGGAGCGCGACGGTCTGACTCGGTAGTCGCTAACCCTATATAACTCCCAAGACTTTAAACCCAAAAGTGGAAAAGAAGTTGCTAGCACCTGCCCGTCAGCGCCTCATTCGGCACATCCGTCAAAGCGGCCATACACAGCAAGGCTAAGCCATTTGCAATCAACACTTACAGAAGTCCAGCAAAACAAAAGACTTTAACCCCCTTCACAATGAATAGGCGGGGCCCTTTGACACCAGCAAGATCGCGCCACGATCAATCGCTCGAGCGACCTCTTGCAGAGGACCAAACTCCAAAACGCGGGAGCAGAACGCAAAGCGTCTTGCCGTTCAGTAAAGCCCGACGATCCTGTACCAGGAACTTCGCGTGCTAGAACGATAACTAACACTCCCCAAATCTGTACCAGAGAGCAGGCGCTAATCTCAGGTCATTTTTCTAAACTAGCACCTTGTCGGCGCATCTGCGCTCTGGGAGAATGCATGGTTATGAACCTCAAGTGGTTAGGAATCGGAGCAATCGCTCTGGCGACTGCTTCCGTCGCGCCAGCGCAGACGTGGCGCCAAGTGGGACCTCCAGGAGGGACTGTTATCTCCCTGGAAGCGGACCCCCACGACATCAGTAAGCTGTACCTGGGCACGTCGGACGGCCACGTATTCAGTTCGACCGATGAGGGCGGGCACTGGCAATTGCTCAGCCGCATCGGCAACGGCCAAGACGATGTGGTCACGCACATTTTGGTGGACCCGCGCGACTCGAACCGGCTGTACGCGAGCACGTGGGCTCTGTATTCCGGCGGCGGCGGCGTGTATCGCAGCAACGACGCTGGACGTACCTGGCAGGTGATCGGGCTGGCGCATGAAACGGTGCGCGCGATTGCCCAGTCACCCACCAAGCAAAATATTTTCGTGGCTGGCTCGCTCACGGGCGTGTACCGCTCCGTGGACGACGGCAACACCTGGGAACGCATCACGCCTGCGAAGCACGACGATCTTCGCAACTTTGACTCCGTGGCATTTGACCCGCGCGACGAAAACATTATTTATGCCGGAACGTTTCACTTGCCTTGGAAGACGATTGACGGCGGCAAGACCTGGTTTCCCGTCAGCAAGGGCATGATCGATGACTCCGACGTGATGAGCGTCGTGGTTGACCCTGCGAATCCGGACAACGTGCACGCCACCGCGTGCTCCGGCATCTACCACAGCACGAACGGCGGGACGCAGTGGACTCGCTATAACGGTATCCCCTTCGTGTTCCGCCGCACGCAGCTGATCAAGCAGGATCCGCAACATCCGGATACGCTCTACGCCGGAACGACCAGCGGCTTGTGGAAGACCACCAACGAAGGTGCTGAGTGGAAGCGCCTGACACCCGGCGACTGGGTGATCAACGCGATCATTATCGACCAGAAGAATCCGCAGCGCGTGATTCTGGGCACCGAACGCGAAGGCGTGCAGATCAGCGAAAACGGCGGCGCTACCTATACGTCGGCGAACGTCGGATTCCACCATCAGCACATTTTGGATGTCGCGATGGACAGCGCACATCCAGAGCGCGCTTTGGTGGTGTTGACTTTTGACACCAACGCATTTCTTGCCACCAAGGACGGCGGCACCACGTGGGCGCCGCTCGGACCTGGCCTGAAGCGCACCGACCTGAAGCATGTTTACGCAGCGCCGACGGGATGGTGGGCTTCGCTCAACAACGGCGGCTGGATGAAGTATGAAGACACCAGCGGCAAATGGGTGAAGGCTGGATTGTTCGCCCCCGATGCTCCTGACGCTCCGGCGCCGACCAAGGTAACGAAGATCGTCAACGGAAAGAAAACGACTGTGCTCGTCAAGAAGCCGGCGCCGAAAGCAAAGGCTCCGACGCTGTTGGCGTTCCAGATCAACGACATGGTGTTTGCGAACGATGGTTGGTTCGCGGCAACGACCGGCGGCGTCGTGATTTCACACGATCGCGGGACCACGTGGAAGTCGGCGGCCAAGGACGAACTGGTGAAGCAGCCGGCGCAATCGCTGGAAGTTTCGTCGGATGGTTCACAAGTTTGGGCCATCGCTCAGCGCAACCTCTTGTACTCCGCGGATAACGGCGCGCATTGGGACGCACGGGAACTCCCGTTCGCTTCCTCCGGTAATTTGCGGCTGCACCGCATCGACGACACCAACCTGTTTATTACGTCCAACCATAGGCCTGTATTCCTCGAAGGACGCCGGACGCAACTGGAACCGCGCGGACGTTCGGGACCTCCAGTTCCAGGACGTAGCGGGCTCTGGCAACGCGCTTGTAGTGTCGTTGCAGAAACATGGGCTGATCGCATCGTCTGACTCGGGCAAGTCGTGGCAGCACGTGAACACTCCGTTCGCCGAAGGCTATGTCCCAGTCGTGCGCGTGCGTCGTGACGGTACGGTGGTCGCGGCTTCCGCAACCGAAGGGCTTCTGGCCTACGAGCCGGATGCGCCACGTTCGGCGGATAGCAGCGTCGGCGTCTCGTCGTTGGCTCCGGCCGGTACGGCCGTAGGCGTACAGCAGAAACCGAAGCAATAGTCGTAAGTCAAAGGCAAATCAGGGCGTTCCGGCGTAAGCCGGAACGCCCTTTTTCTTTACGCTCGATTGTCGTTGCACCAGTCAAACACGGGATTCGCAAAATTCCCTTCTGAATAGAAGTGCCCTCTCCGAAGCAGGCGTTGTGACTGGGTTGACGCCGGGCGGGGCAAGCCCCGCCCCTACAAGAGACCGCGCAGCAGCCGGAAAGTCTCGCCCGTACAAAAGATGGCGCAGGAGCGCCGGAAAGACGCGTCCCTTCGGGAGTGCAGAAGCATTGCGTCCTTCGTCGTCTAGCTTGCATCGAGTAGAAATCGTCTGGCTTGCATCTAGCGAGCGGAAAGAGGTAAAGAGTTGGCTGCCGGACCGAGGTTTCGCCGATAAGCCGGTCTGAGCTGGAGGCTTAAATGAAGAAGCTGCTGGCTACCGTGAATGATAATACTTTGACACTGATGCGGCTCATTCTGGGTGTGGTCTTCTTTCTGCACGGCTCGCAAAAGTTGCTTGGGTGGTTTGGCGGCTTTGGGTTTTCGGGAACGATGAACTTTTTCACTTCGATGTTGCACGTTCCGGCGCCGTTCGCGGTGCTGGCGATCTGCGCGGAATTTTTTGGAGGGCTCGGATTGATACTTGGCTTGCTGGCTAGGGTCGCGGCGTTCGGGATCGCGGTAAATATGGTCGTTGCCGTTTTGCTGGTGCACTTCGCTAACGGACCGTTTATGAACTGGTACGGCAATCAGAAAGGCGAAGGTTACGAATTCCACCTGCTGGCTTTGGCGCTGGCGATCCCGATCATCATTCGCGGGGCGGGCGCGTTTTCGGTGGACGGCGCAATCGCCGCCAAAGGATAAATACATGAGTGCTCCGACGATGGGTGTGGAAAGCGGGCGTGGAATCGAAAGGGTAGAGAGTAGCCGAGGCTTCGACGAGACGTTAGAGCATCTTGAAGAGTTGCTGGCGGCTCGGGGCATGACTGTGTTTGCGAAGATCAATTTCACATCGGACGCGAAGAAATCCGGCTTGGAGATGCCACGCATGCTGCTGCTGGTGTTCGGCAACCCGAAGGGTGGGACTCCCGTGATGGTGGCGGCGCCTAGTTCTGCGCTGGATTTGCCGTTGAAGGTTTTGATTTCAGAGGATGCGAATGCGAAGGTCTGGCTTAGCTACAATACGCCGGAATATCTGGCGATGCGTCACGGGATTCCTGAAGAGTTGGTGAAGAATATTGCGGGGATAGGGGTGTTGGTGAAGGATGCGGTGGCGTAGGAGTGAGGCGCACAGCCAGGAATGGCTGGGTCACAGGGCTTTTGCGCAGGTTATATAAGGCCGTGTCAGGATCCAATGCGATCGCATGTTGCTTTGGTGCGGGTGGAGTTTCGTCTAAACCCCGCCCTCTCGGAGAGGGCGGCTACAGTTTCTTGCCACAGGACTTAGGCGCACAGCCAGGAATGGCTGTGCCACAGGCTTAAATCGGAGCGGTGGCTGCGTACAGAGATGAACGGGGGGCGCGGAGCTTCCACCGATTTGATAGCCGACACCGCGAACTGTGCGGATTAGGGTTGGTCGTAACCGGTGTCTACTTTGCGTCGCAGATAGTTGATGTACACGTCGACCACATTGGTCATGGTGTCGAAATTCAGCTTCCAGACCTGCTCGATGATGGCCGAGCGAGTTACGGGCTGGCCTGCGTGGCGCATCAGAAATTCGAGTAACGCGAATTCCTTGGGACTCAGATCGATGGCGTGGCCGTTGCGCTGGACGGAGTGGGACACGCGGTCGACGGTCACATCGTCGATGGCCAGAATTGCGATACCGGGACGGCTTCCACGGCGCAGAACCGCGCGGATCCGAGCAGCCAATTCGGCGAAGGCGAAAGGCTTGCCGATGTAGTCGTCGGCGCCGGCATCCAAGCCGCGCACGCGCTCTTCGACCATGGACGCGGCGGTAACAATGAGCACGGGTAAATCGGGCTTCTTGGCGCGAATGTTGCGAAGAACATCCAGGCCACTGGTTTCCTGCGAACGACTCAGGTCCAGGAGGACGAGGTCATAGGCTTGTTCGGAGGCGAGGCGCTGTGCCTCGATACCGTCGGATACAAGTTGGACGGCGAATTGTTCCAACCAAGGATGTGTCGGCGAAGGACTACTCTCCTCAAAGGACCTGGAGGCCATCACGCACAGGTTCCAGTTGGAAGTCGCGCTTTCGGGAGGAAACATCGCGCAGGTGCATTACTGCCGCCACAGCGCCGCAGAGGAGTGCGGTTGCCGAAAACCAAAATTGGGTTTGCTGCGCCGGGCGTATCTGGAACATCGCTTTGCACCGGAGAGGACCTTCTTTGTAAGTGATTCACCCGGAGACTGCAGGGCGGCGGACGATGCTGGTTGCCGCACGATCCTGATCGAGCGGATGTCGTTTCTGGAAGAACGCCGGGCGCACGAGGAATCGCCGATGGTGGCGTGCAACCTGTACGAGGCGGCGGAATTCATTGTAGCGGCGGACCACGGGCTGCCTCGCGAGGCCGCGATGGCGATGCAACAAAAGCTGCAACAAGGGCTGCAACAGGGGCAAATATGACGACAATGGCACTTTCGATGATTGTGCGGGACGCGGCGGCGTCTTTGGCAGCTTGCCTGGAGAGCGTGCGGGGAATCGTGGATGAAATTGTGGTCGCGGACACGGGTTCCACCGACGAAACGATGGCAATCGCCACGCAGTACCGCGCGCAAGTGATTCAAGTTGCGTGGACAGACGACTTCGCGGCGGCGCGCAACGAGGGGCTGAAGGCGGTGAAGAGCGATTGGGTGCTGGTATTGGATGCGGATGAGCAGTTGGACCCGTCCGCGGCGAGTCAAATCCGCGCTCTAATCGGGACGAATCGACGGCCGCCTACCAGGTGACCGTTCGAAACTACGTGTTGAGCCTGGAAGATCGGATCTGGGACCGCGCCGCGAAACCCAACGATTCCGAATTCCCATTTGCGCGGAACTATCCGGCTTACGTAGAGCAGGAAAACGTGCGGCTGTTCCGGCACCTAGAAGAAATCTATTTCATCGGACGGGTGCACGAGAGCGTGGGCTCACGAGTTTTGGAAACACACGGAAAACTGGGGCACGCTGCTTTTTGCATTCTGAAGTACGTGCGCTGAGGGTGGTTCTCGGGGAGATGGCTCCGGTGATCGCGCAATCGGAGGAACTGCACCGCACGCAGCCAAAGATGGCAGAGGCCCTAAACCTATATCGATCGCAACTTGTGAATCTGCAGAAGACAATCGAAAGGCTGCGCATCACGTTTACTTGTGCACCGGTCCACACTGGAGGGCCACCGAACACATTTGTCGGCCGCCTCATTGTGGTGCACGGCGTTTCAGAGAACTCGTTAGCTGGGCTTAAAGAGGCCGATGGTATTGCCCTCGGGATCGGCGAACCACGCGAACGTGCCCGTTGGAATGGCGATGGGTGGCACCAGCATTTTCCCGCCGAGAGAAGCCGCTCTGTCGAGATAAGCCTGAACGTCATCGACCTGAACGTAAAAAATCGTGTAACGGTAGGGCTCGTGGCCGAGAGCCGTGATGTGACCCGTTACCGCGCCGCCCGTATTGATCATGGCGGCGGGACCGGCATCGTGCATTTGCCAATCGAACAGCTTGGCAAAGAAGGACTGCGTCTGGGCGCGGTCACGACAGCCGATTTCAAAATGAACGACGGGATTCGGCATGATGAGTTGCCTGCCTTTCTTTCGAGATGACGTTACGTCCAATTCGCTTGAATCTTGCCCAGGCTGATCGAAATGCCGGAACATCCGCACCCGAGTAAATCGGCACCCGAGCAATCGACACCCGAGTAAGCGCAGAGCTTAAAGAGTCTATAGGGAGCCGTCAAATTCAATTCGCGGGAAGCGGGAAGAAGGATTTTAGAGGAATGATTACGGACCCAACGGATGCGGAGGCGGAATCACGGACGAGAACGCGAACCTGGGTGGAGTGCGAGCGAACCGGAAGTTTGCGTTGAAGCACTAGACCGGTGTGGGAGAAACGCTGCTTGTCTTCCGAGCTCATTTCCAAGTCGAAATGCTGTTTTTCGGCGGCGATGGTTTCGCTTGCGGCATTGCGTTGAACGAAAAGGAGGTCCAGAGAGGCTTTCTGGTGGTCCCCGTAGGATTGCAAAAGGAATTGCCTGGGATCGAGAGCGATCTGGAGGAGCAGAACGCGCGAGGATACGGGATCGAGGGTGTTACCGGTGACGGTGAGTCCCAAAGTGGTGGATTCCAGGGGGCTTCGCGCGGCTTCGAGAAGTGCGGAATTGGTTGATGCTTCGTCGGCCGAACGGTCCGGGGAGGCGAAGTAGCCGTTGCGGTAACGAAGCTGCGCGCCGCCTACGCTAGAATTGATTTTGATCGCGCGAAACTGGCCGTCCCATTGGTTGTGATCCGGGTAGAAACCGATGGTGTAGGCGTAGTGGCCGTCGTCGAAAGCGCGGCGCATGGCGTCGCGAATGTCGTTGTTGCCGAAGAAGGCGATACCGCCGGTGCGGTCGGCCAGGAGTTTGAAAGAATCACGATCGTTGTGGCGATTGAAAAAAACATCGGAGTTGACGGAGGGAGTGAAGCTGCGCATTCCTGGACTCATGCCAGGATCAAGCTCTGTGCCGTGTACATCAACGGGATAGATGGCGACATTGGCGCGGTTCAGTGCTTGCGCGGCTTCGGCAGCGTTTTTTTGAAGCGAACCGGACTCGCGATCTGTGGCGGCCAACTGATTTTGGGCGTTGCCGCCGCCTACGGGTTGGGCCTCGCCGCGGCCCGCAGCGGATCGAGGATCGTGCGTCGCTGACGGGTCGATGGAGGCATCGCGATCTGGAGCGGCGATGTTGCCAAAGCCAATCTGGATCGGGATTCCGCCGGAGACCCAGACGAGACTCTTGCGGCCGGGGATGGCGGCGACGTGATCGGCGATGGCCTCGATGGCGGCGGCGGTGGTGCCAACGCGGTTCATGGTGTAGCGGTCGCTGATCTGGCCATTGGCGTTGTTCAAGGCGTTTTGAAATCCGAGCCAATCGGGATCGCCGGTCAGGCCAACGAGGTCGACTTGGGCGGTGTGCGACGCCTCAAACGAGGCTAGTTCTTTGGGAGTGAAACGGTTGACGGCACCGACGAGCGCGGATGAGTCTTCGGTGAAATCGTGAAGAATGAGGAGCTGTGTGGTGAGTGCATAAATGGCGACGTGATCCTGTGGCTTGAGCGTTTTCAGGAAAAGGAGGATTTGTTGGCGGACGCGCGATTGATCTTCGCTGGAAGTGTTGAGGGCGTCGAACAGAATGATGGTGACCGCACCAGGATCCTGCCCTTTCTGGTCGAAGCGATTGGTGAAGACATTGAAAGGCAGAGGCCGCGGAGTTTCGGATGGTGCAGGAATTGCCTCGGAGAAGATGGCGATGGTCTGAGGATGGCCACGATCCAGGATGCTGAAGTTCTCTTTGGTGAGACCGGTCAGGGGGTCGCCTTTGCGGTCCTTGACAACCACGCTGAGTTGCACCAGACGGGTTGTGGAGTGAATCGCAGCCGACTGCTGGGTGTCTTTGTCAGCATTGTCCGGCGCCTGCGCAGCGGCAGTAGCCGCAGTTGTGCCCGTCAAGAGAAGCGCGCCGTAAAAGCACAATCGACGTGCGAGCATGAGGTTTCTTCGCATGGGTGTGCGAGCACCGAGATATTAGCTCGACGCGATATCGGTAGCTACTGCTATTCGAGTTGTGACGCACTCCTCGCTCGGGATGCGCCGGAATTTGAGCAACGGCGTTAGCTGTTACCCAGATATTCGACATGAACGTAGGTGCCCAGCCTGGCGTTATAGGCCAGATACCAGCCTTCGTGGTCCGGGTCTTCGTAGATGACGACCTGATCGGAATCCCAGAGCCAGCCGCTGCAGAAGCCGACGTCGTAGGGCGCGACGCTGAAGTAAAAGCCGCCGAACCAGAAGCGCGACGGGCCTCCGCCGGCGAGATGCCAGACGTGGCCGCGGCCAAACCCACCCGTAAAGCGGCCATGCTCCCAGGGATGATCGAGGTGGTAGTGCGGATCATTGCGGCCGGTGTCGTGACCTATCCATTTATCGTTTGTGTGCACGTGGGGAGCTTCCGGGTGTCCAGCCTTGTCGTTAAACGTAGGGTGCTCGGGCGCTGGATGGCCATTTCCTTTTACGGGAGCTGGACCGTGGGCGGGGATGTGACCTCCTCCAACGCCGTGAGGTTCGCCCCCAGATGGATGTTGCGGTGAAGAGGCTTCGGCATGCGTCAGAACAGGAACGAACAGAGACAGGGAAAACGCAAGAATTGCCGCAAGTGTTTTCATTCAGGCTCCTCCAGCCAGACTACGCACTAATTCCTTTCCGCCTAGAAGGCGGAAAGGTTCCCAGGTCGGCAAGGGAGATGGTAAGTCCCAACAAACGTTACCGGGAACGCGGCCACGAACGCGCCGGATTTTAGATGCGGCGTCCCCTCATTGTGTTTTGGGTGCTGCTCCAGCCTTAGCGCCCGCGTTTTATTTCCAGGGCCTCGGCGAGCTTGAAGGTGAGCGGGGTTTCCGCGGCGAGGGTGATATCGCGGTGGAGAGTGAAGCCAGCGCCGCCAGTGCCCGCGGCGCGTTTACCCTTGCCGGTGCTGTTCTCGGTAGGCGCGGTGGCTTGGATATTGTAGTCCTGGTTCTTGACGGTGATGCTGGTCAGGGACAGCGAGAGCACTGCGCCGCCTTTGAATCTTCCAGCGGGCTTGGCGTCGTTTACGAAACCGGAAGCGCGAGCCCCCTTGGGGATGGCGAGCCTGCCGTCGACCTCGACTGGCACCTGGACAGTGGCGGAAAATGCCTGCCCGGGAGTACTGATCTTAGAGCCAACAGCCTGGTCAAGGAGGACCGAAATGACCGTGTCGGCTGGGACAATCAGTGGCCGCGGAGGAGGTGGTGGTGGTGGCGTGCGCGTGTGGGTGGGCGTGGGCTGATTTGCCGCCGGCGGCGCGGGGTTATCCGCGTTAGGCGGCGCAACCGGAGGAGGTGAGGGGTATTGTGGATTGGCTGCCTTTTGGCAGCCAAGAACTGCGAGCGCGAACGCGAAGCACAGCAAGGACAAATTTGCAGATGGGACGCGACTACGATTCACGCAGTACCTCCATTTTTGAGGCGGGAGCTTTCAAAAAGCGTTGTTTAACGATACTAGGATTGAAGTTGAAGTCAATTTGGAGATTGCGAAAAGCATGGGCGCGAACGGAATACGAGAGCAGGTTGCAAGGTTAGGATTTTCAGAAAGAGACAGCTAAATTTTTTTTGCGGTGCGCCGATAGGCGACTTGAGCGGCGCGCCTTCCTCGATGATTGCGTGTTTGAGGGCGGCGGAAAACGGCATCAAGCAGGATCCGGGCAAGAACTGCCTGTGGGTTGCGTCCCCCTACGGGACAGAGTTCCGAGACGGGGCGGCATCGTTGCGTCTGCATCTCCGCAAAGCTATTCCTTCTAAACACTTCCGACTAGTCAGCTTTGGCGCTGAAATCGCAGGGACTCTTTCTGCCTGCGGCCAGGAAGAATTTTCCGACCGCGTAAAGAGAAATAAGAGCGCTCTGATTTGTGGATTCGATTTTAGAAATATGGGGTAATCCATGGCCGCGACCGCCACACCAGGTGTCATCTGTTCGCGCACTCGCATTCTTGTCGCCAGCGCCGACGCGGCATTCCGCAAGCGCATTTTGAACGATCCGGCTTACGCAAATGCTTTTAGCGAGGAAGCGATTGGAGGAGCGCAAGCGCTGGCGAAATTGATGCAATTCCCGTGTGATGGCGTGCTGCTGGACCAAAATCTTCCGGATCTGGATGCGCAGGAGGTCGCCGAGCAGATCCGAAAACAGTATCCACGGATTGAAGTAGAACTGGTGGATTCGCGGGCCGGGATTACGGAAGCGAGGAAAAGCGAGGCTGGCGGAGCGAGTGAGTCGCGCGAGAGTGTGGACTCGACGGCGGAGACGGAGGAGCCTGGTTCGCGGACGGCCGAGACCACGACGCCGAATGCAGCGCCTTTGCCGGGGATGATCGGATCGAGCCGCGCGATGGAACAGGTGTACCGGCTGGTTCACATGGTGGCGGGACGCGACACGGCGGTGCTGGTCACCGGAGAAACGGGCACGGGGAAAGAGTTGGTGGCGGGTGCGATCCATCAACTGAGCCGGCGCGCGAAAAGCCCATTTGTGGTGGTGAATTGCGCGGCAATTCCGGAAGCGCTGCTGGAAGCGGAATTGTTCGGGTACACGCGTGGAGCGTTTACCGGGGCGGTGCAATCGCGTCTGGGAAGAGTGCATGTGGCGCAGGGTGGGACGTTGTTTCTCGATGAAGTGGGTGAGCTTCCGCTGAGCACGCAGGCCAAGCTGCTGCGATTTCTGCAAAACGGCGAAGTGCAACGACTGGGAAGTTCGGACGTGTATCGCGTGGACGTGCGCGTGGTGTGCGCGACGAATGTGGGGTTGCTGGAACTTGCGCGAGCGCGGCAATTTCGATTGGATTTGTATTACCGACTGGCGATTTTCCTATCGCGATACCGCCCCTCCGCGAACATGCCGAAGACGTTTGTCCGCTGGCGGAATATTTTTTGGCGAAGCTGTCCGCGGACGCGAGGATGCCTGAGAAATATCTAGTGGCGCCCGCGTTGAACTATCTGGAAAAAGCGGTCTGGGCCGGCAATGTGCGGGAATTGCAGCATGCGATTGAGCGCGCGTTCATTCTGGCGGGCAACGACGTGAAGCTGTGCGTTGAGCATTTTCAGACGTTTGGCGAGAGCTGTCAGTTAAGGAATATTTAAGCACTGGAATGAGGTTACTGGCCAAGGTCGTGCAGCCAGGTCACCGTGCCAAATTTACCCAGACCCCGGCAAAGAACGCGCGGCACATCCGTCGCGGGTGAAGATCACGTGGCGGCACAGGAGAATTTGACGCGGGCGTTTTTGACGTTCACGCAAGCGGCGGGTTCGCTGGAGAAGTCTTATACGCAGTTGCAGGCCGAGGTCGCCCGGCTGCACCTGGAATTGCAGAGAACGAATTCGGAGCTGGAGCGGACATTGGAAGAAAACGCGCGCGTACGCGGGTACCTGGCGCGGGTGGTGGAGAATCTGCCCTGCGGCGTGCTGGTGGTGAGCGCTAAAGGGGCGCTGCAGATCATCAACCCTGAAGCGCGCCGGCTTCTGGAGGTGCCGGAGGATTGGGCGCCGAGAAACCGGAACAGTTTGCCACCGACGTTTGAGGCGGCCATTGCGGAGATTCCGGCGATCAGTTTTCTCTGTGAGCAGGAAACTCTGGTCAGTGGGGCTTCCGGCAATCGTGCTATCGGCATTCTGCGAGCAAACATTAGCAAACAAGCGGACGGGGTTGCCGACACGATCTGGATTGTTCGGGACCTCACGGAACAGAAGCGGGTGGCGTGCGAACGGGAGGCCGCTAGGAAATCGCTGGCGCTGGCAGAGATTGCGACTGTGCTGGCGCACGAGATTCGCAATCCGCTCGGGAGCATGGAATTGTTCACCGGACTGCTTGCCGACGCGACCGCGCACCTGCCGGAAACGAGGCAGTGGATCACGCACCTGCAGGCTGGGTTGCGAGGTTTGTCGGCAACCACGATCCATATCGTGCAATAGCAACCACCATGCCCATTCGACTCGATCCTAATCCTCTCCCTAACCTTCTGGTCGCCATTCAACAAGACCAGGCGAACCTGAAATACCGCGACCCAGCAGCTCTCGACAGGTCGCAACGTCAACCAGCTTTCCGACAATCCCGCTGCGGTCGCCGCACTCGTTGGAAACCACAACCAGACGGGACAGGACGACCAGTTTCTTCAGAACATCTCCTCATTGCAGTCGCGGCTGCAGGTCAGCGATTCCGCCTTAAGCAACGTCGTCACCGCCCTCAACCGCGCTCTTTCCATCGGCACCGAAGGCGCTAACGGCACCCTCAATACCGCGGATCGTCAGGCCGTCGCCAGCGAGGTCCAGGACTTGACCTCGCAGCTACTGAGTCTCGCAAACAAAACTTATCAAGGCACATATCTCTTCTCGGGGACCGCGGTCACCACCCAGCCGTTCACTCTCAACACCGCCACGAATGCCGTTACTTACGGTGGCAATGCAAACACCACCTCGGTCCAGATTTCCACCGGAAACCCTATCAACACAAGCGTTCCCGGCAGCCAGCTATTCACCAATGCCGCGGGCAGCGCCTTCGGCGCGCTGCAAGATCTCTACACTGCCCTGACCACTAACACCAACATCGGCGCAGCCGTTACCGAGGTCAGTTCGGCAATCGCTCAGGTCGGCGTCCAGCGGGTCTTCTACGGCAACGCCCTGAACCAACTCAATCTCAGCGAAGATTTTCTCAATCAAGACACCATCAATCTCAGCTCCCAGGAAAACGTCCTCGTCGGCGTGGATCCCGCCAAGGCCGCAACCGATCTCTCCCAGGCCCAGGTCGCCGACCAAGCCACGATCAACGCTACAGGCCGTATCCTAAGCCTCCCGACCCTCCTCGACTTCTTGGAACCGCCGCCATAACGCCGATCGGGGTAGCCAGTCGCCCGTTTTCGACTAGCCAACTGGACCATCTAGACCCGATCCCTCGCTGAACGGAGGATGGGACTGATATCCTCACCATGGAATTGACCGGTTGAGATCCCAACGGCCACCCTTCGCAAAGGGCGCTCGCAAGGAACGACAACATGTATGGATTAATCGCGAAACTCAGAACCATCCCTGGCAAGCGCGAGGAAATGATCGGCATACTCAAGGGAAGCACAGTCGATATGCCCGGATGCCTGAGCTACGTTGTCGCTAAAGACTCTGCGGACGAAGATACTATCTGGGTTACTGAGGTCTGGGATGGCAAGCCTAGTCACGACGCCTCGCTATCGTTGCCGGCCGTGAGGAACGCGATACCTCAAGCCAAAAAGCTCGTCGCGGATTTTGAGAAGGTCGCTGTCACAAATCCCGTGTGGGAAGCGGGTTTGCATTCCGCTCACCACGAGTGATCCGTCGAGTCTGTCCGGCACACCTATAAAAGGAGTTCTCGACCTTTGAGGCGTCGCTGCCGACGGATTGTCAAAGCTGGCGGATGACGGACAGCGAGGACGCATCGCTCTATGCTCGGATTAAACCGGGAAACCGGCGCGCGCTGGTGTCGAACCCAGGAAACACCGCTTTCAGGTCCGTCACGCCGACATGCTTGACCAACACTTCGCTGAGCACTGAGCGGAAGTCGGTCGTCAGAGCCAAGTCCCGGCCCTCATTCAATTGATGGTCGGCCAACCCCGGCCAATTGCCGTAGACGCGGCCGCCTTTGACGTCGCCGCCCATCACGAACATGCAGTTCGCGTGACCATGATCGGTGCCGCGATTCCCATTTTCTTTCGCGGTGCGTCCGAACTCGCTCATCGTCACCACTACCACGTCCTGCATCCGGTCGCCCATGTCCTGATGAAACGCTCCAAGCCCCTGGCCCAAGTCTTTGAGCAAGTTGGAGAGCTGCCCTTGAACGCCACCTTCATTCACGTGATTGTCCCAGCCACCGCAATCGACGAACAAAACTTCCACGCCGATGTTGGCCTTCAACAGCTGTCCGATCTGCTGCAAATTCTGTCCCAACCGGCTGGTCGGATACTGCGCCCCATTCTCGGGCGCGTACTTGCCGGGATCGACTTTACGAAGCATGTCAATCGCTTCAAAAGTCTCCGTACCGGTGCCGTGCAGCGCGTGATCGACGGTTTGCGCGTACATCGCCTCGAAGCCGCCCTCCACGGCCGCGCCCATTCCAGCCGTCTGCGGCATCACCTTGAACTGTTTCAAATCCGGCAGCGCAATGGCCGACGCGCTTCCGTGCAACATGCGGGGCAAATTCGCCCCCATCGCAACGGCACGGAATGGCGACGCATTTTCTTCCGGCGCTACTTCAAGCGCCCGGTTCAGCCAGCCGTCTTCAGTAGCCTTCACGCCCGGCGTGCCTGATTCCATAAAGTCCTGCGCATCGAAGTGCGACCGCGTCGGATCGGGTGATCCCGCCGCATGCACAATCGCCAACTGGTTCTGGCGGAACAGTGGCTCGAGCGGCGCAAGGCTCGGATGCAATCCGAAAAATCCGTCGAGATCGATTGCCGCGTCGGTGCCGCCGCGCCGCGGTTGCGGAATCGCAATCGTTGGCCGCAGCCGGTAGTAGTTCGGCTCCCCGAAAGGCACTACGATGTTCAGTCCGTCCGCAGCCCCGCGCTGGAACAGGACTACGAACTGCTTCTTGCCGGTCGTCGCGGGCGTCGCCGCAATGGCGCGCTGCAGGAACGCGGGCATCGCGCTCAATCCGACCATCGCGATTCCGCCCTGCTTTAGAAAATACCGCCGCGAAAACTTCAAGGGTCGCACGCCTTCGCAACATCGATCGCTCATGACAACCTCACTCCTGCCTCGTCCTGCTCTTCTCCGCGACTTTCAACTGTCGACTTTCCGCTATCTTCTCTGAAATTCCGGCGCGCCCAGCACCAGGCCCGCCACTACTCCCAAATCCACATGCTTCACCGGATCATCCAGCTTCGCCTGCAAAATCTGCGGGCTATCCAGCTGCTTCTCTAATGTTTCCACGGTCATCGGCCCTGTTTGCCCGCCAAGGAAAAGCTGTACGGCGCGATCGAGGGCGGCCTTCGCGTCGGCGGAAGAATCCATGCCCAACAGCGACCCCGTATCGCTGCGCGAACCACGAACCTTGTTGCTGGCCAGCGCCAAGGAATAATTCAGCCGGTTGAGCAGCGCGCCGGTATTCACCCAGGCATCGGCCTTGTCGGAATAGCCGGTAGGGGGCTGGCATTGATACAGCGGCTCGCCGATGCGTCCCGCCCATTGAACCAGCGGCATCGGCGTATCCACGTCGGTGCCTAACGCCCGCGCGGTGGAAACCACCAGCTCGAAGGGCGTCTTGACCTTGGCGCGATACGCATCACGCGACCAGAATTCCGGCGAATAAATCATCGTCTTCATCACCGCGCGGATGTCTCCATCGCTTGATTGAAAGGTCTGCGCCATGCGCGCGACCAACGCCGGCGGAGGATTGTCGGAAACAAAGCGCCGCGCCAACTTCGTGGAAATGAATTTTGCCGTGCTCGGATGGTGCACGAGCAGATCGATCACTTCTTCGCCGTCGCGCATCCCACCGGCGTGAATTTTCTTGCCCAGCACGATTTTCGGATCGGGGTCGTGCACGCGTTCATCGAACTTGAACGTCGCATCCTGTTTTGGTTTCTCGATCGACCATCCGGTAAAGCACCGCGCCACTTCGGTCACATCTTTCTGCGTATACCCGCCATCGACGCCCAGGGTGTGCAGTTCCATCAATTCGCGACCGTAGTTTTCATTCAAACCGCGCTCATTTTTCTTTTGCTGCTGGCCTTGCGGCGCACCCGGCGGAAACGGCTGTCCGTAACGGCCCCAGCGTGCTTGTTGCCGCATCGCGCGCTCCGCGGCAGCACGCTGCGCCGCCCGCGGATCCGCGCTCAAATAATTATCCAGGTAAAACAGCATCGCCGGACTTTTCGCCGTCGCGGTCAACAAGTCCTTGAATTTTCCCAGCGTGTGCGGCTGAATCACATCGCGCTCGTAGGACGTCAGAAGCCACCGGTCATCGCCCTTACCGGCGAAGACATTGAAATGGTTGAACCAGAAATCGTCCATGATCTGCTGGAGTTGCCGCTGGCTGTAAATCGCGCGCGTCACTTTGGCCATGGCAAGTTCTTCCACCACACGCTGGGGTTTCTTGCTGTCGTCCGCGATCGCGCGCGGCACGACATTCGGATCGACGGTCAACACATCGCGCTTGCCACCCGCGCCGCGCGTCGCGATGTTGGCCTGGGAATCGTCCAGCTTCATTGGCGAAGCCCCATCGGGCGCGTTTGCGGCCATCTGCACCGCTTGCGGCTGTGCTCCGGTATTCGCAGCATCATCCGCCTCGGAAGTCTGTCCCGGTGCACCCTGCGTTTCCGCCGGCGCCGGTGCTTGAGCCGCTGACTGGGGCCGGCCGCGGGAGGGCTGCATGTCACGCGCGACCACTGCCGCTGCTGCATCTGAACGTGTCGATGCCACCGCCTGCGCCTGCTTCGCCGCCTGCTTTTCCGCTTGCTTGGGTTGCGGATATTGCGCCAGGATCGTCGCCGAAGACATCCGCAGCGTCGGATACGATTCCAACCGAGCCTCGACCGCCTTGTCGTCAATCGAATTCGGATTGAGTTGCTGATCGATCCACTTCGCCAAACCCATCTGCCGCACGCGCTCCACGTCGCCCGGCCTCGGTCCGTATGCCAGCCGGTTCAACGCATGCAGAATCGCTTCATCCGCGCTCAGCTCCGTGATCGGCAAGCCCTTCAGCACAGGGTCCTGCTTCTGCTTTTTATCTTTAGCAGCGGGAATGGGCGCGGGAGTGGCTGCAGCGGCGGGTAACGGCAGATCGACCCCTAGCGTAAGAATGCAGGCAACCGAAAGCAGCGTGGCAACGAAAGACTTTGCGGTAGCCAGAAGGAAGGGGAGCGCTGACGAACGGTAGTGCGACTTCATGCGATTCTCCTGCCGAACGGCATCGTCAGAATCAGATATTGCCAGAATCGGATAGGACCTAAAATCCGGGGCACTTTAAGCATAACCCCCGTGAGCCGAGGAAGTTGCGCCGATTCCGCCGTCGTGTCGAATCGCCATCCCGCCCGAAGGTACAGGTACGAAGGGACTTAGCCGAGGATTTGACGCCACACCGGAGTGCTCTTATGCTCTTGCAGCGATTTTGTAAGGGTACCCATGTTAATTCGCGATTTCATTTTTTGGCTCTCGAGCAAGCGCAGCGTGACCGACTCGATCGCCCGGCGCGGCATGAAAAACGGATTCGCGCGGCGTTTCGTGGCGGGCGAAACGCTTGCCGAGGCGCTGGCGGCCAGCGACGAGCTTTGCCGGCAGGGACGGAACGTCAGCCTGAATCACCTCGGCGAAAATGTCTCCACGGAGGCCGCGGCGCGCGAAGTTTGCGCTAGCTATATCGAAATGATCGAGGCAATGCACGCACAAAAGATCGCCGGGAATATTTCCATCAAGCTGACCCAACTGGGGCTCGACCTCAGCAAGGAATTGTGTGCGGCGCTGGCGCTTGCCATCGCCAAGCGCGCCGCCGAACTCAGCCGGACGATCGAGATGGACATGGAAAGCAGCGGCTACACGGATGCGACCCTGGATATCTTCGAGAGCGTGCAGCGGGGAATGCGGCAACTCCGGGCTTGCCGTGCAAGCTTACCTGCATCGCACCGAGAAAGACCTGCAACGGCTGGCACCACTGAAACCAAAAGTTCGCCTCGTCAAGGGCGCGTACCGCGAACCGAAAAATATCGCGCTGCAGGGCAAACCCGCGGTCGACGCGAATTACAAGCGCCTAACCACCATGCTTCTCGAAGGCGCGACGCAGGGAACGTTTTTCCCGGCGATCGCTTCGCACGATCCGATGATGGTGGCGCATGCGCAAGCGGAGGCCGCGCGGCTGAATTTGCCGAAGGATAAGTACGAATTGCAGATGATTTACGGGATTCGGCGCGACCTGCAGCAGCAGGTTCATGCCGCCGGGAATATTTTACAGGTGTATGTGCCGTTCGGGACCGATTGGTGCCCCTATTTTATGCGCCGGTTGTCCGAGCGGCCTGCGAATTGTTGGTTTGTTTTGCGGAGTCTGCTGGCGGAGATCGGAGGGACGCGCCCTTCCTCCGTCAGGGTGAACTGAAGCACGCGGCTGCCAAATCACGACGAGCAACCAAACGACAATTGCGCCGAGATGGGGCACGCCAGTGCTGTGGCCCTACAAGAACATCACAAGAACCGCTTGCCCAAAAAAACGATTAGTCGGTGACGTCGAAATCGACCGGCGATTGGGGGCTTGGTTTTTGGCGCCGTCCACGGCCTGAAGGACCAGGCGGTAGCCTCCCGGCGGCAGATCTTTCACCTTGACGACCATTCCCGCCGGGACGAGCGGATTGCCCTTCTTCACATAGTCATCGGCTGAAACCGCGCCGGTGAAGAATACTTCCTTGTTGGTGGCGCGGTCGAGCACGTGGTAGCCGAAAGCGAGCTTTGGCGGTTTGTCCGAAGTCAGAATTGGATCGTAGATCTCCGTGTACAGGATCACATTGTCGCTGCGCTTAAAGCGGTTGGTGGCAGAAGGAACTACCTGCATGCCCTTGACGACAAGCGGCGTGCGGTCCTCCAGGAGAACGGAATCGAGCCCGGTGGGAATGTCTGAAACACGCGTTGCGGAATTGGTGAGTACGATGCCGCCGAGGCTCATGCTCTTACCATCGTAGGAATCAATTTGCAGCGGTGACTCGAATTTGCCGAAGGTGTCTCCGCCACCGCTCAAGACGACCGTAAGCTTGTAGGTTCCCGCGGCAGCATCAAATTGATTCTGATAGCGATAGGGCGTCTGTGTAAAAGCTTTCCACTCGTCTTTTTCGAGATCGAGGTTGACGGTATCGCTGAAGCGAGCGCCGACAGTGCCGTCGGACCGGTAGGCGATGCCGAGTACATTGATGTTGGCGTGATACTTCCCTTTTTCCTTGTCGAACTTCAGCGAATCGGACGGAATTTCCATCGCCAGATTCACGCGCGCCACGTTCGGCGCGGTGTAGAAATAAGGCGCTTCCATCGCGCCGTGAATGGATCCTGCTTGCCCGCCTGCCGCGTGCAACTCGAGCTGCTTTTCCGCGGGCTTGCCGTCCAGTGGATTCTCGGTTCGCGCGTTGCAAAAACCGGTGCGCGAGCGCACGTTGAGGCCGCCGCGATTCATTTTTACTTTCAGAGTATGACAGCTGCCTTCGGGCGAATCGCCGGGTACATAGCCCAGGATGTAGAACTCGCTCTGCTCTTTTCCAATGCGTTCGAGGCCGCCCAGCAGATCATTGGTATTAAAAATCGAAAAGCCGCCGGTACCGTCCGCGAGCGAGGCTAGAACCTCCTGGTTGGTGGTGACCGACGGCGGAAGTTGGGGAATGATGCTACGGGACTGGTTGTATGGATTGTTAAAGCTGTTGTTGTAGGGATTATAGTTCGTCGGCGTCGTTGTTCCGGTTGTGCCCCCCGGCTTCCCGGTTGTTCCGGTGCCGGTGCCGGGACTGCCTTTGCCACCCGCGCCCGTGCCAGTCCCGGGACTGCCCTTCCCACCGGTGCCTGTGCCTCCGGTACCGGTTCCGCCAGTGCCCGTACCACCGCCACCGGTGGGATGTCCACCCCCGCCGCCAGTGCCGCCGCCTCCGACCGGATGCTGAGGATCGGGCGAAGCGCCCAGAATATATGAGGTAAGTAGGAAACGCCCCGGCGCCGAGGTTCGCTGCGAAACGGCACGCTGGCGGCCGTTCGAGATGTTGTTGCGCGCGCTGCCTCCGCCGGGAACTTGGGCAACCAAACCCCGCACGTCGAGCGAGTAGACCGCGACGTTCGCTTTATTGCAAGCGTCAATGGTGGCGATCATTTCCGATCTGGTTGTCGAGTCGAGCGGGAATCCCGCAGAAAAGAGGACAAGCATCTTCCGGCCCGACACGGTTCGCAAATTTCTAGCCAGGGTACGCAAGGAGAGCAACATCGAGCGTGCGCCGAATGCCGCTTCGGCGCCGGTGATCGAGGAGAGGTCCGGCGTACCGATCGCGCCTCCGCTGTTTGTGTCGATCGTATTGGAGGCGACGAAGGAGGTCTTGGCACCGCTGACAGCGGCGTGCAACACATCCGGATTGGCCGTGAAATTTTGGCTGATACGTAACACGCCGCTAAACTCAACCACCGCCATCTGATGATCCGGTCCCGCGTTCGCGTCGATAAATTTGGCGGCAGCACCACGCGCCTGGATCTGGTCGGGCGCAGCCATAGAGGAATTGTCGAAAAACAGGATCAGGTAACGCTTCTGGGCGTTGTTGGCTTGGATGGCGACGTCGGAGCCGGTCGAGAAGGTCGTGACCTGCTGCTCTTTATTGTCTTCGTAAACCTTGAAGTCTTTTTGGGTCAGGTCATGAACGTAGCCACCTTTTTTGTCGGTCACTACAGCGTCGACCAGGACGAGTTTCGATTCTCTCCTGATGACGGGCTGTTGCGGTCCGGACGCGGGGGGCGGGGCCGGGACGGTTGCCGCCGGTGAGGCAGCGGCAGGAGTCTGACCTTGTGTGGGAGTTTCTTGTGCACGAAGTTCCATGCCGGCGAGGAGAAACATCGCCGCCGCGGTAGTGACGACCAGCAAGCATCGCGCCTGGTTTCTATATGTATTCATGTGCCCCCCCCCAAAAAAGCAAAGCTAATACGGAATCACAACAGCGCCGTTGCGCGCCGCCATTTGTTCTCCTTCGGCGTCACGCACGACCATGCGCACCAGATACGTGCCCGGTTTGATGTCAAAGCTTGATTTCACGGTGAAGCCCGAGTGGTTGAGGCGGTTCAAAGTCGGATCCAGCAAGTGCATTTGCACAATTTTCTCGCCGCCCGTCACGAAATTTCCGTTTTCGTCAAAAATTGCTGTAGCAAAGGTAAGGTCGTCGTTACTGCGGCCTTCGGCCTTGCGGAAATGAATCCCTTTGACGTCCACATGCGTCAGCACCGCGAGCTTCGCCTGCGTCTGGTCGGTCTTGAAAAACTGCGTCTGCAGCTCAACGGGCACGTCGTGAATCTCTTCCTGCGAGAAAATGGCTTCCTGAATTTCCTGCTTTGCGGCTTCCGCGGGATCTTTCACCGTGCGTGGCGCATAATAGCCGTGGCGGGCTTGGACGGTAAACTTCTGCTTGCTGGCGAGAGTGACCTTGAGAGTGTGGTAGCGGCCATCGACCTTCAGATTTTGCGGCGAGAAGCCCAGAAGATAGGAGAGCGGGGGAGCCGCTACGGCGCGGCGCAATCCTTGATCGATATCGTTGCGGTTTTGAAAGAAGGTGCCGCCGGTCCCGTCGGCAAGCTGGCCGAGAATGTCGGACTGCGCAAACTGCGCCTGGATACGGTACGAACTCTTGTAACCCACGGTGCTGCCGGTATCCACCGCAGGATCGCTGATGTCGCCGAGCAAATCGGGAGTATAGAGGCCGCGCGCATCGATGGTGTTGATGACGATATTAGAGCGATTGGCACGATCAATCAGGTCGCGGCCTTCTCGGGTGTTTGTCGTAACGATAAAACCCGGAGAGACCAGCACCATGACGCGCTGGCCAGGCATGGCCGCGAGACGCCGCATCGTATCTTCCAGATGGCGGTACACGTAATCCGTTTGCTGATCGCCCATGGACGCTACGCGATCGGCTTGTGACTGAGCCATCGACTGCGCGGCTGCCTGCTGGGTGTTATCTCCATCGAAAGCGCATAGGATGGCGTCTTGCGTGGCGACGCTCAGCGCTTGCGAGTTATGGTAATTCACGATTTGGTCGGCTTCGTAGTAGTTGATGTCGGGACAGTCGTGAAACCCCTGGATGGTAGCGAGCGGCCGCGGAACGATGCCCAGCAGCGACTCCTTGAGCTTGGCGTGGTCAGAGGTGAACTCCTGCGTGAGTTGACCGGACGTTGTGTACATGCCGACGCGGTCCGAGGGAGCCAGCGAGTCGAATAGACGGGTGGACGCCGCGCGAACGTTTACGGCATCTTGCATCAACATGTCGGTGTCGTCGAATACCAAGGCAACAAAGCGCTGCGGCAACGCAGCCGTTACTGGCGCTGCTTCCCCGCTCGGAGCCGGGGCGTCGAGGGTGGGTGCAGCGGGCACGGTAGGCACGATCGCATGCGACTCCGGGGTTTCGACGCTGAAGGTCGAGATGGCCTGAGGCTTGCGATTGTCCTGGAGCTGGAAGTCTTCCTTTTTCAAGTTGGTGACGGTGTTGCCTTGAGAATCGCGAACCACCACCCGCACGAGGACGAGGTTCACGCGAACTTTGAAGGTGGGCGCGGTGTCGCGGCTGGAAACCTCAGCGCTGCTGGAGGGGTTGCTATCCGGATTTGTGGATGAGGGCGATTGCGCGGGAGGCGGGGCGGGATCTGCTTTCGGTGCTGTGCCCGGATCGGGCGGCGTTTGCGCGCTGGCCGGTAAGGAAAATGCCAGCGCAAATGCCAAGAGCAGACCAATCGCGCGCCGATCGAATCGGATTAGCAGAGAACGCCCCATGCGTTCCTTTCTTGTCCTTGCCGCTTGCCCTTGGGCTCGGCAGCAGAAAGCAAGGGGACCACTTGACGGCGACCGTACTGCGACTATACGCGCGCGTTTATTTTTGTGTCAACGTGCGACTCGTAACCCAGGTTAGGGGGTTCGCGGCCCGGAAAGCCTCGATGGTCCAGACGTCCTGTGCTTCCTGGCGGCGCAGAACGTAGCGTTCGCCATTGCGCAGCAGGATGCGGAAATAGGTCGATCCGGGCGAATACCAACGGTCTTCTATCACCGCGATTTCAACCATTTGCCCGTCGAGGAGCACTCGCGCCGGTCGCTCGTCGGCTTTGTAGCCTGCGTAGCATTCGACGCGAACGATTTTCTCAGACATGAGTTCGCGATTCCTTGTGGCGGGCGTCGGCCAGTTCGGCATTCCAGGCTGCGCCCAGAAAAATGATCACGGCGGAGAGCTGCATCCAGATCAGCAAGCCGATGACCGCGGCCAATCCGCCGTACACGACGTTATACGGGACCCTACGGACATAAAATCCGAAGCCGATATCGGCTATCCACCAAAGCAGGGTCGCCACCATCGCGCCGGGAAGGACGTTGCGCAAGCGGGACTCTTTCGGGCGTGCGACGCGGTAAATGACGGTCAATGAGACCATCGCCAGGAGAATCGCCGTGCCATGAAAGAAGAATCCCCATAAGGTTTGAATGGAGTTGCTCTTGCCCAATCCCTGGGCAATCCAATGGCGCAACGGCCTGCCAAAAACGCCCAGAATGGCGGCGAGAAGCAGTGGGGCGATAGTCAACAGGAGTAGGGCGAGGCTCCGCAACTGGCGGCGAAGGTAAGTGGGGCGCTCGCGGTCGCCGTAAATGGCCTGGATGCCTTCCATCAAAAGGCGCATGACTTGCGAGCCCGCGAGCACCGTGCCGCCCCAGCCGACCAGCGCCCACTTCCAGGCCTGCGGCCCGCGCTTGATCAGGAATTCGGAAACAATTTGCTGGCTGCCCGGCGGCAACAGGCGGGTGAGGTCGCTGATCATATCGAAGAGGTTGGTGCGGTCACCGACGGGGCTGGTGGCGAAGCCGACGGCTATGAGCAGAGTGGGAAAAAATGCCAGGAATAGATTGTAGGCGACCGCTTGCGAAATCATGCCGCAGCGCGGAAAGACGCGGCCGAACATGCTGAGGGCGCGCTTGGACAGGGCGGCGGAGGCAATCATGCGTCGGCATTATACTCGGCGGGCCGAGGTTCCGGCGTAGATGAGATAGCGAGCCTCGGGCCGGACGTAAGACATCGTTTGTTTTAAGCAGAAGTACCCAGCGACGCTGGGGAGTCCCGTGGCACAGTCGACGAGCGCGGTTCGGACACAGATTGCACGAAAGCCCCGACAGCGATCGCGGTGAGCAGCAGCGCGATGGGGTCGATCGGGTGACGGTAGCGCAGCGACGTGTGGGTAATGTAGTACAGGAATGGAAAAATGATCGGGAATACGGCGAGCGGGAACGTGTAAGGGCTGTGCCCGCGAATCAACACGGCGATTCCTAAAAGCGCGCCTACACCAGAAAATGTGGCGCAGAGGATGAGGGCGCGAGCCAGCCATGAATCCGTAGCGAGGAATTGTTCGATCGGGTTTGGAATCCCTGCCCAGAACGCCACGAAACGTTTGACGAACAGGATCGCTTCCACGCGCGGATGTGTCACGATGAACCTCTTGGCTTTGCGCATTTCTTCATCCATGAATGGCGTTTCACCCATGCGGAAATAGCGCAGCGTTTCGCGGTCTTTGGTGATGGGACCCGGGTAGCGCGGATGCTTGTCGTCGTAGTTCTCGTTGTTGCCAATGTAGAGTTCCAACGGGAAATTCGATCGCAGCGGAACGAGACGATGGAAGACGATGTAATTGCGCACTGTCCACGGGAAGCAACACAAGATCGCCAGCCCCAGCGCAAATGCGGGCGGCGTAATCCAACTCCTACCCTTCGGCCGCGAGTCACTTTTCCACCCGGAGCGATACGCCGCCCAACCCAGTAGAAATGGCAGCAGCGAACCGAGCGACGGGTTGGTCATCAGAGTGAAGCCCCACAGCAACCCATAACCGCACCAATCACGTAGGCGCTGCGATTCCGCCAGCTCTAGCGTTGCCCACAGCAACGTCGCAGCCAGCAGCGCGGCCAGCGACGTGTCCCAGATCCACTCGAACGGGATCATGATCGCATTAGGAAACAGCGCCCAGAGCCAAGCGGCTCCGCTGGCGACGCCGATGCCCACGACCTTGTTGCCAACGCAGAATATGGGAAAGCACGCCGCCGTTGAGAAAAGAATATTGAGAAAGACCAGGAATAAGAACGAACGCACGGTGAAGACTCCGAAAAGCTTGAATGTCCCAGCGACAATCACGGGATAAACCGGGGTCAGCCAAGCCGTCGGCCCAGTCTCTTTTCCGAACGGATTGCTGAACCCACTTCCCGTTGCGACGGACCGCGCGATGCTTCCGGTTTCCTGCTCGAACGGCGCAGTCGCCAACGCCACGGCGGGAATTTTTCGCGCCTGATCCCAAGCGAAGGCTAGCCGCGCCCCGAATGCGACGATCAGTATCAGCAATAAAGAGGTCGCCGCCCTTTGAAGTTTTCTGTTCATCGCATGTTCTTCCCCAGCGGTAGATTGCAGGTTCCTCTATCTGTTGAGTGGAGTTCACATCCTACTCTGGCCGTGCGATGACTGGGCAACTAGGCACCCGCCTCTTCACGGTGGCCGCGAGCTATGGGTGGGCGTATCTTCTCGACGTCGTACCTGATTCGTCATAGAATTCGCGGTATTCGACCGACTGGACCGCCCCCCTCCAAAGGACCAATGGTAAGTATCCAGTTCCGGTCTCGCGGGACCTATCCGACGAAGGAGGCTCAAATGAAACTCTCACTTTGCTGCGCCGCTATCTCTTTGTTCACCTTGAGCGCGGGGACTGCGACCCAGCAGCCGGAGGATCAAGACTCCTGCCACTTCAAGGTCTCCGAGTCCACAACCAAGCCATCCATTACAGGGCCCGAAGACATGGTCGCTATGACCTATGTCATCGAGCAACCCGACTCTCCCGTCGAAATCCTGGCCATGGACTTCAAGGATTCCTTCCTATCCGTGGCGCACGAGCGCGTAACAGAAGAACTTCGATGCACAGCGAAAATTCGCAACCGCAGCGACCAATCGGTTCGCGGAGTGGATATATCCGTACTTGTGGCTTCAGGCGGAAGTGCCGGAGGGTCGGGCCTCGCCGTCGGCCTGGTAACTGGAGCGGGCTGGCACCAGGCCAGGAAGTAGAGATCCGAGGGTGCGGAAGTCGCGGCACCGGGGGCACTCACGACAACCTTGTCCACGTTCTAGTGTTCGTCTCGCGAGTCGACACCGGCGATTGTTCGTACTTGCCGTCACGACGCTATCCCCGCGCGCTCAGAGTTGTGCCATCCGAATAGAGACTCCGGAATCGTCGCGAGCTTCAGTGACTGTCCGATTCCGCGACCCGGCGTCCCAAAAACGGTCGATTCTCGATCGATCCTGACAGCAGCCGCTCTCGTTATCTCCCGCTTCTACAATACTTTGAGCTTTCTTTAGAAATCGGCTGGTGGGATGCTGACCTTTTGATGGGTGTAGACGTCCTACATGCAGGGATGTAGAGTGCCTACCCCTTGGGGAGAATCGACGTGGGCAATCGTTACCAGAACCGAATCGAACTGCTGCAGGGCACGCTCGATCTGTTGATCCTGCAGACCCTTAGGTGGGGGCCTCAGCATGGTTATGGCATCAGCCAGGCCATCCGTCTCAACTCAGGTGACATCTTGCAGGTGGATACCGGATCACTTTACCCCGCGTTGCATCGACTGGAGCGCCAGAAGTGGATCGCCGCCGACTGGAAAGTTTCCGAGAACAAGCAGCGTGTGCGCGTTTACCGCCTGACTGCGGCCGGTAAAAAGCGTCTCTCGTCGGAACGTTCTCGCTGGGCGCAACTTTCCGACGCCATTGCCAGCGTGCTCGAGCCCGCGAAGAAAGAGAGTGAAGCATGAGATTCCCTTTCTGGCGGGGCAAACGCCAACAGCAACTCGAGCAGGAAATCGCCGGGCATCTCGAAATGGCCAAACGCGATCGTCTCGACCGCGGGGAATCCGCGCAGCACGCAGACTCTGCAGTGCGGCGCGAATTCGGCAACGTCGCGCTAGTGCAACACGTAACACGCGCTCAATGGGGCTGGCTCTGGCTTGAGGAGTTTTTGCTGGACGTGCGCTATGCGGCGCGCATGATGCGGCGCAACTTGGGAGTGACCTTGATCGCAGTGCTGACGCTCGTCTTGGGTATAGGAGCGAACACCGCGATTTTCAGCCTTGTGGACGGCGTGCTGCTTCGGCCCTTGCCACTTCCCGACGCAAATCGGCTGGTCGCTATTACCGCCTACTATCCTAAGGGTGCGTTCGTAGTGATGCGCAACCAAAGTCGCACGATGGACTTCATCGCGCAAAGCGACAACACCGCCTTTAACCTCACGGGTCGGGATTTGCCTATCCGGCTCACCGGGAACTCCGTATCTGCGAATTGGTTCGCCGTATTGGGTGTCCAGGCGGCGCAAGGCCGCACGTTTCAGGAGGGTGAAGATCAACCGGGGAAGGATGATGTCGTCATCCTCAGTCACTCACTTTGGGAGCGCCGGTTCAATAGCGACACAAACATCATCGGGCGTTCGATCCTTTTGGAAGGTACGAATCGTCGGATTGTCGGCGTGATGCCGGTCGATTTTCGATTTCCATCTCCGAAAACGGAGCTCTGGGTTCCCCTGAATCTCGACCCACGCAAGACCGGCGACTACTGGGGCAGCAGTTACATGCCTATTACTGCACGCTTGCGTCCGGAAGCCACGCTCGAGCAGGCCAAGGGCGATCTGGCGGAACTTCGACCGAAGATTCTGGCTGGCTTCGCGTGGCGGATGCCAGATGACACTTGGGCGAAATCAAGAGTCATCCCTCTGCAAGAAGCAATCGTGGGTGACGCGCGGGCGAGTTTGCTGATCCTGCTGGGCGCCGTCGGCATGTTGTTGCTGATTGCGTGCGCGAACGTCGCGAATCTCCTGCTGGCACGAGCGACGACGCGGCAGAAGGAAATCGCGCTGCGGGCGGCCCTGGGCGCGAGCCGCTGGCGAATCATCCGGCAACTCATAAGCGAGAGCGTGCTGACGTCGCTGATTGGCGGGGCTCTAGGCCTTGCCGCGGCGCGCTATGGACTCTCCATCCTGAAGTCGATGCTCCCCGCCGACACACCACGACTCGCGGATGTCGCAGTGGATACCCGTGTGCTCCTATTCACGGCGCTGCTTTCGATCTTGACGGGAATCCTTTTCGGCCTGGCGCCGGCCGCCGGCGCGTCGAGGGTCGATTTGACCAAATCTCTAAAGACCGGCGACCGCAGCGGCGCATCTGGCAACACGGTGCTGAGCCGAATCCTAGTCATCGGCGAAGTGGCGGTTTCCGTCGTACTGGTGATTGCGGCGGGATTGCTGGTGAAGACCTTGTGGAATCTATCGAACGCCAATCCCGGCTTTCGCGCGGATTATATCGTGACGGCACGCGTCACTCCGAACCAATCGTTCTGCTCGGAAGTGGGCCGGTGCCAGACTTTCTACAACGACTTGCTCTCGCGTGTCCGCGCTTTGCCGGAAGTGAGAGACGTAGCCGCAGTGAATGGGCTTCCTCTAGGGGGGTCGTTTGAAACCATTCCCGCCGACGTCGATGGGTACGCTGTGCCCGCAGGCGGGCACGTGCCCATGCTCTTGGAGCGCGTGGTAACCCCCGACTACGTGCGCGTGATGGGCATCCCTCTCCTGCAAGGCCGGGACTTAACCGAAGCCGACACGGCGGAGAACGCTCAACGCGTCGCGCTGATCAGCAAATCCACGGCGGAGCACTATTGGCCAGGGAAGGATCCGATCGGAAAACATTTCAAGCCGCGTTGGATGCAAGAGTGGTGGACGATCGTCGGTGTGGTTGGGGACGTCCGCGAGAGCACGATGACGCGAAATTGGGAGGATTGGCTCGATGGCGAGATCTATACGTCCTACGGCCCGCACGCCATCGCGGAACGCGGCCCGGAGGCGCCGCCGGCAGAGTTGACGCTGGTAATTCGCACGACGCGAGCGCCAAACCAATTAGCAGGCGATCTCCAGAGAACAGCGTCGCAGCTCAACGGAGACGTGCCGGTGACGCAGATCGAAGCGCTTCGCGGTTGGGTCGCGGAAGCGATCTCGGGCCCCCGCTCGACGGCCTTGCTGTTTGTCCTTTTCGCGGCGCTCGCTCTGCTGCTTGGTGCCGTTGGCGTCTACGGAGTGATTTCCTATTCGGTCGCGCAGCGCACTCGGGAAATCGGAATTCGCATCGCGATGGGCGCGCGACGCAAGGAAGTTCTGTACCTAATCGTTGGACAAGGCGGAAGGCTAGCGGTCGCCGGGGTCGCCGTCGGACTCTTGGGCGCGCTGGTTCTGACGCGCTTAATGGCAAGCCTGCTCTACGGCGTGGGAACTGCTGATCCATCGACGTACTTCGGGGTCGCGCTGCTGCTGGTGCTTATTGCCATCGCGGCGTCTTACATTCCCGCGCGTCGGGCGATGCGCGTCGATCCTGTGGTGGCGCTGCGCTATGAGTAGATCCATTTTGCAGCACGAACAATTCGCGGAAGGAGGTTCGCATGAGATTTTCTCTCTGGCCGAGTAAACGCCAAGATGAACTCCACGACGAAATAGAGTCTCACCTCCAACTGTCCACGCGTGATCATCTCGAACGCGGCGAATCTACGCAGCAAGCCAGTTCCGCGGCGCGCCGCGAATTTGGCAACGTCGCGCTGGTGCAGCAGGTAACCCGCAAGCAGTGGGGTTGGCTGTGGTTGGAAGAATTTCTGCAAGACCTCCGCTACGGAGCGCGCACGCTGCAGAAAAATCCCGGCTTCACGGCGGTTGCGACGCTTACGCTGGCCCTGGGAATCGGCGCGAACACCTCGTTATTCACGGTCGTCAACGCCGTGCTGCTCAATCCTCTTCCGTATCCGCATCCCGAGCAACTCGTTACGCTGCATGAAAGCAAGCCGAATTTCCTCGCGGGATCGCTTTCGTATCCGAACTTCCGCGACTGGCAAAAAGACAATCACTCATTTTCTTCGATGGCCGTGGCGCGCGGCTCTAGCCTTAGTCTCACGGGCATCGGTGATGCCGAGCAGGTCAATACCCGGTTCATTTCCGCAGACTATTTCCCCATGCTCGGTGTAAACCCGGTGCTTGGCCGCACCTTCACCGCCGGGGAAGACGAAATCGGGGCCGCTCCGATCGCGCTGATCAGCGCCGGTTTCTGGAATCGCAAATTTGGCGCGGCACCGGATGTCCTGGGGAAAACGCTGAACCTGGACGGGAAGGCCTATACGATCGTCGGCGTAACTCCGGCGGACTTCGATCTCTTCCAGCGGAGCGCGCATGTCGCCGAGGTCTACCTACCGATTGGTCAGTGGAGCAATCCCTTGCTGCCGCAACGCAGCGCCGGCCTGGGAATTCACGGCATCGGCCGGCTTAAGCCCGGTGTGACCATCGAGCAGGCCTCCGCGGATATGCAAGGTGTTACCAATAGTCTTGCCGAAGCTTTTCCTGACGCCGACAAGGGCATTGGCGCGACGCTCATCCCGCTCCGAAAAGACATGTTGGGTGACGTGCAGCCGGTCTTGCTCGTGTTGCTGGGCGCTGTCGGATTTGTTTTGCTGATTGCCTGCGTGAATGTCGCGAACCTTTTGCTGGCACGCTCGACCGGACGAGCGCGCGAGTTTGCCATTCGTTCCGCGTTGGGCGCAGGCCAAGGGCGATTGGTGCGGCAACTTCTCACCGAGAGCACACTGCTCGCCGTGGCTGGCGGGGGGCTAGGCGTATTTCTCGCACAATATGCTACGCGTGCCGCCCTGCGAGTCTTGCCGGAGCGACTTCCGCGCGCCGCGGACATCCACATGGACACCCACGTGCTGCTGTTCACCGCGGCGGTTTCGCTGCTCGCCGGAATTCTCTTCGGCCTGGCGCCGGCGATGAAAACGTCGCAGCCCCGCCTACACGAAACGCTCAAGGAAAGTGGCCGCGGAGGTAGCGGCACGCGCCATCGCGCACAGGGCGTCTTCGTGGTGCTGGAAATGGCTATGGCGCTGGTTCTGCTGGTGGGCGCGGGTCTCATGATCCGCAGTCTGGTCGCGCTCTGGAACGTCAACCCTGGATTCCGGCCCAACAATGTCTTTACGTTCGGACTGGCGCTGCCGCCTTCGCTGCTGCACGCGACGCCCGCTGCTATTCGGGCCTACGTCCGCGATCTCGACGCCAAATTTGCGGCGACTCCGGGCGTCGTGGCGGCCGCGCAATCGTGGGGCGCGTTCCCGATGGGCAGCGATGACGAGCAGCTTTTTTGGATCGATGGCCAACCAAAGCCTGCGAGCGAAAACGATATGAAGTGGACGCTCAGTTATGTCGTACAGCCAGACTATCTAAAGGTCATGAGCATCCCCCTCCGGCAGGGACGCTTCTTCACCATTCATGACGATGAGCATTCACCGTTCGTCGCCGTGATTGACGACGTTTTTGCGCGGAAATATTTTGGCGGCGAAAATCCGGTAGGAAAGCGCATTCGCCTGGATCATATCGATCTCGGTGGCAACGGCACGCTGGCGCTGATCGTCGGCGTTGTCGGCCACGTAAATCAGTGGGGGCTCGGCTCGGACGACACGCAGCAACTTGGTGCGCAGATGTATCTTCACGCCTTGCAGATGCCCGACGACTACATCGCCACGGTGCCCGGCGGTGGCGGATCGTTTATCGCGTTGCGCAGCAGCGGCACGGTGCCCTCGCTCCTCGACGCCCTGCGCCAAACCAACCGGCAGATCAACAGCGAGCAAGTGATCTACGATGCGCGCGCAATGGACGACATCGTGGCCGCCACGCTCGCTGCCCGGCGCTTCTCGATGATTCTGCTTGCGTCGTTCGCAGGATTGGCGGTGTTGCTCTCCAGCATCGGCATCTACGGCGTCATCTCCTACGTGGTGGGCCAGCGTACGCACGAGATTGGTTTGCGCATGGCCTTGGGCGCGAGTCGCACCGAGGTGTTGCGCATGGTCCTAAGCCAAGGGGCAAAGCTGGCGGGAATCGGCGTACTTCTCGGCCTGGCCGCGTCGCTTGCGCTGACTCAACTGATGGGGAGCATGCTGTACGGCGTGAGCCCCACCGATCCGCTCACGTTCGCCGGCGTGGCTGTCATCCTGACGCTCGTCGCGCTCGCTGCCTGTTACATCCCGGCCCGCCGGGCGATGCGCGTTGATCCCATGGTGGCCCTGCGTTATGAGTGACCACGCTCAATCCTTTGCAGGGAATCTTTTGGAGGCGACGGGCTTGAGCCCGTCCCTGCCATAGCGAAAGGTGCAAGCGCAATGACGTTCGGACACGACGAAAGCAAGCAGGAAAATCTCGAGCAGGAAATCAAAAGTCATCTGCAAATGGCGGCCCAAGATCGCATCGATCGCGGCGTCTCGCCCCGGGATGCCGATTCCGCAGCCCGCCGCGAATTCGGAAACGTAGCGCTAATCGAAAATGTTACCCGCGACCAGTGGGCGTGGACGTGGCTCGAAGATCTGCTGCAGGATTTGCATCATGGCGCTCGTTTACTGCGTCGCAATCCAGGATTCACCTTTATCGCCGTTCTCACCCTCGCTCTCGGCATCGGCGCAAACACTGCGATCTTCAGCCTGGTAAATGGCATCCTTTTGCGTCCACTGCCGTATTCGCATCCCGAACAACTCATCAGCGTAACGGGCTCCTATCCCAACTATCCCACCTATCCCAAAGGCGCACTCGTCGCCCTGAGTGCGCAATCCCGCACCATGGATTTGGCCGGCTATGTCGAAGGCTACCAGTTTAATCTCACGGGTCTCGGCGATCCCATCCGGTTGAACGGCACCCTCGTTTCCGCTGAACTGTTTTCGGTCCTCGGTGCGGACGCAGCGATCGGAAGAACCTTTCACGCTGGCGAAGATCTCGCCGGCCAAAATGCCTTCGTGATTCTGAGCCAATCTCTGTGGCAGCGGAGTCTCGCCTCCGACCCCAACATCATCGGACACTCGATCAACCTGGAAGGCGTCGCGCGCCAGATCGTCGGCGTGATGCCGCGCGACTTCCGTTTCCCATCGCCGCAATCCGACGTCTGGATTCCCCTAGATATGGACTCGCGCAACACATCCACGTATTGGGCCGGCGACTTCATGCCAGTGATCGGCCGCTTGCACCCGGGCGCGACTATGCAACAAGCCGACGCCGAAATCCGCTTGCTGCAATCTCAACTCCCGCCATTGTTTCCCTGGCCTATGCCGAATAGTTGGAACGCTAGTGTTTCCGCCGTGTCCCTGCAGACCGGCCTCGCAAGCAACGTGCGCACGCGCCTGCTGATCCTGCTCGTAGCCGTCGCCCTCGTTCTGCTGATTGCCTGCGCGAACGTCGCCAACCTCACGCTCTCGCGCGCGTCGGTCCGCGAAAAAGAAATCGCCATTCGCGCCTCGATGGGAGCCGCGCGCCATCGCATCGTACGCCAGTTGATCACCGAGACGGTGCTCCTGGCCGCAATCGGCGGAGTATTCGGCCTCTTCTTCGCGGAAATCGGCATGTCGCTGCTCAAGTCCGCGATGCCAGCAAACACACCGCGCCTAATCGAGGTCGCCATCGACTGGCGCGTTCTGCTGTTCACTGCCGCGCTGGTAATTTTCACCGGAATCGTCTCCGGCATCGCACCGGCCTTTCAATCTTCGCGCGTCGAGCTCACCGAATCGCTCAAGGCTGGCAGCCGCGGCGCCACGCTCTCTACGGGGCGCCGCGTTCGCAGCGCGCTGGTGATTGGCGAACTCTCGCTGGCAGTATTGCTCGTATGCGCCGCGGGGCTGTTGATTCGCAGCCTTTGGGCGATGTTGCATGTCGATCCCGGCTTTCATTCCGAAAATGTGCTCACCGCACGCGTCACCCCCAACGAATCCTTCTGTAGTGAACCCGGCCGCTGCTTTTCCTTCTATCACGATCTCCTCAGCGGAGTTCGCGCGCTCCCCGGCATCAGCGACGCCGCGGTCGTCAGCACGCTTCCACTCGGCGGAAGAGTGACCAAGCGTTCTGCCAATGTGCAAGACTACCTGCCCACCAACGACAAGCCCGAGCCACTCTTTTGGCTCAACGCCGTCTCGCCCGGCTATTTCAGCACCATGCGGATCTCTCTTCTGCGCGGCCGCGAATTCACCGAAGCCGACACCACCGGCTACCCGCGCACTGCCATCATCAGCGCCGAAACCGCGCGCCACTTCTGGCCCGGCCAGGACGCCGTTGGAAAACACCTGCGCTTTCTCGGGCAGAACGACTGGTGCACCATCGTAGGTATCGCTTCCGACGTCCGTGGCTACAATCTTCGCCAAAACACTCCCGACTTCATGGACGGCTTCGTCTACGTTCCCTACGGCCCCGGCGCCACGCTCGAAAACGGCAGCGTTCCGGCCGAAATGACGCTCGTCGTTCGCTCAACATCAACCGCGCCCCAACTCGAACAATCCCTCCGCACCCTCGCTTCTTCGCTGAATCCCGAAGCGCCCGTCAGCGAAGTGAAATCAATGCCGGCGATCCTGACCGACGCAACCTCCGCGCCAAGATCGATCACTTCCCTGTTCGGCGCCTTCGCAGCCCTCGCGCTCATCCTCGGAATCATCGGAATCTACGGCGTAATCTCCTTCTTCGTAGGCCAGCGCACCCGGGAAATCGGCATCCGCATGGCGCTGGGCGCCCAACGCCGCGATGTTCTCAAGCTCGTGGTGAACGAAGGCCTTTCGCTGACGTTCACCGGCATCGTCGTGGGCCTGCTCGCAGCGGTCGCGCTAACGCGCTTCCTGGGCACGCTGCTCTATGGCGTAAGCGCCACCGACCCCGCAGACTTCGCCGCCGTAGCCACGCTCTTCGCCGTCGTAGCGTTAGCCGCCTGCTACATCCCAGCCCGCCGCGCCATGCGCGTCGATCCGATGATGGCGCTACGCTACGAATGATCGGAAAGCCCTCGAAGGGGCGGAGCGTACCAGCCTCCCGGTCGTCCGAGTGGTCTTGCACCCCCCAGTTGAACGCGCTAGACTCACCTGAGAGGGTTCCTCCTCCCGGGAACCAGTCCCAACCTTCGTTCCTTGCAATTCAAGGTGTTCGTCATGTTAAGTGCTCTCAAACGACTCTGGCGGCAGCAATCCGGTCAAGATGCGGCGGAGTACGCCCTGCTCATCGTAGGAATCGCGATGGTGATTGTTGCGGTGCTTTACGCTTTCAGCGGTTCGACTGGCCATAGCTTTGGCGCGGCGACGAATACGGTGATTGGTGGCTCGTCCGGCGGCTCTGGCGGAGGCAGTGGGGGCGGAGGCGGAAGCACGGGTGGTAGCGGCGGTTCGGGCGGCGGTAGCGGAAGCGGCCAGGGAAGCGGGAGTGGCGGAAGTGGTGGCGGAAGCGGCAGCGGCAGTGGCAGTGGCGGTTCAGGTGGAAGCGGTGGATCTGGCGGAAGTGGTGGAAGCGGCGGCAGTGGCGGGAGCACGGGTGGCGGAGCGCCTCCTCCTCCCAAGCCATCAGGCTCGGGCTCCTGAGCTGCTCGTGAAAGTCATCAAGCCGAACCGCTCCGTAGATCCGAGATTGTTGCTCCTCGGTATCTCTAACTGATCTTTGATCTTCTCAATTCATCCCTAAATTCATTGGTATTTCCACCAAACTGAAACTATTGGTGTGTCCCTCGTATCTAATTGAGGATGGGACGTCGCCTGGAAATCGACGCTGTGCGCGGGCTCATGCTTGTGTGGATCACGCTGACGCACCTGCCCACGATTGCCAGCACCTACGTGAACCAACCATTTGGCTTCGTGTCCGCCGCGGAGGGTTTCATTTTCCTGTCAGCGCTGTTCACCGGGCGCATTTATTACCGCATGGCGCAGCACGACGGCTATCGCGCAATGACCTACAAACTTTGGTCGCGCACTCTGCGATTGTACGGCTACCACGCGCTTCTGCTGGCTTTCGCATTTTTGGTCGCAGTGCCAATCGCCGCCCGTGGCAACCGGCCTGGCCTGCACAACCTTCTCGACTTTTACTTCATCGCCGGAGCGAAACAAGCCGTTACCGAAGCCGCGCTATTAATTTACCGCCCGCCACTGCTCGACATCTTGCCGATGTACATTATTTTTCTGATTTTCACTTCCTCCGCGCTTTTGTTGACTACGCGCATTGGATGGAAACCCATTCTTTGGACGGCTTTCGCGATCTGGCTGTTTGCGCAGTTTGGGTTTCGGCAATCCGAGCACGCGTTCATGAGCAAGATTGTTCCGACGCGAATCCCGCTGAACGAAATGGGCTCGTTCGATCTATGGGCTTGGCAATTTCTCTGGATCGCCGGGATCTGGCTTGGCGTGCGTTGGGGACGCGGCGATCTAGCGATCGAGACGTGGGCAAAACGCGCGCTGATCCCGGCGGCAGTCATCGCTTCAGCGCTGTTTGAACTGCGGCGTGCGATTTCGCACGGAATGCAGTTGGGCCCATACGAGTTTCTATTCGATAAGTGGCACTTGGGACCTCTGCGCCTCCTCAATTTCGTGGCCGTGGCGACGCTGCTGATCGTGGCACAGGCGGTCCTGAAGCCGCTGGCGATACGCCCGCTAGTGCTGCTAGGGCAGTCGTCCCTTCAGGTGTTCTGCGTACACTTATTGTTTTGTTTCGCCGGCCTCACCTTGCTGGGCAATGCGTCCATGTTGAGCGGTTCGCGGCAGTTCGGACTGCTCGCGGCCGCCTTCACCGCGATGCTGCTAACCGCCAAACTTTTCTCGAAGGTCGAGGCTAAACAGGAGCGCCCACCAAGAACAGATGCATCCCTCGGAGCTAAGACGGAGGCAGTCTTGGCTGGCCAAACCCAGCCTGTTTCCGCTGTAGTGAACCCTATCCGCGGGCCATTGCCTGCCACCACAGCCAGTCCTGGCGATTAGTGGATTTTCCTGTACTTCCAAAGAAAACCTCGTTATATCCATCGTCCGTGGAAGCCATGTAACACCCCAGGAGGGCAATGTGATGAAACCCGCGTTTGCAGCCTTAACCTTGCTGTTCGCCGCTGCATTAGTGAGTGCTCTTGCCGCTCAACAAAAGAAGGTCGATTCGGTCTCGACCGAGGTTCTCGCCGTCGAAAATGCACGTACCAACGCGCTGGATCGAAATGACGTCGCGGCGCTCAATAAAATTCTAGGCGACGACCTAACCTATGTGCACGCTAGCGGAAAAGTTGACAGCAAGACGAGCATGCTCGAGGCCATCCGGTCCGGGCAGATTCACTACATTTCCTGGCAAGCCAAGACGATGAACGTTCGCATGATCGGGGATAGTGCGGTGCTCAACGGAGAATATCTGGTTCGCGTGGCCGACCGCCGTGTGCAGCCCGATCCTTTTGACATCAATATTTTTATCCTTTCCATCTACGCAAAACGCGACGGGCGCTGGCAACAGATCGCTTGGCAATCTACACGCGACGTTGCGCTATCGCCGCTGCCGACAAAGCAATAGGTTGGTCTTACGAGTGGCTTCTTCGATTCCTGCGAGTGAACGCCTGTCTGTCTCTACCCCGACGCTCCGCCTGGCCGTCGCCTCTTTGCGTAGATTGCTTTCACGATGCTTTGAGGCGCAATTTCCGGAATCCTACTAGATGCCGCGAGTTCTTTCGATTGCTTGATCGCCAACCGCAACAGGCGTCTCAAGTCGGCGCCTTTCAGATCGGCGGCCTCACGAATTGTGACGTGCCGAACCTGTTTCCCGGTCCCTTGCAAGATGCCCCACGGATCGGAGAGTTCCGCCCCGTGATTAAATCCCAGGTTCACGTGCTTGGCGTAAACGGCAACGTGACAAAAGCTCTCCTTCAATCGCCCTGTAAACGAATATCCCACCGCCACTGCGTTGTACGCATCGTAGATCGTCTCCGTTGCACGCGGCGTTTCGGTCAGCACGAACCGCCGCACGTCCAAGGCCAGCGCCACGATTTTCTCGTCATACACCGACAAAAATTCCAGTAGCTCCGGTATCGGCGATCGAACCCCCATCGGCATCCCTCTCCGTCCACTTTCCAAGGCGTCCCGAGCGCCAGAGTCTGGCGAATCGCGGCGCCTTCCGCGTGGCGATTTGAATGTTCCTGCCGTAATAGTCTCATTCTCGAGTTGGCCCGCTACGGAAATCTAGCAGTCAATTTATTGCTCTCAATATTGTCGAGAGTTGACTTCTACATGTTTAAACGTCCACACTCAAGTACGATCTAGACGCAAATCCTTGTGATCAATACAATGCCACTGCTTTCACTCTGGGGGATGTTGTGGTGAAAGCATCAGACGAAAGTTGACTCCTTGTCCGCGTACGACAGGGAATAGCACCGGCGCTGGTGGGTAGATCACTCGTACCCATCGCGCCCCGCGCATCGAATGCGATCTGCGATGCGTGGGCAGTGTTTATGGTGTGCGCCGACGAACTCTTGCACTGGGCGCGGCCTCGTTGTGGTGTGCCTATGCTCATTCGCGATTCGTGTCTTCACTGCACCAACGGGAGCACTTCAGAACGTTTTGTTGGATGCACTTCATATTCAGTGCCGACCAGAAATATCGCGGGAATGGGAACTCTCCGATGAGTTCAACGGAATGAGAGTTACCGGGACGTAGTCAGACGATGGAAAGAAATACGAATGCGCATCTCAAATCCTGGCGGTTTCCCTATGGGGTAGGAAACGTGCCTAAAAGAATGCGGGGGCAAAACATTGGGTGTGAACCGGCAACGACTCTTCTTATCGATGTGTGTTTTCACTTTGGGGATATTCTTCTGTGGATGCGGTGGTGGCAGTTCTCATTCTGAGGCATTGTCGGCGCCGGCCGTTGCGATCACTCCCGCCACTGCGATTCTGTTGTCCGGCCAGAGTGTGCAATTTTCGGCGACTGAGGGCAATCGCAGCCTCGTAAATCCGACATGGCTGGTGAACGGGCTCACCGGAGGATCACCTGCCCTGGGTACGATCAGCTCGTCCGGTCTGTACACCGCGTCGGCAACGCCCTCGACGACGGCGGTGCAAGTCACGGTGGTCGATGGGATTTCCAAGGCGATATCCAATCCGGCACAGGTGTCGCTAGTTTCTCCTACCCAATTTGAGGCTGGAACGGTTTCGTCGTCCAACAATCCACAGGTGGCCCAGTATACGTTCCAGGCGCCGCAGGGCACATCAGTGCAGGTTCAATTTGGCACGAGCACAAATTATGGGCTGACAACGTGGGTGCAAGACGCGCCAGCGGCAGGTGGCACCGTCACCGTCCTGGTGGCGGGAATGCGGGCGAACACAACCTATCACATGCAGGCAATCGTGCATTTGCCGAGCGGGCAACAAGTGATGGATGTGGATCACGCGTTCACTACGGGAGATTTGCCAGCGGCATTGATTCCCGACATCAGCGTCTCACAGCCAGGCGGGGGTAGCATAGCGTCAGGCGTGGAACTGCTGGATCTATTTCAAGCTCCAAAAAATCAACTCGCTGCGCTGGCCACAGACGTGAACGGCAATGTGATTTGGTATTACAAGATGAATCCGGGTGAGCTCCCCTTCCCGATCAAGCTGCTGCCGAACGGACATATGCTGGTTGTCTCCGCGATCGACCCGAGTCTGGTTCCACCTCCAGCAACGGCGTCGAACGAAGTTCGCGAAATCGATCTGGCGGGAAACGTCATCTACAGGCTGTCCCTAATTGATATCATTCAGGGTTTGGCTTCCATCGGAAATTCCTTTCAGTCACTCGGGTCCCTCCATCACGACATTTTGAAGTTGCCCAATGGGCATCTGATTTGCCTTGTGAATTACAACCCGGCACTGCCAGACGGATCTGGGTATTCACCCGTAACCGGCGACGCCCTAGTGGATTGGGATCCACAACAGCAGAAGCCTGTCTGGACCTGGTCAGCTTTCGACCACATTCCTTTAACTCACGCCCCGTACAGTACTGTCGACTGGACTCACGCAAACGCGGTCATCTACTCGCCCGATGATGGAAATCTCATCCTGTCGATGAGGAACCAAAATTGGATCGTGAAGATCAACTACCAGGACGGAGCTGGAGACGGAAGTATTTTGTGGCGGCTGGGTCCCGATGGAGACTTCACTCTTCCAAGCGGCCAAACACCGATCGAATGGAATTACGGCCAGCACTATCCAACTGTGGCGAGTCCGAACAGCGCGGGAATTTTTCAATTAATGTTTTTCAACAATGGCAATAACCGCTTGGTGGATGCCGCCAACGATGTTTGTGGCACTCCCGGATTTATACCTTGTTACAGCAGCGTGCCCGTTTTTGAACTCAATGAGATAACAAAAGCCGCACAGGTCGTATCCGAACAGAAGTTGTCGTCAGCCTACTCGATTTGCTGTGGGAGCGCGTCGCAACTTTCCAACGGAGATCTCGAGTACGATGTGGCTTTTGACATATATACTCCAGGGCTCTCTTTTGTACAGGAGGTCACACAGCAGGCAACGCCTCAGCTTGTCTGGCAGATGAACATTGCTGGCCAACTCGCGTATCGCGGATTTCGGATGCCCAGCCTCTATCCGGGTGTGGAATGGACGCAGTCCGCGATCGCGGCAGCAAATGTGAGCGCCGCAAGAAAGAAATAAATCTAGGCAATTCCACATATCAGAGAGCCCCGCTCTTCTTTGCATTTCCGCAGTTCGTGAGCCGGCCAGGCGCCCGCGAGACTTCGGAGTAGAATAGGGTCCGCAGGGCGCCCCTGTCTGGCGAGGTTCAATGATTCCACGAAACCTATTGCTCGCGATTGCTCTAGCCGGTTCTTGGATGGCTGGCGGGGCGCATGCGGGGGAGAAGGTGGTGTGGAAGCCGGTGGAGTTTGCGATCGTGCGCTATAACGACGATGCGCCGGCCTCGTGGAATATGTATCACGGGGAAAAAAAGGGTTTGCTGCTGTTAAGGCTGTGGAGGAGATACCTGTTGGTGAATGTGCAGGAGCAAGAGGTCTACGAACTCGATCCGGACAAAGTGAAATTGCAGGGTGAGAATGTGGAATGGTCGCCGTCGGACCTTCCGGCAGATCCGATTGAAACGTCGGAATGGAAAACACGGGATGTGGGACCGATGCGGCGCGTGAAATTCAGATTTGGGAAGACCGGGAATTTCTTGGATATTCAGTTGCCGTTGTTGGTGAATGGGAAGCCCGCTTATTGAGGGGAGTTTTCTCGTATGTCTGTCATCCGTTTGCTTTTGGCGGCTTGGGTGGCTTTGCTCGGGCGCATTGCGGTCGTGCCAGCAAAAGAAAGAGGGACGCTCTAAAGCGCGCCCCTGCATTTTATCCCTCCAGGGCGGCGCAAACTTTCCATCGTCAGCGGCGGTAGACGCCATAGTACCAGGGAATGCCGAGGGCGCCGGGTTCGACGGCCACTTCGACGGCGTCGCCATCAAGGAAGCGATCGAAGTCGTCGACGTCAACGGCCAGGCGTTCAAAACGCTGGCCTGGGCGCCAAGACCGCACAAGCAAGCGGCGGCTGCCGCGAACGATGCCTTTCATATTGAAGCGGCCTTCGACGGTGGTTGGATAGTAGGTGATGTTTTTTTGCGCGTCGAGGCGGCCGTTGATGAACAGTGTGGCCGCGAGAATCCATGGAAGCGGAATAAAGCCGGCGTAGATGCGCTTGAGGATTTCGATCTCCTGGCGATTGCGGGCGCGGCGCTCCAGGACTACTGCCAGGAACAAGACTCCGAAAAAAATCAGACCGAAGAAAATGAGCATCAGGTCGATGTCGAGGGGCGGGTAGATCTGGCTGATGTACGGGAAGGCCAGTGAACCGAGGAGAAAAATGGCGGTGCGGAACACCAGCCTGCGGCGGAACATGACCTCGGCGGCCGCAGACGTAAGACCGCACGAGGGGCACTGATCGGTGGTTCGTTCGGAACCGCAATCAAGGCAGTGGGTCATGGCAAGTGGTGGCCGCGAAACGGCCAAAATAGCTGGCGACCGCGACGGTCAAAATAGCTGGCGACCGCGAGGCGGTCAACCTCTAAGTGGGGTTGAGGAGGTCTCATGTACGAAAGTGAGCCCGCGAAGAATCGGCGATACAGGAACCTGAGCGGCTGACATTCCCAGTATAAGACGCCTACTCAAGTCGAGATCAGGGAAGATCGGAGGACAGCGAGGTGAGAAGTTCGCGGTAGCGCTGTTGCTGCTCTTCGGGGACGACGACGGCGACGCCCATGCCCCGCCCGGGCTCCACGCGTTTGACGAAGCAATCCACTTTGACGGGTTTTTCGAGTCCGAGTCGAGCCGTGAAGCCCGCTCCTACCCAGAGAGGGTCGGCAGACTCAATAAACATGCCATTGGAGCTGATATCGCGCGTGCGGCCACGGATGAGCGCCGAGCCCCATTCGATCTCGAGGTCGGCATGAAACGAATAGCGGGGCGCCCAGCGGCGCTCCAGCCGTCGAGGATGATCGCCACTGCTCATCGACCCAGTAGAACCCCCTGCCAAGGATTCCAGTGTCTCGTGCCCGGGCATTGCCGCCGGGCTTGAATCGTGAGCCGTCAGCATACGCCAAAACGCGGTGCCCGCGATATGTCCGGCTGGGCGGTTGTCTTTCCGAGCAGCCGCGGCAACCAAAACTGGGCGAGGGACATGCCCTACGGACATCGTGCGGACGGCTCGCCCACCAGCTATTCCGATTCGGGCTCCGTTTGGGCGCAACGGGTAACGGCCTGCTGAGCGGCTTCGTTCGAGCTATCCAAGCGGTGGTGGATTTCGGCGATCAAGTACTGACGAAGATTTTCCGCGACGATGCCGGGAGAGGCTAGCTCGCGCAGGTCGGAGACTGTGAGTTCCGGAAGATAAGCCAAAATCGAAGAGAGCGTGGAAGCTGGATGACGAACGAGAGCAAGACGCACGTTATAGGTGCACGACCATTTGCGGTGGTGAATGACGGAGTAAACGACTTCGGGGTGGACCTTTTCGCGAGAGAGAACCTTGAGAACCTGGGCTTCGGTGAGATGCGGGTTATCGAGGACGACGGAAAGGATTTGCGAGCCGCCTTCTGCGAGCAGCGCCCCCGCCACGCGGGCGGGTCCGCGGCGTGCTAGAGCGATTTTTTGGCCGAGCGGAAGTTGGGGAAGCCGACCGACGAGTTGATCTTCAGCAATCCGCTTTAATTCGGCAGGCGTGCCGGGGAGGAGCGCGAGTTGGACGAGATCCATTGGATAGAGGGCGCGGACCAGGCGGAGGCTCGCCAGACGCGGCGTGCGGGGATGGAAGGCGAGGGCGCGCTTGACGCGATAGTTTTTGAGGAGCGGCTTGCGGCGTGCGACCTCTTCGAGAATCTCGGCTGGCAGGTCCTTGCGGTCGAGGAGAAGACACAGATGAGTTTCGTCCACAATGGGATTGTCGAGCAGGGCCAGGAGAACATCCGCGCAGTGATGGTGGAGAAAGGCGGCTAGTTCATCGCCTGTGGCGACGAGAGCGTGATCGCGGTCTTTAGAGAGGGCGTCCACGAGAGATCAACCACCAGCATTTCGGACCGGACTATCCAAGCAATTGACAGCGGCCTGAGCTGCAAACTCCGCGATGGGCATGGGTAACGGACCGATTCGCGCGTGCGGCGCCATTTTGGCTACTAACGCGTCAAACCGATCGTCGAGAAACGGGCTGCGGCCAAACACGCCCCCAGTCTTGGCCAGAAAAAATGATTGTTCCTGCAGTCCCAGTGTTGCGATCACTCGTGCTGCCATTTCCGAAAGTTCCTCTGCGGCGGACTGGAGAAGGGCGCGCGCAGCATCATCGCCTTTGCTTGCGGCGTTTGTTACGAGGGGGAACACCTTGGAAAAGACGCTGTCGGCATTGGCCCGAATTTGGTCCTGCAGTTCGACCCAGTTGCAATGGAACAGCTGCAGAATCTCGTTTCCGAGCGGAGAATTCTGGCCCCGCAGCCAGTGGCGCAAACTCAGCACGATGGCTTTTCGCCCGATGTCGTAGGCGCTGCCGGGGTCCCCGAGGATTGGCCCCCAGCCACCTTCGCGAGCGAGATTATCAGGCGAATTGCGGCCGAAGACCGCGGAGCCGGTACCCGCTATCACGACGACGCTGGGGATTTCCTGGGTTGCAGCCAGGGCCATGGTGAGATCGTTGGTCAACTGCACGATAGCATTTGGGAATTTCGGCGTTAGCATCCGAACCAGATCACGAGTAACTCTGGCCGCGCCGATACCGGCAATCCCACCGCCGATCGATGCAACGGCGGCGGCCGATATTCCAGAAACCGCAAGCGCCTTCTCCGCGGCCTCGAGCAGGGCGGCAAACGCGGCCTCTAACCCGACGCGTGTTGGATTCGAGGGGCCGGAGCGAGTGCGGGCTAGTATCTGGCCCGATTCGTCCATCAGGACGCAATCGGTCTTTGTGCCGCCGCCGTCGAATCCCAAGACATGGCGCATACCGAAAGAATAAGCGATTTCGAGGCGCGCATCGCGGCGCTGGCGGAATGGCGTTGCGAGGAGTGCATGGGCTGACTAGCTGACTGAGAGGGCTCCCTAAGACATGGTGGACTTGGGCACGGGCAGTAGTGCCTGTGCTACTTGGGGAAATTTAGGTCACGCAGGTGAATCCGTGGTGCGTATAATTCGGGCGCGATGGAAGAACTTTTGCGACTCGCGGCGCGGTGTTACGGGATAGTCCGCATTTTCAACGAGGACAAGAGACATGGAAAGTCCGCGGCGCTGAGGGTCGCGTAGAGAGATGCGCATTCATCCGATCGATCTGGCGATCGTGATCGCATATCTTCTGGGCGTGACCGCCCTGGGCATGTGGTTTCGCCGCGGGTCGCGGGATGCGCGCGAATATTTCTTGGGTGGGCGAACGGCGCCATGGTGGGCGCTGGCTTTCTCGATTGTCGCGACGGAAACCTCCACGCTCACGATCATTGGGACGCCGGCGATTTCTTACGGCGGGAATCTGACGTTCTTGCAACTCGTACTCGGGTATTTGATTGGAAGAGTGCTGATCGTGCTGTTGTTCCTCCCTGGATATTTTCGCGGAGAGTTTCTCACCGCGTATGCGCTGATTGAGAAGCGGTTTGGAGCCAGAGCTCGAGCGGTGGCGGCGACGACGTTTCTGGTAACGCGCGCAGTGGCGGAAGGGGTGCGGGTTTCGGCGATCGCGCTGGTGGTGAGCGTCGTCCTTGGGACTTCGGAGCGCCTTGCCGTGCTGGTCGTGATCGCGCTCACAATACTTTACACACTGGAAGGCGGGATGAAGGCGGTGATCTGGACGGACGTAGCGCAACTGCTGCTTTATCTGTCGGGGAGCGCCGTGACATTTTGGGTTCTGCTGCATCGGATTCCAGGCGGATGGAGCGAAGTGACGCAGGTTGCGACCGCAGCGGGCCACAAACTTCAGGTGCTTGATTTTTCTTTTCATTGGGCGACGAAATATACGTTTTGGTCCGGCTTGATCGGCGGCGCGTTTCTTACCATGGCCAGCCATGGAACCGATCAGACTATCGTGCAGCGGTTGCTGGCGGCGCGCGATCAGCGGGACAGCAGGCGTGCGCTCCTGGCGAGCGGTGGCATCGTTTTCATACAATTTGCGTTGTTTCTGCTGATCGGCGTTTTGCTGTATGTTTTCGCGCAGCACACCCCATTGCTCGCGCCCGGTGAGCGCACCGATCGCATTTTGCCGTTGTTTCTTGTTCGCGAGATGCCTGCGGGCTTGGCCGGATTGCTGCTGGCCTCCATTGTGGCGGTGGCGATGTCGAATGCGAGCGGCTCGCTGAATTCCTTGGCAGCGTCGAGCCTGCTGGATTTTTCGCGGATGCGCGGGCGTCATGCGGAGCCAGCGAACTTTTTGAGGATTTCGCGGCGGATGACGCTGGTTTGGGGTTTGGTGTTGATGGGATTCGGATTTGTGAAGTGGGGACCTTTGTTGGAGGCGGGATTGACTGTGGCGGCGTTGCCACTGGGAAGTTTGTTGGGATTGTTTCTGCTGGGAACGCTGGATCGAAGGGCAAATGCCCGCGGGTCTTTGGTTGGAATGTTCGTTGGATTGGCAGCGATTTTGTGCGTGTTCCGATTTACGGCGATTGCGTTTACGTGGTACGTGTTGATCGGATCCGTTACGACATTTGCGGTCGGGGCGGTGGTGAGTCGATTGGTGGCAACGAAGTAGGTTGAGGCTTAGGGCCTACGCGTACGGCGAACCCAGTGAGATTAGCGAGGGCGACTTGGGAAGTGCGACACCCGACATCGTGGTGAAGGCGAAGCGGCTGGAATTGGTGCGCGGGCTGGGTGCCTGGGCGTCCGCAGCGATTGTCGTGGGGACGATGATCGGCACCGGCATATTTCTGAAGCCCGCGGAGATGGCGCGCGAGGGAAGATTTGTCTCGGTTGTTTTTGCGGCGTGGATTGTCGGCGCGATTCTCTCTCTGTTTGGTGCACTGTCGTTCGCGGAATTGGGTGCGGCGATTCCTGAGGCCGGCGGCGAATACGCCTATTTGCGGCGGGGATTCGGCCCGGGGTGGGGATTTCTATTTGGCTGGACGCACTCGATCGTGGGGCGGCCGTCGTCGTTGTCGTCCATCGCGGCGGGCTTGGTGCGTTTTCTGGGATTTCTCTTGCCGGTAATCGCTACGCCGATTTTCACGCTGCACATCGCGATTCCCGGGCTGACGAGTTGGCTCAAGCCGTACGATTTCGTTTTTACCTGGGCGCAGCCAATCGCGGTCTTATGGCTTCTGGTAATGACTGGCGTGAACTATCTTGGCGTGCGGCTGGGCGGGGCGGTGCAGGTATTTCTGACGGCGATCAAGATCGTATCGGTGGCGATCGTGATCGGCGTGGCATTTTTTTCACCGGTGCCCGCGGCGCATGCGCCTGATCCGATCTGGCCCCCTGCGTTTAACGGCGGTGTCTTCAGCGCGTTTCTTGCAGCGCTGGCCGCGGCGCTGTGGGCGTATGACGGGTGGGAAGACCTGAACCTCGTCGGCTCCGAGGTGCAAAACCCCGAGAAAAACTTTCCGCGGGCACTGGTGGGTGGTGTGGCGGTTGTCGCGCTGATCTATTTTCTCTTTAGCGCGGCATGTCTGAAGGTACTGCCCTTCGCGAGTGTGGCGGCCTCGCCACACATTGCTTCCGATGTGGTCGAGCACGTGGCCGGACGAGGAGCGGCGGCGTGGATCACGCTGGCGATGGTGATCTCCGCAATCGGATCGATGAATTCCTCGGTCCTGAGTGGTGCGCGTGTGCCATACGCCATGGCGCGGGATGGAATTTTCTTCAAGATCGTAGACGGCATCCATCCGAAATTCCGCACACCCGGGCGGGCGCTGATTTTCCAAGGCATACTGGCGAGTTTGATGGCACTTACCGGCACGTTTGAGGAGTTGACGAGTCTTTTCATTTTTGCTGGATGGATATTCTATGGACTGGCGGTTGTGGCGTTGTTCCGTATGCGGTACACAGAACCAGATTTGCCCCGGCCTTACCGCTGCTGGGGCTACCCATGGGTGCCGGGGATCTTCATAGCGGGCGCCCTCGCTCTCACGGTGAACATCTGGCTTGAACGGCCGGGGCGCTCGTCGATTGGGCTGCTGCTGATTCTGGCGGGACTTCCCTTCTACAAATGGTGGGCGTCCCGGACGCGATGCGCCGACCCTATATCTGCGAGTACGCTGCCGGCGCAAGAATGAGATTGGTGATATTTGAGACGATGCTTTCGAACGAGTACCGCGGCAGGGCCTGCATGGCTTTCCATTCGGGCGCGTTCGCAAACGCCGACCACAACTTGTCGCGGACCGCGACGCTCTCGTAGCTCAACATGTAGGTGAGGTTTGGCAGCCGCGGACCGATCAGGGTATCGCCGTAAAACACCTGAGAGAAACCCGCTTTCGCGAAGATGGCCTCTTCGCCCGCCTGCATCATCTCCACTTTGCGCTTGTGATCCTGATCGGTAGCGCTCTCATAAGTGCGAAGCTCAAAGACACGCGGCCCGTTTGCTGCAGTCCCCGGGGGTAGCGTGATGCCCGGAATCTTTTCGAATGCAATCATCAGCTGGCTTTCGATGCGATCGAAGGCCGGTTGCACAGAGGGAGCACTCAGAAATGCGGCGCCGATTTTCATGTACTCGGCGTCCTGCGCCAGCCGAGCCTCGAGCGTGACAAGGGTCTCAAGCGACGCGCTTGGGAGCAACACATACATCACCGGAGTTTCCGGGCCAATCGCAACGTTAAACACGCCGATGGGTGTGATGCCTGCACGATTTGCAGCGGGTATCAGGGAGTTTTGAAAAAAGTCGTCGCAAAGCTTCTTCTGCGGGCCGCTCGAAAGCTGGTAGCGCCGCAATTCATAAAATAGGCGGCCTCTCCCGGCCGAGCCTCCGGTAGGGTTCTGCCCTTCGGCGGCGGGGACGGCGCTCAACGTCGCAGCCGCCAGCGAAGAAGTGAGAAACGTTCGTCGTTGCATGTGTGTCCCTCCGGTGTGAGACCTGTCATTCGATTTTGTCCCTGAACCTACGCAGACGCGGCGGCGGACACCACGCTGGTGTCGCTCGCGATGGGCAAAATGGCGCTCTCGGCCTCGCGGCTTACTTCGAGGGACGGATGGAGGGCCTTCGACAGGATCTCGATGCCTGTAGCCAATCGAGGGCCGGGTCGCGAGAAGTAGTGGTTGGCTTCGAGCGCGTAGACGCGATGATTGCGAACGGCGGGAATCGCGTTCCATTGCTCAGGAAAGGACCTGGCGCGGTATTCGTTGCGGGCTTGCTCGGCCCTGTAACCGCAGGGAGAGATGAGCATGACGTCGGGTGCGGCTTCGACGATGTCCTGCAGGGCGACGCGGAAAGTGGGCTTACGCGGGCTTCCGAAAACGTCGATGCCGCCCGCGAGCTCGATCATTTCGGGCACCCAGTGGCCGCCGACGTACAACGGCTGCAACCATTCGAGAAATGCGACGCGCGGTCGGTTGGAAACGTTTCGGACCAAGTTTTCGATGCGGCCGAGCTGCTCGCCAATTCTCTCAAGGAGGGATTCCGCGGCATGGCCACGTCGCGTTTCTTCGCCGACCCACAAGATGTCGCGCCAGACGTCACCGAGGTCCAGCGGATTGAGGCAAAGAACCTGCGGGCGTTCAGCGAACCGCGTGAGCGCAGTGGCGAGATCGTCCGGAGAAGCGGCGCAGACGTGACACAAATCCTGGGTAACGATCAGGTCGGGAACGAGTTCCTCTAGAGCCTCGGCGTCGACGGCATAGAGGCTTTCACCACGCGCGACATATTCTCGAACCAGGCGGTCGATTTCCGCAGGCGACGCGTCGTGCGGAATTCGGGACTGGATGACCACGCGTTTGGTGCGGGCTGCGGCTGGGAAGTCGCACTCATGGCTGACGCCAACGACCTCACGGTCGAAACCCAGGGCGAAGAGTATTTCGGTGGCCGAAGGCAACAGGGACACGATACGCATGACGAGAGACTTTAGCACAAAGGGAAAAAGAGAAAAAACTCGGCACGTAGCTCAAGCTCGAGAAATCGATGTCACCGCACATCGGGTTCGGGGACGCCTACTTGTAAAGGTAGTATTTGCGGCGGAGCGTATCGAAATCGTTGAGCTGGTTTGACCAACTGGCGACGATTTGTTCCGGCGACGTGCCTTCTTGCAGCTGCCGAATGGTGTCGGCGTTGGCGATCAGAAACAGAAGCTTCGCCGGATCAAAATTGGTGGGATAAAGCTTTTTGAGGATGGCGGCGATTTCGATGCCCATGCTCATCGAGCGAACCGCTTGTTTGTCGGTGACTCGGACAGCCACGCCACCGCAACGCTGTCCCCCGTAAAGCCCAACGACAGGAATGAACGGCTGGCCCGTGAAGCGCAGCCCAGGAAGATGCCGGGCGTTTAGCTCGGCGGCGAGTTCATCACCATTGATCCAAGGCGCGCCAAACTCTTCGAATGGCGTCTCAGTTCCGCGACCAACAGAGACGCCCGCACTTTGCAGAATCTCGAGGCCGGGATAGAGGATCGAACCTTTCAATGTCCGCAGGTTGGGAGAAGGCGGGACCCATCGCGAGCCGGTGCTCTCGTAAAAATAGTTGCGATGCCAATTCTTCATCGCGATCACGTGCAGTTCGCAATTGATGTGATTTTCAGTGTTGAGGAACTGAGCGAGTTCACCAATTGTGAGGCCGTACCTCACGGGAAGCGGATAGTACCCGGTGAAGCTGGTCTTGTCGGCGTCGAGAACCGGGCCTTCGACGATTTCCCCGCCGAGCGGATTGGGCCGGTCCAGCACATAGAAGGCGATGTTGTGCTTCGCGGCTTCCTCCATGCAGTACGCCATCGTGGTGGTGTAGGTGTAAAAGCGAACGCCGGCATCCTGCACATCGAAGACGAGAGTGTCGATGCCTTGCAGCATCGCGTCGGTAGGCCGACGCGTTTCCGCATAGAGGCTGTAAATTGGCAAACCGGTCGCGGCATCTTTCGTAGAAGAGACGCGTTCGTCGTTGTTCCCGGCAAGCCCGTGCTCCGGACTGAACAACGCGACTAGCTGAATGTCCTGGCGTGTGTGAAAGCAGATCCACGGTGCTGCGACCTTGCGCGTCTAAGCCCGTGTGATTTGTGATCAAACCAATGTGCTTCCCGCGGAAGGGCGCAAATTTCTCGGATTCAAGGACGTCAATGCCGGCTTGCACGCGTCCCGGGCGACCCGAGTGTTTCGTCGTGCGGGCGGGCGAGGCAACCGCTCCACTCGTCGTGAGGGAAAGAACCACTGCAGCGGTGCGCGTCAGCAATTGCATTCGTCGAGGCACTGGGACCACCCTTCGCCACCCAAACAGCAATGATATTGTGGAACGTTACGGGCGGAGTTGCGTTGTTCACCTGATGTGCGTGTGCTATATACAAACTCTGTGTCTCGGTGCCACTTGAGGAACTTCTGATTGATGAAAGGACGCAGAGCTGGCGTTCTATTTTTCGTACCTGCCGCACTGATCATTTTTATGGCCCACACCTCCGCCAAAATCCCGGACGCTACGCAAGATGCCGCCGTAAAAGATGCGGCGGCCCAACGGCTCTCGCCCGAAGCCAGCAAGTGGGTCGAATCCACGCTGCAAAAAATGAGCGTCGACGAAAAGATCGGCCAGCTCCTCTTCACCACCTATCACGGCAGTCTGACGCCGACCGATTCCGCTGCTTACGCCCAGATGATGCACGACGTGACTGAACTACACTGCGGCGGCTTCATCAACATCACTCAAGGCTCGCCACTGGGCATCGTAAAAAGTCAGGCGTATCCGACCGCCGTGCTAACGAACCAGTTGCAAGCAAAGTCCAAGCTGCCGTTACTGGTCGGCGCCGACTTCGAACGCGGCGCCGCGATGCGCCTGGATGAAGGCACTTCGTTCCCCACCGCGATGGCGCTTGCCGCCGCAGGCAATCCCGCCGACGCCCACACCATGGGAAAAGTTACAGCGCTGGAAGCCCGCGCAGTCGGCATTCAATGGATTTACGCTCCGGACGCCGATGTAAATAACAATCCAGGCAATCCGATTATCAATACTCGATCGTTCGGCGAAGATCCGGCGCGCGTGGCCGAATACGTGACCGCCTTTGTTCGAGGTGTGGAAGAAAACGGCGGCTTGGCCACCGCGAAACATTTTCCAGGACATGGCGACACAGCCAGCGACTCGCATATCGACTTGCCTGTGATTCACGCCGATCGCGACCGCCTCGATCGCCTGGAACTGGTTCCCTTTCGCGCAGCGATTTCGGCAGGTGTCGGCAGCGTGATGACCGGACATTTGTCCGTACCATCTCTGGAGCCCGATCTCAACACGCCAGCGACGCTTTCCTCCCACATCTTGACCGACCTGCTCCGCCACGACCTTCACTTCCAAGGACTTGTCGTCACCGACGCGATGGACATGGGTGGAATCACGGTGCGTTACGCTCCGGGCGAAGCAGCCGTTCGCGCTGTCTTGGCGGGGGCCGACGCACTGCTGATGCCGCCGGTACCCGACGCTGCGTTCGAAGGGCTGCAAGCCGCCGTACGTTCCGGGCGCATTTCAATCGAGCGGCTGGACGCCTCGGTGCGACGAATTTTGGAAGCGAAAGCCAGGCTCGGCCTCGAGAAAAATCGTCTGGTTGACATAAACGCGATCAACCAGAAATTGGGCAGCGTTGCCTGGCAAGCTCAAGCACAGGAAATTTCTGATCGCGGCGTGACCTTGCTGCGCGACAGGCCGAATCTTTTGCCGCTCGACGGAACCAAGCCAAGCCGCGCACTCCTCCTGGCGTTTTACGCCGATCCCGAGCCATATCCCGGCGAAGATTTGGAGCGCGAACTGAAGTCACGTTTTGACACCGTGACCACGTTACGCGCCGACACCCGGTTCATCAATGCAGACACCCTGAAGTTGCCCTCGCCCGACAGCTATGATGTTGCTCTCCTGGCGCTCTTCGTGCGGGTTAGCGATCGCAAAGGCAACGTCGATGTTCCGGCTGAACAAGCCGCTCTGGCCGAGCACCTGTACACCAGCGGCAAGCCGGTCATCACCCTCGGCTTTGGCAGTCCTTATTTGATCGAGCGCTTCCCGCAAGCACAGACTTGGCTTGCCGCATTTGGCATCAGCGACGTGGCCCAGATTTCAATCGCCCGCGCTCTCTTCGGGCAAATTCCCGTGCGCGGACATCTACCTGTCACAATTCCAGGCGTAGACATGAAGGCCGGATTCGGGATGGAACTCCCCGCGAATCCCATGACCGTGCAGCCAATGGACGTTCGCGGCGAAGCGCTCCTCCAGCCAGCCTACTCGGTGCTTGAGGCGGCCGTCGCGGACAAGGCCTTCCCCGGCGCAACGCTCGCTGTTGGTTACAAAGGCAAAGTCGCGATCCACGCCTTCGGCAATCTGAGTTACGACGCGAACGCTCCCGCCGTCGACGTTCGAACCATGTACGACATCGCTTCTCTGACAAAGGTCGTGGCCACGACAACACTGGTAGCAAAGCTAGCGGAGGGCGACTTCCCTGTTCCTCTCGACCTCGATGCCAAAGTCGAGCGTTACCTGCCGGAATGGGCCGCAGGCCCGGCTGGCCAAGACCTCGAATGGCGTCATAAGGTCACGGTTCGCCATCTCCTGACGCACACATCCGGGCTCCCACCGTTCAAAGAGTACTGGCGCACCTCCAAGAGCAAGCAGGAAACGCTGACACGCATCTTCGCCGAGCCTCTCGACTACGAACCTGGCACAAAAGAGGTTTACTCCGATCTCGGCATCATCCTGATGGCCGAGATCATCGAGCGTCTGACTGGACGCCCGCTGGACGATCTCGCGAAAACGTACATTTTCTCGCCGCTCGGCATGAAAGACACGACGTTCCGGCCGGCAAAAAACCTCTGGCCTTGGATCGCCCCAACTGAATTCGACCGCAACCTGCGCAATCGGCTGGTACAAGGCGAAGTCCACGACGAAAACGCGTTCGCAATAGGCGGCGTCTCGGGCCATGCAGGTGTCTTCAGCACCGCGCCCGACCTCGCAGCCTTCTGCCAGATGTTGCTGAACGGCGGTGTCTACGCTCACCGCCGTATTTTGAAACGAGCCACCATTGCCCAGTTCACTGCGCCACAATCGCTCTCGAATGGGACGCGCACTCTCGGCTGGGCCGTCCCGACGGAAGGCTCCTCCAGCGGCCATTACTTTTCCACGCACAGCTTTGGCCACACCGGCTTTACCGGCACATCGATCTGGATCGATCCTGACCGCCAGCTCTTCGTCGTCTTGCTGACCAACCGCGTCAATCCCACCCGCGAAAACCAAAAGATCGCGCAAGTCCGCCCCGCGCTGCACGATGCCGTGATGCAAGCCTTGGGCTTCGCCAGTTCGCCAGTTCCTACCCGTTAACGTTCTCGCGCCAGGCCTGTGCACTTTACGCGCCGACCCCATTCTCGATTCTTCGCCGCAGATATAATGTCAGGATGCCCAGTCTGCCCCAGGAGCGCCGACGTACAGAGCACCGCAACGCAGCTTCGCGCGGCCTCGATCGCCTGCCAACAAAGGTCATCCTGCGGCTGATGAACCGGGAAGACCGCAAGGTGGCGATCTCCGTCGGGCGCGAAATTCCATCCATAGCTCGCGCCGTGGACGCCATTGTGAGCGGCATTCGAAAGGGTGGCCGGCTTATCTATGTTGGGGCCGGGACAAGCGGGCGGCTCGCGGTCCTGGATGCTGCGGAATGCCCGCCAACGTTCGGAATTTCGCCGAATACCGTACAAGCGATGATTGCCGGTGGCAAGAGAGCATTGACCAGCGCCGTCGAAGGCGCGGAGGATTCCGCAAGAAACGCGGTTCGCGATTTGCGAGTGAAAAAGCTGTCCCGCAACGACGTCGTAGTGGGCATTGCGGCCAGCGGCACGACACCCTACGTGCTGAGCGCGCTGGCCTTTGCTCGCAAGCGTGGCGCCAAAACCGTGGCCATCACCTCCAACCGCAACGCCGCGATCACGCGTGACGCGCAGATCGTAATCGCCGCCGAAGTAGGACCCGAAATCGTTACCGGCTCGACCCGCCTGAAGGCCGGGACCTCGCAGAAATTGGTCTTGAACATGCTGTCCACGGCCGCCATGGTGCGCCTGGGGCACGTCTACGACAACTTGATGATCGACGTAGCTCTGACAAATGAGAAACTTCGGCAGCGCGGTCTTCGGATACTGGCGGAAGCCAGCGGTGCTGACTCGTCCGCAGCCAAACACGCTTTGCGTCAATCTGAACACAATTTGCGCGCGGCCTTAGTGATGTTGAAAAATGGCCTGGATGCAAAGGCCGCCCGTGCTCGATTGTCGTTGGCAAAGGGCAATCTTCGACTAGCTTTAGGGGAGTGACAGCGAATGGACAAGTTCCTCATCAAAGGTGGAAACCCGCTGCACGGGACCGTGGCCATCAGCGGCGCGAAAAATTCCGCGTTGCCTTGCATGACTGCTTGTCTGCTGACAGCCGAAAAGGTCACGCTGCACAACATTCCGAAAGTCCGCGACCTCATCACCATGAGCAAGCTCCTGGCCTTCATGTCCGCCAAAGTTTCGGTGACCGAAATTCCCACCAGCGACTACGTCATCGAAGCCGTCACACTGAACGATGCGGTAGCCCCCTACGAACTGGTGAAAACCATGCGCGCCTCGATTTTGACCCTGGGACCTGCAATCGCCCGCGCGGGCGTCGCACATGTTTCACTTCCGGGAGGCTGCGCAATCGGCGCCCGGCCAGTGGACCTGCACCTCTCCGCACTCGAAAAAATGGGGGCGGAAATTACCATGTCCCACGGCTACATCCAGGCGAAAGTGCCGAACCAAGGCCGCTTGAAAGGCGCGCACATTGTCTTCGAGAAGATCACGGTAACCGGAACCGAAAACATTTTGATGGCCGCCGTCCTGGCCGACGGTGAAACCGTGCTCGAAAATTCAGCACGCGAACCCGAGGTCACCGACCTTGTCGTCATGCTTCGAAAAATGGGCGCGCAGATCGAAGGTGACGGAACTTCTACCCTGCGCATTCGCGGCGTTGGCAGACTCCATGGCACCGAGCATTCCGTGATTCCCGATCGCATCGAAGCGGGAACATTTCTGGTCGCCGGCGCCATCACCAGCGGCGACCTGACGATTACAAATTGCGCGCCCGAACATCTGGGCGCCATCATCGCCAAGATGCAACAAGCTGGAGTGCGCATCGACGCGGTGGACAAGACGACCCTACGCGTGCGGCCCGCCGCTAAGCTCGTCGGCGCCGATATGACCACCGAGGAGTACCCTGGCTTCGCGACCGATATGCAGGCGCAGTTCATGGCGCTTGCAACGCAAGCGGAAGGCGCCTCCGCAATCACCGAAACGATCTTCGAGAACCGCTACCTTCATGCCAGCGAAATGGTGCGCATGGGTGCCAATATTTCGGTCGACGGGCGGCGAGCAGTCGTGCGCGGACCGGCGCCCCTGTCCGGCACCACGGTGCAAGCATCGGATTTGCGAGCCAGCGCAGGCCTCGTGCTCGCAGGTCTCGTCGCCAGCGGCGAAACCATCATCGACCGTGTCTACCACATCGACCGCGGCTACGAGCGTATCGTCGAAAAGCTGAGCGCCGTGGGTGCCAACATCGAGCGCATCCACGAAAAAGACGCGTAAGCGGTTGTTGCCGTACTTGCACTCGTCGTATCACTGGACACACAGGGAGTTGTAGCCGCCCTCTCTGAGAGGGCGGGGTTTAGATGACGCGCTGCCATGCGGCGCGAGCGAGGGCGGATGTCTCGTCCTCTGCCACGCTGATACCTCGATTCGATCCCTCCGGCCACCATCCCGCCCTTGGCAGTACGGTAGTACCAGCAAATCGCCAAAGTTTTTGCTACAATGCGCCTCTCGGAAGAACTTGCTGCAAGCGCGGATTTTCGCGCCATAGTGGAGGCAAGCGAAATGGCCAACACCGAATTGCTGGCACGTCTGGATGCGGCGATTGCCGAGAAGAACCTGCTGAATCATCCCTTCTATCAGGATTGGCAGGCCGGCAAGCTCAGCCGCGAAGCCCTGCAACTCTACGCCACTCAGTACTATCGCCACGTCGAAGCCTTTCCCAAGCACCTCCGCGTTCTAGCGGCGCGTACCGAAGGCCCGTTACGCGACACCGTAATCGAAAACCTCGCCGAAGAAGAAAATCCGGAAGGTCCGCATCCCAAGCTCTGGCGCAATTTCGCCTTGGCTCTGGGCGTCGCCGAAGAAGACATCTCCTGCTGCCCCGCATTGCCTGGCACTCAGACCGTAGTTGCCACGTTCCGCGAGATTTGTGGCGATCGTCCGGTCGCTGAGGCCGTAGCAGCTTTATACGCCTATGAAGGTCAAGTACCGGAAATCGCGTCAACCAAGATCGATGGGCTGAAGAAGTTCTACGGGATCGACCAGCCGGAAGCACTGGCCTACTTCACCATTCATGAAGAAGCGGACAAAGAGCATCGCGCAGCGTGGCGTGGCTGGCTGGAAGAACATGCCGACGGTAATGAAGACGAGATCGTTGCAACCGCAAAGGATGCGCTGAACGCCCTATGGGGAGCGCTCGACGCCGTTCACTGCAAGAAGCGCGCCCCAGTCCATTGAAACGCAAAAAAACGGATAGAAAACGAAAAGGCCCGGCGACACTGCCGGGCCTTTTCCCTTGTATAGGTCGAATGGCTATTGTTCGGTGGTCGTAGTCCCGCCGCCGCCCGCCGCTTCCTTCTTCGCCTGCTTTTCACGGGCTTCGCGGATCAGCGCCTTGCGAGACAGCCGCACTTTATTCCCCTCAATCGAAAGCACCTTCACGAGTACCTGGTCGCCGAGCTTCAGCTCATCGCGAACGTCGCGAATGCGGTGCTCGGAGATTTCGCTGATATGCAGCAATCCATCCGTGCCCGGGAAGAGTTCGACGAAAGCGCCAAACTCCGCAAGCCTCACCACTTTGCCAAGGTAAGTCTTGCCAATCTCGGCCGAAGCGGTAACCTCGCGCACCATCTGCAACGCTTGGTCTCCGCCAGCCCCGCTGGTCGAGAAGATATGCACCGTGCCGTCTTCGAGCACGTCAATCTTCACGCCCGTGACTTCGATGATCGACTTGATCTTCTTGCCGCCAGGTCCAATCAGGTCGCGAATCTTGTCCTGCGGAATCTTCAACTTATAGAGCCGCGGAGCGAACGTCGAGATCTCTTCGTGATGCGTGCTCAGTGTCTGGTCCATCGTATCCAGGATTTCGAGCCGAGCCTTTTTCGCCTGCGCGAGTGCTTCGCGCATCATAGGAATCGTGACGTTCAATACCTTGATGTCCATCTGCAGCGCGGTGATCCCCGCGCGGGTCCCGGCCACCTTGAAGTCCATGTCGCCGTAGTGGTCTTCCGCCCCGGCGATGTCCGTCAAGATCGAGTATTTGCTGTTATCCCCAACCACCAGTCCCATCGCGATACCCGCGCAGGGCGACTTGATCGGCACACCAGCATCCATCAGTGCCAACGACCCACCGCAAACGGTTGCCATCGACGAGGATCCGTTAGATTCCAGAATGTCCGACACGAGCCTCATGGCGTAAGGAAAGTCCGTTTCCGGCGGTAGCAGGTTCACCAACGCGCGTTCCGCAAGCGCCCCGTGGCCAATTTCACGCCGCCCAGGCCCGCGCAGGAACTTGACCTCGCCAACGCTGAATGGCGGGAAATTGTAGTGCAGCAAAAAGCGCTTAAATTGATCCTGCTCGAACAGCAGGTCCAGCCGCTGCATGTCTTCCTTGGTGCCCAGCGTCAATGTCGCTAGCGCCTGCGTCTCACCACGAGTAAATAGCGCCGAACCATGTACGCGCGGCAGTAAGCCGACCTCGCAAGTGATTTTGCGAATTTTGTCGAATTCGCGTCCATCCGGTCGTCGCCTCGCGTTCAGGATCTCGTCGCGGAAAATATTCTCTCGCAGCTTCTCAAACGCCCGCTTCGCCAGCGCCCGCTTCTCTTCATTTTCCTCGGGAATCGCATTCACGATCTCCGCTTTCAGCTCATCCACCAAGTGATAGCTTTCCTTCTTCGGATGCTTTTCCGTGTTCAACGCATCCTTCAGCTTTGCTCCGTGCTTCTTCTCGATCTCGTTGTAGAGCGCCTGGTCAAATGGAAGTGGCGCGACCACAACCTTCTTCGGCTTCAGTTGCGCGTGCAGTTCCCGAATCGCCGCAACAATCTTCTTGATTTCCTTGTGGCCAAACTCCAGCGCATCCACAACCGCTTCTTCCGAAACCTCCAGCGCTCCCGATTCCACCATCACGATGCCCTCTTCAGAGCCCGCGATTACAATGTTGAGCAAACTGGTCTTCTGTTCCGACACCGTCGGGTTCACCACCAGTTGCCCGTTCAGCAATCCCACCCGCACTGCCGCGATCGGCGTCTCAAATGGCAGGTCCGAGCAGTACGCCGCAGCCGACGCCGAAGTAACCGCGATCACATCCGGGTCATTCGCGCTGTCGGCCGACAACACCATGCTCACAATCTGTGTCTCGTTGCGCCACGATTCCGGAAACAGCGGGCGCATCGGTCGATCGATCAACCGCGACGTGAGTACTTCCTTCTCCGAAGGACGTCCTTCGCGCTTGAAGAACCCACCTGGAATCTTGCCCGCCGAATAGGTATTTTCCCGGTAGTCCACGGTCAAGGGCAAAAAGTCGCGGTCGTTCGCCGTCGTGGACATGCAAGCCGTCGTCAGCACCACCGTATCGCCGTATCGCGCAGTAATCGCTCCATTAGCTTGTTTGGCGATCTTCCCGGTCTCCAGAATCAAGGGCCGCCCACCGACTTCGACGGTTACCGAGTGCGGCGCTGGAATGCTTGTATTTTCAGACATAGATGATTTCCTTTGGCTCCGCGTTCGCGCAGAGCGTTCTTGCAGGGACGCTTATCCCCGCTCTACCTGGAAGAGAATGGAGGCGAGTGTCTTGCGAGGCTGACCAATACGCCAACTACACCACAACAAACTCCGCCCAATTTATGGACGGACGCGCAACGATTCCACCGGTAGCGACACCGCCACCGTTAGACTAATTTCAAATTGGTTCTTCGTGGAAGCGCTGTAGCTTCGCTCCATTTCAACAGAGCGGCTACTTGCGCAGACTAAGGCGTTCAACAATCTCGCGATACCGATCCGGGTCGCGGCGGTTAAGATAGTCCAGCAGGCGGCGGCGCTTGTTGACCATCATGATCAATCCGCGCCGGGATGCGTGGTCCTTTACGTGGGACTTGAGATGCGACGTCAGGTAGCTGATCCGTTCACTCAAAAGTGCAATCTGCACCTCGGGTGAACCTGTATCTTTAATATGGGCCCGGAACTGTTCGATCAACACTGATTTAGTTGCGCTCAAGTGCCCCTCTCCGTCGTCCCCTGATTTTTCCTGTTCTCTTCGACTAATTCAGGCTAACACAATACTCACAAGCCTGTAAAGAAATCACAATGTACGAAAATATTTCTCCCTTTGCGCTTCTCTGCTGGTAGCACAGGCACTCTTGCCTGTGTCAACCACAACAACGGCAAATCCTAGCCCGCAAGAGGACGGCTGCGAGACGCGTGTTTCTGGACTACACGCACCTCTTGGAAGTCCTGCCCGGACATGGCAGTATCACTAGCGTCACGCAGGCTGTTCCCAGCAGCAAACTCTGAGGGAGATTGATCACCATGCGAAACGTCATTTCACTTTGTACGGGCCTTTTCTTGTGTCTAGCGCTGTGCGCAGCGTGTTCGGCGCAACAAGACAAGAGCAAGCGCCCCAGCCCGCCTGCCAAAGCAGAATGCAAGCTACCAGGCGGAAAAACCGTCGCGATCGACTATTCCAGCCCACGCGCAAACGGCCGCAAGATTTACGGCGAGTTGGTCCCCTACGGCAAGGTCTGGCGGGCCGGCGCAAACGAGGCCACCACGTTCGTGACCGATTCCAATCTATCTGTTGGCGGAACGCCGGTTTCCGCCGGCAGCTATACCATTTTCACCGTGCCCAACGCCGACAAATGGCAGCTCGTGATCAGCAAGAAGACCGGCGAATGGGGCACCGCCTATCCCGGCCCAGGCGAAGATCTGGCACGCATTGACATGAAAGTCTCCAAGCTGCCGTCACCGCTCGAAAACTTCACCATCGCCTTCGATCAAAGTGGCGCAGCCTGCACCCTGCGCATGGATTGGGAGACCACTCGCGCCTCGGTCGACATCGCCCCAAAATAATCGGCGATTTTCCGACGTGGTTGTAGCGGCCACTTTCTGAACCGGGCGCTCTTTTTTGACCGTAGAGATAACACCTCGTATGCCGGGCCGTAAGGATGCCGGCCAATTGACAACAATGAACTTCGCTGATAGCTTGCCGCTCTCGGGGCTCCCGTCGCCGTGTCGCCAGAAGTGCCGCGGAGACGAGCCACTCAATCAAGGAGGCTCCCATGCCACAACAACGTTACGAAGTCGAATCGCTGGGCCCCGTCATCGTTGCGATCGAAAAGCGTGAAAAGTCTCTTCGGGCAATTCGACCATCCGTCGCAAAGGCCGACCGAAAAGACCTCGACCTGAGACTCCAAGCGCTCCAAGAAAGCCGCCAGATCCTTTCCAGCGCATGCAAGACCGCCCCCAAGATGAACGCCTTCTTCGACGCTGAAATCGAGGAATAACGGCCTCTCTCGGCTATCTTCAGTCTGCTTACAGGTTCAGTCTGGAGATTTCGCTACCGCTCAGCAGATGCGCATGCCTCTCGTTCTCCGGCCGTGTGCCGGCTCCCGCCACATACAGCACGGATTCGGATATGCCATCGATCCCTAGTGCCTTTTCAATCTTCGAATCCGCGAACGCCATCGTGCAAAACGGTGCCGCCCCCAGCCACGTGGCTGTCAGGCAAAATGTCTGGCACAAATGACCCGCTTCGATCAACACCGCCCGGTAAGCCCGCGCGTAGTCATATTTCCACCGCGTCCGCGCAAACACCGCGGTCATGAAAACGACAAACGCCGCCCCTCCATACCAATATTGATTCGCCAGATACTCCGTGATCTGCCGCGAACCTGCTCCCCGGCGCAGGAGCTCCACCCGATGATCCTCTGCGCTGTAGTGATAGAGCCCAGAACGCAAACCGCTAACGTTACGCGCCAGTACGTATGCCTCGATCGGGTGTAAAGCGCCCCCCGAGGGCGAAGTCTTGACCGCCACCGTTCCGAGCTTCGGAATCTCAACCCATTTCCGCACTCCCCACGTCAGTCCCAACAGTTCGCCGAGCAACGACAATTCGACCGGTTTTTTCGAGAACTTTCGCCACGTACGCCGCTCCACCAGCGCCCGCGAAAATTCAGAAGCAAAGGCAGGCGCGGGTAAGGGAACCCGTTGCGCCTTCGGATAGCGCTTGACGGGCTTCGGGATCGGCTTCGATTTAGCCAGCCGCAGCAACCCGCGGAATTCCTTTGCGGCATCCCGTTCGAACAGCAAGTCCTTGGTAGACAAATGGAAAAACCCGGCGGCCGGATTCCACTCGCTCCAGGCTCGAAGCTCCCTTTCCCCAGGCGGGCGTGTGCGTCCCTGCTGCTGCAACAGCGAATGCCGCACCAGCATTTGTGCCGCTTTCCGCAACGACGCAGGAGTAAATTCGGTCAAAGCGGCACATAACGCCCGTAGCGGCCGCTCGCGGTCGAAAAAATGAAGAATCATTGATGTAAGGGGACTCGCGGACACCCGCCGCTGCGTTAGATAATTCTCAAAAACAAGCTGGTTATCCCGCCAATAGGAGATCAAAAACGGCGACCGCCTGTACCGAATCGCGCCAGGCCCGACGCTACGATTCTTCCCTGGTAGCACAGTCTGCAAACGCGCGCGCCTCACGGCCTTCGTACGCCTAAGCGTTCTATTTCTCGCCGCGCGCAGGCTAGAGCGGATTGAACCCGTGAGTCATCCGTCCACAAAATTCGGCTAGCTCCTTCCTGCATTTCTTTAACTTCTTAATCTCCAGGTCGATCGCCTTCTTGTCTGCTGCCGAAACCTTCGGACGCAGCGATTCCATTTTCGCCCGAGCCTTGTCGATCTGCGTCGCAATTGGCGTCAGGGTTACTTCCAATTTTCGCTTTGCCATATGGCCTCCAAAGCAGTGAAAATCAGCCGACTAGAAATAGGATGGGTACTTCTTAGATTCTGCGAAGTAACGGACCAGGCGCCGAGTCTAACGAACGAGTCAATACTCGTCAAGGTTTATGGCTTCCTTGCGCGCGTTCCGCTGCGCCGCTTCCGCTGCTGCGCCCCTTCGCCACTCCGCCTACCAGATGCCGAACCGTCACCGGAACACCCATGCGCGCCAGCAAGTCCTCGAATCGCGCATCGCCTCGCAAAAACGCGAACTGCGGATGCACCGCCACATTCACGAGCCGCGCGTTTCGTTCCGCGAACGCCTTCTCCAGCCACCCGAGCGTTTCAGTCTTTTTCTCCATCCCCGCATACAGCATCGCCCACGTGTACGGGGATATATAGGTGACGCTCGGCGCGTGCAGAAACTCCTGCAGTATTTCCTGCGCCTGCTCGTCCTTGCCGGCCCGCGCGTAAGCCCCTCCCAGATCCGCCTTGTGCGACATATCACCCGGAGCGAGCGACACCATTTTGCGGAATTCTTCGATGGCTTGGTCGTACATTTTTTTCTCGATAAAGGCCTGCCCGAGGTACCCATGCGCCACCACAAACCCGGGGTCCATTCGCAGTGTGTTTCTTGCCTCTTCGATGGCGCGGTCCGCATCCCCCGCAAGGTAATAGCACCATCCCACATTCGCATTGATGATCAATGATCGAGGATCAATCTCTCTTGCCAGCTTAATCTCTGTGATGGACTCTTCCCTGCGCCCTGTTGCCGCCAAAGTCAGCGCATACCAGTGCATCGCGGTGGCATAACCGGGATTCAGCGCAATCGCCCGCTGAAACTCACTCTCCACTCCGTCCCATTCCAAATGATAAAAGCGAATCGCGGCCAGTGACGCATGCGCCTCCGCCAGACGGTCGTCCAACTGCAGCGCCTTCTGAGCCGCTTCCTTCGCTTCTGGAATCACTTCCGCGGGCGGCCGGATCTGATACGTGCTGGTATTGAGCAACCCATCCGCCAGCCCCGCATACGCCGCAGCATAAGTGGGATCCAGCGAAATCGCGTCGTGGTAATAACCCACCGCCGCCTGTATCCCCTCCCGGGTCCGCTTCTCCGCTTCAAATCGTCCTTTCAAATAGGCTTCATATGCCTGCGGCACCACCACTCGTCGATTCGCCAATTGCGACGCCTCAGGCGCAGACAGCTCCACCTGAATTCCGCGTGCGATGGCCGTGGCCACATCGCTCTGCAGCCCCAGTACATCCGTGAAATCCCGCTCGTAACTGGCACCCCACAAGGTCTGCTCGATCGATGTCTGAATCAGCTTCGCCGAAATCCGCACCCGCCCGTTCGCCCGCACCACCGAGCCCTCCACCACCGCGTCCACGTTCAAGTCTCGCGCAATATCCTCCAGCGACTTCTGCGTCCCCTTGTATTGCATCACCGAGGTTCGCGAAATCACCCGCAGCTTCCGGATGTGCGACAACTCCGTAATCAACGCGTCCGTCATCCCGTCCGAAAAATAATCTTGCGAAGGATCGCCCGATAGATTCTCCAGCGGCAACACCGCAAGCGACTGGATCGCGCCAGGCACCGCGCTTACTCGCCCCCGCGGCTTGGCCGCCTTCCACAACAACAACCCAATCGCCAGCACGACGACTGCGAAAACTCCCACTCCGTACCACAGCCGCCGCCTCATCCGCGCGGCTCGCTGCTCTTCCTCATGCACCGCCAACGCTTCCACCGGAATTCGCTGCGACCTCGACGCCGTCCCCGCAGCCTCCAGCGCCGCCCGTACTTCTCCTCCCGAGCGATATCGCTGCGTCGGATCCTTGTCCAAACATTTGTCGATCACCGACTGCAGCACCGGCGGAATCAGCGGCGAAATCGCCGGCGGCGCCTCGCGCAATATCGACGCGCTCAATTCGTAAGCCGTACCGCCTCGAAATGGCCGCCGCCCCGCCGCCATCTCGTAGAGCACCACACCCAGCGCCCACACATCACTCCGCGCATCCGCTTCCTCTCCTCGCAACAACTCCGGCGCCATGTATGGGAGTGTCCCCGTAATCGAGTGCTGCTCGTCCCACCCCTGATCGAATTTCGTCGTCTCCTCGCTGACGCGTTGCTCCATGCGCTTCGACAATCCGAAATCGAGCACCTTCAACCGCCCCGAAGGTGTCACCAACACATTTCCCGACTTCAGGTCGCGATGCACGATCCCCCGCTCGTGCGCGTGCGCCAGGGCATCGGCTAACTGCATCCCATTTCGCACCACCACGTCGGTCGCCATCCCGCCGGAAATAATTTCCTGGCTCAGCGAATGCCCTTCCACAAACTCCATCGCCAGGTAAGGACGTCCCTCGTCTTCGCCAACTTCGTAGATCGTGCAGATGCTCGGATGGTTCAGCGCTGAAATCGTCCGCGCCTCGTGCAGCACGCGCTCCCGCACCGTCGGATCTTCCTTGAGCGTCTGCAGCGTCAAGAACTTCAACGCAACGTCGCGATGCAACATCAGGTCATGCGCGCGATACACCACGCCCATGCCTCCTTCGCCTAATTTTTCAGTTATGGAGTAGTGAGAGATCGACCGGCCAATCATGAGAACAGACCGCGGCTCAGAGTTGACCACACCAGCCGCGTACAGGCAAGAGTTCCCAACGGCGAATTTCTACTGCATGCAGTTCACAATTCGCGACCCAGATTGGCTAGTCACGCCGCGTAACGCTTCGCTAGTCACGCCGCGGTTCGTCCTTGTAGGGGCGGGGCTTACCCCGCCCGGCGCATACACAACTCAAACGTACGATCCGTGCAACGTTCCCGCTGTCAACTCTGCTTATTCCTCACCAGCGACAAAAACTCATCCCGCGTCTGCTTGTTATTCCGGAACTCTCCCAACATCGCGCTGGTCACCGCCTGCCCATGCTGCTTCTCCACCCCACGCATCTGCATGCACAAATGCCGCGCCTCAATGATCACGCCCACACCCTGAGGCGCGATCTTGTCCTCAATCGCCTTCGCAATCTGACTCGTCATCCGCTCCTGAATCTGCAACCGGCGCGCAAACATATTCACCAGCCGAGCCACCTTGCTCAATCCAATCACCTTATTCGTCGGCAGATACGCCACATGCGCCTTTCCAAAAAAAGGCAGCAGATGATGCTCGCACAAGCTGAAAAACTCGATGTCCTTCACCAACACCATCTCGTCATAGCAAACGCTGAAGGTGGCGCCATTCAAGAGGTGATCGACGTTCTGGTGATACCCGCTCGTCAGAAATTTGATCGCCTTCTCATAACGCTCCGGCGTCTTTCGCAAGCCTTCGCGCTCCGGATCTTCACCAATCAACCGGATAATCTCGCGCACGTGACAAGCAATCGTCTTCGCATCGCGCGGTCTACCTTCGTCGAGCAGAATCTCTTCGGTCGGCTTGGTCACGATCTGTTCCCTTCTAAGCGCACTCCATCTACTTCTGAATCATTAGTCGCGTTCTCTCCAGCGTATTCAAAACTATTGTTCGACGTCTCTTCCACCCGCACCCGTTCCAGCTTGGCCTTCGGAAACGCGCGCACCCGCCGAAAAATCTCGACGCACAGATTCTCCGTCGTCGGCACCTCAGCGCGAAACGCCGGCACTTCGTCATTCAACGAGCGATGATCGAACGCATCCAAAACTTCCCGCTCCACAAATCCATCCAGGTCCGCCAAATTCGCAATCATCCCAGTAGCCGGATCCACGTCTCCCGAAACGCAGATCTCCACAACATAGTTGTGCCCATGCCCCAGCGGGTTGTTGCACTTCCCATACAAACGCGAATTCTCCTCATCGCTAAGCCGCGCACTGTGCAACCGATGCGAAGCCGCAAATCGATAACGCCGCCCCAACTCAATCTTCAACTCGCCCCGCGCACTCATAACCGCATCCTCTTCATCATTACTTCGTTATATCGCTACTTCATTACTTCTTTGCTTCATCACATCCGCAAACAAATCCGCCGACTCATACAACCGCACGCGATGCAACCGACCCTGCGTAATCTTCGGCTCCAGCAACTCCCAAATCACCCGCGCCACATTCTCGCAAGTAGGAATCAACCCCGCCAATTCCGGCACCTCATAATTCAAATGCCGATGATCCATCCGCTGCATCACTTCCCGCTCCAGAATCTTCTTCAACTCGCTCAAATCCAAAACCATCCCGGTAACGGGATCAGGCTCACCCGCGACCGTAACCTCAAGCGTGTAGTTGTGCCCGTGTCCATGCGGGTTATTGCACTTCCCAAACACGCGCCGGTTCTCTTCCGGCGAAAGCTCCGGATTGTCGTACCGATGCGAAGCCGAAAACTCGATTTTACGCGTCAGTAAAACCATCGCTCTCCGTTAACGAATCGTCCCAGGCACTCCGACCGAAATCTCCCGGCCCTTCCATTCCACTTTGCCCTTCACATGCGCGCGATACGACGCCCACAACACACCCGCATACAGCACCACCGCCGGCACATAGTAGAGGATGAGCGAACCCCGATATTGGTTACTCGGCAATTCCAGGCCATATCCGGCCTGCCGCACCAGCAACAAAACCACTCCAGCCATCAGCGCAAACGGCATAAATAGCCCAACCGCAATCAGCAAAAATGGAATCCACGGCACCGCCGCAAAAAATTCCCGCACCACCGCGCCGCGACTTCCTCCCACCAGCAAAAACAAATTTTTCTTCCACCCTTCCCACATCGCCGCAAACGATCGGTACATCCGCGCGCGAACCACATCCTTGCCCGACCCAAACCAGATCCGGTATCCCGCAGCCTTCGCGTTCCGAGCCAGCGCCACGTCCTCCAGCACTTCCCCAGCCACGGCGCCATGTCCTCCGATCGCGTCATAAACGTCACGCCGAATCATCAGGAACTGGCCATTCGCCGCCGCCACCCGCGAAGCCGGATCGTTCACATCCTTAAACGAAAATCGCCGGGCCAACCGGCAATACACAAACGGGATCAGCGACTTCTCATACCAGCTCTCGGTCACCTGCTCCGGTGAAAACGACACCAGCGCAGCATCAAACTCCCCGGCAATCTCCAGCGCCCGCGCAGTCGCGCCCGGCAAAAGCTCAGCGTCCGCATCGCGTAAACAGCAACCAGCCATTCGCAGCCTCGCAAGCCCCCTTCCACGCCGCATTGTTCTTTCCCAGCCACCCCGCAGGCAACCCGGGCGCCTCCACCAGTCGCACGCCAGCCAACTCAGCCGTCAAACCACGAACCACGCCAGCAGTCCCGTCGCTCGACTGGTCGTCCACCACCAGAATCTCCGCAATCTCCGGCTGCCGGGCCAGCGCCCGCACGCACGTCGCGATCACCTGCTCCTCGTTCCGGGCAGGCACAATGGCGGTCACGCGGTCCCGGGCGATCTCTCGCCGAGAATGGTCCGTCCTAGGCTCGGTTACTGGCGGTTGTGTTGGCATGGATGAGGTGACAGGGGACCGTTTTCGATCCGACGGGGATAGGTTAGTATAACACTCGATGACAATCGGCCGAAAACTCGTAAACTGGGCCGCCCTGGCCCTCGTAACCGCGATAATCCTGGTCTTCGCCCTACCCAGCTACCGCCAGGGCGAAGCCTCCATCTCCGGCAAGACCGCCGAAGACTTCCCACTCGACCTCTCCGGCAAGCCCACCCGCCTCTCCGACCTCCGCGGCAAGGTCGTCGTCCTGAATTTCTGGGCCAGCTGGTGCCCTCCCTGCGTCGAAGAAACCCCCGCCCTCAACCATCTCGAAAAATACATCGCCTCGCGCAACGGCATGGTCCTTGGCGTAAGCATCGACGACGACCATTCCGCCTACGAAAAGTTCCTCCTGGATCAAAAGGTAGGTTTCATAACCTACTCCGACCCCGCAATGAAGAAAATCGAACACGACTACGGCACCACCATGATCCCCGAAACCTACATCATCGACCGCCACGGCAAAATCGCCCGCAAAGTAATCGGCCCCCAGCAATGGGACTCCCCAGAAATGCTAGCCTATTTCGACGCCCTCCTAGGCCAATCCTAGCGATTCGAATGTCATCCCGAGCCCCCGCGAGGGATCTGCTTTTTCTCTCCTTTCCGTCCCCGCCCGGCTGCCGCACCCTCAGCTTTTCAAGAGTGCGAGTTTTGACTTTTCCGAACCGGTTACGGGACCAACAAACTGTTGGCAGTAGTCTTAGGACTTCGAGTCGTAGGCGTTCGCGCAATGGAAGCCAGTCCAGCGGAAATGCCGCATCGAGACGGGTGGGCAAAATTGCAAGTCTCGGACGGAACTACCTGAAATAATTTACGAGCATGATGGTTCGGTCGAACTGGTCCATCTGAACGTAAATTAGCGTTTTTCCATCTGGCGAGATCGCGGGATTTAATACGTGTTTTTGAAAGACTAGCAGCGGAGAGAGTCTTTTCGTTGCGAATTCGTAATACCAGAGCCGCTTGCTTCCCCCAGTATTTCCATCGATGAAGTAAATACCTGCCGGGGCCAGCGCCCAGTTGCACCAACAATCGAGGCCGGTGCCTTTCATGACCGATATTTCGTCGCCTCCGCTGTTGGGCACCTTCAGTATCTCGTCGGAATGCATGGTCCTCGTAAAGAACACATATCCGTCTTGCGACTCGATCGGACCCATGCCTCCTTTTGTGGTCAACTGAATGGGCGATCCGCCCCCGGCGAGCACCTTCCAAACCTGCGTAGGTTCGTCGCCGCGATTGGAAGAGAAATAAATCCATCGATTGTCGTGCGACCAGCTCGGCACCGTGTTGTCCGCTCCAGGAATAGTGGGAACTAGGTGCGCCGATCGCCCAGCAACATCTGTGGAATAGATCTCGCTGTGTTCTGCCGGGCGGTAGTCGAAGGCCACGAAGCGGCCATCGTAAGACCAACGAGGCGTCCCGGACATGCCGTTCAGAAATGTAACCTGGGATTGACTTGAGCTGTCACTGTTCATAGCCCAAATTTCGAAATAACCGGATTGGCTGGATTCAAAAACGATTCTGCCGCCGTCGGCTGAAAAATAGGGCGTCCCCTTGTCGCCTTTCGAATCCAAGAGTATTTGGGGAACGCCGCTCACGTGCCTTGGGTCCGTCAGCCGAACACGCCAAAGATTCACGCGGGCGACTTCGTTTACGAAAACAAGGCGGTCTCCCTTCAAGGCCACGGCCGGGGTAGAAGCGGATGTTCCAACACCCTCGACACGGCGCAGCGATCCGCCCGAAACAGAAGCACGCCACAAGGTGGTGAGGCCTGCATGAGCGGAGGAGAAGATAATTTCCTTGCTGTCCGGGGTCCACGCGACGCGTCCTTCCTTGAATTGCCGATCAAACGTGAGTCTCTTAGGCTCACCACCTGCGGCGGGGACAACATACAAGTCATCGACAAAGCCCGGGCCGTTGGATCGGAGGAATGCGACCAGACTGCCATCGGGCGCAAACGAAGGAAACCAATCACTGCACTTCGGCGGCGGCGAGGTCAAAACTCGCGTCGATCCATCTTCGAGGGAAAGGAGAGCGATGGAAGGACGTTTTTGCGAGCTTGTTAGGGTACTGATGGCAAGACTCTTGGCATCGGGCGACCAGGAGAAAGTCGCGGGCATATCCACATGTTCGGCATATTCTGCCGACATTTCGTACACCTTTTTAGGAGTGCCGCCGAGCGCCGGCAAGACATAAATCGCGTACCCACGCGACAAGGAATGGGCGAAAGCAATGGACCTGCCGTCAGGCGACCAGACCGGGCAACAGTCGTCGCGGCTAGTCGTCAGGCGCAGAAGCTTTTCGCCACCGATGACAGCCGAATAGATTCCTAAACCTCCTTCTTTATCATCCGCTCGCGCAAAAGCGACCTGATTGCCATCGGGAGAGAAGGCAGGGTCATCCTCGATTCCAGCCATGCCGGTGAGCGGGACGATTTCGGGGGTCTTCATTGGCGTCGATTCCGTTCTTCTGAGGCGAAGCGCGGCTGTGAGGGAGATGGCGACAATCGCGGCAAGCGCCGTTCCGAAAACGATGCGTCTGGCTCTCGCTGAGCGAAGGAAGCGTGTCTCAGGTACGACGGTTTCTCCGGGAGGAAGAGGCGGCGAAGATTGAACCGGGGCGATGAAACGGTATCCACGACGCGGCAAAGTTTCAATGAACCTAGGCTGATCCGCCGAATCGCCCAACACCTCCCTGAGCCGATTCACCGCTTTATTCAAGCCGTGGTCGAAGTCCACAAACGTGTCGGAAGGCCAGAGCTTCCTCTTGAGTTCTTCGCGGGTGACGAGCTGACCGGGACGCTGCAGCAGAATCGCAAGCACCTGAAAGGGCTGATCCTGCAGGATGAGCTTGTGACCGTTCCGTAGAAGCTCCGCGGTCTGCAAGTCGAGCTGGAACTCGCCAAAGCGAACCTGGTGACTTACCTGACCTGGCCAGGCCATTGAGCCGCTCCGATTGGCTCAGAGCCTAGCACGAGCTCTGCGTGCCCGCCAACCAACAATTGGCCGTTGCGCTTAGAACGGACTGATTACACAAGGCTTAGCTATGGGACAAACAGGCCACTTCCAGGGGACCTACCAGGAATTGACGCTCTAGACCTCCACCGCTGAAATTCGCGTGAGCTCTTGGGAAACCCCATGCACGCTTCGCTCGACTCTAATCGCTTGCTTAGGCGGCTGCTCGTTCTCTCCTGTTTTTTTGTTGAGACCGCGCTTAGCCCTCCAGCACACCCCCGACCGCAATATTCTGCCGCTCCTTCCTTTATAACCGACCTGAAAATTCGCGCAGAATCAAATGAGTCGTCCGCCAAGCAGCACCTGGTCAATTTCCTCTCTCAAGCCGATACCGTGGCCCCCGGCTACAATATAGCGCTGGAGTGGGCGCGGTCAGCGGCTTCTCGAAACGACCCCGATGCCCAGTTCATCCTGGGATATCTCTATGAGTATGGTCACGGTGTCTCTCGCGACTACACCAGGGCCGCAGAGAATTATGAAGGGGCTGCTCTGCAGGGACACTCGACTGCTCAAAACAATCTTGCACGCCTTTACAGTCGTGGGCTAGGCGTTCCTAAAGACATCACAAAGGCGTTCCGCTTGTTTCAGGGTGCCGCCCAACAAGGGAATCGCATTGCCCAATGGAACTTTGGTCATGCTTACTACGAGGGTGTTGGCACTCCTCGCGACCTAGCCCAAGCAGCCCGTTGGTTCAGAGCCGCTGCCGAACTTGGTGACCCCCTCGCACAACACGATCTAGCGACCCTTTATTTTCGAGGTCAGGGTGTGCCAATCGACTACGCCGAGGCCACGCGCTGGGAACGTTTAGCTGCAGAGCAAGGGAACGTCGATGCGGAGACGTGTCTCGGGTACTTTTACGAAACCGGTAAAGGTGTGCCGCTCAATTACGTCGCCGCATATGCGTGGTACTCTCGTGCTAGCGCGACCGGTGACGCCCTCGCTTCCAGACGCCGCAAGTCCCTCGGGCGTCTTATGACCCCCAAACAGCTCGTCGAAGCCAACAGTTTTTTCAATCCAAAAGCAGCCGCCCAGTAATCCAACTTCCGGGTGCCCCAGGTTCAGTTTTTGGCGCCTTCCTCCGCCGCCCCAAACTCATCCGCTATCCGCAACTTGTCATCCCGAGGGCAGCGAGGGATCTGCTTTTTCCTTCTTCGCCCGGGTGCCGCACCCTTGTGCCTTTCAAGGGTGCGGTTTTTGACTCTTCCCTCCGCACTCAACAAACCGCCCACCAGGTATGTGCTTGCCGCTCCACCACGCTGAAGTGCCCGTAATTGCAGATATTCGCCCCATGCGGCCGGCTCCGCCACTCCGCCGCCATCCCATCAATCGGACATCGTTGCGAATCCAGCGCCTGCCCACTTTGCGCCCTGAAAATGATGAATCCCACAAGCAAAAGGATCATCCCAAGCAAAACAATTCCCAGCGCCTGCTGGCTAGCCGTCATCTCCTTCTTTGCTCGTACCCGTCTCATCGTCAACCCTCAGAACTTGACCCGAAAAGTGAGAGGCGCAGTCACCCACCCACGCCTCTCTTCTCTCAGCGGTCAGCTACTTCTTGCATCCGGAGCAGGAAGCACAGCAGTCCTCCGACGCGCAGCAACCCGCCTGCGCCGCCGTCGCCGCTCCTGCCAGACCAAGTGCCATAACCGCCATCAACACCACTACTTTCAGCTTCTTCATGATTTTTCTCCTTTGCATTTAGACAGGGTCCTTGTTTGGCGGATGGAACATCCGCGCGATGAGCCCATAGGAATCGGTTCCTGTTCTAAAGGCGAAGAATGTGGGTTTGGAGCAGAACGTCTCTTCCCGCGAGCCAAACGGTTGGCAGGTTTTCTCGATTGCTCACGGAAAGCGGAAAGGAAGGATGGAATACCAGCAACAGCAACACCACCACGGACCACTGCTCGCGCAAATGAGACAGCGGATCCTGCTTCTGCATCAACGTGGCGTCCAAAGGACAGCACGAAACCGTCTGAGCAACTGGCTTGTTTTTCGAGGAAGCTCCGCGGCCGTGATGGCAGCATGGCCCGGCATCAGCCATCTCGCCGTTACCATCTTCATTTGCCGCCGGGTTAAGCGCAAAGACTCCCGCATGTGACGATGTTTCCGATCCGAGGGCCGGCTGCGCACAACCCAAAACACATGCCAGGAACCCGAGCCACAAAGAAAGCCCCGTAGCCATCAAAGATCGCAAGCGCAGCGCTTTCATGAGTGAATACCGGTCCGATTGTATCAGTTTTGCCTAGCCCCCCGGTGTAGGTGCCGGGTGCCGCACTCTTCGCTTTCCATGGTGCGGCTTTTGCCTTTTCCTCCGCAGCCGTCCCAAACTTCATCCGCCCTCCCAAACCCCTCTCAAAAAGCGCCCCTCCACCTATGAGCCGGCCGCTCCACTACGCCGTAGTGCCCCTAGTTAAGAATATTCGTCCTCGGCCCAAGCCCCCGCAGTCGCAGTCCTCATCGTCGATTATCAATTGCCGCAAGCATTGCACTGGCTACGCCAAGCCATCTGATCGCTTGCGAAGGACGGATTTCTGCAACTTCGTGAGCGAATATGTTTCGGATACCAACCAAACCCGCGATTAAATCTCGGTGTGCAAGTTGAAACGTTGGCATCATCTGAAATTTGAATCAAGGGCGAGTCGACATCAAAGACTTTCATTATTAGAGGTCTTCCGTAAAGTTCGTTTCCCCTGGGATCCTTAGGGAACCCGGCGACCGTTTTAACGCAGCTTTCAAGAGCTTTTAGGGATTCGAAGACTGCCTGAGCATAGTGACCGCCCCGGAACAATTTCGCAGAACATTGAGTGACGGTCGAATGCAATTCGAGCTCTTCCAAAGCCTGAGTCGCCTTCTTAAGATCCTCAACCAGAGTCGTCTGCCGCTGATGGCCGACGTAGCCAATTTCAGCGGAAACATCGAGGAGGGGCGCCAGCGAGAAGTACATAGTCAATTTTATCAATACCCGACGTTCTTAACGTTGTCGCAATCGTTGCGTGACAGCCGCTCCAAAGCTTCATGAATCCGTCTTTTACTTCTTTCTTTGTGAAATTCAGCTTCCACGGTTTCGGCACCTCCGGGATGCTATGCTCTTCGACAGAACCGTCGATAGCGTCAGCACCGCCGGCCGAGCCGGCCGGGATAAGCGGGCTTCCCAATATAGAACCGGGTGTTGAGTTGGCTCATTACTTCCGGTCCGTCCAGATTCGATAGCGCAATCCTCAAAAAATCCTTCGTAACCTCTTGGGGTGAAGTCTCGCCGTAGTGCAAGGGTTTTTTCATAAAAGTAACTATGGCCTAGCTCGCTTTTATTTTTCAATAGATCGCTTTTGAAGAACAACTTCAAGCTCCCATACATTGCAGGGTTTTTCTTGACAGGATGAGATTGACGCCCCGACCGGGCCGCTTCGCCGACCAAAATTCGCTCGCACCTGGATTTGGCAAGAAGTAGACGGCGGAAGGAATCAACGGACTCGGGCTACCTTCAAGGTTATATCTGGCAAAGGGCAAAGGGTTACCTTAGACGCCAAGACGTACGGTTATTACTCGCCAAAGCATAGTTCAGGTGCGTTCGGTGTGGCGACGATCCACCGTAGATATGTATTCAAATACTTACTATCATTTTGTGGCCTATTCCCGGCCGGATGCCCTAGGTTCGGTTTCTGAATCTGGGTCTCGGGGTTGCCGTTCCTACCCGTTTTCTTCTCGTTCGAACGCTTGTCCCTCACTAAAATCCTGATTCCGCAAAGGTTCGATCTCAAGCCATTCGAATAACTATTAGGTAAAATTATTCTCTTTACTTCATTCTAGTTTCGTGTATACTGATCTTGTTTCGGCGAATTAGGGGAGGAAGAAACAGGAAGGCTCCCCGTGTCCGCGCACCCCGCCCGCAAAGTTCTCCCCCAATCCTTACCTCATTCCGTCGTTACATCCTTACCTCGCCTCTATCTCTGTCTAACCTGCAACCCTAAACTTTCGACCGTAAATCCGCTAGCCCTTGTAGAATCCGCACTTACAAAAAAGGGTGGGGGAAGGGGGTGGGCTGTTAACTAGAATTCTGCCTGCTCAGTGTTGCCCGCGACGGAATTCTTCCACGATGTGTTCGCTGGTGCGCATCGAAAACGCCAAAATCGAAAGCGTCGTCGTCTTATCCGTACAACTCAAAAACACGCTCGCATCCGAAACAAACAAATTCGGCACATCATGCGTCTGCCCAAATTTATTCGTCACGAAATGCTTCGGATCATCCCCCATCCGGCAGCGTGCCCGTTTCATGCAGGCTCCACCCCGGAATCTCCGGATGATCGCTGCACCCCTCATACTCCGCGCCACGCGCGTGAAAAATCTCGCGGCTGACCTGCTTGCCGTGCTCCCACATCTTCAATTCGTTCTCGCCCCATCGGAAATGCAGACGCACCACCGGAATCCCGAACGCATCCTTCACCTCGGGATCGATGTCCACGAAATTCGTTTCCGGCTCGGCAGGGAAGGCGCCTGAATCCCCAAATTCACCGGCGTCGGATACCGCCGTTTCACTTCGCGCTTGAATTCGAGCCGAATCCCTCGATGCCGCGCAACTCCGGAAATTCGCCGCATCCTCCGCCCGGATACATCGAGTATCCGCGAATGAAAGCCTCTTCATGCGGATTGCTGAGATTCTGCCAGCGCGGCAGCCACGCGATCTCCGCCGTCGAAACATTGTCGGGAAAGCTGGGCTGCCCAAGCAGTTGCGGCAAATATCCGTAAGCAGTCGTGCCGTAAATGTGATCGCAAAGATTTCGCCCCGCCTGCCCGCTCGAATTCGCGATCCCATTCGGCCAGAAGCGCGACTTCGAATTCAAAATGATGCGCGCACTCTCGACAGTCGAAGCCGCCACCACCACCGCGCGTCCGTAGACCTCAACCTCTTGCTTCGCTATTCCGGTCGATGTACGCCACTCCAGCCGCTTGCCCCTTCGCATCGACCAGAATATTCTTCGCCAGCGCGTTTGTTCGCATGTCGAGATTCTTCGTCGCCTCCGCTGCCGGCAACAAATATCGCGGCGACGAGAAAAACGCCCGATGTCACATCCTTCAGTGCAATTTCCGCAATAGTGACAAGCCGGATGCCCGTTATGCTTCCTGCGTCAGTTGCGCTTCGCGATCCGGCAGATACGGCACACCAACCTTGTCCGCGCCGATTCTGCAAAATCCAATCGAAACACCGAAAATTCATCGGCGGAATATAGTCGCCATCGGGATTGCTCGGGCGGTTTTGCACTGTGCTCGCCACGCCGATCAATCTTCTCTTCCCCGTGTAATACGGCGCGATCTCCTCATATTTCACCGGCCAGTTCACATCGAATCCGTCGAGGCTCGCGCACTGGAAATCGATGTCGCCCATGCGAGCCGCGCTGCGACCCCAGAAATTCGTTTTCCCGCCGACGGCGAAGCATCGCGGCCACATCCACTCCGTTCCCGGTGCCGTCGTGTAGTTGATTTCGTGTTCCCAGATTCCGTCGGTGTACTCGTTGTCCATGTAGCCGTACGACTGCGCGCGCTTCTTTGGATCGTCGTAGGCCCGATACTTCATGTCCTACGGCATGCGATGGTTTTGAAAATCTTTGCCGGGATCGAGTTTGCGTCCCGCGTTCAACGCGCAAACCTTCAACCCGGCCTCGCATAGCGTCTTGATCGCCATCCCTCCGCCAGCTCCCGTCCCGATCACGATCACGTCATAGATTTGTTTCGGCATGCAAATCCCTGTTTTGGCCGATCTTTAGATCGGTTCCGACATTCTCTTGAAACTAGCACTCAAACGATCACTCCGAAAACAAACTCGCCAGGCCGAAAAATCTCAATATCTCGGCGGGGGCAAATGCTTGTGCTCGCGATCGTCCACGTGCGGGCACGCCGGCGACTCGGTGTAAAACTTCAACCCAGGACAGTCCATCTCCTCCAGACCGACGCGCGAGGTGTAGAAACCCATCGTCGCGTATTCCCGCATCAACTCAAAAAACACGCGCCCATCTTCCTCGCCGTCGCGAAATTCCTTCTTGTACGCGAGACGTCGCAGATCAAGTTCTGATCGGCAGGCTCAAGCTCAATAAATTTCTTTCCGTGCAACCGTTCCGAATGCGCGTCCAGCCAACCCAACCCAAACGGAATTACTGCAAGCTCGGATCGCTGAAAACCATGAAGTCGATGAACTCGCTAACGCCCGCCTCGCGAGAGCCCGGTCCGCCGTCGCTCGGAATAATCATTTCCGACAGCCGCTCGACCGTGCGGTATTCATCGCGCAAAAAAACCGCGGCGCATAGGTCGCGCTCCTAATCTGCGTGGAATCCGCACTGCACATGCTCGCAAGCAAACGCCCACCGGCTAAATCCCGCAAATCGCGCGCCACCGCCGCGATCGACAAAATCCGCAACATCTCACGCCGCTCGATTCCCTGTCCCGCCATAGTTTCGCGTCCTCCATCTCAGCTTCGTTCGGAAATGCACAGCACCTTGCCCTGAGCCGAAAGGTGCGCCCCAGCTCAGCAACCAATCTACTTCATGCCAAAAAATTCACGCCATATATGCATCACGCCAAACACTTCACGCTCTCCTCAATCAACTTCTTCGTCGGCCCATGCGGATCACCCGCGCCGCTATACTCCATCGAGCAATACCCTCGATACCCGCTCGCCTTCAAAATTCCAAACGTCTTTGCCAAATCAATCGGGATAATTCTTTCCCGTTCTGCTCGAAATCCCCATCCTTCACATGGCAAATCCCATAAGCATGCTGAAACATCGCCTTAATCGCCCGGTAAGCAAAGTCCGCATCTCCGCTCATCATCGAATTCGCGAAATCGGGCAACGCATGCAGATACGGACTCCCGACGCCTTCGATCACCTTGACGACGAAGAACGCATCCTCGCTGACCAGATTGTCGTTCTCCATGTGCACAACGACATTCTTGGCTGCCCCGTGTGCGCGACTTCCTTCATGCTCTCCACCGCGTTCGCCAGATTCGGTGCATGTTCTCGGCGGGTGCGATGTTGGTGCGCATGCTGGGCGAACCGATGCTCACCGCCATGTCCATCCATTTCTTCGCGTATGCCACCGCCGCCCGCCGCGTCGCGCGGTCCGCGTCGTAAAAACTCTTCTCCTGATCGACCGCGATATTCACGGCGCGCACGCCAGCTTCGCAGTGCTTCGCGAATACTCGCCAGATACTCCGGCTTCGTCGAAGAAAAATGCAGGTTGTAAGGCTCGATGCCGTGCACGTTGAACTTCTTCACGACGTATGCGGCGAAATCCTTGAGATCCATTCCAGGATTTTGGGGTCGCGGTCCGTATTCGTCGGCGAGTTGATGTAAGCGCGAAACGGCCAAGCCGCGACGGCCATTCGTTGGCGTGGCTCCGTAGGAAAGTTCACGTGCGGCCGGGCGTCCGTCGGCATACCGAAGGCGTTCGCCAAACGCGGAACCAGCGCCGTCCCCGCAGCGACCGCGCACAACTCTCTCGCAAACGCTCGCCTGGTCAGCATGGTCATGCTTTAGGCCTCTCCCCGCGGCACAAGCGAATCCGCGCAACAATCCATCGGTTACGCGGGCCGCCGGTAACGCCATCGGTTACGCGGGCCGCCGGTAACGCGGGCAAATACTACCACGCATCAACATTAACAACGTCCAGCAACAACTTCCGTCAACAACTTTGCCCACTTAGACGCAGCCCACGATGAAATTGAACGACAAATCAGCGATACTTGATTTTCTCTGAATTGCGGAGCAGTGAGACGCTCGCAGAGGCCGATGCCGCCACCACAAACCTCGCAAGTCCCGATCGACCCTGCTGCCTCGCAACCTCCGCTGCACGCTTCCAGCACGCGACTGCTCCCGTGGCTGATCGCCGTGGCGTTCTTCATGGAGTCGCTCGACACCACCATCTTAAACACCGGCGTCCCGACGATCGCCGCCGCTCTCCACGTCGCTCCGCTGAGCATGAAATCGGTGCTCGCAAGCTACACGCTCAGCCTCGCAGTCTTCATCCCCATCAGCGGCTGGATGGCCGACCGCTTCGGCACCCGCCGCGTTTTCTCTTCCGCGATCGGCCTCTTCACGCTGGGCTCATTTCTCTGCGGCATCTCCAGCAACATTCACGTGCTGGTAGCGTGCCGCATCCTGCAAGGCTGCGGCGGAGCCATGATGGTCCCGGTGGGCCGTCTGACCTTGGTGCGCACATTCGCTAAATCGGAACTAGTCCGCGCCATGAGTTTCGTCGCGATTCCCGGTCTAATCGGCCCGATGCTGGGTCCGATCGCGGGCGGCCTGATCGTCGCGTATTTTCACTGGCGACTGATCTTTTTCGTGAACATTCCGATCGGTCTCGTCGGCTTATACCTGGTCTACCGCCATCTGCCCGACTATCGCGAAGAGCACACCAATCCTCTTGATGTCGTTGGCCTGATTCTTTTCGGCTCCGGGATCGCGTTGCTCTCCTATGTGCTCGAAGTGTTTGGCGAACACACGCTGAGCACGCCCGAAATTCTCGGGCTTCTCGCGGTTTCCATCGCACTTCTCGCAGCCTACGGATTCCACGCCTCCAGAACTCCGCACCCCATGCTGCGCCTCGCCCTGTTCCGCATCCGCACCTTCCGCGCGTCGGTGAGCGGCAGTTTCCTGACGCGGCTGGGGATTGGCGGGATCCCGTTTCTATTCCCTCTGCTGTATCAGGTCGGCCTGGGGTTCACGCCCATTCAATCCGGCCTGCTGATGATGCCGCAGGCCATCGCGGCCATGAGCCTCAAGCCCGCCATGCCGTGGATTTTAACGCGCTTCGGCTACCGCGCCGTCCTGATCTCCAACACGCTGCTGATCGGCGTGCAAATTTTTCTTTTCGCTACCATCCGCCGGACGACGCCGGTGTGGCTGATCGTGTTCGAAGTGTTCTGCTACGGGTTTTTCACTTCGCTGCAATACACCAGCATGAACACGCTGGTGTACGCGGAAATCAACGAAGAACAAGCCAGCAGCGCCAGCTCTATCGCCAGCACGGCGCAACAAATGTCCATCAGCTTCGGCGTTGCTTCCGCATCCCTGGTGACCGCCTTCTTCCTGCCCGATCGCTTCCGCGCGAATCCTCCAGAGTTCATTCACGGCATCCACCGCGCCTTCTACGTCCTTGGCGCCATGACTCTGATCTCCACCATTGTCTTCTGGGAATTGAAGAAAACCGACGGTGATGTGGTAAGCCAGCGCAAAGAAGTGCACGCCGGGTAGCGCGCTGCGCGTTTTGAGACCTGCCGCTATAGTCGCTTGCTAAAGGTTGGAGTTGCGCAGGCGGAGGGCGTTGGCGATGACGGAAACGGAGCTTAGGCTCATCGCGGCGCTGGCGAGCATGGGGCTGAGCAGCCAGCCGAAGAACGGGTAGAGAATGCCGGCAGCAATGGGAATGCCTAGCGTGTTGTAGAGGAAGGCGAAACCCAGATTTTGCTTGATGTTGCCGATGGTGGCGCGGCTTAGGCGCCGGGCGCGAACGATTCCGCGGAGATCGCCTTTCAGCAGCGTAATGCCAGCATTTTCGATCGCTGCATCCGTGCCGGTGCCCATGGCAATGCCGACATCGGCAGCAGCCAGCGCGGGAGCATCGTTTATGCCATCGCCCGCCATGGCGACCACGTGGCCCAAACTTCGCCACCACTCCACGGTTTCGACTTTTTGGTGCGGCTGCACCTCGGCTTCGACATGATTGATGCCAAGATCACGCGCAATTTTCTCCGCGACCTCGCGACGATCACCCGTGGCGAGAACTATGTCGATCCCCTCTTCGCGCAGTTCGCGGATGGCCGCTGCCGCGGACGCTTTGATCGAGTCGGCCAGGGCGAACGCACCAGCGAGGTTTTGGTTTACGGCCACGAAGACGAGGGTGGACGCGGTTGATGCTTTCACGGAAGGATCGTTTTCTGCAGCGGACGTGTCCACGCCCTGCTGTCTTAAAAAGGTGAGAGTGCCAATCCAGATCGTATCGTTTTGCACCCGGCCTTCCGCGCCACCGCCTGGCGTGGCACGAAAATCGACGACGGGTGCCAACGAAATGTTCTGCTCTTCGGCGAAGCGAACGATGGCACGGGCCAGCGGGTGCTCGCTGGCACTCTCCACACTCGCTGCCAGGCGAATCAAGTTGCCTTCGGATTGCGAGGCGGTTTTTGTGACGCTGCTGCCCTGATCGAAGACGATCGCGCGATCGACCTTGGGCTTGCCTTCGGTGAGGGTGCCGGTTTTGTCGATGACCAGCGTATCGACGTTGGCGAGAGTCTCAAGGGCTTCCGCATTGCGGACAAGGACGCCGGCGTGGGCGCCGCGGCCGACCGCGACCATTATGGACATCGGCGTCGCGAGTCCCAGCGCGCAGGGGCACGCAATGATGAGCACGGCAACAGCGGCGACCAGCGCGTGCGCGAAGCGCGGCTGTGGCCCCAGGAAGGCCCATGCTAAGAAGGTGATTGCGGCGGTCGCAACGACGGCGGGCACGAAATACGACGCGACTCGATCGGCCAGGCGCTGCATTGGGGCGCGGCTGCGCTGAGCTTCGCTGACCAGCTTCACGATTTGCGCGAGCATCGTTTCGCTGCCCACGCGCTCCGCTTCCATGACGAAGCTGCCGCTGGTGTTGAGGGTGCCACCGGTGACTTTGTCGTCGAGAGATTTTTCGGCGGGCATCGATTCGCCGGTGATCATGGATTCGTCGATCGCGCTTGCTCCTTCTCGAATCGCGCCGTCTACCGGCACGCGTTCGCCGGGCCGAACGCGCAGCTGGTCACCAGGTTTCACTTTATCGAGCGTGACGTCTTGCTCGCGGCCGTCGGCGGTCAGCAGGTGCGCTTGCTGTGGAGCGAGATTCAGCAGTGCGCGTATGGCGCCCGAGGTTTGCTGACGGGCACGCAGCTCCAGCACCTGGCCGAGCAGAACGAGGGTAGTGATCACGGCTGCGGCTTCAAAGTAAACTGGCGCGCCGCCGTCTATCCCGCGGAAGGAGACTGGAAAAATTTGTGGGAAGACCGTGGCCACGACGCTGTCGAGATAGGCGGCGCCGGTGCCGAGGCCGATCAGTGTGAACATGTTTGGGCTGCGGTGAACCAGCGAGGCCCAGAAGCGCCGGAAGAACGGCCAGCCACCCCGGAGGACGACGGGCGTGGCGAGTACGAATTCAATCCAATTGCGAAGCGTTGGAGCCAGATGCAGGCCCAGGTATTCGCCGAACATGGACAGAACGAGTAGGGGCAAGGAGAGCGCCGCGCTCGTCCAGAAACGCTTGCGCATGGAATCGTATTCGGGATCGGCTTCGACTTCGGCGAGCGGATCCATGGGCTCGAGAGCCATTCCGCAGATGGGGCAGGAGCCTGGGCCAATCTGCACGATTTGCGGGTGCATCGGGCAGGTATAGCGCACGCCCCCCGAAGCAGCTGTTGGCGCGGATTTCGTTGAACTGCCGTGATTGGGCACGGCTACGGGAGTGGAGTTCGCAACCGCGCTGGATTGGATGACTGGGAAAGAGGATTGCTTTGGCGAATCGATCGTCGCAGCCACGTATTTGTCCGGAGATTGCGCAAAGCGTTGCGCGCATCCCTTCGAGCAAAAATAGTAGCTTTGGCCGGCGTGGTCGATCTTCGCGGCGGCCTTCGGCGGATCGACGCTCATTCCGCAGATTGGGTCTGTGGCCAAGTGGATTCCCTTCCTAAACTTGCTGGCGCTGTCTGTTTGATTCGTTGCCAGGCAATGCGCTTCGATCATTACGAGCGCGTCCTGGGAATGAGCTCTATCCTCGACTCAAATCGCGTCGATACCATTTGCGTCTAAACCCCGCCCTCTCGGAGAGAGGCGGCTACAGGTCACAAAAGACCATCGTTACCTGAGGTGAGCGTAGATCATTTCGAGCAACTCGTCGTACATCGCTTCGGCTTCTTCTTTTTTGTTGCTGCGCATGGCTTTGGCGGCGCAGTGGTGCAGATGATTGCGCATCAGGTTTCGGGCGACGCCGCGGAGAGCTTCCTGGGCGCTGGCGACCTGGGTGATGATGTCGGGGCAGTAGCGGTCGTCTTCGACCATTTTCTGGAGGCCTCGGATTTGGCCTTCGATGCGACGGAGGCGGTTGCGATTGGCTTCCTTGAGGTCGGGGTCGACGGCGATTGCCTTTCGCGGTTCGTCGGGGATGGCGCACGCGCAGTTGGCGGCCGGTGATCGGACGGCGGCTTTGCGGCGAGCAGGCTTCGTTGCCAGCATTCTGTATACCCCCTAGGGCTATTTATACCCCTGGGGGCTATTTTTGTCAAATGCGGAAGCCGGATTTGACGGAACGATCTCGTCTCGTGTCTTGGCCTGGGTTCGCTGGCATCTAAAGCCCGCCCTCGCAGAGAGGGCGGCTACAAGGTGGCGGGCCGGGGAGACGAGTTCGATGATGGCGCGGCTACGGGCGGATGCGATGTGAACAACGAGGGGTGAAGTAGTTGAATGCGGCTGGTATAATGCCGGGCCATGACACTTGTCGATATCACTTACGAATTGCAGGCACCGCTAAATCAGGAACAACTTCAGAGTCTGGGGACGTTCGCGAATACCTATGGGTTGCGGAAGTTTCGCGTGGATGACGATAAGAAGCATCTTTCGTTTGAATACGACGCTTCGCGGCTGCGGGAGACCGAGGTGGCGCATGTGCTGCGGCACGCGCGAATTCCGGTGATCCGCAAGGTCAACTAATTTAAGGAAACAGCTCAGGAAAAGGCGGCGGAAAAAGATTTAACGCGGAGGGCACGGAGATAGGACCACAGAGACCGCGGAGGCGCAGTCACCGACTAACCGACGCCATCGACAACGGGTGCCTTTAGCCAATGAGGAAACGATCCAGGCCGTCCGTCCTTGCGAGCCTAAGACGATCATGTCGGACTGCCACGATTTTGCGGCGTCTAAGATTACACCGCGAGGTTCCCCGACCGGTGCCGCAGGATCGCTTACGGCTTTCATTTCCCGATTCGACGCGTTTCGTAGTTAGGCTGACCAATTCCCGATCTACGACTCGAGATGATGTATGGCGTCGATTCGCAGGAGGTCGTCATGACCCATCGACTGGCTTATCCGCAGATAGCGGTGATCGCGACCGCCGCCTTCCTGACCACCTCACTCGCGGGACTCAATGCGCTGCAACGCTCTGGCGAAGCCGTCTCAATTGGTGACAACGACATTGGCGGAGTCGTCCGCAGCACGAAGGGAGCAGAGGCAGGGGTATGGGTGATCGCGGAAACGAATGACTTACCCACTAAATTTGCGAAGATCGTGGTCACCGATGACGACGGGCGCTACGTGGTGCCCCAGCTACCCAAGGCGAACTACAAAATCTGGGTGCGCGGCTACGGTCTTATAGATTCCCAGCCAATTCAGGCGACGCCTAGCAAAACCGTCAATTTGACTGCGGAATTAGCGCCGAACCCGCGCGCGGCGGCGGAATACTATCCGGCGGTGTATTGGTTTTCGCTGCTGCGGGTGCCCGACAAGGGCGAGTTCCCTGGCACAGGTCCCAAGGGCAACGGCATTCCAGAGAACATGAAGCACCAAGGGCAGTGGTTGCACTTGCTCAAGACAGATAGCTGCTGGTCGTGTCATCAAGTGGGCGACAAAGCGACACGAGAAATTCCCAAGAGCCTGGGCCATTTCGATTCCTCGAAGGCGGCGTGGACGCGTCGCGTTCAGTCGGGACAAGCCGGGAGCAACATGATCGGTGGCCTCGCGCAGATGGGCCCAGACCGCGCATTGTCAATGTTGGCGGACTGGACCGATCGGATTGCGGCGGGCGAACTACCGCCAGTGCCGCCCCGCCCACAAGGTTTGGAGCGGAACGTCGTCATCACGGAGTGGGACTGGGCAGATCCCAAAGCGTATCTCCACGATGAGATCTCCACTGACAAGCGGGACCCCACGCTCAACCCCAACGGGCTGGTTTATGGCGCTACCGAACTCAGTACGGACTATCTGCCGGTCCTCGATCCCGTGGGTGCCGTAAGGAGTCAAGTCAAGGTGCCGGTTCGCGATCCGAAAACACCTTCCAGCGCAGACGACAAACCGCTGGCGCCTTCGCCGTACTGGGGGGATGAAGTCATCTGGCACAGCCAAATTAACGTGCACAATCCGATGTTCGACGGGAAAGGACGCGTGTGGTTCACTTCCAGAATCCGCCCGAGCGACAATCCGGCTTTCTGCAAAGAAGGGTCGAGCAATCCTTCCGCTGTTCTGTTTCCGCTGAATAGTAGCGGCCGCCAACTGGCGGTTTACGATCCGCAGACGAAGCAAGTCACGCTGATTGACACATGCTTTGGTACGCATCACCTGGTATTTGCCGAGGATGCCAACAACACATTGTGGACCAGCAGCGGTGGTGGGGGCGGCGCTGTGGGCTGGCTGAACACGAAACTGTTCGATGAAACGCACGATGAGAAGAAGTCACAAGGCTGGACCGCGCTTGTTCTCGATACCAACGGCAACGGTAAGCGCGACGACTACGTAGAGCCCGACCAGCCGCTCGATCCGAGCAAGGACAAGCGTATCGCCGCGGCATTCTACGGCGTCACCGTGAGCCCGGCGGACGGTTCGATCTGGGGGACGGTGCTCGGGTTCCCGGGTGGAATCGTGCGACTGGTGCCAGGGTCGAACCCACCCGCGACGGCACTCGCGGAGCTTTACGAGTTGCCGTGGAACAATCCAAACGCGCTAGTTCATGGGTTCTCGCCACGTGGGCTTGACATCGATCGTAACGGTGTCCTCTGGACGGTCATTGCCAGCGGACATTTGGCGAGCTTCGACCGGCGCAAGTGCAAGGGCCCACTCAACGGGCCCACCGCAACCGGCCAACACTGCCCCGAAGGCTGGACGCTCTATCCGTTGCCCGGGCCGCAGTTGAAAGGCGTTGAGGATTCCGGGAGTGCCGAGGCCAGCTACTACGACTGGGTGGATCAGTTCGATACGTTTGGGTTGGGAAAGAACGTGCCGATCGCCACTGGCAACGGGAACGACGCGCTGCTGGCGCTGTTGCCCGATACCGGGAAGTTCGTCGTATTGCGCGTACCCTATCCGATGGGCTTTTACGCCAAAGGCATGGATGGACGGATCGACGATCCGAAGGCGGGCTGGAAGGGCAAGGGACTTTGGGCCACCTACGGCACGCGAACACCCTTTCACGCCGAAGGCGGCAAAGGGACGACGAGCAAGGTCCTGCACTTCCAACTTCGCCCGGACCCACTGGCACATTAAACGGGTCACGCAAATCTCGGCTTGCCCATTACGAGGAGCACCTGAAAAGCATGTTCTGACGTTCAGTCCGTGCGCGAGGTTCACGTCGTGGTATACCTTCATTCGAGCCAGAAGCAATGAAAGTGTTCATTGGGACCGTCACAGGAGGTTATAACGTTGCAGCTCGCAACTTAGAACCGGTGATGGGGCTAATCGAAGCTCGCACGGGATTCGCAAGGCTCGTCCGAGGCACGTTGAACGTCAACATTCCAGAGGAATACATCGTGAGGCCGGACGCACTTATAAATCCCGATGAATATCCGTTGAACAAAGAGATGAACGCCCGAGAGACTATCAAGCTCCAACGTTGCCTCGTTGCTGGCCACAAAGGATTAATCATGCGGCCTGATTCGCACGAGCTTGGAGCTGGCCAGTACCACGGCAAAAGCCATCTTGAGCTAATGGGACAAAGGAATTTTCGCGAAACACTCGGCCTGATTGATGGGAGCGTGGTTGAGGTGCAAGTAGAAGGTAGCGATGAATGGTGGAGCGCAGGGAAATGAAGGCCGTTGAATTAAAAGGGGCCCCCGCTTGGGATCGGGGGCCCCGAAAGGCGCGTTTCGTTGCCAGTGTCGTTTTCACACCGGCGCGTGGGGTCATCCATCCTAGCTTCCCTCTCAGAGGCAGGTGGGAACGAATTGTTGACAGTGGCGAGCAAGCCCCTTCCCCCTCGCTTCGTCACTCCCGAACAACTCATCCATTCGAAAGGCGCCCACGCCTGGAGTAATGCAGGAGAGTTGCCAATGATGGGAGTACTGCCATCCACAGTAAAGTATTTATTTACAGTTATTTAGCTCGTGGTGATCGTGGCGGCGGGTGGCCAAAAATGGGCTCAAAAATCGAATTGGAACTGTGTTTAGACTGATTCGGGACACGGGCTATTTGCGAGACCTGCGCCCTTGGATCGATGCCGGACTGACGGTCCGTTCCGAAGTGGTTCTATTACTTCAGTAATGGATTTTTTTGTGGCGACGCTCTATCGGTTTTTTTCTAGAGTGCGAGCACACTGCGTTCATGGACTCCTCCCAGACGGTCCGTAAGCGTTTCCGCTTCCTTTGGCGCCCGGCTCTCTCCGCCTTCGCCTGCCTGCTCGCCGCGCTCAGCCTTCCGGCAGACACCCACGATCCGATGGGATCGGGATCAATGAGTGCCTGTTACTGCCATTGTGCGATGTCGCGCGCGCATGGAGGGTGCTCCAAGATGTGCGAGACGCCGAAGTATGCGTCACGTTGGTGGGCGACCTCTTGCGCGAGGCCCCATCGGAAGGCGCCCGTGGATAATCCTGGGGCGAGCCCGCGATTGCCTCATCCTGACCGGGCGGAACACGCCTCGCTCTGACCGAAAAACAATTCAAAGACTTGGCTTGTGAATGTATGCATTGGCCCGGGCGAGCTGGGGCACAGCGGTCCTGTGCCGCTACAGTGCGCGGGTGGCGGGAACGGGAGTCTTGTCTGGAGCGGCGGATGAAGACGGCTCGCCTAGGAGTTTCGCTAGGATTTCGGGGATCTCGAAGATTGCTCGGTTGTTCTGTGCGGCGACATTTTTGCGGAACTCGGCGAGCGTGGCGGGGTCCAGCATTTGGCGGACGCCTTCGGCAACCTCTTTGAAGCTTTTCAGGACGATGCCTACGCTGCTTCTCCAGCACCCATTCGGTGTTGTAACGCTCTTGGGGTAGCGTCCACGAGTTGCATTCGATGAGGATGGGTAACTTGCGGACCATGGCTTCGGCGATGCTGCCGGGGCCGGGTTTGCCGATCAGGAAGTCCGCGGCGCGCATCCATTTGTGTATTTCTTTGGTGAATCCGAGCACAGCTACGGGCATCCGCCATTTGCGGGCGCGGAGCTTTGCGGCGAGCGCTTCGTTGCGGCCGCAGATGAGGATTAGTTGGACGGGTAATTGGCGGCGTCGAGGCGCTCGGTGATGTCGAACATGACTTTGGAGCCGTGGCCGCCGAAAAGGACGAAGGCTGTGGCGAGATTTGGTTGCAGGCCGAGTTGGGTTGCGAAGGGCGAGTGGATCGGAGTTGTCTGGGACGTAGAAATCGGGGCGCAGGATCATGCCGGACGTGGGGAAGATGTGGGCGTCGTCGTGGCCGATGGCTCGGGCTTGCTCTACGGCACGTTGGGTTCCGGCGATGATGTATTGATCTTTGATGGGCTCGATCCAGAAATGAGGAGGGAAGTCGGCGAGGTCGGTGATGATGGTGACGAAAGGCCGGCCGGGGCAGACGTTGTTCCAACTTTCGTAAATTTCGCGATTGAAGTGGGGGATGACGGAGACGAGCATGTCGGCGGGATTTTTGCGCCAGACATTCTTCGAGGAGGCGAACCAGCGGGCCGATGGAAGATGCGGATAGTGGCCTGAAGGACGCGGAGCAGGGCCGTGGCACCGAGGGTCCAGCCGTTCTGGAGGATGATGTTGTACTGCTCCTGGATACGGATGCCGGTGAGTCGACGAAGAACGTCCAGTCTTGTCGGTCAGTTCCTGGAACTGGACGAGTTCGACCTGCCACGGACGGTGCTGCTGGGCGAGAACCGTCTGGAGGGCCACGGCGGCATTGCGGTGTCCGCCACCCGCGTCATGGAAAAGAATGTGTACTTTTTTCATCACTGGAATGTTACACTACGCCTTGTGTTCGGCAAGAGGAGCAAACGGCATGCCATGTGGATAACGCCTGGAAGTTATTTGTGCTCAATGAGTTCCATGGGCACATTCACGCAGATTTCGCGACCTCTTCATGGATTGTTCATATGTTTCAGGGAAAATGGATTCATGCGATGCGACCTTCACGTTCACTCCACCGCTTCGGGAATGTGCAGCACGCCTGGGCTCGGGCCGGGTGTGCCGGGAATCGTACAACGAACCGGCAAGAGGTGTACGACCAGGGCGAAAGCGGCTGGGGATGTCCATGGTCACGATTACGGATCACGACTCGATTGATGCGGCCGAAGTGCTGCGACGACATGCGGATTTTTTTCTGAGCGAAGAGGCCACGGTGCGCATGCCGAGCGGGACCGAGATGCACCTGGGCGTCTACGGCATAACTGAACGCGACCACGTGGAGATTCAGCGGCGGCGGAGCGACTTTATCGGCTGGTGATGTACCTGAGCGAACGGAAGCTGTTTTTTAGCGTGAACCATGTGTTCTCCGGGTTGACTGGGGGCGGGAAGAGGAAGACTTCAGCTGGTTTGCGTCGTACGTGCCGGCTTTCGAGGTTCGCAACGGGCGATGTGGCCGGAAGCGAATGCCAGTGCGGAACGGCTGGCGGGAGTCTGGGGAAGATTGGACTGGCAGGAAGCGATGCGCACACGATCGCGGGAGTAGGGCATGACGTATACGGAAGTGCCCGGCGTGCGCACCGTGGATGAGTTTTTCGCGGGACTGCGCGCGGGGCGCGGGATTGTTCATGGAGTGCACGGGAGTTTCGCGAAACTGACGGCGGACGTTTATCGAATCGTGGCAAAGTTTCTTCCGCGAGAAACCGTGGGCGCTGCCGATTTTGCCGTTGACCGTGCTGGTGCCGGCGATTACCGCGGGGCACTGGCTGAATGAGATGCGCTTCTGCCGAAATGGGCGGCGGCGCTGGAAAGTGGCGAGAAGGAGTCCGCGGATGCTCTGGCAGCTGGACTCGGGTTTGGAAGCGAATTTGGCAAGCTGACGCAGGCGGACGCGCCGGCCGTTTTTGGCATCACAATATTGAGGTACCGCGATGGCTGTCGCACGCAACCTCTGGGGAATCATCGAGCGGCGCGATCACCGGGTGATGCGGCGGATGAACCGCTGGCGCGCGCCGCGGTGGATCCGGTATTGGATGATTGCAGCCACGCGGATGGGTGATGGCTGGCTGTGGTATGGGCTGGGCGGCATGCTGCTGATCTTTGGCGGGCCGCAGCGATTTGCCGCGGTGGAAGCGGCTTCCGCCGCCGGCGTTGGCGGCGTCTTTGTATTCAAAATCATTAAGAGATTGAGCGCTCGACCGCGGCCTTGCCAGTTGGAGCCGCATTGCTGGTCGAAAGTGTTGCCGCCAGACAGGTTTTCGTTCCCTTCAGGGCACACGATGACAGCGTTTTCGGTGGCGCTGGTGGTCAGCTACTTTTATCCGGGGCTGGAGGCGCCGCTGTTTTTCCTGGCGATGAGCATCGCGGTGTCGCGCGTGGTGCTGGGCATGCACTTCTTGAGCGATGTGCTGGCTGGGGCGGTGCTGGGTGTGGCGCTGGGTTGCGCTTCGATTACGGCGTTTGCTTCGTTTGGATTGGTCTGATTCCAACCGTCATTAGCGTTTCGCGTCCTTACCTCCAGCCGCGTGATCCCTGAACGCATCGGATGCAGCTAATCTCGAATCATGAACAAGCCTGATTGGTTTCCGGGAATACGCGAATTCTGCCGAACCGCAAGGATCGAAATTATGGGTTGGGGCACCGATACGCTGGTTGTCAAAGCGCAGTCGCCGGAGCGGGCTGGGGAGGTCGCGTCTCAGCTCCGATCCTTTGGTTTTGAAGCGATTGAGGATGAGGCTGACGCCGAAGCCGGAATGCTTTTGCTCTCTCGAAATCGCGCTGCAACAATCGCTAGACAACACAAATGAAATTTGCGCAAGGAATGTGTGCGCCGGGCTGAAGCCTGGGGCCTACATTTTCTCGGGCTAGAGTGGTTTGGGGTGGGCTGCCAGGGCTTCGCTGAAGGCGGCCAGATTACTTTTGTCGACGATGGCGGTGCCGGTGTCCACCCAGGCAGGCATCGACGGGGCTGGGGCGGTGCGCCAGTCTTTGAATTCGTGGACGGCGTTGTGATGCAGGTCGTCCAGGAATCTCACGCCATAGAAGGCCATTACGTAGGGCTTTTGCGTTACGGTCGCGTTTATGCCGCCGCGATCGATCCACGAAAAGGTTTCCGGATCTTTGTCGAAGGAAACGATGGCAACCTTGCCGGTCATGTCCACGCGATGCAGGGCGTCGGCGGCGCCTGCTCCGCCGGAGGCCTCGAGGCAGATCACACCGTCGATCTTTTGCTTTTTGGCGAATGATCGCGGAGATGCCGTCGTAGGCGTTGCGGGAGTCGCCCTTGTCGTCGATGGTTTGCACGACCTTGATGCCGGGATATTTTTTCAGGGCTTCGGTGACGCCGCGCACGCGCTCGTCGAGGTTGGGCTGGCCGGGATGGTAATGATGACGATTTGGCCCTGCCCTTTGAGGATATCGGCCATGCGCTTGGCGCTTTCCTGACCGGCCTTAAAGTTGTCGGTGCCGATGAAGAGGACGCGTTTGGAGTCGGGCGCGTCGGCATCGATGCAGATGACCGGGATGCCTGCCTGAACCGCGGCATTTATGGCATCCTTGAACAGATCCGCGTTGGCCACCGATACAAGTATGCCCGCAGGGTGGAGCGCGACGGCTTTCTGAAAGGAATCGAGCTCGTCTTTCGGCGAGAGGGTGGTTGGGCCGTCCATTTCCGCTTTGACGCCCATCGACTTCGCGGCGTCGGTGAGGCCCGCTTGCGCTTCCTGCCAGTAGGGAATATTGATATTCGCGGAGATGAAGTAATACTGCTCCTCCTTGGCATGGTATGGCTCCTCGCATGCGACGAGGCCTGCGCTGAGAGTGATGCTGAACCACGCAGCCCACTTGGTATAGTGTTTCATACGACGTCTCCTTTGCGCATGTCCGGCCCGGACCGAAGAAAGCGAAACCCGGAGAGCGGGTTTTCTGGGGGGCAAGCCTATCACAAGCTGGGTAAGAACGAGTGAGTGGGTTGGTCCATTTTGAATGTCAGCGGAACGAGATTTAGTGACGGCCTTTGGAAGTTCTAAGAATTCTCTTTTCGATCGGAAAATAGGGATGAGTCGGATATTTTGATTATGTGAGATTTCTAATTTTAAAATTGGGCGATGTGACGCTGGTAGGCTAGTCCGCGGTGCAAAATTCCCACGTATTGGAAATCGCTGTCGACACGCTTGATCGGGCACTCGCCGCGGAGCGCGGTGGGGCGCATCGGATCGAACTGTGCCGCGAGCTGTCGAACGGCGGGCTCACGCCCAGCGTTGAATTGATGCGTTTGGCTCGCAAGCAGGTGCGTTTGCCGATTTTTGCGATGATCCGACCTCGCGGTGGCGACTTCGTCTATTCAACCGCCGAGTTTGCGGAAATGCAACGCGACGTGACCGTGGCTGCGCAAATGGGCATGGACGGCCTGGTGCTGGGCATCCTTGCCGACGGTGGGCGCATAGACATCGAGAGAACGCGACGGCTGGTCGAAGTGGCGCGGCTGCTGCCGGTGACGTTTCATCGGGCTTTCGACGTTTCGGCGACGGATTTGCACCGATCTCTTGAAGACGTGATTCGAACCGGCGCGGTTCGAATATTGACTTCTGGCGGTGCCGCGAGCGCGCAGGCAGGAGTTGGTTGCCTGGCAAATCTAGTCCAGACTGCTTCCACGCGCATCGTTGTCATGCCCGGCGGGGGAATTACCGCGATGAACGTGGAGCACATTGCGAAGACAACAGGCGCGCGCGAATTCCACGCTGGGCTGAGTTCTGTTAGCGCAGATGGCGATCCGGATGAGCGGCGTTTTGAAGACGAAGTTCGCAAGCTGGCGAGGACTCTTGGCGCGTGCACCGCGGCAACCGTCAACAGGAATGAAAAGGATTCACAACGGGGACATCAGTAATAGGGCTTGCGACTCGGCTAGTGGGCTGCGGAAAACCGTCGAGTGGTTTCTGCTTCTGGGTGTAAGCGAGCCTTGGTTGACGCTGGGCGGGGCGAGCCCCGCCCCTACAAGGGATTCGAGACAGGGCACCGCTAAAGGCGTGTCCTGACGTTGGCCACAAACCCTAACCAAGTGGATGGCAAGGCAGGGGCGCAGGGCAAAGAGGGCGCCGGTTGGCGGCGCCCTGGAGTACGGAGTTCAGTTGGGTTAACTCTAAGCTTTTTGGGCTTGGCGGCGTAGGAACGTCGGGACGTCCAGATCATCGACGGCTGGGACTTCGCGACTGACTTCGCGAACGGGTTGTTGAACTTGATGGACGACGTTGGCTGGGGGCGGTGGCGGAGGCTCGGGCTCGGCGATTTCCGGGGCGGCTTTCCAGGTCTTGGGCATGAAGGTAGGCTTTTCCTTGACCTGTTTCTTGTTGGCGTCCTTGAAGCCTGCGGCGATTACCGTGATCTTTATGGTGTCTTTCATCTGGTCGTCCTGCACCGCGCCGAAAATGATGTTGGCGTTCTCATGGGCGGCCTTTTGAATGACCGAGGAAGCTTCGTGGACTTCCTGCAGGGTAAGGCTGGCGCTTCCGGAAATGTTGATGAGGATGCCTTGCGCGCCTTGAATGGAATTGTCTTCGAGGAGCGGGCTGGCGATGGCGCGATTGGCGGCGTCGACGGCGCGGCTGGTGCCGGTGCCGACGGCGGTGCCCATGACCGCGTAGCCTTGACCGTGCATGATCGCTTTTACGTCGGCGAAGTCGCGATTGATGATTCCGGGGACGGTGATGATGTCCGAGATGCCCTGGACGGCCTGGCGCAAGATATCGTCGGCGATGCGGAAGGCGTCGAAGAAGCTGGTGCCGCGCTCGACGGTTTCGAGCAGGCGTTCGTTGGGGATGACGATTACGGTATCTACTGCGCCGATCAGTTCCTGCAGGGCTTGCTCGGCTTGGAGCATGCGGCGCTTGCCTTCGAAGGCGAAGGGCTTGGTGACGACGGCGACGCTTAGGGCGCCGAGTTCACTGGCTAGCGAGGCGACCACTGGTGCCGCGCCACTGCCGGTGCCACCGCCGAGACCGGCGGTGATGAAGATCATATCCGAGCCTTCGAGCGCCTCGATAATTTTCTCGGTGTCTTCGAGCGCGGCTTTGCGACCGACCTCTGGATTGGCGCCGGCGCCGAGGCCCTTTGTGAGCTTTGCGCCGAGCTGAATCTTTACAGGCGCTTGCGAAAGTTTCAGCGCCTGCAGGTCGGTGTTGGCGGTGATGAACTCGACGCCTTCGACCTTTGCCCGAATCATGCGGTTGACGGCGTTGCAGCCGCCGCCGCCCACGCCGATTACTTTGATTTTTGCTGGCGACAGCTCTTCGCTGAAGCTCATTCGAATTGCTGTGTCTTTCATGGTCATGCGTTCCTCAGCCTTCTCCAGTTTCGCGGGGGCCTCGCTTCGCGGTCAAATAGTGCGCCGCTCGGGCAGGTTACGATGCGCCCGCGAACATGGACTTCAATTTAGATACCAGATTGCCCCCGCGCTGCGGCGCAGACCGCCGGGCTTTCGCGCCGTACAGCACCAAACCTACGACCGTTGCATATTCGGGCTGGGCCACCTGCTCAGGCATGTCCGCCAGGCCCTTAGGCTCGGCCATGCGCACCGGAAGATGGAAAGTTTGTTCCGCGAGCTCCAGCAGGCCGTGGAGTTTTGCGCCGCCGCCGGCCAACACGAATCCCGCGGGAATTTGCTTGTCCAAGCCGGCGCGCTGCAAATCGTCGCGAATCAATGCGAGCAGTTCGTTAGCCCTCGGTTCGATGATTTCCGTTAGCATACGGGCAAAAATCATGCGCGGAGGGCGGTCGCCGACGCTCGCGATTTCGATGGCGCCGTCTTCGGTGAGCTGCGAGGTGGCAGCGTATCCGTGATGTCGCTTGATGCGCTCGGCTTCGGGAATCGGCGTGCGCAGGCCAACCGCGAGGTCATTCGTAAAATGGTCGCCGCCAACGGCCACGGCGCTGGTGTGGCGTACCACGCCACCGCCGTAGATGATCAGTTCGGTGGTGCCGCCGCCAATGTCAAGCAGGCAGACGCCTAGGTCGCGCTCATCCTGCGTCAGGCAGGATTCCGCAGCGGCTAGAGGCTCGAGCACAGTGTCGCTGATCAAGATGCCTGCGCGGTTTGCCGCGGTGACCAGGTTCTGCGTTGCTGAGCCGGATGAAGTAACGACATGGACGTTGGCTTCCAATCGCTGGCCGATCATCCCGACAGGGTCGCGAATACCTTGTTGTGCGTCCACCAGAAATTCGTGCGGGAGGACATGTAGGACTTCGCGATCCTCGGGGAGAGTGATGTTGCGCGCGGCGTCGATGGCGCGGCGCACGTCTTCACGTTCGATATCGCGCGAACGATGCCCGAGGGTGACACCACCGCGGCTATTAACGCCACGAACGAAGTTGCCGGCCACGCCGATCACGGCGGATTCAACCGGAACGTTGGCGACGCCTTCGGCTTCTTCGACGGCGCGGCGAATGGAGCTTACGGTTGAGTCTAGATTGACGATCAACCCTTTGCGCAGGCCTTTTGATTCCGCGGCACCCAGAGCGAGAAATTTCACCTGCTCGCCGGAGACTTCAGCGATCAGCACGCACGTTTTCGTGCTCCCGATATCCAACCCGATTACGTATTTGTCTTTCTTCGCCAAACTTGCTCCGAAAACTCTTATCTTATCTCGTCTTCGCCACCGTGGCGCTGCCGCTCGAGTCGGTATTCAGAATCACTTGCCGCGAATATTGCAGGTCGATGGTGCGCACGCGACCATTGCTGGCTTGCCATTGGGCAAAATTATCCACGATCAGGCGATATTTGCCCGCGAAATCGTTTTGGCCGAATTGGATGGTGACCGCCTGGGCGTCGTTTGGCGCCGTGAGGCCGGTCATTACCGCTCGCAAATCCTTTGCATTCGAGAGGTCAATTTCGCTGACACGGTCAGAAGAACCCGCGCGCACGAGATCAATATCTTTGACGAAATCCTGGTACGTTTGCATGCGCCTGCCGCGCTCGTCCCGAGGCGTGTTGTCGAAGAGGCCGGTGATGATTGGGAACTGATAGTTTTCGCCGCGGGGCCGATCGAGTATGACACCATGAGGATCAATGAGAGCAAGTTCGGTTCCATTGCGCAGGAACGCGATTGGTGTGCGTTCTGTAATCTCGACGCGAATACGATTGGGCAGAATGCGCTGGACGCTGGCGGTCTCGACCCAGGACAGTTCCTCGAGGGCGCTGCGGCGGGCGTCGAGCGGGATGCTGAGCACGCTGTGGCCGCGGTCGCGGGCGAACTGTTGCAGCACGGCGTCGCGGCTGACGATGTGGTTGCCGGTCAACTCCACCTGGTCGGGCTTGAGCAGCGCGACTTGCGGTGAATGATAGAGAAAGTCGCCGGCGAAGGCGGCGGCGCCGATCAGCACGGTCGCGGCGACACCGAATATAAAAGCGCGGCGATAGAACGACGCGCTGCGGCCAGCGAATTTCTTGCGACGGATTTCGACGGGCTTTTGACGGCGCAGGTAGCGCGGCTCGTCTTCGTGAAGCGAGTCGGGCCGGTACGAATCGGCATCCGCCGCTGCGGCGTTGCGCGGCATGGCCTTTAGGCGTTCCACACGACCACCTCGTGCTCGAGTTCCACGTCGAAGGCCTTGTGCACGCGCTCGCGAACGTCGGCGATCAGCGTCAGCATGTCTTTTGCGGAGGCCGAACCAGCATTCACAAAGAAATTCGCGTGGCGGTCGCTGATGCGCGCGTCGCCCACGTTGAATCCCTTCAAGCCCAGCTCATCGATCATACGCCCGGCCGACGCGCCGGAAGGGTTTTTGAAGATACAGCCGGCGCTTTTCTGGCCCAGTGGCTGACTTGATCGGCGTTTTTCGTTGCAGATACGAATTCCTGCGAGGATTTCCTTGAAAGGCTTGGAGGGAAGTTCCAGTTTCACCGCGAGCATCATATCATCGGGTGCAAATGAAGTGTGCCGGTATTCGAAAGAAATTTGATCGCCTCTGAGGATTTCTATCTTGCGGTCAGCGGCGCGATAGAGTTTTACTTCGCGCACGTAGGTTCCGATTTGCATGCCATAGGCTCCGGCGTTCATGCGCAATGCGCCACCGACGGTCCCGGGGACGCCGATCAGGCCCTCCATGCCGCCAAGATCGTTTTTCGCGCAGAAGGTGACGGTGCGGCCGAGGTCCGCCGCCGCATCGACTTGAGCGAAGGTGCCATCGATGACCACCTCGGGCTCAGGCTTGGCCAACTGGAGCACGACCCACGGTAACTCTCCGTCGCCGACCAATAAGTTCGACCCGCCACCCAGGAACTTATGGGGGACGCCGTGGGCGTCCAGCAGGTTCAGCAAATCCGGGATGCCTTCGTGTTTTTTGATGCGAAGGAGATCGGTGGTGCCGCCTATGCCAAGCGAGGTCAAATCGGAGAGCGCCGAACCGCCGCGTAACTCGACGCCTAAGTCCGGCAAGGCTGCGACGATCTTGGGATTATCAATGCGCATGGGTTGTGGAGTGCTCCGTTCCGAGCAGAACCATCAGCTCGTTGCTGGCGCGGCTGACGTTGCCCGCGCCGATGGTCAGGATGGCGTCGCCGGGGCGCGCCTCGCGCAGCAGGTGCTCGATGCCTTCTTGCATCGACTGGAAATAGAAAACGTTCTTGTGTCCGGCCTCGCGAATGGCATTGGCGAGGGCTTCGCTGGTTACCCCGGGAATGGGTTGCTCGCTGGCGGCATAGATGTCGGTCAGGACGAGGACGTCGGCCAGATTGAAGGCGCGGCTAAAGTCGTCCCAAAGATGCTGTGTGCGCGAATATCGGTGCGGCTGGAACAAGACCAGGGAGCGCGCGAACTTGCACGCGCGGGCCGCTTCCAAGGTGGCGCGAATTTCCACCGGGTGGTGGCCGTAGTCGTCGATGACCGTGATGTCGTTGACGACCCCTTTCACGTCGAAGCGCCGACCGACGCCGGAGAATTTCGCCAGGCCCACGCGGATCAGCTCCGCGGGAACGTTCAGGTAGAGCGCCACGGCTGCTGCGGCGGCGGCGTTGCGGACGTTGTGGATGCCGGGCGGATGAGGCAACTGGAATAAGCCCAGATCGTCGCCTCGATAGGTGAGGCGAAACTCGCTGCCTAGGCCCTCTAATTTCACGTCGCTGATGACCAGGTCGGCTTGCGTGGAGATGCCGTAGGTGATGATCGGGCGCTTGACGTTGGGGATGATGGCTTGGACGTTGGACTCGTCCAGGCAAAGAACGGCGGCGCCGTAGAACGGAACGCGATTCACGAATTCGGTGAAGCAGTTTTGGATGTCGTCCAGGGAGGCGTACTGATCGAGATGCTCGCGGTCGATGGTGGTGACCACGGCGACGACAGGAGCGAGCAGCAAGAAGCTGCGGTCGCTCTCATCGGCTTCCACGACGAAAAATTCACCTTTGCCAAGCCTCGCGTTGGTGCCAGCTTGGTTCACGCGGCCGCCGATGACGAAGGTTGGATCGAGATGGGCCGCCGCGAGCACGGACGCGACAATCGACGTCGTAGTCGTCTTGCCGTGGGCGCCTGCGACGGCGATGCCGTATTTGAGGCGCATGAGTTCCGCCAACATTTCCGCCCGCGGGATGACCGGAATTTTGTGCTTGTGCGCTTCCTCAACTTCGGGATTTTCCGATTTGATCGCAGAGGAGGTTACCACCACGTGGGCGTCGGTGACGTTGCTGGCCCGGTGGCCGTCGAAGATCGTGGCGCCGAGACTTTGCAGGCGTTCTGTGATTGGCGAAGGTTTGGTATCGGAACCCGAGATGGAATAGCCCAACGTCAGCAGTACTTCGGCGATGCCGCTCATGCCGATCCCGCCGATACCGACCAGATGAATACGCTGAAAATTGCGGAACGACACCATCATTGGTTTCCTCGGAATGCCGTCGCCGACGACCCTGACCGGTTCGACGTCGATGACGACGCTGACCGCGTCAAGACGACTTCTTCCACCAGATTGACGATGTCGCGCGCAGCTTTGGGTGTGGCCAAGCTTCGCGCAGCCATCGATATGCGTTCGATCTCCCGGGGCTGGTCGAGGAGGGAGAAAATTTCACTACACAGACGCTCGGCGGTGAGCTCCGATTCCGGAATCACGCGGCCCGCTCCTGCGGCGACCATGGCCTGCGCGTTGCGCAGTTGATGGCTGTCGGTGGCGGCGCCGAAAGGGATAAAGATGGCGGCGCGGCCCGCGGCTGCAACTTCCGAAGCGGTAATCGCTCCTGCCCGGCAGACAATCATGTCCGCCCAGGCAAAGCGCTCCGCCATATTCGTCAGGAACGGCACGACCTCCGCTGCATACTCACGTCGAGCGTAAGCAGTGCGTACAGCATTATAGTCACGTTCGCCAGTCTGGTGCACGATGGCCAGTTCACTCTTACGTACAGCCAGGCGATCCATGGCATCGACGAAGGCGCGATTGACCGGAAGGGCGCCCTGGCTGCCGCCGGTGACGAGCAGGCGAAACGGTTTTTGCAGAATGCGCGGCTTGATCGCGAAAAACTCTTCGCGCACGGGGCAGCCGGTGACCACGGCTTTGGGACCGAGGGCTTTGGCGGAACGTTCGTAACCTGCGGCGATGCGCTTGGACATTTTTGCCAGGACGCGATTGGTAAAGCCGGGCTCCGCATTCGGCTCGAAGATCACGTTGGGCACGCGATGGAGCCAGGTGGCCAGCATCATTGGTCCCGCGGCGTAGCCGCCGACGCCGAACGCAGCGACCGGCTGGTGTTTGCGAAGAATGCGCATGGCATCCAGCAGACCGGGTCCAAGAATGGCCAGGTTTTTCAGCAGCGTGGCTCCGCCTTTGCCTTTCAGGCCGGCCGCGCGCAGCGTCTCCAGCGGCAGTCCTGCCTGAGGCACCAACTTCATCTCCATTCCGCGTTGCGTTCCAACCAGCACGACCTCCCTTTCCTGCCCTCTCGACAACCATTCGCGTGCTATGGCAATCGCCGGAAAAACGTGGCCGCCGGTGCCACCGCCTACGATCAGCAGCTTCACGCCGTTATGCTTCTTCCGCTTGCTGGCTGATGTTTAGGAGCACGCCGGTCGCCAACAGCATCACCAGCAAACTCGACCCGCCGTAGCTGACAAATGGCAGCGGAATTCCTTTCGTCGGAACCATACCCACCACCACCACAAAATTGATGAGCGCCTGACTGAGAACCATCGCGGTGATTCCGAGTGCGAGCAAGCGCCCGAATCCGTCCGGCGCGGTGAATGCCGCGCGGAGGCCCCGCCACGCGTAGACGCCGAAGAGGGAAATCACGAGGATGGCGCCGATGAAGCCGAGCTCTTCGCAGATCACGGCGTAGATGAAATCGGTGTGCGCCTCGGGCAAATAGAAGAGTTTTTGTTTGCTCTCCATCAAGCCCACGCCGGTGAAGCCTCCGGAACCCACGGCGATCAGCGATTGCAGCAATTGAAAACCCGAGCCCAGCGGGTCGGAATCAGGATTGAGAAATGCCATCAGCCTGGCTTGACGATAAGACACGTGCGAAATCAGCAGGTAGAGCATCGGAAGTGCCGCCGCGCCGCCGACGACAAGCCACTTCCACGAAAGACCCGCGACAAAAAGCACGGCCGTGGCAATGAGCACGATGTCCACCGACGTGCCCAGGTCCGGCTGAAGCACGATCAGCAGCACGAACAGGAGAATCGGAGCAACCGCGGGGAGAATGGTATGCAGAAGGTCTTCCTTGTTGAATTCCATTTCCGCGGCGGCGCGACGCTTCAAGTCCAGAAACCAAGCGAGGTAAAGGATGAGCGCGAGCTTAGCGAGTTCGGAGGGCTGGATGCCCACGGGGCCAAACTTGATCCAGCGATGGGTGGCGTGCGACTTGTCGAGGAAAAACGTTCCGACGAGCATGAGCAGCACGACGCAAACGGCGGTGCACACCACAGCGGGCTCGCGAAGGCGGCGATAATCGGTGCGCATCAGGACAAACATGCCGAAGATACCGAGAACGAGCCAGGCCACCTGGCGCAGCAGGAAAATATATGGGCGGCCGTATTGATGGTCGGCGGTTACCGCCGACGCGCTAAAAATCATTACTGCGCCAAGCAGGCATAGCGCGAGCGTCACGCCGAATAGCCAGCGGTCATTTTCGAGTGGTCTTGGCAATTCTAACCTCCTGATCCTGATGAGCGGCCCGACGCGTCCGGGCCTGAATTCCCCCCAATAGACGCGGTGGCGTGCAGCGCGAGCTGCGACACCAAATCCTTGAAGACGCGCCCACGATGTTCGTAATTCTCGAATTGATCGAAACTGGCGCATGCTGGAGCGAGAAGTACGACGTCGCCTGGCCGCGCCGAGTGTGACGCGATTTCGACGGCTCGCTCGAGCGTGTTTGCTCGTTCGACGGGCACGCTGCCGGCAAGCTGTTTTTCGATCTTTTCCGACGCCGCACCGATCAACAGCGCGAGAATTGCCTTTTCGTGAAGCGGTTTTTGCAACACGCTGTAGTCACTGCCTTTATCTTTGCCGCCCAGGATGACCAGCATGTGCCCGGGAAATGCCTCCAGGGCTTTCAGGGTGGCATCGACATTGGTAGCCTTCGAATCATTGAAATAGCGCACACCGCCGATTTCGGTGACAAATTCCAGGCGGTGTTCGACGCCTGCGAACGACCGGACGCCGTTGGCAACAGCGGGGGCGTTCGCGCCCACCAATCGGGTAGCAACAACCGCCGCCAAGACATTCTCCAAATTGTGCGCTCCGACCAGCGGAATCTCGCCGCGGGTCAGGACTACTTCTTCTGTGCCTTCGTGGCGCAATACGATGTCGTCGCCTCGGAGATAGGCGCCCTCCGCGACGCGCTGTTTGCGGCTGAACCAGTAGACCCGAGGCGTTGCTGGCGCATACGGTGTGACCGCTGGGTCGTCGGCATTCAGGATTGCAAAATCTTCTTCGGTCTGGTTTTCGAAAATACGCGCTTTCGCGGCGCCATAGATCTTCATGCTGCCGTGGCGGTCGAGGTGATCGGGCGTGAGATTAAGAAACAAACTGATATTAGGGCGGAATGTTTCGATCAGCTCGAGTTGAAAGCTGCTCAACTCGACGACGGTCACGGTGTTCCTTCTTGTGTCGGCGACGCAGGAGATCAACGGCGTGCCGATGTTGCCGGCGAGAATCGTCGGAAAAGCCGCGGCCTTCAAAATGTGTTCGACCAGTGCTGTCGTCGTCGTTTTTCCGTTCGAGCCCGTGATGCCGATCAGCGTTCCCTGCAGGAAACGGTACGCCAGCTCGATTTCGCTCCAAATTGTGATGCCGTTGGCTTGGGCCGCTAGCAAAAGCGGAAAATCCGCCGGTACGCCGGGACTTGGGATAATGAGGTCCTGCGCCAGGAAGGTTTTCTGGTGGTGGCCACCGAGTTCGAGGGACACGCCCGCGCCGCGGAGTTGCGCGACGCTCTCGCCGATCTCCGCTTCGGTTCGCGATTCGGTGGCGATGACGACCGCACCGCGAGCCGCACAGAACCGAGCGGTCGCGACACCTGTCCGCGCTAGTCCGACAACGAGCACGCGTTTGTTCTTCAACTCCATCGAATTGCGGCTACCTCAGTTTCAGGGTCGTTAACGCAAACAGCGCAAAAATCAGCGCGATGATCCAGAAGCGCACGATTACTTTCGACTCACTCCAGCCTATCAGTTCGAAATGATGGTGGATCGGGGCCATGCGGAAAATGCGTTTGCCGCGCAGCTTGAACGAGCCGACCTGCAAGATCACCGAAAGTGCTTCAATGACAAATATCCCACCAACAAAAAACAGCAGAATCTCTTGTTTGATGACTACCGCGATGACACCCAGCGTCCCGCCTAAAGATAAGGAACCCACGTCACCCATGAACACTTCCGCAGGATGCGCGTTGTACCAGAGAAAACCGAGCGATGCACCGACCAGCGCTCCGCAAAATACGGTGAGCTCGGCCACGCGCGGGATGTATCCGATGTCGAGGTAGGTGGCCCACCGGTAATTGCTACTGACGTAGGTGAGCACCGTCAACGCGCCAGCCGCAATCACGGTGCAGCCGATCGCGAGGCCATCGAGTCCATCGGTGAGGTTTACCGCGTTTGACGACCCGGCAATGACGACAGAAACAAAAATCAAAAAAGGAACGAACGCGAGCGGCCACAGGTGTGGCGACGACAGCAGCGAATGAATGACCAGGTCTGGATGAACTTTCTTCAGAAACGGAACAATCAGCACGGTGGAATACGCGCTACGCGTCGCTAACGCAAGTAGCCCAGTGCCGATAATGAAGCTGACCAGGATTTGTAGCAGGAACTTTTTCTTGCTGGTGAGCCCCAGATTTCGTTGTTTCGAAACTTTAGCGTAGTCGTCGATAAATCCGATAGTGGCAAATGCCAATAGAGAAAAAATGGCCAGCAGCACGAAGCCGTTGGTGAGGTCCGCCCACAGCAGCGTGGGCACCAGAGTGGAAATCACGATCAGCACACCGCCCATCGTGGGCGTTCCTGCTTTCTTTTGGTGAGCTTGCGGGCCCTCTTCACGGATGAATTGACCGATCTGCAGTTCGCGCAGCTTGCGAATCAGCCAGGGACCAAACACAAACGCTAGAAACATTGCCGTCAGGCTCGCATACACCGTGCGCACCGTGATGTAGCGAAAAACGTTGAATGCGCTGACGTACCGCTGCAAAACCTGATAGAGAAGGAAGTAGAGCATCTAGTGCGGCACCTTCTCGGCAAGCGGCGTACCGGCGGCGTGTTTGGTCACCAGCGCTTCCACGATGCGCTCCATTTTCACGCCGCGCGATCCCTTTACCAGCAACAGGTCTCCGGCTGTCACGAAATCCAAGAGAAAGTTCGCGGCTTCCTCCGACGACGCAAAGAATCTCGTCTGCGGCCTGGGCACACCCGCATTTGCGGCGCCCTCGACGATCTGCGCAGCGTCTCCCGCAACGCCGACGACCCAATCGATCGTTCCTGTTTTCGCCACGAAACTTCCCGCTTCGCGATGAAGCTGAGGCGAGGTTTGACCGAGTTCGCGCATTTCGCCAGCCGCCAAGATGCGGCGGCGATAGTCCGGGGTCGCCGCGAGCACCGAAATCATGGCGTGCAGCGCCGCGGGGCTGGAGTTGTAACTGTCGTTGATCAGCGCCGCTCCATTCGTGAACCGCAGCAACTCTCCGCGCATGGCGGGCGCACGAAGATCGCGCAGCACGTCCTGCGCTTCCGCTGCGCCGATGCCCCAGACGCTGGCTGCCGCCAGTGCCGCAAGCGCATTCGAAATAACATGGCGGCCAGCGAGCGCCAATTCCAGCCGTACGCGCTTGTCGCCCTGCACAAGGACAAACGTGGACCCCAGCGCGCCGCGATCTTCAATGGCTTCCGCGCGGAAATCCGCCGCGTTCGCGATTCCGTAGGTGAGCACGCGCCCCGGAGCGTGCGACGCAAACCCCGCAACCAGTGGATCGTCCGCGTTCAACACCGCCACGGATTCGCGGCCATTTAGCCCCTCGATCAGCTCGCGCTTGGCCAACGCAATTTCTTCCACGGACGCGAAAAATTCCAAGTGCGCTGGAGCTACGCGGGTGACCACGCCCACATCCGGCCGCGCAATTTCCGCCAGGCGCGACAGTTCGCCGCTGCGCGACATCCCCATCTCCAGCACCGCGGCCTGATGCGTTTTGTCCAAGTGAAAAAGCGTCAGCGGCAAACCGTACTCGTTATTGAAATTGCCCTCGGATTTCAGGACGCGAAACCGCGCGCCCAACAGTGCCGCCAGGATCTCTTTGGTAGTGGTCTTGCCGACGCTGCCGGTGACCCCGGCAATTTTCCCGCCCCAGGCTTCGCGAACGGCCCGCGCGAGTCCTTTGAGCGCGATGAACGTGTCGGCCACGACGACGCACTTGGCGCGTACGTCGTCGCCATAACGACCGACTTGCCCTTCGGCCACCATTGCCGCGAGCGCTCCGCGCTCCAGCGCACCCGCCACGTGATCGTGTCCGTCATGACGCGGTCCGTGTATGGCGATGAACAGTTCTCCAGCACGTACCGTCCGAGAATCAATCGAGACACCGGCCACCCGGGCCACGGGGTCGAGTCCTGCCCCCGTCCGAGCACCCACCGCGCCAGCCACCTGTGTAATCGTCCACTGCATAACCGCCTCAAAGGATTCCGCTTACGCAAATACCACACGGGCCGGTCAGTTTTCACGATTTTGAGGGCTCCTCCTGACTAAAGGTAACTGTGCATCTGAGCGCCTCGTGACCGCTACTTGTCAAAGCGCGTCAGGTGCCAAACCCTTGGCTGCTTGGCGGTCGGTCGTACCCGCGCTCGTTCAGGACGCGTCGCGCCTGTTCGCGATCGTCAAACTCCAGAGTGCGATCGGCCAAAATCTGGTAGTTCTCATGGCCTTTGCCTGCCAACAAAACGATGTCGCCTGGGAGGGCTTGATCCATCGCCAGGGCGATGGCTCTCTCACGATCGGGTTCGATCATGTATTTGCCATTTGTTTTCTGCAGGCCGACCACGATGTCGCTGATGATCTTCAGCGGATCTTCCGTTTTTGGATTGTCGTTGGACAAGATGGTCAGGTCGCTCAGACGTCCGGCCGCTTCGCCCATCACTGGGCGTTTGGTGCGGTCTTTCCCGCCGCCACAGCCGAACAGGGTAATGATGCGCCCTTTCGGGTTGAGTTCGCGCGCGGTGCGAATCAGGCTTTCCAATGCATCATCGGTGTGCGCGTAGTCCACCACCACGAAATACGGCTGGCCCAAATCAATGCGCTGGAACCGCCCGGAAACACTCTCCAGATTTCGAATGCCCGCCTCGATGATTTCGTTCGACAGGTCGAGCGCCTGCGTCGCGCCAATCGCTGCAAGAATGTTGTAGACGTTGATGCGGCCGACCAACCGCGACGATATTTGAACCTTGCCTTTCGGCGTCTGCGCGCTAAAGGACAAGCCCGAAAATGTAAGCTGAAACTTCCTCGTGGTGATGTCCGCAGCCGATTCCAAACCGTAGGTCACGGTCGTTTTCGCAAAGCCCGCCAAACGCTTCCCATATTCGTCGTCTACGTTGATCACGGCCACTTCCGGCACTCCCGCGCCCGTACCGATGAACAATCGCCGCTTGGCCGCGAAGTAATCGTCAAATGTTTTGTGATAATCCATGTGCTCGCGCGTGAGGTTCGTGAACACCGCCGCGGCGAAATGGCAGCCCCACAACCGGTCCATGGAAAGTGCGTGCGAACTCGCTTCGAGGACCGCATAGCGGCCGCCCGTGTCACGCGTCTCGGCTAGAAATCCCTGCAAATCGACGGATTCCGGCGTGGTGTTGGGCGCCGGATAGTCGCCTGCGGGCGTGTGATATGCAATCGTGCCGAACAGTCCGGTTTTGACTCCCGCAACCTTGATGATTGAATCGATGATCGATGTCGTAGTGGTCTTGCCGTTTGTTCCCGTTACCGCGACCAGCTGCAGCCCATCGGCCGGGCGCCCGAAAAAATTTGCGGCGGTGATCGCCAGTGCTTTCCGGGCTTCCCGCACGCGAATCCATGGCACACCGTCGGGTAACGCCGACGGCGGATTCTCTTCGCTGGCGATCGCCACCGCGCCCTTGGCAATCGCATCGCGAACGAACGCATTCCCATCGACCTTCGCGCCGTGCAGCGCAAAAAAGAGTGTGCCTTCCTCTACTTTGCGCGAGTCACATGCCACTTGCCGAATTTCGATCTCCGCCGCGCTGGGCAGCAAGTCTGCTTCGACGTCTTTCAGCAGTGCCCCCAGTTTCATGTCTCCGCCTTGCGCGCGCCCCGACACACCAAAATTACGTTGCCGGACAACGTCGTTTGTAACCGCTTTGCGTTCTGCCTCTTGAAGTAAACTCAATGGAATCCACGGCCAACATCAGCCGACCTCGCTTTCTTTCTAGTGCTTCGAACTCTTGCGCAGTTTCGCCGAACTCGTTGGTTTCTGGGGAGGGGGCGTTCCGAATTGAACGGTCACCCGTGCCCCACGTTTTACTGTCGAGCCTTGGGCGGGCGTTTGATCCGTAGCAAGATTGCTGCCAACCAGCACCGGGTCGAGTCCCAGCCGCAAACATATGGCCGTTACCTCGCGCATGGTCTTTCCGGAAAAATCTGGCACCGTGATGTCAGCGCCCTCGTCCACACCCATCATGACTTCGGCCGATCGAGGTTTTTGTTCTGCGCCCTTCGCCGGCGCGGTGTCCCTCGCAAGGTCCTCGGGTTGCGCGCTAAAATCGGCAGGCGTGAAATCTTCGAGCGAGTTTTCTTCCACGCCATCCTGACGTTTGTAGGCCGCCTGGATTAGTCGCGGATTCAACGGGACATCTCGCGGCACCTCCAAATACGGTAGTACCTGCTCGGCGATGCGCTTGAAGACCGGCGCGGCGACGAATCCACCCTCGTGCGGACCTACTGGAGAATCCAGCGAAACCAGAATAGTCACGGCAGGGTTATTGATGGGCGCAAAGCCCGTAAACGAGGCAATTAGTTGCGTTGGCGAATAGCGGCCAGTATTGGGATCGATCTTCTGAGCGGAACCTGTTTTGCCTGCAGCGGTCCAGCCATCCAAACGCGCGAGGGTTCCCGTTCCTCCAGTCAAGACCACGCCTTCCATCAATCGTCGTAGTGTCGCGGCGGTTTCCGGCCGGATCACTTGTCGCGGCTCAACCGTCGCTAATAGTCCCGTCGCCGGCAAAAGTTTCGAACCTCGGCGCACCTCGGCGATAACGTGTGGCCGGTAGAGCGTTCCGCCATTCGCGATTGCAGAGACCGCCGTAGCCAACTGGATCGGCGTCACACCCACCTCTTGGCCCATCGAGATCGAGGCCATGGAGATTCCACTCCAATTCTCCACTTTACGGAGCAGTCCGCGACTCTCGCCGGGCATGTCCACTCCAGTTGGCGTTCCAAACCCAAAGCCACGGATGTAGTCGTAAAACTTTGTCTCGCCCACGAGTCCCGCGATCTTGATCGCTCCAACGTCGCTGGACTTCGCAAGAATGTCGGCCACAGTCAGAAGCCCAAACGGTTTGTGATCGTGAATACGATGACCAGAGACGATGATTGACCCATGTTCGCAGTCGAAGATCTCCTCGGACCGAACCAGATTCTGGTCGAACGCCGCGGCCAGCGTGATCAGCTTGAACGTTGAGCCCGGCTCGTAAACCGCGCTCACCGACCGATTCATGCGCGCTTCGGCGGGTACGTTGGTCGCCGCATTGGGATTGAATCCCGGCCAATTCGCCAGAGCGAGAATTTCTCCATTGTTCGGATTCATCACGATGACGCTGCCTGCCATCGCGTGGGTCGTGGCGATCGCGGCGTTCAGTTCACGTTGCGCGATATATTGAATCTTTTCATCCAGCGTCAGAATTACGTTTGCCCCACGTTCACGCCGCGCTTCGCTGCCGTCGAACCAGCGCTGTCGCGCGTCGGCCATCACCACGATCTTTTCGCTCTTTCCGCGAATCAGGCTGTCCAGTTCGGATTCGATTCCTCCCAGCCCTCGTTCATCGGGATCGACAAATCCCAGCACATGCGCGGCAAGGTCACGCTTGGGATAAAACCTCTGGTTTTCGTCCTGGAAATAAATGCCCTTCAGATTCAGTGCGGCAACCGCTTCCACTTTTTCAGGAGGCAGTTTGCGCGACACCCAGGCAAACGAGCGCGAAGCCTGAAATCGTTGCTCCAGCACATCCTGAGGCACATTCACAATCCCGGACAACAAATGCGCCACCATCGACTCATCCGCGATCTCGGCAGGCACCGCAAACGCCGATTTCACCGGTACACTCATCGCCAGCGGATGCATGCCGCGATCAAAGATGACTCCGCGCTGCGGAGTGATCTCAATGGTGCGCTGCTGCTGCCTCTGCGCACGCGCCAGGTAGTCGCTGTGCCGGATGAGCTGCAGGTAGCCAAGCCGCCCGAAAATCGCCAGGGCCCACAACATCGCCACTCCCGCGACAATCAGCAAGCGTTTGGCCGCTACGCGGTCACTACTGACGCCGTGGGCTCGTTTCTTGTACATAGGAACTCAGGTCGGCTGACACTCGGGTTGATTGTTGATCTGAACAACGAATGAAAGAACGCACGACTCGGTTGTCAGTAAGCGCCGGATGGCCGGTGAGACCCCGACCGGGTCAGGGTCCACGGGGAGCCGCGCGGGGATGATGAAAACTCTATTCGTGATTCGACCGCACATACCGGGCCGCCGCCACTTCCGCGCCGCTCGGCGCGTCGTATTCTTGTACCTGTGTCGGCATCGGTTGCGTCAAGCCAAGCTGTCGGCGCGCGATCACGTCAATCCGGCGCGGATCGCGCAGCCCTTCAATCTCCAGGCGCAGTTCTGAGTTTAGCGCCATCGACTGGGTCTGCTTCGCCTTCAAATCCTCAAGCTGAAAACTGAGATCGATACATCTGAAGTGCTGGTAGATGTACATCATCAAACAAGCCGCCACGATCGCTCCCAATCCCGCGGTGCGATAGTAGCTCCGCAAACGGACCGGCTCGACGTTGCGCACCAACCGCGAGTTATCGATTCGCTTGACGGTATGAAACTGCGTTGCCACCACTTGCTTCTTCCTCGACTTCATCCGACCACTCTTTCCGCGCACCGCAGCTTCGCACTTCGCGATCTAGGGTTCGCCGAAATCTCTCGCTCATTCGGCTGGATCACGTGTCTGGTCAGCACTCTCAGCGTTCCCGCCCGTTCGCCCTCTTGGAACGCGTGCTTCACCAATCGGTCTTCGCCTGAGTGATAACTCAACACCACCAGGCGTCCTCCAGGATTTAATGTGGCGGGGGTCCGAGAAAGAAACTGCCCGAGTGCCTCCATCTCTCGATTCACCGCTATCCGCAGCGCCAGAAACGTTTTTGTTGCGGGATGCAGTCTCTGCCTTCCCCATTGCTTTCGGGCCCCTGCCACAACCGTTGCCAGGTGCGCGGTGTCCCGTATGGGTCGCGCTCGTACGATCGCCCTGGCGATCCTTCTGGAATCGTGTTCTTCCGCTCCCTGATAGAGCGTGTCGGCTAACTCTTCCTCCGACCAACGATTCACAATTTCGTCTGCCGTCAATTCGTCCTCGGCACCCATCCGCATGTCCAACGGACCCGCCTCGCGAAACGAAAATCCCCGCGCGGCTTGATCAAGCTGCATGCTCGAAACCCCCAAGTCGGCCAAGACCCCGTCCACCGCGGGAATCCCCAACTCGTGCACGACCTCCGCAATCCTCGAGAACGACGACTCCACCAGCTTCACTCTCGTTCCAAAACTCTTCAGTCGCTCCGCTGCCAACGCGAGTGCCTGTGCGTCCCGGTCCAGGCTGATCAACGTGCCGGACGACAGCTTTGCCGCTATGGCCCCCGAGTGGCCCCCGGCTCCCAGCGTTGCGTCGATGTAGATTCCATCCGGCTTTACGTCCAGCCATTCCAGCACCTCGTCCAGCATTACCGGCGTGTGTGGTTCTGCCCCGCTTCCCACCAGCGCCTCACCGATTCTTGAACACACTTCGTCCGGGCACACTTCGACCGCGACGCCAAAAACTCGTTTGCGCCCGTCTCACAGCTCAAGTTGGGTTACTTGGCCCCGACCTTACTTGCCCGACTTTTCCACTTCGCGACCTGGCCCGAAATACTTTCTCGACGTATATGCCCCGACTTATATATTCAACGACTCAAAATCTTCATCCGTAAACGGCTCATTCTTAAGGCTATCGACGACCCGCGTATGGTTCATGACCTCCAGATAATTGAGGCTGCCGAACACATCCACTTCGCCCTTCATTTGAGCCGATTCCCGGAGCACCCCAGGCAACAGCAGCCTGCCCTGCCCATCTAACTCCACCGTTTGTCCGAAATAACTGGTCCGCAGTAAGAATTTTCGCTTGCCTTGGTGCTGCGATGGCAATGCCGCGAGCTTGTCTTCGATCTCCGACCAAACCCGCAAAGGATAAATTCGCGCGTCTTCCCCGGAAATACTCGTGATATAAAATTGCGTGCCGTATTCCTTCAACTCTTCGAGAAACTGGGCAGGCACCTTCAGACGACCCTTCTCGTCGACCTTCGCCGGACAGTTTCCCCGCAGCTTCATGCGCCCCGTTTACCTCGACCCTCTTTGCGATACTTCGTACAAAGACCGACTTCGGGTCGCCATTGAAGAAGAAGTGGTATCGAATGCCCCGTTGCACCACAGCCCTCAAATCTATTCTTGCCTTCGATCTGTTTTGGTCCGTCTTGCTCTACTGCGATCTACTTTGCTCTACTGCCAACCACTTTGCTCCACTTGAGGCCACATGATATTCGCATCTCAGACCTTGTCAAGAGAAAACTGTAGATTCGTAAAAAATTTGTTGAGGAAAAGCTGTGGGCCGGATTGTGGAATGCTTCGACGCTACGAATTGTGCGCGATCTGCGAGTGAAACTCTACATTTTGTGGTGCAGTTAGCGCGGTGCCTTTACGAGGTTTAACCCGATGGTAGCCATTTATTAATGAGACACCAAGACAAGTCGCCTTCGTTTGGTTTTCGCCACACAACTTGCCCTTGTGTATCAGTTTCTACGCGCCTGTTATTTGTTGGAGCGCTTCTTTCTTGACGATGAGAAGAGTCGAGCCGTGAACTTGAATAAATCCCTGGCGCTTAAAGCTCGATAGATGACGAGTGACTGTCTCGCGGGATGTGCCAATCATGCCAGCAATCTCTTCGTGGGTCAGATTTAGGATTACGCGAGAGTCGGGAGCCTCGCCATTTTTCGCGGGCTTCAGGTCCAATAGAAAGCGAGCCAGTTTCTCGACCGCCGAATTTGAGAGACCTAGGTAACGAACTTCTCGACAGGTCGCGTCGTAGATGTTGCTCAACATTTCCGCAACCCGCAAAGCTGTTTCGCCGTGCTGGCGCAGGAAAGCAAGAAAGTCGTCGCGGCAGATGAAATTTGCCTGCGTTGGCTCCTGTGCTTCCGCCGTGAGTTCATAGGGCTTGGCCGAAAGGGTGCTCGGCAGGCCGATTATTTCTCCGGCCTCCGCAAACCGAAAAATTATAGCTTTCCCAGTCGCCGAAGCGCCGGAGAGTTTGACCCGCCCATTGCAAAGGATGAATACGCCATTAGGGCTCTGACCCTCGACAAACAGCAGTGCTCCTCTAGGATAAGTCGCGGACGTGGAAATGGCTTCCAAACCCGCGAGGGCAGGTCCGGGCAGATTGCAAAACACCCGGTCCCTGAGCACGGGGCAAGCGATGCAGCTCTCGATTACCCGTAAGCCATAAGGGCTCTTCATGGCGACACATTATATGCCGCTTCTTAGGGAGGATGTGACGACGGTCACACAACGCGATGACATTGGTCACAGACCCGAACAATACGTGAGCCTAGCTTGTAATAGGAGGTGCAACATGCCAGCCACTCAAATGAAGCAACGCGTCACCTTTCGAAATATTCTGTTCGCGACAGATTTTTCGTCTGCCGCCAACCATGCGATGCCGTATGCCGCAGGTGTTGCGAGGAGTTTCGGCGCGACGCTCTACGCCATGCACGTTCAAGAACCAATCAACTACGCGGTGCCGCCGCAAACCTGGCAGACAGCTCAATTGACCCGCGATATGGAGATTCGGTGCCTTTGCGAGGCTGTGAAGCACGATTTCCCGGAAATCACGACCGAAGTCTTGGAGGGAGAAGGCAGCGTTTGGCCTGCGCTGAACTCAGCGATAAAGAACCATGATATAGACCTCATCGTCGTTGGCACGCGAGGCCGAACGGGAGTTGGCAAGGCTCTGTTGGGTTCGCGGGCGGAAGAAATTCTTCGGCACGCCCCGTGCCCGGTTCTAACCGTCGGCCCGCGGACGGATTCCGGGGACAAGGAGCATGGAAAGATAGCATCCATTCTGTTCGCGACGGATTTTGGTGCGGCGTCCCTAGGAGCCGCCCGTCTTGCCGTTTCCCTCGCCGAAGAGTATCAATCCAAGCTGACGCTCCTGCATGTCATCGAAAATCGGGAATACCATCAGATGGCAACTCCGGCAGACTTTGGTGAGTCTGGTGAACGGCAGCTCCGCGCGCTGGTTCCAGCCGAGGCCAATTTTTGGTGTGCGCCGCACTTCGTCGTAGAGCACGGTCCGGCCGCGGAAAAAATTCTGGAGGTCGCGCTCCGGACCAATGCAGACCTGATTGTAATGGGAGTGCACAAGCCGGAAGGCGTACCGGGGGCCGCTACCCATCTTCCGGTTGCCACAGTCCACCAAGTTGTGGCACGTGCCGAATGCCCCGTGCTAACAGCTCGGGATTAGTGCAGAGTTGCCGCTAGATTGTTTCGGGTCTCGCGTGCCTGCGAGGACCCGAAGCCTTGGTTGGCAATTCGATACTAGAACTCCCAGGGGCTTCCCTTTTTACTGCGAATCGTGCTATCCTACCTGAGTAGCGTTGTCCCGATTTCAAGGAGCCACCCATGGAATGGATCACCCCGCAACACGAAGAAATCGATCTCAACTGTGAAATCAGCTCGTACGCCAACGCCGAACTCTAGTCTCTAGCATCACCCAGGCTCCCGCTTCCAGAAGCGATGTAGCGGCCGCTTTCTGAAGCGGGCGCTTTTGTGTTCAGCTCCGTAAGATCCCAATCTCTTTGCTTTTCGCGTCCGTCAACTCTTACGCTAGGCCACCATGCGCGTGAAAATCCTGGGCTCCGCAGCCGGAGGCGGCTTCCCACAATGGAATTGCTCCTGTAACAACTGCCGCCGCGTCCGCCAAGGCAAATTCCGAGGCAAGCCCCGCACCCAGACCCAAATCGCCTTCTCCCCAAACTCCAAACTCTGGTTCCTGGTGGGGGCCTCCCCCGATCTAAGAACGCAAATCCTAACCACACCAGAACTATCCCCAAATGATCAGGAAGCCACCCACTCCCCAATCGCAGGCGTCTTCCTCCAATCCGCCGATGTCGACTCCGTGATGGGCCTCCTCCATCTCCGTGAATTTCAGACCTTCTTCGTCTTCGCCACGGCAGCTCTACAGCGCATCGTGAAAAAAGAAAACAAAATCTTCTCCGTTCTCGACCGCGCCGACCCTCCCGTCCAATGGCAAACTCTCTCCAGCAAAGGCCGCCTCGGCTGCCACCTATCCGAAAGCCCCGGCGAAGCCCCCGCATTCGTCTGCGCCACAATTCCGCTAGGCGATTCGTATCCAGACTATGTAAGCGAAGACCTAAAGCGCACCCTGTTCCCCGACGAGGCCACCCTCGGCTGCACTTTCGAGCAAAACGGAAAAAGCGTCTTCATCGCTCCTTCCCTGTCCGGCCGCAACCCCGAATGGGCAAAATTCGCCGCCGCCAGCGACCTCACCCTGATCGACGGCACGTTCTGGAGCGACGACGAACTAATCCGCACCGGCCGCAGCAAGAAGACCGCCCGCGACATGGGCCACCTGCCGCTCTCCGGCCCAGGCGGCCTCTTGGAGCAATTCCCCCAAGGCGCCAAGTGCCGCCGCGTCCTAATTCACATCAACAACACCAACCCCATCCTCAACGAGGACAGCCCCGAGCATCGGCAGGCACTGGATGGCGGCTTCGAAATCGCCTACGATGGCATGGACTTCCAGCTGTAAAGGGGTCGGATGTAAGAGGTCGGATTCAAAAGGGGGTCGGACCTTTAGGTCCGACATTGTTCTAGTCCAGAGCGATGGGCTTCAGCCCCTGAGGAATTGAGTTCAACGATTTCATGGCCACAGAAACAATTCGCGAAAAGCCGCCACTATCCGAAGCCGAATTCATCGCAGGCTTCCACGCCATAGGCGAAGACCGTTACCACCACAAGCACCCATTCCACCTGCTGATGCACGAAGGCAAACTAACCCGCGGCCAACTACAGGCCTGGGCTCTGAATCGCTACTACTACCAAAGCCGCATACCCATTAAGGACGCCGCCATCCTGGCCCGCAGCGAAGATCCCGCATTCCGCCTAGCCTGGCGCAAACGGATCCTTGACCACGACGGCGACGGCACCAAGCCCGGCGGCATCGAGAAGTGGCTGCGCCTGGTCGAAGCCACAGGCCTCAAGCGTGAACAAGCTCTAAATGGTGACGGCATTCTGCCCGCCACGCGCTACGCCGTTCAAGCCTACGTAGACTTCGTCTCCACGCGCTCGCATCTCGAAGCGGTAGCGTCGTCGCTAACGGAAATGTTTTCGAAAAAGTTGATTACCCTTCGGGTCAACCGCCTGCGCCAGCATTACCCATGGCTCTCGGGTGGCCTGGACTATTTCTCTGGCCGCATGACGCAAGCCCCCGAAGACGCCAACTTCGCACTAGCCTGGGTCGTCAAACACGCCCGCATCCGCGAAGATCAAGACCAAGCCCACGCTGCCCTCCGAGCCAAATGCGACATCCTCTGGGCCCAACTCGACGCCCTCCACCACGCCTACGTAAATCCAGCCTGGCCACCACCAGGCGCATTCGTTCCAAGCGACGCAAAAGCATGACGCCCAATCCGCAATCCCGCCCCCGCCTAGCCGCGGGCGTCCGCCTCGGCCAAAACAACAACCAGCAAGTCCTCCTGATGCCCGAACGCGCCCTACGCCTGAATGGTCCCAGCCTGGAAATCGTCCAACGCTGCGACGGCACTCACACAGTCGAACAAATCATCACCGAACTCCAAGGACTCTATTCCCAAGCCGACCCTCAAAAAGTAGAAACCGATATCCTGGGCTACCTAGGGCTCCTAAACGACCAACGCGCCCTAGACTTTGACCAGTCTTCGTAGCTTGCCGATATGGACGACATCCACGAAACAAATAGCGATGCGAGCGCGAGTGGCGAAGATGAATTCGCTGATTCAATTGCGTCGGATGTAATGAAAGTCTTAGCTGATCGAGGTTTTTTCAGGAAGTTGGACGACATGCTGTGTCCTGCCTTTGAGCCGGACAGAACGGAGGACTGTCGCGGAAAATACGAAATCTCGGACGCACTGCTTCGCTCCCTCGGATTTGACCAGGAGGAATTAAAGGATATTTTTCAGGTACTTCGGTCACGGGGAGGATTCTGCGATTGTGAGATTCTGTACGACGTTTCCGAGGAGAATCGCCTAAAGGCAAAGTATTGGCGCGCGCGGGCGGCGGGAATGGATACACGAATCCACCGCAATTCTCCAAAATAGACCTGGCCGTTGAATTTTGGGTAACGGTCACGTAGCGGCCGCCGTCCGTGGCGGGCGCTTCTAGTCATGGTGCTAAACTTAGTGAGATCCCATGACATCGCCTCTCAACAATCCCCTAGCCCTGATCGCCGAACTAACCCACCGCTGCCCCCTCCACTGCGTCTATTGCTCCAATCCGCTGGAACTAAGCAACCGCGCCGAAGAACTCCCCACCGAAGTCTGGTCCAGCGTCTTTCACGAAGCCGCGCAACTAGGCGTCCTGCAAGCCGACTTCACGGGAGGCGAGCCGCTGGCCCGCACAGACATCCTCGAACTCATCCGCGCCGCCCGCTCCGCCGGCCTCTACCTAAACCTGATCACCTCGGGCATGCCATTAGACGAAGCCCGTCTAGCCAAGCTCGTTGAAGCTGGCCTGGACCACCTCCAGCTCAGCTTCCAAGGGGCCCGCGAAGAAACCGCCCAGGAAATCTCCAACACAAAATCGCACGCGCAAAAACTCCGCGTCCTTGAATGGCTGAAAAAAGTCCGCGTTGCGGTAACGCTGAATTTCGTAATCCACCGCCGCAACATCGGTCAAATCGAAGAAATGCTGCAAATCGCCGAATCCTCGAGCGCCACCCGCATCGAATTCGCTAACGTGCAATATTACGGCTGGGCCTTCGCCAACCGAGAAAGCCTGCTACCCACAAAAGCACAACTAGATCGTTCTTTGGAAGTAATCAAAAGCGCGGAAGCGCGCCTGCGCGGAAAAATCCGCATCGAATCGGTAGTCCCCGACTACTATGCGAAATATCCCAAACCCTGCATGGGCGGCTGGGGCCGCAAACTCATGCTGATCACGCCAAACGGCGACGCGCTCCCTTGCCACGCCGCTAAAGTGATTCCCGGCCTGGAATTCGCCAATGTGAAAGAAAGCAGTCTGCGCGAGATCTGGGACAGTTCACCGGCGTTCCAAAAATTTCGCGGCGAAGACTGGATGCAAGCCCCCTGCAAGACCTGCGACCGCCGAACCCTCGACTTCGGCGGCTGCCGCTGCCAAGCCCTCCTGCTAGCCGGCGATGCCACCGCCACAGATCCGGTCTGCTCGCTGTCCCCCGACCGTCCCAAAGTTGACGCCATCCTATCCACCATCAACGACCCTGTAGGGGCGGGGCTAGTTTACGCTGAGCCTCGAAGCGCCCCGCCCGCTGATGCAACACTGACCAAGCCCCATTGGCTCTATCGCCCAAACCCCGCCTAATCCGTCTGCGGGACCGCAACTTCGGCGGCGCGCAACCTCATCGCCACCCGAAACACAAAAACCAAACTTGCCATCAGCACGATCACACCAAATACCGTCAACGTTCGCGGCGCACCGATATGCTTCGCGAAGCCCCCAGCAATCAGCGACCCGATCGGCTGCACGCCCATAAACATGGTCGCGTACACCGCCATCACCCGCCCGCGCAACTCATCCGGCACGCGATTCTGCACGGTCGTGTTGGTCGCCGCCATTAATGACGTCGCCGCAAATCCCACTACAAACAAGACCACCGCCGACAGCCAAAATAAGTGAGACTCCGAAAACACGATCAAGCACACGGAGCAAATCGCCGCCATCGTCGCAATCCACCGCGCTAGACCCCTAAAACTGGTCCGCGTCGCAAAATGCAGAGCGCCCAGAGCCGCGCCAACCCCGGCCGTACTCAAAAGCACCGAGAATCCGAGGGCCCCGTGATGCAAAACGTCCCGCGCAAAAACCGGAAGAAACACCGAATACTGCAATCCAAACAAGCTCAACACGCTTAGCAGCAGCAGCGCCGAGCGGGTTGGCATATCTCTCATGGCGTAGCGAAAGCCCTCCAGAAAATTTCGCATCGGGGAACCCTGCACCGGCCGCGGTTCAAATTTAGGAATGCGCATAGCCAACAACGCGATAATCACCGCCACGAAGCTCAACCCGTTCAGAAAGAAACACCACCCTTCATGGACGTACGCAATCACAAATCCCGCGATCGGTGGTCCAATCACACGTGCGCTGTTGAACATCGACGAATTCAAAGCGATCGCGTTGCCCAAGTCCTCCTTTCCAACCATCTGCACAAGGAATGCCTGCCGGATCGGCACATCGAACGCATTGACGATGCCCACCAGAAACGCGATCAAAATCAGGTGCCACACTTGAAGTAGATGCGTAAACGTCAGGGCCGCCAGCGTAAACGCGAGAATCATCGAAGCCGTCTGCGTCCAGATCACCCCCAGGTGCCGGTTATACCGGTCGCCGATGTACCCGCCGACGGAAGCCAGCACCAGAATCGGAATCTGGTTCGCAAATCCGAAGACGCCCAACAATGCCGCCGAATTCGTAAGCTTATATACGAGCCAAAGCTGCGCGGTCGACTGCATCCATGTCCCGATCAACGAGACCAGCTGCCCCGCAATAAACAGTCGAAAATTTCGATGTCGCAAGGCGCCAAAGCGCGTGGACACGAGCAGGTAGCCCCTTCAGTCGTGAGATGCGCACAACACGAATTAATTACGATGACCTGCGGCAGGAAAAGTGTCAATGAAATGAAGCAGAAAGGTAAAACCAAATTGTACCGATGATCAAAAATGTTCGCGACTACTTGCAGGGACGCAGCCGGGTGCCGCACCCTTGGTTTTAAAGGGTGCGGTTGTTGCCTTTTCGACTTAGATACAAAACTGATCCACCGCGTGAGCCGTTGAAAAATAGAAAGAAAAGGCGCAGCCACCGCCCTCTTAAGAAGACTCAAATCCAACAGCTCTTTCGACTTTTAGCTGTCGACTGGTCAACTTCCTCTCCCGCTACTCATTCGGCGGCTCCATCGCCCCGCCCACATGCAAGTGGCTCAAATCCCGCAGCGTCGAGCGGTCTTCCTCGCTCATCCCGCGCGTAAAATTCGGATCGTTCAGCCGCTGGTTCCTGGCATACTCCGGCATATTCTGCAGCACACGCAATCTCTGCCGAATCGCCTGCTTACGATCGGGCGGCATTTGTCTCCACCGCGGCAGCACATCCGTCCGGATGTGCTCGCGCTGCTCCGGTGTCATCCGGTTCCACACCTGCGCGCGATCCCGCAGCACTTGCTGCTGAGCCGGCGGCAAACGCCGCAGACGCTCCTCATTTTGGAGCACTCTCTGCCGCTCCTGCGGAGTCATGTTCCGCCAGCGCTCTTGCACGTTCGGCGGTGTCGTCGCGCCACGCGCTCCATTATCATTTCCGTTGTTGTGCGGAACATTCTGCGCATTGCCCGCGTTTGGCGGACGATCGTTCCTCGCGTTGTTATGCCCCGCGTTCCCGGCAGGTGCAGGATGCGCCGCCGGCGGTGGCTGAGGCGGACGGTGCTGCGCCGCCGCGGCCGGCAACGCCATCGCCACGGTGAGCCCGAGCCCACACCACCATCCACCGAGTTTGCCCCTGCATTTCATAAGTAAAAGTTCATCACACCTACATCTGTGTGTTCGTATCCTGCGAGTTCGCTCCCGCGTCGTCACTCTGCACCGGCTGCGGCAAATCACTCAGCGCATCGAAGTTCGACAGCACGTCGAAATTCTCCAGCACCGGCAAATCACCCACCACCTGCGCTTCTTGATCTGGACCCGCATTCGGTCCCATCACTAAATCATTCGGCCGCAATCCGAGCCAAACCGTCGCCAACACCAGCATCGACGCCGCAAACACCACCCGCAGCGACGGCGCAAACGCCTCCCACCAAGCGTGCTTCACCGGCTCCGCGGCGACCCGCGCACGCACCCGCGCGTCAAACGCGCCCGAAGGCTCGATCTGGGGCAATTCATCCAGCAACCCCGTCAACGCGCGAAACTCATTCACACGCAGAAGACACGCCGCGCAAGTTTTCAGATGCGTCTCCACTTCCCGCATCTCGCTCGCTTTCAAGCGCCCATCCACGTACGGCAGAATCCGGTCTTCCATTCGATTGCAACTCATAACGCCCATCCTTCTTCCATCTGGTCTACTGCAAACTCTTTTCCTTCATTACTTCATTACTTCATTACTTCTTCTTCATCGCCCTTTACTTCGTCTGCCCTGCAACCAACGGCGCCAACTCCACTCGCAAATTCTCATACGCACGAAACAACAACGACTTCAACGCACTCTCCGAACACTCCAAAATCTTCGCAATCTCGTTGTAATCCAACTCTTGATACTTGTGCAGCAGCACCGCCGCCCGCTGCTTCTCCGGCAACTTTTCAATCGCATGCCGGATCATCTTCTTCCGCGCTTCCTCCACCAGATGCTGCTCGATGTCGGGATGTTTGTCCGCAACATCCAGCGGCCGCTCGTCGCCGTCTTCGGCATCCGCGGTCAACGGCGCATCCAGGGAAATTTCCATTCGCTGGTGCCGCGTGTCCCGCACAGAATTCAAAGCCAGATTCGTAGCAATCCGAAACAACCAGGTCGTGAATTTCGCGCTAGGCACATAGTCCGCCCGCGCCCGATACACCCGAACGAAAACCTCCTGCGCCAGATCCTCCGCCTGCTCCCGGTTCCGCACCATGCGGTATAAGAAGTTAATCAACGGCCCGCGATACCGATGCAATAGAAGCGCGAACGACTGTTCGTCGCCCGCCTTCACGTCCAGCATTAGCTGTACGTCCGACCTGGCCATGGCCGCCACACTCTATCAAACACATGTAGTCTCAGGAAGTTGCAAATAGCTAGGGGGTTCACCTGGCGAAGCGAAAGCGAAACACTACACGTGGAACAACCGCTCCATTATCAATAGGCTGACCACACCCACGAACACCAACAGCGCCATCCGCCAGTTGGGCTCCCGGTTCACCTCCGGCAGCAAGTCCGTAGCCGCCACATACAGCGTCACCCCGCCGGAAAGCGGCAAAGCATACTTGAGCTGCCCCTGCAGCGCACTGGTCAGAAGGACTCCCAACAGGGTCGCCACTCCTAGTAACCCGGCCGCCAGAATAGCGTTGCGCTTACCCATCCCGCTGGCGAGCACCACGGAAGCCACCGTAAATCCCTCGGGCAGCTTGTGCAAAAACACCGCCACAAAAATCACCACGCCGAGCCACGTTGAAACCAAAAATCCAGCCGCAATCGCCACGCCGTCAAAAAAAGTGTGAATTCCCAACCCCAGCAACACGGTCGAACGCACATGGTGATGGCGGACCTCTTCGCTATGCGTCTCTTCCCCAAAATGAAAATGAGGCGCAATCGTATGTTCGAATAAATGGACGAGGAAAAATCCGATCAGGACGTAAAGAAGAGCCCGCTCACCAGAAAGCCGCACCGACTCAGGGATCACCTCAACGAACGCCACCGCCAACATATACCCAGCGCCTAGCGCCAGAAAATACTGCAAATACTTCCGCGACCAATCCTTGCGAACGACAAAGTACCCGCCAATCAAATTCCCCGCCGCCGCCATCAACCCCAGCAGCGCCGCCAACCCAGTCCGGAATGCCAGGCTATGCATCGAGTAAGCAGCACAAGCACTCCCGCCTGTGCCCTAATACAGCTCCATTGAAGATGATCCGTTCGGCGAAAAACCCCGGCCACTCCAAAATCTCTGCGACCTCTGCGCTCCGACCTCTGTGCCCTCTGTGTTAAATCTTTTCAGTTCTCTCTTTATTTTCTTCGCCTTTAATCTTCTTCATCTTTTTTTGTTACGTCGTTACGGCCTTTACTTCATTGCTTCATGAACTCATCCACTGTGCCGGAACAAAATCACATCCCCCTCTTGCACAATGTATTCCTTCCCCTCCAACCGCACCTGCGCCTTCTCCCGTGCCGCCGCAATACTCCCCGCCGCCAGCAAATCACTCCACCGCACCACTTCCGCCCGAATAAATCCCTTCTCAATATCGCTATGAATCGCCCCCGCAGCCTTCACGGCGGTAGCACCCTTCCGTATCGTCCAAGCCCGCACCTCTGGCTCCCCCGCTGTAAAAAACTGAATCAATCCCATCAAGTCATAGGTCGCCCGAATCAACCGGTTCAACCCCGGCTCCTTCAATCCATACGAAGCCAGCAATTCCGCCGCTTCCTTCTCATCCATCTCCGCCAATTCGGCCTCTAATCTTCCGCAAATCGCCACCACCGCCGAATTTGGCTTCCCCGCCAGCGCCCCCAACTTGTGCCGTTCCACGGCGGTGTCGAGCTTATCCGCTTCATCATCCCCAACATTCAACACATACAGCACCGGCCGCGCCGACAAAAACAGAAATCCCCCGATCGGCTTGCGCTCATCCGCGGTCAACTCCAACTCCCGCAGAGGCTTCTCCGCCTCTAAATGAGCCTTGCACTTCTCCAAAACATTCTTCTCCAGCACCAGCAAAGGCTCGCTCTTCTTTTTGAGATCCTTATCCACGCGTTCCAACCGCCGCGTAATCTGATCATGATCCGAAAGGATCAGCTCCAACTCCAGATTCGTAGCATCCCGCAAAGGATCAATACTCCCCTCTGCGTGCGGCACCGAAGGATCATCAAAAACCCGAATCACGTGCGCGATCGTATCCACCTCGCGCAAAGGAGCCAAAGCATCGCGGTTGCGCTCTTTCTGCATCCCGCCCAGGTCCACATACTGCACCGTCGCGTACGTTATCTTCTTAGGGTTGTACAGCTTGGCCAACTCGAGTAATCGAGGCTCCGGCACCTTAGCGACGCCAACATGCGTCCCCTGTGACCCAGCCTTCCCCTCCACGTTTGCTTTCGTGAGGATCCGGAACAACGTAGTCTTCCCAACCTGCGGTAGTCCAATAATTCCTGTCTGCATAAACCCGAAAGTTTAGCACACACCGTTCGCCAAAATTTCCATCCGCCAACACAGACGCTCCTGTCTGTGCCCCCGTGATCCGCGCAATAAAGTGTCAACCAACTATCCTTTGTAACAACAAGCAACCACCCGTCATTCCGACCGAAGTGAGCCGACTTTTTCTTCCCGCGTTCACTTCCCGTGAACGCGTCGGCTCGCGCAGTGGAGGAATCTCTCCCGGGCTTCTCAATTTGGCACCCGAACTAATGTATCTTGTCGAGTAAGGGAGAAATCATGGAGGGCAGCAGCGTCCATGCCGTCGAACTCGTCTTTCTCCTCCTCCTTCTCTTCGTCGTCGTCTTCGCCTCCGTCGCCCGCAAACTGCAACTTCCCTACCCGATTGTTCTCGTAATCGCCGGCCTGTTCCTCAGCTTCATTCCCGGAATCCCCAAAATCACCATGAGCCCGGACATCATCTTTCTCGCCGTCCTGCCTCCTCTTCTCTACGCAGGAGCCTGGTTCACCTCGTGGCGCGATTTTTCCTACAACATGGTCAGCATCCTTTTTCTCGCCTTTGGACTGGTCGGCTTCACGGCTCTAGGCGTCGCCGAAGCCGCCCACTATTCCTTCGCCCACTTCGACCTCCGCCTTGGCTTTGTCCTGGGCGCGGTCGTCGCTACCACCGACACCCTCGCCGCTACCTCCATCGCCAGGCGCGTCGGTCTGCCTTCACAAATCGTCGACATTCTCGAAGGCGAAAGCCTGGTCAACGACGCCACCGGTCTCCTCGCTCTCGAATTCGGCGTTGCCATGGTCGTCCAGGGACTCACTCCAACGGTGAGCGGCGGTTTTCTTCGTTTGACCTACCTCATCGCCGCCGGCATCGCCATTGGCTTGCTCATCGCCTTAGTCGTTCAACGCATCGAGCGCTATCTTGACGACGGCCCCATCGAAGTCGTCCTCAGCATTATGGTCCCGTACGTCGCCTATTTGGCTGCGCAAGCCGCCAACGCTTCCGCCGTTCTCTCCGTCGTAGCGTGTGGTCTTTACCTCGGCCGCAGAGAGTCACAATTGTTCTCTCCCAGCGTGCGTCTGCAAGCAAACTACTTTTGGAGTGCGTTCACCTTTGCGTTAAACGGGTTGGTGTTCGTCCTGATCGGCTTGCAACTCCCCTTCGTGCTCGCAGGTATCCACGACTATCCGATGGGCACCTTGCTGCTCTACGGCGGTGCGTTCAGCGTCCTCGTTATCGCGCTTCGTTTGGCGTGGGTCTATCCGGGTGCGTACACCGGATACTGGATTCGCCGCCACGTCTTTCACCAAGAAACCGAATATCCACCTCCGCGCGCGGTCTTTATCGTCGGGTGGGCAGGCATGCGCGGCGTCATCGCCCTCGCCGCGGCATTGGCATTACCGGAGGTCATCGCTGATGGTAGCCCTTTCCCTCAACGCAACCTGCTGATCTTCCTAACGTTCAGCGTCATCCTCGTTACACTCGTCCTGCAAGGCTTGACGTTGCCTCCGTTAATCCGCGTTTTCGGCCTTGCAGGTGTGGACGGGCCCAATCTGGAAGAAAAAGAAGCCCGTAGAGCGATGGTCACTGCCGCGCTCGAACACATCAAGAGCAGCCAGGCCTCGGACGACACCCATCACCTTGCCGCCGCCTATCAAGATGCCCTCATTCGCTACAAGCGCCGCCTCGCCGCCATCACCGGTCAAGCCTACGCCGCACACGGCATCGACGCTGACGATCACGCCCAATTCGTCGAACTCTCTCGCCAACTTCTGCGCATCGAACGCAACACCGCGGTCCGGCTCCGCGACGAAGGCCGCATCAACGACGCGGTTCTTCGCCAGCTCGAGCGCGAGCTGGACCTGAACGAAACTCGCTTCGACTCCACCGCCCGCTCTTAGCAGTGCGTCCGTATTCATCAAAGTCGCTCAAGCCCGTCTCCAGCCGCCCCCAGCCTATGTAGGCGCCCGGCGAGCCGACTTGACTACTCATTCAGACTTAAGCAGCCCATTGTCATTCCGAACGGAGCGGGCGGACGCCTCTTCGATCGTGACCTCAAGCAACCAACCGTCATTCCGAACGGAGCAGGCCGACTTTTTTCGTTCCCATTCGCTTCCTGCGAATGGGTCGGCCGGCGCAGTGAGGAATCTGCTTTTGACTTTTCCGCACGTCATCCATGCCGGTCCTACTCTCTACGCCGTAGCAACCCCCTTAACCGGAACCGGCGCCTTCTTCAAGAAAATCTTAAACAAAGTGGCATTCGCTAAAATCGTCACCAACGACGCCACCAGCGTCGCGTTGTAAACCGCCGGAGTAATCAACCCCGCTCGGAGCGACACCTGCGCCAGGATGAACGAAAACTCCCCAATCTGCGTCAACCCCATCGCCACGCGCCCCGCCGTCGATGTCGGGTACCCGAATAGCCGCACCACTCCAAACCATGCCGCGAACTTCCCCGCCAAAATTAACCCCACCAGCACCAGAATAATCTGCCAGGATGCAGCCCAGGTGCGCGGATCGATCAGCATCCCCACCGACACAAAAAACACCGCCACAAAAGCGTCCCGCAGCGGCATCGTCTGATGCTCCAGCTTCTTCGCAAAGTCCGAACTCCCCAGAAACATCCCGCCGAGAAAGGCCCCCAAAGCGAGCGACAACCCAACCGCTTCGGTCAACGCCGCAATGACCAGGCATATCGTCAACGCCAGCAGCAGCGATATCTCGTCGTTGCATGTCCGTTCCACGCGCGCCAGCAGCTTCGGCATCAATTTCCAGGCCGCCGCCACAATGGGAATCAGCAAAAGCAATGCCTTGCAGATTTTCCACGCGACCAGTCCATAATCCGCCCCGCCTTCCGTCCCCAGGCCCGGCAACAACACCGTGAGAATCACCACCACCAGGTCTTCCACCAAAGTCAGCGCGATCATCACGCGCCCAGCCTCGGTCCCCATCTCGCCGCGGTCCATCAGCATCCGCATCAACACCATTGTGCTTGCCACCGAAACGATGCACCCCACCGCCAAGCCCTGCAGCAAGGGCCAACCCATCAGCGCGCCCACACCGATGCCAAGCCCCACCGACAGCAATACACCGAGCGGCGACCCCACCAAAGCCACCCACTTCACCCGCAAAAGATCCGGAATCGAAAACTCGATCCCCACCGAAAACATCAGCAGCACAACTCCGACTTCCGCCATCAACTCAAATACGTGAACATCATGCACATGCGGCCCAGGCGTCAGCGGACTAAGAATCAATCCCGCCACCACATACCCCAACAAAATCGGCTGCCCGATACGCCAAGCCAGGAATCCGCAAGCCAGCGCAGCCGCAAAAACCATCGCGATATCGCGAAAAATCAGTGTGCTCTCAGCCAAGAAGGCAACTCCAAATAGCCGATTTTCGCCGCAGAGTATATCACCCGCGCAATTTCTATCTTCTCCGTCGAGTTCCGCGAAGGCCCGAAGCTCTACCGACCCTCAAGACTCTCCGTGATCTCTGGGCTCCAATCTCAGTGCCCTCTGTGTTAAGCCTTTCTCTTCTCTGCGAATCCTCAGCGTCCTCCGCGTCTCAGCGTCAGATTCGATTTCTCCTTCGTTTTCTCCCTCGTTACTCTCTCTTCCCACCTCTTTTCTCCACGCCCGACCTGCGCTATCGTTTTCGTTCCATGTCCTCGCCCACGCCGACCCTTCCCTTCGATCTCGCCGCCGCCATGGCGCACCTCTCCGCGAAAGACGAAAAACTAGCCCCGCTCATCGCCCAAATGGCCAAATTCGAAATCGACATGGAAGCCGCGCAATCTCCCTACGAAGCCCTGATGGAGTCCATCGCCTACCAATCCATCTCCGGCAAAGCCGCCGCCACCATCTTCGGCCGTGTCAAAGCGCTGGGCACCAACGGTCACCCGCCCACGCCACGGCAAATGCTAAAGCTTCGTAAACAAACGCTCCGCAAAGCAGGCCTCTCCGGCGCAAAGGTCTTAGCCATGAAAGACCTGGCCGCGAAAACGATCGAAGGCATAGTCCCCACCCGCGAAGACGCCTGCAAAATGTCCGACGAAGAACTAGTCGAGCGCCTGGTCTCGGTCCGAGGCATAGGCGCCTGGACCGTAGAAATGTTCCTGATCTTCAATCTGGGCCGCCCAGACGTTCTACCGATCCATGACCTAGGCGTAAAGAAGGGCTGGTCCGTAACCTACGGCAAGAAACACATGCCCAAGCCGAAAGAGCTGTTGGCATTCGGCGAACAATGGCGCCCCTACCGCACCATAGCCAGCTGGTACATGTGGCGAGCGTTCGAGCGCGCCGGCTACGCCGTCACCAACAAAATCCGTCCCCCCAAGGTCCGCCGGAAGCCCCGGAAGACCAAGCCGACCAAACAACGTCGGAAGCACGCATAGGCGGGCAATCTTCAGACCCGTCTCCAAGCGATTTGCGTGTTCCGCGAGCAAGACCTCAGTCCGCCGGACTGTCCGTATAGACGCGGCGTCGGGTGCCGCACCCTTGAGGTTTTCAAGGGTGCGGGTTTAGACTCCACAGAACCTCGCCTACCCAAGGGCATCACGATCGTAGTTTCCCTTGACAATTGAGTACCTTGTGGTCTAATAGATTTTAGGTAATACTGCAGTCAGACCGTACCCATAGGAGTCTCGCACCCGCAGAATGCAACTGCTTTAAAATGAACACTTCCACAAGTGTTGATTCCAAACGACTTTAACTACCTCTAGAATGAACATTTACGAAAAACAGGGAGGGGGTGCCACGAAAGAGATGCCAGGGCACCGCTCGAGTCCCCTGCACTAAACGCCAAATTCTCTGACCATAAAATACAGGGCCAAGAATCCAGCCAGCAAAACGCCACTCTCCAGCGACACCGAGACCCGATGCCAGCGGCTGAACTCCGCCAACCACGGACTGTCCGCCGCCGTAGCCTGAATCGACCCCATCTGCACCCGCAGCGCCGCCATCCTGGGGCTAACCGCATGCTGCGACACAACCGTTAACCCAATCATGACCAGAACGCAGAGCCCCGCAGGCGCCACCAACCCCGAAAACGCCTTCGTCCGGGTAAGCCGCGACACCAGGATCGCAATCCCGCAAACCACCCCAATCATGTGCATCCACCAAAGCCCATACCCCACCATAGCCCCAGCCTGATCCCGGCTAGCTAGGATCCGAAACGCCCCCGGCGCCACCACAAAGCTAAGAAACACATCGCTCCCCAGCCACAAACCAAGAGCAAGAAATTCAATAGTCCGCAAAACAGTCGACATGATTGGCCTCTAATAAATCTCTAGCACACACCGTCAATCGTGAGTCTATAACAGCCCTTCCTTGACCTCGCGCAAGATCGCAGACAATATCGCACCATGACGAAACGAACTCTCTCAGCCTTTTTCAGTATCGCCATCGTCTCACTGACCCTGACCGTCGCCACGGGCGCCCAGCAGCTTCCGCCAGCAATCGCGTCCGATCCGCCTCACGACAATGACTCTCCCGCCGCCATGGAGGCGCCGGACATCACCAGCCACGGGGCACGCCTCAACGCCGTCTTGTACCTGGCGTCCGGCCCGGGTCCGCATCCGGTCGTCCTGTTGTTGCACGGCTTTCCCGGCAACGAGCAGAACATGGACCTGGCCTACGCCATCCGGCGCGCCGGCTGGAACGTCCTGATTCCGCATTACCGCGGCTCCTGGGGCAGCGCCGGATCATTTTCGTTCAGCAACGCCATTCAAGATACACAAGCAGCGGTTCAATTCCTGCGCGATCCGGAAAACGCCAAGAAATATCGTAGCGACGCGACCAAGATCGCCGTTGTCGGTCACAGCATGGGTGGCTTTCTGGGTCTGTACGCCGCGGCCCACGATCCGGCGATCCTCGGCATGGCAGCGATTTCGGCGTGGGACTTGGGACTCGTCGCAACGCGACCCGAAACCGACGCGCGCACGAGGAGTTTTCACAACGCTTCGCCGCGGCTGGCAGGCACGACGCCGGAAGGAATGCTCGCGGAAGCCAAGCAGAATGCGGCGAAATGGAATTATGTGGATTGGGCTCCGGACTTGAAGAGCCGACCGGTTCTCGTCGTGGAATCCCGTGACGGAAATGATCCCGACAATAGAGCCTTAGCCGAAGCCCTCCGCAAGGCAGGCAATCCTCGGGTAACCGAGGTCGCCATGGAAACCGATCACGGCTACAACGATCATCGCATCGCCCTACAAGTAGCTGTTCTTGACTGGCTGCAAAGCTTCGGTATCGTGCAAGGCAACTAGCGAATTCCGCACGGAAACCAAACAAATTCCGCGTTCGTCTCATGGGAGGCGCCGGCCGAAACTCCCCGAGCGCCCCCGAGGCAACCGGAACAACAGACACGATGAAGGATGTACTCAACTTTGGCTCAGAATCCACTGCGCAAGTGCGAAAGCGCCGGTGGGCCCCGATCGCCTGGTTGTTAGGCGGTTTCCTGGTTGCCTATGCGTATGCCTTCATCTCGGCGACCGCCAGCGATAGCGAGCATTTGTCGGGGTGCCAAGCCATCGTGTCCGCGGTAACTTCGAGGCACAGGCTTCCTTTGTCGGTCTCCGAGCCAGGCAGCCCGGCAGTTTCGTGTGACCTGGGCGTTCATTTCCCGTTGCTCAGGACGTACTACACCGTCTTCATCTACGGGGTGCTCGACAAAGGCGAGCAAGACGCAATCGTCGTCGACCTTCGCACGTTCCAGAGCGCTGCTCATCGCCAAAAGATTCTGGTGCAGTTCTTTGAAAAGGAAAACTGGAAGACCTGGTCCGACCCAAACTCAGGCAGAAGCGGCGGCTCCAGAGGCCCAGAAACGCCGATCTTCAAGACATGGATCAACTAAGCAAACACTAATTGAGCACAACGGCAGGGTTCGCGGCACGCCAGCTTTCCGGATAATGCGAGAATGGGAGGGTTGGAGTCGTGGTAACGCGGGCCGGCTGATCTGGAAGGGTGAATATGTATGAGTTTTCCATCTTTCACTGGGTGATAGTCCTAGCGATACTGCTGTTCTTTACCGGAATTCCACTCGCTTTGGCCATCTGGCTCGGAACGAAATATGGTGATCAGCGCGGATACATCCGAGGCTATAAGGAAGGTCAACAATCAGCGCAAGTAAAGTGACTGCTCGCTTGCGATGCGATAATGGGATGGTGGGCGACAAAGGACTTGAACCTTTGACCTCTCCCGTGTGAGGGGAGCGCTCTAACCAACTGAGCTAGTCGCCCGTATTTTTCGCTTGCGGCTGCGAGTTTGGGGAACTCGGGCCTTAGGCGAGGCGTCGAACTAGTTGTAGCAGGAAGGGCCCGGGTTTTCAACCATGACGGCGGTTACCTCTCAAATCGTAACGCAGCTGCAACGCTCCATTGCGCGAGCCATTTACGGCAAGGAAGAAGCGATCCAATTGTCGCTGATCACTTTGCTGGCGCGCGGACACTTATTGATCGAGGATGTGCCTGGCGTCGGAAAGACCACGCTGGCCCAGGCGCTCGCCAAATCGTTTCACTGCACGTTTCAGCGCATCCAGTTCACTTCCGACCTGCTGCCGAGCGATGTGCTCGGTGTGAGTGTCTACAACCCGGAAACGCGCGAGTTTGAATTTCGCTCCGGTCCGATTTTCGCCAATGTCGTGCTGGCCGACGAAATCAATCGCACCACGCCGCGCACGCAGTCCGCTCTTCTGGAAGCCATGAACGAAGCGCAGGTGACCGTCGACGGCAAAACCCTGCCCCTGCCGCAGCCTTTCCTGGTGATCGCCACGCAGAATCCCGTTGAGCATCACGGCACGTATCCTTTGCCGGAATCACAGCTCGACCGCTTTCTGATGCGCATCCGCATGGGCTATCCATCGCACGAAACGGAGCGCGAAATCTTGCGCAAACGCGTTGGCGAAGACCCGGTGCAGTCACTTGAGCCGGTCGCCGACGTGGAAGACGTGTTGGCCATGCAGAACTCGGTGGCGCAGGTGAAAGTCGATTCGAGTTTGCACGACTACGCGCTGGAGATCGTCACGCGCACGCGCCACAGCGAACAACTTTCTCTGGGCGTTTCTCCCCGCGGCACGTTGATGTTGCAACGCGCGGCCCAGGCCCGCGCCTTTCTGGATGGACGCGACTTCTGTTTGCCTGATGACTTCAAGCAGCTGGCGGTTGCGGTGTTTTCACACCGCGTGGTGGCTAGCTCCCGACACGCGTCCCTGCAAAAGAAATCGGAAACAACCGAAGCAGTGCTGCGCGACATCGTTGAATCTGTGCGCATTCCGCTATGAACAAACTATGAAGACCGGCGAGAGTAGCACGAGCGCACAGCCAGGAATGGCTGTGCCACCGGAATCAACAACCTCGCGGCCGACACAATTCTCTCGGACGCGGAAGCTGTCTGCGAACAGGCTCGTGCCGCATTCCGCCAGCTGCGAAACTTCGTGCGCGTAAACTCCACCATCGAGCAACTCTGCGCCAAAGCCGACCGCCCCGGCGTGCGCGCTTTCTTTCTCTCGATTGCCGCCTTAGGTGTGGCGCTCATGCTCGCTCTGTACTCCGGGGCTGCCGCGGAAGTCGGTCACTCGGGCTTATCCATCGCGGCCGCAGTTGCGGCGCTCCTGGTCGCCGGCTGGGTGGCGATTACGCTGGTGCCGGTCCTTGCGAAACGCACGCCGCTGCGCTGGATCGGTTACAAGATGGAGTACAAGATCACGCGCGAAGGCTGGATCTACATCGGCGGAATTATCATCGTGGCACTGGCCGCGCTCAACACGGGCAACAACCTGCTGTTTTTGATTCTCGCCAGCCTGATCGCCATCATTCTGATGTCCGGCATCTTGTCCACCATCACGCTGACCGGCCTCGGGATGCGCCTGCAATTACCCGAGCACATCTTCGCAGGCCAGGCGGTTCGCGCTCAGGTCGAGCTGGAAAATGAAAAATTGACGTTACCGTCGTTTTCGCTGCGCGTGGAAGCGGTAACCACCAAGAAATCGCCCGCCGCCGCTCTGCTCGAAACACCAGTCTACTTTCCCTACGTGCCAAAGCGCGAGCGCATGCAGCAAAGCGTCCCGATAACGTTTGCGCGCCGAGGAGCGTATCGTCAGGACGCCTTCCGTATCGTCACGCGTTTTCCATTTGGCTTCTTGCAGAAAGCGCGGCGCGTGGAGCTGCGCACCGAAGCAATCGTCTATCCCTCCGTCGAGCCATCGCAGGATCTCTATGAAATATTACCCGCGCTGCAGGGAGCGCTCGAAAGTTTGAACAAAGGCAGCGGCCACGATTTGTATGCATTGCGAGGTTACGTGCCCAACGACAGCGCCCGCCACGTGCACTGGAAAGCGTCGGCCAGGTCAGGATCGCTGATGGTGCGCGAGTTCACGCGCGAAGACGACTGCCGAGTCTTGCTGGTGCTGGATCCTCATGTTTCCGATCCGATCAGCGGAGTGAATGCGGCCGCGGCCGCCAGCGCTTCGGAACGATTCGAGCGCGCCGTGACCTTGTGCGCCAGCATTGCGTGGCATTTCTTCGAACGCAACGCGCAGTTGCAATTCCGCAGCTCCGGGCTGGAAACCTCTTTGGCGACCGCGGAAGAAAATGTCTTCGCCATACTGCGCAACCTCGCACTGGCCCAGCCGTTGCCGCCCGATCCCGAGCACGAACTACTCCGTGATCTCGCCGCATCCCCGGATCTCTTCAAGGTAATCGTAACCAGCCAGCCGCGCGGCTCGATACCCGCGACGCTGTGGCATTCGTCGTACGTTGTGTTTCTGGATGAGTTGGTGGCCTAATTTACAGCAGGCGGCAAATATAACAGTGGTTGGCTTTCACGAACATCGGCGTCACAGTCGGGCTGCCAAGGGAATCGATTGCTAGTGTCTGGCCAAAAGCACTGCAAGATTGGGAAAGAATCGCCTTCGTAAAACCACCTAGAAAACCACACGTACTTCTTCATAATAGGCTGGCAGAACAGACTGGAAGGAACAATGAATCTCTCAAGAATGTCCGCGTAGGGTTTGCCCGGCTCGAATGTCTTTCCCTTTTTTACACTCGCACCAATGAGATTGATGATTTCGTGCATCGAATCCAGCTGCAGGTTCAGCATCAAGATTTCGGGATGACCGTACGAGTAATATAACCCGGTGGAGTACGCCCAAAGGTGTCCTTCATCCCCCACGCGGGGCGCGACTTTCATGACGTGCCAGCCGAAATCTTTGACGATGTTCAAAAACTTGACGTCAGAAGTGGAAAGACCATCTGTCTTGGAAGGATCGAGGACCACCGGGGAAGACTATCATGACTTTTTGTCGAGCTGATACTGCGCGAATCCGCGTCGCGGTCGAGCTAAGAGCAAAGGCCGCGAGGCTTTGAGGACTCATCCCTGCGCTACGGGTATATCTTGCTGAATTGGGGCGCAGCCGTGCTGCGCCCGTACACCGCAGTGTGGGGCTCATCGCATGGCTCACGGTAGGTGGACTCAGAGCAAAATGCGATTCGTGCGAGAATAGCGCGTCGCGATGCCCGAAAGCTGTGATCTCACCGAAATTCGGAAACGACTGCTAGGCTGGTTTCGCAAATACCGGCGCGAGCTACCTTGGCGGCTCAACAAAGATCCGTATCGTATCTGGCTGTCGGAAATCATGTTGCAGCAGACGCGCGTCGCGGCCGTAATTCCCTACTACGAGCGTTTTCTTGAACGATTCCCGGATATTCGCGCGCTTGCGGAAGCGCCGGAAGAGGAAGTGCTGCGGCTGTGGTCGGGCCTCGGTTACTACAGCCGCGCGCGGAATCTGCAGCGGGCAGCGCAGCAGATTGTAGCCGTACACGGCGGTGAGTTCCCGCGAACCGTAGACGAAGCGCTGGCACTGCCGGGCATAGGAAGCTATACCGCGGCGGCGATTTTGAGCATCGCGTTTGGGGCGAAGCACGCCGTGCTCGATGGAAACGTGGCGCGCGTGCTCGCGCGGTTGGATGCGATACAGGGAGACTTGCGCGAGAACGGACGTTGGCGAAGTCTGCAGAAATCCGCGGACAAGCTGCTCGATCCGAAATCAGCGAGTGATTGGAACGAGGCCATGATGGAGCTTGGGGCGATGGTCTGCACGCCGCGGGCGCCGCAATGCTTAGTGTGTCCGGTTGCGGAGTTTTGCCGCGCGCGGCGCCTCGGTTCGACCGACGTCATTCCGGAAAAGCGCAAGAAGCGCGCGACGGTGGAGGTCACGCTCGCCGCCGCCGTGTTGCTGGATGGGCACGGTCGAACGCTGTTGCTTCCGCCGCCCCAAACGCCGAGGAAGCACGGGATGCCAAAAATCGCTGCTCACGAAGATGTTGCCGCGCTGGTGTCGAAGATGTGGCATTTCCCTACAGTCTCTGTGCGGAGCGATGCCGCATCGGAATTGCGAGAGATCGTGGTTGAGCTAGGCGTTCGCGCGGCGCGGGATTCCAAGTTGCGCTTTGAACCGTTGTCGCGTGCGCGCCACACGGTTACCTATCGAGCGGTCAAGATTTTGCCGTATCGGGTGGTTCTCTCCCGGCTGCCACGAATTGCGGGGACCAAAGTCGTGCTGCTCTCGGAATTGGTTGCGCGTTCGACCCTGGCGGTCTCGAATCTCACGCGAAAGATCGCGCAGGTGGCTGGTTAGTGGAGGCAGTCAAAAGCGCCCGCTTCGGAAAGCGGCCGCTGCAACGGCTCGCATTGGGACGGGTCGATCGGTTTGGACTTTGCCTCTAACGGCATTGTCGTTTCGGGCAGACCTTCCCGGAGGGCGCGCGAGCGGGTGGTAACATGGAGGTTCCACGATGGCCTCCGCAGCCACATCTGTGCGCGTTCCGGCCTTGCCCGCTGAGCGATTTTTTCAGGGATCGCTGCTGCTGTTCGTTGGCAGCTCGATTGCAACGCTGATCGCGACCGGCAAGCTCGATCCTTTGAGTTGCGTTGTTGCGACCCTGGCGATGACTTACAAAGGGTTTCGCTGGTGGCGGCGGAAACCGATTGAGTTGTCGCATCGTACCGCCACGGTGCTGGTGGTCTCTTACCTGGTCATTTTCCCATTCGACATTCTCTTCTTCTCGCGCGCGTTCGTCGCGACCTCGACAAACCCCTCACTTTTCGCAGCGCTGCTGGGCGCAGTGCATTTTCTGCTGTTCGTGATGCTGGTGCGGTTGTACAGCGCGGCCACCGACCGCGACGCCTTTTTTCTTGCCATCCTAGCGTTCTCCGCAATTCTGGCGGCGGCGATTTTGACCGTCGATACCTCGTTCCTGGTTCTATTCTTCATTTTTCTGTTGTTCGGGGTGGCCACATTTGTGGGCATGGAGATGCGGCGAGGTGGAAAAGGCGCGGTGGTGCCGCCGTTTGCGCAGCCCGCGCAGGAACGGCGGTTAGCGCGAGCCCTGATTCTTGCGGCGCTGAGCGTCGCGACGGGCGCCATACTCATGGGCGGCGCGTTATTTTTCTTTTTCCCGCGATTCAGCGCCGGATACCTCGGACGCACGAGCATGCAGCCCTCGCTGATGACGGGTTTCACCGACGATATCGAGTTGGGACAGATCGGGGAGATCAAGAGAAGCCCGGCGGTGGTCATGCGGGTGAAAACCGGGAAGCCCGTGCCGTACGCGCAACTGCGCTGGCGCGGGATTGCGCTGTCGACATTCGACGGAAAGCGCTGGTCGACGCCGAATCATCGTCCCGCAGCGATTGCGCCAGATGCGGCGGGGTGGATTTACGTGGCCGATCCCGAGCAAAATCTGGGAGCCCTGGCGCTGGAATTGCATTACGAGATTCTGGTGCAGCCGATGGCCACGGATGCGGTGTTCGTGCCAGCCAACGCGGTTTCGATCCTGGGAGGATTTTCCGGGGAGAATCCAACCTCGGGTTTCAACGCACGGCGCACCTATCTTTTTCGGGATTTCACGGGGTCCATTTTCAATCCGTTCCGCAATTACGCACCGGTGCGTTACTACGGATACTCGCGGCTTCCCGCGTTGAACCCGGCGAAATTGCGCGCAGCTTCGACGGAGTATCCTGCCGACATTCGGGACGTGTATCTGCAGCTTCCGGCGATGGACGCGCGCATCGCTGCATTGGCCAAAGGGGTGGCGGCGAAAGCGCGAACGCCCTACGACAAAGCGGTGGCGACCGAAAACTATCTAAGGACGCGGTTTACGTACACGCTGGAGCTGACCGGGAAACCGGGCGACGAGCCGCTGGCACATTTTTTGTTTGAGACGCACGCGGGCCATTGCGAATATTTTGCGTCGGCGATGACCATCATGCTGCGCACGCTCGGTATTCCATCACGCGAAGTGAACGGCTTTTTGCCTGGAGAATTTAATGATCTGGCGGGCGACTACATCGTGCGTGCGAGCGATGCGCACAGCTGGGTGGAAGCGTATTTTCCGGGTTCGGGATGGGTGACGTTCGATCCGACGCCCGCGGCGGACGAGAATTTCGGATTTTTGTCGCGGCTGGGACTGTACGTCGATTGGATGGAATTAACCTGGAACGAGTGGGTGATCAACTACGATTTTGCGCACCAGGTGCAAATGGCGCAGATCATGCAGCGGAACACGCGAAACTGGACGGAAGCGGCGCGCAGTTGGTTCACACGGAAAGAGACGAACGGCAAGCAGTGGCTGCGATCGTGGCTGGACCGGCGAGGGGAGATCACGTTTGCGGTGCCGGTGGCGATTGCGTTGATCCTGGTGCTGCTGCGATACGATGTGTTGCGGGCGCTAGTCCAGAAGCTGCGACTGTACTTGCAGCTTCGCACGCCGGAAAAAACGCGCGCGAATCCTCAGCTGGCTTCACGACTTTATGCGGAGCTGTTGAGGATACTGGAGCGGCGAGGGTTCGCGCGACGAGATTCACAGACGCCGCTGGAGTTTGCGATGGCCGTCGGCGAACCGAGCTTGGCGCCGGTGGTCTGGGAATTCACTCAGATCTACACGCACGCACGATTTGGCGGGGCGCCTTGCGATACGTTGCGATTGCGCGGGCTTTTGGAGCAGGTTCGAGGTTCGCGGCGGTAGCACAGACGTCCGTCTGTGTTTCTCCTTCAAGACTCACGTTCAATACTCAGGCCACGTAGAGCCTCACAGGCTAAAAGCTGTGCCACGAGTGGCGTGTTACACTAGAGAATTGTGAGGAGCCGCAAATTCATTGCTTATGACTAAGGTCGGATTCATCAGCCTGGGGTGCCCGAAGAACCTTGTGGATAGCGAGGTGATGATGGGCATTCTTGCGCGCGAGGGCTACGAATTGACGCCGCGCGCGGATGAAGCTGAGATTTTAGTCGTGAATACGTGCAGCTTCATCGAGCCGGCGCAGAAGGAATCGGTGGACGCGATTCTGGAGATGGCCGAGCACAAGAAATTTGGAGCAGCAAAAAAATTGATCGTCGCGGGCTGCCTGGTGGAACGGTACCGGGATCAAATTTTGGAGCAAGTGCCGGAAGTGGATGCAGTGGTGGGGACCGGTGAGGTGGAGCGCATTCTGGAGGCGGTGGAAGGCGGTCTGCGCATTCTTCCCGCGGAGCCGCCGGCGTTTCTGTACCACGACCTGACGCCGCGCGTGATCACCACGCCGCGGCACGCCGCGTACATCAAGATCGCGGAAGGTTGCGACCATCCGTGCACGTTCTGCATTATCCCGCAACTGCGCGGGAAATTCCGGAGCCGGCGTTTCGAGTCGGTGGTGCGCGAGGCGGAAAACTTGGCGGCATCGGGCGCGCGCGAGATCACGCTGATCGGGCAAGACACAACGTCGTATGGCGAGGACTTGGGGTTGCGCGACGGGTTGGCGCAGTTGCTGGAGCGTTTGGCGCAGGTGGACGATGTGCTGTGGGTCCGCTTTTTGTACGCGTATCCGAATCGCGTGACGCAGAGATTGCTGGACACCCTGGCGGCGCATCCGCGGCTCGCGAAATATATGGATATGCCGCTGCAGCACGCCAGCCGCAACGTGCTGGCGCGCATGAAGCGAGGGTCGCATGGTGATGCGTTTCTAAAATTGCTGGAGCGCATTCGGGCGACGATTCCTGGCGTCACGTTGCGCACTTCGTTCATCGCGGGCTTCCCGGGAGAAACCGAAGCGGACTTCGATGAGCTTTGCGATTTTGTGAAGGTGGCGAAACTGGATTGGATGGGGGTGTTCGAATACTCCGACGTAGACAATGCCGGAAGTTATGGGCTGGACGCCAAGGTCGACGCGGAAACGATCGCGGGACGGCGCGACCGGTTGATGGCGATCCAGAAGAAGGTTTCGCGGGAGAATCTGCGCGCGTTCAAGGGTCGCGTCGCGACGGCGCTGGTGGAAGGGCCGTCGAAAGACAACCCACTGGTGTGGGAGGCGCGGCTGGAAGGCATGGCGCCAGATATTGATGGCAACGTTTATTTGACGGATATCGAACTGCCGGACGGCCAAGCGGCGGCGGCGGGGGATGTCGCGCGCGTGGAAATTACGAAGACGGATGCGTATGACTTGATCGGGCGTGTGGTCGAGATCCTGCCGAGGCCTGCGGCGCGCCTATTTGCGGAGGCGCCTCCGATCCAGCCGGCGGAGACTTTGACGCGCATCTCAACGGGAGCAGCCCTGCGCGTCTTAGGGTAAGATTGTTTTTCCATGCAACGCCGGTGCCCGATTTGCAAGACTTTGACCGATTCAGCGACGAATGCCGATTTCCCCTTTTGCAGCGAGCGTTGTAGATTGATTGACCTGGGGAACTGGGCGTCGGAGAAGTACGTCGTGTCCGAGCCGGTTTTTGACGAGAGTGACGACGAGCCAGGCGAATCGACGAATACCGATGACACCAAGCACTGAAGCTGGGCCTTCAACGCAAGCGAACCAAACGGGGCCAACCGGCAAGAAGCCCAAGCTGGCCTACGCGATCGCGACCGCCCTGGGAGTGGGCTACTTACCAGCGCCGGGGACGTTCGGGTCGCTGGTGGGCGTTGTGACCATTGTGCTCTGCGCGATCTTCTTTCTGCGGCCGACGTCGCTGGCCGGATTATCTCCGTATCATGTTCTGTCCGACGCCAGATTCATGGATAAGCATTTCCTGGTTCCGGGCAGCGATATTCACAATACGATGCTGTGGTTGCCGATCTTCAGCGCGGCGGTGCTGTTGGTGATTCTGGGGGCGATCGGAGTGTGGAGTTCCACTAAGGCTGCGGCATACGCGGGGATCAAGGACCCGCAGTTCGTGGTGATCGACGAGGTCGCCGGGCAACACTTGACCCTGGTGCTTCCGCTGATTCCCATCGCGCTGCCGAATCTGCACTCGCACATGGATCTGTCCACCTTCGCGATTTTCTCGGCTCTGAGCCTGGTGAACTGGAAATATTTGCTGTTCGGTTTTGTATTTTTCAGAATATTCGATATTTGGAAGCCGTTCCCGCTGCGGCGGCTCGAAAACCTTCCGGGTGGCTGGGGCATTATGGCCGACGACTGGATGGCCGGGGTCTACGCCGCTATCTTGTTGCGCATGGCACTCCACTTTAAGCTGATTGATCTGCTATGAAATTCGGATTGGGGTCTTCGCTAGAGAAGAACGGTGCTCCCCGGATCGATCGAATAGTTCCCGCGGCTGCGATTCCTGGCGGCGAGGTGGTGATCTACGGAAGCAGTTTCGCGTCGCGGACCGGCGCGCGTCCAGTGGTGCACTTTGGTGAGGCGGATGGCAGCCTGATGCTGGCGACGGACAACCGGCTGATTGCGCGCGTCCCGGACAGCGCGAACGGCGGCACGGTGAGCGTCGCCAACGCGAATGGAGAGAGCCAGCCGCACCCCATCGCGGTTGGGATGCAAATTGCGGATAACCTGCATCCGGTAGGAAATCCGGCGGTGGACGCGAGTGGAAATATCTATGTGACGTTCAGCGGGCCGCGCGGGCAGCGCGTTCCGGTGTCGCTGTATAAGATTACGGCGAACTACAACATCAAGCCGTTTGTGACTTCGCTGATCAATCCATCAGGACTGGCGGTCGATCGCGCGGGAAATCTTTTTGTGTCGTGCCGCAACGACGGGACGATTCATCGGGTCACGCCGGATGGACGAACCGAACAGTGGATCGAGGGCATGGGGATTGCCACGGGCATCGCATTCGACCGCGAACAGAATCTGTACGTTGGCGATCGCAGCGGAACAATTTTCAAGATTAGCCCAAGCCGCGAGATTTTTGTTTTTGCGACGTTGGAGCCGTCACTGGCCGCGTATCATCTGGCGTTTCATCCGAGCGGCGATCTGTATGTGACCGGGCCGACGACTTCGAGCTACGATCGTATTTACCGCATCACGACAGGCGGCGACGTGTCGGTCTTCTATCGCGGGCTAGGCCGGCCGCAAGGATTGGCGTTTGACCGCGACGCGAATCTTTACGTGGCGGCGTCGTATGGGGGGCGACGCGGGATTGCGCGCGTTTCGCCGGATGGGCAGGCTGAGGTGATTCTCAGCGGCTCGGGACTCGTCGGCCTCGCGCTACAACCTTCAGGGCGCGCGGTCCTAACCACGAACGGGGCGCTCTATACTTTGGATTGGGATGTGCGGGGCCTGCCGCTGCTCGGATAAATCGTGACCGAACCCCGCGAAATTCTACGTCTGGGATGCGAAGTACTCGATCCGATACTCCATGCGCACGGGTTTTCCTTCGAGTATGGCGGCGAGGGACCGAGCAGCGGGGGTCCGTACGCATTCGGGTCCTACGTAAACAGTGACCGGCGACTCGAAATTCATTTTCGGCATTCCCTCGGGCTCGTAACCTATCACTTTGGCAAAGCTTCACTGGATCACGAAGCGTATATGCGAGCGTTATTGGGAGATGCCGGTGGCAACAGGTATCCCGGTTTCTCCGACAACTTACTTGACGCCTTTGGTGACCTTGCGGCCGACTTAAAGAGTTTTGCCGGGGCTTACTTGAACAACGACGCTGAGGAATTTATGCGGTGTGTTGCAAAGGCGGAAGAGTGGAAAAAAACATCAGGACTCGCGAGAAACTCCCTAACGTGAAAGCTGAAATCATCGCCGTTGGTTCGGAGTTGCTGACGCCGGACCGGCTGGATACCAATTCGCTCTTCCTTACGGCGGAGTTGAATGCCATTGGCATTGAGGTAGTTCGCAAGACGATTGCGGGCGACGATCGCGATTTGCTGAGTGAGGCATTTCGCGAGGCACTGGGCCGCGTGGAGCTGATCGTTGCGTCGGGTGGTTTGGGGCCGACGCAGGACGACCTTACGCGGGAAACGGTCGCCGAGCTGCTCGGCCGCAAATTGAAGCGCAACGACGCGATCCTGCATTACATCGAGAGCCGCTTTCGCAGCCTAGGACGCGAGATGCCGGAGTTGAACGTGCGCCAGGCGATGGTGCCGGAGGGCGCCGAAATTCTAGAGAATCCACGGGGAACCGCGCCGGGATTGTGGCTGGAACGTGCGGGACACATTATCGTGCTGTTGCCCGGACCACCGCGCGAGTTGAAGCCGCTATTTCGCGAGCAGGTTTTGCCACGTCTGGAGCGCCGCGCGTCCGGCGTGCGATTGTATCAACGCGAGATTCGCGTGACTGGACTGGGCGAATCGCACGTCGAACAGCGCATTCTGCCGATCTACCAACGCTATCCGGAAGTGACCACGACGATTCTGGCGGCTCCTGGAGAGACGCAGATTCATCTGCGGATCTGGAGCGACGATCCGTCGCACGCGAAGAAAACGCTTGACGAAATCGTGCAAGGATTTGAGATCGCGCTGAGCGACCGCATCTTTAGCGAAGATGGCAGATCGCTCGAGGAAGTCGTGGCCGAAGAGCTGACACTGAACAATGCGACCATCGCGGCGGCGGAAAGCTGCACGGGCGGATTGCTGGCGCAACGGTTGACGAGCATCGCGGGCAGTTCGTCGTATTTTCTTGGCGGCGTCGTCTGTTATAGCAATGAGTTGAAGACCATCTGGGCGGACGTGCCACCGGAGATGATTTTGGCGAAGGGCGCGGTGAGCGCCGAAGTTGCGGTGGCGCTGGCGGAAGGAATTCGGCGGCGTGTGGGCAGCACGCTCGGCGTGGGGATTACCGGTGTAGCCGGACCTGGCGGCGGATCGGAAGAAAAACCCGTGGGCACCGTGCACGTGGCGATTTCGCACGCGGGTGGCGTCAAGGAACGCGGGATGCGCTTCCCGGGCGAGCGCGAAAATATCCGCTGGCAGGCGTCGCAGGCCGCCCTGGACTTGGTGCGCGTATATTTTCTGTACAACGCGCAAAACGGCACGAAGTCATCGACGAAAAAGGCTTGAGCCGTGCGGCTGTTTGTCGCGCTGAAGATACCCTCGGCCGTCCGAGAGCATTTTGCAACGTTGATCAACGAATTGCGCGCGTTAGAGTCGAAATCTTCCGCCAAAAAGCCACGTTGGGTGCGCCCCGAAAATCTGCACGTAACCCTGAAATTTATAGGCCACATTGATCCGGCCCTGCTGGATCCGATTCGCGGCACGCTAGCGAGGCTTTACTCGGATGGACCGGTAGACCTACGCTTTCGCGGTTTGGGTTTCTTCCCAAACGCCAAACGCCCTCGCGTTCTCTGGACGGGAATTGCCGCTCCGCCGAACTTGAGTTCGCTTGCCCGAGATATTGATACCAGCCTGGCGAAACTAGGGATCCCAGCCGAAGAACGCGCGTTTACTCCCCACTTGACGCTGGCGCGGTGCGAGCCGTCCGCGATTTCCGCGGCGATGGCCGGAGCAGTCGAGAGAGACTCCGCACGTGATTTCGGCGAGTTGCGCACGGGTCAATTCCATTTGATCGAAAGCAAGCTGAAAGCGTCCGGAGCGGAGTACACTACGCTGCAATCGTTCGTATTTGCGGCGGAGGCGTGACGGCGCATGCATGAAGTTTCCCTGAGGCTGGCGTGGATTCCGGTCGCGGCATACCTGATTGGCTCAATTCCATTTGGCATCCTGCTGGCGAAACTGTTCGGCGGTGTGGACGTGCGGAAAGCGGGCAGCGGCAATATTGGCGCGACGAACGTAGCACGCGTGGCCGGGCCGCTTCCCGGCATCCTCACGCTGGTGCTGGACGGAGTGAAAGGCGCCGCCGCGGTGTGGCTTGCAGCGCGGTTTGCGAACGAAAGCGCCCTGTGGATGACCGTCGCGGGACTTTCCGCGCTGCTTGGTCACTGCTTCCCGGTGTGGTTGCGCTTCCGCGGCGGGAAGGGCGTTGCGACCGCCGCCGGAATGTTCCTGGCGCTATGTTGGCCCGCAGCGTTGGGCGCAATCGGCGTCTTTATCCTTGTGGTGTTGTTCTCGCGCTTCGTGTCTCTCGGTTCCGTATCGGCCGCCGCCGCGATGCCATTACTCATTTACCTGTTGTGGGCGCCGCATCACGCTCCGCCGCCAGCGATTACGTTTGGCGCGTTCGCGGCTGCCATGCTTGTGGTGTACAAGCACGACGCCAACATTCAACGATTGGTGGAAGGCCGAGAGCCAAAGTTTTCCTTCGGCAAGAGCAAGGACGGCGAGTGACTCGCGTCGCGATTCTGGGTGGAGGAAGCTGGGGTACGGCCCTGGCGATCATCCTTTCGCGAAGCGCAAGATCCCACGAGATTTCTCTGTGGGTGCACGATGGCACGTTAGCGTCGGCGATGCTCCGGGAACGGGAGAATCGCACGTACCTGCCCGGGATGGCGCTGCCAGAAAAGATCCGGATTACGCACGACATCGGTGTGACGCTCGCCGACGCGCAAATCGTTCTGGGCGTCGTGCCATCGGCTCACGCACGGGCGGTCTACTCAGCGGCGGCGGACTATTTTCCGCTGCGCGTAATTTTGGTCAGCGCCACGAAAGGGCTGGAACCGGCCACGCACAAGCGGGCCAGCCAGCTTATGGCAGAGGTGATTCCCTCTTCACTCGAGCCACGGATCGCGGTTCTCTCCGGGCCATCATTCGCCGCGGAAGCAGCGCGCGGGGAGCCCACCGCCGTGGTGTTAGCGTCCCAGGATGCGGCGCTCGCGTCGGAGTTGCAGGAGGAATTTGCGGCGCCGAATTTCCGGCTGTATACCAACAACGATGTGCTCGGCGTCGAGCTTGCCGGGGCGATGAAAAACGTAATCGCCATCGCCGCAGGCGTATGCCAAGGGATCGGCCTGGGCAGTAACCCGGTGGCAGCCCTGATCACCAGAGGGCTTGCGGAAATGTCGCGCTTGTCGAGCGCGCTGGGCTCGCGGCCGGAGACTTTGAGCGGGCTGGCCGGGCTGGGGGATCTGGTGCTGACGTGTGCGGGCGCGCTGAGCCGCAATCGCCAGGTGGGAATCGAGCTGGGCAAGGGTCGTTCGCTGGCAGAGGTCCTGGGGGGGATGCGCATGGTCGCCGAGGGGGTCGGCACGGCGGCGGCGTTGTTGGCGCTGGCTGGGGAAAACAATATTGAGCTGCCCATCACCGCGCAGGTGGAGGCGATCCTGCATCACGGAGAGTCTCCCCGGGAAGCCATTCGCGCGATCATGGAGCGGCCGCAGCGGAAAGAGTAGACGTCGTCCGGGCGGGCATCGCAGCGATGTACTGTTCGTCATTGGCCTCTCCGAGCAAACTTGTAATCTTCCTGATTCGTCACGGTTTAGCCGCGGTGCCAGCGACTGCCCGCGAGCCTGTCCGTGGTACTAACGGTCCAGTTGCACATGCGCGTCGCCTGTACTTGCGGACGGGCGATCTTCTACGGCGGTTCCCCTAGACTTGTAGCAGGACGATGTCTGTCAAAATCGCATCTTCGTGGGATCGACTTCGCGCGGGCCGCGTGCGGATCCTGTGGCTTGTGCTGGGCGCGATGCTGCTGGTTAGCGCGGTGCCTATCGGTTTGTATCACCGCCAGGTGCTGCAGCTGAGCCAGGAAAAATTGGTGGACACCGAACTTGTGCAGCAGGCCGATCTGACGCGCTCGCTGGCGCGGGAAATTCAACTGTTTGAAGCGAATCTAACGCAGCAACTGGTCAGCGAGCGGCAGATTCTGGCGCTCATGGGCTTGAGTGACAATGTGGAAGACCCTGTCGCGGAGCCCAAGGTCACGCGTTTGTTGGAGAACTTTGCCGAAAGCAATCGGGAGACGTTTCTGTATCTGACGGCGGTCGGCAAGACCGGTAAAGGCACGGTCGCATCGCAAGGAAACTATCGCGCGGACCTGGATCCGTTTGTGGCGAAGGCTCTGCAGCGGGCGTTTGCGGCATCGATGCAATCGGTGAAATTTCGCAGCGATCCCCTGGCGCTGGCGCCGGATAACCGGCCCGCTTTCGTCATCGCCGTGCCGCTTAAGGATATCAACGATAACTTCACGGGTATGCTCGCGGCGGTCGTATCCCTTGACCCCATCTTGCAGCAATTGCAGAACGCCAGCGTGCGCGGCCGAACCGTTTTCGTGATTGATCACTTCGGACACATCGTGGCGCACCCAGACTCGAAAAACTTTGTACCGGGAACAGACGTGAGAGCCGACTACTCCAAAGTCGTGGAGCAGGTTGTCACGCTGCCACAGGAGCTGCGCACTACCGCCACGATTCGGTTTGTACAAAAAGAAAATAACCGCCAGGTGGAGATGATCGGAACGTACAGCACGTTCCCGGAAGTGAATTGGGCGGTCATCGCGCAGCGCAGCCTGAAACAGGCACGCGCCGACGCGGGCGTGAACGAACTGAACAGGCAAGCGCTGGCATTCGTTACCGTGGTTATCTTGGCTGCGATCCTGCTCGGGTACTTTTTCGCTGTGGGCATCAGCGGACCGATTCGCGGCCTGGCGGCCTCCACACGCGCCATCAGCCGCGGTGAATTCCACCAGCGGTCGGCCGTGCGTGGAGCTTCGGAAATCAGCGAGCTGGCTGAAAACTTCAACAAGATGGCCGGCGACATCGAAGAGTACATCGAGCGTCTGAAGGAAGCGGCCGAGGAAAATCGCGAACTCTTTATCGGGTCGATTCGCATGCTCGCCGCGGCGATCGACGAAAAGGATCCGTATACGCGGGGGCACTCCGGCCGTGTCGCGAAATACTCGACGATCATTGCGCAGGAATTGGGTCTTTCCGATCAGGAACTCGACACCTTGCGTATTTCCGCGCTGCTGCACGACGTCGGCAAGATCGGCGTGGAAGACCGCGTCCTGAAGAAGCCGGGAGCGCTGACACCGGAAGAATTCACGCTGATGAAGCAGCACACTGTGAAGGGTGCGAACATCATGCGCCCGGTTTCGCAACTGAAAGATATGCTGCCGGGCATCGAGCTGCACCACGAGCATATGGATGGGCGAGGTTACCCGTATGGCTTGAACGGACCACAGATCCCGATGATGGCGCGGATCATCGGCGTGGCCGACACTTTGGATGCCATGACGACGAACCGTCCGTACCAATCGGCGATGGACCTGGACTACGCGCTTGGCAAGATTAAGGCGCTGGCGGGCTCAAAATTCGATACGGTAGTAGTGAACGCGCTTGATGCCGCCGTTACCAACGGGAAGTTGCGCCTGAGCGCGGTCGAAGTTCAAGTTTGAAGGCCACTCGAGTGGGAGTGATTCATCGATCGCAGCGCGTTCCTCAAACTCCACAAAGTTTCGTGTCAAAAATTTGCGCCTACCCCTGCCATTAGCGTGCCGTCGAACTTCGTGAACGAGAACCCTTCATAATTCGGTTGTGTCCGGATGAGGCTAGCGAGCCTCCGCGTTGGTGATGGTTGCGGTCGTTCCGTCGAATTTGGTGATGCTGATCGTGAACGGCTCGTTGTAGGACCTGGCCCGGTCACGCAGCACACTGAGCGCAATCTGCTCGCCCAGCAAAATCGACCAGTAGCTCGAACTACGGAAGTGGATGCCGGCGTGAATCCCGTGACCAAATGAGATGTTGTACGCCAGCTTGTTCAGCTCTCCGTTGATGTCCAGACTGTCCCGGTCCGCGCCCGTGTACGTATCGAGCGAGAGGCCATCCGTGCTTGGCAGTACCACGTCCCGTTCGGCGTGAGTGAGCAGCGGCCGAATCTTCTGGCTGCCGTCAAAGAAGAACTTGAGCACGGTGATGCACGCACCTCCGACCGTTCCGTGGCCCGTCGGATAGCATGGGTGGGTTGGCGAGCCCTCCGGGAATGCCTGTGGCAACAAAAAGCTGCCGTAGGCCTGCTGGATGATGGGAAGGACCGCTGAGTTCAAGACATCTTTGTGCAGCGCCCTCGCCGCCTGGGGAGCGGGTGTAGACTTGGTGAGATTCGCGTGCACCAGGGCCCCATATTCCTCGGGTCGCATTCGCAGGTCCTTGATCCACTTATGAAACCAGGCGCCCTTGAGCGCTCGCGTGGCCATTTCAGCGAGTGTAGCGGCGCCGTCTGGCCCGCCGAGGGTGCCGAAAGCTTTTTCGGTCCTCGAGCCAATGTAGGGGTTGCCTGGATTCGGCGGCGCGCCGATCCCGCTCAGGACGAGGAAGGCAGTAAAGTACGCTTGATAGAGCACGTCCACGTGGGTATACGCGGCGAGGTCTCGACCGTTTCGGATGTACCGAGACGTTGGGTCAAAAGCCACCTGGCCAACCGAGGCTCCGCCGTTTTGGATCTGTTGGTAGTCGCTGACAGAGGTCATGAACTCGCTCCCGCTGCCACTGAGGAACGTCTGGTACTGCTGGTTGAGGGGTTGCGCACCGAAGGACGTCGGCTGAACCATGAACTGCGAGATGTACGGTCCCTGGACGTTGCCGTCGCCCGGGACGAACTGCCCGCGGAACAGATTCCCTGGAGTGACCGGGAACGGGTACTCAAAATTTTGACCGCCGTTGAGGAAGGACAGCCTATTCATGTCAGCAACGGCCTGAGCAACCAGCGAATTCGTAGGATATTCGTCAAACGGCACGTCGCGCAGCACAGCGCCCCAGTAGTGCTCGACCGCTTCAGCCGCCGTAATGTTGCTGGTTACGCTCGGCGCTGGCGGGATGACCGTCGCGTGTGAGTCGAGGCCTTCCAGGTCTAGCGCCAGGGCACCCTGTGGTCCATTGTGCTTCGAGTTGGGCCCCCCGCCCGGCGTCCCGACAATGATGTTCTCAAAGTCTTCGAACTCGCCAGTTTTGAGGGCATGTTTTAAGCTGAGCCAAGAGGCCGCATTCGGCACGCCGAGTGCGTCGTGCAACGAGGCTTTGCTGTAGGTGCCGCTGAAGTCTGTGAATCTAGTCGCATCGCCGTTGTCTGGTTGCTGCCCAACGTTAATCTTTTCGGCGTAGGCCGTCCTTACCCGGTAGTTAAGGCACTTGTCCTCGCGACCCTCAGAACTATAGGGCACGACCGAAGCTTCGGCGACTCGACTCTTTTCCGCCGAGCAAGGGTTCCAGGCCGATTGCGCCGGCTGTCACGGCAGCGACGGCAACACCGCTTACGTTTCCGAGGAACTTGCGACGGCTGTGTGAAAGCGACGACTGTTCGGCGGCAGAATCGTTTGATGCGGGCGGAGTCAATACGAGGGATTTCGATTCCGTCATGCGCGCTTACCTCTACTTTTCTTTCTGACGAATGGGCCTGGTTGCGGACGGCGGGAGAATCAGTGCCAAGAGATGTATCAGACCGCGGTACGATAACAAGGTTCGAACGGCAAAGGTCGTTTTCAAGGCACCGCGGCCACGGAATTGACTCCAACCTACCGCGACCGTGGACCAACGACTACTGTACTGATGGGCAGTTTTGGTACTGGCCGCAAACGCCCGGCCAGTGAGGAGCCACCGCTCGCGTTTCCATGCCGTTCGTCCGCTTCTGCTACAATTTTGTGTTGCGCACCGTTCATTGCAGACAACCTTATGATTTCACTGTTCGGGAAAAATGAGCCGGAACCTACGCTTCTGGAGAAGCTGAAGGCCTCCGTCAGCAAAACCAAGGCGGCGCTTTCGGAGACCGTTGACACGATCTTTCTGGGCGAGCGAAAGATCGATCCGGCGTTGCTGAAGCAGTTGGAAACGGCCTTGCTCTCGGCGGACTTGGGCGTGCGCACAACGCGCGAAATTCTGGACGCGGTGCGCGAAAAGATGGACCGCAACGCGCTGGCCGATGCAAGCCAGCTCAAACGGGAGATCAAGTCACATATCGTGCGAATCCTGGCTGCTTCGGCCACTTCTGCGGGCGCCGCGGCTGGTCCGATCGCTGGCGGGGCTGGGGCGTCGCCGAACGGTAAAGGGCCGCGCGTGATCTTTATCGTGGGCGTGAATGGCGCCGGGAAGACGACCAGCATCGGAAAGCTCGCCAATCGCTTGCGCAAGGATGGACTGAGCGTCATGCTGTGCGCAGCCGATACGTTTCGCGCCGCTGCGGTCGAACAGTTGGAAATTTGGGCACAGCGCAACGGCATCGAGGTCATCAAACAGAAGTCTGGAGCCGATCCGGCGGCCGTGGTTTACGACGCTGTAGCGGCCGCGAAGGCACGGGGCACCGACGCATTGATTGTGGACACGGCTGGTCGCTTGCACACGAAATCCAACTTGATGGCCGAGCTCGAGAAAATGAAGCGCACCGCCGCCAAAGTGATCCCGGGAGCGCCGCACGACGTACTGCTGGTGCTGGATGCCACCACGGGCCAGAACGGGCTCGTGCAGGCGAGGGAATTCACCTCTACGGTGCGGGTGACCGGTATCATCTTGACGAAGCTGGACGGCACGGCGAAGGGCGGCATTGTCGTGGCGATTTCGCGAGAACTGGGATTGCCGATCCGCTTCGTCGGAACGGGCGAGCAGATCAATGACCTGGTGCGGTTTGACGCCGAAACCTACGTCAACTCTCTCTTCGACTAATTCGTGAACGCACACGACATTCGCTTTATGGAACACGCACTGGCGCTGGCGCGCAAAGGCGTTGGCCTGGCCAGTCCGAATCCCGCCGTGGGTTGCGTGATCGTGCGCGACGGAGAGATCGTTGGTGAAGGATTTCACCAGTACGAATGGCGCGATCATGCGGAAATCGTCGCGCTGAAAACCGCGGGTGAGAAGGCGCGTGGCGCGACCCTCTACGTGAACTTGGAGCCCTGCAATCACACCGGGCGGACCGGGCCGTGCTCGGAGGCGATTGTAGCCGCAGGCATTTACCGAGTCGTCGCCGCGATGCAGGATCCGAACCACGCAACCTCGGGGCGGGGCTTCGAGCGATTGGAGGCTGAGGGGATCGAAGTGGTTTCGGGAGTGCTGGAAGAGGAAGCGCAGCGCCTGAACGAAGCATTCGCCGGCTGGATTCGCACGAAAAGGCCGTACGTCACGCTGAAATCCGCGTTAACGCTGGACGGGCAGCTCGCGCTTGGGAAGCATAAGAAACACGAACGGACCGAATGGATCACCTCGGAAGAATCGCGCGCCGAGGTTCACCGCATGCGTCACGCATCCGATGGGCTACTGACAGGGATCGGCACCGTGCTGGCCGACGACCCGCTACTTACGGATCGAAGTGGCCTTTCGCGCCGCAAGCAGCTTATTCGCGTGGTCCTCGACTCCAAGCTTCGCATTTCACCCAAAGTACGCATCGTCAAGACAGCGGATGACGATCTTCTCGTTTTCACGGCGGCGACTCTCGATTCGCCTAAAGCACGTAAGTTGCAGAATGCCGGAGTCGAAATTGTGCGAGCTGCCACATGGCGCGGCGTGGTCGATCTTCGCGCAGTTCTTACCGAACTTGGCCGGCGCGAAATTCTTAGCGTCCTGTTGGAGGCCGGCCCTTTGCTGAATGGAGCCGCGCTCGGCGCAGGTTTGGTGGACAAGGTCACGCTGTTCTATGCGCCAAAATTCGCGGGCGAGACGGGCGTTCCCTTCGCGCACATGCCGACGGTTCCTCGCGCCTCTCTCCAGAAGTTGCGCGTTCAACAATTCGGCCCGGACTTCTGTATCGAAGGCTATTTACGCGACGCATATCGCTAGCCCGGGGAGCAAGGTGTCGCTACCTTGGGAATTGAAATCGTTGTCTTCGGAGCGCGCCGCTGGCTTCTGGAAGCTTCTTCGGCGCGAAATCGTCGGGATGTCCGGGAGTCGAAACCTCAGGCGGGCTGCAGCGGGGAAAAGCCCGAATCCACTTTCCTCTTGACGCTGCGACCAACGCGATACAAAGAAAATAAGGAGCGGCTCACCCTGCATTGCGCTTCAATGGCACAATCGCCGGTCAGCGTGAAGCGCTTTAGCGTCATCGCGCCCTGAGAGCCTGCCTCTAAGGGAAGGCTGTTGCGGCCGGGATGGACACCCAGACCGAAGCGAATTCCAGCGCTGCGTGCCGCATCCACGATGGCCGGCGTTTCGTTGCCGTTTGGATACGCGATGATGGTGGGCGTTTTCCCCGTCAACTTGCGAAGATCGTTCTGAGCTCCTTGAATTTGCGCGCGTACCTCATCCGGCAAATAGTTGGTCAAGATAGCATGATCGGTCGTGTGGTTTCCCAGCGAGATCAGCGGATGAGCGGCGAAATCTCGCAGCTCGAGCGGCGTAAAGGGCCGGTCCACATCACTCTCCGGACGTAGCGCGTCAGCGCCAAATTGCGCGCACACTTGCGATTCCGCTTCCGAGGTCTTGAGGCGCTTGAGCCTCTCGACCTTATACTGGATCTGTTTTCGCGGAATGCCGCGCGAATGGGCTCTACGTTCCAGAACATCCCACCAGAACGCCTTGCCTTGGATCACATGCTGTGTGGACACAAAAAGAACCGCGGGGACACGAAACGCCTCGAGTAATGGCAGCGCTTTCGTGTTGCTGTAGTATCCGTCGTCGAACGTCACAAGAACGTGTTTGCCGGAAGGATGCAGCCCTCGCGAAATGTCTTCGGGAGAGACAAAAGTGTAGGAGTGCTCTTGGAAGTGATCCAGGAACCGCCGAAACATCTCGACTGTAATTCTTCGCGGGTCGGCTGATCCGGAGCCCGCTTCCTTTGTGTCTGAAAACAAGCCGTGAAAGAGGAACGTCAGCAACACACCTTCCTCGTTGCCCATCGCAAACGAAGACCGGGCAATGAGCCGATCTAAGGTGAGAAGCATCGCTCGGGCGCGCGCATACATAGTCAAGGCGTACGATGCTAACGGACGATTTAGGGTTTCTCGTGAGTTTTCGCACCTCGAGTACGGTTTGCCAACACGATGCAATTCTGCGCAAAATGGGGCGGCGGCGCACTGGCGAATCGCGCCGGCTCTAAGGCTTGGGACATTAGCCGCCAAAAAAACCACACATGTTCACTGGAATCATCGAGCACTCGGGCACGATTGAATCTCTATCGATCCATGACGATGGAGGCCGAGTCACGATTTATGCGCCGAACGTGGCGTCGTCTCTGGCCGTATCGAACAGCATCGCGGTGAATGGATGCTGTCTTACTGTCGTTTCGCTCGACAAGGCGCGCTTCTCCGCCGATCTTTCGGGAGAGACCATGCGCCGCACTTCGTTCGGAGCGGGCGACGCGGGCTTGAGGGTTCGCACGCGCGTCAATCTGGAGCAGCCCCTTACCGCGGGAAAGGAATTTGGCGGGCACTTCGTTCTCGGCCACGTGGATGGAGTCGGCCGGGTAGCGCACCTGCGGCCCGAAGGCGATAGTTGGTGGTACGGCGTGCAGGTGCCGGAAGAGTTTTCGCGCTACATTGTGCCGAAAGGGTCGATTACCATCGATGGCGTCAGTCTGACGGTCGCACGCTGGAGCCATTCCATCGCGGAAATAGCCGTCATACCCTATACCTACGAACACACCAATTTGCGCGATCGAAAACCGGGCGATGCCGTAAACCTGGAAGGCGACATCCTGGGAAAGTACATCGAACGCCATCTGGAAGCGCGTGAAGCCGCGTCCGAATCTCCCTCATCGCGAACACTTGCACAACTTCGCGAAGAGGGCTTCTAAGCGGCCCCGGAGCGATTCTCCACGGCGCCTATCCTAGCTCGCCGCGTGTGATCTTTTCGCGCGAGCCCCTCGCCAATACAAAATCAACCCCAGCAGCGTGGCGCCAAACGCCCCAACGAATAATTTCACTTCAAACAAAAACTTGTTCGCGGAATCGCCGGGTGGCACTGCGGAAATTACAATCGCCGCCAGCACAACCACAAATCCGACACCAGCAGCCACCCAGACCCCGAATTTGCCGCCGGGAATGAGCACCGCGTTTGAATTGGCGAGGCGGTCCGGCAGTTTCGCCAGCTTGATGACCGCCGCGAACATGTACAGGAACGGAATGAAGTAAATGATGATGGTGATATCGACCAACACCTGGTAAGCGCCCCGCATGGTTTCGTTGACCTGGCTGAGAAGGAGGACTGCGCCTGACACCACAGCCTGCACGAGAATCGAAACGTAAGGCGTGCGCCACTTCGGATGAATCTTGCCGAACGCTTCAGGCAAATAACGATCGATGCCGACGATGAACGGCACACGCGCGATGCCCGCCACAGTACTGCCAACGCCGCCGGCATTTCCGACCGAGACCAGCATCGCCGCTAAAATTCCCAGAAATCCAACGCCCAGGACCCGCGAACCGACGGTTACCGCGTGAAATACTCCGCTGGTCGGCGCCACGTCTTCCGCGGGAAGCAGCGTCAGCACTGCAACCGTTCCTGCGATATACATCGCGGTGATCAACACACCCGAGCCCAAGACCGCTTGCGGCAACGTGCGTTGCGGATTCCGCACTTCTTCGCTCATCGCCGACACCAATTCGAGTCCCGTAAACGCAAATGCAATCTGCGACCAGAAATTCACCGTGTCCCAGCTCCAATGGACTTGCATATTCGCCCAGGTGAAGTGGGTGACGCTTCCGTGCCTCACCCACGCCAGTCCGGCAACGCCACATAAAATCAACAACGGCAAATATGTGGAAACTCCGCCGGCGTTCTGCAACCACTTTCCGATGTTCAAACCGACAAGATTCATCCCCACCGCGACGATCAGGAGTGCGAAGGACACCAGGAGCAGAAAGGTTCGGTCTTGCGAAAGCGTGTCGCCCCGCGGCCCAACGACGTACGCGCTCATGGCAGCGCTGGCCAGAAGTAGCGAGGGGAAATAAAATACCGTGTAGGTCCAATACGTCCAGCCCGCTACGAAGCCGTGAAAATCGCCGAACGCTTCCTTGGTCCACACGTACAACCCGCCTTCAACGGGAAAACGGGAAGAGAGCTCGTTCACGACCAGCGCGTACGGGATGAAAAACAAAGTCGCGGTGAGCACCCACAAACTGATCGACGATGTTCCATTGTGCGCCGCGGCCGCCACCCAGCGAGGCCCCAGCACTGTCGCGATATTGAATAAGCAGGACGTCCCAGAACCCCATTACGCGTCGCAGTTGCTTCTTTGCGTCGGGCGTCCCGGGATCGGGCTGATTCACAGAGTCACGTCCAGTTCGGGGATCAGCTCGTCTTGCATCCGGAAATTATGAAAGAAAGGGTCCTTTGAATTTTCGAATTCGGACCAGGACTGGAACACTGTGGATTTACCGTCTTGCAAGAAGACGATCATGTCTGCGAGTTTCCTGGCCAGATGCGTGTCGTGGGTCACGACGATGGAGGTCTTGTGAAACGCCTGCTTCAAGCGCGCGATCAGATCCCCCATGTGTGCCGCCATGATCGGATCGACCATGGTCGTCGGCTCGTCGTACAGGATTGCTTCAGGATTCTGCGCCAGCGCTCTGGCGATTGCCACGGCTCGGCGCATTCCCGTGGAAAGCTCGCCGGGCAATTTGTCCAAGACCTCATCGACTTCCAGCATGTGCGCCAGCTTGTTCACGTAAGCGTCAATATCTTCCGGTGTCAGGCCCGGCTGCCCTTCCAGCGGAAACGCAATGTTGTCAGCAACCGTCAGCGAATCGAACAGCGCGCCGGACTGGAACACCATGGTCACCTTGCGCCGCACTTCGGCAAACTCTCTTTCGCTGAAATCGGTTACGTCTTCCCCATCGATAAGGATGCGACCGGAGTCTGGCTTGAGAAATCCCATGATGTGCTTGAGCGAAACGGATTTGCCGACGCCGCTGCGTCCCATGATCACGCACGTCTGGCCCTTCCTCACCGTGAAATTGACGTCGTTCAGCACGACGTGATCGTCGAAAGCTTTGCAGACGTCGCGAAACTCGAAGAACGGGTTATTTTCGACGATGGGTAGGCCAATGGCTGCTTTTTCACCGGCAAGGGGCAGCAAGATTCCTTCTTTCGGGATGTCGCTCACGCGCGCTCCGCTTCCAGAATCCGCTTCGCCTCTTCGTAATCGCCGGGTGTGTTCATGTTCCAGAAAAGCCGGTCAGCGCTATCAAATCGTTTCCAGTGAGTCTCGTCAAGAACTTCCATCGTGAGATGTTTCATGGCTTCGGTGACCTTCCGAGTGCCGCCCTCGAACGCTCGTTGCAATTTCTCGACGCCGCTGGCGCGCCAGCATGCGCAAAGCGGCTCCAATCCATACGCCGATCTTGGCGCCACGACTTCGGCTTCGCTCGCTTGTGCTCGCTGAATCAGGTATGCCAACCACTCGGACGTAAGAAACGGCATATCGCAACCAATGATGATGTTCCATTCGCCGCCGCACGTTTCTGAGGCCGCGAGCAACGCCGTGATGATCCCACCCAGTGGGCCCTCGCCGGGCCAGCGGTCTGGAATGCACTTGGCGCCGAAGGCCGCGTATTTTTCGCGCGACCCGATGATGGTGACGCAAGGTGTCACACCGCGCATCACCGAACAGAGTCGCGCGAGCACGGCCTCGTCGCCAATCCGCGCAAGGGCCTTATCCCGCCCAAAACGAGTGCTCCCGCCGCCTGCCAGGACAAACCCACCAACTTGGGCTTGTCCGGGAATTCCTTCACCGGTCACAAATCACCAATCACGAATCGCTCTCTTCTACCGGCTCCCGCCCTGGCCTCCGAATTCCCAGCTCGCGCAATTTTTCCTGCAAGCTTTGCCGGTGCAACCCAATCGTCACCGCCGTTCGCGAAACATTCCAGCGATGGCTCACCAATTGCTTCGTCAAGTACGCCACCTCAAATTTATGCTTCGCTTCGCGAAAGTCTTTTTCGCCGAGGCCCACGTCGGTTCCGTTCTCCGAGGCCCTACTTGTGATCGCCTGCCCCGTTGCCACTTCCTCCGAAAGATCCAGCACGCCGATCTCGTCACCCCGGCACAGGACCAAGCTGCGCTCCAGTGCGTTTTTCAGCTCGCGCACGTTGCCCGGCCAATCGTAACGTTCGATTGCCGCCAAGGCTTCCCGAGTCAGTCGCGCCGTTCGCCCCAGTCGCGACCCGTGCATTTGCAGAAACGCCTCGGCAAGCACCGGAATATCCTCTTTGTGTTCGCGCAAAGGCGGCAACTCGACGGTGACCACGCGCAGCCGGTAATACAAATCCTCGCGAAATTTCCCGCTGCGAATTTCCGCCGCTAGATTGCGATGCGTCGCGCTGATCACCCGCACATCCACCGCGATCGATTGCGTCCCGCCCAGCCGTTCGATCGTCCGACTCTCGAGCGCCCGCAGCACTTTCGCCTGCGTGACCGGATTCATATCGCCAATCTCATCCAGAAACAAAGTCCCGCTCGACGCCAATTCAAATTTCCCCTTCTTTTGCTGCGCCGCACCGGTGAACGCTCCACGTTCGTAGCCAAACAGCTCCGATTCGATCAACGTCTCCGGCAGCGCCGCGCAATTCACCGCCACGAAAGGCTTCCCCGCACGCGGCGATCGTGCATGAATTTCCTGAGCCAACAGATCTTTCCCAGTTCCGCTTTCGCCCAGAATCAACACGGTCGAATCGGTGGGCGCTACGCGGTCCGCCATTTCAAAAGCGCGCCGCATTTCTGTCGTGCGCCCGATCATCTGTCCAAACTGGCCTTCAGTCGTCAATCGCCGCCGCAGCGCGTCGTTTTCTTTTTCCAGCGTCGCCAGCTTCAGCAAATTCGCCACGCGCTGCCGCAATTCCTCCAACTCAAATCCCTTCACCAGATAATCCGCGGCACCCACTTGCAGCGCTTCCACGGCCGTCTTCGCCGTGTCCAGCGCCGAAATCATCAGCACCGGCACTTCATTTCCTTGCTCGCGCATCCATTGCAAAAACGAAATTCCGTTCTGTCCCGGCAGCACTACATCCAGAAGCACCAAATCCGGTTGCTCTCGCGGCAATGCCTCGCGCGCGGCTTCCGCCGAATCGGCCTCGGCAATCCGGTATTTCGATTCCAGCGCGCGACGCAATCCGTAGCGGGCCGCCGGTTCATCATCCACGATTAAAATCGTCTTCATCTTGACCTCATAATTGCTTCGCAGTTCCATCGCTTCTGCTTGGCAAACTGACTCGAAACCTGGTTCCGCGCCCATCTCTCAAGGGACTCTCCCAATCAAGATGCCCGTGAAATTCCGCCACGCGACGCGCGACGATCGCTAAACCCAAACCCGTTCCATGCACCTTTGTTGTAAAAAATGGCTGGAGAATCTTCTCCCGAGCCGCGGGCGCAATACCTGCCCCGTCGTCTTCCACCGTCAAAACGCATTCACCGTTGCTCGCAGCGGCACTAACGCGCACGTGGGCGCCTGAGGTGGCTGCCTCCAACGCGTTCACCAACAGATTGGATACAACGTCGCTCACCGCCTCCGCGCCGGCAGCCAATTTCACTCCGGGTTCTGGCAGTTGGGTTCCAGCACGATTCCGCGCCGCTCGGCTTCGTGCCGCAGCACGCCCAGAACTTCTTCGATGACCATTCGAGCGTCGCAGGTGGCCTCGACGGTCCCTCCGCGCACGGAGGGACGGCTGAACTGCAGCAACTGGCTCAGCTTCGCCGACAAACGCCCGATCTCATCCAGCACCATCTTGGTCTCGGCGCGCATGGAAGGCGGCAAATCCGGGTTCTCCATCTGCACTTGCAGAATTGTCTTGATGGAGCCGAGAGGGTTCTTCAAATTGTGAGAAATGCTCGCCGCCATCTGTCCCAATACCGCAAGCCGCTCTCGCTCCGCCAGTTCCCTCTCTAATCTCAGCTTCTCCTCGATCAACAGGCACAGCTCCAAAGCGTTCGGCAATTGCTCACACAGAAATTCGAATGCCGCCGTCGTTTCGCCTGAGAGGAACGCGCCGTGCGGCTGTACCAGCAGGAACCCATCGGTCTGATCGCCACGCCCGATACGAAACCGATTCGACGAATGGCCCGCGTTCGCTACGCCAATGTCTCCAAAGTTGGCGGCATTCAAAGCAGCGCCGGTGAGGTCCAAGGCCCGCTCTCGATATGGACCAGTCAGAAGCACGCGCGCCGAGCCCAGCTCAAACTCCTCCGTCGTGCGCCGCTCGATGAACTTCACGAGTGCGGCGACGTCCCCTTGTTTGGCCTCCTGCTGGATCTCCCCGCTCAGTCGCTGGACGCGATCTAATTCCCGATGGGCGGTCGCCTCTAGCCTTCGTCCCAGGGTCCGCTGTAATGGCTCAATGAAGGGAACCAGCACGAACAACAGGATCGACGCCGAAGCTTCGGGCGGAAGCACCGGCTCCAGCCAGCCGCTGACACGCCGAACCAGACTCAAGTACAGAAGCGCCAGGAACGTCGCCGAAACGGCGTAGATCAGGTTTTTCTGCCGTCCGATCTGCAAAAAGTTGTGTCGCCATACGAGGTAGATCAATACCCCCAGGGGAGCCACCGGGAGCATTGCCAATGCGACACCCAACTCCTGCGCGGCGGCAGGCGAACTAGGCACATGCAAGCCGTGCAGGCTTACGATCATCAGGAAGGCAGCCCCGAAAACAACCATCAGGAATCCGTAGAAGCGCCGCTCGGGCTGGTTTGGCGCATTACGGCAAAACCGGAACTCCCAAATCGCACACCACAACAAACTGTAGGCATACAGGTGGGAGAAATCCTCGCCAAGCGATTTCGCGGGCAGCATGAAATCGAAAGTTCCAGCCGTGATGTGTATGGGAAAGAGCCGAATCGCCAGATGCAGGCTGGCCCCATAAAAGAAGAGCAGTACCGCGTACTTCCAGCGCTTGTTCCGCAGCAGACCGCGCGTTTCCGCAAATTCCATGTGCAGGTGCATCAGTAACCCGGGCACCAAGCACAACCCCACGGTGATGATGGTGATCGCGAATTCGCGTAGCCCGACAGGCGGCACGCCGTAATGAATCTGGGCATTCAGCACAAGAAGTGATCCGCTGTAGAAAAGAAACAGCGCCAGGCAAAGAAAGAAGAACACGCGCTCGAAATTGCGCTGCCGCCGGTAGCCGAGAATAACGACCATCCAGAAAAGCTGCGCCAGCGTTCCTGCCGTGAGACCAATCAGCCGGATATAGACGAGAGATTCCATCGGATTCGTATACAGAAATACTATGCCGGGACACAGGGCACCACAACGGCCAAGTGCCTGATTTTTCTTGCACTATCCATGATATTGATAAATAAAGACTTATACTAGTAAGCCCGCACTTAGAATCTTAGCGCGTGTCGCTCAATCCCTTGACATGTCAGGTCTATCTGCTATATTAGCACTCGGCTAGGAGGAGTGCTAAATCCCCTTTAGCTCCCCAGTCAACGTTCAATCGCAACTCACCTTATGGAGGGTCTTTAGATGGCAGTGAATCTCACCCCGCTCCACGACCGCGTGGTCGTGAAGCGCATTGAAGAAAAAGAAAGCATTAAGGGCGGCATCATCATCCCCGACTCCGCCAAAGAAAAGCAGCAGGAAGGCGAAGTAATCGCCGTCGGCTCCGGCAAGCGCGAAAAGGGCGAACTGATCCCTCTCGACGTCAAGCCCGGTGACCGCGTCCTGTTCGGCAAGTACAGCGGCACGGAAATCAAGATCGAAGACGAAGAGCTGTTGATCCTGCGCGAGGAAGAAATCCTTGCCAAGTTCACCGGCGCTGCCAAAGCCGCTGGCAAAAAGTAATGTAGGCGCCGGGCGTCAGCCCGGCAAGCAGTTGTAGTAGCCGATCTTTAGATCGGTAGTTCCAGAATCCGCATGACGCAGCAGTAAGAAATCTCAGGAGGAAATACCAGTATGGCGAAGCAGATCGTAACAGGTGAGAATTCCCGCCAAGCAATTCTACGTGGCGTGAATGCTCTCGCCGACGCAGTAAAGATTACCCTCGGCCCCAAGGGCCGCAACGCGGTAATCGAAAAGAAGTTCGGCGCGCCCATCATCACCAAGGACGGCGTGACCGTGGCCAAGGAAATCGAACTCAGCAACCCGCTCGAGAACATGGGCGCGCAGATGGTTCGTGAAGTCGCCTCCAAGACGTCTGACGTCGCCGGAGACGGCACCACCACCGCGACCGTGCTTGCTCAGGCCATCTTCCGCGAAGGCGTGAAGACGGTTGCGGCCGGCTCCAGCCCCACAGCCCTAAAGCGTGGCATCGAGCGCGCCGTCGAAGTCGCCGTTGCGGAAATCAAGAAGCTTTCCCGCGACGTCAAGGGCGAAATGATCGCCCAGGTTGGCACCATTTCCGCCAACAACGACAAGCAGATCGGCGGCATCATCGCCGAAGCCATGAAGAAGGTTGGCAAGGATGGCGTGATCACCGTCGAAGAATCCAAAACGATGGAGACCACCCTCGAAGTCGTCGAAGGTATGCAATTCGACCGCGGTTATCTTTCCCCCTACTTCATCACCGATCCAGAGCGCATGGAGTGCATCCTCGAGGACGTTCGCATCCTCATCCACGAAAAGAAAATCAGCTCGATGAAGGACTTGCTCCCGTTGCTCGAGCAGACCGCCAAGATGGGCAAGCCCCTCTTGATCGTCGCTGAGGACGTCGAAGGCGAAGCGCTCGCCACTCTCGTCGTCAACAAACTCCGTGGCACGCTGCAGTGCGCCGCCGTCAAGGCCCCTGGCTTTGGCGATCGCCGCAAAGCGATGCTCGAAGACATCGCCACCCTCACCGGCGGCAAGGCCATCACCGAAGACCTCGGCATCAAGCTCGAGAACGTGAAGCTTGAGGATCTCGGCCGCGCCAAGAAGATCACCATCGACAAGGACAACACCACGATCATCGAAGGCGCCGGCAAGTCTGCCGACATCGAAGGTCGCGTCAAGCAAATCCGCGCGCAGGTCGAAAACACCACCAGCGACTACGACAAGGAAAAGCTCCAGGAGCGCCTTGCCAAGTTGGTTGGCGGCGTTGCGGTCATCAAGGTGGGCGCGGCAACCGAAACCGAGCTGAAGGAAAAGAAGGCTCGCGTCGAGGACGCCATGCACGCCACTCGCGCAGCGGTCGAAGAAGGCATCGTAGCGGGCGGCGGTACAGCGCTCCTGCGCTGCATCAGCGCCATCGACAAGCTCAAGCTGCAGGACGACGAAGCGGTCGGCGTCGGCATCGTTCGCCGGGCTCTCGAAGAGCCAGCCCGTCAGATCGCCCTCAACGCTGGTCACGAAGGCGCCGTTGTCATCGGCAAAATCCGCGAATCGAAGGACGACAACTTCGGCTTCAACGCGGAAACCGGTGAATACGGCGACATGGTCAAGGCCGGCGTGATCGATCCAGCCAAGGTCACCCGTTTGGCGCTGCAAAACGCAGCCTCGATCGCGGGCCTAATGCTGACGACCGAAGCCCTCATCGCTGAAGTGAAGGAAGACGACAAGAAGGGCGCCGCAGCAGCAGGTGGCCCCGGCGGCCCAGGCGGCATGGGCGGCATGTACTAAACAACGCTCGAGCCGTTGTAGGGGTACAGCACCGCTGGGCCCCATATCGGCAACCAAGCGATCCGAAAAAGGGCGGCCCGGGTTTTCCGGCCGCCCTTTTCTTTGCTCGCCGAGCTACTTATCCGTAATATCAGGATGTGAGAAAGGCCGCCTTCTTTGCAGCTTCGATCATCTTAGGCTTCCTGCTCATGATCCCCCTCGCTGTACTTTTTGACAAAATGAACTGGCCGGTTTTTCACTCGTGGGGATTGGCGCATGGATCCTTCATCGTAGCGTGGCCTCTGCTCGCAGTGCTTTCCCACTGGCTTCTCGCCACACTTGCGTCCCGTTTACCTGTGCCTAAACACCGATAGCCGTTGCGGCACACGTTTTTCACGTCGTTTCCCGCGCCTTATACTCAAGCTATGCCTGACGCAGAACAGCGTGCGCTAGCAATCTACGAACTCATTCGCGCTACCAGCGCCGATCGGCCCAACGGCTTCAATAGCGTTGCCGAACTCCTGCGTGTCATGAACGCCTGGAAGGAACAAAATGAGGGGCTTAGAGCGATGCATCTCGCCACAGCCGAGATCCACGTCGCCTTTCTCGCTCGCGCCCCCGAATGGATTCGCGAAAACTATCGCCTTCCTCGCAATTTTCGGGTTATCCATACACTGCTGGATGCCGTTCGAATTTCTCTGGAAGCGCTGCCCAAACCACTCCCTTCGGACTTGATTGAGCATCTGCTAAGGGAGCTCCGGCACGATTCTTCCACTCGCTTCTTCTTCCCTTTCGATCAATTTCTCGCCCTGCTTACACCCGACCAGATCACCGCGCCTGCCAGAGCCGAACTCCGCAAACTACATCTACTGCTGGCCCCCAGCGCGACCGGCAAAATCGACAAGCGCCAGCGCAACACCAGAGACCTGGTTGGTGCGTTGATGTACGTCGCGGGAGATGAACAGCTGCCTCCCGGCCGCGGCCCCTGGTCACAGATTGTCTTTGACGAAATCGGCCGCATGGACGACATCACCCGCTCGGGCTGGTTGGGCTTGCTGGATCATTGTCATGCCGCAGAGCAAACCGCGCCCGGCCAGAAGTGGACGCAAAGATCCCGCGACCTGATTAGCGCACTCGGGGAACGCGAAGCTCTTACAACCATGCTCCGCTGGCTTAAGCTGGGGCCGACGCCCGGGCAACCGCCGGAAGCGCGTTCGCCCGTTGAAGATTCCTCCTATCAAAAAGGAGTCGTCCTCTGCGTCAGCCTCGGCGACACAACAGAGTCGGCAGTCGCGATCGGCGACTTCGGCTTGGCCTGCCTCCGCAAAGTCCCATTGCTTGGCGCGGTATCACAGAAGGTCGGCTTCGCGTGCATTCAAGCCCTCGGCGCCATGCAGTGCAACGAAGCCGTGCCGCAATTGACTCGCCTGCGCGCGAAAGTCAAATACTCGACGGCCCGCCGCCTGATCGAAAAATCGCTGCATCTCGCGGCCGAACGCAACGGCATCACCGTTGGCGAATTGGAAGACATCTCCGTCCCGCGATATCCGCTGAACCCCCAAGGTATCGTAGAGACAAAGATCGGCGATTCCCTCGCTGCGGTGCGTCTGTGTGAAGACGGCCGCGTCGTAACCACCTGGCACAACGCCGCCGGAAAGCTCGTCAAGTCAGTCCCGGCGCACATCCGGAAGGCATTTCCGAAAAAGGTTCGCTTGATTGCCTTGCTCGCGAAAGAGATCGATCAATCCTACTATTCGCAACGCGCCCGCGTGGAGTCCTCCTTCCTCGCGCCTCGCGATATTCCTCTAGCGCATTGGCGGCGCTATTTCGTAGACCATCCGCTGTTAGGATTCTTGGGCCGCAAGCTGATCTGGGTTTTCAGCGACACCCAAGGCTGGGAGCGCGCGGGAATCTGGACCGAAAGCGGTGTGCGCGACTCCGGCGGCAAGCTGGTGAATCTTGTACGCGCAATCAACGTGCGCCTTTGGCATCCGCTTTCCTACAGCGCCAGTGAAGTACAACGATGGCGTTCGCGCGTTTTTACCTCGGGTATCCGGCAACCGTTTCGCCAGGCCTTCCGCGAGTTTTATCAGGTCACCGACGACGAGCGAGAGAGCCGTCTTTATTCGAATCGTTTCGCAGGCGCGTTACTTCGCCAGCACCAATTCGCCAGCCTTTGCCGCGCTCGCGGCTGGAGCTACCAGCTGATGGGCTCCGGCTTCGACGGCGCCAACGTTCCCAGCAAGAATCTCGACCACTGGAACATGCACGCTGAGTTTTACGTCGATCTGCCACCAGACCGCGCCGCCGCGTTGCGCAGAGCCTCGGTCGCCGAACAGTCCGGCGCCGGAATCAACATTTTCATCGGCTCCGATCAGGTCCGCTTCTATCGCGAACGCCACGAAATCCCCATAGACGAAGTCCCAGCCATCGTCTACTCCGAAATCATGCGTGACGTCGACCTCTTCACCACCGTTTGCGCCGTCGGCGACGACGAAACTTGGTCCGACCAGGGCGACCGCGGCACTGGCGTCTTTGCCCGCCGCCTGGACGCCCGAGACTTTTCGGTGGTGACTACCCTGCGCGCGGAGATGCTTTCGCGCGTTCTCCCACACACCGGCATCGCCGACCGCTGCAAGCTCGCCAAAGGCTCACTCGAAATTCGCGGACAGTTGGGCACCTACCGGATTCAGCTCGTCTGGGGCGGCGCGCTCCTCGAGACCGACACCGTCACGCGTTGGCTAAAGATTCCCCAGAAACTCCTGGACGCCGTCCCGCTCGATCTTGGCGCAGTTCCGATCGACCTCGACCCGCGCACAGAAATGATCCTGCGCAAAGCCCACATCCTGGCCGATGACTGGAAGATCGACTCTCCAGAACTCGTCCGCCAACTCATGCCCGATTGATTTAGCTTCAACCCGTACGTTGGTTAAATAGACTTACGAATGAGCGACGGCGCCCCGCGTGGAAGCCGAACTACCCGGCACCTTCTCCGCCAGAATCTCCGGCTTGTGAATCTCCGGCTCTTTCGAGAACAGCTCCGCGGCCTTGGCGAACAGCGCCTTGGCAATCTCGCCATTCAGGTGCGCGTTTCGCCCCGCCTCATCCTTAAATGTGTCGAATATTCCGAATTTCGAAGGCCCCAGCTTTAACGCGTACCACGATGTCGTTCCCTGTTCGCGTTCTGCCAAAGGCTGCGCCGACTTCAGAAACTCCTCGACTTCTTTTTCTTTGCCGGGCTTTGCTTCCAGCATCGCCCAAATCGCGAGTTTATCCATGATGGTACCCTCCGACATCTAGGATGCATCTCCACCCACAAGGGTTCGTCACCTACAGAAGTTTTAACAATCGTGAATTTTGATGCGCGCGTTTGTAGAGGAGCAGCAATGCTACACCCCAGCTTGCCCGGCCCAATTTGCGCAGCCTCATTGGTTCTTCTTCCGCGCCCTGCGCGAAGTCTCACTTCAACTTCTGCTCCAACTCCACCCACCGCGCATACAACTCATCAATCGCCCTCTGCGCCGTTTCCAATTCCAAAGACGCCGCATGCAACCGCGCCCCATCGCTCATAATTGCCGGATCCAGCAAAGCATCATGCTTAAGCTGCATCTCCTTCTCCGCATCCGCCACCCGTTGCTCGATGGTCTCCAACTCCCGATTCTCTTTGTAAGACAATTTCCTCTTGGTAAGCGAAGCTCGCGCCGCGACAGCAGCCCCGCCATTCACACCCGCACGAGGACTCTGCGTCTCAACCGACGCATTCGTCTTCCCCGCGGCCTTCTGCGACCTTTGCCACTCCTCCCACTGCTGATAGTCCGCAAAACGCTCCGCCCCACCCAACCCGTCCAATCCCAGCACGACGGTAGACACGCGATCCAGCATGTATCGGTCATGCGTCACCAGCACCAAGGCCCCGCGATACTCCAGCAAACTCTCCTCCAAAATCTCCAAAGTCGGAATATCCAGATCGTTGGTCGGCTCGTCCAACAGCAACACATCCGCGGGCTGCAGCATCAACTGCGCAATCAAAACCCGCGCTCGCTCGCCTCCTGACAATCGCCCCACCTTCTGATTCAACTGCTCCGCCGTAAACAAAAATCGCGCCGCCCACCCTCCGACATGAATCACGTTACCCTGATAAATCACCGAATCGCTGTCCGGAGCCAAGGCCCGCCGCAAAGTAACGTCCGGATCAAGCTCCCGATTCTGATCGAAATAAACAATCCGCAAGGAATCCGCCTGCCGCATCCTTCCGCCCGTAGGCTTGAGGTCCCCCCGCAAGAGCCGCAGCAAAGTAGTCTTCCCACTGCCATTCGGACCAACTAGCCCGACGCGCATCCCCGAAGTAACGATAAAATGAATATCCTCAAACAAAGTCCGGTCGCCAATTTCGTATCGCACGCCGTCCAAAGTAATCAGCTGTTTCGTCTGCCGCTCCGAAGCCGAAAAATCAATCTTCGCGCTGGTAATCCGCGTCCGCGACTTCATCGCCGCCAATTCGCCAATCATCTCGTGCGCGTTGTCGATTCGCGCCTTCGACTTTGTCGTCCGCGCCTTAGGCCCCCGCCGCAACCAATCAATCTCGATATGCACGCGATTTTCCAGCGCCTCCTGCCGATTCCGCTGCGCATGCAAATACTCCTCTTTCTTCTCCAAGAACGTGCTGTAATTCCCCGAAACCCGCAGCGACCCATCCTCGTAAGCCGGATTCAACTCCACAACTTCGTTCGCCACATTCTCCAAAAAATACCGATCATGACTGACCACCACGCAGGCAAACGCCCCATTCTGCAAAACCGATTCCAGCCACTTGATTCCCGCGAGATCCAAATGATTGGTAGGCTCGTCCAAAAGCAAAATATCCGGCGCCTGCACCAACGCCTCGACAATCGCCAACCGCTTTCGCCACCCACCCGACAACTTTGCAGCCGCGGCATCCAGGTCCGTAAACTGTGCCCGCCCCAAAATTTCCGCGATCCGTGTAAGCCTCTCCCCCTCGGTCACATGAGCCCGATCCAAAGCCGCGTCGATCACCGACCGAATCGTCTCCCCCTCCGCAAACTCCGAAATCTGCAACACCGTCCCAACCCGCGTCCCCTTGCGAATCGCGACATCCCCAGTATCCGGATTCACCCGACCCTGCAAAATCTCCAAAAGCGTAGACTTCCCCGCCCCATTTGGCCCAATAATCCCAATCCGCTCCCCCTCCGAAACGGTAAACGAAATATTTCGAAACAAGGGAGCAACCCCATACTTCTTCGACAAACCCTGCGCGCTAAGTATCGGTGGCAATGTTTTGCTCTTTTCTAAAATGAGCCCATTCCAGAATATCAGCACCCACGAACGAAACACGAAGTTGAGCACTCGAAGTTGGATCCTCGAAGTTGAGTGCTCGAAGTTGAGTGCTCGAAGTTGAGTGCTCGAAGTTGGGTGCTAGAAGTTGGGTGCTCGAAGTTGGCTGCCCCACGTTTCTGCGATTTGTGCGGATACGTGGGTTCTTTTCTTTCTCTGCTTTCGTTACTTCCTTACTTCTTTGCTTCCTTGCCTCTCCTTGTTATCCTCCCGCCCTTGACCACCCCCACCCTACCCCGCCGCCTGAACCTCTTCGACGCCACCATGATCGTCATGGGCGGCATCGTAGGCTCTGGCATCTTCATCAATCCCTACGTTGTAGCCCTCCACGTCCACACACCATTCCTGATCCTGGGAGTCTGGATCCTGGGCGGCATCCTGGCTCTCCTAGGCGCATTCATCTGGGCCGAACTAGCCACGCGCATGCCCAGCGCCGGCGGCCAATATCTCTACCTCCGCGAGGCCTACCATCCCAGCGTCGCCTTCCTCTACGGCTGGGTCCTGCTCCTGGTCACGCAAACCGGCGGCATGGCCGCGGTAGCCGTGACTTTCGCCAAATATTTTCGCGAGATCAGCGGCTCAACAATCGGCGATGGCCCAATCGCCGCCGCAGCCCTCCTAGGGCTGACCGCCATCAATTGTCTCGGCGCCCGCGCAGGCAGCAACGTGCAAAGCCTGCTCATGCTCCTGAAAGCCGCCGCAATCATCGCGATGGTCGCTCTAGGTCTCTGGCTAGGCGGCGGAGCAATCCATCCTCTGCCGCTACTCGATCGCCCCATCTCCTTCGGCCTGGCCGGCGCCATCGGCGCCGCCATGATCCCCATCGCCTTCGCCTACGGCGGCTGGCAGACCGCCACTTTCGTAGCCGGCGAAATGCGCGACCCAAGTCGCGAACTCTCCCGCGGCCTGATCGCTGGAGTGCTAGGAGTAGTCGCCCTCTACCTCTCCGTAAATTTCGTCTGCCTCCGCGTCCTGGGACCCGCCGGACTAGCCGCCACCCACACCCCAGCCTCCGCCGTGATGCGCGCCGCGCTAGGCGAACGCGGCGCCCAATGGATCGCCGTCGGCATCGCCATCTCCACGCTAGGCTTCCTAAGCCAAGGCATCCTCACCGCCCCCCGCGTCTACTACGCCATGGCCCGCGACGGCCTCTTCTTCCAAAGCGTAGGCTGGCTCTCCCCGCACAGGCGCACCGGTTGTAGCGATCCTCATCCAAGGCGTAGCCGCGACAATCATCGCCCTCTCCGGCCGCTACGAGCAGATCCTCAACTACGTCGTCTCCATCGACTTCATCTCCTTCGCCCTGACCGCCGCTTCCCTCTTCGTCTTCCGCCGCCGCGATGCGCACCACTGGTAGCGCCGGCATCCCTGCCGGCTCTTCGCGCCAAGCCGCGATCTATCGAGTCCCCGGCCACCCGTACACCACAGCCATCTTCGTCCTCTCGTGCGCAGCAATCGTAGCCAGCACAATCTGGAGTTACCCAGCGAACAGCGCCTTCGGCTTCGTAATTCTAGCCGCCGGAATTCCCGTATATTTATACTGGAGCCGCAAAAAGTCTTTTCTTTAGGAGGCCGGGGCTTTAGCCCCGGCGTGAGTCGCTAGAAGGGAGGGGCTTCAGCCCCTGAAGAAAGCTTCTCTCTCCTCGCACTTGTCGCAGCGCACGAAGCTGCTTCGCGCCGAGCTCAAAATCGCCACCACCATGAGACAAAAACAATCCGACTACATGCAATGGGCCAAGCTCCAAAGCAAAGCCCGCTACAACCTAGCAACCAGCGGCGTAGCCGCCTACCCGCTAAGCGAACTCCCCGTCACCATCGACCAGCTCGAAATCAACGGCGACCACACCTACGGCTACGCCCCGCTACAACAAGCGATAGCAAAAAAAGCCGGCGTCGACCCCGACAACGTACTAACCGCAGCAGGCACCTCCATGGCCAACCATCTAGCTATGGCCGCGTTAATCGAACCCGGCGACGAAGTCCTGATCGAGCACCCCGCCTACGAACTGCTAGTCTCCACAGCTCAATATCTCCAAGCCCAGGTAATGCGTTTCCCGCGCCGCGAAGAAAACAATTTCGCCCTGGACCCCGCCGAAATCCGCCGCGCCATCACTCCCAAAACGAAATTAATCGTGATCACCAATCTCCACAATCCCACCAGCGTACTAACCCCCGAATCCACACTCCGCGAAGTCGGCGACATCGCCCGCAGCATCGGCGCGCGCGTTCTCGTCGACGAGGTCTACCTCGACGCTGTCTACGAAAACACGCCCCGCACATCCTTCCATCTGGGAAAAGAATTCGTGGTAACCAGCAGCCTCACAAAAGTCTACGGCCTAAGCGGCCTGCGCTGCGGATGGATCCTCGCGCAACCCGACCAGGCCCGCGCCATGTGGCATCTAAACGATCTTTTCGGCGCTGTCCCACCGCACCCAGCAGAACTAATCAGCGTCATCGCCTTCCAAAATCTCCACATAATCCGCGCCCGCGCCTGCGCCATCGTCCAAGCGGACCGCGCCCTACTCGCCAACTTCTTTGCCGCCGACAACGGTCATTCGTTCGCCGCCGTCAGCACCGATTTCGGCACCACCGCCTTCCCACGTCTGAAACGCGGTAACGTGGACGACTTCATCACGCAGCTCCGCGAAAAGCACGAAACCTCCGTGGTCCCCGGCCACTTCTTCGACATGCCCGACCACTTCCGCATAGGCATGGGCGTAAATACGGAAATGTTCGCTGAAGGCCTCCGCCGCCTACCCCAAGCCATTCCCTCCTAAGGGACACGCGACCTCCGCCCTGAGCCTCGAAGACCGCGCATCCAGCAACTCTCTCCGTCTCACCACCCAACTTTCCGTGTCCTCTGTTTACCCTGAGCCCTCGAAGGGTGCTCCGACCTCAGTGCCCTCTGTGTTAAGCCTTTTCCGATCTTGGTCTCCCAGATTTCGGCAGAATCGTAAATCCCCACCCCGCATCCAATCCCGCAATGAGAATCGTCTCTCTAAACGTAGGCCTCCCCCGCGATGTCGTCTGGCACGGCCAGACCGTAACCACCGGCATCTACAAATCCCCCGTCCAAGGCCCCGTCCGCGCCCGCAAACTCGATCTCGACGGTGACCGCCAAGCAGACCTGACCGTCCACGGCGGCGAATACAAAGCCGTCTACGTCTACCCAGTCGAGCACTACGCCTACTGGAAGAAAAAACTCCCAGGCCGCGACCTACTCCCAGGCATTTTCGGAGAAAATTTCACCACCGAAGGCCCACTAGAAACCGAAGTCCACATCGGCGACCGCTTCGCCATCGGCTCCGCCGAATTCACCGTCACGCAACCTCGCCTACCCTGCTACAAACTAGGCATCCGCTTCGAAGCCGACGACATGGTAAAAAAATTCCTAGCCAGCCGCCGCACCGGTTTCTATTTCGCCGTAACCAAAGAAGGCCAGGTTGCCGCCAACGACGAAATCAAGCCGCTAACGAGCAACGCTAACGGCATCGCCATCGCTGCCTTCCTCGAACTATACCTCGCAAAACAATGGACCTCTGCCGACTCCGCCTCGGTCCTCAAACTCTTCGACCTCCCCTCCCTACCCAACGACTGGAAATCCTATTTCGACCACCGCCTCCTGGACGACGGTCACGCCTAGAACACTACGCTTCGCGAGCACCGTCTCAAAGTTCCTCAGGCACCTTTTTGAAGGCTTGCCTAGCGTTGCCCAAGTATCGCAAGGGCGCCACGGTAGCGGTTACTAGGCTTACGCTGGCCAGGGAGGAATTACCGGCGAAACCTCAAATGTAAGATAGAATTCGCCTTATCAAGAAGTGGGTCAGCATTAACCTACGCATAATTGGTCGAAATCGTAACGAGTCGAACTATGAGCCTAACCGACGGTAAGAGTTCGCGGTGCCTGCTCCTTCTTCTCACCAACGCAATGGCATTCTGTGGAATTTCCAGTTGCAACGGACCGGGCGCAAGCCTGCAGACCTCGTCGACTACCCCCAGCATCACCTCTATCTCTCCATCGAGCGCAACTACCGGGGGGCCCTCCTTCACGCTCACGATCAACGGCGCGAACTTCGCCTCGGGTGCGACATTAGGGTGGACACTCCTCAGCGGTTCCGTTCAATTCCCTGCCATTACGACTACCTTCGTCGATTCGACCAAACTTACCGCTCAGATCCCCGCGGCTCTAATCGCCTCCCCCACTAGCGTCCAAGTATTCGTGTTGAATCCATTTCTCGGCGCAGGATCCGTTTCAGCCCCCGCGAATTTCACCATTAATCTTGCTCCCACAGGCGTGACCCAAACCATCACCCTCGGCGTCAACGGAGGCCCTCCCAACGGCCCAAGTTCAAATCCAGTCCTCAGCACCAATGGCGAGTACATCGCCTTCGCATCCCAAGCCACCAACCTCGTCTCTCCCAACGCGCAGTTCGCGGAAGTCTACGTGCGCGACACCTGCATCAGCGATATAGTTGCTTGCACTCCCTCCACTCAGCTCGTTTCCGCCATCACCAACGGCTCCTCGGAAGGCAATGCCTTGGGTGGCGCAATGCCCTCCATCGGCAATCAAGGCCGCTTTGTGGGGTTCCTATCGGCCGCCACGAATCTCGTCACTCCGAATACGCAATTTCAGCAGGCCTACTTGCGCGACACTTGCGCGGATGCGCCAGGCTGCGTCCCCATCACCGTCCTCGCTTCAGTGCTCCTCAACGGAGGCGAACCCAACGCCGCGGCCACCGCCATCATGACCACCTCCAACAATTGCTATGCCGTTTTTGCATCGACTGCTACCAACGTCGTACCCGGCGTCACCGCGCCCAACCAGGTCTATCTCAGCTCTTGTTCCGCCAATGGTCCCGCGGGGGGCTTCACGACCTCCTCCACTCTCGTCTCGGCCGACAACTCCGGAGTTCCCGCGAACCAGGGCGCCCAGCAGCCTGCGGTCGATTCTGTTGGCCGTTTCGCCGCCTTTGCTTCTACTTCTACAAATCTTCCGGGCTCTCCCGGCAACGGCTCGCAACAAGTCTATTTTCGCGACACCTGCTTAACCGCGCCCACAGGCTGCACTCCTGCGACGACGCTTATTTCCATCGACGCCTCCGGCAAACCGCTCATCGGAGACAGTCAATTGCCGGCGATCAATTCCGACGGGCACTTCGTCGCTTTCACGACGCAGGTTCCCCTCGCCGGTGGCGGCGTCAATCCCGTCGTCTACCTTTACAACTCGTGCCAATCATCCGTTTCGAATGCAGTTGTCACGAATTGCACTCCGGCTTCGACGCCCATTTCCGTGGCCACCGGCAGCACTGCCGCCAACGGCCCTTCGATGGCCACCCAGCACGCCGTCAGCGACGACGGCAGGTTCACACTCTTCTCCTCCACCGCCACCAACCTGGCCGCCAGCACCAGTGCCACCACGACGAGCCAAGTCTATGCCCGTGACACCTGCGTCAGCTCAACCAGCGCCGTCGCGTCATGCACACCCAGCACCATCCTCATCTCCATCGACTCCTCAGGCGCCCCCACAGGCGGTTCCGCGGCTTCCATCAGCGGCGACGGCCATGTTGCCGCCTTCCAATCCATCATCGCTACCATCCAACAAATTGTGGTAGCCGCTACCGGCTTCTAATCAAGTCCTTCATCGCACTGCTTCCACGAACGTCTGCAGGACGCGTACCTGCCACTAACCTGTAGTAGATACATATATGGTTATCATATCTTCTTAGTTGACAAGCGGGCCGGTCTGTGCTATTATTCCTGATGCAATCTGGGCTTCGTAAAAACCCTTCGTCGCCGCTCAAATCCCAGCCGCTAAGGCCCCGCTATTCGCTAACGTCTCTAGCATCCGCACTTACGAAAAAGGGAGGGGGGAACTAGGCGATCGACGATCACGGACCGCAACCCAACAAGCGATGAATCTCGACGCAGGCAACGCAATAGCTCTAAAATCATCCTAATCCCTGACTTTACCGCCATCGCAGCAAGTACGCGGAGCCGCCATGACCGAACCGACATCGAAATTCGCCACCGTCGAAGAAGCCGTTGAAGAAATCCGCCAAGGGCGCATGATCGTCCTCGTCGACGACGAAGACCGCGAAAACGAAGGCGACCTCACCATGGCCGCCGAAAAAATCACTCCCGAAGCCATCAACTTCATGGCCAAGTACGCTCGCGGCCTGATCTGCCTGCCGCTCACCGAAGACCGCTGCGACGAGCTCCACCTGCCACTCATGTCCCCGATCAACACCTCGGTCCACGGCACCGCCTTCACCGAAGCCATCGACGGCCGTCTCGGCGTAACCACCGGCATCAGCGCCTCCGACCGGGCCATCACCATCCTCACCGCCATCGACCCGAAGACCCGTCCACAGGATCTCGCCCGCCCGGGCCATATCTTTCCCCTGCGCGCCCGCAACGGCGGCGTGCTCGTCCGCGCCGGCCAGACCGAAGCCAGCGTCGACCTCGCCCGCATCGCCGGACTGAACGCCTCCGCCGTCATCTGCGAGATCATGAACGAAGACGGCACGATGTCGCGCATCCCGCAACTCCACGAATTCTGCCGCCAGCACGAACTGAAAATGCTCACGGTGGCGGACCTGATCCGCTACCGCATGCAGCACGAGCGCTACGTCCGCCGCGTCGCCGAAGCCGTCCTACCCACACGCTTCGGCGATTTCCGCATGATTGCCTACTCCAGCGACGTCGATCACGACCAGCACGTAGCCCTTGTCCGCGGCGACCTCGAAGGCCCAACTCCCGCCCTGGTCCGTGTCCACTCGCACTGCTTGACCGGCGACGTATTCGGTTCCATCACCTGCGATTGCTCGGAGCTCGTCTCGCGCTCCCTGACCGCCATCGCCAAGGAAGACCGCGGCGTCTTTCTCTATCTCCACCACACCGGCCGCGGCTTCGGCATCGAAACACCCGAAGCCCCCGGCTCCCTGCCCCAAATCCATTTCCACAAGCGCGGACAGCTCGATCGCGAACCAGCCCGCCAGCGCATGGTCCAGCACGAAAGCGGCATCGGCGCCCAGATCCTTATCGACCTTGGCCTGAAAGACATCCGCGTCCTGACCAATCACCCGAAAAAGGTAGTTGCCCTCGAAGGCTACGGCATCCGCATCGCCGACCAAGTCCCCCTACACATCGAAACCGCCAAGCCAACGCACCAGGTCCTCTAACTATGTCGCCTCTCGCACGCAAACCACCGTCAGGGCACGACTTCAGTCGTGCCTCAGCTTACCCCTAACCAATGACCGGCTTTAGCCGCTGAGGAAACGTGCCGTGATTACGATTATTGGCGCTGCGGTTCTTCGTCGGTTTCAGGAGCGGCAGGAGTATCCGCAGGTTTGCTCGGCGCGGAGCTAGGTTTCATCACGGATTTCAAAGGGTGCGGCGCATCATTCTGCGGCGCGGCCTTCGCGCAACCCAGGCAACTGGCCGCTGTGGCCGCCGCGGGCGACCGCGCAGGCTTGCTCGTGGCGCCGGGTTTCGACGCTGCCGCCGGATGCCCTGCGATCAAGTATTTGCGCATTTTATCGAGGCGCTTCTTGCCAATACCCCGGATCGCGAGCAAATCATCGACGCTCTTGAACGTGCCGTAGGACTTGCGCATGGTGAGAATTTTCTCGGCAGTCGCAGGTCCAATGCCCGGCACCAACTGCAACTCTTCCGACGTCGCGGCTTTGATGTTAATCGGCTGAGGCGGCGGCTTCTTTGTCGCGGAAAGCAACGAAACGTGCGCCAGGAGACAAAGGACCAACGCAACGAAGCAAGCGGAGCGCAGGCATAAGCTCATAGCACGGTGATATTATACTAGTTATATACATATTTCAATAACTACAAATTCAGCGGGCCCGAGGGCTAGGGTCGGAGATGATGGATAGAGTGGTAGACCCAAAGGCATGCCATCGGCAAGACGCCGAGAAACAAAACCACAGCCGCGATGCGCATCCAGAACGCGACACTGGGACTTCGACGCACGGCCTCTAGTGTTCGACTTTGCCCCCATCGAGCTCTAACCAGGGAGCCATGAAAAAGGACATAGCCGACAAAGGCGCACAAAAGCGCAATGACGCGAAGAACGTCCTGTGTATTTGATAATAAAGAGGAACCGATGATCGCGCCGAGTAAAAGCAGAAGTCCGAGCAGGGCCAATTTCTCGTATGTTGAACTTCGCCGGCGCACAACCAAGGGTAGCTTGCGCCGTTCGGCTGCGGGTCAGCACATCGCTGCTGGTAGCTCTTACGTTAAGGGCGCGCCCTGGGCGTCGTAGATTTCGAGGTCGCCGAAGAGTTTGGCTTGGTCTTCGATCTTGGTGCGGTCGCCGACGACTACAATCTGCATGTTGGCGGAGTCGAAATACTTGCGGGCGGTGGCGAGCAAATCGGTGGGTGTCAGCGCGCGAACCTTTTCGCGATACGTCTCCAGGTAATCGTCGGGCAAGTCGTTGAGCGCGACCGTGGCGAGCTGGGTGAGCAAGCCGTCCTGCGTTGCCAACCCCATGGAGAAGATGCCGCTGAGATAATTTCGCGCGTCGGCAAGTTCCGGCTCCGGCACGGGCAGCGACCTCAGCTTGTCGAGTTCGTAGAAGATTTCCGTCAGCGATGCGGCGACTACATCGTTGCGCACCGCCGCCGAGACCGAAAAATAACCATGTTGGCGAAATGCGTTGATTCCGCTGCGCGGACTGTACGTGTATCCCTTGTCTTCGCGAATGTTCATCACCAGCCGTGAATTGAAGGCGCCGCCGTAAAGGCTGTTGGTGAGTCCAAGCTTGACCCAGTCCGCATGTTTGCGCGTGATCGCGTGGCATCCGGCGAGGATTTGCGTTTGCACGGCTCCGGGAACATGTACGAGGTACACACGCCGGCCCTTGGGTTGGGCTGGCTGGGGAACGGCGTTGGCAACGGGCTTCTTGCCGGTCCAGCCGTCGAAAGCTTTTTCGATGGACTTCAGCATCGTTGCGGTGTCGAAGTCGCCGACCATCACCAGAAGCGCGTTTTCCGGCGTGTAGAACTCGCGATAGACCTGCGTGAGATCGGAACGCTTGTAGGCGGCCACTTGCGCTTCGGTTGGAGCGGCGGTGGCGTACGGATGCGCCCCAAACAAAACCTTGCGCAGGCGCTCACTGGCGAGAAAACCGGGTTGCGTCCGATCGAGCTTCACTTCTTCGAGTTTTTGACGGCGCTCGCGCTCGAACTCCGGCTCCGGGAAGGCAGCTTCGCGCGCCAATTCATTGACGAGGCCGAGCAGGGGCTCAGCGAGTTCCGACAGACCAGCGAAACCGATCCCGGTGGTGTCCGCGCCGGCGCTGGAGGAAAGATCGGCACCGATGCGGCGAAGGTCTTCTTCGATCTGACGGCTTACGCGCCGCGTCGTTCCGGTGCGGACGACCGTTGCAGTCATTTCCGCGAGGCCGGGTCCACGATCGACTACCGCGGCGTTGCCAGAACGGAAAGAGAGTTGGCCGTGAAATTTCGGAATGGCGTGCGATTCCGCGAGAATCACTTCCAGGCCGTTCGACAAGCGCGCTTTGGTTCGCTTCGGCCAGCTTACCGGGCGTTCCGGCGACAAGGCCGGCGCTTCCGTGGGCAATTGGGCGGTTCGAGTGGCCACTATGCGGCCTCCTTTGCGGCGGCCTTTATGGGGGTGCGGAAGACCACGGCGCGGTTCGTCGGATGCAGATATTTCTTAGCTACCGCTTGAATTTCCTCGCGCTTTACGGCGAGGAAGCCGTCGAGAATCGAGTTCACGAGTTGCGGCTGATTGTCGAACAGCGTGAAGCAGGCGAGCAGGTGCATCAGACCGTAGCGCGGCATGCCGCCGCGCCCACCTTCGAGCGTGGAGTAATAGTCGGAGCGCCATTTTACTTTGAGCTGTTCGAGCTCGTCTTCGCTGATTCCGTGCTCCTGAACCTCGCGAATCACAGCGTCGAACGCGGCCAGCGTCTTTTCGGCGGAATATTCGGGCTTGTGCAGGATGCGCGTCACCATCTGCGTCGGGCCGTTGTAGCCGAAGATGTCGTCGATGCCTCCATCGGCTTCGACCGCGATCTGCTTTTCAAGAACGAGTTCGCGATGCATGCGGCCCGCGCGGCCACCGTGCAGGGCCTGATCGAGCAGCGCCATTGCGCACCAATCGGTGGTGCGGCGTTCGGGAATGCTATAGCCAATGGCCATGGCCGGAAGCGTGCCGAATTTTTCGTCCACTTCTCCGCGGCGCTCTTCTTTTTGTTCCGGCTCGCGAGGATCTGCGAATGGGGGTGGCGCGCCGGCAGGAATGTCGCCGAAATATTTTTGCGCCAAGGCCACGCCTTCGTCCACTTTCACGTCCCCGAGCACCAGGAGAACGGCATTGTTCGGCACGTAGTAGGTCTTGAAGAACGCTTGAACGTCTGCTAGATCGGCGGCGTCGAGATCGGCGAAATCGCCGTAGAAATTGTGGGCGTTGGCCCAGTTGCGAAAGGCCACCGGCGGCAGATCGAGCCACGGGAACCCGCCATAGGGCTGGTTCATCACGTTGACGCGCACTTCTTCTTTCACGACATCGCGCTGGTTGCGCAAGTTTTCGTCGTCTACCTGGAGCGCGCGCATGCGGTCTGCTTCCAACCACAAAACGCGGTCAAGCGCGTTGGAGGGCACGGCCTCGTAGTAGTTCGTTACATCGTAATGCGTGGAGCCATTCAGCAGGCCGCCGCTGGAGTTGATCAGCTTAATGTGCTGCATCTTGGGCGCATTCGCGGAACCCTGAAACATCATGTGCTCGAACAGGTGCGCAAAGCCGCTGCGGCCTTGCGGCTCGAGACGAAAACCGATTTTGTAATAGACGCCGACGGTTACCACCGGCGCGGAGGTATCCGGCACGATGACCACTTTCAACCCGTTCGACAGAGTTGAGTACTCCATTGCGATGCTATGTCGATTCAACCTTTGCCCCCTGTGTACTGCGCTTTTGCTTTCTTGTTTTCCCCAACTGGCGCCCCGGATGGCGAGTCGTTCGCGGCGTCGTGCGCCAGAACAAGTTCGGCCAGGCGATTCAATGCGTCGTATGCGTCGCGGTACTCCTGCGAATATTGCTGCAATACATTCAAATGTTTGGCGACCACTTCGTAGTCGCCGCGCGCGAGCGGCCCGGTCCATGCGGCGCGTGGACCAAGACGCTCGTAATTCTGCAACACCTGTTTCGTCATGGGCAGCAGGGCGCGCATGGCTTCGGTGCGCTTCATGCCCAGGGACATGAGCAGCTGGATAGCCGCTTCCACCAGGACCAAAGTGTGACCCGCGGCGAGCGCGCCTGCCGCGTGATACAGCGGTTTGTTGCGCGGCTCAATTTGCGCAGGAGCCGCGCCAAGGGCCCTGGCAATTTTCCTAGCCATCCGCACAGCCATTGCGTCACCCTCGATGGCGAAAACTTTGCCTTCCAGCGGCGGCACGGTGACGCCGTTGAAGGTTTGCAGCGGATGCATTGAACCGACCGAGGCGCCGCAGGAGCGCGCGGCGTGGAGAACGCTGGAATCCATTGCGCCGCTCGTGTGGAGCACAACTTGCCCTTGCAGATCCTGGCCGCCGATCCGAGCGAGTTCGTTGGCTATTTCCTCAATCGCGCCGTCCGGCGTGGCGATGAGGACGCAAGTAGAGGCCAGAACGCGCCGCGACAAGGCGACGAGAGCAGTGCCCGCGCCGATGAAACGAACGGCACGCCGCGCGCTCGACTGATTTCGCGTGACGACCGCGCCGATCCTCCAGCCCAATTCGCGCATTCGGCATCCTAATGCGCGACCTACACGTCCTGCACCAACGATCGCGAGCGTGCCCTGCATCTCATGCTAGGATAACCTGACGGCGGTGTTGGATACCAATTTGCGGCGGTAATTCGTGACGCGTGACCGTGACCCTTGAGCGGCACGGCCATGAAGTCGCGACCGTTTGCCTTGCGGTTGCAATGGCGACAAGACGCAGCGGCCGGGCGGGGCCCTTCGAGGCTCAGGGTAAACAAGCCGCGCCCCTACAAAACTCCTCTCCATGATATTCACCCAGGAAAACTACATGCATTGGTTTTGGCTTTCGCTTTTCGGGGTCATTGCCTTTTTTTGGGTGTTCCACGGGTTGCGCGTGGCTTGGGGATTGGTGCGCTTGCCTTGGCTTAGAGATTTTGCGCCTTTGGCGGACGCGGAGTGCCCTCGGATTTCGTTGCTATTTGCGGCTCGCGATGAAGAAGAAAAACTGCCTGGGGCGTTGGCTACACTTGCGACGCTTGACTATCCTAATTTGGAGATTATTGCGGTTGACGACCGCTCGGCTGATGCCACCGGGCGGATTTTGGATGAGTTTGCGTTGACCGGTCTGAAGACCGGCCACTACAACGGTTCGGAGGATCGCGGTGACGCGGAGGTCAGGCTCGCCGGGTTGAAGCCCGGCGGGTACACGGGAGGGGAGCAGGCTCGATTTAGGGTTGTACATGTAACTGAGTTGCCAGCTGGGTGGCTGGGAAAGCCGCACGCTCTTCAGAAGGCCTACGAGGCTTCGTCGGGAGAATGGCTGCTGTTTACGGATGCGGATGTGCGGTTCGCGCCGGATGCTTTGCGGCGGGCGGCGGCGGTTGTAAAGCAGAAGAGCCTGGATCATTTCACGTTGTTTGGCGATGTGGAGATGGTTGGATTCTGGGAGACCGTGCTGATCACCTTCTTTGGGCTGGCATTTCACATGGCCAACGATCCTTACCAGGTGTCGAATCCGCATTCGCGGGCTTACGTGGGCGTTGGAGCGTTTCAGTTGATGAAGCGGTCCGCTTACGAGGCTTGCGGGACGCACCGTCGGCTGGCGATGGAAGTTGTGGACGACATGAAGTTGGGGAAGCTTGTAAAGCAGGCGGGGTTGCGCAGCAGCGTGGGGGTGGCGCAGGAAGCGGTCGTGATTCGGTGGCACGCCGGGGTTGGGAATTTGATTCGCGGGGTAACTAAGAATTTCTTTGCGGCGCTGGGATATAACCTGCCGCTAGTGGTGGTGGCAATTTGCGGGATGTGGATGTTGAATGTCGCGCCGTTTGTGGGGGTCATCTGGGGGCACGGGTGGGTGCGGGCTTTGTCGGGCATCGCGGTGGTGATCGCGCTTGCGTTTCACGTCGGGGTGGATATCGCGATGCATGTCTCGCCGTTGTATGCGTTTACGCATCCGTTGGGGGCAGTTTTGTTTTCGTACATGTTGTTGCGATCAACCGTTGTTACTTTGCGGGATGGCGGGGTTACCTGGCGGGGAACGTTTTATCCGTTGGAGGAATTGCGGCGGGGAGTAGTTTGAGGTTGGCGGGGAGGAAAAAACCCCGGAAAAAGATTTAACGCAGAGGGCACAGAGGTCGGAGCACGGAGGGCACGGAGATTTGGTTGCCCGGAGTCAGGATTTGGCGTCGGGGGGCGAGGAGCCGGCAGGATGCCGGCGCTACCAGGTCAGGCTTTGGCGGTGTCGGCGTCGGGTTGGGCTTCGGCGACGGTTAGGGGAGTGGAGGTGCGAGGGAAGAGGCCGGCGAGGTCGCGTTGTTTGAGGGCGCGGATGCGGTCGCGGAGTTGGGCAGCCTTTTCGAATTCGAATTTTTTGGCGGCTTCGCGCATCTGGGTCTCGAGCTGATTTAGGAGTTGGGCTAGTTGGGCTTCATTTTTTACGTTGGCGGCGGCTGCGTCCAGGGCTACTTCGTCTACCGGGATGGTTACGTAGTCGGCTTCGACTATGCGGGCTAGTTCCATGTCTACCGACTTCACGATCGATTCCGGGGTGATGTTGTTTTCTTTGTTGTAGGCCAATTGTTTTTCGCGGCGGCGATAAGTTTCGCTGATGGCTTGTTCCATCGAGCCCGTGCGGCGGTCCGCGTAGAGGATGGCGCGGCCGGAGATGTGGCGGGCACAGCGGCCGATCGTTTGGATCAGCGAGGTGGCACTGCGGAGATAGCCTTCTTTGTCGGCGTCGAGAATGGCGACCAGGGAGACTTCGGGTAGATCGAGGCCTTCGCGGAGGAGGTTGATGCCGATGAGGACGTCGAATTCGCCACGGCGCAGGTCGCGAAGGATTTTGATGCGGTCTAAAGTTTCGATTTCGGAGTGCAGGTAACGCGAGCGGACTCCGATTTCTGCGAAATACTCGGACAGGTCTTCGGCCATGCGCTTCGTTAGCGTGGTTACCAGAACGCGCTCGTTCCGGGCGGCGCGGACACGGATTTCTTCCAGCAGATCGTCTACCTGCCCTTTTACTGGGCGGATTTCCACTTCGGGATCGATCAGGCCCGTGGGCCGGATTACTTGCTCGACGTAGGCGCCGCCGGATTTCGTTAATTCGTAGGGGCCTGGCGTGGCGGAGACGTAGAGGACCTGGTTCACGCGATGTTCGAACTCTTCGAACGTGAGCGGACGATTGTCGAGGGCCGAGGGCATGCGGAAGCCGTAGTCGACCAGGACTTGCTTGCGCGAGCGATCGCCGCCGTGCATGCCGTGGGTTTGCGGGATGGTCTGGTGGGATTCGTCGACGAAGAGCAAGTAGTCTTGCGGGAAATAGTCGAGCAATGTTGGCGGGGCTTCGCCTGGTAGACGGCCGCTTAGGTGGCGGGAATAATTTTCAACGCCGTGGCAGTAGCCCACAGTGCGCATCATCTCAATGTCGAACATGGTGCGCTGCATGACTCGCTGGGCTTCCACGAATTTTCCCTGGCGTTCGAGTTCTTTCTTCCACCAATCGAGTTCGGCGTAGATGGTTTGGATGGCTCGCTCGCGTTGCTCGGCGGGCAGGACGTAGTGCGTTTTCGGGTAGATCGAGACGCGGGTTAGATCTTCCTGGCCGGTGCGGACTTCGCCGGTTACGGGATCGATCTGGCGGATGGCATCGATCTGGTTGCCCCACATTTCGAAGCGGTAGCCGTTGTCTTCGTACGGAGGGTAGATTTCGATGATGTCGCCGCGAACTCGGAAAGTGCCGCGACGGAGGTCTTCGGAGCGCTCGTACTGGATATCGACGAAGCGGTGCAGCATGGCTTCGCGCGAAGTCTCCTGGCCCTTTTCGAGCAAAACCAACATGCCGTAATAGGCTTCGGGCGAGCCGATGCCGTAGATGCAGGAGACGCTGGAGACGATGACTACGTCGCGGCGTTCGAACAAGGCGCGGGTGGCGCTCATGCGGAGCTTGTCGAGCTCGTCGTTGATGGTGGATTCCTTGTCGATGTACAGATCGGCGGAAGGGACGTAGGCTTCGGGCTGGTAGTAGTCGTAGTAGCTGACGAAATACTCGACCGCGTTTTCGGGGAAGAAGGATTTGAACTCATGGTAGAGCTGGGCCGCTAGAGTCTTGTTGTGAGCCAGGACCAGGGTGGGGCGGTCCAGGGCTTCGATTACTTTAGCCATGGTGAAGGTTTTGCCGGAGCCGGTTACGCCGAGGAGAACTTGGTGTTTGTCGCCCGCTTCGATGCCGCGGACCAGCTGGTCGATGGCCGTGGGCTGGTCGCCACGGGGTTGGTAGGTGCTGCGGAGCTTGAATTTCATTCGGGGGCTCTCCTGCTGGTCCGCCGGGGGGTGGCGAAACTTTTATTATACTCCGGCGGTCAAGTTGGGGCGGGCGGGCTAAGAGAAACCGCGATCCGATTTGGATCGGGACTTCGATTCGGATTGCGAGGTCGTCAGAGCACAGGCAAGAGTGCCTGTGCCACTTGGAGGCGGACGGACTACCAGGAGTCGCCGCCGGCGGTGGGAGGCCATGCGTCCAGGCAGCGGCGGAGCGTGGCGATCTGGCCGGTGTGGTAGGAATTGTGGGACGCGAGTTGCCACAGGATGGCGCCTACCGTCGAGGAGTGTTGGGATTGCTGCGCGTGGGCTGGCAGCACCTCGCGGGAGAGCGATTGTGTCCCGGATTTCGCCAGTTCGACCAGCTTGGCGACTAGATCACGGAAACGCGCGACGGCTTGCGTCCAATCGGCGTCGCTTGGAGGAGCCGAGTTCGGCAGCCAACTGGCCGAGGCATGTTCAGGATAGGGTTGGCTGGCGCCGGCGATGCGGTGAAGTTCGTAGTCCATCCAGTAGTTCATGTGGTCGACCAGCTGATAGATGGAATGAGGGAAGCCTTCGATCTTGCGCGAGGCGAGATTTGCCGGGAGGTCTTCGACACAGGCGATCGGGTTGGCGTGGGCGCCTTTGCCGTAGAGCAGTTCGGTGAGCGTGTTTTCGAACATTTGAGGGAGAGCTCCTTTGCGTGACGTATTTGACGCGCTGCGGCCCGGGGCGTTTCGCTCGCGTGGGGCTAAGGACTAATGAACGGGGTGTTGGCGATGCGAAAAATTTCCGTGTTGCTCTTGGCGTGGATGTCGTAATGGACCTCGTTGGAGCCGTCGGCTTTGGCGATCGTTACATTCATGGTCTGATCGGCTTGTTCGGAGGAACGGACCAGTAGACCAGTCTGAATGGAAATGTAAAGAAGGGTGCTGTTGCGTCCGGCTGCTTTGCCCATAGTATGCAACTGGTGGAGCTTATAATCGTCGGGCGTCGCGTCATCTGTCGAGGACCGTTGTTTGAGCGTGGCTGTGGTCTGGATCACGGCGCACGTCTCGGGTGGCTGACCGGAATCGACGACGTCGCCCTGGACGGTCATCTGGGAAACGCGACAAGGCTCGTTGCGGAGGTAAGCGGATTCGCGAATCCAGGTAAGCTTGGCGATGGGTGAGGGAGACCTCTCGAATTCTTCCGATTTCCATTTTTGTGAACGCTTAATGCCGTCTTGAGGGAAAGCGGCGGACGTCGCAAAGCGGGAAACCCATTGCTGCCACGCTTGTTGCTGCTCGGGAGAGAGCGCGTCCAAGCCTTTCACCTGGTCGACGTGACCATCCGGAAAAATCGTAAATTCGATCGCGATTCCCATGGGGTCTTGCCGCTGAACCTGGTCTGCTGGCGTGGACACATTGCCGGGCAGCTTCCCCTGTCTCGCGGAATCGAGCGATTGAAACCAGCTGCGTCCGTGAATGACCGAGCGCGATCCTTGTATTTCAATTCCGAGAACCTCGAGGCGGAGGAGACCTCGAACATCCACGGCAATGTCGGCAGGGGCACTCGCCATGACCACGGAGCTTTTCGTCTTGGCCTGCTTTTCGTTGCGATAGGAGATCTGATAGCTGAGAGTCTGGCCGGCTGTCAGGCGCGGAAACAGGTTCAAGCGATCGCTTGAAGTGCGAGCCAGGGCGAGAGAAGCCGCGAAGAAAACGGCGAGGGACAACAAGACCAGCCTGGGACAAGTGGGACGCAGGGATTCCGGTGGCAAATGAAATTCGTAGTCAATGCGATTCACGAGCATGGGACTCCGCTACCGGGTCTTTCCGTTGGCGGCGGCTGCTGAATTTTTGAGTTGCCGGTCGAAGAAGTCGCTCTCGGCGTGATAGCCGGCCAGCCAATTGCGATGGAGGAGAAAATCGTGGATTTCGTCAGGGAAGATTAACTGCTCGACGGTGACGCCGCGTGCGCGGAGGCGTGCGATCAGATCGACGGTTTGGGCGAAGTAGACGTTGCGGTCGTCGTCGCCGTGGATGAAGAGAACCGGAGATTTCCAGGTGTCGACCGCACTGACCGGAGAGGATTCGTGGGCCAGTTTGGTGAGTTCGGGCGGGATGTTTTTGCCGTCCCAGTTGTCGGTGGGCCAATCGTGGACGCCGTGGAAGTCCACACCTGCGGCGAAGATGTCGGAGTTGTGTGCGAGACCCATGGCGGTGAGGAAGCCGCCATAGCTGCCGCCCCAGAGGCCGACGCGGGCAGGGTCGACGTCGGGGCGAGATTGCAGGAATTTTCCGGCGGCGACTACATCGCGATATTCGGTGGCGCCTCGGCCTGCCCGGCCGGGGGCTTCGCGAAAGGCGCGGCCGTAGCCGATGCCGCTGCGGTAGTTGACGGAAAGGACGACATAGCCACGGCTGGCGAGGTATTGGTTCATGGCGTAAGCGTTTGAGTAGTAGTACATGTAGTGCCTGCCGAGAAGCATCTGGCGCATGGAGCCGCCATGCATGAAGACCAGGCCGGGAAGCTTTTCGCCGGGCTTAGCATTGTTCGGGACGAAAAGTTGGCCGTGAATCTCGAGGCCGTCGGCGGCACGGAAGATGACCTGTTGCGGGGCGACGAGTTGGTCCACGGGAAAATCGGTGGGCCAAGTCTCCGGCGGAATCACTTGTGTCTGTTGTTTAGGCTCTTGTATGCGCCGCACAAACACGCGCGCAGGATGTGTCGCGTCGGATCCCAAGTACGCGAGGCTACCGTCGCTCAGGGCGACAGGGCTCCACTCGATACCGGTTCCGCTGGTAATGTGCCGCGGATTCTGAGCCGAGACGAAATCACCCGATATGTGACGCCGGTCTATGTCGCCGCAATTTGAGTTAAACAGGATGCTTGCGCGGTCGGCCGTGAATGACCATTGCTCGACCTCGCAATCCCCAGGCGTCGTGAGCTGCGGTTTGCCACCGTTCGCCGGCAGAAGATAGAGATGTTGCCAGCCATCCTCTTCGCTGGCCATGACAATGGCATCATTCGCGACCCAATTGATGACGCCGCCACCGGTGTCGTCGGCCATGTAGGGGAATGAGCCTTGCGGAGGTGTAGAGCTGTGCCAAATTTCGCGGGCTGTCGTGGCCGAGACGTCGGCAACCCAGATGGACCAGGGATGCGGGCGATCGGGCTCGATGAAGTAGCCTTGCGGCGTGTCGCGAGGCTCGGCGGGGCGGCGCACGAAGGCGATTTTGCCATCGAGCGACCACGCGGGATCGCTGTCGCTATCTACGCTGGGCGCAAGGTAGCTGATACTTTTTGTTGCGACGTCATAGACGGCGATGAAGCTGTGATCTCCGCGGCTGGAAACGAAGGCCAGGCGTGAACCGTCGGGTGACCATTGTTCGGAGCGATTCTGTCCGCGGACGACGAGTTGTGTGGGCTTGTCGCTTCCATCAAGAGGGGCAATCCAGACTTGGCCATCGCGGATATACGCAATCGTGCCGCGAGCGGAAATCTTCGGAGAATGCCCAGCGTCGACTTTTCGAGCTTCACCGCCCACCCAAGCGACGATCCAAATAGTTTGCGTCACACCCGCCGGGTCGCTGGTCGGATTGGGATATTGACCCGCCGGATTTTTCTCTCCGCCGCGCACGTAGACCAGAGAGTTCCCATCCTCGGAAAAACTGAGTTGGGAGATTTCCTGACCGTCGTCCGTGAGATAGGACGTCAGGCGTCGCGCCTGGAAGACCGGCCCTTCGGCCACCCAAACATTGCGCTTCCCTTGTTCGTCGAGAGTCCACGCGATGCGGTTTACTTTTTTCGCCGCAATCAGATCCGCGGCGAAAGGGGCGCTTAAGATTTGCTCCAGCGTGAACGCCTTTTGCGCGGCCGCCACTTGCGGCAACGAGACTGCAGCCGACGACACCACCACGGCCAACACCAACAGCGTGCGTCTATTCATCAGCGACTCGCTCCGACCCTAGTTAGTTTGTTCAGTCCGCTGGCTCCCGCGCCTGTGTTCGTTCGACCGAAACACGCGGCCCATCGAGCGGTCCAGAAATTTTCAGAATATGACCTGGTTCGACGGTACGACTCTCGCGCCGCCCATCGGTAATGGTTTGTATGGTTAGGTCTGCATCGCGTCCGAAGCTAACGGTGCCCTTCACAAAAGTAAATTCGCGGCCAGACTCGAGACGCAGCCCGGCTAACACGACACCCTTGTCGCGCAGAGTGAAAGCGCCTTCGCCGGTCGCCCAGCGCGATTCTCCGATGCGTGGCTCGCCGTCGGAAACGCTGGCGCTGACATCCCAGCCACGAAACTCGATGTTCCGCATGCGCACATCGCCGCGACCCGCGAGGCGTTCGAGCAGTTCCTCGCGGCCGACACCTTGCGTGGTGAAATGCAGAGAGCCGGACGCGGTACCGCCAAAACGTTCCGCGGCGTGGGCGGGAGCTGGCATTTGCGCCAGATCCACGTGATCAAGATCAGCGGTGACGTCGTAGGCAGGCCGCGGGAGAAACCTCGCGTTCACCTTGGCACGGACCTTCCCGCCGGCCCACTGCGCCTCCGCCTCGCGCACGTCGAGATGGAGCTCATGCAGCGCACCCACGGCGCGGACTCGCTGGAATTTCAATTTTTCCAGTGTGAACTCGTCAATCTGCAGCTCGCCTTCGGCATCCACGCGACGCACCAACTCGCTGGCATGCGCGTTTGGCGCCGACGGCGCGGCTCCGAGCAGCGATGGCAAAAGACGCTGCAACCATCCAGGCCTGGCGCGAGGTCCAATCCAGCGGTCGAGTTCGGTGGCGTCCAGATGGTCCGCGTGCAGCTGAAAATTCCATTTGGCATTGCCTTCGTCGTCCGTCGGATCCGCTTGCGAGATGGAGCCGGACCATGTGCCACCGAAGCCCTCGATGTCTCCGATCGCGGCGGTGCGCAGGCCATCCTTCCATTCCAGACTCGTTTTAACAAGTTGCAGCGGCTGGTTGAGTCCCGCGGCCTGAAGTTCGCCCTTGGCCACATCGATGCGCCCGTTCCAACGGCCACGTGATGCGGAGGCATTCCATTCCCAACGCAGCGCAGCGCCGGCTGCGCCCGCAAATTCCCAGCCGTGATTCAGTGGATGCCCGAAAGCCGCCGCTATTTTCAAGACGTCTTGCACTTTTTCGACGTGTCCCTCAATGGTGATACGCCCCGCACGGTCGTCAAAGTCATGCGCAAAACCAATGTTGACCAATCCGCGGCCCTCGTTCGCCGGGCGAAGCTTGGTACTCGCCGCCGCTGCGCCACTTCGAGCGGACTCTGCCTTGCTACCATTCGACCCGTACGAAATGTGCACTGGATCGATGGTCAGCTGCGCGTGGTGACGTCCACCCTCAACAGTACCGATCCGAACAGGCGACGCGAAGCCGGGCACGCGGGTCTCGCCGCCTTCGCTGGAAAACGCAGCGTCGTCCAGTTGCAACGGCCAACCGTGCAACGTCATCATGCCCGTGAAGTACTGATCCACCGAAATTGCATCGTCCACATCCGGCTGAAACGCGCGATACCACGCCAGGACGTCTGAGGCCTGCACGCCCGCCGAATCGAGATGAATCGCCCAGGATGGATCGGCGCTGATAGCCGCGAGCGCTGTGCCGCGTAAATTAGATTTAGAAGTTTCGACGATGATGCGATCGGCAACCGCTTTGCCGCTGGTGACACTCAGGCGGCCCAGCAGGTTCACATTCATGCTCGGGTTGTCGGAACGCTCGGTCAAATCCCATCGGTGAATCTGGGTAGCGCGAGCTTTCAGCGTATACGACCAAGAGCCCAATTGGGAGTTTGCGGGATCCTTGGAGTCTACGCCGCCGCTCTTGGCCGTCGCATCTAGCGCGAACAAACCGCGCACGCCGTAGTCGCGGCCGCGAAACAATCGTAAAAGGTCAGCCAGAGAAGCCTTGTCCCAATGCACGTGAATTTCGGCAGGCTGCAGTCTCGCCGACGTACCCGCGACATCTCCCCGAACAAATACGGTGCCGGCCGATTGCAACGAGGCACCGCTCCGCCAAGGCTGTGCCTCCAACTGCAACTGCCAGCGGCCCGGGGAAACTTGCTCGACGGCGCCGGAAACGCCCGTGAACGCGAAGGGTAGTTTCTCGTCAACGATCTTGAAATTGATTCTCCCGTCGTCAATGTCGATGCGGCTGAGGCGGTTTGCCGGCGTGACGGCGGTTTGCGGCCCGTACACCGGCCCGCTACTCATCGCGCTCGACTTTGCTGGAGGCAGCCAGCGCTCTAAATTCCAGCGGCCCTCGCGATTCCGGACCAAGATCAAGCTGGGCCGGCTTAGCGACAGTGTTCCAAACTCGAAGTGTCCCCGAAACAGGCCGGACCACCGCAGACCAGCCGAAAGGTGCTCGGCCCGCAGGAAATACTCATTACCGAAGGAAGGGTCCTCGCCGATGGTCACTTGATCGGCATCGAGCCGAAGGCTAGGAAGGAGTGCCACATTGAAGTGCTTGACCTCTACTGGCCTCCCGAAGGAACGCTCCAGATGCTCGGTCAGGTAATGATGTACGCGGTTTGTCCGCGCCAGTATCGTAGCGGTGATTTGCGAAGCGGCTATCAGCGCCGCGAGAACCAGCGCCCACCGCCACCACTTGCGTAACCGGTTCATAACACTGGAAGTTTCGCAGACTGCTCCCTAAATGAAAAGACGAGGAGGGAGCAAGAAGGGCCCCGCGGACACGGAATTCCCGGATCCACCTAGTGCACGGTGCGCAGCATCCGACTCCAACGCGTTCGCGTCGGAAGATGCAGGAGCGTGTCAAAGACTCCGCCCAACCGTTGCCAAAAGGTACTTGGGTTGTAGTCGGCGGTGCTCGCTTCGACCGACCAATAGATCAGGAACGGCCGGCCCATGATGGCGTCACGATCGACGAATCCCCAGTAGCGGCTGTCGGAACTCTGGTCGCGATTGTCACCCATGGCAAAGTATTTTCCTGAAGGAACGACAACCTCGTCGCCCTGGATGTACTTCTTAATCTGGCTAGCCCATTCAGGGATGATTTGGGACGAATACAACTGGCTGCCCACGGGCGGAAATGTATAGTTAAGCGGATCGTACCGTGCCGCGGAATCATGAACCACGTAGGGTTCGTTCAAAAGCTTTCCGTTTACGAATACGCGTTGATCGACCAGCTTAAGATGGTCGCCCGGCAGGCCGATCACCCGCTTCACGTAGTGGGTGTGATCCTGATAGGGATACTTAAAGACGATGATGTCGCCGCGCTCCAACGGCCGGTAAGGAAGAATTTTTTCGTACCACGCACCGTGTCCGCCGAAAATGAATTTGTTCACCAGCAAGTGGTCGCCGACCAGAAGCGTACTTTCCATCGAAGGTGAGGGGATCTTGAACGCTTGCAGGACAAAGGTGGTGGCGAATAGCGCCAGCAACACGGTGACGAGCAAGGACTCGAGATATTCCGAAAGCGTGGTGTCTTCGCTGCGATGCCCCTGCGGCTCCGCGGGTTCCTCGGCGTTGGATTCTTGTATGGTGGTGGTCTCAGACATTCGCGCTTAGCCTGCCGGCGCCACTTGTTCCAAGCGTTCGAGAGCGGTATGCGCCGCCCGTTGTTCCGCTTCCTTTTTTGTACTGCCTTGACCGCTGGCCATGCACGCGCCGCCGACCCACACTTCAATCTCAAACTTTTTCTGGTGGTCGGGACCGCTCTCTCCAGCTAGCCGGTATTCCGCTGGAGATTGCCCGCGGCCCTGCAAATACTCTTGCAGCGCGGACTTGCGATCGGAATCCGCAATGCGTTCGCCGCGCTCTTCCAAAGCCGACTCAAACAGCACACGTCGCAGAACCTGGCGCGCGGCTTCCAATCCACCTTGCAAGTAGATCGCGGCAACTACCGCCTCGAACGCATCGGCGAGAAGCGCGGGCTTATCGCGCCCACCGGTCTTTTCCTCGCCGCGCCCAAGCCGTAGATGCTCGCCAAGCCTGAGCCGCCTGGCTGCAAGTTCCAGAGCGCGCGCGTTCACGATGCGAGCGCGGCTTTTGGAAAGCTGGCCTTCGCTCCATTCCGGAAAAGTCGCGATCAAGTAGTCGCTGGCTAGCATGTCGAGCACGGCATCGCCCAAAAATTCGAGCTGCTCGTTGTCTTGCGGAAGGGGCTCGGACGAGGACTCGGCCGCGTGGATCGCGCGCAACTCCGGAACCGCTGAGCTGTGCGTGAGCGCCCGCTCCAGCAGACCTGGTTCTTCAAACCGGTAACCCAGTCGCTCTTCGAGCTGCTCTCTGGTACCTGTCATCGCGCGAACGATTCCGGCCGGCGCCGTCATGCTCAGTTCGGAGCGCTAAGCTGCGTGGAGCCGGCTTTCTTGGCCGTTTCAATGCCCTGCTTGCAGTTTGGCTGAAGCGAGCTTTGAATGGCGGCGCATTTCGTATACGCCGCGACGGCCGCGTCAAAATGCGAAGCCTTCTCGTTGGCCAAGCCGAGCAGGTACCAATTCACCGGGTCGGGCTCCGGGTGATTGTCCGCTTTCACCGAATTCTCAAGCGCCGGAATCGCGTCCGTGAACTTACCCTTTTGAAGATAAACCAGACCCAAGCCGCTGTACGCCATCTCCAGCGCATTGTTTTTCGCGGCCACGAACTGTTCGTCAGTGAGCTCGGGAGGTTTCGGCAACGTTGGCGTCACTTCAATCGCACGCTTGGAGTATTGCTCCGCTTTATTGAGCTGCTCCATCGCATTGGGGGATTTCACGTTGACCGTGCGAGCCAACGTTTGCCCCATGAGCCCAAGCACCGGAGTATCGTTGGGATTCAGCGCGATTTCTTTCTCGCCGGCGTCCAGCATCTTTGGCACTTCCTGCTTCGCAAGATACCCGGACACGAGCGTCTGATACATCACAGGCCGGTAGCGGCTCTGCGGATACTTTTGCAGGAATTGCTCCGCCAGCGGGATTCGCTTGTCGATATCATTCGGCGGCACCGCCTGAAATGCTTTGAAAGCCGCTTCCTCGTCCGCGCTCGGCGGCGCCACTGGAGCGGCAGCGGCCGCGGCTCCCGCTTGCGGCGAATCCATGGATAGCGGGGCCGGCTGCTTGTCCTTATCCGCCGGCTGCTGTTGCTGAGCGGGTGCACTCTGGGCTCCTTGCGGAGTGCTTTGCGCTCCGCGAGCCGCCAAAACACCCGGCCCGAAGAACAGGATTGTCATTGTCGCGAGCGCTGGCGCGACCGCCCATCGATTCAAATTCGGTGTCATGATTTTTCTCCTAATCAGATTCCGCCGAAGTCCCTTGGGCCAATACTCACAGTCACAGACCGTGAGCTTTTTGTGGACTCCTGGCAGAAGTTATTCCCCCAGCTGAGATTGTTCGATTCTGTTTACGGCCGCTCCGATCGTTTTTCGGCGCCAAATGCCGCCAGCCCCTTCTGCGCGGCTTGCTTGGCTTGCTCCGGGCCACCGTTGACGGCCAGCGCAGCTTGATACTCCGTTTTCGCCTGCTCCGACAGGCCCTCATCATCATAGATGCGCGCCAGATAGATATGGGACCACGTGAGCACCATGGGATCCCCTGTCGCGGCGTGCTCCCCCGTGGTCAGGCGGCCAAAAACTTCCTTGGCGCGGACAGCGTCGCGATCCAGCAACGCCACCAAACCGATTCCGTACCAAGCGCGAGGCTGATCCGGATATTTCGCAAGCACCCGCTGAAAGGAAGCTTCCGCGGCACGCGGATTTTTTTCCGCGATGCGACGCTCTCCTTCGGTAAGGTCCGCGATGGCGTCGGAATCGTTGGGAATAGTAGTCGGATGTGGCTTTCGTTGTCGCGCCACCTGCTCCGCCGAAGTATCTCCATGCTTCGGCGCGCTGTCCCCGGAAGCAAACGTCAACGCCTGCGCACGCTTTACCTCCGCATTGGCATCGATGCTGCGCACCATGTCAGGGAAATAGAGTTTCATCGACGGCTCGGCGCCTTCGAAGCCCGCCAAAGCCTTGAACAGCGACCGCACCAACACGTAGCCGTCCGTGTCGTCGGTGTCGATCGCAGCTTCTCGCTCGCTGGGAGACATGCGTTTCAATTTCAGCTCCACCGCGCGAACCAGGCACTCGGCAAAGTAAGATGGCAAATCATCTCGCAAGTCTGGAGTCAACCGCGGCGCCCGTACAGCGACGTCAAAGACGGGCCGCTTGGCAGCGATCACATGCGGGTATTGGAGCGGCAAAGGATCCAGCAGGAAATGCAGGAACGCGTGGCGAACCACATCGACGGGCACGTCGGCCGAACCACTGAGCACAATCGCGTAGTGATCCTGAAAATTGCGCACATTGGTGATTCGCCCCACCAACGGCTCGACGATGATCGTGAACGTGCGAGGGTCTCCGGGACTGGCGAGTTGGCGTAAATAGTTTGTGGCCACAAACACGATCTGCGACACCGTGTCGTGAATCTCGTCGATCTCGTGGTTGTAAACCGGCTGCACTTGCACCCACAGCCTGCCGATGTGCTGCTCCACATAGTAAGCGGAAAGGATTTCGCTGAATCCTTCGAGCGCGATCACTTCGGGGGGCAATTCGTCGCGACGCAATGTTGGAGTAAATTTCGGCGCTGGGCCGGACACCAGACCAAACCAGACGTATTGCGAGAGCATCGCACCGGGATCGGCGAGTTCGTGGCGCTTGTAGAATTCGCGAACGGCGTCGACAGCTGGACCTTGCTGGTGTTGCATTCGGTCGCGAAGCTGCGCGCGCATCGGCGACCAGTTTTCAGAGCTGACGTCGGCTTCGAATCCGGCCGCGAGCAAAGCGCACATGGTTGTGAACATGGCCTCGCTGCCGTCCACACTTACGTTGGTGACCGGGGCGTCGCGCAACCCCAGGCGCTCTCGCGGTCCTGGAGCTGGAGCGGACGCCGGGGCCTGCGCGGGCGCTGGGGTTGCGCCGAAGGCTGCGTCTGCGCGAGGCTCGTTGTCCACAACATGGCAACAGTCCAGCAAAACGCGAACGTAATCCGGCGCAAAGCTTTATTCATGGAATTCGCCGTGACCCTGATTCGGACCAGATCTCGTGAAATTGGTGCACCCTTATTTGCGCAGCCTCTGCTTTGCTAGCATCGCCGCGATGTAATGTAATTTGACCATACAAGGCGATGCAGCGATTCGTCAAGGAATCGCGACCAGACATCATTTGGATCCATCCGGCCAACGCTTGCGTCCCGAACGCGCATCTGCTAACACTGGGGCTAGTTCGTACTTCGACAGCTGCACGCGGAAGGATGGACTGATCCTATGCACAAAAGTTGGATGAGGCAGTCCGTGATTTGGGTTGCGAGCGCCCTGTCCGCCGGAATCTTCCCCGGACGCCTCGAGGCGCAACTCGTTCGCAGCGACAGCGCTCCCCAAGCGCAATCAACGACTTCTGCTCAGACGGCAGCCCCGGCGCAAACGCCGCCGACCGGCAAGCGCCGGCTCTCACAAGAGGTTCAGCTCACTGGCGATCAACTTTGGACCGAAACCGGAATCACCGTACAACCGGGCGAGCACGTCGTCGCCACCGCAACCGGCAAAATGCACTACGCGGATTCCCCCACCGACGCCGGGCCCGAAGGTCTCACGCGCGGCTTCAAGGACTTGATTCGCATCCTTCCCTACAACGCAGCAGGTCGCGGCGCGGTCATCGGCCGCGTGGGCGATGCGGCGACCGCGCAACCCTTTCTAGTCGGCGCGCACTGCAACGTCATCTCCTATTCCGGGGGTCTGCTTTCGATCGGCGTCAACCAGATGAGCGTGGATACGGGCGACGGCACCTACACCGTTCGCGTGGAAATCTACCCGCCCGATTCCGGATTTCTTGCGGTGAAGCAAGTGGACACCATGCTTGGAATCGACACCTCCCTGTTTTCCAGGATTCCGCGACGCATCGGAGACAAAGCCGGCGACCCCGGCGACATGGTCAACTTCCTGATCATCGGTTCGGAAGCCGCGATGCAGAAAGTGTTCACCACCGCGGGCTGGGTGAAGGTCGATGCCGATGTAAAAGACACGATTCTTCAAGGTTTCATCGTAAGCATGTCGAAAGAATCGTATTTGACGATGCCCATGAGCCCACTTTATCTATTCGGCCGGCAGCAGGATTACGGTTGGGCGCACGCTGAGCCGATACAGGTAGTGGCGTCGCGCAATCACCTGCGCATATGGAAAGCGCCGTTCCAGGTGAATGGCCATGTCGTGTGGGTCGGCGCGGCCACCCACGACATCGGCTTCGAGAAAGACCAGCGCAACAACGGCATTACTCACAAGATCGATCCGGATATCGACCTCGAGCGCAACTTTGTCGAGAAAACTCTAACGGGCACCGGACTGGTCTCCGAAGTCACGCACTATCTCCCGGACAATCCGATGAAAGAAGCGAAGACCGCCACCGGCGGAAGCTTTCACTCCGACGGACATGTTCTGATCCTGAAGCTGAGCGACGCCGCGGCAAACCTTTCCGCGGGATCGACGGCAAAAAACTAGTGCCCTCGGAGCAGCAATATTTCTTGCTCGTTAACACTCCGCGGTGGCGGCACATATCGTTACGCATCCTGCGCGTCCCACAAATTCTCGAAGAAATTTCATGCGCCTGTTAAAACATCTCGCCGCAGGTGTGACGTGCTGCGCCGCACTCATCGGCATCCTGAGCTTTTCCCCGGCGGCGCGCACGGGCACACAAGCGAAGTCCGACGACAACGAGAGCGAGATTCGCGCGCACTATACAAAGTACGAAGTTCGCATCCCCATGCGCGACGGCGTAAAGCTCTTCACCGCGGTTTATTCACCCAAAGACACGTCGCAAACCTATCCGTTTTTGCTCTCGCGGACGCCCTACGGCATCGCGCCTTACGGCGTGGACCATTACCCCAAGCGCCTGGGCCCAGGCTCTAGCTTTCTGCGCGATGGCTTCATCTTCGTGGAACAGGATGTACGCGGCAGGTCCATGTCCGAGGGCACCTTCGCCGAAATGACCCCCCACAAAGACGTCAAGAAGTCGCCGACCGACGTCGACGAAAGCACCGACACCTACGACACGATCGAATGGCTACTACACAACGTTCCGAACAACAACGGCAACGCCGGGCTCTGGGGGATTTCCTATCCGGGATTCTATGTTGCAGCCGGAATTATCGACTCTCATCCCGCACTGAAAGCCGCTTCGCCCCAAGCCCCGGTGACCGACCTGTTTATGGGCGACGACGCCTACCACCACGGCGGATTCATGCTGGCAGCCAATTTCGGGTTCTACACGTTCTTCAAGCCCCGCAGCGAAATTGCGCCCCTAGCGCCCTATCGCCGTTTCGATTACGGCACGACCGACGGATACGAATACTTCCTGCGCATGGGCCCGATTTCCAATGCGCGAAAGCTCCTGAAGCAGAAGGCCTCCTACTGGGACGACCAGGTAGCCCATTCCACTTACGATGACTTCTGGAAAGCCCGCAATATTTCAACGCACCTGAAAAACGTCCACTGCGCCGTCCTCGTCGTCGGCGGCTTGTTTGACGCCGAAGATATTGTCGGACCCCAAAAAGTCTTCCGCGCCATCGCGGACGCCAACCCGGCAACATCCACAAAACTCGTATACGGACCGTGGGTCCACGGCGGCTGGGACCGTACCGACGGCGAAACCTTGGGCGACGTCAAGTTTGCCTCGAAGACTTCCGACTTCTACAACGAACACATCCTGTTCCCATTCTTCCGCCAGTACCTGAAGGGCGCGGGGGATGCCAGGCTCCCCACCGCTTGCATGTTCGAGACTGGGACAAATGTCTGGCGGCAGTACGATTCGTGGCCACCGAAAAATCTCCAGGCCCGCACGTTGTATTTGCACGCTGGCGGGTCACTCTCCTTCGACTCCGCCAACGATTCTCAATCCTCATTCGACGAGTACATCAGCGATCCGGCGCACCCGGTTCCATTCATTGATTTCCCTGCGACCGAGGTTCCCCAAATCTACATGGACGCCGATCAGCGCTTCGCCGCCAAGCGTCCCGACGTTCTGGTGTACCAAACGGCGCCCCTGGAAGAAAACATCACCGTCGCCGGCCCGGTCTCACCGCACTTGTGGGTCTCCACATCGGGTACCGACTCCGATTTCGACGTGAAGATCATCGACGTGTATCCAACGGACTTTCCCAACCCCAATCCAAATCCAAAAGAAGTGGAAATGGGCGGGTACCAGCAGCTGCTTCGTGGCGAACCCTTCCGAGGGAAATTCCGCAACAGCTTCGAGAAACCAGAAGCCTTCGTTCCCGGGCAGCCCGCCGCGATCAATTTCTCACTGCCGGACATCAATCACACTTTCGGCCGGGGACACCGCATCATGGTACAGATCCAAAGCTCCTGGTTCCCACTCGTGGACCGCAATCCCCAAAAGTTCATCAATATTCCCGACGCAACCGAAACCGACTTTCAGAAGGCCACCGAGCGCGTCTATCACTCCAAACAAAACGCGTCCGCGATTGAGCTATCGGTAGTGAAATAACAATTGCGGTGGCGCCTTTTGGAGTCTGCGCGACTACGTCAGGGCACGGCTTTCAGCCGTGCCACTCGTTAGCTTCCTAATCCCTTGTAGGGGCGGGGCTTGCCCCGCCCGGCGTCGACCCAGGCACCCTCCAAACATCGGAGCAGGTCCTCTCCCGTCATTTTTTCCGCAGCCTGTTTAGCCCGTGCCGTAGGGGCATGCTATCAACCGGCTTCAGCCGCTGAGGGATGGCTCTTCGGTTTGCCTTCAGGCCGGTGGGCTGTCCCAAGCTTCCAGCGAAGCCATTTCTTCCGACTCAAACTCCGGGTGGCTCTGCAAGAGCCGGACACATCGATTCCAACGCAAAATCGCATCGTCGTTGCCGGGCGGATGAATTCGTTCCGCTTCCGCAAAACATTGCAGCGCTCGCTCCAGCAGTGGCAGTAAGGTATGCGGCGCGCGGCCCGCCCGCAATTGCGCCTTCACGCGACGCTCGCAGAGCAAACCGGTGTAGTAGTTCTGCTCGTACGGATCTTTCAATCCTTGAAAGATTTTTTCCACCTCGGCGTAACGATCGCCAGGACCACCGGTGAACTGGTCGGTGATGGTCAGTCCCAAGGTTCGTAATCCCAGCATATGATTCGGATCGGCCACCAGAATATCCCGGCAAATCGACTCCGCCTCTTCCGGTTCATTCAAATATCGATATAGCTCCGCTTTAGCGATGGCCTCCCCGATTCCCGATTTGGAGATGGTCTTCAGCTTCAGATCCATATAGCCTCCTTCCGTAACGCCTGGCTTCTAGCTTTCTGGCGCTCCGCGGATCTTTCGCGCGATCCACACCAGCGGATCGTAATACCGGTCCACAACGCGCTCCTTCAGCGGAATGATGGCATTGTCCGTGATATGGATGTCCTCGGGACAAACCTCCGTGCAGCACTTCGTAATATTGCAGTAGCCCAGCCCCAGCTCGTCCTTCAGCATCTTCAAGCGCGAAACTCCATCCAGCGGATGCATCTCGAGCCCCGCTACGCGTACAAAAAATCTCGGCCCGCCAAACTGCGCCTTCTTGTCGTGATCGCGCAGAACGTGGCAAACGTTCTGGCACAAGAAGCACTCAATACACTTTCGAAATTCCTGCACCCGGTCAGCATCTTCTTGATCGAACTTCCAGTCCGTCCCGGGCTTCGGCTGGAACGGTGGAATCTTCTTGTTCACCTGGTAGTTCCAGGAAACGTCGGTGACCAGATCCTTGATCACAGGAAATGTTTTCAGTGGTCTCACCGTAATCGGCTCATCCTTAGGCAGCGCATCCATCCGCGTCTTGCAGGTAAGCCGCGGTCTTCCATTCACCTCCGCCGAGCACGACCCGCACTTCCCCGCCTTGCAGTTCCACCGCACCGCGAGATCCTGCGAAAGGTGCCCCTGAATATAGTGCAGCGCATCCAGCACCACCATTCCCGGTGCGATGGGCACCTTATAATCGACGGCCGCGCCACCATTCTTGTCGCCACGAAAAACATTGAGCACCGCATCGGCCATAACCTAGCTCCCCTGTGCTGAGCGCCGGTCGGCATCGTCCCACTGCGGAGGAATGCCCGAGCCCAGTATCTTCCAACGAGTGAAAGCCGTAGCACCCATATGGGGTGCCAAAGCCTTCATGATTTCACCGTGTGGCACCTTCGCCACAAATTCCATCAACGCCCGATCACTTTCCCACACCGACAGTGTCCAGAATTGCCGGCTCAACAACTTCGCCCGCATCGAGTAGCCGACCACTCCCGGACTCGCAAGCATCTGCCGATGAACCGCGTAACTGAAACGAGCAAACAGCGGAATCTTGAGATACGCCCGCAGCGGCAAATAACTCAACAGCGCGACATATTCCCGCCCAGCCTCCACAGGACCCAGCATTTTCCATGGTGTTACCACCTCTAAACTCCGAGCCCCATCTAGATTGGCGTCGCAGCACGCCAAAAGTTCCCAACTCTCCGCGACCTCTGTGCTCCGACCTCCGCGCCCTCTGTGTTAAATCTCTTGCCCTTTCTTGCCATTCCGACGATCAGCCGAAGCTAGCGAACCTGTAGCCGCCCTCTCGGAGAGGGCGGGGTTTAGATAACACACCACCCATTCCCACCTCAGCCCTTATCCTCATCCAACACCTGCTGCAAATCCGCCGGCAATGCAGGCTTCACATCCTGCCGCAGCGTCATCCCTGAAGCCTCTCTCTTGATGATGTTATTCTTCGAGCCCCAGTCCGCGCTGAGCTCCGGAAAGTCAATCCGGCTATGCGCCCCGCGGCTCTCCTCCCGTACCAACGCACTCCGCGCCACCGCCTCCGAAATAGTAAGCATCGATTTCAGATCCAGCGCCAAATGCCAACCCGGATTGAACATCCTCGAGCCTTCCACGCTAGTGTGCGACCACCGTTCATTAAGCTTCCCCAGTTCCACCAAAGCCTTCTGCACATCCTCACGCGTCCGGTAAATCCCAACCAGACTCTGCATCGTCGTTTGCAAATCGCGGTGAATCGCATAAGGACTCTCGCCAGCCGACCGTTGAAACGACGCCAACGCATACTTTTCAGCCGAATCAATCTGCGCCGGGTCAATGTTAGGCGCCGAAACCTCCTTGGCATGTTTCGCCGCCGCCAACCCCGCCCGGCGCCCGAACACCAGCAAATCCGACAACGAATTCCCGCCCAGTCGATTCGCCCCGTGCAACCCCGCCGCCGCCTCCCCCGCAGCAAACAACCCGGGCAAGGTACTCTGCGCCGTTTCGGCCTCCACGCGAATTCCGCCCATCACGTAGTGGCAAGTCGGCCCCACTTCCATGGGCCCCTTGGTGATATCGACATCCGCCAACTCCTTAAACTGGTGATACATGCTTGGCAATTTTTTCTTCACGTACTCCGCCGGCTTGTGCGAAATATCCAGGTACGCCCCGCCGTGCTCAGTTCCTCGCCCTTCCTTCACTTCTGTATAAATCGACCTTGCCACCACGTCCCGAGTCGAAAGCTCCATGCGTTTCGGGTCGTATTTTTCCATAAAGCGTTCGCCCAATTTGTTGCGCAGAATCCCGCCTTCTCCGCGCACCGCTTCCGTAACTAAAATCCCCTGCACGCCCGGCGGCCAAACCATCCCCGTCGGATGAAATTGTACGAACTCCAGGTCCATCAACTCCGCGCCCGCTTCATAAGCCAGCGCCATTCCATCGCCTGTGTATTCCCACGAGTTCGACGTAATTGGCCAAGCCTTTCCGATCCCTCCGGTAGCCATCACCACTGATTTCGCCTTGAAAACGACGAACCGCCCCTGCTCGCGCCAATAACCAATCGCGCCGACGCACTGCTCTCCATCGGTCAGCAGCCGCACGATCGTGCACTCCATGTACACGTCAAAACCCAGCTGCACCCCGCGATCCTGCAGCGTCCGAATCATCTCCAGTCCGGTGCGATCCCCGACGTGGCACAACCTCTTAAATGTGTGGCCCCCGAACGCACGCTGCAAAATGTTTCCGTCGGCGGTCCGGTCGAAAACCGCCCCCCAATGCTCTAACTCCCGCACGCGTTCCGGCGCTTCCTGCGCATGAAGCTGCGCCATGCGCCAGTTATTTAACATTTTCCCGCCGCGCATCGTATCCCGGAAATGCGGCTTCCAACCGTCCGCCGAATCCACGTTGCACATCGCCGCGGCGATTCCGCCTTCCGCCATCACCGTGTGCGCCTTGCCCAGCAGCGACTTGCTCACCACGCCCACAGACACGCCCTGCGCCAAAGCCTCAATCGCCGCCCGCAAGCCTGCGCCGCCCGCCCCAATCACCAACACATCATGTTCGTGCGTTTCGAATCGATCGCTCAAAAGATCCTCACATCCTGAATCGCCCCGCTCGACACCAACCGCACATAAAAATCCGCAAATCCCACCGAAAACAAACTCACCCAAGCAAACAACATGTGCCGCTCATTCAAAAATGTGAGTCCCCGCCATACCCCGAATCGAGGTTTCCCAAACGTGGCGCACGAAAAACAATCCAACTTGCCGCCAGCCAAATGTCGCAATGAATGACAAGACAGCGTGTAGATCGACAGCAGGCAGACGTTGACCAAAAGCACTAGCGTCCCCACGCCCATCCCGAATTTTCCGTCAAAAAAGAAGGCATGAAACGCGTCCTTCCACAGGAACGCCAGAAAAATAATCGCGAGATACAAAGCGTATCGGTGCAAATTTTGCAGGATAAAAGGAAACTTCGTCTCACCGCTGTAAGAGCGCTTCGGCTCGCCCACGGCACAAGAAGGAGGATCAAGAAAAAACGCGCGGTAGTACGCTTTCCGGTAGTAATAGCAGGTAGCGCGAAAGCTCAGCGGCCCGCCCAAAATCAAAATCGCCGGCGACCACTTCCACCAGCGATGATTCGCATCAATTAAGGGCGAATAAAATGGCGACAGGTAAGGTCCCCACTCATAAAATTTCCCCTCAAACGCCCGCAGAGTCGCGTAAAGCCCAAATCCCCCCAGCACCACAATCACCGGCAGAATTTCCACCAACCAACTATCCCGCCGCAAGGTACTCCCTAACCCGCTTTTCGCCGCAGACGCCCCGCTAGCCGCCATCGATTCACCTCAGCGACGCATAGCCTAGCGGCAATTCCCCGGTTTGCAAACAGTTTTCCTCATACTCACAAAATCTTTTTTCGAGTCGCTTTGTTCCACCGCGTTTGTGCCAAAATACAAGGTCGCCCGCGCGCCCGTTCATTGAAAAGGTCCGCGCCAAGACAAAATAATTTGCGACGAGGAGATCGTACGTGGCTGCGAAAAACAATATCGGAATCCTGACAGGCGGCGGCGACGTGCCGGGCTTGAATCCCGTGATCAAATCCGTCGTCTATCGCGCGAAAGAAATGGGCCGCCAGGTGATCGGCATTCGCAAAGGCTGGGAAGGCCTGACCCATATGGCCGACTCCAACGAAGACCCCATCTACATTCGCCCGCTCACCCGCGACAACACCCGTACCATCGACCGCACCGGCGGCACCGTCCTGCACACCTCGCGCACCAATCCACGCAAAATGTCCGCGAACAAACTCCCTGCCCACATTCACCCCGACCGCATCAAAAAACTCCCCTTCGACGGCAAATACTACGACTTCACTCCCATCGTGCTGGAAAATCTCGATCACCTGGGAATAGGCTGCCTGGTCACCATAGGCGGCGACGACACACTAAGTTTCTCCGCAGCGCTCTCCGCCGCAGGCATGCCAGTCATAGCCATCCCCAAGACCATGGACAACGACGTCCAGGGCACGGAATACTGCATCGGCTTCTCCACCGCCATCACCCGCGCCAAAGAATTGATCACCCGCCAGCGCACCACCCTTGGCTCCCACGAACGCATCGGCGTTTTCCGTATCTTCGGCCGCGACGCTGGCTTCACCGCCCTTTACACCGCCTACGTCACCTCCACCCGCTGCCTGATCCCCGAATATCCGTTTGACCTGGACCACGTCGCCGAAATCCTCTCCCACGACAAACAGGAAAATCTCAGCCACTACGCGCTGGTGGTCGTTTCCGAAGGCGCCGTCTGGAAACAAGGAAGCGTGGCCGAAGTCGGCGAAGCCGACGCCTACGGTCATCGCAAAAAGGCTGACATCGGCCAGGTCTTAGCCGACGAAATTCGCCGCCGCACCGGCGACGAAATCATGATCAGCGATCTAACCTACGACTTGCGCAGCGGCGAACCCGACGCCATCGATCAACTCGTCGCCATCACCTTCGCCAACATCGCTGTAGAAATGCTCTTCGACGGCGTAACCGGCCGCATGGTCGCCGTCCAAAACGGCTGCTACGCTCACGCCCCGTTACCCGCCTCATCGCTAGGAGCCCGCAAGGTAGACATCGCCACGCTCTACAACACCGAGCGCTATCGCCCCAACTACACCTCAAAACTAGGCGCCCCGCTCCTCTTCAACCACATCTGAGTCAGAGCCATGTCGAGTGGCACAGCCATTCCTGGCTGTGCTCCGCTCCGCAAAGCTCTGTAGGAGTCATTCGCCGGGCGCCGCACCCTTCGGTTGTAAAGGGTGCGAGTTTTCTCGTGGGTGCGTCTGGGATTTGTGCGCAGGGCGCAGGTGTCCCAACTTCGCCGGGTGCCCCAGGTTCGCCGTTTGAACCTGGGTCTTTCTTTCCCGACCTTCACTCTAATTTCTAACTCGCCGGATACATCCGCTGAAACTCCGGATCATCATGAAGCAAAGCCAAATCCGGATCCCGCCGCGCCCAGGTCGCATCCTTAAACCCGCCTCCCAGGCCTTCCGTAGCGTATCCAAAGCCTCAGCCTTCCTCTTCAACCCGCAATAGTTACAAGCCGCGTTATAAAGAATCGAAGCCTCATTCGCGCGCAAGGTAATCGCCAACCCGGTCTCCCGCAGCGCATCCTCCTCGCGACCCATGTCCGCATAATCTCCGCCAAGCAAAATCCGCGCTCGCGCATCCTCCGGCACCTGCTTCAAATGATTTTCCAGCGCCGCCATTCGCCGCTGCACAATATTTTTCCGCAGCTCCGATTTCCCCAGCGCTCCCAGCGCATTCCCCACCGGCACATAAACGTTGTAATCCTCGCCGCTCGCTTCCAGCGCGACTTCCATCACATCCAGAATCTCCTGATACCGCCCAGCCGAAAACAGCGCCCGGCAAAGCAAATAGTAAGCCCCTTCGCAATCCCTCTTTCGTTCGATCGCCTTGCGCAGCATGCGCACAGCCTCATCATGTAATCCGGTCGCGTACAACACCCACGCCTGGCTGACCTGCACCTCCGGCAAATCCCAGCGCAGCGCCACCGCCTTGCCGGAAGCCTCGCGCGCGCGTTCCACCCACACAGCGTCCCGGCTGAAATTACAAAAAAACATCGCGCAGGCGTTCGCGCAAGCCGCATACGCTAACGCAAAACTCGCGTCGATCGCCACCGCGTTCTCGAACATTTGCAGCGCAAACTCCAGATCCTGCCGCGTCTGCCGCCGCGCGTATCTCTTCCCCCGCAAATACAGATCGTACGCCTGGAGATTTTCGGTAGGCTTCACCGCCAGCGCTTCCAGCTCCTGCGGGGAAAGCGTGACCCGCAAAGCCTCCGCAATTTTCCGCGCGATCTCGTCCTGCACCTCGAACACATCTTTCATTTCCCGGTCGTATCGCTCCGACCACATCGGAAAATCCGTCTGTGTATCGACTAGCTGCGTGTTGATCCGCAGCCGGTTCCCCGCCCGCCGCAAACTCCCGGTCAATACGTAAGCGGCATGCAACTGCTGCCCAATCTGAAGCGGTGTCACTTGCTTATCTCGGAAAGCCAGCACGGTAGGCCGCGAAAACGTATTCAACCCGCGAATCTTCGAAAGCTCCGTAATGATGTCCTCGGTAATGCCGTCCCGCAGGTATTCGTCTTCCTTAGCCCCACTCAGATTTTCGAAATAGAGCACCGCCAGCGACTTCGGCCCCTGCTTCGCCACTCCCGACCGCGACTCGGTAACCTCCGCCGCCCGCTTCTGCCCCGAATCCAGATCACGCTTCAATCGATTGAGATCCGTCTTCAATTCCGTAGCCGACTGGCACCGCAAATTCCGGTCCTTCTCCAGCAGCTTATCCAGCAACCGCCCCAGTTCCGCGGGCAAAGCCGCATTCACCTGCACCGCTGGAATCGGATCACGATTCAAAATCGCATCGAAAATCACCGCCGACGTGTCCCCTCGAAACGGCAAAGTCCCGGTAGCCATCTGATACAAAACGGTCCCCACCGAAAAGAGGTCCGTCCGCGCATCGACCAACTGCCCACGCGCCTGCTCCGGCGACATATACGTAACTGTTCCCACCGAAGATCCCGGCGAAGTCAGTTCCTGCCCGACGAATGTCTCCATTCTCGAAGGACTCGAGTTCGGATCACCCACCGCACTGAGAATCTCGATTTTCGCGAGACCAAAATCCAATATTTTCACCTGCCCCCGCGCGGTCACAAAAATGTTCGCGGGCTTAATGTCCCGGTGCACGATCCCTTTCGAATGCGCCGACTCCAGCGCGTCCGTCATCTGAATCGCGAGCGTCAGCAGCTTCTCGACCACAAACGGCTGCCGCCCCATCATCTCGCCGAGCGTCTGCCCCTCCAGCAATTCCATCACGATAAAATGCTGCCGCTCGTGCTGTTCGATCGCGTGAATCGTGCAAATATTCGGATGGTTCAAAGCCGAAGCCGCGCGCGCCTCCCGCTGAAATCTCTCCAGCAACTGTGAATCCTGCGCCATCGCATCCGGCAAAAACTTTAGCGCAACCCGCCGCCCCAGCCGCGTATCCTCAGCCTCATAGACCACACCCATGCCGCCACTACCCAATTTGCGGCTAACGATGTAATGCGAAAAAGTTTGACCCGCCAGGAAATCAGTGCCCGCCATGTCCGGCATGATACCAGACTGCGCCCAAACTGCGGTCACCCCACCGCGTTGACTTGCCCCACCCCGCAGCCTAAGATGCGCCTGTTCCCACATCAATGCGCAACTACGCGCAATTCGTGATTTTCCGGAGGACTCTGTGGCCGACTGGCAATTTGCCCAAAAGAACGTATCCGAAGAGCTAGCCCAGCTCCACTTCTTCTCCTTCAAGAAGTGCGTAAGCGGCGAAGAGGTGACCTTCACCATCACCGTAAAGGAATACGTGGCCCCACCCCCCGGCCAGTACGCCCGCTTCTTCGGCCAGGCCGACAAACCCGTAAACCAAAAACTAGGCCCCTTCCTCCCCTCAGGATGGGGCAATTCCCTGCTCGACGCGCTCAACGGCTGTGTGCGCGCCATTCGCGAATTTCCCTGCGAAGCAGACGAATCCTCAGAGAGAGTCGCCGGCGCTTGAGTTCCCGCCGCGCCCGGACTGGACAACTCCGCAATTCTTTGCTTTATTTCCAACACCGATTTTCTAGCGCTGAAATCGCTTCGCACCACGGAGGCTCCACGTGGAAATCACCCGAAAAGAGTTGAACCCCGGCGTAGTCGTTCTCGAGCTAAAGGGGCCGCTTCAGATGGGCGTTGAATGCAAACGCCTTGAACTCGCTATGGACGACCTCTTGAAAGAAAACCAGACCCGCGTCGTCCTCGACGTCTCCCAACTCACCAAAATTGACAGCGACGGCGTCGGGCGGGTCGTGAAATGTCTCTCGCGCCTGCGCATGGTAGGCGGCACTCTGCACCTCGCCGGCGTCACCGGAGTGGTCGGCACGGCCCTCAAACTGACCCACGTCGATCGCCTCGTAAAAATCTTCCCCACCGCCCGCGAAGCCTCCCAAAGCCTTTCCGCCCCGCCCCCATCTTCGCCCGCAGCTCCAGGTCACTAAGAACTCGTCTGATCCCGCAACAGAATCAGCCCGGATAGGTCTGACCTCTGCTTGGACGAAATCGGTTTGCTTCACAGGACCTCATAATCATGCGTGACCTCCTCCCGACCGGAAAGGTAAAGCGCGTAATCGACAAGCGCTACCACTTGAGCGAAGTCGTCGAGGCCATCCGAGTAAATCGCTTGACCCGCAGTATCGGGGGAGTACGAAACCGCGTTCCGGCACCCGAGCGGGATAGATTAGGGAGTAAGAACGCTGGCAGTCGGTTGGGGCTGGTTTTCGAGTTGAGCCAGTTCTTCGCGCAGGCGCGCCGCTTCGGCGCGATACCTTGCCCCCTCGGCATGGTACTTGACGGCGGGGACGCTGCCGGCCGCATTGAAAAGCTTGGTGATGGCGTCGTTTTTGCCTTTGCCGGTATGTTCGAGTTGGTCGGCAAGATCGTCTTGGTCTTGTGCGTCGCCTTCCAATCCGGCAATGCGGCGCTGAAGATCCTGGATGTTGGCCCAGCGCTGAGCGCGGGCGATGGCAGCATCGGTGACGGTGGTGTTGGCGGCGTCCCAATTTCCCGGGCCGCGAATCTCCAGCACATTTTTGAAAGCGTCGAGATTGATGGCGCCGCGCCGATTGCCAAGATTGGCAGACATGCGGTACCACGTCACGGCTCTGGCGTCGTCGGGCTTTACGCCTTGGCCGAACTGATACATCCAACCAAGCTGATTTTCTGCGTTGCTGTTGCCGTGCGCCGCAGCTTCGACGAACCAATACATAGCCTTGGCGTAATCGGTTTGTACGCCGAGGCCATTTTGAAACATATAGCCAACGTTTTCCTCGGCGTCGTTGCTGCCATGTTCCGCGGCTCTGTAAAACCAGGCAAGAGCCTCGGCGTAATTCTTCGGCTGGCCCCATCCTTCTTCAGCGAAGAAGCCTAACTGGTTTTCGGCGTCGGAGTTGCCGTGTCCCGCCGCGCGGAGATACCAAGCATGCGCTTGAGCATAGTCCTGCTTCACTCCATATCCGCACTGGTAAAAGTAGCCGACTTGCTTTTCCGCCTGCGGCAGATTTTGGTCCGCCGCTTTGCGGTACCAATCAAAGGCCTGTTTGTAGTCACGCTTGACGCCAAGTCCATCCTCGAACATGCCGCCCACATTATATTGCCCCAGCGCATAGCCCTGCTTCGCTGCGGAACGATAGTAGGCTACGGCTCGCTTATAATCCCGCGGCACGCCGAACTTATGTTGGTACATGTAGCCAAGTTGATTTTGGGCCGGAGCAAAACCCTGGTTCGCGGACCTCGTAAACCAGAGGAGCGCCTGACCGTAGTCTTGAGGAACGCCGACGCCGCTAAAATAATGGTTCCCGAGGGCGAACTGCGCCTGCACATCACCAGCAGCGGCGGACTCGCGAACGGAATAAAAGTCGTTGTCCGGCGGCAGTGCTGTCGCCTGGGTCGATGTTTGTACCGGTGCCTGCGCTCCCGCCGCGGAAAGCAGTGCGAACACGAAGAAAGCAGCCACTGTGGCCCTCGTTAGAAAGCTCATGGTCGTGGCCCGAAACTAGCGAACCTCGAAACTGACGAGATCCACCACTACGTTGTTTCTTTGGTTGAGCAGAACAATGTGCCCGCCTACCAGCACGTGGCCGCATTCAGGGGGCGGCGGGGGCAAGCGACGTTCCAGATCTACGGGAACAGGTTGGAGCCGTTTCTGAAGGCCTGGTGGGAGCGTGCCGCGACGCACAAGTTGTTTTTCCAATCCAGGGGGCAAACGGTCTTTCTTGGCGAGTCCCGGCGGGAGATGGTTCTGATGCTCGTCATACCACCCACGCATAGTTTCGCGGTCGCGGTCTTTGTAGTAGTGATCTTCCTGGTCGTCCTCTGCGCCATGTTTGTCGTGACCCTTTCCATGTCCGTTTCCATTACCCTGTGCCATCGCGCCATTGCCTGTGAGCATGAAGACTCCAACCGCAAGGGCAAGGATCCATTTTGTCGAGCGCATTGTGCTCTCCGTTCTGAATGTTGCTAATTCATCGAACAGCCCGAAACCGTTGTTTGGGGAACCTTGAAGCTGGACTATTCCTTCAGCGACACAGGGTCGGACTCGTTCTTAGGGGAATTTCTATCCAATAAGGACACCAGCTCGCGCCCAGACGCTGGGACGCCGACCTTGCCTTCGCGCACAATCTCCTTGGCGCTGAGGTCGCGGCCATAGAGCTTCCTGTTGGCGCTGCCATCCGAGCGAAGTGTGGAGCCCTCGAGCGAGATGCCGGCAAACAGGCCGCGGGAGCGAGAGTAGCTGAGGACCTCCGCTCTCATCACAATGTCGGTATCTGCCGCTGCTGTGCGACCCTTGGGGCCAGCTGCGGCCGAAGCGTCGGCGCCGAGCTTCACTTTGCTCCTCATGAGGGAGTTCGCACCTTTGGGGTTCATGACCAGGAGCACGAAGTCTGTGGCCTGACCGCCCAACTGGAATCCGATGTTTGCACCTTCCAGCGCGAACAGGGCAGGAGCGCTCCAATGCCCCGTAAAATGTTGCCCGGTGCGGCATGTGATGGCACCGCGACCAAAATCGCCTCCGACGCCAAACGCGAACTTCAAGACCGAGGGAATCACAATGACGCACTCGGCCTTGCTGAGTAGATCCTTTGGAATCCCGTCGGGGATATCCATGATTTCCTTGAAGACCTGGCCACACGTTGCAAGGCGCTTCTGTTCCCTGCTTTCAGACGCCGCAAAAGTGGGACACGTCAGAAAGACAGCGACGATAAGAACAGCGGCTTTTTTCATAGTGCGAGCCCCGAGCCTCTTTATGATTCTTCGGCTGCCAACGGTCGGTTACAACTGGCCTGGGGGACAGTGTTGTCCTAAGAAAAAATGGAAGCGTCTATCGTATTGCCAGTAGTTACGCGAGGTGGAATAGAGACATCGGCGATGCGCAGACCATCGACACCGTCGACCTTCAATTTTGCCATCGACGACCGAAATAGCATCGCGGCCCACTTTTGTGGTGCAAAACTGATGCGAAAACCAAGCCCATGGCAAACAATTCTAGATCCTCCGCATTGAGAGCGCCGGGTGTTATCTCGCGCCCATGAAAGGCCACAAAGCAGCGGAGTTCTCGAAGGCCCTTCCCGGGAGCGAGGACTCGTCGAAGATCTCATCTCCTCGAGCGCCGTCTCTGGATGGCGGGATGAACCGCTGATTGACTTCCACTACTTCCGCATCGCCGATGATTCATCCAGAATGAGCTGTTCAGTAGCAATTCTGGATTACGACGAAAGAGGTCCGGATGTTTGACGACCGGAAGGGTCGTGAGTTCCAACGCCTGCGCTACGCAGGACCGAAGTGGCGAGTTCTCTGGCAAAGAAGCTCCTAAGAAACGCGGAGAACTCGTCGGCGCCAGGCGGGAGTTTCTTCCCTCGATTGCTAATCTGATGAAACTCCACCTCTACAACAGGATTGATCAGCCGACTCGACACTACTTTTCGGTTCCGGCACGCTGCCAATCCAAATGAGGGGATAATGGCGATGCCCTCATCGGCCTCCACCATGGCAATTTGCGTATCCAAGAGGTTGATCGAAACGCTCTCCCGAGATACCACACCTGCCTGGGCCAGATGCTTGTCCACAATCTGCTGTATCGGGCTGAACGACGGAAGCGAGATTAGCTTCTCTCCCTTCAGAGCGGACCAAGTGGTGGAGGCTCGGCGAAACGCGGGTTCCTTGTTTGGGCGAATCACCATCAGGGGAGAACGAAAGAATGGGGTACGGCGAACACCCGGCACGCGAGCAAATATGCCTACACCTATGTCGAGCTTGCCGGCGAGGACCAGTTGCAGGACGGCCGGCGATCCGTCGTCGAATAACTGAATCCGAAGGTCTGGCCGGTGACCGCGGAATTCCTTGATGGCGTGCGTAACGATATTGGCTGCAATCAGAGGCGGCGCACCCAAAGTCAATTTCTGGCTGGCTTGGTTGGCGGAGCGTCCGATTTGCGACACAGCGGAGTCGAGTGCGGCCACGCTCTTCTGGGCAACAGCCAGGAGTTCGGTGCCATGGGCGGTGGGCACGACGTGCCGCGTAGTGCGGTCGAACAGCCGGAAACCGAGCTGCGTTTCCAATTCCCGTATCAAAATGCTCAACCCGGACGGAGTAATGTATAGGGCCTCGGCGGCCCTCGAGAAGCTGCGGTGCTGCGCTACGAGCAGGAAAGCGCGAAGTTGCCGGGAGGTGAAATCCATTCGTAAGCATTCCTTATCAATGATTAAATTCTTTTGACTTGTATCATAAACCCTTCCGGCCTTAGATGGCAGTACGTTTTCCAGTAGTGATCGCTTGGAGTAATGGAGGTTTTTCTGGAAGCCTCAGGACGTGCACCGCTCACATCCAGTTCCGGAAGAGACGGCACCGAAGGGACCGCCGGTCCGTCCGGGCTGACGTCGATTCAGTGGCTCATTTGCGGTATCGCCTGCCTTGGATTCGCCTTCGACTTGTACGAAAGTCTGATGCTGCCCCTGATCGTGCGCCCCGCACTCACGGCTCTGGGAAACCTGAAGCCTGGGACCTCCGAGTTTAACTTGTGGGTGGGGTTGCTGTTCTATGTTCCGAATGTGACCGGAGGCCTTTTTGGTCTGCTCGGAGGATATCTCACAGATCTTTTTGGCCGAAAGCGCATTCTCTTTTGGAGCATTCTGCTCTACAGCTTATCCGCATGTGCCGCGGGCTTTTCCACTTCCCTGACCCAATTGCTGATACTGCGGTGTACGACGATGATTGGCGTCTGCGTGGAATTTGTAGCTGCAATTACGTGGCTCGCAGAGCTTTTTACAAACCCGAAGCGCCGAGAGTCCGTGTTGGGTTACACGCAAGGGTTTCACACTTTGGGCGGGTTGATGGTAACCGCGGCCTACTACTTGGCAGTGACCTACGCTGAAAGATTGCCGATGATTCGGGAGGGCCACGAGGCTTGGCGTTACACTCTGCTCTCCGGCTTGATTCCTGCTATTCCACTTCTTTTCATCCGGCCCTTTCTACCCGAATCGCCGTTGTGGCTGAAAAAGAGATCAAAGAACGACCTTGAGCGCCCCGCTTTCAGAGAGCTATTCGGACCCGCCCTGAGAAAGACCACACTCGTTGCGACGCTTTTATTCGCTTGCACTTACTTCCTGTCGGCCGGAGCTCTACAGCAAACGGTGCGCATGATTCCAGGCCTTGCTGAGGTGGCGAAGCTGGCACCACGACAGATCGAGCAGGCTGCCAGTGGAGTGCAATTGTTTCAAGAGTTGGGTGGTTTGACGGGCCGGCTGCTTTTTGCGCTACTCGTCGTGCGGATTGTTTCGCAGCGTCGCCGATTGCGCCTGGTCCTCGGACCCGCGGTTTTCGTTTTTTCGTGGCTCTACTTTTTCGCTGCAACGCGAAGCCTCGCCTTCGTCCATGTTGGAATTTTTCTCGCCACCATGTTTTTCAACGGCCTGCACAGTTTTTGGGGAAACTATTTGCCCCGAGTTTATCCGACGCGCCTGCGAGGTACGGGCGAGAGTTTCGCGGCGAACATCGGGGGCAGAGTGTTCGGTGTTTCTGCCGTCCTTATCACAACGACACTCTCGAACGTAATGCCGGGAGGTGGTCCTGGCGCAAAACTGGCGTACTCCGCGGGGGCCGTAAGTCTATTTGGGCTACTTGTCGCACTGATTGGCAGCTTGTCGTTGCAAGAGCCTCAGGGAGTTCAACTCCCCGACTGAGCCAGCTGCCGGATGTGCCGGTGGTCATACTCCGCGACGAAATCGCAAGCTGGCGCAATGGAAGGAGGCGCTATGGAAATGGACGAAAGCTCTGCACCGCAGCGCTCTGCTGGTTCGACTTACTCGCTAGATAACTTCAGTAGAGAGGCCCCGGCGCGATTCGACGCTCTGTCCGGCATGTTTGATCGCGGAACGATCCGCCATTTAGAGGATCGCGGAGTAAGCGAGAACTGGCGGTGCCTGGAGGTCGGGGGAGGAGGAGGCTCGATCACTTCGTGGCTCGCGAATCGTGTGGGCCCCTCGGGACACGTTGTCGTCACGGACATCGATCCGAGGTATCTGGAGCCCCTGGCGGCACAAAATGTTGAAGTGCGAAAGCACAATATTGTTACCGACCCGTTGCCCGATGTCACTTTTGACCTCATTCATGCCCGGCTTGTACTTGTCCATTTGCCGGAACGAGAAAGAGTGCTCACGCGATTGGTGTCGGCCTTGAAGCCTGGGGGCTGGCTTGTGGATGAAGAGTTTGATTCCGTCTCTCTGCTTCCTGATCCAACTGTAAGTCCTGGCGAGGTCAGTTTGAATACTCAATTGGCGGTAATGCGACTCTTAAAAGATCGTGGTGTTGAACGAAGGTTTGGGCGACTCCTTTATGGCCGGTTGCGCGCACACGGGCTAGTGGAAGTTGGCGCAGAGGGGCAGTTGTTCATGTGGCGAGGCGGGTCTTCAGACGTCTCCCTCATGCGAACGAATTTCAAGCAGCTTCGAGGGGCTTTGCTTGAAGCCCATTATACGACCGAGCAAAAAGTTGATCAGGACTCCGCGCAGTTGGACGATCCGGACTTCATGACGCCGTCCCCCATCATGTGGACGGCATGGGGACGCCGGCCAACAGTGTGCGAGCCACTCAGATCCGAAGAGTTGGAATTCAGCCCAGCCCGCAAGTTCGCGCAACCCGAATCGTTCTAAGGTCGAAAGTTGAAGGACACGGTCGCAATCCCGATTGGCGCACTTTTCAGAAATTGACGGCTTTGCGCATGCATTCCTATGGTCCTGGTCGGGCGACGGGCAAAGCGGAAACTATGCCCCAGCCGAGATCAGCTCAAGATGCGTGGAACGATCTATGCGATAGTTCCACGCACGAATCACGCCGTAGCTGCCATCGCCTCACTCTTCCGAGCCGTCTCCCACAAAGCCACATAAGGCTTCAACTCTCGCATCATCTTCTCGAATCCAACTAAATCCAGCGACTGCGCCCCATCGCTGATCGCCTTTTCCGGCGCCGGATGCACCTCTACAATCAACCCATCCGCACCAATCGCCACCGCAGCCCGCGAAAGCGCTGGCACCAAACTCCGCTTCCCCGTAGCGTGGCTCGGATCCAGAATCACCGGCAAGTGTGTCAACTCGTTCAACGCCGGAATCGCCGCAATATCGCAAGTATTCCGCGTCTCCGTTTCAAACGTCCGAATCCCCCGCTCGCACAAAATCACATTCGGATTCCCATGCGCCACAACATACTCCGCCGACATCAACAATTCCTTAATCGTCCCGCTCAACCCGCGCTTCAACAAAACCGGTCGCCCGCACTTCCCCAGAGCCTTCAGCAACACAAAGTTCTGCATATTCCGAGCCCCCACCTGCATCACGTCCGCATACTGAGCAATCATCTCCACATCGCGATCGCTCATCACCTCGGTTATAATCGCCAATCCGGTAGCCAACTTCGCCTTCCGCAGCAACTTCAGCCCTTCCTCTTCCATCCCCTGGAAGTCGTAAGGAGAAGTCCGCGGCTTGAACGCCCCACCCCGCAACATCTTGGCCCCAGACCGCGCAACACCTTCCGCAGCCTGCATGATCTGCTTCTCAGACTCCACCGAACAAGGCCCCGCCATCACGATAAATTCATCCCCACCAATCTCGATCCCATTCACGCGAATCCGCGTCCGCCCCGCCTTAAACTGTTTGCTTACAAATTTGTAAGGCGCCGATATCCGCATCACCTTCTCCACCTGCGGCATCGACTCCACCGACTCCATACAAGCGGTCACATCCCCCACCCCCACGACTCCGATCACCACGCGTTCCTCCCCCTCAATCGAGTGCACCTTGTACCCAAAGTGCCCCACCTGAGCCCGCACCTCGTCAATCTCCTCCCGCGTAGCATGCAACTTCATCGAAATAATCATCGCCCATCTCCCCTTCCCTGGATTAAGCCCAAGCACAGCATATCCGTGCCCTCTGCGCTCCGACCTCAGTGCCCTCTGTGTTAAGGCCGTTGCAGTTGCCACTTGATTTCGACTTTCAACTTTCGATCGCTTTCCCGGTTTTCTTTACCTCGTTACTTCGTTATTTCATTACTTCCGCCTCAAAAACAAAAAACCCACTCAACTTGCGAGTGGGTCGAATCTCTCGTTTTGTCTCTCTAACTACAAATTCGCCCCTCGCCACATTGTAGGTGGGTGCCAAAAGCGAAACCAATACGAGTAGGCGCTGTAATTCACGCCCCCCAGTCTATGCGGACCCGATCCCAGTTTCAACCGCAATCTTTAGCCTCTCTCCCTCCGGGGAGCGCTACCACGGCCCATGTCGCACAGGTCCTCTCTAGTACCTGTCTACTACTCAGATATATTTGTGTTGACTCCGCGCGTTGCGTTGTGCTATTACAAATTAGTTATTGTACTCGAATAGAACCAGTTGATTCCGGGTGCCAGCTCACTTTGCGTTCACTCAAGACTTCTCTCGTCCCCCGTGAATACCCGCTACCAGCTAACCATTCTTCGATGGAGGAGGCTGTCCAACATGACTCACTTCGTAATCTGTGAAAACGCCGCATGCCATTTCGTCGTTGACATTTCCAACCAGGAGCGCCATGACACGCAAGGCCAGTCCATCTTGAGCGCCTGTCCGGAATGCGGCAGCAATTTGTCGTCAACGTGCCCCTTTTCCGGTCGCGTTCTCCTCGTCCAATGGCCCGGCGGCCTACCCCACTGCGCCTGCTGCCATCGCAAGCTTCAACACAATCCGAACGCGCACACGCCGCCGCCCGTCCCCACACCCATCGCAAACGCAGCAAAGCACCGCTAGCCATGCGGACGGGGGGTCCAACGAGTCTTGACGGCGAGTTTGTCGGCAAGTCTTATTGGCGATTACTTAGCAAGTCTTAGCGGCCAGTATTTGGCGGCGAGTCGAACACCGGGTCTTCGCCTTGGGGTCTCGCTGTATGTCTTTCTAATACAATAAGACTGCCACGCGAAACCGCGTGAACCCTTGCGAATTTCCCGCGTCGCACGCGCCGACCGCCGCCACGCGATAGCGCCCGCTCTGAATCTTCTGCTCCAAGTCGCCCGGCAAGCGGGTCAGATCGCCGGTTTCGTACCGAATCACCAGGCTAGGACGATTACCTGACCAACCGCGGTCCATCTCGCAAGTCTTGCGCGCGTCCTCGGTCGTTCCGATCGCGCTCGCGCCATTCCGGTTGGATCCGCTCGCGTTCGGCGTAGGTTCGCCGGACGCGTACTCGCTTCCCGAGTTCGCGGTCACGTTCGATCGACTCGCGACCGTCTGCATGCTGTCCCCGCCGCCATTCGATCTATTCACATTCGCACCGCTGAAAGCGCCTGGGCCCAAACTGGCGACCTGCAACCCGCGCGCGGCAAGCGCTGCGGCCACTTGCTTCTCCTGTTCCACAAGGCTCAAGCTCGCAACCGACTGCGAGAAGTCTTGCACCGCAAACAGCATTCCCACCCCGCCGCGGCCCGCGCCATCACGCGATGCGGTTCCAACCACGGCGATACCGATCGCAGTGAGTTCTGGATCAAGTAGGTTCGCGCGATGCGGCGGCGAATGCATCCAGCTCGCATGAATCACGTCCGCCGAAGGGCCTTCGGCTACGTTCTCCGCGATCTCGGTGAAGCGCGCTCCGGCAACGCGCGCTCGATCCTGCAGCGCAGGTTCACCTGGAAACTGGTGCGACAACGTGTTTCGCTCCGCCATGAGCTGCGCGTGGTCGCGCGCTGCGTTTGCCAGCGCATTGTCCCAACGCAACTGCGCCAAGCCTTGCGAGGCGCGTTCGCGGTTCGCCGCGTCAAACAGCGCACGCTCCGCGGCCGATTGCGGCGCAGCATACACGACGATCAGGTTCGCGGACAGCACGACAGCAACCAGCAGAGCGATGGTGAACAATCGCGCCGCGCAAACGTCGATGGTCTCCGCGGAAACGCGCTTGCTGCTGGAAACGTGCGTGCTGCTGGAATCGCTCGTGAGCCATCCAATTCCCTGCGAGCCGAACTTCTTCAGCCAGTGGAACGGCATAAATATCCTCTGCAACCATTTAACCCGCTTAACGTGTGGATTACTCGGGGTCGAAGGACAGTCGTGCGGTGATGAGAAGCTGATCGTTCGGGCCTGAACGTTTGGGCAGGCCGCTGAATCGGTGAAATTGCCAGCGAAAGGAGGGTTTTTCGATCTGGTCAACCGAAGAAGGAAAGTTGCGTAACAGTTCAGCGAGAGGGTTTTTTGCGACGAAACGTTCACCACAAAAAACTGTGCGGCGCACAACGAAAAATGTGCGGCGAAAAATTCGCCCCTGGATAATTTAGCCGCGGACTCGGACGGCGCTGAAGCTCAGGATTACGTGGCCTCCGGCCGTAGGGCGGCCGAAGCTCAACATGGGGCGGAAACGCGAGAACAGGAGCATCTGGTCGAGCTGGTGGCGCAAGTCTACGCTGTGGGGGCCTGAGAGGATTTGGTAGCCAACCATGCCGCCGTGAGCGTCTACCGTTACGTCCAGGAGCAGGCCGTGGGGTAACGCTAGCTCAGAATCGTGGCCTTCCGGGGCCCAGGCTTGGGGGTAATCCGAGAGCGTGATGAGTTCGGCTGGGCGCAGGATATTCAGGGGCACGTCGTTTTGTACCGCACGAACAGTTATGCCCGGGACGATCAGTTGGAGCACTACGACGAAGACCAGGATGGCGGAGGCGAAACCGCCGGTTGCCGGGAGGGTGATTGGGCGGAAGACGTTGTCGAGCAGGATTTCGGCGCGGTCCCGCACTCTGCGCCAGGTGCTGGGGGCGTTCTCTCGATCCGGTGATTGAGCTGCCGCTACGCGGATGCGGGTTGCCAGGTCGGCTGGCGGAAGGCTTCGCGGGACGCGGGAGAGCAGCGCGCTCAGTTTGCGGAAGCGCTCGAGTTCTTCGCGGCAGCTCGCGCAGGCATCCAGATGCTTGCGGACTTGGATGCGATCGCGGACTTCGGAGGCGTCGGTGATGGCGTCGTCCATGTAGCCTGCTAGATTTGCGCGGACGGTGGTGCACTTCATGGGAGTTCCTCACTCGCGGAACTCTCCCGCGCGAACCTGCTGCGTGCTGAAACGGTGTTGGGACGCGGTCCGAAATGCGGCGCGAAGGCTGGGCGCGGCATGCGGCTGGAGGCCGAGCGCGACGCGGTGCAGGACGCGCTAAAGCGCGTCGCAGAGGGGGATACGCTGAAGCGCGCCCCAACATTCGTGACATCGGCGCTTCCATTTGCATCAGCTTCCGCTGAATGCTGGACTTCATGGGTAGTCGTGGAGCGAGCTTGTTCACGCGCGACCGCAGAGCGCTCGACCAACAGCGGCTCAAGGAGATCTTTGAGGGCGCGGCGACCTCGGAGGATGCGCGATTTTACTGTGCCGGAGCTGCACTCCAGCACTTCGGCGATTTCTTCGTAGCTCAGGCCTTCGAGGTCGCGGAGGATCACCGCGCCGCGGAACACTTCGGGAATTTCCTGGAGCGCGCTTTGCACCGCTGCTTGAATTTCGTGGGCGGCGAACTGCTCGAACGGCGTGGCGGCGAGGTCTTCGATCTCGATGGCCGCGTGGCCTTCTTCGGGTTCGGCGTCGATGGAGACGTTTTTCTGGAGGTGGCGTTTGAACCAGCGCTTGTGGTTCAGGGCTTCGCGGATGGCGATGCGGTATAGCCAGGTCTTGAGCGAACTGCCCTGGCGGAAACTGCGAATGCCACGAAACGCCTTCAGGAAGACTTCCTGGGTGCCATCGGCGGCGTCTGCGACATCTCCTAGCATGCTCAAGATCAAATTGTAGACCGGGCCATGGTAGTGGGTGACCAGCCAGTCGAAGGCGGTTTCCGAACCAGCCTGCAGCTCCGTTACGAGCCGGGTTTCGTCGACGCCCCACGAGAGAGCACTGGCCCAATCAGACAATGCCGGCCTTTCCGGTCCGGCAGCTGCATCCGGACCTTCCTGACCCATCAAGCGCGACCGTGTCGACGGTACCTGCAGTCGCGAACGAGCTGAGAACAGATTGGGCATTCCCAAATGCCTCGATGCCCGATGTCCGTTCTAATGGCTTAGACACCGGAAGGGGCCGAACTGTTTCCGCCCGTGGGCCGATTGTGGCACCGTGTGCCCAGTACTGCAATGGGCCGGTGGGCATGGAACCGGGTTGGCGGCCCGTGCTAAGGAGTGCCGTGGTGGCGGGTCTGGTTAACAATTTGCACCCCTCCCCTCTCCTTTTTTGTAAGTGCGGATTCTAAAGGACTTTAAGTCTAGCCATTTTGGAAGTGCTGATTCTAAAGGAGTTACGCGCGCGTTTCCTGTAAGTGCGGATTGTAAAGGGGTTAGCGAGTAGCAGGCCGAGTCGTTTGGGAGTGAAGAAAGAACGGGCGATCTCGTGTCACCCTCGGGCATCCGTGTGAATAGCAAGCGGTGGGAGTTATGCGGAGTACAGCTTGTAAGGGCGTGAAGAGAAAAGATGTGCTCGCGAGTATGGGTGGCTGGGGCAAACCGTCGGGGCTGCCAGGCCTGGTATCGAAGCGTCACAACCTACTGTAGCATGATCTGTTTACCTTTTCAACATATTATTTGAGGCTTACCGCGAACCCTATCGATTATCTTTTTTGAAGCGGCCTCAATACGTAACGGACCATCCCACAATGGTCATAACCAACACTGCCAGCAACGCTCCCACGCTAACCACGCTCAGGGCCTTTCCATGTCCTAACAGGTAATCGCGCGATTCCGCATCGCTGCATAGGAGCACGACAACCACCAGCACCACGGACCACGCCAGCGCCGCCGGCACTCCGGGGTATCTTCCGATCATGGCCAGAAACTGGCCCGGCGGCTGGCCCGCGGGAACCCACCAGGGCAGCATCGGCGCCACTCCGGCCGCCAGAGAGAATGTCAGCAGCTTGCGCGTGAACCATCCTTTGACCCTGGGCCGCGCTTCTTTCCAGACCAAAAAGTCCCAGGCAAGCAGCGCGATGGCGACCGGGACCCAGCCATACATGGCAAATTTATAGTCGAACCATAGCCACCCGCGGAACACAGCACGCGCGTGCGCACCGGCAACCAGTCGTGGCAAAAAGATCAGTGCGACGACGGCGTTGCACGCGACCGCGACCATTAGCGTCACCAGGCTCATTAATTGAAACCAATGGCGCGTCGCGGAAACCTTGCAGCGCGTGCACACAGATTGTCTCGGCAGGAAGTTGAGTCCGCAGCGTTCGCAGAACACGATTGCTCTCCCAGGCTACGGGAAATCGGGACCCGTGCTCCAGACAAGACTACGCGGGATGTGGATCAAAAAACTACTGGTCTGACGTGCAGCAAAACGGTCAGGTGCTCGCGAGGTTAGAAGGTCAAATTTGATCGGCGACGTCAGCGCCCGGCGCCCCTGGTTGAAGAGTCTGTGTGAGAACTGAAAGAAGAAGCTCTCAGCGGCTAAACAGGCGGCCGAAAAATGCAACAAAACGAGGAAAAGGCTTTCTTCAGGGGCTGAAGCCCATTGAGAGCACGCGGTTTACGTCGGCGCTGAAGCACCGACCTCCTGAAGAAAGACTTTTTCCGCTGACTACAAAGCCTTGATGATTCGGCTTCCGTTACGGCACGGCTAAAGCCGTGACGAAGAGCACTAGGGCTTCGCCGACGGCCCCGCGGCTTGCACCGCCGGTTGACCTTGCACGGCATCAGCTGCGGCGGTAGTACCTTGCGATCGTGTCACTTTCACAACCGCGCCGCTCGTCTTTACCACGGTTTGAAATTTCGTCCCCGCAGGCACCAGCGCCGGCTTGCCCTTTTTGAATTCCCAGGAGGGGCCGGGGGCCCCCATGATGCTGCTCATGGGGTTCGCAGCGGCATCCTTGGAGAAAAAGTTAGCGGAAATGTGGTCGCCGTTGACCGCGGTGACGTAGTCCATGGTCCAGCTAAACGTTCCCGGTGGTTTGCCCATGAATCCCGGCTGCTTAACGGTGGTAACGCTGCCGTGAGCCTCGGCGCCTTGCTGGAAGATAGTCACGCCGTCCACGATCACGTCTTGCGTCACTTTCAACAGCACAACGCGGCCTTCCACGGCGTCGTCAGAGGAAACGTCATAGCTCAGCGCGAGTTCGACGGGAGTGCCACCTGGGATCTTGACCTCGACAATTTCAGGCGTCTTCGGCGCAGGCGGCGGAGCAGAAGCCGACGGCGCCATCACCATCGCCAAAATCACCTTGTCGGGAACGCCGGCCTGCTTGAGCTTCTGCAAACCCGCGGGCGTGGTATCGAAATCGCATGGTGAAGACTGAATCTTCGCCAACATCACGTCGGCGGTTAAGTGGAGGTTGCGCATCTTTACGATGCTGGCGTTGTTCAACGGCGGCACGCCCGCGCCTTGGGGTTTCGCCGAGGGATCGGTCAACCCGAGGTTCTTGGTCGGCGCCTCCATCGGCGCGTTCGAAATTTCCGCGTTGTGTACCCACCCGACCCGGCCGTCCAGCGCGCGCACTTGCACGTAATCGAACCACCGATTCAAGACTTCCACTTTTTCGCCGCAACGCAATTTGCCCAGCTCTTCGAACTGGTCATTGGACTTATACAACAGCACGTAGGAGCCATAAGTCCCGCAGTACACGTATCCTATTGTGGCCGCCGGCGTCGCCGCAGCTCCCACGAATGCTCCCGCGATCATCGCCAGAACCAACACCCAAATTCGAGCCTTCATTCCAGTCCCCATAGCTGGGCCAAATGCACGGCATGTGGTCACCCAGCGTCTTTGGATTTGAGCCACGTGCCATCCTCGCTCAGGCATGATTGACCCGCCAATAGTACCTGTGACGATTTGATTACGAGAACCGTAGGACACATTCGTAGGACACGGGGGCTCGACGATCGAGACGATTCCCTGCGTCCGGAAAAGGTTGACGCACAGCACCGCGCGCAAGTCCCCGACCAATTTTAACCCCAATGCCTGTCGCCGCGTAGTGGATCAGTTTCCGACAACGCGATCTCCAGGAACTTGTTGCCAATCCTTTCAAATCAAAATCGAGCTATACAAGTTCCTGGCACTAGCGACGCGTCGAAGACGCAGTTAAGGCTTACCAGGAGTTGGCGTAGCCACGAAGGATTCTCCGCAGACTGTCCAAAAGGGGACAGAATTCACCCGTCTTTATCGTATAAGACCCGATAAGGAGAACCCGTGTTGTTGGTTCAATAGTGTAGGTTCATGGGCGCTTGTGTTGCGGCCACGCCTTGGAGGCTGAGAATGATGGAACGGGTTGCAGAAGCGTCGCCACGGCCCGGGGCCAGGATTACCGGTGCCGTTTATTTGCTTTACTTTCTGACGGCAGTATCCGCCGAGGTCTTCGTTGGCCGGGGCCGGCTTGTTGCTCTATGACGCCGTCAACCTCTTCGCCTACGCGTTCTACATCGCTGTGACGCTGCTTTTCTATTACCTGTTTAAGCCGGTGAACAGGAGCCTCTCGTTGCTCGCGGCATTCTTCAGCCTCGCGGGATGCGCCAATGATGTTCTTAGCCTCTTTAATCTCGCTCCTTACAAAATCAACTGCCTGGTATTTTTCGGGCCCTATTGCCTCCTGATCGGCTACCTCATTTTTAGGTCGACCTTTCTGCCTCGAATTCTGGGCGTGTTGATGGCATTTGCTGGTTTGGGCTGGCTGATCTTTCTGTCACCGCTCGCAAACTATCTGTCCACCTACCTTAAGGTCCTCGGCTTCCTCGCGGAAATATCGCTGATGCTCTGGCTCATCGTGAAGGGCGTGAACGTTCAAAGATGGAAGGAGCAAGCCAGCACAGCGGCCGAGTGATAGCTAACTCTCCATATACTTAACTGAGTTGCATATGTAGAGCGGCGGCTTGTTTTCTGATTCGTTGTATTTGTTGGTGTGGAATCAGGCACACGCGTTCGAAACCCAGGTCCCCAACCCGCGCGTCGTCCCTATCCCGATCGCGGACCACTATCTATTCCGAACCAACTCCATCGTGCGCAGGTAAGCTGGCGAATGGGGAACATTCAAGATGGCTAAGACCGGAACGTCAATGTAGTGTACTTTTGCTGGCCATCCAGGATCGCGACGATTACAGGATTGTCCACCGGATGGGGTGGACCCGTAGAGGAAAGATCCCGATTCGCTGTTGGAGTTGCCGCTGAAGCCGCTGAGTTTGCGCGAGTGCCTCGTTGAGCTGATCGAGACTCAAATGTAGCGTGCCCAGGTGTAAGCGGTCGAGCGCACCCCGCATCGCAATGGAGTCGAGCACCAGATCTCCGTGGGTTTCATTGTAAAGAGCGTACGGATAACCAGCATCTACATAAATCAGAGCTGAGATCTTCTCCGGATGGCGGCTTGCGACAGAGCTGAGTTCTTCGCCCGCGACGGAATGCCCCGCGAGGACGGGGCGGTTTAGCTTCAGCGCATCGATCACGCCAATACGTCATCACCGAGCCGGTCTGCAGAGTAGTTTCCATTTTCGGGTGACGGGACACTGGAAGCCCGAAACCACGCCGTGTGATCCCGTAGACGTGAAAAACAGGAACGAGCTTCGGTGCGAATTTATCGTAGACATGGGCAGTGTCGCCAAGGCCAGCAAGGAGAATCAGAGCAGGGCCTAAGCCTCCCCAATCGAGGATTTCAACCTTCTCCAGCGGATCGAGCGAATGGAACCGTGCACCGCGATGCTCTCTTGAACGGGGATCAACCGTACGGTGTGAGGAGTGTCGTCCGACTGTCGATCCTGCGCGAGAACGGAGCCGCTCAACAACGAGGTCACGCCGACGATCCACAAGCTTGCGGCCTGCATGGATAGCTCCTCCGATATGCTCGGAGACTTGTGAAGGCTGCGATAACACAGAACCCTCCTCGCCGGCACCGGATATTTCTTCTTCTCAGGCGTTACGAATTTCGGCGATTGGGCAACGGTAATCGCCGGCTTGTACCCGCGGTGGTTGTGGCGGTCACTCCTCGTGGTCGGCGGAATAGCGTCGTATTATGGCGCCGTCTTGGTGGTGGGCACCGCGCTGGTTCGGTACGTCGGAGGGCCTCGTAGCGCCACGCGTCGGCGCTGAAACTCACGCTTTATTCCTTATTCTCCGCTGTTCTCCTCTATGGCGGGTGGTTTCTTGAATCCATTGGAATCCAATTCGTGTGGGAATCCGCTCTGCCAGCAGCGGCGGGCGCACACTCCGGGCTCTGTGGTTGATATACTACATTCCGAAAGGAACGGTTCCCGAGCGACGATCGATGGCATCGACAGGAACTACGCGTGGATCATCGTGGCTGTAGCCTTGTCGCTCGTTTTCATTTTCGTATTGGGACGCGGGATTGTGCTCCACCGCTGACGCCACCCGCCAGTTCGCACGGTAGTGATTTGGGACGACGTTCACGCCGAAGGTTAACGAAACTACTTCGCCAGCAGCTAAGTCCTGATCAACGCGCTGACCGGAAAAGTGGATTCCACCAAAAAACCAGTTGTCCGGCAATGCGACTCGTCGGGAGCTATGTCAATCCAGCCCAAACGATTATTCTGAACTGTGACTGAAAATCCAGCCACACACCCCAAGCCCCCGCCTCGGAAAGGCTTTCTCCGATCCTTCGTTCGATGGTTTCTCATCGGAGTGGCGCTTCTTTGGTCGCTTGCTGCGCTGATCCTTGTGGCCGCCCGCTGGATCGACCCACCGACCACCGCGGTGCACATGGAGCGCCGCTTGCAGGCCTGGATTCACCACACGCCGTATCACGAACGATACGAATTCGTTCCGCTGAGCCAAATCTCGCCCGATCTCCAGCATGCCGTCATCGCCGCGGAAGACGCGCGCTTCTACCAGCATCATGGATTCGATTGGCACGCGATGCAAATCGCTGCTGAAGACGATATGGAAGGCGGCCGCATTCGCGGAGGGTCCACCATCACGCAGCAACTGGTAAAAAACCTGTTCTTCGGAACCGGCCGCTCCATCCTTCGCAAAGGCGCCGAGTTCACGCTTGTCCCGGTGGCCGAATTGGTCCTCGGCAAGCGGCGCATTCTGGAGCTCTACCTCAACGTGGTCGAATGGGGCCCTGGTGTTTATGGCGCGGAGTCGGCCTGCCGCTACTACTACCGAACCTCGGCCCGGAATATCGACCGGGAACAGTCGGCCCGGCTCGCCGCAATTCTGCCGTTGCCCCTGAAGCGACGGCCCGATCGCATGAATCGCTACAGCGCAATCATCCTCGAGCGCATGCGCCAAATGGGTTGGTAATCGCGCATCGCTAACCGATCAAGATGTGCGATTATCCGACCAACCGGGCACTGACACGGTTTGTGGGCGCACTTTCTTGGGCCACAATTGCAGTCTGGCATGCTCTGGCTTCTGCAATTTGGACGGTCGAATGTTCTGCGCGTCGTCAGTCCCTACCATCGCATCACTGTGCGGCAGGCTTGGGCGGATGATCGGCGCGTTCCTTGCGCTTTTGTTCTATTTCCTTTTGGGAAGGCGGGAATCTCTCGAACCCTTTGGAAATCTGCCCCAACACTTTCGGCCAAATAGTATCGTCATCGCTGATTTTCTGGTCGAGGTACAGGCGCCACGCAAGGTCTTTTCGCTTCAAATCGATCAGATCGATGATGAGAGATGCGTCCAAGCTAGTTTCAGCGGTCATCATGTCATAGGTATAAGCCCAGTAGTCGCCAATCAGCGGTCCGAATGGTCCCCAATCTCCGACGTCTGCAGATACAAGCTCTGATTGGCTAGTGGCGATATAACGTACGACGAGGTCTGGCTGCTCATCTGGTTTCACTTCCTTTAGGCCATACTGGATCAACGCCTTTGATACGTCGGCATGGACCTGATTGCTGATGAGATTAGGATCCAGCTGCCGAAACTCCAACCTATTCATGCCGCCGATGTACGCAAATGTTTTGAACTTTGAGAAGTCCAGGCCGGGATCAAAATCGACATTTATTCTCGCCATCGCTGGCGGCGCAAGAATCACAGTCAATAGGAACAGAGAGATAGCTCCGGCTACTTTGTTAAGTCGCGGACGGTTCTTGGGTTTCTGCGTTTGGTTCATCATCTGCTCCGTCAAATCCACGCGCAAGATAGGCCAGACGAACTTTTGAAAACTTATCGAGGCTACACCAGAGCGAGCTCGGCTTGTTATTGGCAAAAGTGACAGCCGATGCGCCAGAACGAACGATGCAGGATGATCGACCATCGGTGGGCAAATCGTGATAACCGCGGTAACCGGAAACTGACGCACCACCCGCCCGCGAGGCACGCCGACGAACGACAGATTCGGGCTAAAACTTCTCCGCTTCCTTGCCGCGTGCCGCGAGCGCGGCCGACTTCTCTGTAGCGCGCCAGGAAATTCCCTTCTCCTTCAGCACCGCGATGGCGTAGCGAATCGGCACCGCCGCCCCTATGGACGTCGCCCCCTGCTCCATCTGCGCCGCGAGTCCTGCCGCGGGACGCAGCCACTGCCCCTCAATGAATCCCACGACATCGTGGGCGTCTGCCGACAAAACCGGAGCGCCGCTCTGGCCCAAAATCACTTCGTGATTGAATAGCAACAATTCGGTATCGCCCAAGCCTTTCTCCAACTGGCTCGATTGATAATCCACCACTCGGGCCGCCGAGCGGTCCTGCAACTCCGTCTCGAAGCTGTGGGGCCGGCGCCGCGAAGGCCGCAGTGCCGCCACGACTACGCCGTCGCCGCGCGCGGGAGTTTCCTCTCCGAGAGGAAGAATCCCGACCCGATAATTTCCCTTAAATGGATTCGGCGTTGCCCGCAGCACCGCGACGTCGTGCTCCTTATCGACGGCCACGACTTCGGCCCGCAGCATCACCGGAGGCGCATCGTTGCGTTGCACCAAAATATGCGGCTCTCCGCCGTTGCGAAAGGAATGCAAAACATGTGCCGCGGTCAGCAAATAGCCCTCGCGGCTGATAAAAAACGCGTTCCCATAAAACGCATACTGATACCCGCGCTCGGCGGGGGTCTCATCCACGGGATAGACGATCGGACAAATCGCGCTGGCGAAACCCGCGTCGCTCGCGACGGTCTGCGCGGCAGCGATGCTCATCCGCGCGGCAGCAACGCCGCAGACCACGCAGGCAACTAACAAATAAGCGACACGTTTGGGATTCATCGCGAAAGCACCAGGCAATCTCCGGGTCGGCGCCGGGCGTTCGTTCTTACTGTGGAATCGAGGCCCGGCAAACCCACTCGAAATAACTCTACGCAGCGGCAATTTACCCAGCAATAGCCCGCAGGGCCAGGCCTCCCATATCGTTAACCCTTAACTCCGTCGTCCAATTCGAGTCTGACTGGAAGGTAGTACTAGTCCTCGCGAGCTGCACCGAATAACCCGTCTTGCCGTGCGATTGCAGGTTTCAAATTGCGGAACTTTTCGCCCTTAGCGGGGTTAAGGGGCGTGTTCTGGCTCGTGAACGTCCTCGGCCCTTGTACTGGTTTTCCCGTACGCGCACGAGCGTCGTCATCTCCTATAATATGAGATACGATCAACTCGGCCTCCCAGCTACAACATTCACTCGCATTCCGACCCGCCGGTAATGCGAATCGCAAGGGGGAGACTAATGTCCACGTCGACCGATCAGTTCGCTGCTATGAACGCCCCCATGGAGCGGCGCTTCTATCCGCGCGTCATCCCGTCAGCACCGATCTATGTCGCATTTGGATCGAACAACCTGGGAACGCTTCTGAACGTCAGCGAGAATGGCTTCTCGGTAGGCACCCCGGATCCGCTCGACCTCAATTCGGTTTATCGCGTATTTTTGTCTCTGGACGGCGCCTCCAGTGCCATTACCGTCAGCGTTCGTACCGTCTGGACTTCTCACGCGCAAAATAGCTCCGGCATCCAGCTACTGGATCTTTCTGAGCAGGACCGCGAACAAATCCGTAAATGGGTGGCGCTGCAAACCTCTCGAAACGAGAGCTTGGAAGGCTGGTTTTCGCCCAAAAAAGCGGAGCCCACCACAGCTTCAACAGCGGCCGCGATTCCTATTCCTTCGGCTCGAGCAGACGAATCAGCACACGAGGACGCTGAGCTTCCCCCGCCAGAGACTCCCAAACCGCAAGCGAAGCCTGCATTTCCTCCCATGCCTTTGCCCATTCACGGCGAGTTCACCTATGAGCCGCCTCCCAGCAGGAAGAAAGAGATTCTTCCCGTTCGCCGCCGCCATAACGCACCCCGCCCAAAGTCAAAGTCACGATCATCCATGACGGGCCTGCTCCTCTGGACCGCAGCCATGGCCGCCATCTGTCTGGGAGCAGGATGGTCATTTCGGCAACAACTCGCGGACAAACTGCACCGGTCCGCCGCACTGTTCGCGAAGAAGAGCACTCCATCGGTCGACCAACATTCCTCTTCGGTTGTTCCCGATCAGCCTGTAGTCGTGGCCCCTTCCACCGAGACCGCTTCCACGCAGGCCCCATTCACCGAGATTCCTTCTAACCCTGCGGCGAGTGCCGGTGCGGACGACAACGGTGCCGCCGCGCCAACGCCGTCGCCGATTCCTCCTTCCGCTCCGACCGCGACGCCAGCTGCTGGCGCGCCAGCAGTCGCGACGTCCAAGCATAGGGAAGCCAATTTGCCCGCCTCCAAGTTAGACATGGACGCTCCGCGAAAGCACTTCGCCGAGCCTGTAACGCCCGAGCCCCCGCGTCGCTACGTCGCGGATTCGCAGGCCGTCGCCCCAGCGGCTCCAGCCTTGATCGCGAAAAATGATACGATCCCAGCGCCAGCCCCAGTTTCGCAACCGATTCCGGCGCCGGTCGCTCCAGTGCAAGCTCCTGCGGCAGCCGCAGTTCCAACCACGCTAAATACAGCGCCAGCTCCGGCGAGAAATCAGCCTTCAGCCAACGTCCCTACTGCCGATCATTCCGCCGCGAAGAGTCCTTCCGTGAACACGCCTCCACGTAAGTCGGCTATCGCCGGCTCCATCTACGAGTCCGATGGTTCATCGTTGCCGTCAACATCAAGGGCCGGAACCACCAGCAATTCGTTTGTCGCGCGCGGGTCCAATGTGACTAATTCCTCCGCGACACAGCCCAGTTCCTCCGCTATACAAATGGACGCCCCGGCAACTCCCGTAGTTGAGGTGACCCCGCCAAGAAGTCTGGCGGCATCCTTTGTTGATTTGCCAGGCGAGCGAGTCCTTCGATCGGGCTCGATGACTATGCACATCCAGCGGTCCGTTCGGATCCCCCGCGAGCGGGTCCCCGGTGAAAGGTTCATATGGCGCGGACACATGAAAGTCAGCGTCGGCGAGCTCACCTCGCGCGTCGATCCGCAAGTCTCACAGCTTCCTGTTCCCTACGGTTCCATCACCGTGCAAGCCACCATCGATAAAGGCGGTTACGTCACCAACCTTCAGCCTCTTTACGGCTCCTACACATTGCTACCGAATGTGGCGAGAGCCATTCGCGAGTGGCGCTACGAACCAACCTACGTCGACAACAAGCCCGCCGAAACCCAGGCCAAGATCGAAATCGACATCCATGCACCGTCCGCTCGCACCTCTAAGCCCTAGATCTCGGGGAACTTAGAGCCGCCGATCCACATCGCGCGCTAGACACTAGGTTTGAATCGACGCCGGTCCTTGCCCACGCAACGCATCCGCATCTCCCACATCCAATTGATATTGATTCTGGGAACCAGCCGTATACTTCTTATATGGACGACCAATCCAAGCTCGCTCCATTTCCACTGGTCGGCGATGCCGACCCCGTCCCGGCGAGTCTGTTCGTTTCCTATCCCGAACAGGCCAGCACACTCAGCTTGCTCTACGAGGTCAGCCGCGAAATTACTTCGATTCTCGATCGCGAGGAGCTACTGCGGCGCGTGGCGCATCGGGTCAAGAAGCTAGTCAACTACCATGTCTTCAGCGTGATGCTGTGGAACGAAAACACCCAGCTCCTCGAAAGCGTTTTCGGGATGCGCTACGGCGATGCCATCCCTTCGCGGTTCACTCTGCCGCTTCATCAGGGCATCACAGGAATTTCTGCGGGCGAGCGACGCGCCATCCGCGTTGCCGACACGCTCAATGATCCTCGCTACATCCAATGCGAAGCCGGCGTGGTCGTGCGCTCCGAACTCGTGGTGCCGCTGCTCTTGCAGGATCGCCTGATCGGCGTTCTTGATCTGGAGAGTACCGACCCCAACGCCTTCACCGCCGAGCACGAGCGCATGCTCGCCACCCTGGGCTCCTACATCGCGATCGCACTCGAGAACGCGCGCCTCTACGAAGAAGCCCGCGAGTCTGAACGCCGTCTGCAAACCGATCTCGCAACTGCTCGCGAGATCCAGCGAGGTCTCTTGCCCACGGGCGCGCGCGAAGTCCCCGGGCTGGAACTCGCCGCTGCCTATGCGCCGGCGCGGGAGCTCGGCGGCGACTTCTACGATTTTCTTCCCTATGGTCAGGGCCGGCTCGCCATGGCCCTTGGCGACGTTTCCGGCAAAGGTACAGCCGCGGCGCTGTTCGCCTCGCTCGCGATCGGCATCGTTCGCGAGCACATCGTTGAGCATCCCTGCCCTCCGGCGGAGATGCTGAGGATGCTCAACAGCCGCCTGTACTCTGCACATTTCGATAGCCGCTTCATCGCCACGCTTTTCTCGGTATATGACGCCAGCACCCGCCGCCTCACGATCTCCAATGGCGGTGGGCCGTATCCTCTTCTCGTTCGTGACGGCGCCGTGCAATCCGTGCGCGTCGCGGGCATTCCACTGGGCTTGTTTCCGGACACGCAATACGACGAAGTCACCCTCGAACTGGTCCCGGGTGACACCGTTCTATTCGCATCCGACGGCATTCTCGAGGCCTTCAACGCGGATCTCGAGGAGTTCGGCGCCGACCGGCTCGACGCCGTACTGTCGGGCGTTTCACCAGACCAATCCGCGGAAGACATCGCGGCCCTCATTCTCACCGCGACCGACGACTACAGCGGAGCCGGCGTTATCCCATCCGACGACCGCACCCTCCTGGTCCTTCGTGTAACCGACCACAATACTTCCGACTTCTCCAAGCTGCCGATCATCTACTGACCCGCGCTCACCGAACGGCGCGTCCCAGACGAAATGTCAACTGAGGGGCGCAGGATCCCTGCGCCCCAGCGCCCAGGCTTCAAATACCAAGTCGATGCGATTGGAAACTCTAACTAGCGAGAGTCCGAAGAAGCGGGAGCGGCCGTCGTAGATGCGGATGCACCGGGAGCCGCACCACCAGCCTGGGCGACTTCGCGGCCTTCCAACAATGGCAACCACTGTTGCCGGACCAGCACGAACTCGGGATAGTATTTCTTGGCGACGGGATCGGATGGCGGTAAACCCAGTTTCTCGAAATTCTTGTACTGTCCACGCTGCAAAATCCGGAAATCGAGATGCGGCCCGGTGGAAAGCCCGGTGCTTCCAACCAGTCCGATCGTCTTACCCATTTCGACGCGCTCGCCTTGACGCACGAACATGCGCGACAAATGCAGATACATCGTTTCGTATCCGTCGGAATGCGCGATCTGAATCATGTTTCCTTCGCCGCCTTTGCGCCCGGCGAACTCCACGCGGCCGCTGCCGATGGTCTGCACCGGAGTGCCGACTGGCGCGCCGAAGTCCGTGCCCATGTGCGGCCGGAAGAGCTTTAGGATCGGATGGTAGCGCGACTTGCTGAAGTGCGAAGTAATGGTCGCGGAGAACTTCAGCGGCGAATGCAGGAAGGTCTTCTGCAGCGCCTTCCCTTCGGCGGAGTAGTAGCCGGGATGCCCGGTTTCATCGTGAAACAGCAGTGCCTGATATTTCTTTCCGCCGTTGTTGTATTCGGCGGCAAGAATTTTCCCGTAGCCCGCGGTCTGGCCGTCCGCATATTTCTTTTTCTCGATCACGACCCGGAATGTGTCGCCCTTGCGCGGATCGTTGTAGAAATCCAGGTCATAGCCGAAGATCTGCGCGAGCCGCATTGCCAGTTCCGGCGATTCTCCAATCTGCGCCACTGCCCTGAACAATGAGTCGTTGATTTGCCCGCCCACGGCGGCGACCTCGGTCCTGGACGGGATCGCTTTCACTTCGGCGACAAAGGCATCGTCATCGCCAGGCACGATCTTCAGCACGCGGTCGGAATCGATGCCGTAATCGACTTCGCGCAGTTCGCCCGCGGCGGAACGATTCACGGTGATGGAATTCCCCGCCCGTACTTGCCGGAGGTTAAAAACGCGCTGGGCCGCCGTGGTTGCGTTTGCTGCCTCTTCGGCGCTTAATCCGGCGTGCTGGAGCGCCGCCGCAAAATTCTCGCTGCGCCCCACTTTGGATTCCGTAGCCGGCGGGTCTTGCGGTTGTTGCACTTGTTGCTCACGCACCGCTTCGGCGCGTAGCAACTCCTCCTCGTGCTGGACGGCAGCATCAACCGACCGCTTATGAACGATCTCCATAGCAATCGCCGCAGTTGCTGCTAATACTGATGCAAGAATAATGATGATCGAACGTCGATTCACGCTTCCCTCGAGACGCCCCACACGTATGAACTTAGACGCAACAGTCCCGCTCAACGTCTGCAGCGAGAACGTTAAGATTCTACATCACTCTTTCCGCCGTTTCCGAAAGCGGCCACTACAACGGCTCGAACCCTCAGCGATGCGTTTGCGCCGCCTCGACAGTGAGACGCTTCCTCCTCCGGGATTGCCGCCAACAGGAAAACTCCACTCTCCTATGTTGTCGCATGCGGTTAACTTCCGTTGCTTGGCATAGCCTGCCTATGGTATGAGCATAGACAGGCTATGGCAGCGGTAGCCGGTCCGGAGGATGTCGATGAATCGCGACGAGCTTTTGCCGGGAACATTGTATTTGCTGATTCTAAAAACCTTGGCGCGTGGCGGGCAGATGCACGGGTACGAGATTGCGGGGTCGATCCAGCGGATCTCGCAGGATGTGCTGCAGGTCGAGGAAGGCTCGTTGTACCCAGCACTGCAGCGAATGCTAATCAAGGGGTGGGTGAAGGCAGAGTGGGGCGTGACCGCGGAGAATCGCCGCGCGCGCTACTACCGGCTGACGGCAGCGGGCAAAAAACAACTGGAAGTGGAGACTGCGCAGTTCGAACGCGTCATGCAGGCGATGGTGCGTGTGATTCAGACGGCTTGAGGCTGAGTGCGTTGAGGGTTCGCCGAGGAAGAGCTGGGTGAGTGGTTGGAGTGGAGGACGGGACCATGAACTGGATTGGGCAGATTTGGCGGCGGGTGCGGATGCTGGCGCGGCGCGGGAAGTTTGCCAGCGAGTTGGATGAAGAGATGCGGTTGCATCGGGAGATGAAGGAGCGAGAGTTGGCCGAGCGCGGCGTTGCGGCTGACGAGGCGCGGTATGCGGCGGCGCGTGCGTTTGGGAATGAGATGAATTTGCGGGAACGCGGGCGCGATGCTTGGGGTTGGAGGTGGCTGGAGGACCTTGTGCAGGATCTGCGGTTTGGCGCGCGGATGCTGCGGAAGAATCCGGGGTTTACTTTTGTGGCGGTGTTGACGCTGGCTTTGGGGATTGGCGTGAACACGGCGATTTTTACGCTGGTGCATGCGGTTATGTTGAAGTCGCTGCCGGTGGAGGGGCCGGAGCAGCTCTATAACTTTGGCGCGAACGACAATTGCTGCGTGCTGAGCGGCGTCCAGGACGATGTCACGCTATTTTCGACTCCCCTGTACGAGCAATTACGCGATCACTCGCCGGAATTCGAGCAGGTTGCCGCCTTTCCGGCGAACTTGGTGACACTGGGGGTGCGGCGAGCGGGAACGACGGCGATTGCCGAACCGTACCGGGGTGAACTGGTCAGCGGAAACTACTTCGAGATGCTGCGGGTCCGCGCGTATGTCGGGCGAACGATTGTGCGCGACGACGACAAACGAAGCGCGCCGTCGGTGGCGATGATGAGCTATCGCGTGTGGTCGCAACACTTTGACAAAGATCCTTCGGTGATCGGCGCAATTTTTGCGATGAACGGAAGGCCGGTGACCGTCGTGGGAATTACGCCACCGGGATTTTTCGGCGAGACGCTGCGTAGCGATCCACCCGATTTTTGGATGGCGCTGGCGCAAGAGCCGACGCTGCGCGGCGAAAGCTCTGTCTATGACCACCCGGAATTGTTCTGGCTGTACTTGATGGGCCGGCAGCGACCCGGAACGAACTTAGTGAGTGCCGAGGCGCGCCTGACCGCGGAAACGCAGCAGTGGTTGAACGAACTACCGAACCTGGAAGACGACGATCGCAAGCTCATTCCAAAAGCGCGCGTCCGATTGACACCCGCGCGCAGCGGCACGGTCAGCCTGCGGGGCGACTATGGGAGCGGCCTGCGTTTGCTGATGGCCGTTTCCGGCATGGTCTTGCTGATTGCGTGCGCGAACGTGGCGAACATGCTGCTGGCGCGCGCCACGGCGCAATCTGGGCAGACGACGGTGCGCTCGGCGCTGGGAGCTTCGCGATTGCGACTGATCCGGCAAACGCTGGCCGAAAGCACACTGCTTGCCGTGATCGGTGGCGCCGCAGCCGTGGCGATGGCATTTGCCGGAACGCGTTTTATTCTAGCGCTAGCCTTTCGCGGATCGGATTATATCCCGATCGAGGCTACGCCGTCCTGGCCCGTGCTGGCGTTCGCGTTCGGGCTCTCGCTGGCGACGGGAGCGATTTTCGGCACAGCGCCCGCATGGATCCGCTCGCGGGCCAATCCGGCCGATGTGTTACGGGGAGCCGGCCGCGGAACGCGAGGCCGCTCGTCGTGGGCCGGACAAACACTTGTGGCGTTGCAGGCCGCGATGTCGCTGGTCTTGCTGGCCGGCGCCGGATTGCTGATGGTCAGCCTGCAGCGGCTGCAACACCAACAGTTTGGATTTCAGACGCGCGGGCGTCTGATCGTAAGGGTTGACCCAACGTTGGCAGGCTACACTTCGGAACAACTCGCTGCGTTGTACCGGCGAGTGCAAGAAAACCTGAATCGCCTGCCGGGCGTGGAGCTGGTGAGTTTGTCGCTTCACAGCCCGCTCGAAGGAGGTAACTGGTCGTTCGGCGCGGCAATCGAGGGCCACAAGGATTCCGTGCCGCATGCGTCGTGGAATCGCGTAGCCGCTCACTATTTCGAGACGATTGGGACGCGGGTGTTGCGCGGCCGGGGAATCGGCGAGCAGGATACGCCGAATGCGCAACGCGTGGCCGTGGTCAGCGAAGCATTCGTGAAACAAGGCTTTGCGAACGGCGAGGAACCCATCGGCAGGCATCTCGGATTTGGAGACCGTGGCGGCGATTATGAAATCGTTGGGGTCGTGGAAGATGCCAAATATCAGGACGCCTATGCGCCCCCTTATCCGTCGGTGTTTTTGCCATTGCTGCAGGACGTGGCATACCAGGATCCTTCCGAGGCCTCGATGCAGGCGCGCACAAACCACGCTCAAAACATTGAACTGCTTGTCGCGGCGCAGACCGCGAACCTGGAGGCGCTGATCCGGGAAACGCTGGCGACGACCGATCCGAACTTGACGGTTTTTAAGCTGACGAGCCTGGGTGAACAGGTGAGCTTGAACTTTAACCAGGAGCGTTTGGTCTCGCGGTTGACAGGTCTGTTTGGGCTGCTGGCACTGGTCTTGGCCTGTGTCGGGTTGTATGGCGTCACCGCTTACGGAGTGGCCCAGAGAAAAGGCGAGATCGGGCTGCGCATGGCGCTGGGAGCGGAGCGGGCGCATGTCGTGAGGATGGTCGTGCAGGGCGCGATGGTCCAGATTGGAGTGGGATTGCTCGTGGGAATTCCGGTTGCGCTCGGGGCGGGACATGTGTTGGCGCATCAGCTGTTCGGAGTGAGGAGCTACGATCCGTTAATATTGGGCGGAGCGGCTCTTGTGTTGGGGATCGCAGCCTTACTGGCAGGTCTGATGCCGGCCATGCGGGCGGCTTCGATTGATCCAATGGAGGCGCTGAGGGCCGAGTAAGAAATCGGTGAGGTCGGAAGTTCGAGGTTGGAAGAGTCAGGAGAAAACAAGAACGGGAGGCGTTCGCCGGGTTCGGCGTAATGCGCTCCCGCTTTCGTGTTTCTAGAGTGGTTTAGTTGCCGGAGTTGACTACGGTGACTGGCTTTACCGTGTCGCTCGGAGCCGTCGCCGTGGCAAAGTAATTTTGTTCGCGGAGCCGGCGGTAGATGCGGCCGGCGACTTGTGCTGCGGTCGGCCCAATCACCTGGCGTGAGCTTCCGCGCAGAAGAACGGCGAGCGCGATCTTCGGATGCGCTTCGTCGGCGTAGGTGACGAACCAGCCTACTTTCGACGTCGGATCGTTGCACGTGCCGGTCTTGCCGAGCGGGGTTTCGTCTCCACCGCTGTCAAAGCTCCGCTTCGCGGTGCCGTACAGGACGGCCGCGAGCATGCCTTCGCGAATCTCCGGGAGCACCGAGGCAATATTCAAATCGCGCTTCACGCGCGGAGCAAAAGCCTGGATCTCGTCAGGCGTCCGCGGATATTGCAGGTAGTAGAGCGTGCCGCCATTGGCAAACGCGGCTGCCAGCGAGACCAACTGCAGTGGCGTGATCTGAATTCCTTCGCCGAAGCTGGACATGCGCGCGACGCCGCCGTGCACTGGAGGCGCCATCGGGAACGAACCCGGATGCTCTTCCGGCAAGTTATAGCCGGCGAGTTCGCCCAAGCCCAGGAGGCGAGCGTATTTCGACACGGTGTCAAACCCCATGCGCACGCCGAGCTGCTCGAAAAACTCGTTGTTGGAATGCGCGAGCGCTTCGGTCAGGTTCATGTACTTGCGGCCGTGCACGCGGAGCATCGTGTCACGAGTAATGACATTTTCTTCGAGAGCCGCGAGCGCGACGGTCGGCTTGATCGTGGAGCAAGGAATGTAGCCGTCGCCGAAAGCGATCTTTTGATTCACGATAGTGAGGATGCGGCCTGTGTTGGGATCGACGGCAACGACCGCGCCGTTGAAGCGGCCCAACCCTTCGACAGCAGCTTCGCGGACGATAGGATCATCAAAGGTCCCGATGTCGGCGAGCGTGGAGTTCGCGAACGTGGGAACGCCGCGAAAATGCGAGACACTCTTGTGTAGCGCGGGATTTCCCGCCGCTGGGGAAGCCGGCATCGGCATTGCCACGGACGACGCGAGTACTGCGGCCAGGATCACTCTTCCAAATTGCTGCAACGTCGGCACCTCAGTGCTGCTCTACCCGATCGCCGATCATGTAAGGAGGGTTGTTTTTATCCTAAGAAATGCCTTAGGTCAACCTCTTAGATGTCAGTTCCCTCGTACCAGCTTCCCCCGAGGACCAGGCTCTTACGTCGCGATACTCTGCATCCCAGGGGCCAAGCGCTAAACCGCTGATTCCACGCCAGTTAACGGAATCCCAGCGCTTACGGCTGTACCTAAGCGAAACAACGAAGCTCTCAGGTGATCCAATTGTAGGCGCTACCTAATATACAGGCAATAGCCTAGCAGGACTGGTACGAAAAATATGTGCTTTGTTATGAACGTCTGACCTGCAGGACAGCGCTTTCTGGTTAACTGGACGTCGTGCCGTGCGGAATTTGCGGGGCGACGAGCCTGGTTTGGACTGGGTGATCTCGCACTGTGCCAAGGTGACACTGTCGGAGTTGGGTTGTAACCATCCGGGCACGCAAGCGTCTGTAGTGCTGACGTCCGTCTCATTAAAACTTATGAATACGTACAAAAACGCGCCGCCTCTCGCAGCCGTTCTGATTGGCGTGCTTGTCGCTGTTGGTTTTGCGGAAGTCGTGACTCTGCGCGGCGCAGTCGCTTCAGCGAACCGCGAGTCGAAAGCAGCTGGCGTGCGGCGGCTGGATGACACCACGATCACACCGGCAGAGATCGATGCTACGGTCACGCGAGTAACGACCGCGGGGAAAGTCACCGGCGTGGGGATCGCAATTTTGACGGGCGGCACGATCGCGTATCTAAAGGCGTACGGGATTCGCGACAAAGAGAAGGATCTGCCGCTGACCACCGATTCGGTGATGAGTGCGGCGTCGTTCACCAAGGTGGCGTTTGCGTATCTGGCGATGCAGTTGGTGGACGACGGTTCACTCAGCCTCGACAAGCCCGTGTATGAGTACTTGCCGAAACCGCTGCCGGAATACGAGAACTATAAGGATCTGGCGGGAGACCCGCGTTACAAAAAAATCACCGCGCGCATGCTGCTGAGTCACACCAGCGGTCTGCCGAATTGGCGATGGTTCAGCGACGAGAAGACCCTGCGGATTTATTTCGAGCCAGGGTCGCGGTTCGCGTATTCCGGCGAAGGCATTGCTCTGCTGCAATTGGTCGTGGAGAGCGTGACGAAGCGGGGTCTGAAGGAGTTGATGGATGACCACGTGTTCGGGCCACTGGGGATGAGCCGCACCAGCATGGTTTGGGAATCGCGCTTCGACGAAAACTACGCGAACGGGTATGACGAGGAGGGTAAATCGCTCGGTTCGCAGAGGCGGACGAAAGCGGGCGCAGCGGGGTCGATGCTGACGACGGTGAGCGATTTCGCGAGATTTATGCAAGCTGTACTGAATGGAACTGGATTGCGGCGCGAGACTCGAGAATTGATGCTGAGCCCGCAAGTGCGTATTTCCACGCTGCATGAATTCCCCACCCCATCGACGGAGACGACGAACCAGAACGACGGGATTCGATTGAGTTATGGGTTGGGCTGGGGTTTGTATTGGACGCCTTATGGAAAGGCTTTCTTCAAAGAAGGTCATGACGACGGCTGGAGGAATTACACCGTGTGTTTTGACGAGAAGAAGATGGGAATCGTGATCATGACCAACAACTCGAATGGCGAAGGGATTTACAAAGAGCTGCTCGAGAACCTGCAGAGAAACACCTTCACGCCGATTGAATGGGAGCAATTCACGCCTTACAACGCAGCAGCGAAATAGACTTGTTAGTTCAATGTAGCGGTACTGAGTCGCTGCTAGCTGTCGCATGAGTATCAGATTTCAATAGGCCATCCTCAAGTGTCCCCGTTGGCCCGCGACTATTGGTATCACGCCTCGTCCGCCGCCGTGTACGTAGGGACTGTCAATACTGACAGTTTCAGCGTCGGCAGACTTCTGCTATTTTGCGCTGGACGATCGCATTCCTGATCGGCGCCCTGGGCTGGTAAACGGTCAAGGGAGCACTAGGTTGCATTTGACGGATGCGAACTGCCGCCTTCAGCAAAAATGTGATGGACGTCACAGACCCGTAACGTTCCTGTGTGACAAATAGTTGTAGTATTGTGGCGCTCGGTAGAGTACGGTAGCGCACACTCACATTCCGATTCGCGTGAAGCACAAATCGGAGAAGGGGGCTGGATGCTTCAGTCGGCCACCCATAGATTATTCCTCATTGTGACCTCGATTCTGGCCGGGCTATTGCTGCTGCCTGCGGTTATCGTTCTCGGCAGGGCTCATCAACCCGCAGCCAAACCTGACACCCCGAAGACAGGTAAGAAACAAGCCAACCAAGGCGTGAAATACGAGCGCGTCACCGACCCTTCCCTCTACGTCGGTTCAGATACTTGCAAAACGTGTCATGAAGACATGCCGACCAAGGATTTTTTCAAGAACTACGAGTCGTCGCCTCATTACGCCACCACCTTGGACACCAAAAGGGGGCCGGAGTGGCACGGATGCGAAGCCTGCCACGGACCGGGCAAAGAGCACGTTGACGGCGGCGGAGACAAAACAAAAATCTTTACGTTCAAGAACGCCTCGGCGCAGGAGATCAGCGCGCGGTGTCTGGATTGCCACCAGTATGGCGAGGAACACAGCAACTTTGGCAGGTCAGCGCACCTGCAAAACAACGTGGGCTGCACCGATTGTCACGATCCGCATCACGCCAAAGAAGCCCAGTTCCTAATGAAGGAGAAGCAGCCGCTGCTCTGCTACACCTGTCACTTGGAGACCAAGCAGCAATTCAACCGCACGTTTCATCATCGCGTGAACGAAGGGCTGGTGCAGTGCAGCGACTGTCACAATCCGCATGGCGGTTTCCTGAGCCGCCAGTTACGCGCCACGGCGTCGCAGGATGCGGTTTGCTTCAAATGCCATACGGAAAAGGCCGGACCGTTCGTCTATGAGCACCCGCCGGTGAAGATTGAGGGCTGCGCGTCCTGCCACATCCCCCACGGCTCGTCCAATCCGCGGCTGCTGAAGCGCAGTCAGGTCAACCTGCTGTGCCTGGAGTGCCATTCCTTCAACGTCGATGCAGGCGCTCCGTCCACCCCCACGTTCCACAACCAGGCGCAGAAATATCAATCCTGCACGCTGTGTCACGTGGCCATCCACGGCTCAAACTTTAGTCCGGTTTTCTTCAAGTAGGAGGAGCGGCGATGCGAGACCTGAAAAACGCACGAGCGAGACTCCTGCTTCCTTCCATCACTACTTTGTGTTTCTTCGCTGTGACTCTTTTGTCCGTACCGGTGGCCAGGGCCCAGGACGACGAACAAAAAGGCATCGACCAGGGCAACTACAACATCAAGCAGTCGATCGAATTCGGTGGCCGACTCACCAGCATCGGTGGCGACGTGCCGACGTACGACACGTTCGTAAATCTCCAGGAGGGCGCACGGTTGCTGGGATTCACAACCGAGATGAACTCGCTGAACCACCATGGTGCGCCGTTTGACCGCTTGTACTTCGACAATTTCGGCTATGGGGGCGACCCCAATAACGTTTCACGCCTGCGCATCAGCAAGAATGCTTGGTACGACTTCGATGTGCTGTTCCGGCGCGACGAAAACGCCTGGAACTACTCGCTGCTGGCGAATCCTCTGAATCCGACAACACCCTATACGAACGGGCCCGCGGGATTTGGCCCACCGCTGTGCACCGGTTGCGTAATTGGCAATTCGCCGCACCTGTACAGTACCAGGCGCAAAATGGGCGATTACAACCTGCTGTTGCTGCCGCAATCCCGGATCCGCTTCCGCCTGGGATATTCGCGGAACGTGAACGAAGGACCGTCACTCACAACCATTCATCAAGGCACCGAGCAGTTGCTCTTCCAAGACAATAAGGACACGGTCAACGCCTACCGCATCGGTGTTGATTTCAAGTTTTTGCCTCGGACAAACATCAGCTTCGACGAGATCCTCACCTACTACAAGGGAGACACCGGGCAGCTCGACAATAACCAGACCTTCCCCCTGGCCAACGGTACGCCCGTGGACCTGGGCGTCTCTTTGAACTCCGCGGCGAACCAACCCTGCAGCGGCACATTTCTTCCCGGCGGCGTGGTGAATCCCGTCTGCAACGCGTACATCGCTTACCAACGGCATGGGCGTACCCGCACGAACTACCCCACCGAGCAGCTGAGCCTGCAGTCTAATTACTTCAAGAGCTGGGACTTGTCGGCCAAGGCCAGCTACACCGCCGGGGACATGAAGGTAAGCGACTGGATCGAATCTCTAACCGGCCTCGAGGCGAAAAGTAACCTTTACAACCAGACCAACACCGGGCCGGTCTTCGGACGCCATGTCGCAGCCAACGCGGACTTCGGCGCGACCTGGCACATTACCGAAAAGCTGAGCTTCGTGGACTCGTTCCACTTCTCCAATTGGCATAACCCCGCGGAGTTTGACCAGTCGAGCTGCTCGTTTTTCAGTCCAAATCTGCTGACGGCTCCAAACGCTTTCACGCCTACGGGCGCGCTTCCTCTATCGATTCCCTGCGTCCCGCCGGCTAACGCGGTCCCGGGGACTCCGAACCACAGCACTAAGTCCGAACCCGACATCTCCTTCGCGGTGTCCAGCCGTTTCCTGAAGCAGGAAGAGGAGACTAATCTGGCCGAACTGGAATACCAATTTTCATCCAAGCTGGGCGTGCGCGGCGGTTTTCGCTACCGCCATCGCTCCATCGATGACAACGATTTCGAAACCATCGACGAGATATTTTTTCCAAACAATGCAAACCGAGGTGATTGTGCCCTCTCGGCAGGAGTACTCCCGGAAGGTTGCACTGCGCTCGGGGGCGGCTCTTTCGCATTTGCAACCCCTGGCCCAACCGCGAGTCCGGACCAAACGCTGATCAACGAATACTCTGGGCTGTTCGGCATCTGGGCCCGGCCGGTGAACCACCTGAAAGTCAGCTTCGACACCGAACTGATGAGCGCGGACAATTCCTTCACGCGCATCAGCCCACGTCAAACGCAGGAGTACCGCCTGCGGACAACCTACAAGCCCGCGGATTGGGTGAACTTGAGTGGCTCGATCACCATCTGGGAGGGCCGGAACAATGTGTTCGAGGTGGACAATCTCCAGCACAATCGGGTCTATGCGTTTTCCGCGGGCTTCCAGCCAAACGAAAAAATAGGTCTCGAGCTGGGTTACGACTACAACGACGTCTTCTCGCAAATTCTGATTTGCTACACCAGCAGCGCGGTGCCCACTGGCCCCAGCACCGTCGCTTGCACCGGGCTACCTGGCCTGGTCCAGCAACTCTCGGTCTACACCAACAAATCCAATTTCGGTTATTTCGACGCTTCCTGGACGCCTACTCGCCGCCTAACCGCACGGGTGGGCGCGAACATAACGGGAACGTCGGGCTCCGTGCTGATCATTTCGCCGAACGCCCCCTCGGGCCCACTGGATTCGGCCTACTACCAACCCTTCGGCGGAATCGACTATCGCGTCATGAAGGGTTTGACCGGCAGGGTTTATTGGGGCTATTACGGCTATCACGAAGACGAAAGCAACGTCGTCCAGGATGTCTTCGCGCCGCGAAATTTCCGCGCCAATCTGGTTACTCTGTCCTTGCGCTACGCCTTCTAGCGGTAGACCAGAAGGCGACTACCCTGACCGCGCGGTTGGGAGGGAGCTGCAGCGATGCCACATGCCACAATCTTGATCGTCAGTCTTGTGCTATTCAGCGCGGCATTGATCGCGGTACTCGTGGCGCGTCCGGGAATTGCCTCGACGCGCGGCGGAAAAATCCTCGCCTTTATGATTCTGTTTTTCCTGCCGATCCTGTGCGGAGCGATCGGCGTTTCCAGCGAGATGGAACGCTCCACGACCACCGCGTTCTGTTTGTCATGTCACACCATGGAACCGTACGGGAAAAGTCTCCATATCGACGACCCGGGACACCTGCCCGCGGCCCATTTCCAGAATCACCGCGTTCCGCCGGACAAAGCGTGTTACACGTGCCACGAGGACTACGCCATGTTCGGTACGATGAAAGTGAAGCTTCAAGGCCTGCACCACGTCTGGGTCTATTATTTCGGCACTCCACCCCCGCCAGGAGAGATCAAGTTGTACGAACCCTTCAACAATAGAGAGTGCCTCCACTGCCACTTAGGCGCGCGCTCATTTGAGGAAGGCGCCATGCATACGGCCGACCCGGAAACGCTACCGGCCATCAAAGCCAACACTCTCTCGTGCATGTCCTGTCACGACACCGTGCACGACATCGCTCATCTGAAGGACGCCAAATTCTGGAAGGAAAAACAATGATCTCGCGCACCGACTCCATCGAAAAGCGACTTCAAATCGCCGGTACCCTCGTGATCATCGGGCTTGTGATCGAAGCCCTATGCTTGATTTGGGGGCAGCCCATCTCGTTCGTTATTTTTGTTGCCGTCGGCGGCCTGTTCCTGTTCGCTGGCGTGGTTCTGTTTCTGTTTTCGCTGGTATCGACACCACGCGCTCAGGGTTGAGCGGCTTCACCCCAGGCCCACCGCTACTGAGATCTTTTTCGTATTACTTTCTTGTGGTCCTATTCAGCGTTGTGACTTCTTCCCCGCGGCGACATCCGCTGCGAATTGTGCCGATTGGCCGCGCGGGACGCTCAGCGATTCCCACTTTCCGTTCCTCGCGGTAGTGAAGTGTTTGGCGGCAAACAGGATTTGCCCGATGTGATGCGAGTAGTGCGCGATCTGCCGGTTGATCGCCTGCATCACCGAATGTGGTTCGGTGCGAATCGTAACTGTGCGTTCCAGGTCCGCGTCAGTCAGTGGCTCCAGCGCATCGAAGACGTATTTCCATCCCGCTCCCCACATGGCCATCAACTCGGCCCGCGATGTCGGTGCATCCTCGAATTCGGTGTCGCGGTTGCGATCGGGTTTTTCCCCATCGGTCGTCAGAAAATTTCTCCAGCGCGACCTCATATTTCCGACCATGTGTTTCACGATGATCGCAATGGAGTTCGATTCCGGATCGAGCTTCGCGAACAAGTCTTCGTCCGGACACTGCTCCATCGCACCCTCGGCCAGTTTTTTGTAGTAACGGAAAAGACTGATGGAATCCTGCAAGTATGACGTCGTGAATTGGTGAGGCATGCTGCAAATTTTGCTCCCGCCGGCCCTCGTCTCGCAAGCTGCCCGGTAGAACACCTGCTTACCGTCAGGCCTCGCGCCCGTCGATGTACGTGAGATTGCAGCAAGAAAATGCTTGACATTTCGCCTTTTGTTCGCCTATGATTCCCGCCACGTTAGTCCATACTTTCGCACTCGAAGGAGAGAAACCATGACCATCGGCCAATCCATGTTGCCTGAGTTCGATCAAGAAATGCAGAGCACGCGCAAAGTCCTCGAGCGTGTACCCGATGAAAAGTGGAATTGGAAGCCCCACGACAAGTCCGGTACCGTTGGGTGGTATGTCGCGCACATCGCCACGCTGCCAGGGTGGACCACCATGACCATTAACACTGAGGAACTCGACTACGCGCCGGTTGGCGGACCATCTTTTCAGCCGCCGAAGGTGGAGAATCGGCAGCAGGCTTTGGACGTTTTTGACAAAGAAGCTGCGGAAGCTCGGGCGGCGCTTGCCGGCGCCAGCGACTCGGACATGATGAAAGATTGGACGCTCAAGGCCGGTGGCCAGACCATTTTCGTCATGCCACGTATCGGCTGTATTCGCGGCATGGTGATGAACCACTTGATTCATCATCGCGGGCAGCTCACGGTTTACTATCGGTTGCTCGGTGTTCCAGTGCCGGGGCTCTACGGCCCCAGTGGCGACGAAAATCAAGCTTCCGCTTCCGCGTAACCCGATTGCGAAGGCTATAACGCGAAGGCTTCAACGCGACCGCCAAGGCGAGGGCTACGCCCGTCGTACCCTCGCGAATCGCCCGCGACTCCCCGGCATCTCATATAATGGTCTTTGGAGGCTGCCATGGAGATTCCCGTCATACTGTCCGCCGTTCGCACGCCCGTCGGCAAATTTCAAGGTGGGCTCTCAGGTTTTTCCGCTCCTGAGTTCGGCGCCAAGGTGATAGCCGAAGCCGCGCGCCGCGCGGGTCTCGACCCCAAGCAAATCGACGAAGCCATCCTCGGCAACGTAATCCAAGCCGGACTGGGCCAGAATCCCGCGCGACAGGCAGCCCTTAAAGGCGGCTGCGACCCACGCGTTGCCGCCCTGACGATCAACAAAGTTTGCGGCTCCGGCCTCAAAGCAGTGGCCTTAGCCGCGCAAGCCGTGCAACTCGGCGAATCCGAAATCGTGGTAGCCGGCGGCATGGAATCCATGACCAACGCCCCGTACCTGCTGCCCCAGGCTCGCAGCGGCTACCGCCTGGGAGATGGAAAACTGATCGACTCCATGATTCACGACGGTCTCTGGGATTCCTACGAAGACTTCCACATGGGCGTGACCGGCGAACTCGTCGCCGAAAAATACGGCATCACCCGCGAAGAGCAGGACCGCTTCGCCGTTGAAAGCCATCAGAAAGCCATTCGCGCCCGCAAGTCCTGCTTCTTCGAAGCGCAAATCCTCCCCATCGAAGTTCCCCAGAAAAAAGGCGAGCCCATCGTCATCAAGTACGACGAATCTCCCCGCGAAGACACTTCGATGGAAGCGCTAGCCAAACTGAAGCCCGCCTTCAAAAAAGACGGCACGGTCACCGCTGGCAACGCCCCGGGCACCAACGACGGCGCAGCCGCCCTCATTGTCACCAGCGAGCGCAACGCGCAGCGCCTCGGCAAGCAGCCCATCGCCCGCATCGTCGCCCAAGCCGTCAGCGGCGTCGAACCCAAATGGGTCATGATGGCTCCAGTCGAAGCCGTAGAAAAACTCCTCGCCAAGACCGGCTGGGACCGCGACAAAGATGTTGACTTGGTCGAGCTGAACGAAGCTTTCGCGGTCGCCGCCATCGCTGTAACGCGCCAGCTCAAACTCAATCCCGAAAAGGTCAACGTGAACGGTGGCGCAGTCGCCATCGGCCACCCCATCGGCGCCAGTGGCGCCCGCATCCTCGTCACGCTGTTATACGAGTTGCAGCGCCGCAACCTGAAGCGCGGAATCGCCGCCCTATGCTTAGGCGGAGGCAACGCCGTAGCCCTCGCGGTTGAACGCGCGTGATAGGAATCCTTGATAGGAACCATTGATACGAAATGTTGATATGAAATATTGCCCACTATGCGACGCGGAGTATGCCGCGAGTCACGCGCAGTGCAGCGTTTGCGGTGTGGATCTCGTTCCGGAAGAGCTGCGCGGGCGTCCGCTCGATGAACAGCAGCGCAAAGAAAAAATCGTCGTCATTTGGCGCGGCGGCGACCCGCTCGCCGTCAGCGAAGTCATCAGCGCGTTGCGCGACGCAGGCATTCGCCATCACGTCCAGCCCACGAACGAGCACATGGTCTTCGAGCTCGGCATGCCACGACCCAAATACGCCGTACGCGTCTTTTCTTCCGACGCCGCCAAAGCGAAGGAGTTCCTCTCCGACATTCGCGAGAGCGCGCCCTTCGTGCTAGATCAAACAGACGGTCTCGAGAATGAAACCGAAAAGCAGGCATTTGCGCCAGCCTCCGCTTCGGAACACGAGTGGAATCCCGCCTCAGCCAACATCGAAATTTGGACCGGCGAAGACGGCGCCCTCGCCGAACTCCTCGAAGCCTGCCTGCGCGAAAACCGCATCGGAGTCCGCCGCGAAGGCGCCGAGCCAACCCGGCTGCGTCTCCTGATCATGCCGGCCGACGAACTCGCCGCCCGCGAAATCATCCGCGAAGTCCGCGAAGCCACCCCACCCGTGTAGGGGCGGGGCTCGCCCCGCCCGAAGTCCGCCGGGCGCCGCACCCTTGGTTTTTAAGGGTGCGGGTTTTACGATTTCAGCCGACGTCTTTCGTGATTGAAAGCCAGGTTTTAGTTGCTCGCACGTACCCCTCGGCCCGAAAGGCACCACCGATGATCGTCGCCGTCGAAGGTCCAAGCGCCGTCGGGAAAACCACCTGGTGCCACGATCACTACCCCGGCAACGTAGTGGAAGCACCCCCGGAAAATCTCGACGCTCCCGACTTATTTGCCGACCCGTTCGAAGTCGCGAATTTCTGGGTCGATTACAACGCCAAACTCTGGCAAACCGCCCTGCGGATCGAAAAAGAAAAGGGCCTCGCCATCTGCGACGGTGACCCCTTCCACCTTTTTTTTTCGTGGTCGTTCTGGAAGGCAGGAGTGCTACCCAGCAATCTGTTCGAAGCGGAACTCCCGCTCTATCGCCGCGCCCTCCAGGAAGGCCGCATCGGTTTCGCTGATCTCATCCTGTGGCGCGAGGCTCCCATCGACGAACTGCGCTGCCGCGCAAAATCCGATACCACTCGCCGCCGCCGCCGGCACGAGCTCTATCTCAGCCAGACTCCATTCATGAAAGCGTGGTTTGCTGTCCGCGAGAAAACACTGCCGGGAACGGTGCGCGAGTGGCACGAGTACTTCCGCATCGAAGACGTCGGCAGTTTGCCCGCGTCTTCCCGTCGCTACGATGCCACCGCGTTCGACCAGATGATGAACATGCTCGACTAGCGCGGTGCCTGCTCGATCGCCACTCCCGAATCGGGCGCGGCCCGCAAATCCTGCGCACAATAAGGGCAGTACTTATCGCTCTCCACTACTTCCTGCTTGCACTGCGGACACATAGGATGCAAATTGCACTTACAATTCGGGCAAAAATTGTACCGCGCATCCACGGTCGCAGCGCACTGCGGGCAGTTATATGGCAACGGCTGTCTCATCAAGAAGTACATGATGAAGCCGATCGCAAAATAAGCCGGCCAAAGTACGATCACCAGAAACGTCCATAACCCCGAATTCATCCCCCGGCGTTTCGCGTCGCGGTTCACATATGCGACCAGAAAAATAAAGATCGCCAAAAACAGCGACGTTGCCGTAACAATCCCCGCCAGCGCAAACGATTGCGCCACCGGATGCCCCTGCAGTTCCGGCGGGAACATCGCACCGTCGTGCAGCTCGGGGGTTAAGTTGACGGTTACCGCGATCGCCACAGCGATCAGCCACAACACGATCACCGTCCCGATCAACCACCGCGGCACGAGCTTGAACTCCTGCCAGAACCGCAGCCCCCGCTCCTTCTTCCGCCGGAATCGGATGAGCCGCTTCCGTTCGCTCCAGGAACTATTCACGCCTTGTGGATACTCCGCCATCTTCTTTCCTCGCTCCCATTCCGCCGCTCGCTCTGCATCTCTAGAAGTCATCTCATAAATGCATCTCAGGGGTCGGAGCTTTAGCTCCGACATTAAAGACACGCAAAATCAGGCTTCAGCCCCTGAGGAAATTCTTCTCTTTCTGTCTCGGCCATTTATGAGCTGGCATCTAAACTTGTAACCGCACCTGCTGGACGATCACGCGGTTCCGCCGACGCCTCTCCTCGCGCTCCGCTCGCCGCCTTCCATCAACAAAATCGAGGCCGCCACAATCGCCGGAAGCGCCCACCAAACTCCAAATCCCATCTTCCACGCCAGGTCTGGCAACCCCGCGCGATGACCGATCCACTCCAGCCCGCGCCACACGTACGGCGCCGTCGCCGCACCCGCCACCCACGACGCTCCGCACATGGCCCATATCAGCCGCCAGCGCGGCTCGCGCGCTTGCAATTCCTGCGCGCGCAATCGCAGCCGAAACTGCGTCCGCGCCGCAAGTTCCCGTGGCATTGAAATGCTGAGTGCCCTCAACGAACGCAATGCCTGCTGCGTCGCGTTCGCGACATCTGCGCACTGCGCGCACTCGCGCAGATGCTGGCCCAGCCACTCCTGCTCCGCCGCCGAAATCCCTTCCACGCGCTCTTTCGCGATCAGTCCTTCCGCGCGTGCATGCAGTTCGTTGGTCACGCCGCGCCTCCCGCCAGCATTCCCTTCAACGCATCCAGCCCGCGATACAGCCGCGATTTCACCGTCGAAATCGGTGTGGCTTGAATCTTCGCAATCTCGTCCAATTGCATCTCTTCCTGAAACCGCAGCAGCAGCACTTCGCGATAAGCCGCCGGCAATTGCTCCAGCGAAGCTTGCACGCGCTCTTGCGATTCCGCCTGCAAGAACAGGTGCAGCGGAGACTCCGCTTTCTCGTCCGCGATCTCGAATCCCTTGCCTTCTTCCGGATCGGTCATGGAGTCCAGGCTCACCGCTTTCTTCTGGCGCTGCCAATCAATCACCAGGTTTCGCGCGATGGTGAACAACCAAGCCTCAAACTTGAACTTGCCATCGTACTGATGCCCCCGCTCCAGCACGCGAATCCACGTCTCCTGAAAAAAATCCTCCGCGCGCTCGTGGTTCCCGGTGATGTACAACAAATACCGGAACAATCGATACTGATACTGCTCGATCAGCCGATCGAGCACGTCGGGATCGCGCCTCCGCAACCCCTCCACCAAGATCTTCTTGTCGTCAGCCATCAACGTGGAAAAAAGATAAGATCCCGACCAGCCAGCAGCCAGCCCCGCCGCCAACCCCGCCCGTCCCGAACTCGCCCATATATAGGTCGCGCTCATTCTAGTAGGTATACGCCCCACCCAGGCAAAAAGACGCAACCCGCAGATCGGGACCAGGTCCTGTCCCACGGTTACACCAAAGGTCGTTCGTCTTGACCCAGCAATTAAGCTTCGGTAGCCTACTCTCAGTTGGGGAAGAAATTACAGTCTCGGACCCAACCCGTAAGTGCCCTAGAATGAATACTTGCAGAAGTCTATCAAAAGAAGTGACTTTAACCTCCTTTGGAATGAATACTTACGAAAAACTAGAGGGTGGGGTCTCACCCCGTCGCATTCTCGCTAAACCGAGAGATCGGCAGCGGGCCGCGCAGTCAAATACATGTCACTTCACATCCAACGTAGTAGACTCTCACCTCTCGATCGTTCCCAACGGAGGAACACATGTCGTCAAGCCCTAGCCCCCTCTCTTCTCTAATCCTGCTCTGGGCCGGTGAAGACCCTGCCCTCTACGCCTCTCTTATAGAGGCGCTCAACGCCGCCGGCATCCCCTGCAAGAACATGGCGATCGGCGGCGATGAGATCAAACCAGACGCCGACCCCCTCCCCATCGATTGGAAGCCGCGTTTCGGCTTCGAGATCGCCGTGCCTTCCCACGATCTCACCGCCGCCCAGCAAATCCTGGAAAAGCTTCTGGCTCAGGAGCCCGATGACCTCGAGATTCCCGAGCAACCCCTGGCTCCCGAGAAGGAACTGCCGTTGACGAATTCCACGGAAACGCATCCCACTGTCGAAGTGTGGACGGGAGTCGACGACAAACTCGCCGAATTTCTGACCGCCGCCCTGCAAGAAAACGAAATCCCCATGCACCTGGAGACCCCAGAGGGCGAGACCCACATCTACGTCTCCGCCGCCAACGAATCCCGAGCCCGCGAAATCGTCCGCGAAATCACCGAAGCCGCCCCACCAAGATGACCGGGCCACTATGTTTTGCCCCGAGTGCAAAGCCGAATATCGCCAAGGCTTCGCCCGCTGCGCCGACTGCGATGTAGACTTGGTCCACGCATTGTCGCCGGCCTCGGACGAACGAATAGCAGACCAAGGCAGCCGTGCGCACCACGACGGAGAAGAAGAACTTAGGCTCATATGGAAAGGCAACAGCAAGGCAGGCTGCGTGTCTTTGTGCCGTCGCCTCCTAAAGGCGGACATACCCTATAAGGTCGCCCAGATTCCCGAATCGCGTACCTTCACAATGCAGGTGAAGTGGCGCTATGAAATTGGCGTTCCGCATGTGGACTACGAACGCGCGAAGAAATTACTGGGAATCGAAGGTGAGTTCGCCGACACCTGCTATGGCGCGGACAGTGACGCCGAGATAGAAGAGGACCTCGTAAAATCGCTCATTTTCAACAATACGCCGGCCGATGCGGAAGCGAGAAACCACGATTACCTCGAACCTTGGTATCCCGAAGATGCAACGGTCGAGGTCTGGTCGCAAGATGGCGACGATATTTCCAGCGGCGTGGTAATGGCGCTAAGAGAAAACCTCATACACTGTCGATTGGACCTTCACGACGGCATTCACAAGGCTTTTGTTATGCGGCAGGACGAGGCGCAGGCACGGGAAATCGTTCGCGAAATTATGGAAGGCGCTCCTCCCGAGTGACATCCATGTTCTGCCCGCTATGCAAGGCCGAGTTTCGGCAAGGCTTCAGGCAATGCAGCGATTGTCATGTCTCACTGGTCTGGACGGCTAGTGAAGCTGGTAGTATCCCGACGGAATGCTTCTGGCAGGAAGCGATCGCGAGGAATGCAATCGTGTCCTGAGCGCGCTAGCGGTCGCAGGCATCCCGAATCTCTCGAGGGAGTTGGTGAAATCGCAACCTTGGCCGTGGCTGTCCTTCTTTCTGGTTCGCTTCATGACGCCCAGGCCGACCTACGAACTCAAGATTTGGATTTTGCAGAGCGATGTCGATCGAGCGCGCCAAGCCACGCGGAAAGCGGAAACCGTACCCGATGATTAGGCAGGTTCTCAACTTGACCGTGTCCAGTCACCTATGCATTCTTGGTTTCCTTGGCCTCGTTGGCATCGTCGAGTTTGGGAGGCATTCTTCTTGACGATTGACCACATCAAGACTGTCGCGGTGCTGGGCGCTGGCACAATGGGTAACGGCATCGCGCATGTGTTTGCGCGCGCTGGCTACAAGGTGATTTTGCGCGATGTGGAGCAGCGCTACCTTGATCGCGGCATGGGCACTATTGCTAAGAATCTTGATCGCGAAATCAAGAAGGGCAAGCTGGCAGAAGCGGAGAAGGAGACCGTGCTTGGCCGGCTTGTGACCGTGACCGACATGTCCGCTGTCGCTAACGCCGACTTCCTGGTCGAGGCTGTGCCCGAAAAGCTCGAAATCAAGCGCCACGTCCTTACCGAGGCCGACCGTTTGCTGCGCCCCGGCGTGATCATCGCCAGCAATACCTCGTCGATCGCGATGACCACACTCGCCGCGCTCACCAAGCGCCCCGAACATTTCGTGGGCATGCACTTCATGAATCCCGTGCCGGTGATGACGCTGGTGGAAGTGATCCGCGCGCTGCAAACCAGCGACGCGACGTTCGCTGCGACGATGGATCTCGCGAAGAAACTTGGCAAGACACCAGTCGCTGTCAACGACGCTCCGGGATTCGTCTCCAACCGCGTCCTCATGCCGCTGATCAACGAAGCTGCCTATTGCGTGATGGAAGGCGTCGCCACCCCCGAAGCCGTCGACACCGTCATGAAGCTCGGCATGAACCACCCGATGGGCCCCCTCGAACTAGCCGACTTCATCGGCCTCGACGTCTGCGTGGACATCATGCACGTCCTCCACGAAGGCCTCGGCGACCCCAAGTATCGCGCCTGCCCCCTGCTGAAAAAATACGTAGCCGCCGGCTACCTCGGCCGCAAATCCGGTCGCGGCTTTTACACCTATGCTGGTTGAACTGAGTCTTGCCGGAGGCGAATACAGGGCGAAAATAAGTGTTTGCTTTTTGTTCGCCTATTCTGCTATCTTCGCTTTCGGCGTTTTCAACAGGTGTTGATCGTGACTACTTGCCCGCCGAGCAAAACCTGTCATCCTGAGCATATCCGACAGGGATATCCGAAGGATCTCAGCGCTAAAAGCGAGCAGGACGAAAACAGCAGAAGCAGCACAAATAACTGATAGCGCCACAGTGAACTGAATGGTAATCTATACGGCGAGTAATGTACGAGTGAACGCACCAAGAACCAAAAATGCGCTTTCCCGGCGCAGGTCGGACTCGGCAGTAAAACTTTCCTCTACTGAGGTGTGAAATGGCAGACGAAAAAGCAAAGCTGATTGAAGCGGCGATATCGCAAATTGAAAAGGACTACGGCAAGGGCTCAATCATGCGCCTGGGCAACCGCGACGTACTGGTTCCCGTCAGCGTGATCCCCACTGGCTGCCTCTCGCTCGATCTCGCTCTGGGCGTGGGCGGCTTCCCGCGCGGGCGCGTGGTCGAAGTGTACGGGCCGGAATCCGGCGGTAAGACGACCATGACGCTGCACGTCATCGCCGAAGCCCAAAGGCTCGGCGGCATCGCCGCATTCATCGACGCGGAGCACGCCCTCGATCCCATCTATGCCCGCAAGCTTGGCGTCGATGTAGACAATCTTCTGGTCTCGCAACCCGACAACGGCGAGCAGGCTCTCGAAATCGCGCAAACCTTGATTCGCTCCAACAGCGTGGACGTCGTGGTTGTCGATTCCGTGGCCGCGCTGGTGCCCAAGGCTGAACTGGAAGGCGACATGGGCGACCCATCGATGGGTTTGCAAGCCCGTCTGATGTCGCAGGCGCTCCGCAAGCTCACCGGCATCGTGGCGAAATCGCGCACCTGCCTGATCTTTATCAACCAGATCCGCGAAAAGATCGGCGTGATGTTCGGCAACCCGGAAACCACCACCGGCGGCCGCGCGCTGAAGTTTTACGCATCGATCCGTCTCGACATCCGCCGCATTCAGGCCATCAAGGAAGGCGATCGCGTCGTCGGCTCGCGCACGCGCGGCAAAGTCGTAAAAAACAAGGTGGCCGCGCCATTCCGCGAAGCCGAATTCGACATCCTGTACGGCGAAGGCATTTCCCGCGAAGGCGACCTCATCGACCTCGGCGTCGATAAGGGCATCCTCGAGAAATCCGGAACATGGATCAGTTTCGGCGGCGAACGTATGGGCCAAGGCCGCGAAAACGCCCGCATCTTCCTGAAGGAAAACAAAGACATCCGCGAAAAGCTGGAAAGTGCGCTCCGTAAGAAGCTGGGCATCCCCTCAGCCGACAGCAGCGCCAGCGCCGGAGCCGGCACCACCGGCGCGCCAACGCATGGCCCCAACGGCCACACCGCCGCGCCAGCGCAACCAGAAAAACTTGCCCAATCCGAAAAGTCACCCGTGAAGGCTGCGGCGGCAACTGCATCCTCATCCACGTCCGACGCCGCCAAACCACGCCCAACCCGCTAATGAGCGCGCATCAGGGCACCTAGCATCGTCGTTTTAGGAGGCTCCACGCAGCAGGCCGCTCGCCTGCTTCATATCCGTGAAGAAATCCCTTCGCGGCCTTAAGTGATTGTCTTCGGATCAAGACGCGGCAGACGCGCTCTTGCCGTAATGCTGGCCCTTGTACTGAGGTGGCAGCGGATCGACCCGTGGCGTCTCAGGATCTACCATCCAGAGTCCTTCTTTTCGCACGCAGGACTCTTTTGCTGCCCCTTCTTCTCCGACGTCAAAATACGGTCCGGCCTTTATCACCGCCGCTCCTTTCGGAGAGTAGCCCACCGGTTGGAAAACGCCAATACAATGGACTCCGAAATTATCGCGAAACGCTTTCTCGACAAAGCCTTCGCTCGATAATCTCCCGGTGTCGGCGTTGTAGATCCGGGTAGTTGTTGCGCCTGCGTCAGAGCCCCACTGCCAGACGCCCTGACCGAGCAGCAGTCGGTGTCCTTTAGGAGACCAGTCGATGAGGTCGATGCTATTGCCAAGCATTTCCGGTGATGGCGTCAAATCGAGTACTACGCGGAACGGTTGGTTCGCCGCATTCGCGACAAACAATCTTGATGTGTTCTGGCATTCTGCGCTGCCAGCGTGGTCCCGGTCGGACGCTAAAGCTTCGCTCTCGGCATATGCCCGAAAGCGCCCGTCGGGCGAGACAAGCACGGTCGTGCGTGACCTGCGGGACCCAATTAACTTGCCGGTCGATTCTTCGTAACAGCTCGCGTAGGAGTTGATCGACTGTGCGCCGCTCGGTGCCTTGTGCAGTGCTTGCGCGGATGCGTAGACATTCCAGAGAAGTATGGCTATCGCTACCGCGCGAATACTATGGATTTTCAGTTCCAAAGTCTGAAATCCTCGCGGCGACCTCGCCTTTCGTTGCTGACTGGCGTGCAAAAAATCGACAACCTCAATCCTTGGTTCTGGCTCCGCTGGCATCGTGAATCTAGCACAGATTTTCTGCTTACGTCTGCTTCGCTTCCTCTTCGCCTTGAATTCCGCTAGTCTGATGAAGTGAATCTCACACTGTTTGATCTCAATCCGCCGCTGGACGGCGCGTTGCAGATGAATGAGGCGCAACGGCGCGCCATTACGCATGGGCAAGGGCCGCTGCTGGTGATTGCGGGGGCCGGAACCGGCAAGACGCGAGTCATCACCGAGCGGATTCGCCATTTGTTGGACGCTGATGCTTCGCTGGGCGGCGAAAATATTCTTGGGCTCACGTACACGAAAAAAGCTGCTGGGGAGATGAAGTCGCGGGTGGTGAGAACGTGCGGGGAGCGCGGCAGAAACGTGACCATGGCTACGTTTCACGCCTTCTGCGAAACGCTGTTGAAGGAGATCGACCCTAAAGTCACGGTGCTCGAGGATGTGGACCACTGGATCTTGCTGCGCCGTAATATGGCGCGCCTTCAACTGGAAAAATATCGCCGGCTGGCCGAACCCGGGCAATTCCTTGGGGACTTCTTGCGGTTTTTTTCGCGCTGCCAGGATGAACTGGTTTCCAGTGAAGATTTTCGACGCTATGCCGACAAACTCGACGAGGACTTGCGAGCGGAGCGAAAACAGCTGGACGAGGATACCTACGCCGAGCGGGCTGAAAACGTCGGGCTGCAGAAAGAGATTGCGCGGGCTTACAAAGCCAGCGAAGAGCTGCTGAACGAAAGGAAATATTTCTCATTTGGATCGCTGATTACCTGGACGGTCGCGCTGCTGCGCAAGGATGGGACAATTCGGGAGCGCTTCCAGCAGCGGTACAAACATATTCTGGTGGACGAGTTTCAGGACACCAACATCGCGCAGTTGGAACTGTTGCAACTGCTTTCGCCGGAGCCGCGAAATATCGTGGTAGTCGGAGATAACGATCAGGCGATTTACCGATTTCGCGGCGCTTCGTTCGGGAGCTTCAAACTTTTCCTGGAGCGCTTTGCGGGTTGGAAGACCGGGCAGGATTCGACGCCGTATCGCGTGACGCTGACGGAAAATTACCGTTCCACCCCGAACATCCTGCGCGTGGCGACGCAGGTGATCGCACAAAACGAAGTCAGCTCCGACTTTCCGAATAAGGTGCTGTCTCCAACTCACCCCGAAGGCGAACGCATCCGCGTGGTGGAGCTGGCGACTGAAGACGAGGAAGCTCTGTGGGTGGCCAACGAACTGGAGCGTTTACACCGCGCCGGAAACCCGTGGCGCGATTTTGCCGTGCTGTACCGCCAGCATGCGCATCGCGATCGCCTGGTGGAAGGGCTTTCGCGGCGGAAGATTCCGTTCGTGATCACGAGGCTGTCGATTCTGGAGCATCCGCTGGTGCGCGATGTGCTGGCCTATTTGCGGCTCATCGCAAAACCCTACGACGACATTGCTTGCGCACGGGTGCTGGCCGCTCCTGCGTGGCATCTGGAACCTGTGGACCTGGTGCGGTTGGCGGAACGCACGCGGAAGAAGCGAGGGACCTCTCTTTACGACGCGTTGCAATCGCCGCAGTCTGAATTGCCATTTAACCCGTCGGCTGCGACGCTGAGTGAATTGCTGGAGTTTGCTTCGGGGCAGCGGAAAAACCTTAAGCGGCGGACCGCGCGCGAAATCCTTGGCGCTCTGATCGAGTGGCTGGAAATTCCACAGCTTGCCGGCTCGCGGGACCGCCGGTACGTGACCCAACTTGCACAATTCCTGAAGGATTGGGAGCCGAAAAGCGACACGCGCTCGCTCCCGGAATTTCTGGAATACCTCGATTATTTCGAACAGGCCGGCGGTGTGATTTGCCTGGACGAGGACGTGCCGGGCGACGCCGTCCAGTTGATGACCGTGCACGGAGCGAAAGGACTTGAGTTTTCGCACGTATTTTTGCTGCGCGTGAATCATGGCGCGTTTCCTCCGCGGGAGCGCTCGCCGCTGTTCGAATTCCCAGTAAAGCTCATAAAGGAAGAGTTGCCGGCTGGGCAGTTTCATATCCAGGAGGAGCGCCGGTTGTTTTACGTGGCGCTGACGCGAGCGGAACGAAAGCTGACGATTACAACGCTGACGGAGAAGAAGGGCAAGGTTCCTACGTTCATCGAAGACATTCTGATGGAACCCTCGGTGAAACGCCGCGACGTGCTGCAAATTGCGCCTAAGGTGCGGCCACGGGATGAAACCGCGAGTACCGCCAACGGAGCCAAAAATGGCGCGTCCCTGTTCCCTTCCCTGTCGCAGCGGCCGCGCATTTTTTCGAAGATTGCGGAGTGGGCGGAGACGTTTCATCCTCCTTCACCGGAGCCTCTGAAATTGAGCGCGTCGGCGGTGGACAACTACCGGAAGTGCCCGCAGCAATTTCTGTTCAGCCGGATGTGGTCGCTGAAGGAAGGGCCGCAGGCGACGCTTACCTATGGGAGCGTGATGCATACGACCATCAAGCGGATTGTCGATCAGCTGCGGAAGGGCGTGAAGCTGCCGTTTGACGAGGTGGGGCGCATTTTCGAGACGGAATGGACATCCGCGGGATTTGAGGACGACTACCAGGAGGGCGAGTATAAGAAGGATGGAATCGAGCAGTTGCGCGCGTTCCATACGGCTTTGCTGGAGAACCCGCCGGAGATTCTGGAGCAGGAGAAGGCGTTCGAGTTGCCGTTGGAGAACAATGTGATCATCAACGGACGAATCGATCAGATCAACTCGCTGGGGCGGAACGATGTCGAAATTGTGGACTACAAGACCGGAAAGTCACGGAAAGAGGCGGATGCGCGCCGGGACCTGCAACTGAGCATCTACGCGATTGCGGCGAAAGAGATTCTGGAGCTCAATCCCGTGCGGCTGGTGTTTCACTATTTGCAAAACAACCAGACACAGGTGACGACTCGGAACGCTAAACAGCTCGATGAGGTTCAGAAAGTGATACAGGAGGCGGCGGCGGATATTCGGGCTGGATCGTTCTCGCCAAAACCGGGCTACGCCTGCCGGACCTGCGCTTATGAAGCGATCTGTCCTGCGCATGAGGAGGAGGTTTCGGTTTGACAGCGTGGCGGAAAAGGCCGGAGCCGGAATCTAACACAGAGGGCACGAAGTTTGGAGCACAGAGGGCGCGGAGACATCATGCCCAGGCCTGGCCGCCTTGCTTGTGGAAGAGACAGGGGAAAAGAGGATTGGCCGAACGAAAAAAGGAACGGACGGGCTGAAAAGGGGCGCTGCGGGTCTCGCAGCGCCCACTTCTTGAAAGCTGCAGATGCTACTTCCCTTTTTTGGGGTCCTTCTTGGCCTTTTTCTTCATCGCGAGTCTCCCTCTGCTGTCGTTCTGGAGGGAGCCGGCGTCGCCGCAAGCAACCCTCTTCGCTTCGTATACGAGCGACGAGCGCGTCTGTCAAGAACAATCCGTATGATTTCGAAAATAAGCCGCCGGAAATTAAGAGCGGCCGGAGACCGGCTGGAGGCCATCTCATAAATGGCCGAAACAGAAAGAGAAGAATTTCCTCAGGGGCTAAAGCCCGATTTTGCGTCTTTACATGTCGGAGCTAAAGCTCCGACCCCCTGAGTTGCATCTATGAGATGACTTCTAGGGGATTTGCGCCGCGGGGACCTGGCCGGCGTAGTAGCCTTCGCGGGTTTTGATGTCGAGGCCTTCGCGTTTCACGCGAACTTCGATGGTGTGGTATTCGGCGGCCGGGTCGGTGCCGCGGGGCACATAGGCGAGGGTGTACTGGTTTCGGGCCTCTTCGGTGAGGCGGGCGTAAAACTCTGCAAAACTTTGCTCTTTCGTAGCGTGATAAACCTCACCACCGGAATGGTCCGCATAGCGAATCAGGGGCGATCGTTCGCGGTCGATCGGGGAGACTTTGCGCTCGAAGTAGGCGGTGGGGACGGCAATGCTATAGACAGAGATGTTTTCATGGAGCAGCGCTTTGATGACGTCGTCGTAGCTGACTTTGTTGAACTTCTTGCCGCCGTTGACGCCGTCGGAGATCAGCACAATTACGCGGCGGCGGCTGCGCGGACGATCGTGCAGAAGTTGGGCGGCGGCAAAGACCGCGTCGTCGAGCGCTTTGGTCGGTTGGCCCTTGATGGCGCGGGCGCCTTTGTCGATCGCGGAGTCGTCGATCGCGGAATGATTGTTGATGGTGGCGCCGCCGAAGGGAGCGCCTGGAGGAGCGACGTCTGCCTCGGTATCGAGACTTGTGCGCTTGAGCTCTTTGACGAGCTTGTCCTGGTCGCTGGTGAACCCTTTGCCGGGGTGGAAAAATTGGTCGAAGCGGCAAACAAAGGCTTCGTCTTCAGTGCTCATGCCGCCGATGATGGATTCGAGGCTGGCTTGCACCTTTTCGGCGTCTTTGTCCTTCAGGTCGTTGTCGATCAGGATGACCATCGAGAGAGGAAAGGCTTCGGCGGTGAAGACGTCAATTTTCTGCTCGACGTTATCCTCGAAGACGCGGAACTCATCGCGGCGGAGGTCCGGGACGAGTTCGCCGCCGTGGTCCTTAACGGTGACGGGGAGGATGACGAGGTTGGAATTAACGGTGATACGGGCCTGGGCGTCGCTTAGAGACGCGGCGGCGGGGGGACGCGCCGTTTGCGAGGATGACGCCGGGAGTGGCGCGGGGGATTGCGGAGGTTGTGCCGCAACATAGACTAGAGGCGCCAGAAGGAGCGCGGCACCGGTTCCGACAACGATTTTTCGTAGACTTTTCATGGTCCTCGGGCCAAACTTCTCTTGGTTTGATGCAGCCCAGTGGGTAAACAATGCAGCCGAGCGGACGAAACGCACATCCCCCGCGCCGCTTCGCGGCATCCTACGCTAACGGAAGCATCCCAGCGGCGAGCGATTTCGTGCCGGGCATCTCTGCTCAAGGAAAGTATACATGCGTTCAGTGAAGAAACTGCTGGTGACTAGCGTCACAGCGGTGCTGATGGTTGGGTTGTCCGTAGCACTGGCGGTGCCGGCGTTGCCGCAAGATTCGCAATCGCAAGGCCCGGTGATCCGCACGCAGGTCAACCTGGTAAACGTGTTTGCAACGGTGCGCGATAAAAACAAGCGAATCGTGACCGACCTGAAGCAGCCCGACTTCAAGATACAAGAAGACGGGCAAGATCAGCAGATCGCGTTCTTTTCCAAAGAAGTGACGATGCCGATCACGCTTGCGTTGCTTCTGGATACTTCGGGAAGCGAGCAATTCATGCTGGGGGCGATTCAGGAGATGGGTGGGCGATTCCTGGACCGCGTGCTGCGTAAGGGCGATGAGGCGCTGATCATGTCGTTCGACACGGATGTGGACTTGCTGTCGGACTTCACCGATGACCGGGGCCAGTTGGACCGGGCGATCCGCAAGACGCGGATTAACGCGCCGATGGGGGGCGGGATGATCAATCCCGGGCCGGTGCCCTCGAGCCATGTGACCGGAACTGCGTTCTACGACGCAGTCTATCTGGCTTGCAACGAGAAGCTGAATACCGAAGCGGGTCGCAAAGCCATTGTGGTGGTTACCGACGCGCAAGACGAGGGAAGCAAGGTGCGGATTGAGGAAGCGATCGAGGCGGCGCAGCGCACGGACACCGTAATCCACATCTTGCTGGTGGCCGATCCTCATTTCGGCGGGAACCAGGGCGCGGCGAGAAAAATGACCGACGAGACCGGCGGGCGCATGATCGTGGCGAACTCCGAGAAGCATTTGGCCGAGGCGTTTGACCAGATCTCGGAAGAGCTGCGAAGCCAGTACACGCTGGGCTACTATCCGACGAATGCGACGCATGACGGGAAGTTCCGGAAGATCAAGGTGGACATGGCGAACCACGATTACAAAGTTTTGGCGCGCAAAGGGTATTACGCGCCGAAGGGATAAGCGCTTCCGCCGACTGAGATATTTCGGAATATTTGCGGATATTGGGGACGGGTTTGAGGATAGACGAGATGTCGTCTCGCACTGCTTCCGCGCTTTATCGTCCGGCCCTTTTCGTCTTTGCCTTTGTGTTTGCCGGCAAGGTAAAAGCCTTTTCAATCTCGTTGGGGGATTTCCAAAATCGCCGAAGCTCTTCGGGGCAGTTGAAGAGGTTCGTGCGATAGATCGTCTGGTCGGTCGCTGGACTGCCTGAGGCCGCGACCAACTTTCGCCAGATCTCTGCGCGTTCCGACACCCATGCAGCCTGCTCCTCGCGGGTTGTCTTCGTATGCAGAAGCAACGCGGCGAACAGATGATCGAGGTCGTTTTGGGTCAATTTCTCCATAGTAGTTCCTTGACGGGCTGGGCTGGAGATGCTCAGCGCTCGTGGGCCTGGAAGGAATCTCCAAGCACCACGCAAGTCTTGTAGCACATCGCGGGCCACTTGTTGTAGGTCGGTCATATGTGTATATGATGCGAGTTCCGTCGCCTTCGGCTGCATGGAAAAAGGCAGTCAAGGCGTTCGCCTTTCTTCAGAATCTGATAATCCAGGGCACTCTCTATCACATTAGATACGTACAGCATAGCGCAACTATTTAATATAAATAATACAAGAGCAATATACGCGAGTGCAGAAGAACCGCAGGCAGGTAACATAGGCCAGCAATAATCACGGCTGGCCACCATCGAGAATCCGTCCATCGAAACTGTACGAGCGAGTTCACACCGCATGCTATTCTTCATCGTCTTCGACCGACGATGGCCAAGAAACAAGCTCGCGCACGCAGCGTAGCCCCAAAAGAAACGGCGCCCTCTCGACCACCAGCGCCGCTCTCGATTCCTGCCGAGGCTGCGCTGAGTTTCCTGAAAGACACCAAGGGCGCGGTAACGTGGACCGTTTTGGAACTGGCGAAGACCCTCAAGATCAACCGCACTGACGCCGATCGGGTGATTGCGCTGCTGCAGGCTCAGGGATATGTTCAACCGGCGCACGCAAACGGCGAATGGATAACGACTCAATCCGGGGAGACGGTGTCCGGTGCCAAGCCGCCTCGTTTTGATCGGGAAAGCGTCGAGAGGGCGCTTGGTTCGCTGCAAGAGCGGATCAAGGAGGCCAACAAAGATCCAAAGTCCACTTTCAAGATCAGCGGAGCTGTGGCCTTCGGGGATTTTCTGTTCAAGGAGCGCGCCAGGGTTCAGGCAGCTGACGTGGGTGTTCAATTGTCCCGCCGTGGCGATCGCGGGAGCGATCTTCACTCCGCATCGGGTGCTCGCGAGGAACTCTCCTTCCTCCGCCAACTTCGCGGAAGAGCCGCACTTCTGGCGCTCCGACCCTATGCCGACTGGATGAGGAACCGGTCCAATCTGAATTTGTTGTAGGGCCAATGTGTGAGCCGGAGCCCTGAGAGGCTACGCCTCGGTATGGCTGAACAGGTCGCGGAAAATGCAACAACGCGAAGAAAGAGCTTTCTTCAGGGGCTAAGGCCCGCTGAGAGCGAGCACTTACGTCGGAGCTAAAGCTCCGACCTCCTAAAGAAAATGCTTTTACGCAGGCTTGAAGCCGTGACTCACTTTTGTGGCGCAACCTACTGACTTTTTGGGCGCAACTTGTGGTGACGACTGCCCTGACCCCCTCGTAGGAAAGATGGGATTCGCGGTGACTACTGCCCTGACCCTTTTGCGAGGCCGATTGGCTTGGCGGAGAGGATACCTTTACCTTCCTTGACGGTGATCAACTGGTTGGGCTTGATGTTGGGGATGGAATCTTTCTGGCCGCTGGGCCAGACGATTTCGAGATTGGCGGTCTTGCCCTCTTCCGGTTTGCCGAGTCCGAAAGTGACTGGCAGTTCGCTCTGCGATAGATAGCTGGAACCGCTCTTGACCATCGCAAACAAGCGCGCGCCTTTGTTGGTCGTGAGTGTGAGCTTGGCGCCTATGCCGTCGCGATTCGAACGCGTGCCGACCGTCTTTATGCGCAGCATGTCGTTCTGATTGGCGTTGTCGTTGCGCAACAGGCGCGCGGGGCCATTGTTGACGGTAATCGCGAGGTCCAGGTCGCCATCGTTGTCGAAGTCGGCGTACGCGGCCCCTCTGGCGACGACCGGCTTTTGGAGGGCGCGCCCCAGCTTCGCCGACACATCCTCAAATTTTTTGCCCCCCTTGTTGCGGTAAATGCCGGCAGGCTGGGCGTATCGCACTGTCGGCTGCACCACGCTGATATCGTCGGAAACGTGGCCATTGGCCGCGAAGACGTCCAAGAGTCCATCAAGATCGTAGTCGAAGAAGAAGGCGCCGAAGGTGAGCGCCTGGTTGGTCATCTGGCCGAGGCCGGACGCGGGGGCTTCATCGGTGAAGAGGCCGGAACCATCGTTGCGATAGAGGGCCATGCTCTCATTCGTGAAATTGCCGATCAACAGGCCTTGGCGGCCGGAATTATCGTAGTCGCCGGCATCGGTGCCCATGCCTGCGCGCACGCGGCCCGAGTCGCTGAGGGCGATGCCAGCCAGGATGGCGGCGTCGGTGAAGGTGCCGTTGTGATTGTTGTGGTAGAGCTTGTTGGGCTCGGTGTCGTTGCTGACGAAGAGGTCCATCCAGCCGTCGTCGTCATAGTCCAGCATCGCTACGCCCAGTGATTTGCTGGTTGGATCGTGCAATCCGGCGCGCTGGGTGACGTTTTCAAAGGTGCCGTCGCCTCGATTGTGGAACAGCGTGGCGCTCTCGCCTTTGTAGGTTTGCGGCGTGCAATAGGATTTGTTCTTGTTGTCGAGCGAGCAGTATTGATCGGTTTCTATGGACCAGGTGATGTAGTGGGTGACGAACAAGTCGAGCTTGCCGTCGTTGTCGTAATCGAACCAGATGGCGCTGGAGGAGAAACCTGGATCGGCCACGCCGGCCTTTGCGGTGACGTCGGCGAATTTGCCGTTGCCTAGATTGCGATAGAGATGATTGGAACCGAGGGCGGTGAGATAGAGATCGTCGAATCCGTCGTTGTCGTAATCGCCGACGGCGCACCCTTGGCCGTAGGTTTCGACGGCCAGGCCGGCTTCCTTTGTCACGTCGGTGAACGTGCCGTCGTGATTGTTATGGTACAGAGCGGGGAAAGACTTGCCGCCGGATTTGTGGCCGGGCCAATCCATGGAATTGACGAAGAAGATGTCCTGCCAGCCGTCGTTGTCGTAATCGATGAAGCAGACGCCACTGCCCATGGTCTCGGGCAGATACTTTTTGCCGAAGGCGCCGGAATTGTGTTTGAAGCGGATGCCGGCTTGGGTGGTGACATCGGTGAACTCGATGGGGCCGGATGGGCGAACGGGGGCAGCGGGCGTTTCCGCAACCGGCGATGTCGGAAGAGCGGAAGCGGCGGGAGGCGGCTGCACAGGCGCCTGCGGCGAAGATTGCAATGGCGAACTGGCGGCGGGTTGGGAGGGTGATTCGGCCGAAGGCGTTTGCTTGCAGCCGCTGAGAAGAAGGAAGGCTCCTAGGAAAAAGAGGTGACTGGTCAGCCTTCGAGTTTCGAGCAAGCTCGGGAGTCCTTTGGTGGCGCGCTGGTAGTTTAACTCAGGCGTGGGGTGGTGGGATGGGTTGGATTCATTTTTGGGATGCATTTTGCTCGTGCTTTCGGAGCACAGGCCCTTCGAAGCTCAGGGTAAACAGAGTGCCTGTGCTACCTGGGGGTGTGGCGTCCGGATGCAACGGGCTGACCGATCTAAAGATCGGCCACTACAGGCGTGCACTCAGGCATGGGCAGGGACTGAGGCGGTGCGGCGCGAATCTCGCCACATTTCCACCAGGAGGGCGGTTGGGCCGACCATGAATAGGGCGTAGAAGGGCGCGTAGATGACCTGGTTGAGACGCAAGATCATCTCGACTACGGCGACGAGGAATACGACGAGGCACTGGCCTCGCTTGGTGCGGACGGTGGTCTTGGGGTCGGTAACCATGAAAAAGATGAAGAGCTGGTACATGGGACCGGTGATGGGGGCGATTTCCGATTGCCAAGGGCTGCCGGTGATCCAACTGCGCAGAAAGGCGAACGCAAAAAATGAGACCACGTAGGTGGCGGTGATGTGGAAGCGGCGAACGCGCCAGACGATGACCGCGCCCAGGCACCAGATGACGATCATGGGCAGGAGATAGTTTCCCCACTGGATGCTGAGGCTAGCCACGGTTTCCGGGGCGAGAAAGAGCAGGACGGAGATGCCGAAGTTGGACGGATTCCAGATGTGGCGCCCTTTTACGCGCAGCACGTACTTGGACATGATGGAAACGATGCTGCAAATCGCGTAAGGCCAGAAAGCTGGGGAGCGAACCAGAATTCCCACGCTGATACCGGTGATGTAGGCGCTCGCGAGGTTGGGGAATTTGCCGGTGAAGATGCGGCCGAGGATGAGTTCGGTGAGCAGGCTGGCGATTATGGCAAGGCCCGTTTTTCTGTAGCTCTCGAGGATGCCAAAGGAAAGATGTCCGCCGAGAAGGATGCAGGTGATGAAGGCCGGGGCGAGATAGCGATTTTCGACGCTGAAGAAACGCTTCCACGAAGCTTGGGGAAGCGGCGGGGAGGCTAAGGAGACGGCCGGCGAGTTGCTCATGAGGGCTCCTTGATTTTCTGAATCTGGCCGGGAACCGGCTTGTCGATCGTTTGCGTTTTCCCTGACGGCCAGCGGATGACAGCCTTTTCCATTTGCGGAAATTTTCCGAGACCGAAGTGCAGGCGGCGCTGATTCTGCGCGGCGAAACCGCTGCCCCCGGAGACTTCCTGGACTTGATGCTGACCGTTCCAGAAAAGCGAGACTTGCGCGCCGATCGCGCTGCGATTGCTGCTGGCGCCTTCTAGCTCGAATTCGATCCACTGATTTTCCGGCGTGACGGTGTTCTTGTAGATCAACAGCGGACCGCGCTCGTTCGCCACGACTACATCGAGCACGCCGCGATTCCATAGATCGGCGAGAGCGACCGCTCGGCCGTCGTAGGTATCGGTGACGCCCACGGCTTGAGCGACATTGACAAATTTTCCTGCGCCATCATTCAGCCACACACGCTTCGGCTGATAACCGGACAGGCTCCGGCCTTCCATCGCGGGCCAGTTTTTGGCGTCCTCGATGATGGCGCTGTGGCCGCCGGCGATCTTGGAGAAGTCGTACCAGTAGCTGCGATTGCGATCGAGAGAGACGTAGCCGTTGGTGAGATAGAGGTCGAGCGTGCCGTCGTTGTTGAGGTCGCCGAACTGTGCGCCGAAGCTCCAGCCGCCGAGTTCAACGCCAAAATCGCGAGCGAGGTTTTCGTATTGGAGCGTGTCGCCCGTTGTGCCTTCTTTGGGGACCCACAGATTGTTTCCCTGGATGAGCACGCCTTCCTCGGAAATGTTGGAGACGTAGACGGCGTAGCGGCCTTGATTGAAGATGTCGCCGAATGCAGCGTTCATGCCGCTCTTGGGAGCGAAGCCGACGCCGGTTTGCTCGCCAACTTCGCGAAAGCGCTTGCCGTCGTTGAAATACAGTTCGGAGACGCCGTAATCGTTGGCGACAAAGAGATCGGGATGGCCAGTGCCGCGAAGATCAGCGGCAGCAGAGGCGAGCGACCAGCGGCGGCTTTCGATGCCGAGTTTCGCGCTGACTTCCTCGAACTTGCCATTGCCGAGATTGTGGAAGAGATATTTGCGGCCGCCGTTCTTGGCGTACTCGAAGCTGTCGGGCATCATGCGCGTGTTGACGAGATGCCAGAGGTCCACATTTTCGTTGTAGTAGCCGCCGATGAAGAGATCGAGCAGGCCGTCGCCGTCGTAATCGAACCAGAGCGCGGTGTTGGCGTTCACCCATCCGGGGAGACCGGCTTGTTCGGAGACGCGCGTGAAGCCCTTGCCTGCATCGTTGTGGAATAGTTCGGGGCGGCCCCACTTGATGAGGAGGAGATCTTCGTAACCGTCGTTGTCGTAGTCACCCCAAACGGCGCCCATGGAGACGCCGGTGCCGGGCTGGTTGACGTCGGCGATGCCGAGTTCGCTCGCGACATCCGTGAAGGTGCCATCGTGATTGTTGTGATAGAGAGCGTTTTTGGTGCCTTCACCACTGTTGGTGACGTAGATGTCGGCCCAGCCGTCGCGATCGAAGTCCACGATGGAAACCGAAGCGCCCATAGAGGCGACCTGCGGCATGATGTGGGCGATTTTGGGATCGAGTGTGGGGGCGTGATGGATGAAGTTGACGCCCGCCGCGCGGGAGACTTCTTCGAGATAAAATCCGTGGCGCGCCAGCGAGGTTTGCACGTCGAGCTTGGATTTTTCGGCCTCACGCCGCGCGGCCATGCGCTTGATGAAAATTGGAGAGAACACGAAGCCGAAGAAAACGATGGCGAGAATGATTCTGGCGATGGGGATCCGGTTCACTGGCTAGGATCTCTCCTAAGCGCGTTCTGGAAGACGTCTGGAGTGAGGTAGCGCGTGTGGTAGTTCTGCCAGTCTTCGGGGTGATGGCGGTAGACCCACTCATCTTCCAGGCGGCCGGGCGGCGTGATGTATTCGTCTTTCGCGTGGTACGGCAAGGGCAGATTGGTCTTGGAGAAGGTGGTGTTGAAATCGCCGTCCTTAATCCAGCCGTCGCCGGATAGAACGAAATCCCGCAGCCAAGCTGCGGGCGGCGGGGGCTGTTCTGCGAAACGTAAGGACATCTCGTCGCCGGAGGCCACGATGACGTAACGGTCGTCGATCTTGGTGAGCAGTTCGCGAACATCGCCGTAACGTGTGTAGTAACCGATCAGATCGCGCCAGCGTTGCTTGGTGCCCAGGATCGTGTCGTAGTCGGGGATTTCCGGCGCGGGAGGACCAACTTCCGGGCGATTGATGACGGAATAGCCGCGATAATGGAGGTCCGCGAAGTTGGGATCGAGGCGTGTTGTTTTCACCGGCGCGTCGGGGAGGCCTCTAGCCCATTCGATGCAGTCCCAATAAATTTCGAGATTGGTTCGGAGGCGCACGTGGCGTGGAGTTCCGGGCCGGAAGATATTTGTGAGATTGAAGAGAACGGTCTTCTTGCGGCCGGCGGGAAAGCCGAGATTGGATTGCGCGACGGCCCAGCCGCCGTGGCCGTCGGGGACTTCGACGCTCAAACCATGCGCGTGCCAGCGGTTGCCTTGGGTAATGGCAACGTTGAGGGAGGATTCGGTGTCGTGGATGGAACCTTGGGCGATCAAGTAAAGCGGACCGGACTTGGGCGCGTCATCGCCGAGATCGACTTCGAGATAGTGATCGCGGGTAATGCCCTGGAATTGTCCAGGGCCGAAGGAGTCGAGAGCGTTTCCGTCAAGGGTGTCGACGATGGCGGTGACGTCCTTGCCGTTGTCGTCGGTCGCGTGAGCGATTTTGTGCGGAGTTTCGACAGTGGTGAAGCCTGGCTTTGGGGGGGGTATAGAGAAGCGTTCATCCACGAAGATTTCCGTGCCCGGAGGATGATCGACGGTCATGAGGCCGATGTAATCGTAGTAGTAGACCTCCCAGAGTTCAGCGGTGATGCGGAGATCGTAGTAACCGTCGTGAGGGACGAGTTGATCGCGGCGAATCTTGTACCACTCGCCGGTGGTGGCAATTTTTGCAGAGCCCAGAGTGTTGATACGCAGGCCGATGGCGGAGCCCCACGGGACGGCGTCTTTGACGAACTCCATATGCTTTCCGTTATAGGCGAATAGGAATGGGCAACTGGCCTTGAGGCGCTGCTCGGTGACGACTTCCTGATCGGCTTGCACGCCAAATTCGGCGCGGACGGTGCCGTTAGGCCAGACGACGCGCACGACTTCGGCGCTGGTCTGATTGCCGAGGCCGAAATGGACTTGGGGGCCCTGGATCGGCTGCTTTTGCACGAGCAAGCCGGAGCGGATTTCGATTTCGCCGCCGACGCCGAAGGGATTGATGCGCTGGTCGCCGACGGCTTGCTTGGCGTGGGGGCGAACGACCTGCCAATGATAGTTTTTCGTGCCGTGATTGGCGGCCTGCACGGGTTGCTGGTCGGCGGAAAAACCGAGCAGATCGAGGCGTCCGTCACTGGTCAGGTCGGCGACATCGAATACGGCTGCCGGCGTCGAAGCGCGATCCAGGAGGACAAACCTACGGTTTTCATCGGCAAGCCAAATCAGTGGGTTCAGGGTGTTGTGCGTGGCGTCTTGCGGGACTGGACTGAGAAGCAGGTCGAGTGCGCCATTGTTGTCGAGATCGGCGACAAGCAAGCGTACCGCCCCGGAGAGATAGCTGGCAGGATTCGGCACCCGAGCGATTTCCGAGATGGTCCAACGTTGCTCCCCGCGGTAGGAGACGCTGGTGATTGCACCATCGGATTGAACCGCGAGCAGATCGAGAATGCCGTCGTTGTCGGGATCGCCCACATTGATCGCTTTGATGGAAGCGAAACCGGTTGGCAAGGAGACCTCACGGAACTGACCTTGCCGCTCGTTGTGGAAGATGTGCAGACGCCCCTGTGCGTCGATGAGCGCGGCGTCGGCGTTGCCGTCGCCATCAAAATCGGCCCACGCAAATCCGAGCAGGCCGGAGACACCGGGAAAGGGATGAATGGGAGTGAAAGTATCGTCGCCGTTGTTTCGCAGGACGAGCGGAAGGCCGTCTTTGGCGCCGAGAACGATGTCGAGGTCACCGTCCGCTTCTATGTCGACAGCCCAGGCGCCGACGTAGCTGGCATTGGTGATGTCCTGCGGCAGTTTTGCTTTTGACGTTACGTCTGTGAACTTCTTCGGATCGTCCTGGCGCATCAGGCGGAGGCCCCCTGCACCGGCGAGGACGAGATCGGTCTTGAAATCATAGTTGAAGTCGATTTGCAGAATGCCGTCGGGTGTTGGCGGAACAGCCGATGGACCACCCGGGAACGGGAGCACCGCGCCCGTGGCGAGGCGAACTTCGTGGCCGTTTGCTTCGGCGACAACCGGGGCTCCGGCACTGCCCAGGGCGATTGCGCCGATCCAGTTCCAGTGGCTGCCATCGGGAATTGCGAGTGGCTGCGGCGTGAAGGTGAGCGCCAGGTCCGCCGGCGACGGCGCGAAGACGGGATATGGCAGTCGAAGAAAGTGAGTAAAGGGCTCGGCTTCTTCGCCCGCTGGAGCTTTCAGAACGGCGAGGCTTTCGCGAAATTCTGGGACACGCATCAACGTGTTGCGGAGGAATGTCGTTCGTGTCGCGGCGGAGCGAGGATCTGGACTGGAAGCAGCGGCTTGCAGGGCCGCGAACTGCTGCTGAACCTCGGGAGGCCAGGCGGCGGAGTGCTGGCCGATTTTGGCGATGGTGGACTGGAGTGTGGAGGTGTCGCCGCGTTTTGCAGCGACGCGGCTCAACTCCAGGAAGGCGGCCAGGTTGTCGGGCTGCGCGGCCAGGATTTTTTGGATCAGACCCTGGAACTCGGCGTCGGCGTTCGGGCCGCCTTGGCGTTCGATCTCTTCTGCCAGGTTATATGCGGCCCGATAATTCTTTGGATTGATCTCGGTTGCTTTCCGCCAGTTGGCGATGGCTTCGACGGAGTGGCCCCGAGCGCTCTCCAGGGCGCCGAGTAGATCGTAGATGTGGTCAATCTGAGGAGCCAACGACCGAGCGCGCTCGAATCTCAGCGCGGCGGCGTCCAGATTCCTTTGTCGCAGCGCAAGCACACCCCAATTGGCCCAGCCAGCCGGTTCGGCGGGTACGAGTTGCGTTACCTGAGAGAGTTCGCTTTCGGCGTGGACGTCGTCGCCGACCTGGAGGGCTGCCAAACCGATGTAGAAAGCGGAGACCACGTCAGCATAGATTTTCGAGGATTTGTCGGGTAGGTCGCCGTTTGGATGGCATCCGGCGCAGGCGACAACAACGACCACAGAAAGAAGCAGCGCCAGTGCACGCGGGGCCCGATAGGAGTGGGCGGGAGACGGGGCCGCCCCTGTGGGCACGTGCGCAGCCGATCTCACGATGAACTGCCGAAAGTCAAAGACCGCACCCTTAAAACCCAAGGGTGCGGCACCCGGCGGGCTCCCTGCGGGCGCGGCGCATTTAGCAAGCATTTTCATTTTCACGAACGAACTGAAACATCCAAATGTTGCGCTCTATTCTCCAACGACGAAAGCCTGAGGGCAAGTTCGCTCAACTTGCTTGAACCTGACTCTTTCGATAGCTGCGCCTTTTCGCGATGGCGCGGAACCACAGAAACCCCATGCCGAGAAAGGGCAGCAGGTAAAGCAGCAAGTCCCAGCGACCGAATCCCGGTGGAGTTGCTTCCACTCTCGATAACGCTTCGCCCCGGCCTTGCGAACTTTCGAGGATGAGGCGTACGCGCCACATTTCGTCGGTGTCGAACTGGACCTCGGTTTTGAATTCCACCTGGCCTCGGAGCTTTTCGCGCCACGCCGGATAGACGACTTCGGGGAGGCGACCGCTTTCGGGCTGGATACCGATTTGAATCTTCAGGTCGTTAGGTATGGAGCCGCCTTGGGGTGGTTCGAGGATCACGAAGAACGGAGAGGAAACGCCAACATCAGGGTGAACCCAGAGCGAGACGATGCAAGGCCCGACGCGTTGGTCGGTGATGATGGGAAAGGGCGGACCGTTGTGCGCGGTGGCCGGAATCGCGAGTGCAAACGCGCTCGCGAGCATGTAGCCGCGCAAGATTCGCTTTCCGTATTTTTGCCGATCCCCCATCGTTTCTGTTGCCGCAGCCCTCTGGCTCGAAGATCGAACTATCTGAGTCTGCGTGGCACCCCCGCGAGTTCGGCCCTCAACGGCTAAAGATGAGCATGTCGATTCGCTGGATTGCTACGCAAACGCCTACGGAGCGGCAGAAGCCGTTGCCCTATCCTTGCCGAACAGAATCTATCCGCTCATGAGCGTGGCGCGCATTTCCATGGGTTGCAACATCAGCCAGACCGACGAAATCCAGATCAGCAGGCAGACGGCCGCCCACGGCGCGAAAGCTCTCATTGGACGATCAGCGAAATCCTCTTCCGACAGGCGGTACGCTACCAGTAACGAGCCGGCGAGCCCGAGAACGAGAAATCCGAATTCCATTGGCTGAACAAATCTCACCGGCAGTCCAGTCAGCGTCCATCGCGGCGCGCCCAGTATTCGGACACCTAGGTCGGCGAGCGCGCTCTGCGTAACGGGAATAAAGGTGAGCAGGCCAGTGAAGAAGTGGAAGCCGTAGTGGGCTAGCCACATTCCAAATCCTAGCGGGACAAGAGCGTAGCTGTAACGAACCGCAAGCGGGAGGATTGCGCGATTGCTGCCGCTCAGGGCGCGGGTCAGCCAGGCGGCAAAACCCAGAAGGATGACCGGCTCGACGACGAGGAAGAAAGCAAAGATTAGGCCGAGAACCGGGGCTTCCTGATTGACGTGGAGGAGCTTGCCGAGCCAGCCCTCCAGCGCGTAGACAGGGCTGACCATGCCGAAAGCATTCAGAAGCGCGCCGAAGCTGAAGACTAACGCGAGCGCGGCGAGATCTTTGCGCCGCGAGAAATAACCGATGCCGGAACGCAGCGGATCGACCAATAACTCCGCGGCAGGAACACGGCTGAGGACGCCGATGTTGTCGTGAGGGCAGGCGTGGACGCAATCGAGGCAGAAAGTGCAATCCATGTTGCCGACTTTGCGGGGCTGGAACAGGGCGAGCTCGCAACCTCGTTGGATCACTCTGAGCTCGGACGGCATTCCCTTTTGAGCGCCGGGCTTAAGCCCAGGGCCTACAGGCAGGCCCGTTGCCACCTGCGAAGGTTCGCGGGTGCCGCGGATGCAGTCTTTGGTTTTGCATGAGACGCAGACGCTCGAATCGCGCACCTGGACTTCGAGGGGAGAGAGCGTCGAGGCGATGAAGTTAAATTGGCCGATCGGACAGACGAATTTGCAGAACGAGGCGTGCTTGAAGACGCCGTCGACCACGAGGATAGCGAGGAAATAAGCGACGATGAGCCATGCGGTCCACCACGGCGATGACCAGAGATCGAATAGTTCGTACGTGAAAAGAATGAGCACGAAGAGGGCGACGGCCATCCATTTGTTGCGGAGCCATTGGGGCCAGTTGCGGCGGGGACGAAGGAAGCAGCGGGCCGCATTGCGCACTGCCATGAACGGACAGGCCAAGCAGAAGAAATTGCCGGCGCAAAGTATCACCAGGACCAGGGCGCCGCGAAAGTGCACCCAGGTGAGGACGGTGGCTAGATTTTTCGGAGCGAGGGTCGGACCTAGAAATCCTTGCAGGATCATTACGATGCTGACGAGGAGAAGAGGGAGTTGGAGAATGGTGCGCGAGTGACGCCAGAGCAAGAAGCGGCTGACGCCGGGAAGCTTCAACAGGTCGAATGGAGCAGACTGCGGTATGAGTAGCGACGGATTGGATGGAGTAGACAACGTATTCAGTCGGCCAGTACAGCGGGAACGCTCGGCAGGCACGCAAGGGCAACCAGCGGCGATCCTCCGAGCGTGTTCAGTGGAGCCCCGCTACGCGGCGCCAGCCGGTGCCTTCTCGGCGCCCTTCTGCCACTCGCAAGAGCACGACGCGTGGCCCTCTTCTCCCACCGGCGGGAACATGTGGTAGTACATGCCGATGACCATGGGGACGAACACGATCGTGTTGTAGAAGAGATGTAACTCTACGCGCGGGAAGAACAATTGTAGAACGCTGCACGGCACCGGCTTGCCCCAGAAGTTATGATGCGTAGTCGCTTGAATAATCAACAGCAAGTGCTCGATGTGGTGCCAGAACTGTATGACCAAAGCGACCGTCCACCATTTACGCCCGGTCCCGGTAAAACCTTTGCGCAGAACCCAAATGCCGATAAGCATCACCAGCGCGTAGCAATAGTGCAGCACTTCGGACTTAATCAGCCAGGGATACCACAGCCCTAGAAGCCCGTTGGCCTTGGGACGCGGCCATCCCATCACGTAGATTTGATATGCCTGGAAAAGATGCTCGCCCCAATGTGCCAGCACGACGGCCATGAAGATCTGCAGCGCGCGTTCGTGCCACTTGGAGTTGAGCTTCTCGTAAAAGCTGGAGCCCGCATCTGCCGTAAATTGAGCGCTGTGGATGCTGGGAGCGGAAACCGCCATGAGAACAACCTCCGTGACTCCTGGGAAGTCGGAAACCAAATAAGGATTAACGCGCACTATGACATCGGGACGCGTTCCCGATCAATAGTAGATTCATACTAGACCGCGGGCGCGGATCGGGCGTAGCGCCTTACTTCTCCGCACAGAATCTCTCCTCAAAAACACCTGTAGGAATTAGGTCATTGACGCCCGGGGATGGCGCTGGGAGAATGCGTTTCGCTGGGCTTCGGAGGAACGCAAACTCATCGTTGCCCCTGTCCCGCATACTTCAGCTCCGGAGGGTGCTACTAAAATGTCAGAACAAAAAGTTCTCGCGAATCAGAAGCAGATTTTAAAGAACCAGAAATCACTTCTCGGCAATCAGGGACAGATCAAGGCCAATCAGGAAACGATCAAGAAAAATCAGGCCACTATTTTGAAGAACCAGAAGCAGATTCTGGCGGCGGTCAAGAAGTAACAGCCCGCATCGAGTGAGGCTTGGCCCTGGCCAGTTTAAACGCGCTCTGGGTGACTCCCTCATATCGCGAACCGCGCCGTGATGCGCGCGACCTTGCGCATGCGGCGGCGCGAACCCCACAGGATTGGCAGAATGCCTTGGACACCTTGATAGCCCGAGGTGCCTCGGTTGAAGGAGCCTGCTTGTGACCGCCCGCGAAGATGATCTGGCGGCGATTGCCGTTCAAGAACGCGAACTGCATTTCACGCGGTTCGATGAGGATGCCGCGTGGCACTTGGGCGCGCGCTTGCGGGAGATGGCAGCGGCGCGAAAGCTCGTGCTGGCAATTGATGTCCGGCGTTTCGGGCAGCCACTATTCTACGCGGCGCTTGCCGGCAGCACACCCGACAATGCCGAATGGATCCGCCGGAAGAGCAATCTGGTAGCACGATTTCATCGCAGTTCCTACGCGATCGGCCTGGAGATTGGCGCGAGCGTCTTCGAAAAATACGGACTGCCCATAGCGGACTTTGCGGCGCACGGCGGGTCGTTTCCGATTCGCGTGCACGGTGCGGGCGTCATCGGTTCCGCTACGGTGTCAGGCCTGCCCCAGCGAGCGGATCATGAACTTGTCGTTGAAGCACTTTGCGGACAACTGAGCAAAGACTATGCAAAGCTGGCTCTAGCGGTGCCCGCTCCGTGAGTTGGCTGTCCCAGATTCGCGAGCCCATCCTTGCTTGAGACAAATTCCACTTTGGGGGCTGCTCCGTCAGAACTCAAGATGCAAGCGGAGCGTCGGGACGACTACAGGGCCGCGATCGCGGTTATAGCCGGGATGGTCGACATACTGGAACCCTAATGATGGGTAAAATCCACGCCAGACATGCATTGTGTAGTAGGTCTCCACGATATTCTCGCGGCCGTAGTTGAGCCGACCGTCTCCGAGCAAAAACCCATAGCCGCCCAGCGCTAGATACTCCTGATGTTCGCGTGAAATACCGTTCGATATGAAGACGAGTCCGGCGCGATCGAACTTCCGGCCCCAGCGCCTTCCGCTCGCGCCTGCACCGATCTCATCGGTCTGGTCCACTTCGGTATATGCGTAGGACTCGTGCTGCCCTTCGTTCCATCCCCACCGTCCAAATACGCCAAACCAATCGTTCAACGGCTGCTCGAAATTTACGCCGAAACCGTACTTCACGGTGGTCTGTAGCGGATGCGCAGTGATCTCCGGAGTGGGGGTAAGGCCGGCTAGAAAATTGTCGATTGCCGTGCGGTAGCTGCCCATATTCGCGTGGTTCACGAAAGTGAGGAGGCGCAAGATCCCCTCTTGGCGATGCAGAAGAGTTCCGCGGAGTTCCAACTCCACGTTTTCAGCGCGCGCGCGGCTCAGATCCGCGTCGAGATGAATGCCATTGGCGACCTTGGGCATCAAAGCCTCGGCAAAGCGCACGATCACGTGGCGGTTGTGATGATATTCGGCCATCGCCGCGAATGTGAATCCGCGCGTATCCGCCGCATAGTCGTATGCGCCGTTGTTGTCTGCCGTCCAATTCATGAACTGAAAATTGCTGTCGGTGCCGTAGGAATTGAGATCGAGGAAATCCGCCATGCTGAGTTTGCCGAAACGGATTTCGATGCGGCGCTCTGGCAGCAGGCTGAATAGCGAAAATGGGGTTCGGTCGCTCGGTCCGGTTTCGTGACTCAGGGGAATAATTTGGTGCCACATCAGACGCGCGATGTACGGCGCCTTGCTCAGTGAAGGATTTCGCACCACGTCCAGATTCGTAAACCCGGCGACGCCCAGGGCTTGTCCCAACCCATTACCACCAGTCTCCTGTACGTCGCAAATAAGCTCAGAAGTGCTGGTGAGGCGCAGGCCGGTAAACAATGTGAGTACACGGGAAGTAGCATACTGAGCCTCGGGCGAAAGACTGTTCTTTCCCGAATACGGGGAATGGAATCCCGGGTGCCACTGCGAGATGAAGTTCGCCTGGCCGGAGATCCACAATCGGTCGGTCTCCGGGTGCGGAAACATCGTCGGCAACGAATCGGGTCCGGAGCTTTCGCCGGTGGAGTCGGCATCCTGAGGCTGATCCACCGGAGTGCCGGCTTGCGCCGACGCCGCGGGTAGCCGCGCGAAAGACAGGGCGGCCAGCAGCAAGCATAGGCGCCAGGCAAATCTTAGATCGAACCCTGACATCTCCGGTTTCCCTTAACAAGAATATGGGCCGCTGCGTGATCCGCTGGCGATCGATGAAACCTTGACGATAAGGAGCTGCTCGTTACAGCGCGATGAACGAAAACGCAGAGGCTCCCCTGAGGAGCAGTCGTAGTTAAACATGCTAAACTATTTTTGTACAGTATAGTTAATTAGAAACCTTTGGAAGCCCGCTCGCGGCAACCACCAAAAGTCCGGCGCCCCGTCCAGCTTGCACTTCGAGGGTAATGTGCTCTACTGTGCCGACAGGCCTTTCGTTGTCACTAGAAAATTAATACTATACCCCTGTAGGGTAGTTAAGGACTATGACGCATACTTCCAGGGAAAAATTGGATCTCGTTAACCGCACCAAGAAAGTCATCGGCCAGCTTGAAGGGGTGCTCCGCGCGCTGAATCAGGAGGAGCCCTGCGCCGACGTGCTCCAGCGCCTTTCCGCCGCCCGCGGCGCGATTAACAGCCTGATGGGCGAGTTGATGGAGGATCACATCCGCAACCACATGCCACGCAATTCAAAGTCCGCAGGCGAAGCCGCCGACGATGTCATTCAGATCGTGCGCACTTATCTGAAGTGATCCGCCACCCGGATATGCAACTTGGGTTATCGTATTGGCGTCTCAGACGCTGATAGATCGCGAAATTGAGGAGATTCACGGGTGAAGAGCATTCTCGCAACCATCGCGCTTGGAACTATTCTGCTTGCCCCGGCAGCGATTGCGCAGTCCGGACCAGAGAACGGGGGTCATGACTTGCAGATATGGACCGGCGGAGGCCACGGCATCAACGGCAGCGCCGCTGACACCGGTGTGTGGAACCTGGGTTTGCGCTACGGCTGGATCCTGACGGATCCGGTCGCGCCGGGTCCACTGCGTGGCCGCTTCGAATTCGCAGTCGACGTTGTTCCCATCTTTTGGCTGACGCAGAAAACTGGCACGGCGTACGGATTCGGTCTGAATCCCTTTGCGCTGAAGTGGAACTTTGTCGAGCACCACAGTATTTCGCCGTACATCGATCTTGGCGGCGGCACGCTCTTCACCAACCAGCAAGCACCTCCGGGAACATCGCGTGTGAATTTCACGACGGGCGGTGCGATCGGGGCGCACTTTCTGAAGAGCAAATATAACTGGAGCGCCGAAGTCCGCTTCATGCATATCTCCAACGCGGGTATGACCACTCCGAACCCGGGCATCAACACGATTCAAGTGCGCCTCGGTTTTGGCCGATTCACGCAGCCCGAATAGAAGCGCCGTGCCGCAGAGTCGCGCACGCGGTGAAACCCTGGAGTTTCTCTTCACATCTCACTACCATGCTGTATGTGCAAGAGGCAATAGGTCCGAAAAGCAGCCAGTCCGCAAGCAGATTGAAGCGCGGTTACAGAAAACGAGGTGGGAAAATGAAGTTCGTCTGGATGGCGGCGGTTTTGGTGGCAATATTTGCAGTTGCGTTGGGAATTAGTTCATTGCGCGCGGGCGATAAGGCGCCCGCCGTTGGAACCGCGGCTCCCGATTTCACGCTGAATTCACAGGAAGGCAAGCCCGTGAGCCTGCACGACTTTAAGGGCAAGTGGGTCGTGCTGTATTTTTACCCCAAGGATTTCACCAGCGGTTGTACCGTCGAAGCGCATAATTTCCAGCGAGACCTTGCGCAATACGAACAGAAGAACGCCGTCATCGTCGGCGTTAGCATGCAAGACGAAGACTCTCACCAGAAGTTCTGCACCAAGGAAGGTCTGAGTTTTAAGTTGCTGGCCGATACAAAGAGCGAAGTTTCCACGCAATACGACTCGGTCATGAATATGGGTGTCGTCAAGCTCTCGTCGCGGCATACCTTCCTGATCGATCCGCAGGGGAAAGTCGAGAAGGTCTGGCTGGACGTCAAGCCCGACAAGCACAGTGAAGAGGTGCTCGCCGCGCTCACCGAATTGCAGGGTGCATCAGCCTCCAAATAGCACTGCAGTTTCTCGATTGCACACATTGACCGCCGTATCTCCGGGCCGACAAACCCGAGACCCTCGGTCTTTCATTTCACGCTAGCGATTTGGCAGGACGCTCAGGCCCGGAGCATGGAGCAGGCGCTCATCGGCGGTTACCAAAGTAAGGTGATAGACCTTGGCCGTCGCTGCCAGAAGGCGATCGGCAGGGTCCCGGTGACCGAGAATTGTGTAACGCAGCTCATCAGCTACCGCCCACGAAATGACCGCTTCTCTCAACATAAGGTTCTCTTTTGATTTGGCGACCCATCGGTCCATCTCTTCGTCGAGAACAACTCGCCTTTTTTCCACGAGTACGACAAGTTCCCAGACGCTGATTGGTGACAAGTAAAGTTCATTGCCAGGATCGGCTAGCGCCTGATTGACTTCTGAAGTGATCTTCCACGGCTCAAGACTGTTCCAGAGCCAAACGTGCGTATCCAGCAAGAGATTCATGTAGTTTTCTCGCCTGGCGGATCCTCTTGCTCGACTTCCCAATCGGAGAGATCGGCGACAGGACCGACGATATCGCCGACGATGTGGCCCCCCTGCCTTATGCCGACTCTACGACGTGGCCGTTCGGGGGGAGACGGCGGAATAATTTCGGCTACTGGCTTTCCGAAGCGCGTTACGCGGATCGGCTGATTCGTCCTACGAACGCGCTCAAGCACTGCCAAGCAGGTAGCCTTGAACTTGGAGATGGCAATTTCTTCCATAAGTGTAAACCACGCAGAAACATTAGTTTAGCAGTGATCCAGACCATGGTCAATGACCATGGTCTAGCGAACCAGGGCTGCGGATCCCGTTCAGGCTTGATATCGTTCCACTTGAGAGAGGCGTCCTTCCGCCAAGGCGTTCTTCTGCTAGAATCCTGCCGACGTGAGTGCCGCAAAAGAGTTGCGTTTCGCAGTCGAAGGTGCGGGTGAAGTTTCTGCGCTGCTGGTGCGGCCAGCAAAGCCTCGCTGGCTCCTGGTGCTTGCCCACGGAGCCGGTGCGGGAATGACCCATGCATTTCTGGAAGCGCTGGTTGGGGAACTGTCCGCGGCGGGGATCGCCACGTTTCGCTACCAATTCCCATATATGGAGCAACGCCGTCGCGCTCCTGATCGCCCGCCGGTGCTTACTGCGACGGTAACTGCCGCCGTGCGTGCCGCGCAGGAGGCCGCTCCGGGTTTGCTCCTCATGGCCGGCGGCAAGTCTATGGGCGGCCGCATGACTTCCACCGCCGCGTCCCAATCTCCGCTGGATCAAGTGCGAGGACTTGTTTTCTTCGGGTTCCCGCTCCACCCGCCCGGGCAGCCCAGCATCAGACGCGCCGATCATCTCGCGAAAGTCAGCGTGCCGATGCTGTTCCTGCAAGGAACGCGAGACACGTTCGCGGGTCTCGACCTGCTTCGGCCGGTCTGCGCGAAACTCGGCTCGCTAGCGACACTTCATGTCATCGAATCCGCGGATCACTCGTTCCACGTTCTCAAGAGTTCGGGAAAGACTGATGCCGAGGTCCTACACGAATTAGCGCAAACCACAGCCACTTGGGCGAGGAACTTGGAAACTTAGCCCCGGAAAGAATGTTGTAGCGGCTAAGGGTCCGACAATCCAACGGACAAAGACTCTCTTTTTATTATTGAACCGCGTAAAAAAACACGCTTAAGACCGGGTTTGTTTGCTGGCCGGTCGTATCGTACCAGGTGATGTAGCGCAAAGTCGGCGTTTCGATGACCATTGGGAAGACTTCAATCTGGTCTGTCGTGTTCGATAGGTCAGTGGCAAGACTGAACGTTTTTCCATCCGTCGAAGTACTGATATAGATGTCGTTGTCGCCGGAAAATGTACCTTTCCCGTCGTCTTCCCAAGCGATCGTAATTTTCCCGGTGACCTCCACGCCTACGGATGGATCGCCGCCACCTGTGAAGTTTGGCACCGGCGGCAGTGTCAGGTTGATAGGCGTCGAGAATGTCGCGCCATGGTCTGGCGATTGCGTGAAAAAGACCTCATAGTTCGCGCCGATAGCCAGGGACTGGTAGACCAAATCGATTTCGCCGTTTGGCGCCACCACGAAATTCGGTGCATTCAGGCTGATGCCGGTCTGCGTGACCATCGCAAGCTTCGCGAAGGTTTGACCTTGGTCTGTTGAGCGCGTGAAATAGAGCGTCTTGCCGGAAGATACCCAGGCAATATTCACGTTGCCTGACGCGTCCACCAACGGAGTGGGATCCACGTCGCATCCCGCGTCATTCGAAAGCTGGACCGGCTTCGAGAATGTTTTATCGTCCACCGACGCTGCGAAGAAAATCTCGCAGGTTGTGCCCGACTCCTGACTCCAGGTGAAATAGATTTGGCCCTGCGGCCCAACAACACCTTGCAAGTCTACCGCGTCCTGGGTCGTGGTCCACAAGACCTGGTCGGTCGAAAACGTTTTTCCGCCATCAGTGGAACGGCTTTCATGCAGCGCGCTGGTGAGTACGTCGAGATACGCCAGGTCGAGTGCGCCGCCTGGTTCCACCAACAACACGGGGAACAATCCATTCTGACTCACCGGAAGGTTCGTGAACGTTTTTCCGCCGTCGGTGGAGCGAGCGAGCATCGCGGTGGCCGCCCCAGCACCGGTATTGTACGTCGCGAAAATGACGATGTCGTTCTGCGCGTCGAGTTGAAGGTTCATCTGTTCTGAAATAATTGGCAGCGGGAGGACAAGATTTGCAGCGCTGAAGGTAACGCCATGGTCTTGGGACTGGCTGAACACGATTCCGGACTGGGTGATCCAGGCGATGTCGATGACGCCATTAGGATCAACTACCGTCGAAGGCGCGCTACCGACTCCAAGATTTTCAGGGCCGGTCGCGGATGCAGCCGCGTCCACAGTTACGACAAACGACCCCGAGATCGTCGGGGTGGCTACGCTGGTTGCCGTGACTGTTACCGGCTGATTCGCGGTCACCGTGGGTGCCGTCACCAGGCCAGTTTGCGAGATGGACGCTCCCGTAGAGGCAGACCAAGTTAAAGTTTGCGGGGCGCCCGCCGGGGCCACGTTTGCGGTGCACTGGCTGGTACCGCCGGATGGAATCGGAGTCGCGCACGTCACCGTCACAGATGCCACGGCCGGCGGGAGTGGTGCGTCAACAGTTACTGTAAATGACCCGGATACCGTCGGGGCCGCCGCACTGATCGCTGTGACCATCACGGTCTGATTCGCGGTCACCGTGGGTGCGGTCAACAAACCCGTTTGAGAGATAGATGCTCCCGCAGACACCGACCAGGTCACGCCTTGCGGTGCCGCGGCCGGTGCCACGCTCGCCGAGCACTGGCTGGTAGCACCGGATGAAATCGGAGTCGGGCAAGTCACCGTCACAGAGGTCACAGCGGGCGGGGACGGAGGCGTGATGTTGATCATCACCGCTCCCGGTACCGAACTTTCTATGCTGGTGGCCGTTACGGTGACGGAGGTAGCGGCGGTTACCGTCGGAGCAGTGAACACACCCGCGCTCGATATCGTTCCGCTCGACGCGGACCAAGTTACGGCGCTGTTAAAGTTACCAGTGCCTGTGACCACCACGGTGCAAGTCTCAGGCGTTCCGGAAGCAAGCGGAGACGCACAACTTGGAACGACAGAAACTACCTTGGACGCTGGAACTGGATCGGATGGGAGTGGCATAGAACTCGCACCCCCGCCGCATCCGAATGCAAGCGTCGCCAGCAGCAACGTCAATGTCGAGCCATTCAGCACATGCGATTCGATATAACGAAGGAGTTTGTGCATGCCCGACATCCCATCGTCTGGACGCGTATCTACGCTCATAAAGGTTTCACAGGTCGGGCCGGGACTTCTGTGGGAAATTGTCGTTGATATAATGCCTTCTAAATCTGAACTTGGCAACTCACGGCGATAGAATCAGCGCACCTATTCGACGCAGCCGAAATAGCTAAATTGTCCAGTCGGACGCTCACCCAAAGCGTTTCCGCGCCTGTGAAGCTTCGTTGCGAATGTGCTATCGATAGGCTCTAAGGGCAAGTTTATTTCGGTGAAGAAGGTCTAAGGAAGGATTTCAATGTCCACGACGTGGAATACCGTAGTACCTGGGTTGCTGATGCGGTGGGTATACGGTGTCGTGGTTCCGGCGATGAAACCAACCGAGCCTTCTTTTGCGGGTGTGGCGACCCAATCTTCGCCGGGGAATTGGCGTTTGATGTTGGCGTCGTTGAGTTGGACAGCGACGTTGTCGAGCGAGTGCTTGTGGAAGAGCGTCGTATCGCCCGGATTGAGGACTACGTCGAGGACGCGAACGTATTGATTTTCAAAGACGACGTGATGATGGGGCTCCTGCTCGACGGCGACGGGATCGGTTGCGGTGCCCTGAGCTTTTGATTCGACCGCGACTGATTTCACCGTCGCTCCCATGCCGTTTGCGCGTTTCAATTCAATCTCGATGTTTTGCATGGCCTTGTCGGAGAGGTTTTCGATTTGATGCGTTACGGGTTCACTCCAGAAAATCTCGTGGGCGCCGCGCGCGGAAGTTGTTGAGGCTCCGTCTGGCAAATAAACGCGAAGATCGTTCTGCGTGATGGTAACGCCGATGCGGCTGGGGTGCTGATGCATCGGCGTTTTTTGATGTGCACCCAGGGAAGCGCGCAGGACACGAACCTGGTCGTTCTCAAATTCGACTTTGGCAGCGCCAGAGCCGAGTGAGGATTGCGATCGTGCGACGCGAGTAATGGCAGTGATCGAGAGCAATAGAAGCAAGAGCGAGGCGAATCTTTGAGTTTTCACTGGATCCTCTGTGACTTGCGCGGAGAGGCCGTTGCACTCGTCAGAATCAGTTTCCGGTCAAAGCCTTGTACTGGGCCGCAGTTAGGGGAACAACCGATAGTCTGCCCTGTCGCACAAGCGGCGAGTCGGCGAAAAGTTTGTTCGCTTTGATCTCTGCCAGCGTCACGGGTTTCGGCAGCGGCTTCCCTGCTTTGATCTTCACCACCGGGCTTTTCGGGTCGGAGGCATCCACGGAAACCACCGTGGCGGTGCCCACGGCGCTCTTGTCGTCTCCGGTATGGTAGATGATCAGCCCATTGCCCGGCTGCATCTCGCGCAGGTTTCTGAGCGCGGTGGGATTGGACACCCCGTCCCACTCGGTGACTTTGTCGCGCTGAAGATCGGCGAAGGAATAGACGGTAGGTTCAGTCTTGAGTAGATAGTCGGATGCCACGGAAACCTCTCATAAAGGAATTGCTGCCGAATTCTCGGACATTCTACACGACTTCGGCGGGCGGTTTGTGTCCACGGCGGGCTGACGAAGTGCTCATGGCGCTTTTGCAGCCACCACACCGATGTTGGCGATGTTGTCGCCTTTCTTGAGCGAGGGAACGGCGTTGATGTGCAGTACCACGCCGGAAACCGGGGCGCGCGCGTCAAAAATGGTCTTGCCGAAGTAGTCGGTGACGTAGCCGATCTTCATTCCCTGCTGCACATAAGTTCCGCGCCTGACCAGCGGATAGAAAATTCCCTCAAGGTCGCTTTCGATGTCGACGATCTGATCGAGCCAGACGGGGTTCTCTATCACGTGTGCGTTGCCCGGCAACATCTTCAGCGCGCGCATAGTGCTCAGCGTGCCGTTCACCAGCAGCGCGATGTCGTCAGTCTCGGTTGTCCCCGCGTGGCCCGCTTCCACGACGATCGACGGCTTCCCATGTACTGAAGCGGTGTTGTCCAGATAGCGCGTAGCGGCGGGATCCGTAGGCCGCTCGTGCCAGATGATGATGTGGTCGAGCCCGAACGCCAGCACCATATCCTTCGACACGCGGTCCTGCTCGGCTTTGCCGGTTGGTCCCCAGTAGGCATAGGGACGCAGGCTCTCGTCCAGGTCGCCGCCGTGGTAGTCGATCAGGTAGTCGCAACGGTCGACGATTTCTTTCGTAATCAGGTAGGAGACACGATCGGTTTGCGTTCCGTCAGGCTTGCCCGGGTAATAACGGTTCATGCTCTTCTTGTCGATCGGGTTGACGTGCGGCACCTTTTGCAGGAACGAGGGAATGTTAACCAACGGAAGCAGCACAACGGTGCCGGAGAGTTCAGCTGGGTCGAGCGCGGGAATCAGCTTTTCGAGCGCAAGGATGGATGCGTATTCGGTGCCGTGAGCACCCGAAACCAGCGCCAATACAGGCCCGGACTTCGCGCCATTCACGACAATTACCGGGATGTCGGTGGCCGCATCAACTCCGGCCGGAACCTGGAGGAAGCCGGTGGCTGTCTGGCCAGACGCCGCGGTCGCCGTACCCACGGTGAACGATGCGCGCTGCCCGAATGCGGTCGCCGCGAAGCAGCCAACGCCAACGAACAAGAGGAAAGCCACACGTAGAAGCATGAGTCCTCCTCGGACCGCGGGAGGATAGCGCGAGTGGGACCGTCGAGCAATGATTGTTACCGGGCGGAAACGGGACGGCCGGTAGGCGGTGATAACATCGGGATGTTCGTTCAAAGTCGACCCGTTGTTCGACCCGAGGAGTACCCGATGGCAATTGATCGTAGAACCTTTTTGAAGACGGCGGCGGTCGCGGGCGCTGCGGCGTCCTTTGCCCCGACCTCGCTCGGCTGGGCTGCGGATGCCGCGCCAGGATCGTTTGACTTTGTCTTTTTCACGGACACACACATCCAACCGGAACTCGATGCCGCACACGGCTGTGATATGTGCTTTCGCAAGATCGCTGGCCTCCAGCCCGAGTTCGCGATCATGGGTGGCGATCACGTTTTCGATGCCCTGAGCGTGGATCGCACGCGCGCCAATGCGGTTTTCGATCTGTACAAGAAAGCCGAGCAAACGCTGCCGATGCCGTTGCACCACACGATCGGAAATCACGATGTTTTCGGTGTCAACACCAAAAGCGGTGTGTCACCGAGTGATCCGAGCTACGGCAAGAAAATGTACGAAGACCGTGTGGGCCGGACCTACTATTCGTTCGATCACAAGGGCTGGCACTTCATCGTCCTCGATTCCATCCAGCCGACCGAAGACCGTATGTGGCAAGCGCGGATCGATGACCCTCAATTGACCTGGCTGAAGGACGAACTGAACCGGGTGGGTGCAACAACGCCAATCATCGTCACCGTGCACGTGCCGCTGGTCAGCGCGTTCGCGACGTACGCGGAGAAAGTCACTACGGGGCAGAAGTACAACACGCTCACGGTCGATAACGCGCCCGACGTGTTGGCGACGTTTGAGGGGCACAACGTGGTCGCGGTGCTACAGGGACATCTGCATGTTAATGAACTGGTTGTGCTGAAGAATACGCAATACATCCTTGGCGGCGCGGTGAGCGGCAACTGGTGGCGGGGGGCGCGTATGGGCTACCCGGAAGGCTTCACGGTGGTGAGCGCTCAGGATGGGAGGATTACTACGCGCTACGAGACCTACGGGTTTAAAGCTGTGGCTTCGCCTGAAAAGACATGACTACATGAGGTGACGTTCGCACGCCGAGAAAGTGCACGCGCTCCGCTCCCGCGCAAATACTCCGCTAGCGACTCTATTCGCCGTTCTTCGAACCTGGCTCCGGCGGCGTGGCTGGTGCAGAGTCACCTTTCACGTAGTGGGCGTACCAAGCCAAATACCGCCGAAGCCGGTCTTTCATGTGTGACGGCGTCTTAAACTCGTGGTACTCGTCAGGGTAGACGACCAGCTCCGTTTCGCGGCCTAGGCTTTTCAGCGCCTGGTACATCTGTTCTCCTCCCAGGATTGGCACGTTCCAGTCAATGTTGCCGCCCATGAAAAGCGTCGGAGTCGCGATCTTCGCAACCTTATAGAACGGAGACAGTTTGTCCCAGAGCGCCTCGTTTTCCCAAGGCCGCCCGAGCTCGGTTTCGTAGTCTTTCTGGTATTGGTCGTGGCCATAGAGCGTGGTGTTTAGGGCTTCTCCGGCGCCGGAGATCGCCGCTTTGAAACGGGTGGTCTGGCCAATGATGAAGTCGGTGGAGATGCCGCCGTACGACCAGCCGCCTACGCCTAGTTTGTCGGGGTCTGCGATTCCCTGCTCGACGGCATAGTCTACGAAGGCCATGTCGTCCTGATAGTCCTTGTTGCCCCAATCCGCGAAAATCGCTTGGCAATATTTCTGGCCATAGCCAGAAGATCCGCGCGGGTTCGGCAGGAGGACGGCGTAGCCATTGGCTGCGAATAGTTGGATATCGGGTTGGAACTCCGCATACCAAGCCCAGACCGGGCCCCCGTGCGGCCGGAGCAGGGTCGGAACCTTCTTGCCGGGAGTGTAGTCCAGAGGCTTGTAAAGGTAGCCGGAAACAGTGGTGCCGTCCTGACTCGCGAAGTGTACGTACTCGCCGGGAGAGAGCTTCAGTTGGGAGATCAGGGCGTCATTCGTATGAGTGATTTGCTTCGGCGCGCCTCCCGAAGCGGGCAAGGCATAGATCTCGCTCGGACGATCCATTTTGTCGATCTGTGCTGCGATCTCGCCAGACTTGGCGAGCGAGTAGCTGTAGACCATCACCCGGCCGCCGATTGGGCGAGTCACTTCGCCGCCGGTGATAGCGATGCGACAAACGTTCTGAGTGCCGTCATCGTCGGCTATGAAGTAGAGACTCTTGCTGTCTGCGGCGAAGCGAATTTGGTCGACGTTACGATCGAACGAGCGGGTCAGGATTTTGGCTTCCCCTCCGGTTGCGGAGGAGACACCAAGGTGCTTAGTGGCGTATTCGAAGAGCTTCGGCTCGGTTTGGGTGACGTAGGCGATCCACTTGCCATCGGGTGACCACGTAGGCGCATGATCATCGCCAGGATTGGTCGTAATCTGCGTCAGGTGCGCGCCCTTGTCGGTGTTCCCGGCGGCGACGGTCCAGATGTCGTTGTTGTAGTTGCGATCGGGGTCGGACGAGCGATTGCTGGTGAAGGCCAGTTGCGCGCCGTCGGGTGACCAAGCAGGGTCCGAATCGTCATAGTCACCGCTAGTGATCTGGGTGAGCTTCTTGGTGGCCAGTTCGAAGATGTATAGGTGCGTGCGCCGACGGTCGAGGTAGCCGACTTCATCCACTTTGAATTGCAGGCGGTCGATGACCCACGGCTTTTGGGTCTTGGGCTTCCTTTCTTGCGTGGCCTTGTCTTCGCCTTCTTTATCTTCGTCTTTCTTCTTGGCAGCTTCGAGTTCCTCGGTCGTCGGGTCGCGCAGAATCAAGCAGAGGCGCTTACTATCCGGCGACCACTCGAAGCTGTCTGCGTCCTGGGGTGTTTCGGTCAATCGCTGGGCCTCCCCACCAACGCGGTTGAGCAGCCAGATCTGGGTCTTACCTTCGTGGCGAGCGGATAGGAACGCTAGATATTTGCCGTCCGGGCTCCATCGAGGACTGCCGGAGGAAACACCTTCCGCGGTCAGCGGGACAGCTTCGCCACCCGCGAACGGAACCATCCAGATACGCTGCTCGGATTTGTCCTCTTTCAGCGATGCGGTTTTAACAGTGTAGGCGACCCACTGGGCGTCGGGGCTTAGCTTTGGGCCTTCCACCTCGCGGATTTGAAAATGATCGTCAATGGTGATGGGTCGCTGCGCCGCCGGCGTCCCCCGTGCGGCAGCGGCCAACTGTGGTGCAAACAATGCCATGATCAACCAAAAACTCGACGCCCGTATCATTCGGATGGCTCCTGGGAATAGCACTAAGCAAACGGCGGAGTTTAACATACGACCACGGCGAGGGTCGCGCGAGGGTAGCGGAGCGACTCTCTCTGAAAAATTGGGGACAATCCAAGAGGTTAGGCTGGCACCAGAGACAAATAACCAGAGACAAATAAAAGCACGGTAGAAACTCAATTCGAAGACCGGGCTGCGAAGGTAGACCTTCGCGAAAGACGTAAGGTGCGCTACAGTACCCGCGAAAAAATATTGCCTCGGGCCCATTTTCTTCTTGCATGGCGTGATGAACCTTGTATTCTGCGAACGCGAACTAGCTCCGACGTGAGTGAGCGAGAATCGCTTTAGGAGGACGGCTAGTAAAAATTGAGTACGTTACCTTTTCCCTCCCAACTCCCCTCCCAAGCACTTACAAAAGCCAGAAAAAACGTCGCGAAGCTGACCTTGTGGCCGCTGGTGGCAGCGACCTTTTTCATGGTGTCTGGCGGCACCTATGGCACGGAGCAGATCATATCCGGCGCCGGTTATGGGCACGGGATTTTGATTTTGCTGTTTTTGCCGGTGCTGTGGTGTTTGCCGACGGCCTTCATGATCGGCGAGCTGTCGAGTTCACTGCCTTGCGAAGGCGGCTACTACGCCTGGGTGCGCCGGGGGCTTGGTAATTTCTGGGGATTCCAGGAAGCGTGGTTGTCGCTGGCAGCCAGCATTTTCGACATGGCCATTTATCCCACGCTGTTCGTGTTTTACCTGAAACAGTGCTCGCCCTGGTTTGGAATGCCCAGTCATGGGATTCTGGCGGCCCTTTTCGTGGTGGTGAGCTGCGCGGCGTTGAATTTGGCTGGGATTCGGGTCGTGGGAATCACTTCGCTGTGGTTGTTCTTTAGCCTTTCGGCACCGTTCGCGCTTGTAGTAGTGCTTTCGCCGTTCAAGGCAGGGGCGCTGGCGGATGCGCATACCGCACCAGCCGCAGCAGGGCTTGGATTGGTGGGCGGCGTTCTGGTGGCGATGTGGAACTACATGGGCTGGGACAACGCGTCGACGATCGCGCAGGAAGTGGAGCGTCCGCAGCGGACCTACCCTAAGGCGATGATCGCGGCGGTGGTGCTGGTTTCGCTCACCTACGTGCTGCCCTTCCTGGCCGTATATTTCACCGGTATTCCCGCGGGGACATTTGCCGAGGATGGCTCGTGGGCGACGGTCGCTGGATTGATCGGCGGCAAAATACTGGGATTTGAATGGTTGCGCTTCCTGATCGTGCTGGGCGGCATGATGAGCGCGTTCGGCATGTTTAATGCGCTGGTGATGAGCTATTCGCGGCTGCCGCTGGCGATGGCGCGGGATGGGATGCTGCCAAAGGTGTTCGCGAAGACGAGCGCCAAGACAAATGCGCCTTGGGTGGCAATTCTGGTGTGCGCCACTTGCTGGGGCTTGTGTCTGGGGCTCGGTTTCAGGAGGCTGGTTACGCTGGACATCATGTTGTACGGGGCTAGCTTGATGCTGGAGTTCGTTACGCTGGTGGCGTTGCGGATTCGCGAGCCGGAATTGAAGCGCGAGTTCAAAGTGCCTGGCGGCTTGGCGGGCGCGATTATGGTTGGAGTGTTTCCGTTTGCTTTGTTGTGCCTGGCATTGGTGGAGAGCGAGCGCGAGACGATTTTGGGGATGAATGGGTTGGTCTTCGGGGTCATGATCATGGTGGCGGGCTTCGTAGGATACTTGGCTACGAAAAAGCTTCGCGGCTCAGCGATTAGGCCAGTGGTGGTGGAGAGTGTGACCGGGGACTAGAGTGAGTAGTGTTTGGTTCGAATCTATTGCCGCCAAGTTCGAGTGAACTTGGCGGTTTTGTTTTTTTGGGGCAAGAAACCGGTCTTGGCTATGCCGCGAGTTGTCACGCTCGGGCAAGTTGGCGTACAGCAAATGCGGTACCTCAGCAAGAGGAACGCGTGAGGTGGACGCCACGGCCGGGCGGGGCAAGCCCCGCCCCTACAGGTTGCGAAGGGGTGGCCCGGCGGGTTGCCGGTGTTTGGCGGACCAGTCGAGTGGGTGCGGCAGTCGGTGGTGCGACATTATGGGTGGGTACGGGTTATATGAGGGAAGAAGTCGAGGGGGACTTTGGTCCCAAGGAGGCAGTTGTGATGAATACGAAGATAGTTCGGAATGGCGTGTTGTTTGTTGCCGGCGTGCTCGTGGCGTATGGATCGCCAGTGCTCGCGCGGGCAGAAGGCGGCGCGCAGGAAGCGGGGCAGGCCCAAGCAGCACCGGCACAACAGAACGGGTCGGCGAGGCCGGACCTGAACCTGTCTGATGATCAGAAGGCGCAGATGAAGAAAATTCATCAGGATGCCAAGGCTCGGGTCGAGGCGGTGAACAACGACTCGTCACTGAGCGCCGATCAGAAGCAGGCGAAGATCCAGTCGATCCATCGCGACACCCACAAGCAGGTGGAAGCGATGCTGACGCCGGATCAACGGCAGACGATGCGGTCTTGGCGCAAGGAGCACCAAGGAGAGAAGTCGCAGGAACAGCCGCCTCAGTCGAAATTGAGAAGCTCTGACGAAAGCCAGCGAAGGGGCTAGTCGACCGGTTTGAACGTTCTCCAGGAGGGACGGCGTGGGGGCCGTCCCTTTTTCGCGGCGTGTGTGATTCGGCTTGAGCGGATCGGCGAGCGGTTTTGATATGCTGCTCGACGTGGGAAATAAGGCCTCGGAATCGCTTCCAGAGAACAACAGAATCATGACTTTTGTGCGGCTGGGTTTGCTTGGCCTTGCCCTGATTTTCGTAGTCTCGGTTCTTCTGCCGCACGACCGTTTTCTCCTTTTGAATGTGGCGTGGGCGCAGCAAAGCGGAACGACGGCGCCTCCAGTGTCCAACCAAGCTCCGGCGGCGCAGTCCACACCGCCAACGTCGGCTCCCACACAAACGCCCGCTGGCGTGGCGGCCCCAGGCACACAACCTGCGCAGCGACAAGCGCCCAGCATTGTGGTGCTGGACCCCGCTCACGGCGGAACCGACTTGGGTGCGCGAGGGGCCGGCGGCGTCCGCGAGAGCGACATTGTTTTGCAATTTGCGGCGCAGGTGCGCACCGCTCTTGAGTCCCAGGGTTTTCAGGTGATGCAGACGCGGCAGGCGAATGAGAATCCATCGTTTGATGACCGCTCGGCGATCGCCAATTCACAACGTGGGGCTGTGTTTGTGTCGTTGCACGTGGGATCGACCGGACTACCGGGGACCGTGCGCGTCTATGTGATGAGTGATTTGTTGACCTCAAATGATGTGACCGGGCTGATTCCGTGGGACCGAGCGCAAGCGCCGTTTGTTCCGCTGAGCCGGCGGCTCGGTGACATTGTGCAAGGATTTCTTTCGCAGCGATTCAAAGGCTCCCCGAGCACGGCACAATCCGCTGCCGTGCGGCAGTTGCGGACGACAGCGGCGCCAGCTATAGCCGTGGAGGTGTCGAGCGTATCGATGGAGGATCGCAACGCGCTGGACCGCATGGCGCCGGGCGTTGCGGATGCGATTGCGCGGGGTGCGTCGGCGTTCCGGCCGCTGTACGTGGTGGCGGCGGTGAATCCGGGGGACCGGCCGTGAACCCCAAGTGGCGACTGTGGCTGATAGGCGCGCTGGTGGTCGCGGTGATCATCGCGGGCATTTACTTTTCGACCTTGCGGAAACATCTGCGGCAGGCGACCCCGGTCACACCGCAGAGCGAGGAACAGGCGCGGCGGGAATTGACGCAGACGGCGCCGGCAACTTCCAACGGGCCGCTGACGAAAACAAGAATGTTCTGGTCGTCCGGGGCTGGGGATGGCTCGCTGATGGCCGTTGCCGTCGACCTGCCAGTACCGAAAGATCCGACATTGCGCGCAAAACAAGTATTGAACACGTTGCTTGCCGGGCCGGTGGACGCGGAACTGAGAACGTTGCCGCCCGACGCGGTATTGTTGGCGTTCTATATGCTGCAGGACGGCACAGCTATCGCGGATTTCTCGGAGGCCCTGGCGACGGCGACTCCGTCGGGGATCGAGAGCGAACAGATGGCGGTGGACTCGATCACCAGGACCCTGGAAGCAAATGTGCCGCAAGTGCGGTGGCTGAAGATTTTGATCCACGGGCAGGAAGTCGATACCTTGGCGGGACATCTGGATTTGACGCGGACGTTTCTGGTGAATGCGAAGGCGGCGCCGATGACAGCGGCTTCCGCGCCGCCTGCCGATTCCGCAAAACCGCCAGCTTCAGCGGCCCCGGGCGGCAAGACTGCCTCTGCTGCTTCGCCGTCTAAATCTGCCGTGAAGCAACAAACGTTGACACCCGCAAGTCCGCCCGGCAAACTGACGCAACCCGTGAAAAAACCATGAGTGCGAGCGGACGCGGCGGTGCATCGGGAGGAACAGTGCGAAGCGACGGTCGCAACACGGACCAGATGCGGCCTTTGAAGATGACGCCGGATTTTATTTCGACGGCGGAAGGAAGCGTGCTGATCGAGCTGGGAAATACGCGCGTAATTTGCACGGCGTCGGTGGACGACGGAGTGCCGGGGTTTTTGAAGGGCACTGGTAAAGGCTGGGTTACCAGCGAATATGGAATGCTTCCGCGCGCGACCGAAGAACGCACACCCCGGGAAGCTACGCGTGGAAAGCAATCCGGGCGGACGCAGGAAATCCAACGGCTGATCGGAAGATCGCTGCGCGCGGTGACCGATCAGGAAGCGCTGGGAGAGAAGACCGTCTGGATCGATTGCGATGTCATTCAGGCGGATGGGGGAACGCGGACGGCGTCGATCACTGGCGCGTTTGTGGCGCTGGCGCTGGCGTTTGAGCGCATGGTGGCGGCCGGAATTTGGCGGAGTTCGCCGCTGATCGATACTGTCGCGGCGACGAGCGTTGGTATTGTGGATGACCGGGCGCTGCTGGACTTGGCGTATGAAGAAGATTCCCGGGCGGAAGTGGACATGAACGTGGTGATGACCGGCAGCGGGCACTTCGTGGAAATTCAGGCGACGGCGGAGGGGCGGCCCTTTAATGGCAGCGAGATGCAGGACTTGCTGGCACTGGCGGCGGCGGGGATTCGGCGGTTGACGGATGAGCAGCGAGCGGTACTGCCAGTGAAATTCAGTGCCCGCGCCCGTTAGGTTGTATCTCGCGTCAGGTAATCCGGGAAAACTTGGGGAATTTCGTGCGCTTGCGCGCGGGGCGGACTCGTCTGTTTCCATGCGCGCGCCGATTGAGCTGGAATTGGCGACGTGGTTCGATGCTCTGCCGGCGTTTGAGGAAGATGCGCCGACGTTTGCAGAGAATGCGCTGGGGAAGGCGCTGCACTATTCGCGATCGCGGGATGGATTTGTGTTAGCGGACGATTCGGGACTTGTGGTGCCGGCGCTGGGCGGGGCGCCTGGAGTGTGGTCGGCTCGGTACGCAGGACCTGGGGCTGACAGCGCCGAGCGAAATGCGAAATTGCTTCGGGAATTGCGCGGGAAGACTGGGCCGGAGCGAAAGGCCCATTTTGTTTGCGTGATTGCGCTTGTGCAGCGCGGGAGGGCGGTGGCCGTTGTCAGCGATCGCGCGGATGGAGTGATTTTGGAGGCGCCGAGGGGGGACGGAGGATTTGGCTACGATCCGGTATTTTATTCCCCCGATTTGGGGAAAGCGTTTGCGGAGCTTTCGGCGGAAGAGAAGAATATTCATAGTCATCGGGCGAAAGCGTTTCGGCGTTTACTTCGCTTGATCGGAGAGAAGCGTTAGCTGGGCCATGCAAAAGCTGCCAGCCAAGAGTGCCTGTGCTGCCTGTGTGATATTCTTCGGGGCCATGGCTGATCGAAAGCAAAAAGTGAAAAAGCGGGCCGCGTCGAAACCGTCGAAAGCCCAGATCGGAACCAGCGCCAAGAAGCCCGCTAAGGCTGCGAAGGTGGCAAAGGCAGTCGGGGCGGGAACGAGCCCAAAGCGCGTGGCTGCGATTCTCGCAAAACTTGACGAAGCGTATCCGGAAGCGACCTGCGAGCTAAAGCACGAAAATCCGTTTCAGCTGCTAATTTCGACGATTTTGTCGGCGCAGTGCACCGATGTGCGCGTCAATCAGGTTACCCAGACGCTTTACAAGAAATATCCAAGCCCAGAAGCGTTTGCTTACGCGAATCCGAGTGAACTGGAGCAAGAGATTCGGCCGACTGGATTTTTTCGGAACAAGACCAGATCCATCATGGGAGCGAGCAAAGGGATCATCGAGAAATTTGGCGGGCAGGTACCGCAGACGATGGAGGAGATCCTGATGCTGCCGGGAGTGGCGCGAAAGACGGGGAACGTAGTGCTGGGGACGGCTTACGGCATTGCTAGCGGCATAGTGGTGGATACACATGTGATTCGTTTATCGCGAAGATTGGATCTTACGAAGCACGAGGAGCCTAAGAAGATTGAGCAGGACCTGATGCTGGTGATCCCGAAGGAGCGCTGGATCAAGTTTTCGCATCAGCTGATTTGGCACGGGCGGCGCGTGTGTATTGCGCGGAAGCCGCGGTGTGTTGAGTGCAATCTGGAATCGATTTGCTATTCTCGGGACAAAACAATTTAGAACCCCTTGAGGTCGGACCGAAGCGGGTACATCGATTGCGGTCGCTGGTCCGATTGGGGATTCGAGTTTCGAATTTGGTGGGTGGTGGTCGGAGACCATGCAGAATTGCCCGCGCCGCTTACCACTGGAAGCAGCACAGCCAGAGTTGGCTGTGCCACGTGATGTTTACTTTCGAAAATCGGGGCGATATCCTCTGGCATGCCAAAAACAACGAAATGGGTGCTGCAGTTTAGCGCACTAATCTGCCTCTCGGTTGGTTTGCCAGTATCTGCGCAAGTTGCGTTCACCACGAATCCTTTGCCTGGCGTGCCGACGCCGGAATCTGTTCTCGGACACAAGCCCGGGGACGATTTCTATCTAGCTAACTACGATGAATCGCGTGATTACTTTCACAAGCTGGCGGCTAGTTCGAACCGCGTCAAGCTGATCACCGTTGGAAAGACTACTCGAGGGTTGGACTGGGACATCGCGATCATCTCGTCGCCGGAAAACCTGGCTAGCCTAGACAAATATAAAGATATTTCGCGCAAGTTGGCTGATGGACGCGGCCTGTCGGCGAGCGATGCGCGTGAATTCGCGCGGCAGGGCAAGGCCATCGTGCACATCGATGGGGGGTTGCACTCGAGCGAAGTTGCGGGGGCGCAGCAGTCGATCAATCTGGCCTACAAATTGGTTTCATCACAAAACGATCCGGAAGTGGACGCTATTCTCAACAACGTGATTCTGATGCTGTGGCCGACGCTGAATCCGGACGGGCAGAACGAGGTTGTGGCGTGGTATCGGAAAAATCTGGGGACGACATTTGAGGTGAGCCCGCTGCCCGATTTGTACCAGGAATATGTAGGGCACGACAACAATCGCGACGGCTACATGAACAATATGATCGAGTCTCAGGACGTGACGCGGACTGAGATCGAGTGGGATCCGGTGATTTTCTACTGTCACCATCAGACGGCGCCATTTCCGACACGCATTTTCATTCCGCCGTTCGTTGAACCGATTTCGTCGAACATTCATCCGCTGATGGCGCGATGGCTCAACGCGTTGGGGACGGATATCGCGGTTTATCTAGATGAGCACGGCATGCCAGGCGCGGTGAATCGCGTTGGATTTGATAACTGGTATCCCGGATTTCTGGATTTTACGCATATTTTTCGGAACAGCATTTCGTTTTTCACGGAGACGGCTCTGTTTCGCTACGCCACGCCGCGCTTTTATCCTGTGGACGAGTTCCCGAAAGATCAGCGCGGCTTGCGCTCGGAGGTTTTCTACAGCAGTCCATGGAAGGGCGGATGGTGGAGGCTGCGCGACGCGGTGAACTACATGGAAGGCGCGTCGATGGCAGTTTTGGACACCGCAGCGAAGTATCGCGAGGAATTGCTGTACAACCGCTATCAAGCGGCGGCGGACAACGTCAGCCGGTTCTCGAAGGAACCGCCATATGCGTATGTCGTGCCGCTGGAACAACGCGATCTCCCCGAAGCTGCGACGCTGGTGCAGAAGATGATGGTGAACGGCATCGAGGTGCAACAGGCGACGAAATCCTTTCACGCAAATGGCCGCGAATATGCTCCGGGCACTTGGGTCATCCTGATGGATCAACCCTTCTCGCCGTTGGTCAAAGAGCTCTTCGAACCGCAGCACTATCCCGACCTGCGCGAAACGCCGAATGGGCCACCCAAGTTGCCTTACGACGTCACCGGATGGACGTTGCCGATGCAGATGGGCGTTCAGATATCGCCCGTCCTGGAGCCCGTCACGCCAGCCGAGCGCGGTAACCTCAAGAAATTGGACCAGTTCGCGCCACAAAGTGGAAGCGTCGATGGAACTGGCAGTGTCTTCGCACTCAGTCACAAGTCGAACGCCGGCTTCAAGGCACTGAACGCAATTCTGGACGGCGGAGGCCACATCAGCTTTTCTACCAGCGACACCGAGACGCCCGACGGTGCCGAAACAGGTGCGATCGTTGTCAGCGGGTTCGACCGCGATAAGTTGAAGAGAATCGCAGGTGAGGATTCGCTGAAACTGAAGGCCGTCGCCTCAGTGCCGAAGGATGCCGTGGCCGTGAAGAAAGCCCGCGTCGGACTTTATCGCTCATGGGTAGCAAATATCGATGAAGGCTGGACGCGCTGGATTCTGGAGAATTACGGCTTCGCGCCTGTGACGCTGCGCAACGGAGATATCCAGGCCGGCGCTCTTCGCGAACGCTTCGATGCCATCATTCTCCCCGACGCAATGCCGGAGACGATTCGCAACGGATTCGGTCCGGGCGGCGTTCCTGGAATGTACACCGGCGGCATCGGCGAAGTAGGTACTGCGGCTTTGCGGGAATTCATTCGGTCGGGCGGGACGCTGATCACCTTCAACAACGCTTCCTTGTTTGCGATCGACGACCTGGGTTTGCCCGTAAAGAATAGTTTGGCGGGACTGAAGGACGAGGAGTTTTTCTGCTCGGGGTGCTTGCTGCGTGTCGAACTGCAGGACACCGGTGCGTCCGCCGTCTGGGGGCTGCCGCACGATCCCGTCGTAATGTTTGAGCGCGGACCGGCCTTTGAAACCAAAGACGGATTCCGCGGGCGGATACTTGCCGCATATCCAAAGGAACAGAGCGCGTTGATGAGCGGTTACCTGTTGCATCCCGAGCGCATCGAGGGGAAAGCTGCTGCGTTGGAAGTGCAGTACGGCAAGGGCCGCGTATATCTGCTGGGCTTCCGGCCACAATGGCGCGGCCAATCGCACGGAACCTACAAATTTTTCTTCAACGCCATATACGAGTCGCAGGGACTCTCAAAACCTGCACCAGCAAAACCGGAGAAGCCGGAAAATCCAGCCCCACATGCGGACGCCGCGACGAGCAAACCGGCTGCCGCTTCCAATCAATCAAATGCGGACCTCGAACCGTAGCGGACTCCTGAGAGCGAGACCGTTATCCGCAAACGGCGCGTAACAAAAGAGGTCTTCCGGCCCAACTCACTTGTTGTCAGCGGTTTCCTTCGGCAACAGTTCATAGCTCACGAACGCAAGCTGCGTACTGTCCTGAGCCCACGAAGGTACGTTGATGGTGCCCTGCCCGCCAAAGAGCTTCGCCAAGATGGTGACTTTCCTGTCGCTGAGCGACATGAGCCGCAACATCACGTTTTGATTTGGTGGATGCCCTTTCACATCCTTTTCAAAGGAAAGAAAGACCATCCACTTCCCATTGGGCGAGATGTGCGGGAACCAATCGTTGGAATCGCCCGCGAGGACTTGCTCCTGCTCCGTCCCGTCAGGCCGCATTCGCCAGATCTGCATGATGCCGGTGCGTTCGGAATTGAAATAGATATATTTGCCGTCGGGAGAATACTCAGGGCCGTCGTCGAGACCCGGCGCGGTCGTCAGGCGTTTTTCTTCACCGCCGGCGGCCAGAATCGAGTAAATGTCAAATTCTCCGTTCCGCTCACCGACGAACGCCAGAGTTTGTCCATCGGGCGACCATCCGTGCCAATAGGATGGAGATTTCTGGGTGACGCGCCGAGGTGTGCCGCCGCCGGAGGGAACAATGTAGACCAGCGACTTGTGGTCCTCCTTGGACTGGTCGCTGATCGCCAGCAGCGCGCCGTCGGGGGATAGTCCGTGATCGTTATTGCAGTGAATCGCGAAACCAGTGTCAATGATCTGGATCGGCCCACCGGCCACCGCCATGTGCACGATGCGGCCGTCGCGGTTGAAAATCAACGCACTGCCGTCTCGCGTCCAGTTCGGAGCTTCGAATTTTTCCGGAGCGACGTAGAGAACGTGGCGATCGGTCGAGTTGATCGCGATCGTTTCCAGCGCGCTATAGAGCGTGGCCGGCGCATCCGGTGCAATTTGAGGCGCCTGGGCCACTTCAACATTGGCGAAGACGGCGGTTTCCACTACATTTTTATCGTGCGCGCAAACACCGATGCCGACGTAGAAGGGTCCCTTGATTGGGACGCGAATCGACGCGCCCGCAGGGTGCAGTTCTTCGCTTCCTCCAGAAAGATACAAGTAGAAGAAATCTCCGCGCTTTTCCAACCGCATTCGTTGGGTCGAAAAAATGTTCGATTCGATGTCGTGCGTAACCGCGCCTTTTTCGTCGCGAAATTGCAGCGCCGTCAAGCCGTTGCCGTGGAGTGCCGCGTCCACGTAAACCGAATCCGCGTCGAGGCTTTGCCGGATCATCAACACACCCTTGCGGTGGGGCACTCCGGCGAGACCGATGAACGAGATATTCGCCGAGAGTGTCACGTCGCCGGACATTTTCTTCCACGCGAATTGAAAGTCGTCCTCGGTGGCCCACATATTGTTGCCGCTTCCCGTGATCGTATATGTTTTGGTCGAAGCGTCGTAATCGGTAGAGCCCGGGTGCAAGACTGTTCCCACATCCCCATGGCCCTCGAACATTCCAACGGGCCCTGCGGAAGTCTGGGCTCGAGGACCACTCGATAATGCAAACAAAACAATGGTCACCGCAGCCGCGCCGATTATCATGATTCTCATTTTCAAGGGGTCACCTTTACCATCACGACTCCGTGCGAAGCCACCTTCACTCCATACATGCCCGTAAATTTTCCCAAATCCTTCTTCATCCACAGATCGCGAACTCCCGCGGCAAGATGCGCGGGATAGCCCAATTCTTCCCACGAAAACGAGATTTGTGCTTCATCAGCGCCGCGATTGAACAAAATCACGGCGCGGCTGCCATCCCTCAGTTGCTTGGCCCAAACTTCGGTGTCGCCATCCTTCCGTACGCGCCTTCCCTGCATGCCCAGCGCATCCTGGTTCACCGCGATCACTTCTCTGTTTGTCAGGATCTCCTTGATTTCCGCGGGCATACTCTTCACATCATTGCCGGCCATCAGCGGCGCGGCCAGCAAACACCACAAACTGAAATGAGATCGATATTCCGTGGTGGTCATCCCGCCGTTGCCGACCTCCAGCATGTCCGGATCGTTCCAGTGGCCGGGGCCGGCGTAAGTTTCCAATCCATCCTGCATATCCAGGATTTTCACAAAGCTCAACGCGTCCTTTTTCTTGCAATCCCAACAATCGCTGATGTCGCCCGCAGTGCGCCACAGATTTCCGACATCTTTGGCCCACAGCCATGGCTTCGCGGTGCCCCACTCGCACATGCTGAAGACGATCGGGCGTCCCGAAGCCTTCAGGGCATCGCGCATGGTGCTGTAGGCCCATTCCGCGTTGGCTTTGCCAGTGTGGCACCAGTCATACTTGAGGTAGTCCACTCCCCAGGCCGCATATTGCAGCGCGTCCTGATATTCGTGTCCGCTGCTGCCCGGGCGGCCAGCGCATGTTTTCACGCCAGCGTCGGAATAAATACCGAACTTCAAACCCTTCGAGTGAATATAGTCCGCGAGTGCCTTGATTCCCGAAGGAAAGCGCTGCGCATCCGCCACAATATTTCCGCTGACGTCCCGGCTCACCTGCCAGCAGTCGTCGATCACCACGTATTCGTAACCGGCGTCTTTCATCCCGCTGCTGACGATCGCGTCGGCTGCGCCCTTGATCAAATCTTCGCTCACATTGCAGCCGAATTTGTTCCAACTGTTCCAGCCCATCGGCGGGGTAAGAGCGAGGCCATTGTCGGAAGCCTTCAACGGCGGCACGTTGAAAATTGCAAGACTGCACAAAGCCAGGCAGCACCAGCAAACTTGCTTCACGAGCTTTCGCACAGCGATCACCTCATCCTCGGGATCGAGCCTCAACGCGACAAAGCGCGGCCATTCTATTGGGCATCACGACCGAGTGCTACTACTTTTCGGAAACGAATGTTGAATCCGATGTTGATCTCACGGTTTCTTTGCGGGCGCCGGCCGGACGCGCTCGGCAGGAACAACTCCCTGCCCTTCTGACACGGAGTAAAATTGATCGGCCGACAGATCGACAAGCGTTTCGATCTTGCCGGAGGGCCAGCGGATTTCCACGCTGTCGATTTTTCTTGCCGCGGCCAACCCGAAATGCACCCGCAAGTCGTTTTGCGAAAGATAGCTTCCGCCGCTATGAATCTCGTCTGTCTGCGTCATGCCGCCAGCCACGATCTTGACGCGCGCGTTCAGTGCCAGCCGGTTACTCTTCGTGCCCGCAAGCTCGAAGCTCACCCAATGCCGGCCGGGCACGCCGTGATTTCTTAAAATCATCGGCGCGCCATCGATGTCGGCCACTACCACGTCCATGTTTCCGTCGTTGAACAGATCGCCGACAGCTAGTCCGCGGGAGACTCGCTTTTCTTTCAGCGCAGGTCCCGCCTGATCGCTGGCATCGCAAAAGGTGCCGTCGGTTTGGTTTAAGTGCAGCAGCTTGGGTTCACGGTATTTCGCGCCGGAAGGCAACGTATCTACCTGTGGGTAAACGTGCCCATCAACCGCGATCAAATCGAGCCAGCCGTCGTTATCGAGATCCACGAAGGCGGTGCCCCATTTCACATACGGCAACGAAGGAAGCGCGGTGCCCGACGCGTACGAGACATCGGTGAAGTTCCAATTACCATCGTTGCGATAGAGAAGATCGTTTTCGTCCGAGAAATTGGTGACGTATAAAGAAGGGCGTCCGGTATGCAGATAATCACCCACCGCAATCCCCATGGAAGCTTGCTCGGAACCGTCCTCACTCACTGCCGTGCCTGATTCCAACCCGATGTCTTTGAATTTTCCGCCGCCCTCGTTTTTGTACAGAAACTTCGGCGTCGAATCGTTCGCTATGTAAATGTCTGGACGCCCCGTATTGTTGAAGTCCGCCCAGATGACTCCCAGCCCATAATAGCCGTTCGGGTCGTTTACTCCCGCGCTCTTGGACACGTCCGTAAAGGTTCCGTCGCCATTGTTATGAAACAGCGAATCACCTGCTCCCTTTAATCCTCGCGGGCCGCACTGTACATCAATTCCTCTATATTTGCAGTTGGGAGAATTGCCGAACCCCGGCAGATCGTTCAGATGGAAATCGACGTAGTTTGTCACCATCAAGTCGACAAAACCGTCGCCGTCGTAGTCACCGAACGCAGCCCCAGTCGACCAGCGCCCGTCGGCAACGCCAGCCTTAGCTGTAACATCGGTGAAGGTACCATCGCCATTGTTGTGGTACAGAACATTTCCGCCGAGACATGTCACGTAGAGATCGGGCCAGCCGTCGTTGTCGTAGTCCCCGACGGCTCCGCCCATCGCAAAGCAAGGCGTGCCAATTCCAGCCTTTTCGGTCACGTCCGTAAACGTTCCGTCGTGATTGTTGTGGTAGAGCGCGCCGCGGCTCTTTTCTCCCTTGATGGCCATGTCCACGCTGGGAGCGTTGGTGAAATAGATGTCCAGCCAGCCATCGCGATCATAATCGAGCAAAATCACGCCGCCACTCATGGACTCCACGATGTATTTCTTCGCCGGATCGGAAGTGTGCTTGAACGTGATACCGGTCTTGGCGGTGATGTCTTCTAGTTGTGGCACGAGCCGCCCGCTGCACTTGGCAGACTTGGCTCCCGGCGGTGGAGGCGGCGGCGTGGGATGTCCTCCTTGTGCCGCGGCAATATTCGCTGCGAGAAACGTCAGCATGAGGGTCTTCGCGAAACGTTTACAGCCAGGCGTGTTCAACTGGTTCCTGTTGCAATTAGGCCTCATGGATGCTGGGCTGCCGGAATGGAGGCGCGGTCGCGATCGCGCTGCTTGGCTTTCAATTCCTTGTAAATCTCCAGCTCGCGGTCAGCATCGGCAATCCGGGATTCCTTGCGGTAAGCTGCCTGCAATTGATAATGCATGTAGTCACTTTGGGGGCTGAGTCGAGTTGCGGTCTCAAGATGTTGCACGGCATCCTCCAATTTGCCGCGATCCAGCAGGATCTTGCCTAACTCGTACTGGGCGTTGGCGTGATCCGGATGAAGAGCGAGCACTTCCTGGAACAGGGCTACCGCCTCAGGGACTCGCGATTGCTGCAGATAAACGAATCCGAGATTGTATTTCGCGTCGGCATCGCTGGGATTTAGCGTCAGTTCCGCGCGAAACTCCTCGGCTGCTTCGGGCCAGTGTTCGGATCTTGTCTCCGCTTGGCCGGCGAAATAATGAGCCTTGAGTAATCCGGGATCCACCTGTAGGGCGCGGTGAAGTACATTCACCGACCGTCCATAATCTCCAATTTCGATCCATAGCTGGCCGATCAAAAGGAGCGTGTCTTTCGGGCGCTCAGCCTTCGCATATTCGTCAAGCACTTTGGCAGCTTGCTTGAAGTCGCCGACCCGCGCCAGCGAAACCGCCCAGGCATAGCCGACGGTAGCATCCTGCATCCCCTGTGGACCTAGAGGCGTAAACGTCTTGACGGCATCGGCGTATTTATCTGATCCGAAGTACGCCATACCCAACATCGCCCGCACCGGCGCTTGGCCGGGATTTTCCTGCAGGGCCCGGAAGAATCCGCGAATCGCCTCGGGATAGTTGTCGGTTCGAAACGCGGAAAGCCCCAGATTCTTCGCCAGTCCAGGGACTTGCGGATCCCAGCGCTCCGCCTCTTGATAGTGACCGAGCGCCGCCAGATATTCTCCTCGAACCGCTTCAGAGGTTGCCAGGTCGTTGAAGCTGAGCCCAAGCACGGACCTTAGGCGATTTTCCTGGGAATCCGCGGCGGTCCGCTGCCTCTCGGTGAGATTCGCTTGCGCTGCAACCGAAGCGTCCACGCGCGCAAACGGGTCCGTGTCGGCGGGCAACAGGGGCGCGGCCTGTACTTCATTCTTTGGATTCAGCGGAACGATCGCGGCTGCGGACCCGGCCCCGCCAGCCAGTGCCCTTGCAGACGCGACGCTCTGCTGTCCTTGTTCCATCGTCTTGTTCTGAAGGTCACGGGCCTTGCTCAGATACACTTCGCTCTCTTCGGTGCGGCCGGAGTTTGCCAGGATTCGGCCTAGATCGACGTACGCCCTGCGAATCTGATAGTTGGAGCGTGCTTCGTCCGCCCCTGTCAACACAATGGCCTTGCGAAAGCAGTCCTCAGCACGTTTCATGTCGCTCTGCGCGTAGGCGTTCAATCCCAGGTAAAGCCAGGGTTCGGGCCAGTCCGGGTTGATTTCCACCGCAGTCTTCAGATAGGGATCCGACAACGCGTAGTCCCTCTCCCCGGACGCCAGAAACCCCACCATGTAGTTGGCCAGATAGTCCCGCGGGTAGTATTCCAGCTCTTTCAGAAATTCGGCTTTGACCTCCGGTGTAGCCTTCCATTCGTTCACTGCCAACTGCGCAAGCGCCAAAAAGTAATGCGCGTGCGGAGTGCGCGGGTCCAGTGCCACCGCCCTCTGAAACTCCCGGATCGCGCTAGGCATATCGTCCGCATCGCGATAGGCCCTACCGAAGAGCACATGGATGGATCCGCTGTCTCCTGCCGCATCCACCATCTGCTGGAAAACCACTACCGCGCGTTCTTTATCCGTGGGATCTTTGGTCTGCAACAGACATATCCCCAGCGAATACACCGTCTCGATGTCCGCGTGCGAATCCAACTGAACCGCTCGTGTGAGCGCCTCGGCCGCCTTTACGTAGTCTTGCTTGTCGATCCATGCTCGGCCGCGAACGCCAAACGCACGGACATTCCCTGGATCGGCAAGCAGCGCCTTGTCGGCATCGGCCAACGATGCATCCGGGTGCCCGCGTTGGAGCTCCGCTATGGCCAGATCGACTCGCGTGTCCGGGGCATCCTCGAAATCCAGAGAACGCCGATACAACTCAATCGCTTGAGGAAACGAGGCTTCCAAAAGGCGCAGCTGGGCGATTTCGCGCAGCGCGAGCGCAATCAGGTGCTCGTTGGCCTGCGCCACCGCGGTCGCGTCACCGCTGCGCTGCGCTGACTGCGCTGCCTCCAATCTGCGCCGGAGTTCCGTCTCTGCGTCATTCGCGTGTTTGACGGTTTTAGTGGGCGGCTTTGCGGTGGGCTTTTGGGGCGCGCCGGTGCTCTGACACCACGCCAGCGGACCGGGAAGGATCGACGCTAACAACGCAGCCGCGAAGATGAGAGTGAAGAAGTGACACGGCCTCGAGGAACGGACGCAAGGCGGCAACTTCAACGATTCGGCATGCACGGAATTGCAGTTCAAAGCGACCCGCTAGAAAGGTAAACGGCGGGACTCGAAATTTCAAGCCCCGCCGTCACGGTTAATTCGATTGTGGTTTCTGCGGCTAGAACGAGAACCTCAGGGTGTACTGAAGTTCGCGACCTGGGTGAACCGCAGTCGCCTGTCCGAAGTTTGCGTTCGGGCTTCCCGTCTGACCGGTCACAATGTTGTTGGTCGGACTGCAAGCCGCTGTCCCGCATACTAGGTTGCTGGCGTTGAAGCCCGTGCCCTCCAGCTGGGTACCATAGAAGTTCGCATGGTTGAAGAGATTGAAGAAGTCCATGCTGAACTTTAGGTGGAACCGCTCTCGAAAGACCCAGTTCTTGGCCAGCTGCACATCGACGTTGCGATTGTCCGGACCAAAGCAGTAGCCGCGGGGCGCATTCCCGATGGTACCGAGTGTATAGCCCGTGAAGGTGAAAGCGGCAGGATTCAATATCTGCTTGCCGTTCTCGCCTGCGTTGCAGCTAATGCCCGTAACGTCAGGACGGTTGTTGTTGTTGAAGCCGGTCCCGTTCAGGGAACTCAGAGTGCTGCCGCTGATGCCGCTGGCGCCGCTGGAGAACACGCTCAACGAGGCGCCGGACGTAACGCTGATGATGCTGTTCAGTTCCCAGCCACCCACCGTCTTTTGCACCAATTCGCTATGGTTGGCAAGCTTCGGCAGGTAAAACACCTCGTTGGCCACAAAGATATGTGGCCGATTGATGTTCGTGTTGCCCTTGTCGATTCCAGAATCAGCCGGGTTGGTGAAGGCTTCCTGGTTAAGGCTGCCTGAAGAGTTATCCAGCTCAACGTCGGCGATGGAGTGCGAATACGTGTACGACGCCTGGAACGACGAGTAATTGCTAAGACGCGACCGGAACAGCGCTTGCAACGAGTGATACGTGGAGTGTCCGCCTCGCGCAAACATCCCGATCGTCCCAAAGTTACCCGCCGGACGTAGCGCGTTGAGTGCTGAGCCGTTCAAAAACGCGCCCTGCACCCAGTCTGCCTCCGGAACGGCATTGAGGTCTGCCATTGAGGTCAAGTGGATGCCGGCATTGCCGACATAACCCAGCTGGAGTGCGGTATTGCGGAACAGTTCCCGCTCGACCGACACGTTCCACTGCCAGCTATTCGGTGTAACTGCGGAGGGGTCCTTTGCCGCGTTTGGCGAAACTGCCGGGTTGCTCAACGGCGCAGGCGTTTCCAGGGTTCGAACGTCAGTGGCATTGATAACGAATGGTGCCGTGCGGGCCAGTGTTTCGTCGATACCTACTAGCTCGCGCTGGTAGAACTGCCCGAGACCCACACGAACTGCCGTCTTACCGTCACCCCTTACATCCCACGCAATACCTAGCCTTGGGGCCACGTCATGGTTGCTCTGATTGACGAGGGAGCGATTCGGCCCGACTGTGCCGTTTGAAAGGGGCAGGCTTACTCCAAGAGACGACAGTTGTGCCGCAGCGGCCGTGCAGGGACTTGTCCCTGGAACGATGATTACGCCGTTGCAGGCGTCTGACGCAGGCAGAGCGGGATTGTAGTCAGCTAGACTAAACGACGCCCAAGTATTCGTCTGTGAGTAAGGTTCCCGGTAGAAGGACCAGCGGAACCCATAGTTCACCGTCACGTTCCGGCGAATCTTCCACGAATCACCGACGTACCACTCGATGTCATGCCACACGACTTGCGCAAGTCCGTTGACGCTGTTCTCGGACGTGGTGAACAACTGGCCAGGAATGAGCAGGTTCGCGAGCTGGTTCGTTGTCTTGACGGAAACCTGCCCGTCGGCCGCGTTAATGGCTGGTTGGTCGTTGCCGCCGTTGTTGAATTCGTCCTTCGCGTTCGAGCTGTAGTACACGCCCACCTTGAAGAGGTGGTTGCCGTGAACCTTCGAGATGTTGTCTTGCAGTGCGTAGAGATCTTCGTGGTTGGTATACGGCGCGATGTTCCACATTGACTGGCCGTTGCCATAAGGCTGTAAACCGCCCCATGCCGAGCCGCCATTGATGAACGCACCCGACTGCTTCAGCGAAGCCGGCCACGCCGTCGGAATCGCAGCGTTGATTTGGCCGACGAGCCCCGAATCGGTGCCGGCCAGAGTCGTGATAATCGCGTTGTGGCCGTACCCGAATTCGATATCGTTGACCATCGTCGAGCTAATTTGCGAGGTCAACTTGCCCATTACACTCTTCGACGGCTGGCTCCAGTCCGAGTTGATCGTGGGGAAGAACGAAGAGCCCCAGAACAGGTTCGGGTTCGGTGATGGGCTGTTCCATGAGTCATTGGTCCAGCGGAAGGTCAGGCGGTTCTTTCTCGTGACGTCGTAATCGACGCGGATGTTCCACTCGCTCCATTGAGGGCGCTGCGCCTCTTGCAGCGCCCAGTTGTTCTGAGTACCAGTCGCGCTAGCAATGTTCGGGTTTGGATAGAACTGAGCCAGCAGGAGCCCGGCAGGGTCAGGGTTGGCGATTTTGTTGGGATTGCCCGCAGCCTGAAGCGCCGCCGGGATTACAGGTAACGTTGCACCGCAAGTGGCTGCGCCACCCGCGGCGATAGCGGCGGCGTCTGCAGTGAAGTCGCCAGCCTTTTCGGCAGCCGTCGGGACGCAGGCAGTTACCGACTGTCCGCGAACTTCGCGGTTCCATTCCTGGTTCCACCAAACGAACAGCCTGTCCTTGATAATCGGGCCGCTGGCGTTGTAGCCCCAGTCGTTGCGACGGAGTTCTGCTTTGCCGGTCTTGTTGTTGTTGGAGAACCAGTCGTTGGCGTCGAGCTTGTCGTTACGACCGGCATAGAACAATCCGCCGTGAAACTGGTTTTCACCCGACTTAGTGGTGATGCTGATAATAGCCCCCGAAGCCTGCCCATATTCCGGACCGTAGGAGTTGCGGATCATCTTGAATTCAGCGATCGCATCAATCGAGGGGTACACCAGAATTGTGCGGTTCGAACCGACGTCGTTGTTGTTTACGCCATCGACGAGGAACAAATTGTTGGTGTAGGGATTGCCGTTCACCGAAAAATCGCTGCCGCCGGTCAATCCCTTGTCGCGGCCGTCAAAATCGTTTGCGGTTGAGACCCCCGGTGAGAGGGTGACCAGATTCATGAAGTTTTCGCCGTTCAACGGAAGTTCGCGAACCTGGCGCCCTTCCACGACCTCGCCGACCTCAGCCGTCGCTGTCTGCACCTGCACGGCACTGGCCTCGACGGTGATCATTTCGCTCGCCGCGCCCATTTCCAGCTTTGCGTTCACTTCGGTTGTCGTCGAGACGTGAACCTCGACTGCCTTGGTCGTGAATTCCTTGAAGCTGCCCTGCTTGACAACGATGTTGTATACGCCGACGGGCAGCTGTGCGAACGAATACACACCCTGCTCGCTTGTTGTTGTCGAGTAGCTCGCGTTATTTCCCGTGTTCGTTGCCGTCACGGCAGCGCCCGCAATCGCCGCGCCGCTCGGGTCGGACACTGTACCGGTAATGGTTCCTGAGTACTGTTGGGCGTTCACAGCAAAAGGCGCCGCTAACACCAGCAGCAACAAGCAAAACAGCGAGCCAAACAGATATCGCGTTTGGATCGTCGTTTTCCCTTCCGTCTTTTGAATTTTCATTCGCACACCCCTTCGAATTTTTATTCCGATTCGAGTCAGAAATTTCTCGATGCTCTGCCTCAAACCCGGACGCGAACCAAGCGCCCGCAAAACCACTTCATGCCTACCGATGAATTTGGACCCGATACTTGGTCCCTCGACGATCTCGACTAATACAATTGCACTAGAGGATATACTTCGCCAAAGCGATGTCAAGCGAAAATAATGATATTCTACACAGGAAATATTGTTATTCTGAATTGAGGCCGCGCCCGAAATCTGCCTTCGATGGACCCTGCGGGTGCAATTTTTCGCCTCCAGTAACGTATATTCTATGGCGCGTCGTAGGAATCTATGATATTTGGAAGGGCACACACTCCCGCAATTCGGGTTCGGAGAATCGCAATTATTGCTGTTTTGGCTTATTGTGTACGTTAACGTCGCACGGCGCACATAGACTATTCGGACGCCTTTTTACCTAAACTTTCGGGGGTTTTGGCTGGCATGACCTACCCAATGAAAAAGAAGTCCGGCTCCCCAGGCGAGCAAAAGGTCACCCTCAAGACCGTCGCCGCCCGTCTGGGCCTCACCCCGGGCACCGTCTCTGCCGCGCTCAACGACTCTCCCGCAGCCCGCTCTATTCCGGAGCGCACCAAAAAACGCATTATCCAGGCCGCCAAAGATCTCAACTATCGGCCCAACTACTTCGCCCGCTCTCTCCGCCTACAGCGCACGTACACGATTGGTGTAATCGCCGAGGAGATCGGTGATGCCTACGGCTCGCTGATCATCAGCGGCATCGAAGAATATTTGCGAATGAACAATTTCTTCTTCCTCACCGTGATTCACCGCCACGACCCCAAGCTTCTCCACACTTACGCGCAAATGCTGGTGACCCGCGGCGTCGAAGGCTTCATTACGACGGACACGTCAATCGCCGAGAAGCTAGAACTCCCCACCATCGCCATCGCCGGCCACCGCCGCGTAGAAGGTGTTACGAACGTTATCCTGGACCACAAACTCGCCGCACGCCTCGCGCTCACACATCTCGCGGAGTTGGGTCATAAAGATATCGCTTTCTTGAAGGGTCACCCCTCCAGCTCCGACTCCGCCGTCCGCTGGGCCTCCGTCTGTGAAACTGCTGCCGACCTCGGCCTCGCCATTCGCCCGGAGCTTACCGTTCAGATAGACAGCACCGTCTCCACGCCCCAAGTCGGTTATCCCTTCGCTAAACAACTCCTTGCTCGCAAACAGCCTTTTACCGCCCTGTTCGCTTACAACGATATCTCCGCGATCGGCTCCATCTGGGCCCTCCGCGAAGCTGGCCTGCGCGTTCCCGAAGACGTTTCGGTCATGGGTTTCGACGACATCCCCGCTGCCGCCTTCAACAATCCTGGCCTGACCACTGTTCGTCAGCCTCTCGAGCGCATGGGGCAAATCGCCGCCAAGACACTGATCGACCTAATTGAAGGCAAAGCAGAATACGTTTCCGAAATCGCCATCGAGCCCGAATTTGTCGTCCGCGCTTCGACCGGCCGCGTTCCCGTCCACGTTACACGGCCGGCCATTACAGGTCCCGACCATTACTCGCAAGCCCCTAGTCGCCTTTAAACCTCACGGGCCCTTTCAGTCTCCTTCAATCGCATTGATTTCGCGTCATCTTCACCCCACACTAGATCGCGAGCCATTTCTCGCGCCGACATGGTTAGCCTCGCTAAACGACTCTTCCTCTTTGTTTCCTCTTTGGGCCTTCTCCTCGTCCTCTGGCCGGGATCCTCTTCCTTTCTCCGTGCCCAACTCTCTACGGGCGACCATCTCGCCGAACCAGGTTTCTGGCCCACGCAGAAGGCTGCACGCCGCGATGAATTCGTTGGCATCAGCGCGTGCTCGTCCTGCCACTCTGCCATCGTTGCCACGCAAACCCGCACGCCCATGGGCGCGACAGCCATGCTAGCTGGCGACTCCGACATCCTTCGATCTCACCCGACCCTGAGTTTCGCTTTCGACAAATACCGCTACGAAATCAAGACTTCCGCGACGCAAAACGTCTACCGCGTCGCCGACAGTTCTCGCGTTCTCACCGCCAATCTGCTTTGGGCTTTCGGCACGGATCGAGTCGGCCAGTCTTATCTTTTCAAGAGGGACGACGGAAGGTTTTACGAGGCGCGCGTCACTTACTTTGACTCCCTGAAAGCCTTGCACTTCACTCCCGATCGCGCGATTGCCTCGGCGAAGGATCTCGAGGAAGCGATGTACCGCCCGGTCGACATCTCCGAAATTCGCCGCTGCTTTGCTTGTCACACCACCGCGGCCAACGTTGGCGATCAGTTTGACGAGAAAGGCTTGATACCCGGCGTGACCTGCGAAGCCTGCCACGGCCCCGGCGCAAAACACGTAGCGGCCATGCAAGCCGCCAAAGTCGCAGGCGTCGACCCCTCTCCAGAAGGAACGATCTTCAACGCCGCTCAACTCAGCCCAGCCGATTCGGTCGATTTCTGCGGCGCCTGCCACGCTACCTGGTGGGACGTAAAACTCTCCGGCGTCAAAGGCGTCTCCAACGCGAAATCGCAACCCTATCGCCTGGAAGGCAGCAAATGCTGGGGCAAAGGCGACGCCCGCCTAAGCTGCATCGCGTGCCACGATCCCCATAAACAGCTTCAGACCGATTCAGCCTCCTTCGACACAAACTGTCTAAGCTGCCACGTAGCAACGACCACGACTCCCAAATCCGCCGACCACCCGGGGGCCGCATGCCCGGTCAGCACGAAAAACTGCGCGTCCTGCCACATGCCAAAAGTCTACGTCCCGGAAATGCACTACAACTTCACCGACCACCGCATCCGCATCGCCCGTGCCAACGAGCCTTATCCCGAATAGTCTCAGCCGTCTCCGTGTCCTCTGTTTACCCCGAGCCTCGAAGGGTGCTCCGACCCCTGCGTACTCTGCGTTAAATCTCTCGCCTTTTCTTTTGTCGACTTACCCTCTCACACACTCCGCTTTCCCGACCCCTCCACAATCGTCACATATCGATCGACCGGCAAATTTTCGAAGCGCTCCACTAACCCGCTAGGCTGCGGCCACTTTACTTCCACCCGGTCGATCTTGGTGCGCTTCCCGATCCCCAGCACCATCCGCGGATCATGCGACGACAAAAAGCTTCCGCCACCCACTTTCATACTGGACCTCTTCAAGTCCCCAGCTTGATAGGTCACCCGCGCCCCGATCGCATCCACGTTTGCCTTCGTTCCTACCAAGGTCAGGCCCAGCCAGTGATTCTGTTTGCCTAGACTGTTCCGCAGCAAAACCGGCGCAGCATCGTTGACGGAAATCAACACGTCCACCCCGCCATCATTATCAAAATCTCCGATAGCCAATCCCCGGGCCGCAAAGGTTTTCGCAAACACCGGCCCGCTTTCCGCGCTCACATTCTTGAAAGCCTTTCCCTCATTCCGAAATAACAGCAGCGGTTCTTTGAAGGTCACCTGGTGCGAAAACTCCTCCACCAGATCATCTGGAAATCCATTCGCCAAAATTAAATCCAATTCCCCATCATTGTCGTAATCAAAAAACTTCAATCCCCATCCGCTCATCCACCGGGTAGCCATCCCAATGCCCTGTTGCATCGCAACGTCGTTAAAAGTTTCATCCCCATTATTTTGGTACAGCGAAAAAATCTCCTCATCAATGTTCGCCACAAACAAATCCATCCAGCCATCCTGATTAAAATCCGCCGAGTCTACCCCCATCCCCGACCGCGCCCGGCCATCCGCGCTATAAGCCACGTCTGCGGCTAATCCAATCTCCTCAAAGCGCCCGCCCCGATTTACATACAGAAAGTTGGCCACCGTATCATTGGAGACAAACAAATCCATCCGTCCATCATTATTAATGTCCGTAGCCACTACGCCCCAAGCCTTGCCGAGGTGCTGCGCAATTCCCATCTCCTTGCTCACGTCCGTAAATGTCCCATCTCCATCGTTGTGGAACAACCAGCTAGGCCGCGGATTGAAAATCCGCGGAATACAATAATGATGAGTTCCATCCTTATCCATGCCGCAGCTCAGCGATTTGTTGAATTCACAAAACTGCCCCACAAATAAATCCAGCCGCCCATCGTTGTCGTAGTCGAACCAAACCGCGCTCGAAGCCCAGCCGGGCGCGGCAACTCCCGCCTTGTCCGTGACATCCGTGAAGGTTCCATCCCCATTGTTCCGGTACAAAATGCTCCGCCCGTATTGGGTGACATAAATATCCGCAAACCCGTCTCCGTTGTAGTCTCCTACGGCTACACCCATCCCATATCCGCCACCGCCAACTCCAGCTTTCTCCGTAACATCCGTGAACGTCCCGTCGCGATTATTCCGGTAAAGCGCGTTCCGCAAAGGCTTCGCCGGATCATAAAAATCACATTTGCCGCTATTCACCAGATAGATGTCCATCCATCCGTCATTGTCATAGTCCAGAAACGCGCAGCCAGCCCCGCTAGTCTCCGGCAAATGCTTAGCCGCCGACCTTCCGGCCGTATGCACCCAGCGAATCCCGCTCCTCGCTGCAGAAATCTCTTCAAATGTTGGAGATGCAATGGAAGGGAGGCCGCGCGCCCATGACGAAAGGCGAGACGAGAAACCGCCGGCTAATAAAGAAAGATTCTGAAGAAATCGTCTTCGCGTAAGTGGAAATATTCGCCGTTCAGAGGCTCCATCGGACATTGGCGGCATTATGCCCACAACACCGACGCGATGCAAAAACGGTTTTCCGATCCCCGTTTGGGATCAGCAGACTAGCGACGCCGCTCAGCTTGTTCGCTGTCGAGGGCTCGCTCTGCGCGGCCAACGCTAATGGCTTCATCCGGCAGCCGAATGATGGCATAGACCACGGCCGCAACGACGCCACCCAGTAGTGGCGCCACAATGAATACCCACAATTGCTGTAAGGCCCAACCGCCCACAAACAGCGCCGGGCCCACGCTGCGCGCCGGATTGACCGAAGTGTTGGTGATCGGGATTCCCACGAGATGAATCAGCGTCAAAACCAGTCCTATCGCGAGCCCCGCAAACCCAACGGGTGCCTTGACGTCCGTCGTGCCCAGCACGGTAAGCACAAGAAACATCGTAAGCACGACTTCCGCGATAAATGCCGCCCCTAGCGAGTAGCCACCCGGCGAATGTTCCCCGAATCCGTTGGCACCCATCCCCGCAACCGACGGATCGTATCCGGCCGCAACTCCCCGCGCGATCACCAGAATCAACCCCGACGCAATAATCGCTCCTATGACTTGCGCGATGATATAAAAGAGCGCGTCTCTCGCTGCGATTTTTCGCGCAATCAGCACTCCCACCGTAACTGCCGGATTGATGTGGCACCCCGAAATTGGCCCAATGGTATACGCCATGGCCAACAACGCCAGACCGAACGCAAAGGCAACTCCTAAATATCCAATGTGGCTTCCCGCCAGCACCGCGCTACCTACTCCGCCGAAAACCAAAACGAACGTCCCGACCACTTCCGCCAGGTACTTTTTCATTGGCGTGTCCTCCTCCAAGCAGTCGCCAGAGGTATATCACGATTACATGCCCACAGAAATGAATAACTCCCGCCATTCCCGCCGGCTCGGCAAGAAACAATTTGCGATCTTCTGGGACAATGGTCTAACTTTCACCCCGCCTATTCTCTGAGCTTCCAGATCATGCGCGAAGCAAACCGTTCTCGAGAGTTTCCGCGGCCCATCGCATTCACGTTGCGAACCATCGGCAGTCGTGTCCTGCTCTGGACTCTCCGAACCATTGTTCTCGTCTGTGCTTCCTCTTTTTCCTCGACTGCAAGAGACATCGGCTCCCCGCAAAATAACACCGCCCTCCACCACGGCCTTTGGGTCTGGAAGGGTCCCTCTGTCGTCGAATCGCCCAACGGCGCCGAGTTACTCCGCGATTTCTGCCGCTCCAACAACATCAACGAAATCTACATCTCGGTTTCCGCGCACGGTGACGCCTCGCCCGACGATCGCTTCGCTCACCTCATCGACCTGCTTCATCGCTCGAACATTCGCGTCGAAGCGCTCGTCTCCAGCGAAAACGCGGACGAACCAGGTAAGCACCGCGAAAAACTCCTCGAGCACGTTCGCTCCGTTCTGCAATTCAATCGCAGCCACTCCGCGAATCGATTTGACGGGATTCACCTCGACATCGAACCCCAGCAGCGCCCCGAGAACAAGGGCCCCGGTAATCTCCGATTCCTGCCGGGCCTCGTGGACGCTTATCGTGCTGCGCGTGCCCTAGCCGAAACAGCCCATGTCACCATCAACGCGGACATCCAGAACAAACTTCTCAAAGGCGACCTCGCCGAGCGCCGCATGCTCCTGTACTCGTTGCCCAGGCTCACACTAATGCTCTACGAACTCAGCGGTCCCAACGACGGCGACACCCCTGAAAAGCAGATCGAAAAGCTCCAGGCCGCCAGCCAGAAGTTCCTCGATATCGCCTACGAAGGACTACACGACCCGAATCCTGCGAAGATGATCATCGGCCTGCGGACTCCGGATTATGGCGAAGGCCTCCCCAGGATGCTTAAGAACTTGGACGAGACGCACCAGGCAAATCCTCACTATCTGGGTTGGGCCCGTCACGCCTACGGAGACGTTCTCAAGACCGCCCGATAGATGATCGTGCGGATCGCCAGCAGTTCGCGTACAATTCCAACGCCTTAGTGACAACCAATATGAACTCACTGACCCGACGTGGTTTTATCGAAAAGCTCAGCACCATTACGGCCGGAAGTTTCCTCGCCGCGAACACGCCAACTGCTCTCGCTGCGGGACAATCCACTCCACACGTCACATTCCCCTCGGCGCCACGCGACCGCATCGCTGTAGCCTCCTATCCATTCCGCGCCTACATCAACGTTTCCAATAACCGCAGCCGCGACCCCAAACTCCCCGGCATGGATCTCACTCAATTCCCGTCCGAAGTCGTAACGAAATTCGGAGTCCACAACATCGAGCCGCTCGCCCAACACTTCGTCAACACAGATTCAGCCTATCTCGACACCTTTCGCAAAGCCTTGCAGGACGCGAACGTACATGTCGTGGATATTCCTACACACGTCCGGCAAAGCTTCTACGACACGGATCCCGCCAACCGCCAGAAGGCGATCGCTGTCTCAAAAAAGTGGATCGACGTAGCCGTCGAAATCGGCTCCCCCAGCCTCCGTCCGCACGTGGCGGCGACGTCCAATTCCGCGCCAAACGTAGAGCGCGCCGCGGAGAGCCTTCGCGAAGTAGCGGACTACGCCGCTCAGAAAAACATCGTGGTCACCCTGGAGAACGACGACCCCATCAGCGAGGACGCCTTTTTCATCGTCAAAGTTATCGACGCCGTCCACCACCCGTACCTGCGCGCCCTACCTGACTTTGCTAACTCCGCCCTCACCGGCGATCCCGATTTCAACTACCGCGCCGTCCAAGCCATGTTCGAGCGCGCCTACTGCATCGCCCACGTCAAAGATGGCGAAGCCGACGACCACGGCAAACAATTCAACGTCGACCTCAAGAGGACCTTCGACATCGCGAAGTCCACCAACTATCGCGGCTATTTCTCCATAGAGTTCGACGCTCCTGGAGATCCCTACCCCGCCACCAAAAAACTCATCGAGCAAACCCTTCATTATCTCTCGTAGTCTCCGTCACGTCGCCCCTTGTCCCCATCGAACACCGGGCGAAGACAGCCCGAGACCTTATTTTCGGAGTCCGGGCGAACCACGTCTCGCCACCCGCGACTGACTCTCTTACAATTCTTTCCTATGCACGCCCCCGTTCAACGCCGCTGCCTTGCGACTCTCGCCACGGTCCTTGTGCTCGCGTGCCTCGCCGGGCCATCTTTAGTCCCGGCGTCGACTTCTGCGCAAGCACCTCGAACCGACTTCGCCGCGGTGGCCAAAGCCGCCGCGGCAGCCCGCGACGCCGGCGACGTCCACGCCGCGATCGAAAACTACCGGCACGCGGTCAACATCCGACCCGACTGGCAAGAGGGTTGGTTCTACCTGGGCACGCTCGAATACGGCGCCGACCGGTACGCCGATGCGATCCCCGCCTTCCAGAAGCTTGTCGAACTCGCCCCAACCATTGGCCCAGCATGGAACTTTCTCGGCCTCTGCGAATTCGAGACCAAGGACTACGCCAACTCTCTCATCCACCTGGAAAAGGGCCAGGAACTCGGCGCCGGCGACGATCCCGAAGTTGCACGAGTCTCGCGATATCACCTCGCGCTGCTGCTCAATCGCAACGCTGAGTTCGACCGGGCCACCGCCATGCTCATCTCCGCATTCTCCGAAGGCCAATTTCCCGCCCAAGCCAAGCTCGCGCTAGGCCTGGCTCTCCTCAACGCCCCAGTCCTGCCCGACGAGCTGAACCCGTCGCAGGATGCCCTCGTCCACGCCGCCGGTGAAATTGCCGCACTCCTCGCACGAGGCGATTCCGCGAAGGCCCTCGAGGCCTTCCCCCATTTGCTAAACGAGTACCCGAACACGCCTCATTTGCACGGTGCCTATGCTAAGGCGCTGGCCGCCGCCGGAAGAAATGACGAGGCGCTGGCTCAACAAGAGGTGGAACGCGCGGTCACCGCAAGACTCACACCCGAAAGAACGCAGAGGCAAGAGAAGTTGCGCCAGATCTATGAGCTTCCATCGGCCGCACGTCGCGCCGAAACGCCTCAGACCGATACCGACGACCAATGGAATTCGGCGATGAACGATTACTCGAGCAGACGGTATTCTGAAGCAGTCGCAACGCTGAAGACTTGGGTGGAACGCAGGCCGGCTGGCCGCAAAATGAACGACGGCACCGCCTGGGCCGTCATGGGTCTGAGCGAATTTGAACTTCGAGATTACGACAACGCGCTGATCCATTTGCAACGTGGCCAGGATCTCGGACTTGGCGGCAGTGCCGACTCCGTCCGCCTGGCGCGCTATCATTTGGCAATTCTTCTCAATCGCGGCGCTCAATACGACAGCGCCTCGCGACTACTGGCGCCCGAAGCAAATTCCGGCTCGCTCGCAAACGAAATCCAATTCGCTCTCGGAATCTCCTTATTACGCATGCCCCTCCTGCCCGAGCAGGTGCCTCCATCGGAGCGCTCACTCGTGCAAAGCGCCGGCGAAATCGCCATCCTGCTAAACGCCAGCAAGTACGATCAAGCCTTCCCGAAACTCCAGCAGATTCTGAAGGAACATCCAACAACGCCGTTTCTGCACTACGCCTACGGACTCGCCCTGGCCAGCCTCTCGCAATACGACGAATCCGAAGTGCGGTTGCGCGAGGAATCGCGCATCTCTCCGAAGAGCGATCTTCCTTATGTCCTGCTCGCCTCGATTGCGCTTCGCAAACATAACCCGGCCGCCGCGTTGGCCTCCGCCGAACTCGCTGTCCAACTCGCGCCCGAGTCCGCGAAAGCCCACTACATCCTGGGTCGCGCAAGCCTCGAATCGGGCCAAGTGGAGAAAGCCATTCACGAACTCGAAGCCGCGAACAAACTTAATCCGGGCAGCCCCGAAATCCACTTCAATCTTGCAAAGGCCTACGCCAAAGGGAAGCAACCAGAAAAAGCTGAAGAAGAGCGCGCCCTCTTCGCACGATTAAACGCGCTAGCCGAACAACAACGCGCACAAGGCGCCAACCAATCTTCGGGCGCCGCAGTGGGTTCCATGGACCTATCGCCCGCCGATATACCGCGCCCAAAACCGGCCACTCCAGAGAACCCGTGAGAGCCCTCGTCAAGACATTTCGCGTGGCACAGCCATTCCTGGCTGTGTGCGCTTTGCTGAGCGTGGTCGACCCGCAGCATCGCCGAGCGAGACAGGATTTCAGTTGGCGAAGCGCTCCGCGGCGCGTGCTTTGGCTTTCGCGGCTTCCTCTTCGCGATTCTTGGGCGGCGCGGTCGTTTCGAGCGAACGCAGGAGGCGATTGGAGATGGCGGCAATCTCGTCAATGGCCGCGTGGAACGCCTGCTCATTTGCTTTGGAAGGCTTATTGAAGCCCGTGATTTTTCTAACAAATTGGAGCGAAGCGGCGCGGACTTCTTCATCAGTAACCGGAGGATCGAAATTGAAGAGGGTTCTTATATTTCTGCACATGGCCATCTGCTCGCTTTTCGTAGAGGTACAAACGCACGCAGCTCCGGATCGCCGAGGTAAAGCCTGAGCCCAGAGGAGCCACGCGACATATGTCGCGTGGCTTGATTAGGGCACGCGCTAGGCGCCCGCGGTCGATGCGGCTTGCTCGCAGTTTACCATCCAGGGCACGCCGAACTGATCAGTGAGCATGCCGAACCGCACGGACCAGAAGGTCTGCGATGGGCATCTGGATCGTGCCGTTTTCGGCCAACGCGGCAAAGACGCGCTCCGCTTCGGCGGGGTCCTTGACGCTGACGGAGAGGCTAAAGCCTTGAGGCTGGCGATGGTGCTCTGGAGGAGTATCGGAAGCCATCAGCTCCGAATTGCCGACGCTAATCCGGGCGTGAATGATTCTGTTCTTCTTATCGGGAGCAAAATCCTTGGCTGCAGGAGAGTCACCGTAGGTCATCAACCCCTGGATTTTTCCCCCGAACACTTTCTCGCAAAACTTCATCGCAACTTCGCACTGGCCGTTGAAGAAAATATACGGAACTATTTCCATGAGAACTCCTTGTTGACGCGAGATTTAACTGCGCATTTAACCATGAAAGATCGGTTCGTTGTGTTCCTATATTTCTCGTCACTCTTCAGGTAGATGGCGGTATCACTCGAGTTGGAGCCCGACGGCTAGCGGGCGCGGAGCTACACGCAGTTTTCGTGCGTAGTGTGAACTCGAGCGGTGGGAATTGCCATCCTGAAAGCGAGTCTGCCGAAATCACTTTTCAATTGCAAGTTAAAATATGCTACCGTCAAACTGTGCCCAGCAATAAGACGAGCGTCAAGCGCCGGTCCGCGTGTCCCCTGAATGCTTCTGTGGAGATGCTGGGGGACCGCTGGTCGCTGTTGATTATCCGCGACATGATGCTGCGGGGATTTCGCAGCTACAAGGAATTCCTGGAGTCCTACGAAGGAATCGCGACGAATATATTGGCGGACCGGCTGCGGACGTTAGAGGCGTATGGAGTGATCGCGCCGGAGCGAGATCCGTCGGACGGGCGGAAGGTAATCTACCGGCTGACGGCGAAAGGAATCGGCCTTGCGCCGGTAATGTCGGAGATGGTGCTGTGGGCGGCGGCGCACGAGGATACCGGCAATGAAGCGTTGGTGAAGGAGATACAGAAGGACAAGGAAGGATTCATCGCCGCAGTGCGGGAACGCTGGGCTAAAGAGAACCTCACTTCGACCGCGAAGGCGGCCGGGAGCTAAAACAACAGTTCGGCGACGGAGTAGTGGAGAAGCTCGCAGGCCAAAGCCTGTGCCACAGACCGACTCGGCGCATTGCCAGTCGCAATTTCTTACGGACGAAAACTCTTCTGGTTTTTCAGGCGCGTCAGTTCCAGATCGTCGATTTCTTTTTTCTGGCGGTCGGCTTCCCGTTGAGGCTCCTGCTGTTTGTCGAGTTTTGCGGATTCGACGATGGCGAGTTCCGCTTCGGCATTGAGGGATTTGGAAGTAATCACCAGATCGAAGTCTCCCGAGAATGAGGAGCGGACCAGGTTGACGAAAGTTTGTGAGTCCTCCCACGAAGCAATGGGCTCCGCATGCGGGTCGATGGGCTCATGTTTCGCTGACTCGCTGGGTGGGGCCACGGTAGACGGTGGTCCATATTTCGTGGAAAGGGACTTTACCATATCTTCGCGTGTGAGCCCTTCGGTCGAGCTGCGATCGTAGGTCACCGCGATCTTGTAGAGTTCGGAGTTGCAGAAAGAAAAGTGAATTTGTTCGACGGTATCGGGCCGGTATGGCGTGCCGGCAAGGCTCGGCGGCCACCACGTCAATTCCTGAATCAGCGCGGGACGCGCGTTAATGAGTTTTACCTCTTCGGGCCTCTGATCCGTGTGCTTCAGCACGGTGGTCAAGCTGGTGCCCAGAGAAAAGACGCGGTACTTGGACAAGTCCTGCGCTCGGAGCGTCCGGACCCCCACAAAAATTAGAGTAAGAAAAGCGAGCGATACACGCAGCGATTTCATTTCCTGTTCTCCGAAGATTCCTTGAACTCTACTTCGCGGTGGCGTATTGGACTGCTCCATGAGGCTCGCCACTGCTGCTCCCGGACTCTGCCGCACGCTCCTCCGCCATCCGTAGGACGAAGGCCTTGGAAGGGACGAGAGCCGAACTTTCCTGGATGTGCCGCAAATGGGCGACTGTGCGTAGGAACGGAATGCCGAGAATTCGTTTCGAAACGATGGTTGTGACTTCGAGAGCGTTAAAGTTCTGGTGTTCTTGCTTCGCGAGGATCCGCTTCACGGCCTTGCGCAAAGTTCGAAGACTGGTGCCGCCTGGCACCGTCGCGCGCGTCTCGTTGGCGCGGTAGAAGAAGTTCCAATGAGCGGCTTCGACGCTACGCGTGAACGTCGCGCGATCGGGACTGGTGACGATCTGCCAGCCGGGGAAGAAGGCGTTACTGGCGATCGACAAATTCGGGGGCAGAGTGGTGGCGTCTCTGATAAGGATCACGGTGTTCTTGTTGGTGTCAAACATTTGAGGGCTCCAGTTCTTGATAGAGGACGCGAACTGCCGCGGAAGAGCCGGGCCTCGACGAACCGGCTCCCGCGGTCGGTTAGCGAGGCGCTAGCCCGGCGATTGGCTGCGTAAGCGGCTTGCCGATCTCTGAGCCGATCACGTCACCAGAAACGACGAGTTCAACGCGGCGATTCTGTTGGCGGCCATCCGCCGTTTCGTTGGACGCGATAGGCTGATTCTTGCCGAAGCCTCTTGCGCTGGTCGAAGATTCCGGCACGCCTTGCTGGGTCAGGTAGCTCCTGACGCCTTCGGCGCGCTGCTCGGAAAGATTCTGGTTGAACTCTTCCGACCCAACGCTATCGGTGTTGCCTTCGATAGCCAGCTTAAGAGATGGATAGGCAAGGACGATGCCGGATATCTTGGCGAGTTTCTCGCGGGCCAGCGGGCGAAGGGTATATTTACCGCTGTCGAAGAGAACGTCGGACATATTGACGACGAGTCCGCGCGCAGTGTCATGCGTTACAAGAATGGCGTTGAATTGTTGGAGCAGGCGAGCGCGTAGCTCCTCCCGATCGAGTACCGCTTGTTGAAGTTGCTGATTGGATGAGGCGGCCGCGGCGCGATTGCGGTCGGAATCGGCTTCTGCGGTCTGTTGGTTTTGCTCCGCAGCGGCGCGCGCTCGTTCGGCTTCTCCCTGGGCGTTGGCGGATCTTTGGGCATCGGCTTGAGCATCGCTGGTTGCGCTTTCGGCGGCTCTGCGACGCTCCGCTTCCCGGTCAGCTTTCTCCTTGGCATCGTGTTCGCGGCGCACGGCGTCAGTAGTGGCAAGTTGGGCGGCTTCCGCGTTCGCGTTGGCATTCGCTTCACGGCCCGCGGAGGCGTCGCGTTCGGCTTCCCTGCGCGCGGTTTCGATCGTCTTCATGGCAATTTCACGAGCGTCTTCCGCGGTTTGGACGGTTTCACGCGATGCCGAGATAAGAGACTTCTTGTCGGAATGCCTGCTGATCGCCAACTCGTCCGCGTTTTTCATCTGCTCAGCGGCCTTGTCATAACTTGCCGTCGCGTAGCGTTGCGCTCCCGCCGATTCGGCGATGCGCATGGCATTGCGCGCTTCGAAGAATTCCAGTGGCAATTTAGCATTCAGCACCACCGGGTCGAACTTGTAGCCCGTTGGAATGTATCCGCCACGATCAATGAGCTCGTATTTGGATTCCACCGCTTCAGTCGTTCCACGGGTGTCGGAACGAACCTCATTTTCGAGAACTACCAGATTGCTAGGGCGGCGCACGGCGTAGTACGGCTCGGCGGTCACAATAAGCGCAAACGCCTGAAGTTGCGTAGTCGTCTCTAGCTTGCTTCGGTGGTTGCCGCCAACCAAGACCTCGCCAAGGTTCACGGGCCTGCCTTCCGGAGAAATGGCCCACAGAACAAAAGTGAGATATTCGTTGCCGAAGGTCCGGGGATTGTCGAGGCCCTGGAGTTCGAGAACGACCTTGGTGTCGCCGCGTTTGCCCTGTACTTCGGCCTCGCCTTGCGCGCCAGGCATGAGTTCCGTGCCTTTGAAATCGATCTTCGTGGAGCCACCGCGGTGACCATAGTTCACGGCAGGAGTAGTACGGCTCACTACATTGAAGCGAAACGTAGGCGTCGGATTGTCAGGCGCCGCGGGCGCATTGGTTTGGGCGGCGGCAACCGCCGATCCACCAAGGGCCAGCAAAACTGTTAACGCAATTTTTGAACTCTTCAACATAAGTCTCCCTCAATATTCTCAGACATCCATATTCGTTCGTTGCGATACTGAATACTGTCCCGTAGCGCACGTTGTGTCCGGAAAGATGAATAACATCATGTAGTTACCTCGAAACGGATACCCTACTCGCTGATGGAAAACCCCTTAGGGCTCGGTAGTGCACGCACCACGGCCAACGCCGGTTCTTTGAAACCACAAACCGGCCGGGACGGGAGGGGTCCCGACAGGCCATTGCTTTCGACTATCTGCTCGACGCGTTCGACGCGCGCTCGGATTCGTTAACAGGAGCGCTGCGCTGCAACACATTGACGAGATGACGGCCTGTACTGGGCACGCCCGTGTGTTCGCCTCTCACGATCTCTTTTGCCTTAATCGCGTGGCCATATACATCTTCGCTGGCGTCGTCGTCAGGACGAATCGTGGAGCCTTCGAGGGAAACTCCCGCAAACACGCCGCGAGAGCGCGAATAGCTGAGAATCTCGGCGCGCATCCACGCGTCGGTATCCGCGGAAGCGTCTCGTCCTTTGGGGCCTCCGGCAACCGAAGCGTCAGCGCCGAGCTTAACCTTGCTGCTCAGGATGGATTCCATGCCGCGGCCGTTCATAACGAGGAGAATCAAGTCGGTAGCTTCTCCGCCGATTTGGAATCCGATGCTGCCGCCCTCCAGCGCATACATCGCTGGAGCTCCCCAATGCCCGCGGAAATGCTCGCCGGTTCGGCAAACCATGGCCCCGCGGCCATAGTCCGCACCAATTCCGAACGCGAGTTTCTTAACGGAAGGCACCACGATCACGCACTCAGCCTTTTCCAAAAGGTCGTGGGGAATGTTGTCGGGAATGTTGAGTACTTCCTGCATGACAACGCCGCACTCTTCGAGGCGTTTTTGTTCCTTGTTTAATTTCGCGGCGTAAACGACGCCTGCCGCAAGCGTGAGACATACCGCGGTAGCAACTAAATGACGTTTCATCGCTGACCTCCATAGTCAGAACTGCTCTTGCTGTGAGGTAAACCTTACGTTCCGTTCCTCGTTCATTCTTTGCCTGCATGTTCCGAAACGACTCTGGTTGCGGAAGCGATCGAAGCCTTATTTCCCAAAAGGCTTAAATACGTCCGAGAAGCACCAGAATGACAACGATGAGGAGGATGAGACCCAAGCCTCCCGTCGGTGCGTAACCCCACTGCCTGCTGTGATTCCACCGGGGCAATGCGCCCAAGAGAGCCAGAATTAGAATGACCACCAAGACAGTTCCGAGCACGTGTTTCTCCTTTTCGAAAAAAGCAATCCAAATCCATCCAAAGATTTGCAAAGCTTAAGTTTTCCACTCGGCGGGCGTGCTCAAGAGACTTCCTTGGACGCCAGCTGAGATGGAATTCGAGCTAAGCGACGCGGTGAGCGTCAGATCACGACTGTGAGCGCAAAACGAGCGCCGGGATAGTACGGGTTGTACATGTAATACCCGCCGTCCACGTAGTCGATATAGACGTCGTCGGTGTAGTACCACCCGACTGGCCAGGGCTCGACGAATCCAAACCAATAACCGCCGTAGTGAAAGCGGGAATATCCGCCGACCAAAGTAGGCGTGCCGACGTGAAATTCATGCCCACGTCCAAAATTGGAATGGAAGCGCGCGTCTGAAATCCGGCCGCTGCCTCGCGCACTAAGCCGGAGCGCTGGTTGCGCGCGTTGCCGAGCCTCGTCCTGCGGGGTGTGCTGTGGACGCTGTGCAGAAGCCGCCTGCTGTTGATGCTGATTTTGTGCTTGATTTCCTTTCGCTTGCTGCGGTTGTTCCTGCTTGGCAGCCTTGCTCGGTTGCTGCGTTTGTTCGTGCTTGGCAGAATTGCTTGGTTGTTGCGCTTTCTGCGGTTGTTCCTGCTCCTTCTTGACTTGCTGTTGGCTCTTGGCTGGGGCCGGTTCCTGCCTTGCGGACTTTTCTGGTTGCTGGGGCTTGGACTCCTGTTGCTTGGCCGGCTCTTGCCGCTTTTCGGGTTGAGCTTGGCGTTCTTGTTCTTGTTTCGGGGGCTTGGCTTGCGCCGGTTTTTCCTGCTTTTCTGGTTGTTTTTCTTGCTTTTCTTGTTTCTCCTCCTGCTGCGCTCCTGCGGGAACGGTGAATCCGAGCAGCAAGAACAGACCTGTTGTGCTGACAACTCCGAGTCGTTTCATGTGTTGCCTCCATTGCTTCGATTTCTTGTACCGGGGGTCGTGCGTTCGGTACTACATTTGCTCTTGGAGTGCGAGCTGCGGGCGTTGCCCCACAGCTGCTCTCCAGCGCTCATTGGACTTCTCTCAACCAACGCGTATTCGAGAGAGTGAATGAATCAACCCGAATACGTTCAGGAGCCAGAAGACGACAACGATAACCACCACTAAGTTCAGAATGGACTTGATGCTCCCAGCCATGGGGATGAAGCGATTCACGAGCCACAGCAGAATCCCAACGACGATCAGGACAGCTACAAGATTAATCAGGGGCATGATCGAGTTTGCTTCTTTCTTCGCATGCACACCCGGACTTACCCAAGGTTGAGACTGTTTCCGTGTTGATCCGAGAGGCGATGCGACAAGTGTGGAGCGGGGTGGAACCTGGAATTTCTGGATGGTTCAGGCTGAAGCTTGGGGTCGTGTGTAAGGCTTCGGTCTTTTTGCTTCCCCCACAAGAAACACACTAGACGAGATCGGAGCGGATATCTGTTCAGTTACGGACATATTTGCAATTAGTTTGCGCGCGCGGAACGGAGTGCTAAAATGTACCCGACGAACCATGCCAAAGCCAGCACTGCCGCGAAGTTACGAGACGACCAAGCCGGTTGCTTTTGATGCCCAGGCCTTCCTAGACTCCACCGGCATAGCCAGGAAAGTTGTCGACTTCCGTAAGAAGGCCACGATCTTTGCGCAAGGCGATGCCGCTAAGCATGTGCTGTACATTCAGCAAGGTGGCGTCAAGCTTTCCGTCGTGAACTCCACCGGCAAGGAAGCCGTGGTGGCGGTCCTTAAGCCGGGCGATTTTTTTGGCGAAGGATGTCTGGCTGGCCAACCCATTCGCATGGGATCGGCAACCAGTACGGCCGCGACCAGCATACTGGTGATCGATAAAGAAGAGATGATACGCGTGCTCCACGCCGAGCATGAGTTCTCGGATCGATTCATCGCTCACATGCTTTCCAGAAACATTCGCGTGGAAGAAGACTTGATCGACCAACTCTTCAATTCAACGGAAAAGCGGCTGGCACGCGCGCTCCTCTTGCTGGCGCGCTATGGAAAGAATGACGAGCCGCAAAGAATCCTTCCAAAGGTATCGCAGGAAACGCTCGCGGAAATGATCGGTACGACGCGCTCTCGAGTGAACCTGTTTATGAACAAATTTAAGAAATTAGGCTTCATCGACAACAAAGACGGCCTGCAAATTAACAGTTCGCTCTTGAGCGTTATACTGCACGACTAGTTCAGCTTCTCATTTCGTTCGATTCGAAAGAAAAAGCGAACGCGGATCCAGGTAGCCGTAAGGTTGCCAGTGCTTTAGAATAAATGTTGCAGTTCATGTCGGGGCGTAGCGCAGCCTGGTAGCGCGCCTGCCTTGGGCGCAGGAGGTCCCGAGTTCAAATCTCGGCGCCCCGACCAATTACTTCTTTATTTTCAATGAACTGACCCTAATACTTCAGCGCTAGAAACCAAACTTGGGTCCAACTTGGGTCCAAATAAAAGTCTCTCCACGCTTTCCACTGCGCGGCGTTGTCCTGATGGCCTCCAAGACCGTCACGCCATGGCAAGCAATCCACGCTAGCGAATCAGACTCCAGGGATAGACGCCGACGTTGATTTTCATGATGAAGTAACTAAAGCCGCCGGGGTCCGGCTTGGGCTGGTGTGGCGTGTCCGGCGGAATCAGCAGCCAATCGCCGGGCTTCACCTTGTAAGTTTGGCCGCCCACCACCGGCTGTCCGCGGTATTCGCCCGGGATGATACCGTCCTTATCCTGGAGGTTTTGGCGATTGGCGATTTTCCCGCCGAGAATCATTTCACCGGTGCCTCCGGTAAAAATATAAAAATCATAAGCGCCAGCGTGCTGCTCGGCGTCGTCGAGGACACTGTTGACTTTCGTCAAACTAAGGACAGGCTTGTCGCGAAACATGCGATAGAGCATGAACATGCTGAAGGTGCGGGTTTGCACATGCACAGGGCCGCCACCGAAAGATTGTGAACTCCCACTTCCGGCTTCCTTTACCAGCTTCGCGGCCTTCTCGGCCATATCGGTGTGCGCTTTGCGAATATCGTCAATATTCCAGTAGCTGATCGGCGGTGCGTCCGGCGCAAGTGCCGGTTCGCTAGGGGAATTGAAGCCGAATGGCATGACCTCGGGTTTGTTTTCCTGCGCGTTGGCGCTGGGGACCACCGAGAAATCATCGAAGTGCCCGTTAAGAATTGGTTGCGAAGCAGCTTTCGAAGCGTAGCCGACGACATATCCCACGAGGGCAGCTACAATCAAAAGTACGGGAAGCATTCGTTTCATAAAACGTTCCTCCGTTGATGAAAACCCTGAAAACTACGCTGAATCGACGAAAACGATTATTGATTCCCATTATTTCTTGGGAGCGGGTTTCGTCGATTCAAAGCGAATTTCTTTGAGCATTTCCGACTGCCGGTACAATTCAGTTTTTCCCGCCGGAAACTTATTGGCGCTCAGCATGAACGCCACGATGTCCGAGTCTTGCTGGCGAGTGAGACGACCAGGCGCGCTTTGAGGCATGGTCTTGCGAATTCTGTCGAACAGGTCGCCCACCGTCAGGCCATTCCAATTTGCCAGAAATGCGCCACCAGTCAGCGGAGGCGAGGATTCCCCGCCGGTCAGCATTTCGCCGTGACACGAAGCGCATTCCTTGCGGTAGATCGGCTCACCACGCTTGGCCTGTTCCTCGGTATACACGCCGTCCCACACGGACTTTGATTCTTCGGTTGTCTGCGCAATAAGCAGCTTTAGCGGCGATATGGCCGCCACGAGAGCGAGAATGATGATGGAATTTCTGGAATTCACGTAATCATCGCATTCCGGCCGGCATTGTGCATTCCTGAAGCATCAGCTTCACGTTCATTCCTCAGCTGACGGCAGCGCGTAAGCGATGTACTCGCCGGAATAAGGACCACCGCTGACGGCAACGACGATGTATTGCTTGCCGTTCACCATGTAAGTCATCGGCGAGCCGGTTTGTGGAGCCGGCATGTACACCGCGCCGACTTCTTTTCCGGTGGTCTTGTCGTAGGCGCGCAGCATCGCGCCCCGTGGATGCTCTGAGGTTGTAGTGACTTGCCCTTCACCGGCGATGACCAGGGTTTTTGTTACCAGCGTGCCGATGTTGTAAGTCGCCTGACCGGTGCGCGGGATGTTCAAGCCTTTCAGCGTTTCGGAATTGCGGACGACGTCGGGCGTCTCGCCATGCGCGATCTGCCAGACGAACTCACCTTTATCGAGATTGATAGCAGTGATTGTCCCGTATGGCGGCTTGACCAGCGGCAATCCATCGATGTCCAAGGAAATGTATCCGCTTCCTTGCCGTTTTTTCGGGGGCTTAGGAGAATCTGCGCCAGCATTTTCGCCCGGCCCCCTCAGAATTTCTACTTCTTTCCCAGCGGTTCCCGCGATGTAGTTCAGATCTGAAATTTCTTTCGGAGCTGGCACCAGCCCGATCGGCTCAATACAGGAGTTGCACGCATAAACATAAACGTTGTGTGTTTCCGGATCGTAGGATCCGCCCGGCCAATTGGTGCCACCAGATGCGGTTCCCATGGTGAGAGTGCCAAGCGTACCGTCCAATGTGCTGACGGTTGGTGGAGTGTAGACCGGTCCGAGGTGATATTTTGAGGCAATCTCTTTTGCGCGATCGTGTAACGCGGGCGTGAAGTCGATCAGATCATCGATGGAAACTCCGTTGCGGCTGTAGGCTGCAGGCTTGGTAGGAATCGGTTGGGTGGGCGAATACCACTCACCTGGAACGTTGCCCACTTCGACGGACCGCTCGGGAATCGGCCAAACAGGCTTCCCAGTGATGCGATCAAATACGTAGAGAAATCCCTGCTTGGTCGGCTGGGCCACTGCCTTCACCGGTTTTCCATCGACGGTGATGTCCGCAAGAATCGGCGCGGAGGAAATGTCCATGTCCCAGAGCGGGTGATGGACCAACTGAAAATGCCACTTCCGTTCCCCGGTCTTCAAATCGACACAAACCAGAGTTTCGCCGAACAGATTGGTTCCCGGCCGATGACCGCCGTAAAAATCACCGGTCGGCGATTCAACAGGCAAGTAAACCAATCCAAGCTGCTCATCTACAGTGATCTGCGTCCAAACGCCGGTGTTTCCTGTATATTCCGCCGAGCCTTTCTCCCAGGTGTCGTAGCCAAACTCGTCCTTCTTCGGAATGGTGTGAAAAATCCAAAGACGCATCCCGGTTCGAACGTTGAAGCCGCGCACATATCCCTTGTTGTTGCGCATGCTCCTCGGCGTCATACCTTCGCGAAACGCTGCGCCGATAATCACCGTTTCCTTCGCTACGACCGGCGCCGATTGGATGCCAATTTCTCCGGTAATCAAATCCGGGAGGATATCCTGATCGTCATTCAGCTTCAGGTCCACTTCGCCGCCATTTCCAAAGGAAGGAATTCGAGCGCCTGTCTTCGCATTCAAACAAATCAGTCGAAATCCTGGCGTTACATAGAGAATCCGCTCTTCCTTTCCGTCTGACCAATAGGCAAGGCCGCGGCCGGAAAGTTGTCGGGGAGCAGCGCCGCCGCGCTTTCCTTCGTGCTCGCCGTGGATCCAAAGCAATTCGCCAGTAGCCGGATCCAACGCAATCACCGCGCGACGTGATCCGGCGGTCGCGTACAAAACGCCGTTGACCATGAGGGGCGTGCCTTCGAGTTTGTACTCCGGCCGGTCGCCTAAATTGTCGGTCTTGATGCGCCAGGCGATTTCCAGATCGTTGAAGTTGCTGGCGTTGATCTGGTCCAGCGGCCGATAGCGACTTCCTGCCAAATCAGCGGCGTAGGACGGCCAATCGGTGTCCTTGGGTCGAAACTGTGCCGAGCCAGCATCGGGAATCAAGACAGCCGAAGCGACCGTACAGATCAGCAATTTCCACAAGCTTTCGGAATGACGCATCGCTGATTCTCCGTTATGAATCAATCCATTTGCTTCATTTGTTCGAGCGCCATTGTGATTTTTGCTTTTTGCTCCTCAGTCACGTCGGAATTCGGCGGACGCTGATAAAATTGACGTGTCCCCATCTGAAGGCTTAGCGCGTACTTCATTGGACCGTATTCATCGACGCCACCTGGACGCAGCAATTTCAAAGCGGTTTCCAGCTTTGCGACGGACTCGCTGAGGTCCTTGCCAGCGCGTTTTGCGGCGAATACCGCAGCGATTTGTTTCGCGAAGTTATTGCCTTCGGCGAGGATGGCACCCATGTCGTGGTCCAACGCGTATTTCAGATTTTCCGTCGTACCGGTGCGCATGTTGAGCTTGGGAAACTCGGCGACGAAATCGTGATATACCTTAGGATCGCTCACGGAATCCTTGATCCCAGTGAGGTTCGGATATTTTTCCATGGCATGCAGTAATTCATGGCTGATGGGGACGCCGGTCGCAAATGGAATGTGATAGAGATTGATGGGAATGTTCACCTGCTCGAAGAGCATGGAAAAGTATCGCGTCAGACCGTCCAGGCTCGGATGCTTATAGTAAAACGGAGGTACGACGAGCAGGCCGTCCGCGCCGTTGGCTTCCGCGTGTTGAGACAGTTCCAGTGTTTCAGGGAAATTCGCGGTGCCAGGCGAGACAATGATGTTCAAGCCGTTTCTGTGCTTGAAGGCGGTCTCCGCAACTCTCTTTCGCTCGGCCACCGAAAACGAAGGAAATTCGCCGGTAGTTCCGAGAACGACCACGCCATCGGCGCCGTTGGCTTTCAAGTACGCGAGCAGGTCCTTGTAAAGTTCTTCATCGAACTTCAGGCTTTTGTCGCAAGGAGTCGATGCCGCGACCCAGAACAAAACTTTTTCTCCCGGTACAGCGGGTATCCTCAGTGTGCGCCGCTCCTTCGCCAGCGCTTCGGGAAGTTTTGCGCTGGTGGCAACTCCCAGCGCGGCCGTCGCTCCCACGACACCTAGAAAAGTTCTTCTCGTTGTTCGCATGATTCCCTCCCGGCAGGAAGCCCGCCGAAGTCTATGCCAGAGGTACACAAGAAACAATCACTAGTGAGGATCGCGAAATGCTGAGTACCTTCTCTTTGGTCGGCTCAAGCACAGCGTCCATGCGGCGAATAACGCACATGGAAAGAATCACATCGGGGTACTTGCTCCTCTTAAAGAGGTCGCGGAGGGCGTCGTCCGCGATGCCCCAAATGAAAGAGACGATGTTGTGTGCGTTGCCTGGTCCACTATTGGATTCGCGACGAGCATACTTGACTCGAAGTCACGCCGACACCATCCGTTGGCTTGTTATTGCTTCTGAGTAGCCGACCACTCACCCACAACGACCTGTCCTGTGACGGAAGTGAGAGGCAAAACTCTGGGATATAACGCGTATCGTCTAGCGACATGTCTGCGGTCTTTGACGGCAAGGCCAATGCCGAGAGCGTGCTAGGATCGTCGCATGTGGGAAGGAACCGTCGTCTCCATCCACGTCGCGCCACAGGCGTCGGCGCCGATGCAGTCGATCACCGAAGTGCGTGCGTTCCCGGGACGCGGTCTCGAGGCGGATCGGTATTTCGTCGGGACCGGCTTTTACTCGAAAACATCGAGCTACGGCGGACGCGAAGTCACGCTGATCGAGGTCGAGGCTGTCGAGGCGCTCTCCGGCGGCGTGCTCAACGCCTCGGGGGAGCGGCTCGGGGTCAAACTCGACGCCGCAGAAACCCGCCGCAACATCGTGACATCCGGTGTGCCTCTCAATCATCTGATCGACCGTGAATTTCAAGTCGGCGCCGTGCTTATGCGCGGCACGCGTCTCTGCGAGCCGTGCAAGCACTTGGACGACCTCACGCAGCGGAGCGTTATGAGCGGTCTGATCCATCGCGGGGGCCTGCGGGCGCAGATCCTGTGCGAGGGCGTCATCCGCGTCGGCGATGTCGTACGACTGAAACCCTCGTAACCGTCGCCTCCGAACATTGGAGTAGTTGAGCGGAGGATTCGATGAGCCGAGCAGATAAATCCAAGTCAAGCCCTGTCATGAGTCACTACGACGCGAACTACGATAACTTTCAGACGGAACTCTATACGCAGATCCGCCAAGAGGCCTTCGGCGAGGATATTGGACAGAACAGTTGGCTGACCGCTAATGAACAGGACATGTTTCTGGTTTGGCTTGATCTTTCTTCAGTGAAAACGCTGCTCGACGTTGCCTGTGGATCGGGCGGGCCAGCGCTGCGAATGGCCGCATGCACTGGCTGTTCCGTGGTTGGGATTGACGTTCATGAGCAGGCAATCGCAACTGCGAGGGCTCTTGCAGCCCAGCGCGGCTTGGCCGGGCGTGCCGAGTTTCGGGCTACAGACGCTACCGGTTCATCGCCCTTTTCCGCCGCAAACTTCGACGCCATAGCCTGTATTGACGCGATCAATCATTTCCCCGACCGACCAAGCGTCATTGCCGAGTGGGCCCGACTGCTAAAGCCGGGCGGACGACTGCTGTTCACCGATCCCATCACCGTGACCGGAGCGCTGACGAATACCGAAATCGCGGTACGCAGTTCGGCAGGTTTCTATCTCTTCGTGCCGCATGGCCATGACGAAAGCGTTATTGCACAGTGCGGATTGCGATTGCTGGTATGTGAAGACGTAACCGGGAACATGGCCAAGGTTGCCGAGGCGAGGCACGCAGCCCGCGCATCAAGAAGCATCGCCCTACGCGAGATCGAAGGAGATCATGGGTATGACGGCCAACAACAGTTCCTGGCTGTTGCTGCTCGGGTCGCCAAAGAACGCCGTCTTTCTCGCTTCGTCTATGTTTGCGAGAAGTTGAGCTGAGTATAAGAGTCGGTTGCAGGGGCCGCAGCGATTCCCATGAACTCGAATGGAACGACAGCGGTGAAGAAGGCCGACCTGAGCGCTGTCGGCCGGCGAGCCAGACGGCGAGTCGCGTACCGCCTACTTCCCTTTGTTTTTCTCCTCTATATCGTTAACTACATCGACCGCGTCAACGTTTCCTTTGCCAACCTCAGGATGAGTGCCGATCTGGGCTTTAGTGACCGTGTTTACGGTCTAGGCGTAAGCATGTTCTACGTAACTTATGTCCTGTTTGAGATACCCGGAGCCATCATCGTCGAACGCTGGAGCGCAAGTAAATGGATTGCACGAATCATGATTTCGTGGGGAATAGTCACGATTCTGACTGGATTTGTGCATACTGCTGGACAGTTCTATGCTGCCCGTTTCTTTCTGGGGGTTGCCGAATCCAGCTTTTTTCCCGGCATGATCGTTTATCTGACGCACTGGTTCCGTCAGCACGATCGGAGCCGGGCCATCGCTTGTTTATACGCAGCTGTTCCCGCTGCCTCTTTGATCGGCTCGCCGGCGGCGGGCTGGCTGCTTGGAGTTCATTGGCGGTGGCTGACCGGGTGGCGCTGGCTCTTTATTCTGGAGGGGATTCCTGCCGTCGTCCTTGGGATCGTCACAGTCTGTTATATGACGGATTGGCCCGCGCAGGCACGCTGGCTCCCTCCCGACGAACGGGACTGGCTTGTCAGCGAATTGCGGGAGGAGCTACAGGCGAAAAAGAAATTTCGCGATTACACGATCCTGCAAGCGTTCTGTGACCGGCGAATTCTGAGATTGATTGTCGCCTTCTTCCTGGCTCTCACAGGGGCTCTTGGAACCATCTACTGGATACCAACCTTCGTGAAGCGCCTTTCTGGGTTTTCTGACCGCACGGTGACTTCGGTGCTCATACTTCCAGCTCTGATGGGTATTGCCGGGATGCTTGTCAACAGTTGGCACTCTGATAAAACGGCCGAGCGGCGTTGGCACTCTGCTATTCCTCTTATGGTTGCGGGGTTGATGTTCGGCCTCCTGATCCTCACGCGCCACAATATGCCGCTAGCGATTTTGTTCTTGCTGCTGGGCAGCGGGTCCTTGTATGCCTACTATCCCGCTTTCTGGGCAATACCTACGATCATGCTTGGCGAGTCGGCAGCAGCCGCCACATTCGGGCTCATGACTTCGATTGGGCAGCTCGGCGGAATTTCAGGAAACTACACGATCGGTTTTCTCAATGATCGAACCCACTCCCTCACGGCCAGTTTTGGATTCATCGCGCTCGTCTATATTGCTGCCGCAAGCATCATTCTCGGTCTCAGAATCCGCGATCCACTTAATCCTTCGGATACGTAAAAACCAGTTCGAAAACGATCCGTCGCAAGCAGCTTGATATTGCATTTTAGCCGCATCGCCTCGGAAGCCAAGTGGAGAGACACTGACACCGGAAAGTGCTCGATAGTTTATCCCCACAATACCCACGAGTCACTGTGTACTCGGAAATAATGCGGGAGGCTTCCCGCGGGGGACACGCGGATTATTTCGGCATCACTTACGAAAAGATCGACAAGAACATGGGAATTTTCTGGCCGTGCCCCACGCTTGATCACCCCGGCACGCCGCGCCTGTTCGAAGACGGCCGGTCGTTCCACGAAGACGGCAAGCATCGCTTCGTCGTCACGGAATGGCGCGAGAGCGGCGACCCGGTCTCCGTGGACTTTCCGATCTATCTGACGACCGGCCGCGTAGTGAGCCAGTATCTCTCCGGAACGCAGACGCGCCGCATCGGCGCTCTCGTCGATCAGTATCCGAATCCCAGGCTGGAAATCCATCCGCGTCTAGCCGAGCAATATCAGATCAAGGACGGAGATTGGGTGACGATTGGTTCTCGTAGGGACGAGATCACCCTGCAAGCGATGGTGGTAAAAACCATCCGTCCGGACACCGTGTTCATTCCTTATCATTGGGCCGGCAAACGTAGCGCCAACAAGCTAACGCATCGAACGCTCGATCCTCGCAGTAAGATCCCAGAGTTCAAGGTCTCGGCTTGCCAATTGCGAAAAGCGGAAGGACCGCCGGATTGGGCGGCGTCTGCTAATGGAACGAAACGGGGAAAGGAGGGGACAAAGCGAATGCACGGTTACGAATTTTACGTTGATCCCTCGCGCTGCATCGGCTGCCAATCCTGCGTAGATGCCTGTGGGGAGTGCGAAACACATCGCGGCCATTCGATGATCAATTTCGACTTCATCGACCGCCAGGGAACGACCGCAACCGCCGCCTACGTCTGCTGGCATTGCGAGGAGCCGACGTGTGCCATGGTGTGTCCCGCTGATGCAATCAAAAAAGGTGACGACGGCATCGTGCAATCTTCGTTGAAGCCGCGTTGTATTGGATGTTCGAACTGCGTTCTTGCCTGTCCGTTCGGCATTCCGAAAATATTCCCGGAATACGAACAAATGATGAAATGCGATATGTGCTACGACCGGACATCCGTCGGCAAGAAGCCCATGTGCGCCACTGTCTGTCCAAGTCAGGCGCTGTCCTATGTGCGTGCCGAAGAAATTGCCAAGCGGCGAGAAAAGCCAACCAACGTATTTCAATTCGGAAACCAGAAAATCGTCACACAGGTGTACATGATGGTTCCGGCCGAAACGGACGCCGTTTCACTCGATGTCTTGGACTATATGTGGGAGGAATCGTATGTCGCTTTCTCGCAGCCCCAATGAAGAGCCTCTCTGGAAGGACGAGTTTTCGGTGTTTACCAGCGACGAGCGCTATGTCACACGCAGACAGTTCACGAAGTTTCTCACGCTCGGGAGTCTCGGGATGTTCGTCGGCAATCTCTGGATTCTGCTGAAATCCCGGTTCGCGAAGGTTCCCACGTTTCCCGCCATTGAGATTGCCGAGGCGAACGAAATCCCGATTCGCGGCGTAAAACTTTTCACCTACCCGACTCTCCAGGACCACTGCATCATGATCCGCACCAGTGAAGAAGAGTACGTCGCCTACAGCCAGAAGTGCACGCACTTGTCCTGCGCCGTCTACTATTCCGCGAAAAATGACTGGCTGGAATGTCCGTGCCATCAAGGCTTTTTCTCGGTGAAAGATGGTTCAGTGTTGCAGGGTCCTCCCCCGCGGCCGCTTCCGCAGATCACGCTTGAGCGCGAGGGAACGAAGCTCATTGCAATTGCGGTGAAGGGAACCTGAGATGGCCAACCTCGACCCATCGAAACAGAGACGCGGGTTGGTGGCTATTGACGGCGCGATGGCACTCATTGTTATCCTGCTCATCGTCCAGATCTGGTTGCTGAGCGCCACTCTTGAAACATACCTGGCCGGTCATGCCGGAGCAGTCCTTCCTGGCGCCATCTTCTCCGGCTTACTCTTTTCCGCGGCCCTGACGCTGAACTCCTTTGTCAACCGCGTCGACAAAACTTCGCGTCGCCCTTAGTCCCTCATTTGGTTTCGCCGACTCACGCAATTCGCAAGGACAGCGACGAGAAACTGCTGGGCGGATAAACGGCTCGTACCGGCTGTTTGTTCGAAGCCACCGCAATTGTTCTGGTGCGTTTCAGCAATTCTTCCATGACAATGCCCAGTTCCAGACGGGCCAAGGGCGCACCTGGACAAACATGGATGCCAGCGCCACAGAACAGGTTCTTGGTGGCATCGCGGTCGAGACGAAACTCATCGGGATCGCCAAACTCGGCCTCGTCCCGGTTCGCGGAGGCCCACATCAGGACCAGTGAAGCTGCTCACTGTGAGCGACTGGACACCGGGATCGTACTTGGTCGTAGCCGGCAATCTGATCTTTGAGCAAGGCCCTCGGAAGCAGGTTCCCACTCGGGATGCAGTTTTTCGCTCATACGCTTCCTCGTGCAGTGGGAAATTCAGGCTACATCTTTTGCAGCCAACAAGACTTCTTGGGCGACGCCGTCGATATCGGAGTCTGTCGTGCGGTGATTCACGATACAGGCGCGTAAGCAGAATTGTGAGCGAAGCGTCGCATTGGAGAGATACACATGACCACGTTCGATGACTCGGCGCAAAATATCGAAGTTCACTCGGTTGAGTTCAAGTTCGGTCAACCTTTTGTTTCCAATAAATCGAAAACACACTGCACTGAGTTCGATGGGGGCCAGCAACTCCAGTTCAGATTCACGGCCAATGGCATTGCCCAATCGTTGAGCGTGCAGTAGATCCTTCTCAATGGATTTTCGAAAAGCTCCGATTCCGTGATACCGCAGAGAGAACCAAAGCTTTAGTGCTCGGAATCTGCGGGATAGTTCAAGGGACTCCTCGAATACAGCATAGCCCTCGATCGGGTCGTCGTTGAGTACCCGTACGTATTCACCACTATTTGCGAAGGCTCGCTGCGCGACGCTGGCGTCACGATACAGCAAACAGCCACAGTCAATCGGCTGATAGAGCCACTTGTGCGGATCGAGAGAAATCGAATCGGCCATTGCCATGCCTTCGAACTTTTGCGGGACAGCGATGGCTCCAAGGGCACCGTAAGCGCCGTCGACGTGAAGCCATGCTCCATATTTCGCTGCGATCCCGGCGATTTGGGGAAGTGGATCAATCGCGCCTGTATTGACCGTGCCCGCCGTCGCGATCACCGCTAATGGTGTGATGCCAAGTTCCTTGTCCCGCCGCATGGCTGTCTCGAGTTGTCCTGGGTCCATGCGGAACGAATCATCCACGGGAATTAGCCGCAGGTTGTCTCGGCCGATACCGAGCAAAGCGATGGCTTTAGTAATCGACATATGTACTTCCGATGAGGCGTAGACCGCCAGAGCAATGCCTGCCCGAACACCACGCTCATTGGCGGGAGACTTCGCCTCTCTTGCCATCGCCAAACCCATCAGGTTTGCAGCAGATCCCCCACCGGTGAGAACCCCGTAGAAATTCTTGCAGGCGACAGCTTGCGCCAGCCAATCCACAACGGTTCGCTCAATCGTCACGGCGGCCGGGGCCGACCGCCAGGCCGTAACGTTCTGATTCAGCACGCTACACAGCAGATCAGCGGCCGCTGCCGCCGGCTCTCCAGATCCAAGCACGTAACCAAAAAAACGCCCGTTCTGTGCGCGGGAGTGCAAGGCAACATCGGCCAAATCATTACAGGCTTCCTCACCCAATCCAGTTTCGGGCAGCAGCGTGCGATAGATGTGCTCCAATTCTGAGCCCCGTCCCTCGGGGGAAATTGCTCGAGTGTCCATACCTTTGAGATAGTCGGTGGCTATCTCTAGGATGCGTTCGGACAGGCTACGGAACTGTTCCGGGGATATATCTATCGGATTCATCGTTTGCGATTCTATACTAGACTCCCATTCTGAAATTGTGTCCTCAAGCCCCAAAGCTCTGCACCGATCCACACTACGTTTCTCATAAGCACGTGCTTTTGGGTTTTGTCAGAACCCTATGTGTTTTGATCATTGCGGTTAGTGTTCGAGCGAAGAGCAGATGCCCCAAGTTGCAGCGAGATATGAATAACGCCGAATCTTAGCGAGTTGCGAACATGAGGTGAAGAGAAGAGCAGAGCTCCCATTTGCGGTGAGTTGATTGGATACTTTCGAGTGGGCTTTGGCCACTTAGCAATGAAGGCGTCACTGTATCTGTGGAGGGGCGACGCTCAACTTTGCAAGGCGCGCGAAGACACCGTGAACAACGCGATCGCAGCGAACGCCCATAAATGGAAACGAACTTTTTGTCTTCGTGCCAACACGCGCAAAAAGCCAGCCACGTGCCATCGCGCGGCCTCGATGCAAGCGAACCTTCACGTTGTGTTCGGTGAGGTCGAGCGCGACGGCGGTCTCTGAGGTGCTCAGTTCTTCAACGTCTCGCAGCATGACCACGGTACGGTACTGTTCCGGAAGATCAAGCAGTGCTTCTTCTAGAAGCTGGCCGAGTTCGGCTCTCGACGCACTTTGCTCTGGATTGGGCGAAGTCTCGACCATATTCATAGAAAGTCCTCCAGCATGCTCGGTGTCGTCTAGTTGCAGATTTTGTTTGCGCAGTCGGAGCCGGCCCAGCGCTTCGTGGACCGCAATGCGCGTCAACCAGGCCGAGAAGGGTGCGCGTCCAGCAAACTGATCAAGGTGTTGGAATGCCCGGACGTAGGCATCCTGCATCACGTCTTCAGCTTCGGAATCGTCGCGCAAGATTGCGCGCGCGACACGATAGAGCCGCTGGTTATACCGGCGCATGATGATCTCGAACAGAGCGGTATCGCCGGCTTTCACCCGCTCGACAATCTCCTCATCGGTCCAACCCTCGGACCTGGCTTTTTCCAGAATCTCAAAGCTTTCCATGGCTCTGTAAGTATAGAGCTGGAACTACGCAAAAGGTTACATACCCGCACTGCAGGAAGCCCACGAGCGAGAAAGTACCGAGTTCGAACAAGGAAGAGCAGAGGAACTAGAACCTCTTCCTTCGATGCGTTGCGAAGAGAGGCCCAAGGGATATGCCTCAGCGCCGGATTTCGCCAACTACCGCCCCCGGTGGGGAGAGAGAGAGATCGTATCCTAAGTGGCAGCATTTTCTCGAAATGCCACAATTCCTGTATCCAATTGCCGGCTCGTCGCTCTCTTAGGTAGGGGCTAGAAATGGCAGATTTTGATAGCCGCCTCAACGCTAGCTGGTGGGCGCTGAGAATCGGTCTGGGAGTCGGGCCCATCATCACCGGCATCGACAAGTACTTCAACAAACTGGCCGACTGGGGAATGTATCTGAGCCCTGTGGTAACAAAAGTTGTGCCGGTCAGTGCAACAACCTTCATGCACGTGATCGGCGTTGTAGAAGTTGTCGCTGGGCTGATCGTTCTCAGCAGTTGGACAAAGCTCGGGAGTTACGTGGTCATGCTTTGGTTGCTCGGCATTGCTGTGAATCTGCTGACAACCGGAATGTTCTATGACCTGGCCATGCGCGACGTGGAGATCGCCATTGCGGCATTTGCGCTGTCGCAACTGTCGGCTGTGCGCGAACAGTTGGGAAGGATAAAGCAAACGGCATAACGAGATCCAAGTTTGTAGTTTGCGTTGATTCGGTAATACGGTCCAAAACAAAACTCAATAGGAGAATACTATGCGGAAACTTGCTTCGCTTTTTGTACTGCTCAGTTTTCGTGCGATGCCCGCCTTGGCGGCTGTCGAGACCTATAAAGATGTTCCTGTGGTCGACGTCAACTGTTCCAAGAAGGTGGCTGCCGACCCGGACTCCCACACACGCGCTTGCGCATTAAAGTGTGAGAAGAGTGGTTATGGCATCGTGACAAAGGATCAGCAATTCTTGAAGTTCGATGCGGAGGGAAACACAAAGATCGTCGAAGCTCTTAAAGCCTCTGACAAGAAAGACCACCTTCGCGTGGACGTCAGCGGAGACGTGCAAGGCGACACGTTGAAAGTCACGTCGATCAAGCTGCTGTAATCTCCGATGCCAGTCTCCATGTGCACCGGGGTTTTCACCTCCCCGGTGCGCAAGATTACGGCAGTTCCCAATCGCCTCCTGCTGGCGATTATCGGAATCGGTGTTGTTGACCTTCTGCTAGCAGTTCCCGTCGGCGTTTGGTTCTATAAGGAAAGATAGAGTCAGCTGCGTCCAAGGATTTCTTGAGGCCAATCACATCGCGATGCCGGAGATCGAATCGAAGACGCAGGCCGAACAGCGAGTGCGGCAACAAATACACGACGGTGCGGACGCCATCAAGATTTTCGCAAGTTCGATCGAGCGAGACGATATTTCCAATTTCGCGCCAAAAATCCGCGGTATCTCTTTTGACTTACCTCAGTCTTGGCACACGAAAGCGAAGGAGAAGTCCTGTAACTCGGTTATTTGACTGGTTTCAACCACGCGCCGATTCTTCCTGAATTGCGACAACATAGGCTTGAACTCGCGAGTACACAAACGAACGATCCTCACTAAGAAGTTGGCGACTACAATCCTCCCGAAGCCGGATTTTCGCGGCGAGGCTTAGTTGGACTTCGCGCGGGACCATGAGGTTCCTGAAGCAAAGCCTGGCTCCCGGCCTGGCCGTTCGAGCAACCTCCTCGAAGGTGAGCGCCGTTTCCTTGGGGCTCATTAGCTCGCAGATGTTCGACAAACTAAAAGCGTCGATGGAAGCCGTCTGCTGATCCGTGAGCCAGCCTTTGGCATCAGCAGTGATGATTTGGATGCGGTCGAGCCTGTCGCGAATCACAGGTAAATTTTCTCTTCGCAGGAAGTCTGGCACGGCATCGGGCGTCAAGTATCGGCCAAGCAGGTATTGCGCGACAAAATAGTTTGATGCGATCGGGATCTCCTGAAGAGCCCGTCTAGAGCGGTGGAAGAAACTTTCAGCGAAAGAAGAAGACCCGTCATCGAACTGAAAGTAGTCGGCCGAGAGTCCTCGCTTTGCCAGAACCGTCTTATTAAACGCGAGACGGAAGAGCATCCGCCATTGCGTTGTGTTCCAGACCCGATCGAAATAGTCTTTCTGCTCTTCGAGCGATCGGCATTCGAACAATCTCTCGATTCGGCTGGTACCCTGAACGAGGCCGAGCAAGCGGCGGAAGTGACGTAGGAACCTTTCATACCGGCCTTGGTATACGACACCGGCCCGGATCATCGGGCGCCGTCGCCGCCAGAATTCGAGTGCCGGTTTGCTGAGGTACTTGCTAAGAGAATCGAAAACTTCAAGTCGAACTTTCGACGGCTCAAGTCCGAGAAACGCGCAGAGATCGCCGCATTCCAAATGTCGTATTGCGGCGCACTTCAATTCCAACAGATACGACTGGCAACCATTGATGTCCACCGCAAAAATCTTGCCGGGATTTTCCAGCAGAAAGCTCAGCGTGTTACAACCGCCCGAAGTAATGGTAAAAAGGGTGTCACCAGGCTGGATCTGTAGGGCACGCCGATCCGAGATTGGATCTTCCCAGCTCATTCCGAAGAGGAAGTCCGAGAGCTCGACTTGGGCCTTTTGATCCGATTTCATGGACGCACTGCCGCTGACAGACTCGAAATTCGATCTTCTGCTGGTCCTTCGGCATTAAATAAGGGGGCAAGCACGATTCCATGCTTCTGTGCGATATTCCAAATTTCCTCCACTCGGGATAGCGTGATCAGGCCTCGGCCGCGAGAAAAGGGCTCGAAACGACCTTCCAGTGCAAGCGCGATCCCTTCGAGCAAACAGCCATGTGCAACATTTGGAAATGGGTGGGGATTGAGTTTTTCCCCCAAGTCCGGATCATATCGAATTCCGCCTCTTACTTGACCGAGACCACCGAAGAACACTGCGCCCTGTGCCGTCCGACAAGCTGGATGCAAGTTCTTCGGATACCCGGCATCGCAAAGGATAGGAACTCCGGCGAGCCCCTCCGGAAAAAGCGTCGGAGCAGCCAAGCTCGCTGCGCAGATTATAAAATCAGCTTTCGCCGCGAGCTGTTGCACATGTGTTCCCACTTCGATTTCGGCTCCATGGCCTATCAATTCAGTCGCGAATTTCTGCACACGAGCTCCATTCCGCGCGCAGAGCAGCAGTCTCTTCACTCTGGGTGCGAAGCAGCGGGCGCAACCCGAACCGACATCACCACTCGCCCCAATAATTAGCAGGCTGGCATCCTGCAAACTCCGGCTAGCGAGGTCTGCAGCCCTTTCTATCCCTCGAATTATCAGGGCGACCGTTAGAGTGTTGCCGGTCGTGAAGGCCGTTGCCGGATGCTGAGGTACCAGATCGAGCTTCCCCTCCAAGAGAATCGAACTGAATCCACCCAGCGTGACAATCCTTGCCCCTTCACGAATCGCGTACTCAGCAGCCTCACGAACTCGGGTTAGGTTCTCACGCAGAAAGCATGCCTCTAGCCGATCGGGCGGAATAAAAGCATCAATATAAACGCCACGGGCGTCACTTCCGTTCGAGGAGCCAATACTAATGCGACACACCGTCCGCGGAGGGAGCCACGGAAGGATCTCCTCGAGGTCCCGCGGCGATATCGATGGCTGCCGTCCACGCAGCGCCGAAACTACCGCCGCCGCCGTACTCCAACTCTCTAGATGGCCGATCAGCGCAAAATCAGCGGCCGAAACCATCGCCTCAGCTCCCCTCTTCAAATCGGTAATTGCGCCACCCAAATAAGTGTTGTTTCGCCCGGTAATCCAATAGCATCGAGAGTTTTCAGATAGTGGCGCAACGACGCGCCCCGAATATTACCGAGACTTAGGCCGACGCCGGGGAGCGCTGGTTTCACACAGCTCCCTTGGCACAGTCCGCAGTGCCCGCCTTGGTCTTCCCGCATCACCATTTCGGCGAAGGTCGTCATGACTTCCTCGTGTAGCATGTAGACTTTCGCGTCAAACACTTCGGGGTCGCGGGTGCGTTCATCCCGCAGCATCCCCACCGCGTGGTCGATGTGCTCGGCCTCTTCGGTTGCGATAGCCGCGAAAGTCCTGCCGAGCTTTCCCGGCGCTACTTCCGCGATCTGCTGATAGGATGCGACGGCAAAAGACTCCAGCATTACTTCCTGCACGAGTAGGCAGCCGACGAAGTCAACGCCCCGAACACGAGCCATAAAAGCGGATCGCATCCGTTTCCAATAGAGTGCATAGACATCGGCGGCCACTTCAATTCCAAGATCCCGACCAGCGGCGATAAACCTGGACGCATGGCCTTTTTCGCTCTCCGCGTGCTCAAGCGCTTCGGCCTTCTCGTCGAGCTCGGCGCAGATCCCGGCCAGCGCTTCGTAGTTCAAGGCCGCCACTAGCTCTCCCGTCACAGCCTGCGCCAAGACATCGCGCCATACGTGGGAGGTCTGCTCGTTCGTTAAACTTTCTGGTGCGCAAGACTTCTGTAAGCTGGCTTCTTCCATAGACTTCCTCCCTAAACGTACATCAGACGAGGGCATAATCTTCGAACGGAATGCCCGTAGTTATTGAATCAAAACGATCTGGCTTCGTCGTGGCGAAGGCGAGCGACGAAAACGTAAACCGGGGGATTCCTCGGACGAGGCTGCGTAACGGATCCCGTTCGTGTAGCCCAATTACGAGGAATGTGTATCGTTGGCGGAAGGCCTCAGCACGCGCCACTGAGACGAGCGCCTTGAGTGCCTGCTGATGTCCTTCGTCGCAGGCGACAAACCGCACGTAAAGAACTCTGAGGGAATCTCCGATGCGGGGAATACGGAAACCAGGGAACGGAGCACCGACCACCCGGAGCAAGGCCAGTGCGCTTCGCAGTGCCGGAGATGCGTCAAGAAGTACGTTGCGCTTGACCTCCCGCGTGTCGTGGAGGCAGAGGGTTGCCACAATTTTTCCAGCAACGCGCGCGACAACTACCTGGGAAAGAGATTCCTCTCGCCCCGCAGAGAGCGTCTTGGCAAGATCGTCTTGGGTCAACTGTGGAGCGAATTGCCGCGAACGGTGGAAGCGATCGAGCAGAATTGTTATTGCTGGAAGGTCAGCCGCCTCGGCGCTTTCAATGCTGTACGCTCGCGAGCGTTCTTTGAATGGCGATGGTATCAGCTCGCATACGAGAAACCGTCCAAGGTAAGCCCATCGGGGCATGCCAAGCCGCCCCTCAAACAGCGGCATGGCACGGTGGTTGCCGTCCGCCACGACGCTGAAGCAATAACTGATGTCGATGGATCTCAGGTAAGCCTCAAGGGCTTGGATCAGGCGGAGCGCGACCCGAGTTCCAGAAAACTGAGGATGAACCTTCATGTCTCCGACATAGGCTACAGTCTCCGGAACGCCCGATATGTACGCCGTCCGCAGCGCCGTAGAAATGCAGCCAATCACTTCACGGCCCCGGACCGCGACGAAAACTTTTCCTTCTCCACGGAGACGGATCAATGCGAAGAAATCCGGATCACGGTCGATTCGAAGCGAGATTTGACCTGCCATGGGTGTAACCCGGGTAAGGGCCAGCACTCCCTGATTGTCGGTTTCGTCGGCTTCGCGAATTTCAACGGGTTGGCGTGAAACGGCCGGGGCCGAGATCGGTGGAGCGGCGCGATCCGGAGTTTTGGTATCGCAACCACTCATCGGCCCCTCCCATTCATTTGCAAGGCAACCGCGCCACGGAGCCCCCAGGGCCACCAATTCCAGTCCCCTGCAAGATGGAGCAATGCCGGTCCGATAACCATTCGGACAAGGGTAACGTCAATTAGAACGGCCACAGTCAAAGTGAAACCTAGCATCTTGATCACAAGGAAGCCGCCCAGGGTGAAGGCCGCAAAAACCACGATCATAATCGCGGCAGCACTGGTGATTAGGCCTGCCGTTCTTGCCAGCCCGTCAACGATGGCTTCGTTTTCGGTGAGGCCGCTCCTCCTAGCTTCGAGTACTCGCGCCACTAGAAAGACCTCGTAGTCCATGCTGAGACCAAACACAATCGCGAAAACCAAAATGGGCACAATGGGGAAGACACTGCCTGTTCCTCCGAGCACACCAAAAAACCTGCTGCCATGGCCGTCCTGAAAGACCAGAACCAGTGCGCCGAACGCCGCCACCACCGACAACAGGTTCAGTGCGACCGCCTTCACCGCAGCGAAGACGGAACGGAACCCGAGAACCAGTACTAGGAATGCCCCTCCTACGACAAGCGCTATCACGGACGGTAGACGATCCCGAACGACACCGTCGTAATCCGCGTCTATCGCGGGAATTCCGCCGACTCGGATTTTCGCGCCGGCCAAGCCCACCAGCCTGCCCACATCCATTCTCCGGATCTCTCGCACCCACTGAACTTGCTCGTTCGGCGTGACCGAAGATGCAGGTAGGACCTGAATGAGCGTTGCGCGTCGATCGCCTCGCAGAAAGCTCCTGCGCAATTCGTCAGTCATAAAGGAAACAGAAGCCGGGCTGCTGCCTTTGCCCGCCAATGTCGAAAGCGAGATTACGCGCTCGGCGCGTCTGTCGCTTGCCAGAACATTTGAAATGCGACCCATTGCGGCCCATCCCGCCGCGGTCCGCACGGTCGTTCCGCCGGGAAGTTCCAAGATCACTTGGAGTGATTGGACGATGCCCACACGATCCATTTCTTGGAGTGAGTGCAATGCTCGCACTGATTCTGCTTTCGGTGGCAGCCAGTCGCCTTGGGGAAGGCCGGGCGCAAGCCGGGCGGCTTGCGATGCAAGAAGCAACAGCGGAACGCCGGCCAAAAGGAGGGCTGTCCAGGAATTTTCCGTCACCTTGAGGCCCCATTTTCTCCATCGATCCTGACCAGTGTTGAAGAAGCTCCACCTGAACTTGCTTGGAAGCACCAAGCGGCCAGCATCAATGTGCTGGCCAATTAGCGCGAGGACACCCGGGAGAAGCAGGGTGGCAAGCGCAACGCTGGCTGCAGTCACGAGCAATCCCGCCACGCCGATGGAGCGAATGTCGCTAACCGGAACGGTAAGGAGCACGACGAACCCAATGGCTACCGTGGCGGAAGAGACAAGCAGGGTATGCCCCGCTCGACGGCCAGCGATGTCTGCCGAATCCGACACACTGTGACCTGTCGCCAGATTTTCGCGAAACTGACTCACCATCAAGAGCGCGTAGTCGATACCGAGACCGAGTCCCACCATAGTAGCGAGGTTTTGGATGAGAATTGACAGTTGCCATCGCGCGGCGAGAAGGGCAGAAGCGCCAAGAGTCATCGAAATGGCCAACAGGCCAACGCCAAGTGGGAGCACGCTTGCTACTACGCTTCGAAACGCGACGAGCAGAAGCAAAAGCGTGATTGGAAGTACCAGTCTTTCGGCATCGCGCACTTCGTCGGAGCTGGTTTTCCGCAAATCGAAATTGAGCGGCGTCTCGCCGGTTATTTCCAACTTTGCAACAGGATAGCTGTGCTGCGTCTCACTTCGAAGGTTATCCACTCGCTCGCTAAGCTTGGGGATAACCGCCTCAACCGAAGGTCTGGCTTCGGCGAGCCCAATGATGATGAACGTTCCGCCGTCCTTTCCCAGGAAAATCGGATCGGTCCAATTGAGATAGGACACGACACCAGATACACCAGGCTCTTTCCGCACTTCTGCCACAATCCTCGTTAACACTCGCTGTCCTTCGGCGGAGTCCGGTCGGGGCAGACCCTGGATTACGAGGACTACGCTGTGTACCAAAGGCGACTGGAACTGCTCAACGAGTTCTCGGGAGACCCGGTCTGCTTCGCTACCCTTTATATGCGCTTCGGTTTGAAGGCTGTGCTCAACGCGGTACGAATACGGAATGAGCGCCACGACGGCAGCACAGACCACAACGGCTTGCCAGAATCGGCGTGGGACTGATCTGCCTTTGTTGGCATCTAGCTTGTTGTTCATGCGGTTTGCTGACTACGGCTCTCTTTCGTGGTGCAAAGGCAGAGGGCCGGAGGCCTGGAAGCGCGGGGGCCACGCCTTCTCCAGCGGTTGCGGCGGACGCCACTGTTGGATGTAAGCAGTCAAAAAGCCGCGGGTCGGCTGCTGTGCTGCGATCTTCGGGAGATAGATCCAGGGAACCCAAGCGGCGACATGGTGAGTCAGGTGATAGTTGAAATGCAGATAGAGGAGTCCCAACGGGCGCCAAAGATGGAGATCAAAAGCTCCCAGAACCGCGTGGCGGGGAGTACGCACGTGATAGATGTACTGTTGGCTCGCCCAGGAAAAGGCGAACAACCCATAACAAACGGCAAGAGCGGCAAGCCTAAAGTGCAAAAATGTTGCCGCCACCGTCCAGATCGCTCCAGTTACCAACAGGTCTCGACGAATTCGCCAGCGATTCACGCTGTTAAGAAACTGCAGGTACCGTGAAAGAGATCCGGCATCCTCTCCTCGCGCCTGAATCTGAATTGTACTCGGTGTCATCGCGAGGACTGCAAACGCCAGGGGAGTTAAAACCCAGAACATTCCACAGAGGATCAGGTAGTAACTGAGGCGCTTCAACCAAGGGATCTCCGATGGAAGAACATAGTCTTCGAGCTCGGCGTCGGAACGATTTCTTCGGTGGTGAGCAAGGTGGGCCATTTCAAATAAGTGATAGCTGCCAGGAAACAGGGTGAACAGGAGAATCCCGAGAACCTCATTCACATTCGATCTGGTGTGCAGCTTACCGTGAGCTGCCTCATGCGCCAGGCAAAAGCCGAGCTGCATGACGAAGGAGAACGCGACGGCAAGCAATACGGTCACCCAGAGATTCTTTGAATGAGAGGCTGCACCGAGGAGGGCCAAAGCAGCGCTGATCTGAAATGCGGCCAAAGCTACATTCAGTTTAATGGGAATCGGGTACCGATCCGAGTCCGATTGACGTATAAAATGTCCTTGAGCTACCGCGTCCCGCCAGCCGAGTGGATCTTCGTCGCTCGTAGCTTTTCGGCTGCGAGCAATCGAGGTCTTGAACATATAATTCTCCTACAACTGAGCCCCCGGCTATTTGATGATATGACGCCGCTCAGACAGCAAAGACCAAGAGAACGAATCCGCTGCACAATTTGCATCGCGGCACGCCATCGTTTTCAGAACGGGCGACATTCGGAAGGCTTTTGGTTCGCGACACGACGCAACGTACTTGTATGACTGCGCTAGCTGAAGGGTATACTGTCCGCCTGCCAATTTGTCAAAACTTCCGTCTCCTAGAAGACAGGTGTTCGTTATCATTACATTTACTTACTATTGTTGGTAACTTACACTTCAAAAAGAATGAAGCTGTAAGCTCACCAAACAGAGTTGACACGGTCTTGGTTCGATCTCAGACTCTGCCTGGCGTGCAACGGTCGTACATAGAGTTCGTATGTCCTGAAATTGCGCGTAGCGGTCGAAAGAGAATATTTATGACTAAGCCGCTCAAATACACACTCGCTATACTGATCACGATCCTACTAGGGAGCATCGCCGGCACGGCGTTGCCTCAGAAGTCCAAGGCTCACCGAAATGCGAGCGGCGCTTGGAGGCTCGACGTAACTAAATCGGAATTCGGTGACGCCCCGAAACCTAAATCCGCCAATCTCACTATCGCTGTAAAGGGTAAGAAACTATCTTGGACAAGCGATGTGGTGAGATCGGACGGGAACCGCGTTAGAACCTTTTTTGATGGCGCGGTTGATGGCAAAGAGTATCCAGTGCGGAGCGAGCCGGACGCGGGTACCGTCAATGCGATTTACACACTGTATCAGGACGGAACGACTCATGCGACGTTTACATCCTCCACAGGCAAAATGGAATTGACTATTGCCGTCTCCCGTGACGCTCAGACTTTAACTATCAAGAACGAATTGTTAGATAATGACGGTGAAAAAATAATCTGGTCCGAGTTGTGGAGACGAATGTAGCCACTCGGAAGCCCGTGCAGCCCGGTACCTCAAATGTCCAACTACGCGACTTACCAGGAGTTGAGCGGTCACCGCAGCGAATCACCGCTTTTCTATGGTTGTTCCTCGTCCCACGACAAGAGATAGACGCTAATCGTCACACTGGCCACTTATGCAGATCCGGAGCTTTTTCAGCCGCAAGACTATAAGCCGCGCAGCACGCTGGCTAGTCGAACTGGCATGTCCGCTCTACGGGTTCGCCTCTACTCCTGAGCGCCGGTGTACTGATGGGCATGGTCAAGAGTTCCGTGCGTCAGGGTTTGCTGACCGGTTTTTCTATGCCCGCTTTGCTCGATAGCGTTAACTCCGTTCTTCCGTCCGTCAAAGAACCTGACATGTTCGTCACCTTTGCCGCTCTACGGTTCGACACATCGGATATGGCGGAGTTCACGCTCGCAGGACATCCGCCACTGCTACATTTTAGCCAGTCCGCGCAAGGTGTTGTCCGTCGTGCCATGATTCAATATCCGCTTGGATTAATGCCCGAGGGTGGCTACGTCAGCGAGCATGTGCAGTTTGGACCCGGCGATATCTTTGCTCTCGTCACCGATGGTCTGATTGAAACGATGAATCAAAATGATGAAGAGTTCGGACTACAGCGCCTTGAGCAATTGCTTCTTCAAAACGCCCCTCGTCCACTGCCGGACATTTTGGATCCTCTGATCGCCGCTATCTCGGAGTTCGGTCCCCAGAAAGACGACCGCACCGTTCTTCTCGTCCGCGTGTCGGCACACACTCAGCCGGCGGTTTCCCCATCCTGCCCCCGCCCAGCGGCGATGCTGATTTCATAAGGGGCAAGTTGTGTATCTGGAGCGAGAGGCATGTGATTGTCGGCGATCATAACTCTAGAATCGCTTCGTCGGAGTGCCTCTAGCCCTCAGGTGCTTGATGAACGCGCTTACGGATTCGGAGGCTACGGCACTTATCCGGTAACTCGACTTGAACTTAGCCGCTGGCGCGGCGGACGCTTCGCGTGCTATGCTCCGCACGTTATGCCTCAACGTACCGCATCCCATTGCGGTTCTCGCACATGCTCATTTTCTAAGTACCGCAAAACCAACAGCTTACAGATGAGCGAAAAGATTGAATTCCCATAGCCGTTAGATCGGGCCCCTTAGCCCGCATCCGCCGCAACCGCCATCGGCCCACAACCCCAGCAGTTACCTAAAAGAGTAAGAAAACATCGAAGAAGACGGAGACGCTTCCCCAAGCAAGTCACAAATTCAATTAACTGAAACTCAATCTCAGCCCACTTAATTGAGGTTTCTTCACAGGTTCCGTACCAGAACTTCACTTGTCTGGTTCCGCGTTAATCAGGACTTGGGCGGCGAGGTGACCGGCTTGCAGGTTGGCCTTATGGCTTGGACGTGGCTGCCGTGATCTGTGCGCCGGTGGCGCGATACGAATTCAGCGTTTTCTCGAAGCCTGTCTGCATGTCACGAAAAAGAGGCTCGACACACCAGACGCTTACCTTGGTATAGGTTTTTCCCGATGGGATGATAGCGGAAAGAAATTCTACAGGAAGGCCTTTCTGGAGAGTGCCGCGATAGTAGACCAGGAGAGCGGACTTGCCGTCGATCGTCGCCGGAGATTCCGCCAACTCTTCGAAGTTCCCGAGGGTCCGGCGAGCGTTGAGCAGGACTAGATCCTTGTAGCCGTCGAGGGCTCCTGGGTATTCCTCCTGCGTGACGATAAGGTAGCGCATTTTGTCGCGAGAACTGAGGGCCGCGACCGTGTCAGGCGCTCGGTGGAGGTCCGCCGCGATAATCCAATCCGGGGGAAGAGTCAGAGTGAACTTGGCGGTGCGGTTGATGTATTGAATGCCATTCAGGGCTTCGTCCATTTTCGGAGCGTCGGTTTTTGCCGCCGTTGAGTCGGAAGCACTGGAGGAAGGGCTTCCATTCTCCGGGAAGTTGATGCTGAGAATGTCGGAGCGTTTCAGTTGCACTTTGCCGTAGGAAGTCTCGACTTCAATCTTGTCGGTCTGAAGCGCGCTCATGTGCCCAACAATTTTCGTACCGTCCTTCAACAGGATTTCTTCTGCGGCAGCTGGCAGGTTCATTGCGAAGAACAGGGAGAAAACTGGTAGGAACCGGACGCGTCGCATGACTCCTCCTAGGCATGAAGCTTGGGCAATAGCCTATCCTGTTATGCTGGCTGTAGTTTCCTTAATAGGCCACCTCGACATAGTTGCCCAAACAGAAGCCTGCCCGATCGTACAGCCGCTCCGTTATCTTGTGTCTATTCCGGGCGAATGGTCGGCTAACCGGAGAGCGCCGGGTAAACCGGCATGTTGAAGATTAGCGGCGGATCCAAGGCGGAAAATTGTTTCGCCACGAAGGTTTTCGTTGGGAAATGCCGCCCCACTTTCGGTTGTTCACGGATCCCGGAAGCTGATCTCAGTTCAACTTCTCGGTGATTCCAGGCCATATTTCGCGGAGCCCGTCGCCTGTGATTCTAAACTAATTTTGACATCCAAGGAGTGAGCATGTGGGAAGAAATCAGAGAGGCGCGAACGTTGAAAAGCTCGCGGTATTTGTGCTGTAGGTAAGAGCAAGACCTTGAGAGTGCTCTCAGTCCAGCTACACATAAGACCCGATTGTTTTTGGGTCCGCTCTATTGGTACGGTGCCTTCAGTCGTATGGATGCTCTCCAGCTTTTTGGCTGCCACCCGTTCGAGGTGACAGATGCCCACCTGGATTCTTATTTGCCCTAAATGCAAAACCGAGTTTGAACATTCACGGGTAATCGACGTAGGCATGGGCAGTCTACTTGAGCCCGCCAAACCCTTGTTTGCGCCGATTGGCAACGAATGCGTATGCCCCACGTGCGGCTATGGTGCGACCTACCTACGAACCAATCTGCTCTACCGGGCCTGACGTTTATCCCTCGCTGATGACTGTCGATTCCGACGCATAATCCTTAAAAAGCCCATTCTGATTGGCCTCCATTGCGTCCCAGAGGAAATCGTCGCGGCCTGAAATAGAGCGTCCGCGCGGTGATCTGTGAAGCAACGATGCCGCAGAAGGTTAACAAAGATTCAAGATCGCTGGAATCAGAGTGGAAGAAAGAGTGTTTTTATCAATAAAACTGGCGGCACCGTAACTATTTGCCAGAGCCTGCGCTTCTTCGTCATTCCAAACTGACATTATGACGATGTGCTTTGTCGAGCGCAGGAGCTGGGATTTGATGAAGTCAGGTTCAAATGTCGTTTCATCAGGCATGTGCAGGTCCATCAAGACGACATGAGGCTTCAATTCAGCAGTCATCTGGAGAGTCTGTGCAAGACTCTTGGCCTGGCCGAGAAGCTTTATTCCCGCCTCCTCCTGCAGAAGACGTCCAATCATCCGGAGCATCAAATCGGAATCGTCAGCGAGCAATACCGAGCAACGCATAGCTTCCGTTCCACCTTGGGAAAGCGCACTCATCCTGGGAGCGGAAAATGGAAGTAAACAGCCCGTCTTCCGGCAATCCAACTTGGAACACCCGATCGGACGCGGCCCCCGCAGGTCTGTACGCTTTGGGTGTGGTGCCTAAAGACAACGTATTCGCCGGGCGAACGTGCTTGTATTCCTTGGATTCTCGCCGCGGCGGTCCGCAAGCCCCATTCAAAACTCACGGCGTTTGTCTTCTTCGGAGTGTCGAAAGGGATTCCATGTGGGTGACGCCCCTGGTGGCTAACGGGGACTCCTCGTGGCTCTTGGGTGTTCGGCGCAGATATGAGTTGCGAACTCCTTGTCGCGCTGCAGTTCGTAGTGCATCTTCATCTCGTCAATTGATTTGCCAACAAGTGGCCCTAAAGGGTTGAACGCCCACGCGCATTCGGAGCAAGCCCATCCCTGGAAATTCTGTCTTTCGACCCATACAAGTTTGCGACGCATCGCCTCCATGGCCCACCCATCGAGATATGGTGTGGTTATGGTGCTTTCCAAAGGCGGACGTAGCATCGCCTTCGATGGCTCTGCTTGTCTGTGGGGTATCCAACACTGGCGAGAATTTGCTACCTCAATCCGAGGTCATCCTCGAACTGTTGAATGACGGCGTAACACTCACAGGCGGAGTTCTGGAGTTTTCTGCGGTTCACAACCTTCACTGCACCTCGCACGTATTCTATGATCCCCTTCTTTTGCAGTACTGCCGCTGCCAAACTCACCGTGGATCGGTCAGTACCCATCATGGTCGCAATGAAATCGTGGGTGATCGGAAGTATTCCCAAGTTCACCCTGTCCTGAGTCATCAGCAGCCATCGCGCGAGGCGCTGCTGTATATCGTGGAGTCGATTGCACGCCGCAGTCTGGGCAACTTGCATCCCTTGAAGCCCCGAGTGCCTGCTCAAGATCATCTGCAACTGGGGAGCCGACTGCAGAATGCGTTCCAGCGCACTTCCCATCATTCTGAAGCCATCGCCGGCGATTTGGACTATTTCACGGACTGAACTTCTGCTCAAGCCAACTGCTAATCCTGCCCCGACATAGCCTTCCTTTCCCACCACACCCACTTCCACGGTTCGCCCGTCCTTGGTCACTACTACCTGAGAAACCATTCCTCGGTTCGGAAAATAGACGAACTCGATGCTTTGCGTCGGCTCATGAAGGCTAAGATGATTCGGCAGATCGACGTACGTCAAGTCAGGACGCATCAACTGGTATTCATTGTCGGGCGTTGCCAACAAAACTTTGTTACTTACGTGCTTCCCATCGACGTTGGTCCGCTCTCCTGCCCGTACGGCTCGAAAGTTTTTTTGACCCATGGCAATCCTGACTGGCACCAAAGTGCCTTGCGTTCAATGAATGAAGACTTCACGGCGTCTTGAGATTCCAATTCAATTCAACCAGAAGAACGGTCGAACAATCTGTGCGAAATGTGACACCCATCAAAACAAAGGCGGAGCGAGTCCTTCGGTAGATCGATGTATGTCGGGCCGGAGGAAGCCCCTAGCCGGGTAGGTGACCCGCCTACGCGAGTGGCTCCAGGTTCAACGGCGAGCACATCAGCGTCTTTGCCAAAGTTGAGCCGCTTCTGCCTGAGATCCGGGGAGCCTACGCGCCGAACTTTGCCGCAAGTCTCGAAAAATTAATCGATGCCACGCCGAACGGACGCCAGAGGTGTGCGATGACTCGCGAGCGGATCAAAGGGATCCGCGCGAACCTCGCAAAGCAACAGGCGCAAACGGTTTAACTACTGACCGCGCCTGTCGCGTCAATAGGGCCTTCAAATTTGGTGACCCGCATTGGACGCCTCGATCAGCTTTCGAATGATGCGCTTCCGAAGCTGGAACTCGCGGGAATAACAGCGGTTGCACATACCAGGCGTTGGCTTCCCCACATCGGTCTCCGCCATGGGCGGTCACTTCATGTTCGAAGATGATCAGGAAAACTCCAAACACTCTAAACGCGACTTTCATTTTCGAAGGCAAAGATGGCAAGCGCAAAATGATGGAGCTCGAAGTTCGCCACTGGATCACCAATCACGAAGCAGAAATCGGCACCGGCGCTACTCCGCGGCACATATCTCGCTGCCTACGTCGTCTCCGAACAGATGTAGCATCACTCGCTGCGCCGCGCGCTAATTTTTAAACAGCAAGCAACCGCCCAAAGAACGAACGATAACGCCGGAGCGCAATACGCAGATCCTCGGTCGAAACATCCCCGCCGCGATCCCACTGGCCCTCCAGCCTCGATCGCTCTTCCGCGAATTGTTCCGCCAGCCGCTTCATCGCGGTAGCCACAAGACTATCCGCTTCCTCCACAGCCCGCCGCGGCTCATCCACAAAACCCACCTGAATCGCGTCCCACCGTGACCGGAGCGTTCCGGCTTCCTCTTGCGAAGACAGTGGTCCTGACTCCTGCTCTTTCGCCATCGCCGTGGCCGTTCCTGCAGCAGCGCCGCGCGAGGCCGGCACAGTTCTCATGGCCGGCACGGATTGGTCAGCGTTCGGCATCGGCGACCCTGGTTCGGCAAAATTGCGGCTGTCCTCGCGGCCCACGCGGATCACTTCCAGAGGCTCGCCAGAAGGCTGCACATTCGTCGCCTCGTCTCGCACCCGCTCTTCCTGGCCCGCTCCAGCCAAGTCCGCAGTCGTCAGTCGTTCCTCTTCAATCCGTTCGATCCGTTCGTTAATCCGTTCGATCCGTTCGTTCTCTCTGTCAATTTCGCTCACAGTGATCTCCTCTCTTCTGTATGGAAAAGGCTTTTGGTGCCCGAGAACAACGTCAGCCTGTTGGTATTGGTTTGATATTGGTTCTGTTATCCGGCGGCCGCGCGAGCGCGAGCCATTTCCGGCTCTCCGACCAAATCGTCGAATAGCTTCCGGTAATGAATCATGGCTTGGCGCAGGTCTTCGGTGCTCGCTTTGCCCTGCGCATGGCGTACGGCGATCGCGTGGCCATCGCGGTAATGCTCCACAACCAACGGATGGTTGACGGAAAGATCGGCGGCTTGCTGGTCGAAATCGACGACCGGATAACCGCGCGCGGTCATCACTTCGCGAACGAGTTGATCCCCTTCCGCTACGGCGACTTCCGGGGCGTCAACGAATTTCGCTTGCACCAGCCGCCAAGCGTCCACAAATCGGGACCGGTCGGAAGGAGAAAGTGCGTGGATTTTGAATCGTTCGACTCGCTGTTCAAGCTTGGCGAGTCGCTCCTCGCCTCGCGCTGCGCTTCCCGATTCTTGAACAGCGCGGCTGTACTCGGGCCCAAACCGGGTGCGAAGCCTCCGGCTTTTTTGCGCTTTCGCGGCTAAAATCAGCACAACGGCAACCACGACGACAACCGCAACAATGAACCCAACTAACTGGACATTGGTCAGAACAATGAGCGAGAGGTTGGTCATATCGGATAGGCTCCCTCAACCAACGTTCATATGCCTTCGCGAGCGAATCTCCCATCGGTAAGTCCCTGTACATCCTCAAAAGTAAGCGCGTAGGGAAGCACGACTCGCCGGGGACTGGGTCAGTTTCCGGTTAGCGCGGTAATCAGGACTTGACCCAAAACGTGTGGACGGAGACGAGAGCAGACCGTTATGCTACGTCATATGACACTATCTGCTCGCAACAGGCTCGAAGGAAAAATTACAGAGCTCCAACTCGGCGGAGTTATGGCTCACGTCGTTGTCCGTGTTGGAGACAACCTCATCGAAAGTGTAATTACCAGACGAAGCGCCGAAGAGATGAACCTCAAAGTTGGCGACACGGTTTCGGCGGTGATCAAGTCCACGGAAGTCTTGTTGGAAAAGAATTAAAAGCGATTTTCCGACCCAATCGACGCAAAGCTGAGTCATCGCGCCTCAACGCCTGAAGTGGTAGATATGTAGCATTGGGAGTACGGCTATGTTATCGCTTGTAGGTGCGGCGATTAGTCTTGTTTTCTTCTTCTGTCTTGTTCTCTATCTCTGTATACGAGACCACGACCAAGGCGCGACTGCGCGGCGGGATTCGGATATCGAAATGATGCGCAAGTCCCCGTTCGGGCGTTGGCGATACTGATTGAAGCTCGAGTGTGCCGTTCTCAACTCCCGGTAAGCCCTAACTGCGTCTTCGACGCGTCGCTAGTGCCAGAAACTTGTCCAGAGTTCCCCGCTTTTGCAATTCTGATCCGGGATTCGATTCGGCAAGCTAAGGCCGATATCCGACATGGCGCTTCGTGCCCGACGGTAAGCATGGCTCCGGTACTGGCGATCACTAGTCTGGTGGCAAGGACCTTGTTGTGCGGCCCTTTGACCCCGTTGGAGAGTTTTTTAAACCGTTCGTCACCGGGCCGAACCGGATCCTCATTTCCACCGAGGAGGACCGAGATGAGTATCGACAAAGTGCTGTGGCGAATCGCAAGTTGAAGAAGGAACGAGCGCGACAGTTGCAGTCGGAGAATCCGGGTCTGGAGGTAGTCCATCCCCGCGCCGCAGGAATCGATGTGGGCCATGGCGCGCATTACGCGGCCGTGAGACCGGATCGTGATTCGCAACCGGTACGCCGCTTCGAGTGCTTCACCGCGGATCTGTATCGCTTAGCCGACTGGTTGCAGAGCTGTGGCGTGCAGACCGTGGCCTTGCAGTCGACCGGTGTGTATTGGATTCCCCTGTATGACATTTTGGAAGAACGCGGATTCGAGGTCTATTTGGTCAACGCGCGGCACACCAAGAATCTACCAGGACGGAAGAGCGATGTGCAGGAAAGCCAGTGGTTGCTGAAACTGCACACCTACGGGTTGTTGAACAACTCGTTCCAACCACCTTCCAAGATGCGCATCCTGCGCACCTACAGGCGGCAGCGACTACAACACGTCACGGGCGCGGCCACTTGTGTGCAACGCATGCAGAAAGCACTGACGCAAATGAATATTCAGCTGGCCCATGTGATCAGCGATCTGAGTGGGGTGACCGGACAGCTGATTGTGCGGGCCATCATTGCCGGAGAACGCGACCCGTGGAAGCTCGCCGAACTCAGCCATCCGCGGATTCCAGCCAGCCGTGCCGAAATCGCCAAAAGCTTGGAGGGCAACTGGCACCGGGAACTCCTCTTCGTGTTGCAACAGGAACTCGAGATGTAGGACACCTACCAGCGACGGGTGGCCGAATGCGACCAGCAATTGCAGAGGCACCTGCGCGCTTTTGCCGATACGGTCCCGCCCCCAGCCAAGGAAAACCTACCCCCCAAAAAGAAAAAGAAACAAAACAAGAATAACCCGCACTTCCATCTAGCCGATGAACTGCAACGCATCACCGGAGTGGATCTGACGCGCATCGACGGCGTCGATGTGATGGTCGCGCAAACGGTTATCAGTGAAGTGGGCCTGGACATGAGTCCCTGGAAAACGGAGGCACACTTTGCTTCCTGGTTGGGAGTCTGTCCGGACAACCGCATCCGTGGGGACAAAGTGCTGGCACGAGGAACTCGGCATGTCCTCAACCGTGCGGCCACGGCACTTCGGCTGGGGGCCTCGACCCTGCTGAAGAGCCAAACCTACCTCGGGGCGCAGTACCGACGCTTGCGCAGCAAGCTCGGCGCTCCGAAAGCCATCACCGCCATGGCTCATCGCTTGGCCCGACTGGTCTATCGCATGCTGAAGTATGGTCAGCAGTACGTCGATAAGGGTGCGGAATACTACGAACGAAGAAACCGCCAACAACAAATCGAGTTTCTCAGAAAGAAGGCCGCCCGACTCGGCCTACAGCTCGCGCCAGCCTATCCGTGAGGAAGAAGTTTCTGGAGAGTCGGATAACCGGACATCTCTAACAATGTCGGCCCTGTCAAACTCTTTTTGAACACACTTCTTTCTTTTCACCTAAAAGAGTTTTTCCTTTCGCTTTCGCTTTCGCTTTCGCTTTCGCTTTCGCTTTCGCTTTCCCTTCTTCTCGTTCTCGTTCTCGTTCTCTTTCGCTTTCTTTTTTTTCCTGCATCGACGACCACGGCTCGTTCGTAAATCTAGCGGTCGGTTTCAGTCCGACCCAAACATCTCTTCGATCAAAACCTCGACCATGATTACTTCTTCAAACTCCCTTTACAGGGAGCGGGATGCCCCATCAAGTGGACGGTGTCCTACCTCACACCATGTCCGGTTCCGAGCTGTCCCGCGTACGAACCGAACTCTAACGACGGTGAATACTCACAGCCATTCCGCCACATCCAATACAACCGGATCGCCAGCCTGCGCCCCATCGCTACCTTGGCAATGCTCTGGTGTCGACGCATCGCCAGGTGCATGTACCGACGTCGCCAGCCAGGATGGATACGCGCTGCTGCTTGGGCCGCCTCCACCAGCAAGAAGCGCAACAAGGAATTGCCCTGTTTGCTGATGTGCCCCAGCCGTTGCTTGCCAGCACGGGAGTCCTCACTCGGAATCATCCCCACGTAGGTGCCGATCTGCTTGCCGCGTGGAAAACGTTCCCAAGTTCCAATAATCAGCACGAAGGCCAGTGCCGTAAGCGGACCCACGCCAGGATGCGTCATCAGTCGCAACACCTCGGGTCGCTTCCTGGCTTCCCGCTCGACGGCTGCGGTTAACTCCTCAATCGTCGGATTCATGCGGTCCAGCAACTCCAACAACTCTCGCCGGCGCCGACTGGCCAAGGGGCCAACGTGAGCTTCTCCAACTGTGCTCGTCCCTGTTCCCTGAACAGTTTTTTCTTCCAGCGATAGCCTTCGTTCATGGCCAATGCCTGCAGTTGATTCATGATCCGCGTGCGCATTTGCACCAACCGATGCCGGTGCCACAGCCGTTGCCGCAAATCTCGATTCTCCGGGCTCGGTACCCAGATTTGCGGGAAATTATTTTCCAGCATCAGCCTGCGTAGGAGTCGAGCATCATTGCGATCGTACTTCTGCTTTTTCACTCGCTTGGCCTTGATCTCTGCGGGATCGCCGATCCACAGCTCGAAACCTAATTCCGCGAGTAGCCGCTCGAACCAGCGTGAATATCCGGTAGCCTCCATGCCTACGCGCACGCAGATTCTTCGTTGTTTCAGGTCTCGATAGAATTTCTCTGCTTGTCCATCACTGTGGTTCAGTTCCTGTTCACCACACTCACCGGTCTCTTCCATTAAAAATGCAATCGTCTGAAAGCTCGGGTGGTAATCTACGCCTATAATCATCAGTAGGGTCGAGGACTGGCGCCAGGCGCCGTAGATTCAGCCTATCTGTTGCTCCCCGTTTCCTCTGGGAGTGCCTCACGAGCCGAATCGTACGCTGGTTTCCAGCCCCCGCCTCATCAAACCCAGCGTGCAGATTTCCTGCACTGGGCTTTCCTGTGTGTTTCACATCAAGGGTTATGGGACAGATTCGTGCCGGATGGCTTTCAGCTGACGGCTCGCGCGACTCGGTACTCGTCAAACAGTCCGAGTGTGTTGTAGAGCCATTGCTTATTCCACCGCTTCCAGCCGAATCCTGTGCGCTTCCGGGCGCGCATCAGATGTCGTCGAATCTTCTTCTCCACCCAGAGCTTAATGTAGGAAAAACACCGGCTCGAGTCCCTACCGCAAAGTAGTGCACCCAACCCCGCAGAATCGGATTGATGAGTTCGATCACCCGTCCGACGGGCTGGCTGACGTATCGCTGGAAGATTTCCTTGATCTTCTGCAGGAGCGCCGTCCGCTTCTTCAGCTTAGGCACGTATTGAGCCCTCCACTTTCGCTTACGGCTACGAACGCGGCGATACTCAAACCCGAGAAAGCCGAAACTCCCTCCCTTTGCTAGGTCAACCTTCCGACTCTTCTCCTCATTGATTTCCACTCTGAGTTTTGTCATTTCCTCTCGCAGTCGTTTCTCTACCGCCCCAATTAGCCAATCATGTCGTGGTTGAGAATCGATCAATACCACCAGGTCATCCGCAAATCGCGCGTATTGAACATTGGGGTATTTTCCTCTTCGCGTGGTTGCAATCGCCTTTTCCAGCATACGATCTACCTCAGTGAGATAGAGGTTACTGAGCATTGGCGAGATCACCCCGCCCTGAGGAACTCCTTTCACCCCGGTTGATTTCAGGATCATCTTCAGGAGTCTCATCACCGATGTATCTTGGATCCGCCGTGCCACTTTCTCTAGCAGCAGTGAGTGCTGCACGTTATCGAAATAGGCTCGGAGATCTAAATCGATGATTCGTGTTAACCCTTGGACAATCGCCTGTGCCACCCGGTTTACTGCTTCATGAGCTGACCGTTTTGGTCGGTAGCCATACGACCCCGATTGAAAATCAGCATCGAAGATCGGCTCCAGGATGTGTTTAAGCGCACCCTGAACCACGCGGTCGCGGATTGTAGGGATCGAGAGAACGCGGACCTTGGTGCCCCCGTCCTTCGGAATCTCCTTCTTCCGCACCGGCATGGGCCGATACGTGTTGTGGACCAGCTCGTCCTGAATCTGTTTCAGAAAACTCTCCAATCCGCTTTCTTCGATGGCGTCGAACGTGATGCCATCGATCCCAGGTGCGCCCTTGTTGCTCTTGGCCATCTGGTAGGCTTCCTGGAGCGTTTCCATCTTGCAGACGTGAACGTAGAGTCCCCAAAAGCGCCAAGTTGGTTCTGCCTTCGCCTTGACGTATATCCTCCTCCTCAGGTCTTGCAAACTAATGGGTGTTTTTATCATTCACCCTTGCCTTCCTTCTTGTCGGAGTTCTTGCACCACAGCAGGGCCTCTTCGCTCCACGGGCATTACCCCGCTTCACTGCTACTGCTGGCCCCTCCGCCACCCTCTCGCCGTCCACCGTTTTCCCGGTGTCGCCGGTTATACAGTTTTCTGCTCCCTGGTCTTTCTCCACGGGACGAGGAGGGCTTCTCCAGTTGCTCAATGCGTCCTTGTCATCGTGCCGTCGCTATCGCCCCGCCAGAGCGTCTCTCCGCCTCAGTCAGTCTGCAGCGATCCGTATTGCCTTCACCCCCGAACAGTGAGTTCGGCCCCTGGATTTAAGGTTTTCGAGGTCACCTATGCGTTCACTTTCGTTACAGCCCGACGACTTGCTCACCATCCCATGGATGGCTTTGTCGATCGACTCCATGCGCTTCGTTTCCTCCGCGCATGCGATCCTAGCTACAAGGCTCTGACTTTTACCCTGGTGGGTCTATCTCCCACTGGATGCATCGGCCTTCTTCTGGACATACTGTTCGGCTCCTTTCTCCCGAGCCTATGGTCGTCGATAAACCACAGTCTACTCGGGCCAAGGAGCCGACATTGTTATGCAATCAAGTGCCGTATTAATTAGGACTTAACGACTGTCGCGAGGGGCAAAAAATCGTAACTTTAGGGGCGTTTCTCTGGTGCGCTCCTCATCCAGATTGCGCCCACGGCCCTTGAGCAAATCATCCAACGCCACGAGGCCCAAGAACTTCCTCGTTTCCCGTTCGACGACCGGCAACCTGGTTAGGCCCTTTTCCGCCATTCGGTAGACAAGCACGCGCAATGGCTCGTCAGGATAGGCTTCTACGGTAGCCTCTCGCACCAGGTGGCCGACCGGGCGCTGTAAAACAGCCTCACCTTCGATCTCCAACCGCTCGCGGATGTCGGCCCTGGTCAGTACGCCCACGAGAATTCCTGCTCGATCTATCACGGGGAGAAGTCGCTGACTGCGCCGAGTGCCGGTTCGCAGAATTTCTTGCATCTCCGCGATGGTACTCAATGCCGACAGCGCTACAACGTTGGTACGCATGACTTCGCGCACAAAAAGAATCTCCAGCGGATCGACGGAATATTCGCGGCTCAAGTGGAAACCGCGACGCGCCACTTTCTCCGTCAAGATCGACCGCTTTAAGGTGAGTACCGTAAAACCATGAGCGATCACGCTTCCGACCAACAGCGGTAAGAAGACATTGCCGTCGTGGGTTAATTCAAAAGCAAATACGATGCTTGTGAATGGCGAACGCATGGTTCCCCCCAAGACGGCTCCCATGCTGATCAACGGCCAGAATCCCGCGCCTTCGTTGGGAAGAAACATTGCTTCGAGGCCCCCGAGTGCTCCGCCCATCATCAGCAGCGGTGCCAAGACGCCTCCCGATGTGCCAGAGCCCAGAGAGACGGCCCAGATAAACCACTTGACCAGTAGCACGCCTAGGATCAAGTGAGTGGTCACAATGCCTTGCAGCAATCCGCCGATGGTGTCATAGCCGACACCGAGCGCCTGGGGAAAAACCAATCCGCCCAAGCCGATCACCAAACCACCGATCATGGGCCACCACATCCAATGAATGGGAAGACGCTCAAAGGCGTCTTCCGCCGCGTAAACTGACATTGTCAACAGCGCTGACAGCGCGCCGGCCAGAATGCCCACAAGAACACACCCTAACAGTCCCTTCAAACCTATGAAGAGCGGGTGTTCCGGCACTGGAAACAATGGGCCAAACCCTAAGAGATAGCGCCGCAGGACAGCGGCAACGGCACTCGCCAATGTCACGGGAATCAAACTTCGAGGTTTCCACTCAAAAAGTAGTAGTTCTACCGCGAGTAACACGGACGCTACCGGAGCCGCGAAGGTCGCTGACATACCAGCGGCGGCACCCGCCACTAACAGCGTCTTGCGCTCGGTGCTCGTCAGGTGGAACAACTGCGCGACCATTGATCCTATTGCTCCACCCGTCATAATGATGGGTCCCTCCGCGCCAAAAGGGCCGCCTGACCCGATAGAAATCGCCGACGAGATCGGCTTTAGCAATGCTACCTTTGGCTCGACGCGGCTTCCATTGATCAGAATTGCCTCAATTGCTTCCGGGATGCCATGCCCTCGAATCCGCTCCGAACCATATCGAGCCATCAATCCAATAATTAGAGCCCCGCCAATGGGAACCAAAACTGCGAAGATTCCCAAGTGATTCCCGGTGGGCGATACCAGCGTCGTGCTCCACCTCCCAAAATAGAAAAGATTTGTGAAGAGTCCGATCAAACGAAGCAACGCTAATGCGACGAAAGAGGCCAACACTCCGATTATTAGAGCCAAGGCCGAGATCGGTAAAACTCGCGTTGTAGTTGTGAAATCGCCCAGTGAATCCCAGGACCGATTCGGTTTGTGCGCTGCGCGTGTTTCTGTTGTCATGCCGTTAGTATATCGTAGCGCGATATATTACGGATAGACGGACAAGCTGCTTCGGGCTCTAAGTCCCGGCAAGTCGCGTTAATCGGGCATCTGCCTGACACACTTTTTGCAACACAAAGGAAGCGCGACGTCTCAACTCCCGATAAGTCGTGCCGGTTCAGATGGTCGACGCAACACCATCTAATCAGTTGACCCGACACTACTTCCGCTGCAGAACCGATCTGTTCGGCTGTACCCGGTCAAAACCTAGCCAGGGTAGCAATCCGGCTGATCTAATCTAGCGAGCGATTTTGGCTTTTGTTTTCAATGCAAAGTGGGTTCGACTTGAGTGTTGCGTCGACCCATTGAAACCACCCGGATTACCGGACATCTCTAACAATGCTGGCTCTGTCAAACTCTTTTTAAGCACACTTGTCCCTTCACTCCTGAGAGTGGTCTTCCTCGTTTTCTTCGGACCCTTTGCATCGACGACCACGGCTCGTTTGTAATCTATCGGGCGGACTCAGTCCGACCCAAACATCTCTTCGATCAAAACTTCGACCATGATTAGTAATTCAAACTCCCTTTTCAGGGAGCGGGATGCCCAATCAAGTGGACGACGCTTACTTCACGCCATGTCCGGTAGCGAGCTTTCCCGCGTTCGAACCGAACTCGACAAATTGCGAATAGTTCCAACCGTTGCGCCACATCCAGTACAACCGAACCGCGAGTTTCCTGGCCATCGCCGCCTTGGCAATGTTCTTGTGTCGACGCATCGCCAGGTACACATACCGACGCCGCCAGTGCGGGTTACACCGTGCCGCCGCTTGCGCTGCCTCTCCCAGCAAGTAGCGCAACAACGCATTGCCTTGCTTGCTGAGATGTCCCAGCCGTGCCGCCCGGCACGGGAGTCTTCACTCGGAATAAGCCCCGTGTAGCTGCCGATCTGCTTGCCACAAGGGAACCGATCCGGTGTCCCAATGACCAGAACGTAGACCAGCCCCGTGATGGATCCCACGCCGGGATGTGTCATCAACCGCAGCACCTCGGGCCGTTGCTGAGCTTCTTGCTCGACTGCTGTAGTTAGCTCCGCAATCTTTGGATCCAGTTGGTCCAGCAGCTCTAATAATTCCTTCCGGCGCCGGCTGGCCCAGGGAGCCAGAGAGAGCTTCTCCAGCTGTGTTCGCCCTCGTTCGCTGAACAACTTTTTCTTCCAGCGACAGCCCTCGTTCATCGCCACGGCCTGTAGTTGATTCATAATCCGCGTGCGCATCTGCACCAGCCGATGCCGGTGCCAAAGCAGTTGCCGCAGATCTCGATTCTCCGGACTCGGTACCCAGATTCGAGGAAAGCGATTTTCCCGTAGCAACCTCAGCAAGAGTCGGGCATCCTCGCGGTCCGTCTTTTGTTTGCGTACTCGCTGTCTGCTGATCTCTGCTGCATCGCCAATCCATACCTCGAAACCCAATTCTGCGAGTAACCGCTCAAACCAGCGTGAATATCCGGTGGCCTCCATCCCACCCGCACGCTCACTCCTCTCTGCTTTAGCTCTCGGTAGAAACGTTCTGCTTCTCCATCGCTGTGATTCAATCGCCTTTCGTCATACTCACCCGTTTCCTGATCTAAAAATGCAATTTGCTGAAAGCTCGGGTGATAATCTATGCCTATAATCAGCATATCTGGCTCCTTCCTCCCGAGCCTTGGTCGTCGAACAACCACAGTCTACTCGGGTCGAGGGAGCCAGCATTGTTATGAAATCAAGTCCCGTAGAACCTGTGAAGAAACCTCAATTAAGTGGGCTGAGATTGAGTTTCAGTTAATTGAATTTGTGACTTGCTTGGGGAAGCGTCTCCGTCTTCTTCGATGTTTTCTTACTCTTTTAGGGAACTGCTGGGGTTGTGCGTAGCTTGCACAAGCGGATCCAAAACTGCAGGTTGTAGGTCAAGCCAGCCCACAGCATTTCCATCTGCACCTTCTTCAGGCCCCGCACATGGAACTGCCGCAATCCCAGCTTGCTCTTGATCCATGCGTGACAAAACTCCACGATTCGGCCACGACGACGATAGCGCTTCGGCACTTCCTCTCTGGCCATTTTTTGGCGAAACGTGCCATCACCACCGGGCTTTCTTCGAGTTGTGCTACGGAACGGCCGTTCTTCTTGTTGTCCGGACAACATTCCGGTTTGCGAGGGCAGGTTCGGCAATCCTCAAACCGGGCTTCATAGAGGTGATAAATCATCCCTGCCCCTGCCTGGCGCCGTGCCTGCGGGCGTAAGATTTTTCCTTCCGGGCAAACACAGTGGTCCTTATCCTGGTGGTAGAGAAATGCACTCGGCGGAAACCGGTTTTTCAGGTTGGCGCCGCGTGGCACATCTTCCTGCCGCATCGTTCCCAGAAAATCGATCTCTCGCCCAGCCATCTTCTCGATGTTCTCTCGCGTGGTGTAACCGCTATCGGCTACCATCTGTTGCGGCTTTCTCTCCAGTCGCTGTTCCATGCGGTCCACTGCAGGCAATAACTGTGCGCTGTCGTTGGCTTCCTGCGTCACCGCCACTCCCACAATTAGTCCATACGCTGCATCCGTGGAAATCTGCGCGTTGTAGCTGAGCGCGAATCCCTTATCAGCATGCTTCATCACTCGCGCTTGCGGATCGCTGGTACTTACCGGGTCTCCCTCTTGGCCTTTTCTCCACTCTTGCGTGCCTGCCACTTCTCCAACGCTTCCAGCGCACTCTCCAGGCGCTCTTGTTGCTCGCGCTGTGCGCGGGCTTGGGCTTTCTTTGCTCTCGGACTGCTCTCGTCCTTCCGGGGATCACCCATCTCTGCCACGCGCCGTCGCGCCCGCTCCAGATGCTCACGAATCGTCTCCTCCTGGAGATAACTTTTGCTGCTAGCCTGCGCCTTAATCTTCGTGCCGTCCTGCATCACTTGCTCCAGGGTGATCAGTCCTTCCTTGCTGAGCGCCGCCAACACCTGGGTGAAGAGTTCATCCAGCTCCTGCTGCTCTCCACGCGGAAATCCGCCAGCGTGTGGTAGTTCACTTCCGCTAACCCTGTCAGCCACTGGAACGCAGGATCGTATGCACAGCGCCGGGCCACTTCCCGTGCCGAACCAATTCCTCGGCTATAGGCATACACCCACAAACTGATCAGCAGTTGCGGATCGAACGCTGGCCGCCCGCCTTCTTCCACGCTGCTCTCGATGGCTCGATAAAAGGCACTCAAGTTCAATCGCCCGACCAGTGCCCAAATAGCTCTCGCCGGGTGGTCCTCGCCGAGGAGGTGCTCCACATCCACGGCTCGCCAACTCATCTGTTGGCGGTTCACGTAGCGGATCAAAGGCTGTTTACTGATGGTATTTTCTTGGCTCATGCCGCGAGCTTACGGCAGACTTTTTATATTACAACGCGGAAATTCGGAGGGCTTCTTCACAGCTTCTACGCCACTTGATTGCATAACAATGCCGGCCCTCCTCGACTCGAGTGGGCTCTTGTTGATAGGCTCGGGAAGACGGAGCCGGAATTCGGTTCGCACGCGGGACAGCTCGGTACCGGACATGGCGCGCGCACGAAAGCGCCGTCCACTTGATGGGGCATCCCGCTCCCTCGCGAGAGGGAGTTCGAAGAACTAATCATGGTCTGAAGTTTATGATCGAAGAGATGTATGGGTCGGACTGAAGCCGACCGCTAGATTACGAGCGAGCCGAAGTCGTCAAGGCCGAGGAGCAAGACAACTAAAGGAAGCGGAAGAAAAAACTCTTTTAAGTGAGTGGATAAGTCTGCTCAAAAAGTGTTTTGACAGGGCCGACATTGTTAGAGATGTCCGGTAACCCGACTAATCAGGAGTTAGCCGACCAGCTAAGCAACGAACAGGATTGGCCGAATTTGTGATGATTTCCGTATACCCTTTAGCCTATGCTTGTATGGTTTGCTTTCTGGTTACTATCCGTATTAACCTGCCTCCTCACTTGAAGCCAGGCGTTTGCTGCCGTGTAGCCATTCCGAGAAGGAAATGCGTCCCAACAGGTGGCAACCTGGTTTCCGAATCGGAGGGCGGCGTGCCGTGCAAGTCGTGCGGATCAGTCAACCAGCAGAAATTCGGTGCGGAGATTTGCTTCCATTTCCCCGATATTAATAAGCCCGTCGTGTGGGTATTTCCTGACGTTGTTGTCTGCTTGGATTGTGGCAACGCGGAATTTGCTGTTCGGGAAGAAGAGCTGCGCCAACTCGCAAAGGGAGACGCCGCGGCAGGTTAAGAGTCTTACTTCTCACTGAGAATAAAGGGCTGAGTGTGCCGCACAGATGCTCTGGAAAACGTGCTCGTCTTTCTCGCCGTGAAAGCTGCTCAAAGCGTACCCACAGAGGATATGCGCCCCGAAGGTTTCGCCTATCTCGTCCCAGAGTTGTTCGACACGAATCGCAGCGTCGGCCTTACCTTCCGCCCACAAGACAGATGTACCTTCTCCACACACCACAACGCCGTGATGCGGTTGCCTCGCCGCTTTGGCTGCTGCCTCAATGAGACCACCTACAATCTGGAAAAATCGAGTCGCGTCAGGCATATCATTGACCATAAATGTGGAGAACGTTTTGTCAACATCCAACTGAATGTAAGTCCCCTGTTGGCTTGCGGCATCAACATCTAAGCCGTGTTCCTTCAGTCTCGAAACGAGACCGTCCCGGCGCGATTCGGTAATGGCAACGATAGCCGCGCGCCCGGACTTGAGGGCAACAGCGATAAAGAGAGCAAAGGTGTCTAGAAGAAGTGCGTCATCGGAATAGAATTGAACCTCATGGCGGTGAGCGGCTTTCTCTGCTGAGGTGTCGGTGAACGGGCGGTTTAAGCTGCTACTGACGAATTGCTTACCTCGAAGAACCGCATCCATGGCAGGCAGTAGTTCGCGTCTGGCATCTGTCTTGCGAACGTAACCCAACGCGCCCGTGTCCAAGGCTGCCCGCACGACGTCGAGATCACTGTTCTGACTCAGGAAGATAATCTTGGAGCTGGGGGAGCGTTGTCGTATCCGCCGGGCGACTTCGATTCCATTTAATTTGGGGAGACCGATGTCCAGCAGAATTAAGTCCGGCTTCAGCTCTTCGGCCTTCTGAACGGCTTCTGATCCGTCCGACGCCTCAGCGATGACCTGCCACTCTGTCCGCGCCTGAATCATGAAGCGAACTTGGCGTCGCCAATCTTCGAAGTCTTCAACTACCAGAACGCGAATCAATGGCAACAGTCGCTACTCCATTTCTGTTCTCGAATAGGAGCACGCCGCGCGCAAATGAGTTGCACGGAATCTCCAAGTCCCGCACCGAAGTCACTTCGCGATAGACCAGCTACTATCGCATTTGCACCATCCCCAGTTACCCTTAGTCGCTCTTCTCGCTTGCCAGCTTCTTTACATTTGCAGCTTGAGGACCGTTCGGTCCCTGGGCGATCTCAAACTCGACCGGATCTCCTTCCTGCAACGTGCGGTAGCCGTCACCGGTGATTGCGGAATAATGGACGAAAACATCGGGACCATCGTCGCGCCCGATAAAACCATATCCTTTCGCATTATTAAACCATTTTACGGCACCGATCAACGCGTCTCCTCCCGGGGATCATCCGAGCCGCTCTGCGGGGAACGTACCAGGTCAGGAAATATCCAGAACCTTGGGCATATGGGCATTTCCCGTCCAGAGTTCTGGGACATAAGTCGGGAGTCTTATAAGACGCTACATGCAAAATGGCCACGTGCAGATTGGCTGGGAGGGGTGGAGCTACCGCCGCAACTGGACCAGGGAGTGCAGGCACGGCAGACCAGAGCAGGTGGCGGATACCATAGGGGAGCTTCCCTAATTTGCTTCCCGGGAGGGGACGGCCAAGGAAAACGCTAAGTCCTTCCATGAGAAGGCCGGTTGATGTCAAGGCATACTTCGCTTTCTTCTTTCCGTGAGTCTGCTCCCATTTAACCAAGCCGCCTCTGTCGCCATCCTTCCATCCGCACTCTTTTGTGAGCGATATTCGCTCGGTGCTAGGTGGGTGTTCTTGTTTCAGTAGGTGCTGCTACCTGATAATCGTCCTCTCTTCCCACCGTTTCTGGGGGAGTCGGGCGCCAGGACTTAGTCGCAGTCACCTGGACTCGGCGGTTGAGCTCAGCTGTCCGGGATCGCAACTCGCTAGGCCACGGCCTGCATCGTTCTCTGGCTATTGCGTAGTGGTTCGTACACCTCTCCGCTTACCCACAACCGATGGAGCAGTACCGCCAACTTTCGAGCCACGGCAACCACCGCTCGCTTCTTGGCATTTTTTCCTCCTCGCTCCGCAAGCTTCCGTCCCCATCTCCGCAGATCACTGTCTTCTCCAAAAGGCCCCAGAATGTAATGCGCTCCCTGCACCATCATGGTTCTCAGATGCCGGTCTCCTGCTTTGCTGATTTTCTTCTGCGGCTCGCGCTCCCCGGAGTTCCTCCGGCCAGGTTTCAATCCCAAAAAACAACCTACCTCGCGACTCTTCAGAAACCGGTGTGGATCTTCTATCGTCAGGACATACGTCAGCGCGATCTGCGTTCCTACACCCTTCACCTGCTTGAGCAAGGACACTTCCGGGTACACTTCCTTGGCGATTTTCTCCATGCGCTCGTCGTATTCCTTGATGCGCTCGTTCAGCGATTCGATTTCTTTGAGCAATGGCTCCAGAACATCCCGCAACTCGGTGCTCAATGCAGCAGCCAGCTCCCGGCTCACCTGCTCCGTGCCACACTTGGGCAGTCGTTCACCGTAAGACTTCACCAACCCGCGTGCTGCGTTCACCAAGGCGGTTCGAACACTCACCAGTTCAGCTCGCGCCCGGATTACCGTCAGATGAATTTGCGCTTGTACACTGCGATGCCGCGCCGGCCCCAATAGCTCGGGATCGATTCGCGCCCGTCGTGCCAATGTCCGCGCATCGTGTCGATCATCTTTTCGATTGCTCTTGGTGATCAATTGCACTTTTTGTGCGTGCGCCACGATCACTTCGTGTTCCAGCTCCGTTAACAGCCGGCTTGCCCATGGCGAATGTGTTCCTGTCTCCAGGGCGATGCGACTTTGCGGCACCCTCGAAAATGTCTGCTTCATCGCTTCCGGTGTCGTCGGCACTTTCTGTTCCAGAATGATTTTGCCTGCTTCGTCCAAAACACAGTAGAACGACCAGCGATCTCCCAGATCCAACCCGATCGTCAGCTTTTGCTCCTTGAAAATTTCGTTCCCCAATGCCTGTGCAGTGCTAATCTTCTTCATCGCCGGTCTCCTTTTCTTGTGCCTCGAGCACGTCATTCATCGGGAGCGTATCGCATCCCGCTGGAGACCGGCCTTCTCATCCCATCTGATAAACGCGGAAACCGGACAACTGGATTCCGGTCAAAACCACATGTCCGGTAACCCGACTCTCAGGAGTTGACGAACTTTGAGCTCGCCCGCGTTATTTCCAGAAGTCGATAAATCGCTCCCATTTTGCATCTGAGCGAGTCGAAACCTCGCGTGTGCTTCACACCTAGAGAGACTTCTAGATTCCCCTTCTCAGGAAATCATAACGTGAGACTTACAACTTTCGGCTCTGCACAAGAATTCGTGGAGGCCCGCATTTTAGGCTGCTTTCTGAAGAACGATGAATTCGGTCTTGGTGACCGCCATGCGTTGGGCCTTGAGCAGCAGATAGCCGAGATTCTTGTAGCCGCGGCCCCTTCGAAGAAGGGTTTTGATGTTGCCGTTGATGGCTTCCACCACTCCGAAGCGGACCTTGGTGCGGCAGTAGTTGAGGATGCCGTCGAGGTGATCCAACAGCATATAAGCGAGCTTTTGAAAGGGTTCCAGGCGTTGCCAACGCAGTTGATCGATCCAACTTTGCAAGTACCGCAGCATGGCTCCTTCATAGCAGTAGGTCCACAACCGCTCCAAGCTTTCCTTTAGAAGGTAGGCTTTCATCACCCGCCGGTTGAGGGCGAACAGATCGTTTAACTGCTGCCGTTTCTGGCTGTCCAGATTCATCCAGCGCGTCAACAGCAGCCAACGTTTGCCTTTCACTACCCCGCGCATGCGCCCGCCTTTGCGGAAAAACTCCGCCCGGCGCACTTCATCGATGGCTTTGTTGGCGTGCTGCAAAACGTGAAACTTGTCGAACACGATGCGGCCGTTCTGCGCCCATTGCGCAATGCTGTTGGTGAATGGCCGCCACATATCCACGCACGCCGCCTCGATGCGCTTCCGCTGGCTTTCCTTCAGTTGCGTTCGAAAAAACTCATCGAGCGTTTCCTGCTTACGATCCTGCCCGAACCACAGGGGCTCTCCGGTCTCCAAATTACTGACCACGGTGATGAACTTCATCTGCTTGCCGAAGTAAATCTCATCCACGCCCATTTGTATCAGGGGATCCTTGCGACGCGTCGCACTCCAACGCTGCAGATACCGCAGGTCGATCGCGCGCACCGTGCTGGCCGCCAGTCCAAACTGCCTGGCCACCTGTCGAACCGACGCGCTTTCACACGCCAACCCCACGGCATCCTCAAAGTCCTTGCTAAACGGCGCTTTGCTCGGCAATTGCGGTACTTTCTCGACGCGCACCCCACACTGCGGACAGCACACCCGGTACAGCTCGAGGATCACCGTGGTCTGATACTTCCTCCAGGGTAAGTCGCGCACCTCGCGCTGGTAATAGTCATGGGCGTCAGTAAACTTCCTTCCGCATCCTGAACAGATCAGTTTGCGGTTCCCACGCTTCCGTCGCACCCACAAACGCAACGTCTTGGCGGTTTCATCGATTTCGTGCCGAAACACTCGGTAACCTGGCCAATCCAAGATTCTCGTGAACTCGTTGTCGCGCATTCCGCCGAGTCTAGCCGAACCTGCCTCATTGCGGAAACCCGCTCTCCTATTGGCCCGCTACGAATTCCTGCTCAGAGCCCCTTTCTAACATGCAGGAGATTAGTTTGTTTGCACTCTCCGCCTCGAAGCGGGAAACCTCATTGTTAGAGAAGTAGGAGTGCCGTGCGCCTGCAGCTAATCAGATGCGAAAAACGAGAATTCATGTGGCCCGTTGCTTTGGCGTTTCTTTGTCTAGTCGCAACTCCCTGCCGATTACTGGGAGATGACAAGGGAAATAGCGACGGATCGCCTAAGAAATCCACGGCAGTTGACGCGCCCGTTCCCGTGACCGAACGTGAGCGAATCCTGCTGGACCGCTTGGAGGAACTGGAAAGGCGCGTCGCCGATCTGGAAGCGAGCCGACAGCCCGCTGCAAGTCCAGCGAACGACTTAACGATGGTTTGCTCAGTATGAGTCAACCGTCAGTGATTCGCGTCCTCATCGTGGAGGATTTCCAGCCCTTTCGGGAATTCGTCCGCTCTACTCTTGAGTCAAGGCCCGAATTGCAGGTCATTGGAGAAGCATTCGACGGGCCGGAAGCGGTTCAGAAAGCGACAGAACTAAAACCGGATTTGATTCTGATGGACATTGGACTTCCAACGATGAATGGAATCGAAACCGCGCGACGGATTCGCACTCTTATCCCGGAATCTAAAATAATTTTCCTGAGTCAGGAATCTTCTGCGGACGTGGTGGAAGAAGCGCTCAGCACCGGCGTGCAAGCCTACGTGCAAAAGCCAAAAGCCGGAATGCAGTTACTTGCTGCCATCGACGCGGCAATCTCAGACGGCGCTCTTCATTAGACCCATCGGTTCCCCGCTTCACTCCGAATGCAAATCGCAGTGCGTGTTTCCTCAAACGGACGCGTTCCTCTCGGCTGATTCACCGGTTACCGTACCGGCGGCAAGCTGCGCCAATTCGGATGCCGGGATTGTCGCTTGCGCAAAGCCGCACTCCAAGCAGACTAATAATCTCGGGCTCGCCCTGACGCTGGGCTTGTCCAGATTCTGTAGCCCCCCGAAATGTACAAGCATCTTAGTAGGAAATTCGGTTTGATTCGAGGAATTACATGACGAACACGACATAGTCCACCTTCTGTATGCATCACAGATGACGGACCAGTCGCCGGCGAGGCAAAGGTTACGAGGCGCGGCGGGGTCTCTTAGGTGACAGCCAAAACGCTGGAAAGCACCTTCGCTCGGTAGGGTACCACAACTCGGGGGAAGAGAAAAACTGGAATTAGGCGAAGACCGTCGAGATTGATGGTCGTTTGGACCACCGCCTACGTCCTGATAAACGCATTATAAAAGGGCGCCCGTTTAGAGTAGGTTTTGATCGTTCGCATCTCAACCTACAACAAGGAGCGCCCTCATGAATGACGCCAAGTATATTGGGATGGATGTGCATCAGGCAACGATCTCTGTGGCCGTTCGGGATTCGCGCGGGAATTTAGTAATGGAGGCGATTCTCGAAACGAAAGCGGATACGATCCTTGAGTTTATTCACGGGCTACGCGGCAGTTTGTCGGTGACCTTTGAAGAAGGAACCTGGGCCGCCTGGTTGCACGATCTGCTCCAGCCTCACGTCACCCGGGTGGTGGCCTGCGATCCGCGCAAGAATGCCCTGTTGAAAGTCGGAAACCATAACGACCGCATGGATGCCCGCAAGCTGTCCGAGCTTTTGTATCTGAACAAGCTCAGCCCGGTGTACCACGGCGAACAGGGTATCCGCACGCTGAAGGAACTGGCACGCAGCTACATCACGATAACTCGCGATTTGACGCGGGTGATGAGTCGGCTGAAGGCGATTTACCGAAGCTGGGGGATTCCTTGTGCCGGCCAGCAAGTGTATGCACCGCGCTTCCGTGCGGAATGGCTTGCAAAGATTTCGGAAGCCGGCGTTCGCCGTCGTGCCGAACTCTACTACCAGCAGTTCGATGCCTTGGCGGCATTGCGCCAGGGGACGCGACGAGAACTATTGGCGGAAGCACGGAAACATCCGGCCATGAGATTACTGCGGCAAATTCCTGCGATTGGTCCCATCCGTGCCGCTCTGTTGATCGCTCTGATACAGACGCCTAATCGCTTCCGTACCAAACGGCAGTTGTGGGCTTACTGTGGATTGGCACTGAGGACATACACCAGCGGTGAATACCGCTTCGTCGCTGGTCAGCTCAAACGTTCCAAGAAGGTCCTGGCCGTTCGCGGGCTCAACATCAACCATAATCACGATCTGAAAAATATCTTCAAGGGTGCGGCGACGCGAGCGGCTGCTACCGCTGGACCTTTCCAGGGCTTTTACCAAGACTGCGTCGCCCGAGGCATGAAGCCGCATTTGGCGCGGCTCACCTTGGCACGCAAGATCGCGGCCATCACTTTGCTGGTTTGGAAGAAAGGAGTTCGTTTCGACGCAGAACATCTGAAACAACAAGCAGCTTGAGCGCCGGTTTAGGACCGTCCTTTGCTGGATTCATTTCTGGTGATGGCTTTTCGGTTCTTCTGACGCTTTGGTTCGAGGGTGAGTCTCCATAAGCGCGTTAGGCGGAGAGTGTGCTCCGAGCACCACGAGTCTCTTGATAAACTATAGGCCCCCTCGGATAACCAGAAAAAGCTATAGGCCTAGAGCCTCAGATAGAACCATGGTTGACAACGTTCAACCGCGCAGCTTGTCTTGCTTCAGAATCCGAAAGCGCCGTCACAAAAACAGAATGGATCTACGAAGAGCGAAAACCCAAGAGCCTCTCAACATGACTTGGGCTGGAAAGCAAAGCGAACAACCTCGCTCCTTCCAGTCGCCGGAGACGTATTTACTATTGACTTTCCCCTTTATAGAACGCGGTTACCGAAATCGAGTACTAGAAGCAAGATGTCCGGCTAGCCTTACACCCTCGCAACAGGAACCGTTTCCTAAGTCTCGCCATTTCTTTGTCTTTGAGCTGATCTGCGGCGCATTCTTTTGGCATCTAACGTGCACTCCATCCGTCCATTCTGGGTGGGGGTGTTTGTACATAAATGAAACTGCGCGTCGTGGTAGCTGACGACCACCCGGGATTCTTGGACAAACTTACCTTAGCCCTCGGGCTGGAGTTCGACGTGGTGGCGACGGCCGTGGATGGGAAGTCGGCTCTGGAGTGTGCTCGCCGCTACCAGCCCGATGTCGTTGTCTTAGACCTGAAAATGCCGGGTCTCAATGGTCTCGACGTCACGAAGGAATTGGCGAAGCATCCCCCGAGTCCCGCCGTAGTGATTTGTTCGGTAGAGACTAACCCGGAATTCATTGAAGCAGCACAACATGCCGGGGCGCTAGGTTATGTCTTCAAAAACCGAATCGCCAAAGAACTAGTTGTGGCGGTGAACTCGGTCGCGCGCGGCCAATCTTTTGTTTCGGCGGCGTGACGCTGCCCGCATTCCCTTATGTCAGAACCCTCCACTAGCCTCATCCGCAGGGACGGCCTCCGGCATGTTCGCGTCCACTGCTTATAGCCTCTATAAGGTTTTCTCTATTGTGAACCTAACTTGCAGCATATATAACTCTTAAACAGGCTAATCTTATCTCGCCTTAGCGAGGTCCCTGGACGTGATCAGCCGCACCTCCGCTTTTTCTCTCTCCACTTCGCGAAACGCTGTAGAGCGGCTAGGCACGGTCAGCGAGGACGTTGCCGCCCCTTCCGATACGCGTTCGTTCCGTACCCTATCGTTTGCGCTGTTGGTCGCAGTCGGCTACTACGCTGGAACGAAGATCGGTTTCTTCCTTACTCCTGCCCAACAACCAATATCGACCTTCTGGCCGCCTAACGCGATCTTGCTTGCGGCGTTGCTCCTGGCTCCTCCGCGAATGTGGTGGGCCTTCCTGTTAGCTGCGCTTCCGGCCCATCTCTTTGTTCAGCTGCCGGCCGGCGTACCGGTGCTGACCGCGGTGGGGTGGTTCATCGGAAATGCAGGCGAAGCGCTGCTCGGCGCCGCGTGCATCGGTTACTTAAGGAAAGGACAGCCGTTGTTCGACAGTGTCCGTGGGCTGATTATATTCCTGGTGTTTGGGGTTCTTCTCGCCCCACTGGCGACATCCTTTCTGGACGCTGCGGTTGTGGTGCTTACCGGGCGGGCCGGCGACTATGGGACGCTGTGGGTGAAGAGGCTTTCGTCAAACATGATCGCCACACTGACACTCGTGCCGACAATTGTGTTATTTGGGCAATCCGGCGTTTCCTGGATCCGAAACGCAAAGCTCGCACAATATGTGGAGGCGATTCTTCTCGCATTCGGAATTGTAATCGTTAGTGTCCTGGTATTTGGTAACACGGACAACAACGTTCCGGGATTGATTTACGCTCCTCTTCCACTTTTGCTGTGGGCCTCAGTGCGCTTTGGCCCAGCCGGGCTGAGCGCGTCTATGTTGGTCGTCGCATTGATCTCGATTTGGAATGTGATGCACGGTCGAGGCCCGTTCCTTTCGGCATCCGTTGCGGAAAATGTGTTGTCCTTGAAGGTTCTCTTGTCCCTTCTTGCCTGGCCGTTACTATGGTTGGCGGTTGTCATCGCTGAACGACGGCAAACCGAATACGCATTACAGAACACCCGCAGGAGGCTGATTCAGGCACAGGAGCAAGAACGTCACCGCATTGCTCGCGATCTGCACGACGATATCGTCCAGCAACTTACATTGCTAGGCCTCGGTCTTGAGGAACTCAGCAATGAGTCCGACTCCTCCATGAAGCCGCGTTTGGACAGACTTTATGACCAGGCTTCGAGCGTTGCTGAAGCTACCCGCGCCTTATCGCATAACCTGCATCCCTCCGTGCTCGAATACTTGGATCTCGCGCCGGCCCTGAGTAACCTGTGCCGGCGTATCGCAGAACAGAGCCACATCGCTATCGATTTTGCAGCAGAAGGGTTCCCGTCTAAAGATCGCGTGGCGGCAGGCGTTTCAAGCTGCTTTTATCGCGTTGCGCAGGAGGCATTGCAAAATATAGTCAAACACAGCCATGCTCGAACGGCCACCGTAGAGCTAGCGGTGCGTGATGGACGAGCTTTGCTGCGGATTGCGGATCAGGGTGTCGGGATGAGTCTCGATCAAGCGAACTGCAAAGGTATCGGGCTCAACAGTATGAGCGAGCGCGTAACGGCACTCGATGGAACGTTCAAAATTACGTCGGCCGCGTCGCAGGGAACAACCATCGAAGCCTCGGTGCCGCTTGATGTGTCCCTGTGAGTAGCTCTTGGGAATGTAAGGCCCAAACGTACGCGCCACCAAGGTCAATCGTAGCTCCTGATAAACGCGGTGGTTTCAATGGGTCGACGCAACACTCAAGTCGAACCCACTTTGCATTGAAAACAAAAGCCAAAATCGCTCGCTAGATTAGATCAGCCGGATTGCTACCCTGGCTAGGTTTTGACCGGGTACAGCCGAACAGATCGGTTCTGCAGCGGAAGTAGTGTCGGGTCAACTGATTAGATGGTGTTGCGTCGACCATCTGAACCGGCAGCGGTTACCGGACAAATGAAGTCCTGCTACGGCGGCTGTCGGCTAGCCGCGCTTCGCGACTTTTTGAGCGATGTGTAGCAAAAGTTTTTGCTCGCTAGGCCCCATCTTCGCAAGTAGCCGGCACAGCTTGGACAGGTAGTCGGCTTCGCTGCCTTTGCTTCCCCACTCCTGACCGTCTGCCGGACGTTTCGACGTGCGAATTGACACTGCTGCTTCGCCTTCATGAAAGAGCTTGTACATCGGCACTTCCAGGGCGCGTGCCATCTTTTCGAGAGTCGCAACTGCCGGGACCGTATGCCCGTTTTCAACGCGAGAGATATAGCACCGGAGCAACCCCGTCCGCTTCTCAACATCGCCTTGCGAGAGTTCTTTTGATTCGCGCAATTCTTTCAAGCGGTCGCCAATCACCATAGTGTCTCCTTCAATCTCGATTTAGCCCCAAGTCTCCGTTTGGATGCCCTTCGGTCTCCCATGTTACATCGAAGGATTCAGGCCTTGGCTCAAGAACGTTCCTGGAACGTTCACTCAGATTGCCCCGGACGGCCTGACTGCGTTTGTACCCGGTAATGCCGACATGACCTCGTGGGCGGTGGAGATCTCGCTGGACGTGCTGTGGGCTCATGCTATCGCCCCCGGTGCCAACATCGTGTTGGTCCTGGCAAAATCGGATGCTGATGCCGACCTTCAGAGCGCCCAAAAGTATGCGATCGATAATCATCTCGGCGACGTCATTTCCCAGAGCTTCGGCGAAAATGAGAGTTGTATGGAATCAATGCTGCTCGCGCAGCAACATCAGTTGTTTGCGAACGCCACGATGGATAACATCACGATTTTTGCCTCCGCAGGTGATAACGGCGCCGCACAACTGACCTGCGACGGCTCATCCCTTGTTCAAGCCGTCTCCACACCTGCCAGCGACCCGCTAGTCACCGCGGTAGGCGGTACCGAGCTGCACGCGGCTGGCTATTGCCTGACGGTCCTTGGCTGTGACCCAGCCGCGAACCCGCTTCCGGGAACATACGAGGGTGAGATTGCATGGAACGAGGTTGCCTCTGGCATTGGAGCCACCGGTGGCGGATTCAGTGTTTTGTACGACGAGCCGTCGTACCAGAAAGGGACTATACATGGCGGCAAGCAGCGGGGAGTGCCTGACGTGTCGTACAACGCCGCCGTGTTACATGGTGTGCTGACGTACCTAGATATCCCAGGGCTCGCGCCTGGCTTTTATCTCGTCGGCGGCACCAGTGCTGGCTCGCCGCAGTGGGCAGCCATTCTAGCGATTGCCGACCAGAAAGCCGGATATGACCTGGGCTTTATCAACAAGGCTCTCTACCATATTGGCCAAGCCCCGCCACACTACTCAACGTCTTTCTTCGACGTGACGAGCGGCAATAACTCGATTGATGGAGTGGTGGGCTTCAATGCCGCACCGGGCTGGGACGCCACAACTGGTCTCGGTTCCCCAAAGACGGATCAACTCGTCAATTACTTGATCCAATTCGTCTCGCCGGGTGATGGCACATCCGCGATTGCACAGTCGGCGCACACGAAGGGCAATCCGTCCGCCCCCGGACACCAGAAGCCGCATTAACCAAGAGTCGACATTTGTTTAATGGCCTCTCGTCGATGCACTTTTCTGCGTTGACGAGAGGGCCATTCGGGTGTCAGGTTCCGTAATAAGTCCTATTAGCGTGCCCGCCGCAGCGGGCTCGGCTGACTCAAATTTCACTTGCCTGACGCGGTCTCAATAGGTCGACGCAACACCTACTCGAAGCACGCGCAGGACTTTCGGCAACTAAGGATCGTTCGCGAGAGCTGATTCATCATTCCCTCCCAATTAGAGAGGGCGCAGCAGTCTAAACCGCTGGTGCGCACTTAATTGATTCTAGAGGAGTTTTTAGTTTGAGTGCTCGCTAAGCAGCGTAGACACGCCGCGCAATTTCCTGTTCCACTTGGTGCTTTTCCCAGCAACTCAATTTCTCTCCGGCGAAGGGTTCAGCGTGGTAGCAGCGGTAGTTTGCACCAGGGCCATCGAGTGCGGGGTCGTAAATCTTCTGACGTACCCATCTTTGGTCTGACAGGATTGCCGATTGGCAGTAGGCGCATCGTTTCGCGATCATTTTCAGCTAACCGCTGTAACACGCTCGGAGAATTCACACTGAGCGATGATTGCGTAGAATTCCTCACGCTGTTGGAGTGCTGTCAGAAGCGCCAGCGCTTTGCCGTAAGCTGCGATCGCTCCCGTCAGACGGTGGAACGCCGGGGAGTCTTTGGGTGTTTGGCGCCTTGTTATTTGAGCGTCCGCTGACAATTCGAGTACTCGTTCTATGGCTTGGCCTGCAGGACCCGAGCTGGATTTCCTCATGAGACCGTGCCTCCTTACATATGATGAGACGCGATTTGTCAGAAGGAAGTAGCGGAATGAAACGTAAACAATGTGTCTTGTATTCGTCGCCGATCTGAGGGCTGAAGTTAAAAGGGAGAGCCGACTCTTTGCGCTAATCGAGCTAGCACGGACCAGTGTCAGACTGATGCTTGAGCCTTAGAGTGTTTACGCTGGTGGGCCGTTAATTTTTGTGCGGGCAGACTTCGATCGAATAGAGATATTCCGCAGTTCTTCGCAGGAAGTTACCGATCATACGTCTCGTAATGCGATGAAGTCGGCTCCAGCTCAAGCAGGAAGCTTTTATCGAAATCGTAGTACTTCGCCACGCTGATGTCGTCTCCCGCGAAGGCCCGCACTGCGTCCTCGGTTTCCCAGAATGTGACCATCAGGAAATGTGCGGTATCGCCTTCGATGCAGCGCAGCGCGTAAGCGCCCTTGTTGCCAGGGATCGAACGGTAGTCGGGGATGGCGACAGTACGCATCAGATTGAGGTATTCATCGCTCTTTGCCGCCGTCGTACGGCCATGCCAAATTCGGGTAATCATGTTGACCTAGAGGGCCTCACGCTGACAAAAAGGAAGGCGGCTCGGTGAGAGCCGCCCAAGTCCAGACACGTTCTTAGTAGTTAGCTCGACGAACCAGCTTTTTGCGTCCGTGGCTCGCCTTCATCGCGGATTGCGCCCTTCACTTTCGACAAAACCTCGGGCGGGATATTCTCCATGTGATGGGCTGTTTTGGCGTGCTCGGCAGCTTTTCGCAAGACGTCGTGTTCTGAATCAGCTTTTATTTCGAAGTTACATCCCGGATTGATGTCTCCACATTTCAGAACTTTTGCCATACGGAGTCTCCTTCAAAGGAATTAGCCGGGCAGACTTTTATACTGGACCGCGATACGGTTGCAGTCAATCGAACGTGTGAGGCCAAAGCACAGAGTCTAGCGAACAAACCGATCGTGACGGGTCTTGGCGGTAAGCTCTTGCACCCCCATTTCGTTAGCCGAATAGAGTGTACTTATCAGGCTTGACTTCAGTCTCCTGCGGCAGCTTCGGCACGAGTGGATAGATCGCGAACGCGATCCCGACTACCAGCGCCCAATACTCTTCGTGCCGGTGGAGTACAAAAACCATGATGCCGCCGTACACAAACGCGATGATGGAAATAGTAGCTGAAATCGGAGTCGGAATGCGCGGGCTTGAAATCAGCATTTAAGAACTCCCCCCTCATATATCATCTATCATCAAATCGGAGCCCTTAGAACATAGAAATGGGCCTGCCCGTAACCTTGACGAAGTTTCGCTCTGCCGAACCTGAAGACAATGCGAACCGGAATTGACAGAACCAGTAATAAAGCACTAGCCGCAAGTCATACAAGAACACACGAGTTGTGGGTTAAGAATTCTGTCTTTTTCTGACAATCGGTATTGAAACGGGAATGCCGCTCTCTCCTACCTCCGTAGCATCAGAATAGGAGTTCGATCCGTCCATGGCAGTAAAGGGCGAATTGCCGAGCAATAGGAAGTGCTCCAAGAGCTAGCAGAGCGAATCAGAGCTTAGTGAAGCCGTCGGCGCTCCACTCCGCAGACCCTACTCCATTGTGAACGATGAACAGTCCTGAAGGATCGTATTTCTTCTTGATCTCGAGGAGGCGCGGATAGTTGCTGCCCCAGTATGCTTGCTGGAAGTTCTTCTCGAAGTAGTTGCTCTCGCTCACGTAAGCTCCGCCGTTGGGCGCGACCGCGCGAAGCTCACTCATGCACTGATCGATACGCGCGGCGGCTTTGCGCCCAGCCTCGACCGATGGCTCACGGCCGGCGATGCTGGGATACGACGGCCCTTGCCCATCGGCAACGATCGCCAGCGCAAATGCTGACAGCACCGATGGATTCGTGGCGGTGTCCCTCGCGGCCGCGATCGCATCGGGAGGTGCTCCGGCAAGACCCTTGTTGAAGTGGAGTTCGATTCCCGCATAGCGGGACGCTGCGAATAGCGCATCGGCTAGGCGGTGCTGCGAGCTAGTCTCGAGTAGTGACTCGGGCAGCCATAGCGACTGGTATGCCCACCAGAAGATCGATGCCTCGCTGGTGTTTCCGACCCACCACGCGTTGTTGGGACTCGCACCGGGCCGCGGGTCGAATGTGAAAACAGGCTGATGTATCACATGCAGCAGGACGTCGTCGATGATAGCGTGCATCGCGCCGTCGCGCGGAAACGCGATCTCCGGCCAGTGCTCCTTCCACCACTGCGGATCCCACCAGTGCCGCGCCGGTATGCTCCCGATGGACGTGATGCCTTTGATCGAGCATTGTGACGAATGCTTCACCGAATTCAGAAACGGCTACCAGATTTGCCTTGCTTGCTCGGTACTCAAGCCCGCCGAAACCATTTTGACCTCGAGCGTGTTGTCGGGCCTCACATGGACTTGCTCACCCCAATGCTCGTTGAAGAGATGATCGCGATAGAAGGCGACGATGTCGCGGATGAGGCCGCGGTACCCATCATCGGAGGACGCTTTGATCGTGATGTTTGCCGCGCCGAAAAACTCGGGCAGCTCGTGCGTGCGCACCGTCATCCTGCTCACGACACCGAAGGTGCCACCTCCTCCGCCTTTCAGAGCCCAGAACAGATCGGGATTGGTGCACGCATTCGCGATTCGAATCTGGCCGTCGGCGGTGACGACTTCGGCTTCGAGCAAGCTGCCCGCCCCGGTGCCATAGCGCTTGGAGTAGCTTCCAAAGCCGCCTCCCTGGATCAGACCCGCGAGGCCGACGGTCAGGCATCCGCCGCCTTGGATGTATTTTCCCGCTTTGGTTGTAACCGCGTCGTAAGCCTGCATTCCAATGATGCCGGTGCCGAACGTAACCGCCGGCTGCGGCTGCATCGTGTGCTCGCATCCGCTCGGAACGAACGCGTCATACATCGCGATATCGTTCATGTGGCGCGTCCAGATGAGAAGAGAATCGGGCGCATTGGATGTGCCCTGATAGCTATGACCGCCGCCCTTGACCACCAGGCGCAAGTCATTGTCGCGCGCAAAGTTAACTGCCGCCGCAACGTCATTGGTATTGCGCGCCGCGACCGCATAGACGCTCGGCTTGCTCGCCCACGCATCGAGCCATCCGGAGCTTTGCGTGAGCCCGGGCTGCTCGCCGATGTAGTAGGGATTTTTCAAATTCGCCGCGAGCTCCTTCGCTGCGGCGCCATCGGCATCGGTGCCAAGTACGGAGATGGGAGAGTCGACGCGAATCAAATTTCTGCCGACCGCATCGTTCAGGCGCTTCCAGTCGGCCTGCGATGGCCACGCGGCATCGGACGGACGGCGACGACGGAATCCGCTAGCGGCCGGAGCGGCATCAGCGAGGAGGCGGATCGGCAGCAGCGCCACCGATCCGATTGCTTTGAGGAATGCTCTTCTGTTCATTGGATCCGCGTTTTAGTTGAATCTAGCCCTGACGCTCCTGGCTATTAGCCGCAAAGGCGCTCTGAGCCCACCCATAGTTGAGCCAGATCTCTGAGGTTATCTTTGTATGTACGCGTAACCAAGTATTGCTCCCCACCCTTTACACGCAACCTGTACTCTCCTGTCGGCAAAGGTTGGATCTCCTCCACTGCCGAAATATTAACGACGACCGAGCGGTGGATGCGAATAAAACCGTAGGGTTTGAGCTTCTCCGCCATAGACGAGAGAGACTCACGCAGCAAATAGGGATTGGGCCGGTGTCGCAGCGAAACGTAATTACCTTCGGCTTGCACTGCCACGATCTCAGCCAAATCCACGAATAAGATTCTACCCCTTGCCTTGAACGCGATTCGTGGCGCCTGTCGTTTTGCTATAACCTCCAACTGCTGCAAGGCTCGGATGAGGTTTGCAGCATCAACCCGAGTTACTGGAAGCAATGATGTATCTACAGGTTCGTAGAACCTGTCTTCTGCCTTCGATTCAAGAGTGCAGTCCCGTCTACTCCTGATGGAGGAAATCGTATCCCCTGGCAGTGGGCTAGCCGAAACTTCCGCATTAGCGTGAGCACTTTGTTGAACCATCATCTCAAGTGCGATGGCCTTCTGATCCTGAATCTCGCGGGCGCTCATTGTGGAACCCCTCGCATTGCTCTCTCGTTTCAACTTCCTGCTGCACGAAGCGAGACTGACGATTGCACTGCTTCTAAATGAAATGGTCCTACATAACCGGAGCAGCCGATCCGTCTGACCACCTGCCCATTTACTTCTGCCCAGTGCTTACTGCTAACGGAAAGGTGTATTGTGCGCCGAAATAACACTCAATAGACTCCAACCGTCCGTTCTTGATGCGGAGATACTCCACGTTCCGGAACGATTTACCGTTCTTGGTGTGGCAAAGATGCTTCACAAAAGCATCTCCCGCGCCAGTGGTGATTCGCTCGAGGTCAAAGTGTCCAATGAAATCAACCTGTGTGTCCCAGCATTGCGTTTTGAAAGTGCTCTTGCTGATGTGGTCGTCGCCGGCCGCGCTCGTAAAGGCGAAGTTGTCGGCGAGCAGGACATTGAACGTGTCCAAATCCTTCTTTTCCCACGCCGCGTACCACTTACGGATGATCTCCTCGTTCGTTAAGTCATGCCCTCCCAATGCGCTGGCCCTTGCCAGTCCGGGCAGGGTCGCCGCACCGACCAGCGCGCAGGCTCCCGTTGCGAGCAGATTCCTGCGCGGCATTGTGATCCTTGTCATTGTTCGTTCTACTTTTCATGATGTCGTTTGAAACGCTTAGCCCGATCGCGATGCGGGTCAGCCCCGCTTGTAGTTGTCCGGCGGCCGAAGAGACCTCAGCCATCCCACGATATTTCTGATTCCCGCTTTCCACACCTTCGGATCTTGAGCATTCTTTGCTAACGTGGCGTAGCCCTCGACCGTCGCGATCAAAAAGCTGGCAGCCTCGTCTGGATTCAGGTCGCGGCGAACTGTTCCTTGGGACTTCCCCTTCCGCAAAAGCGTTGCAATACCTTCCTGCCAGTCAAGGAATATCCTCTCCAGTCGCTTGCGGAATTCCTCGTCCAGCGGAGACATCTCCTGTGACAAAAGGAGCAGCGGACAACCGGCTCGAACGTCTTGGGGCCCAGCTGGTATCCGCCGGACAACGCCGATCAAAATGTCGATGGGTTCCCCCTCGCTACGCATAGGACGCAACCACCTGTCGCGCGTAAGTTTTGCGATCTTTTCTTCGACGATGGCATAGCCTAGGGCTTCCTTGCTCTCGAAGTGGTAATAGAGCGCTCCCTTGGTGACGTTGGTGGTGGCGAGAATTGCATCGATGCTGGCACTCTGGAAGCCTGATCTGTGGACCTCCCGAAAAGCCGCTTGCAGCAACCGTTCCCGCGTACGGTCTGGATCACGGACCTTTCGCTTCCTTTCGTGAGCAACTAACATACCAACCAGTATGTATGTTAAACCATTTTAAAAGTCAATCGAAATGATCTGCCTGACTCTTGGCTGCTCGGTGTTCTCGCTCGTGGCGAGTCAAAACATGGGCGCAACTTGCAAAACTCCCCCTCTCCGCCATGAAATCAGGGAGTGTCGTCACCGTTTGAATCCGTTGTCACGCAGTTGATGGGCTACAACATCGGCTTCTCGTTTGAACCAGACAAAAGGTTCGAAAAGGGCTGCAACCCTAACGGCACGGAGTGGAAAGAAGGCTTCTGAATGCGTGGCCGGTCACTTCGCGTTGGCCTGAACGAGCGCATCTTTCACAAGCGGATAGAGCCAACGCTCAGAACGAAATCCCGAAATAAAGTTCGTTACGATGCCTTGTCGATTTATTATAACTAGAACTGGTATTGCCCCAATCCCGAAATCCTGAAACGTTCTCTTTGCATCTACGAGAGTGCGGAATGACCGATGGTTCTCTTCTATCCAACTACGTATTACGGACACATCCTCATCTGAAACGCCCAGTAATACGAAGTCTGACGGATCATGATCGACTCGTATCTGCTCAAGAGCAAGGATTTCTTCCTCGCAGGAAGCACACCACGTCGCCCAAAAATCAAGAAGCACTATTCTGCCACGCAGATCGGCCAAATGAATTGTCTTGCCGTCGCTCGTGGCTAACCTGAAGTCCGGCGCTAACTTTCCGACCAGCAGTTGCCCTGGATTGGAAGATGAAGCGTCTTGTGCGAGCCAAGATGGCGGCGATCCGCCCAGTTTGATTTTGTCAATCGTCACAATCCATGATTGTGTGCCGTGCGGACTGGCTTCGTGGAACTCAGCACGCTGGATTAAGTGACTGTCAACATCCATCCAGTACCGGATCGGACCACTGAGTTCCATGTGCGGGGCCTGAAGAAGGTGCAGATGGAAATGCTGTGGGCTTGCTTGACCTACAACCTGCAGTTTTGGATCCGCCTGTGCAAGCTACGCACAACCCCAGCAGTTCCCTAAAAGAGTAAGAAAACATCGAAGAAGACGGAGACGCTTCCCCAAGCAAGTCACAAATTCAATTAACTGAAACTCAATCTCAGCCCACTTAATTGAGGTTTCTTCACAGGTTCCGTACCAGGACTCGGCCTTAAGCGGCCGGAGGTTTCTTTGGAAACTCTCTAATCGACTCCCCAATGAATTCGAGATAACTGCGGACGTGGCCTTCCAACTGACCCGTGAAATGGCTGGATATCTCGGCAGCTCTTTCTTCCAGGTTCTTATTGCCTTGGTCCGTAGCCGACGCGATCATGTTCTGTGCGCTATCTCGCGCGATCTTCTCGAACGCTTGCGAAAGCTCAAGCATCTTTTCGTTACACTCGTTCACAACGAAAGTGGAGTTTTTCTCCAACTGGTCGTGAGTCTGAAGCAATCGTGCGTTCGCGTCACTTTCCAGTTGGTCCGTGACTCGTCTGTAAATTGCCTGCGATTCTTGCTTGAAAACGGTCTGAGATGCCGCCAGTTTCTGAAAGTCCGCTCTCGCTTCTTCCATCACGGGCGCCACCTGCTCTCGCAGCCGCAATACGAAGCGCTCCGTTGCTTTGGTGCGTGAGGTTTCCAGGTTGCGTTCCACCCGCTCAACCGTGCCAGTCGCCATGGTGTCGAGGTTCTGCTGGGCATTTTCAAGGTGTCGCTCGATAGCCCCAGCTAAGCTCCCTTGGCTGTTTTTGACTATGGCCTGCGCCCCCTCGCTCAGTACTTTCAGCCCGCGCCGGGCCAATTCCTCTTTCGAGGTCGCGATCACATGCTCAATCGTTCCGATCGCCTCGTTCTGAATCTGAAAACGAAACTCGTCCAGCAGACGGTTCCTTTCATCGGCTAACGTCACTGCTGCAATTTCACAGACCGCTGTTTGAACCTGATTGCTTAAGGCGTTCATCAGGTTGGCAAACCAAGGTGACAGTACGGCGGCCGCCTCGTTTTGCTTCAAGACGGGAACCGGTGTAGCAGCTTCGGTCCGGGCCAGAGCCCGTTGCGGTTCGGTCCGCGCTATGAGCCCCGATTGTCGTCCGTGACTCGCGGACTCTACGAAATTTCCTGATTGCCGGGGAAACCAATCTGCTGGCGGCGACAAAATCCCCCAGATATTGCCGGCGATTTCCAGCTCCACGCCCACGTTGTACGTTGGATCGTTGGAGGTGTTTAGCCTCTGTATCGATTTCACCCGTGCCATGCTGGGGAATCCAGAGTGGCCTGTCGACTGTCCCGTATCGAGGACCACCATCTCGCCAGGACGAGGCTCATGTCTCATCTTGTAGGTGCAACCGTGACAACTAATCGAGCCTGTCGTAACTTCCTCCCGATAGGGTGGACGGGAGGTATCTACGCTCTTCACTGCCAGCATCATGGCTTTGGAAATGCGCGAGCTGCGCCGTTTTTGTGCGGGTGCGACCTGACTAGATGACACTAGACCCTCCTAGTTCCCCATCCACATTGGATAAAGGCCGTTGGGAGTCATCCTTCGAATTCTGGAGAACTGCCGGAATAGTCTCTCAGCGTCAGGGGAACTTCAACTGGTCGAACAGCCAGTGCGACTTGTATTTTCGCCTGCCCATGTGTCCCACGTCCCTGGAGTACCATCACTTTTCGGCTGCCTTTGGCCGAAGTCCTCGCGGCTCAAGGCATGCCGTCCAATTTTTCCGAACTGTTCCCTCGACCAGTAGACCTGCTTTGGACGCCGGCGTAAATTGAGCCGAGTTATTGCGCTCCAGGACAAAGGACACCAAAATGATGGAAACATCCACGGCCGAGCACACGAATCGCCTCGCGACGAACCGGATTGCTGCCCATCTCCCTTTGTTCATCTACGGCTCTCTGCTAGGTGGCGATCCATTTTACGAGGAGACCTTCACATTCTCCATCAATGAAACTGGCGGATTGATCTGGATGGCGGGTAGTGTCGAACCCGGCCAGCAAATCATGGTAACGAACCAAGCAAACGATCAGACGCAAGAGTGCGTCGTCGTATCCGTTGTGGCGCAGCCTGCGGGCAGATATGTTGCGTTTAGATTCTCCACCCCGATGCCGCAGTTCTGGCACGGGTTGGAAATTGGCAAGGGTACGCTGCGTAGCTGGGTCGAATATTTCATTGAGGCACTTATTCTGCAAATGCGTGGTGATCACACACCCGAGAAGCCAGTTCCTGCTAAGTTCTACAAAACGGGAAGTCAAGAAAAAACACAACTGCATCGACCCGAGCTTTTCTCGCTTCCCAGCCCACGTGAATGAGCCTGATCGGTTCGAACCTACGTGTTGTCGTCCATGAACGACCCGTAGCATGCTGCACTTCGTATTATAGATAACTGATAATATATTAAGAACGACAATGAGATATGGGCTGATTCCGCTCGCTCGCAACGCGTGAAAAGCATTCTTGGATCGAGCCGCAAACATGGGCCGTCCAGCTACGGCTTGGGTCGAACCTCAAGGCTGCCCCGGCATCTCGTCACGCATGTTTCCAGCTCTTATTTCTTGGCGGTGGGCGGCAATACACCGTTCAGGCGCAGATACATTGCGACTTCGGCGTAGTGGTCAGCCCAAGTACCAGCTAGGACGAGGCTGATCCAGGCGCGCGTGACTTGTTTTCCGCCGAATCCTTCCGTGGTCTCCGTTAGTTTCGAATCGTCCATTTTCGCCAGTGCTTCGGAACAAAAATCGAAGGAAGCCTTGAGCGCCGTCACCCGCTTGTCTTTCGAGTCCGTATCTTTCATTTCCTCGACCGTGCGTCCCGGCAGGGCGGCGGCCTTGCCGCAAAGCAGGTAGTTCGTTTCCACCATGTGGTCGACAAGCTGGCCGAATGTCCTCTGGTCGCCGCTCGGTTTGTAATTGAATTTGTCGGCAGGCATGGCTTCGACCGCAGCGACGGTGTTCTTCTGGCGACCGGGCAGGATCTCTCGGAGAGCGGCGCTGACTGGGCTCTGCGTTTGTGCGGGCGCTGCTTGCCCACCCGCCAGTGGGGCCAGGAACAGCAAGGCAAGGATCATCGCAGTTCTCTTCATTTTGTCCTCATTCTTTCGTTGAATTTGACGCGGAGAACAGGATGGCGCGAGAGCGGCACCTGTCCCAGGGCCCTTTCGGCCAGTGGCGGAGGTAGCTTGCGCGCCCCACACGTACTTAGCGATGCCCTTCATTTCGTACCATCTTGCTAGCGCTCGCATGGCCTGCCCCTGTCGCCGGTACTGGCCTTCCAGGCTTTACAACCGATGAAATCTTGGATACGATACTTCGTCAGATAGCTAAATGTCAATAGCATAAGGCTCGGTACGTCTGACGTAAGCAAGAATGTCTGCGGAGTCGGAAAAACATCAGTGACTTCGAAGCGGTGAATGAGGTGTACGGGAAGATCTTTGGTCGCAGCTCGTGGCATCGATCGAAGGGACAGAATCACTGAAGCCACGCGGGCACCCACTACATTGCAATGAAAATGATGAACATGCCTGCTCACATGTTATTGAAACAATTGGTCGGGGCGCCCGGATTTGAACTGGGGGCCTCCTGCGCCCAAGACAGGCAACCTAGCTTTTGTAAGCCCTTTCATTTCAACCATGCGATTGAAAACTCAACCGTTAATTCGACGAGAGAGTTGTGGCTGGATGTGGCCAGGTGTATCAGTCTGATCGTAGGGTCACTACAAAAGTCACTACATTTTCGGCCTCGAAATGGAACCAGTACATGAAGCCGACAATGCGCACGGTGCCGCTCGATGTGCTTGTGCTCGATGGGAACAACGCAAACAAGGGCACCAAGCGCGGACGCGAGCTTTTGGGGAAGTCGCTGGAAAACTACGGCGCAGGTCGCTCGGTTGTTATGGATCGCAAGAATCGCGTTATCGCTGGCAACCAGACGGTGGAAGCAGCGCGCGCCGCGGGTATGCAGTCCATCACAGTGATTGAAACGGACGGCTCGTCCCTTGTTGCTGTCCAGCGCGGCGACCTGGACCTCAGGAAAGACAAGAAGGCTCGGGAGCTGGCCGTCGCCGACAATCGCATCAGCGAAATCGATCTGGAATGGAATCCCGAGGTACTTGCCTCGCTGGATGTGGATCTTAAGGAATTCTGGAATGAGAACGAGCTAAATGCGCTCTTGAAGGATTTCCGCACCGGCGACCTCTCGGCGCCGGAACCGAAGATCGACCAAGCGGCCGAGCTGCAAAGGAAATGGAGGACCAAGCGAGGGCAGATCTGGCAGATCGGGCGCCACCGGCTGATGTGTGGCGACAGTGCGAGCGCTTCGGATGTCGCTGCGCTGATGGATGGGAAGGTCGCAAGACTCTGTGCCACTGATCCACCCTATCTAGTCTCTTATGATGCGAAGAATCACCCGTCGAAAGGCTTCTCCGACGGCAAGAATAAGGACTGGAAGGGGCGGTATGCAGACAAACCGAAGGGCGAACCGCTGGGCCCGTTCTACGAGGCTTTTCTGCGACAAGCTTTAGCCGTTTGTGAGAACGACGCCGCGATCCGACGTGAAATTCGACTGTCGAAGTATTCGCTTTGCCGGAGGCATTTGGGACCCACGCGCCGACGTACATATACGCGATGCCGACGCGATCGATGCGAGGTTCCTGGCCAGCGAGACTTTGCTTAACCCAGCTCAGAAAGGCGGGATCAAAACACCCGGGTTCGTCGTGTGAATACCCTGGGAAAGCAGGCAAGCATGCCCATTCATTGGTACCCTTGCAGAGGACGCGATACTCACCGCCTTTAGTTGAGGGCCAATCAAGGATGGTGGCGTCTTTCGTAATGAATGATGGACCGGCTCTTAATGCGTCGGCAATCTTTTCCGCGTCAGTTGACGGAATTGTATTCATGGCGACCTGTTGTTTGTTGGTCTGTGCGGAGGCTCCAGAGAAGTCGCTAGCACAAGAACAATCTGTACTGTCTTCAGGACAGTCCCGCAAAGTCGAATTAACTTACGTTTGAGTTCCACTGTCAGCTCCTCATTTTCCAGGAATTGTGAAAAACATTCTTTCTTACTCGTAAATCAATTGATCCCCGGCGGGTGCGCAGTTTCGTACACGCTTTCTTGAGCACTTAGTCGATTTCAGTCAAGACCATCGATGAACGCGGTGCGCACTGCGAAAAGCTCGGTCAGTTGATTCAACCAACAGATGTGTGCGCGATGGCTCAGGATGCTGCATTGTTTACATATTAAGTATGACAAGAACAAATCTGGAGAACTGAACCACCCGGAAAGATCGAGAAGGCGTCGGCTATGGTGTGGGGCACTTGATTGCATAACAATGTCGGCCCCTCTCGACGCGATCGGACTTTTGTTGATAGGCTTCGGGAGGAAGGAGCCGGAGTTCGGTTCGTACGCGGGACAGCTCGGTACCGGACATGGCGTGCAGTAAAGCGTCGTCCACTTGATAGGGCATCCCGCTCCCTCGTGAGAGGGAGTTCGAAGAAATAATCATGGTCGAAGTTTTGATCGAAGAGATGTTTGGGTCGGACTGAAAACCGACCGCTAGATTACGAACGAACCGTACTTGCCAGGGCCGATCGGAAAGACACCGAAGGAAGCGGAAGAAAAACTCTTTTAAGTGAATGGAGCAGTGTGCTCAAAAAGTGTTTGACAGAGCCGACATTGTTAGAGACACAGGAGGTTTACAAGAAGAGTGTGCGCGGTGTGGAAATCGGGGACGCGGCAAATCCCCAAAGCGGGACAAAGTTCTCGTTAGAAGCCATCTCATAAATGCCTCAGGAGGATGACGGCGCAGGCGAGTTGCACCATCCCGAGGAAATTTTCTGGGTCGTACTCCCAGCGAGTGACGATGCGACGATAATTATGGAGCCAAGCAAAAAGACGCTCGATTTTCCAGCGGCGACGGTAGCGGCGCAACGCGCGACCATCTTGCGTGACGGGTTTGCTGCGGTTCCAGCGGTGCGGCGCGATCAGTTCCACGCGCAGATGTTCGCGGACCCGCTGATCCAACGGATCGCTGTCGTAGGCTTTGTCGCCGATCAATCGCTGCGGTGCTTCGCGCAGGAATCGTCGCTCGAGCGTGGCTTCGACAAGAGTGGCTTCATTCGGCGAAGCGCTGACCACGTGCAGGGCGACAGGAAGACCATGGCGGTCTGCGATTGCCATGATTTTGCTGCCTTTGCCGCGTTTTGTAGGGCCAACACCAGAGCCCCTTTTTTCGCCGAACTGAAGCTGGCGTCGATGAAGGCTTCGCGCAGATCCAGCTTGCCGCGATCGCGTAAGTCTTCGGCCAATTTCTGCAGCAGACGGGTGAGCAGCCCGGAACGCTGCCATTGTTGGAAGCGGCGATGACAAGTTTGGTAGGGCGGATAGCGAGCCGGCAGATCGTGCCAGGGAGCACCGGTGCGTAAAATCCAGAACACTCCGTTCAACACCGCACGCGTGTCTTGCCACGGTCGGCCTCGCCCATCTTCCCGCCGCGTCGGGCGGAACAGCGGTTCCAGAAACGCCCACTGGGCGTCGGTGAGGTCCATGCATCTGATTTACTCTGTTTCCCATAACTCGCAATCGCGCAATCGCTTGAATGTGTTTATGAGATAACTTCTAGTCATTTTGCAGATTGTTGGCGGGAAGCCGCTTAAAATAACTTCGAAATACGGCAGCATCCCGGAAGTCTACTTGACGCTCCGAACATGGTTGGCTCGACCCTAAGCCGCGCCCGGCTAGGTCCTCGTAAACGCGGTTACCGGAAACTGAAGTACTGGGACTGGACATGTCCGGCACGACTTATCGGGGGTTAGGGGCCGGGGAGCGCGAGGATACTGCGCCGTGGGGGAAGGCATCGCTGTGAAAAACGTGTGGCCAGGTCTTGCCATCCATACTGACTCCCCGATGAGTGCTGCCAGGATCGCGGAAGTGCTCGTCGAGCACCAACGATCCGGTTTATGCGTCAAAGTTCCCGAATCTTTGGCGTGGTTGAAACAGCTCGGCGTTGTAGCGGAGCGCAGTGAGGTCGCGGTGTTTGTGTTACGTCATCACACCCGTATGATTGCGAACCACGATGGCTCGGTCTACTCCACGAGATGTTCGGCCGCATACGCAGTCTACCGGGAGGACCAATGGCAGAGACGTTCGAAGCATACCGAACTCGAGTCCTAAGCTATCTTGGCGATGAGGAGCCCATCGGTGTACAACAAGCCACCCCATCGCAACTCGATCGGCGTCTGCGCGATATCGCGCCGGAGGAGTTGATCCGGCGTCCTGCACCTGAAAAGTGGTCAATCGCCGAGATCGTAGCGCACTTGGCGGACGCGGAGCTGGCGATGGGGTGGCGATTGCGAAACATGCTGGCGAATCCGGGCGTGGCCTTAACGTGGTGGGATCAGGCCGTATGGGCGGAGCGCTTGGGTTACGCGCAGCAAGATGCGAGCCTTTCGGCAGGGGTCTTTCGGGCGCTGCGCGAGAGCAACCTGCGACTGTTAGAGTCGGTCCCGCGCGCACGGTGGGTGGAGTGTTATGGGGTCCACGAGGTACGCGGACGGCAAACGGTCGAGGAGTTCGTCCGCTTGGAAGCGGCACACGACTTGAACCATCTTCGGCAGATCGACCGCATCTTGGGTGGGCGTGTGTAGTGGTAGCCCTGACCACGTCGTCGCTTTCTACATCTATTGACAGTTAGCTATAGGACGAAGTATAATTCCATAGGATTTATCTCTCAACCTAAGAACGAAACTACCATTGTCAAGGCGTTTCGTCCGTCTATAACGGTATGAGGTGGCGTGCATGGGCTCAGAACTAAGTCCTACGCTGGAACCGGAGACGGCAGCTGCAGGCGGCAGGCCGCTTCCGCTCTCCTCGCGCTATATCCGCCTGGGACCTTTCCAGGTGGACCAGCATCGCGAGGAAGTCACCAAGAACGGCGCCCGGCTAAAGCTTCAGAGGAAGGTTTATCAAGTTTTGCTCGCCTTGATCGAAAAACAGGGCGAAGTGGTGACCCGCGAGGAAATCGGCGTGCGCCTCTGGCCGGCGGACACGCACGTCAATTGCGACGCCAACGTCAACACCACCGTAAACAAGCTGCGGCGGGCGCTCGGCGATTCGTCCGACCGGCAGTTGTACATCGAAACACTTCCGCGCAAGGGCTATTGCCTGGTCATCGCCGCAGAGTTTGCCGATTCGCCGCTCCCGCGGGCGGAAGCGCAGGACGGCGCGCCGAACGGCAGCTTAAATGGCGGCAGAACGAACTCCGCGCCCGCGAAATCCGAACTCTGGATCACCATCGGCGTGATTGGTTTGATTCTCGCCGGCATGCTGCTCGGTGCCGTGATCACCAGGCTTTGGATCATGCACTTCGCGTCGCCCGTCATCGGCGGAAACTGAATCACCCTTGTGCGGGTGCGATTTTCGGCAGCAGGTTCAGCACTACCTGAAACTACCAGTTCGGCTGATACCGGATCCGCACCGGCACACCTCGAAGGGCATCGCGTTTGCCCAGCAGCAGCGTGAAGTACACGCGCTTGCCCGTCAGTTGATGCTGCGACACGAAGTCAGCCTGCGCGACCTCATCGTAGTTCTGCTCCGTCAGCACGCCGCCTCTCGCTGAACTCACTCTTACGTCGAGCTTCTTCATCCGCTCGACATGCTCCCGCGTCAGGGTGTTCCCCTGCGCGTCGTACGCGTAGCACAGCGACTTCGGCGCCTTCGCGCCTCCCACCGCGTCCGCTCCGAGCTGCGCCATCGCGCCAATAAATTCGCCGCGCGCAGGCCTCCCGCCGCGTCGTCGAGAACCCGAGCTGGCCGTCCGACGCGCTTAGCCATTCCAGCATCACCAGCTCCGCCTCGGCGTGTTGGTGCCGGTCGTAGTCTTGCTGGACGTGGTGCTCCCCGGGCAAAATTGGCTTTCGTTTTTGCAGTGGATGCGGGAGCAGGGAAGCGAAGTGCCGGTGCTCGGCCAGAACTGCCCTTCGGTCGTCAGCCGCCGCCGCACATCGTTTTCTCTTTCCAGCGTCGCCCCAAGCTGCTTGAACTGGCAGCGGCACGAGCAGCGAAATCGCGCGCCCGCTCTCCACGCGGCTCAAAATCCCAGTGAACTAGTGTCCGCCGCCGTTCTCAGTAGGGCACGCCGAGGTAGCCGTTTCGTCGAATATTATGATGTGGAGGATTTGCGAGTCAGGGGGCAAACGAAACGCGGACGGTTCAACCTCTAGATTTTCGCCATGATGGTTTTTTTGATTTGCCTGATTCTGGCCTCATCGCGCTTGTAGAAGATCCACTTCTTGATTCGTTTGGAGCGGGTCAGCCGGGCCTGGCAGAGAATTCTCATGTGTTCGCTCGTGGTCGGTTGACTTACACGGAGCTTACGCGCAATCAGGCACCCGCAAACGCCGTCCTCCACCAAATCGCCGTCGACTTGCGGAGGGAAATGCTTTGTTGGTTTCTTGAGCCACTCAAGAATCTGCAGTCGGCGCTCGTTCGCGAGAGCCCGTATGGCGATAGTCGGTATCATGGATACGATGAGAACCCTCCCTGATTATGGTAGCACTGCGCGTAGAGACTCGCTTTCGATTAATCGATCGGTGGTGCGTATTCCGATTTGTCGATTGCCCTCGATAGCAATGGCAGCCGACCAGCTGAACCCTTACAAAACGGTGACCCGGGTACTAGTCACTCTGAATCGCATCATGGCTTTCGCCAACGGTGTCCCCAATCCCCGGACATCGATGTCGTTCAGGCCGCTCTTGGCATGGATGCGGACATGCAGAATGCGGCGTCAGCCCATCGCGGCACCCCGTCCACCAATACTGGATCTCTCCGTGGCGCCCGACGTGAGACCATTTCTCATCATGAAGCAAGCCAGGGGCCCGGTGAAGTTGCGCCAGAATGTACAACCTATCTGCATTAGTATACTTCGTTAAATAGCTAACTGTCAATAAAGTGACTGAGCAACACGTCAGATAAAGCGGAAAGCAGATGGTCTGCACGGGAAGGAACCGTCCAGGGCATCGGAGCAGAGATGAAGGAGGCTCTGAGCGCGGCGAGAAACCGCAAGCCGGCGCTCACAAGAGTTGTCGTCATTCTTTGCCTACGCTTGTCGGTGAAGCCGTTCGCGTTTCCCGAGTGGCAGCCACGACTCCCATTGCAAACCATCCCGCGGCGTGTGCATGGGCCTTGTCCATTCTCCCAGATCTCCGATCTTTACAAGAAATCGAATCTCTGCCATAATACATCGTCGATTAGCTAACTGACATAAGAGAGAAAGGACAAAGCCATGTCTATCTGTGAAACGCTAGACGTGCTCCATATCGCACTTCCAGGACTGACGCCGCCGGTGGCGGCTTTCATGCCCTTCCGGCGTAGCGGCAACTTGGTCTTCTTGGCCGGCCATATCGCCAAGAAAGACGGGAAACACTGGGTCGGCCAGCTGGGAGCGGATCTCACGATCATCGAAAGCAAAGACGCCGCTCGTGCCGTGGCCATCGATCTGATGGGTACACTCCATGCTGCCGTGGGCGATCTAAACCGAGTTACGGGCATCGTGAAGTTGATGGTGCTCGTGAACAGTACTCCCGCATTCACCGAACAGCACCTCGTAGCCAATGGTGTTTCGGAACTTTTCGACGAGGTATTCGGAGATCGCGGTAAGCACGTTCGTAGCTCCTTCGGGGTCGCTCAGGTAGGGGACTTGCGATGAGCCGGTTGAGTCGGCTGCGAACTACAGGCAAAGTGGCGCTCAGCGGTGCATTGCTGCTTGCAGTTTCCAGCCTGCGGGCTCAAAGCGTGCCCGCCCGCACGGCGCCCGCCACCCAACTTCTCGCGGACGCTGGCGTTCCGCCCTCCACTTACCAATTTCGCACCGATCCTCCGCATGCTGAAGTTCCCGCTGAAACCATAGGCGTGCGCGAACTGGCTGTGCCGCCAAGGGCGCTCAAGGAGTTCGAGCGCTCGACGAAAGCGTTTCAGTCCGGCGACGTTCGTGCTGCCGCCATCCACCTCGAGAAGGCCATCAAGAGCGCCCCTGATTTCGCGCAGGCGCACAACAATCTGGGCGTGATGTACATCAATCTCCGAGACTACAAGAGCGCGATGGTCGAGATGCAAAAGACGATCGGCCTGAATCCAAACCTGGAATCGCCTTATCACAACTTGGCGATGCTTATGATTTTTCTCGGACGTTTGTCGGAGGCCGAAGCGGCGGCACGCCACGCGCTGGAACTCGATGTTGAAGGGAACGCGTCGCGCTACTGGCTGGGCCGCATTCTGGTGATGGAGCGCAAGAGCACCTCCGAAGCGGAGCAACTACTGAAGCAGGCCGCGACGCAAATACCGGAAGCCATGCTCTGGCTGGCGCAAATTCTACAGAATCGCGGCGAAATCAACACCGCCATCGCCGAGTTGCAGGCTTACCTGCAGGTGTCCGGGCCGGACAAACGGGATAAGGTCGAAACCTGGCTGGCGCAGCTTGCAAAAGTGACGTCAAGTAAGAGTTTCGCGCATGGCGATCCCCAGGGAACTCCAGTCGTCCGCGTTTTTGTTCAGAACTGAACTACGGTGGGACAAATTTGATCGGGTCTACCACAAAGCGTCAGGGCGGGACGCGTGTCGAGATTCACATTCTGGACAGTCCGCAGTGCGCACGTTTCCGAATATCGAACCACGACCAGCTTGTGCTGTTGCCTCCAAATCGGTCTCCGCATCGAGGGTAGCGCCACCAACGAATGCGGAAGACCGTGACAAAGAAAAGAGGCATCCAAGCCGCGATCATAATAGCGAACAACAACCTCTCATCGTGAAACATTCTGGAGGAAGCTGCGCCCAAAATCATCATCATAGGAATGGAACCAAGCCAGAGCAAGAAACTGCGTTCTTAGTCTCTTGTATTGTTGCCAAGCTCTCTTATAATCCGTCATCGAAATTGATTCCGATGCAAATCCATAAAGCTAAACTAGCATCCAGAGAAAGTGACGGCCAGCGCCGGATAGGTCGGGTTACCGGACATCTCTAACAATGTCGGCTCTGTCAAACTCTTTTTGAGCACACTTCTCCGTTCACTCCCGAGAGTGGTCTTACCTGATTCTTCGACTTCTGCTTCGACGACCACGGCTCGCTCGTAATCTGTCGGTCGGCTTCAGTCCGACCCAAACATCTCTTCGATCTGTACTTCGACCATGATTACTTGTTCGAACTCCCTTTGCAGGGAGCGGGATGCCCAACCAAGTGGACGGTGTTCTATTTCACACCATGTCCGGTACCGAGCTGTCCCGCGTACGAACCGAACTCCATCGAAGGCGAATACTCGCAACCGTTCCGCCACATCCAGTACAGGCGAACTCCCAGACGGCGTCCTAAAGCCACCTTGGCGATGCTCTTGTGCCGACGCATGGCTAGATGGAGGTAGCGACGTCTCCAGTCGGGATTCATGCGTGCCGCCGCCTGTGCGGCCTCCACCAGCAAGAACCGCAACAACGAATGGCCTTGCTTGCTGATGTGTCCCAACCGTTGCCGGCCACCGCTGGAGTCTTCACTCGGAATCATCCCCACGTAGGTGCCGATCTGTTTGCCGCAGTGAAATCGCTGCGGAGTTCCGATGATCAACACATAGGCGAGTGCGGTCAGCGAACCCACGCCGGGAGGGGTCATCAGTCGTACCACCTCGGGTCGCTTCCGGGCCTCCTGCTCGGCAGCTTTGGTTAGTTCACTGACGATCGGGTCTAGGCGATCCAGCAGCTCCAACAGCTCTTTCCGACGCCGGTCCGCCCAGGGAGCCAGGGCCAGCTTCTCCAACTCGGCTCGCCCTTGCGCACTCCACAGCTTGGTTCTCCAACGCCGGCCTTCGTTCATCGCCAGCGCCTGCAACTGATTCATGATCCGCGTGCGCATCTGCACTAGCCGGTGACGATGCCAAAGCAGTTGCCGAAGATCTCGATTCTCCGGACTCGCTACCCAGATCTGCGGAAAGTTATCTTCCCGCAACAGCCGAAGCAGCAACAAGGCATCCCTGCGATCGGTCTTTTGCTTTTTCACGCGCTTGCTTTTGATCTCCGCAGGGTCGCCGATCCATAACTCGATCCCTAGCAGGATGCTGAAAAAGCCAGGAATTTTGTAACGAGGCGGCGCGCGGTGCGTCTGATTAGGCATGCGAGGAAACGATCAGCAGCAGGGGCATGTGTTTAGCTACATTTCACCGGAGCAGCGGGTACGCAAAGATCATCCGCTGCGGCCGATCCGCACGATGGTAGACCAGGTACTCAAGGAACTCTCGCCAGAGTTCAATAAGATGTATTCCAAAGTAGGTCGTCCGTCGATTCCGCCGGAGCAGTTGCTGCGGGCTCTGTTGCTGCAGATGCTGTACTCGGTGCGCAGCGAGCGGCTGCTGGTGGAGGAGATCGACTACAACATATTGTTTCGCTGGTTTGTGGGGCTGAACTTGGACGATGAGGTGTGGGATGCCACGGTGTTTACCAAGAACCGCGACCGTTTGCTAGCGGCCGAAGTGGCCAAGGAGTTTCTGTCGCTGGTGGTGGAGCAAGCCCGAGGGCAGGGCTGGGCCTCGGACGAGCACTTCACGGTAGATGGAAGTTTGCTGGAAGCCTGGGCCGGCGTGAAGAGTTTCCAGCCCAAGAACAAGAAGAGTGGGCCTCCGCCGGATGATCCTGGAAATCCCACGGTGGATTATCGCGGCGAGAAGCGCTCGAACGAAACGCATGAGTCGAAAAGCGATCCCGAAGCGCAGCTGGCGCGCAAAGGTCCAGGCAAGGAGGCCAAGTTGAGCTACAGCGGGAATCTGCTGGTGGAGAATCGCAACGGGTTGATTGTGGACAGCCGGGTGTGGGAAGCCACGGGCACGGCCGAGCGCTATGCCGCGCTGGAAATGCTGCAGGAACTTCCGGGAAGCAAGCGGGTGACGGTAGCTGGAGACAAGGGCTTCGACACGGCGGATTTCGTGCGCGAGTGTCGGAACCTATGGGTGACGCCGCATGTGGCGCAAAACCTTGGGCGCAGAGGTGGCAGCGCCATCGATAGTCGCACGGCGCGGCACGCGGGCTATGCGATCAGTCAGAAGAAAAGGAAGCGCATCGAAGAATGTTTTGGTTGGTTGAAGACCATTGCGTTGATGCGCAAAGTGCGGCATCGCGGGACGCTGAAGGTCGATTGGATCTTTACGTTCGCGTGCGCGGCCTACAACCTGGTGCGCATGCGAAACCTGATGCGCAGCGCAGTTCCAACGTAGTCAGTGCGGGCCGTAGTGTCTCTGAACGGAGCTGAAACACCTCTTTCGGGCGCCCGGTAGCACGACAAATCACACCGCAGAGGCTCGAAAACTCCCGAGTGACTTAAACCAACCTAGAAATTGCTGGCTCCGCACGATTTTTCCGCAGACTGCTAGTGCTGCCAGCAGTCGCTCGAACCAGCGTGAATATCCGGTGGCCTCCATCCCTACTCGAACACGGATTCCTCGCTGCTGCAGGTCTCGATAGAATCGTTCGGCTTCTCCCTCACTGTGATTCAACTGCAGTTCCCCACACTCACCAGTCTCTTCCACGAAAAATGCGATCTGCTGAAAGCTCGGGTGGTAATCTACGCCTATAATCATCAGTAGGGTCGAGGACTGGCGCCAGGCGCCGTAGATTCAGCCTATCTGTTGCTCCCCGTTTCCTCTGGGAGTGCCTCACGAGCCGAATCGTACGCTGGTTTCCAGCCCCCGCCTCATCAAACCCAGCGTGCAGATTTCCTGCACTGGGCTTTCCTGTGTGTTTCACATCAAGGGTTATGGGACAGATTCGTGCCGGATGGCTTTCAGCTGACGGCTCGCGCGACTCGGTACTCGTCAAACAGTCCGAGTGTGTTGTAGAGCCATTGCTTATTCCACCGCTTCCAGCCGAATCCTGTGCGCTTCCGGGCGCGCATCAGATGTCGTCGAATCTTCTTCTCCACCCAGAGCTTAATGTAGGAAAAACACCGGCTCGAGTCCCCTACCGCAAAGTAGTGCACCCAACCCCGCAGAATCGGATTGATGAGTTCGATCACCCGTCCGACGGGCTGGCTGACGTATCGCTGGAAGATTTCCTTGATCTTCTGCAGGAGCGCCGTCCGCTTCTTCAGCTTAGGCACGTATTGAGCCCTCCACTTTCGCTTACGGCTACGAACGCGGCGATACTCAAACCCGAGAAAGCCGAAACTCCCTCCCTTTGCTAGGTCAACCTTCCGACTCTTCTCCTCATTGATTTCCACTCTGAGTTTTGTCATTTCCTCTCGCAGTCGTTTCTCTACCGCCCCAATTAGCCAATCATGTCGTGGTTGAGAATCGATCAATACCACCAGGTCATCCGCAAATCGCGCGTATTGAACATTGGGGTATTTTCCTCTTCGCGTGGTTGCAATCGCCTTTTCCAGCATACGATCTACCTCAGTGAGATAGAGGTTACTGAGCATTGGCGAGATCACCCCGCCCTGAGGAACTCCTTTCACCCCGGTTGATTTCAGGATCATCTTCAGGAGTCTCATCACCGATGTATCTTGGATCCGCCGTGCCACTTTCTCTAGCAGCAGTGAGTGCTGCACGTTATCGAAATAGGCTCGGAGATCTAAATCGATGATTCGTGTTAACCCTTGGACAATCGCCTGTGCCACCCGGTTTACTGCTTCATGAGCTGACCGTTTTGGTCGGTAGCCATACGACCCCGATTGAAAATCAGCATCGAAGATCGGCTCCAGGATGTGTTTAAGCGCACCCTGAACCACGCGGTCGCGGATTGTAGGGATCGAGAGAACGCGGACCTTGGTGCCCCCGTCCTTCGGAATCTCCTTCTTCCGCACCGGCATGGGCCGATACGTGTTGTGGACCAGCTCGTCCTGAATCTGTTTCAGAAAACTCTCCAATCCGCTTTCTTCGATGGCGTCGAACGTGATGCCATCGATCCCAGGTGCGCCCTTGTTGCTCTTGGCCATCTGGTAGGCTTCCTGGAGCGTTTCCATCTTGCAGACGTGAACGTAGAGTCCCCAAAAGCGCCAAGTTGGTTCTGCCTTCGCCTTGACGTATATCCTCCTCCTCAGGTCTTGCAAACTAATGGGTGTTTTTATCATTCACCCTTGCCTTCCTTCTTGTCGGAGTTCTTGCACCACAGCAGGGCCTCTTCGCTCCACGGGCATTACCCCGCTTCACTGCTACTGCTGGCCCCTCCGCCACCCTCTCGCCGTCCACCGTTTTCCCGGTGTCGCCGGTTATACAGTTTTCTGCTCCCTGGTCTTTCTCCACGGGACGAGGAGGGCTTCTCCAGTTGCTCAATGCGTCCTTGTCATCGTGCCGTCGCTATCGCCCCGCCAGAGCGTCTCTCCGCCTCAGTCAGTCTGCAGCGATCCGTATTGCCTTCACCCCCGAACAGTGAGTTCGGCCCCTGGATTTAAGGTTTTCGAGGTCACCTATGCGTTCACTTTCGTTACAGCCCGACGACTTGCTCACCATCCCATGGATGGCTTTGTCGATCGACTCCATGCGCTTCGTTTCCTCCGCGCATGCGATCCTAGCTACAAGGCTCTGACTTTTACCCTGGTGGGTCTATCTCCCACTGGATGCATCGGCCTTCTTCTGGACATACTGTTCGGCTCCTTTCTCCCGAGCATTTGGTCGTCAAGCAACCACAGTCTACTCGGGTCGAGGAGCCGACATTGTTATGCAATCAAGTCCAGTCCCAGTACTTCAAGTTTCCGATTGACGCGTTTACCGGGACCTGAGTCCGATACTGGAAACCCTCTTCGCCCGAAGGTCATCACTAGCCGACTTATCGTTACTTATCGCGATAAGTCAGCAGATTCCTTCCGGTTAGCCGACCACTCATGTAGGATCGTCCGCACTCACCGCACAAGAACGACTCATCTGGTGGGCAGCGGCGAGTATCCGATGAGTTCGGTGGTCGTCATCCGCATTGGTCAAAGACGTTGCCCAAAAAGGGGCGCCCTTTTATAATGTGTGGAAATCGGGGTCAAAAGGACACGTCCGATTATGCAACTTACCAGAGTTGATCTAAGTCTCCCTCTGGGGCTTTACGCGTGATCTGAAAGGCAGGCTCGCTGATTACTGAACACCTCGACCGGAGTCGTTGTCTCGGATAGAATTTTTCTCCTCATGGCTGAATGCTCCATCGCCGTGTTCGATCTCGGCGGCGTTCTAATTGATTGGAACCCACGGTATTTGTATCGCAAGCTTTTTGATGGCGACACGGAAGCGATGGAGGAGTTTCTCGCCACGGTGTGTACGCAATCCTGGAACGAACAACAGGACGCTGGTCGCCCGTTTGCCGATGCCTGCTCTTCACTGAAGCTAATTCATCCGCATAAGGCACAGTTGATCGATGCCTGGGTCCGACGGTATGGCGAGATGCTGGCTGGGCCGATCTCTGGCACTGTTGACATTCTCACGAAGCTAAATTCTCTCAGAGTTCCCTTATATGCGCTGAGCAACTGGTCTGTTGAGACCTTCCCTGCTGCTCTGAGGCAGTTCGAGTTTTTGAAGTGGTTCAGGGGAGTTATGCTTTCTGGCGAAGTGAAACTGCTGAAACCTGATCCACGCATTTTCAAGCTTTTCCTGGAGACTTTCGCAATCGACCCTGCCTTGACCGTTTACATCGATGACCGCGAACCCAACGTGGAGGCAGCGATGGCCTTTGGCATGCATGGCATCCTATTTACACACGCCGCCGCGCTTCGGACCGAACTGATAGGTCTTGGGCTGCTCCATTAACGCGCTAACGATCCAAGTGGAACTCTACGAGGAAGCGTTGTCCAATCAGCAGCCTAAATAGTGTGGCATCGACCGGTTTAGCTAGCACGACTAATCAGGCAGGTGGGAGTCGGCCACCAAACACAATCGCATTTTTTGGTGGATAAATAGGATCAACTTGATGGGCCTCAACCTTGGGGAACAAATCCATTGCGTGACGTCCGGCGTTCCTCCGACAGTCTCAACGCGTTGGGCCGCCACTTAGCTCACGCCGAAATTCAAGGAGCTCAACGGGCGCGCCGCTATCGAGGATCATCGCCACTGTAACGCCTTCCGAAGGCGAATTCGGGGCAGTGAGAATTTCCTTTCCTTCCATCGCGGCCTGAAGGTCGTCTACTTCAAACGCTATGTGAGGGACTGACTTAATCAAGGCGTGCACTGGGCTATCGGGCGCGAAGCGCATCCATTGAATGCCACAAGGACTCGTCTCAAACGCGGAGACGTACATCTTGAATTGTTCTAAATAATATTCGCCGGGTCGTGGTACGTCAGTCGGGATGCCGATGTGGTGATACCGCCAGCCATGTACCGAAGTGGCCGCAGGTTGGTCGTGCCCCTTCCGCAGAGTATTCGGGCTATCAGACTTGGGTTCTGAAATGCACATGATCTTTCCCGGCCAAGATACCACGGCACCTTGCTCGGAGCGATGGCCAAGGCAGGTAGTTATTCTCTGTAGCGTCGTTCATGTGTCGTGCAGCGTCTACAGATAATCCTCAGAAAGCGGGTTTGCCAGCCATCGGACCCAATTCCTGGTAAACGCGCCTACCGGAGATGTGACCAGCGCGCGCTACGCCTGCCGTTCCTTCCCCTCGTGTACCCGATCCACTGCGCCCGCCGGCCTGGTGTAGCAATTTCCCTTCAGCGCGTCATACCCCATCCCGTCTTCCTAATCGACGGTGAGCAGTTGTTCATAGAATCCGCCGATTTGTCGAGCGCGATCGACAAAGTGAATTTCGAGAATCCAGTGACGCGGTTGTCCATCGGCTCCGAGGTCACGCATGCGGCTTGGATTTTGCGGATGGACGTAAAGGGTAATCTTGTCACCCGGAATTTTCTCGTGCGGGAATTGCCCCAACAGGTGGCCTGCGATCGGACCGCCGTATTCCCAGCCATATTTCGCCGCCAGGTCCTGCGCATGCCGGTAGAGCTCCGCGGCAGTGATGTCTGGATGCTGCTCGAAATACTCCTTGCCCTCGATGAACGCTTTCGCGATGTCGTCGCGCAGCTTCCGCTTCACGGGATCCGACCCAACCACGAAGGTACGGCCAAAGTCGGCTTCCCATTCCTCGAATACCGGCCCGAGGTCCAGAAACACGATGTCATCTTCCGCAATCGTCAGGTCCGGGGGATTTTCCTCGTACGGCGCCAAGGTATTGGGCCCGGCGCGGACGATGCGCTTGTGCCAGTACTTCTCAATCCCAAATTCCATTTCCGCCAATTTGTAGATTTCCTCGTTGAGCTAGCTCTCCGTAATTCCGGCGCGGATCAAGCCGTTCGTCTCCACCCGTTGGAAGAGATCGTCGGCACCGTTTTGTGCTTTCCGCAGAGCCTCGGCGCGAGAGCTTTCGATGGTGTTGGTCATGAGCCCGCCACGATGCGGCGACGTTCGCCGTTGGCATTCAGTTTTCGAGCGGCCTATAATTTACTCCGATTGGAGCCGTTATGTCGCTCCATATTGCTGCGGTTCCCGCGGTGGCCTTTGGTTGTAAACTCGAACTTTGAGCCGACTCGGACCGGAAAAGGCTGCGCATGATTCTCTACTTTCTCGCTTTCCTCGGCGGCGTACTGACGATTGTCAGTCCCTGCATCCTGCCGGTGCTGCCTTTTGTTTTCTCGCGGGCCGATCAGCCGTTCCGCCGCAGTGGTTTGCCTCTGCTTGCCGGGATGGCTCTCTCTTTCTCATTGGTGGCCGCCGTGGCGACGGTTGCGGGGGGATGGATTGTCCGAACGAATCAGATTGGCCGTGGGCTGGCCATTGTGGTCTTCCTCTTCCTCGGTGTTTCCCTCCTATTTCCTGGAGTCGCAGAGTTTGTTTCGCGACCGTTCGTGCGGCTCGGCGGAATCGTCCCAGTATCAGGAACGCGGGCACCGAGCGCCGGCCAGTCGTTGCTGCTGGGAATTTCAACAGGATTGCTTTGGGCGCCCTGCGCAGGCCCGATTCTGGGTCTGATTCTCACGGGTGCGGCTGTTCAGGGTCCGTCTGTGACCACCGTGTTCCTGCTGCTGGCATTTGCGGCCGGGGCGGCATGCTCGCTCGCGGTCGCTCTATTTGCGGGGAACAAGGTATTCGCGGCCATGAAACGCTCTCTTGGCATCGAGGAATGGATATGCCGCGGCCTGGGAGTGGCCGTACTCGCCGGCGCGGTCGCCGTCATTTTTGGATGGGACACCGGGATATTGCGCCGCCTCTCGCTGGCGAGCACTTCCGGGCTCGAACAACGGCTGGGCATGCAGCATCGCGGTCTCTTGCCGGCGATGCGAAGCACACCTGGGGCATGTGTTTGACGGCGGACCGCGCCCAACCGGCTTGCGCTATTGCATGAATTCGGTAGCTCTTCGATTTGCGAAGGCATAGAGTCCGGACTCATTCTCTTGAAAAACAAAATCGCTGGTTCGCTATCTAACAGAAAAATCAACTAAATCCCTTTGTCAGCTGCAAGATAGCGACGATTTCTGTTTCTTGGATTTGCTTGATTTTTGGCCGTTTTGCGCCAGCTTTAGTGACAATTTGGTGACAATCGAGCGTTTCGAACCATCGCGCGCTTGAGTGTCACATACTCAGCGTTTGCAAATATCCTGAGCAGCGAGTTCCTTCTACGATTCTCAGCTAATACAATAAGGGCTGCCCGGATCCCGTCATCAGCTTAGTGATGGTTGAATCCAGCCAGCCCTGGTCTTACATCTCGTCAGCATTCGAGAGGGAAGCGACTCTTGCGATTAAGCAGAAGCCGCTCTTGCTTGGCCGAGAAACTCCTTGGCTTTGGCCACTTCTGCGTCCCACTTCGTGAGCTGTTCCGACGTCAGGAACCTTGTAAGTCGGTCTCGAATCTCGTTGCGATTTTCGGCGACCTTTCTCACCAGGTCTTCTTTGGTGGCGTTGGGGTTTTGCTTCCGGTACTCTTCCACTTTTTCGTGAGCTTCACCCAGGAAGCCGCGGAGCTTCTCCTTCTGTTCGTCCGAGAGATTCAGATCTCCGGCGAATTGCTTCAATTCGTTTGCTACCTTCTCACGAACTTCTGGTGAAATAGACATTGTTTCTCCTTGCGTTCGATGTTTTGTGCCCGTCTCCGGGCTGGGAAGGTCCAGGGCGTGGTTGTCTAGCGGAATGCGGGCCTGTTTATAGCACCGCGCTGCGGAAGGGGAACCACCGTCAAAGAATGCAAACTCGGCGCGTGCGACGCAACTGTCAGTTCGTACAGTCTGCGGCTGCATCGTTAGAACATCGATGCCAGCGCAGCCGCGACGAGCCTTAGATCCTGCTGTGAAAATCAGTTAGTTATTGTTCCTTGTCCCAGAGCAACGACAGCGTCCCGCCCGCTCACACATACTCCCATAGGTAGGAAGGTGTTTTTCCTTCGTGGAAACTTGACCGCGACAGTGGAGACAAGGGATGTCGAAAAAACGTGGAATTTGGGCGGTCGGCGTACCGCTTTCAGCGGCGCAGGACCTGTGCAAAAGGACTGCAGATGGATGTCGGCGGTTTGCTGGCAGAATTGTCGATCAATTTCGGATGGCCGGGCGAGAAAATCACTTGGAAGTTGCGCGCGTAGTGAATGTCAGCCATCCCTTACATGTGGATTTTGCCGGAGAGCCCGTAGCACTCACGGAATTCATCAAGACATTGAGTATTGGCGACCGCATCCGTGTGTTTTGCGATGACGGAGTAGTTGTGGCGGAGAAAATTTCTCAGACGCAATTCAAGGAAATTCATGTTGAAATGATGGCAGATTTAGTCCATTGATCGCAGGTCGATCTTGACCGCGAGCGGTTGAACCCGGGCCTCTTGAAAGCCTCATCGTCCAAACCGTCAGCGTTCTTCGCGACCTGCGAGCATTTCACCGCTCGGATGAGCCGCAACTGGATGCAGTTCCGGCCGCACGAAGTCATCCGCGTGTGAATTCCCCACCCCCAGCAGCCGCAGCGTGAGGATCGCCGCAGGCACCAGATACCCAATCGTGATGCAGGTCCACATCAATGCCCCCGCGAGCTCTTGGTCATCAGGAACGGAAATGCCGAACGGCTGTGGTCTGGAAAGATAAACCGGATAGACAACCCGCTCTGCGAAAACAAGAAACCCCGAAAGGATGTCGCACGGCAAAGTGGCGAGAAAAAGGTATAAGAGAATCCACCATCGCGGTCTTTTCGAGACACTCGGCCAAGGCTGAACCACCGGCCACCAGAAAAGAAATCCGGCGGCGAGGAAACAGATGTGCTCCGCCACATGCCACCCTTCCGATTGCAACGCCAACGTAAACGCTCCGGGAATATGCCATCCCACCAGGGCCACGGCGGGGGCGAACCAGCAGAACACCGGTTGCGAAAGTACCCGCCCGACCTGCTGCACGGGCGCCCACCGGAACAAGGGACCCACAACGCCTTGCACGAAGCGCTGCGGCAAGCCATGCAAGAACGGCATCACCGGAGCGCCCAGCAAAATCAATGCAGGAGCCACAGTCATGAGCAGCAGATGCTGGACCATGTGAACCGTTAGCAACTCTTCGTCGAATGCCGCGAGTGGTGAACCAATCGCCATCCAGATCGAAAACAGTCCGAGCAGAAAACTGCCCGCGCGCCAGACAGGAACGACGTTCACCGACGCCGAACGAAGGTGTAGCCATCCCCGCAAGTACAGGAACGCCGCCAGAAGCATCGCCAAGGTAAGCGGAATCGGAAGTGTCCACGATTCAATCGCGGCTTGAACAGGAAGTGGCATGTCTTGCTCTATTGTTGCGCGGGAACGCTTACCTGTGGAGCTTCCTTGAGCACGGCATCGCGCGCCGCATCACGCGCCGGGGCTTGCCCAGCCGGATGCAAAGTCACTAGAAACGCCACCAGCGCCGTGGTCTCCGCCGGACTCAAGTTCTTCCCGTAAGCCGGCATGTTACCGCCTCCCTGGATCACTTGGCGAATGAGCTGGTCCTGTGTCAGCCGTACAGCGACGCTATCCAGAGCCGGGCCTCTCTGCCCGCCGCTCTCCCCCAGGGAATGGCAGTTGCGGCACTGCTTGCCCTGAAACACGAGCGCACCTTGCCGCTGCAGCGCAGTGCTCCCGTGCAGAAATTTGTCGGGCACCGGAGCGCCGCTCCACGCGTTCATCTGCGGACTCCACGGCGCGTGGCCTGCCAGTTGCGTGAAGGTCCCTAGCGTTACGGCGATCAGCAACACCGTTAGAACCGCGATCGGGCGCCGCCGCCAACTCTTTTCTCCTTCACCCGACAGGAACGGCAGAAGAAGTAGCCCGATAATCGCAACGACCGGCCCAATCAGAAGCGCGGGCGTCTCCATCGAAGGAGGCAGCAGCGACAACAAAGCGTAGAGCCATAGGAAGAAATAGTCGGGTTTCGGCACGGTTTGGATGATCGTTGGATCGGGCACTCCGGAAGGTCCGAATGGTCCGAAATACAACGCGCAGGCGGCCACCGCCAGAAGTATGAATGCCGAAAAAAACATATCTTTCCAAATGGCATACGGGACGAACGGCTCTCCATCGTTCTTTGTTAGTTGGTGATATTCGGCTTCATACGTGGCGCGTTTCACCAGGCGTCCCGGCATCGGCCACTCATTGATTCCGAGTTTCAACACCATCAATAGGTGCACACCGATCAGCAGGAACAGCGTTCCTGGAATCACAAAAACATGCAGCGCAAAAAACCGCGACAACGTAGCGCCCGCAATAATCGGCCCACCGAGCATCATTTTCACAATCGCCGGACCCATGACTGGCACGCGGCTGGCTATCGACGCGCCGATGCCCAATCCCCAGTACGCATCCTGATCAAAGCGCAAGACCTGTCCACTGAACGCCATGCCCAGGGTCATCAACAAAAGAAAAATGCCCACAATCCACGTAAGTTCACGCGGGAATTTGTAAGCTCCGAAAAGAAACACCTGCACCATGTGAATGAGCACCACCGCCACCATGAAGTTCGATCCCCATCCATGCAGCGCGCGCACGAACCAGCCTAGCGTTACATCGTGATTCAGCGCCTGCAAGCTGCTCCACGCCTCCGCGCCAGATGGCACGTAGATCATCGCGAGCAAAATTCCGGTGACCACTTGCAAAATAAAAATCGTCAGCGCGGCACTGCCAAAAACGTAAAACCAGCTCGCCGTATTGCGCGGTACGCGATGCTCGGAAACTTCGCGAATCGGCGCAGCCAGCTGTAAACGCCGGTCAAACCATTCACCGATTTGTGCGATCAGGCGCATGGCGGTTTTTTCCCGAGCAGCGCGGCGCTTTCTGCCGGTGTGTGCAGTTCGCCGGCTTGAATCGTGACTAGACCGTTTTCCACTTTATATGGATATTCGAAAAGTCCGCGCTCCGGTGGACCCGACGCGCGCGAACCATCCCGGTAATAGACGCCTCCGTGGCATGGGCACATAAACAATCCGGATTGTGGAAACCAACGCACCGGACAGCCAAGGTGCGCGCAGTTGACGGCAAAAACCTGGAATTGCTCACCCGCTACGCGACGCACCCAGCAAGCCGTATCTACCGTCTTGCCATCCGTGGGCGTTACATACGGATTGCGAAAAGTGGCCAGTCGCGTTTCGCCTTCTGGAAATTCGCTCACAGGACCCAGCGTCAGCCAGGAGAGGTATCCCTTCCCGCGTCCACGCGTAACCGAGGACAGTACAAATCCCACGATCGGTACTGCCAGAGCCGCCGCGACCACTCCGTTAAACAGAACTCCCAGCTTCATGAATAGCCCGCGGCGGGTAACTCCATTTTCCTGCGACATTGTAAAGCTCCTAGCGTTGTGCCGAATTCGAAACTGGATTCGAAACTGGATACGGTTGCCCGGGATTTCGCACCCGCTGCGACTCCAGCCACGCAACTACGTCCCCGATCTCCTGCTCCGACATCGGCTTGCCGGGGATATTCCCGCGCCAGTCTGGAGCGCCGAGTTCCGGGCGTCCCGCGATAACCTCCGTTCGCAGTCCCTGATTACTGACCAGTGCAAGAAAAGAATTGTCCGTGATGGAGCTCCCCTTCGCACCGCCCCGGCCATCCGGCCCGTGGCACGACGCGCAATAATTCCTGTAAGCAAGCGCCCCTCGCGAAACATCGCCACCGGCCTTCCCCGCGTACGAAGGTGGATTCGCTGCGTCGAGAATGCCGGGCTTGCCCCAATCCGTCCGGATGCCCTTCACAATGGCGTCGACCTGTTTGTCAGTCAGCATCCCACCGGCACTCTGCGCGAAGGCCGGCATCGCGGTGCCGGACACGCCATTCGCGGTGACTTTGCGCAGCGTAACGTCGTCCACGATTGCCAGGTAAACTGGATCAGCCAGCGCGATGGCTGCGCCTCCACGCCCTTGTGCGCCGTGACAACCCGCACAGTTTTCCGCATACAAAGTGTGGAACTGCAGAACGTCATTCGGCGCGAGCGTCTCATCGCCTGCCTGCGGCTTACCGTGCGGCGTGCCGCATCCCCCCAGCAGTACCGTCCCCAACAACAAAGCGCATTTAAACCGAACGAGCTTCACGGGCGCTTGTCTCCCTCATCTCGCGGCGACATCATGCCCGGCGCTTCGATTCCCGCGCGCACGGCAAACGGCATATTCTCGGTCGTACGCACCCGTGTGTGACGCAGGACCACCAGGCCCGCGACCACGCCAAAGGCCACCTGCGAAGCCATAAACCATCCCCAGTGGATCTCGCTCTCAAGCAAAGGATTCAAAAGATTCAGCATGGAGTACAGCAGCCCGGACCATAGGACCGGAGCGATCAGGCCGCCCAACACTATGGGGTGGCGCGCGATCATGGGCAGCATGGCGCCGTAGAGTAGTCCCACCAGCACCGATCCGGTGATATGCAGGATTACCGCGATGAAAAACAGACCGGCGTGAAACGAATTTAGCTGCGCCTGCGAAGGCAATTCCGACGGCGCATAGACAACCCCGGCAAGAAGATTGATGGGATACCAGATACTTCCGACACTAATCAAGCCATACGCGCACGCGATCACGGCCATTGCGACACTACCCGCAAGCCCGCCTCTCAACCCGGCTAATACCGGATAGGTCTCCACAGGAAGCCAGGCGCGCACTTGTTCTTCCGCGAGAGGAAATCGTTCGACGCGGCTCCGCGAAGTAGTGATCGAAATATCCTCCCGCAGGACCGGGACGCGCTCTTCGTGCTCGTGCGGCAGGACCTCGCGGAACCACCCAACAGAACCCGCAAGTGTCAGAACGACTCCCAACACGGTAACCGAGACATTGGTCAACAGCCCGGCAAACAAGAGTGTAAAACCGAAGGCCAGAACGAGCGGCCACGCCGTCGGCATCGGCAATTCGATTTCGCGAGGCGTTTGCGCGTTTTGGCCGGCGTTTTGGCTGGTGTGTTCCGCGGAACCCATAATTCCCTTTCTCAACTCGACTTCTCACCCTCAGCGGCCAAGCTCAACGGCCAAGAATGTAGACCACCGTGAAAACCACCACCCACACCGCATCCACAAAATGCCAGTACATCGAAAGCACTCCCACGCGCGCGGACTGCTCTGGCCCGACGCGGCCTGCAAGGGCAAACAGCAGTACCAGGGTCAGCATGATCAGGCCAATGATGACGTGAGTTCCGTGGAGCCCAACTAGCGAGTAATAGGTTGTGCCAAACAAATTCGTCGAGATGGTCAGGCCGTGTTCGTAGATCAGTCGATGCCACTCCAACCCCGTGCCGAACAGAAACAGACCACCCAGAACAATCGTGAGCAGCCACAAACCCAGGAACGCGCCGCGCTTGCCGTGCTCCAGGGCTCGGGACGCAAAGTGAATCGTGACGCTGCTCGACAACAAGCAAATCGTGAAAAAGATCGGCGTCTCCAGGACTTCGCGCGGCGTCGGCCCGGTGAGGCTCTTCCCCATATAAAAAAGATACGCGACGACGAATATCGTGAAGATCGCCGACTCTGCGATGATCAAGCTGGCCATCCCGACTTTGCCTTTATACGGAAGGCTCCAGCCCGCTGACGTCGGAACGATCGGAGTTGTGATGGCGCTCATTCGTCTTTCCCTTTACTCATAGCGGCTGTCCGGATCTTCAGGATGCTTGAGATCCCACAACGGACGCCGGCTCTCAACCGTCGGGATCACCGCGAAGTTGTACGCCGGCGGCGGCGAACTGGCCGCCCATTCCAGAGTCCAGGCATCCCATGGATCGTTCCCGGCCAACGGTCCCTTGAAATAGGAAAGGATGAGGTTGGTGACAAAAACAAGGATGGCGATGCCCTGGATAAATGTACCGAGCGTGACAATCAGATTTAATACGTCCCAGCCGCGCCCCGGCTCGTAGGTATAAATCCGGCGCGGCATTCCCAGGATGCCGGGGATGTGCATCGTGTCAAAGGTGAGGTGGAATCCGATAATGAACAGCCAAAAATGCAGTTTTCCGAGACTCTCGCTCATCATCCTTCCGGTAATCTTGGGATACCAATAGTAGAAAGCGCCGAAAAGCGCGAACAGGATTCCCCCGACGATCACATAGTGGAAGTGCGCGACTACAAAGTAGGACCCCCCCAGTTGCCAGTCAAACGGAGCAGCTCCCAACATGATCCCCGTGAGGCCGGCGATCAGGAACTGAAACAGAAACCCGATGCAGAACAGCATGGGCGTTTTGAAAATGAGCTTGCCGCCCCACATCGTGCCCAGCCAGTTGAAAATCTTGATGCCGGTGGGTATTCCGACGACCATCGTGGTAAAGACGAAAAAACCGTTCGCATAGGATTTCATTCCGATCGTAAACATGTGGTGCGCCCAGACGCTCATGCTGACGAATCCGATGCTAACGGTGGCCGCAACCATCACCGGGTAACCGAAAATCGGCTTACGGGAAAACACCGGAACGATTTCGGAGATGAACGCAAAGCACGGAATGATCAGGATATAGACCTCTGGATGCCCAAAGATCCAGAAAAAGTGCATCCAGATTGCCGCCGAGCCGCCCGCCTGGGTATCGAAGAAATGACCGCCCAGGTAGCGATCGATGAGCAGCATGATTTGCGCGGCGGATAAAGGAGTAAGCGCGATCAGAACCATCGCGGCCATCACCAGGTTCATCCACGCCAGCAACGGCATGCGGCTGAGCTTCATGCCCGGACAGCGCAGGCACAGGACCGTGGCGATAATGTTGATGGCCGTGGCTATGCTTCCGAATCCCGACACCAGCAGTGCAATTGTCCAATAGTCCGAACTGTGACCCGGCGAAAACGCGTGAGCCGTCAAAGGCGCGTACGCCCACCACCCTACGTCTGGGGCAGTTCCCGCGCCGTACAGTCCACTTCCGGAGACCCAGCTAAAATTGAGGAGCAATCCACCGAACGCTGTCAACCAGAAACCGAAAGCGTTGAGGCGAGGAAAGGCCATATCCCGCGCGCCCACCATCAGTGGCACCAGATAGTTGGCGAATCCGAAAAGGACCGGCATGGCCACGAAGAAAATCATGGTGGTGCCATGCATCGTGAACAAGCGGTTGAAGACCTGCGGCGAAACAAAGTCGTTATGCGGGCGGATCAACTGGATCCGCATGAGGGTCGCTTCGATTCCGCCGACCACCAGGAAGCACAGGGCAAAGACGATGTAGAGAATGCCAAGACGTTTGTGATCGACGGTGGTCACCCACTCATGCAAGGTCTCCACCCAAGGCTTTCCCGCAGCGCCCGCAGTCTCAATCGCCAGTGCATCCGAGGACATAACTCAGCTCCAAAACTTCTCCGGCTACTTCAGCGTCTCCAGATACCGCACCAGAGCGTCCAGGTCGTTGTCGGTCAACTGCATCGCCGGCATGAGCGAGCCGGGTTTGAGCGCGTCTGGCTTTTGAATCCACAAGCGCAGATTCTCCGGAGTATTTTCCGCGGCTCCGGAAGCAATCGTTCTGCGGCTCATCAGGTGCGTAAGGTCTGGCCCAAAACGTCCGTTCGCCGCCGTACCGCCGATCGCATGGCAATTTATGCATGCGGTCGTTTCAAACACACGCCGACCGGCATTTTCTTTTTCGTCCTGATTTGCGGGCTGCCTTTGCGCCCGGACCCACGCCTCAAAATCTTCCCGGCTGTCGACCGATACCAGCAGAAGCATCTTCGCGTGCTGCGTGCCGCAATATTGCGCGCACTGCCCTAGAAAAATTCCAGTCCGGTGCGGGTCGAGCCACAGGTCGTTCACCCGATTCGGAATCAGGTCGGTTTTCCCCGCTAGCTGAGGAACCCAGAAGCTGTGATCCGTATCGGCGGAAAGGAGCTTTAAAAATGTGGGCGTCGGTCGTCCGGCCTCGCTGACAGGAATGTGCAGTTCGTTCGCTGTGACTACGCCTAGTCCCGGATACCGGAACTCCCACCAGAACTGATGGCCAACGGCCGTAACATCGACGGCCGTCGGGGGTTTTGGCATGTCCTGGACCCCGTGAATCACGCGGGCCGAGGCAAGGAACAGGATCACCACGATCAGTACCGGGATAACCGTCCAGGCCAACTCGATCTGCGTACTCCCGTACACCTGGGCCGGCTCGCGATCATTGTCCGACGCCCGCTTGCCAAATTTCACGACGGCGAAGGCCAGCAAACTGAAGACCACCAGGAATATCACGGCCGTAATGATGAGGACGAAGCGCGACAGCTGATCGATGGAATCCGCCGGCGTCGAGTGCGGTTCGAAGATGTTGGGAATGGGATTCGGCGTCGAGCTCTGCGCATTGCACAATCGGGCAGCAAGCAATATGCCGATCAGAAATATAATCGCGCACGCGGCCCGGCTGCTGACCAACAACCAATCCGTGCCGATCTTCGCTTTTTGCGTTCTGCTCAAGTTTTCCGCCCACGCGTGACAGCAGTTGCTGACGCGCTTCCCAGGTCACGCCATCCGAAACTTGGCGAGTGTACTCGAAACTTTATTAAAGTCACGTAATACGTAAAGCATCCGTCGTTCCAACTTGTAGGAGTCTCGCTACGTCGATTTGCTCAACAAAATCAATTGTGAATGCACCGTCAGCACGAGTCATCGCGACCCGGACTGTCATCTCGTTGACTTATTCGTCAGGCTTCTCACTCCGCTGGAAATATTAATTTCACCCCATCGCGCGAAACACGTTCGCCAAGCCCTCCAGCGAATCGCCGGAAACACCCCGAATTTATCGACCTCCCGCCCCGACCAGAACCCTCTACCAACAACTCCGGCACTTGGTTCTCGGGCGCGCTCCCCCCGCTTTCTGTCTGTCTGCCAACTATGGATGCTCTGGGGGGATGGTTGGGACCAATGAATTTTTGCAGGGCGCGCATCTTCTTTTCCGGCCCACCCTGAACCACCCCAAGCCTCACCGAGACTTCTGCTAACCCGTGAAAACACGTCCCCTACGCTTCTCTTGAACATGCCGACTCACTCACTCGCGAGTCCGACGGAAACCGGCTCCCCCGACGTAATTGTAACGGCCGCTTTCTGAGGCGGGCGCTTTTCGCACGCCGGGCATCGGCGTATCTGCGTTGAAAAGAAAGAACTTTGACGACACCGCGCGCCGCCTCTGGCCACAAGAGGCCCTTGGCCCGACGCACGACCACACTCCCACCACTGGTGGGCATCCTTTCAGAATTCGTCGGATCTTGCCCCTTTTCCAATCAATATCTAGAAGGGCGTTTGCCCAACTGCCGGGCCGCCATTTGCGTGCGGGAGAGAAAACGTGTTTTATTCAGAGAATGAGCGCTCAGGGAATGAGTGCGGAGCCCCCAGCTAAGGGCGTACCTCCCGACAACCGCGAGCCCGTGCGGGACTCGGAGGGCAACCCATTAGGGCGAGGCCTGCGCGCGATTCTACTTCTGAGTTTTGGAGGGCTCTTGGCCTTGCTCCTCTACGCGGGGGCGAAGGCGCTGCATACGCTCCGCGAACTGCACGAAGCGGAGGAGTCTGCCAGAGCTGGGTCTCTTGAGCGCAGGCGTGTCCTCGCCACGGTCGTCCTGTCTGCGAGCACCTATAGCGACCACATGGAAGCAATTTTATTAAGCATGACCCCGGAGCAGGACGTCGACCCAGCTGGAGACGTCGCAAAATGCGCGGATCAAACACGCGCGGCGCTACAGTCCTATCCGGTCGATCGGAGCGCGGAAGAGCAAGCCTTGATCCAGCAAATGCAGGAATATCTCGCTGATGAAGACGGCGTATTTCGTTCGGCGCGGGAATGGAAGCCGGACGAACGCAGAAGCCGCGGGCAAGCCGCGGTCAGCGCGGACATTATTCCCAAGAGACAGCGATTTGTGGCAGTCGCGCAAAAGATCGAGTTGTTAAACGACCAGCAGACCGTGGCCGCGAAACAGGCGAGCTTTGCGGAGTTCGGCCGGCTGCAGGATCGCCTGACCAGGTTTTTGATCCTGGCGCTGAGCTCCGGCCTGCTGCTGGCCATTGGCAGCGCCATCTATATCATGCGACTCGAGCGCCAGAGCAGGCTGCGCTACTCCGAACTGGTGCAGAGCCGCAGCGAGTTGCAACAGCTTTCTGCTCGCCTGGTGGACGCCCAAGAGACCGAGCGCCGCGCAATTTCGCGCGAACTTCACGACGAAGTGGGGCAGGCGCTGGGTTTGCTGTTGATGGATGCGGGGCGGCTGTCCAATCAGCTGGGCAGCTCCGACAAAAAGGGTCAGGAACTAATAGGCGGCATCAAAACCGTTGCTGAAAGAACGGTGCAAACCGTGCGAAATATGGCGCTGCTGCTGCGACCCTCGATGTTGGATGACCTGGGGTTGGTTCCTGCGGTGGAATGGTACGCGCGGGAAATGTCACGGCGCGGAGAGATTGAGGTCGCGGTACACGAGGAAAATGTGTCCGAAGAGTTGCCCGATCCGGTGAAGCTCTGCGTCTACCGCATGGTGCAGGAGGCGTTGAACAACGCATCCCGCCACGCGGCGGCAAAGAATGCTCGTGTGGAACTGAAACAGACGAGTGACGCGATCCGCGTAAAGATCACCGACGACGGCCGCGGCTTTGACCCGCGACGCACGCGCGGCATGGGACTTCTCGGCATGGAGGAGCGCGTGAAACGCCTCGGTGGCACGATCCAGATCGATTCGCAGCCAGGGGCGGGTACAACGGTCAACGCCGAGCTTCCACTGAACCGCACAAGAGTCTAGGAGCCAGACGAAAGCACGATGAAGAAGATCCGAATCCTGCTCGCTGACGATCACAATTTGATTCGGGGTGGGCTGCGGCTGGTCATCGAGCAGCAGCCGGATTTGATCGTAGTCGGCGAGGCGGGAGACGGACGCCAGGCGGTTAGCCTGGCAACCTCGCTCAAGCCGGACGTGGCGGTCCTGGATATTGGCATGCCGAATTTGAACGGGATCGAAGCCGCTAAACAGATCACGGAAGGAGAGTCCGGCGCGTCGGTGGTCATCCTGAGCATGTATTCCGACGAGACCTATATTTTGAGAGCGCTGAAAGCGGGGGCGCGCGGATACTTGTTGAAGGACTCGGTGGAGGCGGATCTGGTGCGTGCGGTACGCTCGGTGGCTGAGGGCAAGTCTTTCTTCAGCCCGACGGTAAGCCGCGTGCTGCTCGAGGACTACACGCGCCAACTGCAGCGCACTGGCGGTGAGAGTTCCTACGACTTGCTGACACCGCGCGAACGAGAAGTATTGCAGTTGGTCGCCGAAGGAAAGTCCAACAAAGAAGTGGCCGACATGCTAAACCTGAGCGTGTATACGGTGGAAACGCACCGTGGAAACTTGATGGAAAAGCTGAAATTGAAGGGCGTGCCGGAGCTAATTCTGTACGCGGTGCGAAAAGGAATCATCGCTTGAGCTTATTTTGCGACCGATCCGAAGAGAAGCCACCACGACCCGCGTCCTCTGCTCGTCTAAACCTCGCTTCTTCAGTGGAATAGCCGCTACCCAATCGAGGGTACACAAAATACCAAACGGTTGGGAGATGCGAAAGCAGGAGTGCGTGCGTCCAAGTAAAAGAGAAAAGCTGGCGGACCCCAGCCAGCGGAAACGTCGAGGAGAGTGAAGATGAACGGAATAGGATTTTCGCGCAAGTGGACGGGCGCGGCACTTGCGCTTGTTCTTGGCTTAGGAGGAGGCGCGACCGGCTACGCCGTAGCCCGCGCAAAGGAAGCTGTGACCGCGTCACACGTGCGCGCGTCACTGAAACTGGCGGATCCCAGCGAAGGACCGAGCAAGATCGGATTCGCTCCAGTCGTGAAGGAAGTTCTACCAAACGTTGTCAACATTTCTTCGTCGAAAGTTGTGCGCACGCCGAATCAAATGCCGGAAGGAATGCAGTCGGACCCATTTTTTCAGCAGTTTTTTGGGCACGGCTTCGGACGTCCGGAAATCCCGCAGAACCGGCGGGAGCAGAGCCTGGGTTCCGGTGTGATCGTAAGCCCTGAGGGGTACGTGCTGACCAACAACCACGTTGTTGATGGCGCGACCGACGTCAAGGTCACGCTTTCGGACAAGCGCGAGCTGAAAGCAAAGATCGTGGGTACCGACCCGAAGACAGACATAGCGGTTCTGAAGCTGGAAGGAGCAAATTTCCCTGCGATCACGCTGGGTGATTCTTCTAAGGTGCAAGTGGGCGACTACGCGCTGGCAATCGGCGATCCGTTTGGCGTCGGCCAGACGGTAACCATGGGCATCGTGAGCGCCAAGGGCCGCGGCAACCTGGGTATCGAGGACTACGAAGACTTCATTCAGACCGACGCTCCAATTAACCCGGGAAATTCCGGTGGAGCGCTCGTGAACGATCGCGGTGAACTGGTCGGGATCAATACGGCCATTCTGTCGCATGGTTCCGGCGGCAATGAAGGAATCGGCTTCGCGATCCCCGTCAACCTGGCGCGCAATGTGATGGGGCAGATCCTGGATCACGGCAAAGTGACCCGCGGCTACCTCGGCGTTGTGATCCAGCCGATTACGCCGGCGATGGCGAAGCAGCTCGGCCTCAGCAATGTTCAGGGCGCGCTGGTCGGCGATGTTAGCGGGAAGGGTCCGGCGCAAACTGCCGGAGTGCAGCGCGGAGACGTCATCCTTTCGATCAACGGGAACACCGTAAATGACAGCAACGAGCTGCGCAATACCATCTCCATGATGCAGCCTGGCGAGACCGTGAAACTCGAGATCTCGCGCAACGGCAGCACCAAGAACCTCGACGTAAAACTGGGTGAGTTGCCGCTCTCAAAGCAGGATGCCGAGAATCAATCGGAAGGCGCGTCCAAGGATGCGCTGGAAGGTGTAAGCGTCGAGAATCTGGATGCGGAAACGGCGTCGCAACTGCAGCTTCCGGAATCAACCAAGGGCGTGGTGGTGACGGGAATTGACCCGTCCAGCCCGAAAGCTGAATCTGGCCTGCAGAAGGGCGACGTGATCCAGGAAGTGAACCATCAGCCCGTGCACAACGTCGCTGAATTCGAGCAGGCGATGCGCAAGGCCGGTGGGAGCGCGCTGCTCCTCGTTAACAGCGGCGGAACCACGCATTTCATCGCGGTTTAAATCTAACAACAACAAATCGAGAGACGATTAAGGACCGGCCGCGTCGGGCGACGCGGCCGGTTTCGTTTCGATCGTCGCTATTCGTGAAAGAGGCAGGATTTGCAGGACGCGCCTCAAAGAAGAACCATTTGCAAAGCGGCGTCTGGGCTCACGGCAAATCCTAGACCTTCGGGCGATTGCGTTTTACGTAGTAACTAGCTGACTACTTTCCTCCCCCTGGTTTCTGTAAGTATTCATTCTAGAGGCTTAAGAGCCCTTTAAAGTCTGTAACTTGCAGATTTAATGGGCTATAGATTCTAGGAGCGGAACTTTACTACCAACAACTCGACGCGTTGCGGTTTTTGCGCCAACAAGCCCGGAAAGAGCTGTTGGCCGAGGGTCGGAAACACAGCGCAACGAAGTTGCTACGCCAGATTCCTGGGATTGGTCCGCTCCGGGCGGCTCACTTGGTGGCGTTGATGCAGACGCCCCACCGATTCCGCACCAAGCGGCAACTGTGGAACTACAGCGGGCTTGCGTTGGAGACCCACGACAGCGCGCAATATTGCATTGTCGAAGGACAGGTACAACGTTCCAAGAAACCACCGCAACTTCGTGGGCTGAATGCGAACCATAACCACGATCTCAAGGATGTCTTCAAGGGTGCGGCCATGAGGGCGAGCACCTGCGATGGACCGTTCCGCAATTTCTACCAGACCTTGCTCGCCAAAGGGCTGCGACCAACGATGGCTCGTCTCCCCTTGGCGCGGAAGATTGCCGCGATCACCCTGATCGTTTGGAAGAAAGGAGCAAGTTTCGACGCCAACTATTTGAAACAAGCAGCTTGAGCGTCTCTGACAGAGAGTCCGTTCCACCCTGGGGATCATCCTTGGCGGTGGCCGTCGGGTTCTTGAGACGCTTGGTTCGAGGGCGAGTATCCACCGGACAAGTCAGGCCACCGTGTTGTTAGAACACGAGAGTCTCCGATTCCACCCTATGCCCCCTTGGATAACCAAAGAAAGTCATAGGCCACGAGTCTCCCATAGGACCATGAGTTACCGCTTATCTGAGCGGATCACTGTTAGGCTTGTTTGCTTCAAGAAACGAATGGCGCCGTCACGACAATGAAATGGAACCACAGGTGGGAAGAAGAATCTCACCGTTTCGTGCGACGAAACGAAGCAACGACTCCCTGAGGAAGACCACTCGCCGATCACGAGTGCACGTTCAAACGATTAGGCTGAATGCCGGGGCACAAAAGTGTTGGCACCGAGCCAACGGAGAGATATGTCTCTTGACATTTCCTTTTATAGGACTTGATTGCATAACAATGTCGGCTCCTCGACCCGGGTAAACTTTGGTTGCTTAACGACCATAGGCTCGGAGAAAGGAGCCGAACATGTTACTGATAGGCGTAGATTACCACCCGAGCTTTCAGACGATTGCATTTTTAATGGAAGAGACCGGTGAGTGTGGTGAACAGGAACTGAACCACAGTGATGGACAAGCAGAGAAATTCTATCGAGACCTGAAACAACGAAGAATCTGCGTGCGCGTAGGCATGGAGGCTACCGGATATTCACGCTGGTTCGAGCGGCTACTCGCGGAATTAGGTTTCGAGCTGTGGATCGGCGATCCCGCAGAGATCAAGGCCAAGCGAGTGAAAAAGCAGAAGTACGATCGCAATGATGCTCGACTCCTACGCAGGCTGATGCTGGAAAATAACTTCCCGCAAATCTGGGTACCGAGCCCGGAGAATCGAGATTTGCGGCAACGGTTGTGGCACCGGCATCGGTTGGTGCAAATGCGCACGCGGATCATGAATCAACTGCAGGCGTTGGCCATGAACGAGGGCTATCGCTGGAAGAAAAAACTGTTCAGCGAACAGGGGCGAGCGCAGTTAGAGAAGCTCACGTTGGCTCCTTGGGCCAGTCGGCGCCGGCGAGAGTTGTTGGAGTTGCTGGACCGCATGAATCCGACGATTGAGGAGTTAACCGCCGCCGTCGAGCGGGAAGCCAGGAAGCGACCCGAGGTGTTGCGACTGATGACGCATCCTGGCGTGGGTCCGCTTACGGCACTGGCCTTCGTGCTGATTATTGGAACTTGGGAACGTTTTCCACGCGGCAAGCAGATCGGCACCTACGTGGGGATGATTCCGAGTGAGGACTCCCGTGCTGGCAAGCAACGGCTGGGGCACATCAGCAAACAGGGCAATTCCTTGTTGCGCTTCTTGCTGGTGGAGGCGGCCCAAGCAGCAGCGCGTATCCATCCTGGCTGGCGACGTCGGTACATGCACCTGGCGATGCGTCGACACCAGAGCATTGCCAAGGTAGCGATGGGGCGCAGGCTGGCGATCCGGTTGTATTGGATGTGGCGGAATGGCTGTGAGTATTCACCGTCGTTAGAGTTCGGTTCGTACGCGGGACAGCTCGGAACCGGACATGGTGTGAGGTAGGACACCGTCCACTTGATTGGGCATCCCGCTCCCTGCAAAGGGAGTTTGAAGAAGTAATCATGGTCGAGGTTTTGATCGAAGAGATGTTTGGGTCGGACTGAAACCGACCGCAGATTTACGAACGAGCCGTGGTCGTCGAAGCAGAAGTCGAAGAATCAGGTAAGACCACTCTCGGGAGTGAACGCAGCAGTGTGCTCAAAAAGAGTTTGACAGGGCCGACATTGTTAGAGCTGTCCGGTTTCCGCGTTTATCAGGACTTGGCCTTCTGTGCCTGCAGGATTGAGGATTAAGGGTTTTGGTAGAACGTCTACGTCTCCATCTGCTCTCTCGAAGAACGGAACCACGAGTGGCGGCACTCGACCGCGCCCGCGAAAAACTTCTCACGAAATAGCATCCTCGGCTAGACTCAGGGGCACAAGTTTCAAATCCGCGATCTCGGGCAGGCAGATTGGAAGTCGTACCTGGAGTGGAGCGGGGAGAGGCGTTAGCGATGAAACGAAACTGGAACTGGGCAGTGTGGACCGGCGCGTCGCTGGTTTTCCTGGGAGTGATTAGCTATCCGCTGTTTTTCGTTCGCTTCCCGGCGCTTCGCGATTTTCCGTGGGCGAACCTGCCAATGATCGCGCTCGGGTTGGTGTTGATCGCCTTGGGCCTTGTGCGCGCATTCCGGCACTCGGACCTGTTTCGCGGGAAAATTTTCGGCAGTGTCCTCGCGGTGCTAGCGTTGGCATTCAGCGGATTTTTCCTCTACGGCATTTTTATCGGCGCACGGCATGTGCTGCCCGCTTCGCACGGCGCGCCGCAAGTGGGCCAGATGGCGCCAGATTTCACGCTGCGGGATTCGCAGAACCACCCAGTGAGTTTAATGGGTGCGTTGAATTCTCCGTTCGCTCCAGAGAGTACAACCAGCGCCGCGACGAGCGCGGCCAAGGCAGCCGGCGTGATTTTGATTTTCTACCGTGGATATTGGTGACCGTTCTGCAACTCCGAGTTACGGAGTTTCGAGCAGGCGCTGCCGGAGTTCGATGCAAGGAAAATTCGAGTGATGGCCATCAGTGTGGATTCTCCCGAGGATTCCGAAAATCTGCGTCGGTCGCAGGGCTACACGTTTCCGATTCTTTCGGATGCACAGGAGGACGTGATTCGCAGGTGGGATCTGGTGCACCTGCACGGCCGGCGCGACGGTGCAGACATCTCGCGACCAGCGGAATTCCTTATCGACCCGTCGGGGAAGGTGCGCTGGGTGAATCTTACGGAAAATTTCGTGGTCCGCGCCCGGCCAGAAGAGGCACTCGCAGCGTTTGACGCGATGAACCAATCATCGCACTCCGGAGAGTAGTGGCCTAGGCTTCTACTGCCAAATCCCAGAGTTCCGATGTGCGTGCCGGTCAACTCCCGATTAGTCGCATAACCGGACACGGGAAGTCCTGGCGTTGTGATGTACATCAAACAAGGAATTGCAGCCTTTGTTGGCCTGCGTTAGGGATAAACAATGCGAGAGCTACAACGTGATCCCGCGAGGTCATTCAGCACCGTACCCATTCGAGATGCAAAGGTAGGTGCGTTCATTTCGCTTGGTCTCGGTATCGTTTGCTGGATCGCTTTTCCAGTTGCTCATCCATTTAGCTAATTGTCACTTAGACTTGATCTTGTCCACGATCAGTTGGATGGCAACCTCCGTCTTATCATTCAATGCGGAAATGGTATGGTTTCCAGAAGTCAGCTTTTCAGTCTCCGCGTGGATCTCATAATCGTCATATTGCTTCAAATTCAAAAAACGATAGCGTCCCTGTTTGTCCGTTATATAGCTGCGAATTCTTTGGCTACGAAGATTGTAGAGATACACCACAGCTCCTGAAAGTGGCGATTTCCGAGCATCGACGACCGTGCCTCGAACTGTTCGGACGTAGGTGTCTTGAGAACGCGAGAACGTACTGCAACTGAAGACGAGAATGGCCGTCGCAAGACAGATTGCACTGTGATGCTTCATTCTCCCTCCTCGTCCCCGGAACGGCTCTTGTAGTCTTAGAACAGGAATTAGGGACCTTTCATGAGGACTCGCTCGCACAATTTCGCTCACACAATTATTGTATGCGGATGTTCTGGCAGGAACGAACGAGATAGTATTAGAGTGAATAATCGATTACCGTTACAGGCACGATGGGCTTTGATCGAAGTTGTGTCGCCGCCTCGTCCCGCCATGGAATGACTGTGAAGTGATAGCCGAATGACGGCATCGCTCGACGCCTCAAGAATGGTGGCTACCAGCACAAATGCAAAGACTTTCATGCTGAAATGCTCTTAAGGCAGCAGTCGAGGTGCCAGCGGTTCAGCGTCAGGTGCGCATCTATGAAAGTCGGGGAGGGCAGCATTCCTTCCCAACCTGTTATAGACTCACGCCCGAATGCAAACCCTGGTGGACCAAGTGTTTAATCCATTCAATTATCCGATTCTTATTCTCGTAATCTCTCTCCCCGCATTATGGATCTCGGGGCGGATCGGCGCGGCATTCAAGGAGAGGCAGCGAGATCGAAAAGACGACGGCCATCACGATCTCGACATCCTTCTCGGTGCCACCTTGACGCTGCTAGCTCTCATCATTGGCTTCACCTTTTCGATGGCAGTAAGTAGGTACGATCAGCGCAAGAACTTCGAAGAGCAAGAAGCCAACGCAATTGGGACGGAATACGTGCGAGCCGACTTCTTACCGGAGGCGGACGCGTCGAAAGTGCGCGCCTCGCTCATTGGCTATCTGGATCAGCGCATTCTCTATTACGAAGCGCGCAGCGAGCAACAGCTTCGCCAGATCAACGCCGAAACCGCTCGACTGCAGACGCAGCTTTGGGCAGCCGTCACTAAGCCCACTGCCGCTCAACCAACACCTGTCAACGCTCTCATCGTTAGCGGCATGAACGATGTATTGAACTCTCAGGGATACACGCAGGCCGCTTGGTGGAACCGTATACCCACCGCGGCATGGTTGCTTCTGATCGCGATCTCCATTTTCTGTAACGTATTGATAGGTTACGGCGCACATGGAAGAAGCGCCTTCCTCCTTCTCATTCTGCCCATCGCTCTTTCCATATCGCTCTTTCTCATAGCGGACATTGATAGCCCACGGCGTGGAGTCATTCGTGTGCGACCGCAAAATCTGGAGAGCCTCGCTGAGTCTCTGAATTTGCAGTAAACGCAAGGTTGTAACTGTTTTCCTCGCAAAAACACCTGAAGTAAAGTAAGAACACAGCTGAATTCGTTGCTGTTAACCGCACCGCCGGACGTCCACGCTCACCCGCGCAGATTAGAAAATCGCTGCTTCGATGTCTCTTCTGACTCTTCCTGTCGGCTGCTGGTCGAGCGGCGATTGTGAAGGCGGCGAAGAAGCGGTGGGCGAAGGTTAGGAAGCAAGCGAAGAAGGTGGTGGTTTAGTCCGATTTCAAGGTTGAAGGAGCTTTCCCAATGCCTTGTTCCGATTACTTCCGGGTTGCCGACAATCCGTCCAGGATCGGGGATTCGTTGCGGGCAACTTCCCAGAACCCCGTTTATGGACCATGGGGAGCCCGTCCGGCTACCGCCACACTCCACATGGCCATGCGAGTCGTGACTTTTGCAGGCAACATCGAGAAATGGAGGTACGAAGTCACAGTTAGAAAGTCAATCGGCAGAATGAATGGTAGGCTCGTGGGGAGTCTCACCCTCAGCACTTACGGATTTACGACGATAGCCCTCGACGGCTTGGAGCTGAACACGCGCGCCCCCGCAAAGTAAAGGCGAAGCCACGAGAAAAGCGCATTAGTGAAAAGGGATGTTCGACAAGTTCCGGAGACGCACAACAACATCGTGGATTGCAATTCAACAGCGGAGAAAGCGTATGGATGACTTGTATGCGGTCAACGCGGCCAAGAGCGAATTCCGGGAGGGTCTTAACCGTGGGGATACGTCTCGGGTACTGGCCATTGCTGACCCAGATCTCATTAACTTTTCCGACGGCCAACCGAGCGAATTTGGCAAGAGCGGATTGGATGCATTGAAAAATCGACTCGCGAATCTATTCGAACGCTTTACAGTAAAGTTGGTGGTGATTGTGATCGAGATTCGTCTTCAGGGAGACGTCGCCTACGATTACGGGTGGCATGATTTAATGCTGACGCCTAAGGACGGTGGCGAACCGATTCATCGGGCTGGAATAAAAAAAGCGCCGATTGGCGGCGCTTGGGCGAAAAATCGACCGGCGTTCAGTGTACCACAGACCAACGAAAAGTCAGGGGTCCATAAGAGAATTTCTCAATCCTCGTTGAAGAATGTCTCCGGTTACCTCGTCAAAACTGCCACGTGCGGTTTCTGTCCGAATGACTTCTTTCATCGCGTCGATGCCTTCCTGGCGTGGGGTCACGCATTGAGAAAAGCGAAATGGGGAGGTGGCGATGCGTGTAAGCTGTGTGCCGCTGGAGTCTGTTGTCGAGGGCTGAGAGCGGAAGGAGAAATCGCGTGGAAGTTGTGGCGGGAGTGGATCTGGGCGGGACGGCGATTAATTACACGCTGATAACCAAGGACGAGAAATTTTTGATTGAGAATTTGTGCGAACACCCGGCGCTTTCGACGCAAGGGCCAGAGGTGTGTCTGCAGCAGATCGAGGATGGGCTGAAGATTGCGGCCGAGCTGGCGAGCGTCCCTTTGACGGACATTGTGGCGGTGGGGCTGGATACCCCTGGTCCGGCTAGCGCGTCGGGGAGGCTGAGCGCGAAGGGGTCGACTAACTTTGTGCATCCGGATTGGGCCGGGTTTGATATTCGCGAGGGGTTGGCGCGGAAACTTGGGAAGCCGGTGACGTACTTGAATGATGGGAATGCTGGCGCGCTCTGGGGCCACTTTACTATTTTTGGGGCGAACAGTAAGGAGACTTCGGTTTCCATTGTCATCGGGACTGGTTTGGGCGGGGGAATTATCATCGATGGGAACGTGGTGAAGGGACGGATGGGATTCGGCGGTGAGTTGGGGCACGTTCTGATTCCTTATCAGAGCATTCGCGGAATTCCTGGGATGCAGCCGGAATGCAACTGCGGGCGGGTGGGCGATCTGGAGTCGGTGTGCTCGTTGACGGCGATCTGGAAGACGTTTCTGCCTTATTTTCTGGAGAAGTACCCGGGGCACGAGCTCGGGAAATTGGGGGACTTGAAACGCGCGTCGAAGTTAGTGCGTGGGATGGCGGACAAGGGAGATGCCATGTGCCGGGAGATTTTTCGGGTGCAGGCACATGGGATTGGGATTTTTTTCGATGAGATGATCAATACGTTTGATCCGGATGCGTTGATTATTGGCGGCGGGGCGCTGGAGGCCAGTCTGGAGTTTCAGCGGTGGTTTATTGAGGAAGTGCGCGTGGGGATGCCGGCGCAGCGCGAGGAACAGGCGGATATCCCGATTTATGTGATGCCGAATGGGGATACTGCTGGGGCTCGGGGGGCGGCGATTGAGGCTTTGAAATTGGCGCGGGGGAGTGGGTTGGCGTGACGGCGGTGGCGCGTGAATATCAATTAGTGACTGTGGGTTATCTCATGAATGGGCGAGACAGAAAGAGAAGAGTTTCCTCAGGGGCTAAAGCCCGATTTTGCCTGCCTTTAAATGTCGGAGCTAAAGCTCCGACCCCCTGAGATCCATCTATGAGATGACTGCTAGTGACTGGGAGAGCCGCCCGTGGAGGACTGGTCTGGACTGGTCATCAAACGAATAGGCCTAGTGAAGAGTGGCGGAGTGCTTACGCCTAGTGATCGTGGTTTAAGTTGAGTCTAAACCCGCACCCTTTGAGAAACAAAAGCCAAAGGGTGCGGCACCCGGTGCTTCGAAGGAAAGACTGTGCTGTTCTCTGAACAGGACGGATTTTTGACCGCGGAGGAACCAACATGAGGAAGAAATCAGTGGTACTGGTGGCGATTCTCGCGAGCGTGGCAGTTTTTGCGGTGGCTGCACCGAAAATCGAAGTTAGCTGGAAGAATCCGACATTCAGCGGGGTTCCTGGAACATTCAAGAATATTCTCGTGCTGGCCTTGAATGGGAAGGCGGCAAACCGGGCGGAATTCGAGGACGAGTTGGTTGCGGCGATTTCTCGCCCAGGAACGAATGTTGCGCCGAGCTACGAATATATAGCGCGTCCCGATGCCACGCCGATCGATATGAAGGATTTGCGGGAACTGGTGAAGGAACAGAAAATCGACGCGATTGTGGTGGCGCGTTTGACCAAACAGGAGACGAAAACCACGTACGTGCCGGGCGAGGTTTACACCCCATATCCCTATTACGGGACCCTCTACGGCTACTACGGCGCGGTCTATCCGGCGATCTATACGCCTGGATACATGGAGACCGAGAAAAAAGCGCAGGTGGAAGTGAATTTCTACGCCGCCACAAAACCGGAGGGAGAACTAGTGTGGACCGGAATGACGAATACATTTGAAGCGGGTTCCGCGATGAAGGTGATCAAGGATCTGGTCAAAATTGTAACCAAGGAACTGGAAAAGGAAAATATCATCGCGCGCGAAACGAAATGAGCGCTTCACCAAGAGTTTCTTTGGTGGCTGAGGCCATCTCATAAATGGCCGAGACAGAAAGAGAAGAATTTCCTCAGGGGCTGAAGCCCCATTTTGCGCGTCTTCATGTCGGAGCTAAAGGTCCGACCCCCTGAGATGATTTATGTGATGACTTCTAGGGATGCTCAGAGGGAGAGGACGATGGCGGAAAATGCTCGCGGAACGTTTGAAGTGAAGGTGACGCCGCTGGCGGCGGATGCTGGGGATGAGACCGGGATTGGGCGGCTCGCATTGGACAAGAAATTTGTTGGGGATTTGGAAGGAACGAGCCGCGGACAGATGCTGGGTTTTCGGTCCGCGGTGGAGGGTTCAGCGGGATATGTGGCGATGGAAAAGGTTAGCGGGACGCTGCGCGGGCGCAGCGGGACGTTTCTCTTGCAGCATATTGGGACGATGACGCGCGGGGTGCCGGGGTTGACGGTCACCGTGGTGCCGGATTCCGGGACGGGGGAGTTGGTGGGGATCAGCGGGAAGTTGAACATTATTATTGCTGATGGGAAGCATGCTTATGATTTGGAATATTCGATTCTGTAGTTTTTTGGGCGATCGAGCGGCGGAAGCATGCAACAAAACGAGGAAAGACTTCCTTCAGGGGCTGAAGCCCATTGAGAGCACGCAGTCCACGTCGGCGCTAAAGCACCGACCTCCCGAAGAAAAAGACTTTTTCCGCAGCCTGTAAAGAAAGCGCCCGCTTCGGAAGCGGCCGCTACAAGTGCGTCGAAAATGGCGGGCTAGGTTTCTTCGCCGAAGAGTTTGATGTCGGCTGGGCCTTCCTGGACTGGCAGGCGCTGGCGGCCTTGGACCTGTTCGCGGATTTGCTCGACGATGTCGGGGTTGGCTAACGTGGTGATGTCGCCGGTGTCCATGTGATTGGAGATGGCGGCCAGGACGCGGCGCATGATTTTGCCGCTTCGGGTTTTGGGCATGTCGGGGACGATGTGGATGGTTTTGGGGCGGGCGATCTTGCCGATCATCGTTTCGATTGTGCTGGTGACTTGGTCCTGGATTTTCTTGGAGGCCAGGACTCCTGGTTTTAGCGAGATGTAGACGACCGGGACGCGGCCTTTTATGTCGTCCACCGCGGGGACTACCGCGGCTTCGGCGATTTCCGGGATGCTGAGGCAGGCGGATTCCACTTCTTTGGTGCCCAGGCGGTGGCCCGCTACGTTGATAACGTCGTCTACGCGGCCGAGGATGCGGTAGTAGCCGTCGGCTGGGAGGACGGCGCCGTCGGCGGCGTAGTAGGGCCAGTCGCGCCAGTCTTTGCTGTTGGGATCTTTGCAGTATTTTTTGTAGTACTGGGTGATGAAGCGATCGTCGCTGCCCCAGATGGTTTGCATGATGCCGGGCCAGGGGTTGCGGATGCAGATGTTGCCCGCCGTGCCGGAGCCGGCTTTTACTTCCTTTCCTGTCTCGTCCCAGATGATTGGATAGATGCCTAGCGCGGCCGGACCTGCACTGCCGGGCTTCATGGCGTCCAGGGCGGGCTTGGTGGTGATCAGAAAGCCTCCTGTTTCGGTTTGCCACCAGGTGTCTACGATTACGGCCTGGCCCTTGCCTACTACTTCGTGGTACCAGCGCCAGACATCCGGTTCTATGGGTTCGCCCACCGTGGTCATGTGCTTGAAATGGTAGTTGTATTTTTTGGGCTCGTCGCCGCCGGCTTTGCGGAGCATGCGGATGGCGGTGGGCGAGGTGTGGAAGATGTTGACGTCGAGGCGCTCGGCGATGCGCCAGGGGCGGCCAGCGTCCGGGAATTGAGGGACCCCTTCGTAGAGGACGCTGGTGGCGCCTAGCGAGAGTGGGCCGTAGACGATGTAGGAATGGCCGGTGATCCAGCCGATGTCAGCCATGCACCAGTAGACGTCGTTGGGATGGATGTCCTGGTAATACCTGGAGGTGCCGGTTACGTAGGCCAGGTAGCCGCCGGTGCGGTGCTGGCAGCCTTTGGGCTTGCCGGTGGTGCCGCTGGTGTACATAAGGAAGAGAGGAGCTTCGGAGTCTTGGGAGACAGGATCGACGAGGTGGTTGTGATAGTCGTGGAGGACGTCTTCGATGAAATAGTCGCGGCCCATGATCATGGGGGACTCGGATCGGAAATGGCCGTGGTAGCGCTTCCAAATCAGGACTTTTTCGATGTGCTGGCCTTCTTTTTCGGCGGTGTCCACGGCGATGTCGGCGCTCGCTTTGTGGTCGACCCATTTGCCGTTGCGGTGGTAGCCGTCGGCATAGATCAGGACGCGGCTGCCGGAGTCGGCGGCACGGAGGCCGCAGGCTTCGCCGCTGAATCCGCCGAAGACGACGGAGTGGATAACGCCCAGGCGGGCGCAGGCGAGCATGGTGATGGGGAGCTCGGGGATCATGGGCATGTGAATGGTGACGCGGTCGCCGGTCTTTAGTCCGGCGAAATCGCGGAGGAGCGCGGCGGTTTCGTTTACGCGGCGGTAGAGTTCCTGGTAGGTGATGACCGTGGCGGCTTCATGTTCGGGCTCAGGAACGAAGATCAGGGCGGCTTTGTTTTTGTGTTGCGCGAGATGGCGGTCGACACAGTTGTAGCTGGCGTTCAGTTTGCCGCCTACGAACCATTTCCAGAAGGGTGGGTTGGCGGTGTCCAGCGTGGTGTGCCAGTAGTGGTCCCAGTGGAGGAGTTTGGCGTATTCGTTGAAGCATTCGGGGAAGTGCTTTTCGTCGAAGCGGGCGACGAAGTTGGGGTCGTTCAGGTTGGCTTGGCCTATGAATTGGGGCGGTGGGTAGAAGAGGGTCTCTTCTTTCCAGTGGACGGCGATTTGGGCTTCGTTTTCCTGGGGGGAGGGAGGGGTTGCGGTGGATGGATGCGGTTTTGGAGCGGAGGACTTGGGTTGCGGCTTTGGTGTCGGCTTTTGCTTTGGTTTTTTGTTTTGGGATTTGGCCACGGTGGGGCTCCGTTTGTGTTTCGGGTGATTGATTTTGCGGAGAAGATGATGCTCCTGCGGAATGCGTGGCGTCAATCGTTGGCGGGCGGTGACCGATCTAAAGATCGGTTACTACAGCGCCGGGCCAGCCCCGCCCCCACGGAGGTCAGCGTGAGAAGCGTGGGTCAGCGCATGCCGCCTACTTCGTCCCAGATTTTGGTGCCGTGGGTTTCTTTTAGCAGGAGGCTGCCGAAGACTAGCGTTATGGCGGCTACGATCATCGGGTAGTAGAGGCCGGCGTAGATGTTGCCTGTGGCAGCGCACAGGGATAGGCCGATCAGCGGGAGCAGCCCGCCGAAGACTCCGTTGCCGATGTGATACGGAAGGGAGAGTGAGGTGTAGCGGATTTTTGCTGGGAAGGCTTCCACGAGATAGGCGGCGATGGGGCCGTAGATCATGCAGACATAGAGGACCTGGACGAAAACCAGGAGGACGAGTTTAGGGATGTTGGGTGACGGGGCTTCTTTTGCTGGGACTTGCTGGCCTGTGACGGGATCGGTGGTAAGAGGCGTCAAGCCGATGGCGCCGGTCACTTTATTTTTTGTGGAGTGCAGACCGTTGATGTTGTTGCCTGCCGCGGTCTGCATGGATTTATAGATGGGAATGTAGGTGATGATGGAGAGGAGGCAGGCGGCCATCATCAGCCACTTGCGACCGATCTTGTCGGAGAGCGCACCGAAGACGGTGAAGAAAGGCATGGCGCAGAGAAGGGCGATGGCCACGATGATGTTGGACGTTTTGGGGTTCACTTTGAGAACGGACTGAAGGTAGAAAAGCGCGTAGAACTGGCCGGTGTACCAGATGACGCCCTGGCCTGCGGTGGCGCCGAAAAGGGAGATTAATACGCGCTTGAGGTTGTCCCATTTGCCGAAGGCGTCTGTCAGCGGCTGGAGGGAGGTCATGCCCGCCGCTTTGATTTCGGTGAAGATCGGGGATTCTTTCATCTTCAGACGAATGTAGAGCGAGATGCTGACAAGGATGATGGAAATGAGGAAGGGGATGCGCCAGCCCCAGTCGGCGAAGTCTTCCTTGCTCATGGCATTTTGCGTGAAGAGGATGACGAGCAGGGAGACGAATAGGCCGAGCGTGGCGGTGATCTGGATGAAGCTGGTGTAGAAGCCGCGCTTGCCGTCGGGGACGTGCTCGGCCACGTAGACCGTGGCGCCGCCGTATTCGCCGCCCAGGGCCAGGCCTTGCAGGACGCGAATCAGCAGCAGAGTGATGGGGGCGAACCAACCGGCGGTTTTGTACGTGGGTAGCAGGCCGATGACGGCGGTGGCGCCGCCCATGATTGACAGGGTCACCAGGAAGGCGTACTTGCGTCCTACGAGATCGCCGATGCGTCCGAAGAAGAGGGCACCGAACGGACGGACGAGAAAACCGACGGCGAAAGTGGCGAGGTAGGCGATGTACGCGAACGTGTCGTTGCCGGGCGGATAGAATTTCGGGGAAAGGATGGCGGCGAGGCTGCCGAAAATGTAGAAGTCGTACCACTCGATCATGGTGCCGACGGCGGAGGCGAGGATTACGCGCCAGATGCTGTATTCGGCGCTTCCGCTCACCGCGATTGCGTCTGCTCGACTGGCCATACTTTCTCCTGTACGCACTGGCTCCTGTAGGACTCGCTGGCGTAAGACTCGCTGCCGTAAAGCGCACTCTTAATGGAATTCAACTCACAATCGATTCGCAGACAATGAGGCTTAGAGTGCGACGACTGGAGCGACGACTGGAGCGACGGCACACTAGCCGAGACACTGGTTATCCTATGGATGTTAATGCTATGTGAATGCGGCCGTTCGCTCCGTAAGAACGGCTTGCCCGCAAATTGCTCCTTTTCATATATGCGACGATAGAGGTTGTCAAGACGCGGGTAGAGATGTCGATGGCGGGCGACGCGCCGGGCCGGTGGAGCATGGCTGGGAATTCGTGATACAAAGGCACGCTAACAAAGGCTCGCTAACAAAAGCTCGCTAACTGGGGCAGGTTAACAAAGGCTCGCTTGGAGACACGACAGGCCATATTTTTATTCGCCGCCGGGGCGATGGGCGGGGCGATCAACGCCGTTGCCGGGGGCGGGAGCTTCGTTGCGTTTCCGGCGTTGCTGTTTACTGGCGTGGCGCCGGTGGCGGCGAATGCTACCAACACATTGGCATTGTGGATTGGTGTTACTGCGAGCGGGGGTGCCTATCGGAAGCGATTGAACATTTCGCGACGGGTGATGGTACCGCTGATCGTAACGAGCGTGGTGGGCGGGTTGGCTGGGGCGGTGCTGCTGATCAAAACGCCGGCGCAGACTTTTTTGCGGGTGCTGCCGTGGTTGCTGCTGGGGGCGACGCTTTTGTTTGCGTTTGGCAAGCACCTGACTGGGCGGATTGCGGCGGGGATTTCGAAGGAATCGAGTGACCGGGCGGTGGCTGGAGCGTCGGTCTTTGAATTGATCGTGGCGGTGTACGGTGGATATTTTGGCGGCGGCATCGGGATCATGAACCTGGCTATGCTGGCGGCGATGGGCATGACCGACATTCATGAGATGAATGCGTTGAAAGTGGTTCTGGGTGGTGTAATTAACGGAGTGGCGGCGGTGACATTCGTGATCACGGGGGCGATTGTTTGGCCGCAGGCCCTGGTGATGACCGTGGGAGCCGTGGGCGGCGGATATTTGTCGGCGCATTACGCGCAGAAGTTGCCGCAGTCATGGATACGCGGATTTGTGATTTTTGTGGGGGCAGCGATGACGATTTACTTTTTCGTGCGGGCATATGGTGGGGCTTGATTTGCTGGGTGGCGCTGCGGTTTACATTTGGGAGCAGGGGTTGAGGTTGAGGTCTTTCGCCTATCCCTATCGGATAGGCTCAAGATGACAGGGCTGGGCCCCGCGGAAACCACTGGCGAGGGGCCGCTACGGGCGTAGGTTCTCGACGGGTTTTATGATCGCTGATCTGAGGATTACCGATCTAAAGATCGGCCACTACAACTGGGGTTGTGCTGACATACTATTCACCGCTAACCGACATGGTCGATCTCGCCGCGACGTTTGAAGAGAATGCAATGGAAGCTGCCGCCATGGTGTGGCGATGCGAGCGGACGCCGCTGGCGTTGCGCAAAGCTGTGGGATTGGCGGCACATAAAGCGCGCAGCATTGTGCTGAGCGAGCCGGAATTCCTTGGGGATACGCTGATGGCCGGACTGCGCGGTTTGGCAGGCGTGATCGCGCGGCCGGAAGACGATCAGTTGGCGACGGCCGACGCCGGGGTGACCGAGGCGTTTGCCGGGGTGGCGAGCACCGGGTCGGTTTGTGTGGCGCTGGGCCGCCCGCTGGTGTCCGCGACGAGTTTGCTCATGCCGCTGAATATTGTTTTGCTCGCCAGGGAGCGCATCGTGGGGCGGCCGCGAGATCTGTTCGATCCGGATTGTCTGAAGGGCGAAGGGCTGAAACGCAACCTGGTGTTCATTACCGGCCCCAGTGCGACGGCGGACATGGGGCCGCTAGTGCATGGGGTGCACGGGCCGCATCGTCTGCTGGTTCTTTTGCTAGAGTGAGGCATGGCGGAAATCGAACCGAAACAGGCGGCGAAGGGGTTGAAGGTTGATTTGCCACGCGATGTGGCCAATAAGAGTGACAAGGACCATTTGCTCCGCGCGATTCGCATGGCTTTGGACATCGAGAGCTCGACGGTTCGAAGCAATACACAACATTTCAATCAGGGCCGCTATCGCGCGGTAGCGGAGTTCCCGGACTACGATGCGCTGAAGGATCAGACACGCCGGATCAAAGAGAAATCGATCGCGAACCTTCCGGAGTTGGTGCAAATCCTCAAGAGCTCGGTTCGCGCGCATGGCGGGCACGTTTTCGTCGCGAGCACCGCGGAGGATGCTTGCCGCTACATTCTGGATGTGTGCCACTGGCGGGCCGCGAAGCTGGTGGTGAAAGGAAAGAGCATTACCTCCGAGGAGATTCGCCTCAACCACATTTTGGAGGCGGATGGAATCGAAGTGGTCGAGAGCGATCTCGCAGAGTTTATCCTGCAGTTGGCGGACGAGCAGCCGTCGCACTTCCTGGCACCCGCCCTGCATTACAGCCGGGAGCGGATCACGGCGCTATTCAAGCGCAAATTCAAGACCGACCTCCCGCTGGATACTGGAGAAGCGTTGACGCAGTTCGCGCGTGAACGGCTACGCGATAAATTCCTGTACGCCGACGTTGGCGTGACCGGCGCGAACTTGATCGCAGCTGATACCGGCACGCTGATGCTGGTCGAAAGCGAAGGCAACATCCGGCTGGCGAGTTTTTTGCCGCCAGTGCACATCGCGATCGTGGGAATTGAAAAAATCATACCGACGCGGCAGGAGATGGCGCCGTTTCTGGATCTGCTGTCGGCCAGCGCCGTCGGCCAGAGAATGTCGGTCTATACGAGTTTTCTGAGTCCGCCGCTGACCGATCCGGCGTTCGCCCTTCCGGGCAAACCGCTCAAGCCGCGCGAGTTTCATCTGGTGCTGATCGATAACGGGCGGATGCGCATGCGGGATGATCCCGTCTTCAAGGAAACGCTCTATTGCATTCGCTGCGGGGCTTGCTTGAATTCGTGCGCGAATTTTCAAACGGTCGGGGGGCATGCGTTCGGCGGTGAGACGTATTCGGGCGGCATCGGGGGGTCGTGGGAAGCGGGCACGAGCAAGCTGGAGAACGCGCGATTTTCGGAGCTGTGCACGGGTTGCACACGATGCGTGAATCAGTGTCCCGTGCGTATCGATATACCCTGGCTGAACGTAAACCTCGGCGAGCGGTTGAATCAGAAAGAGGAGCGATCTGCGCTCGGCAACGCGCTCGGTTCGGTTACCGGAGCTGCGCAAGACGACCGGAGCGCGCCCATCTCGAAGATGTTTTTCGGCAACTACCACTACTTCGCGAGATGGGGCACACGGTTTGCTTCGATTTCGAATGGGCTGGGTGGCGGGGGGAAGAGAGCGAAGCCGGGCGCCGAGGCGGAGGAAGAAGAAAAGGTGAGTCCGGCACGCAAGCTAATGGAGCGCTGGGTTGGACTGGACCACCGGCGCGCGCTGCCGCCTTTTCCGAGGCAGACGCTGGTGCAAGCGGCGCGGCGCCTAGAGGCTCCTTCGAGCAGAGGGCGGGAGACGAAAGTTGTGCTCTTTGCGGATGTCTTCACGAATTACGGTATGGCCAAGCGCGGGTTGGCTGCCATTGAGGTTTTGCGTGCACTCGGGGCCGACGTGGTGGTGAGCGAGTCGGTGCCGGAGGGGCGGGCGGCGTTGTCGCAGGGGATGATCGCCACCGCGAAACAGCACGCGCGCCGCGCGACAATGGAATTGGATCGATATATCAGCGATGGCCGCGACATTGTGGTGGTCGAGCCTAGTTCCCTTTCGATGTTCCGGCGCGACTTATCGCATCTGCTGGATAGTAAGGAGAGATTCGAGAGGTTCCGATCGCGGGCGTTTGACCCAGTGGAATACGTGACCTTAATACTGGCGAAGTCTGGTCGCCAGCCGCACGACTTTTTTGACATTTCGAAATCAAAGGTGGGCTACCGGCTTTTCTTTCACGCGCATTGCCAGCAAAAGACGATTGGTTGCGCCGAGCCCACCGAGACTTTGCTGCGTGAAATTGGCTTTGACGTGGCAACGTCGAATGTGGAGTGTTGCGGGATGGCCGGCAGTTTTGGATACAAGAAAGATTATTACGAGCTCAGCATGGCTGTGGGAGCTGACCTTTTCGGACAGGTCGTGCAGCAGGAACGCGACGGCGGAGCGCGGCAGCTCATCGCGAGCGGAACTTCGTGCACGGAGCAACTGCACGCTGGGTTCGATCGCACGGTGCTGCACCCGATCGAACTTTTGGCGTCGTTGCTGGCGGTTCAGGAGTCTTCCGCCGCGAAAGTCGAAGAGGAAGACAAGGAACTCGAATCGGACCTGGAATCGGTGAAACGGGCGCGGAGAGAAGAATCCAACAGTTGAATGGTGTGCACGACGGGAATTTTTCGGCCGCTCCTTGCCAGCGCGGATTGAAGCTGCAGCAGACAGCCGGGATTTCCGGTGGCGATGACATCCACATTCAGTGGCGCGATGAGTTCAGCTTTTCGATCACCCAAAGCGTTTGCCGCATCCGGCTGCACGAGGTTGTAGATGCCGGCGGAACCGCAGCAAACCGCCGCCTCAGGAATTTCCACCAATTCGATTCCAGGAATATTTGTCAGGAGTGACCGGGGTTGCAGGCGTATACCCTGTGCGTGTTGCAGGTGGCATGCGTCGTGATAGGCGACGCGCAATTTCAACGGGTTTCTTTGCGCACGCGGCTTGAGTCCCGCCAGGAATTCCGTAACATCTTTACATTTTGAGGAGAATGCTTTTGCGCGAGCGGCGTACTGGGGGTCGTCGCGCAGGAGATGACCGTACTCCTTCACGTTGGAGCCGCATCCGGCGGCGTTGGTGATGATCGTGTCCACGTTTGCGCTTTCGAAGGCGTCGATGGTTTTGCGCGCCAGCACAACGGCGGAGACTTCTTCGCCGGCGTGAACGAGGAGTGCGCCGCAGCAGGGTTGATCGTGAGGCGCGACGACTTCGCAGCCTTCGGCCGCGAGCACCCGAACCGTTGCTGCGTTTACTTGAGGAAAGAATTCGCGCTGCACACAGCCGAGAAGCAGACCGACGCGACGCCGCTGGGAGCCTTGGGCTGGAGTCACGCTCGGGATGAATTCGCTGGCGCCTAGTTGTGGCATCAGCGCTTCCATCGCGCGCACTTTTTTCGGAAGTAAATTCAAGATGCCGATGCGGCGCAACAAAGCTTGCACGCCGGATTTCTGGTAGGCGAGCAAAGGAAGCCGTAGCATTCGAAGCCGATCCGGTCTGGTAAACGTGCTGAAGATGAAACGCCGGTAGAGTTTCTCGGCGATGGAGCGGGGGTGATTGCGTTCGATTTGCGAGCGCGTGGCTTCAATCAGTTTGCCGTAGTCGACACCCGAAGGACACGCCGTCATGCACGCCATGCAACCGAGACAGGAGTCGAAATGGCTGACCCATTGCGGGTTCATGTCGGACTTGCCGTCAGCCGCGAGTTTCATCAGATAGATGCGGCCACGAGGCGAGTCCATTTCCTCATTCCAGAGTACGTAGGTCGGGCAGACCGGGAGACAGAAACCGCAGTGGACGCATTGATCGATGATTTCTCTCGATGGCGGGTGATGCGCGTCGAAGGCCGGGTGAGGGGCGGAAGGCTGTGTTGGATCGGCCATCAGATGCCACCGACGAAGCGGCCCGGGTTCAACATGGATTTGGGATCGAATTGCTGCTTTACAGCGCGCATGAGGGGCAGCGCGTCGCCAGGATCGCCCCAGGCGTCGAGCGCGGACATGACGGATGGCGCGTGAGCGATCATCGCGGATCCGCCCATCGCTTCAAGTTTGGTGCGCAGCGTTCTTAGAACGTCGACTAGGGCCGCTGGCGTTGCTTCGAGATGTACCGAGCCAATGCCAATCGCTTGCATTACGGCATTGCAGCGAGCTCGATTCGCCGCAAGAACAGAAAGTATTTCGAACGCTTCCGCAATCTGTGCTGGGAGAACCGAAATCTTTGCAAGGGCCGAACCCGATTCGTTGTCTTTAGCGGCGGAATGGAGTTCCTGCCGGGCGTTCCATACCGCCGGTCCAGGATCGATAACGGCGGACGGAGCGAGAATCAATTTCAGTTGCTCAACCTGGGCGGTGAGGCCGGCTTGCGTGGCCTCGAACAAGACATCGATCTGAGGCTGCATTGATTCGACAAAACGAATCTGCAAAGCGGAGTGCGCAAGCTTGGAGTTCTGGATTGCGAGCACGAGGCGTTGCCCTTCGCGGGCGTCACGCGCCAGACAAGAGATCGTGCAGGCTTCTTGGGGTAACGGATGTAGCCGGAAAGTGGCGCTGGTGATGATTCCGAGTGTGCCGAGCGCACCGGTCGCCAGTTTCGGGAGATCGTAGCCGGCAACGTTTTTGACTACTTTGCCGCCGCTTTTGGCGAGCGTACCGTCGGGCAGAGCGAGGGTCACACCGATGATCAGGTCGCGTAGCGAACCGAAGCGGAGGCGCAGTGCGCCGCTGTCATTCGTGGAAAGCACGCCGCCAACGGTGGCGCGGCTGGGCCATAGAGGATCGAGGGCAAGGCGCTGGCCGATCTGGGCGAGTGTCTCGCGTAATTGTTTCATGGTGCAGCCAGCTTCGACGGTGACGGTGAGGTCGGACCAGGCATATTCAAGGACCGCGTTGAGACGCGCGGTCGAGAGAACGATGTCGGCGCGCTGCGGCGGATTGCCCCACGCAAGCTTTGTTCCGCCGCCCCGGGGAATCACTGCCAAAGCGGCATCGTTCGCGAGTTTCAGTACTTTCGCCAGCTCTTGCTCACTGCCCGGTTCGACCACGAGCTGGGGCTGCACGCCGCTAACGGCATCTGCCACGCTGGCTGTTCGCACATATTCAGCGGAGACGATTGCGCGCGCGGCGTCCTGGAATGCGGCGATGTTCTGCATGGATCGGGAAGAGACACCCGCGTCCATCGTTAGAAGCGCTCCGCGATACCGGAGGTCTCGAGCGGATGCGCAACGTATTTGCCGGGTTTCTCTCCGCACAGGCGCGGCGTAGGAAACAGCTTTGTCGGATTCGATAGTTGCAGGGGATCGAAAGCGCAGCGGACACGCTGCATGGTTTGCGAGGTCGGGCTCGCTGAACATTTTGCACATATGCCCTTTTCTTGTCTTCGCCGACGCCGTGTTCGCCGGTAATCGATCCCCCGGCGGCGATGCAAATCTCGAGAATCTTATAGGAAAGCGCTTCGGCTGCAGCTTCTTGTCCGGCGATGCGCTGATCGTAAAGTACCAGTGGGTGCAAATTGCCGTCGCCTGCGTGGAACACGTTTGCAACGCGAATGCCGGCCTCTTTGCTGAGGCGGTCGATCTCGGTCATCACCTGGGGAAGAGCGGTGCGGGGGATGACGCCGTCCTGCACGATGTAGTTGGGCGAGATGCGGCCCATCGCGGCGAAGGCGGCTTTGCGTCCTTTCCATACGAGCGCGCGCTCGGCTTCGGATTGCGCGACGCGAATTTCCCACGCGCCATTCTTGCGGCAAATATCGTTGACGTGGGTCATCAAGTATTGGACTTCGGCGACCGGGCCATCGAGTTCCACCAGCAGCAGAGCGCCACAGTCGGGATAATTTGCGTGCACCGCGGCTTCGGCGGCCTGGATCGCCAGATTGTCCATCATTTCGATCGCGGCGGGGAGCATGCCCGCGGCGATGATGTCGCTGACGGCGGCGCCGGCTTCGTTGGTGGAGGGGAACGCCGCGAGCAGCGTGTGCACGCACTCTGGACGCTTCACGATGCGCAGGATCACTTTTGTGGCGATTCCCAGCGTGCCTTCGGAGCCGACGAAAACTCCGGCGAGATCGTAGCCCGGCGCGTCCAGGGCTTTCCCGCCAAAGTGTACAAGCGTTCCATCGGGTAACACGACTTCCAGCCCGAGAACATGAGTGGTGGTGAATCCGTATTTCAAGCAATGCGCGCCACCGGAATTCTCCGCGACGTTGCCGCCGATGCTGCACACCGATTGCGATGAGGGATCGGGCGCGTAGAAATATTCCTGCGGCGCTACGCGGCCGGTGATATCGAGATTGATGACGCCGGGTTCCGCGATCACGCGTGCGTTGGGCAGGTCGATTTCGAGGATGCGGTTCATGCGCGTCAGGCTGATGACGATGCCGTCTTCGACCGGGAGTGCGCCGCCGCTCAAGCCGGTTCCCGAGCCGCGCGCGACAAATGGGATGCGTTCACGGTGGCAGACGCGGATGATCGATTGGACTTGCGCCGTGGATTCCGGGAGCAACACGCCGAGTGGCATGACGCGAAAATTCGTCAGGGCATCGCATTCATAGGTATGAAGTTCTTCGGCGGAGGTAATCAGGCCTCGAGGACCGACAATGGCGCGCAATTCTTGAACGATGCGAGCGTCCACGCTGACCTTTCCGGGCTGGGCTGCTGCTCCTCAACCTACCATCGAGGAGAAAGAGAAGCTTGCCCCATCGGTTCGGCAAGGTCAAACAGCGGGAACGCAAAGGTCAATCGGTGACGGGCAAGGCGCGACAGCTAATGGATGACCATTTTCGTAAACGGGAAAACGTAAGCCTGCAGGAACACCAGGACACCCACCAGGGAGGCGAGTGCGATGCTGTGGAGGAAGACGTAACGCAGAATGTCCCCTTCGTGGCCGTACCATTCCGTCGCGGTACTGGCAACGACGATGCTCTGCGCGTCGATCATTTTACCCATCACGCCCCCGCAGCTATTCGCCGCGCACATCAAAATAGGTGACACGCCGACTTGGGCGGCCGATATTTTTTGCAAGCTGCCAAAGAGCACGTTCGAAGAGGTGTCCGATCCGGTGAGTGCCACGCCCAGCCAGCCCAACAACGTGCCAAAGAAGGGATAAAGCATACCCGTGCGCGCGAAAGCTAAGCCCATCGTGGCATCCAGTCCCGAATAGCGGGTCATGAATCCAATGGACATCATGGCGGAAATGGTGAGCAGGGAGAACCGAACCTTGTATAAGGTCTTGCCATACTGTCGCAAGAGTTGCAAAGGGCCGAAACCCATGAGAAAGCCGGAAATAATGGCTGCGATCAGGATGGCGGTCCCCGAAGCGGAGATCCAGTTTAACTGGAAGATCGCCGGCTCCGGCGTGGGCTTCGCAACGACCGGTGGCATGCGCAGGATTAAATTGTGGAGCCCCGCGACGGGAATTCTGAAGATGGAAATTTTATCGAGGAAGGCTTTAACCGAGGGAAGTCCCCATGCGAATACCAGCACACTCAAGACGGCCCAGGGAATCCACGCTTTTACCACTTCGCCGGTGCGATGTCCGTGCGTTCCCCTGGCGGCGCGGTCGGCTTCATGTCCTTCCAGGCCCCAGATTCTCTTCGGGTGCCATACCAGCAGCAGTATCGTGACGGCCGCCATCGAGCAAACGGACGCGGTGACATCGACCAGCCACGGACCGTGAAAGTTTGAAACCAAGAATTGTGGGATCGCGAAAAACGCGCCCGCCACTAACACGGCAGGCCAAACCTCCAGCATTGCGTTGAACCCGGCGAACGTCCAGATCAGCCAGAACGGCACCAGCACCGAAAAGAACGGCAGGATTCGGCCGGCCATGGCGCTCAGTTGCAGTAGATTCAGTCCGCTCACGCCCGCCAATGCGATGAGCGGAGTTCCGATGGCTCCATAGGCCACGGGAGCGGTGTTGGCGATGAGGGAGAGCCCCGAGGCTTGCAGTGGTTTGAAGCCCAAGCCGATCAGGATCGCCGCGGTTACGGCCACCGGTGTTCCAAATCCAGCCGCGCCCTCGAAAAATGCGCCGAAGGCAAAGGCAATCAGCACGAGCTGGAGGCGGCGGTCCTGGGTGATGCCCATCAAACTGTCCTGCAAGATCTTGAAGCGTCCGGCCTCGCAGTTGAGGTCGTACATGAAAATGACATTCAGGATGATCCAGCCGATGGGAAACAGACCGTACAACATGCCGTAGATCCCGGCGATGACCCCCATCTTCACGGGCATCCCAAAGACGACGGCGGCAATCAACAAAGAAACCGCCAGCCCAAGCAACGCCGCGTAGTGCGCCTTGATGCGCAACACTCCCAGCGCCCCGAGTAGCACCAGCACGGGTATGGCCGCCACTAGCGTCGAAAGCCACCAATGTCCAAGCGGGTCATAGACTTGCGTCCAAGTCACGGCTGTCCTCCCGAAAACGGAAATGCCGATGCGGATCGCGCGGATTTTCTTGGATGCAGTGGGGTTGGATCAGGATATTGCCACTGTGTTCATCCTGGGTCCTCCCAGAAAGACCCAAAGTTGCCGATGCTGGATACTTCCTTACGTCCACGATGTCAAGGGATATGTCCGCAGTCCCGCCAATGCAATGCGTGATAATTCGGGGGAGCGCTCGCGTAGAATACAGCATGCGAAGAGATCGGAAGTTAGGACAAAAGGTGCATCGCGTTCGCGCGTGCGGTTCCGCGCCCAGGTTCATAGTCGATTCGTAGTTATAAACTAGGTAAACTTGCCCAATGCCATCGCGAGACAACATTTACGCCGCCTTACAGCGTTACTGGGGTTACGAGTCATTCCGTCCCTTACAGGAGCGTATCGTCGCCAGCCTTCTGGAGAGCCGCGATGCCTGCGTGGTGATGCCGACCGGCGGCGGCAAATCTCTTTGCTATCAACTGCCCGCTGCGATGTTAACCGGTCAAACGGTCGTTGTCGTTTCACCTCTCATTGCCTTGATGCAGGACCAGATGGCGCAGCTGACGCACATGGGAATCGCCGCGGCGGTACTGAATAGCTCGATGACGGCAGACCAGCAAACGAAAATTGTGCGCCAGGCAGCGGCCGGAGAATTCCGTCTGCTGTACCTTTCTCCTGAGCGGCTGGCGCGCGCCGACTCGTTGGAGTGGTTGAAGCGCATTCCTGTCTCCTTTTTCGCGATCGACGAAGCACATTGCATCTCCGAATGGGGACACGAATTTCGCCCGGAGTATCGCCAGCTAAGCTCCCTGCGCACGCATTTCCCCGACCGTCCTATTGCCGCATTTACCGCCAGCGCCACAAAGCAGGTCCGCCACGACATCATCGAGCAATTGCGCTTGCGCGAACCCGACAAATACATTGCCAGTTTTCACCGCCCGAATCTCCGCTACATCGTCAAGGAATGCGAACCGCGCACCCAGGCGGAACTGCTACTGCGTGCCCTTCGAAACTACGAAGACAGCAATGTGATCGTCTACGCGCCGACGATCAACCGCGTGGAAGAAACCGTGGACTTGCTGGAGGGCCAGGGAATTCCGGCCATCGCGTATCACGGGAAAATGGAAAGCGACGCACGCCGGCGCAATCAAGAACGCTGGATGTCCGACGAAGTCCGCGTCCTCGTGGGGACGATTGCGTTTGGATTGGGTATCAACAAGGCTGCCGTGCGCGCGGTGATCCACCTGTCGTTGCCTAAGTCGGTCGAGCAGTATTATCAGGAGGCCGGCCGCGCGGGCCGCGACGGGCTTCCCGCCGACTGCCTGCTGCTGTGGCAGAAAAAAGACGTGGGCTTGCTTGCCTATTTCATCGGCCAGATGACCGATCCGGCCGAGAAAGAACGCTCATGGCAGCGCTATCACGTGGTGAGACGCTTCGTCGAATCGGAAGGCTGCCGACACCTGCAGATCTGCTCGCACTTCGGGGAAACCGCGAAATGGAAATCGTGCGGCGCTTGCGATGTGTGCGGGGCGACGCCTCCCTGGCTGTCCGAGGCGGTGCAAGCGCAAAAACCAAAACGCCGAGCTGCGGCAGCGGCTGCGGCGGGCTCCAACGGTGTCCTCAGAATCGCGGTTTCGCCCAGGGCGGTTAGCACCACGCCTGACTCCGACCGCGAGCTGCACGAGTATCTTCGCGAGTGGCGGCGGACAACCGCGAGGGCCCAAGGCATCGCGGCCTTCATCATCATGCACGACACCTCTCTTGCGGAACTTTGTCGCGTCAAGCCCCGCTCCTTGTCTGAGCTAAGAGGCGTACCCGGTTTTGGCGAACGCAAAACAGAGTTGTACGGCAGGGACATCCTGGATGCGCTCGGTCGATTTCGGAACGGCGCGCGAGCCGCGGAGCCACCCGGCCAGGCATCCAGCCCCGCGGGCGAAACGCTGGGACTACTGCGGGAAGGTCGTACTTTCGAAGAGATCGCTCAGGCTCGCGGCCGGCAACTGAGCAGCGTTGTCTCCATGGTCGCCGCGATGGTCGAACGGGGCGAAGTGGACTTCGAACCCGGCTGGATTCACGGCGACCATCAAGAAAAAATTGCGCAAGCCAGCAAGCGCTTGGGAATGGAACGCCTCAAACCGCTCAAGGATGTGCTCCCCGAACAGGTTACCTACGACGAGATTCGCCTGGTCCTCGCTTATCTTCATCGGCAACAAGACAATTCCTGAAAGTTGCTCCGGCACAGAAACGCAGAAACTTCAGGATTATCGCAAACAAACGACGACGCGGATCGTAAGCGAACTCTTCCGTCAGCTCGAATCGTCGTTCCTACAATCCTCGTAGTGCGATTGAAAGGCGGCAAATCTACACGTGGCGCTTCACTGCGGTTCTAGCCGGCGGGTACCACCCCTGTTTAGCGAATCGGTACTATTCGTACTCCCGTGCCACGTTCCAGTAGAATTGGTACCTCCAAACTATGGCTGACGTCCGCGGTGGCGCCCAAAATAACAATGGAGAGCTAGAGATGTTCCCGGCTCAACGGAGAATTTCTCCCGCGGCTTGGCGAAGCGCTGGGAGGTCTTGCGTCCGATTGAAAATTGCGGAGCGGCGAGACAGCGCGGGCGCCAAGATCGGGAGTGATTGGAAGCTCCAATGCTCGTAATTGTCGGAATGATTTTGTTGTTGACGTGGATCTTCGAGCACGCCTTTCATTTGACTGCGGATTCGCTGGTCAATCTGCTGCTAATTTTCGCCAGTATTTCCTTCGCGCTGGACTTTATTCGCGAGCAGGAAATTACGGAACCCCGGTCGGGCTGGGATCACCGCCCGCGGAGACTTCGCGTCGGTTCCGTGGCGCGACTGTTTCGGCGTCGCTTGGACGGTCCCTCCGCGCCCTTGCCCGCTCCCGCAGAGAAATCAGCCACGGATAGCAAAGGCAACGCATAACGCCGCGGCATCTTTTGCAGCGCCCCCACGGGGCCTATTTCCTAATCCTGAACAGTGCGGCGATTCCCTGGCGGTCCACAAGCTGCAGTTGGTTTGGCAGGAAGTGGTCCAACCCCTGCGCTCCCTCGGCGTTGAGCACCAACACGTAGTCGAATTTCTCTTTCCAATCTGCAAGGTAAGGAAAATGCGCCAACTCTTCCTCTGGCACGTGACTCATGGTGAGGTCGGTGTAGTTGAGCGGAGGGCTGCGGATGGCTTCCAGCTCGCGATATGGCTCATTGATGGCGATCGGCTGCTGTGATTCTTCCGCAAAAATGTTCGGCCAGAAGGCGTGGCGATCCAAAAGCACAAAGGACGCCAGATGCCAATAGGTAGGCGCGACCTCTGGCAAGCGCCGGCAGAGCGGCATGTTCGAATACCAATCCGGGTTGTCAATGTATTTCACGTCGGCAGCCAGCACGCGGCTGCCGGGAATCACCGACGCGATGGTTTGGCGAAGATCAGCAAGATCGCGTTGCGAGTCGACCCAAACGTTGGTGATCAGCGCGACTCGAGCTACAAACAGGATGATAAAAAAGGCCACCGATGCAGCGCGCTCGCGGTAATTGAGACCTCGGGGCATGAAGCCGGCAAACACCATGAAACCCAACATGACGGGCAAGCGCGTATCCACGAAGTAGACGCCCTTGAACGATACCGGAGTTACCAGATAGATGCACAGCAGGGCCGTGCAGCAGATCAACCCGGCCTTGGAAATGCGGGCCCGGCCATTCATCGCGCAGAAAACCAGGAACGCAACCAACGACGCGGCGATGAGCAAATCGAACAGAGACGAATATTCCAAGATGGAGTCAAATGCGATGTACAACTTCCTGGGAAGGGAGACCCACGCGGGAGAGAAGCTGACCCTTTCGAGTGGCGAAGCGCGATAGAGAAGCGCCGGGATGACCATGGCCACGCCGAACGCCAAAGCCCGCGTGGCCGCATACCTCACGTCGGTCCAAACTCTCAGGCCTCTCTCGAAAAGCACGAAAAATTCGTACGAGCCGACAAGAAGTGCGTAAAAGCAGAATCCAAACAAATGAAAAAAGAACACAATAGGCGCGAGAATGATTGCCGAGGCAACCGCCGCTGCCACATTCTGTTCCCGATAACGGATCCACGCTGCGGCCCCCCACATCGCAATCCCGATGGCCAACTCGAAGTTCATGAAGCCCATCAAGAACAACACGTTAAACGCGGCGAAACCTGTTGCGATTTGCCAAAGAGACCTTCGCCCGAAGTATGCACGGCTTAAGGCGATCGCGCCGGTCGTCGGGATCAGCAGACAAAATGCCAGCATCACCCGCCCTGCCAGGAGCGGCGGAAACACATGCATCAGCTTCGGCAGAATCAGGTCTACGCCGATATTAGGGATAATTTGCCAATGCGCGGAGAACATCGTACGCAGCGCGGGATCAGAACTCCCGAAAGCCAGCAAGTAGCAACGCGCCAGGTGATTCGGATAATCGGTAAGCGGCGGCACCTCGGTCAAGATGAGCGGTATGAGCAGGCATCCAAGCATGAGCGCCAGACCAACCCACCAGGTGATCGCGCGATCGAGCAGATTATATTGGAAAAAATTGGCAGACGGATTTTGGCCGGCCACAGATCTTTCCTGTTCCTCCGGCAGGTACACCAAAGCCAGTTCGGAATTTGCGCAGTCGGATCTCATGGTCACTGTGGCCAGTCCACTGATTCAGATTATTTCGTGAGGGTTGCGCGGGAGGGGGAAAACACAACACCACGAGTAACGATTAAAGCGCGAACCGAAGGGCGCTGCCATACAGGAAACGTTGTACGGGGGTTGCGGCACGTTTGTAAGCAAGAATTGGAACAAGAATTAGAATAAGACCGGTGCTATTCTCCGTGGCCGCCGGAAAGTTCGCGCACAATCGAGCCAACAAAGTTTTTGGCATCTCCGAACAACATCAGCGTCCTATCGAGATAGTAGAGCGGGTTGTCGATTCCGGCGAAGCCCGCCGCCATGCTGCGTTTGATGACCATCACCGTGCGCGCCTTGTCCACATCCAGAATAGGCATGCCGTAGATGGGGCTGCTCGGATCGGTGCGTGCCGCTGGATTGGTCACATCATTCGCGCCAATGATCAGCGCCACATCGGTCTGCGGCAAATCGCCGTTGACCTGATCCATCTCCAGCAATTTGTCGTAGGGAATATCCGCCTCGGCCAACAGCACGTTCATGTGTCCGGGCATGCGTCCCGCGACCGGGTGAATGCCAAAGGTCACGTCCACGCCGCGCTTGGTCAGCGAATCGTAAAGTTCGCGTACCTTATGTTGCGCTTGCGCCACCGCCATCCCGTAGCCGGGAACGATGACCACTTTACTTGCCGAGGCAAGAATTCCGGCGGCCTCCTCGGGAGTGGCGCTGCGCACCGGTGGCGCTTCTTTCGCGCCGGTGGCCGCCACCTGGATTTGTCCGAATCCGCCGAACAACACATTCGTGAACGAACGGTTCATGGCCTTCGACATGATCACGGAAAGGATGAAACCCGATGAGCCATCCAGCGCTCCGGCGATGATCAGCAACTTGCTGTTCAGCACAAAGCCCATGGCCGCGGCGGAAAGTCCGGCGTAAGAATTCAACAGCGAGATCACCGTCGGCATGTCCGCGCCGCCGATGGGGATGACCAGCATCACGCCAAAGAACAGCGGAATCAGAATCATCGCAGGGAAAAGTCGCGTCTGTTCCGGGTGGATCACCAGAATCACGGCAATCGCCACGGCGAGCCCCAACATCGCCAAATTGACGAAATTCTGTCCTTTGTACGTGATGGGCCGCTGCGGCAGCAGTTCCTGAAGTTTTCCCGCAGCCATCAAACTCCCGGTAAACGTGAGCGAACCGAGGATCACCTCCATCGCCAGCACGGCCATCATGAACGGAGCGATATTGGGCGCGCGCAAATAAAATTCCGCGGTCCCCACCAGCGTGACGCAGAGCGCGCCGAACGCGTGGCTTAATGCGGTTCGCTGCGGCACCGCGGTCATCTGCACTTTGCCCAGCGGTATGCCGATGATCGTCCCGACTACCAGTCCGATCGCAATGAGTTTGTAGTCGACGATACCTCGGTACAACAGAGTGCCGCCGACCGCCAGTGCCATGCCCGCTTCGCCGGCGAACACGCCGCGGCGCGCGGTGGCCGGAGAGCTCAGCCATTTCAGGGACAAAATGAACAGTGCGGTCGCAATCAGGTAGGTGATTTCGATGAGCGTGTCGGTACCCAGAAGGTTATCCATTATTTTTTGGGCCCGCTCGATTTGAACATCTTCAGCATGCGGTCGGTGATGATGAAGCCGCCCACAATGTTGCTGGTGGCGGCAACGATCGCAATGGTTCCCAGGATGGCTGCGAGGTTGCTCTTGTGTTCGCCCGCCAGGATAATCGCCCCCACAACGGCGATAGCGTCCAGCGCATTGGTCAGCGACATCAGCGGCGTGTGCAGCAGCGGCGACACGCGCCGGATCACTTCAAATCCAATGAAGGCCGCCAGCATGAAAACGTAAATGCCGGTGAGCAAGTCCAACTTCATGTTTTCGCGTCCTCCTGTGCCACCAAGGCCGGCAAATTGAAAAATTCCCGCAATCGGCCGTTGACGATCTCGCCGCCTTGCGTCACCAGCGTTTCACGGATGATTTCGTCCTTCAAATTCATTTGCAGCTTTCCGTCTTTTACCAGCAGCGCCAGGAACGTGCTGAGGTTGCGCGCATACATCTGGCTGGCATTGTACGGAACGTTGCTGGCGAGATTCACCCATCCAATGATGGTCACGCCATGCTCGACCATCGTTTCGCCCGCGCGGGTCAATTCGCAGTTTCCGCCCCGCTCGGCCGCGAGATCCACGATCACCGAGCCGGGCGCCATTCCCGCTACCATTTCGTTTGTCATTAGCGTCGGTGCCTTTTTCCCCGGAATCACCGCTGTTGTGATCACCACGTCGTGTTGCGCGATCACTTGTCCGAGCAACTCGCGTTGCCGCCGGTAGAAGCTCTCGTCTTGCGCGGTCGCGTAACCTCGCGCGTCCTGCGCATCCTTCGCTTCGATTGCAAGCTCAACGAAGCGAGCGCCGAGGCTCTGCACCTGTTCCTTCACGGCTGGACGCAGATCATATGCGGAAACCACGGCGCCCAGACGTCGCGCCGTGGCGATTGCTTGCAGTCCGGCCACGCCAACGCCAAGAATCAACACGCGCGCCGGCGTAATCGTACCTGCGGCGGTCGTCATCATCGGAAACAATTTTGGCAGGGTGTCCGCGGCCAGGATGACCGCTTTGTATCCTGCCACCGTGGACATCGCGGACAACGCATCCATGCTCTGTGCTCGGGTCGTTCGCGGCATCAGCTCCACCGAAAACGAAATGATCCCTCTCGCGGCGATGTCGGTGATGCTTTGTAGTGAACCCATCGGCCGCAAAAATCCCACCAGAATCTGATCGCGATGGAAAAGAGGAAGGTCGGCGCTGCCGGTCTTGTCGTTCGCTCCGTGCGCCAGCACCTGCGCAATAATGTCCGCCTGTCGGAAGACCTCGGAACGCTGTGGGACGATCTTGGCGCCCTTGGCGGTGTATTCAGCGTCGGGATAGCCGGCCTCCACGCCTGCGCCCGCTTCCACGATAACTTCGATCCCTGCCTTTGCGAGATTGGCCAGCGCCGCGGGTACCAGCGCGACGCGCCGCTCCCCCGGGAAACTCTCTCGGGGAACACCAACAATCATGGAGAATCCTCCGACAGCTTCTAAAGAAACGAATTCAGAAATCTCGCGATTGGCCGGACCGCGCGGCATTGTACACCGATTGATGGCCCACGTAGGTTGACGTCGCGATTCTTGGCGACGTTACATCGGCGGCGCGGAGAAACAAGATTTTGCTGCTCTGCTTACTAGGCATCCGCAATTAATCGGTGGCTTCTTTCCCTGGAATGAAATAGACCTCTTCGAACGTCGAGCCCTTCGGCCAGCCGGCGCGCGCCAGAATTCCTTGCCCGTTTTCGCACATGCTGGGGTGGCCGCAGAGATATCCGGTGGTGTTCTCAGGCCGCAGATTCCATTCATCCGTATATTTGCGGATCAGGTCATCGACGCGGCCGGTCTCGCCCTTCCAGGAGGCATCTTCCCAAGGGCGGCTGATGGTCGCGACGTACTTGAACCATGGCACTTCGGAAGCAACGCGCTCGAGTTCCTCGCGATAGCCGAACTCCCAGGAGCGGCTGCCGCCCTGGAGGCAGAACAATTTGTGTTCTCCCGGCATCGCGCTGTTACGCGATTTCCAATCCTGGTACAAGGTCCGCACGTAGCTCACAAACGGCGCAATGCCTGTCACCGTGGCCAGCAACAAATGATTGCTCCGACCACTGCGCAAATCTAAAGTAAAGCGGCCCTTCGCGATTTTGCGGCAAAAAAGTGTGTCACCCTTGTGCAGTTTGTAAAGGTGCGGGGTCAGCTCGCCCTGGGGCACGAGTTCGACGAAAAACTCGAGAAATCCCTCTTCATACGGCGAGGACACGATCGAATAGGCGCGCTCGATCCGTTTATCACCGTGATCGACGCCTAGCGTCGCGTATTGCCCCGCCTTGAACTGGAAGGGCCCGCCGGGATCAACGCGCACCAGCCACAGATCTTCGGACAGTTCTTTGCGATCGATTACCCGTGCCATGAAGTGTTTGTCCCTGGGGAGAGCCATCTTCCGTTTTCCCTCCAGTGCCGTTTTCCCAACACCCGTCCTGCCAAAAAACTGGCAGGGGACTTGCTCGTGTATTATCCGCCAGCGCGGAATTTCCCACCGCGTTCGGACGGTTTCTCCGAGCGCAATCATGCTCAGATTTTAGAATGCGGTACCGCGCAATGTACACCGTGTTGGTGGTTCGGAAAGTTTTTTTGAGGTTTTTCGAAGAAAGAAACGCGTGCGCGACGCGTCACCGATACAGAAAGCAGGTCGGCGGATTAGAGACTCAGCGTTTCAAAGTACGGAGCTTTGCTTCCGGCCTTTTTCGCTCCAGCCAGCCCCTGATCCACACGCGCGAGAAATTCCTCGGCGCTCTCTCCCAATTCATATTGCTTCCACGCCGCTGTGAACGTCACCGGAATCTTTGCCCCGTTCCAATCCAGCTCAAACGGGCTGAGACGCCCGAGGACGCGCTGTAACTGATCGGACGCGCATTCCGGCAAAAGGATCATGAATTTGTCGGAGTCCAGGCGCACCGCCAAATCGGACCCGCGAATCACTCTGCTCAGCCGAGTGGCAAACGCCTTCAGCGCCTGGTCGCCCGCCTCTTGCGTGCTGCTTTCATTCACCTGCTTGAAATTCTTCAGATCCAGCATCACCAGCGCCAGCGGATGCCCCATGCGTTCCGAGCGAGAGACTTCCGCAGCCAGCCGCTGTTCCGCAAATCGCCGGTTGTATAGCCCGGTCAACGGGTCGATCATCGACAGGTTTCGAAGACTGTAGAACTGTCCCTGTTTCTCGGTGAGCTGGTTGCGCAGCTGCTTGATCAGAATTTCCTGCCGGATCGTGTACACGTTGAACAGCACGATCAAAGCGATCAAGCCAAAAATCGCCTCTGTAAGCCTGATCTTATAAAAAGGTTCGGCTCCCTGTCGCATCGCCACAACCGCCAGCGCGACGATAGCTCCGACCAGCAGCAGGCTGACGAAAATCGAGTAACGCCCCACCCACGAATCGCGCTTCTGGATGCGCGAAAGCTCTTCGGCGAGTTCGCGCTCACCCGGATCTAACGAAGGAGGTACTGGAATAAAGTTGGAATCGCCCATGGATGTCGCAGGAGCAACACGGCTCCGCTTATCCAAGGTAGGCGTCTGGCCGATAGCGGTCAATGGGACTTTGGTTCCGGTCTCACCATTTAGCCATCAGTGACTCGCGGTCGGCAGCTCCTCGTAGTCCACAGACCGTTTATCGAAGTAACGGAAGACTTTGCGCCCACTATTAAGCCATGCAGAACCTGTAGGGGAGGGGCTTGCCCCTTCCGGCCTCTGCAGTCTGAACGGAGCCAGGTAGGACCCTCAGGGCCGAGGTGCGCTCTGAGTAGGCAGCAGGCGAATCGAAACGACGAAGCTGCCATGCTGCTTCCCTATCAACGAAAACTGGGCAGTGTTGTCCGCTCCCCCGCTGCTGGAAATGCGCGCGGGATTCCCGCTGGTCAGTTCGGCAATATCGGGAGCCAAATTGTGGGCCTCAAGTGCAACTTTGGCGGTGGTGCCGCGAACGCGAACCGTCAGCGCGCGGTGGTCACCGGGCGCCAGCGGCGAGGAATTGGCCTCCAACGTAAGCTCCACGAACCGAATGACGAAGGGCGGGGAGTCCTGCTTGTTACACGTCACCACGACCGGGGCATCACCGGGATCGAGCTCTGAAGGAGGAAGAATTACGAGCGATGTCGGCGAGGAGGCCAGCACCAAGGCGGGAAACCCCGCTATGGTGACTTTGTTTGCGTCGGCATCGCCGCAGAAGGAGCGGCCAGCGAGTTCAAACCGGTCGCTGATAGACGCAACGCGCGGAGCTGCAGAGATTTCGATCGAGGGCGAAGAAGCTTCCAGGGGACTAAGGATGGTCGTGTAAATCCGACCAGGATGCCCCGACAGAGCCGCCGAGATAACCCCGGGATTTAGCGGCGCCACAAAAAGCGCACGGCCAGTCGCGTCGGTGGTCACCCGATCGCCGTTAGAGAAGTCCACGCGCACTCCGGGAGTTAGACGCCCGTTGACATCGAGCACCGCCAGAGTGGAGTGCTCCCCGGAGACGATTTTGCGCGGGAGTAGCAGGATGCGGGCAGCCGGAGGGCGGCGGTGGTTGTTGAGAGGAGGCTGAAGAGCTTAGGATTAGCGCGACGCCGGAAACGAAGGCGAGAAGGGCAGACATGCGGCGGCGGGACATGTTGGGATTGTAGCGAAAAATAGGCGGCTTACGGGAAGATGTGGAGGCAGGCGGCGACGTTCTCGTTTGGCCGTCGATGACCGCGCCCGAGCAAGCTGGTACGCCACATTGCCGCGCTCCATTACTGCGCCCCTACAACGGCGACGCTGACCTTGGGGCGTTCATACCCGTTCGCGTCGCGGGCACCGTGTGGCCAAACGATGAGTAATTAGTAGGGTTCAGTGCCTTCCGCAGGCTTGCGGGGTCTGCTAGCGTGGAGGCAGGTTGCCAGGCATGGGTGTGGGTAGTCCGAGGGAGCGGCCCGCAAGAAAGCCAGAGGAGCCTCAGTGCAAATTGTAAGCGGCGGCGTGACGAACGTGGGACGCGTCCGCACAAATAATGAGGATTGCTTCCGGATTGTGGAGCCCCTGAATCTGTTTGTCCTATCGGATGGCATGGGTGGCGAGGCACACGGAGAGATCGCCAGCGCGTTGGCGGTTGAGTCTGTCGTCAAACATTGCCAGGAGACAGAGACCGATCCAGCGATGACGATTTTTGGAGACATGCCCGCGACTTGGAGCGAGAAAACGAAGCGCCTGTCGAGCGCTGTACACCTCGCAAACAAGAGCATTTACGATTCAGCGCAAGCTCATCCCACGCAGCGAGGGATGGGAGCGACGCTGACCGCGGCGTGGATCGACGGGGACAGGCTTAGCGTCGCTCACGTGGGTGACAGCCGGGCGTATCTTTTGCGCAGCGGCAATTTGCAGCAATTGACGAGCGATCATTCCCTGGTGGCGGAGCAAGTGCGTCGCGGCATTTTAACGCCGGCGGAGGCCGATCGCAGCGAAATGCAGAGCGTTTTGTTGCGCGCTCTGGGCGCTCATCCCGAGATTGAGGTTGATTGCGAAGAGCACACACTCTTCGGGAATGACGTGTTGCTGCTGTGCTCGGACGGATTGACACGCATGGTGACGGAGCCGGAGATCGCGGGCACCCTGCAGGCGGAACCCGATCCAGCCAAGGCTGCCCAGCGGCTTGTGGAATTGGCCAACGAGCAAGGCGGCGCGGATAACGTGACTGCGGTGGTCGTGCAGATTGGCGGCGAGTCCAAGGGATGGTTCTCCTGGCTGCGTCGCGGGGCCCAGAAGCAGGCGCACAAGAATGGCTCGGCAGGAGGAAAGTAAATGGCGAAGCTGACGCTAATGTTTGAGGATAAGCTGGTAAAGGAAGTGCCCATCGGCAGCCGTCCGGTGGGCATCGGCCGCTCACCCGACAATGATTTGCCGGTGGATAATCTCGCCGTATCGAATTATCACGCGCGCGTCTACGTCGAGGCGGGACGCCTGGTGGTGGAAGATCTCGACAGCCTGAATGGAACCTTCGTGAACGATTTGCGCGTGGAACGCGCCACATTGCACGATGGCGATTCCATATGGGTCGGAAAGCACCACATCAAAGTGGACGCCTCCGGAGACACCACCGCTTTCGGCGATACCGGAAAGAAAGGCACCGCTGCGCCGCGCATCAATGAAACGATGATGCTCGACACCAAAACGCGGCGCGAGATGCTACAACAGGCCGCCGCGATGGGAGAGCGCACGCAGTTCGCAGCGAGCCGCGTGAAGGTTCCAACGCTCGTGGTGCTTAGCGGGAACTCCGATCAGAAAGAATATGTGCTGACCAACAAGCTCACCGTGATTGGCAAGTCCAAGATGGCCACGGTCAAGTTGAAGGGCTGGTTCAAGCCGCAACTTGCAGCGCAGGTCAATCAACGCGATGACGGGTATTACATCGGGCCGGGAGACAAGGTGCCGGTGGTCAACGGATCCTCTATTTCGGGGCCGTTGCGTTTGAACGACGGCGACATGATCGAAGTTTGTGGCTTGCGCATGAATTTCATTTTTCGCGACTAGCGAGTCCCTCCAGCCGATAAGGACACGCCGCGCATCGGCTGCAAATACGCTGACGTACTCCGCCCACGCGCGCACTTGGTCATGCGCGCCCCTTTCGCGGTGCGGGCGTTATTCGGTCATTTGGCTCCGTCCGTTGGCGAACCGACTGCCCAAAACCGACATCGTACCCGCCCATAATGTACCAACCGTCAAAATATGGGCATCCAATTCACGGAATCAAGGCTTGGCGGCTCGATGCATTCCCATGCGCAACTGCCTGAGAGGATAGGAGTTGCCGGGCTGGCTGGGTAGCATGGTGTTGGCGTCAGAATTGCCACACCCCATTTTGGATCTCGAAGTAGAATCCGGCCTGTGATTCCGTGTCGATTGGTGGCGCCGCGGATCCGCGAATCGCCGCCGTACCCAAAGAAACGGGTTGGCGAATCTAAAGGAAAGCATCCGATTCGCTTGACGGACGGTTACGTTCTAGAGCTCGAACAGGTTCAGTGTCATCGGAAGTTGAAAAATTATGTGGATAGTCCGACTAGCACTCGCTAGGCCTTATACCTTCATCGTCTTGGCGATGGTGATCGTCCTGCTGACACCGGTGGTGCTGCTGCGAACGCCTACCGACATTTTTCCGGACATCAACATACCGGTCATCAGCTTGGTTTGGAAATATCAGGGGCTGGAACCGCAAGAGATGGAGCAGCGCATCACCTCCAACTCCGAGCGCGCGGTAACCACGCTCGTCAACGACGTCGAACACATCGAGTCGCAATCGCTGAACGGCACGTCGATCGTCAAGATATTCTTCCAGCCCACCGCGAACATTCAGACCGCGCTCGCGCAAACTACGGCCATCGTACAAACCATCCTCTTCACATTGCCGCCGGGAACGACGCCTCCGCTGGTAGCCATCTTTTCGGCTTCAACCGTACCGGTCATCCAGATCGGACTGACCAGCGACACCCTGAGCGAACAGGCCCTATTCGACTACGGGAATAATTTCATTCGCACGCAGCTGGCGACGGTGCAAGGCGCGGCGCTGCCCTTCCCGTACGGAGGCAAACAGCGGCTCGTTTCCGTGGATATTGACTCGCAGGCACTGCAATCCAAGGGTCTTTCGCCGAATGACATCGTGAATGCGGTCAACGCGCAGAACCTGATTCTCCCCACGGGTACGGCGAAAATGGGGACCCTGGAGTACACGGTCGAAATGAACGGCAGCCCGCAGACCATCGCGGGCCTGAACGATCTGCCGATCCGGAGCGTGAACGGCGCAACGATCTACATGCGCGAAGTAGCCCATATCCGCGACGGGTTTTCTCCGCAGACCAACATCGTCCGCGCGAACGGGCAGCGCGGAGTGCTGATGGCCGCGTACAAGACCGGAAGCGCCTCCACGCTCGACATCGTAAAACGTGTCAAGCAAACGCTGCAGGACTACTCCGGGTCTTTGCCCGAAGGTCTTCATCTGACGATGTTTTTCGACCAGTCGGTCTATGTGCGCGCGTCGATTCAGGGCGTACTACGCGAAGCTTTGATCGCCGCATGCTTGACCGCGATCATGATCTTGCTGTTCCTGGGGAACTGGAAAAGCACGCTGATTATCGCCACGTCGATTCCGCTTTCCATCCTGGTCAGCATCCTGTTGCTCAGCGCGCTGCACGAGACCATCAACATCATGACGCTCGGCGGATTGGCTCTCGCCGTCGGCATCCTGGTGGACGACGCCACCGTCGAGATCGAGAACATCAACCGCAACCTGGCGATGGGCAAGGAAACCGTTCAAGCGATTCTGGACGGCGCGCAACAGATCGCGGTGCCCGCACTGGTTTCCACGCTATGCATCTGCATCGTGTTCCTCCCAATGTTTTTCCTGTCCGGCGTGGCGCGGTACCTGTTCGTGCCCCTCGCCGAAGCGGTCTCCTTCGCGATGCTGGCGTCGTATGGGTGGTCGCGCACCATCGTACCGACCATGGCCATGTATTTGTTGAGCTCCGAAGACGAATACATTCCCGAAGAACACCGGGGCGAGAAGCAGGGATTTCTTCGGCGACAGCAACAAAGATTCGAGCGCGCTTTTGAGAGGTTCCGCGAGGGCTACCGGAACGCGCTGGGCTTCGCACTCGAAAAATCGGTCGTTTTCTCCGCTTGCTTCCTGGGATTTTGCGTGCTCTCCGGCGGATTGATTTTCGTGCTGGGCCGGGACTTCTTCCCGAAAGTGGACGCGGGCCAGATTCGGCTGCATTTCCGCGCCCGCAGCGGATTGCGCATCGAAGAGACCGCGCGCCTCGCGGACCAGATCGACAGCGAAATTCGTCGAACCATTCCGGCCGACGAACTCGACACCATCCTGGACAATCTCGGCGTTCCTTACAGCGGCATCAACCTCAGTTACAGTAACTCCGGTACTTTCGGCACCTCGGACGGCGAGATCCTCGTGCAACTGAGCGAGAAGCGCGGCCGTCCGACCGGCGAGTACATCAACGAGTTTCGCGAAAGGCTGCCCCGGGAGTTTCCCGGCGTTCAGTTCTTTTTCCAGCCGGCCGACATCGTGACGCAGATTTTGAACTTCGGATCGCCGGCTCCGATCGATGTCGCATTGATGGGCAACAATCAAATCGGAAATTTCGCGGTGGCCCAAAAACTGGCCGGGGAGATGCGGCACATCCCTGGGGCGGTCGACGTGCACGTACAGCAGGCCATGGATCAGCCGACCCTGCGAATGGATATGGACCGCACTCGCCTGCAAACCGTGGGCCTGCAGGCCAAGGATGTCGCGCAGAATGTGCTGGTCTCCTTGAGCTCCAGTTTCCAGACGGCGCCGGCGTTTTGGCTGGATCCGAAAAACGGCGTAAGTTACAACGTGGCCGTGCAGACCCCGCAATACCGCGTGGACAGTTGGCAGGCTTTGCAGAACACACCGGTCAACGCGGGCCCCGGAACCACTCCGCAGATTTTGGGCAACTTGGCCACCACGACCACAACCGCGCGCCCGGCGGTCGTTTCGCACTACAACGTGCAACCCATGATCAACGTGTATGCAACGGTGAACGGCCGCGACCTCGGCGGAGTCTCCGATGACGTAGCCAAGTTGGTCCACAACGTTGAGCCCGAATTGCCCAAGGGGAGCCACATCGTGATCCGCGGCCAAGTGCAAACGATGAAGAGCTCGTTCGAGGGCTTGGGCTTTGGACTGGTCGGCGCGATCGTGCTGGTCTATATGCTGATTGTGGTGAACTTTCAGTCGTGGCTCGATCCGTTCATCATCATCACCGCGCTACCAGGCGCTTTGGCGGGAATTTGCTGGATGTTGCTGATGACCCGCACGACCCTGAGCGTTCCGTCGCTGACCGGCGCGATCATGTGCGTCGGCGTGGCCACCTCCAACAGCATTCTGATGGTGTCCTTCGCGCGCGAACAATTGAATGAAGGAAAAAGCGCGAGAGACGCGGCGCTGGAAGCGGGCTTCGTGCGCATGCGGCCCGTGATCATGACCGCGCTGGCGATGATCATCGGCATGGTGCCGATGGCCATCGGGCTGGGCGAGGGCGGCGAACAGAACGCGCCGCTGGGACGCGCGGTGATTGGCGGGCTGTTATTTGCCACGTTCGCGACACTGTTCTTCGTGCCCTGCGTCTTCTCGATCATCCACGGGCGCCGCGAACGCAAGCGCGCCAGCGACGATGGCTCGGCAATGTCGCCAGCCACCGCTTAATCGCAAAAAGATTGTAGTATTGTGGAGCAAATGGAATGACGACGACGGAAGTCAGGCCTCAGGTGGAACCTAATTACGTGGAATACATGCCGGAAAGAGAACCGGAGAAGAAGAGCAAGCTGTTCCTATATCTGCTGCTGGGCGCCCTGGCCCTGATGATTCTGGGAGCCTTCACGCTCCTGCAGCGCCGCACGCAATATCGCGCGCTAGCCAACGAAACCGAGAAAATGGCGGTACCCACAGTTTCCGTGGTGCACCCAACTCCGGAGCCCGGCCAGGAAGATCTGGTCCTGCCGTCCACGACCCAGGCCTTTGTCGAATCCCCGATTTACGCCAGGACCAACGGATACCTGAAAAAGTGGTACCACGATATCGGCAGCCGCGTACAGAAAGGCGAGTTGCTGGCGGACATCGATACGCCCGAAGTCGATCAACAGCTTTCCCAAGCGCGCGCCGATCTGAACACATCGAAAGCAAACGAAGACCTTTCCAAAATTACGGCCGTCCGCTATCAGGAACTGATCAAGACGGATGGCGTTTCGAAGCAGGAAGTGGACAACGCTGTCGGCGATTACGCGGCGAAAAAAGCCACAACGGCGTCGAACGAGGCGAATGTTCGGCGTCTCGAAGATCTGGAATCGTTCAAGCATATCTACGCCCCGTTCAGCGGGGTCATCACGCAACGCAACATTGATATCGGAAACCTGATCAACGCCGGAAATGGCGGTACTGCCCAGCAACTCTTCAATCTCGCGCAGACCGATCCGATTCGCGCCTACGTTCGGGTGCCGGAAGTTTACGCGGGGGCGATTCGCGCCGGCTTGGGCGCTTATCTGGAGCTAGCGCAATACCCAGGAGATAAGTTCCAAGGCAAGGTTGCACGCACCGCGGATGCTATCGATTTGGCCAGCCGCACCCTCAACACGGAAGTGGACGTCCCTAACAAGGACGGCCGCTTGCTGCCGGGCGGCTACGCGCAGGTGCATCTGCTGGTAAAAGTCGAGGGCCAGCGTCTGCAGGTGCCCGTCAACGCTCTTCTGTTCCGCTCCGAGGGGCTGCGCGCGGTCACCATCGATGAAAATCACAAGACGCATTTGCAGCCGCTGTCGATTGGCCGCGACTACGGCACCGCGCTCGAAGTGCTGCAGGGATTGAAAGCCACCGATTGGATCGTGCTGAATCCCCCGGATTCGCTCGAGGAGGGTCTTCAGGTCCACGTAAAGGAAATGCCGCGTCCCGCCCCGCTCGTGGGCGTAAGCCAGCCTGCGCAGAGCAATGGCGCGGCCGCCGGTGGATCCAACGCGAACAGCAACCCGCCCCCCAGCGGGAATAAGAAGTAATGCGGCGCTGGCCCCAATTTCGCCGCGGCCTCCGGCCTGGGCCGGTGAAGGTCGCGCGTATCTCTGTGACGCCTACGCTGCTGCTTGCTGGGGCGTTGCTCAGCGGCTGCACCGTCGGACCGAATTACAAGCGGCCCGCCGCGACGGCGCCGCCGCAATGGGATGTCGCGGCTCCCTGGCGCGAAAGTGCGCCTAAAGACAGCGTGCCAAAGGGCGAATGGTGGGCCGTTTTCAATGACGACGAACTGAACGCTTTCGAGAAACAAACACTCGCCGAAAATCAGACCCTCAAGATTTCCATCGCGCACCTGGAACAGGCGCGAGCGACCGCTGCGATTCAAGTCGCCACGCTCTTCCCCACGCTCAACACTGGGCCAAGCAGCCTCGGACCCAACCTCGGACGCCAACGGCTGTCCGGAAATCGCCCGACGAATGGCGTGCCGATAACTCTGCAGCCGGTACAGCAGAACACCTTTATATTACCGTTCACCGTCAACTACGAGGTGGACCTCTTTGGCAGGCGCCGGCGAAGCATCGAAGCGGCGGAAGCCTCCTACCAGGCGAACGCAGCCGACTTGGAAAATGTCCGCTTGCTGGTGACCTCGCAACTTGCCGGCGATTATTTCAACCTGCGCCAGTTGGATTCCGAGATCGGAATCCTGCGCCGCACCGTGGAAGCGTTGCAAAAAGGATTGGACCTAGTGAATTCGCGGCATTCGGGCGGCGTCGCTTCTGGTCTGGACGTCGCTCAGGAAGAAACCCTGCTGCATACGACGCGGACCCAGGCGACTCTACTGGAGCAGCAACGCAAACAGTTCGAGGATGCCATCGCCGTCTTGGTGGGGCGTGCGGCTCCGGATTTTCACGTCCCCATCAAGGAGCTGAACGCCGAGCCTCCGCCGATCAACGCCGGCCTGCCTTCGGATGTGCTGGAGCGCCGCCCGGACATTGCGGAAGCGGAACGCCAGATGGCGGTGGCTAACGCACAGATCGGCATTGCGCGCGCGGCATACTATCCTTCTCTGAGTCTGTTCGGCCAGGCCGGCTGGGAGTCGGCTTCCATCTCGAAGCTCGCCAACGTGCAGAGCATATTCTGGGCAGTAGGTGCGAACGTCGCCGAAGATATCTTCACGGGCGGCGCGCGACGCGCCCAGGTCCAGTTTTCCCGCGCGGGGTACGATGCGAACGTGGCGAGCTACCGCGAGACCGTGTTGGACGCCTTCCAGGAAGTGCAAGACGACCTTACCGGCTTGAGCGTGTTGAACGATGCGCAGCAATCTCAGCAGCAAGCTGTGGACGCCGCACGCCGCACCCTGGACATCTCCACCGACCGTTACTCGGGAGGCCTGGTGAGCTATCTCGACGTCGTGACCGCGCAACAAAATCTGCTCACGGATGAGCAACAGCTCGCCATAATCCACGGCCAGCGGCTGGTCACCAGCGTGCTCCTGGTGAAAGCGCTAGGCGGCGGCTGGGACGCCTCAAGCCTCGCCGCAGTGCAAGTGAAGCCTCGAGCAAAAGACATCATCACTCCGTAGGTCTCCTGGACGGAATCGCGCCGCCAAAAACTCAGTCGCCGCGGCACAGGCATTCAACCCCTGCCCCTGGTGATCCGCCCCGCGACGTCGCGAAGACCGCCAAAATCGCGAGCTCGCGAAGGGCTGAAAATCGGTCAAGGTCAATTCTCGAGATCCAGAGATTTGCGGCTGAGTCCCGATACGGGAACAACCCTTATTTCCATCGGGATTATCCCGTATATCTAATAACGTCGCCGACCTGTATCCTCAGTCCTACTATGACGATACGGCCAAAGGTTCCCCTCCGAATTGCCCAAGTTTCACCCCTATATGAGAGCGTTCCTCCGAAGCTTTATGGCGGAACCGAAAGGGTAGTTTCCTATCTGACTGAGGAGTTAGTCGCGCTCGGGCACGATGTCACGCTGTTCGCTAGCGGCGACTCAAAGACTGCTGCCCGCCTCATTCCCTGTTGCCCGATGTCTCTTCGCCTGGACCCGGATTGTATCGACCAACTCGCGCACCACTACGTAATGCTCGAAGAGATATTTGCCCGCGCCGAAGAATTCGACATCATTCATTTCCACATCGACTATCTCCATTTCCCGATCTCTCGTGTCACCGGGATTCCGCAACTCACGACCCTGCATGGGCGGCTGGACATGACGGATCTGCCTCCCCTTTATCACAAATATCCGGACATGCCGGTGGTCTCGATCTCGCGAGCGCAACGCAAACCACTGCCCTTTGCCAACTGGGTCGGCAACATTTACCACGGCCTGCCCGCCGGCGCCTTGTCTCTGGGAGATGGCTCCGGAAAGTACCTGGCATTTCTGGGTCGCATCTCCCCGGAAAAACGGGTCGACCGCGCCATTGAAATCGCGCTGAAGGTTGGCATGCCGCTCAAGATCGCCGCGAAGATCGACCGTGTCGACCGCGAATATTTTGAAACGCAGATCAAGCCGCTCCTGAACAATCCCAACATCGAATACATCGGCGAAATCACCGAAGATCAGAAGTCCGAGTTTCTCGGAAACGCCTACGCCTATCTCTTCCCGATCGATTGGCCCGAGCCGTTCGGACTGACCATGATCGAAGCCATGGCCTGCGGCACGCCCACCGTCGCCTTCAAATGCGGATCGGTGCCGGAGATCATCGCGCACGGCACGAGCGGTTTCATCGTGGACAACATCGAGGAAGCCATCAGGGCAGTACCCCGGGTGGCCGATCTGGATCGGGCCGCTTGTCGCCAGGCGTTCGAGATGCGCTTCACCGGGTCGAGAATGGCCAAGGACTACGTTAAGCTGTATGAGTCGATGTTGAACATCCGCGCTCTCTCCGTGGAGACATCCGAGGTCGACACGTTTCTGACGCAATAGGCGAAACAGGAAGGTTCGGTTTTTTGACGGACATTGTCCGGGTTGCCGACGAATATTACGTCCGCGCATCCTCCGCGTTGGTGGACGACCGCACCCGCGTGCTCAAATGCGGCGACACGTTCGCCGTTCTCAACCGTTACGGCGATATTGAGGACTTGGGATTTTCGCAGTTCGGGCTCTTTCACGCGGAGAGCCGCCACCTGTCGCGTTTCACGATGCGCCTCAATCAGCAGCAACCCCTGCTGCTGGGCTCGACCGTTCGCGAAGACAACGCCTTTCTCTCCGTGGACATCACCAATGTCGATACCGCGCTGAATACCGAGGACAGTTTGCCCCGTGGCACAGTCCACCTTTTCCGCTCACAGTTTCTAGGCGCGGCTAGCCACTACGAACACCTGCGCATCCTCAATTACGGCCTCGAGCCTGTGCGCCTCTCGTTGCTCTTCCAATTCGACGCGGACTTCGCCGACATCTTCGAGGTGCGCGGCACCAAGCGCGCGCGCAAGGGTGATCGCCTGCCCGATCTCGTCGATGGAAATGCCGCGATACTCGCCTACCGGGGGCTGGACAACGTATACCGCCGGACGCGCCTGGAATTCTCTCCAAGTCCGACATCCCTCACGACGCGCGAAGCTCTGTTTCGCATCAAGTTGGAACCCAAACAGGAAACCTCCATTTTCACTACGGTTGCCTGCCAACGCGATGCCAGCACGAATGGCATCATCCCCTTTCAGACCGCGTTCCGTTCGCTGACACGCGAAACCGAACGCGCCCGTAGCGAAGATATCCAGATCACGACGTCCAGCGAGAGCTTCAACGCGTGGCTCAATCGCTCTTCCGCCGATCTTCGGATGCTCATCGAAGGCAATCCCGAAGGCCCGTATCCCTATGCCGGAGTCCCTTGGTTCAGCACCGTGTTCGGCCGCGACGGCATCATCACCGCGCTCGAATGCCTTTGGACCTCGCCGCGCATCGCGCAGAGCGTCCTGAAGTATCTCGCCGAGACCCAAGCCACACGGGAAATACCCGAACAAGACGCGGAACCCGGAAAAATCCTGCACGAAATGCGCCGCGGCGAAATGGCGGTAACCAAAGAAGTCCCGTTTGGACGCTACTACGGCAGCGTCGATTCCACCCCGCTGTTCGTGATGCTTGCGGGCGCCTACTTCCAGCGCACCGGCGACCAATCGCTGGTGAAAGAGATTTGGCCGAACGTCCAGCGCGCTTTGCAATGGATCGACACCTACGGCGATCTCGACGGGTCCGGCTTCGTGCAGTATCAGCAACGCGCCTCCAAGGGACTCGTGCAGCAGGGCTGGAAAGATTCGCAGGATTCCGTGTTCCATGCCGACGGCCGCCTGGCTGAACCGCCGATCGCGTTGTGCGAAGTACAAGGCTACGCCTACGCCGCGAAGCGCGCCGGCGCATTGCTTGCCCGCGCGATGAATGAGCCGGAATTTGCGGCAAGGTTGGATTCCGCAGCGGAAAAGCTGCAATCCAAGTTCGAGGACGCATTCTGGTGCGAGGAAATGGGCATGTACGCGCTCGCGCTGGACGGCGAGAAGAAACAATGCCGGGTGCGCACTTCCAACGCGGGTCAAGTGCTCTTCAGCAAGATCGCCAGCCACGACCATGCCAAGATCACGGCCGCATCGCTGATGGAAGAGCACTCCTTCTGTGGCTGGGGCGTCCGCACAGTGGCCGCGTGCGAAGCCCGCTACAATCCGATGTCTTATCACGACGGATCGGTCTGGCCTCACGACAATGCCATGATCGCGTTGGGATTTTCCTATTACGGCCTGCAAGACTACGTAGCCAAAATTCTTGAAGGCCTGCACGAGGCCAGCCGTCGCGTCGAACTACACAGGTTGCCGGAACTGTTCTGCGGATTTCACCGGCGGCCCGAAGCCGACGGCCCGACGCTCTACCCGGTCGCGTGTTCGCCGCAAGCGTGGGCTGCGGGCTCCGTGTACATGCTCCTGCAGGCATGTTTTGGGCTTAGTGTGCGCGGTCCCGAGCGCCAGATCTGTTTCACCAATCCAAGCCTGCCCGCCAATCTGACCGAGGTGCGCATGCACAATCTGCGGGTCGGCGATGCCAGCGCGGATTTCCTGATTCGCCGCGACGGCACGTCCGTAGCGGTTGAAATCTTGCGGAAGACCGGCAACATCGAGATCGTCGAATCCCTCTGACCCACCCTTACTGGTAGCGAGTCAGTTGCCCTAGACGTGGCTTACCACGTGCCAGCACGGTCTGGTCCAAGGTTCGCGGCCACTACTGCAGCTTCGCGTACTCCCCCTTGGCTTGATTCAGGATGGGGATATCGGAGTCGGCGTCCTTCCAGAGGGTGAGGAAGTCTTGGTATTTAGCGCGGGCCTTCGCGGTGTCGCCTTGCATAGCGTAAGCGCGGGCGAGGCCGAGATGGGCAAGAGCGCCGACGGGATTCAACCCAATGCTGCGACGGTCGGTGATTTTCTGGAACTCGCCTGCTGCTGGACGCCTTCACGCGCTGCCAGATAGGCTTCACCGCGCACATAAACAGGATACAGGCCAGCACCCATCGCCGCGATTCCCAATTCGTAGGGGGTGGCCGGCTGAAGAGCCTCGATGGCCTGTAAAGGTTCGTTGCGGTTCAGAGCAAGCAGCGCATGCAGAGTTGGCAGTTCCTTGAAACTGGACGACCGTATCTTCTGGAAACTGCTTGCTCAAGTCATTAGCCAAGACCTGCACCCGCGGCGCATCACCCATCAAGGCCATCGCCAAAGCCACTTGGTATTCCACATCCCGGCCTTTCGAAAGTTCGAGCGCCGAAGTGGCCCGCTTCCGGGCCTCAGCTGGATAACCGAACAGGGTTTCACGGAGAGCCGCTGAGGCTTCGTAGCCCGCTGCCGTCTCTATCTGCTCTGCATGTTGGGCTGAGGCCACTGCGCGGCGAGAAAGCTCGCGGGCCTTTCCTAGCTGCCCAGAATAGGCGGCCGTATCGGCTTCGGTAGCCAGGAACACGTCTTCCACTCCCCGCTTGCCCGTAGCCCAAGCCAGCTGTTGCGCCATGCCCGCCGTGTCGTTCTTAAAAAAGGCGAGGTAGTACATAAGCAAGTGCAGGAAAGGGGTATCGAGTTTTTTCGTCCATGCCTCTTCGACCGTGACGCGGACCTCATCCAGACGATTCAGGAAGAAATAGGCGTCGGCAAGGTTTTCATAATCGTTACCACTTGCCGGGTTGAGGCGAACCGCCTCGCGGGCCTCCGCCAAGCTTTTGTCATATTGGCCAAGGCCAAAGTACAGGAAAGTTAGGATGCTGTGGGGCGTGACATCTCGGGGATAAGTCTGCGCCCAGAGTTCACAGGATTGGCGCCCCTTTTCAAAAAGATAGTATGAAGACTCGATAAGAAACTTCTCCCGCTCACTCACCCGCTCGCGCAACTCGTAAGCCTTCCGTGTGTTCTCCGCTCCCAAGTTGAATTCCCCGAGATTGTGATAGCCGACCCCGAGCAAGCTATAGCCCATGGCGAAATTCGGGTCGAGGTGGATGGCGCGCTGAGCCCAAGCCACGGTCGCGGCATTGTCGTCTTTTTCCTGGAGGGCCTTTAGTGCAAGCGTGTAAGCTTGCAACGCCTGAAGCGAAGACGTGGTAGCTTCTTCCAATGGCGTCGCGTATTTCTGCACTGAGGTGAGCGATTGCCCAGCTTCCTGCGTAGGCGGACCACCGCTTTGTCCAGAGTCTTAAGCACCGTTTCCTTACCTGCCGCCTGCTCTTGCGTTTCCGCTAGTACGTCTCCCCTCTGGCAGTCAACGGCCTTTAAGCCAATGACGTACTGGCTGCCCAGTTCAACAATCGAGCCGGCGAGCATGGCCTTGCTGCCCGCGCGCAGGCAGACCTCGCGTGCAACCTCCGGCGTCAACCGCTCCCCGTCGGGACGGCCCATCAGTTTCAATGTCTCATTCACTCTGCTGTCAGAAACCAATTCAAAAAACGGTGATTGCTCAAGCTCTATCGAGAGTCCTTGCTTCAGCGTGTCATCGAAAACCGCATCGCCCGTCGTATTCGTGAAATCGCCCAGAACAATCGTGTCTTTCTCGGTGAGGGCCGCAGCGGCCGGGTGGGTCACCTCCTCGTGCGAGCGAAGATAGAGCCATCCCCCGATCGCAGCGACAAGAATCCCGGCGGCAGGAATCAGAATCTTCCAGAGTCTCCCGCCCACTGTCGTAAATTCCGCGAGCTTCACTCCCGTCGCTGAAGAAGGCACATCTGCCGTAGGCGAAGACTGGGATAACGACGGCTGCGGGGTGACCCGAGCGCCGCCTTCCCGAGCCACAGCCGCCGACTCCGGACTCACGGAGGCCGACCGCCCCGATTCCGTATCCCGCTTCAGGCGCATCAGTTCAGAACGCATTTCCGACGCGTGCTGATAGCGCATTCCTCGGTCTTTCTCCAGCGCACGATTGATGATTCTCGCCAAATCTGTTGGCAGGTCGGGATTCAGCCGCACGGCTGGAACAGGTGCACGGTTCAGGATTGCATCAAAAATCGTTGCCGAACTCTCTCCTCGGAAAGGCAACTGTCCCGTCGCCATCTCATACAAGACCACTCCGAACGAAAACAGGTCTGTACGTGTGTCCACCTCTTTAGCCCGCGCTTGTTCCGGGGACATATAGGCAACGGATCCCAAAGTGCTTCCAGGGCTAGTCAAGTGCCCCGGATCAACATCTTGCGTGGCGAGCGTTTCAGCGTTACCAACCACGTCCTTAGCCGAGCTGACTTTAGCAAGGCCAAAGTCCAGAATTTTGGCGTGTCCCCGCTCAGTCACGAACAAATTGGCTGGCTTGATGTCCCTGTGGACGATTCCTTTCGCGTGGGCCGCGTCCAAAGCATCGGCGACCTCGATGGCAATCTGGAGGGTTTGCTCAAGCTCCATGGGCCTTCCAGCGATGGTGTGCTTTAAAGTCTTGCCTTCTAGAAACTCCATAGCGATGAACGCTCGGCCATTTTCTTCACCAATGTCGTAAATGGTGCAGATGTTCGGGTGGTTCAGAGCGGAAGCGGCTTTGGCCTCGCGGCGAAACCTCTCCAAAGACTGACGGTCCTGTGCTAAGGCCTCTGGAAGAAATTTGAGAGCGACAAAGCGGTCGAGGCGAGCGTCCTCGGCCCTGTAGACCACACCCATTCCACCACCGCCGAGCTTTTCGATGATGCGGTAATGGGAGATGGTCTGCCCGAGAAGCGACTGGGAGTCCGCCATTGGGCGCACATGTTAGGTTGCGGCGTGGGGCAAGTCAACGAAGCTGGATGGATCGCAGACCACATCCAACGCCGAACTCGACTAAGTCCTGATTTCCGCGCTAACCAGAAACCGACTTGCTACTCTGTTTGTCTGTCGCTGGAGTGAATTGCCGAAACGCGCGATAATTGGACTCGTCCGTGCGTATCGACTTCCCGGGGTCACATTTGTCCAGCTATCGTGGGACAACCCTGGTGCCGTCGCGGGAGGTCCAATGCTTTGGGGAGCCGCACAAACGAGGAGATCCGGTATGCTCAACATCATCTTTGGAACATCCACTAGACTTCGCCTGCGAGCCGCTTCCGGCACCGTCGTTTCGGTCGCGGCCCTGGCGTGCACGCTGTCCGTGGCCGCGCAACTCCCCACCCTCGACGTCTCGAAGCAGGCATCGCAGACCTCGACACCCGCGCCAAAAAACGACCCGTCCACTGTTTCCAACAAGCCACCCGACATTCCCGTTCCGGAAATCGTCAAGAAATTCGGCGATCGCGAACTGGAGTTCAAAAAAGAGCGCGACAACTACACCTACACGCAGACATTCGTCGTCCAGACCATCGACTTCGACGGGCGTCCCGACGGCGAGTACCGCATGACCAGCGACATTCTCTTCACGCCCGAAGGCAAGCGCTATGAAAAGGTCATCTCCGCCCCGCCGCCAACGCTGCAGCGCATCTCGCTTTCGCAGCAGGACCTGGACGACCTCGAGCACGTCCAGCCTTTCGTGCTGACCTCCGACGAGCTGCCGAAGTATGACGTCAACTACGCCGGCCGCGAACAACTCGACGAGCTGGGCACCTATGTCTTCGATGTCAAGCCCAAGAAAATAGAAAAGAATCAGCGCTATTTTCAGGGACGCATCTGGGTGGACGACCACGACCTGAATATCGTGAAGTCTGACGGAAAAGCGGTCCCGGACATCATCAAGAAAGGCAACGAAAACATTTTCCCGCGGTTTGAAACCTTCCGCGAAAACATCGAAGGCCATTACTGGTTTCCGACCTACACGCGCTCCGACGACGAACTGCACTTCAGCACCGGCTCCGTGCACATGAAGATGACCGTGCGCTACGCCAACTACAAGCGGTTCGGCGCCACCATCAAGATCGGCCCCGCGGTCGAGATCAAAGACAAAGACAAGGAAAAAGACAAGGACAAGCCGAATCACTAGGGAGCGCTGAGCGACCTACAAATTATCCAGGAAGAACTGCGTCACGCGGTTCATCAACACGCGGCGCGCCTCGGGATCGCTAGCCCCGTGCCCGCGACCCGGAAACGCCATAACCTCGACGTACTTCCCTGCTTCGATCAACTCGTTGATCAGCGCCAGCGTGTTCGCATAGTGCACATTGTCGTCCCCGGTTCCGTGCGCGATCAGCAGTTTGCCCTTGAGCTTCGCCGCGTTCTTGATCGGCGATGACTCCTGGTAGCTCTCCTCGTTTTGCGGCAGCAACCCCAGGTATCGCTCCGTATAGATCGTGTCGTAGTAGTGCCAATCCGTCACCGGCCCGCCGGCAAAGCCCACCTTAAAATCCTGCGGATCCTCGAACATGGCGTGCAGCGTCATGTGTCCGCCGTAGCTCCATCCCCAGATACCGATGCGATTCGCATCGACGTAGGGCAGCGACTTCAGATACGCCGCGCCATCGCGCTGATCGGACAACTCCTGCGCCCCTAACCGGAAATGGATGGGTTCCTCGAACAGGTGGCCGCGGCCCGCGGAGCCGCGATTGTCGACGGCAAAAATGATGTAACCCTTGCGCGCCATCAGCTCGTGCCACAAAAATGTCGCGCCCTCCCACGCATTCAGCACCACCTGCGCATGCGGCCCGCCATACGTATAAACAAGAACGGGATATTTTTTCGCGGCATCGAAATCCGGCGGCTTGATCATCATTGCGTTCAGTTGCATGCCGTCATGCGATTGCACGGAAAGAAATTCCACCGGCGACAAATGCAGATCGGCAAGCTCGGCCACTTTGTTTTCGTTTACGGCGGCGATGCGCGAGCCATCCGATCTTCACCAAATCCTGCCGCGGAGGGTTCATGCTGTTGGAATAGGTATCGACGTACGCTCGCGGCGCCGGGCGCAAGATTGATTCCGTGCGTGCCGTCTTCTTTTGTGATGCGCGTGAATTGCGAGCCATCCAGCCCCACCCGATACAGATGGCGCTCGAGCGGCGATTTTTCCGCAGCCGTGAAATATGACCAGCCCTTTCGCCTCATCCACTCCTTGCACCGCGGAAACTTCCCAATTCCCTTTCGTCAACTGCGCGAGCTCTTTCCCTTCCATGTCATACAAATAAATGTGCCGGTAGCCCGAGCGTTCGCTCGACCACAAGAAGCGCTTGCCGTCCTTCAGAAACGTCAGATCATCGCTGACATTGATCCAGTACAAATCCTTCTCGCTCAAAGCGACGCGAGACTTGCCCGAACCAGCCTCCGCAACCAGAAGATCGATCATCGTCTGCGGCCGGTTTAACCGTTGTATCGCGACGTGCTTGGAATCGACCAGCCAATTCACTCGTGCGATGTAGATGTCCGTGTCCGCGCCCGTATCCATCGCGCGCGGCTCGCCTCCGTCCACCTTCCCCACAAAAACCCGCACGACGGGATTGTTACCGCCGGCGACCGGATAGCGCTCGTCGTCCGCCTCGCCCGTATACGAGCCAAAATCAACCAGCGGATATTGCGTCACTTTTCGCTCGTCCATTTCCAGGTAAGCAATCGCGGACGAATCCGGCGCCCACCAATACGCCGTAGTGATCTCCAACTCTTCGGGATACACCCAATCCAGCTCGCCCTTGCGAACTTCTTCGGTCCCTCCCTTTGTAAACGCGCGCTCTTTTGCATCCGCCACGCGAACCACCCACAAATTGTGGTCGCGAACGAAACTCACATACCGGCCATCCGGCGAAATCTTGGGATCGGCGATCGCCTCCTTGCCCGAAACAAGCGGACGCGCAGTCTGCGTCTTCAGGTCGAACCATGCGAGCGAGCTGCTCCCCTGCAGCAGCAGCGCACTGCCGTCGGGGGCCCACTGATACTGCGCGGGAGCGTGTCGCCCCAGTCCGGTCGCCTGCGATGCGTTTTCCGTCGCCGCCGGAAGCGCCGATTCCAGTTTCTCCGCGGCAACCAGCAATCGGCTCTCGCCCGTTGCCGCGTCCATCAACCAAAGCTCCTTGCGATCCCCCTTTCCCACTCCGGAGGACACTTCCTTGAAGAAACTCAGATGTTTGCCGTCGGGAGCCCACGCGATTCCCGTCGTCGGATGGCCACTCAAGCTCGGCTCGCTATAGATTCGGTCCACGCTGAGGCCCTTGCTTGCCGGCTGTTCGGCGGCGGCCCGGTGGGCCGTCGCGGATTCCTGCGCCATCGCCGGCCACATGCCACAAAACAAATATCCCAGAACCCCGAACAACAACAGCCTGACATTCGATCTCCGCACGAAGCCTCCGCAAAACCGGCCATATCTTAACTCGCCCGAAACGTTAGTCAAAACCACGGACCAGCCGATGGCATCTCCCCTTGCGCTTTTCCATCTACCCATCTTCATCACTGTTTTCCGCCGTCACCGGTTGGGGCGCAGGCAGGCCGACCAGTCGGACCTTCGCCGAGTAATTGTGGCGGCCGCTCTCTGAAGCGGGCGCCTATGCTCAACTCGGGCTTGAGCCTAAACCGGTGCGCATGTTCTCAGGATACCCGTACTGATGGTACTGTCCGGTGGGTCCTAGTCATTTAGGTCTTGAGCGCTTTCGACGTCGTCGCTACAATTCGCGCACAGCTTTCCGAACGATCAGCCTGATTTCAAGCGTTGCCCGCGGCTACCGCCCCAGACCGAGTATCCGCGGCAGTGTTAAGTGGCAGGTCTTCGTGCAAAAGGCTCCGTGTACTGTCCCGGCACGGACTGAAGATGATCCGCCCTATTATAGTATAGTAAATAGTAAGTTGGGGGTAATCAGCGATGGTCCGAGTTCAGCGGGTGTGCGTTGGCGTCCGTACGCGTTTCGCGGAAGGGCGTCGCCGCGCGCGTTTCGTCGGCGGCACTGTTTTCGCCTGTGGATTGCTCTTGTTCTGCGCCGCCGGCGCCTTGGCGCAGAATGTCGTCACCGAACACTACGACAATGCGCGATCGGGCTTGAACCCCAACGAAACCGTTCTCACCACCTCCAACGTAAACGCCACCTCTTTCGGCAAACTCTTCTCGCAATCCGTTGATGGGCAAATCTACGCCCAGCCGCTGTACCTGCCTGGCCTCACGATACCCGGAAAAGGGACTCACAACGTGGTATTCGTCGCCACCGAAAATGACAGCGTTTACGCCTTTGACGCCGACAACAATGGCGGATCCAACGCCTTGCCGTTATGGCAGATCTCGCTGCTCACTTCCTCCCATGGCGCGGCTTGCTGGCGCGACCACGATTCCCAACGGCGACGTCAGCAGCACCGACATTCAACCGGTCATTGGCATTACCGGCACGCCGGTCATCGATCCTTCAACGAACACGATCTATCTCGTCAGCGCAACAAAAGAAAATGGCTCCTATTTCCAGCGCCTGCACGCGCTCGACATCACCAGCGGCGCGGAAAAATTCGGCGGCCCGGTCCCGCTATCCGGCAGCGTCTCCGGGACCGGCAACGGCAGTTCGGGCGGCACCCTGAATTTTGACAAGAAGTGGGAAAACAATCGCGCAGGCCTTGCTGCTCCTGAACGGTATCGTCTACATCGCATTCGCATCGCACGGCGATAACGGCCCCTGGCACGGCTGGATTCTCGCCTACAACGCCGCCACTCTGAAGCAAACCAGCGTATGGTGCGCCTCCGCAAATGGCATCGGCGCCGGCATCTGGATGTCCGGGTCAGGCATCGCCGCCGACACAAATAATCCTACCGGCTCGAGTCCGGGAGGCCGCCTTTTCGTCGCCTACCGGCAACGGCACGTTCGACGCCACCACCGCCGTACACCAACACGATGGACTACGGCGACAGCATCGTGCGTCTGCATCTGAACAACGGCGTGATGACCGTCGCCGACGATTTCACTCCGCTCAACCAGGCCACCCTCAATTCCGAGGACCGCGACGTTGCGGCCGGCGGCGTAATGCTCCTCCCCGATCAAAGCAGCGGCGGACACACGCACCTGCTCGTGCAAGCTGGCAAGGAAGGACGCATTTCCCTGGTTGATCGCGACAACATGGGCGGTTACAGCACCAGCGCCGACAACGTCGTGCAAGAGCTTCCCGTCAACAATTCCGGCCAGACCAACCAAAACTTCCCGATCGGCGGCTTATGGGGAACGCCTGGGTTCGGCAACAACACCGTGTACTTCTGGGGCACCTCGGACAGCTGAAATCCTTTCCGCTGACCAGCGGAAAGCTCCCCTCCACTCCGTCGCACACGGCCGCGCAATCCGCCGGGTTCCCGAGCCCCACACCCATCATCACTGCCAACGGGACTTCCAGTCCGATCGTCTGGACCGTCCAGACCGATGGCTATAACTCCGGCGGCTCCGCGGACGTGCGCGCTCACGACGCTACGAACATCACTACCACGTTGTACAGCAGCCTCACCAACTCGGCTCGCGACAATCCTGGCGGCGCGGTCAAGTTCGTGGTTCCGGTCGTCACCAACGGCAAACTTTATGTGGGCACCGACAGCGCCTTGAGTGTGTATGGCCTGCTCAACGGCGCTCAACAAGCTGCAGCTCCTTCGATTACGCCAGGCGCGGAGTCTTTCACCGGATCGATCAGCGTCTCGATCACCGACTCCACTGCCGGCGCTTCCATTTTCTATTCCACCACCGGCACCGCCACAACATCTTCCACTCCCTATACCGGCCCGATCACCGTCAGCACCACGGAAACCATATCGGCGATCGCCAGCGCCCCCAGTTTCCTGCAAAGTTTGCCGATCAGCGAAACCTACACGCTGCAAACGCAAACCCTCATGCCGACGTTCTCGCCGCTGCCCGGCAACTTATAGTTCCACCCAAACCGTCACGATCTCGGATGCGTCCGCTTCCCCCACGATCTACTACGCCATCAACGCGCCCGCCACCACGTCTTCCACGCCATTCTCGGAACGGCTACGGTCACGGTCGGCCAGTCCGAGACCATCAATGCCATTGCCACATCCGCCCGGCCTCACCGCCAGCCCGCAGGCCAGCGCGACGTATGGCGATCGGCGCCGGAACAGGCGCCAGCTTCCCCGTCGGCTTCAGTTCCGCCGCCAGCGTGATGACCTTCAACGGCAGCACCGATCTCGATGATACGCGCCTGCAACTTACCGACGGCCTGGCCAACGAAGCCGGCAGCGCCTGGTACAACACTCCGGTTAACATCCAGAATTTCACGAACGATTTCACCTTCCAGTTGAGCAACGCCGACGCGGACGGCATCACCTTCACCATCCAGAACACTGGCCTCACCGCCCTTGGTCCCTCGGCGGCGGACTCGGCTACGGGCCGGATGCCCCGGGGGGCAAGGTCGGCATTCGGCAAGAGCGTCGCGATCAAATTCGATCTCTACGACAACGATGGCGAGGGTGACGACTCCACAGGCCTCTACACGAATGGTGCGTCGCCAACCGTTCCCTCAACGGATCTCAGCGCCACCAGTATTGATCTTCACAGCGGCGACACTTTCTCCGTGCACATGGTCTATAACGGCACCACGCTGACCATGACCATCACCGACGGCGTCACCAACGCGACCTACACCACCAGCTGGACCGTCAACATTCCTTCGATCGTTGGCGGCAACACCGCCTACGTCGGATTCACCGGCGGCACCGGCGGACTCACCGCCAGCCAGAAGATCGAGACCTGGAATTTCGTCAGCACCGGCACCGCACCGCAACCGGCGACTCCACCGATCTTCAGTCCGGCCGCCGGCACTTACACCGGAACGAAATCCGTCACCCTCACCGACACCACACCCGGCAGCACCATCTTCTATACCCTGGATAAAACCACGCCGGGAACGACCGCAGGTGGAAGCACGTTCCAATATTCCGCTCCCGTCTCCGTCGCATCGTCCGAAACCATTACCGCACTCGCCACCGCGCCCAGCTTCACCACCAGCGCGACGAGCAGCGCCGCCTACGTCATCAACAACGCCTTGCCTGCCGCACCTACCCCGATCATCACTCCCGGCACCGGCACCTTTACCTCGGCTCAGTCGGTCACGATCACCGATCCCGGCACGACGATCTTCTACACTACCAACGGAAATCCTCCCACGACGAGTTCCACGCAATACACCGCACCGTTCGTTGTCAGCGCCACCAGCACCGTGCAGGCGATTGCCACCGAAACCGGCTTCAGCAACAGCGCCACGGCGCAATCGGTCATCACCATCAGCAGCCCTTCCACGCCGGGCGCGGTCAACTTTGGTTCCGGATTCTCCGCCGCAGGCCTGCAGTTCAACGGGCACACCAAGCTCAACGGCACTCGCCTGCAGCTCACCGATACGACCACAACCTATGAAGTCGCGAGCGCCTTCTGGACCACGCCCGTCAACGTGCAAACGTTCACCAACGATTTCACGTTCCAGCTAACCAGCCCGAGCGCTGACGGCTTCACCTTCACCATTCAGAACACAGGCATCACCGCGATCGGTCCGACCGGCGGTGGACTCGGCTACGGACCCGATTCCCCGAGCGGTACCCCCGGGATCCCCAAGAGCGTCGCGGTCAAGTTCGATCTCTACAGCAACGTGGGTGAGGGCACGAATTCCACCGGCCTGTACATCAACGGCGCATCGCCCACGACGCCAGCCACAACATTGGGCGGCGGCGTCAATCTCCACAGCGGCGACATCCTGCACGCGCACATGACCTACGATGGCACGACCCTGACCCTGACCATCACCGACACGGTCAACACGGCGCAAACGTTCACCACGTCGTGGCCCATCAACATTCCCTCCACCGTTGGCGGCAATAACGCCTTCGTCGGATTCACGGCCGGCACCGGCGGCCTGCTGGCGCAACAGGAGATCATCACCTGGACCTACAGCACCTCGGGGGGTGGTTCGACTTCGAAGACCCCCATCGTTTATCAGACGGCGAATCTTCCTTCGGCTAGCTCCGGTCCTACATTCCGCCAATTCACGTTTGCGGGTTTTCCGGACACTACCGGCACGATACTCGACGCGACCGCGGTCGGTGACAACGTCACCCTTACCGTCAACGTCCCGACAGCGGGAATCGCCGATGTAAAAATTTCCGTCAAGGAATTCGACACACGCGGAATTTGGCAGCTGACCATCAACGGCACCGCCGTCGGCCCGCCGCAAGACGAGTACCAAAACACCGGCAACGGCACCTACGCGACGTTCGACCTCGGCAATTTCAATTTCGCCGCTGCCGGGAACTACGCCTTCAAATTTACGGTTACCGGCAAAAACGCCGCCAGCACCGGCTACTCCGATCTCGTTCGACGACATCACGCTAACGCCGCAGTAGCGGACCACCGCGGCCCAGCCATTGCGCTGGCAGGCGTTGCAAGAGTTGCGCTGCAAGAGTTGCAATGCACTGGTTGCAGAAGGAGAAACACCTGTCATTCCGAACCCGTTCGCTTTTTGAACGGTGTGAGGAATCTGCTTTTTCCTCGCCTCTTGCGCAGCCGCAGAAACGCACCCGCCTGTCTAGCCGGGAGGCCACCCAAACCCGCGCCCCCCCAAAAGATGCAGATGCAAATGAAACACCGACTGGCCCGCTCCAGCTCCATTGTTTGCGACGGTCCGGTATCCATCCAGCAGCTTCAGCTTGCGCGCCAAGTCCGCCGCCACCAGGTGCAATTTCCCGATCACCGCTTGATCTTCCGCGGTAGCTTCGTTCAACGAGGCAAAATGTTTGCGAGGGATAATCAGAATATGCGTCGGCGCCTGAGGACCGATATCTTCGAACGCGAAAACATCGTCATCCTCATAAACAATTTTCGACGGAATCTTCTTCGCCGCGATCTTGCAAAACAAGCAGTCGGCGCTCACAAATCTCCTCCTCCCGGCGCGCTCGTATCCACGCGAAAGATCAAAGGTTTCACGCCTTCGCGTTGATGCAACTGCTCGCCCAGCTTCTTGGCGGCATCCTCGCCGGAAACTTTGCCGACGTGAACGCGATAGTACGAGCCGGTGGGCGACTCAAAGGACTGGATGGCCACCGGAGAATAGGAGGAACTCAAGCGGTCGCGTAGTCGCTCGGCGTTGGCGCGGTCGTGGAAAGCCCCAATCTGCACCGTAAAGAAACCCACCGTCGGATCGATCGCGGACAAAATCTCTAGCCGCACCGGTACGACGCCCGGACCCACCGACTCGATCTCGCGAGCCGCCGCATACGACAGGTCGATGATCCGATTGTCCACAAACGGCCCGCGGTCGGTAATGCGCACGGTCGTTGATTTTCCATTGTTCAGGTTTGTCACCCGCACCATGGTGTTGAATGGCAGCGTGCGATGCGCGGCGGTGAGCTTGTTCATATCGTAGATCTCACCGTTGGAAGCCTGGCGCCCGTGGAATGGCGCGCCATACCAGGACGCTTTGCCCTCTTCGAACGGCACTCCCGCTCGCGGAGTCGGGATCACCGGCGAAGCATCGCTCTTTGCGGTCTCCGCCGGAGGCTCCGGGCCAGGTTGCACCGGCGGCGCAGGCTGGCGATTCGCGGCCGGCTGACGCCCAGCGCAGCCAACCAGAAAAACCGCCGCCAGGAGAATTGCAACCAGGAAAGATGCAGCCATTCCCGGAAGTCGCAAGCCGCCTCGCACCGCTCGCGTGTATGGATCGAGCCAGGCGGTGAAGTTCGGCGCAGCGAAGTTCGAAGTGGTGAAGTTCGGCGCAGTGAATGCGCCCCGGTGAATGTACCCGTCGCGGCAGTCGCCGCCGTGGCCCTTCACAAGCGATCCACGCTCATGGCTTGGGATCTTCCGGAGGCGGCGGAGTTCGCCGTGACATCCGCCCCTCGAGTTTCGTGGCAAACTCATCGAGCTTGCCGGAAACATCGCGCAGAAAGCTTGCCGTGCGGCGCTCGGTTTCCGGAGCTATTTCTTCGTCAACGTAGCGCCGAAGGCGTTCCATCTCTGCATCGATGCGGCGGCCGATCTCTTCAAATTTGTCCATAGTTAAAGCCCTTGGATTGGTGGTATTAGGCAGCCCCAAGCGCCATAGATTGTCTACGTTAGGCTGGTTTCTAAGGGGTGTCCACTGCTTTTGTGCACACCGGTCAGAAAATGCAGCGCGATCACAGCTAGTGGCGAGGCGTAGTGACCGCCTGTTTTGATGAATTTGATGAATACCGCGTGGGAGGTCTTAACGCAGCAGGTCGAGCAAGAGGTCGATGGCTGTGGTAGCTACATTATTCGCAACGTCGTAACTGTGCCCAGACAACACCGGATCGGACGGTGTGCTGTAACGCCGTGCCGCTTCCAGTTTCCACTGCTCGTCCTTGATCTGTTGAAGCTCCTGGTCGCGAGCCTTTTCCAGTCCGCCAGCGCGAATGAACTCAACGGTGCGCCGCAATTCGTCCTTGTCGAACCAGGTGCCATGCGCCTTACAAACATCTACGATGACGTGCGAGCAGTGGGCGAAGTTCACGCGGTTCATCAGCTCGTGGCAGACAGGGCAGGGGAGATACCGGATCTGCTTTTCGAGCTCCAGGGGTTGATCCGGAGGCGCAGGCATGCCCAGCACAGCTGCCTGCTTTTCGCGCTCGGCGCAAATCTGCCGCAACGACTCAACGTCGACCCAGATGCCTTCGCAGCGACTGCATTCCAGCAGGCTGGTGGTCCCGATGGTGACGCCCTTCATGTCGATCTGGCATCGCGGACAGCGCCGCGCCTCACCGCCCGCAACTTCGCTGCGATCTCCCCTCGCGCCACAATGAGAGCAAAACTTCGCCCCGGCGAACATCATCCCGAAGCAGAATGGGCAAGCCACCGTGGCCAGGGCCGCTCCGCAGAAGTCGCAGCGCGTCGCCTCAGACGAAACCGAGGCGCCGCACGCGGGACAATGAAGTGTTTCAGCGGGCATTCCTATTCCGACCAATAATAGCCCGATGATAAGGATAGCCACCGCTCAAGTACATAGGAATAGAGGTCAGGTGTTCCAATGTTTATGACCTCGCAACCGCATGGAAGAGCGAAAACCAGACATTCCCGGATTGCGGCGGCCCTCTGGTTCGATGGAATCAAGTGCCCGATGCGATGGTGCGCCGGACGGAAGTCCGCACGGGATTTGGGTATTATAGAACGCTCTACATACGCTGCGAGGAGGAGTGTTTGGCGCTTCCCTATCAATGGCAATACCGCGTGGAACGATGGAAGAACTCGGTGCGCGGGCTTTTTGGCGGCGGTAACCAGCAGCCGCGTCCCAAGATTTGTCCGAACTGCGGCTCGTTGGTGGGTATCAACGCGACGCGATGCCATCAGTGCGGCACGAATTTAAGATTTTCGATGGCGGCGGTGAGTAAAGGACTCGCGGAGTTATTCGGCGGGCACGCCCCGGTTACCACCATCCTGCTGATCGTTAATCTGCTGATGTTCGGAGTAGAGTTCATGGCCATGGCGGCCGCAGGTCAAGGAGGCGGGCTGGCCATTCTGTGGGGCATGGGCGGCGAAGCAGCCTATCGGCTGGGAGCGAGTAATCCGTACTCCATTTTCCTCATGCACGAGTGGTATCGCCTGGTGACCGCGATGTACCTCCACGGCGGACTGATTCACATCGGCTTCAACATGATGGTGTTGATGGACATCGGCCCGGTGGTGGAGGAACTATACGGTTCGGCGCGATATTTCTTCCTCTACACGGCGACGGGTGTGGTTGGATTTCTGTTCAGCGCGTTTTTCGGCAGGCATGCCTCCCTGGGCGCAAGCGCTCCGATTCTGGGACTGATCGGGCTGATGATTGCCGTCACCACCAGGCGCGGTGGCGCGCAGATGGAGCAATTGCGTTCGCGACTCATTTCCTGGGTCGTATCGATTTTCGTTTTCGGTTTTCTCATGTCCGGCGTCGACAACTGGGCTCACGGCGGCGGATTGGCTGCGGGCTTCTTGCTCGGACGCGTGTTTGCGGACCACGCGCCGATGAACCCGAGTGAACGGAAGACAGCGTATGCATTAGGGTGGGTGGCCGCCGTTATTGTGGTCTCGTGCTTCGTGGTGATGATTTTGCATTATCGTGATCCGCTGCCGGGGTCGTAGCCGCTACCTTGGTGTAGTGGCCGCGTGCACTGGCGGATTTGCCACGCTGTCAACTCTTTCCACACGACCTTGCATGCCATATCCATTGGTTCTGTGGAATGCGGTACTCTGATCTCTAGGAAATTCCAGATAATCATGGAACCACACTCGATCGTCGTCGTCAGCCTGCACACGCCCAAGGAGAAGGTCTGGGGCGAACTGCTGGCGATCAACACGGCGGGCATCACGCTCCGTGGCATCGACCTGAATTCGTTCGATCATTTCATCCGCCAGATCAACGAGCCCGACACCGAACGCATCGGCGTGCCGACGCTGTTTTTTCCGATGACGCGGATCGAACGCATCACCCTCGATGAGCCTTCCGGCTCGATTCCGTCGATGGATGAGCTCTTCAGCCGCAAAATAGGCCGGGGATTGATCGACTATCTGGCTCAGTTCGCCTGAACTGCGCTATCCTCGATTCCCCATGCAAGGGCGGATTTTCACCGTACCCAATCAAATTACCCTGCTGCGCCTGGGCTTTCTGCCGGTGTTTCTGACGCTGATTTCCTACGAGCGGTACCAGTGGGCTCTGGTGGTGCTGGTAGCCGCAGGCCTGAGCGACGGAATCGACGGCCTGCTGGCGCGCAGGCTCAATCAGAAATCGTCGCTGGGCGCGTATTTGGATCCCATTGCCGATAAGCTGCTGCTCTCTTCCTCGTTCGTGATTCTTGCGTTCAAGCACAAAATCGGCTGGTGGCTCGCCATTATCGTGCTCAGCCGCGACACGCTGATTCTGATCGTAGCGGTGGTCATCCTGCTGATCTCGGGCTATCGGCCGTTTCCGCCAAGCATTTTCGGCAAGCTCACGACCTTTTTTGAGATCACTCTCGTCTTTACGGTTGTCCTGACCGCGGCATACCCGGCATTCCATTCGCGACTGCTGCACAACGCCTTGGACGATATCGTGACTGTGTTTGCGATCGGCTCCGCAGTGCACTATTCGTTCCTGATCACCCGCCACGCGCCTGCCGCGTAGCAAAAGTGGCGGACACTCTTGTTTATCCTGAGCTACGCGAGGGCTGTGTCCACGATAACCCAGCCAAGTGCAACCGCGAATGCGCCAAATTCTACGTTGCTAGCTCGTAGGCCTCTCCCAACCACAACAGCGCATCTCGAAGATCCTCCGGCGAATTGATCTCGAACGAAAGCCAACCCTTAGCCCGCATCTTGGTACCGATCGACAAGCGGGAATCGCGGTCCAAGCGCTGCGACAAGTCCGGTGGCATAGACTTGAATTTGAAAATGATGGAATTCGGAGCTCCTATCGCGCGGGTCACCGGCAGCGCTGCGAAGATCGTCTTCTTGCGATAGTAGCCGAGCAGGCCGAACATCGGACGCGTGGTGACGTGCGGCCAACTGCGCAGCTCGTTTTCCAACATTGCGGACCATTGCTTCATGTCCTCGGTGATTCGGTGCATATTGGGTCGGCGCTTGGTGGTCTTGGTGCTCATATGGATCCATTGCGTTTTGTTGAAGAGGACACAAACCCTTCGTAGCTCAGGGTAAACAAGAGTGTCTGTGCTACTGAGGCATCTTTGATGGACCGGCTGGCGGTAGCAGCAGCTTCGGTTCCGTCAGGGATTGCACCTGCTCGAGAGTGGCGTCGGGCGCGAGTTCGCGGAGGACCAGGCCTTCGGGGATGACGTCGATCCAGGCGAGTTCGGTGACGATGTGGTCGACGACTTGTACGCCGGTTAGCGGCAGCGAACATTTTTTCAGGATCTTCGGCTTATTGTCGCGGGTGGCGTGTTCCATCGTTACGAAGACGCGCTTGGCGCCGGCGACCAGGTCCATCGCGCCGCCCATGCCCTTCAGCATTTTTCCCGGGATCGCCCAATTTGCCAGAGTTCCCTTTTCATCGACTTGCAGCGCGCCTAAGACCGTGAGATCGACGTGGCCGCCGCGAATCATCGCAAACGAGTCGGCGGAAGAGAAATAGCAGGTGCCGCGCAGTTCGCTTACTGTTTCTTTTCCAGCGTTGATGAGGTCGGGATCGACCTCGGAGTCGAGCGGATATGGGCCGACACCAAGCATGCCGTTTTCGGACTGGAGAATTACCTCCATACCCTTCGGGACGTAGTTGGCGACCAGCGTTGGCATGCCGATGCCCAGGTTGACGTAGAAGCCGTCGCGGAGCTCCAGAGAGATGCGGCGGGCGATGCGTTCTCGTTTTTGTTCGTCGGTCAGCGGCATCGGAAGTTCACAGTCGACAGTTCAAAGTTGAAAGAAAAGCGCGGCCTAATTGAACGATTTCGATGGGGCTGGCTCTAAACCCGCACCCTTTGAAAATCGCAAAGGGTGCGGCACCCGCGAGAGGCAGATTCGAGGTCGTGGCGTGGCGGAACGAACTCGCCGAGTTGGGACGCAGCCGTGCTGCGCCCGTGCAAATTCGTGCTGAGTTGAGAACGATTTGCGCGGTTGGTTCATTTGCGGGTGGTGCGGCGCTCGATGCGTTTTTCATAGTTTTGGCCTTGGAAGATGGCGTTTACGTAGATGCCTGGGGTGTGGATGTTGTCGGGATCGAGTTCGCCTACTTCGACCAGGTGCTCTACTTCGGCGATTACGTAATCGGCGGCTGTGGCCATCATTGGATTGAAGTTGCGGGCGGTCTTGCGGTAGATGAGGTTGCCCCAGCGGTCGCCCTTCCAGCCTTTGACGAAGGCGAAATGGCCCCGGATGCCGCGCTCCAGTACATATTGGCGGCCGTCGAATTCGCGGGTTTCCTTTCCTTCGGCAACCATGGTGCCGTAGCCTGTTGGCGTGTAGAACGCCGGGATGCCAGCGCCGCCCGCGCGAATGCGTTCGGCGAACGTCCCTTGCGGGTTCAGCTCCAGCTGCAATTCTCCAGTGGTGACCAACTGCTCGAAAAGTTTGTTTTCGCCAACGTACGTGGAAACCATTTTTTTAACCTGCCGGTTTTGCAGTAGCAATCCGATCCCGAAGTCGTCGACGCCGGCGTTGTTGCTGACGATGGTCAGGTCTTTGGTGCCTTTGCGTCGGACAGCGGCGATCAGATTTTCGGGGATGCCGCAAAGGCCGAAGCCGCCCATCAGGATGGTGGCGCCGTCCTGGAGATTTTCGACGGCGGCGTCGGCTGAGGAGATGCGTTTATCCACGAAGCGCTCCGAAGGTGCGTCGAGAGTTTACTGCAAGCCGGTTGTGGACAATAGCGAGCTGTGGAGAGAGCCTGGGACATGAGGCTACTGTTGATAGAAAGGGCACCTCTCCACCCAAGTTTTGTAAGTGTTCATTCTAGAGACTTAAGAGGCCTTTAAACTCTGCAACTAACAGATTTAATGGGCTATAGATTCTAGGAATTCTACAGATTCGTCCCTGCGTAGTCCAGATATATGCCAGAAAGTCCACGGCTTCGACGGCGAACATCGCTCAGTTGTCACCTAGCAATCTACGATGGAGTCCCACCGATTGCTACAGCGTTAATTCTCAGCGCCTGTAAAGGCCATTCTCACCCTTGCCGCTTTCCTACCGTTTGCGATGGTTTCTGATTGAGGGTGGGCACGAAATAGGGCATAACCCTTTGATTCCGTGACACCCGCGTCGCCAGCGGGTTCCAGACGCCGGGGAACGCCATCTAATGCCAAACTTAAATGACATCAAAGGTATAATCGTTCTAAAGGATAGAAACTCATTAAACAATTTAAAAGATAAGTTAATCGAAATAATCTGAACCGAATTAACGAAGGCATGAGCGTCCAGCATGTCCAAAGCAATGATTGTGGCGTTTAGGGGTGGCCAGACAGTAGATGGCCATTCATTCAGCGCTGTGTTAAGCGCAGCAATGGCGCCGAGCAATCTTACTCCTGCGCCGCCTTCTTGGTTCCAGGAGCGAGGCCTTTTGAGCTTCGTCTTCAATCCCAGCGCCGTCGTCCGGACGCAAAAGGCTGGCGTATGCCTCGGATGCACGGTTGGCCACGATCAAGATCTTTTTCGAGTTGGAACGGAGCGCCCAGACGGTACGTTTGCCCTTTTCCGTGCCGATGAAGATCGAGTAGAAGTCTTGACAGATCACACTGCTACCCGAACGATCTGGTATCTGTCTACCGAGGAACTATTCGTGGCGGCGACGTCGCAGCGTATGGTTCTTGCCGTTGCGGGTAAGTTTGATTTCAACCCCCTTTCCGTCAAATGGCTGTTATCGTCGGGCACGACGGGACCAGGGGTGTCCTGGGACAAAAGGGTGCGGATGATCGAGCCGAATTCCAGCGTGATGCTCGATCGGCACGCGTGGAGCGTCAAATACACGCACGGAGGCGACTTTCGTTTCGCACCACAGGATCGCTCCTTTGTGCAGCACCGAGATGCCCTCCGGATGGCCGTCGAAACATCAATGCAAGACCTGGACTTCAGAGGGAATCCATGGGCCTTGGCATTATCAGGCGGGATGGACAGTAGGGCCGTTCTGTATTTTCTTAGAGCCAACCGAGAATTAAATCTGATTACTTGGGGAACTGACGGAGCGCTTCGCCGCCGAAATAGTGACGCGTGCATTGCGAAGCGTTTGGCGGTCGCGTGCTCGTTACCTCATCAGTATTTCGCAGTCCAAGCCGGACGAGTCCCATTTGAGACGATGCTGGAACGGTTTCTCCAAGCAGGTGAAGGCCGAGTGGACCATTTTTCCGGCTACCTAGACGGACTTGAACTCTGGGCAAAGCTTGCTGCCACAGGCCGAGGAGTATTGCGGGGCTACGACGCCTTCGGCCGCAAGCCTCCTGTTAAGAGTGATTATCAGGTGCGCCGCGCCAACACATTGCTCATTGCCAGCGACTACCTTGGTTCGCCAATTCCTCCTGAGCTCGCAACGACCGAAGCGGACCTGCCGGAACATTTGCGGCAAGCATCCAACGAACCGCTTGACGACTGGCGCGACAGGCTTTGGCTGGAGCATCGAACGCCGAACGTCACAGCTGCACTTGACGAGATAAAAACATCTTACGTCGAGGTTGCTAACCCATTGTTATGCCAACGTGTCATTGACGTAGTTCGGATGCTGCCGGCCAAATTTCGAAGTGACAAGGCAATATTTTCGTCGATCGTCGAGCCTATGTTTTGCTCTGTTCCTTTTGCCACGCGTTATGCAATCCAAGATTACGATGACCTTCTCGAAGAGCCCGCTACGATCGACTTTTTTAAGGACGCGCTGCAAGGCGATTCTGATGAGAGTGTATTGCCAATCCCCTTTCGTGCCGCGATCTGTGAGCAATTAAATTCGTTTGCTAGGGTCCTTTCTTTGAGAAGGCGCGCGACCATCTACGTGAAAGCTGACTTGCCGAGACCGCTGGAGAACTTGGTTAGGCGGCATATCTTCCGTGAACCGATGAATTTCAAACGTCTTGCGGCTCGTGCGGTGATTGCGATTCGGATGCATAGAATGCTCACGAACGACGCGAAGCTGCGACCCTTCAATGTTTGAACTGTTGTCGTGGATGGTCGTTCCGTATTTTGTCTCTGTTTGCTCTTGGTGGCCTGGGCTGCGCTGTTCACCGATGTGGACCACGCGCACTCGAAGCTCAGGCTGATTTGGGCAGCGATGCGTCTTCCGATGCATCTTCCTGGGAGCAAGTGCTGTGATTCGCGTGACCCACATCATCACCGGATTGGCCCCTGACGGGGCCGAAAAGATGCTGCACCGTCTCATTGCCGGAATGGATTCCAGCCGGTTCGAGAACGAAGTGATCTCCCTGACGGATTTGGGACCCATGGCGCAGAGAATTCAGGACTGCGGCTCGCGCGTCCGTGCTCTGGGTATGAAACGCGGTAGCGCCAATCCCTTTTACTTGCTTCGCCTGGCCGGATGGCTGCGGAAATCGTCACCTGGCGTGATCCAGACTTGGATGTACCACGCCGATCTGGTCGGCGGGTTGGCCGCCAGGTTGGCAGGGCTTTCCGGGGTAGTTTGGAACGTCCGCCACAGCGAATTGCGTCCAGAAACGGACCAGCGGCACACCATAGGGACCGCTCGGGCATGCGCTCGGCTCTCGCGTCAACTCCCGAGCCGAATCATCTGCTGCTCAGAAACATCGCGCAGGTTCCATGCGAACCTGGTGTACGCATCTGAGCGGATGCAGGTCATTCCCAACGGCTTTGAGCTGGATCGCTTTCAATCGGATCCCGGTCAGCGCATCGCAATTCGCGAAGCATTGCGAATACCGCAGGCGGCGGCCGTCATTGGCTTGATTGCTCGTAAACACCCTATCAAAGACCATCGAAATTTCATGCAAGCGGCAGGTCTGCTGCATCGGGAATTCTCCGAAGTCAGGCTCGTGCTGTGCGGCGAAGGTGTCACGTCCGGCGACGCAGAGCTCATGGATTGGGTGCACTCAGCGGGAATTCAAGATGTCTGCCATCTGCTTGGGCCACGTGAGGATATTCCGCAAATCCTGAACGCGTTGGACATTGCGACCTCGGCGTCCACTGGAGAAGCGTTCCCGAGCGCCGTAGCCGAAGCAATGGCGTGCGGGATTCCCTGCGTGGCGACCGACGTCGGAGATTCGCGGTTTATCGTGGGCGATACGGGCCGTGTCGTAGCACCCAAGGCGCCGGAGGCCATGGCTCAAGCGTGGAAAGAGTTGCTGCAGGCGGGTCCCGAGGGTCGAAGGCGTCTGGGCCTGGCGGCGCGGGAACGAATCAAACAGAACTTTGGCCTGGCAGGGGTGGTCAGCCAATATCAAAGCCTGTATACCGAGATAGCTGAAGAATAACCGGCCGCGGAGACAGAACAAGTTGCCTGGGTTATACCATTTGTCGATGGGAACCCCGATTCGACTTCTAATCGCTGACGATTCTGCAACCATTCGCCGCACCATCTGTTCGCTGCTTCAAGCTCAAACCGACATCGCGGTCTGTGGCGAAGCTGGCAATTATGCAGAACTGCTGAAGATATTTAACGCGACCACTACGGATATAGTTCTGATGGACGTGCGGATGCCCGGCGAAAAGATGTTTACCCCTGCCACTATCGAAGCCCATTTTCACGGGTCATGTTTGCTTGCAATGTCGGTGTGGAACGACGCAGAGACTGCCAGCCTTGCCCGAAGCTTCGGAGCCACGAAATTGTTGGACAAGGGACAGCTTGCTTCTACTTTGATTCCCGCAATCGAAGAGTGCGTTGACAAGAACGGAAAAGCACCGAGATGACAGAAAAGACGATAAAAACTCAGGCAGCATCCCGACTTCTTTTTACAAGTCGGGCAGCCGGTTAATACGCGCTGCCTTATTAGGAGGATGCCGCCTGCGCCATTCCGCCCTCGCCTTTTCCAAGTCGAACCAGAAACGCGGAGCCGCTTGCAGGTTTTACTAGCGAAAAATGACGGGAATAATCGACTGACACATACGCAGAAATCGCGTTGTCGCATTCGAGGCTGCTATGCTCGACACCGCGAATTCCTCTGACCTTCTTTTGATCCAGATCATGACTGGTTTACGGCATCGTTATGAATCCCTGAACCGCCAATACGAAGAAGAGCTAATCAATGATTTCCGAGTCAATGTGCCAGGCAAATCCACGAGGTCCACATGGTCGGGGTTTTTCTCTCGCGGGCGGCAACTTCGGTGGAAGAACCGCTTCCGCCTAGTGGGCTAACGAAAGAATGCCGGGCCTATGCTTTATCGCCCTCAGGGAAACGCGCCATCGGTTCCTAAGACTGCAGCGGAGCTTACCTTCGGCAGTATATCTGGTGCCTCGCCCTCGGTTGAGATAGATTTCACCCGGAGGATTCATGAACATTCATGCAGCGATCAAGCGCGAAGAACGAAAGCTCGAAAAGCAGCTAGCGAAGCTGAATCACCAACTAAGCGGTGTACGAGCGGCTGCAAAAGCATTGGGCGGCTCTGCGGAGCGCGAAGTCGTCAGCGTGAAGAAGCGCGTCTTGTCTGCTGCTGGTAGAGCGGCGATAGCGAAGGCGGCGAAGAAGCGGTGGGCGAAGGTTAGGAAGCAGGCGAAGAACGTGACTGCGTAGATCGTGGTTCGGATGCTCGCTGGAGTCAGGCGGCCTGAAGCAGCCTTTGAACGCATTCAATCAGCTTCCACCCACCGTCAGGCTTGGAAACCACGAGATTCGCACCTGCGGATAGTGCCGAGAACAACCATTTCGACCGCGGACCAAGAGGTTGCCTGTTAGCGCCGCGTCCATCGTGACCGCTCCCGCTTGAAGCTGAGCTGCATATTAAGGGAGAGTCCCAACTGCTTTCAATGGCGCGTAATCGGCCTTCGAGTTCCCCCATGGCTATGCGCATCACAGCGCCCTTCAGAGCGCTTCGAGCCATCGCCCGGCCTCTATATTCGCGGGACCATCCGCTGCGTCGAAGGCTTGAACTTGAAGGTGGAGCAAAGGACCAGATCGACCGCTCGGGCCAGAAAAATAATTCCAATCAGGCCTGTTCGCTCCAAGAGGTATCTCGACCTGAGTCTCGCTCGCTGAGATACGCTCTGGCACGCAGCGCTCGCGAAACGCAACAACGATGAACAGGGGTCCTGACTCGCTTGCGCTTACACGACGTAAGTTGGGAGAGGGCAATTTTCCCTGGTCCCGTCCGGTGATCGCCAGTAAAACGCGGCGAGAGGCGCTGACATTTTTGACAGTATACATCCCTTGCCCGCCGTTGCAGATTGTCCGGTAAGTCGTGGGTACTTCGGACTTCTCGCGGGACAGATCCATGAGGTTCGCCAAGACTAGCCTTCGGAATGCGTTTTGTGATGTAACGATCGGCGCGGCCATTGGCCTCGCAGGCTGCGGCAACACATGCTTTTTCGGCTTCGTCAACACTGGCACGGGCGTTGTCGTCGTAGGGACGACTTCGCCACCGCCCTGTTCGCTCACTCAAGGGAAGGCGGCTATGAATGCGGTTGCGGTCAAGTCGGCAGTCTGCGAAACCTGTACGGCGGACGCTCGTGTGGAACATGCGTTTGTTACGGTGCAAAGGGTTCAACTCCATCGTGTCGTGCCAGATGATCCGGGTAAAGACTGGCTCGAAATTGCGCCAGAGCTGGCTAGCGAACCCCGGCAGGTTGATTTGGTAGGTGATTCTCCTCCGGAGATATTGGTGGACAATGCGAATATCCCGGCGGACACCTATGACGAACTCCGCCTACGATTCTGCTTGGATTCCAGTTCGAACCAGGAATGTCACGCCGAGACTACTTGCGGTGGACGGCTACGGAATTGCGTCAAGATGGCCGATGGACGCATCGAACCAATCCACTGGCCCTCCGATACGCCGGAGTTGGTTATTCCCATTCGAACTCTCGAGGCTGATTCATTGGCGGTTCTGCCAGACAGCATCGTAGACCTCCAGCTTAAATTGGGAGTACGGCAGGGATTTACCCTTTCCAGCATCCAGCGATCGGCACTGCAAAACGCGGTCGTCGGGCGCGCCATCGCTACGCGGCGATGATCAATTGGACATATATGGCCTGCCACGCTTTCATCCCGCTGCCGCGTTGCGAGATTGTGATGCCTGGAGAGGCGCGCGCACACGAATCGTAGTACCCCGCCCTGGCTCTGACTCAATCTCGAGATCGCCGCTAATCATCTGCACTCTCTCGCGCATGCTGATGAGTCCCAATCCTTGACGGGCCAGAGCCTGGTCTTTGTCAAACCCGATTCCGCAATCGCTCACTGTCAGCTGAATTTCGTCCGGCGCGCCCCGCAGTTCTACGCTGAACTGGCGCACACCGCTATATTTGATTGCATTCTGCGATGCCTCTTGCAAGACTCGGAAAAGACAAAGCGAGACTTCGTACGGCACGTTCGGCGGTATGTTGTCGTGCCTGAAGTCAATCTCCACCTTTTGTTGCGCAGACAGTTCTTGGCAGAAACCACGCGCCGCCATCACGATTCCCACGTATTCAAGCTTTGAGGAATGCAGGCGATGAGAAATGCCTTCAATGTCCGACCCGATCTCGGCAAGCGATTCGTAGGCCTCCTTGATGGTCGTTCTGGCGTCCTCAGCAGGGTCAGACAGGTTTTCTAGTATTCCTTCCAACATTGCCAACAGGAGAGCGATACGCTGACTAATGTCGTCGTGTAGCTCTCTGGCGATTCTGGTTCGCTCCTGCTCCTGGGCTTCCATCAATTTCCGGCCCATGCCTGCAAGTGCTGTCTCGGCCAGCTTTCGCTCGGTTACGTCAATACAGGATCCGATATAGCCAGCGAACGAACCGTCTGAGTTGAAGCGTGGCACGCCTAGGTCAAAGACCCACCGATACTCCGCGTCGTGTCGTCGCAGGCGATACTCCATCTTGAAGGATTCTCTGCGGTCGAAAGCCTCTGTGTAGGTTCTAAGGCAGCGGCCCCGATCTTCGGGGTGAACTCCTTCTGCCCAGCCGTTACCTAGTTCCGCGTCAATGGGGCGGCTTGTGAAATCGAGCCACGGCTGGTTGAAGTAATTGCGCAGCTTGTCGGGATTCGACATCCAAATCATGACGGGCGCAGTATTTGCCACGCGCCGGAAGCGCTCTTCGCTCTCCCCTAGCTGTTTCTGGATCTCTTTGACCTCGCTGATGTCTGTTGCCAGACCGATCATCCGCTTTGCTTCGCCGTTCTTGCCATACAAGAATTTCCCCCTAGACACGAGCCAATGTGTGCTCTGATCCTTCGGAACGATGCGGAATTCCTCAGAAAACAGCGTATGGCTTTGCTTTGCGGCCTCTATCGCTTGCGCTACTCTCTGGCGGTCGTCCGGGTGGACGTAATCATAGAATTCTTTGGCCTCGGGATGATAAATCTCGGAGGAAATGCCGAGGATGCGCAGGTCACCGAACCAGGTGCGTCGCTCACTCACGAAATCCGATTCCCATCCCACGGACTTGCCCGATTCCATCGCCATGCGGAGCCGGTCGCCATAGCGGACTAACTCTGCCTCTGTTTGCCTCCGCCTCGCTCGCTGCCAGAGCAGTGCGGCAATGATGAGCGCTTGCACCAAAAACAAGAAAATGCCCCCGATAACGTATCGCTTATAAAGGCCCCAAAAGCCAGGCTGGCGGTTGAAAACGATACTGCCAAGCGGCAAATCGCTTTCCCTTAGCCCCCAGCGCTTCAGAGCTCGCCAATCAAACATGTAGGCATCATTGCTTCTTACGATTGGGATATTTTCGGGCTTCTCGCCATTGAGAACCCGTACAGCCATGTCTGCAGCCAGATGACCGTCACTAGCCCAATTCACCAGGTCACCGCCCACCGCTCCTTCTCTCAGATCCACGTCGTCCATGACAAATACGGGGGCATTCGCGGCGCCGAGGATCAAGGGAAGCGCTTGCGTCGAATCAATAAAGCGCTCTCCAGCCGCATCTTGCGTGAACGCGGTGTGGTAGACGATCGTATGGCTCGGCAAATGCCTGAGCCGTTCGAGAAGTTCTGGCATAGCCAAATCGGTCAAGTACGTGAATTCGAGTCTTGACTCGTAGTCTTGGAAAGCGTGCTTTGTCACGGCTTCGAATTGTTGGTCAAACGCGCCGATGCCACCGACGACCGCCACATGCTTGGTGCCGGGTAACAATCGCAACGCCGCGTCCAGTGTCTCCGCCGGGCGCAGCTGGCCCAGGACACCGGTAAAGTGCATGGTGGATTTGAGCTGGTCCGGAATCTCGCCCACAACTGTGCAAAGAATAACCGGCGTATCTCGGATGAAGCTATCTTGCATGTCTGAGACGAACTTGAAGGAAGCCGTCCCGGCGGCAACAATCAGATCAGGTTTGCGTTCTGAATACTTAAGCAGGAATTCTTCTCGAAACCGGCGCCTGGAAACTTCGCTCGGAAAGGAAATGAGTTGCAGGCTCTCATGATACAACTCGATCTGGTAGGGGGACTTCTGCAAACCGCTGAGGACCGCCTGATCTACTTCGGCGAAGCCAGGTGACGCGATAATGAATAGGTCATTGAGGATCAGTACTCTTCGCGTTTGCCTAAGCTGCGCTCGTGCTGTCGAGGCGGCCAAAAAGCAGCAGAGCGTGATCAGGAAAACAGACGCCGACGGCCAGCCTCTCCTCAAGCTCGATTGGCTGTGGCTCTTACCAATACACGAACTGTTCGACTTCGGCAAAGGAAGGCCCGGCCATTCCTCACGATATCGGAAGGCTAAACGTATCTGCCTCCCGACCCGGCGTTGCTGAAGACTCCTCCGGAAGATGTTTGGCGAAACCTGTCAGATTTGACAGGTCAAGACATACAGGGGAGAGCTACACTCAACCACTTACATAAAAGTTTCGGAAAGTCTACTCCACCAACGGAGGGGCTATTGGCTTCTCTTGCCAGCCGGATCTTGGGGGTAGAGGATGTTCGGCTAGCTGCACAAAGAATCAGCTAATCACCGCCGGACCAATCGGATCGAAGCTGTACAATTATTTCAACAAGTCATGTTTCACAGCGCCTGTGATCATCGGTGCGGATGGCATTGGGACGGCCTTCGGCAACAGCGGAACAGGCATCGTAAATTGTCCTGGACAAGCAAATGTCGACATCGCATTCACGAAAGAGATGTACTTTAAGTTGTCTTCTGAAAACTGCGCCGTTCAATTCCGCGCCGAGTTCTTCAACGCTCTCAACCATCCTCAGTTTTCAAATCCAGATACAAACTACTCTTCGCCAACCTTTGGCGTGATCAGCAGTACTTCGGTAAATCCTCGCGTTGTTCAGTTAGCGCTTAGATTTGCGTTTTAGTTTGGCTGCATGTAACTGCGATATACGGAAAACATCTCCCGAAACAACAACTCCCGCGCGGGCGATCATGCCGATATTAGAGCGGAGTTCTGAACCTCTTCGCCGGGCGTTATCAGCAGGCTTGTTGTAAATGGCGCAGCTACAGCGTACAACTCTCGCCTTGGCTCGCTGAACCCCGGCTTTTTGGTACTCCAGTACCATTCGCCCCGAGGTAAATTTGCGGTGACCTTGTTACTGTATCACGAGTGGCGGCGATTTCAGCCGTCCAGCAACCGAGCGAGAGCCACGGTGCTCCCTCGAAAGAGGATACGGCCACAGGGGCAAAAACCCACCTGAGCGTCTCCCAAACTAAACTTTCGCGGGCATCTTTCTCCTTGGAGGATCGGTGTCTTCGCACTCAGATTCGTCGTGAGCAGTACCCCGGCAGTACTCTGTAAGTCTTGCGTTGTAGCTACGATGTGTTACACTGTAGCCGTTTATTGGAGGCGCGGTGATGCGTTCGAATCCTAGATCGTTTCGATTGCGGGCTAAAACCCTTGGGGCGTTGCAGAAGATTGCCGATAGAGAACAACGCAGCATCAACTGGCTGATACAAGTCGCCGCGGACAAGCTAATCGAACTATACAAACGTAGGGGCGTCGATGCGTTGAGGGATTGAGATGGAACGGATGCCTCAACCTGAGGACCGGAACCATATACTGGCACCAAGGACTACAGCCTCATGGATTGGTCCTTTTATTTCAACTTCGGCGGCAGTCCGCCACAGGAGAACTAATGACTGAGCAGTTTACGTCGGCGCTAAAGCACCGACCTCCTGAAGAAAAAGACTTTTTCCGCAGCCTGCCAGGGGCTGACGCTCGCGGTGGTGATTTAATCTGCGTTCACGCGCGAGGTTCGGAAGTACGAAGCACATTTTCATCTGACCTTCGCAGTTTGTCCTTCGATGCTTGGGGCAAAGAGAACGCGGCTGCCGGGCGCTTCTCGAGATTCGTCGCGGAGCTGGGTGACGGATCTAAAGATCCGCCACTACAACGGCGTGGCGCCCGCGTCTCGCACTTATTATCGCTGCGACTGGGGCACGCGCCAATGATTCAAAGGTACAGAAAATGGGCAGGACCCTGGGACGGTCTCGCGATTCTTCGAGGATCTGTTCGCAACTGAACACGCGGGAATTTCCCTTCGTGCGGGAAAGATGGATAATCCTCCGCACTCGATGGTCGCGTTCCACAGGCGGCTCGGATTCCAGTCAAATCGGTCAAGACGCAGAACACTTCGATGGGAAAGTGTTGGAGGGATTGTGAAGGCTCAGCGGCTCTGGAGTTTGGCGACATGGATTTTCGGCGCGGTGGCAGCGGCTTTGTCGATAACGCTAGCGGCAGGGTGGGCGGCAGCGCAAACGACTCCGCCAGTGCATCCGTTGGAGGGGCTCAAGTCGCAGGAATATTGGGCGGTGTACGAGGTGTTGCAGGCCAGCGGGAAGATGGATACGGATACATATTGCATCAGCGTGCTGTTGCACGAACCGGCCAAGGAAAAAGTGTTGGCGTGGAAGATTGGTGACACGTTTTCGCGCGAGGCGGACGTTATTTTGCTGCGGAAGGGCGTTACGGTCGAGGTGCGCGTGGATATTGCGGGTCGCAAGGTGGAATCGTGGAAGGAGCGGAAGGATGTGCAGGCGCCGACCTTTGATAACGAGTATTTGCCTCTAGGCGAGGAGGCCAAAAACGATCCGCAACTGCATGCGGCGCTAATCAAGCACGGAGTGAAGGATTTTACGACCGTCGTTTGCGTTCCCGTCCCGATCGGGTACTTCGCGCTTCCGGAACAACAGGATCGGCGGCTTTTCTATGGAGATTGTTTTGATTATCACGGCGCATTCCTGACCTGGGGCCGTCCGATCGACGGGTTGTATTTCCTGATGGACGCGGTGGAGAGGAAAGTCGTGAAGATCATCGATGAGGGCGCGACGCCGGTCCCGATGAGCGCGATCAACTTCGAAGAAGCGCCCGCGATCGCAAGGCATGGCACGACACCGATCGCAATTGCGCAGCCGCAAGGTCCGAGCTTTCAGATCAAGGATGGCGAAGTCAGCTGGCAAGGCTGGCACTTCCGCGTGCGGCTCGATCCACGCGTGGGAACAGTGCTGAACCTGGTGCGACTCGATGATGGAGGAAGGCAGCGTTCGGTGATGTACGAAGGGTCGATGTCGGAACTCTTCGTGCCCTATATGGACCCGGCGGACAGCTGGGCGACCCGAGTATTCATCGATGCGGGAGAATTTTATCCGGGAGGCGTATTGAGGATGCTGCAAGACGGCGTCGATTGCCCGCCAAACGCGGAATACATCGACGGACTGGCGTCTACAGAACGAGGGATGCCGGTGCTACGACCTCGCGAAGCGTGCCTCTACGAAACGTATGCCGGAAATCCGGCGTGGCGGCATTGGGAAGACGAAACGGTGTGGGGACGCCCGACGCGGGAGCTGGTGCTGCGAACGGCGGCGGTGATCGGAAACTACGACTACATGCTGGATTGGAGATTCGAGCAGGACGGTTCGATTCGCGTTGCGGCAGGCGCAACGGGAATCATCGAGACCAAGGCCGCAAAGACCAAAACAAGCGAGCATGGGATGGGCGGCTCGGCGGGAACGCCGGACGAATTCGGCCGCTTCGTTGGCGAAAGCACGATCGGCGTGAGTCACGATCACTTCTTCTCGTACCGCCTGGACATGGATGTGGATGGGCAGAACAACACCTTTATGCCGGAACGGTTAAAACAGCGACAACTGCCTGAGTCGACGCACCGGAAGAGCATCTGGGTTGCGGAGCCTTCGGTAGCGCGCACCGAGCGCGACGCCATGATGGATGTCCAGCTGGACAAGCCAGCGATGTGGATGTTCGTCAATCCGAACGTGCGCGGGCCGCTGGGATACCCGACCGGTTATGAAATCATGCCGGGCGTGACGGCCGCGTCGCTGCTCGATCCCGAGGATGGCATGCAGAAAGTCGGCGCGTTTTCGACGCACCAGCTGTGGGTCACGCCTTATCGAGCCGACGAGATCTATGCGTCAGGCGTCTATCCGACGTCGAGCAAGGGCGAAGATGGCTTGGCCGTGTGGACCCAGGCAAACCGCGCGATCGAGAACACCGATATCGTCGCATGGTACACCGTGGGCTTTCATCACGTGCCGCGTGCCGAGGATTGGCCAGTGATGCCGGTGATGTGGCACGACTTTGTGATCCGGCCATTTGATTTTTTTGGGGCAAATCCGGTTTTGACGTTGCCGGCGAAGCCGTGAAAAAGAACCCGAAAGGAAATAATGAAACTGTCAGGGCAGCGTTTATCCCGTCGAGGATGGTTCAAAATGAAAATGACTGAGACATCGTTGGTACGGCAGAGGCTTGCCGCGATTGGTTTTCTCGCGCTTGCGGGAGTTCTCGCAGGCTGGCCGGGAATGCGCACAACGGTTTTTGCGCAGCACCGGATGCATGGGCAACAGGAGAAGGTGGATCGGAACCATCCCTGGATGAACGCCAGCCTCTCGCCGGATCAGCGGGCGGAGATGGTTTTGAAGGAGATGACGCTGGACGAGAAGATCGGGCTGGTGCACGGCATGGGGATGCCGGGGTGGCCGCGGGATGTGCAAGAGCCGGAGCCGGAATTGGGGAATGGCGGGGCGGGCTTTGTCTTGGGTGTGCCGCGGTTGGGGATTCCGATTATTCAGATCAGCGATGCGGCTTATGGGGTGCGGAGTAGCGGAGAGAATGGAAGATATTCAACAGCGCTTCCCGCAGCAGTGGGGGCGGCGGCCAGTTGGGATACGCAAGCGGCTTGCGCCTACGGGACTTTGATCGGGAAAGAATTGCGGGCGCAAGGGTACAGCATGACCCTCGGCGGGGGCGTGAATATTACCCGGGAACCTCGGAATGGGAGGACGTTTGAGTATCTGGGCGAGGACCCGATTCTGGCGGGGACGCTGGTGGGAAATTTGATGAAGTGCGAGCAGGCGCAGTATGTGATTGGGGACATCAAACATTACGCGGTGAACGATCAGGAGAGCGGACGGAACGAAGTGGACGCGATCATCTCGAAACGGGCGCTGCGGGAGAGTGATTTGCTGGCGTTTGAGATTGGGGTAGGGATCGCACAGCCGGGGGCGGTGATGTGCTCGTATAACGCGGTGAACGGAGTTTTTGCTTGCGAGAATAAATATTTGCTGACTGATATTTTGAAGAAGGAGTGGGGATTTCCGGGATTTGTGGTGTCGGATTGGGGCGGGACGCATAGCACCGTAAAGGCTTCGGCGGCCGGGCTGGACAATGAACAGCCTTTGGATGAGTTTTTTGGGGCGAAGTTGAAGGCGGCTGTGGAAGGCGGCAAGGTTTCGACTGCGGAGTTGGATGAGCACGTGCGTCGGGTCTTACGGTCGGAATTTGCTTGCGGGATTGTCGACCATTCTATGCAGAAGAGCGTTGTGGATGTGCTGGGGGGATTGGAGACGGCGCGGAAAATTGAGGAGCAGAGCGCGGTACTTTTGAAAAATGCGGGCGGCGTGCTGCCTTTGCATGGCGCGGCGCTTAAGTCCATTGCGATTATTGGGCCGCATGCGGATGCGGAGATGATTTCGGGTGGTGGATCGGCGCAGGTGGATGCTCCCGGCCGGCCGAATGCGGGTTGGCAGGCGCACGTTTGGTTTCCAACTTCTCCGATGAAGGCAGTGAAAGCGCACGCTCCCGGGGCGGATGTGCAATTTGATTCGGGAGCGGATCCGGCTTCGGCGGCGGGGCTGGCGAAGAAGTCGGATGTGGCGATTGTATTTGTGTATCAGTGGATGAGCGAGGGGATGGATTTGGATAGTTTGTCGCTGCCGGAGAAGCAGGATGAATTGATTGCGGCCGTGGCGGCGGCGAACCCTAAAACCATCGTGGTGCTGGAGACCGGAACAGCAGCGACGATGCCGTGGGTGGATAAGGTCAGCGGGATTTTAGAGGCTTGGTATGCGGGTAGTGATGGGGCCAACGCGGTGGCGAATATTTTGTTTGGGGATGTGAATCCGAGCGCGAAATTGCCGATGACCTTTCCGAAGAGTGACGCGGATTTGCCGCATCCGAAATTGATTCAGCCGGGGCCGGGGCAGACTGGTGAAGCCGCGATCATGAAGACGGGGGAAGCGAAAGCAACGTTCAGCGTGACATACGATGAGGGGTTGAAGGTTGGGTACAAGTGGTATGACGCGGAGAAGAAGCCGGTACTGTTTCCGTTTGGGTTTGGACTTTCGTATACGACGTTTGCCTATTCGAGATTGCAGGTGACTCCGGGCAAGGGGACCACCGTCAGCTTCAGCGTGAAAAATACCGGGAGTCGCGATGGAGCGGAGATTGCGCAAGTGTATGTCGCTTTGCCAGCTAAAGCCGGCGAGCCGCCAAAGCGATTGGTGGGATGGAACAAAGTTTGGTTGCGAGCAGGCGAGAGTCAAGAAATTCACGTGACCGTGCCCGAAAAGTATTTGTCAATCTATGATGAAGCGACGGGATGGAAGAAACCCCTAGGGGAATACAAATTCATGGTCGGCGGTTCGTCAGCTGATTTGCAGCTGACGGCAGGAATGGCAATCTGGGAAGCAGCACGCAACGTACCCCTCGGAGTTACCGCAGGAACATTGGGTATCGGCGGGAAAGACCTCGAGAACTAAAGACTGCGGAGAAGTTTGTAGACTTCGTTAGCGGCGTCGAAGTCGGCTTCCAGTTCGCGCGAGTTCAGCCGCTCGCGAATATCATCGAGGCGCCTCGCAAGCAGATCGAGCGACGCTGACAGGACTTCGCGGTTGGTGAGTACGATGTCGCGCCAAGTGGAATACGGGCTGCCGGCCAGCCGCAGTGTGTCGCGAAGGCCAGGGCCAGCCACCGTAATCGGCAGACCATTTTCATCCAAGCGGTCGTAAAGGAATGAGGCTAACGCTACGGCCACCAATTGGGGCAGATGCGAGGCCAGCCCTACGGCGTAATCGTGTTGCTGCGCCCCTAGCCAGAGGGGACGCGCGCCAATTTTTTCGAGGAGCTTGAGGAACGCGGAGATGCGTGGGTCGCGCTCCGCGGGAGGCGCAACGTCGGCGCCAGCTGGGATGGGATTGGCGATCAGGGCGTAGGGGGCGGCGCGGAACAGGTCAGCGTCGGCGTGAGCAAACCCCGCTAGTTCGCGACCCGCCATGGGATGGCCCGGGAGAAAAAGCGGTGTGGCTGGATCAGCGAAGAGTTCTTCGGCGGCTTGGGTGATGCGAAGTTTCGTGCTACAGGCGTCGGTGATTAATGTGTGGCGCGAGGCGGAACGGGCGAGGTCCGGTAGCAAATCCAAGGTTACGCCGATGGGCAGCGCGAGGAAGATCAGGTCGGCGGCACGTATGGCGGGGGCTAGATCCCCACTAAACACTTCGTTGAAGCCGCCGCTGGCCTGGGCAGCGCGGGCTACGTCGGGGCGGTCCCAGCCGGAGATGTGAAGATCGGTAGCATATTTGCGGAGGGCGAGGGCGAATGATCCGCCGATCAAGCCCGTACCGAGAACCGCGACGCGATTGATAAGGTGTGTGGTCATCGGCAAGAAAGATCAGGCGATGCGGCGGCCAATGGCTGGTGCGATGATACGGAGTTCATTCATCAGCTGAGCGAATTGGCCAGGTTCGAGGGATTGCGCGCCGTCGGATAGGGCGTGGTCCGGGTCGTTGTGGACTTCGATCAGGAGGCCATCTGCGCCGGCAGCCACCGCAGCGCGGGCCATCGGCGCAACCTTGTCGCGCCGGCCAGTGCCGTGCGAGGGATCGCCAAACATGGGGAGATGCGAAAGTTTTTTGATCGATGGGATAGCGGCGATGTCGAACGTGTTGCGCGTGTAGGTTTCGAATGTGCGGATGCCGCGCTCGCAGAGGATCACGTCCCAGTTGCCGCCGGCCAGGATGTACTCGGCGCTCAGCAGTAGTTCTTCCATCGTAGCGGACATGCCGCGCTTCAGCAACACCGGCTTGCGGACTTCGCCGAGTGCCCGGAGCAAGTGGTAGTTCTGCATGTTGCGCGCGCCCACCTGGAAGATGTCGACGTAGCCGCCCATCATTTGAACTTGCGAAGGATCCATGACTTCGCTGACGGTGAAGAGTTGAAATTTTTCGGCGGCTTCCTTCATCAGCTTTAAGCCTTCTTCCCCCATGCCCTGGAAGGCATACGGTGAAGTGCGCGGTTTGAAGGCGCCCGCACGGAGAATTTTTGCGCCGGCTTTCGCGACGCTTTCGGCTATGGAGTGGATTTGGTCGCGCGATTCCACCGAGCACGGGCCAGCGGCGATTACCACATCGTTGCCGCCGATGGAAACCCCTCTGCCCAGATGGACGATCGTGCCTTCAGGTCTGAATTGGCGGCTCGCCAGCTTGAAGGGTTGCGTGATGCGCATGACTTCGCGCACGCCATCGAGGAGTTCAAAATCGCGGTGATCGAAGTCGCGGTGGACTCCGACTGCGCCCAGGACGGTGTGGGATTCGCCGGTGGAGCGGTGCACGTTGAAGCCGCTGCCAATCAGGCGATCGATTACGTGTTGGATTTGCGCGTCTGTGGCGCCCTCTTGCATCACGATGACCATTTGCGTTCCCTGAATTCCTTCCCTGTCATGTTCGTGGGTAACTTGGCGAAGATCGCCCGCCACGGTCGGCGGCCGCGACAATACCTTCATCTATCCTTACCCGAAACTTCGCGTGGCGAATGATCGCTGGGGTGCATGGCTTCACGTTCGGCCGAGCGCGCTTCGTCGATGATGCGCTCGAAGAGGCGGCGGATCGCGGCGTCGGAGAGCGGTCCGGGATTGGACCTCTCGGCGTTCTCCAGGACTTCACGCTCGCGGTCGGGTTGATAGAGCGGAAGATTCTGCGCTTGCTTGAGCTTGCCGATTTCGAGCGCGCAGTGGGAGCGCTCGTTGAGGAGCTCGACGAGTTTGCGGTCGATGTCATCGATGCGGCGCCGCCAATCACTGAGCAGGCTCATAGCGCAACCTCGCGGCGCGACAGGCCGTGGCGTGCAGCTTCTTTCAGCGAGCGGATGCGCACGGCCAGCGCGGTTGCGGCGGCATCGACCGATTTTGCATTTTCGATTTCGCTGACCAACGCCGAGCCGATCACCGCCGCGTCGGCCAGGCCGCCCAGCAAGGAGACATGGCCGGGCAAGGAGATGCCGAAGCCTACGGCGATGGGAATCGTCGTGATGGCTCGCGCGCGCCGCAGCAGTGCCGGCAGTTCGTCGGGGAGCGAATCCTTTGCACCGGTTACGCCGGTGCGCGAGATCAAATAAAGAAACCCAGAGGTGACTGCGGCGATGGTCGAGAGACGTTCGTCGGTGGTCGTGGGGGCGCCAAGAAAAACGGTATCGAGATGATGAGCAGCCAGTATGCGCCGGTAGTCAACGGATTCTTCGGGGGTGAGATCGGTGACCAAAACACCGTCGGCCCCGGCGGAAGATGCCGCAGCAGCGAATTTTTCCACGCCCATCTGAAAAATCGGATTGTAGTAGCCAAACAGGATGAGTGGAACCTGTGAAGACTGGCGAATGCGACCCACCAGTTCGAGAACGCCAGCCAGGGTTGTGCCGGCTTTTAAGGCACGCTCAGAAGCGCGCTGGATTGTGGGGCCGTCCGCCAGAGGATCGCTGAACGGGATCCCCAGCTCGATGACGTCGGCGCCGGCCTCAGCCAATGCAAGAACAAATTTGTGGGTGGCGTCGAGCGAGGGATCGCCCGCGGTGATGTACGCGATGATGCCGAGTTCGCCGGACTCACGGAGTTCCGCGAAACGCTGGGAGATGCGGGTCGAGTTGGCGGCTGGCGCGGTCATTCGGATTTAGGAGCTTTCGAGAAGAATAAAGATTAGAGCAGGCGCGAGTAAGTGTCCATGTCCTTGTCGCCGCGGCCGGAGAGATTGAGAATGACGAGATCGTCTTTGGTCATTTGCGGGGCACGCTCGATCAGCCCTGCGATGGCGTGAGCGGACTCGAGAGCCGGAATGATCCCTTCCGTTCGCGCGAGCACGCGCGCAGCTGCGAGCGCGGCATCATCGGAGATGGCGGCGTATTGGGCGCGTCGTTCATCGGCGAGCCAGGCGTGTTCGGGGCCAATGGCGGGATAGTCGAGCCCCGCGGAGATGGAATGCGTCGTGGCGATCTGGCCGTCGGCGTTCTGCAAAACGTAGGTGTAGGTGCCTTGTAGCACACCCGGGCGTGCGCCCGTGTAGCCTTGCGGCGCACCCAGCCGTGCGGCGTGTTCGCCCAGCTCCGTGCCGCGGCCTCCCGCTTCGATGCCGACCATCTTGACGCTCGCGTCGCGCAGAAAAGCGTGGAACAGACCGATGGCGTTCGAACCGCCGCCGACGCATGCGTAGAGATGAGTGGGGAGACGCCGCTCGGCGGCGAGGATTTGCTCGCGAGCTTCGCGGCCGATCACCGACTGAAAATCGCGGACCATTGTCGGATAGGGGTGCGCGCCAAGAACGGAACCCAGAAGATAGTGCGTGGTGCGAACGTTGGTAACCCAGTCGCGCATGGCTTCGTTGATGGCGTCCTTAAGCGTGCGGCTGCCGGCATCGACGCCGACAACTTGCGCCCCCAGAAGGCGCATTCGCGAAACGTTGAGCGCCTGCCGCGCCATGTCCTCCGTACCCATGTACACGACGCATTCCAGACCGAGATGCGCCGCGATGGTGGCGGACGCAACGCCGTGTTGGCCCGCGCCGGTTTCGGCGATAATGCGCGGCTTCCGCATTTTCACCGCGAGCAAACCCTGACCGATCGCGTTGTTGATCTTATGCGCGCCGGTGTGCAGCAGGTCTTCGCGCTTGAGATAGACGCGCGGGCCGCCAAGCTGCTTGGTGAGGCGCGAAGCGAATTGTAGCGGCGTCGGGCGTCCAGCGAAATTCTTGAGGAGATTATGAAACTCAGCCTGAAAGGCAGCATCGGACTTAGCAAGTTCGTAGGCTCGTTCGAGTTCGAAGAGCGGCACCATGAGCGTTTCGGGGACGTAGCGGCCGCCGTATGGACCGAAGCGTCCGGGAACCGCGGCGGGATTGACGATTTGTGAGCTCATGGATTTTGGGGCCTTTTTTCCTCTCGCGACAGACCGATCTAAAGATCGGCACTACATAATCCGTCCGCTATTCCGCAGAATTCTTCAATTCGCGATTGGCGCGTTCGACTTCTGCGAAGAATGCACGGAGCTTTCCCAGATCTTTCTTGCCAGGCCTGGATTCGACGCCACTGGCTACGTCTACCGCATACGGCCGCACGGTTCGAATCGCGTCGCCCACGTTTTCCGGCGTAAGCCCGCCTGCGAGAATGATACGGTGCGATTTTGCCGCGCGACGCGCAAGGGGCCAGTCAGCGCGTTTTCCAGTACCGCCATATTGGCCTGTTCCGGCGGCATCGAACAAAAATGTGGAAGCGGCGCTGTACGAGCGAAGGTTTTTGAGCTGGAAGCGAGTTCCGGCCTGGAATGCCTTGGTAACCTGGAAATGTTTCGCGCATCCCCGCACGACACTCGGAGCCTCGTCGCCGTGCAGCTGGACCGAGTCGAGAGATAACGCCCCGGCCAAAGCAACGATCGCCTCAGCGGACCAATTTACAAAAACGCCCACAGATTCCACATCGTCGCGCACACGAGAAATAATCTTCCACGCAGCAGATGGAGAAATGACGCGTTTACTTTTCTCGTAGAAATTGAAACCGAGCGCGGCAGCTCCCAAATCGCTTGCAGCCTTAGCGTCCTGCCAGTTGGTGATGCCGCAGATTTTTACGCGGACCATCGGGCCTATTCCGTCGCCGGAGCGCCGAGCAGCCCCTTCAGCGCAGCCGCGGGATTGTCGGCACGCATCAGGTGTTCGCCAATGAGGAAAGCATCGAAGCCTGCACCGCGCAATCGACGGAGATCGGCATTCGTGGAAAGTCCGGATTCCGCGACGGCGATTCGATCATCGGGAATGAGCTCGATCAGTTCCAGCGAAGTCTCGACGCGCACATCCAGTGTCCGCAAATCGCGGTTATTCACGCCGATAATGCGCGCCCCCGCGGCTAGAGCGCGGGCGAGTTCCCCCGAGGTATGCACCTCGACCAACGGCTCCATGCCGAGTTCCCGACCCAAAGACAGAAGCTCGCGCAGCAGAGTATCGTCGATCGCAGCAACGATCAGCAGAAAACTATCCGCATCGTTGGCGCGCGATTCCCACACTTGCCAGGAGTCAAAGATGAAGTCCTTGCGAAGCACCGGCGCGGCAATTTCCTTGCGCGCATCCCGCATATTCTTGAGCGACCCGCCGAAAAACTCCGGCTCCGTCAGAACCGAGAGCGCCGCGGCGCCAGCGGTGGCCAGCGACTGAGCCAGCGCCACCGGATCGAAGGGATCGCGGATCACGCCCCGCGAGGGCGAGGCAGGTTTCAGTTCAGCGATAACATTGAGCGCGTCGCGCGAAAGCGCAGCAGCGAACTCGCGCAGCGGCGAAGCCGCCTTTACTCCGTACTTGAGCGCAGTTTCGGGCAGGACGCGCTTGCGGTGATCCACAGCGGCTCGCCGAGCATCCAGGATGCGGTCGAGCACCGTGCCCGTGTTGGCGTGAGCAGACATTCGCGTAAGTTTGTATGCTATGGGTGGGTGCGCGGACTGTCAAATGGCGAAGCGCGAGGAGTGCGTGGCAGCGATTTCAGATGGTTCCAGCCGAGGGAGGCAGTCAGGGTCCATGACCAGTTATTCGGAGCAGTACGGGCAGGTGCTAGAAGCCATTGCGAATGAGGCGGATGCGATGGCCATGGAATATTTTCGGACCGTAGGAATGCGCGTAACAAGGAAGCTGGACGGGACAGCGTTGACCGTGGCAGATGGCGCGATTGAGGCGATGGCGCGCACAAAGGTAGTTGCCAGCGGCGTCGCGCTGGATGTTTTTGGCGAAGAAATGGGCACGGGCGACAGCAAAGCAGCTTCGAAATCGGCGAGCCGCGCGCGCTTGATCATCGATCCAATCGACGGCACCGAAGAATTTTCCCGCGGGATTCCCACGTTCGGCACCCTGCTCGGGATCGAGCACGACGGCGAAATCGTTGCGGGAATGGCCAGCGCTCCGGCACTGGGAGCGCGCTGGTGGGCGTATCGCGGCGAAGGCGCCTATCGCAACGGACAGAAGATTCAGGTCTCTAAGACTGCGCGACTCGACGAGGCCATGGTGTTCACCACCGGCACGGGTCCCAGCAAAGGCAAAGAAGCCCGCGAAAAGATTCGGCGTTTGGCGGACGCAGCCAGAAATGGTCGAGCGATCGGCGGATTCTGGCAGCATATGCTTGTAGCGGAAGGTGCGATTGACGCGGCGTTAGACTGGACGTCGAAACCGTGGGACTTAGCCCCGCTGGGAATTATCGTCGAGGAGGCCGGCGGCAGATCGACGAACGTGCGCGGCGAACGAACCATCTACACCGGCGATTTTCTCAGCACAAATGGGCTGATTCACGAAGAGGCACGGGCGCTCCTGCAGTGAACTACGACAGGGAAACGCAAATATCCCGCGAGCGTCAACCTTTGATCAGAGCAAAGGGATGAGAGCAAAGAGCTCTCCAAATTGGCCGTTTCAGAATTCACAGCGATCCGTGACCCTGGCGGATTCCGGACCCGACTGGAGCTGACGATGAACATGCAAGCACAGGCGCACAAAGCGGAGCTGTTGAGAAAGTTACACGCCGGGCCACGTATCTTGGTGTTTCCGAACGCGTGGGATGTGGCGAGCGCCCGCATCGTGGAGGAATTGGGCTTCCCCGCCATCGCCACAACTAGCGCCGGCATCGCGGCAGTGCTGGGTTACCCGGATGGCCAGATAATCTCACGCGATGAGATGCTCGACCTAGCGGGACGCATCGCCAGAGCCGTGCGCGTACCGGTGACGGCGGACCTAGAAGCAGGCTACGGCGACTCGATTCCGGACATGACCGCGACGGTGCAAGCGATGGTAGCCGCTGGCGTCGTCGGATTGAATCTCGAAGACATAACCGGAAGCGACGAGAGTTCGCACGTGGATTTGCCGCTCCAGGTTGAGAAAATCCGGGCGATTCGCAAAGCCGGCGAAGCTCTCGGTGTGCCCGTCGTACTGAACGCGCGCACAGATATTTATCTGATGCCCATTGGACCGGAGGAAACCCGCTTCGAGCGCACCGTGCAGCGCCTTCGTGCGTATCGCGAAGCCGGAGCGGATTGCCTGTTTGTTCCAGGGGTGAAGGACGCAGACACAATTTCGAAGCTGGTGCGCGCGGTGAACGGTCCCTTGAACATTCTGCTGTCCGCCGGCTCGCCGACGCTCCGCGAGCTCGAAAAGATGGGCGTCGCCCGCGCCAGCGCAGGTTCCGGCGTAATGCGGGCAACGCTCGGGCTGACTCGACGAATCGCGAAGGAAATGATGGACGCCGGAACGTACACCTCAATGCTGGACGGGGCCGTGACATACGCGGAAGTGAACGAGATGCTGGCGCGCGAGAAATCCTAGCGCGATGCCCGACGCCGCCGAGCTACTGGAAATCCTAAATGAAGAGATCGTCGCGTGCCGCAAATGCCCTCGGCTCGTGACTTACCGCGAGCAGGTGGCGCGCGAAAAGCGCCGAGCCTATCGCGACTGGATTTATTGGGGCAAGCCTGTGCCAGGATTCGGCGATCCGAAGGCGCAACTGATCTTAGTCGGACTAGCGCCGGGCGCGCACGGGTCCAACCGCACAGGGCGTCCCTTTACCGGCGACGCTTCGGGAGTGTTCCTGTATAAAGCGCTGTTCGACGCGGGCTTTGCGAACCAGCCGGTCGCGCTGCGACGTGACGACGGCTTGCAACTTCTGAACGCGTATATCACCGCTGCGGCTCGGTGCGCGCCTCCCGACAACAAACCCCTGCCCAGCGAACTCCTCAACTGCCGCCCGTACCTCGAGCGTGAACTGGAAATCCTGAAGCCGCGAGCGGTGCTGGCGCTCGGCAAAATCGGCTGGGATGTCTACCTCACCATCCTGAAACATCAAGGTCTGATCAAAACGCGCGCAGCGTATCCGTTCGCTCACGGCGCGGAGACGGATATTCCGGCTGCCAGCGTCCGATTGTTTGGCGTCTATCATCCCAGCCAGCAAAACACAGCCACCGGCAAAGTAACGCCGGCAATGTACGCTAAGGTCCTGCGAAGAATTAAGGGCTTCCTCGAAAAATGAGCGTACCCCATTCCGTCGATCCGGAAGTGTCGGGAACGACCGCCGATTGACGGAAACGAACGACAGAACGCCCGATCGCCAACTAAGAATAGCTCGACGATTGCATCGTAAATACTTGAATCGAAGACCTTTGCCGAACTCATGGAAAAGGCGACAGTGGAGGCCCGTGTGCTTCCCCAGCAGCGTGGTCCGGAGCAGCGCGAGGAGATTCCCATGAACCGCAACGGCATTCGATCGCTTGGAGCAGGCTGCGCGCTCGCCGCCTTACTTGTTTGGGTGGCCGCCGCAGCAGCACACGAGCCTCCACAGCCACCGCAGGAGCCCGCGACACAGGAATCCGCGGCGCCCTCTGCCGAACCCAATCCGCCCGCGCCGAAAATCGCCGACGGTCGCCGACGCGCCGATTTGCCAATCGAGACGTACGCCGTGGCTCCGGGAACGAAATTCCTGGTGCGATTGGAAGATCAGCTGGATACAGGCGAAACGCGGCAAAACAGCCGATTCAAGGTTCGCACCCTGGAGCCGCTGGAAGCAGGCGACGGAATTTATTTGCCGGCCGGGGTGGAGGTCGTTGGTCATGTAAGCCGTGTGGTATCCGCAGGAATCGCAGGCCGCGCCCGTATCTGGCTGACCTTCGACGACATTCGCACAAAGTTCGGCAGGTTGCCGATCGTAGCGGAGGTTGTGGGCGTGCCCGGTGATCACAGCGTAAAAACAGCCCCGACGCAGGAGGGCTTGATCGAAGGGCGCACCAGCACGCAGCAGGCTGCCGCAGAGGCCGCGGCGGCGGGAGCAGCGCTGGGCGCCGTGAAGGGCGTAAAGGACAAGGACAAAAAGGAAGTCGCCGAAGGGGCCGCAGCGGCCGCACTCGCCGCCTACCTGATGGAATCCGGCCGCGGCCACGAAGTAGATTTGCCGAAAGGCGCGAAACTCGAAATTGAGCTAGAGCGCGCGCTGTACTTAGTAAAAGAATGAGCAAAGAATAGCTCTCTCCCTAGCAGCGCCGCCAACTCCTCAATCCGCCTCGGACTCATGCACACCTATCTCCCCGTGGGGATACGATGTACCTTTCCAATTCCATGATTCAGCAGCGCTTGGCAAGTAAGTGTGGGCTTGTTAGAGTCGAATGTTAAGCTTGCGCATAATTTGAATCGTGCAGATCATTGACCTGGGGAGAGGCTGGCCGCATGGGCGAAGAGACGAAAACGGCGGTGCGCGCGGTCGAAACCGGCGAGCGCAAAGACCGCGTCCTGATTGTCGAAGACGAAGACAATGCACGGAAAGGCTATGAGCAATTGCTCCAAAAGTGGGGCTACGAAGTGCTCGGCGTTGCGGCTGCCGAGGAGGCACTGGCGAAATTCGGCAATTTTCAACCGGATACGCTGATCGCCGACGTCGAATTGCCCGGAATGAACGGGCTGGATTTGCTGAAGCAGTTGGGCTCGGACCTGAACAATGTGCCGGCGATCATCATCACCGGCAAAGGAAGCGACGAACGCGCGGTAGCGGCGATCGAAGCCGGAGCGTTCTGGTACATCGAAAAACCCATGAAGGCGCCAGTGCTGCGCGCGCTGCTGGATCGCTGCCTGGAAAAAGCGCGCGACACGCGGCAACTCGCGGTTTTGCAGCGCCAACTGCGCGAAACTGGCCGCCTGGGTGATCTTGTCGGCGGGTCAAAAGCGATGCAGGAAGTAATGCGCATCGTAGAAATGGCCGCGCCGAGTTCCGCGTCGGTTCTGATCACGGGCGAAACGGGGTCAGGCAAAGAGATCGTTGCGCGCAGCATTCACAAGCTGTCGCCGCGCGCCTCGGGACCCTTTGTAGCCATAAATTGCTCGGCCATTCCAGAATCGTTGATGGAAAGCGAGATTTTCGGGCACGAGCGCGGCGCGTTCACGGGAGCTGCGGAGCGGCGCATCGGCTGCTTCGAGTTGGCCGATGGAGGCACGCTGTTGCTGGACGAAATCGGCGAGATGCCGGCGCCAACGCAGGCAAAGCTGTTGCGCGTTCTGGAAGACCGCAAAGTTCGCCGGCTGGGCAGCAAGAGCGAGACGCCGGTCGATGTGCGCGTATTGGCAGCGACCAATAAAGATCCGGAACAAGCGGTGGGCAACGGGCAATTGCGCCAGGATCTTTTTTTCCGATTGAATGTATTCCACATTCATTTGCCGCCTCTGCGCGATCACAAAGACGATATTCCGCTGTTGGTGGAATACATCCTGCGCGACGTGAACGCCAAGCACGGCAAAAATGTGCGGGGTGTCGGTACGGAGGTGATGGACATTTTCAAGAGCCATACCTGGCCCGGGAACGTCCGCGAGCTGCGCAACGTGCTGGAACGCTCGACGATCATGTGCGAAAAGGATCTGATCACGCGGAGTTGCCTGCCCGATGAGTTCGGCAAATCGCAAGCGAAAGGCCCGAGCGATTTATCAACGATCAAGTTTCCGGTCGGCACCACCGTGGACGCCATGGAACGCGAGCTGATCCTGCAAACTCTGAACGCCACTGGTAACAATAAGACACGCGCGGCAGACTTGTTGGGAATCAGCCTGAAAACATTGCACAATAAGCTGAAAGAATACGGCGGAGCGAACGCCGAGGCGGAGTAGAGATCCACAATGCAGCTGCGGCTGCGCACAAAACTTACGCTGGTGATGACCGGGCTGGTGCTGCTGGTCGTCATCGTGATTTCCGGCGTGTTCGTCGCACAGCTTCTTGAGCAGGCTCTCCAGCAAACCGACAAGCGCGCCCATGAAATCGCACATCAGGTGTTCGACCAGGCGCATCGCGCGCTGACCGATGCGGCCAATGAAGGGTTGCGGCCAATCTCCAATAGTCCCGAAGATATCCACGAATATGTCTGGCAGGCTTTCAAGATTGACGAGGGCCTGCGCGCGCAATTGAAGGCCGCCAAAGATATACCCTCGATTTATGAAGTTGCGATTACCGATCGCGACGGCATGGTGCTGATTTCAACGGATGAGTCTCTGCAGGGAAATTTCCTTGCGCGGAGAATGCCGCTGTCGCAACTGACGCAGCGCGGCTCGTTGCATCAAGTAAAAGCGCTGGCTGGGCCGGCGAAGATTTACGAACTGGATTTTCCGTTTACCAAGAGCGGCGAGCCGTTTGGCGAGGTCCGTGTGGCGGTGTCCTCTGCCCTGTTACTCGTGGATATTTTGCCGAACGTTAAGAAATTCGGGACGATCGTGCTGTTGGCTTTGGTGATCTCGGCTGGCCTCGCGGCCGTTGTGAGCGGTGCGACGCTCGCGCCCTTGCGCGGAATCTCCGACCAACTCGACCGCATCTCCGCTGGGCAATTTGATATGCCCGCTCCGGAAGTACGAGGATTCGTCGGGGGCACCGATGAACTCGGGCAGGTGAGCCGCAAAATCACGCAGGTAGGGCAACAACTGCGCGGCGTTCACGAGATTTTCAGCACCATGCGCGAAAACATGAATTCCGTAATGGCCGGCATGGAGGACGGCTTGCTCCTGTTTACGCGAGAGGCTCGGGCGGTGATGGTTAGCCCGGCGGCCGAAAAATTTCTGGGCGCGCCCGCCGGAGCGTTTCTGGGCCGGCGCGTGAATGAGATTTTTCCCCCAGGGCACCCATTGCACGATGTGTTGCAAGTGCAAGGCGACGAACTGAGTGAGATTGCGGCGGAAACCGACTTGCAAACCATAGAAGGACCACGGCGCGTCAGCGTCAGCGTGCAGGCCATCCAGGAGGATGGGGAACGCATGGGCGCGTTGGTAACGTTGCGCGACCTGGACTCCATCGAAAGCATCAATACGCAACTGCAGGTCAGCGAGCGCCTGGCTGCACTTGGACGCATTACCGCGGGCGTGGCGCATGAAGTCAAAAATCCGCTGAACTCCATGCGGCTATGGCTGGAAAACTTGAAGGAATCCTTGCCCGCCGAAATGGACAGCAATGCCATGCAGGCGGTGCAGGTGCTCGACAAGGAGATCGACCGCCTGGACGCCGTCGTGAAGAGATTCCTCGATTTCACGCGCCCCATGGAGGTGCGCCTGGAGGCCACGCAACTCGCCGACATTTTGCGCGAAGTGGTTGAGGTGGCGCAGCCGCAATTGCGCAAGTCGAAAGTGGAAGTGGCTCAGCTCTTGCCTATCGATGTGCCGGAAGTTTACGTGGATCGCGGACTGCTGAAGCAGGCGGTGCTGAATCTGGTGTTGAACGCACTGGAGGCCATGCCCAGCGGCGGAAAATTGCAGTTGATGTTAACCCGGCGCGGTGAAATGGCGGAAATCAGCGTTGGCGATACGGGAAAAGGAATTCCGCCGGAAAATAAGCAAAAGATCTTTCAGCTTTTTTTCACCACACGGCCAGGCGGAAGCGGAATTGGACTCGCCAGCACCTTCCGAATTGTACAGCTTCACAACGGTTCGATAGACTTTACGTCGGAGGTCGGCCGCGGAACCACGTTCCGGATCGAGTTACCCCTCGCGGCTTGATCATTGATGACGCAGAGATCGACCCAGCCCCGTGCCGTCTCGCGTTGCGCTGCCCTGCGCTTCGGCGTCGTTGGTCTAGGCCTGGCGGTAGCGGTTCTCGGCGGATGCGCTGCCCAAAAGAAAACCAAAGCACAGTCTTTTCCCTGGGCCACGGTGAAATCGGTGCGACCCGTGCTGCCCAGTATTGACACATCCATGCCAGATACTACCGCGTCTGATTTCCTGCCGGAATTCGAGCTCGAAGCGCCTCCACCGCCATCTCCGCTGGCAGAGATTCAGAGTATGCCGCAGCGCCCGCGCGTTGCCGCCGCTCCTCCTGGACCGAGCAACCCTGCGCGGCCCGAAGCTCCCCAGATTGCGCCACAGTTGACCGCGCAAGAGGCGGCGGCGGCCCAGCAGCAAACCAATGTGAGCTTGAGTATTGCGGAGCGCAACATCGCAGCCTCGCAAGGCAAGTCGCTGAATCCCACGCAATCCGACCTCGCCTCAAAGGTGCGCAGCTTCGTCACCGAAGCACGCGAGGCAGCCCACTCGGGCGATTGGACCCGTGCAAGCAACGCCGCCAAGAAAGCGCAAGTTCTTTCCGAAGAACTAGCTCGATCACTGTGAAGTTGTAGGGGCCGCTTTCCGAAGCGGGCGCCTTTACAGGCCGCGGAAAAAGCCCTTTTCTTCAGGAGGTCGGTACTTTAGCGCCGACGTAAACCGAGTGCTCTCAGTGGGCTTCAGCCCCTGAAGGAGGCTTTTCTTCGCTTTGTTGCGTTTTTCCGCAGCCTAGCGACCCTCTTAGTTGCTCGTCGGCTACCTGCAATGGATCTCCCCCCGCGTCTAGCCGATAATTTCCCCATGTTCATCCTCGTCAGGTCCGTCGACGCGAAGCAAACGCACCGGATGCGCTAGAATGCCCTCATGAAACACCTTGACGTGGCGATTGCCGGAGGCGGCCTGATCGGTAGCGCAATCGCACTGGAACTGGCACAAGCCGGCCTGAGCGTTGGTGTATTTGAAAAGGGTGAGCCCGGACGCGAGGCTTCCTGGGCGAGCGCGGGGATTTTGTCCCCGGCGCCGGAAGCACCCGGAATGATTCCGATCGTGCCGCTAGCGAAGGCCAGCATGGGCCTGTATCCGGGTTTTGTTGCGAACGTCGAAGAGATCTCCAGCCAAAATGTGGGGTTTCGACCATTCGGGACCATGGACGCGCTGTTTTCACGTGATGCTACGCGCGACTTGAGTACGTTAATCGCACTGCATCACGGTCTGGGATTGCGAGCCGAGCCGCTGCGGCCAGAAGAAGCGCGCGAACTCGAACCGGCACTTAGCCCGGAGGTGGAGGCGGCCGCGCTGCGCCCGGAGGAAGCGTCCATCGACAATCGTGCGCTCACGCGGGCCGTGTTGCGGGCAGCACAGAAGAGCGGCGCAGAGATCTTTCCGGATCACGACGTGGAAGCAATCTGGTGCGAAAAAGGACGATGCGCGGGCTTGAAACTCCGCGACGCGAACGTTTCTGCCAAATGGACCATCATCGCCGCAGGTTGCTTTTCGGCGAATATTGAAGGAGTGGCGGCCTACGCTCCCGTCCGCCCAGCGAAGGGCCAGATGGTTTCAATGCGTGCGGATGAACTGAAGATTGAGCGCGTGCTCTGGTCCGAGAAAGTTTACGTCGTGTCGAGAAACGACGGGCGCATCCTGGCGGGCGCTTCGGTCGAGTACGTCGGTTTCGATAAGCACGTCACTGCCGGCGCCGTGGAAAAGATTCTGTCCGACGCCATTGAACTGGTCCCGGGATTGGCAAAGGCCCGAATCGAAGAGACTTGGGCGGGCTTGCGGCCGGACTCTCCAGACCACCTGCCGATTTTGGGGCCCACCGACCTCGACGGTCTATTGATGGCCACGGGGCATTTTCGCAGCGGGGTGTTGCTCACGCCGGTCACGGCGCGGTTGATGCGCGAGTGGATTACGCAACAGTGGGTAAGCGTCGATTGGGAGCGCCTGAGCCCAATGCGCTTCGCCAACGCCGAAAAGCAAAACACCGCCTAGCCGAGTCATGTAGTCCTGTAGCCGCCCTCTCCGAGAGGGCGGGGTTTAGATGAAGCCCAACCCGGGCCAACCCGATAATCCGGTGTACCCGCTGAGCGCCGATTTTTCGCTCCAACGCCAGAATTCCGGTCTACCGCTCAACCACTCGAAGGCGATTCAGCTGGTAAAGTCACCTTCCAACCCCAGACTCATCGCCGGTAACCTAAATCTCCGGGTACATCTCGAAAAACGCCTCGATCGACTGGCGGAAGGTCGCCTCGATCTCTTCCTTGGTTCCTTCAATCAAGTGCATGGTCACCCGCGCCGTCCGGCCGTTTTTCAACACCACGGTCGCGTCTTTGACTTCGCCAAGGTCCTCTTCCGGCAGCAGCCGCATTCCATAGATCAGCGCCAACTTCGCCATGCGTTCCTCCACATCGTTCCCCACCAGCCTATCTCCGCGATATTCGACGGTCAAACTCTGTGTGGTTGTCGCGACGAGACCCAGAACAGACATAGTCCGGGCAATCGCACAGACGCAAGCCGATCGATTTCCGTTGACATTAAGTTATAATTATGATATATTAGCACTTAGATATTTAGCGATTCCCGTGGGGAGCAGTCGGAGGGCCAAGCTCCAGACAGCCTCGCCAGTAAAGCCTTTAGAATCAAATCACTGAGCCGTTTGAAAGCGTATCCCCTTTATTTTCAAATCACTACACAAAAACCAGGGGGCGGGGTCGGCACATCCTTTTTTCCAAACTCCTGACGACGAACCAACCACGTATACTACGAGCATCCGTAATTGTTCCGCACGCATCGCACAGACAGCCCGGAGAATCACCATGCACGTCGAACGCACGTCCTATCTCGTAGTCGCCGTACTATTGGTTCTCGGTGTCACTGGCGGCATCGCACGGGCCCAGGAGCCGGACGGCCCTCAGACCTCCGCGCCCGCTCCAGTACCGCGACCCGCGCAGCCCGCCGCCCACACAAGTGGGCCGGCGCAGTCCATCAGCGTTCCCGCTGGGACCCGATTCGCCGTCGTGCTGGAAAACGGCATCTCCACACGCGGCGCGAAACCTGGGGATTCGCTCTATTTCCGTACGTCCTTTCCCATCACCCAAAACAACCGCATCGTTGTGCCGGTCGGCTCGTATCTGCGTGGAGAAATCCTGGAGTCCAAGCGCCCCGGAAAGATCAAGGGCCGCGGCGAGTTTCGCATGAAGCTCAACACGCTGATCTTCCCGAATGGGTACACGGTTGACTTGACCGCCGCTCCGCGCAGCGCAGACAGCGGCGGCAAAGAGACCATGGATCCCGAAGGCAAGATTACCGGCCCGGGCGGCAAAGGCAAAGACGTCGGCACGGTAGCCACCACGACGGTCACCGGCGCGGGAATAGGGGCCATCGCGGGCGGTGCGAAGGGTGCAGGCATTGGCGCGGGGGTAGGGGGGCTGGCGGGACTCGGCGCCATCTTGCTCACGCGCGGCCCCGAAGCAGAACTTCCACGTGGCTCGACGCTCGACGTCGTTCTCGAGCACGAGTTGTCCCTGGACGCCAGCCAGATTCAATACACAAATGTGGGCCAAGCGTCGCCCATTACCCCGCCACCCGCTCATCAGTAAGAAGCGCGCTTCACTCGGCTAGAAGCTGCGTGGTTTGCACACGGCTTCGGGACACCGACATTCTGGATGAGTCCTAGCGGTTGCCGAAGTTTTCTGGGTCGGCGTTAGGGTCGCCTAACGTGTCGGAGATGAGCACTGTCGATTGGCCTGTTAGCTCGAAGCGTTTGCGGCATTTGTAGCAGGCGACCAGATCGTCCAAGCGCACCATATAGGATGCCGCTTTTGCGAATTTCCTGCGGTCTTCTTCGCCTGCGCCGCGGGGTAGTTCCTTTTTTTTCCTGCAGACCTTCCAGCGCACGGGAAATTCAAACTCGCCGCGGCAGCTGGGGCACAGGAGCTTGATCTTTCGGGTCTCTTCGCGCTCGGTGTAAAAAGCTCGCTCGTCCATAGTCAGGTTGCGGGAGTATGCACCGCTTGGTCGATTGTAGCAAATTCGAGGCCGAGGTCGCGCCATCGCGGCAGCCAATATTCGAGAGCGGCGAGAGTGCGGGTGCGGTCCCAATTCTGGCCGCGGTGGCTGCCGTCGTGGAGGCACAGGATGTCGCCTGTGCCGGTGGCGGCCGACCGGAGTCGAGCCGCGCGGTCTGCGATCGGATTCATCCGGGGGATCAGCCACTCGGTTGTGGGGGCGTGCCAGTCGCCCGGTATCAGCGTCCACATGACGGTACGCAGATCAAGCTCGCGGGCAGCGCTTGCGAGCCATGGATTGCGGAGACCGAAGGGCGGGCGAAACCATTTGGGCGCCGCATTTAGCGCATTTGCAATCGCGTCCTGGCAACGCCGCAATTCTTCCCTGATTTGCGATGGGCCATGCAAGAAAAGATTCGGATGCGTCTCGGTGTGATTGCCGATCACGTGACCTCTGGCGACAATTTCCCGGATCAGCTCGGGGCATTGCCGCGCATACTTGCCGATCAAGAAAAATGTGGCGTGGGCGTGGTGACGATCGAGGAGGTCCAGCAGGTTTGGGGTGATCGCGGGATTAGGGCCGTCGTCGAAGGTGATCGCGAGCGTGCGCGGCGAGGTGGTGCGGCAGGTTGTGGGTCCGAAGAGTTGCGCACGCGGGTATACAGCGCCATAGGCGGTGAGCGCCGAGATGCCTGCCAGCGTGGTGGGCGTAGCGATCATCCATGGATTCACGCGGCTATTCTCGCATGACCTGTTGTGACGGCAGGGTGCGAATTGCGCGGTTCCTGCGGGGTGGTTCGTTGAAAAGTGTGTACCACGGAAGTTGCTTGCTCATGGCAGTAAGGGTCTGGCAGGATGCTGCCAGCGATTCACGCCACATCGACGGAAAGTCCAAGGGAGATTTCAATGGCTGGATTTTGTAGGAACTGTGGAACTGCGTTGGGTGATGGGCAGGGGTTTTGCGTGAAGTGTGGAACGCGGGTTGGCGATGTTTCGCAGCCGAGTGGGGTCCCGCCCCCAGCGGCAGCACCTCCGGCTGCCGCTGGCGTTCCACCGCCAGCCGCAGGAGTCCCGCCGGCGGCGTATGTACCACCGCCACAAGCGGCGCCACCTGGAATGAGTCCGCTGGTGAAGATTTTGATTGGCGTAGTCATCGTGTTTGTCGTTTTTGGCGCGTTCGCTGCCGCAGCCGTGCTCTACATCGGCCACCGGGTGCATGAGAAGGCGGCGGAGATGGGGCTAACTCGTACCCCCGAACAGCGCAGAGAAAGCCGTGAAGAGTTGCGCCGCATTGATGGCTGCTCATTGCTGTCGAAATCGGATGTCGCGCAGGCCGTCAAAATGGATATCGTTCGCGTGGAATCGACTACCGGCGATCCTGGATGTACCTATAGCGTGAGTGGCGACCCGGCGGACATGACCGCGAAACACATTTCGGCTCTTCACAAGAACGAGATGAACAAAGCGCAACAAGATCAGGTTGAAAATTTCGGCAAGACGATTTTTCATAGCACCAACTCGGGGTCGGACAGCGCCGGCAGCGAACATCCCGGCGAGGCGCCGGTGTTTTCTTTTTCGATCGACAATAATGCTCCGGAGCTTCAGATGCGACTGAATAAGGCGACCCTGGGGTCTATGGGGCCGGCTATCACTCCTTCGATTCCAAATCTGGGAGATGAGGCGTTCGACGCCGCTGGGGCTATGATTTTCATTCGCAAGGGCGACAAGGTAGTTCGCATCATGTATATGACTTGCCCTTGCGGGCTGGAGGACGTGTTGCCGCTGGCGCGGAAGATTGCGGATGGTTTGTAGTTGAAGTTTGACCTCTTGGGAGTGGTGCGATTGGTCTAGGACTAGCGTCGCGCAAGACCTTACTCGTTGGCGAGATGGGGCGCAGCAGTGTTGCGCCCCTACAATTTCCACTCGGCGATTGCGGCTAGAGCGAAGCGCCGGGCTGAAGCCCGGCGCCTACATTCGCGCTGCAATTGTTCGCGGGACACGGTTGGTTCTTAGCCGGGTAGGAGACGGCGCGATTTCAGGTCTTCTAGTAAGCGCTCGATTTCAGTGTCGCGGTCGATGCGCGTCAGGCGCTCGGCTACGTCGTCGGTGGATAGGTCGACTTCGGCGCTGGCTATCGCTTCGGTTTGGTTTACGCGGTCCTTCAGGCGGTCGAAGGTGGCGCTCTTCGCGTGATCGCCTATCGCGGTCTGGGCGCGGGCGGCTTTTCCCAAGGCTATGCTGCGGCGGTGGCGTGCCAGCATTAGTTCGCGCTTTGATTTCGCTTCGTCCAGCTTTTGTTCGAGCTTCATGAGCGCTCCTTTCAGGGCTTCGACCTGGGCTTTCTGATCGTCTACCTGCTCGCGGTAGCTCAGTGCGAGGCGTTGGGAGGTTTGATAGCGATCCAGCGCGGCGCGGGCCAGGTCGTCCTGGCCTTTATCGACGGAGCGTTCGGCTTTACGCATCCAGTCGGTGCCTGCGTCTTCGTTCTCTTTGAGTTTTTTCTCCAGCATGTGTTGATCGGCGATAGAGACGGCTACCTGCGTCTTGACTTGCAAGTATTGGTTATCCATGTCGAGGATTACCTGCTTGATCATTTTTTCCGGATCTTCGGCGCGATCGATGACGTCGTTGATGTTCGCGCGAATCAAAGTGCTTACACGTTCCAAAAGTCCCATGATGATTCTCCTTTCCCTGCCTCCAAGAAATGACTCGGCGTTTCTATTTGCCTGCTATTAGCGCAACGCCGACGCTAGACACTTATCCAAAAGTTGCAGCGCATGGCCCGAAAAATGGATCGCGAGAAACAGGCCGAGAACTGCCGCCAACACCCACAAGATCAAGAGTAGCTTTCTAACGGCCATGATCTTTCCCCCGCCTTCGAAAGAAAAAGCGCCGGGGCGGATTCCCAATCCGCCCCGGCGGAAGTGATCTTTATGAATTACTTGGCAATGTTGGCGGTACTGGCTTTGGCGCTTTGTCGCCGATCAGCCGTACCTTGGAGAGCAGGTCCGACATCTGCATGCCGGAGAGCGCTTCGAACAGCGCAGGAACTTGCGCTGCCATCTTGGTGATGTCGCCGGTCAGCTTGTAGGCGCCTGCGGCATCGCCGTTGCCGGTGGATACGATGGTCACCTTGTCGACCTTACTGAGCGGCTCGGACAGAGCGCGCACCACTTCCGGCAGGCTGGTGATCAGCTTGTCGACGACGGCGGCCTGGTTGTACTCCTGAAAGGCCTCCGCCTTGACGTTCATCGCTTTGGCTTCCGCTTCGCCCTTCTTGAAGATGATCTCGGCTTCGGCTTCGCCCTGCGCGCGGGTTGCGGAGGCACGGCCTTCCGCTTCCTTGATCAGGCGTTGGCGTTCGGCTTCGGCTAGCGTCTCGATGCGTTGCCGCTCGATTTCGGCACCTTTGAGCACGGTGGCGATCAGCTCGCGTTCGCGGCGCGCGATTTCGGCTTCCTGCACCTTTACTTGCGCTTCGCGTTCGACTTGCTGGACGCGCACGGCTTCGGTGATTACCTGCTGTTGTTGAACGTTGGTTTCGATTTCATAGGCTTTGTCGGCTTGCGCTTGCGCTTTCTTCGTGGCCTCGACGTAGGCGGCTTTTTTGATGTCCAGGTCGCGTTCGGCTTCTGCTTGCTTCGCTAACGAGGCGGTTTCGGCGGCTACGCGCTCCTGATCGGCTTGGGCCTTGGCGACCGCAGAGGCGCGTTGTGCTTCGGCGCGCTTGATGGCGATGTCGCGATCGGCTTCGGCTGCGGCTACTTCCGCGTCGCGCTTGATGCGAGCGATGTCCGGCCGGCCCATGTTGGTGATGTATTCGTTTTTGTCGCGTACTTCTTTCAGGGTGAAGCTGATGACTTCCAGCCCCATCTTGTTCATGTCGTCGGCACAGGTGGAGCGCATGCGATCGGCAACCATTTCTGGTTCCTTCACAATTTGCTCTACGGTGAGCTGGCCGATGATGCCGCGTAGATGACCTTCCATCACCAGGCGGATCAAGCCTTCGCGTTGCTCGGGGCGCTTGGTCAGGAACTGCTCCGCGCCGGTGCGGATCGATTCCGGATCAGACTTCACTTTGATTTGGGCGACCGCTTCGATCGTTACGGCGACGCCCTGCTTGGTGTAGAGGCTTTGCTGGGGCGCGACGTCGAAGGACATCAGCTCCAGGGATAGTTCGCGGCATTGCTCGATCATCGGATAGATGATCGTGCCGCCGCCTTTTACGATGCGGGTGCCGCGGAGGCCGTAGATGATCAATGCCTCGTGCGGGCCCGCTTTACGGAACAGCTTCGCCAATACAGCCATGATGAGAAGCAAGCCAAGAACCGCCAGGCCTGCGTAGACCCATACCGTCATTTGATCGAACATACAGACCTCCCTTTTTCGCAACTCGTCCGGAACGTTTGCGGGGTGCTCAATCCGGAGAAACTCGCCGTGTTCCTCACCGGGGTCGTGAAGTCTTACTCCGGTGAAGATTTACTTCGTGAAGTCGTCCCACCTTTTTACGTATGCGATTCCTTTGTCATAGCGCTCGATCACTACTTCGGCGCCTTTCTCCACGACTTCGCCGGCTTCGCTGCGTGCGCCTGCGCATCGGCGGACACCGCCAAGCGAGAAAATCACTTCGCCGGTGCCTTTCTCGCGAATGGGCATGCTTAGCGTGCCGACGCAGCCTTCGATGCGATAGTCCGCGTCGAACATTTGCGAATCGCCGGCGCGCGTCAGCTTCAGCATGAAACGATAAACGATGGCGCCGGCCACGAGTCCTGCAAACGCCGCGATCGTCAGGCACAGCGCTCCGACCAGGTGCGATCCGCGCGTGAGGATGTAGCCCGCGCCGCCGAACCACGCTAGAAATGCCATGACCGTGGAGGCGTTGAACCAGGAAACGTGGCTGCCCGCTCGCGCTCCCGCGCCCTTCACTGCCACGCCGTGGCCTCCCGTTCCGGCGTGACCGCCGTGGGCCGGCAGGTGCACGCGGAACGGCAAATGAATGTGAACCGCACCAGCCAGGAACGTCAGGACGCTGAACGCGAAGCCAACCAGGAAACAGAAGAGATAAAAGTCAGACCACGTCATAGAGCACCTCGAGCGCACCTGTCAGGGCGCAAGCCGGGATTCGAGACGCGAAACCTCGCGGTTAGTTGTGGGGAGAATTTGTGGGCGGCGGATGCGTGTTGCTCGGAACGCGCGCGGGCCGCAAGACTTCGCTGAGCCGCTCGGCGAGATCGGGAGCGCGCAGAATCTCGGCGAGGAGCAAAAGCGCCTGGCGCGAATCCGGGACTTCCGCGATCGTCAACAGCGCATCGCTCAGGTCGGAGTCAGTCGGAAATTGGTCGACGCCGCCGTAGAGCCAGCGATCGACCTTCGCGTCCGTGGCTCGCAGATCGGACTGGAGCCCAAGTGAGTACCCTTCCGGATCGTCCACGAGAAAACCCGGATAGACGCGGAAGAAACGCGCGAGCAATTCGCGCGTGGCCTGGGTCAGGTGCGGACGCGAACCGCTTTCGATCTGAGAGAGGTACGCTTGGCTCAAACCGCGGCCGACTTCCTTTTTCATGGCGCGATGCAGCTCCTGCTGGGTCATCGGACGGCCCAAGCCGCGCAGCGAACCTTCCACCGCCCGCAAGGATCGTAGTTTGTCTCCGAGAGTCATGAGGCACCGCCTAGATATTGCAATATGCAAATCTTATATCGCAATTAGCTATTTCTTGTCAAGGACAGAATATGGCTTGTTATCAATAACTTACGGAACCAATCGAGGATACAATAGCCGCGATATGGGACTTGCATGGTTAGGGAGGATGGAGGTGACGATTTAATATGGGCGGGAATTCGTAGCGGTTTGGCCTAGAGTTTACGTGGACACAGACAAGAGTGTCTGTGCTACTCGACCTTGCGAATTGACTGAAGATCAATTCCCAACTGCTGGCACTTCTTATAGAGATGGCTGCGCTCCAATCCCATCGCACGAGCCACATTCGTCATATGAAAATTCTGACGCCGAATTTCCGCAAGCAGCACTTCCCTTTCAAACTGTTCGGTGCGTTCCGCGAGCGTGCCCGTTCCCAGCGGACCTTCAATGGAAGTGGAACCCGAACCGTGGTCCGAAACCGGCAACACCAATCGCACTTCAGCTGCACTGACCGGCGACTCGCCGGCAAGCAGCACCAATCGCTCCACCACGTTTCGAAGTTCGCGAATATTGCCTGGCCAGGTGTAACGCCGCAACTCGTCGATAGCGTCGTCGGCGAAGATCTTCTCTTTCCATCGATTCTGCGCGGCCACCTGGCCGGCAAAATGTTCCACCAGCACGGGAAAGTCTTCCAGCCGCTCGCGCAGAGGCGGCAAGAGCAAAGGGAAGACGTAGATGCGATGAAATAAGTCCCGGCGAAACGTATTTTGCTTGACGAGATCTTCCAGATTGCGATGCGTGGCCACCAACACGCGAACGTTCACGCGGATTGGCTTGTCGCCGCCAACCCGCTCGACTTCGCCCTCTTCGAGGACGCGCAGCAACTTCGCCTGCATCGCTACGGGCATGTCGCCGATTTCGTCGAGAAATAGTGTCCCGCCATCGGCTTGTTCGAATTTGCCGAGGTGCTTGGCAGCCGCGCCCGTGAACGCGCCTTTTTCATGACCGAACAGCTCGGACTCGATCAATTCCGCGGGAACCGCCGCGCAGTTAAGGGTCACGAAAGCGTTCTCGCGGCGTCCCGACTGCTCATGAATCGCACGCGCTACCAGTTCTTTGCCGGTGCCGGTTTCGCCGAGAATGCAGACGCGGGTTTCGCTGGGCGCGACGCGCTGCACCTGCGCCAGAAGTTTGGCCATGGCCGGACTGGAGCCGACTAACTCGTGTTTGCCGAGGCGGTCGCGCAGTTCGCGGTTCTCTTCCTGCAAGCGCGAGAGACGCATCGCGTTTTCAAGAGTGACCAGGAGCTTGTCGGTGGAAAGGGGCTTCTCCAGAAAATCCAGGGCGCCCAACTTTGTCGCTTGGACGGCCATTTCAATGTTGGCTTGGCCGGATACCAGCACGATTGGAGTTTTCACGCCGGCCGTTTTCAGATCTTCCAGCAACTCGATCCCATTTTTGCCGGGCATGACGACGTCGGAAAGGATCAGGTCGAACGCCTCGCTGCGAACGAGGTCCAAGGCTCGGGCGGCATTGTCGCAAACGGTTGCCTCGTGGCCGGCGAGACGGAACGCGCGGGAAAGCGAAGCCAGCGTGCTGGGGTCATCGTCGACTAAGAGAAGATGGGCTTTGCGCGGCAAGCATCCGTCCTTTGTATCGAGGGTGTATTCGAGGGTTGCCTGTTCTGGCGTGGAGTATCGTGTTAGTCAGAAGCCGCTGCAAATGTCGGAGGAACATCCTTGTCACTCATTTTGTCTTTAGAATCCTTGTCGGGGGCGGGCTGATCCTCGCTTTGCGCTACCGTAGCATTCGCCTGCCGCTTCGGTAAATCGATGCGGAACGTGGTGCCGTGGCCCTCTTCGCTGGACACGCTGATGGTGCCGTTATGATCGGTGACAATCGATTGGACGATCGCGAGACCCAGGCCGGTTCCCTGCTGTTTCGTGGTGTAGTACGGCGTAAAAAGACGCGCGCACTCTTCGGGCGTAAGACCGGCGCCGGAATCGGTGATCTCGATGAGCACGTTTGCGCCGCGTTCGAAGGTTCGCAGCGTGAGCGTGCCGCCCGTGGGCATGGCGTCCACTGCGTTCAGCACCAGATTCTGGAATGCACGATGCAAGAGCACAGCGTCAGCATCAATTTCGGGAAGTGGCTCGGTCAGAAAATATTCCGCGGCAATGGCGGGCTTGCCCACGACATTAAATTGCGGCTCGAACAGCCGGATGATGTTGCGGAGCGCCTCGTTCACATCCACGCGGGTGAATTGCGGGGCGGGCATCTTCGAAAAGTCGCTGAACCTTCCGACGATGGCATTCAGGTTGGCGAGCTCCACCTTCAGCGTCGCCGTCGATTCGTTGAAGACTTCCAAAAATTGCTTGGCGTCCAACTGTTTCGCCCGTTGCAGATTTTCAACCGTAATTTGCAGCGGAAACAAAGGATTACGCAGCTCGTGGGCGAGCCGCCGCGCCAGTTCTCGCCACGCCGCCACTCTTTCGGTCTGGAGAAGGCGATCGCGCTGCGATGCCAGCGTTCGCGTCATATCGTTGAAGGCGATGCCCAGTTGCCCGATTTCGTCGAGGCCCCGCACATCGATGCGCGTTTCCCAACGGCCGGCGGCGACTTCGCGCGCGCCTTCGGCGAGTTCGCTCACGGGTCGGGTGATCCGCGACGCAACCCACAAGCTGACCAGCAGGCCGATGAGCAGCGCGCCGGCCGCTACCGCCAGTGCAGTCATCACGATCCGGTTGGTCAGCAGCACTAGTTCCTTGCGCGAGCTTCCTACCAGCAGCACGCCGAGCAGTTCGTTGTTACGGCCTGGGAGAGGCATCGCGTGGAAGGTCTCGGCCGAGGTTGCTTCGGAATTCCAATTGATCGTTTGCACCAGCGTCTGCGGCTGTCTCCGAATCTGGTCGATCAGAGGTTGCAGACGCTCCGGCTGCTCGACGGCATCTTTGGGGCCGCTCAAAAGAGCCGCCGGGCTAAAACCGGGATCGAGGTTGACGTACAGAAATGCACGCATGCCAGAAGGGAGCACCAGGGTCGAAAGAAAATTCTGGTCGAGGCGCCGTCCGCCAACAATGTACAGGTTCTTGTCGTTTCCTCCGGATAGGGAGCGCACCGCTGTTAAAGAAAGTGCCGCGCCATCCGCGAGGTCTTCTTTCTTCAAAAACCAATGGGTCGCGTTCCAATCCTTGGTGGCGGTGACCCAATCTTCCTTGTGGCCAACCCGCGACGGATTTTGCGCCGAGGAGATCACTGTTCCGTCCCAGCCGACGAGCTCAACGAAATCCATCTGGTGATCCTGGGCGGCTCCGGTGGCGTCGTGAACGTAGAGGGATTGATCGGCGCTGGGCCGCGCTAAATCGATGGCTACGCGCAGGGTGATGTCGGCATCGGCAATGTTCTTGACTTGTTGCGCGGTCTCGTCGCCGCGCTGCGCATATTCCTTCTGGAACTGGGCGACGATGGCTTCGGTGCGCTGCGTGTCCATTTCCTCGAAGGCAGTACGCGTGAAGCGTGTTACGCCGTAGGCCACGATCGAAACCGATCCCAGTACGGTGACCATAAAAATCAAGAATAGTTTCGTTCGGAAGCTCATCGAGACGCTCCACGCAGAACCGGCCCAGTGTCCTCAGCTCGCACGACGGTTCGCACGGCGAACGCAACGTGCTGGGGCGAACCACCACGCGGTTGTGGCGCACTCCGCGAGCGCTGGGGCCTCGCTGCTCCAAACTCATGAACGTTCCATAAGTTCATACAAATATTCAAACTGTAAGCATATCCTGATCGCCATCGCGACAAAAGACCGCCATTCCCAGCTCTTGCCGCTTACGCAACATCCACTGCAGGCCTAACGGCTTGAATCCCGGTTCATTTGGCTTGGTCTCGGTAGCGTATCCTCTTCCGGTGCGCGGGATTGTCTGATTGCAGTTGCAGCGGGGCGCACCGACCCGTCGAATCAGGGTAACCAAGAGTGCCTGCGCTACGGTCTGCGCGGGGCCTTCTTCTGCGCCTTTGCAGCCAACGCCGTCGCGGCCGAATCGTCCGACGCATCGTCCGAGGTCGACGTAGCGCCTGCGCCTACTCCCGAAAACGCCGACCGGAAGACATCGTTCGCAAAGAAATTCTTGCCATCGACGGGCACCATCATGATTTGCAGCTTGTCCGACAACCTCTCCGCGATGATCTTCTGAATTAGCATCGGGTTCGACTTCAGCACCGCCGCCTCAAACTTCATTCGCTCGGAATCCGCTGCGGCTGTCACACGAATCCGATTCGCTTCGGCTTCGGCGAGGTTCCGCTGGCGTTCCACTTCGGCTTTGCTGTCGATTACTTTCGCCTGCGCAGCCGCATCCGCGTTCTGCAACGTAGCTTCCTTGCGCGCCTGCGCCTCCAGTTTGGTCTGCTCGATTTGCTTCTGCTTTAGCGGCAAGGTGTACTGCATCGCATCGGACTCCGCCTTGGCCTGCAACACGCGAACTTGGGCTTGCGCTTCCGCCTGCTTCACCTCACGGGCTTTCTGGGCTTCGGCTTCCAGTTCCGCGATGCGGACTTGTTTCTGCTTGATCTCGGTGTCGGTCCCCAACCGCTCGTTCTCCTGCTCCTTCAAGAGCAGTCCTTCGAGCCCCTGGGCGTACTCCTCGGGCAATTTCAAATCGCGTAGCAACACTTCGCGCACAATGATTCCGTCGGATCCCAGCCGCGCAGTGATCGCAGTTGCCGCCGAAGTCCGCAACTCTTCCCGTTTGGTGGCAAAAATTTCGCGCGTAACGTAATTCGGGGCGAGTTGGCGATAGATCGTCGCAACGGTGGGCGCCACAACTTCATCTCCAACGGGTTGCGGCAGGTTTGCATGAATGTAACTCAGCCGCTGTGGATCTAGGCGGTAACGCACGCTGACGGCCAGCCCGATGTTCAGGCCCTCCCGGGCCTGCACGGTCAGCACTTCGTTGCTCGACTTCGGAACCTCCGCCGCCGACGTGGTGTACACCTGTTCGCGGGTGTCGTAGAGCACCACGCTGTCGATCAGCGGTGCAACGATGTGCACGCCGGGATATAACGTGCCGGGACGCGCGCCCCAAATCTGGCTGATGCGCACACCTGCCGATCCGTCGGGGATCACCACGATGCTCAGTGCCAACAGAAGCGGCACGATCGCGATCAGCACCAGTTGCCTCGCCAGCCCCCACCGCACCGGGCGCGAAGGGTGCTGCCCCGAGGCGAAATCCTCCAAGGCCCTGCCTCGATCCGGCCTGTCGCCGCCGTCCGCACTGCCGCTCTCGCCAACCTTCTCTCGCCGCAGCAATCGCAACAACTGCGCCGATAAGTAAATGTCGTAAATCACCAGCGCCGCAGCGCTTCCGAAAACTCCCACTCCCACGATCATCAACAAGTATTTCAGCACCAGCATAAGTCACCTCTCTCCGAGAAATCGGCCACCATTGTTCCGTTCAAATCCGTGCACTTCAAAACGCTCGCAATGAGACATTCATTTCGTAGGGCACTTTCATGGGCGCGAGCGGCGCCGAATCTCTCTAGGCGGAGCTGGTTCCAGTCGGTCACTGCGTCTTGCAGTCGGGTCTGGAGAGCGCGGTACAACCGCCCCATCCTGATCGCCGCGCGGATCAGCGATGCCCCACAAACGCCCGCGTCAAGCCCGCCGTCCCGCGCACCAATTCCGTCTGCACCACAATCCGGCGCGCCACCGCTGGCCGCATCAGATGAAACGCAATCCGCAAGAGCAGCCAGTGGAAAGCCGTAGACGCAGCGAGCGCAAACAAGGTGGCCAGCGTAAGAGTCGTGATACTCAGCAAAGCGATCATGGGGACCTCCCTGAAATACGCGGAGGGAAATGGCACCCCAACGACCAATCGTCATCCAATTGAAAATAGGGCAGTTAGGGGAACGCAAGCGTAGAAATGCTGTGGCCCCCGACACACGACGTAGCCCCAAGTACACAGCCGCTCGGCGTCCCGCCCGCTCACGCTTGACCAACTACTCTGTGCTAGGCTAAAACCTGCGCACCCATGAACCCCGGATCAAGCCTCCGCATCGGCCGGATTCTCGGCATCCCCATTTACATCCACGCCAGCTGGGTGATCATCTTTGTGCTTATCACCATGTCGCTCGGCGCACAGTTCACCGCCCAACATCCGCAGTGGACCCCGACGCAGCACTGGTCGGTGGGGGTGGTGACCAGCTTCCTGTTTTTCGCATCCATTCTTTTCCACGAGCTCTCGCACAGCGTCGTAGCCCGCGCGTACAAAATTCGCGTCGACTCCATCACGTTGTTTGTCTTCGGGGGGGTGGCGCGCATCGGCCAGGACGCCTCGAAAGCGATTCAGGAATTCAACATTGCGATCGCCGGCCCAATCGCCAGTCTGTTTCTGGGCGGCGTCTTCTATGCTCTGACAAAATTCTTTCCCTACGGCACGATGGTCGGCGCTTTAGCCACTTGGCTCGCTGAGATCAATGTGATCCTCGCGGTATTCAACCTTCTGCCCGGCTTCCCACTCGACGGGGGCAGAATCTTCCGAGCCATCGTTTGGGGCATCACCAAGGATTTCACACGGGCGACAAAGATGGCGGGCACGAGTGGAAAGCTCGTTGCTTACGGAATGATCGTCTACGGCGCGGGATTAGCGCTCAGCACGGGCCAGTGGCAGGCCGGTTTATGGTACGCCTTTATCGGATGGTTCCTGTTGAACGCGGCACAGGAGAGCGTAGCCCAGATCGCCATTCGCGAAACGCTCTCGGGACTGCAAGCGGCTGACGTGATGAGCCAGGAGGTCCCGGTCGTCCCGCGCGATATTTCCCTGGAGGACTACAGCCAGGAAGTGCTACGCACCGGGCGCCGCTGCCATCTGGTTGTCACCAACGACCGGATGGTGGGGATGATGAATGTCCCGTTGCTGAATTCGGTGCCACGCGAAGAGTGGGCGCACAACTCGGTTCAAGCGGTGATGATCCCGCGCGACAAAATCCTCTGGGCCAAGCCGGACGAGCCATTACTTGGCCTGCTGGAACGGCTCCTTGCCGCCGACATCAATCAAATGCCCGTGGTAAGCGGCGGAGAAAATGGTGAGAACGCCGGGGCTCATATCATTGGGATGATTACGAGAGACTCTATCCTGCGGGTGATGCGCACGCGCGCTGAAGTAGGCCCTCTCGTCCCCAACAAGTAGCTTCGAGATTTGTCGCGGCTTAATCCGCGACAACTGCTCGCACTTTTGGTGGCTCCGGAAGTCCCCCGGTAACACGCGACTCAATTTTTCCCCAAATCCCAAAGCGCGGCCGCAATGTAATCGACGGCATCGGTACCACCGGACGGCCTTCTACGAGCCGGATCCGAAACCTCCGCGCAATCGTGGCCAATAATAAGGTTGCTTCCATGACCGCAAAATTGTTCCCGATGCACTGGCGCGGGCCTCCGCCAAACGGAAAATAGGCAAACCGCGGAAGACGCTTCATCAAATCGCCGTCCCAGCGCTCCGGACAGAACTCCTCGGGCGCATCAAACCATCGCGGATCGCGATGCACGACCCACTGCGCTAAGGAAATGCCGCAGCCTTTGGGTATGGGGTACCCGCCAATCTCCACGTCCTCAATAGCGATCCGCGCCATCCCCCAAGCCGGCGGATAGAGGCGCATCGATTCCGTGATCACTTGGCCGGTGTAGCGCAAACTCGGCAGGTCGTCCAACGCGGGCGTGCGGCCGGCGAGCACGGCATCGAGCTCGGCGTGCAGCTTCGCCTCCACCGCGGGATTTTGGGCGAGCAGCATCCAAGTCCAGGAAAGCGCGTTGGCGGTCGTTTCGTGGCCGGCCAGAAAAATAGTAATCGCCTCGTCGCGCAGCTGGCGGTCGGTCATACGCGATCCGTCATCGTCGCGCGCCGCCAAAAGCATCGACAGCAGGTCGCCCGAGTCTTTTCCGGAGGCCCGGCGCTCTTCAATGAAGCGGAAAACAATCTTGTCGAGTCGCCTGGTGGCGATCGTTGCGCGAATGTTCCGCGGGGTTGGCAACCATTTCGGCGTCAGGATCAATTTGCGGAAATCGGAGTTCAGCTCCATGATCGCTTCGAGGGCGTGGCCCACTTTCCGGGCTTCGCGATCGACGTCGGCATCGAACAGAGTCTTCGCCACGATCTGCAGCGTCAGCCGCATCATGTCGGCGTGGATGTCGCGTTCTTCCCCGCCCTTCCATTCCGCCACGAGTCGCTCCGCGTAGCGCACCATGGTGTCCGCGTAGGAAGCGACGCGGGCGCGGTGAAACGCAGGTTGCGCCAGGCGGCGCTGACGGAGCCAGAAGTCGCCTTCGCTGGTCAACAATCCGTTCCCGAACAGTTGCTTGTTCTTCCGCAAAATCCTGCCTTTGATGAATTTGCGGTTGTGCGTCACCAGCACTTGCTCGATGTAGTCCGGGTGGCTTACGAAATACACGCGAAAGTTGTAGTAACGCATGGTCACAATATCGCCGTAGTCGCGGACCAGTTTGGGCATGTAGCCCAGGGGATCGCGGCTGTAGTCTTTGAAACTCGCGGTCCAGGATTCGGGCGACGGCCCGGGAGGAAGCTTGCTGGGTGTGGGGAGACGCATAGTGGAAGCTAGGGCGTATTATAGCGACTTCTCAATGCAAAGGCGCCTCGGAATGCGTCAACCCGCAGCGCCCTGTAGCCGCCCTCTCCGTGAGGGCGGGGTTTAAACTCAAGTTCGGCCATCACCAAAAACGTCAAGCTTAGCCCGCGCGAACAGCCCGAAATCCAAAGCCGCCCGGCCTGAAATCAATTGTTACGCCCGAAAAACCCGCGGCGCCGAGCCGACTCGAGATCGTCGCGGGACTCACCGGAATAAAGGTGCTCTTGAAGTGTACTGCGCGCTGGAGCCATCCATCCTGAATTTCAAATCCGAGAAAAGAACCGCCAGGCCGCAACACACGAAAGATTTCCCTGAAGGCGCGTTCCTGTTGCTCGATTGAGCGCAAGTGATGCAGCACGAGTACCCCAATCGACGACGAAAAACTCTTCTCCGCGAACGGCAAAGCCGCGGCGTCCGCCTGTAGAACGCTACCGCTGCCGTCGAGAGAGCGCGCCGCAAGACTCGCCGCAGACGCGTGGCTCCATTCGAGACTGGTAACTCGTGGCGCCAACCGCCGCAACTCCTGCGTCGCAGCGCCAGTTCCCGCGCCGATTTCCAAAACGTGATCACCTAACTCAGAACCGGATAGAATCCACGGCAAAAGGTTCTCGCGCGTCACGCGGCGCCAATACCGTGTGGCGCAAAACCAATTCTCGAGCGCGTTCAAAAAGCAGCACAGGCGGTCCTGCCTGCGTCCCAGAAACCACGCCGCTCCTGAAGCGAGTGCCGGTCTTCCGACAAGTCGCTCACCCGTTGATCAAACTCATCATGTGCTCCGGGTAGCGCGCTCCGGCAGCTGCGCCATGAGGGGCAACCTCATCGATCCTGCGCAAATCTTCCGGCGTGAGGGTAACGTCAAGCGCGCCCGCATTCTCCTCAAGATATTTGCGCCGCTTGGTGCCTGGAATGGGAATGACGTCCTGCCCCTGGGCGAGCAGCCAAGCCAGCGCGAGCTGACTGGGAGTGCACTTCTTTTCCTTCGCGATGGCCTCAACGCGCGCCACGAGGTCCAGGTTCTTCTGAAAGTTCTCTCCTTGAAAACGGGGCGAAAATCTCCGGTAATCGTCGGAAGCCAGATCTTCGAAGCGCTTGTATTGGCCGGTAAGAAACCCGCGGCCCAATGGACTGTAGGCAACAAAGGCGATGCCGAGTTCGCGGGTCGTAGGCAGGACTTCGTCCTCCGGGTCACGTGTCCACAGGGAATATTCCGTCTGCAGCGCGGCAATGGGATGCACCGCCGCGGCACGGCGAATCGTAGCGGGTCCCGCCTCCGACAGGCCGATGTGCCGGACCTTCCCAGCGCGCACAAGCTCCGCCAATGCGCCAACCGTTTCTTCGATCGGTGTATTCGGATCAACGCGATGTTGGTAGTACAAATCGATGGTGTCGACGCCGAGGCGTTTCAAACTGGCGTCACAGCAGGCCCGCACGTATTCGGGCTTGCCGCTTACTCCGCGCAGGTCAGGTTTGGCTTTGTCGCGCACGATGCCAAACTTCGTGGCCAGAAAGACTTTGTCGCGGATTCCGCGAAGCGCCTTGCCGACCAGCACTTCGTTGTCACCGTAGCCGTAGACGTCCGCGGTGTCCAGAAAAGTAGATGCCAAGCTCAATCGATCGGTGGATCGTGGCGATCGATTCCGCGTCGTCGCGCCCGCCGTAAAATTCCGACATGCCCATGCAGCCAAGGCCCAGCGCGGAAACCAGCGGTCCATTTTTGCCTAAGTGTCGTTTTTGCATGTCCGCCCTCTCAATCTCAAGCAGTCAAAGCCAAATTCAAATTCCAAATTTTGATCCCAAATAAGATGGGAAACCGCGATCTGAGGCCGTGATCTGGGATTTCCTAATCGGATGCTCTGGCTGAACTATGGGTACAGTCGCAACGCGCGAATAGCGCGTAAGAACGGACAATGACGCAAGCCCATCCGGTCGATTATCCTGAAATGTAGATGCCACGCGAAGAAGAGCCTCGAACGCAGCAAACAAGAGTCACTGCGGCGGGCGCAGTCCTGACCAGCCCCGATCGCGAACCGGACTGTCGCGGCCGAAGCCGGTACCTCGCGAGATGCGGCCGCGTCATCGAAGGAAACGCTGCGAACGCCAAATCAACGAAAGCAGATATTGCCCCAGCGCTGAACAAATGGGAGACCTTTTGGCGCGGGTGTGCTGCATGTGGACGCAGCAAAGATGGAACCGTGGATCGCGCTGCGGAATGCTTTGGGAGTCGCGATTCCGCTGGCGGTGGGGATTGCGATTGGCATGCCGCTAGGCGGCTTGGCGGTGGCCAGCGGAGCGCTCAACGTGTCCTACTCGGACGGGCACGATCCGTATAAGGAGCGCGCGAGACGCATGCTGGCGTCGAGCGCGTTGTGTGCCGTCGCGGTGATGGCTGGCGGGCTAGTGGGTCACCACAACATCGCGGCGGTCGCGCTGATCACGGTCTGGGCGTTCGGCTCGGGAATGGCAATTGTGCTGGGAGCTACTGGCGAGAGTTTGGGCGTGATCAGCCTAGTGGTCCTGATCATTTATTCGGCGCAGACACTCACGCCGGATCGCGCTGTGCAAGCGGGCGCGTTGGCGTTCGCTGGCGGCTTGATGCAGATGGTGTTATCGCTGGCGTTATGGCCGGTGCAGGCCTACGAGCCGGAGCGGCGAGCGCTGGCGAATTTATATTTGACGTTGGGGCGCGCGGCGTCTTCGCCCGCGCAACTCATGAAGGCTCCGCCCCCGGCGCAGGCCAGCACCGAGGCTCAGGCGGCGCTGGCGGGCCGCGCTTCGGAACAGAGCATGGCGAGCGAACGATTCCGCTCGCTGTTGAGCCAGGCGGAACGCATACGGCTGAGCTTGTTCACGCTGGGGCGATTGCTTCGGCGCATGCGGCGCGAGAAATTCGGATTCGCGTCCGCGGAAATGCTGGAACATTTTCTGGAATCCGCGGCTAGGGTCGTGACGGCGATCGGGCGAGTCGCTTGCGCGCGACGCCCCGCTGAAGGTTGACCAAACCTGGCGCAGTGAAATGCACACCGCGGTGGAAGTTCTGCTTGAGACGGGCGAGAACTCCGAGCGAACATTTCTCGCGGCGGTGGTACGTGATGCCAGGCATCAAATGGATGCGCTGGCGGGACAACTCCGCGCCGCGATGCAACTCGCTGGAGATGTTACGCCGGCCGGTCTAGAGGCTACCGAACGTCGCGAGAAGACTCTGCCGTGGCGCATGCGCTTCACCAGCAATCTCCCGCGCCTGGTTGCGAATTTGAGCTTACAGTCGGCGGTATGTCGCCACGCGATTCGCATGGCTGTCGCGGTGGCCATCGCGGAGATAGTGTCGCGGAGCCTGGAAACGCCGCGCGCGTACTGGCTGCCGATGACCACCGTGCTGGTGCTGAAGCCGGAGTTCACGGTGACCTTCACGCGGGGATTGCTGCGCATTGCGGGAACGATTGCGGGGCTGTTGCTAGCTACGGCGATGTTCCATTTTCTTCCTCCAGGAGTCGGGCTGGAAGTGGTGTTGATCGGCGCGTTCGTATTTTTGTTGCGCTGGGCTGGTCCGGCGAACTATGGAATTTTCGGCGTGGCGGTAAGCGCGCTGGTCGTCTTGATGATCGCGATCACGGGAGTGTCGCCAGGAACGGTGATCCTGCCGCGCGGCCTGAACACCATCATGGGAGGATCACTGGCGTTGTTGGCCTATGTGGTGTGGCCGACCTGGGAGCGCATGCAGGTGGGGGAGATGATGGCGCGGCTGCTGGACTCGTACCGCATCTATTTCGTGAAGCTGCAGGATGTGATTGCGGGCGGCGAGGGAGCGAGTACCGCGGACCTCGACAAATTGCGGCTGGCATCGCGGCTCGCGCGGACCAATGCGGTCGCGTCGGTCGATCGTATGCAAGCGGAGCCGGGAACGCGCCTGCAGGAAATCGCGCTGCTGAATGGCATGCTGGCGAGTTCTCATCGCTTTATCCATGCCGTGTTGTCTGTGGAAGCGGCGATTTTATCGGCGGGGCGGCCGGCGATCCGCGACGAGTTCCGCGTGTTTGCGGCCGACGTGAATAAAATATTGGAGGCGCTAGCGGCGGAACTGCGAGGTCCGCGAACTCCGATCGAGAGATGGCCGGACTTGCGGGAAGACCACCGGCGGCTGACGGCCAATCCTCTTTCAGCAGGCGAGCAGTATACGCTGGTGAATGTGGAAGCGGATCGTATGACGAACAGCTTGAACACACTGCGCGAACAGGTTGAGCGGTGGCGGCGCTTGAAGCGCCCGGTCGGCGCGCCCGTGGACGCTGGACCGGACGCTGAGGTAGGCGCTCGGCTTTAGCCGGGCGCAATCGGGCTCCTGTCCGGCAAGGTAATCTTTGTTCGCGCGTCAGGCCACGATTTCAGCCGGCTTCGAGGAGGACCCATGAGCCGAGAACAGAGCGACCTGGATCGAATTCGCGAGACACGACGCCGATTCCTGGCTACCGTCGCAGTCGCGGGAGGCGTGTTGGCTACGGGACAAATGATGCTCGCTCAAGCGCCCATACCTGGAGATGGACCGCCGCGCGGGATGCCGACACCCCCACCAGCCGCTGAGCCAAAAGATCAAGGCGATGCCAGTCCGGTGTCCAACGCGTCAGCCGCGAAACGCGCGCAGATGCTCCAGCAAGAAAAGGAATTCCGGGAAGGGATCGAGCGGCTGTACGCCCTGTCCGGCGAGCTGCGCGACGAAGTCCAGAAGACCCCCACGCTTCAGGTGCTTTCAGTCCGCATGTATAAGAAGACCGAAGAGATCGAGAAGCTGGCCAAGCAATTGAAGAGCAAAGCCAAGGGCGGCTAGGCAGCGCTAGATCGTGACATTCAAATGGAATACGCCGCCGGCGACCTCGAGAATTAAGACCGCATCCTTTGGGTGGGTTCGGCAATCCAACGGGGTGCGTGGCGGCGGGCCCTCATTTTGCAGGGCCTCGGTGTTTTGTGAAATCTTGAGAAGGAGATCGCATATGAGTCCGAAAAATGGTGGTAAGGGGTCGGAGCTGGCGGCGGGAACAGAGAGGTCTCGGCCGATTTTGCACCAGAAGGCGCGGGAGATTCAGCCTTACGGGAAGATCGCGAAGTTGCCGATTGCGTTGGACGAGAAGGTTTGCTCGGAGAGCGTTGAGAACTTGAACCAGCTTTTGGCGGATACCATCACTTTGCGGGACATGTACAAGAAGCATCATTGGCAGGTGGCGGGGCACACGTTCTATCAATTACACCTTTTGTTTGATAAGCATCACGAGGAGCAGGACGAGTTGGTGGATACGATTGCGGAGCGGATCCAGTTGCTGGGTGGGATCAGCCTGGCTATGGCGCCGGATGTGGCGGAGACGACCATTATTCCGCGACCGCCGCGGGGCCGGGAGGAAGCTCCGGTGCAGATTTCGAGGTTGTTGGAGGCACACGAGACGATTTTGAAGGAAGCGCGGACTATGGCGGGTCAGGCGACCGACTCGGGGGATGATGGGACGAATGATCTCCTGGTCAGCAACGTGATTCGGACCAATGAATTGCAGGTTTGGTTCTTGGCGGAACATTTGGTGGATGTGCCGTTGGTAAGGGCGGACGACGCAACGTCGGCCGAACCAGCGAAGGCCAAAACGGCGAAGGCCTAAGAAGGTTAAGAAGAGGGAACTGTCGGGGATGCCAGCCGGGTCCGGTGGGGTTGAGCTCGACGCAGCGGGCTCGGCGAGGTTGAGTCTAAGCCCGCACCCTTAGAACCCAAGGGTGCGGCACCCGTCGAGGCGCCGTAGCTTCACGCCCGCGTGGGTGGCACGCGTCGGCTTGCGAGGCGTGTTCATCCAAGGCGTGCCGGCTGGGCGGAGCAAGCCCCAGCTCTACAAGGAATGGGGGCGAGGACGGCTGGTGGCGACGGCGGCCCCACGCGGGAATTGGGAAAAGGGATTTGACGTATTTGGAATTTGCATTGGACTTGGAGGTGGGGTGCTCCTAGAGTTGGTGTCCCGCTGAGCTTGGCACAGGGCTGCAGAACCCAGCGATGTTGATTGGCGGTTCTGAGATTGCCAAGGCTTTGAGCGGGAACCGACCTGTAGACAGCCGCGACACCAGCGTATGATACGAAGTGTGCGGCGGCGGGCGGGCTTGGGAAAGACTCATGACCGCTACGGCCCTACCATCACGAATTGGAATCCCGCCTACGCTCTTACACTATCCATACGGAAGTGCTTACGACGAAATGTTTGCTTCGCCCGATGCGCCGCGCGCGCATTATCAGGCGCTACAGCGGACTTTGCTGGGATTGCGTCCTGAAGAATTGCGGAGAGTCCAGCAGGCGGCGGACCTGACGTTTTTGCAGGAAGGCATCACCTTTACGGTGTATGGGAGTAAGGAAGGCACCGAGCGGATTTTCCCCAACGACCTGATTCCCCGCATCATTCCCGCGCATGAGTGGGCGCAAATCGAAAAAGGGCTGACGCAGCGGCTGACGGCTCTGAATTTGTTTTTGCGCGACATTTATCACGAAGGGCGGATTTTGACCGAAGGAGTTGTGCCGCGCGAGCTGGTTTACAGCTGCAAGCATTTTCGGCGAGAGATGCGCGGGTTGAATGTGCCGCGGGACACGTATGTGAGCATCTGCGGGACGGATTTGGTGCGGCTGCCGGATGGTAGCTTTGCGGTGCTGGAAGATAACCTGCGTGTGCCGAGCGGCGTGTCGTACATGCTGGCGAACCGCAAGGTTTTGAAGCGTGTTTTTCCGACGATGTTCCGGGATTATGGCGTTTCGCCTATCGATCACTATCCGCAGGCGCTGCTGGCTACGCTGCGAAGCCTGGCGCCGGAGAATTCGCCTTATCCGCAGGACCCCACAATGGTCTTGTTGACGCCAGGGGTTTCCAACTCGGCTTATTTCGAGCACACATTTTTGGCGCAGCAGATGGGCATCGAGCTGGTGGAGGGGCGCGACCTGCTGGTGCACGACAACGTCGTTTATATGCGGACTACGGCGGGGCCGCGGCGCGTGGACGTGATCTACCGGCGCGTGGATGACGATTTTCTGGACCCGTTGACCTTCCGGCGGGACTCGATTTTGGGAGTACCGGGGCTGTTCAACGCCTATCGGGCCGGAAATGTAAGTTTGGCGAATGCGATTGGCACTGGAGTGGCGGACGACAAAGCGGTTTATGCGTATGTGCCCGAGATTATTCGATTTTATTTGAGTGAAGAACCTATTTTGAAGAATGTGCCGACGTTTTTGCTGACCGACCAAGTGCAGCGGAATCATGTCCTGGAAAATATGGAGCAGATGGTGGTGAAGGCGGTTGGGGAGTCGGGCGGATACGGGATGCTGATCGGGCCGCACAGCTCGAAGCAGCAGCAGGAGGATTTTCGCGCGCGGGTGTTGGCGGATCCGCGGAATTATATCGCGCAGCCGACCCTGGCGTTGTCCACGGCACCTTGCCTCATTGACGGCGAAGTGGAGTCGAGGCACATCGATTTGCGGCCGTATATATTGATGGGCGAAAAGGTGACGCTGGTGCCGGGTGGATTGACTCGGGTGGCGCTGCGTAAAGGATCACTGGTGGTGAATTCGTCGCAGGGCGGCGGGAGCAAGGATACCTGGGTGCTGCGAGCCGGGAATGGCGACGACCGCGTGGCGCAGATGGGGACGGCGGCGGTGAAGGCAGCGGTCGAAAAGAGGGTGGCGGAAAGATGAGGGAGATGCGGCCACCACGCAATTATTTTGTGCGCGCATTCCGGCGGGATGCCGGGATGCTTTCGCGCGTGGCGGACAGCTTGTACTGGATGAGTCGGTATCTGGAGCGCGCGGAACACACGGCGCGACTGGTCGATGTCGAACTGCAGCTTTGGCTGGATCAGTCCCCGGAGGCGGGCGCGGGGCGCTGGAGATTTTTGCTGGAGGCGCTGCGAACGCCGGCGGCGGCGGGGCCCATCGATCCAACGCGGCTGGTGGATACGCTGGTGTTCAGCCGAAAGAATTCTTCGTCGATCGTGTCGTGCATCGCAACGGCGCGAGAGAATTTGCGGCATGTGCGCGAGCAGTGCAGTTCCGAGATGTGGGAGCAGCTCAACCGGCTGTATCTGGGAGTGATGGACGCGCGGCCGGAAGAAGCGTGGATGTTGAAGTCGCACGGATTTTTCCGGGGGGTGCTGGAAGGGGCGCACCTGTTTCAGGGAATCACCGACACAACGATGAGCCACGGGGAAGGCTGGCAGTATATCCAGCTGGGGCGCTATGTGGAGCGCGCGGATACGCTGGCGTCGCTGATGGAGACGCATTTCAAGCGCATGGCTCAGCCTGCGGACCAAGTTGTGGAAAGTGCGGAATACTTGGAATGGGTGGGATTATTGCGGGCTTGCGTGGCGTTCGAGGCGTATTGCAAGGCACATACGGCGGAGATACGGCCGTTGCGCGTCGCGGAATTCTTGCTGCTGAATCCGGAGTTTCCGCACTCCGTCCGGTTCTCGGTGGATCGCGTGAACGCGGCGCTGCACATTGTTGGGGACTTGACCGAGCGAAAGGCGAAAACCCCGACGCGGATTGCGGGGAGGTTGCGGGCGCAGCTCAGCTTCAGCCAGATCGAGGAGATCATGGCGGAAGGCGCGTACACGTATCTGGAGAATGTACGGAGCGAATGCGCGCAGATTCATGCGGCGATTCACCAGGTTTATTTTGATTATGCGATCGAGGCGGAACTGGCGTCGTAAGACGTAGGGATTACGCAAGAGAAGTAAGGGTAACGAAAGGATTCGCGGCGGCTTCACTTTATGGCCTATTCGGTGCGTCACACTACCAGTTTTCAGTATGAGCCCGCGGTGCGGGAGAGCGTTATGGAAGTGCGGATGCAGCCGCGGACCGACTTCCGGCAGCGGTGCTTGAGCTTTTCTCTGAACATCGACCCGCGCGCGAACATGATGATGTACCGCGATTTCTACGGGAACGCGGTGCACAATTTCGACATTCCGGAGCGGCATCGCAGAATTGACGTGATGGCCCAGGCGATTGTGGACGTGCTGCCCGCACGAAGCTTGGAAGCGGCGGCGGCGGACGATTGGGACGAACTCGACCGGCGAGTGGCCCAAACCGATTACTGGGAGATGCTGCTGCCGAGCCATTTCGCCATGCCCACGGATTTGCTGGAGAAATTGGCGGGCGAGGTGGATCTGCGTCGCCGCGGGAATCCGCTGGCGCTGCTGCAGGAATTGAACACCAGGCTCTACGAGATGTTTGACTACGCGCCGAATACCACGGAGGTGGATTCGCCCATCGATGACGCGTTGAAGGCGCGCCGCGGAGTTTGCCAGGACTTTGCACACATCATGATTACGCTGGTGCGGCAGCTGAAGATACCTTGCCGGTATGTCAGCGGGTATCTCTACCATGAAGACAAATCCATGGACCGGTCTCCAGCAGGGGCGACGCACGCTTGGGTGGAAGCGTACCTTGGCGAGTTGGGATGGGTGGCGTTCGATCCGACGAACAATCTAGAGGGGTGCGACCGGCACGTGCGCGTGGCTGTGGGACGCGATTATTCCGATGTGCCGCCGACGCGCGGCGTGTATAAAGGCGAAGCGGAGAGCGAGCTGAGCGTGCTGGTTACGGTTTTGCCGGTGGATGCCCCGGAGCCGGAAGAGATGCCGCGGACGACCGTGATTCGGTCGAGATCGCGGAACCTGGAATTGAACGAAGATACTGAACAACAGCAACAGCAGTAGTGCCCCCTCTAACATCCAGCTAATTCACAGCCAGGAATGGCTGTGCTACTTGTTAAGGTTCTATACGGGTGCCTAGGACTTTTAGGAATTGGGCTAGCCAGGCGTTTAGGGCTGGCCAGGCGGGGCCGGAGACCAAGTTGCCGTCGGTGATCGCTTGGTCCATGGGGAGATCGACGTAGATGCCCTTGGCGAGCGTTACTTCGACGCTGGTGCCTGGGTAGGCGCTACATTTTTTGCCTTCGAGGGCTCCGGCGGCGGCTAGGAGTTGGGCGCCGTGGCAGATGGAAGCGATCGGCTTTTTGGCTTTGTCGAAGTGGCGAACCATGTCCAGAACGCGCGGGTTGAGTCGAATGTATTCGACGGCGCGGCCGCCTGGGATGATTACGGCGTCGTAGTCTTCGGCTTTGACGTCGTCGAAAGTGAAGTTGAGCTGAAAATTGTGGCCTAGTTTTTCAGTGTAGCTCTGATCGCCTTCGAAATCGTGAATGCACGTGCGGACGAATTCGCCGGATTTCTTCTTGGGGCAGACGGCGTGCACGGTGTGGCCGACCATTAACAAGGCCTGGAACGCGACCATCACTTCGTAGTCTTCGACGTAGTCGCCGATCAGCATCAAGATTTTTTTCTTCGACATTTGGCCTCCGACGATGGGAAGGATAGCAAAGATTTGGCGAGGTTGCTTGCGTACGAAGAAAAGCGCCCGCTTCGGAAACCGGCCGCTACAACAAGCCACATCAGCGTTCAGCGTGTTTGGGCGGCGTTGCCTGGGCCGCCTACCGGTTGGAGGCGGGGGAGGCGCTGGTCGACCGGCGGAAGCGCGGGGAATTGGGCGTGGGGTTCGGTCTGATACCAATAGGCTACGGAGTAGAAATTGTCGGAGCGGTGGTTGGCGTGGCCGTGCTCGATGGTGGCGCGGAGGGATTTGGTAAAGGTGATCGGGGAATCGAGATGGAAGCGATAGACGGAGCTGCGGCTGCCGGCGCGCTCTTCGCCCTTTACGGGCGCACCGAACAGACGGTACGAGAACGAATGCTCGCCGAAGTCGTAGGCGCCTAAGAAATAATCTTCGGAGCCCGTTCCCGTAATGGATGGGTGCGGATCGCCGTCGATGAAGAACATGTCGTCGCCTTCGCCCCACCAGTAGTCCTGGTTTTGGAGAATGGACATGGTGACGCCGACGTAGTGGCCCTGGCCGGTGGCCTCCATCCACACGTAGTTGTCCTTGCCGTCAAGATTTTTTGCGTCGTTCACCCGCGGATCGCCGTTGTTGGCCCATCCGGAGGTCCAGCCGTGATTCGGCTGGGCCTGACGGAATTGCGCGTGGAAATAGAGAGTGCCCTGCGGCAGCGGATGGGATAGTACGCGGTAATCGAGGTTGAAATAGAAAGCGTCGACGGTTTCCTGGCCTTCGTTTGTGACGGTAATCAAGGCGTGCTTCTGAAATGGCATGGGGAAGAAAGAGTTCAGCGCGCGTTTGTGGGCTACCGAGAGAAGTTCTGATTCCCAAACGTAGTAGTCGCCTAAGCCGAGGCCGAAGAAATCGCCCAGCGGTGTTTCGACGCTGGGACTGGTCTCGTGATCCCAGTACATGCGCAGGACCAGCTTTTTTAGATGATAGGACTCGGGGCTGGAGAGCGTGATCCAGACGTGCGTGAGCGTGGCGGGGCCATCGACGTCCAGGACCGTGAGGGTTTGACCGGCGGCTATTTTGCGGTAGTCGGCGTTGCCTCCGGAACGATCGAAGCTGGAGACGCGCTTGAGGACATAATCCTGGGGCTGCGTGAGATCTGCTTTGGCGGTTGCGGTTTGCGCGGGGGAGGTTGGCAGAACCGCGTGCGTGACGAACAGCCAGAGTAGAGTCAGACGGAGAGAGTGCATCTGGTCCTTCTCCTTGCACCTTTTTGCGATTTGCTGGGCGGATTGTGTACTGAACGGAGTTTTCTGACAAGTGTGCTAGCAGCGGGAGTAATGCGAAGAAAAAAGCGCCGGGCTGAAGCCCGGCGCCTACATAGAGTGACAGAGACGGCTAGGAATGCTGTCCCACTTGGAGGTACGACGTTACTGGGGTTGTGTGGACGCGAAGGCCACGCCGGACTCTTGGATGGTTAGCATGTCGGTGCGGCGCTTTTCCCATTCGAGCAGGGTTAGGCCGTAGGAGGCGAAGAGACGCCGGATGCGCGCGGAATCCCAACGCAGAACTTTTTCGAGCACCGGGACCAGAACGCTCATGGCGTTGTCGCTAAGCACCGTGCGTTTGGCAACGCGCGTAATGTATTTCGCTTCAGAGACGGCGATGGTGAGTCCGTCGTATTGATTGACGTGCATCATCACTGGCAGGTCGGAGCTGCCGTCACCCATATAGATGATCTGATCGTGGCTGATGCCGAGCTGTGCGCGAAGCTCTTCGAGGACGGTGATTTTGCCCCACCCTGCGGAGGCGCGAATGATGGAATCCACTTCGCCGGTCGTTTCGTTGTAACGGAAACGCGTGCCGAAGATATGATCCCGCGGGACGATGCCTTCGAGCGCCGACTGAATGATTTCCTGCGGCGCGGCGGAGATAACGTAAAAGGAAAATTTGTAGCCATCCGCAAGGCTTTCGAGAGCGCGCGCAAAAAGAGCGACGTCGTGCTTCAAGCGGATGCGCTTGCCGGTTTCAATGAGATGCTCGCGGCGCACGCGGCGAAATTCCGGGTCATGAAGAATCAAGTAAGAAAGTTCAGCGCCCTGTTGGACGAGGTTCATCCCCGATAGCCCGGAGACTTTGTCGTGGAAGCCGTGAAAGCCGATGAGTTCGCTCAACACGACTCCCGAGTCGTTAAAGCTGAGCGTCTGGTCGAAATCGCTGGCCAGAAGAAACTGCTTTACCATGTTCTAGTACTCCCTCTTTGGTAGCCTACGATTACACCTTAACCGAGGCTCTAGGATGCCACTCACGAATAATTTTAATCGTTTCTATGCGTATAAATCGTGAATGTTTCGTTAGCTTTTACTTAGATGCTGCCAGACGGTAACCAGTTACAACGAAAGGGCTTGGGACAAGACAGGGAGGGTCTGGCGGCCTGGCGGGATCGGTCGGGGAGAGCGAATATCTGGTGAAAGGGATCCAAGTCGCGGGCCTGCAAGGGCTTTACGGCTCGGGAAACCGGGGTATTACCACAGTCTTATTTAGGCGGAGGTAACCATTCGTGAGGTCCTGTCGCGTGTTTGGCGGTCGCGCGAAGGGCAAAACGACCGCCCATTTCAAGCCGTTCACCGATAGGACGCAATGCCAAGCAAAGTTCCGGGGAGGGTCTCGCGGGTATGTTAACAAAGTAGGGGCCTATGGCGATCCATTTCCTGCGACAACCGGTTGAATCACACCGCGCGCTGGCACAGCGAAAGAAGATGCTGGCGCTGGGCATCGCACTTGCGATCGGAATTGTTACCGCGCTGGCGCTTCTGTTTTCGAACTGACCGGCCTATCGACTGTTTCGCGCCTTTTTTCCGCCTGCAATCCGCGAAAGCGTCTTCGTGTACTCCTCGATGGTTTCGGGAACGACGCGGCTGCGAACAAATTGGCCGACGCGGCGGCACTCGATCAAGTTCGCGTCGACGAGGACCTTGAGATGATGGGAAACGGTGGCGGGAGTCACACCCTGCATGGCCACGATTTCGCTGCAATTCATTTCCTTGCCGGTAGAAATGGCCTCGAAAATCATCAGCCGCGTTTCGTCCGCGAGAGCCTTGGATACCTTCTCTACCTGAATTCGTTCCATGAGTGGATCAGTTTAGCGCGGTACTGGGTGTTAGGCCACACGGAGCCCGTGCGCGGAACCTGCCGCCAGCCTTCAAAAAAAGATGTAACCAGTTATTTAGATGCTCATCTAAGTGCCTGACGGACCTTGGAGGAGAAAGAAAATGAGACGACTGGAAGGAAAAGTGGCGGTAGTAACCGGCGGAAACAGCGGAATCGGGCTGGCCTCGGCAAAACGGTTGCTCGATGAAGGCGCTCGGGTTGCCATTGCAGGGCGCAGCCAGAAGACGCTGGACGAGGCGCAGAAGTATTTGGGAAATGGCACGCTAGCCGTCCAGACTGACGTAGCGAAACTAGCGGACCTGGACAAGCTGTATGCGGCGGTTTCGAAGAAGTTGGGGAAGATCGACATTTTGTTCGTAAATGCGGGAGTGGCGAACTTTGCGCCTTTCGCCGACACGACTGAGCAGGTGTATGACACGAATTTCGACATCAACGCCAAGGGCGCTTTCTTTACCATCCAGAAAGCGATTCCCTTCTTGAACGATGGCGCGTCCATTATTTTGAATACCAGCGTCGCGGGCCAAAAGGGCTTTGGAACCGCCGGCAGCTATGCGGCAACCAAAGCTGCGCTGCGTTCGTTCGCGCGCACCGCGGCTTCCGAACTCGTAGGAAGAAACATACGAGTCAACACCGTGGCCCCGGGTCCGATCGAAACTCCGATTTTTGGACGACTCGGATTGGATAAGGCCGCAATCGATGAGATGGCACAGGGATTTGTTTCCCTGGTGCCAATGAAGCGGCTGGGACAGCCAGAGGAAGTTGCGGGGGCTGTGGCGTTCCTGGCGTCGTCGGACTCTTCGTATATTACTGGCGTGGAACTCAATGTGGATGGCGGCATGGGCCAGGTCTGAGCGGACCTTTGCAGTCGACGCGGGTGGATGGGGCGCTTTGTGGAGTTTGTCGAGCGCCCCTTATTTTTTGGCCGGCTGCACCGAGCTGACGCTTACGACGTTGTGCGCTTGGGAATCTGACCCTTCGAAACTCACGGTGAATAAGAGCGTCTGTGCTACTGCGCTCTATTTGGCCGACGAGGGATCCGGCGTCGTGGCAGAGTTCACATCGAGAAACCACGCGTGGGCGGTGTCGCCCGGCGCGTAGCAATTTCCATCGGCGTTATACGTTGCGGCGCACTTGGCGGTGTATTCCTTGCGCCGTGGCGACTGCACAAATTGCCAGATCGCTGCGTAGGGTACCCCGCCTGCCGATACTGGCGGAGGATTTTGCGGCGCGCCGCACCCGGGTGACGGTGGGCAGACATCGTTGTAGACCCAGTAGACGAGTTCGCGTTCGCCGATGTGGTGGCGAATGTCGTCGGAAGTGAGAATGGTCACACCGCGACCTTCATCGACAGGAATTGCCGAGCAGTAAACGCCCGGGCGGTAGCCGGCGCGGTTCAGTTCGTCGGCCCAGGCGCGCAGATATACGTGAAAGCTGGGCGAGAGCCTTCCGCCGTCCTCGATATCAAGAAAAATAATTATGTGCGGAGAGAAGCCTTCCGATTTCGCGGAGGCTGCGGCATTGCGCGCGTCGAGAATCCCCTTTTCTCTGGCCTTGGCGTCCTTCTTGACCTCGTTCGCTTGGCGAGCGCGATAAAGGGCGGCGAATCCGAAACCCTGCGATTGAAGCAGCGCGCGTTTGCCGCGCCAAGTGTTGATTTTTTCGCCCGGCGGCGGACCGAGCCAGTAGCCGGCGAACGCAAAAGTCTTGCGCAGGATGGGGAGAGCGTCATCGCCAGGATAAACGTTACGGTCGAAACCAAGATAGGTGACGTCGGATGGCGAATGAGCGGTCATATGAGGTGAGGCGTGGGAAATGGCGCCGACCGGAAACAGCGCGATGGCGAACAGAGTTACCAATATCGTTACCAATGCTATGGATATATCGATGGACCGGCGCATGGGTTGACTCTACCGCATCTACGACGGCGGAAAAAGGTAGGGATGAACTGGACCCAGAAAACTAGCGGCAACGCTGAGAAGAAAAAGATAAAGACCAAAGATGCGAGAACGCAGAGACGCTGAGATTCGCGAATAAAAAGAGATCGAGGAAAAGTCGGAGCCTCCCTGCGAAGCTCAAGGCAAACCGAGGACAACTCGGAGAAAGAATCGAGCAAGAATCGGGCCGTCGCGAAGTCTCTACGAATCCATGAATTGCTCAGCCGCAGGGAACCATGACCGTTCTCGGCGGCTCCCTCGCCATAACGCCGAGGCTGCTCATAAATGTACGAGTGGACTTCAGATTGAGTGGCATCGGACTTCTCTCCTTTAAGCGAATCGGCTACTTGCGAAGGACTGCCGCAGTGCAGTTGATTTCGACTAGAGAATCGCCGGGGAGATTCGCGACGGCGACGGTGGTCCGAGCGGGGCCGCCATTTGGGAAATATGTTTTGAAGACGGCGTTCATGCCGTCGTAGTCGTTGATGCTGGCAAGGAACACGGTGAGTTGCAGAATGGAGTCCATGGTTCCGCCGCCGGTTTCAACAGCTGTTTTGACCCCTTCCATAACGCTCTTGGTGTGATTGGTGATGTCCTTGGGGAACTCGGCTTTATTGTGGGAGTGCGCGCCGATGCCGGCGATATAGATGACGCTGTTAAAAACGATGAGCGGGGTGATGAAACCCTTGTCGGCTGGCTTACCGTCGATATCGAGTTTCTTTACCCCGCCGGCCACCTGGGCGTCGGCGGCCGATGGCAGCGCCGCCGCAGCGAGGCCGATGCCCGGCAGTAACGCGGCTAAGCGATTCCCGAACGCCCTTCGCGTGAAAATATTCGAAAACATTTGTCTTTCCTCCTTGTGATTTTTGTCTCGAGAGTTCGTTCCTAGGGCAACGCAAAACTGAAAATATCGTTTCCCGATGCTATGGCAACGTATTGCTTTCCCAAGACCGCGTAACTCATCGGAGAAGCGTGAAATCTCTGGCCAGTGGTGAAATGCCAGAGCGGCTTTCCGGTTCGGGCTTCCACGGCCTCGAAGGATTCCGCATCGTCACCGAAGAAAACCAGGCCACCCGCGGTCGTCATTGTGCCAGCGGCGGAACCCCCGTCACCCGCTTGGGGATATCGCCATTCGAATGCGCCGGTGTCCAAGTTATACGCGAGCAGGATTTTTTCGCGCGGGCCGCCAGGGACGCGTTTGACACCGGTCGCATAGTACTCACGGCCTTCGGAGAATTTCTCGGGCTTGCGGTGAAAGATGCCGCACTCCTCAAGCGCGAGAAAGTAGAAAAGATGGGTGTCCGGATTATAGGAAGGAGAAAACCAGTTGGTTGCACCAATCATGCTGGGACAAATTTCGGTGCCTTCGTCGGACGGCTCGAGGAGGGGGGGAATGGGGCGCCCCTGCGCGTCGATGCCTTTGGTCCAATTCAAGTGGGTGACAAACGGAACGGCAGAAAGAAACTTTCCATTGGTGCGATCGAGAACATAGAGAAATCCATTGCGATTCGCGTGGACCAGCAATTTTCGAGGCTGCCCGTGAAAGACGGCATCGATGAGCACCGGAGTCTCGGTGGCGTCGTAGTCGTAAAGATCGTGCGGCGTGAATTGGAAATACCATTTCATCTTGCCGGTGTCAGGGTCGAGCGCGAGAACGCACGCGGTGTAGAGGTCGTCGCCGGGGCGGGGCGCGCCGTCGAAATCAGGGGCGGCATTGCTGGTCCCCCAATAAACAGTGTTGAGTTCAGGATCGTAGGTGCCGGGCATCCAGGTGGTACCACCGCCGCGAAGATAAAGGTCGCCGGGCCAGCTCTCAGAGCCAAACTCACCGGGGCCGGGAATTGTCCAGGTACGCCAAGCCTGCTTGCCGGTTTCGGCGTCGAAGGCAGCGACGAAACCACGAACGCCATCGTCGCCTCCGGAGGTGCCAACCATGACTTTGTCTTTGACGACGAGAGGGGCGCTGGTAGCGCCGTAGTTCTTGTTGCCTTCGGCGTAGGCGACATCCCAGAGAAGATGGCCGGAGCGAGCGTCGAGGCAGAGAAGGTGGGCGTTGTCGGTTTCGAGAAAAACTTTGGAGTGCCAGACGCCGACGCCGCGATTGTGGTGTTGGGAGGCGTCGTCGATGAGGCCTTCAGTGACCGGGCGCGAATAGTGCCAGATGGAGCGACCCGTGCGGGCGTCGAGGGCAAAGGCGTCGTTGGCGGAAGTGACGAATAGGATGCCGTTGACGGCGACGGGCGTGACCTCGAGCCCAGTTGTGTCGCGGAGGTGAAAGATCCATTGCGCGCGGAGGTTGGCGACGTTCGCGGGCGTAATCTCCATCAGATTGCTAAAGCGCCGACCGGTATAGTCACCGTTGTAAGAGACCCAGTTTGCGCCGGGGGGCTGGGCAAGCAAGTCTGCGGGCCGCGACGTCGATCGAGGTGGAGATGGCGGCGGCTGACTTTTCTTGTCCGGCGGAGAACCCGGAGCACATTAGAAAAAATGCAGCGAGCGCGACGGATCTGCGGAGCACGCTGAACAGAGTCACTGTGGCGATGGTGGCGACGCGGGTCACTCGTCGAGCACTCCTAGAGGCGGCCGAACTGTTTCACGGCTTCCTGAATCGACTTTAGCTTTTCAATGGTGGCGTACATGGAGTGCTCTTTGAAATCCATCTCTTGAGCGAGCTTAAGCGCAGCGGCTGCGGATGCGCGCGGGACGACGACGACGCCATCGGCGTCGGCCACGATGATGTCCGATGCATTTACAGCGACACCGTCGCAAACGACGGGAATATTAGCGCCGGCAAAACGGTAGTGCGTCACCGAGGTGGACGGCACGACGCCAAGCGCGTAAACGGGAAACGAGATTTTTTGCAAGTAGGCGACGTCGCGCACACCACCGTCAATTACGGCGCCCGAGAAATTTCGCGAGCTCATGGCCGTGCCCATTAGACCGCCCATTCCGGCGATATCGGCGCCGTCTTCGACGACCATTACGTATACAGAATTGGCAGTGCCACCATCGATGGCCGCAAGCATGCCGTCGAGGGCCTTCGGATCATGGTTGGTCTCTTTTTTCAGCAGTACCGTTAGCGCGAAGCCCGCAAATTTCGTAGGGAAGATCGGCCTCATACGGTGGGACATATACATTTTGCGGCCGGTGAGCTGTTCGAGCGCGTCAGAAACGGACGCGACCTCAACGTGGCGAAAGCCGGCGAGCATGGAAGCGTCATCGTTCGCGGAGACATCGGCTTGTCGGGTTCGAGCTTCAGGTGGCCCGTACGAAGATGGCAATGCCGATGATGGCAAGACTGGCCAGGATGGTTGCGTGAACGATCCGGCGAAAACGTCGTACGCCACGAGATGGAATCATCGGCATTCTCCGGCAGTTTGAGTGGCTGGACTGTAACATTTCTTTGGACCTGGCACTAGTCGGCCGACGAATACTAATTCGATTCAATATTGCTGTTTTTAAAGATTTCCAGCATCACTCGAATCGACCATTATTCTTCCTCGTCGTCCGTAGGCTTGGTGCCGGCGGCCGCTTCCATCTTCACACCACGCGCGGAAAACATCAGAAAGCTGATCAGATCGTTCAGCTCATCGCGATTCAGAGTGGTACCGTAGTCCGCCGGCATGAGCGAGCCCGGTTGGCGCGAAAAGCTGGCAAGCTCGGACTTCTGGAAGAGTTGGAAACCGCCGTCGAGACCCTGCAGCTGGAGTGAAAAATTATCCTCGTTCCGCACAACTCCGGAGTACTCCTTACCATCGCGCGTTTTCAAGATCATTTTTCCGCCCAGCCGGTTCGTACTGGTCGGCGTTATGATCGCCTGACGAATTTCGTCTGGAGAACGATTTCCGGCAAACCCGGAGAGTTCCGAGGCGATGAAGCCTCCCGAGCCGGCGATCGAATGACATTCCGAACATCGCCCCTTCCCGTAAAATAGCTCCCGGCCTCTCTTCGCATCGCCTGGTAATCTTGCGGATTCCTTCATGCCTTGAAGCTCGCGCAGATATGCGACGACATTATTGACGTTGCTTCCCAGCGAGGCGAAAGCAGGCATTCCTGTTCCCGGCAATCCTCGCTCGACGATCCGAGACAGCTCGCCGTCGGGTCGCTGCTGCGTCTTCGCATTCGAGGCGATGTCCGGAGCCCGTTCGCCACCGCGCCCGTCCAAACCGTGGCACCCCGCACACCGGGACTCAAACGCTTGCTTGCCTTCGATGTTTGACGTATCCAAACGCTCGCCAACGTTCGTGGAACGCGGCGATTTCTGTTCCTGCGACGCGATTCTCTGCGCGAGGATCAGGGCGCAAAGAAGGAGCCCCAGACTAGTCACGATGCGGGCGCCAAAAATATTTTGACCATCACTCATAAACACTCGGTCTTCCGGCGCTCTGCGCAAAGCGCGCTGCTCACAATGTGGTGCGATCACCAACCACGCTTCCGCCGAATCAGTGATTCGTCGGGCTACGCACAGCTATCAAGGACACTTGCTCCAAGTCCGGGTATTGCCCTTGTTCATCGGCTTTTCGCTCGGTAGGCTGGATCTGCTGAACCGTCGTCTGAGACGGCAAAACTCCGCTGAAATATTTCCGGTACACTTTCCCGAACGCCGCCGATTCCGATAAATCGTCCAAGTAGATTGTGGTTGAGACGACTTGATCGAACTTCATGCCCGCCTCTTCCAGGTTGTCGAGCTGGTTTCGCATGGTCTGGCGAACCTGATCCACAGTTGCCGCCGCGAATACCCCGCCATTCGGCCCGGGAATAAACCCGCTTTTCGCCGAACAATAGAGCGTGTCGCCAGCGAAGACGCACGGACTTGCGGTCGGACTTGGCGGCATATTCTTGGGACGTATGGCGCGTCGCTGGGTCAGGTCGCGGACGGCCACCCCCGTATACGCGATGTGCGCGCCTTCCGGGAGACTCGACACCTGGATCGTGGCGCGTCCCGGCGTATTTCCGAATTCGAAGCGTCGCGCGTAGTGTTCATTCATAATTCGCATCGGAATTTCCGAAGTCAGGTACGGGTTCACGAAGACCATGTTACCGAGTCTGAGTCCGGCTGCTTCCACAACCATCTTTAGACGGTCGAGCGCGAGGTCAACCTGCGCGGCAGGATTCGCCGGAACCTTGTCGGTTGCGGGGTCGCTGCCCAGCATGGTGGATACGAATAACCTGTCGTGCGTCAGCATTCCGAAGGAATACGCTTTGTTCGGCTTGAAGTTGGGCAACTCCACCGCTTGCTTTCCTTTGAGATCGCGAACAGCGACGGCGTTGATTTGCACCGAAGGTTCCGGAAGCCGGACAACGCCCAAGACTCCGCGCGCAGGCGGCAACTTCGGGAAAAACTCGGCGAAGGCCTTGTCCAATGCTTCGTAATGACTCATGTCGTCGAGGTAGACCTGAACGTAAACTACGTGATCCATCGCCAGGCCCGCTGCTTCGACTACCGTTTTTATATTCTCGAGAGATTGACGAACCTGATCCGCAAAATTGGTCGGAGTGCTCCCGTCCGGACGAAGAGGCCCCTTCCCGGACACATACACATAATCTCCCGCGTCGATTGCAGGTGATCCTAAGGCATCGCTGGCGAGCGGCGCTGGCTTCGGCAGAATTTGCTTCAACTGAGCCTGAGCGCCTTCCGCGAAGCATATCTGCCACGCGCACAGCAGGAGGATGAATCTCATGCCGGTTTACCCTTGCGTGCCGCACCGAGAATGGTTCGCAGCCGCTGCCCGACGATCATCTCTTCTCCGGGTTGAATCGTCATGGACACCAGTTCGATATGATCGACCTCTTTCCGCTCCTTTCTGTCTGGCTTCTGAATTCCCTCGTGCACCGCCGGCACAAGGCTGGGGTTGTCCGCGCCGAGTACTTCAATGACTGGATCGCTGGCCCTCAGTTGCTGCACGCAGTCGGTGATGGTGAAGCCCCAAGCCTGCTGATCCCACGAAACCTTCAGTGTGGGATAACGATTCCCATCGTCGGGAATATAGATTGAGGTTGTGACCCCGGGCACGGTTTCCACAAGTTTGGCAATGCGGTCCACCCGCGCGTTCCATTCTGCGTAGAGTTTTTTGGGATCGATTTTCAGCCACGTCTCTACGGCCGTCAGGCAGCCGATGACTTCTTCTTTCCCTACCTTCATGGCGCGGCACACCGCACCTTCCCACGGCGCAGAATTGCGTAGGGCTGCTTCGATTAAATCCTTGCGACCCAGCAGGACACCGCTGCACTGGGGTCCCTGAAGGCCCTTGCCTCCAGAAAATGTGTACAAATCGATTTTCATCTGTGCGTAGAGCTTGAGATTGTCGGCCGGAGGAATGCCTGCCGCATCGTCCAGCAGCATAGGAACGTTATGATCCTTGGCAATGGCGAGTTCGCGGGTGAGTTTGTCACCGAGGTCGGTCGTGTAGATCATGGCGGTGTCGCCGCTGATGGCATTTGCAATATTTTCGGGCCCCTCGACGAGAACCAGCTTCGCTCCGGCCAACCGGATGGCGTTGTCAAAAGCGCTTCGGCCTCCAACCATGATCACTTCATGCTTCATGCCGGTCGGGTCCGGGAGTTGCCATATCTTTTGGGGATCGCTGCCCGCCATGCATGCAGCTGTCGAGGCAGCCATCGCTCCGGCGGCTCCGGTAGTGATCAAGCCGGATTCGGCGCCCGTCAACTCCGCCAGTTTTCGCCCTACCGCGCGTTGCAGGTCGACCATGTTCACGAAATAGTGTGACGCTTCGGCCTGGGCCGCGCGCACCTCTGGAAATTGCAGTGATCCGCTTAAATATGTCCAAGTTCCGCGGCAATTGATGACTGTTTTGATGCCAAGGCGGCTGTACACATTCTCCTGTGATGCCAGCCCGAGCGCGACTGTCGATTTCGCGTACAAACCTTGGGCCGCAATCTGGGCCAGTAGCGGCGAGGCAGCCAACATTTTCATGAATCCACGACGGCTCGATTCGGGTACGACTGACATGCGATTCCTCCGGCAGACGTTTTATTGGGCGAAGATCAACGTTCCAAAGTGTTCGGGCACATGATTGGGATCACGGTTAGGGGCACAGGTCTGCTGCCAGCACATGAAGTGACGCTGCGGATCCTCGCCGAGCCCGTCAATGCGATACAGGTTGGCGCGCCATTTGGTGCCGGGCTTGACGGGTTGTTCGCTGACGGACTTCAGCGGCACGCGTGCCGCCGCGAACCACAGATGGTTGGTTTCATCGATGCGGCCCTGACGCTGCCATCCGGAGTTCCATTCAGCGCCGTAGCTGTCGTGATCCAGGTCAATGGCTAGATCGACCCAATCGCCAGTCGGGGCAATCTCAAACTCACGGTAGTGCCGGATGTTGGTCCAATCGTCGCCCAGAAAAAACTCGACGACGTCACGGTCCCACAGCTTGAGGCGATCTTTGCTGTTATCGGCAGGCAACCATAGATTCAGCTCGCTGTACGGAGAGACAAAGAGGAGGTAGAGATCGGAGTCGGTCCAAAACGCGCGAACTTCGGTCTTGAGCTTGGGATAGTCGAGCCGCGAAGTACAGTCTTTCTCGATCCACGCGGAGGCCGCATGCGACCATGTCGGCGAGTGCGGATCAGTGTTGAGCTCCGGCGCCTGAGCCACATGCGGGACGGTGAGCGCGGCCATCGGCGATGTAACCTCGCATACGTCCACCGCAAATGCGGCGACCGGGATCAAGAGCATCAGTAGCAGGCTTCGGATGGATTTCATTGTTTATGGGTGAGGCGCGTTTCGTAACCCCGGCGAAATCTCGTAGGCTTTCTCGAACTCCGCGCGTGCCTCGTCTTCCTTTCCTTCCTGGTGTAGAGCTAATCCAAGGTTGTAGTGTGCCTCGGCATAGCTCTGGCTTGAGGCGTACCGCCTCGACGAACTCCGCCCGTGCGGTGCCCGCATCGCCCTCCTGCAACAGAGCCAAGCCGAGGTTGTTGTGGCCTTCCGGAAAATTCGGATCGCTGCGCACAATTCTCCGAAAAACATTAACGGCGCCTGCCGGATCGTTGTTCTGGGCGAGGACCAATCCCAGTTGGATTCGCGCATCGGTGTATTTGGGATCGAGACTGATGGCTTCGCTCAGCTCACGAGCGGCTTCGTCCAGATGTTCTGTTTGGGCCAGCGCGAGACCCAGATTGTAGTGGGCTTCCGCCAAGTCCGGGTCGGACATTACCGCCTGGCGAAATTCCTCAAGCGCGCGGGCGCGGTCATTTTCGCGCCAATAAAGCAGCCCGAGGCTCGAGTGTACCTGCGCGTAGTCGGGCTTCAGCTCCAGCGCTTTATCGAAGGCCGCGTGAGCGCGCGCCGCGTCATCTTTGCGCTCCCAAGTCACACCCAGATAGTAGTAGCTCGTTGGCAGCGTAGGACTCTGCTCGGCGGCTTTCTGAAAGAGCGACAGGGCGTCGTCGAGCCTTTGTTGTTTCAACGCATCGACGCCCTGGAGGATGAGGAGCTTCGACTGTGCCAAGCGGGCACGGAACTCGTGCAACCCACTCAGGTCGTCCAATTCTTTCTGCGCTGCGCTCGTCTGGCCTTGAGCACGCAACGCAACGCCAAGATTGTAGTGGGCCTTTTCAAAATCAGGCTTTAGCTCGATCGCGCGCTGAAACGCTGCGATTGCACCGGCTGTGTCCCCGCCGGCTTTGAGTTCCATGCCGAGATCCGTCTGCGACTCGGGATCCCGGGGATCGAGTTCGACAGACTTGCGAAACTCCGCGAGCGCACCAACACGATCCCCCTGACGGCGGAGCGTCACCCCCAGCAGCGCGTGCGCGGGTGCGAACCCAGGGTTAAGTAGAAGAGCTCGACGAAACTCCGCGGCGGCGCCGTCCAGCTTTCCCAGCTGTCCTTCGACCAGTCCCAACTCAAAATGCAGGTCAGCCGAGGACTTCGATGCGAGCGCCCGGCGTAACTCGGCCTCAGCGGCCAAGAAATCATTCTGCTGTGAATAAATACGCGCCAGGAGACGATGCGCCCCAGCATTCGCCGGATCGATAGCGACTGCAGTCCGCAGTTCCTCGAGCGCAGCGGCCTGGTCATGCAAATCGTAGCGGGCCGCGCCCAACCCGTAGTGCGCGTCCGCCCACTTCGGTCTGAGCCGTAGAGTGGCCTCGAACTCTTCCGCTGCCTGCCTGGCATCACCTTTATATTTCAAGGCGAGCGCCAGGTTGTAGTGGGTAGCTGCGTCATTGGGCTCGAGGGCCAAGGCCTTGCGATAACTCGAAACGGCCTGATCCCACGATTTCGAACGTGAGAGTTGAAGAGCCTCTTGACGGTAAGTCTCGGCGGTTTGCGCCGGCAATGGCGCCGAGAAAAGAAGGCTCAACATAAGCGAATAGACGATTCGCCGGCGGAAGGGATGTGACAGTGAATCAAATATCCATCCATGCGTCATGGCCTGGCTAGCCTAGGTTTCCGAAACATTGCGGGCGTGGCTGGAAGCAGCCGCGCCCGCCGTTACACAACTCGGTGGCAAACTCGAGAACTGAGCTTACCAGTAGAACTTCGCGCTGATCTGACCAATGCGGGGATCGCGGGCATTGGTGACGATTCCGAAGCTCGAACCGCTGATGTTGCCGCTCGGATTCATAAACTGCGCGTGGTTGAAGATGTTGAAAAATTCGATACGGACATCGAAAGCGTAGTTCTCCTTAATTACGGTCCGCTTCGAAAATCCGAAGTCGGTGTTGTTGAATCCAGGGCCGAAGAAGAATCGTCGGTTGGCGGTGCCAAAAGTGCCCAGATCGGTGTTAACGGCGAATGCGCTAGGCAGGAAGTAACATCCCGTACCGTCGGTCGTAGGGCAACCGGGATTCGACTTGCGGGGATTCACAGTGACCACCGGGCCGACTTGATTCGGCATATCCGTGGCCGAACTGCCGGACAACGAAGCATCACCGTTGGCCTGATTCATCTGGATGGGGAAACCCGTGGAGAATCGCGTGATCCCCTCCATCTGCCAGCCTTGCGTCAAGCGCTTAGGCGCATTGCCGAAAGCCCGGTCGAACGGAATGGCCCAAATGTAACTCGCCACAAAATTGTGGGTGATGTCGCTGGACGACAGGCCGCGGCTCAGCTTGGGATCTTCGAAATTCACCAAGTCGTTGAAGGCCGAAGAATCGTCTAGCCCTTTGGCAAAAGTATATGCAGCCAGGAACGTAAAATCGCTGGCCTTGCGCTCTACCGTGATTTGCGCGGAGTTGTAGATCGAATTGGCGGTCGTCAGCGTATTGGTGTTGCTGGAGCCGTAGCACACCTGCGCCCCGCCGGGGCAGAAATTTGGATTTAGGATCTGCTGCCTGGTGCTGTAAACGCAGCCCAGGCAGAGGCGTCGCGCTCAGCGTCGAACAGGGAACGGTAGCGGACGGAAGCTGGAAAACGTCGTTCTCGTTGCCTGGTCCGCAGCCGGGAGTGCCCCCTGCGGTCACGTCGATGGCCCCTTGCGCCGTGAGTTGCTGGCATAGAGCGGCGGAGCCGGGGTTCGCGTCATTCTGTGTGATCAGGCGGTGCCCCTCGGTCCCGACGTAAGCCAGCGTGAGTACCGTTGATTTGGATAGCTCGCGCTGGATCGAGAGATTGAAGTGCTCCGCGTAAGGCAGCTTGTTGTGAATGTCGTAGCCCGGGAAAAAGTTGAACGGCTCGTATACTGAGAAGTCCAGCGTCTTGTTCGCTGGGGAGCCCGGAACCGGCGCGGTGAACGGAAAACGCTGTCCCAAGGACTGCCCGGTGGCCCGAATCACGAACGGTTGGTCAAACATGACCGATACCGGTGAGGTCCAATACAGGCCGAACGGCGCGTCCGCCACTTCGTAGAACAGGTTCAGGTCCTCGACCGATGTGTAGTACAAACCGTAAGCTGCCCGGATGCTGGTTTTGCCGGGGCCGCCAAAGATTTTGCCCAGCGCTCCCTCCGAAAATCCGGGCGAATACGCCACACCCAGTCGTGGGCCAAAGTTGTCGTATCTCGTGGGGGCCAGTGTCTTGGGGATGCCAGGGTCACCCGGGAAGACCAAGCCCGACGGAGCGAGCGGAAAGACTGTGGACTGTTCGCCTGGAGCGAAGGTCTGAATCTTTCCTTGGGTGTCATACCACGGCATGCTCACTTCCCAGCGCAAGCCGAGATTCAGCGTGAGATTGGATTTCACCTTCCAGGAGTCCTGGGCAAACGCGCCGCCATAGCGTGTACGCGAATCCAGGAACTGTTCGGCGGCCTGGGTGTAGGGCGCGTTGGTTGTTGAGGTCGCGCCGAGGAGGAAGTCCGCAACATCGGATCCAGTCACCGTGCCATCAAAGGTGAAGCCCCCATTCGGATTGGCAAAGTTACGTTCGTTCACTTGCAGGTAGCGGAATTCCCCTCCAAACTTCCACGTATGTCTGCCCTGGGCTTTCGAAAATACATCACTTGCCGCATAGGTGGTATCGGGCTGGAAGGTATTGAGCGTGGGCACTCCAATGTTTAAGCCGAGCTGGCCAAACATCGTCTGAGGCACATACTGCGGATATCCGGCCAGCGGGACAATGCCCAGGGTGCCCGCGCCGGTTACGAAACCAAGCGACGACAGGCTCGCAAAACTCCCCGAGGGGTTGTCCTTGTGCAGTGCGGTCCGGAAGAAGCTTATCCGGGCTTCGTTCACCGCCGTCGCTCCTACAGTCTTGACGTTGCTCATTACGAACTCTTGCGCTCGCGAAGGCGTAAGCGTTGGAAAGCCAGGCACCGTGGCATAGCTACCAGTTGCCTGATTCACGTTGGCGCTGGTAACGTTCGAATTATCTAAGTGATAATACCAGGACCAATTTCCGGTCTTCTGGTTGTTGAAGTCCACCCGCTCTCCGAATTTGTTATCGTTGGCGATGTTTCTCTGACTGTTATCCGAGTAGTTGTTCGTATCTCCCGGAAGCGTCGGCGCAGGAATATACGCGAGGAGTGCGACGGCCGGCGCTGAAAAGGCGGCCTGCGGAATCACGCCGTTCGGAAACACGCACTGCGCTGTAGTGGTGCACCCGACAAAGCTGTATGGCTCGTTTTGCGTGACCGCGTAACCCAAACGCTGAGAAAGTACCTGCGCCCAGTAAGGGCCATCGATGCAATTAGTGGAGGTCGCGCAGGTACCGTCACTGCCGTTCGGTGCCAGTGCAGCAGGGTCAAAGATGCCTTGACGTTGGTCTGCCGACGGTACCGAAACAAGGCCAGTCTCCGCGCCTTGCACCTGCCGCGTGCCTTGATAGTCCGAGAACCAGAAAAGCTTGTTTTTCCAAAACGGCCCGCCCGCCGCATACCCGAACTGATTGCGCCGTAATTCGGACTTGGAAGGCGCAAAGTAATTCTTGGCATCTAGATGGTCGTTGCGCAGGAACTCGAAGGCGTCACCGTGAAAGCCGTTGGTGCCGGACTTAGTAATGGCATTGATGACCGCGCCGCTGAATTTCCCATATTCGGCGTCGAAGCTGTTGGTGATCAGGCGGAATTCCTCAATGGAGTCCAGGTTCGGCACCAAACCTGCCCCCAGGTTGCGTCCCTCACTGACGTCTCCACCGTTCACCAGGAAGGCGTTCGCCGTTTCTCGCTGGCCGTTCACGGAGATGTTACCTGAACCGAGGATGCCCGATACCGGACGGTCCTGCTGGATGGTTTGCGCACTGCCGGGCGCTACGCCCGCCTGCAAGCCCAGAAGGTCGATGTAGCTGCGGCCGTTCAGCGGGAGGGCCAGCATCTTCTTCGAGTCGATTACATCGCCAAGTTGCGTGTTTTCCGTTTGTACTTGCACGGCATTGGCTTCGACCTTGACCACTTCCTGTTGAACGGAGCCGACGTCGAGTGTCACATCGACTTGCAACTGATCATTCACCTTCACAACGATGCCGGTCTCGACGAAATTGCGAAATCCGCCTGCGGTAACCGTCAGTTTATAATTGCCGGCGGGCAGCGCGAGGACTCGATAGGAACCGTCCGGGCCGGTGGTCTCCTCGTATCTTAGATTCGTTTCCACATTGGTGATGGTGAGCCGCGCGCCAGCGATCGCGCCTTGAGAACGATCGCGCACGACACCTTGAATCGATCCGGTGACGTCGGCGCGTACGGCGCTCGAACCAAGAAATATTGCGAGAATGAGAAAAAATCCGGATGGCAAAAACCGAAAGCGATTTCGCACTGGCCCCTCCTGAAGTGGCGGTACAGTTACACGAAGCAGGAGAAGAATCAAGCATTAGTTTCGATATACTACTTTCTGTTTCGATCTATTACTTTTCTTGATCGTCGTGCGTGCTTCACTACGCGCCTTGGGTGCGCTCCCGACAGGATCAACTCGAAGCTGATCTAGCCGATGCACGAAGTCGAGATCCCTTTCTACCACTACAAGCGAGGGGGTACACGCGAGGTACACGGAAAGCCTCGCCGCATTAACTGAACTATTTTCAACTGGATAAATGGTGCCCGGAGTGGGAGTCGAACCCCTAATCCCCATTGATAACAGGTAAGTTGCTGAATCTTCTAGTCGCTTAAATCGTCAAAACGGGCAGATCCCTGCATCGGGGTACACGGGCTCGGATCACTCATTGGCAAGCTGCCCACCAAGTATGTGGCTTCTGATCAACCGTGCTGAAGTGTCCGTAGTTGCAAACATTGTGGTCGCGCCTACTGCCGCAATGTTCGCCGCCAGTTTGCCACCAGCCGGCTGACCATCAATCGGACATTGCTGCGGACCAATGGAACGCGCTCCATTGTTTTTAAGGATGATCAGGCCTACGAGCAAGAGCGCGATGACGAAGATACCGAGGCCGACCAATAGGTCCGCGCCTGTTAGGTCGGATTTCGCGGTGCGCACTCGCAAAACGCATCATACATCGCTCAAACCGCCAGAATAGGCAAAATCCCTGCATCGAGCGTTAATCAGGAACTTGCCTGGGATTTGGGGACGAATATCGGCACTAGGCGCGGGAGAAAATCAATTTCCCAGAATGCCGTTTTTAGGTAGCAAGAGTGTCTGTGCTACCGGGAACGATGCATTGGCAACGTTGCTCGCGTTCCGTCTCGCAACACGCAGAGCGCGAGCAAACGCCGCCAGGCAATTTACTCCCCTGGGTCACCTGCGCAACTCACGTGGTCGTTCCAGTCAACGAACGGTCCTTGGGGATTTTCCCGCCATGCCCAAACGTGCAGTTCGAAGAACGAGGGTATGGTGAAGCGGTTCGGGGCGTCGACGAAAGTGAAGACCTGACCCTCGAGAACGGGCGGAGCGGAATGAGTTTTCAGCCAGGTCGCCGCGTCCGCAATAAACTCGACGCCGACCAGCTTCATTTGGCCGTTCGACGGCTCGTAGATCAGTGCTTGCGGGGTGGTGACATCAATGGTCCCGTTGAGCAGACTAGGGTTGACGTAGTGGATGCCCATGGCGCCATGATCCGTACCGCTGACGCAACCGAATAAAGGGCCATATCCCGCGGAGATAGCCTTGTTAATGTCCTGGTACTGCGCCGTGGCCTTTCGAACCGACTGCACAAGCTTGGCCAAGTTGGATCGATCGTCCTGTTCCCATGATGACGTTTTGTGACGCGCCAGAGCAAAAGAGGAAACCGCCAGAAAGGTAACCAGCAGGAATGACAGTTGCGAAGCGACAAACGGTATCTTTTTCACGTTGTGACTCTCCTTGTTTTTCTTGTGGGAATTGCTCGGAATCGGCGGGCTCGCTAATTCACTACACCGTCGATTACAAAGCTTCCGCAGGGACAGCCGCACTTTCGCTGGTTCTTTACATTGGGCGCAATGCTCGTGACCTCCGTTCTCCCCCAAAGTTTTATCCGCTCTTAAGTGGTTGAGACACAAGGATCTTTGGGTGCGATCGGCACGCCTCTCACGACCCGTAATTGTGATAGGCTTCTTCCAAGTTTGCCGAGCTCCGACATGTCTTCCACTGCAGCCCCAGTAGAACCCCTACTGCGCTTCGATATTTTTGAACTGGACGTCCGCACGGGCGAACTGCGCAAGCGGGGAGTGAAGGTGCGCCTGCAAGGCCAGCCCTTGCAGGTGCTTGAGACACTGCTAAGGCGACCGGGCGATTTAGTGACACGGGAAGAACTGCGGGCGCAAATCTGGAAGGCCGATACCTTCGTCGATTTCGATCACAGCCTGCACAACGCGATCGCGCGGATTCGTGAAGCGCTTGGCGACTCAGCCGAGGCACCGCGGTACATCGAAACGCTGCCCCGCCGGGGATACAGATTTATCGGTCCGGTAGAAAAGCCAAAGGTTGGGTTCCCGCAAGCGTCTGCCCAGAACAAGCAACCCAGCGAAGTATCCGCGGAGGTAAGGCCGAGCCGACCTCACGCGCTGCTAGCCTTCGCGACCCTTATCGTCGTCGTTGTGATCGGCTCGGTTTTCTGGCTGGAACGGACGGCTACCCCGCCTACAAGCGCAGCTCCCCGCTTAGACTCCATTGCGGTCTTACCTCTCGACAACCTGTCCGGTGACGCTTCAGAAGATTTTTTCGTGGACGGGATGACGGATCAACTGATCACAGACCTTGCGAAGGTTGGCTCCTTGCGCGTCATCTCCCGAACTTCTGTCATGCGTTACAAAGGGACAAAGAAGAGTTTGCCCGAGATCGCCCGAGAATTAAATGTTAACGCCATAGTGGAAGGTTCAGTAGTTCGCTCGGGTCAACGAGTCCGGGTTACCGCGCAACTGCTGGAGGCACCCACGGACCAGCACCTCTGGGCAGAGACGTATGACCGCGACCTTGGTGATGTCCTGAAGCTACAGGGTGAGGTGGCGGACGCCATAGCGCAACAAATCCGCGCGCAGTTAACTCCCCAGCAGCAAACTAGCCTTCGCTCGGCGCGTCCCGTGAACCCGGCAGCCTACGACGACTATCTTCGTGGACGCTTTTACTTCACGACGGAGTTCACCAAACCTGTTTCCCTAAAAAAGGCGCAACATTACTTCGAAGATGCGATTCAAAAGGATCCAGACTTTGCTCTCGCTTATGCGGGGTTGGCAGACACGTATGTCTACTTGGCGTTTACAGGTGCAATGTCCCGGGATCGTGCGTATCGCTCTGCGAAAGAAGCCACCGGGAAAGCCCAAGAACTGGACGACAGCATGGGCGAACTGCACGATACCCTGGGCGTGTTAAGTTGGCTATTTGAATGGGACTGGGATGCTGCCGACCGAGAGTTCAACCGGGCCATTGCGCTGGCGCCGAGTTATAGCTGCGCGCATGAGGATCGCGCCATCTTTCTAGCCTTTCGCGGACGACGTGCAGAGGCTCTGACCGAGATTGCAAAGATCGACCAGCTGGATTCAGGCCCTAGCGCTGCTACGGCCGAATCGTTGGCCTATTACGAGCTGCGGGATTACCCGAATTTGATTGAAGCGGGCCGAAGAGGACTGCTTGTAGACCCGAACGACTGGTTTCAACACTACCATCTCGGCGTTGGCTATGAGGGCGTGGGTAAACTTCAAGATGCCATCTCCGAGTACCAAAAATCCATTGAGCTGTCGGATGACGATCCGGGTGCCACCATTTCACTGGCGCACGCGTATTTAGCCGTCGGCAAAAAAGCTGAAGCGGAGAAAATTCTTCGTGACTTGGAGCGAAAATCGAAAGCTGCCTACGTTTCGCCGTACACGATGGCAACCCTATATGCAGGGCTTGGCGATAAGGACAGAGCATTCGAGTTGCTGGACAAGGCTTATTCGGAGAGATCTTTGGATATTTCCGCCCTACAAGCGGACTTGCGGCTTGATAACCTCCGTCCGGACGCGCGCTTCCAACACCTGCTTAGCCGTATGGGCTTTACCTCGCCGACGTTCTTAATGAGTTCTGCTAATCAAAGAAACTAGAGTTCGCGAAAACAGGCCCGCAACAAGCTCTGGGTGTGCCAGCCAATCCATCTGCCTGGTTAGTCGGGCTGCCGGACAATGAGGCCACTTGTACAGTTTGCGCGTTGTCAGGGGATTGCTACCGCTTGCAGGGTATCGAGCCCTAGTGGCGCGACTTTCGGGTGAGGGCCCAATATGCGCCGCAAATCATTCCGGTGAGAACAAATATCGTTTCCCAGCTCATGGCGGGCGATTCTACCACCCCAACTCGTTAGGCCGTGGGGTGGATTTGGCACTGAAATCCACTCGTCCGGTTTGCGCGTTTATCAGGATTTAACGCGTTAGTACCCGACTAGGCACTACGGAGGTATCATGTCTTCGGACACTCTCGGACCACGATGCCTTGGATTCGCAAAAGCCCATTTGCCAGTCACGAAGACCCTGTTGAGCACATGATGGCGCTGCTCTCCAAAGAAGCAGAGGACGCAGGCACTCCTTTCGATGCAAGCGAAAAGAAAATTCTTTGCAGCGAGGCTTCGAATAGAGAACCTGTTCCCGAGGAATTGCAGAGCAAATCCAAAACACTAATCGAACAACTGCTAAGAAGAGAGCAAACAACAGAGACGAGCAACGACCCCAAGAGCTTCAACAACTCTCTCGAGTGGGCCGGGGACTGCAGTTATCCCAACATAGTTGCGCTGACCGAGAAAGTGGTCACCTCCGGTACCGGTGTTCTTCGACTTCACGGGCGCGGCTGGGCCAAGGACAAGATTCAGCTTGTAGGCTGTGCGCTCGCTGTTGTTCTCCTCATGTTCTTGCTTGTCGTGAGCTTTTCCGTCATTTTCCAGTGGAAATAGTGCGATTAGTACTGCCAGTCTCAACGTATCGTTCCTTAGCTCCTGATAAATCGGGTTACCGGACATGTGCCTTTTGGCGCCCCGAGGCCCGTCCCCCAGTTGCCACAACCCGGCTGCCGCTCCCAATTGACGAATGAACTTCTATCCTTAGGGGCCAATCTTAAAATCGACTTTGTATTCGTGATAGTTGCGGAAGTCAATGATGTTGTGGCTGCAGTTGCTGGTGCCCCGTTCACAGCCCAAGCTCTCGGCATGGACCGGAAGCAGAACTGATGCTCCGCCAATTGTCACATACGAATAATCAACCGCCGATTCGACCGCATCCATCGGGAAATCCGGCGGTATGCTGCGGGCCTGCATCTCGATTCGCAGGACGCGCGCGGATGTAGGATCCACCCATACGGAGCCTCCGTAAGCCGCAACCAGAGTCTGCGAGCCGGCCTGCAGCCTCCAGCGTGAATTTTCACTCCGCACTTGAAAGTCGTAAACCTGGGCACTGAAGCCCGAAATAGAAGACGCACCTCCCGACCGGAACTGCGCCTTCGTATCGGGGTGAAAAAGTTCCAGCAGTGTGGACGCAAACTCTCCGGTGGACCAGGACCCACCGATTTCCTGCAGGCTCTTGGCCGTAGGGCGGCCATCGATCTTTACGTCACGATAACTTTCCTGCGCGTCAGCGTAAATGATTTCAGCCGAAACCACGTCCAGGGGCATTTCCGTCTCACGGCCTCGCTGGGTAGACCGCGCCATGAACTCCTTGCAAATAAAGTTCGGAAGCTTCTCTGAAAACTCGAGTGCCGCCACTCTGGCCCTTTCGATCAAGGAAAGCGAACGCGTAGGTACGGAGTCCGCAGGGCGAGACGCGACCGGCGGCGGGTCAGGACAGGGAGGCAGAGGCGGCTGTATGCCTCGTTTCAAAATGGGACGAACGTCGGAGCAAGGAGGCTCTTGCGATTGCGTCGGGGGTGGCGGCGGTGAGGGCGCCGATTGTGTCGGCTGCGACTGTGGCGACGGTGTTTGAGCTCCGAGAGCACTTGTTCGTTGAGTCAGAAAGAGTGCGAGGATCACCTCGAGGCAACCAAATCTCCGAAATGCTGTCGCGCCAGCGGCCATACTAGTGCCGGGACTCTGGCCGCGAGCGCATGCCCGATGTTCCCATGGTCCCAATAGTAGTCTGCCTATCGCGAACAAACAACTTAGATAAGGACCACACAAGGACCACCACGAGTGATGGTTGCGGAGTATTGATGGGCGTTCCGACACCTGGCTGCGCCAGACGGGAACCGAATTGAGCCGGGCATGGAGTATCCCGGTGAAGGTTTCAGAGACTGGGTTTTCCGGCAACCGCGTTTACCAGGAGTTGACCAACCCAGTTGAGTACGGTCTATGCGCTTTGCAGAACCGTGGTGTCTAAACCTTCATGGAGTCGAGAATCCCGGCTGTCCTGCTGACGTTTGGTCTGGGCACCGCCTGTGTGTGTGATCAAAATCAGCCAACCCTCAACTCCCGATAAGTCGGGACTTGATGCCACACTCTCCACAGTAAATTCGTTGAAATTAGAGATTTGCAGCACGAATTATCCGGCGCGTTCGGGATGACGGACACGAGCGCCGTCATCCCGAGGAAGAGACGAGCCTTGGGTTAGTCTTTGTCGTCGTCTCTGTCATCGCCTCGCGCATGCATGGCGTGTCTCGACACGTAATCCGCCACGGCTCTGCCAAGCGTATTTGCGCGGACGCAGCTGGTTCGGAAGTGAATGCCGCCAAAGACGCGTGCATTGGCGATTTCCGCTACCGTGTCCGAGAAGCTCGAAAACGATCGAGTACCCGGACGTACATCGGAGGTTACGGTAAACGCGGTGTTCTCTCCAAAGGCGGCGGAAAGGATGAACGCGGCCGAACCACTAACCGTGGAATGGCCCGACGGGTATTCTGGATGTGCAGGGGTGCCGGCCGGGAAAAAGTCCAGCCATGGCACCCAGGTGGGGTCGGCATCCGCGGGTGTGAGACCCGCTCGGATGGCGGTGATCGGCCGCCAGAAGACGTAGCGGTACTTGCCATCCCAGCATGCAATGGCTGCGTCGGCCATGGTGACGTTGAGCAAAGCAAACAGATGCGCATTCTCGGTCAGAGTGAGTTCGCGGGCTGCGGAAAGTTGCGCGGCAATACGGTTCCAATACAGCGGAGTATTTCCAGCCCAGAACAACGCGAGCTCCGATTGATCTGGAGTGCGCGACGATCCTGAAAAGATGCCCATGACCTTAAGTTCGTTGAGATCCGCGGCGTACTCCTGGCTGTCGAGGGCCAGAGGCGGCGGCAAGCGGAACTGCGATGGTCGCCTTAGTACCCACGGCGTCATGGAAGCGAACTGCGGCCCGGCGCCTGATGCGTTAACGAGCGGTGTCGGACGCCAAGCGCCCACGGCAGCTGGTGTCCCGACGATGCTCTGGACACCGAGGAAGGGCGGCGGCGCGGGGGCGATGCCATCGGTAAGACGCCATGCCCAGATGGCATCGGCGACGGTCTGTCCCCACGCAACACCAGCGTCGATCGCTTGTGCTTTTTGAATGGAAGCGAGTTTAGTAAGCGAGGCGTTGCGTTCTGTAGTGAGCATTCCGCTTTGCGCCGGATACAGGTCCACGAGAATGACGTAGGCTGCCTGAATCGCCGCGGCGTGTTGCGAAGCACCGTGTGGTGCGTTCGGCTTGACATGCAATGGTTGAAAGCGCGGGTCAATGCCGTTAACGGCGTCGAAAACTGAGGCAGATACGAGCGCGACTACGCGACTGGTCACCAACGGATTGGTACCGCCCGCAATGACGGTGGTGTTCATGACGCCGATCCATTCCAGCACTGGGTCTGGCGTTGTCCAGGCCGACAGTGGCAGGGGGCTAGTAGCGAGTAGCGCCACAATCAGCGTGAGTATTGCGATTCGAACACTCACGCTGACATCTTGCCGGCGCGGTAACTCGAAAAAGCCTAGCTTTGGCCCGCTTAATTTGCGAATCATTTATCCTCCTGAGTAGCACACAATATTGTTACCGGCCAGCGGACAGCCAGCCGTGACCCGGTAAAGTCACTCGTCAGCAGGAAACGGCTACCGTAGGTGCCAACTCGCCGGTTGTAGAGGCGAGTTGCTTGAATGCTCACGCGATAGTCGCTGACGGAGTGCCAAATCTGGGGAACCAAGCGCATTGACGGTGGCGCCCCGACTTGACCGCTTGTAGCGGGATGCTGGGCCGCTGTGCGTAATAGCGCAAGGTGCGAAGCGGGGCAAACTGCAGCATAGTGGGGCACACCGACGCCGCGTTTGATCTGAACTGATGATTGTCACGGAAACAAACGGATGTGATAATGCGCGTCAAGCAGGAGCCCCCAGGTATGCCTATCGAAGCTACATTAAGCTCCAGGACCATTGCGGGCGCTCAAGGGCGGCGTCTGGAATCCTGGAAGGAGATTGCCACCTATCTGGGGCGTGACGTCACGACCGTCCGCCGTTGGGAAAGGCGAGAGGGGCTGCCGGTCCATCGGATCCTTCACAGGGCACTCGGTTCGGTTTACGCCTACACCGCGGAGCTGGATGCGTGGCGGGATAAACGCGGGTGTGCCAAGACAAGCGACGCCCCAGATGCCCACTCGGTGTCAGAAGTCGTGCGACCTGGGGCTCGTGGGCGAAGGGTGGCTTCACTTGCGGTGCTGGCGTTGACGCTGGCCGTCGGTCTGGTGTGGATTGTCCACGAACGAACCATCGCACCCGCGACCGCTCTCGGAGGCATCCGGTCCCTTGCCGTTCTTCCCCTGGAAAACTTCTCTGGGAATCCCGCACAGGACTACCTGTCCGATGGTATGACGGAGGCGCTGATTGCGAGGCTTTCGACAATTCACGGCCTGCGGGTGATCTCACGCACCTCGGCGATGCAGTTCAAGGGGACGCGGAAGTCCGTGCCAGCGATCGGGAAGGAGCTAAGCATCGATGCGGTCATCGAAGGCTCGGTTCTACGAGTGGGAGACCAGATTCGTGTCAGTGTGCGATTAATTCGCGCCGACACCGACGAGCACCTGTGGTCCGCTACTTATGACCGCGAACTGCAGGACGTGCTGGCGCTGCAGAGTGATGTGACTCAAGGCATTGCGCGTAACATCGAGGTGGCGGTTAATGGCGAGCAGCGGCGCTCGCCCGTCGCCCCTCGTACGGTGGCGCCCGAGGTCTACGAGGCCTACCTGAAGGGCGTGCACTTCTTGAACAAGCAAAACCCTGACGGAACGAGAACCGCCATCGGCTATTTTCAAGGAGCCGTCGAGAAGGATCACACCTTTGCCCCAGCATATTCTGCCCTCGCGGCCTGCTACGTTTCTCTGTCGGTTATGAGCGAGATTCCTTCCCAAGAGGCCTATGCACGCGGAAAGGAAGCCGCGCAGAAGGCCGTAGCTCTTGACGACAACCTGGATCAAGCGCATTCGGCTCTAGCATGGATTGCGATGTTGGACTGGGACTGGACAAAGGCTGAGACCGAATACAGACGTGCAATCCAGATCGACCCCAACTCCGCCAACGCTCATACGGGCCTTTTTTTCTTATTGCTGATTTTGGGAAGATCAGAAGAGTCCGCCCAGGAGGAGCGGGCGGCCGAAGTACTGGATCCCCTTTCCCTCCATACCTTGGCCACTGCGATATATAGTTCTTACTACCGACGGCAATATGACGAGGGGATCGGCAAAGCACGCAGCGCGATTGAACTCTACCCTCAGGTTCCCGCATTTCATGTACTTCTGTCGAACTTCTATGCCGCGCAGGGCCAGGATAAGCCTTCGGCCGACGAGATACTGCTGGCGGAAGAGACCGGGGGCGCTTCCCCCGAACGGCTCACAGCCTTGAGAGCAGCCCTTGACGCGGTCGGACCAATGGGACTTCGGCGAAAGCGTATCGAGCTGAACGAGAAGCTGGCAGGCAAGCAATCTATCAACGCGTACGATATTGCCATCGACTACGTTGCGGTAGGAGATGGTGATCGGGCCATGGTCTGGTTGGAGAAGGCTCTTCGGGCGCGAGATTCCAAAGTCCACCTCATTGCTGTAGAACCAGTATTTGACAGCTTGCGTTCTGACCCCCGCTTTGTCAGTCTCTTGCGTCAGATGGGACTGCAGCGGACGTCATCTTCCGCGACATAAGCTTGCACGAAGCATTTCCCGAAACCACACCTTCCGCATTCCTCCACGCCTACACGGGCACATGGGACCAATTTCACATGAGCAAGTCCGCTTGAAAAAATTGTTAGCTTAAAAACTTCTGGCATCGTAGCTCCTGCCAAGTCCTGGTAAGCCCCAACTGCGTCTTCGACGCGTCGCTGTTGCCAGGAACTTGTCTAGAACGACTGTTTGATTTGAAAGGACTTATCAACAAGTTCCTAGAGAGTCGGGTTAAACCGAACAAGTGGTTTTTGGTCGATTTTCTCCGGTAACCGCGTTAATCAGCCACTGAGAAACTAGGGGTGTGCCTAGTGGTTTGTTTGATGTGTGAATTTCATGCTTTCAATGGCCGACTGTAGCTTTTCCGGTTCGGACATAGCCGTTCCCATAAAATCGACAATCCGGTAACGCTAATCGTCCGCGTTCGCACTGGCCGAATCAGCAGACAAATGACGAAGACAAGACACATTCTTTACGTTCGACCCCCACACTGCACAGCGAAAATCGCGTCTCAATATGTGTAATCGTTTTGAGGAGGACAACATGATCGTCAGCTGCGCGACCCAATGCGCCTACTGCCACTCGCCGATTGTGTCCGAGCAAAGATGGGTAAGGGAGAAGATTTATGACCCTGCGCTCAATGGCTGCGACCCAAGCTACCACCACTATCACGCTAAACCCTTCGGCGGACAAGAAGCAAGCTGTTGGGAGAAACACCAAATGGAAATTGGGCGAGCCAGCGCCTACGCTGCTTAGACAACGCATCCCGGAGCTGGACGGCATCCGCGGTGTCGCGATCGGGCTCGTGCTGCTCTGGCATTTCGTCTTTGGCGGGATGGAGGCCGCCGCGCCAGGCACGTTTTGGTCCTACTTCAAGGCCGCTGGCCGGTTGACGTGGAGCGGCGTGGACCTGTTTTTCGTGCTCTCCGGTTTCCTGATCGGCGGGATCCTGCTGGATACACGGGACTCCCCGAATTACTTCCGCACGTTCTACACGCGGCGTTTCTTCCGCATCGTTCCGCTGTACCTGGCCGTGCTTTGTGTCGCCTTGGCCGGCAATCGCGGCTCCATCGATCCGCAAATTCCCACGTTCAGCTATTTCGCGTTTCTGCAAAATTTCTGGATGGCGCGATTCGCAACGTTGGGCGTTCTTCTCGCCCCCACCTGGTCGCTGGCTGTTGAAGAGCAGTTCTACCTGACACTGCCTTCGATCGTGCGCTTCGTGGGTCGCCGGCATCTCGGCTATGTGCTTGCTGCAGGGATTCTCGCAGCGCCGGGCCTTCGAATGCTCTGCTTGCACTTGTGGCCGGCGAATGAAATTGCGCCTTACGTTCTGATGCCGTGCCGCGCGGATGCTTTGCTGCTGGGCGCGATCGGCGCGCTGGCCATTCGAAACGCTCGAGCTGCACGCTGGATGAAAGACAACGGCGGCACGATGTTCGCGCTGCTGATGCTCTTCGCGGCGGGGGCGCTGGTCCTCACAAAATATTCCCCCACCCATCGCTTTGCTGTGACCAGCGTTGGATACAGTTGGCTCGCATCGCTCTACCTGTGTGCGATTCTCTGCGTGGTCACGCATCCAGAGACTTGGCTGGCCCGCTGGATGCGCACGCTCTGGCTCGGCTGGCTCGGCTCAATCGCATACGGCGTTTACCTGGTGCATCAGATGGCTGCCATTGGGATCTTTCGAATCCTTGGGCACTTCGAGTATTTCTACTTGCGCCGTCCTGCGAACGCCGTGGCGCTCTGCATCGCCCTGCTCGTGACCCTGGCGCTCTGCTCCCTTTCCTGGCGCTACTTCGAAAAGCCGCTCGTACAGTTCGGACATCGCTCCGCCAAGTCGATCGCTCATTCCGAGAACACCCCGGCCTTGAAGACCTCCCCTTAACTTGAGTTGCAAGGTCTGGACTGGCGTGTCAGTGGACGTAATGGTTGCGTTACCGGACATCTCTAACAGTGTCGGCCCTGTCAAACACTTTTTGGGCACACTTCTCCATTCACTTATAAGAGTTTTTTCTTCCGCTTCCTTCGGTGTCTTTCCGATCGGCCCTGACAAGTACGGTTCGTTCGTAATCTAGCGGTCGGTTTCAGTCCGACCCAAACATCTCTTCGATCAAAACTTCGACCATGATTAGTTCTTCGAACTCCCTCTCACGAGGGAGCGGGATGCCCTATCAAGTGGACGACGCTTTACTGCACGCCATGTCCGGTACCGAGCTGTCCCGCGTACGAACCGAACTCCGGCTCCTTCCTGAGCCTAACAACCAAAGACTGCTCATGTCGAGAGGAGCCGACAAGGCCAAGCGAGTGAAAAAGCAGAAGTACGATCGCAATGATGCTCGACTCCTACGCAGGCTGATGCTGGAACATAACTTCCCGCAAATCTGGGTACCGAGCCCGGAGAATCGAGATTTGCGGCAACGGTTGTGGCACCGGCATCGGTTGGTGCAAATGCGCACGCGGATCATGAATCAACTGCAGGCATTGGCCATGAACGAAGGCTATCGCTGGAAGAAAAAACTGTTCAGGGAACAGGGACGAGCACAGTTGGAGAAGCTCACGTTGGCTCCTTGGGCCAGTCGGCGCCGGCGAGAGTTGTTGGAGTTGCTGGACCGCATGAATCCGACGATTGAGGAGTTAACCGCAGCCGTCGAGCGGGAAGCCAGGAAGCGACCCGAGGTGTTGCGACTGATGACGCATCCTGGCGTGGGTCCGCTTACGGCACTGGCCTTCGTGCTGATTATTGGAACTTGGGAACGTTTTCCACGCGGCAAGCAGATCGGCACCTACGTGGGGATGATTCCGAGTGAGGACTCCCGTGCTGGCAAGCAACGGCTGGGGCACATCAGCAAACAGGGCAATTCCTTGTTGCGCTTCTTGCTGGTGGAGGCGGCCCAAGCAGCAGCGCGTATCCATCCTGGCTGGCGACGTCGGTACATGCACCTGGCGATGCGTCGACACCAGAGCATTGCCAAGGTAGCGATGGGGCGCAGGCTGGCGATCCGGTTGTATTGGATGTGGCGGAATAGCTGTGAGTATTCACCGTCGTTAGAGTTCGGTTCGTACGCGGGACAGCTCGGAACCGGACATGGTGTGAAGTAGGACACCGTCCACTTGATTGGGCATCCCGCTCCCTGCAAAGGGAGTTTGAAGAAGTAATCATGGTCGAAGTTTTGATCGAAGAGATGTTTGGGTCGGACTGAAACCGACCGCTAGATTTACGAACGAGCCGTGGTCGTCGATGCAGGAAAAAAAAGAACGAGAACGAGAACGAGAACGAAAGAGAAAAACTCTTTTAGGTGAAAAGAAAGAAGTGTGTTCAAAAAGAGTTTGACAGGGCCGACATTGTTAGAGATGTCCGGTTTCCGGTTTATTAGGACTTGGCGAAAGTTTGCGCTCCGGATTGAGGACCGCCCAAAAGCCTGACGTTCAACGAACCACCTGAGAAAAGCATTTCATCCAGAGCAGCGGTCAGGTGGTCAAGGGTAAGGTGGCCGACATCGTCATTTTGCAGGCAAAATTGGGCGGATCGGCGCATTAATTCCTTGATGAAGGCTCCGCTCGCGTTTTCGGTGCGGCGTACATTTCTTGTACAGCAACCCCGGGAACTTGTAGGCCGCAGGCGTAAAGATTCACGAGGGCTTTTCGTCCAACAGCATCCGGCAGAGGGAACTCGATTGCTTGGTCAATACGGCCAGGGCGAGACGCGATAGCGGCCTCCAACTGTTCTGGGCGGTTAGAGCAAGGGTTTCAGTTCCGCCGGTAACACGGTATGCATCCGCGCCAGCCTTGAGCGCTCGGCCACACCACGCATTGTTTAGACATGGCAGCGCTAGGGATCAAGAAAAGACTGCTATTGCGAGGCAAGCCACACGCGCTCATAATTCTGCTTTGGGAGTATTACCATGCAACACCGCGTCGATAACGCCCCTCTCCAGCAGTTGGACGACTGGGACGACTTTGTAGCCACCCGCTATCGTCAAGGCAAATCCGAAGAGGAGTTCCGCAACTATAAGGCCGACGCCAATCCCACGGTAACGGAGTTTTACCGTCAGAACCACGCCCACCAGACGCTTGATTTTGTCCTGAGCAAGAAAGCGGAATATTGCAGCTTGAGTCGGGAAAAGAAAAGCATTTGGGATATGGCCGAGTATCTGAATACCCTGGTGGACGACAGTGACCCCGATACCGATCTCACCCAGATCGAACACCTCCTTCAAACTGCCGAAGCAATTCGCAAGGATGGTCATCCGCGTTGGTTCATCGTCGCTGGCTTTGTGCACGATCTTGGAAAAGTGCTCTGCTTGTATGGGGAGCCCCAATGGGCAGTGGTGGGCGATACTTTCCCTGTCGGCTGTAGATACTCAGATCAGATCGTTTTCCCGGAATTCTTTGCCGCTAACCCGGATGGTGATATCCCCGACTACCAAAGCAGATGTGGCATCTACGAACCGAACTGCGGGCTGGACAGGGTCCATCTCTCGTTTGGACATGATGAATACATCTATCAGGCGACGCGAAGCTACCTGCCGGAAGAGGCTCAGTACATGCTTCGGTATCATTCCTTTTATGCTGCGCACCGGCACGGTGCTTACCGGCACTTGATGAGCGAACAAGACGAACGGATGTTTGAGTGGGTGCGGAAATTCAATCTCTACGATCTGTACTCGAAAGGCCGCGAGCGCCCCAAAACGCAACAGATTCTTCCCTACTACCAAGACCTCGTCTCAGACTTCTTTCCTGACAAAATTGCTTGGTGATTGATTAACGGCGCACCAACGTACCCCAACTGCGTTCCGCAATCGTGAGGGCCGCAAACTTTTCTTCATGCACCGAGGCGCAATAAGCCTCCAAGGGACCTAAATCAACGACTTACGCCCTCTCGGATCGTATGGATTTCCAAACGACCTCTAAACGGATCTGCCGCGTGGGAGGCGGAGAAGACCCAAGGGAGTGAGGTTAGTGTTGTCGTCAGGTTGGCACAATTTAGTTGCTACAAGAACCGATCACGAGCAGAGTGATGTCGTCTTGTTGCCCTTGTTCCGGGGGCTGCTCCAACCAGCGCGATATTTCTTCTAGGAAGGCATCGGCGAACTGATCCGCACGCAAGCTCTGATTGTTTTCCATGAAGCGCATGAAGCGGTCAGCCCCAAACTGCTCCTGAGCTGGATTTGCAGCTTCGAGTATTCCATCCGTGTAAAGCACGATGCGATCGCCCGATTCAAGAGGTAGTTCGAGAGCCTCGTACGTAGCTTCCGGAAACATGCCAAGAATCAAACCGTTTTCGAGAACTTTCGCGGCTTTCCCGGAAGATGCGCGGCAGAGAAGCAACGGCGGGTGACCCGCACCGGCGTACCGCACGTAATTGTTTTCCAAGTCCACGTAGACGTAGGCCGCGGTAACAAAATTGTATGTGAACTTGCCGGAGAGCGCCTGATTCAGACCCGACAAGACCTTCTCCGGATGCGAGGCGTGGTTCACCTGCGCGGTCAGGGCCACTTGGAGCATGGAGGCGATCAGAGCGGAAGGCAGGCCGTGGCCAGATACGTCCGCGATGAGGATGCCGAGGTGAGTTTCGTCGATAAGGATGAAATCGTAGAAGTCTCCGGCGACGGAGGTCATGGGCAGGAAGCGAGCAGCAATGTCGAGTCCTTGGAGCTTTGGGAGCGTGTGAGGAAGGATGGACAACTGGATCTGCCGCGCCATCTCGAACTCGGCGTTGATGTCGAGCAGTTGTTTTGCCAATTGTGCGCGGGCTTCACGAAGGAGGATGTGGCTGCGCACGCGGGCCTTGACTACTGCCGGAGAGAACGGCTTATGTACGTAGTCGACGGCGCCGACATCAAAACCTTTCGTCTCGTCTTCGGCGCTCGTCTGTCCGGTCAGGAAAATTACGGGTATTTCCCTCGTGGCTGCGTCGGCCTTCAGACGAGAGCAGACTTCGTAGCCGTCCATTTCGGGCATCATGACGTCGAGGAGGATGAGATCGGGTTTTTCCTCCTCCGCAGCGATCGCCAGGGCCTTCGCACCGTTCGTAGCCACTTTCGTTTTGTAAGAGTCCTTCAGGGCGCCGGAAATGACGCCGATGTTCGTGGGAGTATCGTCCACAATCAAGATCAACTTCTGTGGTTGTGCCTTTAGTTGCGGTGTAGCGGACATAGTTTCACTCCAATTTGAGCGACAACCGAGCAGCGATGCTCGAAAGAGACTGGAGCGCGTCGGCGTAAGCGAAGTTGCCGACGTGTCCGATGAGGCTGCCAATTTCTGCGGCAGTCAAGACTTTGCAAAGATTGGGTCGAGCATCAAGGATGAAATCGGAAGCGTCGCCGTCGTCATTCTCAAGAAGTTTTTTCAATTGGGAGAGGGGTTGCACCACGATCGATGGATCGGCGGAGGCGAGCGTGGAGCTATCTGGCGTCGTCTCGTTCGGCAGAGCCGTGCGAATGGCAGCGAGTGAGGTGTCTAGAGAATGGGAGAGCGCTTCGAGAGCTGCAGGGACGCCTTGATTGGAGTCGATGGCAGATTCGGCTCTGGCGGCAACTTCGGCGAGCGCTGTAGCGCCGAGATTAGCTGCGGCACCCTTCAGGGAATGAGCGAGGCGCTGGGCTGTTCGAGCGTCATTGGCGACGAGCGCAGCGCGAATGTCGCTGACAACAGCCGTTTGTGAGTCTGCGAATCGGTGAAGGAGTGACTCGTACCGCTTGAGGTTGCCACCAGTGCGCTTCAAGGCAATCGCTGTGTCGATGCCGGAGATCGCCAGTGAACCGGAGCCACTAGCTGCCGTGGAGAGAGACGCTGGTGAGACTGGACTTTGTGCCGCAACCGCAGCGGCTGCGCGAGGGGTGATCCAACGGAGCAGCGCGCCAAATAGTTTATCTGGATCGATTGGCTTGGCGAGGTGGTCGTTCATTCCTGCGTCGAGGCACAATTGACGGTCGCGGTCCATGGCGTTGGCGGTCATAGCGACGATGGGTAGAGACAGGAAGCGCGGATTCGAGCGGATCGCCTTTGTCGCGGTGACGCCATCCATTACCGGCATTTGCATATCCATTAGGACAAGGTCGTAGTCCTGCTTGGTGATCATTTGAACGGCGACCGCACCGTTTTCTGCCGTTTCGATGGAAAGTTGGGCGTCCTCGAGGAGACCCAGTGCGACTTCGCGATTGAGTTCATTGTCTTCCACAAGCAAGACGCGCGCGCCGCGGATGGGCGCGAAGTTAGGCTCCGCGCCAGAACTGGACTGGACTTCGCGTGCGACCGAGTGATCACCGCTCAAGGCCTGAATGACGGAATCGAAGAGGATGGAAGGGGTGACTGGCTTGATCAAAACATTCTCAAAGGCGGCTTGTTCGGCCTGCTTCAACACCTCTTCCCTGCCATAGGCGGTGACCATTACCAGGTGCGGGCGAACGGCAAGATTGGGCAACGCACTGATGCGTTTAGCGGTTTCGATACCGTCGAGAACAGGCATCTGCCAGTCGACAAAGATCACTTCGTAGGGCTCGTTGCGATCCGCAGCCTGGCGGACCATTTCGATACCCTCTTGGCCGGACGGTGCTTCGTGCACGCGGAAGGTCATGCTCAGCAGCATGCTCGACAGGACTTCGCGGGCCTGCGGGTTGTCGTCGATGATCAGTAAGCGGCGGCCTCGCAGGTCGGTTTTGGGAACACGCTTTGCAATCGCTTCGCCCATTGCCAGGTAAGCGGTAAACCAGAATGTGCTGCCCTTGCCGACCTCACTCTTGACGCCGACGTCGCCGCCCATAAGTTGCGCTAATTTCTTAGAGATGGCGAGGCCGAGCCCGGTACCGCCATGCTGGCGAGTCGTCGAAGCGTCGGCCTGCTCAAATGCCTGGAAGAGACGGCCCATTTGTTCCTCGGTGAGCCCGATGCCGGTGTCGCTTACAGAGAAGCAAACCAGTTGGCCTTTTTCGTCTTCTTCTTGGACGCGAGCCTTAACGATGATTTCGCCGTGCTCGGTAAATTTGACGGCGTTGTTGCAGAAGTTGATCAGAATTTGCCCGAGGCGCAAGGGGTCGCCTTTAGGATGGGTGGAAACGGCGGGGTCGATGTCGAAGATGAGTTCCAGGCCTTTGGCCGAGGCTTTCTCCGAGATCAGATTGCTGACGTTCTCCAGAACTTTTTCGAGATCGAAGTCGACGGATTCGACCGCCAATTTTCCAGCTTCGATCTTAGAGAAATCCAGAATGTCGTTGATGATTCCCAGCAAATGTTGGCCGGACTGCTGAATCTTGCGTACGTAGCCTTTTTGGCGCGGATCGAGGTCGGTTTTGAGCGCCAGATGGGACATGCCAATGATGGCATTCATCGGTGTGCGGATTTCGTGGCTCATGTTGGCCAGAAATTCTGACTTAATCTTGGTGGCGTCTTCGGCCACTTCCTTAGCACGCCGCAATTCTTCTTTGGATGTCTCCAGAGCCTGGTTGCTGGACTCGAGTTCTTCCTTGCGCGCAAGGATCAGACGTTCGGAAGCGGCGAGGGTTTCCGCTTGGGCGCGGGTCTGTACCAAAAGCTTTTTGGTCTCGATATTGCCGGACAAGAGCTCAGCATTCATGGCAACGGATGGTAAGAGGGCGTCGAGTAAAGCCTGTTGACGTTGGGATAATGGTGAAACCGTCGCCAGTTCCAGCTCTCCGATCAAGGCATCTTGATTAACGATGGGCACAAACAAGAGATTCTTTGGGGCAAGAGTCCCCATCCCAGTGGAAACATGGATGTGATCGGCATAGTCCGCTGAAATCATCAAGGGCCGCCGTTCGAGTGCAGCCTGCCCCACGAGCCCTGTTCCGAGAGCGAACTCCCGGGGTTCGTTTGGATTCTCGAGCGCAAATCCACCTACCCGCGTCAAGCGAGTTCGGGTTTCGTCGGCCAGATAAAAAGCTCCGTAGAGCAGAGGAATCGACTCAGAAATTCGGGACATCAGGCTGGTGGCGAATCCGGCGAAATCTTCGGCGGATTGAAGGCGCACGCCGGTAGCCGAGGTCTCCGCCTTGACCCACGACAGCGTCTCGCGATCACGGGCGGTGCCCTGTAGAGTGTGCAATGCGCGGCCAATCTCGCCGATCTCGTTCGATTGCTCCAGGTAGGGGATGGATTGGTCGAGATTGCCGCCGGCTATTCCCTGGATGCTGTCGCGTACAGACCAGAGCTCCCGAATAACTTCGACGTGGAGGATATAAGCGGCCAGCGCGAAAGAGGCGATGAGTCCGAAACCGATGACGAGCCAAGTGATCAGAATGGAGCGGTGGGTTTTGGCGGTCAGCTCATCCGAGCGCTGGTCAATCTCCTTGAGTATCTCATCAACAATCCTGATTTCCGCCGCTCGTGCCTCCGCCAATTCTTGACTCACGCTCCCGTGCATGATGTTGAGGGCTATTTGATTGTTACCCGCCATAGCCATAGCGCGCACGGTGCGTGTGTCTTGTATGGCTTGATCGAAGAGAACCGCCGCCGCCTTGATTTCGTCTGCGCGCTTTGGGACCCTTTGGATGGCATCTGCAATCACGGACTGGTAGTCGGCGCGGGTTTTGTCCAATTCTGCGTCGATGGTCGCCTTCCTTGCGGAATCCGTCTCAGCCACGAGCTCGAACAAAAACATTCCAAATCGATTCGTGTGGCTCCGCGCCTCAGAAATGCTTCGCAGTCCCTTTACCTCCGTATCAATTAAATCGCTATACCAGCTGTCGATCCTCTTGCTCTGGAGCGACGAGTACACACCCGCAACTATCACCATGATCGCCAGAGGAACCAAGGCGATCAGCAGTTTACGGCGAAGTTTGAGGTTTGCTAGCAGGCCCATATTCGATGCAACTCCAGTGGACACCAAGGTCGGATCGAAAAGTCCAGGCGAACGGCGCTTTGGACGCCTGTTAATCCAATCCAACAGTCTTCCATCTGAGAACAGGAGACACGACTGTCAAAATGAACAGGCCAGTCATTGCTTACCGTTGCGCAATCTTTCGGCCTGACCAACCGTTACACCCCCTCCAAAGGATTACCCTGATCCTCGGAGAGGGCCCATCCTTCGCTCCATTGGCATGGACGGTGGGCGCCGGTTATTCAGTCTCTCATTGGCAAGAGCCGTCGTCGATGAATTGATTGGTGGAGGCCATGGAGGAGAGGGAGCGGGCGCAGGTGACAAATTTCTGATTCAGCGGGTCGTTTTGCAAGGAATTGGGATCGATGCAGTCCCTGTTGTTGGTAATCTGTAGATACTGATCGGATAGATTCTTCATGTTGTTGTACTCGTTGACCAGGAACGGGTATGCGCTTCTATCCGAATCCGTCGTGATGGCGAGTGAGGCAAGACGCAGAGACTCCCGGGCCTGGGCGCGGTAGGCACCGAGCCACACATCGTTGATGGGCACGCCATGTTCGATTGCTGTTCTCAAGGCAGTGTGCCATTCGCGAACCTGGGCCATCGCTTCGGTTCCGGCGGTGACAAAACCTTTGGAGAAGCCCGGAGGGGACGATGGTGCTTGCACCGCCGCTTGTGCCGGAGCGTTTTCCGCCCGAGCCCGGCAGAGTCAGGACAATTTGATTGCCATTGAAACTGATCGAGCCGTTGGTGAGGCGTGCAAGGCCATCGACCTCTACATAGTTGCGGCCCTCGACTTGGATCACTTTTGCCTGCCCTTACAAACCGTTGACGACTAGCAAACTGATCTGCTGTGCGGCGAGCGTCAGGGCCAGCACGCTCAACGTCAGGAGCAGCGCGAGCTTCCCCGCTCTTCCGATTGCCTCGATTATGACTGTTCTGCCCCTTCCTCGCTGGCCCGGCTAGACTTGCGATGGGCCAGCTGCTGCACTTCGGAACGATTGTGTCAGCGGCGATCAAGGGATGTAATTGTCAAAACTGACACGACGCTTTCGCTCGGCAAAAGCGGTGTAGGCTGCACGAAGAATCCTCCTTTGCTGTTTCTGACTTCTCTCACGAGCGGGAGATCGACATGGGCTGGACGCGGGGTACGACAATGCGGACGGAGAGTAGGTATGATCATCTTCTTCATCATCGGCTTCGGGATCGCGGCTCTCTTCTTTCTCCCGCTCGCAGATTCAATCGCCAACTCCACGCAGCGCCGTCACGAACAGACCCGAAATGGCCTTGTGAGTGGAGCGAGCCGACTAGTAAAATTGCCAGTTAACGCCAGTACGAGGCTGCCACATGCTCGAACACGATCTCGAGTGTCGCCGCCAAGCTGCCCTTCGGCTTGTGGGTGCTCTCGTGGGGAAGCAGACTGCTCTTCATTCATCTCGGCGACTGAGGGCAACTGGCAGGAGCCACAACATGACACTCACGCCGCCCGAAAATCAGGTTGCAGAGTATGGAACCAAGCTTCTGGTAAAGTCAGCGTTTTCATTGGTTCTCTGCATCAGCACCGCTTTCTGCGCAGAGGCTCAAAATGCTCAGCCAAACAACACTGCCGAATCCTGGACGAGCACCACGCAGACTTCCGTCGATCACACCAGCCCTGTGCGGACGTTGGACAGCCATGTGAAGTCCGGCAACCGCACTGTGGATAAACAGAGGGTGGAAGTGCTTGGGCCTGATGGCCAGTTCCAGCCCGATTCCGACACCGAGAAGGAGACTGTTCAAGTAGATGAGACAACGATGCGGACAACGCTGCGTACCTACACGTGGGACGCAAATGGACAAAGGAAACTGGCGAAGGTAACGGAAGAGGAAGCACGAACCTCAGCAAGCGGCGATGTTCGGGTGGTAAGCACAACCTCGGATTCTGATTTGAATGGAAATCTTCAGGTTGTGCAACGCGAGGTCGCAGATACAAGAAAGACAAGCCCAGACGCACAGGAGACGAAAACCACGGTTTATCTCGCGGACGGTAACGGCGGCTTCACGACGTCCCGGCAAACGCAGGAATTGCAAAAGCGAAGCGCTGACCAGAAAGTCGAACTAAAGAAGACAACACTGCTCCCGGATGGCAACGGCAACTGGGAAGTAGGCGAAGTAACAAAAAAATCAATCAAGGAAGATGGCAAAAATCGAATTACCGAAGAGCGGGTTTCGCGTCCCGATTCGGAAGGCAGACTTTCAGAGTTTTCACGCACCGTTGGCGAGGAGACTGAAACGAACATCGGAGAAAGAAGCAACACCGTCGCTACATACTCTACGATTGTTCCTGGAGTAGCTGGCGACGGCAGCCTGCACCTGAATCAGCGAGTCACGACCGTCGAGAAAAAAGATTCAGGTGGGAAAATAACCGAGCAGCGGGTTGAGCAGCCCAATCCGGGTGACCCGCACGCCGGTCTGCAAGTGAACTCAAAAACGAAGTACACAGTGCTGTATGGTGCCTCCGGTACGCAGCAGACGAAGACCGTTCAAACGCGGGACGCCAATGGCACCTTGAGTGTGATCTCGGTCGAGACGCGGAAATCAGACCAAGTTCCTGCCGCGCGAGAACAGACAGCGCCCTCAGATAAACCCCAATAGTGCGCGCTGTCATAGGTCTAACTCCTGATAAGCGCTGTCGGCTCAAACGGTCGATGCAATACTTTCTTGAAGTTTACTCGCAGGAGTTTGAAATCCTAAAAAGTGTTCTTGGACGCTGATTTAAACGCAGCGCCACTTTGTCGAGATCCGCTTGCGTATAGCCGGACAGGTCAGTTCTCCCAGGAGAGTATTGTCGCCCATTCGGGTTTTCGTTCGTGCCGCCCTGCCATGAACTTTGCGGATCACAGAATAGACTTTTACATTCGTGGCCACTGTAAAGTTCTTGCGCTTGGCTGAGTAAGTGGTGCAACCGGCCGGAGATATCTAAAGAAAACAACGACGGCGAGGAGGAGAGATGCTTCGCTGAGAAAATACGCGGTGGCAAAGGCAGCATATTCCAATCTGCCTAAGAGGGTGACTGCAATCGTGGTTGCGATTGCAATATTGCGCACAGGGTATAGGATGGCGAATGTGATCGAGTCCGATCTCTTCAAACGCATAATCTGACCGATGGCCCAGCCAACAGCCATGGCCACAACCATCAGGGAGAAACTGGCGATCCAAATAGCTTTCCAATCTGCCTTTAGCTGCTCGTATTTGTTTGCAATCACGAACATACAAAGAGCAAGCACCCCACCCACACACAGTAGGCGCAAACTCCCCGAAACCATGTCGGCCATCCCTGCATGCATGACTCGGAATCCCATTCCCAGAACAATCGGTACAGCCACCAGCAGGATCAATCGACTAACGAAGCCGAAAGAAGGAACTGACAATGCGAACTCGGCACCCATCAACCTGGCATACACTCCGAAAACCACCGACATCGAGGCCACTGACAGGAGACAAGAAAGCGCATTGACAGCCACCGACAAGGCCACATTTCCCCTGGCCATCATGGTGTAGAAGTTCGCAATATCGCCCACCGGGCACGCCGCCACCAGGAGAATTCCCACTCGTAGATACTCTGGGAGAGGAATCGCGCGGACAATGAGGATGCCGATCACCGGCAAGACCACCATCTGTCCGATCAATGCCCCGAAAAAAGCGCCCTTATTTCGAACAAGCTCCTTGAAGTGATGCGCCTCCAGATCCAGCCCTACAGAGAACATCAGGGCTATGGTGAGGGTGAGAACTCCGAAGTCGACGACAGTTTTCATTTCAGTGCGGTCCGATTCGGCAATAAACCACTGGCGGCCGATCATACCGCTCAACTGCTGGTTCTCCTGGGCAAATTGGAAATTTCGCCGGTGCGCTGCGCGGAGGAGGGAAACCCGCTATTGCTGCGCCGGGGTCCAGCTGGGATCGGGATCGAACTCGGTCATTGCGGCTCCGGTTTGTGTAGTGGCGCTGCCCAAGTCCTTCTGGAGCAGCACGCCATCCTGGTTGATGATGAACGTCATCACGCCGGAGTTGCGGTATTCAGCGGGATAGGCGACGAAAGCAAAACCGCCGGTCATCTTTCCATCGACCATGTAGTCCTTCGCGCCACCGGGCGCGTGACTGCCCTGGCGAGTGAGCATATGGAAGTAGTAGCCATGGAACGGCGTATGCGAACCCGGCTTCAGGTTATACCCTTCGTCGGTGGCGAATGCCGCCAGTGGCCCGAGCGGACTTTTGGGCTGACCTTCCGGCGACTCCCAGTACAAACCGTTCTGCTTGCCGGCGTCACTGATGAACTTCACAGCGAACTGGTGCGTGCTTCCGTCATCGTGACGCTCTGAGTAGTACTCGGACTGAGCGTCAGCCAGCGCCATACAAACGTCCATGATAGCCAATTCGTTTCGGCCGATACGCCGGGCCAGAATCTCTTCGCCGCCCGCGGCCACGTCGAAGTACCACTGTCCCGCGCCATTTTTCTTCAGCGGGATCGGGAACGCAAAATTGTCTGCTCCGATCAGTAGGATTTGGGATTCGTCAGGCATCTTCCGCCATCGATGCATCGCGCCATAGGCGGCCACAAATTGGCCGGCGGCATTTTTGTCCTGCACGGGATCGCCGGAGAGAATGATGCCTTTCGAGTTCGGACCAAACACTGCGAGTATCGTGTTTGGATCGCCTGACTTCACCGCAGTCAACAGCCCGTTACCTGCGTCCTCGGGTGAAGCGAACACCTGGTACGGAGGCTTGGCGGCGTTGTTGCATCCAACAAACAGAATGAGCAATACCAGTAGAAGAAGACGATTCCCAATATCGATTGTGCGCGTTCCTCGCGACATGCCGATCCTCCAAAAACTTGAACTACAAGCGCTTCACTAACGCACCTGACTTCATCTCGTTTACAGCGGCCCCCGTCGGCGTTAGTTTCACCTGCGACCGCCCCAGCCACCGCCGCGTCCCATGCTTGACCAACCACGAGCACTGGCAGACCTGGACCGCCATCCGCCGCCCCCGCTGTTCATGGCTGATGAGCCACCGCTCTTTTCCTGCCCGCCCCAGCCGCTGGAACTGGATTTGTTGTAACTGGACGTGCTCGGGCTTCCGCTCTTCTGGTCCCAACCGCTGCCCGTATTGCTGTAGGTTTTGCCGTTTGCCGCCGCATACTTGTCGCCATTTGCGGTTTGGCCCACGGCGGCGCTGTTGCCGTTCTTGCCCGTCGCGCCATATGCAGAGGCACCGGTCGAACTGTGCATCTGGCCCGTGGTTCCGTTAGCGTTGGTTTGATGCTGGCTGTCTACGGTGGTGCCGTTTTTCGAAGCCGTCGAGGCTCCCGCGCTCCCATAGGCATTGGAAGTTTGCACAGTGGAACCGTATGCTCCTGTTTTTGGGTTGTACGCCTGGCCAGCGCTGGCGCTGCCGTAACCGTTTGAAACTGTGCCGCCACGCGCATAAGTGCCGGTGGACGGGTTGTAGCCGTTGCTATAGTGCGCGGAACCGTTGGGACCATACGCAGATCCACTTGAGCCGTAGTAACCGCCATGCCATGCACTGTTTCCGTAGTATGCTCCGCCGTGATAGACCACTGTCGTCGTGCCGTGCCAGCCACAATTCCAACTGCTATATCCCCAGGCGTAAGAGCCGCCGGCCATCATGGCGCCGACTGCAATGCCAACTCCAAACGCGACCACCGCCGTCGCAGCGACGGGAGGCGCGACGTATGCAGGAGTCACGTAGGGATAGCCATAGACCACAGTGGGGTTGTACACCGGAACGTAAACCACCTGCGGGTTCACCGGTTGAATCACGATCACTTGCGGCGACTGTTGCACGACAGAGAGTTGGGCTCCTGATTTCAAATTGCCGGCGGCCAATGCTTTCGCCCGCAACACTTGAACTGCCGCCATCACGTCGGCTGACTGCGTGTGATACGCCTCTCCCAGCGATGAAGTCCAAGTAAGGTTCGCCGCCAGGTTGCCGAGGACGGATGGAAACTGTGTAAGAGCCTTCACGCTGGGGTCCCAACGCTGCGCATCGACGGCCTGCATCAGGGTTGGTCCGGTGAGATTACTGTGCTGCTGGAGCCAGCCGGCAGCCTCAGCAACCTGGTCCGGATAGGTCGCGGAGGAAAGGACCTGCGCTACGAGGGCATCCGGGTAGAGCGCGATGGGCGCTACCAATTGTTGCAACTCATCCGCAGTTAGCGGCACACCTTGCCCCGAATACCCCGGTTGACCCGATTGAGCTCCCGCTTCGAAGGGCGCGGCGCCCATAAGCAGCAGAACGGACAGCGTTGTCGATAAAAGTTGTTTCGTGAGGGTCTTGAACATTTTATTCTCTCCGCTTCTTCTTTCCGAATCGGCCGTGTGCGCACCTCACGGTACTTCCACGAAATCAGACCGCGATCGTCGTAGTCTTAGAGACGTCGCGATTATGCCGGTTATGGCGGGGGAGCGGAATTGTCAGAAGTGACAGTGCCTGATTAAACGCTGCGGTCTCAGGCTCGAGGGAGATTCAGCAGATGCCTCGGACGGAAAAAGACTCCACAGACTGATAGCAAGGCCATACGTGATAAATCCGATCGCCCTTGGCAACAGAACACCTGGAATCGCACTTAATTCAGGTCATCGTTTTTGTAGTACTTGGTGCCCGTCGCGCTGATTTCGACGGCCAAACCCTTGTCCGTCAGTTGATACATCCAGACTCCGTCCGAGACCGCCACCGCTCCGGCCATCGCGCCGCCTTGGTCCTCGGTTTTGGCCGCGACTGTAGATTGTCCGCCAAATTCCCAGCCGGAGTTGACGAAGCTGTCGAAGACCTTTTCGTTGTCAAATACAAAGACAACGCGGAATTTATCTACTCCCATTCCGAGTCCGGCCTGAGCCTCGAGCATCTTCATGAAAATCTCGTGTTTGTTCCTATTGTTGACGGCGATGCCTTTCCCGCTGCCGGTGCCGGCGAAAAGGATTTTCACTCCCAGATCGCTGAATACCGCATACCCGAATGCGTGTTTGACTACTGCTTCGGTCTTTGGCTCGGCTTTATAAAGGCGCTGAAGGGTGTCTTGGGCCATATCCCGAATCTCCTTCTGCTGCTTTTCTTTGTTCGTCTCGGCGGCGCGTGCCGCCAACGCTACTGCGCAGGCCAGTAGTACAAGTAAGATGACTCTCGCTTTCGGGGCTCCCCTAACGGTTGAGATTTTCACGGTCTTGCTCCTTGTTGCTGATTTCACGAATTCGAGGGCTGCGTTTCACTCACGCGGGCTGGCTATTCCTTAAAGACCAACGGAGGCCCGCTGACCCGCTTCCCCTTAAGATCGACACTTACCTCGACTCGGTCCGCGATCTTTATGAAGGGAATCCCGCTGTTCATCCCGAACTCTTTACGGTCGAAGGCCATCGTCCCTTTAATCTCGCCTACGCCTGTCCCTTTGCCGGAAATCGTAAACGTCAGCGTCTCGGGTTTAGACACTCCGCGAATCGTAAACGTTCCCTGAACATCAACGGTGGTGGGGCTGGTCTCGACAATCTTGTTTGAATGAAACGTGATGTACGGATCGTCCTTCACATTGAAGAAGTCCTTGCTCTTCAGCTTCCCGTCCTTCATGCCGCTTCCGGTATCTACGCTGTCGGCCTGAATCTTGATGTCCAAAACGCCTGTGGTGACATCCGTGGACGGATAGACCAAAGTGGCGTCCCAGCGATCAAACTTGCCTTCTAAGGCCACCGACGCCTTCACGCTGAAGTTAATCGCACTTTCTTCCTTCGTGAACGCAATAACAGGAACCTGTGCTCGGCTTAAAGACGGGGACACAGCAGACGCTATTGCCACCGCCAGAATCCACTTTATCGACTTCATCGGGTACATCCTCCTTTTCACTTTCATCGCTTACGAAATCCTTCTTGTTCAATATTCTTCCCGCCTGCTAGCCTTTAGTTCGCGACCTTGGCCTGTTCTAATGTGAGTTTGTAGGCGACGTAGTATTTGTAGATGTTGCTGACGTACTGGACGGTTTCTTGTCCGACGCCTTTGGCCACGACGAGTTCGACATTTCCGAACCATAGATTGGGATTCAGTCCTTGGCTCGCCGCCGTCTTCCGCAGGCGTGCGATCCTGGTTGGGCCAGCGTTGTACGAGGCGAAGACCATCAGGGTTTTGTTCAGAGCGTCCAGGTTGTCGTCCTTAAAATAGGTGTCCGCGATGTTCCGAAGCATCTTTGCGCCTGCCTGGATATTGCCCTCAGCAGTGTGCACGTCTGAAATGTTGATGGGAGGGGCCGCCGCGTATTTGGGGATCACCTGCATGATTCCCACCGCTCCGCTTGGATTCTTGCGGTTTTGGTTGAGCAGTGATTCTTGATACCCCTGTGCCACAAGCATCAGATAGTCAAAATCATATTCAGCCGCATATTTTTCGAAATAACGGACGTATAACTGAAACTTTTTCATTTCTTCGGTCGATGTGGCATCTTTTACCCACTTGGTATTTTGCAAATAGCGTTGCAGCAGGGTGTTCCCAAAACTTGTACCAACTCGATGGCCTTGGATGAACTGGTCTAGAAGTTGCTTCAGATGCGGGCTGTCCTTGCGCGTGACCCAGGCGAGCTGCCCTTCCTCTTTCAAGACAATGTCCTGATGAAGTCTCAAATTGGGTAGGACTTTCGACCAAAACTTGGCTCGGGCATCGAGCGTTACTGTTGCCGGAATCAAACCGGCATTGACCATCTCGAGGAGGTCCTCGTCTCTAAGATTGGGATCGGCGGCTTTCACGAGAATCGGTGCTTTCCCAGCCTTTTGAAAGGCTTCACTCAAATGTTGCAGGTTCTCGTAGAAGTCCGTAAGAGGATTTACGTAAATCTCTCGTCCACTCAAGTCTTCCAGTTTTGCGACGGGAGGTGACTTCGGCCCGGTTACAATCACCTGTTTCACGTTCGTTGCTATCGGGGCGGTGAACAACGCCAGCTTCTCGCGCTCTGGCGTGACAATCGCCCCATACGCCAGGACATCGCCCACCCCTTCCAGGAGCGCGGTTTGCATCTGCTCTCCCCTGACTGGAATGTACATCACATGGATCTTTAAGTTTCCGGTCTTGAGCTTTAGGTTCGCAAACCGCTGGAACGCCTCCATGGCTTCGTAGAAGATTCCCCGCGGATGGCCTTTATCGTAGAAAAAACCAGAACGACTGGGGACTACCAGAGCGCGAATTTGGCGCCTTTTCGCCATGCCATTGAGATCGCCAAGGTGCCGCGGGAATGTGATGGGCATTTCTAACGAAGCCGTCGATTGCGCAGTATTCTGCTGGGAAGTTGCGGCGGTCGCTTGCTGATTTAACTCGGGCCGCGGATCCGCGTGGCTGCTCATCGGAGCAAACGGAGCTAGAACCGCTGCCGTCGATGCTAAGACTATAACCAGCCTGACAGAAACCGTGGACACGATTCACTCCCTGGCAGATGCGCAGCGTTGCTCATTTTAGATTGATGGTCGCGCCAAGTACGAGGCCAGATTGGGTAACGTCCAAGACGACGCTGCTCGGCGGCCGATAGTTCACGGACAGATATCGATAACCCGCCTGCAATATACATTTTCTGCCAAGCTTGTAACCAAGCAGGCCCGCGAGCTGATAATCGGATCGTGCGTTGGCGGCACCCGCGTCTCCGAGAACAGTCAGGACAACTTTCGGAGTGAGGAGAACCTGCATCTTTCCTCCCTCAACTACATCAACGCAGTCTGCCGAGGCAGAAAAACCGCCCAGGGGTTGCGTTGGCTGCAAGGCGAAGTTGTTTGTCAGATGCCAGTAACGAATACCAACAAGAACATCTACTTTCGTCCTCTTCCCATCAATGAATCGGTAGCCGATCTTCGGCGTGAGCACGGTCTCCGTCATTTTCACTTTGATCGAAAACGCCTGCTCGCCGAGAGGAATTCCTTTGTTGTCGGAGAGCTTGATCCACATGAAATCGACGGGCATTATGATGCGGTTGTAGCGAACCTCGAGTGCTCCCATAGCGCCAATATTCAAATTTGAGAGTACGTCGCTGAAACTGGCATGCACGCTGGCTTCGCGGCCAAGAACGCCGACGGTGCCATGAACACCCGCGAACCAAATGTACGGTGTGGCGGCCACATGCCAACCATCGTCGGATGAGGCTTGACTTTCTGATTGCGGGGCGGGAGTCGTCGGAGTTTGGGCCTGGACGGTTATCGCAGAAAAGAGAAACAGGTTTGAGACCGACGCAAAGAACATTACCAGATGTAAATGGCGATACGGCTTCACGCGCAATTCCTTCTTGACGACGGCCGCGTCCGAGTCGGCGCAGGCTTCGTGAGTAATTTGTTTTTCTCGAGCTTTCTTCAACGGCTGCGCCGCGTATGTCGCGGAGCCCGCAGCCTGCTTCCATTTTAAGAAAAGCACCATTGGCTTTTGATGGTTGCCTTCAGATCATCACCTCATACGTCCTGATGGTGCCCGTGCAAGAAAACGAAAGTAATTGGCAAAAGTGACAGGTCGTCTAACGGACCCTACAGGCTTATTTGTTCGTCGGGATGAATCGCAGCTCTCGTTATTTCATTTCGAGGTGCGGGCGTTGGTAGCTTTGATGTACTGGTTGCGATAACTATCGATTACGTATTGCCCCTTATCGAACTTAATCTTCGCGGCAGCCATGATTTGACCAGTGCCCTCTCCTTTGGCATCGAGTGTCACCTGAAGGTAAGCGCTGATGTTCCAAACGCCCACGTCGTCGGTCATGATAACTAGGATGTTGGGTTTCTTCTGCTGCGCGAAGGCCGTAGGAGCCACAACGAATCCCAGGATCGTGAAGGCTGTCGCCAGAACAAGACTTACTCTCGCCATCCACTTCATAAACGTCCCCCCCTCTTTTCGCTCGATACAAGCCGACGCAGCCGATTCCTCAGCTTAAACACGCGAACGCAACTGCTCAGGCGCACGCATGCTGCTCCGGACAAGCACAGAACGTAATTGTCAAAAGTGACAAGCTATCGGGATATGGGACCGCAGGACATCTAAACTTTGGAAGTGACGAGTGGAAGAGTTAAAACGCGCCACCTGCTGGGAGCAACTGTCTAGATAAACAGTCTCTGCGGGCTGCTAGTTGCCATTCAGCGAGTCTCGTAGCGACGAAAACCGGGAGACAAATTCACGACCCGCAAGCGCCTCATTCATCGCTGGAATCAGATCGGTTTCCATCAGCACTTTCATTACGTAGCCCAGCCCTCCCGCGGCAAGACAAGTGGCCAGAATATCCGTGTCCTCATGTACCGTGAGAAACACGATCTTCGTGCCGCTGCTTCGCTTCTTGAGTTCCCTCGCTACCTCGATTCCACTCATGCCCGGCATCGAGATGTCCAGGACCGCCAAGTCGGGTGCGAGCGCCAGCACGGCATCGAGAGCGGCTTGCCCATCGGACGCCATGCCAACAACCTCGAAGGAACCCTCTAATAATTTTGCGACTGCGTGCAACAGGGGAGTGAGATCATCCGCCAGTAGAACGCGCTTGTCCGTCATGAAACTTACCTCGAAAATGTTTCTCCATTTCAAGGGCCGGGAACGGTGATTCAAGAACAAGTCTGACCTTGCAGATAGATCTGCAGCCTGGAACTCAATTAGTTCCGGTAGGCCAAGCTTCTGGATTCAGGTTGATCGCAATTCGTGAGGGTGCCTATTGGCAAAACTTACAGTGAGAGGAGAAAAACCTGGAAGCTACTTAGAGGGAGATGATCCTGCGCCTTATGGCGTATTGCACCAGATCGGCATTACTCTTCAACTGCAAAAGGTCCATGACCGCATACTTGTGTGCCGCAACGGTCCGTTTAGTGATTTGCAGGAGGGAGGCGACCTCTTTCATGGAACGCCCCTCCGCCAAAAGTTGAATAACTTCCCGCTGTCGAGGCGTGGGTTCGGCGACATGATCGCGGGCCTTGGGCTCCCGCAGGGAAATATTCGCCTGCCCGTCCGCAGCACTGGGCGTCACATAAGAACCACCCTTCAACACTTTTTCGATCGCGTCCATCAATTCGAACGCCGCCGCCTGCTTCAACAGAAATCCCGAAGCTCCCGCGCGAAACGCTTCTCCCACCAGGTCAGGATCCTCGTTCATGGTCATGAAGATGAGCTTGATCTTGGGTATGGTGCGCTTGAGGTGCCGGGCAGCGTCCAGACCATTCAGTCGTGGCATCGCGATGTCCAGGACAATGATGTCGGGTTGCAGCTTAGCTGCGACTTCCAGAAGCGCGCGCCCATCACCCACTGTGCCAACTACGTCGCAACGCGGCTCCAAAACACCTTTCAGCGCGTCCACCAACATTCGATGGTCGTCCGCCAGCAATATCCGTGGGCGTCTCAAGATTCTATCTCCCGGCAGCCTTTGTCAGGCCCTGGTCCTTGTTCGCGGAAGCGGGCAGTGGCACCTCGGCCAGGACCTCTGTCCCGCGATTTGGTTCCGATTTTACCGTGAGTTTGCCTCTCACAAGCCGGAGCCTTTCGCTCATACCAATCAATCCAATTCCCGCAGTCACGTTGCGAAGCCGAGGATCAAAACCCTTGCCCTGGTCCAAAACGCGGAGAATGATCCCACTGTCGTTTCCGCGGAGTTCGACTTGCGCCTCGTTGCTTTCGCTATGCTTAACTACGTTACCGAGCGCCTCTTGCGCGACTCGAAACATACACAAGGCAACGTCCTTCGGAATTTCAGGAGGACATTCGCACTGGGTAAAGTGAATTCCAATCTTGTACTCATGACCAATTTCTTTACAGAGGCCGATGAGAGCAGACACTAGACCTACATGCTCGAGCTTGCTGGAATGGAGTTGATGAGACAGTGTGTGAAGGTCCGAGCAAATCTCCTCGGTTCCATCCAGTATTTTACGAACGCTAACACATTCGTCTGATTCGGACTTCGATAGCCTTTTCCATAGCTGTCCGAGTCCGATGCTGAGGAGCGCCAGTCGCTGGCTGAAATCGTCATGAAGCTCTCTCGCGATACGATTACGTTCTTCTTCCTGGGCAGCGATCAGGCGGCCGGTCAAAGTGTGGACAGATTCTTCGTACGCCTTTCGATCCGTTATATCGATGCACGAACCAACGTAGCCCCGGAAAGAGCCGTCGGGTTCAAACCGCGGAACGCCAAAATCCACGATCCAGCGGTAAACGCCGTCAAAGCGTCGTAGACGGTATTCCATTTGAAAGTCGACCCGAGCGTCAAACGCCGACGAGTAGACTTCCAAACAGCGATCCCTGTCGTCCGGATGTACCGCCGCGACCCATCCGTTACCCAAGTCCTGTTTCAGGGGGCGTCCTGTGAAGTCAAACCAACCCTGATTGAAGAATGTACAGAGCTTGTCTGTACCCGACATCCAGATCAGCACAGGAGCGGTATTTACCACTAGATAAAAACACTCTTCGCTTTCCCGCAGAAGTTGGAGGGTACTGGGTCTTCTGCCCGAAGTCTTGGGCCAGATCCTCTCCGTGCAGAGGATTATGATCGTCCTCTGCGCGTCGCGAAAACTGTTAAAACTGACAGGGCCAAATACACGTATTTGAACCGCTAAATCGAAGGGCCTAGGGATACTCCGTGGGTTGTTGAGCTCGAGCGATCAAAACAGGCTGAACCGTTCGGGCGTGGACGGATTAGGGGAGTGCCCTGAGAAGTTCATGGCATCTGTCCGCCAGCGTACAATACTCGCTTTTTCTCTGGAATGGCAAGATCAAAAAAAGCAACCGCCCTATGATACGCGAGACCGGCGAGACCCCGATAAGCCACCGCTCAAGACTGTTACTTTTAACAATTCTCACTGTGTCGCCGTGGGCGCATCCTTTTCGGTGTTACCCAAAGTCTGGGTAAGAGATGACGCTATGATCCAACCACCGACAATCGCCAATGCACTTCGTCGGACTGTCGTCCTCCCGCAGTTCTGGCTGCTGATCGCCGTCGTGATTTCGTTGGACGTTTTCCACCCTTCGAATATCTCAGTACAGGCAGGATCCAATTCGCCCGCGAGTCCAGGCGCCGCGTTTGGTCCGACGGTGCCAAATGCTCAGCCACCGCCAGGGAAGTCCCCGAGCGGGATGGCCTGGATTCCAGGAGGCGAATTTTCGATGGGCGCCCAGGATCCTCCGGACATGGATATAGTCGGGATGCAAGCGACCAGAGATTCGCGGCCCATCCACAGAGTCTATGTAGACGGTTTTTTCATGGACAAGACTGACGTAACCAACGCGCAGTTCCGCGAGTTCGTGAAAGCTACTGGGTACGTAACCATTGCCGAGCGAACTCCTCGTGCCGAAGATTTTCCTGGGGCACCGCCAGAAAATCTGGTCGCGGGCAGCGTGGTCTTTTCCCCGCCCGACCATCCCGTTCCGCTGAATGATCACTTTCAATGGTGGAATTACGTGCCGGGCGCGAACTGGCGACACCCAACCGGACCAAAGAGTTCCATTCAAGGAAGAGAAAACTATCCCGTGGTCCAAATTGCGTACGTGGACGCCGAAGCCTATGCCAAATGGGCCCACAAGCGACTGCCCACCGAAGCGGAATGGGAATTCGCCGCGCTGGAGGACTTGCTGGGAAGCCCTTCGTTTGGGGTGAGAAATTCCGGCCCAACGGAAAATAGATGGCGAACACGTATCAAGGCCATTTCCCCGTCCAAGACTCAGGCGGCGATGGATTCGTCGGGCTGGCTCCGGTCTCCCAGTTCGCGCCCAATGGATATGGTCTCTACGACATGGCTGGAAATGTTTGGCAGTGGACCGCGGACTGGTATCGACCTGACTACTATAGCCTGCTGGCCACAGCAGGAGGAGTGGCGCGCAATCCAAAAGGACCCGAGACTTCCTTTGATCCAGCGGAACCGTCAGAGAAGAAAAAAGTGCATCGCGGAGGATCTTTTCTCTGCACCGACCAGTATTGTTCCCGCTACATGGTGGGAACACGCGGTACGGGCGAGGTAAGCACGGGAACAAATCAACTGGGTTTTCGTTGTGTTGCGAACGCGCGGAACTAGGACGATGGGGCCATAAGATCCACAAAGTGTTTTTTCGAAAAGGAGATACACCATGCGGCAAAAGGTAGCGAACAACGTAACAAAACTTGGCATCGCGCTCGTTTTGGCTCTCGTGGCGTGCACGCTGACGCCCGCACAAGATGTCACCACCAATTCGATGCCCGGCACCGACTTCTCCAAATATCACAGCTATAAGTGGGTCGCCATTGAAGGCGCGACTCAACCCAACCAGATTCTCGATGCGCAGATCAAGGGTTCCATCGACTCACAGTTGACAGCCAAAAGCCTCACCAAAACCGACGGGGACAAGGCCGACCTCCTTATCGGCTATCAGACCTCCCTCGATGAGGAAAAACAGTGGAACGCCTACGGCATGGGCGGCGGGCCCCGCTGGGGCGGGATGGGAACGGCCACCAGCTCCACAATCAGCGTTGGCACTCTCGTCCTGGATATGTACGACCCCTCTACTAAGAAACTCGTCTGGACGGGCCGTGTCACCAAGACCCTCGATCCCGGCAACAATCAGGAGAAGAAACAGAAAAATCTCGACAAGGCCATGCAGAAATTGTTGAAAAATTTCCCACCGAAACAGTAATAGAACTGAAGACTTGAAGATGGTTGAGAGAGGACTCTTATGAGAAATAATGTTCAACGGATCGCGAAGGTCGCGCTTCTTACTCCATTCGTTTTTCTGGGCGGCTTTGGTCTCAGCCGCCCCGCTAACGCACAGAACCAGGAGTTGCAGGAGCGTGTCGCGGAGATGAAGGAAGCGGCTGCGAAGAACAAGCAGGCGATGGCACAGTATACGTGGGTTGAGCAGATCAACATCAGCCTCAAAGGGGAGCAGAAAAAACAAGAGCACTTCCAGGTTCGCCTTGGACCCGACGGAAAGCCACAGAAGACCCCGCTCGATCCTCCTGCCGATCCCTCGGCGGGCGGTGGAGGCCGACTGAAAAAGCACATCGTCGAAAAGAAAAAGGAAGAGTACAAAGAATATGCGGAGCAGATGAAGGCGTTGGCGCAGCAATACGTGCCCCCCGACAAAGAGATGATCCAGCAGGCTTATGCGCAGGGGAACATTACCTTGGGCTCAGTCGCAGGCGCTCCCGGTGAGCTTCAGCTGGTTATTCACAACTATTTAAAGCCCCAGGATTCGATGACTCTGGTATTCGACAAAACTCAAAAGGAATTATTGCGGCTTCAGATTGCTTCCTATATGGATGATCCAAAGGATGCAATGAACCTGACCGTGCAATTTAGCCGCCTGCCGGACGGGCCGAACCACGTCTCCAGCATGGTGATTGATGGTGTCAGCAAGCAGTTGAATATCGCCACTCAGAACTCGAATTATCAGCACCTCTGAACCATAGACTCGAACCGGCCAACAGCAGAGAGCGAGACGCAACTCGACTTGATGTCTGCGCGTCTCTGGAGGGCAGAGAGAATAATTTGGACGAGCCAAAGCATACTCTGAAGCAGAAGGCCTGCGTAGTGGGAGGGCCGAATGGGCTTAGTGAATGGCAACCAAGGAGGTAATTTCGCCGCCCATGGCGAACGGTGAATTTGGAACAATCTCTGGCACTCCGTCAGCGCCGACAGAGTAAACTGAAACTCCGCCCGGCTGTGACACAAACAGGTACCGACCTGACGGGTTAAAGGCCAGAGTCATGAAGGTACCGCGTGCAAAAGGAGATGCTCCGGCAATAGGAGTCAGCTCGCCTAGGTTCTGGTCGATATTTCCGCCATCGCTGAGTCATCCGCCTCGACCTTGCTGATGTCGATGAGAGAGAACTCCGGCACCTGAGACAAGTGGAGGCTAGACCGGTGCGGGCAGTCTTCGCCTGCGTTTCGGCGGCGCTTTGTCTTCCTCAGCCGGATTCGACGCCAGAGTCAGAAATTGGGTCGTAAACTCTGGATGGCGGACAATGAAGAGTCCGGGCTTCTTTTCGTTTGAGGTATGCACAACAAAACCACCTTCGAAACCGCCCACGCTAATCATCTTCTTGTAGGGAATTGCGACCGAATGGAGCTGGCCGGTAAAGCAAACCCTCTGATTGGTTATATGCAGCACGCCGGTGCCCCCGTCTTCCAAAATAGTGTGGTCAACAGGATACCCTCTAAAACCGCCCACCTTGAACCGCACACCGCGCACGATTGGGACGCTCACCGAACTGTATCCGCCAACATATTCGTGTTTTGTCTTTTGAACCCGTAGTCCTGCGCCTTCTTCCCAATGGCAAATCTCGCCCTTTTGGAGGATAAGACCACCGCACTGCCTAGTAGGTACTTCTCCCCGCTCCCACAATTGAATAATCTCCCGCATGCCGACCCGGAAAATTGTGTCCCGTAGCTCGGGCGACGCTGTCTGTCCAAGCGAATAGTTCTGTCCAATATCGGCGAGAAACTTGAGGTCGGCCTCGACCATGTCGTCTTGCGCTTCAACCTGCCTGAATATGCCATTCAAAAGACTCTGCCTGAGTGGCCGCGCCTCGTCTTCTGAAATCTTGTACTTTCGAACAGTATCGCCGAACTGATTCAGCCAGCGCTCGGCGAACTCCCTCTTGAAGGATTGGGTTGCAATGACGGAACTGACCAGGACCTTAAGCTGGTTTTGGCCCTGCTCGTGGCACTTCTTGCACACCTGTGCGTCCGCGTGTGTGAGTTTGGCCCAGAAACCGATTTCCTGGTTGCAGACCGTACAAATTGCCGTGAATTGATACTGCGATATTCGCGGGGGTGGGTCGAGCCTTAGCTCAGGCTAGATGTCCGAGAGGTCGATAGCGTTTTGGGAACTCAGCCTGTCGCAAGCACCGATACCCAGGACGATAAGCACGCTTGTGCAGAAATGCGTCACCAAAGGGACACCCTGTTTTCCACAGGCGCAAAAATGCAAATCGCGCATCGCCATGAAAACCAACGTCGGTCTTCGAATCTCGGGATGGCGTATGAAGTGCTCGAAAGAGGTCTCTCCTTGATAGCAAGCTAGGGGGTAACACTCGAATGAAAGTGCTTAGCATTGCGGTATCATTTTTGCTTTTGTCTGCTTCTGACGGGCTGCATAACCTACCGGAAAAGCAGGACAAGAGTCCGGCTCTGATGCATCCGGAGAAATTTCCATTTGGCCCATGGCGCACACGGACCGGTCCAACGGTCATCGGCACCGGGTCGGACCAATCTCTCTTGCTGGACGAATTCGGAGACCTGACGGTGAGCTGGTACGGGGCCAATAGCACCTATCTTCTTAGCCGCTCACAAAACAACGGCGCAAGCTGGTCCACGCCGGTTACTCTTCCATTGCTCGAAACTGTGGAGACCATCTCGCCAGAAGGTCCCATCGTGGCTATTGAACCCGGCGGACCGATTGATATCATTTACATCTGCTTTGAAAAGTGCACTGCAAACGTCATCGACGCATCGGTGCAATTCATTCGCTCCACCAACAAAGGGCAGACTTGGACTGCTCCGCAGGACATCAGTCTCCCGCCGAGTGGTGGTGGTTCTGGCGCGGGCGAAGCGGTGATTGCCGCTTGCGGCGCGGGTGCCGTGGTGGTTTGGACCGACGATGGTATAGGTTCGGACGGCGCGAACACGGATGGACTGTTGAATGGTGTTATGCTGCGGTACATCGCTGGTGGTGTGCCGGGACAAGCCATCAACTTAAGCAAAGAGCCGAATTCCGCCAAGGGACATCCGCAGATTCTGGTGAACGCGCAAAGCAACGTGTTCGTGACGTGGGTGACGGACAACGGGCTGGGCGACAACATTGCGACGGACAGCATCATTTTCGCGGAAGTCCCGAACTGTGGCGCGTTGAAATAAAATGCAGTGGCAGGATTACGCCAACGCCGTTCTGGTGGTGCTCACGGCGGTGGCGGTCCTTGCCGTTGTAGGTTACGCGATATTCGCGTCTCTATCTTGCTCGGCCATCAAAGCGTGAGAATCACGGAAAAACACTACAGCCCCTGGATTCGCTCGCGCCAAGAGCAGCTCGAGGCTGACGTATGGCGCGCGTGGGCTGAAGACCCTGTCATCGCTTCACAAATGGCGGGTACAAAACAGGTACAGTTTCAGAAGGGCTGCATCAACTAATTGAAACCAAAATAGATAAAATGGTGCCCGGGGTGGGAGTCGAACCCCGGGTAGCTGTTTATTCTACGTAAGTTATTGATTCTACGAAACGCCAAAAACGCTGAAAGCGCTCAAAACCCGTATCGCGGTTACGCGGCGGTTACGCGGAGGGCCCAAAGTGTTCGGGAAGTCAGTTGCAATTGCAGGGAGGGGCAAGTGCTGAAAATACTGGGCGGAAAAGAGACACAGATTCGAAGGCTGGGATTTACTCGATGGAGATTTTTTGGGACCAAAGGTCGGGTTGAGAGTCTTCGGGCGGCGGGATGTCGGCGAATGGGACGGGCACTTCCGATTGGTTGAAGGACAGGACTGTGGACTCGGGCGTCGCGGCGATGGATGGGGGCGCGATGGGAACTTGGGTTGATTCAGACGCGGACGCACTATCGGATTGGAGGGGAGGGGCGATATTTCGGGGATCGACGGGGAGCAGGTTGGGATTTTGGGCGGCCCATTTTGCGGCGAGGCCGTTCAGAGGGCTCTTGGTGTTGTACTCCTGGTAGGAAATCATCCGGCCGATTCGAATGATCAAGTCGTCGAGGCCTTCGGAGGCGGCCTAGAAGTCCCCGATGCAAACCATGGCGTCGTCGAAATTCGGGTGGAAGACCGGAGTCAGCATGCGGCATTGCGGAGCGCGGCGCGGATATGCGCCGCGTCATCGTGCCGAGTGGCTCGCGAAGATCACCGAGGTGGGGGTGCTCCGCCGGGCCGAGTTTTACTACCAGCAACTCGATGCCCGGAGGTCGTTGCGCCACGAAGTAAGGCGCGATCTGTTAGCCGAGAGTAAGAAACACAAGGCGACGAAACTGCTCTGCCAGATCCCTTCGATCGGTCCGATCTGGGCGGCTCTGTTGATCGCGCTGCTCCAGACACCGCACCGCTTCCGCACCAAGCGACCACTCTGGAAATACAGCGGTTTTGCCATTGAAACGCATAGCAGTGCCGATTACCGTTCGGTGAAAGGACAGTTGCAAAAATCCAAGATGCACGTCTCGGTTCGCGGACTCAACCGAGACTGCAATCACGATCTGAAGAATCTGTTTAAGAGTGCTGCCACCATCGCTTCCGTCAAACCGGGTCCGTTCCAGGAATTCTACGCGGCCTTGCTTGCCAAAGGGATGAGACCGGAGATGGCACGTCTGACCTTGGCGATCGTATTGGAAGAAAGGAGTGAGCTTCGACGCCCAACATCTGAAACCACAGACAGCTTGAGTGTTTCTGAGCGCTTCCGCTCCATCCCGGGGATCTTCTCTGGCGGTGGCCGTCAAGTTCTCGAGACACTCTGGTTCGAGAGCGAGTCTCAGCTGGTAAGTTAGGCGCTGCGTGCTTCGGGCACCAAGTCTCACACCCGACCCTAGCAGTCCGTGGCGGAATCGCATTTTGCTGAGTGGCGAAGTCTGTATCTGAGATAGCGATGATTTTTCCGCCGATCGAATGGTGGTGATGAAACACAATGTTTTCTGGGACTCGAGGCCACGGAAGGGCGACGGAACAGAAAAAGCAGCACACAAAGAAACGAGGACTGACGATTTCTCAGCTCCCGTGGAGTACCCGAGCCCAAGAGCGAGCGAAAAATTAGACTCAGATTGAATGCCCCAACGTGAATCAGCAGTCGCTTGAGAATGTTTCGGTGTCCTCGTAGATGCGTTCGTCTCATTCCGCCCGTATCGTAGCAGTGCGCGAAGTTCCGCTCGATCAACTCGCCCCTCTTCCGCAGCAGGCCTTGGCCATAGGCTCCCTTCACTCGCCGCCGATTGGCATAGACCGCTTGCTGTTCCTGGGCTTTGCCTTCCCAATGCCGTTGCCCGGGCTGCTTCTTCTCCGAAATGTAAGCCCGCACTTCCGCACCCTGCAGATTCGCTACCACCGCTCCACTGTGGTAGCCCTTGTCGGCCACCACTTCTTCGATGCCCTTCAGATGCACTTGCGGTTTCTGGCTCGGTTCTTCTGTCCCAATCAACTCCGCGACGTTCTCACCGGCCTGCGCTAGAGTCTCGACCACCGTGGTGGTGTCTCCCGAATCGGCTTCCTGCAGCGTCACCGCCAACACCGCACCGGTCTTCAGATCCACGGCATGCTCGGCTTTGTGTGCCAGATGCGTTCGCCCATCTTTCATCTTGGCGATGCGCGCATCGCCATCATGCGGATTCACCCAATCTTCGTTGCTGGCCTTGTTCTTCCGCGTGCGATCCACTCGCGCTAGGTCTTCCCGCGTGGGCGTCGCGATTCCCGATTCCTTGGCCAAGCCCTGCAAAAATTCCTCGTAACTCTCACCCGTATCGCGCCGCACGATCGAACGCATCGCCGCGTTGGCCTCCAGCGTGGTCGCGTCGATCCCCACCGTCTTGCCCTTCACCAGCCCCTGCTCTCGCAGCACTTCCAAAATCCAGAAGAACACTTTGTGGTGCGTCTCCACATCGATCAGCCGCCGTGTCCGTGAAATGGTCGAATGATCCGGTGTGGGCTCGTCGATGCCGATTCCCAGAAATCTCCGTAGGCCCAACGAATCCGCCACCCGCCAGGCGATTCCCCGCTCGGAATCGAGGCCCTCAAAATAGCCCACCAACAACAAACGAAAATAGATCCCTGGCGCCAAAGAGGGTCGTCCAATGTTTTCCGCGTAAAACTTCGCGCACTCCCTCTCGGCAAACTCGTCAAACTTCCTCTCTTCCAACAATTCATTCACCCGCTTGTAAAAAGGATGTGCCGGCCCCTTCGCTAGTTCCTGCTGTGCGATCCACATCTGCTCTTGTCGCTGTCTTCGCCGCCGCGTTCCCATGCCCATCAGCAGTTCTCCTCAAATCTGTTCCGCATTCTACAGAGATTTCCGAGGCAGGGAAGTTACTTCAGGTTACCAATCGATTTTCACCACAGGCTGCTAGGCCCTCTCGGATAACCAGAAAAAGCTATGGGCCACGAGTCCCGGATAGAACTATGGTCGCCAACTGACCGAGGTTCTGCTTTGCTGGTTTCGGAACTGACCGGCTTCGTTGCGAACCGGCAATGAAAACCGCTGGTAGCGAAAACCCAAACCGCCGGGCCACTGTGTCCAGCAACCGAGCACCTGGCGCGGCAGGTCAGAACAGATCCTGCTCAATCAAGTGGGCTGCGAAGCGAGAAAACGTCCAGCCATTGGAGATGTGCCTTTTCTTGACTTCTACCTTTATAGAACTTATCAGGCACTTGACGAAGCCTCGGTCGGCTTGCGGCGCGAGGGCTCGCCGATCTGAACTTGACTCGCGTAATCTCGTCGCCGTAAGCTAAGAATTCTTGGTATGGGACGCAAGCCGCAAAAGAACGATTCGTTGCCCGGTTCACTGGACATGTTAATTCTGCGAACGCTCTCGTTGCGCGGCCTCCATGGATACGGCATCGTCCAGTTCATTCAACAATCGTCCGACAATGAGCTCCTCGTCGAGGAGGGCTCGCTGTACCCCGCTCTCCAGCGCCTGGAGCTAAACGGCTGGATCAACGGTGTCTGGGGCGTGACGTCGAATAATCGGCGGGCGAGGATCTACAAGATCACGGCGGCTGGTCGGAGAAGGCTGGCCGTTGAGACCCGGAAGTACGCCAAACTCACGTTGGCGATCGCGCGCGTGATGGGAACGGGTTGACGGACGTGTTACGACGGCTGAGGTACTGGATAGAAAGCGCCAAGCGCAGCGAGGCGCTGCGTGAGGAAATGGAACTCCACCTCGCGGAAAAAGCCGCGGAACTGGAGGCAGGCGGAATGACGGCGGAGCGCGCCCGGGCTGAAGCGCGCCGGCGGTTTGGCAACGTCGGACTGAAGCAGGAAGAGTCACGGGAGATTTGGATTACACGGTTTTGGTCGGAACTCGGCCAGGATGCCCGCTATGGCTTTCGCACCATGACCGCCAACAAGGCATTCAGCGCCCTGGCGGTCTTGTTGCTGGCGCTCGGCATCGGAGCCAATACTGCGATCTACAGCTTCATGGAGTCGATTCTGTTGCGCTCGCTGCCAGTCGCCGATCCCGAATCGCTGGTGGTCCTGAATTGGCATAGCCGGCCGCCCCAGGAGGGCAGTAAGGAATGGGTCCACGTCATACACGGGGTACAAGGCATTCTCTGGCCGGGCGACAAAGGCGCCATGGTCAGCGGGATGTTTCCGTACGGCGCGTTCGAGACGCTTCGCGAGGAGAATCCCATCTTTTCCACGCTCTTCGGATACTTCAACGGACGAAACCGTAACCTGGCCATCCGCGGGCAGGCCACGAGCGCCAGCGCGGAGTATGTCACGGGCGAGTATTTTCGCGGCCTCGCAGTGTCACCGGCCGCGGGACGTCTGATCGATTCCGAAGACGACCGTCCAGGCGCAGCGCCGGTCGCCGTAATCAGTTTCGCTACAAGCCAAAATCACTTTGGAGGACCGCCGAATGCGATTGGACAATCGGTTCTCGTCGATAACATTCCCTTCACGGTGATCGGCGTCGCGCCGCCGGAATTCTTCGGAGTAGACCCTGCGGTGGCGCCGGATCTCTACCTTCCGTTGCACACGAATGTGCTCGTAGACGGCGCTGGAGCGTCTCGTATGTATGGCGACGGAAACTTCTACTGGATCGAAATAATGGGCCGCCTGCGTCCCGGTGTCAGCATGGCCCAGGCGCAGGCAGCGCTGGCTCCGCGTTTCCATCAATGGGTTGCCACCACGGCGACGACCGACGGTGAGCGCGCCAAACTGCCCGCGCTGATGCTGAATCCGGGCGCCGAGGGGCTGGGTAGCTTACGCCGCAAGTATTCCAAGCCTCTGTATATGCTCCTGATGATGGTGGGATTGATCCTGGCGATCACGTGCGCGAACATCGCCAATCTGCTGCTGGCAAGGGCCGCCGCGCGACGCCGCGAAATGGCTGTCCGGCTCAGCCTGGGAGCGGGACGGTTCCGGGTCGCGCGGCAGTTGCTTATCGAGAGTGTGATGTTGGCGTCGCTGGGCGGAGCATTCGGGGTCTTGTTTGCGATCTGGGGCGTGCGATCGCTGACGTTTCTGCTCTCCAACGGCCAGGAGAACTTTACGCTGCACGCGGAATTGAACTGGCACGTGCTGGGCGTGACGGCGGCGCTCTCCGTGGTTTGCGGCCTGTTATTTGGCCTCGCTCCAGCGATTCAGTCGACGCGTCCCGACGTGCTGCCCGCGCTAAACAATGGCCGCGGGGCCGGACCGCGCCGCCGCGCGCAGCAGCTTCTGGTGGTCGCTCAAATCGCGATCTCTTTTCTCATCCTGGTCGCCGCGGGTCTGTTTGTCCGGACACTCAACAAGCTGCACTCCGTTCAACTGGGATACGCCCGCGAGAACATCCTTCTGTTCTCGTTGAATGCGCGCCAGACCGGACATCGCGACCCGGAGATCGCCAGTTTTTACACGGACTTGCGTCATCGCTTCGAATCAATCCCCGGAGTGAGCAACGCGACGTTTTCGCAATCCTCGATCATCAACGCCGACCATGCCGGGAAGACATACCGGGGGACCATAAAGATCGGTGCGGTTACCATCCAGGGCGCAAGCGTGCTGGTCGCCGGGCCACGTTTCCTCACGACGATGCAGATTCCCCTCCTGGCCGGGCGTGAGATTGACGACCGCGACCAACCTGGCTCCACGGCGGTTGCAGTGATCAGCGAGCGGCTGGCGCGGACTTACTTCGGGAACGACAATCCGGTGAGCCGGCGCATCACGTTCCTGGACGAGAAGCGCGATCTCGAAATCGTCGGCGTGTCGGCTAACCTGCGGTACGGTGCCCTTAAAGAAGAGAGTCCTATGACCGTGTTTGTTGCGGTCAGCCAGGTTTCCCCGGACGGAATGACCTACGCGCTGCGCACTACGGGTGATCCGCTGAGGTATGTCCAAAGTGTGCATGAGATCGTGCGGCAGGCAGATTCACGCATACCCGTCACAAACGTGGTCACACAGGCTGCGGAAATCGATCGGACGATCAGCCAGGAAGTCACGTTCGCGAAACTATGCACGGGTTTCGCGGTTCTCGCCCTCCTGATCGCGTGCGTGGGACTCTACGGAACGGTGTCCTACAATGTCGCGCGGCAGGTCGGCGAGATTGGAATTCGTATGGCTCTGGGCGCGCAACGTGGCGCCGTGGTATGGATGGTTCTGCGCCGCGTTCTACTACTGGCGGCGCTGGGACTCGCGATCAGCGTGCCTGCCGCGTTGAGCGCGTCCCAGCTTGTCAAATCATTTCTATTCGAGACCCAGCCCAATGATCCGGGAACTCTGGTGCTGGCCGGTGTCGTCCTCCTAAGCGCCGCGATTCTCGCTGGCTATGCGCCGGCAAGGCGAGCGTCCCGAATTGATCCGCTGGCGGCTCTGCGGCACGAGTAAGGCATGGTCCTCTGTACCGCAACGAAGGATGAAAATGTTCCGCGCCCGCGTACATTAATCAATCTGCTTAGTTTGTTTTCAAGTGCCTGGTAAACGCGGCAATCGGAAACTTGAAGTACTGGGACTGGACTTGATTTCATAACAATGCTGGCTCCCTCGACCCGAGTAGACTGTGGTTGTTCGACGACCAAGGCTCGGGAGGAAGGAGCCAGATATGCTGATTATAGGCATAGATTATCACCCGAGCTTTCAGCAAAGTGCATTTTTAGATCAGGAAACACGCCGCGTGAATCAGGTGATGACCAAGGGGAATTACGGTAGTCAGGCAGAAAATACTAGGCCGCTTTGCGCGCAAATATCAATGACCTTGCGCGATGCTACAACTTGACTCCCATGGGCACATAGATCTCACCGAATGTCCTGATTAACGTTAGCGCTTTACCGGATGCGCGTTTCGGCTGAGAGTCGGACGGGAGCGAGGAGTTCCGCGCGCGTCCGGTAAAGCCGTTTGGACGTGGCCGCCCGTGGGTGCGGCGGACGCGGGCCCTATGCAAATTCAATGGAGGGAAGGGGTGAGTTTGAGGTGTGCCGAGACTGTGCTGTCGGGCAGAACCCACGACACGGCAGAGCCAGAGGATCGGCTAGGACGAGAGAGTATCGCCAAGAGCGTGGTTGAAGAGGGCGCAAAAAAGGATCTGTTTGGCAGCAAGACAGAGAAGTAGTTCGCGCGCCGAAGCGTGTCCAGTTTTCGCGTTGGAGAGAGTGCTTCATGCGGCAGCGGTGACCTTTGGAGGAGAACGCAGTTGTAGTTCCGCAGCGGTGAACCGTTCGATGACTTTCATCGGTCCACCGCATTGGGGGCAGCGCCAAGATGGCGAGGAGTTTTCGGTGCCGGAGGGGTGTGATGCGACTTGCGGCTGTGGTGTGGCGCCGAACAAGCAAAAGCAAAGTGGCAGGAGCTTGGCGCGTTTGCGATTGGCCAGGAAGCCGAAGTTCCGGATGCGCACAAAACCTTTCGGAAGGATGTGCAGTAAGAAGCGCCGTAAGAACTCATCGAGGGATAGCGTCAGCAACTTCTGTTCATTGTGGTGAGCCGAATCGCGCCAACGAAAGGTAACCTTTCCGTCAGCAAAGGAAACCAGGCGGTGGTTGGAGATGGCCACGCGATGGGTGTAGCGGCCCAAATAGTGCACCACGTATGCGGGGCCCCCGAAGGGACGTTTCAAGTACACCACCCAATCCTGTCGATGGAGTGGCCGCAGCCAGGCGGCGAAGATCTTGGGTTGCGCCAGAAGCTTCAGGTCTCCATGGAAGTGCAGTTGGCCATTTTGAAAAGCCTCTTTGAGTGCGTCGACGAACTTGCCGCGGAAGAGTTTACCCAGCACTTTCTTGGGAAGGAAGTAGTTGTCGCGAGAGCGAATCCAACGGGCGCGATCAGGCGAGAGGCCGCCGGCCGACACGACACAGTGCACATGTGGATGAGCGGTGAGCTTTTGGCTCCAGGTATGCAAGACGCTGAAGAAGCCGATCTCTGCACCGAGGTGTCTGGGATCGCGAGCGACTTCGAGAAGGGTTTCCGCACTGGTGCGAAATAAAAGATCATAGATGACCTTTTTGTTCTGCAGCACCAGCGGAGCCAAGCGACCCGGCAGGGTGAAGACCACATGGAGATAGCGCGTGGGGAGAAGCTCCTTTTGACGCGCAGCGATCCAGCGGTCCCTTGCGGCAGTCTGACACTTCGGGCAGTGGCGATCGCGACAGCTGTTATAGGAGATGGGGGCGCGATGTCCGCAGCGCATGCACTCATCGAGATGCCCGCCCAGCGCGGCGGTTCGACACCGCGCAATGGCCCGCAGTACTTTCACGTGCTTCCAACGGAGCCAGTGGCGGTGTCGTTCGATGAACGCCTCTCCTGCAGCGCGGACGATGTCGGCCACCTCCAGAGGCGGCCGGCTCATCTACTTCTCGTCGGGCGGCCTGTCGTTCAGTACTAGCGAGTCCAAAGGACTCGCGGTGGAGTTGAGGCGTTGTATCGCGAGGTGCACGTAAAGCAAGGTGTCTTTCAGGTGTTCATGACCGAGCAGGACCTGAATGGCGCGGAGATCCGTGCCAGCCTCGTATAGATGAGTCGCAAAACAGTGGCGCAGCGTGTGGGGATGGACATGTTTTTGGAGGCCGGCGCGCTGGGCGGATTTCTGACACGCGTACCAGACTGTTTTGGTATCGATCGGTCGATCCTTGCGAAAGTTGCTGGGAAACAGCCAGGTGTTGGATTTGCGGTGGTAATAACGCCAGTGGGCGCGGAGTGCCGCAAGTAGCTTGGCACTGAGCATGACATCGCGATCTTTGCGGCCTTTGCCGCCACGGATGTGCACCACCATGCGCTGACTGTCGATGTCGCTGACTTTCAGGTGGGTCAGCTCGGAGTTCCGGGCGCCGGTGGCGTAGAGGGTCATGAGCAGGATGCGCTCGCCAGGAGTGCGTGCCGCCTGGAGGAGTTGCGCGACTTCTTCGCGGCTAAGAATCGTCGGCAGGCGACGGGTCTTTTTCGGATAGGGAGTTTCCGCCAGGCTCCAGGCTTTGCGAAGAGTCTTGATGTAGAAGAAGCGCAGCGCCGCCAGGTGTTGTCCTACGGAATTCGCTGACAACTTGCGCTTCTTGAACAACTCGGCTTGATATTCGCGAATGTGTCGAGGACCTAAGCGATCTGGCGAACAGTTGAAATGTCGAGCAAAATCTTCTACTGCACGAAGGTAGTGGCGTGTGGTATTTTGTGCATAATTACGAAGCTGGAGTTCTTCCAGCATCATTTTGCGAAGATGGGTCACAGGAACACCTCCTGTGACCCACACTTACATCCAAGCCATCAAGCAACCAACGCTCGGCTACCTCACGCGAAGCGTCCGCCGCCGGGCGGCTACGTCCTAACGCGGTTACCGGACATCACAATGTCGGCCCTGTCAAACACTTTTTGAGCGCACCGCTCCGTTCACTTCGAAGAGTGGTCTTCGTTGTTCTTCTTCGGCTTCTGCATCGACGACCACGGCTCGCTCGTAATCTTTCGGTCGGTTTCAGTCCGACCCAAACATCTCTTCGATCAAAACTTCGACCATGATTACTTCTTCAAACTCCCTTTGCAGGGAGCGGGATGCCCCATCAAGTGGACGATGTTCTACTTCACACCATGTCCGGTTCCGAGCTGTCCCGCGTACGAACCGAACTCTAACGACGGTGAATACTCACAGCTATTCCGCCACATCCAATACAACCGGATCGCCAGCCTGCGCCCCATCGCTACCTTGGCAATGCTCTGGTGTCGACGCATCGCCAGGTGCATGTACCGACGTCGCCAGCCAGGATGGATACGCGCTGCTGCTTGGGCCGCCTCCACCAGCAAGAAGCGCAACAAGGAATTGCCCTGTTTGCTGATGTGCCCCAGCCGTTGCTTGCCAGCACGGGAGTCCTCACTCGGAATCATCCCTACGTAGGTGCCGATCTGCTTGCCGCGTGGAAAACGTTCCCAAGTTCCAATAATCAGCACGAAGGCCAGTGCCGTAAGCGGACCCACGCCAGGATGCGTCATCAGTCGCAACACCTCGGGTCGCTTCCTGGCTTCCCGCTCTACGGCGGCGGTTAACTCCTCAATCGTCGGATTCATGCGGTCCAGCAACTCCAACAACTCTCGCCGGCGCCGACTGGCCCAAGGAGCCAACGTGAGCTTCTCCAACTGTGCTCGTCCCTGTTCCCTGAACAGTTTTTTCTTCCAGCGATAGCCTTCGTTCATGGCCAATGCCTGCAGTTGATTCATGATCCGCGTGCGCATTTGCACCAACCGATGCCGGTGCCACAACCGTTGCCGCAAATCTCGATTCTCCGGGCTCGGTACCCAGATTTGCGGGAAGTTATGTTCCAGCATCAGCCTGCGTAGGAGTCGAGCATCATTGCGATCGTACTTCTGCTTTTTCACTCGCTTGGCCTTGATCTCTGCGGGATCGCCGATCCACAGCTCGAAACCTAATTCCGCGAGTAGCCGCTCGAACCAGCGTGAATATCCGGTAGCCTCCATGCCTACCCGCACGCAGATTCCTCGCTGCTTCAGGTCTCGATAGAATTTCTCTGCTTGTCCATCACTGTGGTTCAGTTCCTGTTCACCACACTCACCGGTCTCTTCCATTAAAAATGCAATCGTCTGAAAGCTCGGGTGGTAATCTACGCCTATAATCATCACGTTCGGCTCCTTTCTCCCGAGCCTATGGTCGTCGATAAACCACAGTCTACTCGGGTCGAGGAGCCGACATTTAGGGCCGACTGGTGTTAAGGGGAATCGCAAGAGCACTTCACTCGGATCAGCGGAAATGGTTGGGGACCCGCACACAATCTTGCACCGATCGTGCGTGGCCTATCCGCTTCCGTCTGGAAAAAGTGGTCTGAATTTGCACGCGTTACTGCACGACCAAAGTCAATTTCGCAGCGTGCGTCAGTGTGGTCGCGCCGGAGGTAAAATTCCCGGTGACCGTAACGGTGTACGTTCCGGCCTGTGGGTTGGTGCCCCCGCCGCCACTCCCCGAACCTCCACCACAGGAAGTCAGCGTCAGTCCCAGAGTGACTAGCGATGCAAACGCAACGACTCGAATCCATGCAAGACTTTGCTCTCGCCGCAAGAATTGCGATGCTACGACCATCAACAGGAACATAACCGCTAATGTCAAAATCAACGGCGTCTGCCGATATCGCGCATCCCTGGGCGAGCCACCGCGAAACGGCAGGAGCCATCCATTCGCCGCGGTTGTAACCGTCACCATGGCTGTTTGCGCAGCCGCACCGCTCAGCGCAATCGTACTCGGCGACACCGCGCACGCGGACCCCGCCGGTCCTCCGCTACAGCTCAACGCCACGTTAGCCGCAAAGCCACCCGCTGGAGCCACGGCGATCGAATAACTCGCGGTTTGTCCGGCAGTGACGGTTGCGCTCGCCGCCGCACCCGGCGTCATAGAAAAATCCAAACCGCTTCCGGTGAGCGCTACCGTCTGCGGGCTATTTCCCGCGTTATCCGTAATCTTCAGCGTACCGGTCCTCGTGCCACCTACTGTCGGATCGAAGAAAACACCGATCGTGCAATTGTTCGCGATAGGTACCGGGTTGCCGCAGTTGCTGAGCACACCAAAGTCAGCGCCACTGGTGGTCACAGCGGTAACCGTGAGAGCAGCGCCGCCGGTGGTCGTTACCGTCAGAGTCTGTGGCAAGCCGCTGGTTCCGACATACTGGCTCGGGAACGTGATTGTGGAGGGCGAGAGAGTGACGACGGGGGCAGGATTTGGAACCATGCTAGATGTAACCGGAACGGTCATCGGACTTCCCACCGCGCTGCTAGTTATGATTAGCGAAGCGGTTTGAGTGCGTGGGAGGGGAGTGCTCAAGGTGACGAGAAATTGACACTCGCCCCCCGAAGGCAATGTAACGAGGCACACGTTTGGACCCACGGAGCTAAGAGAAAAATCAGCGGCATCTGCTCCCGCGAGGCTAACCCCAGATATCGTCACGGGCGAATTGCTGTTGTTTGTAATGGTAAGGCCTTCCACTGCGGCCGGAAATGCGGTAGACCAGACGAACGTCACGGTAGTGGGATCAAAACTCAGGCTCCCCGCCCCAGGCGTGCTTCCCGTCAGAGGAATGGTCTGCGGGTCGCCAGGTGCATTGCCAAAGATAGAGATTAAAGCAGTTGGCAACCCTGGCTGCGTGGGCGTAAACGTGACGCTGACTTGACAGGTTGCCCCTATGCCAAAGGTCCCGGGACAATTGTTGGTCTGCGAAAACTGCTCTGGATTTGTTCCCGCGAGCGCCACGCCCAATAGCATGTTCGCCGACCCGATGTTGGTCAGCGTAATTACTTGAGGCGTACTGGTCGTGTTCACCGCTTGTTCCGGGAAAACCAGACTGTTGGGAGTGACGCTAAGGCTCGGGTGGGTGCCATTCAGCAACACGGTGACCGTCGAAGTCGTGCTATTCGTTGACAAGAAGTTTGTCAGCACAAAATCCATCTGGCCGTCGCCATTGAAGTCCCCCGCCACCATCGCGCCATCAGGTACTGCCGCGGTGACGTTGAACGGATTCTGCAATGTCCCGTCTCCGTTGCCGAGCGCGACCGAAATGAGCCCGTTCGTTGGATCAGTAAAAATCATGTCGAGCTTTCCGTCGCCGTTGACATCTCCAATAGCAAACACTTTTCCCACCGGGAAGCCCGTTTGCAGAGGGCTCTGGAACGTGCCGTCGCCATTGCCAAGTACGATTTCCGGATTACCGGAACCCGAGGGGCCGAGCATCAGGTCCAGCTTCCCGTCGCCGTTTACATCTGCCGCGGCTATCCCGTTCACCGGTTGGTTGATGCCGAGCAGGTTTGCCGCCTGAAACGTTCCGTCTCCATTTCCAAGCACTACCGACACTCCGGGAAAGTTCGGGTGGAAATCGAAAGCGTTTGGTAGATCTGACAGCCCCACAGCCAAATCCAACTTGCCGTCGCCATTGAAGTCCCCTACTGCGACGCCGGTTATGCTGTTCCAAGGATCCAGTATTGGACCGAGCTGCGTCGTACCGAGCACGGTAGGTGCCTGGAACGTGCCGTCTCCGTTGCCCAAGAAAACTTCCACAGTTTGCCCCGACGCAAGGACAAGGTCCAGCTTGCCGTCACCATTGAAATCCCCCACCGCAAGATACCTGGGAGTTGGGGCGTTGGCGCTACCCGAACCGGGAGAGACGATCAGGGCGCTCTGAAACGTGCCGTTGCCGTTCCCGAGCAGGATCGAAATGGATTCATCCACGCCGCTGGCCACTGCCAAATCGAGGTTGCCGTCACCGTTGAAGTCTGCCGCAAGCACGAAATTTGGGCTGGCGCCTACTCCGTAATCGACGGCAGCGGCAAACGTTCCGTCTCCTTTGCCGAGTTCGACGGAGACTGTGTTGCCGGTGTTCTGGGGGATGGCGATGTCCAGGTTTCCATCGCCGTTGAAATCACCAACTGCAAATACGGGAACCGCCAAAACCGTACAGTCAGTTCCTCCCGACGCGCACATGTTTAGCTGTTCCACAGGTGCGGTGTTCGGATTAATTGTGGTGAATAGTAGGTTGGGAGGCGTGCTGGTGACTTGGAGATATGCCACGTTGGAGGTACCGCCTCCCGGGCCAGGATTCAAAACCGTAATCGAAGCCGTCTGTGCATGCCCGATGTCTGTAAGAGGAATGGTCGCCGTAAGTTGCGAGCCACTCACGAAGTGCGTCGTGCGGCGGTTTCCGTTCCATTTGACCACCGAGTCTGACACAAATCCCGTCCCATTTACGGTAAGCGTGAATCCCGGATTTCCTGGGGCAACACTGGTTGGCACCAGCGGATCGTTGATCAACGGAATTGGGTTGGGAGTTTGCCCGGACAAGGGCAATCCACAACAAGCTAAAGCCAGCAGGGCGATGACGACACACGCGGTACGCACCGATGCTCCCATCGTTCACTCCTAGGAGGCAGCATCTTGCGGACTGCTGCACCCTATTTTTCGTCCTCAGTTCGCGACCTGGAAGAACCACACTCGTACTTTAAACGTATGCTAATCAATTGATTAAGGCAATAGTACTGGCCAGCCTTCCGAGGCGTGGAGAGAGCGTCCGGGCTAAGTCCTGATAAACGTTAGCGCTTTACCGGATGCGCGTTTCGGCTGAGAGTCGGACGGGAGCGAGGAGTTCCGCGCGCGTCCGGTAAAGCCGTTTGGACGTGGCCGCCCGTGGGTGCGGCGGACGCGGGCCCTATGCAAATTCAATGGAGGGAAGGGGTGAGTTTGAGGTGTGCCGAGACTGTGCTGTCGGGCAGAACCCACGACACGGCAGAGCCAGAGGATCGGCTAGGACGAGAGAGTATCGCCAAGAGCGTGGTTGAAGAGGGCGCAAAAAAGGATCTGTTTGGCAGCAAGACAGAGAAGTAGTTCGCGCGCCGAAGCGTGTCCAGTTTTCGCGTTGGAGAGAGTGCTTCATGCGGCAGCGGTGACCTTTGGAGGAGAACGCAGTTGTAGTTCCGCAGCGGTGAACCGTTCGATGACTTTCATCGGTCCACCGCATTGGGGGCAGCGCCAAGATGGCGAGGAGTTTTCGGTGCCGGAGGGGTGTGATGCGACTTGCGGCTGTGGTGTGGCGCCGAACAAGCAAAAGCAAAGTGGCAGGAGCTTGGCGCGTTTGCGATTGGCCAGGAAGCCGAAGTTCCGGATGCGCACAAAACCTTTCGGAAGGATGTGCAGTAAGAAGCGCCGTAAGAACTCATCGAGGGATAGCGTCAGCAACTTCTGTTCATTGTGGTGAGCCGAATCGCGCCAACGAAAGGTAACCTTTCCGTCAGCAAAGGAAACCAGGCGGTGGTTGGAGATGGCCACGCGATGGGTGTAGCGGCCCAAATAGTGCACCACGTATGCGGGGCCCCCGAAGGGACGTTTCAAGTACACCACCCAATCCTGTCGATGGAGTGGCCGCAGCCAGGCGGCGAAGATCTTGGGTTGCGCCAGAAGCTTCAGGTCTCCATGGAAGTGCAGTTGGCCATTTTGAAAAGCCTCTTTGAGTGCGTCGACGAACTTGCCGCGGAAGAGTTTACCCAGCACTTTCTTGGGAAGGAAGTAGTTGTCGCGAGAGCGAATCCAACGGGCGCGATCAGGCGAGAGGCCGCCGGCCGGCACGACACAGTGCACATGTGGATGAGCGGTGAGCTTTTGGCTCCAGGTATGCAAGACGCTGAAGAAGCCGATCTCTGCACCGAGGTGTCTGGGATCGCGAGCGACTTCGAGAAGGGTTTCCGCACTGGTGCGAAATAAAAGATCATAGATGACCTTTTTGTTCTGCAGCACCAGCGGAGCCAAGCGACCCGGCAGGGTGAAGACCACATGGAGATAGCGCGTGGGGAGAAGCTCCTTTTGACGCGCAGCGATCCAGCGGTCCCTTGCGGCAGTCTGACACTTCGGGCAGTGGCGATCGCGACAGCTGTTATAGGAGATGGGGGCGCGATGTCCGCAGCGCATGCACTCATCGAGATGCCCGCCCAGCGCGGCGGTTCGACACCGCGCAATGGCCCGCAGTACTTTCACGTGCTTCCAACGGAGCCAGTGGCGGTGTCGTTCGATGAACGCCTCTCCTGCAGCGCGGACGATGTCGGCCACCTCCAGAGGCGGCCGGCTCATCTACTTCTCGTCGGGCGGCCTGTCGTTCAGTACTAGCGAGTCCAAAGGACTCGCGGTGGAGTTGAGGCGTTGTATCGCGAGGTGCACGTAAAGCAAGGTGTCTTTCAGGTGTTCATGACCGAGCAGGACCTGAATGGCGCGGAGATCCGTGCCAGCCTCGTATAGATGAGTCGCAAAACAGTGGCGCAGCGTGTGGGGATGGACATGTTTTTGGAGGCCGGCGCGCTGGGCGGATTTCTGACACGCGTACCAGACTGTTTTGGTATCGATCGGTCGATCCTTGCGAAAGTTGCTGGGAAACAGCCAGGTGTTGGATTTGCGGTGGTAATAACGCCAGTGGGCGCGGAGTGCCGCAAGTAGCTTGGCACTGAGCATGACATCGCGATCTTTGCGGCCTTTGCCGCCACGGATGTGCACCACCATGCGCTGACTGTCGATGTCGCTGACTTTCAGGTGGGTCAGCTCGGAGTTCCGGGCGCCGGTGGCGTAGAGGGTCATGAGCAGGATGCGCTCGCCAGGAGTGCGTGCCGCCTGGAGGAGTTGCGCGACTTCTTCGCGGCTAAGAATCGTCGGCAGGCGACGGGTCTTTTTCGGATAGGGAGTTTCCGCCAGGCTCCAGGCTTTGCGAAGAGTCTTGATGTAGAAGAAGCGCAGCGCCGCCAGGTGTTGTCCTACGGAATTCGCTGACAACTTGCGCTTCTTGAACAACTCGGCTTGATATTCGCGAATGTGTCGAGGACCTAAGCGATCTGGCGAACAGTTGAAATGTCGAGCAAAATCTTCTACTGCACGAAGGTAGTGGCGTGTGGTATTTTGTGCATAATTACGAAGCTGGAGTTCTTCCAGCATCATTTTGCGAAGATGGGTCACAGGAACACCTCCTGTGACCCACACTTACATCCAAGCCATCAAGCAACCAACGCTCGGCTACCTCACGCGAAGCGTCCGCCGCCGGGCGGCTACGTCCAAACGCGGTAATCGGAAACTTGAAGTACTGGGACTGGACTTGGGACTGGACTTGATTGCATAACAATGTCGGCCCCTCTCGACGCGATCGGACTTTTGTTGATAGGCTTCGGGAGGAAGGAGCCGGAATTCGGTTCGCACGCGGGACAGCTCGGTACCGGACATGGCGTGCACTAAAGCGTCGTCCACTTGATAGGGCATCCCGCTCCCTCGTGAGAGGGAGTTCGAAGAAATAATCATGGTCGAAGTTTTGATCGAAGAGATGTTTGGGTCGGACTGAAACCGACCGCTAGATTAACGAACGAACCGTTGCTTACCGGCGCCGATCGGAAAGACACCGAAGGAAGCGGAAGAAAAAACTCTTTTAAGTTGATTGGAGGGGTGTGCTCAAAAAGTGTTTGACAGGGCCGACATTGTTAGAGATGTCCGGTAATCCGACTAATCAGATGGGATGAGAAGGCCGGTCTCCAGCGGGATGCGTTACGCTCCCAATGATCGACGTGTTTTAAGCACAAAAAAGGAGACCGGCGATGAAGAAGATTAGCACTATGCAGGCATTTGGGAACGAAATTTTCAAGGAGCAAAAGCTGACGATCGGTGTGGATCTGGGAGATCGCTGGTCGTTCTACTGTGTTTTGGACGAAGCAGGCAAAATCATTCTGGAACAGAAAGTGCCGACGACACCGGAAGCGATGAAGCAGACATTTGGAAAGATACCGCGAAGTCTCATCGCCCTGGAAACCGGAACACATTCGCCATGGGCAAGCCGGCTGTTAACGGAGCTGGAACACGAAGTGATCGTGGCGCACGCACAAAAGGTGCAATTGATCACCAAGAGCAATCGAAAAGATGATCGACACGATGCGCGGACACTGGCACGGCTGGCGCGAATCGATCCCGAGCTGTTGGGACCGGTGCGGCATCGCAGTGCCAAGGCGCAAATTCATCTGACGGTGATCCGCGCGCGAGCGGAACTGTGAGTGCTCGAACGGCCTTGGTGAACGCAGCCCGCGGGTTGGCGAAGTCCTTTGGTCAACGACTGCCCAAGTGTGGCACACAACAGGTGAGCGGGAAGTTGGCCGAGGGATTGAGCGCGGAGTTGCGCGAGGTTCTGGAGCCGCTATTGCGAGAGGTCGAATCGCTGAACGAGCGCATCCAGGAATACGACGAGCGCATGGAGAAAATCGCCAAGGAAGTGTACCCGGAAGCGTCCTTGCTCAAGCAAGTGAAGGGTGTAGGAACGCAGATCGCGTTGACCTATGTCCTGACGATCGAAGACCCGTATCGGTTTCCGAAGAGTCGCGCGGTAGGTTGTTTTCTGGGGTTACGACCTGGCCGGAGGAATTCCGGGGAGAGCGAACCACAGAAGAAAATCAGCAAAGAAGGAGACCGGTATCTGCGAACGATGATGGTGCAGGGAGCGCATTACATTCTGGGGCCTTTTGGAGAAGACAGTGATCTGCGGAGATGGGGAATGAAGCTTGCAGAGCGAGGAGGAAAAAATGCCAAGAAACGAGCGGTGGTTGCCGTGGCGAGAAAGCTGGCAGTACTGCTCCATCGGTTGTGGGTAAGCGGAGAGGTGTACGAACCACTGCGCAATAGCCAAAAAGCGATGCGCGCTGTGGCCTAAAGAGTTTTAATCCGGACAGCTGAGCTCGACCGCCGAGTCCAGGTGACTGCGACTAACTCCTGGGGCCCAACTCTCACAGAAGTGGGGAGAGAGGTCGATAATCAGGTAGCAGCACCTACTGAACGAGAACACCCACCTTGCACCGGGCGAATATCGCTCACAAAGAGTGCGAATGGAAGGATGGCGACAGGGGCGGCTTAGCTGGATGGGAACAGACGGAAAGAAAGAAGAAAGAAAAAGCGTGCCTTGACATCAACCGGCCTTCTCATGGAAGGAGTTGGCAGTGCGGGCGGGTGGTCCGTTATTAAGGGTTTGCCGACGGTCTCTCTAGAGAGCTATTTGGATTCAATCACTTCGCGGTCGTTGAGCCTCTGCGTGGGGCGGTTATCGTGTGGATACAGCTTAGTGATTGTAGCCAATTGTCCCTCGGAGAGGCTGGATGCGGACTTCAGAATATACCAGGTAACTCCCTCTGTGCAGGGCGGTGTGGTGAGCGAGCCAGTATAGGTGTAGTAGCCGTGCTGGGACGGCACGAGCTCTCCGACATTTACAGAGACCCCAGGAATCTCAACCGTTTTATTTTTGTCTGAGGGAATGTTTTTCCAGAGAGTTTCTAAAAGCGGATTCGGAGCGCCGACCTTGAAGAGGATGGCAACGACAGCAAGGTGACCGTCTGTGTCCGCGTGGACAAGATGCCCAACCATATCGAAGCCCTTCCCATTGATGTGTTCCTCGCTGGGATGGTGGAAATGAAATTGTTGGAGAGCATAGGTCTTGTTGCCGACTGTCAGAATGCTGCCTGGCGCGTAATTGATCATGATGGTGTGGCCGTTGTCGATGATGCTGAGAGGGACGGCTTTGTAATCGAATTTGAGCTCAGGGAGATCGGCGAACTTGGGGTGGCTGATGTTGACGGGAGACTGGTGGTGGCCCATCTTGCACGCGCCGAACGCGGGATCGAGCGAGCCCCAATGCCTGGGATTCTCCTTGCCTTCGTAGCTCCAATGAGGAGCGTGGGATTCTTGAGCGCGAGAGATTTCAGGAGCAACTGCCATACAGAATGCCGCGGCGAGGCCGCATGTAATCCTTGTGGATAAATGAAAAATCATTGGAGCCTCCACATGGGAACGTGTGGGCGGAGGGGCGGGGGAACAACTAAGCTTACATTTCTTTTCTTTTTTTTTGGCCCCTAAAACGACACGATAATACACCCTTCTACTCTGTTTGCGGCACGCTTCCGAAAAAGGTAAATTGACGGCCATCCCCGGCACCTGAGTCAATGCCCGGTTGAGCTGGCACGACTTACCAGGACTTGACCGCGCGGTCTGTCGATAACTTCCGGTTCGGCGACAACTCGCCCGGGACTGTGAGAATGCCTTTTCGAGGCCGATTCGTCATCCGTACTTGAGGTCGGTGCTCTGTGCGACCTCGATAATATATCCGTCAGGATCCCGGATGTAGCAGCGCGTCTCACCGTACTTGGGGATCGGCTCCGTGATGAACTCCGCTCCTCGACTTTTCCATAATTCATAGCACGCTTGAACATCCGCAACGCGGAAATTCATAAAGCTGTTGATGTGATTTGGGTCGGGGACGCTGAGCGTTACCGTCGGCTTATCCGGGGTCGGCCCGCCTCCAACGTTCAGAATCATCCAGATATTCGCAAGCTGAAGGTACGCAGGCGCGTTGCCGTCACCCAGAGTCAGAATGCGCGCGCCGAAGACCTTTTCGTAGTAGCGAGCCGATCGCTCGATGTCGGCGACGGTGAGAAAATGCGCGATGCTGATGCCCTCTCGCGGGGGCATCTCATAGCTCTTTTGTTCGATTTGTACGCTGCTCATTGACGTCTCCGATTCCGACAAACGATGCTCATCCGCTGATTCCCGTTCTTTCGTATTCGTGCCTGCCGCCGATTATGCCTGACGAGGAAAGGCAAAACAATTGGCGTTGGCTATGAGGATTCACGAGTTCTGAGTGTGTCACTGGCAACCCGGACGTAATCCTTAAGTCCTGATTAACGCTTACCGGACATCTCTAACAATGTCGGCCCTGTCAAATCCTTTTTGAGCGCACTGCCCCGCTCACTCCTACGAGTGGTCTTCCTTGTTCTTTCTTGACCTCTGCTTCGACGACCACGGCTCGTTCGTAATCTTTCGATCGGCTTCAGTCCGACCTAAACATCTCTTCGATCAAAACTTCGACCATGATTACTTCTTCAAACTCCCTTTGCAGGGAGCGGGATGCCCCATCAAGTGCACGGCGTTCTACTTCACGCCATGTCCGGTTCCGAGCTGTCAGGTGTTTACCTTATGCTCGCAATTCGCGTCCGGACGATCCGCTAATCGTTCTGACTGAGGAGCGCGGGACATGTAGTACGAAACATGCGCTCCTTCGTCGGTTGACCATTGAGCAAAACCTCGATATTGCGCTGGTCCTCGGATCCTGATTAACGCGGTATCTCGGAAACTTGAGGTACTGGGACTGGACTTGATTGCATAACAATGTCGGCTCCTCTCGACATGAGCAGTCTTTGGTTGTTAGGCTCAGGAAGGAGCCGGAGTTCGGTTCGTACGCGGGACAGCTCGGTACCGGACATGGCGTGCAGTAAAGCGTCGTCCACTTGATAGGGCATCCCGCTCCCTCGTGAGAGGGAGTTCGAAGAACTAATCATGGTCGAAGTTTTGATCGAAGAGATGTTTGGGTCGGACTGAAACCGACCGCTAGATTACGAACGAACCGTACTTGTCAGGGCCGATCGGAAAGACACCGAAGGAAGCGGAAGAAAAAAACTCTTTTAAGTGAATGGAGAAGTGTGCCCAAAAAGTGTTTGACAGGGCCGACATTGTTAGAGATGTCCGGTAACGACTTATCGGGAATTATCTGACTACCGACCAGGTTCTCGCGGTCGGAGGAATCCAATTCCAGTCGGAGCCGCTCCGCAAGCGCAACCATCTGGTCGAACTCCGAATGCTTCATCATGCTACGGTGACGATGAGCCGATGACGGAGTGATCGGACCCCGTCATTTCCGTATATTCGATCTGCGACCCGTTGACATTCTACAGGGGAAGGCCTAATCTTCCAGTAGAATCTCTACAGGAGAGCGTCATGAGTCCGGAACAAACCAATCTTTTGCAAGGGACGCTGGACATGGTGATCCTCAAAGCCCTGCGCTTGGGTGAAATGCATGGCCTCGGAATCTCTCGCAGGATTGAACAGATATCGCAAGGCACGTTTGTGGTGAAGTCCGGATCGTTATTTCCCGCACTACGCCGGATGCAGGAAGAAGGCTGGATCAGTTCGGCTTGGGGAGAGTCCAAAACCAACCGCCGGGCAAAGTACTACCGGCTGACGAAGGCGGGCGTGAAACAGTTGGAGGAGGAAACCGCGAAGTGGGAGCGGATTGTGCTTGGGATCTCGCGGACTCTGGAGGCGTCGTGACTAAGAAGCGAAAGTTACGCTGGCTTTCTCGCGCGGTCAGCTTCTTTCGGAATGTTACCGGCAGGCAGAAAGACGAACTGGACATTGCGGCGGAAGTGAGCGCTCACCTTGATTTGTTGATCGAAGAGAAGCTGCGATCAGGCATGAAGCCAGATGAAGCGGAACGAGCAGCGCAAATTGAGTTGGGGGGCGTCGAGCAGGTGAAGGAACACGTGAGAGACGCACGGACCGGAGAATGGCTCGACACACTCGCACGGGACTGTCGCTTCGCGCTCCGCATGTCGCGGAAGAATCCCGGCTTTACCGCCATCGTCGTTCTTACGCTGGCGCTCGGCATCGCCGCAAATACCACCGTGCTCAGTTGGATCAGCGCTACCTTGCTGAACCCGATTCCCGGAGTCGCTCACACGAGCGACCTTGTCACCATCGACCGTGGCGATCGCAGCGATTTTCCTACCCCGCCATTTTCTTATCCCGACCTTCGCGACCTCAGCGAGCGCACTCAAACTTTTTCCGGGCTTCTCGGTTATCACGAGGACTACATGTCTCTCACCGGCGCCGCAAAGCCCGAGCGCATTTACGGGGCTCTGACCACCGCCAATTATTTTGACGTTCTCGGGGTCCAGCCGATTCTGGGCCGCACTTTTCTTCCGGAAGAAGGAACACGGCACGCCGGCGCCGCGGTGATCGTCATCGGTTACGCCGTCTGGCAAAACCATTTCGCGGGCGATCCGCAAATCGTCGGCAAAACGATTCAGATCAATCGCCATCCCTACACCGTTATCGGGGTGGCACCTCGGGACTTCACCGGCTGCAAAACCGGCCTCCGCACCGACTTGTGGATTCCTCTGCCGATGGATCGTGACGTTTGGGGAGGGGCGGACCGTCCCGACTATCGCGGGATTTTCTGGCTGAACGTGCTTGGAAAGCTTCGCCCGGGTGTCACGAAGAATCAGGCGCAGGCCGAGCTAAACCTGCTCATGCAGGGAATCGCCGAGCGGTTCCCGGAGGATCACCGGGACAGTCCGAACGAGATTTCTCTCGACCCCCTGTGGCGGTCTCCCTTCGGCATCAACGGCTACCTCTACAAGATTTTCCCGATGTTGCTGGGACTCGCGGCGGTTCTGCTCCTGCTGGCCTGCGCCAACGTTGCGAGTCTCCTGTTGGTGCGTTCGGTCGGACGCCGCCGCGAGATTGCCATCCGGCTGGCGACGGGCGCTTCACGCAAACAGATCATCCGCCAGTTTCTGATCGAGAGCCTGCTGCTTGGCCTGCTCGGCGGTACTGCCGCCATAGTGATTACGGTGTGGACTTCTCGCAGCCTCGGCGCTTTCTTTCCGCCCAGCACTCTTCCGCTGACAACCGACGCGCACATCGATCAACGCGTGCTTTTCGTGACGATTGCGGTTTCCATCCTCGCTGCGATCACCTTCGGTATTCTTCCGGCCCTGCGGTCTTCGAGCGTACCGGTGCAATCGGTTCTCAAGGAGGAAGCGAGCAGCGTCTCGCTCACGTCTCACAAGTCTCGTCTCTTGAGCGGCCTGGTGGTCGCGCAGATTTCACTCTCGTTGGTTCTGCTGGTCTGCGCGGGACTCTTCACCCGCAGCCTTCAGAAAGCACAGCAATCGGATCCGGGCTTCGAAGCAAGCCATCTGCTGCTTGCCTCTTATGAGCTCTCGCCAGCAGGTTATACGCGCGCGACGGGTATGGCGTTCAACCGGCAGGTGCTCGACAGGCTCGCGGCGCTTCCCGGGGTCGAATCCGTGACCTTGGCTGATTTTTCACCGCTGAGCTTCAGCATCCACTCCGACTACCTGCAGATCGAAGGCTACGTGCCGCAACCGCACGAATCGATGGAGATCAGCCGAGCGGTCGTCGGGCCGAATTACTTTCGCACGCTCCGCACCGCGGTGATTTCAGGCCGTGAATTCAGCGAAGCGGATACGCCAGATGCGCAACTCGTTGCCGTCGTCAACCAGGCCTTTGTCGATCGCTATTGGCCGGGCGAAAACGCTATCGGCAAGCAGGTGACGGACTGGGGTAATCGCTTCACAATCGTTGGGGTCGCGCGCAACGCCAAATACCGCATGCTCACCTACCCGAGCGAGCCGGTCATCTATTTACCGATTTACCAGATCTACCACCCCACGCAGGACACCACGATTCACCTCCGCACGACTGGCGATCCGCGTACCATGGCTTCTTCTGTGGAAGAGACCATCCATCAGCTCAATCGGGAGTTGCCGCTGTTCAATGTGAATCCGCTTTCCGTCACCATGCAGCTCGGCTCGCTTTTTGGACGCGTCGCGGCTACGTTTGCAGCCTCGTTCGGTTTTCTTGCCATGCTGCTTGCTGCCGTCGGCATCTATGGCGTCGTGGCTTACACCACGCGACAACGCACGCGGGAAATCGGCATCCGCGTGGCGCTCGGCGCGGAGAGGGGAGGCATCTACCGTCTCGTTCTTGACCAGGGATTCCGGCTCACACTGGCGGGCCTCGGGGTGGGCACGGCGCTCGCGCTGGCATTCACGCGCTTGCTTAAGGCGCAACTCTTTGGCGTCAGTGAGACCGATGCGATTACGTTTACCTCTGTTGGGCTGCTTTTGGCCGTTGTCGCTCTGGTCGCGTGCCACATCCCCGCCCGCCGCGCCACGCGAGTTGATCCGATGGTCGCACTGCGGCACGAATAACAGTCCAAATCATGATCTCTTTCCACATCGGCGCTGAAGCGGACGAAGACAGTTCCTGGTAAACGCGGTAATCGGAAACTTGAAGTACTGGACTGGACTTGTCCCGGTAACCCGAACTTATCAGGAGTTGAGTCTCCGAATCGAGGTCGTGCTGTTGCTTTTAGGGCAGGTTGAGCAAACCCGTACGTTCTTATCAATCCATCGGCTGCGTCGCATAAAAATTAGTACCGCTACTCGGACGCTTGCCTAGCCTCGAGGACTGGCTGCGTTTTGGGAGTACGAACTTTCTCCATTTCATGCGCCAGCCCGAGCATATCGAACTGTGCTGTGCCCCCCGGTTCCACCTCTAAAAGCATCGTGTTGTGCTTCATCATTTCCTGAATCAGGAGTTGGTCGCCCCCGACAGAATCATTTGCAGAGCTATTCGGCGCCGGACCAATGGGAGCATCCGCCTTTGCGGGGTATGACCACAAGACGCTATATAAATTCTCAGTGGCGAATCCCAATTCGTCCCACTCGATTCGCTTCTCCTCTCCGTCGTCAAATTTCGCTCGGAGGTACATTAGCTTGCCTTTGGCCGGCTGGTTATGGACGACATTCCAATGCGCGTGCCTGACGAAAGACAAAAAGGATTGCGTGCCCTCATGGAGAATGACCAAATCAAATTTGCCGTCCGTCGAAGTCACCTTCAGCGTAGTGACGTTGCCAAGGGCGTCCGCGACGATTTCAGAGCGCCACGATTGTTGATTCGCCTGCCCGACTGACGGGATGGGAAGCTGAGCAGCGGTTGGTTCTACGGTGAGAGATAGGTTGGCTGGCGCAGTTGATGCCCGGACGACTGCCGGTGCATTCTTCGATATGGTTTTCTGAGAATCTACTGAGCACCCTGCAATGATGAGCAGTATGCCTGTGGAAACCAATAGAGAGACCTTCTTCATTTTTGTCTCCTCACAAAGTGTTGGTCGACAGTCGAAGGGTCAACGTTCTCAAAGTCTGAAGTTCTTTCTGTGAACCTTAAATAGTCCGAAGGTACAGGTGTGCTCATCAACTAAACCGCGTGGAGGTTCATACTCTGGAAGGGTTCGCTATGGAGACAAGCGCGTCCCCTGCGCCTCACTGCCGTCGCATCGGAACAAATCTTCTGTAGATGTCTGTCGGATTCATTCGCAGAACAGGAGACCGTTTTCACGAACCGATCGTAGCTCGGAAGCCGTCGCGTTGCTCCCGATTAAGCAGCAAGCCGTCGATCAGAAAGGATAGGAGTCTCGTTTCCTCTCGTGGATCATCGCCTCCGTACTGACGGAGGTCCCTGCTCACCCAAACCTCAGCAATCTTGCATCCCTTGTCGCTGTCTTCCAGCCGAACTTTGTAAGTACAAAAGCCGGTCCAGCTGCGGACGAAACTCAACCACGGGTCTTTGAAGAAAACGTGCCAGCGGTCATCCATACTTTCAGCGACGAAGCCTCGCTTCAGACGCAGGAACTCGGCTTCGGTGAAGTTGCGCTCAAATGGAATTCGGACTCGCAGTCTGGGTAGTGGGCGAGGCTTAATCATCGTCGTTCCTCACTTCCCACTCCTGAGCTTCATTTTCAGGGGTGTTCTGGCCGAAGCACAAAATGCCGTGGCCGCGCTCACACCAAGTGCAGTTCCCACGGCTCGCCATGAGGCGCCTTGAGCTCGAAGCCGGTTGACGTCGTCGGAATTTGCAATTTTTCGCGGCCGGCCCAGTGTTTTGCCCTTGGCGCGAGCATTGGGTCTACGCGCGTCAGCAACAATTGGAAGCGGATTTAGCGAGTGCGTGGGCCAGAGATTCCATCGTGCAAACGGAGTCTCTAGTTACGCGGCGGTTACGCGACAAGAATGAGCTCGTTAACTAGCTGAAAATAAAGGATGAAAAATGGTGCCCGGGGTGGGAGTCGAACCCACATGAGGAAAAATCCCCGGAGGATTTTAAGTCCTCAGCGTCTGCCATTCCGCCACCCGGGCGCTGGCACAACAAATCTAACCAATAGAGTCACTTACTGCAAGACCGAGGGATGCTTGCTATTCGCCGTGGTGCCGAAACGGAAGGAACTTTGATGTTCTCACACTTCTAATTCGTGACTTTCTGCAGCGCCGCTCCCGAGACTTTTCCCAGGCCGGAATCTTGCACAAAAGCAATGATGCGGATATTTGTGGTATCCGTCCCGGGCTTGAGCTTCACTTGAAAATCCTGGCTAAAGGTTTTTTGCTTCTCGAGCTTTCCGACCTTGATGAACTCTTGCGCTACAGCGACGTGCGTCAGATGGCGGCCCGAATTTTCTCCTCGCAATACCTGGGACTCCGCATGGTCCAGGGCTACGACCACGAAAATCTCGGAATTGCGCTTCTGCGACGTGCCATCCACGTCGAGGTGCGCGCGGACGATCGCCGGCGATCCGGCCGTGACGCTTAGCGAGCTGATGCGCACAGCGACCTTTGGCGCCGTGGCCGCCTTCCGGAGGAGTTGCGCCAGCTCCGCGCCACTTCCTTTCAACTCCCCCGCTCCGTCGACAATCATTTGGGGAGTGTACGGCGTATTCAGTCCGAGGCTGTGGACATAGCCGCTCTGTCGCTCCGTCAACTGCGCCGACGAATAAGGATCTTTCCACCCGTCATGGTTCCAATAGTCCACATGCTCGCTGAGCACTATCAACTGCGCGCCGGGAACCGGCTGTGCGGCATCCCATTGCGCAAGAAGCTCGTCGGCCGGAGGGCAACTCGAACACCCTTCCGAAGTGAACAGTTCCACCAGAACCGGCGACCCGCCTGTATCCGGAGCCGCTCCATAGTCCCCAGCCGCGGCGCATAGAATCACCAGTAAGGTTGTGATGCCTCTCAATTTGGTTACCCTTGTCATTGTCATCGGTGCCTCCTAAGTCTCGCGCGGAAAGTGGCGAATCACAATAACCACTTGCCACAACCGCCCCATTACCACTGCCGAACACTCTAGTAGGCCGCGGGAAAAATCTTTTTCTTCAGGAGGTCGGTGCTTTAGCGCCGACGTAAACTGCGTGCTCTCAACGGGCTTCAGCCCCTGAAGGAAGCCTTTTCCTCGTTTTGTTGCATTTTTCCGCAGCCTGCCTGAGGCTTTATTCTCCACCTGAAAATCCAAAGTGGAAGTGGTCATGCTGAAACCAGCTCAAATGGATATTGCGGCACACCACTTCACAGCCCAATATCGACATAACGGCGTACATTCAAGCGCCGACCTACACCTCAAGGGAGCGCTGCAAAAGCGCTCCTAAGAGTCTGCCACGAATCCCTGCATCGAATCCCTACAGTGAACCCACCGTTTGCAATCCGAGGCGCGACTTCACGCTTGGCTCTTAGCCGATGTCGTCCCGAACCGAGCAGAACCCGCTAGACGTGGCCGACCACGCTCTGCCCCGCGCGTGCTATTGCCGCCGCCATCGTTGAGCGTCTCACTAGTTCCCGGTTTGTTTCGCCCGGTTCATTCGCCCGATTCATTCGAATGATATCTAATATAGTAATTAACAATTATATCCTCTTATGCTATGCTCTCCCGTGTATCTCGGATCGAATCATCACACGCTCCCACTTCTCCGTCTCACCTTTGGCCATCCACTTTTCCCCTGTTTCCACGGCACGCGTAAGCCATTTAGAATCAATACTTACAAAGTCTATCAAAACAAACAACTTTAATTACCATTAGAATGAATACTTACAAAAAACATAGGGGGGGTTGGACTCGTCCACGGGTCTTTTTGGCTTATAGAAAAAAACCGCTCGCGCCGTGTCCGGCGCGAGCGGGTCAAGTTGCCTATTTCCCGTGATGTTAGAAGTAGATCTTCCCTCCGAGCTGAAAGACTCGCGGGTCGAAGGCAGAAGTGACTTGGCCGAAATTGCTGGAACCGAGCCCGTTGCTGACCTGGTTGAACTCGGTGTGATTCCAGGTGTTGAAACTTTCCACACGGAGTTCCAGCCTGCTGCCACGAGTTTCGCTGAGCACGAAGCTCTTGAACAGCGAGATGTTCCAGTTGTCGCGGCCTGGGCCACGCAGTGAGTTGTGTCCGGCGTCGCCAAAGGTGCCTACCGCTGGGTCGACGAACGATGACGTGCTGAACCATTCGGCAACCGTATGTGGATAGGAGACCGGACCGATCTGGTCCGGGCGATTGGTGGCGTTGGGAAGACCGTTGCTACTCTGTCCGCCCGTCAGTTGGGGATTGAGCGGGAGACCTGACGTCAACGTGACGATTCCGGAGACCTCCCAGCCGCCGAGGGTGGACTTGAGTAAGCGGTTTTCAGTGTGCCGGAAGATCGGCAGATCATAGATGAAGTTGACTGCCGCATTGTGGGTGCGATCGTAGCCACCCGGTCCGTTATCGTACTGCCATCCCGCGTAGGGATTCGAGACGTTTTGCAGGTCCTGGCCACCGTTGCCGGTGACCGGATCGATCGTGCGCGACAGCGTGTAGTACGCCCGCAGGGTCAAGTCGTGACCGACTTGAGAAGTCAAATCGATCTGTAACGCGTTGTAGTGCGAGTTGGCCTCGTTTTGGCTCAAATCGATCGAGTGGAAGCCCGGATAGGGCAGACCTGGCGCTAGGGTATAGATGCCGCCGGCGATCAGTCCAGCAAGCGCGCTCTCGTCTGGCAGATTCGTTTCCCGGTAATCATTCTGGTGCCGGTTTTGATTCCCGACGTAGGCAATGCCGAGCACCGATCGAGCGCCTAACTGACGCTGAACACCGACGCTCCACTGGTAGCTGACCGGGAGCTTGTAGTCGTTGATGGCTAGCCCGGTGACGCTGGCAGCGTTGATCGGCAGTGCAGCGGCCGTGCCCGTTGCCAGCGAGAGAGTTGGGTTGCTGAATTCGACCGGACCTGGTGTGGTGACCTGCAAGCTGAACGGAATGTTGGGTCCGGCGTTGTACATGTCGTTCCCTTGAATGCGCTCGTACATGATGCCGAAGCCGCCACGGACAACGGTCTTGCCAGCACCCGTGAGGTCGTAAGCAAAACCCAACCGAGGACCAAATGCCGCCCAGTGATTGTTCACCAAGCCCTTGGGAACGCCGTCCTGGCCGGGGATGCCGATTCCGTTCAGGTACAGCGGAATGCCCGCCAGAATTGGATTCGGGCTGGTGCCGAGGCCGGGACTGCTCGGGCTGATCGTGCCGTCGGGCAGCAACGTCGCCGCAGCAGCCGGATTGTAGAGCGATGGGTAGAAGTTGCCCATGCGGTTGTTGGCTTCGTAGGTGTGCGGAACGCCATCCCAGCGCAGACCGAGGTTGAGGGTCAGCCTGCGGTTGACGCGCCAGTTGTCCTGAACGTAGGCGGCCCAGGAAACGTTGTTCCATTGGCCGGCGTCTTGGACGGCGAGTTCCTGATAGTTCTTGGCATCGCCCAGCAGGAAATCGGCAAAGTCGTTGCCGGTGAAGGTTCCGTCAAAGTTGAAGCCGCCCTGCGTCTGACCGAACAGATCCTGGGTCTTCTTGTAGAGAGCCCAGCTCCCACCGAACTTGAACTGGTGAGCGCCGTGGGTCCAAGAGATGTCATCGCGGATCTGGTAGTCGTTGGCTACGTTGTGCCACGGCCAGCTGGAGATTTCGACTTTGGTACCCGTCGAGCCATTCAGGTCGATGTTGGGGAAGCGGTCATCGTTGTTAGGACCTGTGAATAGCCGGTTGCTTTCGAATCCTGCGGGGATTGCCAAGCTACTCAAGCCAGCACCCGCGAACGGTACGATGTTGATGCGGTTGCCGTTGTAGTTGAAAGCTGTTTCGTTCAGAAGGTTGGGATTAATCGCGTAGGTTGCGTGAACTACCGCGCTGTAAGAGGGGTTGCCGAAGGTATCGCCGACGGTGGGAACGTTGGCACCGCTCCACTGGCTGGTGGAGTAGCCCTGCGACACCTGTTCGGCGATAAAGTGTCCAAAAACCGAAAATTTGCTGCTGAAGTTGTGGTCAATGCGGACGATCTCTTCCTTCACATTGGTCGGCGAGGTGGCGGCGCCGGTGAACTGGTCACCTGACGTGGGCGCCGGGAAAATCCCGGCGCTCAACAGAGCCGTCGCATTGGGGCTGATCATGCAAGCAGGGATCGTGTTTCCCGGAAAGGGTGAACCCTGGACGATGCCGGCGGGCAGAACACCACCGGGACAATTCTTGGCTAGAACCGAAGGCGCAACCTGCGCGGCCGTCGGGACGTTGATGACGGTGCTGCCGAAGTCGCCTCCATATGTAGAGGGGAGGGGCACTGGCTGGCCGTTGTTGACGATGCCCTGGATGAGCCTGCGCCATTCCATGTTGTAGAAGAAGAAGGTCTTCTTGCGTTCGCGATTGTAGAGCCGGCCGAAAGTAACGGGTCCGCCCACGTTGAAACCGAACGTGTTCAGTCGCAACTCCGCGACCGGTTGCGGAGCCGGATTGAAGAAGTTGCGGGCGTCGAAAGCGTCATTGCGGTTGAATTCCCACGCCGCTGCATGGAGCGTGCTCGATCCGGACTTGAGAACCATAGTCATGGTTCCGGCCGAAGAGAGGCCATAGTCAGCGCTGTAGTTCGAGGTAAGAGCGCGGAATTCTGCGATGGCATCCGAGGAGGGCGCGATACTCATGCCGCCCGCGCCGCCGCGGTCGTCATCTTCGCCACCGTCGAGCAAATAGATGTTGTGGTTTTGCCGCATGCCGTTGAATTCCACGTTGGCGTCGCCGCCGGCCGAAGTGTTAACAACACCTGCGCTCATCCCGCCCGCACCAATCTGGCTCGACGCTCCGGGGGTCAAAGCCGCAAGCTGGTACATGCTGCGACCGCTTACGGCGATCTGCGAAATCTGCTGCCCGGTGATGACGTTGCTCTGTTCGCCGGAATCGGTCTGCACGCGAACCGGATCAGCTTCGACGGTGACGGTTTCCTGAGCGCCGCCGAGTTGCATTTGAAAATCAACGCGAGTGCGGTCGCCTACTTGCAACAGAAGGCCTTTTTGCTCGGCCGATTTAAAACCGGTGGCTTCGGCCTTGGCGTCGTAGTGACCAATCTTGAGTTCAGGAATTGCATACTGGCCGGAGTCACTGCTCACCACGGTGTGGGTCAAACCCGTTTCCGTATTCGTAACCGTGATTCTCACGTTCGGAACCGACGCGCCGGAAGGATCGGTAACGGTGCCGACGATGCTGGCGTCCTGAGCGAGAGTTGAAAGAGAAAAACCAAGCAGACCAACGGATAGAATGAATAGAAACCTCAAGCGGAACCGTTTCACTGCAAAAACGATATCCTGACCACCGCGCACAAAAGTACGAATTAAATTCATCGCTATTGCCTCCACACCCCGACAGGATTTTTGGACTACGCTTTTGTCCAAAGTAGAAGTTCGAGTGGTTTGTGGCAATATCCACTTGATTGAATTCCGATATGACCACTACACTACGGAAATGAAGAAGGTATCGAGTGGATTGTCACCAGTGCTCGCAGTGGATCGCAAGGCAGCGAAGCCTCTGCACAAGCAAATTTATGATGCCTACCGGAACCTGATCGTCAGCCGCAGCCTGGGAGCGGGCCAGCAAATCCCATCGACGCGCGCCCAGGCGTCCGAATTGAAAATTTCGCGCATCCCGGTACTTACCGCGTACGCCCAGCTTTTGGCGGAAGGCTATTTCGAGGCTCGCGTAGGTGCAGGAACGTTTGTGTGTGGCTCCTTGCCGGAGCAACTGACATTTCATGAGTCGGGCAATCACCAATCGAATCAGGTTCGTTCCGGATACCGGCCCGTGTCGAAACGCGCTTTGCTTTTGCCGCGCTATGAAATCCCTCCTTGGGCTCGTGGAGTGGGGCCGTTCAGCGTGAGCCAAGCTGCGTATGACCAGTTTCCATTCCAGATATGGTCGAACCTGGTTATGCGGCACTGCCGGAATCCACACGCCGCTGAGCTTCACTACGGCACCGCAATAGGTCTTGAAGCTTTGCGCGAGGCGATTTGCACCTATCTCCGAACTTCTCGCGCGGTGCGGTGCGAGCCGCAACAAGTGATGATTGTTTCCGGTTCCCAGCAGGCGCTGGAAATCTCTGCGCGCGTACTGCTGGATCCCGGAGATGCCGCGTGGCTGGAGGAACCGGGCTACTGGCTGGCGCGGAACGTTCTTACTGGCTCGGGTTGTCGCTTGATTCCGGTGCCGGTTGATAAGGAAGGACTGAATGTGACGGCGGGCATAAAGTTATGCAGCAAAGCTCGAGTTGCGTATGTAACGCCGTCTCATCAATATCCGCTGGGGGTAACCATGAGTGCCTCGCGCCGGTTTCAGCTGTTGGACTGGGCGCAAAATTCGGGCTCCTGGGTCATTGAGGATGACTATGACAGCGAGTATCGCTACGAAAATATGCCCATCGCGTCGCTGCAAGGACTCGATCACAATTCTCGCGTGATCTACATCGGAACGTTCAGCAAGACCCTGTTCCCGTCGTTGCGTCTGGGCTACGTGGTGATCCCCTCCGACCTTGTCGAACGGTTCACGGCGGTTCGCCAGGCGATGGACTTGAGCTCCTCCTACCTGAATCAGGCGGTCCTCAACGACTTCATGCGAGAGGGACACTTTGCGCGTCACATTCGGAGGATGCGGATCCTCTACGCCGAAAGGCGAACTGGGCTGGTGGACAGTATAACTAAGGAGTTTGGATCCGCGCTCGAAGTTCTCGGGGCGCAGGCTGGGATGCAACTTGTGGTTACGCTGCCCAAAGGGTTCCGCGATCGAGAGGTTGCCGCGAGTGGCGCGCGCAAGAGACTTTGGCTTTGGCCTCTTTCCCCTGCGTACCTTGGAAGAGCTGCTCGCCAGGGGTTAATTTTGGGGTTTGCAAATACGAGGGTAGCGGAAAGCCCTAACGCCGTCCGCCAACTGAAGAGCTTGCTCCTCTCGCATGGAAGTCTGGCCTTACCAAAGTGAGGCGCGCGCCCAGTTAGAGGGATCACCGCTACCGTCGAAGTTCAGGCTGTGCATGGGCAACGCATGCGCATGCTAGCTCTTCAATGCGACAAAACGAAGAAAAAGCTTTCTTCAGGGCCTCGTTCCTCAGGATAAACCGAAGCCCGTTGAGAGCACGCAGTTTATGTCAGCGCCCTTCGAGACTCAGGATGAACTAAAGCACCGACCTCCTGAAGAAAAAGACTTTTTCCGCAGCCCGTTAGGGCATTACCGTCAACGTGAACGACTGCGAATGCGTCGGTGAATTCGTGGCGCTTGCAGTGACGGTGACCGTGTAGTTCGTCGGTGTTGCCTGCGGCTGCGGTTGCGACTGTGAACCGCTTAGGCCCGCGCATCCGGAAATAATCAACGTCGCTGCCAGAAGTGCGGAGAACGCGAGCGCTTGTGAGAATTTCAAGAGCGTTGGCGGGAACTGTCTGCTCGCTGAATCCTTAAAAATTCCAAACATTCCAAAGATGGCCACTGCAAAGACGCACAGCGCTGCCATTCGCGACGCTGCCGTAATTCCCGGATGGCGGTCAGCAGCGACGAAGAGCGCATTCAAACTGCTTTGCATTTTTCCATCTGTGTCATTCGTGGCTGCCGCTATCGTCGACGGCGCTTGAATCGTCAACGTGGTGACTGCGGGCCCGTTTGTTGGCGTCACCGACGGTGGCTTGAAACTGCAGATTGCGCCGGTCGGCAAGCCGGAGCATGCGAAGGTGACTCCCTGCTTGAATCCGTCTTGGGGTGTCACGGTAAGTGTGATCGTGCCCGCCGCGCCCGCGTCGACGCTTACGGCCGACGCGCTCATTGAGAGTGAGTAGTCCGCCGCAGGCTGGGTTGCAACCGTTAACGCAGCAGCCGCGGAACTCGACGCATTGAAATTCGAGTCGCCCGAATAAGCCGCGGTGATGGAATGCGTGCCAGTTGAAAGTGTCGCGGTGCTGAATTGCGCTGACCCACCGGTCGATGTCGATGACCTACCGGTCAATGTAGCTGACCCGACGACTGTTTGCGAATCGAGGAACGTGATGCTACCGGTAGGTGTGACAGTTCCGGCCGCGAGCGCAACGTTCGCAGTAAATGTGACGCTATTGCCCGCGGTAATCTGCGTGGCTGATAGAGACAAGGACGTGCTCGTGTTGATCTTCGCGGGAGCGGAAACCGTGACGGCAACGACCGCCGAACTTGAAGCAGAGAAATTCGAATCGCCTGCATACGCGGCCACGATTGTATGCGAGCCAGTCGACAGAGTAGAGGTCGAAAAGGTCGCGGTGCCGGAGGTTAGAGTGGCAGAGCCAAGCGCACTTGCGCCATCGCTAAACGTGACCGTTCCTGTCGGCGTGCCGCTGCCGGATTGCGGCGCGACCGTGGCGGTGAACTTCACGGTCTGTCCGGTCGTGAGTTGCGTGCTCGATGCGGTAAGCGAGGTAAGCGTGGCGGTCGGCAAGGCAGCGGCGGACGTGAACACAAAAATAGTAACGGAGTAGGCTGGAAAGCTGTAGTTCACGGCCTTGGATGCGACACCAACTGGCGCGCCCGCCACGATTTGGGTTAGGTTCGCATTGCTATAGGTGTAAACCGCCGCGGTACCCGTTGGGGTGAAATTCGCGAGCGTCAAGGTGGTCTGGATAGCGCTGGTCGTCTTGTTGATCGCGACAACCGTGAGTGCGCCGTCGGACGAGCGCAGCGCCCCATAGACCGAAAGCTGGCTTTGGTCCGTACTGGTGGAAGTGATGGAGGTGTCACCGAACTGGCCGCCCGCGCCGTCGTAGTTGCGGTAAATTCGAAAACTATACGCGAGCGGGTCGGTAGGCTTGGGCACGTTCCACATGTTGGCGAAGTCGAGGCTCTGGCGGCCGTAAATTCCCAGAACGTCGGATTCCGTCAGCATGTCAACCAGCGGATTCGTACCGCTGGCGAAACTGTATTCAGAGATGGACAGCTTGGTGCCCGGATAGTAAGTCTGAATCCAGCTCTGGAAGCGCGGAATCAATTGCATCGGCCCGAAGAAATAATACTGTTCGACCCAACTGCCGGAATTAAATGTAGAATCCCACAAAGCGCGCGTGGATTCGAGTTCGGCAGCGTCAGTGGAACCTCCGCCGTAGTAATGCTCGTCGAAATAGTCGAGAATGCGCTGCTGATTTGCTTTCTCGTACGCCGCCATCTGCCGCAGATAATACTGACCGGCGAAAAGATTGTTCTGTTTGGACGGCGTGCCAATCCATCCTCCCAGCATGAAATCCACGGGGCCAAAGACTTTCGCGGAAGGATCGGATTGCTTGATCGTTGAAGCATATTGCTGGCCCAGACTGATTATCGTGTCGTAGTCAGGCTGCACGGGTTCGACGTCGCGGTGCGTGTTGCTCCAGCCTCCGGGCTCGTTGTCGAGCTGGTAGTAAGGGACGCCGCCGTTCGCCGCCGTGCCGAATGTGGAGACGAGGTGCTGGATCCAACCTTGCTGCAAGGCCACCGTGTTGTCGATGTGGTTCGCGTAAATATTGTTGTCGAGAAGCTGAGCACCGTTGGACGCGATGCTGTTTCCGCAATTGTCGCCATTGGGATGCACGTACGGATTCGTCGATTGCTGTGCGCCGTAAACAGAAACGGGGAAACTACAATTCCATGCGGCGGCCTTGTTCACCCAGGGAATAATGGGAATCGTCAGCAGCGTCTTCGCGTTGGATGCGGCTTTGTAGGTGTTGATCATGGTGTCCGCGGAACCGCTCGGGGTCACCGTGGTTTCGCCGTTGCCACCCATGAAATACCAATCGAAACCCGCATTACTCGAATCCACCTGCCAGTTGTAACGCGTGGTGGCATCGCCGCCCCAGCGAATGTTGGGCACCTGAATTTCCTTTGCGAAGTTCGCATCCAGCCCATAGTTCGCCAGGCCATAAATGTCGGGACTGATGGGGTGCGGATTTCCGGCAGCATCGACCGTCAGCGTGGGAGCCGTTTGCCCGCTGGCGCGCGGAGCCATGGCCGCAGCGAACATCAGAAACATAACCAGACAGGACCGGCCGACTCGTGTTGAAGAGCGGTACATAAGCAAGCTCAGGCTCAACTCGCGAAATTTGATTTGAAAACTCGACGTTAGGCATGCAAGGAGAAGTGGTCAATGGTACGCCGGGACAGCTTGGTGCAGTTCTGCCCATGCTTTGCGTCCATTCGGAAGCGCGACTTGGACAAACAACGAGGAGCCGCCAAATTGTCTGTTGCGTGGCACCGAGAGGCTGGTAGCTTGCTCTTGGATGGGGTTTGGTGAGATGGCGAGGTGCGTCTATGTTGCGCATCGAGAGCGCGGAAACGCCAGAATTTGTTCGGCTCGCTCGCGACCTTTTCGTGGAGTATTCAGAGTCGCTGGAAGTCGATCTCTGCTTCCAAGGATTCGCAGAGGAATTGGCTCGCCTGCCGGGAGAATACGCGAGGTTCGCTGGGCGGCTGCTGCTCGTTTTCGATGGAGAACAGGCAGTTGGTTGTGGAGCGCTGCGCCCGATCGACGGCGTCGTGTGCGAAATGAAACGCGTCTACCTGCGGCCATCGGTTCGCGGAAAAGGGGCGGGGCGCATGCTCATGGGTACATTGATCGAAATGGCGCGCGAGATTGGTTACGAACGAATGCGCCTCGACACACTTCCCTCGATGACGCGAGCGATGGAGATTTATCGCTCGCTGGGATTCCGCGAAATCGCGGCGTACCGCGCCAACCCTGTTCCGGGCGCATCCTTTCTGGAATTAGATTTGACCACGCGCGTTGCTAGCGAATAGGGTCTTAGGTTTTGGCTTCCGAGAATTCGGGGGAACGGCGAACGTTTTGACCGCCCGCAGAGGCCGGTTTAGTGCGGCCACGAGGCCCGAAAAAAGCTCGCTTTGCAACCCTCGAAAGCCTGCTATACTCTTCTAGATAAAAGAGATACCTTCCGCCGACCCGCAAGAGGACTATGCCGCCACGGACGATTCATCGCGTAACTTTGCGACTAACTTCGCGACGCCTTTTTCGAGCGATTTTAGTCTCCATCACCTGGCAACGATTTGCGGTCGCGCTGGTGGTTTCTCTTAGCGTTAGCTGCGCAATTGGGACTGCGAACGCGCAGACCGCTGCCGCACAGGATCAGGGTCTCAACCCGATTCGGGAGTACATCGCGGCGGGATGGGATTCGCTCACGCGTTCGCTGACGGATTGCAAGACCATCGTCGATTCGAAACTCGCGACGGCTTCCGTGCTCTACATCCCGGCGGACTTCGAGGTTCCAACCGCGGTCGAACAGCTTCAGAAGCAATGCAACGTCCAGGCGCAGCACTTGCCTATCATCATTCACAAGCTTGGCGAAGTCGATCCGGGGAAGATTGACCCGGCAGGACTGCTGTATCTGCCGAGCAAATACGTGGTGCCGGGTGGAAGGTTCAACGAGATGTACGGCTGGGACAGCTACTTCATCATTCGCGGTCTGGTGCGGGACAACCGAATCGAACTCGCGCGAGGCATGGTCGAGAATTTTTTCTTTGAGATCGAGCACTACGGCGCAGTGCTGAATGCGAATCGTACCTATTATTTGACGAGGTCGCAGCCACCGTTTCTTACCTCGATGATTTTGGCGGTATACGAAGCACAGAAGGCTGCAGGACATGAGGATCGCGCGTGGCTGGAGAAGGCGTACGGTTACGCCGCGAGAGACTACAGCTTGTGGACGCGCGAGCCGCACTTGGCCGGCTCGACGGGACTATCGCGCTATTACGATTTCGGAAACGGTCCAGCGCCCGAGAGTTTGAAAGACGAAACCGGGCACCTCACGCAGGTGGCGGCGTATTTCCTGGCACACCCCAGCGGGGGACGTGGCTATCTGGCTCCGACGAAGACCGGCGACGCATCGCAAGCACCGGTCGGACCGCAGTTTGGGTTGCAAGTGTGCGAGACGACCACGACGATGGCGCGCTCCGACTGCGCTTCGGCGGGAAGCGCGGCGCTGAGCACGGACTATTACAAGGGCGACCGTGCCATGCGCGAGTCGGGCTATGACATTTCGTTTCGCTTCGGGCCGTTCGGTGCAGCCACGCATCACTACGCTCCCGTCTGTCTGAATAGCTTGCTCTACAAAACCGAGGAAGACCTTGCCCTGATGAGCGACATGCTTGGCCGCAAAAAAGACGCCGCCGATTGGCGGAAGCGCGCCGACGATCGCAAGGAGCGCATTCAAACGTATTTGTGGGATGAAAAGCGAGGCTTGTACTTCGACTACGATTTCGAAAAGCAGCTGCAATCGTCCTACGAATATGTAACCACGTTTCTCCCCATGTGGACCGGCATCGCGACTCCCGAACAAGCGCGGGCGATCATGAAGAATCTTGCGGTCTTCGAGAAACCCGGCGGACTGGTAATGAGCCCGTTCGAAAGCGGCGCACAATGGGATTACCCGTACGCGTGGGCACCCAATCAATTGCTTGCGGACGAAGGAATCCGGCGGTACGGCTTTAAGGACGACGCGGACCGGGTTTCCTACGAGTTTCTCTCGACGGTAGCGGAAAACTTCCGGCGCGACGGAACCATACGAGAGAAGTACAACGCGGTGACGCGATCGTCGGAGACCCAAGTAACCGCGGGCTATCACATGAACATCGTCGGCTTCGGCTGGACAAACGGCGTTTTCCTGGCGCTGCTCAACCAACTTCCACCGGACGCAGTGTCACGTCTGGCGCAGGAGCAGAATGCCGCTACTGCTGGCGCTGTGCATTAGTTGCTGGTTGTGTGCGCACTCAGCGTCTCGTCTCGGAGAAGAGCAAGTCGTGGAATAGCGTTCCTGGGACGAAACGTTTCCCGTAACGATTCCCATTCGGGCGCAGGTGAGCTATTCTTCGCCACTCACCGCAGTACGAATCTGCTGTAGATAGTAATCATCGCGAGGTGGAGTCGCGCCGGTTTGACTGGCCACCCAGGCCCCCATACGATTAGCAGCCTCATTCAGCGTCGCGAGAGAGCCGCGGCGCAGATAGTGATAGATGAGCGCTGCCGTGAACGCGTCGCCTGAACCGACGGTGTCAGCTACTACAACACGACAGCCCGGGTGTTGACTGACTTCGCTGCCATTGACGAGCAAACTCCCTTTCGCTCCGCGCGTTACGCAGACGAGTTGCAAACTATACGTGTCTCTCAACCAACGCGCTGCTCGTTCGTCATCCTGGAACGCATGCCCCAGAAGCTTCACGACGATCGGCAATTCCTCTTGATTCAGCTTCACAATATCCGTGAGCTTCATGGACTCGGCCAGCGTATTCGCTGAATAAAAGGATTGCCGAAGATTCACATCGAAGACACGCGTCGTGCCGCGCCTGACCTCTTTCAGAAACGCTCGTATGGTGGCGCGAGACTGCGAGGAACGTTGCGCGAGCGACCCAAAACAAACCGCGTCTGCGGTGGCTGCGAGTTTCTCCCACTCCGGTGTCCACTCAAAAAAATCCCAGGCAACCGACTCGGCGATCTCGAAAGTAGGCTGCCCTGCGGGATCAACCTGCACTTTCACGGTGCCGGTCGGATGTATGGTGTCAATCTGCAGGTATTGGCTGCGGAGCCCGATGCGTTGCAATCGACGGCCGGCAGTGCGTCCCAACGCGTCGCTGCCAACTCGGCTGGCGACGACACCATGATCACCCAGCAGGCTCGTCATGTACGCGAAATTTGCAGGGGCGCCGCCAAGTTCCTTGCCCTTCGGGAAAACGTCCCAGAGGAGTTCGCCCAGGCCCAAAACTGTATAGGATCTAGTATCCGGCATGAATGTAGTGAAACCAGTGAGCGGAGTCTACAATGGCGGGCCGCTGCGTTGCATAAAAACTGCGGTCCATAGAAGACGTCACGGCCTCGCGTTCTGGCGTTCCTCCAATTGTGCCGCAGCGTTGAGTTCCCGCTCGGCGTCCTGGGTTCGCCCCATGTCGCGATATGCTTGTCCCAGCAGGTGATGCGTGACGGGATTGTTGGGATCCATAGCGAGAGCGCGTTGCAAGGCACGCACGGCCAACTCGGTTTCGCCCTTCTTCTCCAGCACCTTGCCCATCAGAATGTAGGGACCCGTAGACGTTGCATCAAGCCAGATGGACCGTTGCAAGAGCTTTTCCGCCTCTTCGAAGTTCTGCATGCGGTAGTAGGCGTCCGCCAGTTTGTAGTAGCCCGCAGCGTAACCCGGATTCAGCGTCAACTCCTTCCGAAATTCCGCAACCGCTTCCGGCAGCTTGGAATGATACAAGTTCAACTCGCCTAAAAGAAAATGCACCAAAGGCATCCTGGGATCCAGAGTCGCGGCCTTCTGTGCATACTCTTCCGCCACCGGACTAAAATCCTGGCGCAGCAACATGCGAGCGGTAAACAAATAGCTGGCGGCCGATTCGTCAGGCACGCCGTACATTTTCGCAAATGCCGCGCGCGCATGTGGATAATCTTGTGTTTGGATGTAGCAGATTCCCAGAATGTAAGCGGCATCCACGTTGGCGCTAGAGAACCAGGTCTGCACTTTTTCCAGGGCAGGAATCGCGTCCGCGGGGCGATTGGCAAGATAGTAGGAGAGCCCGAGCAATTGGATCGCTTCACTATCCTCAGTATTTTCTTCCTCGGCCTTCTTTAGGGATGCGGCCGCTTTCAGATAGTCGCCCTTCTTGTAAAACGCCAGGCCAAATTCATGTGACAGCCCCGGAATTTCCGGGTGTTTTTCCTGGAGATCGCTAAGCGCCATGAGGGCTTCGTCGTACTTTCCCTGCTGCAGAAGCTTCCGGGATTGTTCGAACTCGGGGCTCAGCGGTTTTGGCGTAGATTTGGATGAAGCTTCCGGCACTGGCTGGGGCGCTTGGGCGGATGTGGGGGACTGGCTTGGGGGTGTTGAGCGTGCCGACGAGATTGAGCCGTCGACGAGGACCAGGATACTTGCCAATACCGTGCAAACCCACCTGAATTTTTCCATCTGAATCCCAACCACCACGGAAGAACGATTAGAGCATAAAAAATGGGGAGCCCGCGAGGGGCTCCCCATTTTGTTTAGCGATGCTAGAGGTTAGAAAGTCACCCGAACGCCGAACTGCAGTTGACGCATCCCTACTGGTGAACCCGGGGCAGCATCGGCCTCGATGTCCGTGATCTGGCCAGCGCTGCCGCCGCAATCCACGCAGGTGTTGCCGGGGACGGCGAGGACCGGATGGTTGAACAGGTTGTAGGCATCGAAGCGGAATTGCGCCTTAACGCGCTCGGTGATCGTGAAGGTCTTCGAGAGCGCCATGTCATCGTAGAACGCATGCGGACCGCGATAGGAATCGAATCCGGCATTGCCGATCTGCCCGCAGCCCGGAAGAGCGAACGGACCGGATGTGGGGCGCGCGAAGGTGCAGGAGTCGAGTCCCGCATTGGCGGGGGAAAGTGGGTAGGCGAGCGGGGCAACCGGCGTGAACCAGAAGGTGCCGTTCGCAGTGTTAGTGACACCGGTGGAAAGCTTTTGGCTGCCGATTACGTTTGGACGGCAAGGTCCCGCGTCAGTAATAGTGCCGCACTCCCCGATGCTAGGAGTAAAGGGAAGTCCGGTGCCGTACGTGAGCGTGTTGGTTATCTGCCAGCCACCGATCGCTAGGTCTTGAAGCCGACTAGCGCCGCTCATATACTTTTTACCCCTGCCGAAGGGCAACTCGTAGATCGTATTGGCCACAAACACTTGATTACGATTAAACGGGTTTGGACCCCAAGCAAGCTTCTTGTCGACGGAGTAATAGGTCGAGTCGTACGCATAAGCGTGGGAAAACGTGTAGTGCGCGAGGAACTCAAGACCATAGCCCATGCGCTTTTCGGCTTTCACCTGCAACGCGTTGTATTTATTGTCGGCATCGTTGCCGAAGTAGCTGGTATCCACCGCGCAGCAAGGAGGTGTCGGTGTGACGACGCCGGCCGTGTTCACGTAAGTGAATCCTGGATAAGTGAATGCCGGCACGCCATCTAGGAAATACCTACGGCGATCGGCTTGCGATTGCGCCGGGACAAATCCTGCCAGAGAGCAAGTCGTCGGAGTCGGACAGACCACGTCATTCGTACCAGGACCTACCGCGATTTCGTTGTTGTTGTAATTTGGTCCGGTACCCGCGAAAACGTGAGTTCCCTTGTTTCCGATGTAACTGGCAGTAATGTTCAGTGTTGGAGTGATCTGCCGCTGAATGGTGGCATTCCACTGATCGATGGTGGGAAGCCGCTGAACGGTCGGGCGTGCCACGCCTTGCGTCGTGCCGTCGATACCGTCGATCGGCAACAAGCCATTGGCAGAAATAGAGCCGAGGATAGGCGCAAAGTTAAACGGTTGCGGTCCCTGGGAAAGAGTGAAAACGGGACTGCGATTGTTCGCAGCGGCAGAATTAAAGGTGCTATCCGAAATATCCTGCCGTGCAAGAACCGGGAGGTTCTGAGTGACGACGTGCCCGAAGTTGGAGCCAAACACGCCGATGTCGAAGCCCCGTCCATAACCCAGGCGAACCACGGTCTTGGGATCAAACGCGTAAGCAAAACTGAGGCGAGGCGCGAAGGCCTTGTAGGTATTGTCAATGTTGCCATTCGAGCCGATGTCGCCGAAGCCAGCGACTCGTATCGTGCCGTCATTCAAGTTAGCAAAACCCCCGTTTCCCTTGGCGTTGACGCTTTCGGGGAAGTAGATTTCCCAGCGAACGCCGTAGGTCATCGTGAATTTGGGGCTGATGCGCCACGAATCCTGCCCGTAGAAGAACCAGCGCTTCTGGCGTTCGGCAGCATCCAGGCTTTGACTGACGTAGCGCTGGAAGGAGGTGACGTCGCCGAGAAGGAACGTAGCCAACGCCAAGCCGTTGGATCCTTGATTCGAGGTTCCTCCTGCGTCGAAAGCCAAGATACCCGCTCGGTTCTGATCGCTAGGCACACGAAGGTTCTCCGCATAGCGAATGTCAGCGCCGAACTTAATGGTGTGGTTTCCTTGCGTACGGGTCCAGTTATTTACGACCTGGAACTGCTGCTCGCTTTCGGTCAACGGACAGTTGCATCGGGCAGGATTCAAACCATCACCGAACGAAAACGGACCCTGGTTATTACCCAGTACGCCGTTTCCGGTGAATTGAAAAGCGGAGAGTCCGCCGGTCGTAGGCGGGCCCTGAATTCCGGGACCAGTGTTCAGCCCAGGAAACCCGAGTGCCGTCATCGGCGACGAGTTCTGGTCGGGATACGCCGTTTGCGGATTGTACTTGAAGTATCCGAAGCGCAAGTCCGTGAGCCACTTGACGCCTATAGGCTTGGTGAAACCGCTGGCCAAGCTGTAATTGTGAACGTTGGAACTACCGTCCAAACCGCCGGGACCAAAACCAAATCCTCCCAGAGCTCCCAAGCCTCCCGCCCCGGACAGCGAGAAGTAGTCGAGGCTGAAGCGGCCGAATACCTGGAAGTTGTGCGGGGCGCTATAGTCTATACGGACATCGAAGGACTTCTGATCAAAGGGACCGGCACCAGTGGAGACGTAGTTGTTGTTAACGCCGCCGGCGGTCGGTGTCGGAAACAAAGCGAGCACATTGCCCACATTCTGGCCGATGTCGGCGATAGGGATCATATTGTTCACAAAGGGGAGACGCCCTGCGCCGTTTAGCGGGTTGCTACCCGGGGTGTTGGGATTATAGACTTGGCCGCTAGGCACCCCACCTACTGGAGCTCCGTAGGCATTCAGATACTCGCTCAAGTCGCAGAAGCCGGGAGTAGCGCTCGCAGCGTTCGTCGCGGGATTGCACGTTTTAACCACTTCCGGGGTCGGGATTGTGTACAGGTTGGTGATGCCCTGTATCTGTTTGGTGCCCTGGTAGTCGCCGAAGAAGAAAAGCTTATCCTTTAGGATGGGCCCCCCTACAGAGCCGCCAAACTGTTTCCAGTTCGCTGGGGCGAGACCAACGCCGGGCTTGTTCGTAAAGGGATCGCGCGCTTCCTGGTCGCTACTGCGGTAGAAGTAAAAGCCGCTGCCATGGAAGGAGTTGGAGCCGGATTTGGTCTGCACCCTGATCACGCCAGAGGTCGCCTTGCCGGATTCCGCGTCGTAGTCCTGTAGCGCGATCTTCGCTTCGGCGATGGCATCGAGGTTAGGGTTCACGACGATGATGCCAAGGATGGGATCCTGGTTATCCGTACCATCGAGTTCAAAGTTAGTGCCTGAGAAGTGCTGCCCATTGACCTGAATCTGCCCGCCACCCTGAGGATTCTCCGTGGCAGCGTGATTGAACCCGGGCAATTTTTGCGTGCCTGGCGAGAGCAATTCGAAATTGGTGAAGTTGCGGTTGAGGATCGGCAGATCTTCCACGTACTTCTGGCTGAACTGGACGTCCACGTCCGCGCGGTCGGTCTGGAGTTGGGGAATTTCGCCGGTGACTTCAACCGTTTGTGTGACCGCTCCAACCTGAAGGGCGGCGTCAACGTTTACAGCCGTGTCGGCGGATACGGCGACGCTTGCAACGTCGTAGGCCTTGAAGCCCGTGGCTTCAATGTGAACGCGGTAGCTATCGGGAATTAAGTGCGTAACCGAATAGTTGCCGCTTTCGTTCGAAGCCGTTTCGAACGCCGTGTTCTTGGAAAGCGAGGTCACGGTAACCTTCGCTCCACTGACAGCATTCCCTTGGGCATCCGTAACGGTGCCAAGGATGCTGCCAAACACTGCTTGAGCCAACGTGACCGACGTATAAAGGCCGCACACCAAACAGAGAACTACCAGTCCCACCCAAATCGATCGCCTCACGATTTTACCCTCCTTCGAGAAACGCAACCCGAACTCGTTGATTTGTGACCATCTTTTGGAACTTGACTCAGCACGAATCTGAGCCGTCGAGCGATGACTCTTCATTTAGATAGAAAGGTTTGAAAAGTGAATCGTTCAGGAGAAAGGTCAAGCAGAAACACGCCAGCGAATGCCAATCTGGACATGGCCACACACCCCTTCCAGCAACGACCCCCCGACTGAAAAGCACCCCAAACGAATTTCTTCCTGAGACTGCCACCTAGGAAAGAATCACAACAAAACGCAGTTCGAGCCCTCGACAGGCCGAACAGAGATTACGTTGCCTACTATTAGTTTTTTTTCTGTGTTAGATTGAAGTCTCAAGGCGTCTGATACGGTGACGTTTCTTAAATCCCAATCTTGCAAGCAGATGGACCCGTTGTTACACTCCCTTTAACCGGGTTGTCACGAGGTTGCGTTGACGGAACGAGAGCAATATCTCGGACAGATCGATAGACTGGTGAACAGCCATGTCCTACATGGCTCTGAGTCTCTGTGCAAACTGCTCCGCTACCTTGCCAAGCATGTCTTGGATCACCCGGGATCGCCGATCAAGGAATACCAGATAGCGACCGAGGTTTTTGGGCGCTCGACGGATTTCGACCCCCAACTGGATTCGATGGTCCGCGTTCAGGCAGGGCGTCTTCGCGTCAAGCTCACCGAGTACTATGGCTCTGACGGCGCCGGGGATCCCATTGTCGTCGAACTCCCCAAGGGTACGTACGTGCTCGCGTTCCACCACCGAGTTGTCGCCCCCAGCCGACCGAACTCCGCGACGAACACCGAGACCACGGTCCCTGGAGCTGCGCCTCGGCGCAACTGGATCATAGCCACCTCTTTGCTGGCGGTCTTATTGGCGGGATCGGTGGTTGCGATTCTAAGTATGGTTTCCAGTCGAAACCCCGCCCAAGCAGGGATCGCTCGCGACTCCGACGCGGTGCCGGCAGCCTTCCGGGTCTTCTGGAACGCGTTTGCCTCGGGCCCGGAAGAGCCCTGGGTCATTTTCAGCAATGCCAAGTTCGTCGGGCGCCCCGAAATAGCTCTACGTTACTACGACGTCCGCAAAGACAATCAGAACACGTATATTTTTGACCATTACACGGGCGTTGGCGAAGTCCTGGCCGTTCACGAACTCGATCACCTGTTCGCAACGCTGCATCGCCAAATACGCGTGAAGCGCGGGAGTCTGTTTTCCCTCGATGATGCCAAGAACAACAACCTGATCTTCGTCGGATCGCCACTAGAAAATCTGACGCTGCTGGAAATTCCAGGCACGCAGGAGTTCGTGTTTCACAGAGTGGAGGCGGGGCCGCGCAAGGGCGATCCGGAAATCGTTAACGTCCATCCACAACCAGGGGAGACCAAGGAATTCCTGGGAACCCCAAGCGGTGAACCCATAACGGAAGACTATGGCGTCATCGCGCTGGTGAGAGGATTGGACCCGGGGCAATCTGTTCTGATTCTAGCGGGAGACACGACGATGGCTACACAGGCGGCCGTCGAGTATGTTTGCCGCAAAAACTCCGTGGAAGAGCTGCTGCTGCGTCTCTCGGTTTCGCAGACTGGCCAGCTCAAACCCTTTGAAGCAGTGATCCGTGTGAAAGTAACGCGCGGAGTGCCGGTCTCGACCGAGTTGGTCGCCCTGCGGAATGGCATCTAGAGACCAGTATCGCGGAGATGGCCGCGGCTTCAACGTGGAGCGTCAGCGTGGAGCGTTGAAGCGCGGATCGAGCTCCGCGGCCTTCTGAAATTCCTTTTGCGCCTCTTCTTTGTCTCCCTTTCGCTGCAGCGCTAGTCCCAGCTCAAAGTGAGCCGGAGCGTAACCTGGCGTCGCGCCAATTGCCGATCGGAATTGAGAGATCGCGCCGTCAAGGTCCCCCGCGCTGAGCAGTCGCTTTCCAGAGTTGGTCGCAAAGACCGCTGCCTGCTGATCCGTTGTCCGTTTGCTGATCTCGACTCCCGCTTTCGACTCCGCGGCCGCCCCTTGACTATCGCCGAGTTGGCGCAGAACCGCAGCCAGCGTGGTGTGCGCTCCCGCGAAGTCGGGCTGCAACCGGATAGCCTCTCGCAACGAACTAGCGGCTTCGTCGAGTTTCCCTTGTTGCTTCAGGACAGTCCCCAGCGTGTAGCATGCCTCCGCATAGTCCGGTTTCGCGCGAATCGCCGCGCGGAGTTCTTCCACCGCTGCGGGAAAATCGCCCTGCTGCCACAGCGTCACTCCCAGCGTGTAGTGCACGTCAGCCTGCTGCGGATCCAGTTCCTCTGCTTTTCGGAACTCCGCGGTAGCTTCGGGGAGTTTGTCCTTGAGCTTCAACGCCAAACCCAGATCGTAGTGCAACGTCGGGTCCTGGGGAGCGGGTTTGAGCGCGGCCTCAAACTCGCCAGCCGCCGCATCGAAATCGGTCTTTTGGAGGTAAGCTACTCCGAGATTCGTTTGGTATCGAATATCTTGCGGACGCAAATGCATGGCGCTCTGAAATTCGTTGATGGCCGTATTGGCGTCCCCGGCCTGCAAGAGCGCCAGCCCCAGATTGTTGTGCGCATCTGCATTTTCCGGCTGCGCTTTCACCGCCTGGCGAAAAGCGGCCACCGCCTCCTCCGCATTTCCGGAGCGCTGTTCCAGCAAACCAAGTAGATTCTGAGCATCCGCGAGCCCCGGCTGCACTCTCACCGCGGCACGAAGCTCGCGGAGTGCAGCGTCCTGGTCGCCCTTCTCGTGGAAAGCCTGTCCCAGGTAAAAGTGCGCCTGCGCATTGTCCCCTTCCAGCCGCACAGCCTCTTGGAGATGAGCCATCGCTTCCTCGACCGCCTTCTCTTGAAATTTCAAAACGCCCAAATGCAACTGTGCGGCCCCAAATTCCGGCTGCAGCCGCAGCGCTTCGGCATATTCCTTTTCCGCTTCCTGGATAGGCGACAAGGTTGTTCCGCTGGAAGGCACTCCAGATGGATCGACGGCTCCGGCACGTTGAGGCGCCTCGGCGGCGGAAGAAGAATTCGGTGGGCTCGCCGATTGGCGCACCAGCAAGGTTCCAAGCTCGTCGTGTAGTTCCGCGCGGCCGGGATCCAGCTCGACCCCACGCCGCATTTGCTTGACCGCTCCCGCCACATCGCCCGAACCATCGAGCGCACGCGCCAGTGTCCGATACGCTTCAGACTCGGTCGGTGCAAAGCGAACCGCCTCGCGTCCTTCACGCGCCGCGCGTTTCGCATCGCCCTTCAGTAAAAAGGCGCTGGACAAATTCATGTGCGCCTGAAAAAAATCCGCCCGCAAATCCAGCGCTGCCTGGAATTGCGCGATCGCCGGATCAACCTGCTTCTGCGCCAGCAACACCCATCCGAGGGAATTGTGCGCCTCAGGACTTCGCGGCTGCAGCTGCACTGTCTTCTCAAACGCGGTGCGCGCCGAAGCCAGGTCCCCCTGCTGCAACGCGGTAATTCCCATCCGGTAACTCGCATCGGCCTGTGCCGCCCGTCCACTGCCGGGCGCAGACGCATCTTGGGCGCGTAGTCCCATTGTTAGGAGAACAAACATGATCAGCGCGGTCGGCAGCAAGGTGCGGAACTTCGAAAAGGTAGTTGGGCGGCCACTCACATTCAAAATCCTAACATGCTGCAGGAATGGTGCGACGGGCTGTCATCACTCGTGCGCGAGACTACGTACCCCCACTGGCACACAGCCTTGACCGCCTCTGCCCCAAACCCTACTATCCCTTGACGGCATGCTTTTCGATACTCCTGGTCAGCGGCGCATGATTTCGTCGGCATTTTGCTTTACTTGCGCCGTTCTTCTCACGATTGTTCTGCTTTTTGCTGTCGACAATCCCCAGAGCGCCACTCCCGCTAGCCAGCCGCTCGCGTATTTCACGGACATCGCAGAACAAGCCGGCCTCACGATGACCAACACCTTCGGCGGCACCACCACGAAAAAATACATCATCGAAACCACCGGCACTGGCGTCGCGATCTTCGACTACGATAACGATGGCTGGCCCGATATCTTCATCGTCAACGGCGCAAGGCTCGACGGCAGCTTCGCTGCAAATGAAGCTCCCACAAATCATCTCTACCGCAACAACCACGACGGCACCTTCACCGATGTCACTCAAAAAGCCGGCCTCGCGCACACCGGCTGGGGCCAAGGCGTCTGTGTCGGCGATTATGACAACGATGGCTTCGAGGACTTGTACGTCACTTACTACGGCAAAAATGTCCTCTATCACAACAATGGCAACGGAACATTCACCGACGTCGGCGAAAAAGCCCGCGTCGCAGGTTCGGGCAAAGCATGGGGCACCGGCTGCGCCTTCGTCGACTATGACCGCGACGGTCATCTGGATTTAATGGTGGCGAATTATGTGGACTTCGATCTAGCAACGACTCCAGCTCCCGGGGAGCGGCCAACTTGCTTGTGGAAAGGCGCTCCGGTCATGTGCGGCCCGCAAGGCCTGCCTGGCGCAAAAAATATCCTGTACCACAATCGCGGCGATGGAACCTTCGAAGACGTGACCACGAAGTCGCATATCGACCAGACCGATGGCCACTACGCCTTCAGCGTCACCACGCTCGACTACGACGACGATGGCTGGCCCGACATCTTCGTCGCCTGCGATTCCACACCAAGTATTCTGTACCACAACAATCGCGACGGCACGTTCAAAGATGTCGCCATCACCGCAGGCGCCGCGTTCAACGAAGACGGTCGCGCCCAAGCCGGCATGGGTTCCACCGCCGCCGACTATAGCGGACGCGGCCGCCTCGACATTTTCAAAACCAATTTCTCCGACGACACCGCCACTCTCTACCGCAACAACGGCGACGGTACCTTTGACGATGTCACTTACGCCGCGGGTCTCGGCCTGCACACCCAATACCTCGGCTGGGGCACCATGTTCTTTGATTTTGACAACGACAGCTGGCCTGACCTGCTGCTCGTAAACGGTCACGTCTATCCCGAGGTCGACACCCAGCACCTCGGCAGTAATTTTCAAGAGCCGCGTATCCTTTACCACAACAACGGCAACGCCACTTTCACCGACATCTCCGCTACTTCCGGACCCGGCATCAACGACGTCAGCTCCTCACGAGGTCTTGCCATTGGAGATCTGTGGAACGACGGGCACCTTTCCGCCGTGGTCAGCAACATGAACGCGTCCCCCAGCCTCCTGGTCAATCAAATCCACAACACAAATCACTGGGTCACGTTCCGGCCGGTCGGAGGTTTCCCTGCATCACGGAAGCAATCGCAGACAACTTCGACCGCGTCCGGAATGGCTGCCACAAAATCCAATCGCGATGCTATCGGCGCGCGCATTAGAGTTAAAGCTGGCGCGCGTGTTCTTATTGACGAAGTGCGCAGCGGCTCCAGCTTCATCTCCAACAATGACATGCGCGTTCACTTCGGCCTGGGCTCGGCGACAAAGATCGACTGGGTTGAAGTCCGCTGGCCCAGCGGACTTGTCGAAAAATTCGACAATCTCGCAGTCGACGCGTTCCACACTTTGAAGCAGGGTACGGGGACTTCCACATCTAATACCACGAAGAACTAGCACCGCGCGGCAGGTGCGCGGGCCGCCAACTAGGGCTCACTTGGGCCCGCGAAGCGGCCCGTGTGCTGGTTTCGATCGCTCGATTCGTGCGACCGGTCATCGATACGAAAAGTTAGTCCCCCGCGCTTCGGTCAACCGGAACCGCAAAGCGTAACTTCGCAGCTGCGTTGGGAAGCAACGGCATAGGCCGCAGAGGACTGAGCGCTATTGCCTCCGGACTGCTCACTCGCTTGTGTATGCTGTCCACCGGGAGAAACGCCGACGCTTCCAGCATAAGGTCCACGCGGCCTCGCACATCGAATTTTTCCAGCAGCGTGGAAACGTGAAACTTAATGGTTCGCACCGAAACGTTGAGCTTTGCTGCAATTTCCTTGTTGCTAGGATTCTGCGCAATGTTCGTAAGCACTTCGCGCGGTCGCCGGCTCAGCGGGAAACCCGGCAACTTGGTGGTTGAGCAGGTCTGAATGAGCTTGGTTGCGCGCGCCGCAATTGCGGCAAATAAATCCTCACCCGCCGCCACCATCACTCCAAAATCTCCGGGCGTCTGCTGCCGGGCTACACAATGAATGGCCAGCAGGCTGACGGCCTGCTCGACTGGCATCCTGCCGTCCTTGTCGGCTTTTATCTCGAAACGACGCGTTCCGGTCTTCTTGTCAACAAATACAAACTCCGTGGGTCGAATGGAGTGCCCCCGGAGCAAAGAACGCTCAGATTGTCATTTTTTAACCCGGCCCATGGACCCTCCCGTGCATCGCCTCTAGTTCATCGCGCACGCAAGCCTCCGCTCTCCGCCCGCTCGGCCGGTTTCCCAAGAGGCCTGCCTTTGTCTGCGGAAACGCGCTGCTGAGCGCCTATCGATGGATGTTAGCAATCACAGGGCCACGCAGCCCCGCGCCCATCGCCCATTGCGGCCGTTCCGGACGCGACACCTCATAGAAGTCGAACTGCACTCCTACTCCGCGTCCTTCCTGCGTCGATTCCCCCGGCACGATACGCACTACGTGCCCCGTGCACAACCACTGTGCCGCCGGCACTCCCGTGATCTGTTCCGGCATTTCCACCAACAGGTCGAGCGCCGCTCCTTTGCTCAACTCCAGGTCGGTCGCGAAGAAGACGCCCCTCTGCGACAAGTTCTTCGATTCCGCCCTTAACTCGCCGGCGTTGGACCTGCGCACCCGGATGCGTAAGTCCGTTCTGAAGTTATGCCGTTGGGACAAGCGCGGGTCGTGCTCGAACCTATCTACAAAACGTTCCATGGCGAAGACCTCCAGGTATTTGGGGGATTCGAGCGCAGAACGCTCGCGGAGGGGGTAGCTGAGAGAATCGGCTTATTATACGGATTCGCATAGACTCAATTTGGTACTGCTCCGACGAAGCTCGCGAGCAGATGCGAAGATAGGCGCACGATCCACGGCCAGCGTTGATCCCTCTGAGATTCCTAATTCTGTATTGGGATCCAAGAAGCATGGCGTTCCATAAGGGTGGCGGTTGGAATCGCAACCGAAAGCGACAAACGCCCGGATTGTTCGGCTACGCCGTTCCATAGGCACTTCGCGGTGGAGCTGCCGAGCTCGCGAGACTTGCCAGCCCAATGATACTCTCGCGTTAGTAATATGTATAGTATTAGTTATGTAAGGTTAAGATTAACATAGACAGCATGAATGGCGATGAGCTCGCGAGGTCAGAGTTGGCGGCTACAGGGGGCTTGGCCTGTGACGGTTCTCTTTCAATCGACTTGCCTACTTCAACGTGTCCGCTCCCGCCTTCGCGCACTGGCCGTCCTGCGGCGCGGTCCCTCCAGACACCCCAATCGCGCCCGCAATCTTGCCGTCAACCAAAATCGGAATTCCTCCCTCAATAGGAACCGCGCCCTGCAAACGCAGAATGCGCATTCCGTCTCCCCCCGCGGCCAGTGCATCCTGGTAAGTTTTGGTCGGTCGCTTGAACAACGCCGCCGACCGCGCTTTTTCGATCGCGACGTTTGCACTCCCAATCTGTGTATTGTCCATCTTCTCGTAATAGACCAGGTTTCCCGATGGATCAACAATCGCCACCGCCACCGCCCAATTATTTTTCACCGCCTCGGCGATCGCGGGAGCAGCCGCCTTTTTCGCGTTCTCCAGGCTAATCGCCGCGCCGTAGGGATTCGGCATCTGACCGAACGCGCTAGCTAACACGCTAACCGCAAACAGCAAGACCGCACCAAACCTCGCAACATATTTCTGCAACATTTTCGCTCCTCTTTATTGCCGTGGCACAGCCATTCCTAGCTGTGTCTTGGCTCAAACGATCATGAAACACACCCACCACTAGGGCTGCGGATGCGGCAACGCATTGCTGCGGTCCACCATATCCTGCGGCGCGCTAGGCTGATGCAAAGGAGGCTGCCCCCGCGTGATGGCCCAGTGCTCCAGCCAACCGGATCCCTCTTCACCGACGTAGGTATCCGGCAGGGCGTACACCGAATCACCCAATGCATTCTCCAGCGTAATGAACCGATAGCCGCGTTTGCGGATCAGGTCCAGAACTTCGCCAATATGCTCCGCTTCCAACTGATTCGCATGCATCAGCAGGATCTGATTGGGCTCATACCCGACCAGGTCGCGAGAGAGTTTTTCGAAATAGGAAAAAACCTCGGTCGTATACGCAAGATACGAGCGCACCACTTCCTGCTGCAACGCCGTGTCCCCACGTTTCTTAGCATCGTCATACACAGTCGCAAACATCCAGTCCCAGGCGTCCAGAGTAACCGGCGCGATCCGATATCCGCGCTCGACCAAAAACGCCTCCGCCTCGCGCCGCGTTTGCAAGTCGCGGCCCGTATCCAGATACGGATGACGGAAATAGCGCAGCTTCAGGTTGTGTTGCGCCAACAAAAGCCGGGTTACGCTCTCGCCCTGGACCACGGCATCTTCAAAGTCCCTCAGGCTCACACGGTTCAGCGACGTGTGGGCGTAGGTGTGGTTGCCTAGCTCAAATCCTGCGTCCAGCCACATATTCAGCGCCGCAATGCGCTCGTCAACTTCGCCCCACTTAAAATAAAGCTTCCGCTCGTTCACAAAACCAACAACCGGAATCTTCTGCTCGCGCAGGGTCCCCAGCAGTTGCTTCGTCATAGCGGTGATCTGTGCGGCGGACATGGTATTCGCGGCGCCCGCAGGGAGGTCGTCAATCGTGATCGCGATTCGAGGCTCGGGTGGCGCATCGGGAGGAGTCGCAAGCGTTCTTAATGCAAAAGAAAAAATCGCGAGTACGCATAAAAATGTCAGCACTGGCCTCATGAAAGCCCTCCGGATCACGCGACGGCGGCACAATAGCACAGAACCTCAGCCATACACGGAAAGCCCTCGACTGCACCACGACCAAGTCCGCCGCGCCTTCTTGTCCACCACTACCACAAACTCATTTTCCCGATTTGGCTTGCCGCCCATCGAATTGAACGGTGCGCATAATTCCCTGACCTTCCTTCACGAAAACCAGTTGGTTCGGCTTGATGTCCTTCAGCGTGTCCACCTGGCCGCTGGGCCACCGAATCTCCAAGAGATCGACCTTCTCGGCCTTTCCAATACCGAAATGGACTCGCAAATCGTTCTGCGAGATATAGCTGCCTCCGCTGCGCACCTCGTCAATCTGCGAATGTGGTTTCGATTCGTCCGGCGGCTGCGTGACGCACCGCAGGCGCGCGCCAATCCCGCTGCGGTTCGACTTCGTGCCGATGGTCCGCACTTTTAGCCAATTGTGCCCCGCACCGTTGGAACCGGCCGACGAATCGCAGCGCAGCAGCTGCGGAAAATCGTTGACCGTGTTCACCACCACATCGATGTCCCCGTCGTTATCGTAGTCCCCGAACGCACAACCCCGAGACGCGACCGGAACCGTGATGCCCGGCCCTGCTTGCTGCGACACGTCCTCAAACTTGCCGTTGCGCAAATTCTTGTACAGCAGTTTTTGCTGCGGATATCCCGCCTCGGTCTTGAGTTGCTCGACCTCAGGATAAACGTGCCCGTTGCAGATCAGTATGTCGAGCCAGCCGTCGTTGTCCATGTCGAAAAAACCGCAGCCCCATCCTAGAAATTGCGTGTGACGCCCCAGTCCCGCTGCAAACGTCGTGTCCTCAAACGTGCTGCCACCCAAATTGTGATACAGCGACGGCGTGTCTCCCGCAAAATTCGTTTTGACGATATCGAGATTCCCGTCCAGATCGTAATCCCCGGCCGAAACGCCCATCCCTGCTTGCGGCTTGCCGTCCGCGCTCAGCGAGCACCCCGACTCCATGCCGATGTCTACGAATTTCCCGTTGTGCTTGTTTTGGTACAGCGCGCTGGCGGTCGAGTCGTTCGCCACGTAAATGTCAGGCCAGCCGTCATTGTCGAAATCGGCGGTGAGCACCCCGAGTCCGTAGGTCCCGTTCGCTTGCAACAAACCAGCAGACTCGCTGACATCGGAAAACGTTCCGTCGCCATTGTTGTGATAAAGAATGTTCTTGCCGCCGTTCAATCCCGGAGGGCCGCACGCCACCATCACCCCTTTGTACAAGCAGGGACCAGACTCCGGAACAGGCGCGGTCGCGAGATCAAGATCAATGTAGTTCGCGACAAAGAGGTCCAGATGCCCGTCGCGATCGTAATCCACAAAAGCGCAACCCGTGTTCCAGCGCTTTCCGGAACCCGCCACACCGGATTTTTCGCTGACGTCGGTGAACGTACCGTCTCCATTGTTGTGGTAGAGCACGTCCTTGCCAAAATAAGTGACGAACAGATCTTCGTAACCGTCGTTGTCGTAGTCGCCGATACAAACGCCCTGGCCCCAACCGGAATGTCCGATGCCGGCTTTTGCAGTGACATCCGTAAACGTGCCATCGCGATTGTTCTTGAATAAATGCGAAGTCGGCGCCGGCGCGGCGGAAAAGCCTTCGAGTCGCGATCCGTTGACCAGAAAAATATCCAGCCACCCATCGTTATCGTAATCGTAGAACGCAACGCCACAGCCGGTCGTCTCCAGGAGATATTTGTTCTTGTGTTCGCCGCCGAAGATGGTCTTCGCATTGAGCCCGGACTCGCGAGCGACATTCAGGAAAGTTACACCGAGGCCGTTGGTTGGCGTCGGGCCGTCGCCAACCGGATTCCCAGCTGCGCGGGCGCCCGAAACTGGCGCTAGCTGAAGTCTGCGCAGAAAGGGATTCCACGATGCGCGGCAGGCAAGAGCAAATACATTTTCGAGTGAGAGCACAAATGCGGAACGACTCAACGATCCCAAGAATGTCCGCCGCGACGAAAACAAAAGTGTGGTACCTTCCCGCACTGGGTACGCTCTCAGCCCAGTACTCGACTCCGCTCCTGAGTTCCCACCTAACTGGTAGCGCCGGGCTTCCAGCCGGCTCCGGGTGGGTCTTTCTTTGTGGGTACCTCGGGTACCCACCATAGATTTTTACAATGGGACTCGCTTGTCATCTTAGCGTAAGCGCGTCAAGATTCTGCAATTTCACCGAAGGGGTAAGTCGACGGCCCATGCAGCGACTATGTAGGCGCCGGGCTTTAGCCCGGCAAGCCATTCGTTCAATGGGATTCATGCGGCCAATGCTCGCTCAATTCGCGGCTGTCCTGCTGTTCGCATCCACACCCTCGATCGCCTCGGCGCAAACACCGAACGAACCGCCGCACTCCTTGGAACTATCGCGCCCCGTTCGGCCATGGGAGTTTCTGCCGGTAGTCGGAACGCGCGCGGCATTGTTCGGGAACGAAGCCGGACGCATGGAAGCGTGGGTCTATCCGCTGAAGTTTCTGCGCGAATTCCATCTGCGATTTCACGAGGGCGATCGCGTCATTCCGGCGGAATCGCTGGCGCGGACGGTCATTGTTCGGCCGGAATCGAGCACCATCGTCTACAGCGGCGACACGTTCACCGTGCGCGAAACCTTTCTTGTCCCGGTGAAGGAGCCGGGCGCGCTCATCCTGCTCGATGTGGAAACCGAGCAACCGCTCGAAATCGAAGCAAGCTTCGTACGCGATTTTCAATTGGAGTGGCCCGCCGCAATCGGCGGCACGTACATGTCGTGGGATGAGAACGCCCGCGCGTTTGTCATGGGTGAGGAGACCAAGAGGTTCGTCGCAGTGGTGGGGTCGCCAACGGCTGCGGAAGAGCGCGAGGAATACCAGACCAACTATTCCGAGTCTCAAATCAATTCATTCCGCCTGGGCGTTACGAACAAAGGCAAAGACCAGAAGATGATCGTCATGGCCGCGTCCGTGAATGGACGAGCCGAGGCGGACGCCTCCTATCGGCATCTTGCCGCCGGCTACGTGCAACTCCTGAAAGAGTCAGCGAAATACTACGAAAATTATCTGCGTGATACGGTGAGCCTTACGCTGCCTGACACGCAACTGCAGCAAGCCTACGACTGGTCGCGCATCAGCGAATTGCAAGGGATGGTCAGCAATCCCTTTCTTGGCATCGGCCTCGTCGCGGGATACCGAACTTCGGGTGAGAGCGCGCGCCCGGGCTTCGCTTGGTTTTTCGGGCGCGATTCGCTCTGGACGTCGCTAGCGTTGAATGCATCGGGTGATTTTGCGAACACGCGCGCCGCGCTGGAGTTTGTGAGCAAGTTTCAGCGCGATGATGGAAAGATCCCCCACGAAATCGCCCAGACCGCCAGCCTGATTCCCTGGTTCAAGGACTTTCCCTACGGGTACGCATCAGCGGACGGAACACCTCTCTACATCATTGCGATGAACGACTATGTGATGCAGAGCGGCGATACCACTTTCGCAAAAGAAAAATGGCAGAGCGTGTGGAACGCCTATCAATTTCTGCGCTCAACGTACGACGCCCACGGCTTCCCGCAGAATTTCGGGATTGGACACGGGTGGGTGGAGGGCGGACCGCTGCTGCCGGTAAAGTCGGAGCTTTACCAGTCGGGCCTCGGAGCGGAAGCTCTGCGAGCGTTGGCGAATCTAGCACAGTTCACCGGCAAAGACGATGTCAGTAAGGAACTCACGCAGGCGTTCGAGCGGCAGCGGCCTCTGGTTGAGAACGCGTTCTGGCTGGCGGAGAAAAACAGGTACGCCTTCGCTTTGGGCAACGACAACAAACCGGTGGACGAGGCCAGCGTATTGGCGACGGTGCCGATGTGGTTTGGCTTGCTCGATGAGAAAAACGCCGGCCAGATGATCTCGCAGCTCGCCGATTCCGATCACCAGACCGATTGGGGCATGCGCATTATTTCCAATCGCGCGACGCGCTTCAGCGGCGGCGGATATCATTACGGCTCGGTGTGGCCGCTGTTCACAGGCTGGGCGTCGGTGGGTGAATATCGCTATCACCGGCCGTCGCCTGCGTACGAGAATTTGCGCGCGAACGCCTTGTTGGCTCTCGACGGCTCTCTCGGACACGTGACCGAAGTGCTCTCGGGCGATTCCTACCAGCCTCTTTCGACAAGCTCACCGCATCAGATCTGGTCTGCGGCGATGGTGGTGAGCCCACTCTTGCGCGGAATGTTGGGGCTGCATGCGGATGCCAAAACCGAGACGCTGACGTTCGCGCCCCATGTTCCTGCAGATTGGACATCGTTTTCCATCCGGAACGTACGCGCCGGCAATACCCGAGTGAATCTCACCTACACCAACGGGGTCGACTCAATCGTTCTCGAAGCAGAATGCATTGGCGGTACCCCCTGCAATGTTGCGTTTGAGCCCGCAGTCAGTCTTCGCGCAGAAGTAATCGGTGCGGACACAAACCGCCACGCCATACCGTTCCACATGGCGACGAACGATCAAGATCAGCATGTCGAGATTCAGTTGGCCGTTCACGGAAAATCCACTTCAACGATTCACGTCCGGGAGAATTTCGGAATTGCCTACAATCCCGGCCTCCCGCCTCTCGGAAGCCATAGCGAAGCGTTGCGAATCCTCTCGCAGTCATGGAACAGCGCCCGCGATGTGTTGACGATCGAGGTAGCAGGAAGAGAAGGTCACGAATACGAGCTTGGCCTGTTCAATTGGCGCGACATGACATTGAAGAGTCAAGTCATACTGACATCGGTCGAGGGCGCGGAGCTGTTCACCACGGATAATGGCGAATACAAGGCAAGGGTCAGAATTCCTCCGAGTGATTCCCTGGAGTACTCGCACCGTAAGATCGTGTTTCACTTTTCCGGCGCACGCGACCGTAAAAGCAAGCCGAAGCTTGGCGAATGAAATTTATTCGCAAATCGCGGAAGATAGTGCGACGGAAACAAGATCGAAATTTGGCTGAACAAAACGAATCGTAGCCTGCATCCAAGTATTTCCTACAACGGCGCGTCGGGCATTGGGAGGCACTTCATGTCTAGGGTCTTCATGTCCAAGGTATGGATCGTTGTCGGTTTGTTGGTGGCCACCATGTGCGCATTCTCGCCCGTCGCTGGCGGGCAGTTGAAGAGAGTTGATGCGGAAGGCCACGATTGGTGGCATCACGCCGTGTTCTATGAGGTTTATCCGCGGAGTTTTGCCGACAGCAACAACGACGGTGTCGGCGACCTCAACGGAATTACCTCGAAACTCGACTACCTGCAACACCTCGGCGTGAACGCCATCTGGATCACGCCGTGCTTCCCCTCTCCGCAAGTGGATTTCGGATACGACGTGTCCGACTACGAGAACATCGATCCGATGTACGGAACGCTGGCCGACTTCGACCGGCTGGTGGCAGAAGCCAAGAACCACAACGTCAAGATCATTCTCGATTTCGTGCCCAACCATACCTCGGATCAGCACAAGTGGTTCCAGGAATCGAAATCCTCGCGCACTTCGCCGAAGCGCGACTGGTACATCTGGCGCGACGGCAAAGGGCCGAACCAGCCGCCGAATAACTGGACATCGACGTTTGGCGGTTCGGCGTGGAAATTCGATCCGGCGACCGGTCAGTATTACTACCATTATTTCTATGCCGAACAGCCCGACTTGAACTGGCGCAACCCCGAAGTCGTGAAGGCCATGCTGGACGCCATGCGCTTCTGGTACAAACGCGGCGTGGCAGGCTTTCGGCTGGACGCGGTCGATACCTTATTCGAAGACCCCGATCTCAAAGACAATCCGTTGCTACCCGGCAACGACAAATTCGGCTTTCCCAACACCCAAGAGATTTACAACAAGAAGCTTCCAGAAGTGCACGACATAATGCGCGCCATGCGCAAGGTGGCCGACGAATACGGCGCGGTGCTGATCGGCGAAACCTGGACGCAGAATGTCACGCAATTACGTGAATACTACGGCGAGCGCAACGACGAACTGCAAATGCCCATGGACTTGATGATGACCGAGTTCAAGCAGCCTTCCGCGGCCGTCTTTCGCGAACACATCAGCGCGGTCGAGAGTGCCAGCGGATGGCCCGTCTTTGTCATCAGCAACCACGATATCGTGCGCTCTTACACGCGCTGGGGCGACGGCACCCACAATGACGATATCGCCAAAACGATGGCGGCTATGTACTTGACGCTGCGAGGCACGCCGATCCTGTACTACGGCGAAGAAATCGGCATGGAGAATAACGACCCCAAGAGCAAGGATGAAGTGCGCGATCCCATCGGACGGCGCGGCTGGCCGCTGGAAAAGGGCCGCGACGGTGAACGCACCCCGATGCAATGGAGCGACGCACCCAACGCAGGCTTCACGAACGGCACACCATGGCTGCCGGTCGCGCCCAACTTCAAGACCCACAACGTCGCCACCGAAACGCCGGACCCGAATTCGATTCTGAATTTCTACCGCCGGATTCTGGAACTGCGCCGCGAAGAGCCCGCATTGCGCGCGGGCAAGTATGTGGTCATTAATCCAGGGGACCCGAACGTGTTTGCGTTTGTGCGACACCTGAAAGGCGAAGCAGTCCTGGTTGTGCTGAACATGTCCGCCACGAGTCACACCGTGCCACTCGATCTAGCGAAGGTGGGATTCCCCACGGCCAAAATCCAAGTGTTGGCGGCAAGCTCTCCCCAGCAGGCCACCAGGCTCTCCAAACGCGTCGCCATGGAACCATTCTCCGCCGTCATCGCGAAAGTGACAAAATAGAGCAACCGATCCGAGGGTCTTGTATTTTGTGGGTCATGTAGGCGCTCGGCTCTAGTCAAGCGCCCGACCTACCGGCAAATGACTCATTCCCCCTCACGCCTGTACGCAAACTGTCCGCAAGTCTCATTGACAGTGTTAACCAATGGGATATAATAAAGATATGTTACCTAGCATTCGGATGGGTCGCACTTTATAACCACCAATACTCCGCGAATTCACCACTAACCCCTTTAGAATCAAATCACTGAGCCATTCGATCGCATATCTCCTTTATTTTCAAATCGTTGCGCAAAAACACCCGGGGGAGAGGGGAGGGGACGGAGAAAGCGAAAAACAAGAGATCGAGCACAGAGGACCACAGGGTCGGGCCACAGGATCGGGATGGGGCTAGGATTTTCGGAAGGGCTCTTGCGGCGTTACGCGATTCCTAGCTTCCGTTGCATCTGTTCGAGGGAAACTCCTTTGGTCTCCGGGTAGAAGGCGGCGACCACAACGAGTTGCACCACCATCATCGCCGAGAAGAATACGAACGGGTAGGCGCCCGAGGAATGCGCGACCAACGGAAAAATCAACGAAATCACTCCGTTCATGAACCAGTGCGAAAAACTTCCCAAACTTTGCCCTTTCGCGCGCACCTGGTTGGGGAAGACTTCGCCGATGTACACCCAAATCACCGCGCCCTGCGAAAAGGCAAAAAACGCGATGAATCCTACGAGCAGCCAGACAAGCAAGCTTTGATGCTGCTGCGTAAAAAAGATATAGGCCACGCCGCCGAGGCACAGCGCAGTGCCCACCGATCCGACCAGCAGCAGCGTCTTCCTGCCAATACGGTCGATCACCGACATGGCAATCATCGTGAACAGTAAATTGGTGCCGCCGATGGCTACCGCCTGCAAGTCTCCGGAAACTTTGCTGAAACCCGCGGCGATAAAAATGTCATTGATGTAATAAAGGATGGCGTTGATGCCGGAGAGCTGATTGAACATGCCGATCGATACGGCCAGGAAAATCGGAACGCGATATTTCCAGGAGAACAGCGCGTCGCTAGAAGCATGTTCGGTGTCGATCGAGTGCACGATTTCTTGTAACTCTTCTTCGTAGTTCTCCTGGCCGATCACCCGCAGCACATCGCGCGCTTCCTCGACGCGTTTCTTCTTCACCAGCCAGCGCGGGCTTCTGGGAATGCCGAACAATAGAACGAAGAACAGTGCGGCAGGAAGAGCGGGAACTGCGAACTTCCATCTCCACTCGTCGGCGCCGAACTGCGCCAAGCCCACGAGATAGTTGGAAAAGTAGGCCAGCAAGATGCCGAAGACCACGTTGAATTGGAACAGGCCCACGAGGCGCCCGCGAAATTTCGCCGGCGCGAGCTCCGCGATGTACATGGGTCCCAAAACCGAGGATCCGCCGATGCCGAGCCCCCCAATAAATCGAAAGAAGACGAGCGCCGACCAATCCCATGCGAACGCACAGCCAAGAGACGACACGAGGTACAAGATCGCCAGGACGCGGAGACTATCGCGGCGTCCGAAGCGGTCGCCGGGAATCCCGGCGAGCATGGAACCAAGAATGGTGCCGACCAGCGCGCTGGTTACGGTGACGCCCAGGAGCCCTGGAGAGAGGTGGTAGACCTCGGTAAGAGAATGCGTCGTACCGGAAATGACGGCGGTGTCGAAACCGAAGAGCAAACCGCCGAGCGCGGCAACGGCGGTACTTTTGACCAGGATAGGATTGAGAGCCATAGCTCTGCGCGGAGATTGTACAGAAGTCTCTAAGAAGAACGGCATGTTTTCTGGTCCGGATTGACCGTGACCGAGGTCTCGCAACGGAAACTTCCTCACCCGCCAACCAGCCCCCAAGACCCCGAATGTTAATTTGCGGCAACAGAATTGACATTGCCTACGCGGACGCGCTACGTTGGCACTCTTCCCTTGGCGGTGGCGCTTTGTCCCCCAGCGTATTTTGACACCGGCCGATACTTCATACAGGGAGGCGAGCCAAGCCGGAGGTATTGCCGCAGGGACGTACCCCGAGAGCCCCGAGCCAGAGAGCAGTCTCCGTTGGAAATAAAAATAAATTTGACCAGCCGCACTACGCGGTGCATCTAAAATCCGTCGAACAGCTGCGGGCGCCCTTCGGCCCGCGCAGGAGTTAACGTGAGTCAGCCGAAGAGTCAGCTAGACCTCGATCAGCTAAGCATCAACACCATTCGAACGCTGGCGATTGATGGCGTACAGAAGGCCAACTCTGGCCATCCTGGCGCGCCCATGGGGCTTGCGCCGGTCGTCTACGAACTGTGGCAGCGCTACTTGCGCTACGATCCCGCGGACCCACTGTGGATGAATCGCGACCGTTTCGTGCTTTCGAATGGGCACGCTTCGATGCTGCTATATGCGACGCTGCACCTTACCGGCGTTCGCGATGTCGATGGCGATGGCAATGTCAGACCCGACAAGCCCGCCATTTCGATCGATGATCTCAAGTCGTTCCGCCAACTAGACAGCAAGACGCCGGGTCATCCGGAGTCGCATATGACAGCGGGCGTGGAGACCACGACAGGGCCGTTAGGGCAAGGCGTGGGAAACAGCGTGGGCATGGCGATCGCAAGCAAGTGGCTGGGCGCGAACTATAACAAGCCGGGATTTGAGATCTTCGATTTCAACGTGTACGCCGTGTGTGGCGATGGCGACATTATGGAGGGCATAGGCGGCGAGGCGGCCTCGCTGGCCGGTCATTTGAAGCTTTCCAATCTTTGCTGGATCTACGATCACAACCACGTGACCCTGGATGGGCCGGCGTCGTATTCGTTCAGCGAAGATGTGATGACGCGATTTGTGGGATACGGGTGGAATGTCACGCGGGTGGCGGACGCGAACGACCTGGACATGCTGGGGCGCGCGTATGAAACGTTCTTGAAGACAAAGGATCAGCCGACGCTGATTGTGGTGGACAGCCACATCGGATATGGGTCGCCGCACAAGCAGGACTCTTCGGATTCGCACGGTGAGCCGCTGGGCGTGGAAGAAGTAAAGCTGACAAAGAAATTCTATGGATGGCCAGAGGATGCGCAGTTTCTGGTGCCCGACGGGGTGTACGACCAGTTCAAGAAAGGCATCGGCAGGCGTGGCGCGGAGTTTCACGGCGACTGGTCGAAGAAATTCGAAGATTACAAGAAGCAGTTTCCGGAATTGGCCGAGCAATTGGACTTGATGCAGCACGGGAAATTGCCAAACGGTTGGGACAAGGACTTGCCGACATTCCCTGCCGATGCCAAGGGTATGGCCACGCGGGATTCGGGTGGGAAAGCGCTGAATGCGCTGGCGAAGAATATTCCCTGGATGATCGGCGGGTCCGCGGACCTGGCACATTCGAACAAGACCAATTTGACTTTCGAAGGCGCGGGGGACTTCTTCCCCGACGAATACCACGGCCGCAACCTGCATTACGGTGTGCGCGAACACGCGATGGGAGCAGCGACCAACGGGTTGAGCGTGTCGCGGCTGCGGGCCTTCAGCGCTACGTTTTTCAATTTCAGCGATTACATGAAGCCGAGTATGCGGCTGGCAGCTTTGATGGAGACGCCTTCCATATTTATCTTTACGCACGACTCCATTGGGCTTGGAGAAGACGGCCCGACGCACCAGCCCATCGAACAGCTGGCTGGGCTGCGCGCTATGCCGAACATGATCGTGATGCGGCCAGGAGACGCCAACGAAGTCGTGGAGGGGTACAAAGTCGCCATTCAGCAGCGACATACGCCAACGACGGTGGTCCTGACGCGGCAGGCGCTGCCCACATACGACCGGACGAAATTTGCACCGGCCTCAGGAGTGGCAAAAGGAGCTTATGTTTTGATCGACGCCGAGGGTGGAAAGCCGGATGTGATCCTGATCGGCACGGGCAGCGAAGTGCATCTTTGCGTCGAGGCCTACGAAAAACTGAAAGCGGAGGGGATTAAGGCTCGCGTGGTCAGTATGCCTTCGTGGGAATTGTTTGATAAGCAGGATGCCGCGTATAAGGAAAGCGTCTTGCCGGCCGGCGTGGCCGCGCGGGTCTCGGTCGAAATGGCCGCTACGTTTGGATGGGAGCGCTGGGTCGGACCGAAGGGCAAGATGATCGGCATGCACTCGTTCGGCGCTTCGGCGCCGCTCAAGGACGTGTTGAAGAAATTCGGTTTTCTCACGGAGACGGTTGTAGCGGCTGCGAAGGAAGTGCTGGGAAAGTGAGCGCCCCGATTGCGATCGTTTGAGGCAGGTCTAAGCAGATTCTAAGAAGGTTTGAGGGTTGGCTTGTAGCGCGAGGCAATCCGGCGGGGCGTACACTAGAGATTGGGAATTCTGCGGCAAAGGAGAACTTAAATGACCACGACATCGAAAGTTCCAAACGTTGGGTTAAATCCAGGCACGAATCCGTTGAAGGGCTTGCTGACCTATGGGCAGTCACCCTGGATGGATTATATTCGGCGTGACCTGTTGACCAGCGGCGGCCTGAAGAAAATGATTGATCAGGACGGCTTGCGGGGGATGACCTCCAATCCGACGATTTTCGAGAAGGCCATAGTGGGCAGCAAGTTTTACTCGGATATTCTCGAGGCGCCCGACGCGAAACAGCTGGGCGCCGCCGGCGTGTACGAAAAGATCGCGATACGCGACGTTCAGGACGCCACCGACATTTTCCGGCCGGTCTACGATGAATCCAAGCGTCGCGACGGATACGTGAGCCTGGAGGTTTCGCCGCTGCTGGCCAATGACACCAAAGCGACGATCGAGGAAGCGCGACGCCTCTGGAAGACGGTGAACCGCGAGAATTTGATGGTGAAGGTGCCCGCGACACCCGCGGGCATTCCCGCGATCCGCCAACTGCTCGAAGACGGCCTCAACATTAACATTACGTTGCTGTTCGCGCAGTCCGCTTACGAGCAAGTTGCCGAGGCATATCTCGCCGCGCTGGAAGCCCGTGTCAAGAAAGGTCAGGACATCAGCCACATTGCGAGCGTCGCCAGCTTCTTCGTGAGCCGAATTGACACCTTGATCGACAACCAGATTGAAACCAAGCTAAAGACGGAAACCGATGCCAAGAAAAAGGAGCTGCTCGCGTCGGTCGAAGGCAAAGTGGCGATCGCCAACGCGAAGCTCACGTATAAGAAGTATCAGGAGCTATTCGGTGGGGCGCGCTGGAAAGCGCTGGCTGCGAAGGGCGGGCAAACACAACGCCTCTTGTGGGCCAGCACCAGCACGAAGAACCCCAAGTATCGCGATGTTCTCTACGTGGAAGAACTTATCGGGGCGGATACCGTGGACACCATTCCACCGGCAACGTTTGACGCGTTTCGGGACCACGGCAAGCTGCGCGCCAGCCTCACGGAGGATGTCGATGACGCGGCGAAGACCATGGCCAATCTGGAGAAGGCGGGAATCTCCATGAAGCAAGCCACCGAGAAGCTGGTCGTGGACGGGGTCAAGCTCTTTGCGGATGCTTTCCACGAACTTTTAGAAGCGACCGGCAAGACCGCCGGAGTGCACGCGTAGGTTTGCCATCGTCAGAGGCAGGAACTGCCAGCGACAGTCTCTGGCGGCTGTGGCACACCGCACCAGGTAGTGAACGAAAAGCGCGAAGCAAAGCGCCAGGAACTAATTCTCCACCAATCGAATAACTGAGGAGCGCACGCAATGCAACTTGGGATGATCGGACTGGGCAGGATGGGTGCCAACATGGTGCGGCGCCTGCAAAAAAACGGGCACCAATGCGTGGTCTACGATCGCAGCGCCGAATCCGTAAAACAACTCACCGGTGAAGGCGCCACCGGTTCGACTTCCCTTGACGACTTCGTCAAGAAGCTCAACAAGCCGCGGGCTATTTGGCTTATGGTTCCCGCAGGGGTGGTGGACGCCACGCTCCACGAACTGAGCAGCAAGATCGACGTCGGAGACATTATCATCGATGGCGGCAACTCCTACTACATCGACGACATCCGCCGCGCCAAGGAGCTCTCCGCAAAAGGCATCCACTACGTTGACGTCGGCACCAGCGGCGGCGTCTGGGGCCTAGAGCGGGGTTACTGCCAGATGATTGGCGGTGAAAACGACATCGTCAAACACCTCGACCCTATTTTCAAAACGCTCGCTCCGGGACGCGGCAATATCGATCGCACTCCTGGACGCGAAAAAGCCGGCGGCACTGCCGAGGAAGGCTACCTGCACTGCGGCCCATCCGGCGGGGGACACTTCGTCAAAATGGTTCACAACGGGATCGAGTACGGCATGATGGCCGCCTATGCCGAAGGCCTCAATATCCTCAAACACGCCAACGTGGGGAAACTGGATCGCGAAACTGACGCCGAAACAACGCCGCTACGTTATCCCGAGCACTATCAATATGACTTCAATCTGGCCGACGTCACCGAAGTGTGGCGCCGCGGCAGTGTGGTGGCGTCGTGGCTGCTCGATCTGACCGCCATCTCCCTGCTGGAGCAGCCCACCCTCGAGCGCTACTCCGGCCGCGTGTCCGATTCCGGCGAAGGGCGCTGGACGATCATCGCGGGCATCGAGTCGGGCGCGCCCTGCCCGGTTCTCACCGACGCCCTTTACGAGCGGTTCACGTCGCGCGGCGAATCTGATTTCGCAAGCAAACTTCTCTCGGCCATGCGTTTCCAGTTCGGCGGCCACCTTGAAAAGAAAGAGTAAGCGACAAGATGCACTCGACATGCAAAGTCAGCAACATTAGGAGCACGAGAGAACTGTCATGAACAACAACCACGAAGCCCTAAACATCGCACCCTCACCCTGCGTCATGGTCATTTTTGGCGCCACGGGTGACCTAACCAAGCGCAAGCTAATCCCCGCGCTTTGCAACTTGGCGAACGATAATCTGCTTTCCAAACAATTTGCCATCATCGGCTTTGCCGGCAACGATCTGACCACCGATTCCTTCCGCAAAACGCTCACGGAGGAAATTCCCAAATACGCTCCAGCGCAAATCGACCTGAAAAACTGGGAGTGGTTCGCGGAGCGCATCTACTACGTGAAGGGTGATTTCCAGGATCCCGAAGCTTACAAGCGCCTGGCGCAAGAAATCGACGAAGTAACTCAACGGCATAGCACTCAGGGCAACAAATTTTTCTATTTGGCGGTAGCTCCGCGATTTTTCTCCCCAATCGTCAAGCAACTGGGGCAGGTAGGCTTGACCAAGGAAGAAAATCATCAGTGGGCTCGAGTGATCGTGGAAAAACCCTTCGGCCACGATCTTGGTTCGGCCATTCAGCTAAATAAGGACCTAAAGCAAGTACTGTCCGAAAAGCAGATCTACCGGATCGACCATTATCTGGGCAAAGAAACCGTCCAGAACCTGATGGTCTTCCGCTTTTCGAACAACATCATCGAGCCACTCTGGAATCGCAATTACGTCGACCATGTGCAAATCACGGCCGGCGAAGTCGTTGGGGTGGAACATCGCGGCGGCTTCTATGAAACGGCCGGCGCCCTCCGCGACATGGTTCCCAACCATTTGTTCCAGCTCCTCACCATGACCGCGATGGAGCCGCCGATCTCTTTCGACGCCGACGAAGTCCGCAATAAGCAAGCCGAAGTCTTGCACGCCATCCAGCCGCTCATGCCCGAAGATGTCCTCACCAACACCGTTCGCGGCCAGTATGACGAAGGCGCTATCGAGGGCGAGCGCGTTCCCGGCTACCGCAACGAACCCGACGTTGCCCCCGACTCCAATACCGAGACTTTTGTCGCCCTCAAACTCCAGATCGACAACTGGCGCTGGGCCGGCGTTCCCTTCTACCTCCGTACGGGCAAACGCCTTGCCACCCGCGCCACCGAAATCGTCATCCAGTTTCGCCGCACCCCATTCGTTCTTTTCCGAAACACCACCGTGAAGAACCTTGAAACGAATCGCCTGGTCATTCACATCCAACCGGAGGAAGGCATCTCGCTGAGTTTTGGTGCAAAAGTTCCCGGCTCGGTGATGAAGCTGGGCCTGGTAAACATGGACTTCGACTACTGCAACTATTTCGGCGTCGAGCACAGTACCGGCTACGAGCGTCTTCTTCGCGATTGCATGGTCGGCGACCCCACGTTATTTCAGCGCGCCGACATGGTCGAAGCTGGCTGGAACGTGATCCAGCCCATCATCGACGTGTGGCACGCGCTGCCTGCCCGCGGATTCCCGAATTATGCCGCCGGTTCCTGGGGCCCAGCGGAAGCCGACGAATTGCTCGAACGCGACGGCCGCGCCTGGCGGCGTATCGGCGAAGAAGATCTGGACCGTCACTTCAGCCACGTCACCGCACCAGCGAAGGCCGTGACCGCATAACTTGCAGCTTACAGGGCGGGTTCGGCCCGCCCGGGATGAAGAGCGTACCGCGATCGAAACCGGCGAGCACGACTTCGCCATCTCTGGAGCCAACGTGAACCGCGAAGTCCAAATCCTGCCAGATGCCGCCGCCATCGCGCGTCGGGCGGCCGAACAGATCGTCGAGTCCGCCGCGGCCGCCGTAAAAGAACGAGGCGTCTTCACTATCTCGCTCGCCGGCGGTTCCACACCGAAAGCGCTTTATACCCTGCTCGCCACCGACGCCGCGTTCAAGTCCAAAATGCCCTGGGACAAAACCCAATTTTTCTTCGGCGACGAACGGCACGTCCCACCCGACGATCCTGAAAGCAATTTCCGGATGGCCAACGAATCCATGCTCTCGAAACTCTCCTTGAAGCCCGAACAGGTCCTCCGGATCAAAGGGGAATACGAGGATGCGGAAAAGGCCGCGAAGGAATACGAGCAGACTTTGCGCTCGCGGTTCAAACTCTCCGATGGGCAACTCCCGCGCTTCGACGTTTTGCTTCTGGGCATGGGCGAGGAGGGCCACACGCTTTCCCTCTTTCCCGGAACCAAGGCTCTGCACGATAATGGACGCCTGGTGATGTCCAACTGGGTTGGCAAGTTCTTTACCACGCGCATCACCACGACCGCGCCGGTCGCCAGCCATTCGGCGCTGGTCATTTTTATGATCACCAAGGCCGACAAGGCTCTGGCCTTGAAAGCGGTGCTGGAAGGACCGTACGAGCCGGAACAATTGCCTTCGCAGTTGATCCAGCCAAAGAACGGAAGGCTTTTGTGGCTGGTGGACACGACCGCCGCAAGCAAGCTCGCAGCCGGAACTGGAGTTCGGCAATAAGGAATACGTGGGCCACTTCGCGGCCGCGTAACAAATTGACCGCCCCGAGATTACAAGTCAAAGAGGAGATTTCAAATGGCAACCATCGCTAGCGGAAGCAAAGTCGAAACTTACCTCGGCGCCAAAGCCGAATACCTGCTCGGCTTCAAGTCGCCGAAAATTCCCAAGGAACGCCTGCATCTCCCCGGCCCTAACTTTATCGACGAAATCTACGCTGTCTCTGACCGCAACATTCGCGTGCTCACCAATCTTCAACGTTTGTTCAATCACGGCCGCCTCGCGGGAACTGGCTATATGTCGATCCTGCCCGTCGATCAAGGCATCGAGCACTCCGCGGGCGCCAGTTTCGCGAAGAATCCCGAATATTTCGACGGTGAAAATATCGTCAAGCTGGCCATCGAAGGCCAATGCAACGCGGTAGCCTCCACGTTCGGCGTGCTCGGCTCCATAGCCCGCAAGTACGCGCACAAAATTCCGTTCATCGTCAAAATCAATCACAACGAATTGCTCACGTATCCCAACCAATTCAACCAAGTCTTCTTCGGAACCGTGAAGGAAGCCTATGACATGGGTGCCGCCGCTCTAGGCGCCACGATCTACTTCGGCTCAGAGCAAAGCGACCGCCAGATCATCGAAGTCAGCCAGGCCTTTGCGCTAGCTCACGATCTCGGGATGGCCACCGTGTTGTGGTGCTATCTCCGCAACAATGCGTTCAAGAAGGACAAGGACTACCACGTCTCGTCGGACCTGACCGGCCAGGCCAACCATCTCGGCGTCACCATCAAAGCCGACATCATCAAGCAAAAGCTCGCGGAAAATAACGGCGGCTACGAAGCGCTGAACATGGGCAATTCCAGTTACGGCAAATTCGACAAACGCATCTACACCGAGCTCAACAGCGATCACCCCATCGACCTTTGCCGCTACCAGGTCATCAACTGCTTCGCAGGCCGCTCCGGCATGATCAACAGCGGCGGCGCCTCCGGAGCCAACGACTTCGAGGAAGCCGTAACCACCGCGGTAATCAACAAGCGGGCCGGCGGCACCGGCCTGATCTCCGGGCGCAAAGCCTTTCAACGCCCCATGGCCGAAGGCGTGCAACTCCTGAACGCCATCCAGGACGTCTACCTAAGCCCCGACGTAACGGTAGCGTAGCGCTTCTCAGATCAATCCGTTGTGGGGCACAGCACCGCTGCTGTGCCCATAACGCCCAAACCTGAAATCTCACCGACGTCTCCAGCTTGTGCGCCACTACCCAACCGGGGTGTATACTCCGCCACGCCCAAGGAGGGCAGCTATATGCGTATGATGCTCAGAGCCTCCATCCCCGTCGAAGCTGGCAACGCGGCAGCTCGCAACGCAAGTCTGGGTTCCACAATCAAAGCCATCCTCGATGACCTCAAACCGGAAGCCGCCTATTTCTGCGAGGAAAACGGTGAACGGACCGGATACGTGTTCTTCGACATGAAGGATGCCTCCCAACTCCCAGCCATCGCAGAACCATGGTTCCTGGCCTTCAACGCGAAAGTCACAGTCCGCCCAGCCATGAACGCCCAAGATCTGGCCAACGCTGCTCCCGGAATCGAGCGCGCCGTAAAGGCTCACGCCAAATCCTCAAACGCCTGACGCGTGCCGTCGTAGCGCCGGTTTATCCTGCCACTGTCGTCCGATTCGCGCGTTGAAGGCGCCGGGCCTTAGCCTAACGCACTCTCAACGGAAAGTGCTTTCCAACGAAGCCCGGCGAAGTCTTTCCGACCGGAACCAAAACCCTGCGCGGCATTCGCCGGCGCAATCGAACAAGGCCGAAAAAGCCATGAAACAAATTTCTCCAGCCGGCATCTCATCCCTGACGCGAGGCAAAGGAGTCCACTGTGGGGAATCGGCTGGAAGGTAAAGTAGCAGCGGTCACGGGCGGCAACCAGGGTATCGGGCGAGCCATCGTCGAACGGTTCGCCGCGGAGGGCGCGGACGTCGCGTTGTGCTACCGCTCAAACAAAACCGGCGCTGATGAAGTCGTCGCCGAGCTGCAGAAAATGGGGCGAAAGGCGGCCGCGATCCAGGCCGATGTCGGCAAAGTGGCCGAATGCCAGCGATTCATCAGCGAAGCGGTGGCGCAACTCGGTCGCATCGATATTCTCGTCAACAATGCCGGGCTCGAGCGCCGCGCGGATTTCTGGGATATTACCGAGCAGGACTACGACCTGGTCCTCGACGTAAATCTGAAGGGGCCATTCTTCGTCAGCCAGGCGTTCGTCAAACATCGCATGCAGGTCAAAGCGGGCGGGAAGATCATCAACATCAGCTCGGTGCACGAGGAACTTCCCTTCCCGCACTTCACCTCTTACTGCGCCAGCAAGGGCGGCGTCAAAATGATGACCCGCAACCTCTCGATCGAACTCGCCCCGCTGGGTATCACCATTAACTCCATCGCCCCCGGCGCGATCGAGACTCCTATCAACAAAAATCTCTTGAATGACCCCGCGAAGCTGAAACCGCTTTTGGAAAACATTCCACTCAACCGGCTGGGGAAGCCGGAAGATGTCGCGGGAGTGGCCGCATTTCTGGCTTCTTCGGACTCGGACTATATGACCGGCACAACCACATTCATCGATGGTGGTTTGACCTGGAACTACGAGGAACAGTAAACAGAAGAGATCCCGCGATCGAAAGGAAAACGATGCCGCAAACTTCTGGAATTGACCGCAAGCAGGTACGACTCGTGATCGCCGACGTGGATGGGACACTGGTGACCCACGACAAAATCCTCACCCAGCGCGCGATTCAGTCTGTTTTCAAACTGCGCGAAGCCGGAATCCAGTTCGCCATCACCAGCGGGCGCCCGCCGAAGGGGATGGCCATGTTGATCGAACCGCTGAAGCTCAACGAGCCGATCGCGGCGTTCAACGGCGGCGTGGTCATTCAACCAGATCTCAAAACCGTCCTGGCACAAAACGTTTTGACGCCCGACGTTGTAAAGAAGGTCGTTCGGCAGATTCTCGATCACAAGCTCGATGTCTGGATCTACACGGACACGACGTGGTTCGTGCGCGACATCAACGCCGCGCACGTCGCGCGCGAACAGTGGACCGTGAAGTTTGAGCCTGTCGTCACCGACAAGCTCGAAACTCTGGTGGACAAAGTCGCAAAGGTAGTCGGGGTCAGCGACGACCTCGAAGGTGTTGCGCGCTGTGAAAAAGAAGTCCAGCAAGCCTGCGGAGCTAGCGTTTCAGCGGCCCGCTCGCAGCCCTACTATCTCGACGTGACGCATCCAAAAGCCAACAAAGGCGAGGTCGTACGCATCATGTCAGACCTGCTAAAGATTCCAGCGGAGGAAATCGCCACCATCGGCGACATGCCCAACGACGTCCTGATGTTCGTCAAGAGCGGCGTAAGCATCGCCATGGGCAACGCCAGCCCCGAAGTGCAAAAATCCGCAACTTACGTGACCACCTCGAGCGAAGACGAAGGCTTCGCCAACGCGATGGAAAAATTCATTCTCCAGCGCCACACCGCAACCCCTTGAGGATATTGGAAACTCATGTAGTGACGGGTCTTTAGACCGGTTCGTATAACCGCGCGGTCAGGCACGAGCCATTGTGGCCGAGCGGGCGGCCTGCAAAAGTTTAGCGGCGTTTTCTCGCGGATCACCGTGGCCGAACACGGCACTGCCCGCGACGAGCAAGTCAGCCCCCGCGCGCACCACGTCGCCAACGGTGTTGAGATCAACTCCACCATCCACTTCAATCCGGAAAGCCAAGCCGCGTGATTCGCGTAATCGCGCGAGCGTCTCAATTTTTCGCAGCGAGTTTTCGATGAAGTGTTGCCCGCCGAATCCCGGGTTCACCGACATCACCAGCACGTGATGCACGATGTCCAGCACTTCGTCGAGCGTATGCACCGGCGTCGCGGGATTGATGACCACCCCGGGTTTGCACCCGTGCGACGCAATTAGATGAAGAGCGCGATCGAGGTGCGCGCACGTTTCCTGGTGCACGGACATCCAGCTGGCACCCGCTTCGGCGAATGCGGGAATGAACTCGTCGGCATTTTCGATCATCAAGTGGCAGTCGAATGGGACATCGGGAATGGCCTTACGCAGCGAAGCCACCACCGGCGGTCCGATCGTGATGTTTGGAACAAAGTGTCCGTCCATGATGTCGACGTGCAAAACGGTGCCGCCGCCATCGATTGCGGATTGCGCTTGAGCGCCAAGCCGCGCGAAATCGGCCGATAAGATCGATGGTGCCAGTTCAATCAACGCGGTGCTCCTTGCTGTCGAAAGCGAAGCATGGCCGAACAGCGAAAGCGAGTGCAACATTCATGGTCGACGATTCAATTATACGCGCACTTTAAACCACGCTGCTTCAAATGTTCAGCCGTCTATTTCGGCCAGGGGATCGTGCAATGACGAGCGTTGCTTTCGCGCGATAGTTCCAGCGCGCGCATTACATTGAGGGCGTGCGGCAGCGTGACTGCCAGCTCCGCTTCACCGAGCAGTACATCTCGGACATTCGCGTAGTAGTCGCGGTAATCGCCGGTGGCCGAAGGGACGCGGCGCTGCGTTGTGTTTGTGCCGTCCGAAAGCGTGAGCAGGCCCCAGTTTTCTTCGGGTTCGGCGCCCCACGGCGCATCTTTGGGAATTTGGCCGCGACGCAGATTCATTTCCTGGGGATCAAACGTTTGCTTGAGAAAGGCACCTTTTGTGCCGAAGAGCAGGAAACGAGGACGCTGCGTCGCGGCTAGAATGTTGGAGCTGAGAACGGCGCGCATGCTGTTTGGATAGTAAAACATGATGTCGAATGCGTCGTCGGCCAGTCCGCCTTCGCGCTCAATGCGGATGTCCGCGGTGACCGCTTCGGGGAGACCGAAGAGCACCATCGCGTGGTCGATCAAGTGCGGACCGATGTCGAACAGGATGCCCGCGCCGGGAACTTGCTGCTCGCGCCAGACATTGGGCTTTAGGTTCGGGCGGAAACGATCGTAATTGGTTTCAAAGCGCACAATGCGGCCGAGCGTGCCGTCAGCAACCAGCTTACGGATTGCCTGGAAATCGCCATCGTAGCGGCGATTCTGATAGACCGTGAGGAAGCGACCCGATTTTTGAGCGAATTGGACGAGGTCCGCAGCTTCTTCGTAACTTGTGGCGAAGGGTTTATCCACGACGACATCGCGCCCCGCGGCGAGACATTGGCGCGCGAACGGAGCGTGCGTTTCGTTCGGCGTGGCGATCACGATCAACCGAATGTCGGGGATCGCCAAGAGTTCGTCGAGGCTGCGTACGATTCGCGCGTCGGGGTAGGCAACCGCGGCTTCCGAACCGGTGCGCTGCAAAATCGCAGCAAGGCGCAGACCGGGGACTGCACTGATGACCGGAGCGTGAAACGACCGCCCGGCGAGGCCGAAGCCGATGAGTCCGACATTAATCATGAGTGTCGAGAATCATGAAAAAATCAAAAATCATATCGCAAGCATCTGAGAGGCCCCGTAATGGGGAGCGGTCTTCATTTCTGTGTCCTAGCTCAAAAAGCGTATCCGAATTCGCCATCGAACGTAACCCTGTTCATTAACTTTTCATGATTGGACGTTGCCGCCGACTCCGTGCTCCTTCAAAATGACTGTGCCCATGGCCGCCACAACTTCAGTTGCAAGCCGTACCACCAAAGGCACGAGCTTGCTGGCCCTACTGGCCGCGGGGTTTGCGCTGACCGGCATTCCAACCGTGATTGTTGGGCCGATTTTGCCATTCTTTATCTCGCGATGGTCGTTGAGTGATACGCAAGCGGGGCTGTTTTTTACCGTGCAATTCACGGCAGCTCTCTGCGGCGTGTGGATCTCCACAGGACTGACGTCGTGGCGCGGATACCGGACGAGTCTATTCATCGGATACATGATTACGGGCGCGGGTTTGGCGATGCTGAATGCGCCGACGCACGTGTTGGCGCTGGTGGCGACCGCCGCGTTCGGAGTGGGATACGGCATGGTTGTGCCGCCGACGAATCTTTCGGCTGCGGAAGCGGGCGGCGCGGGCATGGTGAGCCTGCTTAACTTCGCCTGGGGCATCGGGGCGGTCGGTTGTTCGCCGCTTATCTTGCTGGCATTGAGGCATCACGCCTTGTCGGCTTTTCTTTGGACCGTGGCGTTCTGCGCGTTTGTTCTGGCGGTTTGCTTCTTTTTCGTTTCGTTTCCGCATGACGGTCCCGCGACGCCGGCTGCCGAATCAACGTCAGGCCTTGCCCGGGAGCCCGCGCTGGCGATCACCATTGCGATATCCGCGTTATTTTTCTTTTACGTGGGTACCGAAACGAGCATTGGAGGTTGGGCCGCGGAGGATACCAAGCGGCTCGCGGGGCATGCGACCAGCCTGACCACCACAGCGCCGTTGTTTTTTTATGCGGGACTGATGTTGGGTCGCGGTGTTGTTCCGTTGATCCTGAAGCGGATCGGCGAACTTCGTGTCGTCTTGATGGCTATAGGCGTCGTGATGCTGGGTGTCGGTTTGATTCTTGCGGCGCATTCACCGCGTACTGCTATTGAAGGTTTCGCAATCTCGGGTTTGGGGTGCTCCAGCATTTATCCGATTTATATCGCGTGGTTCTCGAAATGGTATGGGGCCGCGGCGCGTCGGCTGGGCGGTGTGGTTTTCTCGATGGCGTCGCTTGGGGCCGCGGCTATGCCCTGGCTGGTGGGATTCGTTTCGACGCAGACGAGGAGTTTGCGGGTAGGGTTGCTGGTGCCGCTTGTGGAGTGCATTGTGATGTTGGGATTGTTGGCGATGCTGCGGCGGAAGCGATTGAAATTCAGCGGCTAGGCTGCAGAAGGAAGGAGTTCGGCCTGCTTGGGCTGAAAACTGTCCACTGGGGTATTTCGGGGAACGTGGGCGTTCTTGGTGACACCGCGGAGCGGCTCACGAGGACACAACAAAAGTGCCTGTGCTACCTAAGGCAATCCGTTTATGTGATGAGTGGGTGTGAGGTATTCTTGGCGCGTGCAAAGGACTTCTTCGTGGCAACGATCACCGACGAAGGCGCTGCTGTTTGGTTTGATCATTACTTTGGCGGTGATCGTTGCCTATTCGGCTTACATTACCGTGCAAATCGCTGGATTGCGGCAATTGCAGAGCGACATGGTGGACCGCAATCGGAAGGATTCGCTGCAGCTTCTGCGGTTGCAGAACGATCTGAACTCGGTGGCCTTGGCGATGCGGGACATGCTCGATGCGGGGGAACCATATCCCTTGAGCGCGTGGTCGGCGCAGTTCGATCGGCTGCGAGGAGATTTGGATGCGGCGCTGCACATCGAAGAGGACAATGCGGCGGCACAGCGCACGCCGGAGCAGCGGAATTATCTGCGGCAGCAGTTGACGCAATTCTGGGACGCGATGGACCGCATGTTTACGCTGGCAGGGAGCGGCAAAGAAGACGAAGCGCGCGCGCAAATCCGACTCTCGCTACAGGCGCGAGAAGCGGCGCTGAGCACGGCGGTGTCGCGCTTGCTGGTGGAAAATAACGAGGGCGAACAGCAGGCTGCGGCGCAGATCGAAGGAATTTACAACCGGGTACAGCGGCAGGTGTACTTGTTTCTGGCGGCAACGCTGGTGGCCATCGTTTTCATCAGCTTGTATTTGATCCGCACGAACAAAGAGATCTTCGCGAAGTTGGCGGCGCTTTCCGAGCAGCGCAGCGAACTGGCGCAGAAATTGATCTCCACGCAAGAGTCCACGCTGCGGCACATTTCCCGCGAGTTACACGACGAGTTCGGACAGGTGCTGACGGCGATCGGGTCGCTGCTGGGGCGATTGGGAAATCAAGCGCCGGAGGGATCGCCCCTGCGGCGGGACTTGCAGGAAGTGCGGGAAATCGCGCAATCGACGCTGAGCAATATTCGCGGCCTATCGCAAGCGCTGCATCCGGTGCTGCTGGAAGAGCAAGGATTGGAGAGTACACTTGATTGGTATATTCCAACGACATCACACCAGATGGGCCTCTTGTTGCACTATGAAAAATCGGGTGAAGCATTTTCCGTGGATACGGCGGCGGGCGTACACATTTATCGCGTCTTGCAGGAAGCCTTAAATAATGTGAGCCGCCATTCGGGAGAGCGGGAGGCGTGGGTGCGGCTGAAATTTTTGCGCAGCGCGCTGCAGTTGGACGTGGAAGATCATGGCAAGGGGTTTGCCACGCAGGGCGCACATCAGGGAATCGGGCTGGTGGGTATGCGGGAACGCGCAGGATTGATCGGAGGAATGTTGGAACTATTGCACCTCGAGAGTGGAGGGACATTGGTACGCTTGCTGGTTCCGCGCGAAAGGGCTGAGGCTCATGCCGGATAAGATCACGGTCTTGCTGGTGGACGACCACGCGCTGGTACGCAAGGGCTTCCGGCGAATGCTGGAAGACGACGCGAGCATTGCCGTCGTGGGAGAGGCCAGCGACGGAAACGACGCGGTGAAGCTGGCGATTGAGCTGAAGCCGAAGGTTACGGTGATGGACTGCGCGCTGCCGGGAATCAGCGGCATCGAAGCGACGCGGCAGATCCGCGCGAAACTTCCGGACGCAGCGATTTTGATGTTGAGCATGCACTCCGAAGACACGCTGATTCGCCAGGCTCTGGAAGCAGGAGCTCGCGGATACATTTTGAAGAATGCGATGGATTTGGACTTGATCAGCGCGGTGAAAGGAGTGGCCGCGGGGAAAACGGTTCTGGATCCGCAACTCGTGAAGCCCGATGCTCTAAAGGGCGAACGCGACTCCGGGTTGACGGTGCGAGAACTGGAAATCCTGCAGCACATTGTGGCCGGACAATCGAATAAAGAGATTGCAACGGAATTGAAACTCAGCGCGAATACGGTTGCGGTACACCGGGCCAATATTATGGATGCACTGGGGATTCACAAGACGGCGGAACTGGTGGTGTACGCGATCCGCAACGGCCTGGTCACTTTGCCGTGAGGCGGCGGGATTTTCTGGCGAGTTTTTGCGGAGCGGGATTCGGGTGTGCGGCGCCGTTTGAGGTTGGTGCGCGAGAGTTGCTGGCTTGGGGAAGCGGAGCTGAAGCTTACAAGCTGAAGCTTGTACCACATGGCCTGGGTCCTGCGCCTGGTGGCGGGCCTGGATTCCGGCTTGTTGATGTCACCTCGCAGGCGGGAATTCACTTTCAACATAACAGTGGGGCGTATGGGGGGAAATTGCTCCCGGAGACGCTGGGTTCGGGTTGCGCGTTTCTGGACTACGACGCGGACGGCTGGCAGGACATTCTTTTGGTGAATGCGATGGACTGGCCGGGACACAAGCGGCAGCGGTCCACGTTGCGCCTCTACCACAACAATCGCAATGGCACGTTTGCTGATGTGACGAAGAGCGCGGGGCTCGATATCGAGCTGTATGGAATGGGTGTCGCGGTCGGCGATTACAACAACGACGGCTTCCCGGACATTCTGATTACCTGCGTGGGGCAAAACCGGTTGTTCCGGAACACCGGCAAAGGGACGTTCGTGGATGCGACACAGAAAAGCGGGCTTCAGGGGCGACAGGCTTTCAGCACGTCCGCGATCTGGTTCGACTACGATCGGGACGGATTGCTGGACCTGTTCGTGTGCAACTACGTGCGCTGGTCGCCGGATCACGATGTCTTCTGCAGCCTGGATGGGACGCATAAGTCGTATTGCACGCCGGAAGCCTATCGCGGCGACACCAGCTGGCTGTTTCACAATCGCGGTGACGGAAGTTTTGAGGATGTAACCGCGACGAGCGGAATCTTCGACAGCAGCTCGAAATCGCTAGGCGTGGCGATGATCGATTTTGACCAAGACGGCTGGCCGGATTTGCTGGTGGCGAACGACACGCAGCCGAACAAGCTCTATCGAAATCTGGGGAATGGAAAATTCAAGGATGTAGCGGTGGAGGCGGGACTGGCCTTCAGCGCGGACGGCAAGGCACGAGCCGGAATGGGAGTGGACGTCGGCGACTTCGAGAATTCCGGCAAGCCCGGCATTGCCATCACAAATTTTGACAATGAGATGATCGGTTTGTACCGGGCGACGCGGCCCGGAGTTTACGACGACATTGCGACCGCGTCAGGAGTTGGGCTCGCTTCGCGCAACACGTTGGGATTTGGCTGCGCTCTCCTGGATGCCGACCTCGATGGAATGTTGGACTTGGCGGTGGCGAATGGACACATCGACGAAACGGTTCGCAACATTCGCGGCAACACCGGCTACGCGCAGCCGCCGCAGCTTTTTTTGAATCAGGGAGTTTTGAATCAGGGTAGCGCGCGATTCCTCGACGTGGCCAGCGAAGTTGGAGGCGGATTCGATCAGCCGAAGGTGGGGCGCGGGTTGGCTTACGGCGATTTCGATCGCGATGGCGATCTGGATATCTTGCTGACGACAAATAACGGTCCGGCGTTTTTGTATCGCAACGATCAGACTGCGGGAAACCGCAGCGTGCGCTTTCGACTGGTGGGAACGAAATCGAATCGCGACGGTGTCGGAGCGGTGGTGCGGGTTTTCTACAATGGGCAGATGCAGAGCCGGACGGTGCGCGGAGGGTCGAGCTATCTTTCGCAGTCGGAGCTGCCAGTGACTTTCGGGACGGGCAAGCGGGACAAACTAGAGCGGGCGACGATTGACTGGCCTAGTGGGCGCAGCGAGGAGTTCAAGAGTCTACAGACTGGAAAAGCGTACCAATGCATTGAAGGTAAAGGACTTACAGAAGAAACGAAAGCCTAGTTCTTTTACAGTATTGTCATGATTTCGGGGTGCGCTTATAAAGGTTTCACTACATCGCTTCCAGCGAGGCCAAAGAGTTTGCCCCCCGGAGGCACCCCAAACACTTGCGGCCGGATGCACACCCATCCGGCCGCTGATTTTTTGTGGCGAGATATTTTTGAGTCAGAGCAGAACGATGAATGGCCCGGGTCGTACTTCGACCCGGGTACGGCGTAGGTTGAGGTCTTCGCTTCGCTCAGGTTGACATAATTTTGCAACGGCGTGAGTCTGGGTCGCGAGTGTCCGACCGCGAGCGAGAGTCAGGTTCGAATGAGGAGGGGTGCAGATGACGTGGATCAAAACCGTAAGCATGGAAGAAGACGAGCGCGTAAAGAAGGCCATACTCGACCAGCGCAAGCTGTATCCCGTGGAATATGCCACACCCGTGCCAGCCGTCGATCACGGTATGGAAGCGGGAATAGTTGCGTCGCACTCGTTGATTCCGGACGCATTGTTCCACTCCTTCAGCGCGTTTGGAGCGATGATGTCGCCGGAATTGCCGCTAACGCGGCGGCAGCACGAGATGATCACCACATTGGTGTCGGTCACAAACCGATGCCATTATTGAATCGAATCTCACGCAGAGTTTCTGCGTCGAGCCTCGCTGGATGATGCACTCGTCGAAGCACTGAGGCAGGATTACCGGACCGCGCCGATCAACGAGCAGGACCGCGTCATGCTCGACTACGTGGTTAAAATTACGAAGGATGCAACACGATGTTTTCCCGCGGATCACGAGGCTCTGCGAGCCGTGGGATTCGACGATCGCGGGATTGTGCAAATTACGTTGATCACCGCTTGGTTTAATTACATTAACCGCGTGGCGGATGCGCTGGGAGTCGGCCGCGACTGATCTGGAACGACGAGCAGGTGTGCGGCGGGCTGGGGCACATTACCACGCTGCCTAAGGAAGCCCGACAGACGGCGACGCCCGCGCAAGTTAGGGCTCAGCACAGCCGCGCTACGCCCCTACAAGGTCACGTTGTCACCCAAAATCGATATTGTAGTGTAGTATTCAAGGGTTTTGATCTTTCACAAGGCTCGGTAGTAGTGCCCATTCGAGGGCGGAGGGCATCGCCGTAGATGCAAGATAACCTTGTCGTGGGAGTCGATGTTGGTGGAACGAAAGTAGCAGCAGGCCTGGTCGATTGCTCCGGGAAGATTCACGCGCAAAGCCGCACCCCTATGGTCGCCAATGACGCCGCCCGCGGCTTGGCGGCGGTGTGCACCGCCATCAACGAACTCCTTAAATCTTCGGGCATGCGACATACCCCACCCATTGGCATCTGCGCACCCGGTCCGCTGAATCCCACCACGGGAATCGTTATTAACCCCCCAAATCTGCCGGCATGGCACAACTACCCGCTGGCGGATGAAGTTCGCCGCCTTTATCCCGACACCGCCGTAAAAATCGACAATGATGCGAACGCCGCGGCGCTGGCGGAAAGCAAGTGGGGCGCAGGGCACGGCTATCGCATTATGTTTTACGCGACGATCGGAACAGGCATCGGGACGGGCGTGGTCTTTGATGGTCAGGTTTACCACGGGAGGACGGGCTCCGCGACCGAAGGCGGCCACCAGGGCATCGACCCGCGCGGTCCTCTCTGTCCCTGCGGCAAGCGCGGGTGTATTGAAGTCTTGGCGTCCGGGCCGGCGATTGCGCGGCGCGCCCGCGAAAAAATTTCGCACTCGGCGAAGTCGGTATTACTCGAGATGGCCGGAGGCAATCCGCAAGCGATCACCAGCGAGATGGTGGCCAAAGCATATTGGGCGCAGGATGCCGTTGCGAAAGAGGTCATGAAGGAAACGCTGGACCTCCTCGGTTACTGGCTTGGCAACGTCGTCGACTTGGTGGAGCCCGATGTGATTGTGATCGGCGGAGGAGTATCCTCCATGCTCGCGCCGTTTCTGGACGAAATCCGCGCGCGTTGGACAGGTGCATGCCTGAACCCCTATCCGCAGGACATCCCGTTGGTACTTGCGCACTACAAGGAAGATGCTGGGATAGCTGGCGCTGCAGCTCTCTGTGATACTAATTAAAAGCAATACAACAGGGGGGTGGGTGAACCTATGGCCCAAACTACCGTAAGCACCACGTCTGTGACTGCGGGCGTCGACACTGGCCAGGACTACCGGCGCCCCTTGGCGATGGTGACCACACTTTTTTTCATGTGGGGATTTCTCACCAGCCTTAATGACATTCTTATTCCCCATCTCAAGTCGGTCTTCGATCTCAACTATACGAAGGCGTTTCTGATCCAGTTCGCCTTTTTCACTTCCTATTTTGTCTTTTCTCTCCCGTCCGGAAAATTGATTGACGCGGTCGGCTACAAGAAAGCCATGGTTGCGGGATTGTTCACCATGGGACTGGGTGCGTTCCTGTTTATCCCGGCAGCCAGCGCGCCATCCTATCCTCTGTTTCTGGGCGCTCTAATCGTACTGGCCGCGGGCATGACCATCTTGCAGGTTTCCGCGAATCCTTACGTCGCCATACTTGGTCCTGAAAAAACTGCGGCCAGCAGGCTCAATCTTGCACAAGCCTTCAATTCCCTCGGGACAACCATTGGTCCGAAGCTCGGCGGCCTGTTGATTCTGAGCAGTGCTCCACTGGCCATCGAAGTCATGCATCAGATGTCGGCGCCGGATCTGCACGCATACCGTGTACAGCAAGCCTCGTCGGTGAAATTACCTTATCTGGTGTTCGGGCTGGCACTGGTGGCGCTTGGCATCGCCATCGCATCGGTGAAATTGCCGCGCATCACCTCGGTTGAGCAACGCGATGCCGCGCACGATTCCATCTGGCGGCACACACACCTGATCCTGGGAGCGGTCGGCATCTTCGTTTATGTAGGCGCTGAAGTTTCCATTGGCAGCTTCCTGGTGAATTACTTCGCTGACCCGCAGATCGGCAATATTTCGGAAAAAGTCGCTTCGGGACTCGTTTCCTTCTACTGGGGAGGCGCGATGGTCGGCCGATTTATCGGATCGGCCTTGCAGCAGAAAATCTCGCCCAACAAAATTTTGGGAGTGGCGGCGCTCGTTGCCTCTGTACTTGTTGCTGCTTCGATGCTTACGTTCGGTCACGTCGCTATGTGGACCATCATCGCCGTCGGCCTGTTCAATTCCGTGATGTTTCCGACCATCTTCACGTTGGCAATCGAAGGGCTGGGGCCACTGACCGGCGACGGTTCCGGCTTGCTGGTGGCGGCAATTATCGGCGGTGCGATCATCCCCGAACTGCAAGCGTTCATCGCCGACCGCATCGGCATCCATCACGCTTTCTTCCTGCCGATCCTTTGTTACTTCTATATCGCGTACTATGCGTTCGTTGGCTCTCGACGAAAAACGGCCGTGCGGACGGCCTAGTGGCTTTGGGGGTTCGTGGTCGGCCCGGGAGTCCTGTATTCTGCCCCGTCGGTGAGGGCGGTTTCGTTGCTCGGCGGAAATGGAAGAATAAAGACCGAGTGACGTGCTAGAGCGCGCCCTACATTGTTACTTGGAGATTTTCCCGTCGGCTGTCAGTCGATCCAGCCAGTGCTGGGCCGTTGCCGCTTCCTTCCGGTCGCCGTGGTTCTTGATGAAGTTACGCAAAACCTGTGCGGCCTCTTCGTAGCGCCCTGTAGCCGTGAGCGACTGGGCGAGCAGTAGCTCGACTTCCGGTGCTTTACCATTCGACGCCGCCACTGCCGCCTGCGACTCCTTCACCGCACCGTCGAATTGCTGCTGATGATAGTAGGCTTTCGCCAGTGCCCAATGCGTCTCCCAGCCGCTTTTGGCGTCTAGTTTCAGTGACTGCTCGAGTGGTGCAATGGCTTCGGCGTATTGCCCCTCATCAGAGAGCGTCATACCAAGCGCCGCAAAGGCGTGCGCGTGGGACGGATCAAGCTGCGTGGCTTTTTCCAGGACACTTTGCGCATCGGCGTAGTTGCGCTGCTTCAGGTCCAACACTCCCTGCAGATACAACACGTCCGGATGCCCGGGCGCGAGCTTCATCGCCTCAGCCGCGTACTTGTTTGCGTCCTTGAGCTTGTCCGCACTCAACGCTTGCAACGCCTTGTCGAACGCCTCCTGAGCTTTCGGCGCGAGCACGGGCTTCCCGGGAACTCCCGAGGTCTCGTTGGAATTCGGCAAACGCTTCAAAACAATCTCGACTTCGGTTTTCAACGCCACCGGAATCGACACCTCTTTTTGCGCCGCTTCGTAGCCCGTAGCAGTCACCGAGACGGAATATTCTCCCGTCTCGTTCAGCATGAAGAACGCCCTGCCCTTTCGTGTCGGTCCCTGCTCGGTGGGAACTCCAGACTTGTAGATCTTCACCATCGCGGGCGCGGAGATTTCCGCGCCAGAACTATCACGCACGGTGACCGAAATTTCCGGCCGGTCCCCGCGCATCATGTTCATTTCCGCCGAGCTGTCCTGGCAGCGCGCCGGCGATGACACACAGAAAGCACACGCTGACAAAGACAGCGCGAATCGCGCAATGCGCAACGCTGTTCGTTTGTTCGCAGGACGCATAGGCTTGTCAGAAACTCTTCGAAGCGTAGTCCCCCGTGCCAAATCGCGTCAAGGACAACATTCCAACGGCTGCCGCTGCTTGCGCGACGTCTCCGACGGTTGCTGCGATTCGACCTCTACTCCATTTCAGGCCGCCTTCCGACTATGGTATTGTCCCCCGGGCATTGGAGGAAACGTATGAGCAAGTTGGGATCCTGGCGAATGTTCGCAGCAACTATGGGAACCGTGCTTCTGACGGCCACAACTCTGCAAGCAGCGAACTCCAAGTCGCACGCCAAAGTGGATACCGGCAAGCTCGAAGGCAAATCGGACGGAACGATCAACGCGTTCCTGGGCATTCCGTACGCCACACCGCCCGTGGGTGACCTCCGGTGGAGGCCGCCGGCACGGCTCGCAAAATGGAAAGGCGCGCGCAAGGCGACGGATTTTGGCGCGCGCTGCATGCAGAGCCGTGTATATGAGGACATGATTTTCCGCGATCCCGGACCCAGCGAGGACTGCCTGTACCTCAATGTGTGGACGCCGGCGAAACGCACTGGTGGGAAGCTGCCGGTGATGGTCTGGGTTTATGGGGGAGGATTCGTCGCGGGCGCCACCTCCGAGCCCCGACAAGACGGAACCAACCTCGCCAAGGAAAACGTTGTGGTTGTTTCCATGAACTACCGGCTGGGCATTTTTGGCTTCTTCGCATATCCTGAGCTGGCAAAAGAGTCTGGTAGGAATTCCGCAGGCAACTACGGGTTACTTGATCAGGTCGCGGCGCTCGAATGGGTGAAGCGCAACATCGCGGCCTTCGGCGGCGACCCCGGCAACGTTACGATTTTCGGCGAGAGCGCCGGATCGTTTTCCGTTAGCGAATTGATGGCCTCGCCCGTGGCCAAGGGATTGTTCCAAAGAGCGATCGGCGAGAGCGGTGGTGCGTTTGCCAGCCAGGGACTGACCTTCCGCACACTTGCGGCAAGCTCGGAAGCCGGCTCCCAATTTGCCAGCGACGCACTAGGTGCGAAGACCCTGGCCGAACTACGCGCCTTGCCGGCGCAAAAGATTCTCGAGACCGCTACGGCCACCAAGACCATTCGCTTCGCTCCCAACATCGACGGCTACTTCCTCCCCGATACGGTGGAGGCAATCTTCGCCGCCGGAAAGCAAAGCGACGTGCCTCTATTGGCCGGCTGGAACATGGATGAAGGCGGATCCGCGGCCGCCAACACCAACGACGACTCGGCCGCCAAGCTAAAGGAAACAGCGCAAAAGGAGTTCGGCGACAAGGCTGAAGAATTCCTGAAGCACTATCCCCCCGATAACCCTGCGCAGGCGGAACGCGTCCTGAAAGACTTCGCGGGCGACCGCTTCATCGCCTTTTCCACCTGGAAATGGCTGGAAGCGCAGAAAAACACCGGCAAGTCAGCCGTATATCGCTACCGATTCGACATCCTGCACCCCGCCGATCCGAAACGCCCTCCAAACGCCGGCGCCTACCATTCCGCAGAGATCGCGTACGTCTTCGGCGCGCTGGATTCCGAGAATTGGGTGAGCTGGCGGCCTGAAGATCGAGCCTTAAGCGAACAAATGCGACAGTATTGGTCGAATTTCGCGCGTAGCGGCGACCCGAACGGGCCGCGTTTGGAGAAATGGCCGGTCTACGACCCCACGAGCGAGTGGCAAGTCATGCATCTAAACGCCGAATTGAAGGTCGAGAAGGACGCTCACCGCGATCGTTACGTTTTTCTGGATAGTGTCTGGGGGAAATAGCGGCCGGTAAGGCAGCGAGATGCCCTTTGCCTAGACAGCCCTCCAGCGAATGGTGCTAGGTCCGTCCGAGGACGATTCCAGTATCTGTGACCAGTAGCACTACCACAGATGGAACAGTGAGTGGCCCACTACATATCCGGCGCCGAAGACACCGATCAGCACGACACCCGACCAGAGAATCAGCCCAAGGAAGGCCCAAGCGAGTTCCTTCTGATCGTCTACTGGTTTTGCCGGGAAAACTCCGGGATTTGAGCCCTTGTTAGCGGTCTGCGTATCGTCTAGGTCCATGAAGGTGACTCTGTGGCTTGATCCAACGGATGAATACGCTTCTGGTTCTGCACCATTTCCCAAGTTCGTTGCAGCAGTTCTTCGAATTCGACGTCAGAAAGAGCTCGATCGGTAGTGTGTGGTTCGCTTGCGGTTGCCATTTCGGTCCCTCCACCGGCGCTCTGCCCCTTCAGGGGGCGTACTGGGAGCAAAGTGCCACCCGGGACAGAAGCACGTTGCATTCCAGACACTGGACACTGCCGGTACCCGCCAAGCGAATGAAAATAAAGGACGATCATATTTCGGACCACCGTCAGGCTGTAAGTAGCGAGGAATTAGTCTCCAATCAGATACACGATTTTGGGAGAGTCTGACTCCGAAAAGTCTCAGAATGCAACGCCGGCAAGAGCAGCATACATTTTGTACTGTAAAGCATGTAGAGTTCGTTGGGCCCGATTGCCCCGCCGAGGCTATGAGTCTTCATGCAGCATTGTCATGCCGCCCGCTTGCGTAAATGCGCCCCCATCGCGGCGAGTCCCGCGTCCATGTTGTCGCGGCCATACCCAATACGAAACCGATCCGTAGGCGTCGGGCCCAGGTCCGACTGGTATACGCTTGCCGGGAGCACCAGCACCCCGCTCTGTTCCACCAACTTGCTCGCAAACGCCTCGACACCTTCTCTGCCCAAATACCGCGGAAACCCAATACACCCACCGTCCGGGAGGTACCACGCAAACAAATCCGAATGCTCCACGAAGAATGTCTGCAGCAGCGCTAGGTTTCTGACAATCAAGCTCCGGTTCCGTGCCAAAATCCAGTCACGCGCCTTCAGCGCAATCTGGGCCAGCAATTCGCTGGGTGCCGCACCGCAGATCGAAGTGTAATGCTTCATCCGCTCCATCCGCCGTAGCACCTCCGCATCCTTGCACGCGACCCAACCGACCCGTATTCCCGGCAACCCGTAAGCCTTCGACATCACGCCCAACGATATCCCGCGCTCATAAATGTCCGCCACCTGCGGCAATGTCATCTCCGGCCGCCGCTCGATCAGTCTGTACACCTCATCGCTGAACAGATAAATCCCGCGAGCACGACAAAGTGAAATGATCTCGTCCAGCGACGCCCGAGAGATCACTTTCCCGGTGGGATTGTGCGGAAAATTGATACAGATCACCCGCGTATTCGGCCGAAGCGCATCCTGCAACTGCGCCAAATCCAATTCCCAGCCGCGCTCCGGATTTAGCGCTACGCCGGTAGTCTCGCAAATGCTTAGCGGCACCGACTCGACTGACTGGTAGTTGGGAATCACCGTGATGGCGTGGTCGTCCGGGCCCAAAAGGGCATGCATCGCCGCGAAAATCCCCTCCTCCGCACCAACGAAAGTGAGGATTTCCGACGCAGCCATGCTCTCGTAAGTGGCTGCAATCGCGTCCCTCAGTCCTGGCGAGCCCCAAGTTTCCGTGTAACCGAGATAAAGGGCATCCCACGCCGCCCAGTCGCCGGCATCCGCCAATGCCAGCAATTCCGACAGTGTCATCGACTGCATGTCCGAAGCGCAAAGATGGTGCCGCGCAGTAAACTCCCACTTGCTGAAAAACACCTCCAGCGCAAACGGTCGCAACGCACGCATGGATTTTCTCCGATCGACAGAAAACGATAAGGGCGGATTTCTTACGCCGTCGGAATGAGTATTTCGGTGACCAACTGCTCCTCCGGCGTCGTTCTCGGATCGTTGGTGTAGTTTTCGACGCAGTAGTCGTCGCGTGTTGGGATTTTCTTCCCCGCGACAATCTCAAAAACGCGGCCACACGCTTCCGGCAAGTTGGAATAAGGTCCAGTCAAAATAAAACGGCTGTACTTACCGCCCTTGAATTTTTCATATTTCAGGTTCGCAGGTAGATTTTTAGGTTCCGCGGCAAGCGAAACACCGGCGCGATAGATCTTTGGGCCGACCTTGAACAAGCTCGTATAGCCAATAATCTTATTGTGTTCCAAAATTCCTGGAATTACTTGATGCAGGTTCTGCCACGCTTGCGGTGCATTGTCCTGGAAAGGTCCAATCTTCTCGATAAAAACGTAGTAAGTTTCCGGCCAGGTCACAATGTTGGGCTCTTCCGTGAGGTTCATCGCCCTCTTCGCTGTCGCCACGATCTTGCTCCTTCCTTGTAAGGTTCCCGCCAAATGAATAACGATCTGGGACCAGGCAATACCAGTCTGCTCGACATTACTTTTTAACTGCAAGTTAAATCCACTGCCTCGCCCATACTCGCACGAATGCTATACGGCGTAACAGCTATGGTATATTTGCGGCGTATTTTCGTGATTCGGGCCGCTGTTCCCCACCGTCGATCTTCAGGAGTGTCCCATGCAAATATCCAAACCGTTCCAAACTCTGTTGACCGCATTGGTCGCGCTCGCCGCAATATGCGTGAGCGGTTCGTTCGCACCAGCCGGAAACCGATCCAATCCGGCCGCCGAACCCAAGAGCCAAGCATGTCCGAACGATGACAGCGGATTGACGTTACCCGCCGGTTTTTGCGCAACGGTTTTCGCCGACGGCATTGGTCACGCCCGCCACATGGTAGTTGCGCCAAGCGGAGTTCTTTATGTGAACACCTGGTCCGGCAGGTACTACGGCAACGACACACCGCATGCGGGTGGTTTCCTCGTAGCCCTGCAAGACAAGAGCGGTGCGGGAAAAGCCGATGTGATTGAGCGCTTTGGCGAAACCGTCCAGAGTGGCGGAGCAGGCGGTACCGGCATCGGTATTTATAAGGGATCGGTCTACGCCGAGATCAATGATCGCATCGTGCGCTATTCATTGCCCGCGGGCTCCATCGTGTCGAGTGGCTCCGCCGACACCATCGTTTCCGCGTTGCCTTTGGGCGGCGATCATCCGATGCACCCGTTCATCATCAATGCCGCAGGGTCGATGTATGTCGACGTCGCCACCGCCACCAATTCCTGTCAGTTGAAGAATCGCACGCTCAAATCGCCCGGCATGGATCCCTGCACGGAGCTGGAAACCCGTGGTGGCGTCTGGCGCTGTGACGCGAATAAGACCAACCAAACCTTTTCGCCGGCTGATCGATTCGCTACGGGAATCCGCAATGCCGAAGGTTTTGCAATCGACGCAAACGGCCGAATATTTGTGACCCAACACGGACGCGACCAGCTGCACGCAAACTGGCCCGACCTCTACAAACCCGACCAGGAGGCGACCCTGCCGGCCGAAGAGTTGTTGCTTCTGAAGCCAAAGGGAGACTATGGCTGGCCCGAGTGCTACTACGACTCGTTCGTGCAAAAGCTGGTTCTGGCCCCAGAATATGGTGGCGACGGCGGCAAAACGATCGGCGTGTGCGCGAACAAGATTGCGCCGATTGCCGCATTCCCCGCTCATTGGGCGCCGAATGCCATGGTGCGCTACGACCAGAAGCAATTTCCAGCGCGCTACCGTAACGGTGTCTTCATCGCCTTCCACGGATCGTGGGATCGGGCGCCTTACCTGCAAGGTGGCTACAACGTGGTCTTTCAGCCGCTCGCCGGGGACCGCGCATCCGGCCAGTGCGAAATATTTGCCGATGGCTTCGCGGGTGCGATCGAGTCTCCGGCCAAAGCCGCACATCGTCCCACTGGCTTGGCGGTGGGACCCGACGGTTCGCTCTACGTGTCCGACGATATACGCGGACGGATCTACCGGATTGTCTATCACGGCGGCTCCGAAGGCGGTGCCGCGAACATCACGGCATGTCCGAGCTTAACAGCTCCGGCTGGCAATCCCGTTGAAGTGGCCGCGCAACCCCCAGAGGGCACGCATCCGGACGCCGGTGCGGCCGCGAGCAATCTTCCCGTTCCTGAAGGCGCGACACAAGAAATGGTTGCGCTCGGTGAGCGCATCTACCGCGGCCAAGTAGGTGGAGCGGCGTGCACGGGCTGCCATGGTGGGAGCGGTGAGGGCAGTCCGTTAGGGCCCCCTCTAACCGGCAAGAAATGGCTGTGGAGCGATGGCAGCTATGCTGGAATCGCGAAGACGATAACGGACGGTGTGTCGCAACCAAAACAATATCGCAGCCCCATGCCGCCGATGGGTGGGGCGCAACTTACGCCCGACCAGGTATCAGCACTCGCAGCGTATGTGTGGGGCCTGGGCCATCGCGCGGCGCCCAATCGGAATTGATCGCCTGCGTCCTGACAAAAAGCGCTCAGCGAACAAGTAAAGTACCAGTAGCAACTTGCAACGGAAATGCCGTGGAGGTAGCGGTTGACCGAGGGTATGCTTCGCAGGAAGTTTCTGCAGCTCGTCGGAAGCGGCGCCTGCGTGTCATTTGTTCCGGCTTTGATAGCGCAAAAGCCTGGCGAAACCCCCAAGGCTGACGCCACTCTTCGCATCTCGCCGGTCGCGATAGAAATTGCTCCGGGGAAAATCATCAGGACAACCGGATATAACGGCTCGGCCCCGGGCCCCTATCTGCGCTTTCGCGAGGGCCAGAACGTGACGCTCGACGTGGTAAACGACACGAAAGAACCCGAGATCGTGCATTGGCACGGTTTGTTCCTTCCGCCGGAAGTAGATGGCTCGGAGGAAGAAGGAACTCCCCTCATTCCTCCGAACAGTACTCAGCGATATTCCTTCGTAGCACGCCCTTCAGGCACACGCTGGTATCACACGCACGTCCACGCAGGCCGTAACCTGAAACGCGGTACGTTTACGGGACAATTCGGAATGGTTTATATCGAGCCCGCCAATGAACCGGGCCAATACGATGCCGAATATTCTCTTTGCCTTCATGGCTGGCAGCCCTACCTCGATGCGATTGGCGGCGAGGGAGGCCTCGAAGCGGCGTATCAAAGCTTTTCGATCAACGATCGCGCCCTTGGGCTTGGCGAGCCAATTCGCGTGCGCGAAAGACAGCGAGTGCTGTTCCGAATCTTGAACGCCAGCGCCACCCTGCCGCACCAGATTGCCCTCGCTGGCCACCAGTTCACGGTGATCAGCCTCGACGGCAATCCCGTGCCCACACCCCGAACCGTCGACGTACTTTCGCTGGGACCTGCGGAGCGAGTGGATGCAATTGTGACCATGAATGCGCCTGGCGTTTGGATCATGGGCGAATTGGACGATCAGATCCGCAGCAAAGGGCTCGGCATCGTCGTCGAATACGAAAACAGGAAAGTTGCGCCTCAATGGATCGCGCCGCGGAATACATCGTGGGATTACATGCTCTTTGGATCTGTCGGAGGGGCATCCGAGCCGGCCCAGACCTTGCCCCTGGTGTTCCGCCGCAAATTCGCCGGCAACAACTGGGTGGACCATTGGACCATCAATGGCAAAGAATATCTGAAAACCGATCCCCTTCTGCTGCGAGCGAATACCAGGTATCGCCTTCTCTTTGACAATCAAAGCGATGACGATCACCCCGTGCATCTGCATCGCCACACCTTTGAGTTGACGCGGTTTGCGGGTACCCCCACGAGAGGGGTCTTCAAAGATGTAGTCGTCGTTCCGCGCCGCAAGACGGTCGAAGTCGATTTCGTGGCCAACAATCCGGGGCTCACGCTGTTTCATTGCCATCAGCAACTGCACATGGATTTCGGCTTTATGACCCTGCTGCGATATATCGATTGAATCGACCGGTTGAGCTGGCAGCGCTTACCGGCCCCATAGGTTTCGGTACCTAAGTTACCGTCCGACCTCCCGCGACTTAGCCGCCACGGCCGATAGTTGTTGGTGGCATGCTCGTCGGAAAAGCTCAAAGTTAATTCTTAGCCGGGGACGGTTGTATGAGCTGCGGAATGTCAGCAATTGCGGCGGGTTTAGGAGAAATCAGATGAAGTTCCTTCACCAAGAATGCGATCCGATCCCGGCGCGCGTCCGCGTTTAGAGCATGCGGCGCGTCGTAAAATTTCAGCGATTTTGGCTCGCTGACGATGGAGTAATATTCCTTGGCTAGCTCAGGCGTCAGGAAGTCTTCTTTCGTCGCATATTGTAGAAAAACGTTCGCAGGCGCGGCGTTGGAAATATACTTGCCAGGATCGAGCCAAGAGTACTTGGCGGCAAAGGCATCGAATTTCTCGGGGCCGACCTGTTGCCGGAAGTCCTGGCCGCCTTTGGATTTCAAATCCACCTCATCTGACAATTCGCCAGCCATGAGGACAAAGACCTTGAAGCGTCGATCGATTCCGGCGAGAAACGCACCCGTTGTCGCATTGTAGCTGTGTCCCACATAGGCGAACCGCTGAGGATCGACGTCCTTACGGGCAAGAAGCAAATCAGCGCCACGTCGCATGTCGACAATCTGCTGAACTCGATATTGAATTTGAGCTTCTCCGAGTGGATCGGGATCTGGCGCGTAACCCGGACGCGCAATCGGACCGTCGGTGAGTAGCGAGACGACTGCCGAAGACGCAAGAACTACTGCTTCCTCAAGAAATTCCTTTCGATTCAGAAGAGGGGAACCCTCTTGATACCAATGCCCCCAAATCACGCCGGCGAAAGGACCGCTCCCGCTGGGGACAACCAGAAAGGCGGGCACGCGACCACCCTTCGGACTTGCGTAAGAAATATCGTGAATTGTGACGCTTCCGCGATGCTCGACGCCAAGCTCTTGCACATCTAAGGGAGCCTTCTGGTCGTAGTCGAAATGATGCAAGAGTTCGGGATCCCGTACGATCAGTGGGCAAAGAAAAAGAACTAGAGTGCCCAGGATTTGCGGCATAAGCCCTCCGTCTGCTGTGCCGGCCTCACCAAAGTGTACCCCACAGACCGCAAATATTGACGCCCACAACCGTTGAGGCTTCGTTCTAACGGCGATGTACGCAGAATCGCTGGAAGGTGGGTGTCGACCATCTGAACGTTTGCGACACCGAGGTCCGCGCAGCTTTCCACAGTTCTCCCCGAGTGGCGGTGAAATTCTTCTTGACAATAAGCTATAACTTATATAAGGTATGACTTATGACGAACCTCGATGCTGCCTTTTCTGCACTGGCCGATCCCACCCGTCGGGCGATTCTTTCACGCCTCGCCAAGGGAGAAGCCACCGTCATGGAACTGGCGGAGCCCTTCGAGGTGACGCAGCCGGCAATCTCGCAGCACCTCAAGGTACTCGAAGACGCGGGACTCATTGTCCGTCGCGTCGAGGGCGCCAAGCGCCCGCGTCGTCTGGCCAAGGCCGGGATTGAAGCAATGGACCAGTGGCTTGCAATGCTGCGAAAAGCGCTCGAGAAAAACTACGACCGGCTCGACGAAGTTCTGGCCACGATGGCAAAACATAAGAAAGGGGAAACTCGATGACCAAGATGACGCTCAAGACCGAAGGCGATACACACGTGGTGGTAACGAGGCGCTTCGCCGCGCCTCCCGAGGCCGTGTACCGTGCGCACACGGATCCGAACTTAATCCAAAAATGGTTGCTCGGTCCTGAAGGCTGGACCATGCCCGTCTGCATCAATGAGGCCAGGCCAGGCGGCAAGATCCGCTACGAGTGGACCAATGGCAAAGGCGCGGGATTCCATCTTACCGGTGAATATCTCGAACTTGAGCCTTATAAAAGGATTGTTCATGTGGAGCGGATGCACATACCAGATCCCACGCCTGACAACCACGTTGAAACGAGATTTGATGCGGACGGCGCCGGCACGTTGATGACCATGCGAATGACGTTGCCCGACGCTCAGACGCGTGCGGCCATGCTTGCGACCGGAATGGAACGCGGGATGGAAGCGAGCTACGTTCGGTTGGAAGGAATGATCTAGGTCCTTCCCGATAGCGCTGCACAAATCGCGGAATTTCTTCGAGAAGTGAAACTACAGACTAGTGAGGCGCCGCGGCAGGCTTCGGCCTTAACACAAACTCCACGCCGCGATCGGCGTTGAGTTTGACCGTCATTTCAAAATCGATGTGCTGGATCGGCACTGAATCCTCGCCACCGTAGGTAGTGAAATAGTGCAGATTTTCGCCTTCGACCCAATATTCAGTTAGGCCATACATGGAGCCGTCGCGCAGCTGCAGCAAGGTCACCGGCGATTCGCGCTTTGCGCGTTCCTGACTTTCGTTTCCCTCGGCGTTAGCGCCGTTCATGTCAACACTGTCCGACTCGCCCGGCGAAACCGGCAGCGGCGCTTCCGTCGGACCGATCGATCCGTATCCGGACCAACCGGGAGAGCCGTGCCAACTTGACGACGCGAAACCAAAGAAAAATGGATCGAAGAAAAAGATTCCGCTGTTGAAACAATTCCAGCCATTCCCAAAAAAGAAGCTATTCGCAGGTGAACCGTAGGCCGCGCATCCTCCGAAACCAAAACTCCTCCTGTGCGGAAGCAGGAAGGGCTGGCCGAAAATGAACGCTCCTCCCTGCCTGCGATGCAGCGAGCCTGACATCGAAGGGAAAATAACATTCGACGCCGACTGTGGGACCATCCTGTGATCCACAAGCGCCGTGCTGGTCTCCGGCTGGTGCGAATCAGCGCTCTTCCCGTGCCAGCCAAAGAAATGTGCGATCGAATGGCCCACGCCAGCACCCTTGGCGTGCCCTGAAGCATGTCCTGAGGACGAATGCCCACCGCCATGGCCGGAGCCGTGACCTCCCCCGCTGCCATGGCCCCCTGTTCCGGCAGAAACTTCAGGCGTCATCACCGCCCAAAACCCTGTAACTAGGATCATCGCGAAGCGGACCGCATGCTTCATGGCGAGAGAAATCCCCCAACAACAACCAACACTACCCCAATTCCGCCGCGGGTTCCATTCCAGCATGGAGTAAGGCGCGGCGCTCGGATTCCTTCCTCCCGAGATGATCGTTGTCAAGCAACCAAAGTTTACTCAGGTCGAGGGAGCCGACACCGTTATGCGATCAAATCGAGAACTGAGGGAACATCCCCGGTTACCCGATTACCAGGATTAATGCACCGAACCAACAACTGTGCTAGCGTCTTCGGCCTTCACTGGCTGGCGCGACCGAACTACGGCAAGGCGTGACTCGAAGGTCGATCTCCCGGCCGACCCGAGCCGCCACATACGTAGCGTGATCCGCGACGGAATGGTGATGCGCAACGATCATCCCCACACAACGAAGGAGGCAGCCGTGAGCACCAAAGCAGTGCGTACCAATGACCCGACCAGCGACTCGGGCGTCGCGAGAGTTGACATGAAGTTCGAGGTGGTCGTCATCCCGGTCTCGGATGTCGACCGCGCGAAGGCATTCTACGGGAAGCTGGGGTGGCGGCTCGACGCCGACTTCGACAATGGTAAGGACTTCCGCGTGATTCAGTTCACGCCGCCGGGCTCAGGGTGCTCGATCATCTTCGGCAAGAACGTCACGCCGGCGGCACCCGGCACCGCCCAAGGCTTGTATTTGATCGTCTCCGACATCCAGGCAGCCCGCAAAGAGCTGCTCGATCGCGGCGTCGAGATCAGCGAAGTCTTCCACGACTCCGCTGGCGTGTACGTGGGCACGGACGAGCCCTACCTGTTTGGACGGGTCCGGGTCAGCGGTCCGGATGCCGAGCATCGCAGCTACCGATCGTTCGCATCGTTCCATGATCCGGACGGCAACGGCTGGCTGTTCCAGGAAATTACGGCGCGGCTGCCAGGTCGCATCGACCCCGCGGCGACGACCTTCGCGTCGGCGAAAGATCTGGAGAGCGCGCTTCGGCGTGCGGCGGCCGCGCACGGGCAGCACGAGGCACGGACGGGGCAAGCCGACGCGAACTGGCCTGTCTGGTACGCCGAGTACATGGTGCGCGAGCAGGCTGGGGAAGAGCTACCGCAGTGAACGGCTAGAACGGGATCGGCACTGAGAGGCTCCGCGCCGCTGAACAGTGCATCGGTGCGCTGGTCGAAGGTGGCCTGCGTGTCGCGCTCGTGACGTGGCGCAGCGTTGCTTCTAGGGTTTCCTTGCAAGAGTGTCCCATTCCGGACAGACAGTCGCTGTTTGGTTCGTTAACGTCCTAAACGGTGAAGGCCTAAGAACCCTCAGGCGCTCCATCGACGACATCTGAAACGGAAGTCGAAGCGATGACGAACCATCCATTTGCACTGAAATCCCCAGCTTCGCTGCGGACTATCTCAGGTAAAACCTTGCTCGCCTGTATCGCGACCGTGTTCCTGGCTTCCACGATTGCCAATGCCGAAGTACCGGTGGCAGTGCCTGAAACAACGGCGGCCGCGCTCTCCCGGATTCGAGACTGGAACATTGGCTGGGCGGCCTTTCAACTTCTCGCGCTGGCAATTCCCCTCTTGATTCTGTTCACCGGTCTCGGTGCACGCCTGCGGCAGATGTGCGAATCTATTTCCGGCCGCCGTTGGTTCTGGACCGTCACGCTCTTCGCATGCGCCTATCTGGCCCTGGCCGCGCTGATCGCGCTGCCCTTCGACTTTTATCTCGACTATGTCCGAGGACATGCCGGTGGATGGTCGAACCAGACCTTGCCGAATTGGGCAAAGGGTGAAGGTGTCCAACTCGTCGTTAGATTGGCCATCGCAGCACTGCTAATCTGGCTTCCCTATCGATTGATCTCCAAAAGCCCGCGCCGCTGGTGGCTCTATTGCGCCCTTGCGCTGATTCCAGTCGCCTTTCTGGCTCTGGTCGCTTTGCCGGTGTGGGTCAAACCGCTGACGAACACCTATAAGCCTCTCGACGATCGCGCGCTCGAAACGCGGATCAAATCGCTGGCCGCGCGGTGCGGCGTCGCTAACATCCCCGTCTTAGTCGGCGGCAGCAGCACGGGGGTGGACGGCCTCGGCCCGACCAATCGCATCATTCTGCAGACTGACCTGGCATCCGTTGAGTCACCTGACCAAATCGACTTCACCATCGGCCACGAATTGAAGCATTACGTCATGGGCGACAACTGGAAGGCGCTGGCCATTATCACTGCCTTCTTGTTGGTTGGGTTTTGGCTCACAGACCGCTTGGGCCGCGCCGCCATCCGCCGATTCTCCCGGTCCTGGGGGTTCAGCGAACTTTCCGACCCAGCGTCACTTCCGCTTATCGTGTTCACCTTGATCTTCCTGTGGCTTGCCATCCTGCCGTTTTTCAATCTGTTTGCCCGCCATATCGAGCTCGAAGCCGACCGCTTTGGCCTTGAATTGACTCATCAAAATCACGCCGCGGCGATGATCTTCGTCAGGGATGCTCAAACAAATCTCGCCCCCGACTGGGGTACTTTCTTCGCCATCTTCCAGGCAACGCATCCCTCCATCAGGGAACGCATCGAATTCGCCAACAGCTATAAGCCCTGGGAACACGGGGCTCCGTTGGTCTACGGCAATGTGTGCAAATCCGAGTGATTAGAGCTAGCGATTTGAGAAATCGGCGCTACAGAATTAAAGCGCCGATGCGGGATTAGGTGCATTCGACGTAAGCAGAGACGAGCGTCAGCCCAGAAAACACCTTGCCACATGTCTGACAAATCGTGGCGTACCCAACCTCATCGTCATCCCACCGGGCAGTTTCACGGGGTTGCGTCTCGCCGCAAAACGGGCACTCGATCTCCAGTTGTTGAAGGTGGTCCATGTGAGCCTCCACAACTGAATAGATGATGGCTGGCGGCGAAAGGACTGCGCGTCAGGGGGACCCCGGAGTCTCGCCCGGCCAAAAGCATTCGGAGGTCCAGGGAACGCTTTGGACAGGACGCTGGATTCGATCCCGTGATCCGCTTCTTGTTCGTGGCGTCGGCCCGGGAACTTCATCATCCGATTCGGCGGTTCTATCAGAGGGACATTCCATGACAATCAGCGTCAAAGGCATCTTTCAACGGAGCACCAAATACGAAGGTGTTCGCCCGATTCACATTTATCTTTTGCGGCTGCTCTATATCTTGATGTTCTTCGTGCTGGGTAAAGAGACCTGGACGCACATCCTCACCCACAAAGGGCCGTGGGACCCGACCAACGCCGTCGTATGGTGCGTCTGGACAGCATTCGCGACTTTGGCGGGCCTAGGAATCATCCGTCCTCTGAAAATGCTACCGATCATCCTGCTGGAAATTTTCTACAAAGTGCTGTGGCTTGTCCTTGTGGCGTATCCACTCTGGTCAAAGGGGACGTTGGCGGGATCACCAGCGGAAGGCATCACCTCGGCGTTCTCATGGGTGATATTGCCCATCGTTGCTGTTCCGTGGGGCTATGTGTTCGCGAACTACATTTACAAACCAAGAGGTGGAAGTGACGTGCTGGTACCCGCGCCGTCTTCCGCAGGTCCTGATTGACGCGCTAACCGGACGAGTCCTATAAAAGGAAATGTCAAGAGACATATCTCTCCGTTGGCTCGGTGCCAACACTTTTGTGCCCCGGCATTCAGCCTAATCGTTTGAACGTGCACTCGTGATCGGCGAGTGGTCTTCCTCAGGGAGTCGTTGCTTCGTTTCGTCGCACGAAACGGTGAGATTCTTCTTCCCACCTGTGGGTCCATTTCATTGTCGTGACGGCGCCATTCGTTTCTTGAAGCAAACAAGCCTAACAGTGATCCGCTCAGATAAGCGGTAACTCATGGTCCTATGGGAGACTCGTGGCCTATGACTTTCTTTGGTTATCCAAGGGGGCATAGGGTGGAATCGGAGACTCTCGTGTTCTAACAACACGGTGGCCTGACTTGTCCGGTGGATACTCGCCCTCGAACCAAGCGTCTCAAGAACCCGACGGCCACCGCCAAGGATGATCCCCAGGGTGGAACGGACTCTCTGTCAGAGACGCTCAAGCTGCTTGTTTCAAATAGTTGGCGTCGAAACTTGCTCCTTTCTTCCAAACGATCAGGGTGATCGCGGCAATCTTCCGCGCCAAGGGGAGACGAGCCATCGTTGGTCGCAGCCCTTTGGCGAGCAAGGTCTGGTAAAAATTGCGGAACGGTCCATCGCAGGTGCTCGCCCTCATGGCCGCACCCTTGAAGATATCCTTGAGATCGTGGTTATGGTTCGCATTCAGCCCACGAAGTTGCGGTGGTTTCTTGGAACGTTGTACCTGTCCTTCGACAATGCAATATTGCGCGCTGTCGTGGGTCTCCAACGCAAGCCCGCTGTAGTTCCACAGTTGCCGCTTGGTGCGGAATCGGTGGGGCGTCTGCATCAACGCCACCAAGTGAGCCGCCCGGAGCGGACCAATCCCAGGAATCTGGCGTAGCAACTTCGTTGCGCTGTGTTTCCGACCCTCGGCCAACAGCTCTTTCCGGGCTTGTTGGCGCAAAAACCGCAACGCGTCGAGTTGTTGGTAGTAAAGTTCCGCCCGCCGGCGCACGCCGGCTTCCGTGATCTTGCTCAACCATTCCGAACGGTAGCGCGGTGCGTAGACTTGCGTCCCTGCGCAAGGAATGGCCCAACTCCGATACAGCGCCTTGAGCCGATTCATGACGCGCCCGAGATCTTTGCTAATCGTCAAATAACTGCGGGACAATTCCTTTAACATGCGCAGGCCATTCTCCCCGTGGTAGACCGGGGAAAGCGATCCATTGCGCAGCAGCTCGGCTAGTTTCCTTGCATCGATGCGGTCGCTCTTGAGCAAAGCATTCTTTCGTGGATTGCACACCACGAGATTCGTGACGTGCCGCTTCAGCAGATCGTACAACCAGGCGGCCCAAGTGCCTTCTTCAAAGGTGACCTGCAGACTTCCGCTTAGCCCTTGGAAAAACTGAAGAATGGTGCTGGCCTTGGTTTCGATGATGCATTCCATCACCAGCTTGCCGGAGGAATTTAAGACCGCGATGGAGATCGCTTCCTTGTGAACATCCATGCCGATATACTTCACGCTATCCATATACAGGGTGCTCCTTTCTGGAGGGGTTCGAGCGAACACTCAAAAACCTACTCCAGGGGGCGCCCTTCTATAATGTGTGGAATTCGAGTCCGATTGGCGCGCGGAATGAATTCGCATTCGACTAGCATCGGTGATTCCTCGCGCTTTTTACAAAGTAAGAGGTTTTTCGCTTCCGGATTGCAAGACTCGAAACCATTCACTCTTGCCCGTCACCGTCTACCCCCTAATTCTGACCGTTCCCTGTATAACACTTAGGTTATGGGAACTGTCTTGCTATTCTCTAGCGTGTACGCCGACGCCAGACCTCGACTCGCCGATCTCGCCCCTCGCTCACATACCGCCCCGCTGGCAATGAGGTATCGGCACATCCCAGGCGGATGCCCCATGGCACACCAACCCATCCGAAAACCGTAGAAAGACCGTACCCATAACTCGTTTAGAATCCGCACTTACGCAAGTGTTCATTTTAAAGAGCTTAAAGTCCTTTGGAATCCACACTTACAAAAACCCAGGGGAGGGGGTGTTATTGTTAACCAGCGCGACCCAACTCCTCAACGCTGCAGAAGATTCACGCTGGATGGAACGTTCCGTCTACTCGCTACTCACCACCCACTACTCACTAGTCTTCTACTTCTTCTGTCCGTAGTACGCGGTGCTCCCATGCTTGCGAAGGAAGTGCTTGTCGTGCAAATGCTTGGAGATAGCGCGGGCTCTCGGATTGGCGGTGATCGTAATGGTCGCAAGTGCCGCGATCTCCTCCATCACCACGGCGGCGTGTGCCGCTTCGGTCGGTGTGGCTCCCCAGCAGAACGGCGCGTGCCCCGCAACGAGTACCCCCGGCACGTGCAGTGCGTCCAGCTTCGCCAGGCGCCGCACAATGGCTCGCCCGGTACTGACTTCGTAGTCGGAGCGAATCTCCTTTGGACTCAGCGGCTTGGTCACGGGAACAGGGCCGTGAAAGTAGTCCGCGTGCGTCGTGCCGAAGCACGGAATCTCGCGTCCCGCTTGCGCCCAGGCCGTAGCGAACCGCGAGTGCGTGTGCGCCACGCCGCCGATGCTGGCAAACGATTTGTAAAGGATCAGGTGCGTGGGCAGATCGGACGAAGGGCGCAAATTCCCTTCCACCGTTTTTCCCTCCAGGTCCACGACGACCAGATCTTCCGGCTTCATCTTCTCGTAGGGAACGCCGCTCGGCTTGATCACCACCAAGGCGTCGCTGCGAGAGATCCCGCTGGCATTGCCGAATGTGTACAGCACCAACCCGCGGCGCACCAGTTCGAGGTTTGCTTCCAGAACCTCTTCGCGCAAATTTTTCAGGATCATGCGTTGCCTCGCGCTCTCGCCGCAATCTTCCGCAGCGTGGGAAGCACGCGTCCCACGGAAATCGCCGCTGCCTCTGGTTTGCCGAAACCAAAGTACAGCTCCCGATACAGCGAGTACACCTCTTCGTACACGCGAGCGGCTTTGGGATCGGGCTCGATCACGCGATGCTTTGGGCAGAGCGCCTGCTGTGCTTCTTCCAGGCTGTTGAACGCCTTCGCGGCCATAGCGGCAAAAATCGCGGAACCCAGACTGGTCACATCGGACTGCGGAATCAAAATCGGTTTGTTCAAGACGTTGGCATACACGTGATTCAGCACATCATTCTTTTGCGGAATGCCACCGGCGTTGATGACGCGATGAATCGGCACGCCGTGTTCTTCCATGCGTTCCAGAATGATGCGCGTATGAAATGCGGTGCCTTCGATCGCGGCAAACAGCTCGTCCTGCGCCGTGTGCGTAAGATTCCAGCCGAGCGTGATGCCGCCGAGTTCCGGATTCACCAGAACGGTGCGGTCCCCATTGTCCCAAGTCAGCCGCAGCAAACCGGTCTGGCCAGCGACGTAAGATTCCAGCCCAACCGAAAGCGCCGCAACGGTGCTGTTGGCGCGCTGTGCGATCGCGTTAAAGATATCGCCGGTGGCGGAAAGCCCAGCTTCTACACCAGTTTTCTTCGGATCCACGGAACCAGGCACGACGCCGCACACGCCAGGAATCAGTTGAACGTCATCGCTCATCGCGATGATGCACGTCGATGTGCCAACCACGTTCACGACATCGCCGGTGCGCGCGCCCGCTCCGATTGCGTCCCAATGCGCGTCAAACGCTCCTACAGGAATTGGAATCCCCGCGCGCAGTCCAAGCTTTACGGCCCACTCCGGCGCAAGCGTGCCGGCCAATTGGTCGCTGGCCGCGTATCGTCCGTTCAATTTTGCGCGAACGCCGGCAAGAAGTGGATCGACGGCAGTGAGAAACTTTTCGGATGGCAGACCACCGAGCGCTGCATTCCACATCCACTTGTGCCCCATCGCGCAAATGGAACGAGGCGCTTTCGCCGGATCGCTAATGCCGCAGAGAACCGCCGCAACCATGTCGCAATGTTCCAAAGCGGTGACGAAGCGGTCGCGCTTGTCTGGATTGTGGCGCAGCCAGTGGAGTAGTTTCGAGAAGCCCCACTCGGAGGAATAGATTCCGCCGCACCAATCGATCACTTCCTGTTTCTCGCGGTGCGCGGTTTCCGTGATCAGTGCAGCCTCGCGGGCCGAGCGGTGATCGCACCAGAGATAATATTCGTCGAGCGGCACGAGATTTGCGCCAACCGGGATGACGCTGGAGCCGGTAGTATCCATCGCCAGCGCGGCAACCTCATCCCCAGAAATTCTCGCGGAAGCAATCGCCTTGTGGGTGGCTTCCGCGAGAGCGCGCATGTGATCGTCGTGGCTCTGGGTAGCGAAATCGGGATCGTCCTTGCGCCGATGCAGTGGATACTCGGCGACGCCCGAACCAAGGCGTCCCCGCGCCGTGTCCACGATGGTCACGCGAACGCTGAGAGTCCCAAAATCGACACCGGCTACAATAGCCAAGCGATTTCTTCTCCGTGCTTAGTTGCCCAAAGAAGTCTATGCGCCGTGCGCGTACATTTGCCAGCCGAAGTACTTCGTCGCCGCTTCGTGCACGACCGGAGCGACGGTCGAGAAATTTGCGGCGACATGATGCTCGAAACCGTTCTCGCAAATGTAGCGGAGCAGTTTTTGCATGTGCGGGATTTCGACGACGCCGGCGCCGCCAAATGTTTCCAGTGGATCGTCGGTGAACCGGCCGCCGCCGGAGTAACCGCGGATTTTCCCAGAGAGGTCGTCCGTCGAAAATCGAGCGAAGCTCATCGCGCCGGATTTCACGCGGCCGACGCAGGTCCCGAAAGTATTGTCTTTGCCGACGGTGCCCGCGATGATGGCCTGAAAATCCATCGTCACGTCCTTGAAGAAATGCTTCGGCAGGTTGCTGCAATGGAAGCAGACGGCTTTGTTCGGGTCGGCGCCGTAGTTGTTATTCCAATCGAGCAGCGCGCTCGGGGTTCCCGACGCGAGCTGCAACACGTGCATTCCGAGGACGCCGCAAACATCGACTTCGCAGGCGCTGGAGAGCAGCGAATCGCTCATCATGCTCATAACCGTGCAGGGCACGACACCGAGATTTTCTTCCAGCGAAGTCCAGCACTGCACGGCGCTGATCTGCACGTCGGCGGACTTCATCCACTCGTCCACGACCGCGCCGAGTTTCGCCATTTTCAAGAGTGCAGGCTGCGGAATGCCACTGGTGGAAACGTATTTATGGATGGAGTTCAATTTCTGGACGGCGACGGGATCGTCGTCCTTCATGCGGCCGATGCGGCCGATAACTTCGGATAGATCGAGCGTTTCAACGGAGATGCCGTTGGCTTCGAGAATTTTCTCGCTGTAGCGCACGGTATTGAACGCGGCGGGACGCGCGCCAATGGCGCCGATGCGCAGATTGCGCACTCCCTTTACGACGCGGCAAACGCCTGCAAACCAATCCAGATCTTTTTTGAACTCGTCGGAATTGGGAGCTTCGGTGTGAAGCGTGGTGAGCGAGTACGGAATGCGATATTGCTGCAGGTTGTTGCACGCCGACATCTTTCCGCAAAAGCTGTCGCGGCGGTGCGCGATGGTCATCTTCGCGGGAGCGTCCGGAGTCGCTTGGATCAAAACCGGCACGTCGAGGCGGGCGAGGCGCAGAGTGTCGGCAATCGCGCGCTCGTCGCCGAAATTGGGAAGCGAAACGATCACTCCGTCAATCTTGTTCGCGGAGGCCAGGAACAGAGCGGCACAGCGTTTGGCTTCTTCGTGGGTCTCGACGGCGCCGTGTTTGCTGGCTTCCGGGCCGAGAACAACGACGTCGATTCCGGCGGCTTGAAGGACCTGAATCATTTCTTCACGGCCGGTTTTGGCGAGGTGATCGGGGAAGAAGCCGCGATTCCCTATAATCAAACCCATTGTCATCTTGGAGTTTCCCATGGTGTTCGCACCTTACGGATCGTGTATACGGACTGACGAGTAAACGATTACTGGAGGATTCACCTTAAGGGACGGGCGGGATTCTTGTCAAATTGTTGGGTGGAGAGGAAAAGAGGAGAGAAAGGGTGAGAAGGCGGGAGAGAGGAAAGAAGATCAAAGATAACGCAGAGGCGCTAAGTCCGCCGAGAGGCGCGGAGAGGGGCCGGTTAAGCCCACGCGCTCGTCGTCGGAGCACAGGCAGGAATGCCTGTGCCACATTGGAGAACGATGAGCAGGTGGACGTGTGAGCGATGGATGGTCGCGGAGTTAGGATTCTCCGGTCAGGCGGCGGATCAGGTCGGTTTCTTTTTTGTCGTAGGGCTGGCCGTTGGGGCGGAAGATGTCGTGGAACCAGACGGGTGGTTCCGCGGCGTACTGCTTTTCCCAGGAGTCCCACGGGTAGATCGTTTGCGACTTACCCGAAACGAAGCCCCAGTTGTAGGCGCCTACTTTCTCTTGCTTCAGGACGGGGAGGACTGCTTCGAATGTGCTGCCTCTTGGACGGGCCATGTATTCGGTGCAGATGATGGGGCGGTGGAAGCGGCGCAGAGATTTTATGCTGACGAGAACTCTGTCGGGCGGATCGTAGTTGTGGAAGGTGATGACGTCGGAATTTTCAAGTTGCAGGTGTTCCATGGGGCTGAGCTTGGCGTCGTCGGACCAATCAAGTTTTTGCCAGACGCCGCTGGTTAGCGGTTGGGAGGGTTTTGCTTCGCGGGCCCAGACCCAGACTTTGGTTAGCAATTGTTGCGCGGCTTCCGCTTTGTTCGGGAGTTCGGTGCTTTTATAGGAGCCGTTTCCGTTGTCGGGTTCGTTCATCAGATCCCAGATCAGGACGCGGCGGTCGTTGCGGAAATGGCCGATGACTTCCTTTATGTATGGCTTGATTTCGATGGGCCAGCTTGCGGTATCTTTTAGCACTTGGGCGCCTGGAGATTGCACCCAGCCGGAGTTGTGGACGTGGGGGCGCGGTGCGCGCTGCGGTCCGATTTGCGGATTGGGATCCCAGACGGAGTCGAGTAATACGAACATGATGCGAATGTGATGTTTGTCGGCTACTTGCAGAAATTTGTCCATGCGATTGAGGAAGCCTGCGGGGTCTTGTTTCCAGGCGAGGTTGTGGAGGAAGACGCGCATAGTGTTCATGCCCAGGCCTTCGGCCCAGGTTAGTTCGCGATCGATGGTGGGGAGATCGAAGGTGTCGGCTTGCCACATTTCGAGTTCGTTGATGGCGGTGCTGGGGATGAAATTACTGCCAACTAGCCAAGGTTGCTTTGCGTACCAATCGTTGGCGTGTTGGGGAGACCATTGGTGTGGCGCGGCGCTGGATGAAGAGGGGAACAGAAAAGGCAGAAGGAGGGCAGTGAGAAACAGGATTTTCATTCGACGCATGGTTGCCTCCTTTGAGAGTGGTGAGTAGTTTGAGAAATCCAAGAGTGTTTCCTCAGCGGCTAAAGCCGATTGGTTGCCGGGTGGTTATGTCGGAGCTAAAGCTCCGACCCCCATTTCGACGACAGCACATTCTTCGGCTGGGAAAGTTGGGGCGCTGCGGTGCTGCGCTCCTACAAGAGGTTGCATTACTCATGCGAGCTTGAGTTGTAGCAGGGTTACGGAGGCTGGGGCAAATGTGTATTTTGCAGTGCGGCCGGTCGGCGTCCAGCTTTCTGTACGCGGGTGGACTTCGTTTGGGTTGTCGAAGGTGTTGTGGGCGTGGATGTCGGAGGTCGCGAGCACCGTTGCGCGGCCGGAGCTGGCTTCCGCGCCTAGCAGGTGGATTTCGGCTTCTCGTGGTTGGCTCACGTCGGGATTTACTACAGTGATCGTCAGGTCTTTGCCGCGGACAGAGGCTGCGCCTTTCAGGCTCCAGAAGGTGGCTGGTTGGCCGTCGCGATCGTAGGTGATCGTTGGGGATAGGAATTCGGCGCGGATGGCCTGGGCGCCTTGGTGGGCGGCGTACATTTGGAAAACGTGGTAGACGGGTGTGGTGAGGAAGCGGTCGCCGTTTGCCAGGAAGAGACTGTTGAGGTTGTTGATGAGTTGAGCGCAGTTGGCCATGGTTACTTTGTCGGGATGACGATTGAAGATGTCCAGCGTTAGGCCGCTCATCACCGCGTCGCGCTGGGTGATCATCTGGCCGAGGATGTGGGTTGGGGCGACTTCGGAACCGGGTTTGTACCATGGGCCCCATTCGTCGACGACTAGTTTGATGCGGCGCTTGGCGTCGAATTCATTCATCACTTGCCAATGGCCTGTGATGAGCGACTCGAGCTTGTCGGCTTCGCGCATCAGTTCGTACCACTCGACGGGCTCGAACTTTACGGCATCGCCTTTACCGGCATCCCAGTTTGTGGTGCGTCCGCGACTTAGATTCCACGAGTAGTAGTGGAGCGAGAGTCCCCAGATGTTGTTGAGAGCGTTCGGACCCTTTTGCAACATGCCTTCGAAGAAACCGCGGGTCCATTTGTATTCGGCGTCGTTGGGACCGGAGGCGATGAACGAAAGATCGGTTCCGTATTGGGGAACCCATGCCGCGAAACGACGGAACTCGGTGGCGTATTCACCCGGAGTCATTTCGCCGCCGCATCCCCAGGATTCGTTGCCAATTCCCCAGTAGCGGACGTTGAATGGATCCTTGCTTCCGGTAGAGGCGCGAAGGTCGGCTAGCGTAGTGCTACCCGCGGGCGAGTTGCAGTATTCGACCCAGCGGTAGAAATCTACGGCAGGCAGGCTGCGGAGGTTAGCGGCGAGGTAAGGCTGGCTGCCGGCGAGTTTGCAGAATTGGACGAACTCGTTGGTGCCAAATTCGTTGGGGTCGTATTTTTGCGGGATGTTGCCTTGATTGCGGACCAGGGGATCGCCGGCCCAGAAATTGGTGCGCCGGGGACGTTTCCCGACAGGGCCGATACCGTCTTTCCAGTCGTAGCTGTCGGCGAAGCAGCCGCCGGGCCAGCGGATCACCGGTGAATTGATTTTCTGCAGGGCGTCGACGAGGCTTTTGCGAATGCCGTTGACGTTGGCGATCTTCGAGTTTTCGCCGACCCAGACGCCGTCGTAGATGACCCCACCGAGGTTTTCGGTGAAGTGGCCGTAGATGTTTGGCGAGATGGTGCCGAGTTCCTCGTTGAGGATGACATCGATGCAGGCGTCGAAGGAGGCGGCGAGAGTGGACTTCCGCGACAGCAGGGCTGTGCCGAGCGCGAGAGCGGAGTTGCGAACGAAGTGGCGGCGACCGATGGTCATGGACGGCTCCTCGGTGTAAACGTTGGCAGAGCGGAGAGAGTCTAGCCGCGGTTGCAACTGAGGGCAACGGGCTCTGTTGAGGTCGTGTCAAACAACAGCTCAACGACGAAAAAGCAGATCCCTCACCCCGCAAAAAGCCGCGGGGATTCGGGATGACAACTGCGGGAAAAATCTCTCAAAGTACAGGATGTCAACGGAGCCAGTTCGACGTCAATGCGTGTATGCGAAATACGTTTCCGGTACGCCGAGCCACCGGAGCTAGCCAGAGAGTTAGAGGATATTGACGGCGCGCGCAGCGAGCAAGACCACGATCAGAAGCGAGATTAACGACTGAACCATCATGCCGAACTTTGCCCAGCGTGACAGAACCGCGGTGTCCGTGGGCGAGAAAGCTGTACTGGTATTAAACGCGAGAAACAGATAGTCCACAAAATTGGGCTTCCATGACAAATGCTGTTTTTCTCGACTCATCATCTGTGGAAAGAGAAATGAGCTATCGGAGAGGCCCTGCGGACGATCGCGGTTCTGGGGACCGCCGGCGTCGAGCTTCCAGTACCAGAGCGCGAATACCAGAATATTGGCGATCCAAAGCGCGCTGGCCGAGCGAAGCAAAGCCTGCGGTGTCTCAAGATGTGCTGGAATGCCTCGGACCAAGAGAACCAAGGAGGCGATCATGGCGGCGGTGATAATGCCATTGGCGGTGAAGGTAAGGATGCGAGTCACGTTGTAATGGCCGAAGCGATAGGAGACCGTGATGGGAACCAACAAGGGCACAATAATTCCGAGCAACAGCCAGCTCGGACCGACGGAGAGAGGTTCCGGCAAGGCAAAGTAGACGCCAGCAGCAGCGACCATCGCTGTGAATGCGGGCCACCGGGGTTCGCGGATAATTGGATCACTCATAGGGTCGAAGCGAAACTTCGTGCGTCCAGTCTAATACAGGCTAGGTTGTGCGGGCAGGTACGATGCCCCTTGGCCCGTGCTCATCGGACACTTGGCACTACGTGCCGTTCTGTCGCGAAAAACTTACGAGACGGGATCGGTGATGACGTTCTGGTTCTGCTCGCCGAGACCTTGGACGCCGAGTTGGATTTTGTCGCCTGGGCGCAGGAAGACCTGTGGCTTTTGGCCCATGCCGACGCCGGGAGGAGTGCCGGTGGAGATGATGTCGCCGGGGTGCAGGCTCATGAAACGGCTTAGATAGCTGACGATGTGGGCTACCGTGAAGATCATGGTTTTGGTGGTGCCGTTCTGGCGCTGCTGGCCGTTTACTTTCAGCCATAAGTTGAGATTTTGCGGGTCGGGGACTTCGTCTTTGGTGACGAGCCACGGGCCTATAGGGCCGAAGGTGTCGGCGCTCTTGCCTTTGGTCCATTGGCCGGTGCTTTCGAGTTGGAAGGCGCGTTCGGAGAGATCGTTGACTACACAATAGCCGGCTACGTGGTTGAGGGCGTTTGCTTCGGTTACGTATTTTGTTGGGCTGCCGATGATTACGCCTAGTTCTACTTCCCAGTCGGTTTTTTTGGAATTGCGGGGGATGACGACGTCGTCGTTGGGGCCGATGATGGCGCTGGTGGCTTTCATGAAGACGACCGGCTCGGCTGGGGCAGGGTTGCCGGTTTCGGCGGCGTGGTCGGAATAGTTCAGGCCGATGCAGATAAATTTGCCGACGTGATTGACGCAGGGGCCTAGACGGGGATTGCCGCCGACTAGCGGAAGAGTTGTGACGTCGAGAGCCTGGAGACGTTCTAGCGATTGCGAGGATAGGGCTTCGCCCGCGACGTCGGGGATAATTCCGGTGAGGTCGCGGATTTGGTTGGTTTTGTCGAGTAGGCCGGGTTTTTCTTTTCCTGGTGGTCCGTAGCGAAGTAGTTTCATGTTTCCTCCGAGTTCGTCGTGGCGATTGTATCAAGATCGCTTTCAGCGGCTAACGCCGGATCGAGTGGAGCCTGCGGCGCATCTGAACTGGCGCAGAAAACGCAAAGAGATCAAGACAAAGCTTTCTTCAGGGCTGAAGCCCTTCGGTTCTTGACGAGTAACGCCGGGGCTGAAGCCCCGGCCTCCTAAAGAAAAAACTTTTCGCGCAATTTGTGATGTCGGCCTTCCTTTGTCGCAACAAATGCCTGGAAGGGACACGCTGAAGCGCCGCCCACACTTGGTCCAAAAAAAATAATTCCTCAGGGGCTAAAGCCCATTGGGTGCGCACCTGTTATGTCAGCGCTAAAGCTCCGACCCCGTCGCTCCGTCGGGATCACAGGGTCCAGCCGCCGTCGATTATGTGGATTTGGCCTGTGGTGAAACTGGACTCGTCGGAGGCCAGGTACACGGCTAACGCTGCAATTTCTTCTGGCTTGCCCAGGCGGCCCATTGGTTGGCGGGCTACGAATTCTTTGCGGGCTTTTTCTGCGTCGCCTAGTGCGGCTATGCGCTGTTCCAGGCTGGGGGATTCTACTGTGCCGGGACAGATGGCGTTTACGCGGATGCCTTGGCGGATGAAGTCGGCGGCCAGGGATTTGGTCAGGCCGATTACGGCTGCCTTCGTTGTGCCGTAGACGAAACGGTTGGGGGCACCTTTGATGCTGGAGGCGCCGCTGGACATATTAATGATGCTGCCCTTTTTTGCGGCGATCATAGCGGGGAGGAAGGCGCGGGTGGTTCGGTACATGGACTTGACGTTGAGATCGAAGGAGAAGTCCCAGTCTTGCTCGGAGCAATCGAGGATGGTGCCTTGGTGGACAAAGCCTGCGCAGTTGAAGAGGACGTCGATGGCGCCTAGTTCGGCGGCCAGGGCGTTTACGGCTTGGATGTCGCGGACGTCAAGCTTCCGGGTTTGGATTCCGGGGAGTTCTGCAGCTAGTTTTTGCAGGAGTTGGTCGTTTAGGTCGGTGGCGTAGACCTGAGCGCCCTGTTCGGCGAAGGCGCGCGCGGTGGCTGCGCCGATGCCTTGGCCTGCGGCGGTCAGGAGGGCTTTCTTTCCGTTTAGTCTGCCGCTCAATTATATCCTCCGGTTTTGCGGTGGTTGTCGGAACCGGTCTGAAGACCGGCCACTACAGCGGCTAGGAAAATGCCGTTCATGGAAGCGCATCCTGTGGCGTGATTTTGAAACAGTAGGCATATTTGCCGGGCTGTGATGCCGGGACGTGAAGATGCAGCCCGTCTGGTTGCGATTCAAATGTCACGGGTGAAGATGATCCTAGCAGAGAGACCGCGGAGATTTTCCGGCCGTCGAGCTGGGAGGGAGTCAGGGCGTGAATGACTGCTTCGCCGGTGGAAGGCCAGGCGAGTTCGCAAGCGTAGAGCTGGTTATTTTTGGTGGTGAAGCGGAAATCATGGTCGGTGAAGGTTTGCACGTCGGTGTCGTGGAATGCGCCTTCGATAATCTTCGTGGGGCCTTCGCCGTAGATTTTCCAGGGGCGCGTGGCGTAGATGGCTTCGCCGTTGACCTTGAGCCACGCGCCGACTTCGCGGAGAACGTTTTGGACTTCGTCGGGAATGGTGCCGTCGGAACGCGGGCCGAAATTAACCAGCAGGTTGCCATTCTTGCTGACGATGTCTACCAACTGCTGAACGATGGTTTGCGAGGATTTGAAACTGTCGTTCTCGATGTAGCCCCAGGATTTGTTGCTGATGGAGGTGTCGGTTTGCCAGTAGAGGGGGCGGATGTCGTTCAGTTGGCCGCGTTCGATGTCGAGGACGGCGGAATGGGCCTCCATGGCGTTGTCTTTGTAGTTTATTACGCCGACGGAGCCGCGGCGGGCGGCGTCATTATAGAAGAAGGCGGCGAACTCGGCGATGTGGCGGCGGACTCTGGGTTGGCCGATCCACCAGTCGAAATAGAAGAGGTCAGGTTGGTATTTTTTTACGATTTCGGCGTCGCGGGCTAGCCAGTCGTCGAGGTAGGCGTCGCTGACGTAGGTCCAGTCGGTTAGGAGGGTTTGCTTGCTATCGAGCCAGGTGTGGGCGGGGCCGTAGAAGGCGGCGTATTGGGGGTCGTTTACGTCGGAGTCGATTTTGCGGCCGCCCTCGAGGAAGAAATTGTGCTCGACGCGGTGGGAGGAGGCGCCGAGATGGAGGCCTTCGGCGCGGACTGCTTTCGCTAGATCACCCCAGAGATCGCGGTGGGGGCCCATTTTTGCGGCGGTCCAGTCGGAGAGACCGCTGTCGTACATGGTGAAGCCGTCGTGATGTTCGAAAACGGGGACGACGTATTTGGCGCCGGATTCCTTGAAGAGGCGGGCCCACGCGGCGGGGTCGAAATGTTCGGCTTTGAACATGGGGATGAAATCTTTGTAGCCGAATTTTGACGGCGGACCGTAGGTGGCGAGTTGATGTTTGTACTCATCGGTGTCGGGGCGGTACATGTTGCGTGGATACCATTCGTTGCCGAAGGCGGGGACGGAGTAGACGCCCCAGTGGATGAAGATGCCGAATTTGGCGTCTTTGTACCAGTCGGGGACTTCGTATTTTTGCAGGGATTGCCAGTCGGCGCGGTAGGGACCTTGCGAGCCGATGCTGCGCGCTTCTTTCACGAGCGCGGCGCGTTGAGAATCGTATTTCGCGCTGGCGCGTTGCCAGGTTTGATCGATGGTCTCGGCGTCTTGGGAACTGGTGGGCTGGGTTTGCGCGGCTGCGGGCTGCGCGGAAAAAATTACGGCGAGCAGGAATGGAAGGAGCCATCGAGAGTTCGCGCGGGGCCAGCGGGTTGTGGGCATGAATGCTCCTGTTTGATTATTTGGACCTAGCCTGTAAGCACGGCCGAGTTGCGGCGATGCGAGCCCCAGAACGAATAGAGGGCGATGATCGCGTATGCGAGAAGCGGAACTGAGTACGCTAGAGCGAGGCTGTGGGTCTGCTCCGAGATGAAGCCCATAAGTGGTGTGAGAACGGCTCCGCCGACGATGGCCATCACCAGAAGCGAGCCGCCTAGTTTGGTGTTCGGTCCGAGTCCCTTGAGACCGAGTGCGAAGATGGTTGGGAACATTAGTGACATGAAGAAGCTGGTCAGAAAGACGCACCAGATGCCAAGCCAGCCGGGAATCAGGACCGCAATCGCAACAAGGATGACGTTGGCGATGCAATAGGCGCCCATGAGTTTGCTGGGGTTGATGAAACGCATCAACCAGGCGGAGGCGAAACGGCCTACGCCGAAGGCGGCCAGCGTGCCGGTAAGGAAGTAGCCGGCGATTTTTTCGGATTGGTGGGCGTATTCCTGGACGTAAGAGATGAAGTAGCTCCAGGTTCCTACCTGGGCGCCTACATAGAAAAACTGCGCGCCTACCGCTAACAGAAAATGCGGGTAGTGGAAGAGTTCGCGCAGGTGACCGCGGTTCCCGGATTCGTCTTCGTGTTCGCTGAGGATGGCGGGAAATTTCGTGCGCAGGATTAGGAGGGCCCAGATTAAGGCGATCGCGCCGAGGACTAGGTACGGTTTGATTACGCGGAGGGTTTCGAAGCGCAGGTAGGCTTCGTAGGTGTGGCGAGCTTGCTGGTCGGCGATTTGTTGTGGTGATAACTCGACCCCGGAAAAAATGAAGATGGTGCCGATCAGTGCTCCGGTGATGGCGCCGATGGGATTGAAGGCTTGGGCAAAATTCAGGCGGCGTTCGGAGCTTTCCGGGTCGCCCAATTGTGCGATGAAGGGATTCGATGCGGTTTCGAGGAAGGAGAGGCCGCTGGCGATTACGAACAGAGCGAACAGAAAAAAACCATAGCTACCGGCGAGGGCAGCTGGCCAAAAGAGGAAAGCACCCACTCCGAAAAGAACGAGGCCGGTGACGAAACCGGACTTGTATCCAGCGCGGCGCATCAGAAAAGCGGCGGGCATGGCCAGCAGAAAATAGCCCATGTAAAACGCGGATTGCACCAGGCCGGCTTGGAATCGCGTGATAGAGAACGACTTCATGAAATGACGGATCAGGACGTCGTTGAGATTGTTGGGAATGCCCCAGAGGAAAAACAAGACGGTGACGAGGATGAACGGGACCAGATGTCCTGCAGGGAAGAGGTGCGATGATGCCGCGGCGGCGGGGTGCGATGAAGAGACTTGCGGTGCTATCGGCGATGAAACGATGGACTCTTCGGTTTTAGGGTTCATCGGAGGCGTCAAGTATACGTGTATCTGACTTAGTCCAGACTGATCATAATCTTTGTAAAGTGCTGGGGTGATTCGCTCCACTGTTTGAGAATGAGAGGAGCCTGCTCCAAAGGCACAATTCTTCCGACGGCTTGTTCGACGGAAAACGCGCCGGCCTCGAGCATTTGAATTACGCGAGCGAAGTCTTCGGGAAGGGCGTTGCGGGAGCCAAGGATGTCGAGTTCCTTTTGCACGAAGAGGCGCGTTTCGTAGGCGACCGGCTCTTTTGCGTAGCCGATGTAAACGACGCGTCCGGTGAAGGCGACCTCTTCGACGGCAGCGCGAAAGGTGTCGGGAAGGCCGATGGCTTCGATGACCACGTCGGGGCCGCGGTTTTTCGTTAGTTGCTGCAGGCGACCGTGCAGAGATTCGCGACTGGTGTTTATTGTGTGAGTTGCGCCGGCGCTTTTGGCAATTTCCAATTTGTGATCGTCGAGATCGACCGCAATCGTCAACGCGCCCGCAAAGTGGGAAGCGGCGACTGCTCCGAGGCCAACACCGCCACAGCCGAAGATTGCGACGATGTCGCTGGGCTGCACGCGACCGCGACCTACGGCATGAAATCCTACGGTGAGCGGCTCGACCAAGCACAATTCCTTGATGCTGAGATTCGCTGGGTAGAGCTTTTCCGCGGGCATCCAGATCTGCTCGAGCAGGGCGCCGTCGCGCTGGACTCCCAAGGTCTCGTTAAATTGGCAGGCGTTTGGACGGTCTCGGAGACACGACGCGCATTTGCCGCAATTTGTATAAGGAGAAAGAGTTACGTTCGTTCCAGGCTGGAGGTCGGGGCGCGAAGGATTCGATTCGAGGACAGTGGCGGCGATTTCGTGACCCGGGACTCGAGGGTAGCTTACCAATGGATTCTTGCCGCGATACGAATTCAAATCGCTGCCACAGAGCCCAATCATGCGTACGCGGAGCAGGATCTGGCTGGGCTGCTGTTCGGGTTGCGGGATATTTTCGATGACGGCTTCGCCGGGCTTCCGGATGACAAGTGCTCTCATTGAGGATTGAACTCGCTCCGAGGCGGGCGACAGCGTTCACCGATAGGCACCATAGGGCCACCTATGGCTCAAAACTATCATGTTTAGTGACGTTCGGTCGAATTGGTGACTAGGCGTGAATGTCTAGCAACCGAGGCACCAGTTGTGAGATCCAGGAATGATGGTGGGACCGGGGAGATTCGAACTCCCGACCTGATGCTTCGGAGGCATCCGCTCTATCCATCTGAGCTACGATCCCGACAACGCGTCGAAGAATACTGCGACAGTTGTGATTCTATCGTTGATTGGAGTCTGGCGCTAGCTTCGCCGTGGGCGCTCCGACGCTCAGCTGCCTTTGGCATGATCCTTAATCTGCTTTGCGAGTTTCTCGATTTCTTCCGCCTTTTTCACCATGCCGAGAGACAACACGGTTGTGGCGTCGGTCTTTTCCACTTCCGTCTTCAGCTGCGTGGCAAGGTCGAAGAGCTTTTCGATGTCTTTCTTGATGTCTTTCTGGCGCTGCTCCAGCATGGCCTTTGTGGTGGCTCCGGCGGGTAGGGGACTATGCGATGGATCTTCGGGACCATCTCGCCGCGTCCTGGTTGAAATTGGCGGATCCTGAGTTGCATCCTGCGCTGAGGTGTTCTTCCATGGCAACAAGAGGGCTCCAAGTGAAGCCCCCCCGGTAACGAGCATTCGACGCCTGGATGGATACATAGCTGCTCCGTAGGGTAAGGCGCGGGATCTGCGGAACCGTTTGCGCCGCAGTCAATGCTATACTTTCTCTCCCAACGAATATGATGTCCAGCTTGTTCGTCCAGTGGCTCAACCTCTCGATTCCTAACGCCCTCCGTCTCCTGGGGATCCTCATCTTGGCACTGTTGGGGAATCGTTTACTGCGGGCATTGACAAATTTGCTGATTCACCCCGCTGCATCACAGTCGCGCGCAGCTCAAGCGCGCGAGCAGCAGACTCGGAGCCTGGCCAGCACGCTGTATAGCGCGGGCAGCAAAGCGGTTTGGGGTATGGCGATCCTGACGGCCCTTCCGGAATTTGGTTTCACGGTATTTCCCGCGGTCGTGATCATCGGGGCGACCCTGTTGGGCCTGGGGTTCGGGGTGAGGAAATTGGTGAGCGACCTGATTGCTGGCTTTGAAATCGTCTTCGAAGATCAGTACAGCATCGGCGATACGATCCAGACGCAGCACACGTCGGGGAAGGTCGAACAGCTTACCCTGCGCCGCACTGTGGTGCGCGACGCTCGCGGAGCGCTGGTTACGCTGGCCAATGGTGATCTTCGGGCGGTAGGAAATCTCAGCCGCGACTGGTCCCAGGCATTCGTGGACATCACCGTTTCCGCCGAAGAACGGTTGGAAAAAACGCTCCAAGCACTGGAAATTGCCTCGGCCGCGCTGCGCAGTGATCCGTCCTGGTCGCAAGCCATCATCGATGGCCCGCGTGTCCTGGGGTTACAGGCCTATGGGCCACTGGGCCCCACGGTTCGCGTCCAGGTCCGAACCACGCCTACGCGTCAGGACGAAGTTTCACGGGAGCTGCGGCGCCGCATCCAAATCGAATTTCAGCGCCAAAGCATACCCATATCGAGGGCGCAAGATCTGGAACACACTTCTCTCTTCCACAATCTGGAGGACAAAGATACAGGTGTACCCCACGGAGATTAGAAGGAGAGGAATAAACGATGCCTCAATTGAGCTATGACGAAGTGAATCTGATGCTTCGACTGTACGACATGAGGCGTGAACCGCGACTTCGCCAAGCAAGGGCCTGGTTCATTGAGCATTTTCATCCGGTGTCGCCCGAAGAAATGATGCAGAAGTTTCCGCAAGGCGGCGAGGAGAACACGTACATCCGCATGGTCATCAGCTATTGGGATATGGTGGCGAGCATTGTCAATCGCGGTTTGATTGACGACGAGTTGTTCTTCGAGAGCAATGGCGAAATCTGGGTGGTGTGGGATCGCATGCGCTCCATCGTTCCGACCTGGCGGTCCGCATTCAAGAATCCCCATTTGTTTTCGAACATCGAAGACACCTGCAAGAGGCTAGAGGCGTGGCGGGAAAGGCGAGCCCCTGGGTCAAGCGCTGCCATGCGAAGCCTGCTGGGGCAGACAGCCTCCAAGGTCAAAACAACGTGATTTAGCGCAGTCTCTGAACGGTTTCTTTGGTGGCGAGCCAGACGTCTGCAGAGGGTCTTGCCACCCGAACGCAATCGCGGCCCGCGGCTTTGGCCGCGTAGAGGGCCGCATCCACTCATAGAGCAATTCCTCTACCGGTCGAATCCCCCAATCGCTGCTCAAAAGCACACCCAAGCTCATGCTGACTTGTACGGCGCCAATCGCGGTCTGAATTGGCCGGCTGTTCACGACTTTCCGAAGCTCCTCCGCACGCGCCTCCACGGATTGCGGATTGCAGTTATTCAGGACCAGCAAGAATTCTTCGCCGCCGTATCGACCAACGAAATCATAAGAACGTATGGACAACAGGAGCCGCCGTGCTATTTCCTTCAGGACTTCATCGCCGACGAGATGACCGTGGGTGTCATTGATGGACTTGAAATGATCGACATCTCCCAGCAGCACGATCGTACAGCCCGATTCCCGTTGAGAGCGAGCCAATTCGCGGCCCAAGAGATCCACAATCACGCCTCGGTTCCAAATTGAGGTGAGGGCATCATGCGTGGCTTTGAAACGCATCATCTCACGCGCTTCCACGAGCCTACCCTCCAGTGCAGAATGCGCTCGCTGGTCCGCAGTCGCGCCTTCAGCTCATCGACATCGAAAGGCTTCGTGAGATAGTCGTCCGCGCCCGACTCCAAGCCGGTCACGATGTCTTCCTTCGATTCTTTTGATGTCAGCAGAACCATGTAAACGTAGGAATACTCTCGCTGTTCTTGTTGGCGTCGCACTGCGCGGCAGACCCCGGGGCCATCGAGTTCCGGCATCACCCAGTCGAGCAAAGCGAGGCGCGGACCGTCCGGCCGGTTCAATTGTTCAACCGCGAGACGTCCATTCTCGACGGCCATGACCTCGTAGCCTGCGCGCTCCAGTTGTCGTGAGAGGCGTTCGTCGTCCGCGATCAATATTCTCAACGCGACACCTCGCCCATGCAGGTCTCCATTTCCGGCAACAGTCCTTGCACCTCCATCTCGAATGCCGTAAATGCCTTCGGTACGGATGTTTTCGTTTCCTCTTGCGCCAATCGCTCCAATAGCGCCACAGCCTCAGCAGCCCTGGGGATGGCCATATTCAACAGCATTCCTTTGAGTGTGTGGCTTACCATCGAGGTTTGCTTCATGTCCTGGACGGCAACAGCATCGTGGAGGGTCTCCAAAAGCCGAGGAAACTCTTCTTTGAAGAGGGTCAAAAGGTCGAGCAAGAGTTCGCGATCATTATCGACACGAGAGAGCAGTTCTGGGAGATTAACGCGGGATGCCTGAGACACACTGTGTGCTTTGTCCATTGTTCCCCCGGTTTCCTACTTTCTCTTTTGCAATCAGCGTCCTGAGAGAACTTGTTCCGTGCTGCCCGCGACATAGCAGACTGGCGTGTCAGATAACCCCGGCCTTAATTTGCCAACCGTGTCACCTTTCGATGAATCCGCCTCTTACGACCCGATGCGCCAGCGCAAGAAGTTTGGAACTCACTTGCAAATGCGCTTCGTTCGCCGCCGCAAGAATCACTTCAAACTGCAAAGATTCGTTTTGGAACGAGAAACTCAACATTCCCCCGGCACTCAGAAAGTCCGTTGTCTCTCCAACCGTCAAAGTGTCTGCCCGCTGAACAATCTTCAGAATGCTGGCGTAGCTTTTCGCCTCTGAGTTGCTGATGAACAGGATGTGACAACGCCGTAGGTTGTCATTCTTGGGTACCCATCGGATGTCGATTCACCGGCCGTGCGGCGATGAGCTGCGGGCGAATTCGACGAAAGCCGTGCCAAAGCGGAAATCACCGAGAACACAGACCAGGAATGGAGCGTCTGGGGAAGAAAATGCGGTCTCCGGCCACTCAATAAAGCTGGGGAACGTTGCGAGATAGCTCGCCTTAGTTCTGTACTCCTCGCGAACCGAACTTTGAGCGCTTGTGAGATACGGCGCACAAAACAACGTCAGAACGATTGCAAGGCGTGTCGCATCACCCCAATGCCGCCCAACGCATTCGTGGCGCACCTCAATCGGCAGCTCCGTTACCAATTTTCTTTTCCGGTCCACGCCAGCGCAAAAGACACCTAGACTCCCTACCGGGATTCTGGCAAGCAGCATGCCACTCCGCAGCGGTGCAGACCCGACCAAACAACTGACTGTATGAGGGTTACGATGCACGTGGTGTTTTGCCCGAGCGTCTCTATTCCCAAGATGGGATCGTAGGTTGGTTTTCGGTTCAGTCTGAACCAAGGCGTTCTGGTGCTTTTCCACAGATCGGCCCTGTTCTACTGCAAGTTACGAGCTCTCCGGGTCAGAGAACTTTCTAATTCAGCGGCGGGCTGCCTAAGTGTTTCTAATTACTGTTCTTATATCCCTCTAGCTTCTCTAACGTATTGCCTCAAACCGGTACACGCTCGTTGTCTCTGAACTACATGGACCGCTGTATTGTTCGTTAGGGCTGCTCGCTCTATAACGTTTCCATCAAACTTTGAACGTTCTGCAAAGGAGTGTTTCCGAACATGGCGAGCCAAGCGAATATTCTTGAACGGCAATTGGTGGCCAGGGCCCAGGCGGGAAACGAAGAAGCGTTTACCGAACTCGTTCGCAGACACTCAGGCCAAGTTTATGGGCTCTCCCTGAACATGCTCCGAAATCGAGAAGACGCGGAAGACAACCTGCAGAATGTGCTGGTAAAAGCGTTCCATCATATCGACCGGTTCGAAGGAAATTCGCAATTTTCCACCTGGCTGGTCCGCATTACGATCAACGAAGCTCTCATGAAGCTGCGCAAACGCAACTCGGAGCGCATTTCGGACTACCATGACACCAGCAATTCCGAAGATGAGCCGCGACCGTTTCCGGAGATCGAGGACAGCCGGCAGGATCCGGAACGTCAGTACATGAGCAAGGAGCTGACCCGAAAAGCATTCAGCGGTTTGAACCCGTCGCTGCAAGATACGTTTATCTTGCAAAAGGCCGAAGGTTGGACGAATCGCGAGTTGGCTCAAGCGCTCGGAATTACGGTTTCTACCGTGAAGTCTCGCGTTTTTCGTGCCCGCGTCAGGCTGCGTCAGCAGCTCCTGAACCTCACGCAAGCAGGGCCGGTCGCTCTTCAGAATTGACCATTTTATGGAAATTCAACTTCGCGCCAGACCGTGTGTCACAGATCTCCGCACACGTTGTTCGCACCGATTCAACCGCAGTAAGCATGATCCTGTGAACGTTTGAACCATGCCCTCACAAGAAAAATAAGCGATTCGGAAAACTAATCGAGTTTGTCGGCCACGGATTCGAGCACGTTTTTACCGGTTCTCAGGGCGCGGCTGACGGTGTGTTCGCCACGATCCAGCAAATCTTGAGCTTCAAAAATCAATCTTCGCCCACGCCGCCGAACCTGCCTGAAACCGTCCTCGACATTGGCACTGATCCACTCGCGGGTTTCGTTGCCGGATTGCGGCGCAAATAAGATCGCCAACCCCACACCCACACCAAATCCCACGAGCAAGCTGGCAAATTCGCGTCCTTTGTCCGACACGGGGTCCTCCGTTCGCGCAGGGTAAGGGTTGTCCGCTCCATTGCGACCTCGCCAAGGTCGTCGATACTGTCGCGTCGATTTTTCATGCGGCAAGCCTCAAGCCTCACGAAGCTGGGTTCTACCTGAAACCTGCTGCATAACTTCGGTCAAGATACATGGTGGCGACGAGGGCAAAAGACAGCTAGACCGTTGCTAGTTCTGCTGCTGCCGGCGTAATTCCTCAACTACCTTCTGTGCAACATTCTCGTCGATAGCCGGACTCACGTAAGTTCCCTCGCCCAAAACTACATGCAACGCTCGTACCAACTCTTGTTCCGCGTCCGACTTGAGCACATAGCCTCTCGCGCCAGCGCGAAAGGCACTACGCACCAACTCCGTCGATGAATGGAGTGTCAACAGCAACACTTTGGTCTCGGGATGGGCGTCTCGAATGATGCGCGTGGCTTCCAAGCCGTTCAGCACCGGCATTGAAACGTCCATGATGATGATTTCAGGTTTCAGCGACTCGGCGAGCCGCACTGCTTCCTGTCCATTGTCGGCCTCGCCACATAGCTCCCACTCCGGGAACGAATGCAAAATTCCCTGGACTCCTCGCCGAATTGCAGCGTGATCATCGACAATCAATACTCGCGGCACGTTCCCTCCAGACTCGTTCGATGGAGAAGGGGACGTTAGGCCGCCATATGCCTGCTCCAGCAAGGGTCATCCAACTTCACCGAAGAACTCTTCGCTTTGCTTAAACTACGCTTCTATAATTTGATTCCGCACAGCATACCGAACCAATTCACTGACCGAATGCAGTTCCAGCTTCCTCATGATGTTCGCGCGATGCGTTTCCGCGGTCTTCACGCTGATTCCCAAAGCGACCGCGACTTCCTTGCTGCTCTTGCCTTCGGCAAGGAGTTGCACAATTTCGCGTTCGCGCGACGTGAGCCTGCTTCGCAGCAACGTCTGCGGGTCCGGAGCGGCATGTTGCCGGCTGAATCCATCCAGGAGCATATCCGCAGCTCGCGCGGTGAAGAACGAGCGGTGGTTCGACAGCGCTTCAACTGCGGACACCAAATCTTTGTCGGCATCCGATTTCATTATGTAAGCGCGCACGCCGGCTTCCACGATCTCGCGCACGAGTTGATCGGAAAAGTGAAGCGTCAGAATCAAGATCTCCGTTCGGGGAAGCGCTTTCTTGATGCGGCGGGCGGCCTCTAAACCGTTCAGATCGGGCATGCTGATGTCCATCACCACGATGTCGGGCTTGAGTTGTTCGGTGATGGAGACCGCCTCGCGGCCCGTTTTGGCTTCCGCGCAGACCTCCCAGCCGTGATGCGCGGTGAGAAGCTGCTTTAGTCCGCGGCGAATGATGTCGTGATCGTCAGCTACTACGATGCGGAGCGCCATTATTAAAGTTTAGCGGAAAAAATCCCGATCCTCCATTGACCGTTCTCTTGGAACCTTCGCGTGCTCCATTGCTACGTTATGATTAGGCAGTCACCCCTAGATTGACATACCTGTTTCCCTGTATTTTGTCGAGCGCAGGACCGAATGCGCTGGGAGTGTTTCACCTTTCATCACGATCCTGTTTTTCCCCTCGCTGTTTACCCTTGCAGAAACCGCGAATGTTGGCTGCTATACCGCGACACAAAATACCGCAGCGTTCGGCAATAGCTACACGAATGCACCGATTGTTCAAGAGTTGCTTTCAGCGTTTAATGCGCGGTCGGAGGTTGAAAGCCCCAGCATCCGCCGTAACGGCGATGGGGGCGACACAAATCATGATAACCATTCTGGTTGTGATCTTGCTCTTAGTAGCGCTTGGGGCGCTGCCGGCTTGGCCCTACAGTCGTGGTTGGGGATACTATCCCAGCAGTGGTTTGGGTCTCGTCGTTGTGGTCCTCGTGATCCTATTGCTCCTCGGGCGCTTATAAGAGCGGTCGCTTGACGTTGCTAGGGCGACTTTAACTTTACAAGAGCAGTAAACCCCGAGGGTTCCCGCGTCGAGTTTCTGGACCGCACCGTAAGTTGGACGGCGGTTTGAACGAAAAATTAAGAATTCTCCAACGAACGGAGCTCTTATGCTGCAGATGAATTCGCGCACCGGGCACGCTACCGGACATCCGCATGGCGGATAGCGCGGAGCTAATGACCCAGCCGCGACCACCCATTCGGGTGGTCGCGCTTCTTTGGGTAGTCGTAATTGCCATCATCGTGGCGTTCGGGTTCTTTGCCAGTTCCCTTTGCATTACGTTCCTCTTAGCGGGGTTTCTCGCCATCTTAGTAGATCCGATCCCTACATATTTTGAGCGCTTTCACGTTCCCCGCCTTATTTCCACGGCCGTGCTCATCATTTCCGGGGTGCTCCTGATCACCCTGTTGGTGTATGTCTCGTACGGCAGAGCCAGTCTGATGATCGATAACATGCCCGAGTACGCCGACAGGATCCGCGAAGCGGTTAAGCCGTTGAGTCAAAGGATCGAGCAAGTGCAAAAGAGCGCCGGCAGCATCACCTCGACCCCTTCGCCGAAGCGCGTCCAGGAGGTCCGAGTCAGCGAAACGCCCGCGTGGCCTTCGTACTTAATCCGCGGAGTTGGCTCGGCCTGGGGAGCTGTGATCGTCGGCGGCATCGTTCCGTTCCTGATGTTTTTCATGCTGGTGCGAAAATCGCATCTCTACGATTGGCTGGCCAATGCCTTTGGCGCCAAGATGGACGTACCTAAATTCATCACTCGTCTCACCAAAATGGTCCGTGGCTTTGCCCTCGGGAACCTGGTGATTGGCGCCTTGATGGCGGCCATCACCTTGTCCGTTTTGCTTGAGTTGAAGCTTCAGGGAGCAGTGCCTCTCGGCATCGCTAGCGGCGTTCTGAACCTGGTGCCCTTCATCGGTGCAGTGTTAGCTGCCGCTCTGCCGCTGCTGGCTGGCACTCTTCAGTTCGAGACGCCAGGTCCCTACGTAGTGATCTTGCTGACGGTAGTTGCCCTGCACATAATCTCTTCCAATTTGCTGGTGCCGAAATTCATCGGATCGCGGGTGAACATCGGCCCGGTGGCGGCGACCATGGGGATGTTGTTCTGGGGCTGGATGTGGGGCGTTATGGGAATTATTCTCGCGGTGCCACTGACGGCATTCGTCAAGCTCGTTGCCGACTGCCACCCTTCCTTAATTCATGTTTCTAACCTTCTCGCGGAAACGCCCAGGCCTGTCCCAAATTGGGCTCAGGCCGGCCAGGCCAAAGTGGCTCAAGCCATTCCTTTTTTCCGCAAGCGAGCCCGCGCCGAAGGGAAAGACTAGGCGATTGGCGCGTCGACGCGGCTCGCCCATGACTCCCAGCCTCGAATTTCCAACCACTCGCTTCGGACTTTCGACTTCCCTTCACCAGTGACAATCTCGCGGGACCTGTACTCACGATTACACAAGTATTACAGAGCCTCGGTTCCCGACGTGCTACGTTCGTAAGCGTACCAAGCACGAAATCGACACCCAGGATCCCGAGACATGAGCCTTGTCAAAACAGATCGCACCTTCAAGCAACCGCTGAACTGGACCACCACCTCATTCATGATTTTGTTCCACGTAGGCGCCATAGCCGCTCTCTTCCTGTTTTCCTGGAAGGCACTTATCGTGGCGGTGGTGCTCTATTGCGTTGCCGGGTGCCTGGGGATCGGCATGGGCTACCATCGGTTGTTGACCCACCGCGGCTACAAGACATCGGTGTGGATGGAATACTTTTTGACTACCTGCGGCACGCTAGCCCTCGAAGGGGGTCCCATAGCCTGGGTCGCCACGCACCGCCTTCATCATCAGAACACCGACAAAGAGGGTGATCCCCACTCTCCGCAAGACGGCGGCCTGTGGGCTCACATGGGTTGGATCATTACCGGCCAAGCCATGCACCAGAACACGGCGGAACTTTTGCCCTATGTTCCCGACCTGCGAAAGCACAAATTTCATATGTGGATCAGCAAGTACCACTGGGTGCCGATCACGGTTCTCGCTCTCGTCACGCTACCGTTCGGCCTGTCGGTCATGATGTGGGCTGTCTTCCTGCGCACCGTCCTGGGCTTGCACTCCACTTGGCTGGTCAATTCCGCCACGCACATGTGGGGTTCGCGCCGCTTCATCACCTCGGACACTTCCACCAATAGTTTCTGGGTGGCCATCCTGACCTTCGGCGAAGGCTGGCACAACAATCATCACGCCGCGCCGCAAGCCGCGCGGCACGGTCTAGCCTGGTACGAAGTGGACATGAACTGGTACGGTATTTGGGTGTTGCGCGCCCTCGGTCTCGCATGGGATGTCAAGCTACCCAAACTGCACCTCACCCCGCAGGAGATTGATTCTCCTGCTACCAGCGTGATTCTTATGCCCCCTGGTGCCGCGGTCGAGCCCGAAGCGGTGACCTCGGGAGACTAAGCTCTTCAGAAATTTCGCAGAGAGCCGCGACCAAAGTCACGGCTCTTTATTTCACGCTCTTTGATCCACGAGTAAATAGCAGGAGCGTCGCCTCAGCACGTCCCAACGAGCCGGGCCGAGCCAGTTCCGAAACGGTATTCTGCATCCGTCGTCGGGTGCATACGTCCCCCGTATGAACTAAAATAGCCAGACATGCGGATCACCAGCCGTGGCAAAACGATCGCCTTTTTCATTACGCTTGGCGCGTGTCTCGTTGCCTTGGCCGTTTTTCTCAATGTCAGTTGGGTTGTCTATCATTGGCGCAGCGTCGTTCCACTGGTCCTCGGCATTGTTTTCTTTGGCGTCATCATCGCCGGCCTCGTCGTCAATACCATCTTCATCGTCCGCGAAATCCGCCGGAACGAACGCCACGACACATTCCTCAACGCGGTCACCCATGAACTGAAAACACCCATCACTTCCATTCGCCTCTACCTCGAAACGCTGCAGAGTCGTCCTCTCGACGAAGCCCAGCGCCGAGACTTCTACCGCATCATGCTCGAAGACTCCGAGCGCCTTCTGGGCACCGTCGAGCAGGTCCTGAAAGCCGGCGAAACCCGGCACCTGACCCACAAGCGCAATTGGCAGGAAATCAACTTCGGTGCGATTGTCGCGGAAACGCTGGAACTCGCCCGCCTGCGCCATCATTTGCCGCCGGAAGCCCTGCGCTTCAGCAGTCCGCCGCCGGACGACCTGACTGTTATGGGCAATCCCGAGGAGCTCCGTACCGCGGTATTCAACCTCTTCGACAATGCCATCAAATATTCCGGTGAAAGAAAGGATATCGTCGTCGAAGTCCGCACGCCCAATATCGACACCATTTCCTTGAGCGTATGCGATCATGGAATCGGCATTTCTGGCCCCGAGCTCAAACGCATCTTCAATCGCTTCTACCGGGTGCAAAGCCCCGCCACAGGACAGGTGAAAGGCACCGGGCTAGGCCTGTTTATCGTGCGCGCAGTTGCCCGCCGATACGGTGGCGACGCCTTCGCCGAAAGCAAAGGTGAAGGGCTCGGCAGCACCTTCACTCTCAGGCTGCCCCGGGTCTATCGAACATGAGTCGCATACTCATCGTCGAAGATGAAGCGCATCTCGCCACAGGGCTCCGCTTCAATCTGGAAGCGGAAGGTCATTCCGTGCAAATCACCGGCAAGGGCGAGGAAGCGCTGGAGATTCTTCTTAAGAAAAGCAACGACTTCGAAGCTCTGGTCCTGGACGTCATGCTCCCTGGTAAAGACGGCTTTACGGTCGCCCGGGAGCTCCGCGAAGCTCAGAATTATATTCCCCTACTGATGCTGACCGCGCGGGGTCGTCCCGAAGACGTTCTCAAAGGATTCGAATCCGGCGCAGACGATTATCTTGCGAAGCCCTTTAATCTAGCCATCCTTCTGGCCCGCCTGGAAAGCCTGCTCCGTCGCAAGAACTGGCATCAAATCTCGATTTCGCCAGTGACGTCGTCGACCGCGCCTACGACCGAATCGCCCGAAATCTTCACGTTCGACAGCAAGGTCTTCGATTTTCAAAGCCTGCAACTACACTGCGGCGAGCAAACTTTCCAACTCACCCTGATGGAAGCCGAACTCCTTGGCTACCTTATTCGCAACAGCGGCCACCCCGTGTCGCGAAAGGCCATTCTGCACGACGTTTGGAATCTTCACGAGGACACCGACACCCGCGCGATCGACAATTTCATCGTCCGCCTCCGCCGCTACATCGAGCGCGACTCCTCCAAACCTCGCCACCTGTTAACCGTCCGCGGCCTCGGCTATCAGTTCGTCCCCAACCCCAAAGGCTAAGTCGCATAGCTCAAGCATTCTTTGAAGCAACTTAAGTAAGTCTCTTTGGAGAAAGGCATTCTACGCTCACGACGATTGCAGTTCGAACCGCCTGGGATCCCAGAGAAGGGGGCTGATCAGAATTTGATACGCCGACGGCCGAAAACGGGGCCGCGCTAACCTTCTGGGGGGTCGGGTAATTTCTGGACCCGTGACCTGGAATCACTGATGGACCGCTGTGCAACTCCCAGCTCCGCGCACGCGGTGCCAATCAGACCGTCTAAATCATCGTATTTTGAGAACACCGCGCGTATGCCCGATTGGAACGCGGCCAGCTCCAGTTCTCGGTTTTTGTAAGCAGTAAGCAGGAACAATGTGGCATCCGGAAGCATGAATCGGAGCGCCCCGGCTGCCTCCAAACCGTTCATTTCTGGCATCGCGAGATCCAAAATGACGAGATCGGGAGAAAGCTGCTCGCCCATGGAGATGGCCTCGGCGCCATCCGCCGCTTCCCCGCACACCACAAACTCTGTTTGCGATGCGAACAGACGCCGAAGCTCCCTTCGCACTGCTTCATGATCGTCCACGATCAGCACGGATTTAGGCACGGAGAACTCCTGGTAGCTGCCAATCATACCTCTCCTCGTTCGGGATTTTAAGTACTCCCGAGTCGGGAAGGGTGACTCCACCATCGGGTCGGCGCCTTTCCATTGCGCCTCCACTGAGATTCCTGGACTGCGACAAAAGTTGCGGTTTCGATGGATCGGTAGAGCCGCGGGTATCGGCGAAGAGGAATTTCGGGTTACATATATCACGGTATTGCGTTGGCGTTACGCCCGGAGCAGCTGATCTCGGTGATCCGCTCGGGTCGTCACCGCTAACGAGAAGTAGTCCGTCCTCGTTATGCGCGTTGCGCTCTTTTGCGATGCTTTGACCAGCGGCCGAGGCGGTGTTCGCTGGTCTGTTCATTGACCGTGTCGCGGATCTTCACTCTCACGTCGCCGTTGGCATCGCAAGTGTACTCTTCCTGAATCCAACCTTCCTGGGTGGGGGCGTGACGCTGGACCGGTTTATCCGCAAGGTCTGAGGAATCGCGCAGTTCGGGATCAAAGGGCACGCGAATCTCATCCCAGTTGTTGATTTCGCCCTGGGGTTGGTCGTTAGCGCCGAGTTGCGCGCACTCCAAGTAACGAAAATGGCCAATGTTGTGCATAGGGCGGTAGGATCGAACGATCCGCAGAGGTTCCTCACCTCTTGAGGGAAGCTTTACGCCGCGCGGGAAGAGGACATCAAAGACAACGTTGCGGCCATCATCGGCTTCCCGCCAGACGCCAAAGTTTTTTGTGAATTGATCGCGGAGAGGTAGGTCTTCATGCCCTTCCGCGCGAATGGCCAGACCGATGGCGGTGGCCGAACGCATGTAGGCGGAGCGCCGGACTCTCCGTCCGAAGGTCTCACGAAGGACTCGGGCCACCGGAGGTAGCTCCGACCCTCCACCGGTCAAGTACAAAGTATCAATGGCTTGTTCCGCGTGGGCGGCCAGCAGATCTTCCACGACTTTGCGCGATCCTTCCACCAAAGGACGGCATAGCTCATAGAAAGGGTCCACGCTGAAGGAAACTTCTCTCCAGCCTTTCCGGACTCGCTCCAGATCGATTGTGATTCTGCGGCTGTTTGGATGGAGGGATTCCTTCTTTTCGCGGCACTCGTCAAAAAGCAGATACCATTCGGCCGCTGTTAGCGAGTCCTCGTGCAGCTCGGGCTTTCCGGCTTCCGAAAGGGCCAGCCTTGCAAGGATTTCGTCGAAATCGTCGCCGCCCAGATCGGAGATGCCATCCGATGCGATGACGGAGTGCTCCGCTTCACCAAGAGCAACGAGTGAAGCGTCGAAGGTTCCGCCACCTAAATCATAAACAAGGAGTCCGGCTTTCTCACGAGTCTTGCGGTCGCTGCCGTTGCGGTAGGCGAACTCAACCGCAGCAGCCGACGGCTCGTTCAACAGCCCGAGCACTTCGAAGCCAGCTGCTCGGGCCGCCTCTTGCGTGAGGAATCGCTGGTTGCTGTTGGCGTTTGCCGGTATCCCCAGCATGGCTTGGAGTCGGTCGTATTTGCCTGCGCCCAGCGTAGATCTCTCCATGAGCTCGCGGTGCAAAGCGCTCATCATCTCGCTGACGACTTGACTCAAGTTGAATCTCCGGCCGCCGATTGCAATCTCGCTGCAGGGACCTGCGCTCTTCAAACGGCGCTTGATTGAACGCACCACGGTCCAGCCGGGTTTGCCCTGCTGCTCCAGCGCCTCCCATCCATAAACGCGTTTGTCTCCCGAGACGGCCAAGAGAGACGGGAACCAGTCCCGGACCCGTCCGTCGGGCGCCTCGAAATTTACAAGCGGATAGTTGCCGCGGTCCGCGGCCGCAACGACGATTCGAGTAGTACCAAAATCGATTCCTATCTTCACGATGCTCCCATTTTAAAGTCTCGCCTTATTCTGGCCAAGTCCCACATTCTAAATTACAGCTTTCAGTCCAATGTTCATAGCCTCCGATTTGAATTGGCCACACACCCACTGATGGATTTCTAGTTTTGCCCTTAAGGCGACGTCGTTCATCAAACGATCGCGCAGCGTTTGATTTTCTGATTCCGGCCATCGTCAAGGGAAAAGGGCACGCTCGCGCGATTGCGAGCTCCTTTCGCGCCATAGACAACTACAATCCCGGAAGGAATATTTGGCTATGACCAATAAGAACGGCGGCGTGGCGGTTTCTCAAATTACTCCGTGGTATATCTCACATGCGATTTGTCTTTGTGAGAGGGAGTGATCTGCACGTCCGCTTCTAAGATAGGTACGAGATAACTGGCAAATCCAATGCCAACAAGAATCGTACCGAACAATTTCTCCGGCGTGAATGTGCGCACGACCAACTTTCCAAACTCGAGTCGGTAGAATTGCGACTTATAGCGGCGCGCAAAAAGCTGCCGCATGGCTTCCTGTAAGTTTGCCTCTGCCTCTTCGACCGATCCGTGGCCCGCGTACTCGCACGCAAAGCCGCCAAGGTAGGAGTCATCGGAGATACGGTAAACCTTGGCCAGGAGCACGCCAGCGGTAATGCGCGTTCCCGGCTTGTCGGCGTGCTGTATGGCGATAATTCCTTCCAGTACAGAACCATGATGAATATCCGGCAATTGGTGAAGTTCGACAGCCTCGGGCGGCAAAACCGAGGTGTACAACATCACGTTGTAATTCTCGATCCCGGCCATGTGCAGGGCAGCGTCATACGAGCCGGTCTCGACGCCGACATCGCTTTCTCCCCATCCGATCACCCAGAAATATTCCCTGGGGATACGGCAGCCGATCTCGGTGTAGCGCGAGGCGAGGCGTTTTGCCATCATGTAATTTTCCCGGCGCAGCTTAATGCCGCGCTGCCCGGGCGTCAATGACGTCAGCACACAAAAAGGTTGCTGCACGCGAGGCAAATGCAGGGCAAGAGGATAAAGCTCGTCGGTCACGTTCCCGAGCTTGACGCTCATCTGAACCCAACGGTCACTTCCGGTGCGGGGCGACGACGCAGGATTTTCTTGTTGTCCCCGGCGAATGCAACTGGCGTGCGAGGACGGCTGATCCTGGGCAACTCAGCACAGTCACCCTTGGCTCAACAGCTGCGAGGAGAAGGAGCTCCGCTGGGTGAAGTTTTTAGCTTCATTAGCGGGCTTTATTTTCGCGGGAAGCTGGCTTACGCGCGCGCTTATGCCGACCCACCGGCGGGCGTTCCGGGCATTCTGGTGATCACCGCGGCCCGAGGCTTGGTGTCGCCTGACAAAGTGGTCACTCTTGAAGAGTTGTGCGAGATCTCTTCGGTCCCGGTAGCGGCGACGGAATCACGATACCGTATTCCCCTGGAGCGTGATGCGCGCGCCCTCTCTGCTGCAATGGGCGAGGACTGCGAAGCAGTACTGCTCGGCAGTATTGCGACCCCGAAATATGTGGAGCCCTTGAGCGGCCTGTTTGGCGCGCGACTGATGTTTCCCTCGGAATTTGTTGGACGAGGTGACATGAGTCGCGGCGGCCTCTTGCTGCGATGTGTTCGCGAAGGGAGTCAACTGCAGTATTCCCGTGTTGAGGAAGGTCACGGTCAACGCCGGCAGTCGCGAAAGTGACTCGATCGAACGGTTTACCGTTTCTCCTTTGAGATCGAACGAGTTCGCACTGATCATCGAAGGGCCGGCATTCCCCTCTTGACAATCCCAATTAAATCGAATTAATAACTCACTGCAGGCGAGTGTCAAGCATCGACCGGCGAATCTCTTCACGCGTAGGGCGTTTGCGGCTCGCTTCGCAACGATCGTTTCCGGCGCGGACCTCGCCACTTCGCCGAGAGAAACGGAGCGTATCGATGGCACTCAACTTGAAGTGGACCCGACGAACATTCATGGGCACCCTCGCCGCTCTGGCCGGTACGATGGTCAACTCCAGAATGCTTTTCGCCGCAACTTCCCCAGTCGCCGGCAAGCCCACCGACAAAATCAGCGGCTTCGGCGACACCGGAAACGTCTACGAAGAACTCGGCGTGACCACCGTCATCAATGGTCAGGGTACGATGACGGTTCTTGGCGGCTCGCTGATGCGTCCGGAGGTCGAAGCCGTAATGGCGCTCGCGGGTCGTCATTTCTGCAGCATTCCCGATCTCGAAGTCGCCGCAGGCAAACGCATTGCCGAGATGCTGAAACTTCCCGACGGCTACACGGCCATCGTCACTTCCGGCGCCGCCGCAGCCATGCAGTCCGGTCTCGCCGGCATCCTCACCGGCGACAATCCCGAATTGATCGAACGTTTGCCGGACCTCACCGGAATGAAATCCGAAGTCATCATTCAGAAATCCCATCGCAATCCCTTCGATCACCAGCTTCGCGCAACGGGCGTAAAGCTGATCGAAGTAGAGACTCGCGACGACGTTCGCCGAGCGATCAGTCCCAAAACCGCCATGATGCATTTTTCTAACTTCGCAAACTCGATAGGAGAAATCAAAGTCGAAGAGTGGGTAAAGCTCTCCAAAGAAAACAACATCCCCGCGTTCATCGATGCAGCAGCAGACACGCCACCCGTTTCGCATCTCTGGGACTACACAAAGATGGGCTACGACCTTGCCGCATTCAGCGGCGGCAAAGCCATTCGCGGTCCGCAATGCGCGGGCATGCTGGTCGGCCGCAGAGATCTCGTCGCCTGCGCCTTGCTCAACAACAGCCCGCATGAAGACACGTTGGGCCGCTGCGCAAAGGTCGGCAAAGAAGAAATCGTAGGCATGGTCAAAGCTCTCGAGCTCTATCTGAAGGAAGATCACGAGGCGCTGGACAAAGAATGGTGGCGCCGCCTCGATTTCGTATCCGCCGAAGTCACCAAAATCCCCGGCGTCAGCACCGCCTTCAACGTTCCCGATATTGCCAACCACGTGCCTCATATGGAGATCAACTGGGATCCCCGCCGCATCAATCTGAGTCCGCAGGATGCTTCCAAGCAATTGCGCGGCGGCAAGCCTTCGATCGTGCTCGAAAGATCAGCCAATGGCCTGGGCATGAACTCCTTCATGCTGCAACCAGGCGAGGAGAAAGTCATCGCGGAACATCTCGTTCAACTCTTCCAAGCGCACCGCGCATGAACCTGCAACCAGCAAGCCGAGTCCGCTGGTTTCTCATAGGATGGCTGTTCGTTCTAAGCGCTGTTGCTTTTCTCGATCGAGTAAACCTTTCGATCGCAGGAAGCTCGCTTTCCGCCGAGTACCACCTCACTAACGTCCAGTTCGGTTTGCTCTCGACAGCCCTGCTGATCGGCTACACCTTGTTTCAAACACCCGCCGGATGGCTCGCCGACCGCTTCGGTCCACGCCGCGTGCTAACCGCCGCGGTCCTTTGGTGGGGAGTTTTCACAGCGGTCACTGCCGCTGTTCCCCGGTCCATTGCCACTCCTCTGCTCGCCCTCATTGCGATTCGTTTCCTCCTGGGATCAGGCGAAGCCATCATGTATCCCGCTTCCAATCAATTCGTGTCGCGGTGGATTCCCACCCAGGAACGCGGAGCCGCCAACGGCCTGATCTTCGCCGGAGTCGGCGTTGGTTCCGGTCTCTCTCCTTTCGTGGTCACCTACACCATGGCGCATCACGGCTGGCGCTTTTCCTTTTGGATTTGCGCCATGATCGGCTGCGCTGTGGGCGCCGTCTGGTACCTCGTGGCCCGCGACACTCCGCAGCAGCACCCGCACGTGTCGCATCTTGAGCTGACCAAAATTCGGTCCGGTCTTACTCTGGGCGCGCAAACGGACACAACCGTCAAGGCCAGCCCTCCTTGGACAAAAATCCTTACCAGCAGAGATCTTTGGCTCGTCACCGCGAGTTATTTTTGCTACGGCTACGTCGCCTGGATTTTCTTCGCCTGGTTCTACAGATATCTCAGCGAAGTGCGTGGCCTGAATCTGAAGGCGAGCGCCTTCTATGGAACGCTTCCCTTCCTCGCCATGGCCATTTCTTGCCCGCTCGGCGGAGTCATCAGCGACATGCTGACTCGCACCGCAGGACGCCGCATCGGCCGATGCGGCGTCGCTGCCTTCGCCATTGCGCTAGCCGGGATCTTCCTTGCGTTCGGTTCCAGAGTCGATAGTGCGCGACTCGCAAGCGTAGTCCTTGCTGGCGGCGCTGGCGCTCTCTATTTGTCACAGAGCTCGTTCTGGTCCGTAAGCGCAGACCTTGGCGGCTCGTTTTCCGGCTCTGTATCCGGATTCATGAACATGGGCGCTCAAGCCGGGGGCGCGCTCACAGCTTCGCTGACCCCGTGGATTGCCGGACGCTACGGCTGGACTGCTTCGTTTCTGGTGGCTGCCGCCCTATGCGGATGCGGAGCCTTTGCTTGGCTCCTTGTCGATCCGGGTCGCAAGTAGGTTGCTGCGTCGCTATTGACCGCAACCTGACATATCTCGTGCGCGCCCATGACAGCCCAGCAATTGGTAACCGCAACGATCACTTTTACCCGGAGGTCAGACGATGACACGGCAAATTCTTGTGGCGATCGCGATTGCCTCTTTCGTTTGCGCCCACAACGTCTGCGCCCAAACGAAGGAACCCGCAACGGTCCACGTAGACACGGGTCACGTCATCAACTCGTTTGATCCCGACGCCGCCCTTGGCAGCTCGATCGATGTCCTATCACGCACCGGAATCGATAAGGTCTACACCCCTCACATCGTTCAGGAATCACTCTCGGCAGGATGGGGCCCAATCACATATCGCAACAATACCGAGCTCCGCATGGCCGCGTGGCACTGGACCGAAAACGGAACCTGGAGTGATCCGGTCCGCAAGAGCGGCTATTTCACTGGCAGCACCGAGCTCAAAGAGCCACTGCGCTACATCCTTGCCTATGCCCTACCTCACCGCGGCTTCTCCACCAGCGGTGACCGCCCAGTTCAAGGTCCGAACCTCACCTACTGGAAAAGCAATCCGTACCTCACCTCCAGATTTACCGGCGAGAGCGACGCCCTTCATCCGCAATGGGTCGTCGTAGACTTAAAGTCCGAACAATCAGTGAACGCGATCCGCATCGCCTGGGCCAGTCCATACGCCACAAACCTACAAGGTGGAATACTGGGTTGGAAAAGATGCGCTTAATTTCGACCGTGGTCCCCAGGGAGAATGGAAAACCTTTCCGTCCGGCGTGTTGAAAAACGCCTCAGGCGGCACGGTAACTCTCAAACTCTCCGAATCTCCGGTCTCCGCTGAGTATTTCCGCATCTGGATGACGGAATCGTCGAACACTTGCGATGAGCACGGCGCCGACGACATCCGCAACTGCGTCGGATACGCCATAAAGCAAGTCCAAGTCGGCACAATGAATGCCAGCGATCAATTCACTCCGGCCGTGAACGACAGCCCCGATCAACCAATAGTCTCTTACTGCAGTTCCTCGATCGACCCCTGGCACTCGGCAGGAGACGTGAACGCTAGCGGAACCGAGCAGCACAGCGGCTTTGACATCTTCTTTACCAGTGGACTCACCAACAACCTCCCGGCGATCATTCCTGTCACTATGCTCTACGGCACTCCCGACGATGCTGCCGCCCAGATCGCCTACATCGAAAAACGCGGCTACCCCATTTCCGGAATTGAGTTAGGTGAGGAGCCCGATGGCAAGCACGCCCTGCCCGAAGACTACGGTGCGCTCTACATCCAATGGGCCGCCGCCATTCACAAAGTGGATCCGCAGCTGAAGTTGGGAGGGCCGATTTTCGAGGGCGTAAACGAAGACATCACCGTGTGGCCCGATGCCCAAGGTCGAACGTCTTGGATGGGACGCTTTGTAGCCTACCTGAAAGCGCACAACCGCCTCTCCGATCTTTCTTTCGTATCGTTCGAGCACTATCCTTTCGAACCGTGCTCCATCACGTGGAAGACCCTCTACCAGGAACCGCAATTGATGAAGCATATTCTGGAGGTCTGGAGAGCCGACGGCGTGCCGCCGGATGTCCCGTTGATGGTGACCGAGGACCACCTTGCTTCCAGTTTGACCGGTCCCATGAGCACCATCTTCGCCGGGTTGTGGCTCGCTGATAATGTCGGCTCCTTCTTCGAAGGCGGCGGCGCAGCCTTCTTCCACTCGCCCATTCAACCCGAGCCGGTGCGCGATAGCTGCCTGGGTTGGGCAACATGGTCAAACTTTGTCTCCGACCGCGATTACAACGTCACCGGCTACACATCCCTTTACTTCGCCGCGCGTATGATCAACCTGGAATGGGTACAGCATCGCTCCGGAGTGCATCGCATGTTCCCGTCGACGACCGGTATCCACGACAGTGACGGAAATGTTCTTGTCACCTCCTACGCGGTCCATCGCCCCGACGGACAATGGTCCATGATGCTAGTGAATCGCGACGAAAATACTCCGCACACCGTGCGCGTCGCTTTTGACAACACAAAGAACAAACGAACGGCATCGTTTTCAGGCCCCGTCACACTGGTGACCTTCGGCAGTGAGCAATACGTCTGGAAAAGTGATGGACAGAACAGCCACGCCGATCCCGACGGGCCTCCAGTCGCAACCATCGTCTCGGAAAAGCGAGAACGCACTTTCGTTTTGCCGAAAGCCTCGATTACCGTGCTTCGCGGCAACGTTGAGAGAGTCGACTAGGTACGCTTTACGCGGAGGGAATCCGATCTCCCAAGAATTTGAAACCCAGCAATGACTCTAGGGACGAATGTACGCCAGATTGTCAAAGCGCAGCGCTTCACCATTGGCGATCTCGAAGGTCACCGAGGAGCTTGGGTCACGCCATCCGGTCCTTAAGCGCCGGAGCTCCTTTGGCTTGATGGTGAAGGATGTCTCACGGATTTCTGGCGATCGCACAACGAGCGTCGCGTCCGTGTCTCCATCGTTGTAGACATCTATCCCGGAAAATATGAGTGGCACGTAAAAGTGAAAATCCGCCTGCCGCGCCTTCGGATCAACCAACGCCAGGTTGAACGTAGCGAACTTTCCATGTGGCGTGCCGATCTCCCAATCACCTTTGCCCCAATCAATGACACCGGAAGGATATTGACCGACGAGAGGCGTTCCTGCCGGAAGATGAGGACCGTCGAATGTGATATAGGAAGGCGGGATTCGGTCACTTTTTCCTTGAATGTCCACGTCCCTGGAAGTCGTGTGGCGGATGTAAAGCGCATGAGTCGAATCATCGAAGGTATAACCCTGTTCTGTGAGTTCCTTTCGGCGGCTGATGGCTTTGCCCCCCACCGTTACCGAGTCAGGAACGAAGTCCAAACGCAACACGTCCGTGGACTCATCATCGAAAGTCGAATATGTGACCGATCCCCTGCCATAAGCGATTTTCGTAATCGCCGAGAGCGACCCTAGCAGATGCGATTCATCGGCCGGGGCCCACTCCGGAACGGCCCAAAAGGCATCCATCATCCTGCGTGGTCCGTCGGCAAATTGGTCGGTAAACCACCACTGAGTGCTGAACGGGGCATGCGCGAATTCGGACAAGCCCTGAAAATAGGTCACCCAGTTGTACGTCCGGTAAGCCGCTTCCTTGTACGCTGCATCTCCGGTCTTCGCATAGTAGAGCGCCTCGACGGCAGCAAGCCTCGAACTATGGCTATCGCAGCATTGATTTGGAAGATTGCAACAGAATTCCTTGCCGTTCCCTTGCTCGGTGGTGACCGTTGCGCCGTGCACCACATATTTCGGCCATTTCGGCGTGGTCTTCACCCACTCAATCAGCTTGCGGGAATGCTCCCGCCAATCCGCATCCTTTTCCGGATGAAGCAGGACATAGCGCGCAAATTCCAGAGGAATGACCTGGTTCATATTGTCCATGCTGCCTTTCACATCCTCGAAATACCCGACCCACACATTGTTCTGCATCGGATACTTCATCAACCAGGCCCAGGATCCCTCGCGAACCCTTTTGTAGGCAGCGATGTCGCCCTCATCGAGCCGGATCAGTTCGTCAAACAACATGATCGGCTCAACAACATTCGCGGAATACGGAAACATCCCCTTTCCACCATCGAGGCGGCCATCACGGGCAAAACATCGGTAGGGCCAGGGCGAGTTGTGTTCATCACCAGACTTGAAGTTCTTCGCAAGGGCGTCGGCGCAGCGAATCGCCGCACGCAGATATTTCGTATTCCCCGTCATCTCATACAACCTGAGGTATCCATAACCGTCTTCGCCGACGACATGAGGTTCCACAAAATCCTCGCCGTGCTCGCTCCAACCGGTATAGCGGCGGCTCCCCGGATTTGCCGAGGGATAGGGCACCTGAGCCCACGCGTAGCCTTCTGGGGTCAATCCGTTCTCAAGTTCGTAATCTACGAAATTCTGCAGAAACTCCAGGGTGTGCGGATCGCCAGTATAGGGATAGAGGCGCTCGACAAAACCCTGCATCATCGCCCGTAAATAGCCCGTGGAATTGACGTAGTGCAAATCCGGCATGATCTCAAAAGTAGTTCGGTCAAAATCGAAGCAGCAGAAAAAATAAGGCAGTCTTTGGCGATTGTACTGGTCCCATAGGATGGTCCATTGTGAAAGAAAATAGGACGAATAAGAGTATCCGGTATTATCCGGCATCGGCCATGGCAATAGCTTTTCCCGGCTATCCAACGCGACCCGCCGCCCGGCAATCGTGGATTCATTCACCGTCGAGGTGACCGGGAAAGGCTGTTGACCCACAGCGACGGCCGCGCCCAAGATAAACGCAATCAAGACTTTCGCAAACTTAGCCACTCGTTTCATAACCCTCCACCAGAGGCGCTAGCATAGCATCGGGATTTGCATGCAGGATTGGCCAAGCTACGCTTATTCTTGGCAACTTTCCCGATCAATACCTCTACACCCCTTCTGCCCGCAGCCGCTCGAAACTGCGGCCCACGAGCCGCTTGCAGTTCGAGGCAACCCAGAGTAAAGTTGGCACGTGAGCTTTCGTCTGAATCGGCACCAGTCTCCCGCCACCACGTGTTGTACGTGTTGCGCGCAGGTACGCTCTGGCGCCGGGGGGCTCATAGTCTAGAAATTTCACTCTAGTCGAGCCGTAATTCTAACCCACCGCCAGAACCGCTGGCAGGTGGGTTTTTTTGTTTTTTGACGCGCTTTTTCGCCACGGGGAAGGAAATGGTTCAAGCAATGCAGGAATTGTTGGACGTTAAGCGCACAAGCGGAGGCGCCCGCAAAGATCTGCCGCTTCCCGCGAAAGAAAGCCTGAACCACCTCCGTGCCTTGGAGGCGGAGAGCATTTACATCCTCCGAGAGGCGTTCGCGGAATTTTCAAATCCGGTGATGCTGTATTCCATCGGCAAGGATTCCTCGGTGATGCTGCGCCTGGCGCAGAAAGCGTTCTTTCCCGGGAAGATTCCGTTCCCCTTGTTGCACGTAGATACCAGCTACAAATTCCCAGAGATGATCGAGTTTCGAGATTCCTACACGAGGGAAATCGGCGCGCAACTGATCGTTCACAGAAACGAAGAGGCGCTGGCGCAGGGCGCAAATCCGTTCTTGCTTGGCACGCAGAAATGTTGCGGCCTGCTAAAAACCAGAAGCCTCTTGGACGCCCTGGCAGAGGGCGGGTTTGACGCCGCATTCGGAGGTGCCAGGCGCGATGAAGAAAAATCGCGCGCTAAGGAAAGAATCTACTCCCTTCGTGATGCGCATGGCCAATGGGATCCCAAGAATCAGCGCCCGGAACTCTGGAATCTTTTCAACTCGCGCATCGACAAAACTGAGAGCATTCGTGTGTTCCCTCTCTCAAATTGGACCGAACTCGACATCTGGCTGTACATCCATGCGGAACATATCCCCATCGTGCCCCTCTACTACGCGCGAGAACGCGAAACCGTGGTTCGGAACGGGTCCCTCGTATTGATTCACGACAAATCCGAACTCCTGCCCGGCGAAGTATCCAAGCCCGTGAAGTGCCGCATGCGATCCCTGGGTTGCGTACCCTGCACCGGCGCCATACGGTCGGAAGCCGACACGCTGCCAAAAATTATCGAAGAGATGATCTCCTTCCGCCGCTCCGAGCGCGAAAACCGCGCCATCGATCACGACGAAGAAGGCTCGATGGAACTGAAGAAACGGGAGGGCTATTTCTGATGCTCTCTGCTCCCTTGCTAAGCGAAGACTTCGACCAGTTTCTTCAGCGAGAAATGGGAAAGGAGCTGCTGCGCTTCACCACGGCTGGGAGCGTGGATGACGGAAAGTCCACGCTGATCGGCAGACTGCTTCACGACGCAAAAGGTGTCTACGAAGATCAGCTCGCTTCCGTGAAGAAGAGCCGCATCAACCGTTCGACCGGACCGATCGACTTCTCCCTATTGACGGATGGCTTGCGCGCGGAACGCGAACAAGGAATCACGATCGATGTCGCGTACCGATATTTTGCCACCCCACGCAGAAAATTCATCATCGCCGACAGCCCAGGTCACGAGCAGTACACCCGCAACATGGCCACCGGAGCTTCTACTGCGAATCTCGCGGTGATCCTCGTTGACGCGACCAAAGGCCTGCTGCCCCAAACTCGCCGCCATTCGTATATTGCTTCGCTCCTGGGAATTCCCAACGTTTTGGCGGCCATTAACAAAATGGATCTGGTCGGTTACCGCGAAGACGTTTATTTGCAACTGCAAGCGGATTTTCTCGCGCTCGCAAGACACCTGGATATCCGGGCAGCGCAGTGCGTACCGATCAGTGCGCTTGAAGGAGACAACATTGTTGCGCGCAGCCGCAACATGCCCTGGCATTCTGGCCCCACACTGCTGGAGCACCTCGAAACCGTTCCCATCCAGGCCATCTCCAGCACCGAAGCGACTCGATTCCCTGTCCAATGCGTCATTCGGCCGGATTCCACATTTCGTGGCTTCGCAGGTCAAGTCGCTGGCGGGGCGATTCACACCGGCGACTCGTTACTGGCTCTGCCTTCTGGACAGACGACGCGTGTGCGCTCCATCGTCACCTACGACGGTAAGCTCGACACCGCAGTTCGTTCACAATCGGTCACCCTGGAACTTGAGGATGAAATAGACCTCAGCCGCGGCGACATGCTGGTGTCACCCGATGCTCCGCCCAAGGCGTCCCGGTACTTTAGTGCGAGGGTTGTCTGGCTGAACGAAAAGCCGCTCGACCTGCACCGAACCTATCTCGCGAAACACACCACTCGGCAAGTCAAAGCGCAAGTCACGCGTATTCAGAACCGCGTTGATGTGAACACCCTGACTAGCGCACCCGCCACAGAACTGGAAATGAATGGCATCGCGCTTCTGCACTTGGAAACAAACAGTCCGCTCTTTATCGACTCTTATCGGGAGAGCCGTGCGACGGGTAGCTTCATTCTGATTGATTCATTGTCCAATGCGACGGTCGCGGCTGGAATGATCGGTGAGGATTTATCGGGATCCAACATCGCGCGCGCTGGTCGAGAAGAGGAACAACTCTCCGCTGGTCGCGAAGCGATCACTCCTCAAGACCGCTTCAAACGCCATGGCCACCTGCCGGCGATCTTCCTGTTATCAAATCGTGATTTTCTCGCTGAATCCGCGGAACGCGCATTGTTCGACAATGGCTTCGAGACAATCACTGTGGACGGTGACCAAATTCCCTACGCATCCGTAAAGTCCCTTCTCGATCCACTGTGGTCTGCAGGGTTGGTCGTACTTTTTGCCGCCGGCAACATCCCGGTCGAAACGCGCCGCACTCTCGAAACACTCGCTGGGGACTCTCTTTTTGATTTTGTGACCGCGGAACCGCCCGTCACGCACCAAGACCTGGCGAGTCGCATTCTTTCGCAAGCGGCGTCTTTGCGGCTCAGTCAACACTCATGGACTTTAGAAAAGGAGGGCTGACATGAGCACCATGATCGATACGGAAACAATAGAAAACCGCGACGCGGAAGACCTGGTCAACTCTGTCCTAGCGTCCCCCGGAGCGGCTCCTGCCTGCTTGACCTGCAGCTTTCAGGCGGAAGACATGATCGTTCTCCATTTACTCCGCAAGCGGCTGCCACGTCTTCCGGTGTTGTTTCTGGAGACCGGATACCACTTCTCCGACACCTATCAATTCCGCGATCGTATCGCTTCGGAATGGGAATTGAATCTGGTCAACGTGCTGCCGGAAAAAACCGTTCAGCAGCAGGAATTCGAACTGGGCATTCTCTATCAAGACGATCCCGCCAAGTGCTGCCAGTTACGCAAAGTTGATCCATTGATGGCGTCCCTGGAGCCTTTCGAGATTTGGTTCACTGGCCTGCGCCGCGAACAATCCCCGACACGCAAGCATCTCAAAAAAATCGAACACCACCGCTTGCCCAGCGGCAAAACGCTCTTGAAGGTCAGCCCTCTCGCCGATTGGACGTGGTCGCAGGTCTGGGAATACACGGGCAAGCACGGACTGAGCCACCTCCCGCAATACGACCAGGGCTACGCAAGCATAGGCTGCGAGCCGTGTACCGCGATTCCAGCCGACCCCGCAAATCCGCGATCTGGCCGCTGGAGCGGCAAGAAACTCGAATGCGGGATCCACACGTTTTCGGAGAAAACCAAATGATCCATTTCCTTTTGGGTTTTCTCATCGCCCTCGCTGTCGGCCTCACCGGAATTGGTGGCGGAAGTTTCACCGTCCCCGCGCTCGTACTGATTGTGGGCCTCCCGGCCGGAGAAGCGGTTGGCACTGCGTTCGTATTTGCGGGCGTGCTCCGGCTCATCGCTGCACCGTTCTATCTCCTCCGCCGTCATGTGCACTCGCGTTACTTTCGTCTCATGCTCACTGGCGCCGTACCCGGGCTGGTGCTTGGTATCGTTGCATTGCGCATTCTGGCTAAAGCGGGAAACAGCCCCGTTGTGATCATCGTCCTCGGTGTTCTGCTGGCGCTGACATCCGGCGTCACCTTCATTCCACGCGCGCAGAATCGAGGTTTCGCCGTAGAAAATGCCCGCTGGCTGCCGTGGCTGGCATTTCCCATTGGAATCGAGTCGGGCTTTTCCTCAGCGGGCGCGGGCGCACTGGGTACCGTGCTTCTGCTCAACTATTCGGAAATGTCGCCGGCACAAGTCGTAGGCACGGACATCGTCTTTGGATTGGTCCTGGCAGCGATCGGCAGCGCCGTCCACTGGTCGTTCGGCTCCATCAGCACCACGATCCTGTTGCAGTTACTCGCCGGCGGCGTGCCCGGCGTTGTGCTTGGCTGCTTACTTGCCCGAAGGGTGCCGGCACAAAAGCTGAAAGCGGTAGTGGCAGCCGTGGCCCTCGCCGCCGGCCTGCAGTTAGTGTGGTCGGGCACCCGTGCAGTTGCAGCCAAGCATTCCACCGCGACAGCGAAGCTAGGCGCGCAGGCGCCGGGAGTCTCGCGCCCATGAATTTCGCTACCTTTCGGAGTGCGGTGACTCGCCGCCTCCTTCATGTTCAGAAAGTAGTGAACGCCAATCTCACATCTTCAGTGCTCCATCCCGGTTGTCTCTGTTGTTGTTGACGCCTCTCAATTTGTAGTTGGCAGAGTGGTCCTCGAGTTTTTTCCTAACCAAATCGAAGTACCTGCGCCCACCGGCGCACCAGACAAAAAGAGGAGTGTAGAAATGAGCCCGCTCAAGGTATTCGCTTCCTACTCCAAGAAATTGCTCGTCCATGTGTCCTTGATGATTTTGACCGTCACGCTTTCCATCGCACCTTTGCTAGCGCAAGGCGACGCTTCCCTCTGGGGATCCGTAACCGATACGTCCGGTGCGGGCGTTCCCGACGCCACTGTAACGATCAGAAGCCTGGAAACCGGAACGCAGCGCGCACTTACCACCGACGAATTGGGCCATTTTAATGCCCCGGCTCTAGCCGTCGGGCATTACGAGATTGCTGCATCGAAAACCGGCTTTCAGGTAGCTCGCAGGACCGCGATCAATCTAGTGGTCGGCGCACGCGAAGAACTGAACCTCAGGCTCCAAGTCGGGGACGTGCACCAGACCGTCGAAGTCCCCGCCAACCTCGGCGTCGTTGAGATTACGACCGACGATATTTCCGGCTTGGTCGGTGAACGCCAGGTAAAAGACTTGCCGCTGAACGGCCGAAGCTACGATCAGCTTCTTACTCTGAATCCAGGCATCATCAACTACACGTCACAGCGGGCAGGCGGGACTGGCACCTCGAACTCCGTCGTTGGCAACATGTTCGCCGTTTCCGGCCGGCGCCCGCAAGAGAACCTCTTCTTGTTGAACGGAGTCGAATTCACCAGCGCTTCCGAAATCAACAACACGCCCGGCGGAGTCAGCGGACAGCTTCTCGGAGTCGACGCGGTGCGCGAATTCGCCGTAGTGAAGGATACCTACGGCGCGGAGTACGGTAAGCGTCCCGGAGCGCAAGTCAACATCGTGACCGCCAACGGCACGAACCAATTCCACGGCTCCGCCTACGAGTTTCTCCGCAACAGCGCGCTCGACGCGCGCAACTTCTTCGATCACGGCGATATTCCGCACTTCGAGCGTAACGTGTTTGGCGTCTCCGCCGGCGGTCCGATCATCAAGGACAAGACCTTCTTCTTCGTGAACTACGAAGGCTTCCGGCAGACCCTGGGTTTGAGCGATCTCACCCTCGTGCCCGACAACACCTCGCGCGCCAGCGCGGCGTCCAGCGTTCAGCCATTGCTCGCGCTTTGGCCGGTCGCGAATGGCGCCGAGCTTCTAACTTCGACGGGAGCCCCCAGCGGAATCGCCGAAGCGTTCAGCAATCCAATCCAACACATTCGGGAAGACTTCGGGACCGCGCGCATCGATCAAACCCTGTCGGCTAACGATTCTCTCGCCGCCGTTTATACCGTCGACGACAGCGAAGCTCACTCCCCAACAAACAATCCCATTAGTTTCGTCAACGTATTCCTGCGCGAGCAGGTGGCCAGCTTGAGCGAGACCCATATCTTCTCGCCGGCCCTGGTAAACCGCGCCACCTTCGGCTTTTCTCGCGGCGGATTTTATTTCGACAGCGGAACGACCGTCGATTTGCCAGGGTGGATCCATGAAGGCCAGCCGGTCGGCGCGGTGGTCGTCGGCGGCGGCACAACCCTGAATGGCGCGTCACAAATCTCGAACGGCGGCACTAATGCCGGAAGCAATTTGACCGCGGCCCGCAACCTGTTCACCGGAAGCGATCAACTCACGCTCACCCGCGGCAAACACTTGCTCACCTTTGGCGCCTGGCTGCAACGCATACAAGCCAATGACGTTCTCGTTCAAGATCAGTACGGCCAGGCTTCGTTCACCAACTTGCAAAGCTTTCTGCAAGGAACCGTAAGCACCTACACGTACGCGCCGAACTACACCCCGCTCGGATGGCGCTCGCTCGAAGGAGCCCTCTACGCGGAGGATGCCATCCGTGTAAAACCATCGCTCGAAGTGCGCATCGGTTTTCGCGCCGAGTCCACCAACGGGTGGAACGAAGTGAACGGCCGTGCTTCCAACTATGCTTTTGATTCGAACTCCGTGATCATCGCCCAGCCGGTTGTAGGTGATTCCGTTTTTTCCACGAACAACGCTAAATTCCTGCCGGCTCCGCGCCTGGGAATGGCCTGGTCACCATTCTCCTCAAAGAAAACGGTGATTCGTGGAGGATTCGGTGTCTACCACGCGCTTCTCGACAACTTGAGCTACCGCCTGGACCAGAACACCCCGTTCAACACGGTCTTCGCAGCGAAAGGCATCCCCTTTTCGGACATCGCACCGGATGCGACATACACGGGCGCCAAAATCATCCCCAGCGGCGTGCAGCCAGACTTGCGCACTCCTACCGTCGAATCGTGGTCGCTAAAAGTGGAGCAGCAAATCTCCGCGAACACATCGTTTGGCGTAGGCTACATCGGCTCGCACGGATATCACGAGTTGCTCTCCGTCGATACCAACCTTCCCACTCCCACGATCTGCCCGGCGTCCCCGTGCCCCTCCACATATCCGGTCGGCTTGCTCTACTATCCAGCAAACGCCCCGCTTGCCAACAGCGCCCTTTCGAATACTACGCACTGGCTCTCCGAAGGGATCAGTTCCTACAACGGGCTCGAAGTCGACGTGAACCGCCACTTCAGCCGCGGTCTCCAATTCCGCGGCGTTTACACCTTTTCCAAGAGTCTGGATGACGGCGACAACGTGAACACCAGCGTAGCCACAAATTCTCCCGCCTTCGTTGCGAATCCGCTCGATCCGAAAGCGGACTACGGCCGCGCCTCGTTTGACATTCGCCACGCCGGAGTCATCAATGCGACCTACGATCTTCCGTTCGGGCGCGGGAAGAACTCTGACGGAAACCGCTGGAGGGAAAACGTTTTCGGCAACTGGCAGGTCAGCGCGATCCAGACGCTGCAATCGAGCTTGCCCTTTACGCCGCAGTTGTCCTACAACCCGTCGAACGATGGGGACACCCGCAATCCCGTGCGGCCATCGTTGAATCCCAACTTCACCGGCACCGTAATCGAAGGCGGACCAAACCGCTATTTCAATCCCAGCGCGTTTATCCAACCGCTTCCCGGAACCTACGGCAACGTAGGACGAAATACCCTACCGGGGCCATCACTCGTGGAAACAGACATTTCCGCCGCCAAGAAATTCCTGCTTTCCGAGCGCCTGGGCCTGCAATTTCGCGCCGAAATCTTCAACTTGTTCAATCACACCAACTTCAACACGCCGAATCCGGTGGTCTACGCAGCCGCGACGGGCGGTCCATCGCCGACAGCGGGTGTCATCACCTCTACGGCGACCAGTTCGCGTCAAGTTCAGTTTGGGCTGAAGTTCCTATGGTGAGAGGGCCTCGTCGACGATGTGTTCGGGATCACGGCGCTGATCTTCAAGTGTCCGCCAGATAGCGAACCGACCATGTGACCTTACATTTCGTGCCTTTGAGAAAGCTGAGCGCGGCTTCTTGCCGGAATCGACGGCATATTCTGAGGCGCGATAAGGTGCCACCACCCCACCTACCGCCAGTGACAATTCATCCCGAAATATACGCGGGTGGACTACGCTCGATCGGCGCATTATGCCCGATGTAATCCTCCGCCGGTCGAACCGAAGCTAGAAGTCAAACTTCAGCGCGAGCTGCAGGATGCGCGGATTGCCCACGGTGCTGGCATAAACGCCGAACCCGGGCGCTCCGAAGGAGGTGTTTGTGATGACGAAGTTCGGATGATTGAAGACGTTAAAGGCTTCCGCACGGAACGTCAGGCCGTATTTTTCGGTGAATGCGAACTTCTTGCTGAGATACATGTCCCAATTCTGCTGAAAAGGTCCGTGAACAACATTCCTGCCTAAGTCGCCGAAGAGGCTGCCACCGGAGGGCCCGATCGTGAAGGATTGATTGCCCGGGCCACCGAAGGTGTTGAGTCCGGAAACCACGGTGCCCCCGGCCAATGTTGGCGTGGCCGCCAGAAAGTTTGAGTTAAATACTCCGGTGCTACCGGTGAAGTTCTCGGGACGCCCGCTCAGCATCAAGTCGTTGACGGTGCCGCCCACGAGATTGGGAAAAGTGTTGCCTGTCGGCACGCCGAAAAGATTAGTTGAGCAGGTAGGGCAGGTAATAGTTGCTGGCAGACCCGATTGGAAGGTGGTGATACCGCCGATCGACCAGTTGCCAAGGGCATAGCGCAAGCGTCCGCTCTTAAACCCCGGGACGGCGTATTCGTAAGTAGCTACGATGCGGTGCGGACGGTTGAAGTCAGACACCGCGCGCTGCCCGGTGAGATCGAGCTGGTTCCCGTCCGCCGCTCCCAGATCCTGGTCGCCTCCGGTGCCCCCGCCCGATTCATTATCCATCGACTTAGAGAAGGTGTAAGTCCCCTGGAGGAACAGATTCCCGGTACGATGATTTACCGTAAAGATAAACGCATTGTAGGTCGAGTGTCCCAGGTCGGTAACCTCGTTAAGACCACCGCCCGCGTCGAATCCCAGCACGCCCGCTCGGGCTTCCACGTCGTTGATTGAATTTGTGGTTAGAATTGTTTGCGGGACACCGTTTGCGCCGCCGACCGTGATCGGGTTGGCTGCGTTTGCCAAGAGCGCTTGATTCCGTTGCAGGCTGTCGATCAGATGCACCCCTTGGGAACCGATATATCCGACTTCGATGTAGTAATGCCCCGGGAGTTCACGCTGAATCGTGAGGTTCCAGTTGCCGACGTACGGCGTTACTAGGTTTCGATCGAAGGGATTCAGAGACAGGAGGTTGCCGTTGAACGTGGCGTTACCCATTGGATCAAAACCGGTAAACGACGGAGGCGTCGAATAGATTGGGAATTGATTAGCCGTCGGCAGATTCGGAAATGGGTTCGCCAGCGGCGTTGCGCCCGTAGCGCCGAAAGTATTCGCGGACAACTGGAAAAATGGCTGGCTGGTGATCAGCTGAAGGAGCGTTTGTCCCGAGGTTCGTATGTAATAAATTCCGTATCCCGCGCGAATGGAAGTCTTTCCATCGCCCTTGGGATCCCAGGCCAGACTAACGCGCGGAGCAAAGTTGTGCGGGCTGTTGCTCAACAAAGTAGATGCGGACACTCCGGGCGTTCCCTGAATGGAACCGAAGTTTGCGCCAGAGGGCAAGATGAATCCGTTCAAAATGCCCGGGCCGGCATTTTCGCGGGTAGTGGTATCCAACAGGTTAGGATCGAAGTTGCCTACGCGGTCCTTAGTGTCCGTCAGCGGGCTGATGTAGTCGTAGCGTAGTCCGAGGTTCAGTGTCAGCCGGCGAGTGATCTTCCAGTCGTCCTGGAAATAAGCTCCGATGTCGGTGCCGCGGAAGTCGCGGTTCGTGATGCCGGTCCCCACAAATGCTTCTCCATTCGAGAGGTCCCCGAGCAGAAGATTCTGGAAGCTGCTAAAGAGCAGAAACCCGTTCTCTGCAAAGTTGTTGAAGAGATTGATTTGGTACCGGCGGTATTCAGCTCCCATGCGAAAAGTGTGCTTGCCGTGAGTCCACGCCACTGTGTCCGCGAAGTTAAACGTGTTGTCGATGTCTTGCTGATCGAAATTCGTGGAGGGACCCCCAAATTCCGGATTGATGTCGAACGTGGCCAGTACCGGTATCTCGGGATTCGTGGCCGAATTGAACCTCGTCATCCCCACCGACGCCAGCGACGCCGTCGGGTCCGCCATATTGGAAAAGGTGATGCGGTTATATCCGAAGCGTGCTTCGTTGATCAGGTTCGGCGTGATCGTATAAGTCCAGGCAATCGTGGCCAATCGGTTTTGCACGGGTTCACTGTTGCCGCTTCCAAAGCTGTTGTTCGTGGAACTCTGCGCATCTTCGCCGCCTAAAGGATTTATGGTGCTGGAGTTTGAATAAAAGAAGCGTTCCGAAATCCTGTGTTTCGTGCCGATGTTGCGATCGAAGTTGACGTTAAACTGGTCCTCGTTGTACAGCAGCGGCTTCGAAAAGGTCGCTTCTCCAAACGTCCCGGGAGTTCCCGTACCGGAGGGAATTAGGAATCCGTTAAATTGGCCCGGCGCATTGAGAAGTGCCAGGGCCACTGGGTTCAGGGATCCCGGTGCTAGCCCGAATGCCGACTCAATGTTGCCCTGGGTGCGCTGCGCGGGCAATACTGGAAATAGCGCTTGCGCCGAGCCCGCGACTCCATTGATCTGTCGGGTTCCCTCGTACGAAACGAAGAAGAAGGTATCCTTGAGTTTGGGGACCGGACCTCCGAAATTCCCTCCAAATTGATTCTGGCGCAATACCGGTCGCGGCGAGCCCGTGGAATTGAAGAAAAATAAGTTGGCGTTCATGACGTCGTTGCGAAAAAACTCGTACGCTTCGCCATGGTAGACGGAAGTGCCGCCCCGGGTCAGCACATCGACGTTTCCTCCCGACGTTTTTCCTTGGGAAGCGTCGTATAAACTTGTCTGCACTCGGAATTCCTCGATGCTGTCCGGAGATGGCACCGGGACCGTGGAGAAATTGTTGCTCAGCAGCTCATTTGAGTCCGTCCCGTTAATGACCAGATTATTCGCCGTGCCCCGCTGCCCGGCCACGAAGATGACTGCCTCGCCGCGGCCCGCCTGAGTCGCATCCGACAATTCCGAAGAAGTTCCGGCGTTCAGAGCCAGCAGAAATGTGAAATTGCGCGTGGACAATGGCAGGTCTTGCAGGGTCTTTTGACCCAGCACATTACCAAGCGTGGCGTTGGTAGTGTTCACCGTTTGCGCCGCATCTCCGGAAACCACCACCTCCGAAGTCACCGATCCTATTTCCATGGAAACGTTCAGGTTCGTGACCTCGGTAACGTGCACAGCAACATCGCGCAGGACTGTGCGCCTGAAGTTCGCGTCTTCCGCCGTGACTTGGTACAAGCCGGCGTCCAGCAGCGGGAACACCACATTTCCACTCGTGTCGGATTCCTTGGTCTGACTGGCACCAGTCGGAGAAGTCACCGTCACTTTGGCGCCCGCAATGGTTGCACCTTGGGGATCGGTGAGCGTGATTCGAATCGCCCCCTTCTCCGCAGTGATCTGTGCAGCCAGTGGCTGACAGAAAAGAAGCGTCAGGCCCGCGCTAATCCACGCAAAAAATACAAATCCGTTACAACGTGAAGACATGGTTCCCCCGATTGACTAGTTTATAGCTAGAAGTTATCCAATCACTTGATAACTTCCAGTTCCCGATAATCCCAACTCGCTAGACTCGTTCGCCGGCCTTTTTATTCCCGAGCAGTTCGGCACGGCTAACTGCGTCTGCGGTCTTGATTTTAGGCTGCAATTCATGCGCCAGAGCCGTTGAGTTCTCCGGCATCGCGATTAATGTCTTGTTTTCTTAAAGTTATCAGAGCTCTCTACTGCGATTTCCTGGATCGTCTCGAAGCTTGAGATTCAGATATCTGTAAGTTATGTAGATATATGCTTTTCTCAATATATGCGTCGCTTGACAGCGGAGAGTGGAACTGCAGGGTCTATCCATGCAGCATTTGTCCGCGCGTCGAATTTGCTCCACTCACGGCACACCCGTGCTGTCTTCGTATCGGACGTTCACGAAAGCTTGCAGGTTACGGAGAAACACTATTCGCCGTGGTGCGCGCTCGACAAGAACAGTTGAAGCGGATTTCGCGAGCGCGTGGAGTCGGGACCCGGTCATAGTCCTTCAAACGTGGAGTGCATCCGGTGTATAAGAGAGAAATCGTCGCCCTAACCGATTGGTTCCACAGTCAGAAAATTGGAGGCGCGGGTGGGATTCGAACCCGACGGCTCGCTGCAAACACGCAAGTTATTCATTCCACGTACCGCGAGAATCGCAACAACCGCACGAATCGCATGAGCGAGGTACACGGCGCGGACACGGAGTTATGGGTGCCACGATACGCTTCAATCCGTGGATTATAGCAATGGCTTAGAGCCAAGAGTGGGCGTTCAATTCCCATGGGCCCCAATTGACGTTTTCCATTGTTGAATCGTGGGATTCTGGTCGCGGAGTTCAGGCAGGCGCATAGTACATGGGAGTTTTATGCCCGAAGGCGGAGAAACCAACATCGAAATTGCTCACCACCTCAGCGAAAAGGAAAAACATGGTGAACATGAGCTTACGCGCCGGGCAGAAATTCTCGAAGTATTCGAGGCGGTTGTGCTAGCGATGGTGGCGATAGCAACTGCATGGAGCGGCTATCAAGCAGCGCGGTGGGATGGTCAGCAAAGTATCCTCTACGGCCGCGCCAGTAAGCTTCGTATCGAAGCCCAAGGAACGGCGGCATTCGCAACCCAGCTCCAACTCTATGACGGCCTGACCGTAACGGAATGGGTAAAAGCGACAACAAGCGGCAACAAGGAGCTCGCGGCACTCTTCGAGCGTCGACTTTACCCGGAGATTCGGCCTGCATTTGAGGCGTGGAAAGCAATGGATCCAATTCACAATCCAAACGCTCCCGCCGGTCCGGCACTAATGCCGGAGTACCGCAGCGTCGCAGGCACGCAAGCCAAGAAACTGGATCAAGAGGCCGCGGAAATCTTTGACCAGGGAACGCAAGCGCGAGAACGCGCCGACCAATACGTTCGGGTTACGGTCAACCTTGCGACTGTACTTCTGTTGGCGGCGTTAAGTCAGCGATTCCGAACAACATCGATTCGCGCTAGCTTGATTGCCCTTGCATTCCTAGTTCTGCTTGCCCCACTGTGGCGCATCCTCACACTACCGCGTCTGTAAAACGATCCCCGGCTCGCTGGCCAGGCTCACTATTGCTTAAAGATCGCCGGGGGCCACTGACTACCGCGGACACCCGCCCGTGCTATCCTTCCTTCAACCTTTTGCCCGGGAGCACGCGATGCTTGAGCCTGGCGCCTTTGAAGCTCTCCGTGCACACCTCCGCAGGATGAATGATGCGGAACTGTTGCAATTCGGCCTTGCCGCAAGACACGCTTCTACGCCCGACAAAAACCAAGGCAGGCCGCCCCTCGTTCTTTTCTCTCAGCAACTCGAAGCCGCCCGGAAGGAATGGCGCCGCCGGCATCCCGACCCACCACCCTGCGACAGCTTCTAACCATTCTGCGGTGCTCGCCACCGAGCTTCGACGCTCGCCTGAGCCCTGCAGGTCACTTGTCTGGAGGAGTGTTCCAAAGCGGATAGTTTTACGAAAAATCCCAGCCTAACTTGTTTGAATGAGAATGAGTGACATGACGGTAGGAAGGTTCCTTGCCGTTCCTTGTCCAACGTGTGGGGTCAACGCCGGAATGCGTTGCTTGCTGCATTCAGGTGGACGGCGCGACGAACCACACGTCGACCGAAAGCTCATCGCAATTGAGGCTGTTGAAACAAAAAGGATTCCCCGTCCTGGTCGGAGAGGTGATCGGTACACCCCGCTCGGCATACGGAACGATTCAGACTGAACCCAAACCAAGAATCGTCGCATTGGCGGTTTTTCATGGCGCCTCTCGCACGAAGATCCAGCCCCCGCCGTCACATTGCGTGCAGCGTTTGCTTAATGCGCCCTCCCAACCGGTAGCGTTGCAGGATGGGCATTCTCCCCAATCCTTCACGCCGATGGCGCTTTGCATTACTCCCTGACATCGGTCCTGCTTTCCGTCTCGCTCGTAAACCCTCGAGCATCGTTGACTAACAGCCGCGATGTTGTTGCCAGGGGTATGGCAAACCGTGCAGACCGTGACCGGCACATATAGCTTGTCCATGCCGGGATTTTACCCGTTTGTGCGGTCTGACTCCATCACTTCCACTTCGATGGCTGGCTTTGATTCTATTTGATCTTGCTGGCCGTCTGGCAAGGGTGCGCTCACTCTTTTCCCTCAAAAGAAAAATGCTCGGTTGTCGAGGGCGGGAGAAGCATATGATGCGCGAGACAGAGCGACCGGTTCTCTCGCGCACTGTTGGGCTAAAGGCCTTGAGAATGACGGCGGAACAGGAAGCACGCTAGCTAGCAGAGAACCTCTTCGATGACATCTAGAACTTGTTGTTTGGTTAGACCGTTCTTGACGGCATGGTCCGTCTGCACCCTAACCACTTCTCTGATGCTTTGCAGTATCTTTTCCTGAATCCCACTAAGCGCTGGTTGCACAGGTTTCCCATAACGTTCGCCACAATCAGGGCAAACTGTGCTGCAGGTCTGGTGGCTCGTTCCGCATTTAGGATTACGACATTTTTTTATTGCCAATTGTTCTTCCCCTTGAATCACAGGCTACTGAATAACCGTCATAGCGTCTACCGAGACGTACTGCCGCGCGGAAGAAACTGAATGTCGTTGAAGGACGCGCAGATTGTTGTGTCGGGACCTTTGCGAGGACAAGGATTCCCGCGAAACGTCGTGGACGAGCGCTCAGGCGAAAACTGAGGGCGCATACAACAAAGGGCGAGTCGAAAGGGCGTTTGTCGTATAGTGAGCGCTCGGAGGCGTTATGGGGCGCGTTATTCCCGATGAGATTCTCGACAAGCAGAAAGCATGGAAGCGACGGGCTTCGAGATGGAGTTTTGCTAACACCACGATGGGGATTGCCGTGGTGTTGTTGACCAGCTTGATCGCGGCCAATGCGAGATCGAATTTCGTCTCACCTGAAACCATCATCGCTTGCGCGATGTCCGCCGCCGGGCTAGCTTTCCTCCTGACCACACTGAACGCGGGATTGAAGGCGAAGGGATTTGCGGTAGCCGCACGTGAGCTTGAGGCCGCCATTGCTCGATATCGGTTCGACGACGAGCTTCCCGAAAGGTATCTGGCTCAAGCTGAGGTGCGGGGCATTGAAATTCTGAACATGTTCGATTCGAAGAAATCTGGCAGCTAGTCGCCGGCGACTATGACTTGAGCAGAACCTTGTGCCTGGGTGGAAGTTCGATGTCGCCGTGCTGCCGGTGACTTCTGCGCACGGCGGCCTCCGCCAGTCGAATCCAATCCTTCACGGAGTTCCATTCCGCGTCATCCCAGGCGAGCAAGTATTGCTGCTGGCAGTACGGGCACCGGATCGCGCGTTCGTGGTTAGGGTCGATCTTGCGGTTATCTGAAAACTTCTGAAGCGACGCGGGCATGACTCTCCTTTGCAGGAGAGGAAACGGGAAGGCAGGATAGCACGATTTTCAGGCTCTCTCCTGGCCGCGCCAGGTCGGAAGAATTGAGACTTTCTCAGTGAAATCCACTTGTTCGGTAAGCGCGCTAATCGTCCAAGTGCCACGACGATTTGCTCGATTACTTCCTCGAACGTGGTTTCGGGATAACTTCCGTGTAGCCGACACACGGCAAACTTCGAAATCAAGTTGGCAAAATGCATGAATTGCCCTGCTGCCGGGCGGAAGGCTATTCGCTTCAAGGAACATTAGGAGCGGTAGCTGCGTATCAAGTTGCGAGGCGGCACCGCCCCGGGTGGGCGAAGCAAGAATCGCTTCCTGGAATCTGGAACGCGCCTCGCGAGGCGAAATGGAAACACTGCTGCAAGACATTCGCTACGGCATTCGCATGGTCGCAAAATCACCGAGCTTTGCGGTTATTGCGATCCTCACACTAGCCCTTGGCATTGGCGCTAACACCGCACTTTTCTCCGTCGTGAATGGCGTGCTCCTTAATCCACTGCCATACGACCAGCCCGACCGTCTCGTTGCCATCTATTCGAAGAGCAGTGAGTTTCCGCGCTCTTCCATCTCCTATCCCAATTTTCTGGATTGGGTGCGCGAGCAGCGTTCTTTTTCCTCCTTAGCTGCGTTCCGCGAGGACGACTACAACCTCACTGGAATGGGCGAACCCGAGCGCGTGAAGGCGGAGATGATCTCGGCGAACTTCTTCTCCCTGCTCGGAGTGAAGCCAGTTATCGGTCGTCTGTTTCGCCCGGAAGAAGATGTGGTTGGGGCGCAGCCGGTGGCGCTGATCAGCGGAGGCTTTTGGAAGCGGAAATTCGCTTCTTCGCCCGGTGCAATCGGAAAGACCCTGACGCTGAACGGCGTGGACTACGTCGTTGTTGGCGTGATGCCCGCGGATTTCCGCTATCAAAGTGGGAACTTCCACAACAGCGACGTTTATGTGCCCATCGGCCAGTGGGACGACTCGACGTTTCGCGATCGGTACGCGGGTATGGGCATGGATGCGGTTGGTCGGCTCAAGGCAGGCGTGAGTCTCGACCAAGCGAAGGCCGATATGGATGCCCTGGCGCAGCGCCTCGCTGAGGCTTATCCCGATGCTGACAAAGGCACCGGAATCGCCCTCTTGCCGCTTAAGCAGGATGTCGTCGGGGACATCCGGCCGTTTCTGCTGGTCTTGCTGGCCGCCGTAGGATTTGTTCTCTTGATTGCCTGCGTAAATGTTGCCAATCTCCTTCTGGCGCGATCCACCGGACGCACTCGAGAACTTGCCGTCCGCTCCGCTCTTGGCGCCAGCCCCGGCCGTGTGATCCGGCAGCTTCTGACCGAAAGCTTGGTGCTTTCATGCGTCGGTGGAGGCGTTGGTTTGCTGCTGGCTGCATGGGGCACACGCGCGGGAATTCGACTCTTGCCGGAAGCTTTGCCGCGCGCAGAGTCCGTTCATATCGACTTTCGCGTTTTGCTGTTTACTTTGGCGGCTTCGCTGCTGGCAGGAATCTTCTTCGGCCTCGCGCCCGCATTGCGAACCTCCCGCGCCGACATACACGAAACTCTTAAAGAAGGGGGGCGCGGCTCGAGCGGCGCGCGCCACCGGCTGCAAGACCTCTTCGTGGTCGTCGAAATGGCCATGGCGCTCGTGTTGCTTGTTGGCGCCGCCCTGATGATCCGAAGCCTAGCCAATTTATGGGGCGTCAATCCGGGCTTCAATCCACACAACGCCGCCAGCTTCGCGCTCTCGTATCCTGGGACCATGGGCGCAACCCCCGATGCCATTCGCGCTTCCATGCGCCAACTCCACGACTCCGTCGCTAGTGTTCCGGGAGTGCAGGCTGCTTCGCTTTCTGCAGGTTCGATGCCCATGTCCGGAGACTCCGAGCTGCCCTTTTGGGTTGAGGGACAGCCCAAGCCGGCGACCCAATCGGAAATGAAAACTGCCTTGTTCTACGCCGTCGAACCCGACTTTTTGAACGCCATGGGTATTCCACTGCTGCGCGGGCGTTTCTTAAGCGCTGCGGATAATGAACATTCTCCGCTCGTGATTACGATCGACGAACAATTCGCCAAACTATTTTTCGCCGGGAAAGATCCCATCGGCCAGCACGTAAACTTTGGACTCCTCAACAAGGCGGCTTTAATTGTCGGCATCGTGGGGCATGTCAAGCAGTGGGGCTTGGATGAAAACACACAATCGCCTGTCCAGGCGCAGTTCTATTTCCCGATCTCCCAGATCCCCGACCAATTCGCGCCCTTGTTCGCCCGTGGCTCACAATTTGTCGTGCGAACCCAGGTATCGCCGGATGCCGAGATGAGCCCCATTCGTCAGGCGCTTCAGAAAATCAACCCCGAGATTGTGCTCTTTGACGTCCACGCCATGGACGACACAATCTCCGATTCGCTGGCCGCCCGCCGGTTCTCCATGATTCTGCTCGGCATTTTCGCTGCGCTCGCTCTGATTCTTTCGTGTGTCGGCATTTATGGCGTGATTTCCTACCTTGTCGGGCAGCGTACCCATGAGATTGGGATTCGCATCGCCCTTGGTGGGCAACAAAGTGACGTGCTGCGTTTGGTTCTAGGCCGGGCGCAAAGATGGCGGCTCATCGGCGTCGCTGTGGGGATCGCCGGTTCTCTCGCGTTGACCCGTCTAATGGCGAAGCTGCTCTTCGGTGTGAGCGCCTATGACCCGCTGACGTTTCTGACCGTGGCCGCCTTACTATTTACGGTTGCCCTGGCTGCTTGCTATATTCCCGCACGTCGTGCCATGCGCGTAGACCCCTTAGTCGCACTGCGCTACGAGTAAGGCATTGCGGAAGTCATTCGCAACCCCTCTTCAAATCTGACCGGGACCTTCCCCGGCGGTTGAGCCTGGATCACAGGCTAACCGGAATTTATTCCGAGTCAGAAGGTCCGTTGGGGAAGTCGCGACCTTTCAATTCACTTGGTTGTGTAGTCGCGTTCGCCTTGGGCAACTATGCACCAGAATCAACTGTTTCTGGCGGATGGGAGATTGGTTCAATCGGCTGCTGATTCGATGGGAGTTGCGGCGACCGTTTTGAAGGGGTTTTTGGCGGATGCTCCAGCGGTCCGTCGAACTGTGCCCTCTCCTAATCTGAGTCGCTCCCCGATCTTTGCCCACGACAGACCTTGCGAGCGGAGGACCGCAATCCTCGCGGCGTCCACGGCGACGCGGGGGCGCCCGAGGGACTTCCCTTTCGCCTTCGCATTTCTGAGACCAGCGCGCACCCTCTCGACGATCAGCGATCGCTCCAGTTCCGCGACAGCGCCTAGGACGGTAAATACCATCTTCCCTGTCGGCGTCGAGGTGTCCACCTGTTCCGACAGGCTCACGAATTCAATCCCGAGGGACTTGAACGTCTCAAGAGCGCGAAGGAGATGCGAGACGGATCGCGCGAATCGGTCGAATCTCCAAACAACCACCGCGTCAAACCGCCGACGGTGCGCCTCCCCGAGCAGGCGATCAAGCTCCGGGCGCCTCTCCTCGTCCCGGAGATGCCGATGTCCACGTACTCCCCGGTGACGATCCAGCCGCGGCGATCGCAGTACTCACGCAGCTCGCGGGTCTGCATCGTGGGGTCCTGCCCGTTGTTCGCTGTCGAGACGCGCGCGTAAATTGCAGCCTTCATTCCATCCTCCAAGAAGGTGAGGGGCGGAAGGTCATGCTGCACCCCCGTCGTCGGGAGTCTGCTTCCCGAGGATGTAATCGGCCGCCCTTTGTGCCGCCGACGCAGCCGTCACGATCAACCGAGAATCACTCTTCAGCCGATCAATCCACGTCCAAAGGTACGCGGCCGAGTTCTCGATGGTCCGATTCTCAATCCCCGTCACCCCACAGAGCATCGCGGCGCCGACCTCCGCGACCAGCTCCTCGCGGCTGTATGACTCGGAGCCGAAGGACTGGACCGACTCGAACCCCTCACGCCCGACGCGGCCCTTGTGCCCCGTCGAGTGCGTCAGCTCGTGGAAGAGGGTGGAGTAATACTCCTCGCTGGAGCGGAACAAGCCGATGGAGGGCATCCCGACGACGTCGCGGCCGGGGGCGTACCAGGCGCGATCCGACTGCTCGACCGCCGGCCGATTCGGCATCCCGGAGACGATCCGCTCGCAATCCTCGATTGGATTATTGGTGCGGGACTCCTGGAGCGCGGACTCAGGGAGGTCAATCCCTTCGGTCTGCGACAGGTTGAACACGTTGGAGTAGCGAAGGAAAATGGCCTGGAGACGCGCGTCTCCCCGTCCCGCGTCGTGTACTCGCGCTCCTCGCCGATGTTCCAGTAGATGACCGGGGACGCGTGCTCGCCGCGACGGATTCGTCCGCCCAGCTTGCTCGCCTGATTGAACGTCAGCCAGAACCGCGAGGGGTATCCCTGCGACCCGAGCGTAAGCACATTGAGCCCTCGATAAGCCTTCTGCGAGATCAGATTGACGGGGAGTTTCGCGGACCACGGTCGGCGCCCCGGGACAACTCCACGCTCCAGCTCCGCGACGATGCGAGCGGTGATGATTTCATAGACTGATCGGGATGTACGGCAGGCGGGACTCGTACCATCACCTGTGATGGCACAGGGATGGACTACAATAGATGCAGCCACTTGACACCTCCATTGTGTCATTCGGTCAGGCTCTATCGACTGCTTCTAACAGTCGGTAGGGCCGTACTATTTTCAGGCTCTCTTCAAACCCTCATCAATGAAGCGCCGTACGAGTTCCGATACCTTGATCCCGCTCCGCTTCGCCAGCCTCCGAAGTGCTGCGAGTTGGACTTCAGATAGGAACATCGAAATGCGTTTCATGCTACGTATGTACAACAGGCATACAATGCTGTCAAGCAAAATCCGCATCCGCGCTGAAAATAATTATGTGGGGTCGCAGTCGATACCCGAAAATGAAGATCGAAAACGAATCACTCCTCGATTCGGCCGGGCGGACCGTGGTCGTTGCTCGTCACGGCCGGCTTTGACGGGCAGGGGTGGCCACCCGGGGTACCAAAGGGAAGGCCGGGGGGCTCACCCGCGCCAGTATCGACGCAAGAAATTTTGGCGAATTTAGCTTTTTGTCGCGAGAGCTGAACACATAGGCTGCGTCTGAGGCGACGTGGAGTCCCTCTGCAACGCGTTTCGATCCGCGGTTCGCATTACGAGCCGCCGCTCAAATCGCTCAGCCATTTCTCAAGCGTCACGACCTGGCCCACCCCAATTTCATGAAAGGCCACACCCATCCCATATTCGGCTGGGAGTAAATAACGCCAGTGGCGTCAAATGTCTGCTCATGGTGGATAAGCTTAATCTTTACGGTCGTTCCGAGCGGCAACGGATTCACCATGTCCATATAACAGCCATGGCGGCTCAGCTCGCTCGTCCGTGCGGTCAATCGCGTTTGCGTTTGAAGCTCCCTAATCTCGGCGGAGGCGTAAAAGGCGAAGCGGGGTGACCGGCGACCTTCTGAACTCATGCGAAGTGGCCTCCTCGACATGACGGCGTGCAGGGCTGGTAGCGCGATTCTACTCGCGATCCGTCAGGGCAGCGAGAGGCATTCTTGGTTCAGGCCCACAGAGCACTACTGCAACTTCGCGTACTCCGCCTTGGCTTGCTTCAGGATGGGGATGTCTGGGTCGGCGTCCTTCCAGAGCGTGAGGAAGTCCTGATAGGCTGATTTGGCTTTGGCAGTGTCGCCTTGCATGGCCTCGGCGCGCGCCGCGCCAAGATGGGCAAGACCTCCGATGGTGTTAATCCCGATGGTGCGCTTTGCCACGATTTTCTCGAACTCGGCTGCAGATCTGCTGCCCTCGTGAGCCGCTAGATAGGCTTGGCCGCGCACATAGACGGGAGATAGGCCGCCACCGGCTATTCCCAGTTCGTAGGGCGCTGCGGGCAGCAGAGCTTCGACGGCTTGCGAAGGCCGCTTACGGATAAGAGCGAGCTGCGCTCGTAGCGTTGGCAGCTCTTTGAACTGGACCATAGTATCTTGCGGATACCGTCTGTCTAAAGCTTCAGCAAGCTGCTGTGCCGGTGCCGTGTCTCCGATCGTAGCCAACGCAAAAGCGGCTTGGAATTGCACGTCCCGGCCGGTCGAAAGCTTTAGCGCTGCCGCAGCGCACTGTCGCACCTCAACGGTATTACCAAACAACGCTTCTCTTAACGCTGCTGAAGCTTCATACCCTGCTGCCGTTTCTTTTTGTTCTACACGCCGAGCCGAAATCACCGCAAGACGCGAAAACTCTCGGGCGTTTCTTTGCTGCCCGGAATACCCTGCCAGATCGGCTTGGGCAGATAACATCGCGTCTTCCACTCCCGGTTTCCCAGTAGTCCACGCCACCTGCTCTGCCATGCCGGCCGCGTCATTCTTGAAATAGTCCAGCCAATAGGTCAGGATGTGCAGGTTTGAAGTGTCCATTTTCTTCGACCTCGCCTCTTCAGCCGTAGCGCGCGCCTCCTCTAGGCGATTTAGAGTGAAAAGACCAAACACCAGATTCTCGTAGTTATTACCACTGGCCGGAGCGAGCTGGAGCGCTTTGCGCTGTTCGGCAAGCCCTTTATCGTATTCGCCGATAAACGCGTAAAGAAAACCTAGATTCGAAGCGGGCACGAAATCTCTGGGATAAGTCTGGGCCCAGAGATCATAGGACTCGTGTGCCTTCTCCAGGTCTCCGGTTGCGATTTGATGGTAATAAGACTCAATACCGAGTTTCTCCCGCTCGCTCACGCTCTCACGCAGCACGTAAGCCTTCCGCGCGTTCTCTGCCGCTAGCGTTGTTTCTCCGAGATTGTTATAGGCGACTCCTAACAAACCATAGGCCAAGGCGAATTTCGGGTCCAGACGCACCGCCTGTTGCGCAAAGTTCACGGTGCCGTGATTGTCGTCTCCTTCCACGAGCGCTTTTGATGCGAGACTATAGGCTTTCAGCGCAGGCAGCGAAGGCGTGGTCGCATTTTCCAATGGTGTGTCGTACTTCTGCACGGAGCTGAGCGATTCACCGAGCTTCGCACGCAAACTGACCGCTGCACTGCCTAGGGTTTTGAGCACTGATTCCTTACTCGCCGACTGCTCTTGGGTTTCCGCCAACACATCTCCCGAGTCGCAGTTCACGGCCTTCAGGCCAATGACATATTGATTGCCCAAGCTGATAATCGAGCCCGTCAGCATGGCCTTGCTGCCCGTACGCTGGCAGATGCCGCGGGTGATTTCCGGTGTCAACCGCTCTCCAGCTGGACGTCCCATCAGCTGCAAAGTCTCATTAATCTTGCTCACGGGAACGAGATCAAGGAAAGGCGATTGCTCGAGCTGCACCGAGAGCCCTTGCTTCAGCGCGTCGTCGAATACCGGATCACCTGTTTTATTCTCGAAGTCGGACAGAACAATGCTGTCTTTGTCGGTCAGGGGCTTGCCCTGCGAGTGGCTTTGATGCGAGCGATAATAAAGCCCGCCCGCCAGAAGCATGAAGAGCAATACCGGAAGCCCAATCTTCCAGAGCTTCGTCAGTTTAACTCTTGGCACCTGCACGGGCGCTAAACTTGCCGCGGAAGGTAGTCCACTCTCGAGGCTGCGCTTCAGCCGCTGTAAATCCGCCCGCATATCGACCGCATGCTGATAGCGGAGATTGCGGTCATTTTCTAAGGCTTTATAGATGATTTGCTCAAGCTCCGCTGGCACGTCAGGATTCAGGCGAACTGGTGGAACGGGGGTTCCATCGAGAATGGCCCTGTAGATTACTCCCGAACTTTCGCCGCGGAATGGGAGCGATCCTGTGGCCATTTCATAGAGAACGACCCCAAAAGAGAACAGATCGGTCCGCACATCTAGGTCTTTGGCACGAACTTGTTCCGGCGACATATAAGCGACCGTTCCCAAGGTGCTGCCGGGACTTGTTAAGTGCGACGGGTCTATGTCCTGCGTGGCCAGCGTCTCCACATTGTCAGTTGAGCTTTTCGCCGAACTAACCTTGGCCAAACCAAAATCGAGAATTTTGGCGTGGCCGCCTTCGGTAACGAAAATGTTCGCGGGTTTGATGTCGCGATGGATGATGTCTTTGGAGTGTGCCACATTCAGTCCGCTGGCCACGCCAATCGCGACATCCAGCAACGCTTCCAGTTCCATGGGCCGACCCGCGATCGCGTGTTTCAAGGTCTTACCCTCGAGATATTCCATGGCGATGAAGGCCTTGCCGTTTTCTTCACCGACATCGTGAATCGTGCAAATGTTCGGATGATTAAGCGCGGATGCGGCTCTGGCTTCGCGCCGGAATCGCTCAAGGGCCTGTGGATCGTGTGCTAAGTCATCTGGCAGGAATTTCAGGGCGACAAAGCGGTCCAGCCGCGTATCTTCAGCCTTGTAAACCACCCCCATACCGCCACCACCGAGCTTCTCAATAATGCGGTAGTGGGAGACAACAGTCTGCCCCAGGAGTGATTGGGAATCCGACATTTGGCGCTCATCTTAGGTTGCAGCTACGGGCAAGTCAACGAAGCGTGGCGATACGCGTAGTAAGCGTAGTAGGTCCTAGGGAAGGCGAGGAACCGACGAGGTGTTTTGCAGCGAGTGCCTCCCCCTCCTTACGGCTACTACAGCTACTACAAACGAGGGCGCCCTTCAAAAACGAATCCAGTGAAAAATCGTCCCAAAACCACATGTCCGGTAATCCGACTTACCAGGAGTTGACGAACTTTTAGCTCGCCTGCGTTATTTCCAGAAGGCGATAAATCGCTCCCAATTTGCATCTGAGCGAGTCGAAACCTCGCGCGTGCTTCGCACCTAGAGAGACTTCTAGATTCCCCTTCTCAGGAAATCATAACGTGAGACTCTCCTGTTGCGGCAATACTTCCCGCGAGGAACTGACCTGTCCGTCCATTCGCAAGCGCAACTCGACCAGGTCGCGCTGCGCTTGAATCAACGCCCCAGAAAAACCTTAGGCTTCGAAACTCCCGCGAGTAAACTGCAAGCCAGTGTTGCGTCGACCATCTGAGCCGGCAGCGGTCACCAGACAAGTGACTTCTCTCGCGCTTCGATCGAAGTGACCGGACGGCGGCGAGGATTGCTCCTCATTGGTGCGCCTCTCCTCCTAGTCCCGGCGCCTTCCTTCGAGTTATAATTGTGTCGTAGAAAGAAGTCGCAAGTCGGAAAATCCCCGCTGTTTCCGCACCTTCCCGCTGATTCGACAAGGAAACTCGAAAATGGCCCTCCCAACCATCACATCGCCGCAGCAGATCCTCGGTGGACTGAAGCAATGGCAGAAGCAGCTTGACCCTTCAGTCTCTCTTCCTGTGGAGCCACGGCCCCCGTAGAACCTTCGCATCACCGGGGGGACCGCGACCAACACGCTGTCGGGAGCAACTCGAAGCGGACCTTGTCAACGCTTGGGACCGCGATCCCGTCATCGCATTCGAAACGAAGGGGACACGCGAGGTACACGGAAAAACACGTCGCGCTAACTGATTGATTCACCGCCGGTAAGATTGGAGGCGCGGGTGGGATTCGAACTCCGTATGCCCACTGAATCCACGCAAGTTACTGATTTTCCTTACAGCTACGACCGCTACGAACGCCACAACCGCCCCAGTCGGGTACAGTTTCGGTACACATAGCAACCTGACACGATTTTCCACTTCCGATTCGCGCGAGGTGTGCTGATGGACGGCAACCTCTGCGTGCGCGTAGTCCTTAGCCTGCGGTCGCAATTCGGCCAAGCGGCCTTTTTGCTTTTGGTGCTAATGGGGTGTGCTCCTGCGGATTGGAACTGCGACGTTCCGGTTTATGTTGACGAAGGCCGGCTAATTTCGGATGCCTCGCTCGTTGAGCGCCTCAACGTAAAGCCTCGAAGACTCTCAGCGTGGCGTAGAAAGCTAAGAAATGCGGGGAAACTTGATTGGACGTTGAAGCCGGGTGTTGGCCGCGTGTACGTGCTCGCAGCTTTGGTGGATCCGAAGCCTGAGGGCGTAGCGACGCCGAGCGCGCCGCAGATCGCAGAGCCGGAAAAGCTCGCATCGTCGCTGGTGCATTGAGGGTTCGGAAAACCCTCGCGAAAGGCGACGCTCGCGGTGTTGAAAGCGCGGCAGTTATCGACGGGTCCTCGAGGGTTCGGAAAAGAAATGTTTTTAGTAGCGACAAAAGGAGAATTCAATGAATAGCGCATTTTACGCTGGCGCGATAGCCAAGCCACGACGCGATCCGTATCTACCGGGCGATGATGCCGTCAACGAGCCTGATCTCCTTAGCGGTGTTCCCAGTGCGGATGTTAACTCGCCTGCACGATCTCGCAGCGGCGGAGCTACCGCTGTATCTCCGGGAGCAGGCGCCAGTCCGACGGGAGCTTACTCGCCCGACCCTAGTAGTTTCGGTGTTTCCGGGTCCGGGAATCCTGCTCCCAACATAATCCGAGATGTTTACTCGCCAGAGCTACAGGACGTGAGCCAGAAACTGCAATCCGCCTATGAAGCACCGCGGCCGGGAATGTTCCGACAAGTCGCAGGGGCTTTATTGTCGCGCAAGAATCCTGCTATCGGTGGGTTGGTCAGTGGCGAGACGCAACGAGCACGGACGATTGAACCGTTGCAACAGCAGTACGGGCTTGTTTCTAGTCAGATCATGGCGCAACGCGCTGCTAATACGGCAGACTTACAAAACGCAAACATCGGTTCGGAGATTCAAGGGCGTAAAGACTTAGCGACATATCATCAGGGAGTTCTTGACGTAAGAAACAATCCGCCTGCTCCCCAAGCTAAGACTCCTCAAGAACAGGCGATGACTTCACTTCAGGGGAAAATTAATCCTGCTACCAAGCAGCCTTACACTCCAGACGAGGCTTATCAGCAAACTTTGCAATATGGGCAAGATGTTAAGCCTACTCCTGAAACGAAAGGAATCATTCACGATATTGATGAAGGCAATGGAGTAAATCACAGTCTCCTGATTGACCCGAGTACGGGCAGGACGATCAAGGACTTGGGACGCTCGAAAGCTTCCAAGCCCACCGACACCACTAGCAAAGACATCAAGCCAGTGGTGGCTTATGACAAGGCAGGCAAGGCCCACATCGTTCCGAAGAGCGAGGCAATGGATCCGGCGAACGGTTACTCCAATGTAATGGAGGCATCCGATAAGGACGTAGCGGATGCCAAAACACACGCCGTGGTATTGAACGACATGCAATCGAAGCTCAACGATGTGGACTCCAACGCGGATGCGCTAGATCAAAATGGGATTCAGCGGGGCATCATTTCTCAGGCCTTATCCCACTCTGAGCCGGGAATGATCAACGATGCGATCCGGGCTACCGCATTGAGTCAGGCATCGCCGAAGACGAAGGCTTACATTCAATCCGTTCTTTCTCTCAAGGAGTCAGCTCTGGGCTTGCCTAAGGAAATCACGGGCGGCTCTCGCACAAGCGAGATTCAGGGGAACGCTTTGTTCCAAACGTTGCCCAGCGGTGCATCTGTCAATTCCGACTACGCGCACAGCCAGGTCGATCGTTTCCAGCAAAACATTGACCGACTTCGCGATCGCGTCCCACAGGTTCGCGGCATGGAAGAACTTGCGCCAACTCGGAAGGCGGGAACAAAAGCGTCCCCATCGGGCTCTGCAGGTGGCCCTCCAGCCTCGATGTTGAAAGAAGGTGTTCATACGACTTTCAAAAACGGTCAGACGTGGACATTGCAAAACGGCCAGCCTACGCAAGTGAACGAGGCTCAATAAAATGCCTGATCAATGGGAAGTTCAGTCTGAGAAGCCTGCTCCAACGGGAGCGTGGGAAGTGGCTTCGGAGAAACCCGCGCCACTACCTTCTACGATGGACAGGCTAAATTCTTACGCAGGCAAGGCTCTCTCGGTCGCGGGCTTGCCAACGTCGTTGGCGAATATTCCTGATTGGGCAGCGCATTTTGTCGGAGCTGCAGACGATTCCAAACCTTTTTGGGCATCAGCGCAGGAAGCCTACAAGAATCCTACGCAGGAAAACATCGTAGGCGCCGTTCCGTTCGTTGGCCCGAGTGCTGTCTCAATGTCCAAAGACGTTCGAGCAGGAAAGTATGGCGATGCAGCCGCTACTTTGGCGGGGACCGTAGCGGCGCCATTTGCAGCAAACGAAGTGGGTCCGGGAATGCGAGCTGGCAAGGCGGAATTGGCAGAGGCCACACGGCTGCCAAATAACAAACTAAATGCGGGGACAAAACTTGCGGCTCGAGTCGGTGGCGCATTAGTTGGACACGCAACGGGAGTTCCGGGCGGCGGTGAACTAGCTGGCGCGTTCTTGGGACCTTCCGCGGCGGATGCTTTTCTACCCAACCGTCCTCCTCAACCGTCTGTTTTCGGCGCATATGAAGATCCGAATCCAGCACTCGGTACTCCTGAGAATCCCGCTTACCATTCCAAGCTACCCACGCGATTGCCTCCCAATTTGAGGGGCGACCCGTTTTCACCAACTCCGCCAGCCTATCAATCACCTTTAGGAGACATTCCTTCAGAGGAAGGCGTTGCGGGTTCAGTTCCTAAGCCAAGTGGCCGTCTAATTCTTCTACCGCAAGAGGCGGCGGCCCAGGATCAATTGCAGAGCATCGCTAAAGCCAGAGCCAGTCAACATGGAATGCTCTACGCGGCAGGAATGCGACCGGCTGGCGGTGGCAGAGTTCCAATGACTCCGACTGGGATTGTTACCACGGAATATCCAGGGCCTAGGACCGAAGTTGACCCTGACTCCGCCTATGCGCCGCCATCATCTTTACAGGGGAATCCTTCGCCATTTTCACCGCCGGAAGAAGATCTTGCGACAGTTCCAGCTCGCTTGCGGCGATCGCCCTATTCGCCCGCACCAAGGACACCGTAAATGCCACTCAGGCGCAATGACCGGCACGACACAGACCCTGTGGAATCGAAATTGATAAGTGTTGGACACCACCTCGTCCGTTTTGCACGCCTAAAAGGGCTTACGCATAGTGAAAGAACCCTATTCTGGGAGGCTGCCGAGACCGTTTGGAAAGCGAAGCGCGAATACCGCGTGGAGCTAGCGGCGAAACGAAGGGCGAGCGCGGAAGCCTTCGCTCGGAGAATGCGTCCGCTCGTCGATTTGGTCGCCACTACACGCATAGGAACACGGGCGCTTGTCGCACTGGAGTAAAATGACTGTGGATGAGAAGGCTAAGTGCAATGCGTTTTCGCGAGTGCATGAAGGTCGAGGCTGAACGCGCCACCTTGATGGACGAAATGGCCCGGCTGAGTCGGTACCATGAGCGCCTGAGGAAAAAGACCGCCTCGGCACAAAATACTGAGGACATCGAGAGGATTTCCTTAAGGTTTGGACCGTTGGAGGATAGAAATAAGGAACTCGCCGAAAAAAAGTCCACATTGTGGCACGCAGTATTAGCGCTGGACGGCGCTGAACTGACCAGTTGGGATGTTCTGAGAGAGCAGGAGCGTGTTGGCCGCGGACGGCAGTGGCTCGACCGTGTCATGAAGCATCTGGAGGAAAGTCACCTTGGCGTGGATATCGGCGAAGGGGTGATGATGCAGATCGCGGATCTACGTGGGGAGTTAATGAGGCGGCGGTCCGAACTGAAAAGTAACCAAGAAAAGCACCAGTGGACTCAGGCAGAGGCTTGGCTGCGAAGATAAGGGGCGGGCTCAGCTCTGGACAGACGGAGAAGAGACATGGCGCGGCTACCGATTCGAAGTGCCATGACTGAATCTAAAGTAGAAACGAAATAGAAACGAAATAGAAACATGCGACCCACAGGATTAGCCAAAACAGGCGGCAGGAAAAAGGGGGCTCAGAACAAGAGCACCCCACAAAAAAGAGCGAGGGGTCTCGTTTTTCCACTCTCTCATTGATGACGAAACAGAAGCCAAGTTTTGGCGGTACTTCATGAGCGGCTATGTCGTTGACATCCAAGAAGATGGAAGCGAAAAGATCATCCCCATCCCCATCAATCCGATCTCTTGGGCCTCGTTTAAACGCGCCGTAGAGTACAAGCGCGGAATGCCGATCCAGCCGATCGCCGCGCGTATTGATGGTACCGTGCAAATCGTTACAAATGTTCAGCTTCCAGAACAGCACGCATGAACGTAGAGACCAAGAGCGGAACCGAGCGCTTTAGCTACAAGTACCATGCTTACGATCATCAGAAAGCATTTCACGAATCACGACTGACCTACCGGCTTCTCGGAGGGGCTGCTGGCCCTGGCAAAACCCTAGCTCTCATCGAAGACCACATGCTGAACTGCAATCAGTTCAGCTTGCAGGACGCGCCGCAAGTTCATACCCTCATTTTGCGTCGCACGCATCCCAAGCTCGAATCGACGGTCATTACTCGTTTTCGAGAGAAAATCCCCAAGGAACTGTACCGCGAATACAACGAGCAGAAGCACATCGTGACTTGGCTGAATGGATCAACAACCCAATTCGGCTCGATGCAATACGAGCACGACGTATGGGGCTGGCAAGGCCAGTGGTACAAGATTGCTTACGACGAACTTACAGAGTTCACATTTCCTCAGTGGCAGAACATCTCCGCTTGGAATCGGTGTCCAGTTTCGCCACGAAGCACCAAGGACGGTGCAACCAACCCTATCGGCATCGGAGCACGATGGGTGGAGGATTTGTTCGTAAAGAAGCGTCCTTGCGCCGAAATGGATGTGAATCAGAAGGCACAATATTCTCCCGCGAATTATGGCTACTTTCCAGCAACGTATTTGGCCAATCCGATCTATGCAAACGACCCGCAGTACATCGCCAATTTGGACAGCTATCAAGCAGCTGTCAGCAAAGCGCTGAAACATGGAATCTGGGGAGTTGCCGGCGGATATTTCGACGGAGCATGGGACGAAGCCTACAACGTCTACGCAGAGGGCTCTGTGCAGTTCGAGCCTTGGTGGAAGAAATGGTTGGGTGGCGATTGGGGTTTCGATCACAACAGCGTAATTCACTGGTTTTGCCTGGACGACTACGGGATTGTTCGCATCTACCGGGAGCTGGTCTGCAACAAACACACTCCCGAGGAATTAGCGGAGCGTATCGTAAAGATGAGCGGGAACGAGCAGTACGCGATGTTTTCCTTTTCCCACGACGCCTTCGCCCAGCGACAGGATGTGAACCCAATTGGCTTGAGAATCGGCGCTGTGCTGAGGAAGGCTGGCGTCGTAGAGCCGACGCAATCCACCAAAGACAAAATAGGCCGGGAACAAATCCTCTACGACTACCTGAAAGGCCGCGTTCGCATTGGACAAATTTACAACGATCAGACCGGCAGCACCGAAGCTATGACAGCGGCAAAACTTCAAATCTCTGACTCTTGCGAGAATCTGATTCGAACTATTCCAGGTGCTCCGCGGGATGAAAAGAACTCCGAGACGATTGCAGAATTTCTTGGGGATGATTCTTTGCAATCAAGTGGTTACGGGCTGTATGCAATGTTCGGTAAGCCCGCGCCTAAGCCCTTGGAAGTACGCGTTGAAGAGCGTTTCCAGCATATCCAAAATGTTGAGCCACAGGCTACGATCACCCAGCTGATGATGGCACGAGCGCGAATCCAAGCCGAGGAGCAAGCGCATATTCCGCGGCCGATGCGCATGAAACGACGTTGGAGGCTCCGAGGCGTCTGAGTGCAGGCACTTATGGAGTCGCGTGCCTGCGCTTGTTTATGTTGACCGATAACTCTGTGGGCGTCCAGTTGTCATGATTGCGCCTACTCGTCGCCATTAAATAACCGTTGCGACGGATTGTAGAACACACCCCACCGAGTCTCAGGAATTTCTCGGTAGAGGTGTTGAAAGGAACTACGGGCCGATTAGCTTCACTGTATAAAGAACGCTGTTGGAAACAAATAGACCGCCTGACTCAGTACTTTGGGTTTGTAGGTACTACCGGCGCGGGCGTCCTAGCCAGCCCGAGACACGGCATTTCAAAAGGTGCTGGCGATGTGACTATCGATGAAGACTTGCCGATTGACGACTTCATGTCCGGCAAGGTCGCAAGGTTTGACGGCGCCAGTGTCTCGCGAACTGCAGGACTCCTTCAGGGGCAGAATTTCTTCCCAACTCTGAATGCCTAGCGATTAGCCAGCACCTTCGGATTGATTAGGAGGTCGTGGAGCGCCCTTCAGTCGGCTTCTTTTGCTTCCAGGAACTCATTGATTCGTTTGATCAGATCGAGGAGCTTCTGCGGGTCTTGCTCGATGGCTGCCTGCTCACAGAGGTTCTTCCACTCTTCAGCGTGTTCCTTCATGACCTTCCCATCTCCTCGCTGGGACGAAGCTGAGGGCTGATCACATCGTAGGAAATTCGGCCGCAATTCTAACCGGCAGCCCCGTGCGCGAGTCTGTTCAATTTTCAACACCGCGCCGCTCTGTACGAGAACGTACGAAAAGGCGCAACAGACTGACCGCTTGAAAGCTTGTGCGCAGGACACTAAACTTCGCACCCCGCCATGCTATGCACTAGGAGCGAGAGGCCAGGCCAGATGAATGAAGCCGCGAAAAAGCGACTGGCGGCGATGCCGCTGGAGCAGCAACAACTTCGCTTCCGGGAACGTCGTGGAAAACTGCAACTCGACCATCCGCAGTTGTTAGCCGACGGCAAAGCGCCTTCTGAAACCTCCTTAGAAGATCACGACGAATATCTGTTTCTGGCAGAACTGCTCGGTTACAGAAGACCTTAGAGCGGCTCAGCCTGAGGCGGCGGTGGTTCGGACCGATTGGAGATCGCTCGGTGCGTGAACAAAAGCGGGAACGGTTCAAAGAACTGTGTGAGCACGCCGAAGTTGTGGATGACCCAGAGAAGCTCGCCAAGATCGCCTTACAAATTGGTCGGATTCTCGAATCCGAAGTAGACGAATTGAAAAAACACCGCGCGCGTAAGTACGACTGTCCGTAATTGCGGACAGTTTCAGAAATTTCCCACAACGAACGCGCCCATTTGCTACACGAGGGAGCGGAGGTCTCTATGACCATTCCCAAAATCCTTTCACGCACCAAAACTCACGTCCGCTGCGGAAGCCCTGACTGTGATTGGGGTACGCCGATGCCCGGTTTCAGCGAAGGCGAATTGGATCGATGTCGTGACGACTTCCGCAAGCACTGCATCGAGCGGCATGGGCTGGATCCCGCTGACACCGACCGGATTTGCTGGTTCGATTTGGAGGCGCTCACGCTGACCTCGCTAGCAGATCGGCAAACGAAATAAGGAAGCCGCCACGGCAACGAACCGGATTTTAGGCTGGGTGAGTGCTAGTGCGCGACACGCCAACATCGTGAATGCATCCCGATGCGTCCAAGGGGCTCGCAGGCACGTGCCTCACCTAACAGCCTTGTTGAAAAGTCGCTTCAGGACGAAATCTTTCGCTTGGAAATCTCGTATAGCTCAGTAAGCAGGGTTCTTTTCGTCCCGGATTGACGTCGCTGGAGGTCCCGTATTATGGCCACGCAAGCCTCGGGGGTTAAGGGAGTTACTGCATCGTCTAGCCGGCCCCAGTGTTGGGTGGAGTCACTGATCTTGGGTCTAGGGATTCCATCTGCGATCTGGGTTGTTTCCAAGTTCATTTCAGCTTCGATTTCCGCGGGCCGTTCACGGCTCCCCAGAGCAACGCTTCTTCTTCTGGTTTAGCGCGGGCGTAGTCGTCGAATGGCTGTTCGTAATCGGGCTTTGGTTTGTGCTGCGGCGGCGCGGACTCTCTTTCAGAGATCTCGGCGTTTGGCGTTTAGGCACCTGGCCCGCATGGGTCGTCGCGCTCTTGCTTGCAGCTCTTTCTATCGGTAGCAATCTGCGGCTACTGCCCCGAATGCACGTTCCGATCTCATCTGCGTTCTTGCCACATGGATTCCATCTCTTTGCCGCCCTCACTCTTGGAATCACCGCTGGTTTCTGTGAAGAAGTACTCTTTCGCGCCTATCTCATGACCCAATTTGCTAAGGTGGGTTATGGCAAGGCGATGCAAACTCTTATCCCTGGCCTCGCCTTTGGGCTCGCCCACGCCGGCTACTTGAATCAGGGCTTTCTTGTCTGGCTTGGCATAGTGGTACCCACCGCGTTTCTCGGCATGATGTGGGGCTTGGCCTATCTGTTGGGGCGCCGCAGCCTGATTCCCGTAATCGTCGCTCACTTTTTGAATGACGCGACAGCGCTCCCGTGGATTGCTTTTTTCATGATAACCAGTCGTTAGCAACCGGTCAGAAATAATCCACTTGCCTGATCAACGCTTACCGGACAAATGGTTTTCACATGGTTTCATGCCTTGATGAACTTTTGGAGCTAGAAGAAGGGTATCCAACGGTCTGGTTCCACTGAGGACAGACCGTGAACAGCCCCCGAAAGACTGATTTCCACGCCTATGGGACATGCCAAGCAAATAGTATTTCGCTACAACGGCGATCCGACCATGGAAGAGACCGATCTCGACATGGATGGTGACAAATCGGTTCCCAAGCAAGGCTCCCTTATTGACCGCAGAGGAGTGCGCTGGAAGGTAGTCCAAGTCAGCGTCGAAAGAAGTGCGGAAGAACCCTTTGCGGTCCCCATTTATAGGGTTTTCCTCACCAACAAGTTGTGATGCTGTGAGACGTCGCGACTACTTCACCTGCAGCGAACAACGCGCCGGCGCTCCTATGTCCCGGGAGTGGAATTCTCCAGCCCGACCACCTGACGAATCTCGGTCTCGCCCTCCCAGCCCGGCCAGTGTTTCTTGTGAAGCTCCATGAAGTGCATCGTCCCCTCGATCGCCTCTTCCTTCGATCTCAATTCGAGCATAACGTACCCGCCGACAACCTCCTTGGCTTCGGTGAAGGGTCCGTCGATCACGGTAACCTCTCCCCGGGAAAGCCGGACGCGGGCGCCCAGCGCAGTTGCACCGAGCATCCCGCCCCCAACCATCGTGCCGCCTTTCGCGGCCTCTTCGGTGAGCTTCGCCATGGCTTCCGTCAACTGCTTGGGCGGAAGGCCAGAGTTCTCGGCGGACTTGACCATCATCATGAATCGCATGGGTGTTTCTCCTTGTGGTTTCTGGCTCTACTTACACGTCGAATGAGGGGCAGCGAGATCGACAGGTTTAGTGTCTTTTTTGTAAGTATTTGCTAAATGCCACCTTTGAGGAACTCGGCTGGTGCGCTTGGCGCGGGAGGTGGCAAACCCGCAAGATGGGGGTGGAAGCCCCCGTGGGTACCGCTCGAGGGTACGGCGGCACAGCCTCAGGTCCATGCTCATTGAACGATGACGCCGCAAGCGATTCGCGCACCAGAGTTACCTGCGGGGTCGGTTTTATAGTCGTCTGTTTTTTCGTGAATCACAATCGACGTACCACCTTCGTGAAAGAGCGAGTTCGGCCCGTCGCCGAGGGTAACGTTCGGATCCAAAAGCGACGCCTTACCATCTCCGCTGGCCTGCACCTGGATGTTGAGCAAGTCTCCGGCGTGCGGGCCTTCGGGATTGTCTTTTCCGTGTTTCTTCGAGGTGGGGTTGAGATGTCCTCCTGCGTTCGTGAAAGCAGGACCGTCGCACCTGCCAACGGTATGAATGTGAATGCCATGCGTGCCGGGCGGCAGTTGTGAAACCTGTACGTCAATGCGAATCCCGCCATTGGCTCGGCTTATTATCGCGGTACCGATCTTCTGTCCTTGTGCGTTGGCAATATCCGCGTGGGCGGACTGTGCCGCAGATTGGGCGAACGCGGCAGTCGTCCATACCAATGCGGCTGCGAGAACACAATTGCGGATTAACATGGTCTTTCCCTCCTGACGTTTACAGTTAGGATTGGACTGGGATTGCCCATGATACTGAACTTTGGTCGGCTGCGTCTCCTTTGCAGACACACCTGGAGGCGCTCATGCTGACGCTTCTGGACGGTTGACGCGCTCACATTCGAGCCGACAATTCTCGCAGCATCCGGGTAACGGCTCCTTCGCCAATTCAGGACTGCATCCGTAGCAGTGCTGGTGATCTGCGGTGTGACCGCGTGGAATAAAGCGCGTGTGTTCGCAATCGGCAAAGTGCAGCTCGATCGCGTTCTTACCCCAATAGTTCTCCGACATGGAAGACTCCGGCGATGGTTTGAAACGCAGGCAGGAGGAAACGGGAGCGAAAAGTATAGCGCTTTTTCTACGGCATAGTGGAGCACTCATCGAGAAGAGACCCGATATCGGCAAAATAATCGGCCGCCATTTTGATAGATGGATTGAGTCCGCCGCCTTCAACTGCGAAAAACCATACGTATACGAGCTTGCCCAATCTTTTCACTTCTTCGATGAGCGGAAGATAATCTCCGTCGCCAGCGACGAGGACAGCAATCTCATAGTTTCCTCTGAATGCGTGGCTCAGCATATCCTTCGTGAGGGCAATATCTACGCCTTTTGCCTTCACCTGTCCGGATTCTCGCTTGAATACTTGCGGGCTGAAACGCATGGCCCAAAGTTGCTCTTTCACGGTCTCAATTTCCGGGAAATCAGCTACCAGACTGGTGTAGTAGTAGCTTCTCAAGGCGCATTCGGCGAGGCGGGGGACCGTGCCGAAACGCGGTGAAGTCGCTTGGCCATTTCGGAACCAAACGAACGTGTCCTTACGATAGAACGGGCCGTCTACCATCCTTCGTCCATTCGAGGCTGCCAGCCTTTGCGCTCGGATCGTGAGATTCTCGCCATCGACAAAAAGCATCCAGGGTTTGTAAATGAGGTGGCTCATAGCCCAATTTTGTTCGCCCATGAGCGAAACTTGTACCACGCACGTCAGCCCGAAACAATCTCACGTCTGCGGCGATGACCCAAATGCCCATTTTTCTGGGCGTTGGTCGCTTGAGAACGAAAGCAAGACGCTACTCTTGAAAGTAAATGGCATATGGGGTAAGTTTCAGCCAATCCAGCGCGAGCTGGAGGTGGATGGCCGTATGGCCAGCGTGGAAAGCCAGGCTTAAATCGCCTGGTCTTTTCATTTTTGGCGCTACAAGACAATCTTGCCGTAACCGTCGATCTGGTCGTTGGCGTATCTGCGGTTGTATTTGTTTCCTACTAGATTAGCCATAGAAGCCGAAAATCCAAACGGAGCTGGCGCGATCCCACGTTCTGAAAGGATGTGCTGCTTAACAGGATGGGCGAGCATATCAGCAAGCTGCAACCCTGCAATGTCATGGGCCTTGGGCTTTATCTTCAATTCTTTACTGGTCAAGACGTTCTGAAAAAATTTTGGCTCGTGAAAGCGAGTTCCTGCGTTATAAACGGTCCTGAAAGCGGCCTTTAACTGCTTGTCCTCGTTACCTCCTCGACCTTCGGCCAAAACATCGCCGCAAGCTTTTAGGAACTGCAACAAGCCGCAGTACCGCTCCATCATCGCCAGCAAAGCGACGTGATAGGGGTCGAAAGGGAGCGGCCCAAAGTTCTTGCTCTGTGACGTATATTTGTCGATTACTACTGCAATTGCGGTGAATTGTGTTTTCTTGATGAGCGCGAGCAAGTCCGAGTTGAAAGCGTTTTGTCTTTCTTCATCTTGTAGGCAATCGAACGGCGGTCGCTTTTGTACAATATCCTCGCGATGGAGAATAACCCTGTCGTCCGGGTCCCCGCCAAAATGCGTCCTCTTGAACTGGATGATTGCGGCGCAGAACGTTGGTTCGTAGTAGCGGGTCTCAAAGATGCAGCCAAACAGGCATAAATATCTTTTCCTCCATTCCGCTCCCGCCATCGCGCGAAATGAATGATCTCCAGACTCGTCCACGTAAAGACGAAACTTACGTCGATTATCTTCGCCGGGCATCCCTCAATTGTCGCCTTGGATATTGAGAGAGGCTGAGTTATCGCTGCCTTACTTGCCCAGAGATGTACTAAACCATTGCCATCAATGAGGCGTCCAGAAAACATGTGTTTTCCGAACCCTCGCGGAGGGCAGCGGCGTCTCTGATTCTGTTCGAGTTATCGTCAGTAATTTGTAAGGGTTTTCGGAACCCGGTTGGCAAAGAGCCCCACTTCAGTGATGGCTGTGGGAATCCAGATTTAGGGAAGTACCCCTTTTTGCACAAGCGCCAATTTCTTTCCATGTGCCGGCTCGTAGGTGTGATAAAGTCACCTTAATCCGTGATGAGCGGAGGAGGACGTGAACTTACGTCGCCCGGCTGCCTGTATGAGGGCCGGTTTTGTTTTTTTTTACGGAAGCCATTTCGTACCCCAGCCTTCGATCCTTCCAGTGAATGGGTTCTTCAAGTATTTGTTCTTCTCTAGAATCGCGAGCACGCGCCGACCGTAGGGAGCCATCATTGCGTTACCGGTTTTGGAGCAAATGAGACTGCGACAACTTGGATTCGCAATTAGGTCTACAAGTTGAAGGCCGGCAACATTCGCCTTCTTTGATTGAATCTTCAGTTCTTTGCTCAGTCGTTGCTGGAACAGCGTAGCTGGTACGTTGCTCGTTCCGTTCGCGTAGACGTACTTGTATGCCTTTTCGAGTTGCATGTTCTCTTTCTTGCCGCGGGATTCCGCCAATGCATCGCCAACATTGCCAATTCTTTCGAGCCACTGAACGTATCGCTCAAGCAGAACGGTCAGGCAATAGCGATATGGATGAAAACGCCAAACTGTATAGCGGACCGCGTGTTCTTTCTTGTCCATCACCGCAGTGAAGACGCGGTACTGTGCGTTGGTGAGCATTTGCATCAACAAGTCATCAAATTGTTGGCGTGTCGCAGCTACTTTCAAGCCCTGAAACGGAGGGTTGCAGTCCAGGATGTCGCGTCGATGTAGAACGATGCCGGTGTTTCCAAAGCAGGAGAGCTTGAGCTGATTCAGGCCGGTTGTGAAAGCGCCTTGCTCATAATCGAGGTCCATGATGACACCCGTAACCCCGAGATATTGCTCTGTCGGCGTGTGGCACGACTTCATGTCGTGTGTACCGACCTCGTCGATGAAAACGCGATACAAGGTGAATGCCTCACCGTAAGGTTGAGTCCCGGTAAAGTAACCCGCAAGTTACCGCTACGGCACACGTGCGCTGAGGGTAAGCCGTGAGTGGCAGCTACGGCATCCCAGGCTTCGGTAAAAACGGGGTTCAAAAAACCCTTTCCAGAGTTTTTGAACCACCTAGGAGAGGCGCAACGCTCCGACTGGCCTTGTGGATCGTCCCGACGCCGACGCCTAGCTCTGCGGCGATTCTCTTCCATCCGACGCCTTTGGCGCGCAGCTCGGCAATTCGTTTCGTGTCCAGCACCGTCTTTGGGCGTCCCAGGGTCTTGCCCTTGGCTTTGGCATTGCGGAGCCCGGCTTTCACCCGTTCGACGATCAGACCGCGCTCCAGCTCAGCCACGGCGCCCAGGACGGTAAACACCATCTTGCCGGCGGGCGTGCTGGTGTCGAGCTGCTCGGAGAAGGAAACAAACTCGATGCCCTGGGCTCGGAAGGTTTCGAGGGCTCGAAGCAAATGGCTAACGGATCGGGCGAAGCGGTCGAACTTCCAAACCACGACAGCGTCGAAGCGTCGGCGGTGTGCGTCGGCCATAAGTCGGTCAAGCTCTGGCCGCGTCTCCTTGGTTCCGCTGATGCCGACGTCCACGTACTCGGCAAACACTTTCCAGCCGCGGCGCTCGGCGTACTCGCGAAGTTCGCGCGTCTGCATCGTGGGATCTTGCGCATTGTTCGCCGTGCTCACCCTTGCGTAGATAGCGACTCTCATGCCTGCCCCCTTCTGCATCTCCGCCATGGACTTTCGTACCATCAGCTTGGGACTTCCGTTCTATTTCGCCTCGGCGATCAAGTTCGCAAGAGTCTGGTATGAACGTCGCCGTCATTCTTGTCGGCGCTGCGCTGGCCTATCTCTTCATCGTCGGCCTTGCGCTCGTTTGGATTCGCGGCGCAAGCCGTCGCTCTATGCCAAAACCACCCCGCAAGTGAGGATCTCTTTTCATCGTCCCGTTTTCCTCCGCGTTCGACCCGGCTGCAGGGTGATCGTGTGGCACAAGAACTTCACAAAAGATGAATGTGGGCCGCTTGGCTCGAAGCGTCTCTCGATAACCGGCTCAAACGTCGCCCAGCACTGGCCGCACTCGAAATATTTGTGCCACTTCCGGCCAGCGTGTTGTTCGCGCAGCAGCCCAGAACACCGCGGGCAAGCCGTCGCGCGCACCCATTCCAGTCTCATTTGCGCCTCCCGCGCTGCGCAGGAGGTTTCGGAGCAGGAAGCGCCAGCTGTTTCTTTTTCGGTTGGGCAACGGTGCCGATGTCCGCGAGGATCCGCCGCGCGTTTTCGGAGCTTCGCGTTAGGTTGGCCGCAAGCTGTGCCGGGCTCAAGTCTTCCCGCCGCACGTGATTCACGATTCCCGCTTTGATCTGGGAATGAAGAAGCGCGTAGCATCGCTTGCACAGGCTTAAGCTTTGGTGAGGCTCGTCTTTAGTGCCACACCGGAAGCAGCCATAGTCCTCGTAGCGATAACGGTATTTGTCCTGGTGTGACACGGGCAGCAATCGCATGATCGAATACGCAACCTCGCGCGGGAGCACCCACGGCTGCGCCAAAACTTCATCGGTCAATTCGGCAGTCGTCATCTCCTCGGGGCTCTTGGCCTGTCCCTGAGATAGCCGCTTCGCCACCATCGACGCGAGTCTCTCCATCGCGGCATCCGAATTGCTCTCGTTGCGCGGGCGAATGACTTCAATCTCCATACCTTGCTTTTTCATTTCGTGTTTGCCTCTTTGAAGAATTTCCGATGCACCCCAAGGAGTTTTGCGGGCGAAGAGTGCAGATATTTCTGGGTCGCCATTAAGCTGGTATGACCGAGCAGTTCTTGCAGATAGCGGATGTCCATTCCGTGGTCTATGCAATGTGTTGCGAAGCTGTGCCGCAACTGGTGAGTGGTGACGTGGCCGAGGCCAGCGCGCATCGCGGTATCCACCACGACTCGCCAAACGTCCTTCTTTCCGAGACGCTTCTGTTCTCGACCATGCTGCTTGGGAGGCTGCTTGGTTAGGAACGCTTCGAGTGCAGCTCGAGCACGTTCTCTGGTGGGCAGTTCGTAATCTCCAAGGCGTATACTGCGCATCACTCGCTTTTTGCCCGTCGGATCCAGTTCTCGCCAGAATCCCCACCAGTCGCCGTATTTGCCCCGGGAAACGCCGCCTTTCTGAACTAAGGGCTCCGTCAGAAACAGCGGCCCTTTGTCGCGGCCATTTAGGTAGGTTTCGAGAGCTTTGGCCGCGGGCCTTCCAAAGAGCACGATGCGGTCTTTGTCGCCCTTGCCGCGTCGCACCGTCGCGCTGCGTGCTGGCAGGCAAATGTCTTCGACGTTCATATTCACAACTTCGGATAGCCGGCATCCCGTCGCGTAGAGAAATTCCAGAAGCGCCAAGTCGCGAGGGGAGCGCGCGGCGGCGAATAATCGCTTGATCTGGTGTTCGGGAACGTCCTTCGGCAGTCGCTTGGGAACCTTGCGCGTCGATAGCATCCGCGCAGGGGAACCGAGCATGACTTCACCCATGCTCAGGAAGTCGTAGAATTTCCTGAGCGCGAACACCGCCGAGGCCATGCTTCCATCGGAGAATTTTTGCCGGTAGAGAAAGCCCCGAAACTCCGACAGATCGAAACGACTGACTTCCAGAAAGCTCTTCGCTCCGAGAAACTCCGACAGGCGACGGATGAAGTTGTGATAAGTCTTTCGCGTGTTCTCAGGAGTTCCCTGGGCTTCCATGAAACGGTCGAACGCCAGCAGGTAGTCGGAATTGGGATGCAATGGCCTCACGGCCGCACCCCCGGAAACCGGCATCCGTTGCGGATCCACTGCAGGACCGTGGATGTGCGTTTGGGTTCCTGCTGGATCGGCAGAGCAGGTTGTACCTGCCGGGCGGAAGGGACTAGAGTGTGATTAGCTGGATCAACCCTAACCTCGGGATGATCAGGGGAGGGGCGCGCCGGCAAACCTACGCGCCCCGCTCCGTTGTGACGAGGGCAGTGTCCGCCGCCCTCGCGCTCTCCCGTTGCATGATTTAACTTCGCGGTGCGCCACAGACATCGACCCGCTGGACAGAATCGCTCCGGGTGTTCGCTCTTTTCTATTGCGACTTTTGCTTGCGTGCAGCTCATGGCGGCCTCCTCGCGCACAGAAATGCGGAAGACTCGCGGGAAGAAAGCATCCAACCCGCGAGCCTGCCGGCTTACTCGATGATTAGGGCAACTGTCTTTGTCGGTTTTGTGCTTGCGAGAACGCGAGCGCAGTAGAGTTGGCCGTCCAGCTTGAGCCGTTCGGCCAAGCGCTCTACAACGGTTTTCCAAGAGACGTTCCTGCGGAGGTTTTCCTTTAGCTCGGCCCTGTGATCACCGGGTTCAAGGGAGGCGCCAGTCTCAAGCCGCGCCTTGATGGACCGCTCGGCGGCTTCGACTTGCTCCTCGATCTGAGAGAGACGACCGCGTAAAGAGAGCAATGTGGTCAGCTCTAGTTGCGTGATTGCCTGAGGTGCGGGGAATGGAACTACGGTGAGTTTCGACTGCTCAACTGACTGTGATACGTTCGTCTGAGATGCCATGGGAGTTACCGCTCCTTTTGGTGTTTAGCCCTGCCGGGTAGTTGCAAGCTACGCGGTGGGGCGCTTTGTTTTTACCGTCGCTTCTCCTGATAAATCTCTGCTTTAGTTTTCTTCAGGCGAGCAACGTCTGATGCCGTCCAGAACCTTACACGGATATTGCCTACGCGTCCTAGCTTCGGCGCTGCAAACTTCCTCTTCTTAATCCAATCCTGAAGGGTTGCTCGCGTGATGCCTACCGCTTTGGCCGCTTCGGTCGTCGTGTAGGTCCTTGGACTCATCAACATATTTTTACCACGACCTTGACATACGTGTCAAGACATTTTATTATGCGATGGTGTCAGCGCATTTTAAATCTGGGAGGGCAAATCATGGGCATCCGAGACAAGCGAGGTCGAGAGAAGAGAAAGCCAAAGAAAACGGCAAAGAAAACGGCAAAGAAAAAACCAAAGAAAACGCAACGCAAACCGGTCAGTAGGCCAACGATACCGGCTCCGGAATACAAACCGGTGGCGCCACCACCACCGTCACCGACATCGCAAACCGGTGAGGGGACGGGAGAGTGAGCCTCTCGAATGTGGTAGATGCCCGTCCATAATCCCTACTACCGGCCCGCTCGGTTTCTGGACGGAATAGAACTAAAGCTCAAGGCGAAACACACGTTGGCGGCTCATAAGGTTATACATGCAATCGGGAGCCGGGTACGGCGGGACTACATGGAAAGCCGCTACACGAGCCGGGCGGAAGCTGAGAGAGCTTTCAGGAAGTTAGTTGAGCAGGACGGGACCTGCAAATCATGCAAGATCACGGCTATCGGTGACTGACCATACGGCTTGCCCGATCGCTGGACGACGGAAAAGAAAAGCCCCGGCTGGCACCGGGGCCGTAAAGGTAAATCAGGCTTGTCTGCTAAGGATAATACAGCATCGCGGCATGGTCGAGTAGAGGACCGCTACGAGATCGCCCGCGAAACTATTGGCATTCCCGAAGACTCTCTTTGGGTTTTTGAACGCAACGTGTACGACAGATTTGTCGCCCGTCTTCAGTTGGTTGTCCGTCGCCCTGAGTGGCACAGTTATGAGAGACAAGACCCTGGTTGGATTTCTGACTTTGCCGACGCCTATCAAGAATGCCTGCAATTTGCCGTTATCGAACTTGCTGAGACCATAACGGAATGGGTGGTCTCCAAACGCCGAAAGGCGGACTCCGAACACATAATTCAGGTTTCTTTCCTCTTTGCGGATGAGCTTAGACGACCGGGTCTTTCAAAAGCATGGCTGGCGTGCGTAGTGAATTGCACCAAAGGGCCACAGCTCCCGCTGCAAGGCGCACCGACTGAAGTTCTCGGCGAGGTTGGTCTGATTCCCGAAGAGCTCAGTCTAATTCCCGATCCAGATGCACTCGGAACGTCAATCAGCAGTTACTTCTTGAGGTATCTCATCTCCCCGGCGTGGAAGCATAAAGCGGAAGCGCGAGCCACGCTTAGGATACTTCAGCGTGAACACCTAGCTCACTCCGGACGCAGCGCAGCCGTTAAGACGCCCGCACCTCAGTTGACATGGGCTGAGATTAACCTTCGTCCCTCTCGCAGCATAAAAGAAATTGCCGAAGCTCTCTGCGTTGACCCTCGGACCATCCGTAATTACATCAAGTCAGGAAAACTCAACCGCACCGCGAAGCGCCGTGTAGTCGTAAACGAAAAACTTCGGTCAGAATTTGAAAGGGTCCATTCGAAGGATCAGCACCCGAAGAGTGTCCACTAGGTAGGTCTGCTTTTTCCGCCATTTTCCGCCGTTTTCCATAAATCTTCACCAAAAGCCCGCCAAAACAGCATTTCCGGTTGAACGCTGCGTATACGTTTGCATAATGCAAATGAGGTTGCGACAGCATCAATCGGAACGTCGCAGCACAAGGGAGTGAAGATGCTCGAAATGACCACGTCTCAGGCTGTACGTGCCTATGAAACCCATCCAAACGTACTGAATCGCTTGATCCTCATGGGGCGATTGACCGCCCGAAAAAACGCTGATGGTCATTGGCTAATCAGCAAAGAAAGTTTGGAGCGATGGAATCGGAATCGCGTGCGGCGAGTCAAGCCGGATGTCGCGCGATCGACAGGAGCGGGATTGGCGCACGCCAGCGCATAAACGGATTTCAAACACACTCATCCGGCGTCTCTAAAACGCGCGGATGAGTGGATCTCGAAAGGAGAATCAGAAGTGGACAGCCAGATAGTAGCACAACATCCAAGCAGCACCAATCCAACGGAAAAATCAGGCGGCGAAGCGGAGCGGAAGATCGGCTTCGAAATCGTGCCGTCGGCCGATCTCAGTAGTCGGTTTTTTCGCGGACCGACTTCGCGATCGCGTCGGGATAGTGATTTGTGGGGCTCGAAGACTGGCTGAGGTGCCAGCGCTTCGTTGATCGGGAAGGAAATTGTAGGGCCGCTAATTCGTTCGGGGGAACGCGGGCGGCCCAAAGCCGGCTAGTGAGTGATCGATGACTGACGCTACCTCAGTTGAACAGGTCGAGCAAGGAAAACCGCGACGGCCTCGCGGGGCGCCGGCGCGCACACGCTCACACTACGACGCGATTCTTGCCCTACTCCGCGAGCGCGGCCCTGCTGGCGTTCTCGCGTCAGAGCTGTACGATGCGCCGCATCTGTACGGGAGATCACCTCGAAATAGAATTTCCGAATGTCGCAAGGACGGCCACTTAATCGAAGGCAAACCGCGGGGCGCGTCCGATTGGCACTATGTTCTGATCCGCGAGAACGAAAGTCCGACAGAACGTTCGACGCCCGGCAAGCCCGCGCAGCAAATCAAGCTAGCCAATTCTCCCGACTGGTACGAACGGGAGCACGGCCAGCGCCCGAACTCAATTTCGATAGAGGAAACGCTTCCATTGTTCGATTCGGCGGTGCGCCAGTGAGCAAGGAAAACGGTTTCGTCCCTCTACGGCGCGGCATTTGGGAACACTTGCGGAATGGTCGGATGACACCGCTTGAGACTTTGGCGTTTATCTACATCTGCTCGCAGGCCGACACTCGCACAGGTATCTGGAAAGGTTCTGCCGGCGCATTGGTAACGGAACTGGGATTCAAGTCGCGCACTGCCAGAGACGTCATCGAACGTATGGAGCACGGAGATTACATCCGACGATTCGCTACCCCTGGACAGCATCTCTGTTACCCGATTTTGGTACACAAATTCGCCATTTCGCAGGGCGAGCACGATGGCGAGCAGTTAGACGCATTATCTTCCTCGAAATCAGGCGATTGCATCGAGTTGAGGTATTTCGCCCGCGAGCACAATGGCGAGCTTGATGGCAAGCTCAATGCCTCTCAGAGGATACAAGAGAATAGAGACAAGAGAAAAAAGCAGGCGCCTGCGCCGCCCGCCGACGCCCGTTTCGGTCCCTTCTTAGAGTTTGCAAAAACCTCTTTCGAAGCAAAGCACAAACACCCGCCTACGTGGGACTGTTTCGGGAAAGACGCCTCCTTGCTGGCCGCGTTTCTGCGTCGCGCTGCCCACGTGACCCTAGACGTCTGGCAAATCCACGTCCTGAATTTCTTCAACTCCACGGAGGCATTCACTCTCAAGCAAGGCGGGAGCCTCGCGTACTTCATTTCTCGGTTCGACACTTTCGCATCCGGTCCGATCCTCGAAAAAAGTTCTACTGGGGGAACCCATCATGGAAAGCCTGACATTAATCAAGCCGCCAGAACCACGCTCGAATCGCACTGCGGCCAGGGACAACCTAATTAGCGACTGGCTGACAAGGCTGGCCCTGAACAGCGGCGTCGCTCTGGAGCCAGGTACGCGCGCCGTGTACGTGAAGCTCTGGACGGAATCCTTCGCGGACCTCGACGACGCTTCGTTGACCGCGGCATTTCAAAAAACCATGCTGACGTGGGGCTCCGAATTTGGAATGGCTGGGAAACTCCCCACTGTAGGAGATATTCGCGGTCATCTCGACGCCACGGCAAAGAAAGAGCTGGCGAGCCGCGCTGATCTGCAATGGCAAAAACTTCTCGACTACATCCGGCGCTATTACTGGGCCGATGGTCCCTGGCAGCACAAAGCACCGAAGCTTCCTGAGAAAGTGCGCGTGGCTTGCAACGCCGCCGGCGGATTCGCTCGGTTGAATGAATGCAGCCGCGATGATCTGGTGTGGGCGAAAAAGAGTTTCGTCGAAAGCTACATCGCCTGGGAGGAAATGAACAAAGATCAGTGGCTTCTGCCTGAAGAGGCTTTGCGAAACCTACTACTCGAAGCCTCGCGCCGGAAAGCTTTGTTGCAAGGGCCTGTAACGGACTCTGAGGATTGGCTTCCGCCCGTAGTGCCTTCGCGGATCGCACCGCAGTACACGCCAGACGTGGCGAAGCAGCGCACGGCTACTGTGAACATGACGAACGCCAAAACGATAACTGCGGAAACCATGGTGGTCAAAGACCCGAACCGCATGGAGTTTCTGAGGCAGCAGGCGGAAAAGATGATCGCCAAATATCCCGCGCTTGAGCAGACCGCTGAGGTGTCAGCGTAAGCGAAATGGCGACGGCAACCAAACTCGTGCAGGCTCCGCAAGAGGCGCGGATGTACGAGCGCCACTATTCCCCGGCAGATCTTGGCGAGCTGTGGAATCTGAGCGCAGACACGGTGCGGCGCATGTTCGAAAACGAGCCGGGCGTACTGGTGTTCGAGAATCAAACGCGGTCATCCTCGCGCAGATTTCGAACGCTGCGCATTCCTGAATCTGTCGCCGCTCGTGTGTATTCGCGTTTTAGCAACTCCAAGCTTGCGCTAGGGGTTAGAATCCGTCCATGACTCTCGTGATCTATCGCAGGCACAAAAAAACCTGTTCCAACTTCGGCAAGCGTCGAAGCGAGAAGCAGCGACAGTGCAAATGCAAATTCTGGGTGGATGGCATTCTCGCGGGCCGCGACGTGCGGATGTCTCTCGACACGCGCGATGTCAAAAAGGCGAATCAGAAAGTACACGAGTGGGAAGCCAAGGAGATGATCGTCGAGCGCGGTGCGGCGGTCACTTTGGCGGATGCCTGGGCGAGCCTGCTAGCCGATCTCAAAGCCCGGAAGTTGTCGAGCCAGACGGTTGGAAAATACAAACTGCTGCAACAGCAGATGAAACTCTATAGCGAGGACCGCGGATTGACGATGCTCGCGCAATTCGACCTCGACGTGTTGAGCCGATTTCGCGGGACGTGGAAAGATGGCCCACGCACGGCGAGCAAGAAACTCGAACGGCTGCGCGCGTTCTTCCGCTTCGCGCATGATCGACAGTGGGTGGAATTTAACCCGGCGACAAGGATCAAACTCCCGAAGGTTTCTATTTGCCCGACCATGCCGCTGACTCACGAAGAGATAGTGCGGATACTCACGGCCTGCGATGCCTTGCAAGTCAAAGCCGAACAGCCAACCGCCAAGTTTAACGCGCATCGCCTGAAGACTCTCGTGCTTCTCATGCGCTATTCGGGAATGCGCGTTTCCGATGCCGTGATGCTGACAACGGATCGGCTCGACGGGAAAAAACTCTTCCTCTACACACAGAAGACCGGAGTGCCTGTCTATACCGTCCTGCCCAATTCCGTCTTACAGGCTCTTGAGGCCACGCCGCGAACCACTGCGAAAAATTATTTTTGGAGCGGTCAGTGCAAGTGCGAGAGCGTCGCCGGTCTATGGGAGAAGCGCCTCAAGAAACTTTTCGACCTCGCCGAAGTATCGAAGGGCGACGGCAACGCCGTCTCTCACAGACTGCGCGATACCTTCGCGGTCGAGTTGCTACTGGCGGGCGTTCCAATCGAGCGGGTTTCGATTCTTTTGGGTCATCAAAGCGTGCGGGTCACGGAGCGGCACTACAACCCGTGGGTACGCTCGCGGCAGGAGCAACTTGAGGCCGATGTTGCGAGCGCCTGGAAGCGCGATCCCATGCTGAATCAGGACAGCGTCGGTACAAATTCGGTACACTTACCAAAAGGGCCGGTCAACTGAATGAAAACAAACGGCAAAAAGTGGAGGCGCGGGTGGGATTCGAACCCACGAATGGAGGTTTTGCAGGGCCAAGACTGAGCCGTTGAATCATCTTGGAAACTGAGAGCCCGGCGAATCAGGCTGCCGAAACGATTGAGTTAACGTCGGTTGGCTTCGGAGTCCTGAATCGCTGAATCACTCTCAATTAAGCGGTGCGTGAATACCAGATACGTAGGAAGTTTGGTCGTTTTTGATTCGTGGTGTTAGCAAAGTCGAGGTCCCCGCCGACCGCATTCACGCCGACAAGTGACACGCCTAGAGTTAATGGCGGGTTTGTAGATGATCAGAGTTCGCATTACGAGTTCGCATTACGACTCGCGTTTCACATTACGAACTCCCACTCAAATCGCTGAGCCATTTCTCAAGCGTCACGACCTGGCCAACCTCAATTTCATCAAAGGCCACGCCCATACCCATGTTCGGCTGAGAGTAAATAACGCGGCCAGTGGCGTCAAATGTCTGCTCATGGTGGATAAGCTTAATCTTTACGGTCGTTCCGAGCGGCAACGGATTCACCATGTCCATATAACAGCCATGGCGGCTCAGCTCGCTCGTCCGTGCGGTCAATCGCGTTTGCGTTTGAAGCTCCGTAATCTCGGCGGAGGCGTAAAAGGCGAAGCGGGGTGACCGGCGACCTTCTGAACTCATGTGCAGTGGCCTCCTCGACATGACGGCGTGCAGGGCTGGTAGCGCGATTCTACTCGCGATCCGTCAAGGCGGCAGATTATTCTGCGAGAAGCATTCTCGAATCAGGCCTCCGGAGTTGTGCGTCACGCCGGCGCCACAATCTTTCGTCCCGGGCTCACTTCAGCTTCGCGTACTCCGCCTTGGCGTGTTTCAGGATGGGAATGTCCGCGTCGGCGTTTTTCCAGAGGGCGAGGAACTCCTGATAGGCTTTTCCGGCTTTCACCAGGTCGCCAGCGAGCACCGAGCCGCGCGCCAGCCCAAGATAGGAAAGCGAGTAGAACTGCCCCCAATAGGGATGTTGCCAGGAACTGCCCCAATTGGCGCCTTTGTGATCCAGGATCTTTTCGAACTCAGCCGCTGCCGCGGTGCCTTGACGCAAACCCAGGTAAGCCAAGCCCCGCAGGTACACCGCATCGGGGTAAGCACGCTCGTAGGGCGAGGCGGATGCCAGGAGTTCCACGGCTCTGGCCGGCTGATCGCGCTTGAGCGCGGTCGCAGCGCGGATCGCGGGTAGCTGCACCGCATTCCAGAGTGTTCCGTTTGGAAACAGCTTCGAAGTCTCCTCGGCGAGCTTCTCCGCTTGTGCTGCATCGCCGCACATCGCTAGTGCCAGCGCAGGACGCCCCAGTCGCTGTACGGTCTGGCAATTACCCGACAACGCGTCGGCACGCGCATCGGCCTCTTCAAATTCGGAGGCGGCGTTCCGGAGCCCATGGTGCCGCGCCGCCTCCGCGGCTCGCAGATACAGTTTGCTCGACTCGCGACGCCGACCAAGAACATTTTGATTGGCCGCCTGCAAGCCAAAGCTGAGGTACTCCACCGGCTTGCCCGCGAACCATTGAATCTCCCGCGCAGCGGCCGCATCATCCCCCTCGACGTAAGCGATTTCGAGGACGCGCTGGTGGATCCTCCCTCCACCGAGTCCCTGCGCCCGCAGTTTCTCCGCTAATTGCTTCGCCTCGGCGAGCCGATCCAGGCATAGGTAGGCGTCCAGTTGGCGCCGGTACGGAGGTTCCACGTTGGCCTGCAGCGCCGTCGCTTCCAGGCCCTCCTTGAGCCCCTCTTCGAATTGCCCCAGGTCGATGTACTCGGCACTCAGGTTGTTATGGAATCCCCAATAGCGGGGATAGTTCTGGATACTCAACCGATATGCGTCAATCGCCTTATCGGTCTGGCCGTCATACGAGTAGTAGCTAGCCGCAATGAGGTCCCGCTCAAACTCGGAAACTCGGTCGATCAGACCGAACGCCTTTTGTGTGTATTCCCGGCTGCGCTCTATGTCCCCAGCATTGTCGAACGCGGTACCAAGGAAATAGTAAGCCATCGCGAAATTTGGATCGAGTTCAATAGCGCGCTCAAACAACGGGACCGCGGCCAGAAATTGACCCTGTTCCAGCTCGGAATAACCCGCGGTGTAGCTCTGGAGAGCTCCTAGCGATGGGGTGGTGGCTTGTTCGAGCGGACGATTCAACTTCTGGATCGAGTTGAGCGACTCTCCCAGCTTGGCCCGCATGGCCGTAGCGGCGGTTCCCAAGGCGTTCAACACGTGCTCTTTGTCGCCCGCTTGAATTTGTTCTCGAGCCAGTGTCGCGCCGCCCTGGCAGGTTGTCGCCTGTAGAGTGATGACGTAGTTCTTCCCCAGGCTCCCGATGGAGCCGTCGATCGTGGCCGCGGCTCCGTCCCGCACGCAGATGTCATGTGCGATCTGGTTTGTGATATGGCTCGCGGGAGCAATGCTCATCAACCGCAGGTCTTGTTGTACCTGCTCGTCGTCCATGATTTTCAGGAAGGGCGATTGTTCGAGTTGTACGGAAAGCCCCTGCCGCAGCGTGCCATCAAACACGGTGTCGCCGGTCGTGTTCGTGAAGTCGGCGAGGACGATGGTGTCCTTGTCCGTCAGCGCGTGCGCCTGCCGGGTGAAAAACAACCAGCCGCACACGGTCAGCCCGACAATCACAATGGTTGCGGCAGCGACCGCCCCCCATCGAGTGGACTTCCGGGCGGGTTTCGACAGGGCCTCAGTCGTTGCGACGGCTGCCTGGCCCGATTCTGTGTCTCGCTTCAACCGCTGCAAATCCGCGCGGATGTCGACGGCGCTCTGGTAGCGCAGCTTCTTGTCCTTTTCCAGTGTCTTGTTGATGATTTCTTCTAACTTTGGGCCGGCGTCGGGATTCAGTCGCACTGGCGCAACCGGCCTGCGATTCAGAATCGCTTCCGCAATCACGCCAGAGGTCTCACCCCGGAAGGGCTGAACTCCTGTCACCATCTCGTAGAGCACCACACCAAAGGAAAACAAATCCGTCCGTGCATCCAGCTCTTCGCCCCGCACTTGTTCTGGCGACATATACGGGATGGTGCCGATCGCCCTGCCCGGTCGAGTGAGCTGTTCTCGCTCGCTGACCGTGGGCATCGCCGAAAGATTCACGGATCCGCCGGCGGGCACGAGCTTCGCGAGACCGAAATCTAGAATCTTGGCGTGCCCTCGTCCGGTGACAAAAATATTGGCGGGCTTGATGTCGCGGTGGACGATGCCTTTGGAGTGGGCCGCTTCAAGCGCGTCTGCAATCTCAACCCCTAACTCCAGCAATTGCTCAAGCGGCAGTGGCTTACCGGAAATGCGGTGCTTCAAAGTCTGCCCGTCTAGAAATTCCATCGCAATGAAAGGCTGGCCGTCATGCTCGCCGATCTCGTAGATCGTGCAAATATTGGGATGGTTCAGGGCCGAAGCAGCCTGCGCCTCACGGTCGAAACGGCTCAGGGCTTGTGCGTCTGGAGCGAACCCGTCAGGAAGGAATTTCAAGGCAACAAAGCGGAGGAGCTTGACGTCCTCTACTTTGTAAACAACGCCCATCCCGCCCCCTCCGAGCTTTTCCAGGACGCGGTAATGGGAGACGGTCTGTCCGAGAAGTGACTGGGAGCCCGCCATTTGGCGCTCATCTTAGGTTGCGACTTGGGGCAAGTCAACGACCTGTCGGGCTAGACCCAAGCGGAGCTGGACCAAGTGGCGATGCGGTTAAATCAGCGTCCAATAAAAACCTTAGGATTTCAAACTCCCGCTAGTAAACTCCAACAAAGTGTTGCGTCGACCGGTTGAGCTGGCAGTGCTAGCCAGACATGTAAAGCCTAGTGCCCCACCGTTGCCTGCGTCAAAACCTCGCGGAGGCGGCGCGCGACGATTACGTCCTCGCCAGGTTCCAACATCCAGACACCCACCACGATCTTATTGGCGTCTCTGGGAATGCCAGCGCTTGCCTGCGTGGAACCGGTGGCGGGATTTAGTTCAATACTCGGAGTGCCGGCGCGGAGTTGTGTCGCGACTTCTTTGGGAGAGATCTTGACACGCTGCTGGTCATAGCGAATGAGCAAGTGCGGTACGTTGTTGGCAATCGGCGGAATTAGTATTTCTGATGTCAGGGTTGGAATATCCTTGAGTGCCGCGGCAATGCGATCGGCGCGCCGGCGGAATTCCACTTCGAACTCGGCGTCCGACTGGCCGAGGAACCAATCGACCGCTGCCACCATCCCGACGATTTGTTCCTTGGCGACCTTCATCCCACGTCCCACGGCGTCATCGTTGGGGCTGTTATTTTTGGTCGCAGCGGCAATAAGATTCGTTCTCCCCAATAGCAGGCCAGCATTTTGCGGGCCTCGGATGCCTTTGCCACCCGAGAAAGCAACAAGGTCGAATCCCATTTGCGTGTAGTTCCATAAATTTGAGATCGGAGGAACGTCGGCGGCCGCATCATTCAAGCACGGTATGCCGTGGGTGTGAGCGACTCGAACCCAGTCCTCTCTGCTGATCTGTCCTGCATCAGCGGCGTTGTAAAAGAAACACATAACGGTATTGGGGTTGAAGGCCGACTGGTACTCCTGCAAGGTCTCGACGTCGACGAAGCGAATGCCGCAGTTGCGCATCGCGTGATCGTAATCGTAGCGGTGAGCTTTTTGAACGATGACCTCATTCTTGAGGCCATTCACATCGGTAGGCATGGAATGGCTCGCGGAAGGTCCGTTTGCAATTGTCATACACGCGGCTGTAGCCAGAGTTACCGCCGAAGCCGCACCCGCTGTGACCATTGCGGCTTCGCAGCGCAATTTTCGCGCGAGGTATTCGCCGGCGGCCTTCTGCAAGTCTTCCAGGAACACCGGATACTTGGCAGCCTGGGCGACCGCAGCTTGCACCGAAGGCGGCATGATCGCTCCAGTTAGATAGGTGTACGTTCCGGCGGCATTGATTGTCTTGGCGATCCCAAGTTTATCGTAGTAGTCCGTTGGTTCAGAGACAGGCGCGTGCGCTGCAACGGCCTTCTGAAATGGCAGAACCCGGGTAAACACGAACCCTGTGAGGGCCAAGTTAATTCGCTCAAAAAAATTGCGTCTTGTGCCAAACCCGCTCACGAAATACTCCTTATGCTGCCGCGGAAGATATACTTCACCTTAGCTATGTTTCCGGTTCCGGGATTGTGCCATGGATCATATCCTAGTGAAATCTTAGTCAGGTCGCTCCAGCGCTCCTGAGCCTGCAGCCGTTGACAAACGCGCCTTGGCCGTGACAAATGAGGGCGCAGAGGAGGCCTTATGAAACGTACGTCTGTGTTTGTAGCTATCGGGTTTCTCGCAGGCCTCGGCACCGGCTTTTTCGCCCACAGCTCTGGAGTCGGTCGGCTTTTGCGAAGGGACCCGCATGCCGCGGACTTGGCGGCCATCGAAAAACTGCACCAAATCGACACTGAATTTACGCGATCCCAAGACTACAAACGATTGATGGACATTTGGTCGGAGGATGCGGTGCGTTTCATGCCCGGAAGCCCGCCCGATGTCGGCAAGCAGGCCATTCTGGCTGACAATGAGAAGTTCGCGGCCGAGTACCCGGGTTTCAAGGTGTTGAGTTACTCGGCCAAATACAAGAACGTTCAAATCGAGGATGGCTTGGCATGCGAGTGGGGCGAACATGAATCCCAATTTAAGCTGTCTCCAGAGGCTCCGCCGGTCAGTTGGCGCGGCACAGGATTCCATGTGTTGAAGCGGCAGAGCGACGGCTCGTGGAAATTCGCGCTAATGATTTTGAACCAGTAACGACTGCGGACATCTCGAGCGATGGCCTAGCACTCGGCGGGAACGTCTGCAAAAGCGAGCACGGCTCGAAGATTGTCTTTTGGAAGTTCGACAAGTACGAAACGGAGGCGGCAGACGGCAGACGTCCCTGGAGCAGACCGAAGGGCTGAAGGCCGCCTCCAGCATTCCAGCGTTGGCACCACCGAACGCCACTACCTCAAGACCAGCCAGAATGAAACTCCTTTGAAGCCGGTCACTAATTCGGTGAAGTCGAGGCCGAATCAGAATTTCGTAAGCTTGTCGAACAGGCTTGCTTGATTCTAGCTAGACCCGCCTAGGTAGCTTGCCCTGTGAGCCCTCCCCGCTACGAACTCCCGCTCAAATCGCTCAGCCATTTCTCGAGCGTCGCGATCTGATCGACCTCGATTTCATCAAAGGCTACTCCCATGCCCATATTCGGCTGGGATCTCCTCCAGCTTGGGCGGCACCTCGGGATTCAGGCGCACGGGCGCTACGGGCTTGCGATTCAGAATGGCCTCGGCGATCACGCCGGAGGTCTCGCCCCGGAAAGGCAGAACTCCGGTGGCCATCTCGTAGAGCACCACCCCAAAGGAAAACAAATCCGTGCATCGATCGAGTTCTTCACCGCGCACCTGTTCGGTGACATGTAGGGGATGGTGCCAATCGCCGTGCCCAGTCGCGTGAGATTTTCTAGCTCGCTGACCGTGGGCATCGCCGAAAGATTCGCGCCGCCGGCTGCCGGTGCCAGCTTGGCCAGGCCAAAATCCAATATCTTGGCGTGACCACGCTCGGTCGCGAATATGTTGGCAGGCTTGATGTCGCGGTGGACGATGCCTCTGGCGTGGGCGGCATCCAGGGCGTCGGCCATTTCAATTCCCAATTGGAGCACTTCGTCCAGCGGCAGCGGCTTGCCGCTGATGCGGTGCTTTAGGGTCTGTCCGTCCAGAAACTCCATGGCAATGAATTGCCAGCCATCCTGCTCGCCGATGTCGTAGACGGTGCAGATGTTGGGGTGACTAAGGGCCGACGCCGCGTGCGCCTCCCGCCGGAATCGTTCCAGCGCGGTGCGGTCGTCGGACATCTCGCTAGACAGGAATTTCAAGCCGACCGCGCGGTGCAGGCGCGTGTCCTCGCCCTTGTAAACAACACCCATGCCGCCACCACCGAGCTTTTCCAGGATGCGGTAGTGCGAGACGGTCTGCCCGAGGAGTGATTGGGAGTCCGCCATTTGACGCTCATCTTAGGTTGCGGCCTGAGGCAAGTCGACGAAGCTGTAGCGACGCACGTAGTAGGAGAGTAGGTCCTAGGGGAGGCGGGGAACCGACGAAGTGTTTTGCAGCGAGTGCCACTGTTGCCCTCAAGCTCCCTTTTCTAAGCGAAACTTTGCGACTCGAGCGGTTTCCCGCAGTAGGGGGTCTGCGTGGCTCAAACAACGGTCTAGCTCAGTCGCCAAGGATTTTATCCGGAAGGATCCAATTGCGTACGCGCCGCACGACTTCAGCCAAGGATCGTCACTGGAAACGAGCAGGTTAACGGCCTCCTCTAAGCTTTCTAACTTCGTCCGCACAAGCTGATTGGCCAACCGCGCGCGTTGCTTCGGAGTCACCCTTCCGTCGAGTAGCGGTACAAGCGTGGTGCGAAGCGACGATTTCAGAATGCTTTCCAGGAACTCCAACGCGTTGTCGTAGACGGTTCTGTCCTTTGACTGCAATCCGAGGTAAACGGCGTGCAAATCGACGCGTGGATATAACAGTCCGAGCAAACGAAAGATGCGCTCGCGCTCCTGCTGAAGTGAATCTGCAAGCGCTCTTTTCACGCCATCTTCCGTATCCGCGGGTTCCGAAATTGCCTCGAGGATTTGATACGTGCGGTAATGTCCCAGGATTTCCGCCGCCAGCACTGCCTCGAGCATTTGGAAATCAAGCGGAACTTCGGGGTGGTCGCGGTGCAACTTGTTCAGTGCGCTGATGATTCTGAAACGCAATGCCGTATCGCCTTCCATGATGTTTGAGAGCAACACTTCGGCCGCGCCCGGTGTTCCAATTCCCATCAGGACGGAAGGAATTTGCCTGCGTTCTTCCGTCGGGGTTTCCGGATTTCCCAAACGATCGCCTAATAGTCCGACAATCGAGTCTCCATAATTCACGAGTGCCTCTGTGGCGGCGTCGTGTTGCCAGGGACCGTGAAACTGTTGCAGTAATTTGGGAGCGAAACCTTCCTTGCGAAGTTGCCCAACGGAATGAATCGCTTCTCGCACAACCTCACTGGAGGGGTCTTCCAGCAATTGCGAGAGCAAGGGATCGAAAGCGTCAGGAAGCTCCCCCAGGAGCCGGGCGACTTCCTGGCGCGTTCTTTCGCCAGTCTCCCCTTCTTCGCGCGCCATGCCCTCCAAGAGTTTCTTTGCGGTTTCGTGATTGTGCGCCTCTCCGGGACGCGCCAAGTACGCGGCCACCGCGGAACGAACCGAAAAGTTCTCGACTTCGCTCATTTCATGGAGAAGCATCAATGGATCGATATGAGCATGATGAACAAGAAAAAGCATCGCCTCCGTGCGCACAGCGATGTCAGGATCCTTGAGCATTCCCTCTACCGTCGGCAGGATCGATGTGTCTTGCGATGCCGAGAGAATTGCGAGTGCCTTCTGTCGAACTTCGCTGGATGGGTTTTGGAGCAGATTTCGAATCACTGGGTGCGGAGCACGGCCAGAGCCGGGCTCGTAAAAGGTGAGAGCATAGAGAATCTCATTGGAGTTTGAGACTTGGAGTTTATTCGCCAGCAGTTCGGATGTGGACCAGTCAAGTTCCAGGGCGGAAACGTATTCAGCCTTCAGACGATGATGGTTGATCGATTCCTTTAAGAGATAGAGGTAGTTCTTGCCGCCGACATAAACCGCGACAAGCCAAGCTGCAACCAGGAGCAAAACAATGGAGCTAAGTTCTCGCGCAGTAAAGTGCAGGTAGGCCACAAAAACGAGAACGACCACGCCCGCGAGACCGTCTCCAAGCCGCCAAATAACTGTGTCTATGAACCATTTGGCCTCCAATTTCACACGATGAGCCAATGGCATATACAGTAGTTCCACGGTGGACTTATCAAGCGAGAAACGCAGGATCTGATCGCTGCTCTTCAACAGAACGACCGCGACTAAGCCTCCCCAAATCAGCAAACCACTCGAACCGATAAAAATGGCGACGGGAAGCACGAATAGCATCATTCCAATCCCGAAACGCCGAAGTAACCGCGTGGTGAGCAGGAGTTGAAAGATCAGCGCCAAGATCCCTGTGTAAAGATAGAAGTCGCCGAAGAAAACAGCGAGGTGGTCTGTGTGCGCGTAAGACTCCTGCGCAATCGCTTTGAATTGCCATCCAGTGACCGTCGTAACAAAAGACGAAATGCAGATAATCGCAGCTACCGCCCGCAGATACGTCGATGAAAATATCAGCCGGAGCCCGCGCTGAATGTTTTCCTGCTTGATTTCGGGCTCTTCGGAATTCGACCTGTTTCCGGCGGTAAACTTGAACCTGGCTGTCCGCCAGGCGGCGTAGATCGAAACGGAAGACGCCAGTAAGAGTGCGACCATCACCAGCAGGAGTCTCTCTGTGCCGTACGCGTGGGCGACACGCCCTGTGATGAAGCCAGCGAATATCGAGCCAAGAATTGCGCCCCCGCCAACCACTCCGAATATGCCCTTTGCTTCCCGCGTCGTCATTAAATAGCTCGCCAACGTCCAAATTTGCGTCGGAGCCAACACTCCGAAAATACTCACCCAAACGTAGAAGAGGGGATACAACCAAACCGGGCGATAAAGATCGGCGAGCAGCCAAAACACGGCGCAGTTCGAAGCGAAAAAAATCTGGCTGCCGATGAGCAAGTTTCGGAGGGGATACCGGCGCACCAAGCGGAGGTAGCCGCCGACTACGAGACCTCCAAGGAGCCCGCTAGCAATGTCTGCGTACGGGAGTCGCACCGCCTGGAAACGTGCGAGGAACAGCGCATCACGTGCCACCTTGCCGATCACGACGCTACTGATGATCAGAAAGAGACAAGAAGTCAGAAGCAGGCCGCGCCCTAGATCTCCGGACTCAACGTTCAGAACGCGCTCGATCCAGCGTTTCATCCGCTGAGACCTCCTTCGTCATATCTGTACTATTTCGGTGCGGAAGCTGTTGCGGAGCATACACCGTCGATCGGTGGGGCGACTGCATGATTCGAAATCGGCTCCCCATTTCGAATCGCTTGGTTTCCCGCGATAAGTCCGTTTGTCGTCGAGGCCGCGGCCGAATTTATAAGGTCAACACTTTGGTCGCGATAGATCGCGGTGAATTTGGTATCACCACAAATCTTCAAAGCGGACGCCCTGCCGCCAGGGTAGTAGCTGCTCAGCATGCCCGTGTCGATCAGAAACACTCTGTCGTCAAAGCGCGGCCGGATGCGACCGCCCTTTTGTACCGTATGTCCCACCACTATATGTGTTGCGTTGTAGGCTTTGAGGATCGTGGTGATCTGCACCGCGCCGTCTTCCTCGTTCCACTGGTCGTAACCTCGGAACCACAATGGGCCGTCGACCCTTACACTCAACCAGTCTTGGAAATTTAAAAACTTCAGAATCCTGTCTTGCCGAGGAGCGTTCACCGGCACGCGTGACTTCTGCTCGGCGATGATTTCCGCCTGAAGCACATTTGCAATTTCCTGCAAATTAAAAAACGAAAGGATCAGATTTTCATCCTGTAGATATTGTTTCGTTGAGTCAAATTCTTTGATCTCATCGTGAATCTTGCTATCCATTGAGGTGATGGTGGTCTTGGCAAGACCAGGTTGAATTCCACCGTGCAAAAAGATAGTTCCTTGAATTTCTGCAACGGCCGAGTGCCCTCGAAGCCATTTGCCGTATTTCTCATTCGGGGCGAATGCTTGTCGCTGTTCGAGTAAACCGAGAGGATGACGCGCCATCCATTCGGGTTCGGTCAGTTCCATGGGCTGGGGGAGTTCGGCTAGCAACGCTGCGTGACTGTCTCTCCACTTCACATACGTGGCGTATGTAGTCTTGCGACGCTCCTCGGAATCCGTGTCAGCATAGCTGGCAAAGTCCGCCGGGGTCACGTAGCGCAGGTCACCCATGATGTTCATCACCTCGTGATTGCCTAGCAGGCTTACGACCCTACCCCCTCCTTGCCCTGCTTCCTGGTCAAGCGTCATCATGAGGTCCATAACCTTCCGAGAGTTGGGACCACGATCCAACAGATCCCCGACCTGAACAAACGTTGTCTTCCCACCAGCCCAATGGTTTTCCTTATCCGTCAGGCCGGCACGTTGGAGGATCGCAACGAAATCGTCAAAGTCACCATGGACGTCGGCAATCGCCACAATAGCATCAGGTCGGTTCGGTGGAAGCTTTGCTGGTTGAGCCCACACCAGTCCCACAGCCATCAGGATAGGCAACAAAGAAGCACGCACGTGGTCGGAAAACGTATCGGCAACGAGTCGAATGATCTTCCGGGTTCTTCTTACGGTCAAAGCCCGCTTGGCTTCGGAGAGATCGTGGAGATTCCGCAGGGTGTCCTCGATCGAATTGGATGTCAGGCTTTCCGAATCTAACAATTCAACAACCTGAGGTGCCGAAAGCATCTTTGGAAAAGCACCTAGGTTGACGAGACCAAACTGCCGGGCGGGTTGGGTAAAGCCGATTACATTTTACTAGAGCATCCCGCAATCACGCATCACGAATTCAATACAACACTGCGTTCTCGCCTTTTTCACCGATCATCTTTTGAAACTGCGCCACGATTCTGTCGCGCCGCGCCATTACAGCCTTCACTTCATCTTTATTAAGATAACCCTTCGTTTTTTCTGTCAACGCGTTCGCGTCAAGCGCCTTTAGGTGCGCAAACAACTGCCGGTCGCAACGCACGAGATCCTTGGGGTCCTTGGGGTCTTTATTGAGCCGAAATGCGCGAGTGAAATCGATCCTCCAAATATGCCAATCCTGACCGATGAGCACATTGGTCAAATTGGGGTCGGAATCGGAAACCAAAACATCGAAAACTCGAACTCTGTACATCTGATTGTTCCAGGCGTCCAGATCCGGCGGAGTAATCTTTTTGGTATAGCGCGTCTCTTCGTCCATCTTCACAGGTAGCCACCAACTCAGCGAGCCCAGCTTACCATCGAGCTTGCGTTCGACATACACGGGCAACATGTCTTCTAAGCCAAGCAACTCGGCCAAGCCATAGGCGGCGACGTTGTACTTGTAGGAATCCACGAAGTTGAGTTCGACGCCGGTCGAAAGTTCTTTCGTGGCTTTGTGCTCGTCAATCGTTTGGAAGGACGCATCATGAGTCACGGTTCCATCAGAGAGCGTCAATCGCGAGGTGTGAGTGATGCCTTTTTTGGCTTCCCTGCTACCGACTACCTTAGCGGTGAGTAGGAACTGCTTAATTTGATCCTTTGTCAGGGTGGGGTCATCCGCCGCAAATGCGATGATTCGGCCCGTCAGACACAGCACTGCTGCCAGACCCAGTCCCCGCGACCGCAGGCGAAGTGGATTCATAGAGACCTCCCGAAACGGCTGAAACTCTACTCCCTTTAGACACGACGAACAACCCAAATAGTCGCACTGAACTACGTTAATAACCCGCTGGCATTTAGCGGTTATGCCCCCAACATCTGGTGAAGACATTGAGCTAACGATTCTTCTTGAGGCTGGCCGGAGCGGCGTGTACGTCCCAAAGGAGTGGGGACATTTTGGTGCAGGGATACCAGGTTTCTCGATCCGTTTGACTACATTTGTCTGGTAGGCCAGCCGAGATATGCGGAGGATCAGCGGACAGATTTCCGATCCACGAATTAAGCGCTAAGACTGAGCTAGATCGGGATTTCACCTACCTACCAGCCCAACACATCGTCGGCCTAAAGACCTCCGTAGACTGCCCGACAAAACAGCGTGGTAAAAACCCTATCAACGCATTCCACTCGCTATACCTCGTTTGACGCAGAGAGTGTCGCGCAACTGCCGGAGACGCACGGCCTCGTTCTGAAAGGAGTCGTGCAGGCGAAGCCCATCGCTATCTCCATCTATTAAATTGGCTACAGTCTGCGCACTGTGCCCAAGTCCCGATTAACGCGGTGGTCTCAATAGGTCGACGCAACACTTAGCTCGAACCCACCTTGCATTGAAAACAAAAGCTGAGATCGCTCGCTAGATTAGATCAGCCGGAACGCTACCCTGGCTAGGTTTTGACCGGTTACAGCCAAACAGATCGGTTCTGCAGGAGAAGTAGTGTCGGATCAACTGATTAGATGGTGTTGCATCGGCCGGTTGAGGTGGCAGCGGTTACCGGAGAATGTGTGGATTTCAGACGTCAGGCCAGCCTGCCTAGCAGGGTAACTCATTTGGTGTTGCGCTAGCCGAAATCGGGCCTTGTTGGATAGTCGACGATGATAACCCGACCGTCCGTGAGAGCCTTGACGGAATGACGACCATGCCTTGGCACAATCGCAGCTAAACCAGGTCTGGCGACCTAAATTTCACCGTCAATGGTCATCTCAAGTTCTCCCTCGATCACGGTATAGACCGCTTCCTGAGGAGGGAAAAGTTTGTGAATGGACGAGCCGCATTTGAAATCGTAATGCGCGAACGTCATGTTCGCGGAATGGAAATAACGTCCATACCAGCCGGGTGGGCGCTCGATAACGTTGAGACTTTTCGTGTCAACAAATGGCATTGGATCCTCTCGGCGCATCCTAGCTCTTCGGCGCATTTTCTGAGTGGCGGAGGGGTGCGAAACCAACGGAACGGGCTTACCGGATAAGTCGATTCCCGCCAAACCACTGGTCCGGTCATCCGACTTGCAGGCACTGACTCTGATCCACCCCCCTTCGCCTGCAGGCATGGCCGCAAAATAGTCTCAGTTCACTTGTGCCAAACCAAATAGAGTACAGTTGCCTTCATGAAAGTTGCTTTACAATTCGGCTTTGCATTCCTGTTGCTTGCTTCTTCGGTGAGCCCGCTGTCCGGGAACACGCATAAGTCGCCATCCAGGCACTCGATTACCTTTACTTTTGACTACGACTTCAGACTTACTCCCGCTTGTTCTCCGAAAGCGACGCAGGAATGTGTGCAGCAGTTCAACTTTTATGAAATCTCTCCGGGGATACCGAATCGTGTGAGACTGGGTTCGATTCCCGCTCCTGTGGGCGCCACGGGATATGTCAAAGGTATTTCTGCTACGACTAAGCCATTTCTATGGGTCCCTGCGAAACACAGGCTTGCTGTTTCGGCGCAGACCCCGGACGGGCGGGAATCAGATTTGAGTGCGTGCACCGCTGTTGTCAAAATCGGCTAAATCCCTTGGGTTATTACACCTACTACAGACCGAATACGCGCCGCAGAGCGAGGACAGAGTCCGCCCCATCAGTCCCAGTCGCCCTACTCGAAGGTGTGCCTGTGGACAAATTGCGAGTGCAGGGAGTATAAACATCCCCTGCCCCCACTGTCCCGTAAGCGTTCGTTTCTTACCGTCTCAAGATGCTATCGGCGGTGCGAGTTTCTCAGGGCGTGTTGATCTCGTCGGTGAAGACGTCTTCGGTGAACGCTTTGCCAATCGCCAGATCGAGACGTGTGAGCAACTGGGCGAGGGTTTCACCTTTTCGGCGTTTCAGCATAGCTAAACTGTTGTGGCCGTCAGTGGCTATGGCCACACACCCGACCGGTACGAGCGTGCCGACCGTGATTTCGCCGTCGCTGATCAGCTCTGCGATGTGAGGTAATTCCGAGGAACTGCCGACGCCGACTTTCCCGGCTGCGTCTTTGTTTACGCCGCTTCGTCTATTCCGGGTGACAGACTTGTGGCGACGTTCCATGGCAGTAACTCCTCGATGCGGTTGATGGGATAAGTCGCGATACGAGACAACACGTTCCGTAGATAACTTTCGGGATCGATTCCGTTCAGTTTGGCGGTGCCCAGCAGACTGTAAATCGCCGCGGCACTCTCTCCACCACCATCGGAGCCTGCAAAAAGAAAATTCTTTCTGCCCAGAGCTACGACCCGCAACGCTCGTTCCGCTGCATTATTATCGATTTCGATGCGGCCGTCATCACAGAAGCGCAGCAGTGCTTCCCACCGTCCGAGTGCGTAACGAACGGCCATAGCCGTATCGGATTTTCGCGAGAGTTTCCCTAAGGTCTCTTCGAACCATTGTTTCAGCGATTCCAGCAACGGCCTGCCGCGCGTGTTGCGAACCTCACGCCGCTCGTCCGCTGGACGTCCTCGGATTTCTTTCTCGATGGCATACAACCCCGCGATGCGTTCCAGAGCCTCAGCCGCAACCGGGGATTTGTGCGCGACCTCGAGATCGTAGAACTTTCTCCGTACGTGCGCCCAGCACGCCGCTTCCTGAATGCGTCTCGCTTCGTAGATCTGATCAAAACCGGCGTAACCATCCGCTTGCAGTGTGCCGGTAAAGTTGCTCAGGTGAGATTGCGGATGTTCGCCCTTGCGATCCGGTGAATACGCGAACCACACCGCAGCTGGTGTGCTGTCTCCCGCGGGACGATCGTCGCGCACGTAGGTCCACAGCCGCCCCGTTTTGGTCTTACCCAAACCTGGAGCCAACACCGGAACTGGCGTGTCATCCGCGTGTAGTTTGTCTGCAGCCATCACGTGACGTCGCAACGCTTCGACCAGCGGCGCAAGCAGCCGGCTGGATCCGCCTACCCACTCCGCCAGGGTGGAGCGATCCAACTCCACGCCGGTGCGCGCAAAGATCTGCGACTGACGATAGAGAGGCAAGTGATCGCAGTATTTCGATACCAGTACATGCGCCAGGAGCCCTGGCCCAGCAATGCCTCGCTCGATCGGCCGGCTTGGCGCTTCGGCCTGCACGATGCGATCGCAACACGCGCAAGCTAGCTTGGGACGAATGTACTGAATGACTTTGAGACTGGCCGGAACGTACTCCAAGATTTCCGAAACATCTTCGCCAAGATGTTTCAGCTTACCTCCACAGTCCGGACAAGCTTCTTGCTTCGGAAGATACTTTCGCACTTCCCGTGGCAAGTGATCGGGCAACGGTCGCCGCACAGGCCGCACTACCGCGGTGCTCGCCGACGGTGATTTTTCCACTGCAGCTGTTTCTTTCGTTCGTCTTGCTTCCAGTTCTTCCAGCCGCAGTTCCAGTTGTTCGATCTGGTATTCCCGCTTCTCCGACGAGCGGCCGAACTGCAGGCGACGCAGTTTCGCGATCAGCAGCTTCAAGTGTTCGATTTCCGCGTCGCGCGAAACGAGCTGCTCACGCTGAGAAAGGATTTCTTCTTGCTGTGTGGTGAGCTGTTTCTGATGCGAGAAGACTTGCTCACGCAGCGCCAAAATGAGGGCCTTTAATGCCTCGGAATCGAGTTGATCGAGGTCGCGCAGTGTGGCGGCATCCATTGCGCGCGAACATACCGCACTTTTTTTACAGCATGATGAAAACGCGCCGGAAAATAACAAAAATCTTTTCTTTCACACCGCCATTTGTGGATCGTAGCTGCGTATCGGGCGCCGCCAATCGATTCCCTCGAGCAACATGGACAACTGTGCGGGTGTCAGCGCCACTGTTCCGCTCGTGACTTGCGGCCAGATGAATCGTCCGCGCTCCAATCTTTTCGCGAAAAGACACAAGCCGTCCCCATCGAACCACAGAATCTTGATCAGGTCACCGCGCCGACCACGGAAAACGAAGACGTGACCCGAGAATGGATTCTCCTGAAGTGTTGTCTGCACCATTCCACTCAGGCCTGTAAATCCTCGACGAAGATCTGTCACCCCTGCGGCGATCCAGATCCGCGCTCCCGTCGGCAGCCCGATCATCCGAGCAAACACTCGATCGCTGTACGCAGCACCACCACATCCACGTTCCCTGCTACGCGAAGAGTCCCTTTGGCAAGCTTGATCTCCATCGACCCGACAGCGAATGGCGAAGACGTGCAAGCAGCTCGCCCGGATTTACTCAGTGAGATGCCTGACAACGTTACAGGCAGGAGTTTGCTGGACTGGCGCTTACCAAGCCGCCCTTCGCGATACTTCTTGCGCCAGTAAAAAACCTGATTGGCATTGACTGCATGTCGCCGCGCCACGCGTGCTACCGACGCGCCGGCTTCTAACGTCTCTTCGACGATTCGTCGCTTCTCTTCGATCGATCGCCGCCGTCTCGCTATTCGCTTGGGTGTCTCATCAAGGATGGCCTGCTCGGAAGTGTCCACTATCCCCTCGTGGACACTTATCGATGTGCCCACATCGGGCAGCATCCTTATTTACTCTCACTTCGTCCAGACGGTTCTCACCAGTCGCTTACACTGTCCCCAGTGAAGCACCCGTGAAATACTTCATCACCAATCAGGAAGAGGATCGTCGAATGCGGCGCGCCGCGGCTGTCGAATGGACCCTGGCGGGCGTTCTTTTTTTACTTGTGGCCGCCGCTTTGGCAAAGATTTTCCACGTGTTGTGACCTACGAACAAACAACTCAGACAACTCGGCATCGTCCGCCGGCCCAGTTAGACTGCTTCCTTCAAGCGTTCCAACGACTTACGAAAATTTCCCAATTCCTAGCCCCGTGTCGGGGGACCCAACCCCGTCGCCATTACCACCCCCTCTAGCAGTAAGCCATGCTATCGAATCAAGCCATGCCGTAGACCCTGCCCGAGTTCAACCGCATCACAGATGTCGGACAAGACCCGTAGTGAAGTATTGCTGGCGGCAGCCGCGATTTGTTCCTGTGACGGTAGCGCATACCAGGAGGTATTACCGGGCACGTACGTCGTCAGCGACGGTTGCAGAAGATTCGCTTGTCTCAAGAGTTGACTCAGATCAGTCCGAGGCTAGCGTATAGCAAATCACCCGCGGCTGGATGTCTCGAAATGAAAAATGCCCGCTACATTTCCCGCTACAGTGACCTCCTGGGAGGTCACTCAAAAACGGAATAAGCGGTTTGGAATCCTGGAGGCGCGGGTGGGATTCGAACCCCGCAGGCTTATTGCAAGCACGCAACTTATTGATTCTTCTTGGCGCCTCAGTCGCTACAACGGCAGGAATTGCCATAGTCGGGTACAGTATAGGTACAGGCAACTGTTCGAGAATCGTGCAAAGATGCCGCTGCTCATCTCGAATGTTGGATTAAAGGAATGAAGTAGAGTAAGCAGGATTGTTCAGCAGCAGGACAGAACTTTACTTCTGGTACAGAGAGGCTTGCCGTTGAATTCTTCTAGTTTCTGCTGCTCCTGCAGCCGCGCAAATTGCTTTGCACGCTTCCGGTAGTTGCTTACCCAACTTCGCATCCTGCCTGTTCGCACGTTCTTGACAATGTGGATGGCATTAGCCAAGAGCGAAGCACTCTTCTTCGGTGTGACCGGGATGCTCTCCCGTTTGCATCGCTCGACGAGTAGGTTGTACTCGAACCGAACCGTCTAGCTATCAGCCCCCGGGACGACGCGTTATAGTTGTAGATGACGAGTATCCGCGCGTGGCGGAAAATGCGCGAATTGGTTAGAATCCGCGTCGTGAGCCTCGCTTGTTGCTGTTCGTTAAATTCGCTTCGTTTCACGACTAGCTCCGTCAGGCGGCTTATCGCAGAGGCGGTGAAGCAGTGACTTTCATCACATCCCCGAGCGCAACCCTTCGGAAGGGGGTTGTCCCGATCTCAGAGATCGACGTCCTCTGGATCACAGCGGGACTGGGTTGCGACGGAGACACGATCGCGGTCACCGCGGCGACGCAGCCGAGCATCGAGGACATTATTCTTGGAGCTTTTCCCTGGGTTCCCAAAGTCAATTTTCACAATCCTTTCCTGGCTTACGAAAACGGAGATGAATTCGTCCGGTTCTTTCGGGAAGCAGTCGAAGGAAAACGCGCTCCCTTCATTTTAGTGGTTGAAGGTTCGATCCCTAACGAGAAAAACAAAGCGGAAGGATACTGGGCCAGCTTCGGAACGGACGAGAAGACCGGGCAGCCGATCACGACGTGCGATTGGATCGACCAGCTGGCCCCGAAGGCCTGGGCGGTGGTTGCGGCAGGAACTTGTGCGACTTACGGCGGGATCCACGCGATGGAGGGGAATCCGACGGGATGCATGGGATTGGCCGATTATCTCGGATGGAATTGGAAGTCGGCCGCGGGCATTCCCATCGTCTGCGTTCCGGGCTGTCCGGTTCAGCCGGATAATTTCACAGAGGTCTTGCTGTACCTCTTGAATATGGTGGTAGGACGCGCGCCCATGATTCCTTTGGACGATGCCTTACGGCCGACCTGGATTTTTGGATCCACGGTGCACGAGGGATGCGACCGCGGCGGATACTACGAGCAGGCGCAGTTCGCGGATGAATATGGTTCGCCCACATGTATCGTGAAACTTGGCTGCTGGGGGCCAGTCGTGCAGTGCAATGTCGGGAAGCGTGGATGGATGGGCGGAATCGGTGGCTGCCCGAACGTTGGAGGCATTTGCATCGGATGCACGATGCCAGGCTTTCCGGACAAGTTCATGCCGTTCATGAACCAGCCGCCCGGTTCGCTGCTTTCTTCAAGCGCGGTGATGACGTACGGCCGCGCGATTCACGCCTTGCGCCGATTCACGCAGGCTTCGCTGAATAAGGAACCGTCGTGGAGGCGTCGACCGGAACAATGAATGCGCCCTTCTGAGGCAACGCCAATCGGGATCCGCCGAATCTGTTGATAGGGGTATCGGTCCGGTAGCACAAGAGGCTGAAGATGACCCTGGATTTTCTGAAGCAAGCGAGTTTGGCGCGTGAAGCTACCCAGCCTGAGTTTGAAGATAAGGAAGCAAGCAATTTATCAGACGCAGAGCGAGCCCTCCAGGAGCTGGCCGCGGTCTTCTTGCAGCAGCAATGTTCAGTGTCAAATTCCTCTTTCGAGTTTACGGAAGCCCGAAATTCGTCAAAAAATCCCGAAGTGCCTTTACTTAACATGGAAGCCAAGTACCGCGCTCTCGTCGAGCAAATTCCTGCCGTTGTATTCATGGCCTATCTGGACAAGGGGATCGGCGAAGCGTACGTAAGCCCTCAGATCGAGGCGGCCCTGGGTTTTTCTCAAAGCGAATGGCTGGAAGACCCAGTGCGGTGGTATCAGCAGATTCATCCCGACGACAAGATGCGATGGAGTTTCGAGGCGGCCGAAATGTTTCTTTCGGGCAAGCCGTTGCGGTCTTCGTACCGTGTCATCGCGCGCGATGGAAAGACGCTTTGGTTTCAATGTGAGGCGAAGATGATTCGCCAGGAGGATGGGCGGCCGTGGTTCATCCACGGCGTGGGTTTCGATATTACGGAGCGAAAGAGCCTGGAAGAGGCGATTCTTAAGATCAGCGCCACCGAACAGCGGCGCATTGCGCAGGACTTGCACGACGGCCTCGGGCAGCATCTCACCGGCATCGCATTCATGAGCAAAGTTCTTGAGGAAAAGCTGGCTGACAAGTCTCTGCCGGAAGCCGCGGAAGCCGCGAAAATCGTCAAAATGGTGAACCAGGCGATCGAGAACACACGTCAACTGGCACGAGGCCTTCACCCGGTTGCGGCGGAACCGTTGGGACTCATGTCCGCGTTGCGAAAGTGGGCGAACGAGGTAGAGGAACTGTTCCACATCCGATGTACGTTTCGGTGTTTGAAACCTCTCCCCATTCGCGACCCTAATCTGGCGACCCATCTCTATCGTATTGCTCAGGAAGCGGTGCACAATGCCATTCGCCATGGAAAGTCCCGCAACATTGAGGTGGGCCTGTCGCGCAAGAACGAAACCGGCACGCTGACCATTCGGGACGACGGCGAAGGATTCCAGAAGCAGGAGGGAACCCAGCCCGGCGTAGGTCTTAGCATCATGAACTACCGCGCTGACATGGTCGGTGGTTCGCTCAAGGTACAGCCGAACGAGGACCGTGGAGTTACTGTGACATGCATGTTTCCCATTCGAAGCTTTGAATAGGAGCGCATCCGATGGCAAGCAAGCCGGAAATCACCTCGCACACGAAGAAATACAGAGTGCTACTGGTCGATGACCATCCAATCGTTCGGCAAGGATTGGCCTTGCTCATCGATCGCGAAGGCGATCTGTCGGTTTGCGGCGAAGCCGAGGGATCCCACACCGCCTATCATGCGATCGAGACCCTGCATCCGGACATCGTGGTATTGGATATTTCCTTGAGCGGCCCGGACGGATTGGATGTGCTCAAGGAAATTCGCATGAAGAGTGCAGCCCTGCCGGTGCTAATTCTCTCCATGCATGACGAGTCGATCTATGCGGAGCGTGCAATGCGCGCCGGCGCAAACGGTTACATCATGAAGCAGGAAGCGACTGAGAAAGTGCTCATCGCCATTCGCAGAATTCTGCAGGGTGATGTTTATCTCAGCGATCGACTGACTCGCACGATGCTACAGCAGTTCGTACGCGGCACGGCACCCACCAAGAGCTCTCCGCTCGTAAATCTCACGGACCGGGAACTGGAAGTGTTCCGTTTGATCGGTGAAGGGCACGGAACGCGGCGGATCGCGGACGAGTTGCACCTTAGCGTCAAAACCATCGAATCCTACCAAGCCCATATCAAGGAGAAACTCGCGCTACGCAATGCTCGCGAACTGGTGCAGCATGCAATCGAGTGGACCGTGAACTTAAGTGGCGGGTACTAGAAGTTATCTCATAAACACATTCAAGCGATTGCGCGATTGCGAGTTATGGGAAACAGAGTAAATCAGATGCATGGACCTCACCGACGCCCAGTGGGCGTTTCTGGAACCGCTGTTCCGCCCGACGCGGCGGGAAGATGGGCGAGGCCGACCGTGGCAAGACACGCGTGCGGTGTTGAACGGAGTGTTCTGGATTTTACGCACCGGTGCTCCCTGGCACGATCTGCCGGCTCGCTATCCGCCCTACCAAACTTGTCATCGCCGCTTCCAACAATGGCAGCGTTCCGGGCTGCTCACCCGTCTGCTGCAGAAATTGGCCGAAGACTTACGCGATCGCGGCAAGCTGGATCTGCGCGAAGCCTTCATCGACGCCAGCTTCAGTTCGGCGAAAAAAGGGGCTCTGGTGTTGGCCCTACAAAACGCGGCAAAGGCAGCAAAATCATGGCAATCGCAGACCGCCATGGTCTTCCTGTCGCCCTGCACGTGGTCAGCGCTTCGCCGAATGAAGCCACTCTTGTCGAAGCCACGCTCGAGCGACGATTCCTGCGCGAAGCACCGCAGCGATTGATCGGCGACAAAGCCTACGACAGCGATCCGTTGGATCAGCGGGTCCGCGAACATCTGCGCGTGGAACTGATCGCGCCGCACCGCTGGAACCGCAGCAAACCCGTCACGCAAGATGGTCGCGCGTTGCGCCGCTACCGTCGCCGCTGGAAAATCGAGCGTCTTTTTGCTTGGCTCCATAATTATCGTCGCATCGTCACTCGCTGGGAGTACGACCCAGAAAATTTCCTCGGGATGGTGCAACTCGCCTGCGCCGTCATCCTCCTGAGGCATTTATGAGATGGCTTCTAGTCATTTTTCAAAAATAAATGCACATCGGGGATTCCCTGATCCGCCTGTACGACCATCCCTTATGACAAAATCCGCTTATACCCGATTGTAGAATCTCTTCACCGCTGTAATTCTTTAAATCGAAATTTTTGATAGGAGCTTGTCCCGAAGGGAACGGCCGCTCCCTGCACGGTCTCCTTGGGTGTGCTCGGTTCGCTAAGTAGCGAACATTTCGGGACTTGTTTAAACCGATTGCTGCTGTCGATGGAATTCGCCAGAACACGAAGGGAGACTTAGTATGACACCCGAGGCAGTTCCTTACGGTCGAAAAACCCAAAGGCCATCACCCGTCTCCGATATCCACATTCTCTGGATCACCGCAGGTCTGGGCTGCGATGGAGATTCCGTCTCCATTACAGCGGCTACACAACCCAGTATCGAGGATGTCCTGCTGGGTGCCATTCCCGGCCTGCCGAAAGTGCACTTGCACAATCCCGTACTCGCGTACGAGAACGGAGACGAATTTCTCAAGTATTGGTACGAGGCTGAGAAAGGCAGGTTGGACCCGTTCGTTCTGGTGGTAGAGGGTTCCATCCCCAACGAGAAGATCAAGAAGGAAGGATATTGGGCCGGGCTAGGAACCGATCCACAGACCCATCAGCCGATTACGACAAACGAATGGATCGATCGGTTGGCACCTAAAGCTCTGGCTGTCGTTGCCTGTGGTACATGCGCGACGTACGGTGGGATTCACGCTATGCAGGGTAACCCTACTGGAGCAATGGGTTTAGCGGACTACCTCGGCTGGGATTGGAAGTCTAAAGCCGGCCTACCCATCGTGAACGTCCCGGGTTGCCCCGTTCAGCCGGACAACTTTATGGAGACGGTTCTCTACCTTCTATACCAGGTAGCAGGCTTGGCTCCCATGATTCCCCTGGACGATCAACTCCGGCCGACTTGGCTGTTCGGCAAGACCGTTCATGATGGATGCGACCGGGCGGGCTACTACGAGCAGGGCGATTTCGCGGAGGTCTACGGCTCCCCGAAGTGCATCGTGAAACTCGGCTGCTGGGGGCCGGTTGTGAATTGCAACGTGCCAAAACGCGGCTGGATGGCTGGCATAGGAGGATGCCCGAACGTGGGTGGCATTTGCATCGGCTGCACCATGCCGGGTTTTCCCGACAAGTTCATGCCCTTCATGGATGAGCCGCCCGGCGCGAAGATTTCTGCCGCCAGCATCACTCTTTACGGAAAGGCGATCCGATCGCTGCGCTCGTTTACCAACGCCACGGTTAATAAGGAACCGAAGTGGCGCCATCCTCGCGCGGAACTCACCACTGGCTACAGACCCGGAGCTTACTAAGGAAAAGGAGCTGACATCATGGGCACAATGACGACGGCAGCGAAGGGCACGCCAACTGGTTCGCGAAAACTGGTGGAAATGAACTGGGATCCGATCACTCGGATCGTGGGAAGTCTTGGAATTTTTACGAAGATCGACTTCGAAAACCGGCAGGTCGCTGAGTGCCACAGCACGTCTTCGATCTTCCGGGGCTATAGCATCTTCATGAAAGGCAAGGACCCGCGAGACGCGCATTTCATCACCAGCCGCATCTGCGGGATTTGCGGCGACAACCATGCCACCTGCGCCACCTACGCGCAGAACATGGCATTCGGTGTGCGCCCACCGGCGCTCGCGGAGTGGATCGTGAACCTCGGTGAAGCCGCCGAGTACATGTTCGACCACAATATTTTCCAGGACAATCTCGTCGGTGTGGATTTCTGCGAGCAGATGGTGAAGGAGACGAATCCTAAGGTACTCGAAAAAGCGGAAAAAACCGCCTCCCCTCATTCGAATCTGCATGGTTTCCGGACGATCGCAGACATCATGCGCGCCTTGAATCCTTTTACCGGCTCGTTTTATCGCGAAGCCCTACAGATGAGCCGGATGACGCGCGAGATGTTCTGCCTGATGGAAGGGCGCCACGTGCACCCGTCCACCCTCTATCCCGGCGGCGTGGGCACCGTACCGACGATTCAGCTCTTCACGGACTACCTCGTGCGCCTGATGAAGTATGTGGAGTTCATGAAGAAGGTTGTTCCGCTGCATGATGACCTGTTCGATTTCTTCTATGAGGCGCTCCCTGGCTATGAAGAAGTTGGCCGCCGACGCGTATTGCTCGGCTGCTGGGGATCGTTTAACAATCCCGCAGAGTGTGACTACACCTACAAGAACATGAACAACTGGGGCAACGCGATGTACGTGACCCCAGGAATCGTCGTAGATGGCAAGCTTGTTACCACCAACCTCGTCGACATCAATCTGAACATCCGTATCCTTCTCGGCAGCTCGTACTACGAAGGATGGGAGAACGGCGAGAAGTTTGTGAAGACTGATCCCCTCGGGAATTCGGTGGATCAGAATCATCCCTGGAATCAGACGACCACGCCAAAGCCTCAGAAGCGAGACTTCGCCGGCAAATATACCTGGGTCATGTCACCCCGCTGGTTCGACAAGAGGACTGGCGATCATCTGGCTATCGATACCGGAGGTGGACCGATCGCCCGGCTTTGGGCCACCGCGTTGGCCGGCCAAGTCGACATCGGTTACATCAAGGCGACCGGAAGCAGCGTCAAGATGTATCTGCCGAAGACGACCTCGCTGCCGGAGGTTGAGTTCGAATGGAAGATTCCGAAATGGAGCAACGCCATTGAACGCGATCGCGCCCGCACCTACTTCCAGGTGTATGCCGCCTCGGCCGCACTTTATTTCGTGGAACAGGCTCTGGGCGGAATTGCATGCGGGCCGGACCAAGACGTGGTCGGAGTTTACGGTACCCTCGGACGCCATTGGTTGCGGGTTTCACGAAGCGGTGCGCGGCGTGTTGTCTCATCACGTGGTCATTCGCGACGGAAAAATCGCAAATTACCATCCCTATCCGCCCACCCCGTGGAACGCGAATCCCAGGGACGTTTATGGAACGCCAGGTCCCGTATGAAGACGCGGTGCAGAACACGCCGATCTTTGAAGAGAATGGCCCGGACAAGTTCAAGGGCATCGACATCATGCGCGCCGTGCGGAGCTTTGACCCCTGCCTGCCGTGCGGCGTGCACATGTACCTGGGCAATGGGAAGACGATCGAAACGCACCACTCGCCGATGTTTGGCATGCATGCCTGATGTCGTGACGAGATGGTGAAGCGGTTGGCATTGGCCAGCCGCTTCGATTGTTTTTGAAGGAGACTATGGCGCAGGATGCGGCATTCCAGAAGCAAATGCAGCGAATCGGCGAAATGGTCGAGCATCTCGAGTCAAACGCCGACCCGAGTGCGCGAGCCATGGCGAAGGAACTTCTCGAATCGCTGATGGCATTGCACGGGGCGGCGCTCGAGCGAATTCTGGAACTTGCCGCGAATGCCGGTGAAGCGGGCGAGACAATTATCCGAAAGTGTGGACGCGATGAACTGGTGAGCAGCGTCCTGCTCCTGTACGGGCTCCATCCGGAGAATTTGCAACCTCCCGCGTCACACACGCTCTCGCAAAATCGCGAACTTACCTGCAATCTCATTCCGCTGTGGCGGAGCTGGTTTCTATCGGCGAGGATGGCGCCGTAACTTTGCGGCTCGAGGTCAAATCCGCAGAGCTGCGGCTCCTCGGCCGCATCTGTGAAGTCCACTCTTCGAAGCGGCGATCCAGAACGCGGCGCCGGATGCCACTTCTATCATTGTGAACGAGAGCAATTCATCACTGACAGCTTCGGGATTTGTGTCGCTCACCCAGCTCCAAACCGGGCGCGCGACGGTGGCTCTCTCCCAGGCCCGCGTCCCGCAAGGGGGTGACTGACATGCCTCCGGCGTTCCCACTCCAACAGGACAGCGCATTCGCAACGCTCCGCCAGTTCGCGCGGAAGCGGGCTGTCGTCGAGCGCTGCGAGATGTGTAGCCAGTCGCTCCCCCCTGCGCACGAGCACCTCGTAGAACCGGCGAACCGCAGATTGATCTGCGCATGCGGGGCCTGCGCCATTTTGTTCGAAGGGCAGAGCGGCACGAAGTATAAGCGGGTGCCCCGGCGAGTGGTGTTTCTCAAAGATTTTCAGATGACTGACGCCCAGTGGGACGGATTAATGGTTCCCATCGAGATGGCTTTCTTCTTCCACAGTACGCCGCACGGAAGGACGATCGCGCTGTACCCTAGCCCCGCAGGTCCAACCGAGTCGTCTACTGCCACTGGACACCTGGACGGACATCGTCGAAACCAATCCGATTCTGAACGAGATGCAATCGGACGTGACCGCCTTACTCGTCAATCGTGTCGGTCATGGCAGAGGTTCTCACCCCTCCGAGTATTACCTCGTTCCCATCGACGAATGCTACAAGCTGGTCGGTCTGATCCGTGCGCACTGGCGTGGACTTTCCGGAGGCACCGAAGTCTGGCGCGAGATCAACGGGTTTTTCGTCGCGCTGAAGCAGCGCGCCGGCTTCGCTAGCGAAGGCGCCCGTGCCTGATCTGCAACTCACTGTCGAAGGTGCCGAGGTCGTCCAATTTGCGGCCGCGCCCTTGCTCGCCTTCAAAGTGCGAATCGTCAATACCTCCGTCGATGAAATCGTCCACACCGTAGCGCTGCGAGCTCAAATACAGATCGAGGTCAGCCGACGGAAATACGACTCGAATGAACAAGCGCGCCTACTAGACCTATTTGGCGAGCCAGATCGATGGGGACAAACGCTGCGCAGCTTACTGTGGACTCATGCGAGCGTGGTCGTGCCGGGCTTCACGGGGAGTGTGCTTGCCGACATCCCGGTCGCGTGTACGTTTGATTTCAACGTTGCGGCTACGAAGTACTTCCATGGCGTAACGCACGGAGAGTTGCCGCTTGTGTTTCCAGTTCAGCGGGACCGTCTTCTATATGGGCGAAGACGGAACACTCCAGGTGGCCCCTATCTCGTGGGACAAAGAGTCGAAGTATCGACTGCCGGTGAAGGTCTGGAAAGACCTGATGGACGCACACTACCCAAACTCGGCTTGGCTATCGTTGCACCGGGATACGTTTGAAAAGCTTTCCCAGTTCAAGAGGCGCGAGGGAATTCCGACTTGGGACGAAGCTTTGGACAGGGCACTTGCCGCTCTTCCGGAAACGGTGCGGTCATGAATGCCGCGCTGGTTGACGGAATTGTGAAGGCCGTTCTTTACGAAGGCTACATGCTGTACCCCTACCGGCCTTCCTCAGTGAAGAATCAACAGAGATTCAACTTTGGCGTGGTCTACCCCCGAACCTACAGTGAGGCGACGGGCGGGTCCGACGCCTGGACCATGCAAACGCAGTGCCTTGTGCAAGGGGGCGACGAGGCGGAATGTATCGTACGAGTCCGATTCTTGCGGATGGTGGCGCGTTCGATCGAAAAACTTCAGACGCCTTCGAATGAGTTTGCTTCGATAAATGAAGAAGACCTCCACAGAGTCGAGAGACTGCAAGTCGGCGACGAGACTCTTCACGCGTGGCAAGAAGCTGCTGAAGAAGTGATCGAAGTTGCGGAATTCAATCTGCCAGCGCTTGTGGCCCAATCGATGCAATGGCCATTCCGACTATCTGCGAAGAAGGAAAGAGATGTGGTGCGGGACGAGAGTGGCTCAATCGTTGGAATCATTCAGCGCGACAAGAACACCATTGCCGGGACGATTGATCTCGCAGCCGAACGCCTCGCCCCGGGCGTGTTCAAACTCACGATCCATATTTCGAATGCTTCACGCCTGGACGCCACTCCCTCGAACCGCGAACAGGCTCTATCCCGAGCTCTCGTTTCCGCACACACGATAATGGAGGTGAGAGGTGGAGAATTCGTATCTCTCATCGATCCTCCCGAGACCTGCCGTAATTTTGTTGCCTCGTGCCAAAACGTGGGAACCTGGCCGGTCCTCGTCGGCCAAGTGGGGGAACGCGACACGATGCTCTCTTCGCCCATCATCCTCTACGACTATCCCGAGATCGCTCCGGAAAGTCCTGGCGATTTGTTCGATGGCGCGGAAATCGACGAGATCCTGTCGCTGCGCATCATGACGATGACGGACGAGGAAAAGCGGGAGATGCGGCAATCGGATGACCGTATCGCGAAAGATTCTCGAACGCACCGAGTCTATGCCGGATGAGCAGTTCATGAAACTCCACGGAGCTTTACGCGGGCTGCGCAGCGTAAAGGAGAGCCGCCATGAATGAGTGGGAATGGCAGCTCCTGGAAGATAAGAGCCCGGTAGATTCGTTCGAGATCATGGGTGTGAAAGTACGCAAAGGCGACCGCGTTAAGCTGCGCCCGCGTGATGGCGGCGATATATTCGACATCGCCCTCACAGGCAAAATCGCGGTCGTCGAATCAATCGAGCAGGATTACGAGGGTAAGCTGCATGTGTGCGTGGTTGTTGATGACGACCCTGGTCGCGACATTGGCCTCATGCGTCAGCCAGGCCACCGGTTCTTTTTTTCAGCGAGCGAGGTGGAACCTGTTCCCGTGGATGAACAGATCACCGAGATTCCAGGGAAAAAGATACTGATCGCCGGCATCGGGAACATTTTTCTCGCGGACGATGGGTTCGGGGTAGAAGTCGCCAGTCGACTAGCGAATTGCATTTTTCCGGCCGGAGTTCGCGTCGCAGACTTCGGAATCCGCGGCTTCGACCTCGCGTACGCACTGATGGAAGGCTACGAGACGACAATTCTTGTGGACGCTTATCCTGGCGACGGCCAAGGCGAGCCAGGTACTCTCTGCGTCGTCGAACCGGACTGGAGAGAGCTGAGTTCTCCGGCAACACAGCCCGGCTTTATCGAGCCCCACGCGATGAATCCGCTCAATGTGCTGCGCATGGCGACTAGTATCGGCGGACAGTTGAAGCGCGTTCTACTTGTCGGTTGCGTACCGGCCACCCTCGGTCCGGAAGAAGGACAGATGGGGCTCAGCGAGCCCGTAACGACGGCCGTCGACGAAGCCGTAAAGTCTCGTTAACTCGCTCGTCACTCGAATTCTTAGCGGGCGAGTTCCCCGCAAAGAAATGAACTGGACATCCCATTCCCTAAAGGAGACTCCGATGGCTCTTGAAATCATGGATCGCGCAGAAGGAATCGAACGGATCCGACAAGGACACTCTGTACATGCTCGGCGGTGTCGCTCTCGTAATCGTCGGCGCTGGGCTCGTGTTGACGAACCCGACGGTGCGCCGGTATCTGGGAAGATCGGGCTCGGCAATTTCGCCTCCGCGGCGCTGCCAGATATAGAGCGATATTTCCGTCTGCGTTCCATGTAGCACATGGATCTCGCGGCAAATGGACTATCGCTCCGTCCGTGAGCTGAGGGCTTGGTGCTGAAGGCGGCTAGGAATGTGGCTGGCGCCGCGGAATTTCTCTGCAGAGCGTAGTCAGTCAACTACCAGCGAGTATTAAATTCAAGGGTTAGATCACACCGATGCAAACGGCAACAAAACCGGAACCCGCGTTGATGAGATTTTTGATTGACAAGAACGCCAGCCGATTCACGGTGCAAGCGTTTGCGACCGGGCTGCTCTCGTCATTTGGACATAACCCAACGATCGGAATTCGCGATTTCGAAGGCGAAATTCAGTTCATCCCGGAAACGTATGACAAAGCATCTCTCCACCTTAGCCTGAAGACCACTGGACTCGATGTCCTGGATGAAATGAAAAGCAGTGACCGGAAGCAGTTGGAACAAACGATGTATGAGCAGGTCTTGGAAGTACAACATTTTCCCGGGGCGGTCTATGAGAGCAAGGACATAAAAGTCGAAAAGCCAGGAAACAGCCCGATCGTGGCCCGCGTAAATGGTGAACTCACATTTCATGGTGTCAGTCAAAATCAATCCATTGTCGCGAGAGTCGCGGATATGGGAAGCGTGCTGCGCATTTCTGGAGATTTCGAGCTACGGCAATCGGACTTCGGCGTTAAGCCGGTCTCCTTCGCAGGCGGAGCGCTGCGCTTGAAAGACCAACTCAAATTCACGTTCGAACTCGTGGCGCGAAGGCCGGAAGAATCAGTTCCGAGTGACTAGCTGTAGGCGGAATTGGCAAGGGGGCTGCACCGTGTGCCTAGCGATACCAGGAAAGATCATCGAGATTCACTCGCATAACGCACTACAAGCGGTCGTTGATGTCGTAGGTGTGCGGCGCACGGTAGATTTGGGCCTTTTGCAGGATGCGCCTCCGATCCCGGGCGATTGGGTATTGATCCACGTGGGTTTCGCCATGAGCAAGATCAGCGAAGCCGACGCCGCCGAGCAGATGCAAACTCTCAGAATGCTTGGTGAGACTCAAGCCGCAATGGACGAAGTACGCGGCTATGGTCTGGAGGACGACGAAGAGCATCCTCAGCCGCGTCCGGGACGACTGCAATGAAATTCGTAGACGAATTCCGCGCACCGGAACTCATCAGCAAAGCGGGCGAGGAGATCCGCCGGCTAGCTGATCCAAACCGGCATTACCGGGTCATGGAAGTCTGCGGCGGCCATACCCATGCCATCTATCGGTTCGGCTTAAAGGACCTGCTTCCGGACAACGTGGAATTGATCCACGGACCCGGATGTCCCGTTTGTGTTCTCCCGATGGGACGCATTGACGATGGTCTATCCCTTGCCGATCGACCCGATTTCATCTTTGCCGCTTTCGGCGACATGATGCGCGTTCCAGGAACGCACGGAAGCCCGCTTGAATACAAAGCGCGCGGCATGGACGTACGGATCGTCTATTCTCCGGCCGATGCATTGAAACTTGCGCGCAACAATCCCGATAAGCATGTCATGTTCTTTGCCATCGGTTTCGAAACCACCGCGCCTTCCACAGCCCTCACGCTAGTGCGTGCAAAAGCGGAAGGTTTGCGTAATTTTTCTGTATTTTGCAATCACGTCACGATCATTCCGGCTATTCGAGCGATCCTCGATTCACCGGACATGCGATTGGACGGATTTGTAGGTCCGGGGCACGTTTCCACCGTAATCGGTTGCCGGCCATACGACTGGATTGCCAAAGACGCGGGTAAGCCGGTGGTTGTCTCGGGCTTCGAACCGCTCGACATCCTGCAGTCGGTCGTGATGCTGTTGCGCCAGCTGAAAAATCGCGAATCCAAAGTTGAAAATCAATACAAGCGCGTCGTTCCTTGGGAAGGGAATAGCGCAGCGCTTCGCGCCATGGCCGAAACCTTCGAACTCCGCCCTTACTTCGAATGGCGCGGCCTAGGTTTCATCTCGCAATCGGCGCTGAAAATTCGCTCGAGCTACGCACCGTGGGACTCCGAGCAGCGCTTCACGGTTCCTGGCGTTCGCGTGACTGATCCTAAGGCGGCGCAATGTGGCGAAGTCCTGAAAGGCGTTCTCAAGCCGGAGCAATGCAAACTCTTCGGTCGCGAATGTACACCCGAGCAACCTGTCGGCGCTCTAATGGTCTCGTCCGAAGGCTCTTGCGCTGCCTACTACAATTACGAGCACCGCAAGCCTGTTACCATCGCCAGCGCTGCGAATTGAGTGAATGAAAACTCCATGGCCGCCACCGTATCCAAAGTCAAATTCCGCGAGCCGCAGATCGAGATGGCGCACGGCGCCGGCGGCAAAGCGAGCCGAAGACTAGTCGAAGGGTTGTTCGCTCCTTTGCTATTCGGTTCCGTCCCAGCCCCTCTTGGCGACGCTGCCTATATCCAGGTCAATGGCACACGAATTGCCATGACCACGGACAGCTTCGTGGTCAAGCCTTTGCGTTTTCCGGGTGGTTCCATCGGCGAGCTGGCCATCAACGGTACCGTGAACGACCTCGCTGTGTCGGGTGCGCGAGCCGAAGCTATAGTCGTCACATACTTGCTCGAAGCCGGGTTGCCCACCGACGTTTTGGAGGCCGAAGTTCGCGCCATGGCCCGAGCCGCGGAGGTTGCGGGTGTCAAGATCGCCGGCGGCGATACCAAAGTGGTAGAGCACGGCAAGGCCGACAATATGTACATCACTACGACGGGAGTCGGGCGCCTGCTCACCGGCGTCGAGATTTCGCCACAGTCTGTGTTACCCGGCGACAAGGTTCTGCTATCAGGCCCGATCGGCGATCACGGTATCACGATCTTGCTCGCCCGCGGAGATCTCGATCTGGAGGCCGAGCTCCAGTCAGACACCAGGTCCGTCTTTCCGCTTGTTGAGGCGCTTGTGCGTGACGCAGGCGCAGGGGTCCGCTGGATGCGCGACCCGACCCGCGGAGGCGTAGCGACATCCCTAAACGAATTGGCGCGCGACTCCGGCCAGGGCATCGTCCTATTTGAGGAGAAAATTCCTGTACGCGACGCTGTGCGCGGCGCGTGCGAGCTCCTCGGTCTCGATCCGTTGCACATCGCAAACGAAGGGCAGTTTCTCGCAATCGTTTCTGCCGAGCACGCCGATGCCGCACTGCAAGCCCTACGCGCGACGTCCGGAGGTGAAGAAGCAGTCGTGATCGGCGAAGTCCGTGCGCAACCGGAAAGCGCCGTATTAGTGACTACGCTGTACGGAGGAACTCGCCTCGTGGACATGCTGGTTGGCGACCCTTTACCCAGGATTTGTTAGGAAGGACGATGGCGACCAGCATTGAACTAACGGCGCAAATCGAACAGCGACTGCTTGCGCGCAACCAGGTGCTTGAGTCATTTTTCGCCCTTGAAGCCCGCAGCTTGGCGGAAGCTTGCCGCGAAATGTCGGAGCGCTTTCTGCGCGGCGGTCGCCTGTTGGCCTTTGGGCGTGGGCCTTATGCCACCGACGCTCAGCACGTTTCTGTAGAATTCGTGCATCCCGTCATCGTGGGCAAACGCGCGCTCCCGGCACTTGACCTCTCTCTCGCGTTTGAACCTTGGCTGAAAACGCTCGTTCAATCCGACGACATGGTCATGGGCTTCGGTCCTCCTGAGGGCGACTCCGAAATCTGGGATGCGCTCGATGTTGGGCGCCGATGCAACGCGATGACGTTCGCTCTTCCAGGTTTCGAAGGATCTTATTTCACCGCCGCTGCTACCAAAGACCCGTTCATCCACCAGGAATTGATCGAGATTCTCTATCACACGCTTTGGGAAACCGTGCACGTGTTTTTCGAACATCGCGAACTGGGCCACGACGTCGGCGAGGCTGCATTCCTTTATCCTTTTCTCGGAAAAGCGAAGCAAGAAACCTTTGACGTTGTCGCCGAAGCGGCCGCCTCCATTCAGACGAAGGTGCGCGATGACGCGTTTTTGCGCGCGCGGGTCGCAAAGGAAGAAGCTGACAAAATTGCCAGTACTGCCGTGGCCATTCGCGAACGCATCGATCGAGGCGGCAAGCTCGTCATCTTCGGGAACGGTGGGTCGGCGACGGATGCAAACGACTTCGCTATCGATTGCTTCATGCCTCCGGCGGGCTACGATCCTATTCCTGCGGTCTCCCTTTCCATGGAGCCCGCAAATCTTTCGGCAATCGCCAACGACGTCGGTACCGAATTAATGTTCCAGCGCCAACTGATCGCACAGGCGCGCCCGAATGATGTCGCGATCGCTATTTCCACCAGTGGCGGATCGAAAAATATCGTGATCGCACTGGAAGAGGCCCGCAAAAGAAATCTGTTGACGGTGGCGCTGCTCGGGTATGACGGGGGCGAAGTCCTTCGTCGCGGCCTCACGGATTTCCCCTTGATCGTCCGGTCAGACTACATTCCCCGCATCCAGGAAGTTCAGGCGTCGATGTATCACCTCATTCGCGACGCGCTGGAGGGCTTCGGTCGTGCCTAACCTGGAGCTCTTTGGAACGGCAAGCTGCCCTTACACAAGTGAAATGCGCGAGTGGCTTGAATGGAAAGGAAACGATTTCACCGAATACGATGTCGAAGCCGATAGCCAGGCCCGCGAGCGCATGCACCTCCTCGCACAACCGCCCTTCACCGTGCCAATGCTCGTCGAAGACGGTAGAGTGATTCAAGTCGGATGGCAAGGACATGGCTGTGTCGTCGGAAAGTAACTCGATGCCGACTGCGTACTACGTAAAGATCAGTGGTGTGGTACAGGGCGTTGGCTTTCGCCCGTTCATCTACAGGCTCGCGCGGGAAAACAACCTGAAGGGTTGGGTTATAAACTCGGAAGAAGGAGTCGAGATTCATCTTGAAGGAGAAGAAGAGCCGCTCCAATCGTTCCTCGCAGAGATGAAGACCCAACGGCCCCAGGCCGCCACGATCGTTGAAATTCTCACTGAACCCGCGGAAGCGGCGGGTTTCACGGCATTCACGATTCGCGACAGCACTAGCCATCGGCGGCCTACCGTTCGAATTTCACCCGACTTGCCAGTCTGCGAGGATTGTCTACGAGAACTCTTCGACGCTCAGGATCGCCGGTATCTATATCCATTCATTAACTGCACCGACTGTGGTCCTCGTTACAGCGTCATTCAAAGTTTGCCGTACGACCGGCTCAACACCACGATGGCCGGCTGGCCGCTGGATCAGCAATGTGGAACGGAGTATCGCGATCCTGCCAATCGCCGCTTTCATGCCCAACCCGTCGCATGCCCCGCCTGTGGACCTGCATACTTCTTTCAGGTGGGCGATGAAATTTTGCTTGGCGATGAGGAAGCCGTTCGTAAAACCGCGGCTTATCTACGTGACGGCAAGATCGTCGCCGTTAAGGGAATCGGCGGCTACCATCTCGCCTGTGACGCGACAAACATGGAAGTCGTCAGCGCCCTCCGAGCCAGGAAGTACCGCAAGGAAAAACCCTTTGCCGTGATGGCGAAAAACCAGGAAATCGCGGCTTCGCTGGTCCACCTGACGCAGGAAGCTAAGGAACTGATGAACTCCGTCGCGCGTCCCATTGTCCTCGCGCGCGCAAGAGTCGATCTCCACCAGATCGCTCCTGACAACGACGAACTGGGCGTGATGTTGCCCTACGCACCGCTGCATCACCTGTTGTTCGCTGCCGGCGCTCCGGAAATTCTCGTGATGACCAGCGCGAATCGCTCCAGCGAGCCGATCGCTTATCGGGATGAAGACGCCCTGCAACAGTTACACGGTATCGCTGACGCATTTCTCATCGGCGAGCGCCCGATCGCCCGGCGGATTGACGATTCGGTCGCCCGCGTCAGCGTTTTTGGCCCCACGATCCTTCGCCGCGCTCGCGGATACGCTCCCAGTGCTGCGGCGACGATTCCAACCGATCGGCCCATCCTTGCTCTTGGCGCGGACCTCAAGAATGCGATCACTCTCGTCGTCGACGGCCAGGCCTTCGTCAGTCAGCACATCGGAGACCTGGACCACTACGAATCTTTCCGTGCTTTTCGCGAAACGATCCAGGATTTGCTTTCCATGTATCAGATCGATTCGAGCGACTTGCTCGTTGTTCACGATGCTCATCCTCAGTACGTGTCGACGATCCACGCCGCCGAGCTTGTCGCAGTCGAAAAGGTTTCCGTGCAGCATCACCGCGCTCACATTGCTTCCGTGCTTGCCGAGCGCAACGCCTGGGACAAGCGCGTCATCGGGATCAGTTTCGATGGCACAGGGTATGGAGATGACGGCGCCATTTGGGGCAGCGAGATCTTCGACGGAAGCGTGCGTGACGGTTTCGAACGCGTTGCGCACCTGCGCAGTGCCTCTTTACCCGGCGGCGATGCCGCGGCTACGAATCCGGTCCAAGCGGCCGCGGGCTTTCTGGTTCAGCTGAGGGATCTGCCCGATCTAACCGCTGCTCCCTTCTTCTTTCCTTCCCGTTACCGCGACGCTCTACAGCTCGTGCAAGTAAACCTTTGTTCCTTTGCCACAACGTCCGCCGGACGTCTCTTCGACACCGCTGCGGCTCTTCTGGGCTTTACACGCGAAGTCACTTTCGAAGGCCAGGCCGCCATGTGGCTCGAGGGCCTCGCCAGCCACGCTTCCACGACCGACGCGTATCTCTTTCCTTTTGTCGATAATGAATTGGATTTTCGCCCCTTGCTCGATGATCTGATAGGCGACCGGCTCGCGGGCCGCGAAAAGAGCGAAATCGCACGCGCCTTTCAGCGCGGAATTGCAAGAGGCCTCCGCGACGCCGTCTCGACACTGTGTCGCGTCCATAAAGTCGACACACTCGTGCTCTCCGGTGGCGTTTTTCAGAACGAATTGCTGCTGACCGATCTCAAGGCCCTGCTTGCGCCGGAACGCCTAAACATTTGGACGAATCACATCGTTCCGCCCAACGATGGAGGCATCAGCCTGGGTCAAGCCGCGATGGCCTCCTTGACCTACCGTCCATCAGGCACCTCTCTCGAAGAAGCGGGGTCCGCGTGGACCGCTCACGTGACCTGAGCGCGGAAGATGCATGAGCTGTTTCTTCTGAACGCTTGTGCTGTTTGTTCGATGTGGGGTGAGAACATCAAATGCATGAACTCTCGATTGCCATGAGCATCGTGGAGATGGCGCAGGAGGAAGCGGCGCGCCATGGCTCGGCACAAATCCACGCTGTGCACCTCCGCTTAGGGCTTTTGTCCGGGGTTGTGAAGCAGGCCCTACTCTCGTCCTACGAAATGGCCTGCGAAGCCACGCCTCTGGAAGGCTCGCAACTCTTGATTGAGGAAGTTCCTGTCGAAGTCTTTTGCCCCAAGTGCGAACTTCCCCGTGCGGTTAACTCGATTCAGTGGTTTTGTTGCCCCGAATGTGGAACGGAAACTCCCACAGTGCTGCACGGGAAAGAATTGGAAGTCGTAGCACTGGAGATCAAGCAATGAGCTCCGAGCCCCGGTTGATCGAGGTTCGAAAAAACGTACTGAAGCGAAATGACGTACTCGCCCGCGCGTTGCGCGAGCGTTTTCGCGAATCTGGCGTGCTTGCTGTCAGTTTGGTTTCCAGTCCAGGTTCAGGCAAGACTGCTTTCTTGGAGCGAACGTTGACGCTTCTTCATTCCCGCTACAGAGTAGCGGCACTGGTCGGCGACCTCGCCACGGAAAATGATGCGGCGCGCCTCGCAAGAAGCCAGGCTCCGGTGAAACAAATTATCACCGGCACAGTCTGCCATCTGGAAGCGGCCATGGTTCAGAACGCGCTGGTAGGCTGGGATCTCAACCGGTTAGACTTTCTGTTCATCGAGAATGTCGGGAACTTGGTATGCCCTTCTTCGTATGATCTCGGCGAGGATCTGCGTCTGGTCTTGCTCTCCGTAACCGAAGGCGAGGACAAACCCCTCAAATATCCGACCATCTTTAACAGCGCGGACGTGGCCGTCATCACAAAATCGGACCTCGCCGCCGCGGTGGATTTTGACGAGGCAGCAGCGAGACGCAACATCCGAGCGGTCCGGCCCGGCATGGAAATATTCAAGTTATCGGCCAAGACCGGCGAAGGAATGGTCGACTGCTTGGAATTTCTGGACCGACGCCGAACTCACTCTCGCGCCACGGAACGCCCTTTGACCAGAACCTGCTCGTGAAGCGGAAGCTCCACCCGCATCTCGAGAGGTTAAACAACCAACGCTGCGGACGGCACTGAAGATAGAAATAAACGGTTACCGGAAATGTGTGGAATCTCATGTGTTCACGATAACGCTGCCCAAGAACAACCCGTTCTGGGCCAGCAGCTCGGCGAATTTCGATTCGTAGAATCAATCACTTACCACCCAGGTAGCAGTAGGCTTTCTGGGCAGCCTCGGGCCCAGGACATCTACTGCACGCCTGTTCAACTTCCTCGAGCGGGACTTCTGGCCGGAATAGCTTCCGGTTGCCCGTAATCCGCCCAGAGTCGATGCCCAAGCGCGGAGATCACCTCCTACAAGCCGACTTCTCGTTACCTATCTTGATTGCGGCCTGAAAGGTCCGGGACTCTGAAGCACTTGCGGTTTGAGCCCCGTCGGTCCCTCCCCGAAGGGAGAACGTGTCACCCATGTGTTCGGTACGATGTGTTACATACGTCTCAGGCCGGTCACTGGCTCAGAATGAGTTCGCGGTTCATTTCATCGCCAAAGAAGTTCTACGGATTTCGCTAGAGCGACGCAACGCCTGACGTATCTGTTCGCGAAACCACGAGTGGGCCGGCTCACCTGTGAGTCGAGAATGCCATGCCATGAAATAAGGAAAAGCCTTCAGCTCGCGAGGGGGCTCGACGACTCTAACGCCCATTATTCCACGGGTGATCTTGGCTAATTTGCGCGGAATAGTCAGCACCAAGTCGCTGTGGGCGATTGCGTAGATTGCTGGCACAAAAAAAGGAATAGTCAGCAGGACGCTGCGCTTCACACCGAGCTGCGCCAGAGGGCGATCTACCAATGTTTGCTGGCCCGCCGAAGTTTCAACAAGGACATGCGGGAGTTGCAAATATTGCTTCAGCGTGAATCGATGAGTGCGCATCCGCAGAGCGGAGCCTACGATACAAACAAAATCTAAATTGAAGATTATTTCGCTCTGGAGAGCTGGCGGTACTTCCTCTGCACTGAGAGCGGCATCGATTCTGCCTGCAGCGACATCCTCGTAGGCTCGGGTTCTCCAAGCCGACACTTCGAGCTTGATGCGAGGCGCCCCTTCTCTTATCGCATTCACGAGCGATGGCAGCAGAATCGTGCAAGCATTGTCTGTCAATGCAAGCCGAAATCGTTCCTCGCTTCGAGCCGGATCAAATTCTTCTCCTCGGACCATCGCCTCAAGACGTGGGAGGACCATCTCCAATTCCCGCAGCAAACGGTCTGCCCGCACTGTGCGCTCGTAGATGCGCCCGCTCCGGACTAGCAAAGGGTCTTTGAACATTTCCCGCAGTCGCCCCAACACCCGGCTCATCGCGGGCTGGCTCAAGAAGTTTCGTTTTGCCGCCGCCGTCACATTTCGCTCCTCCAACAGAGCAAGGAGATGGACCAACAGATTCAGATCAAGGCTCTGTAAATGCACAGTGCGCATACGAGGCATTCTAACAATGCATGACACGAATTGTAGCTTCAGGCGCTCAAATAGGTGAACAAAGATATACGGGATATCCGAAAGAAAGAAGAGGAACAGAATTTATGGCAAGAGCAGCAATTATCACCGGTGCGTCGCGCGGCATAGGTGCGGCCGTCGCTGAACGGCTCGCGAAAGACGACTTTTCCGTGGTCGTGAACTATGCAGGCAGCGAAGCGGAAGCTGCTGCACTCGTCAACAAGATTAAGTCGGCGGGGGGACGCGCCATACCCGCGAAAGCTGACGTCAGCAATGCGGACGAGGTTTCGCGGATGTTCGAAGTCTCAGAAAAGGAATTCGGAGGAGTCGACGTCCTGGTCAACAACGCCGGCATCTTGCTGCTGTCAAGCGTGGCGACTACGGATGATACCGTCTTCGACCGGCAAATTGCTGTCAATCTGAAGGGAACATTCAACGGCCTGCGAGAGGCAGCGAAACGCCTTCGCAATGGTGGACGCATCATCAACTTCTCCACGAGTGTTGTCGGACTCAAGCTCGAAACCTATGGTGTTTACGCAGCGACGAAAGCCGCTGTCGAAACTCTCACGGCAATCCTTTCCAAAGAACTGCGCGGGCGCTCGATTACGGTAAACGCGATAGCGCCGGGGCCTACAGTCACGGATCTCTTCCTGCACGGAAAATCGCAGGAACTCATCGATCGCATGGCAAAGATGAATCCACTTGAGCGGCTCGGCACGCCTCAGGACATTGCGGCGGCAGTCTCATTCCTGGCCGGCCCGGACGGGGGTTGGATCAACGGCCAAGTGCTTCGCGCAAATGGCGGAATGATCTAAATCACGCTCCATCTGTTCCAAGTTTTTCTTCAAAAGCAACCATTACTTCAAAGGAGAAGAACTATGAAGAAGGTAATTGTCGTTACGGGGGCTTCCAGCGGTTTTGGTGCGCTTGCGGCACGGGCGCTCGCTAAAGCGGGACACGTTGTGTACGCAAGCATGCGCGACACTTCCGGTCGCAATAAGGGGCAGGTGCAAGAGGCCGCGAGGTTTACGGCCGACCACAAAGCGGACCTGCGCACAGTCGAACTTGATGTTTTGTCGGATACGTCGGCGAATGCGGCGATAACGAAGGTCATCGAAGACAACGGTCGTCTGGATGTGGTGGTGCACAACGCGGGCCACATGGTGTTCGGCCCGCTCGAGGCGTTCACCCCGGAACAGCTTGCGGAACTCTATGACGTGAACGTTCTGAGTACGCAGCGCGTCAATCGGGCCGCTCTACCCCAGTTGCGGAAGCAAAAGCATGGATTGGTGGTCTGGGTATCGAGCAGCAGCTCGGCCGGTGGTACTCCTCCCTACCTTGCACCGTATTTTGCAGCGAAGGCCGGGATGGATGCTCTCGCGGTGGTGTCCGCTCGTGAACTCACACGCTGGGGCATCGAGACCTCCATCGTCGTTCCCGGTGCATTCACAGGAGGAACAAACCATTTTGCTCACTCGGGCAGGCCTGCCGATACTCAGCGTGTCGCTGAGTATGACAACGGACCGTACGAAAGTTTTGCAGATGATGTGATGAAGGGATTTGCCTCGATTGTTCCGCCGGACGCCGATGCCGCTGCGGTTGGGGAAGCAATCGTGAAAATTGTGGATGCTCCATTCGGAAAGCGTCCTTTCCGTGTTCACGTCGAATCCAACGCAGGATGGAGCCGAAGTTGTGAACATGGTCAGCGACCGCGTGCGTGCGGAATTGTTGCGCCGAATCGGTCTCGTGGACGTTCTCACGCCTCGGCAACTTGTTTAGCAGGAAAGAATCCAAGTCACGCGGCAAGATGTGATTGTTCATGATTGAGCGAATAGGTCGCGGACCGCAATAGGCAGTTCGTGACGATGCGCCTGGAGGAGTCGTCCATTGGAGTGTGGCGACAGATTTAGGCCACAGAAACAGGAGAACGCGATGATACAAAAGCGACAAATTGAAAATCACGGGAAGCTTTTCGGAAAACGAATTGTAGTGCTCGGCGGGTCGTCCGGCATCGGGTTAGCAGTGGCACAGCAGGCTGTGGCAGGAGGCGCGCGAGCAATCATCGCGTCAAGCAACGCAGACCGGGTTAAGCAAGCGGTCGCAACGCTCGACGGAAAAGCGGAAGGGCACACGCTTGATCTCTCGAATGAGCGCGACATTCAAAGTTTCTTTCGGAAGATCGGTGATTTCGATCACTTGGTCTTCACTGCCGGCGACGCGCTGCAATTGAATGAGCTTGCAGCGACGGACCTTATTAAAGCCCGGCATGCTTTTGAGTTGCGCTATTGGGCTGCCCTGGCTGCGGTCAAGTACGCGAGCCCGCATATTCGCAAGGAAGGCTCGATCGTACTCACAACCGGAGTCGCAGGCCAGCGCCCACACAAGGGATGGACAGTGGCCGCAAGCGTCTGTGGAACTATCGAGGCCTTGACGCGTGCCTTGGCGGTCGAGTTAGCGCCCATTCGCGTCAACGCGGTATGTCCTGGCGTCGTGCGAACGAACCTCTGGCAAACCATGAATGCAGACGCAAGGGAGCACCTGTACGAAAGCGTTGGCAAGAGTCTGCTCGTGGGCCGCGTCGGCGAGGCAAGCGAGATTGCGCGCGCCTATCTTTTCCTCATGCAGGAGGGATACGCCACGGGGCAAACCGTAGTGTTAGATGGCGGAGCGGTACTCGTTTAGGAGCTTCGCCCCTGATGAACAATTGCGGAGGATTCGGCCCTATGACGCAGATGGAGACCCAACTCCGCACACCCTATCCATGACGGTGGGGTGAGCCATCCCGCTTGAACCAATTGCCAATCGACGTGTAAGCCAGAACCTATCGGTCGTCCATCGGATCAGTACCGACAAACGCGCTTATATTGATCAATGGGGGCAAACCGACTTTTGGTGGGCAACTCCGAGACTGACCGAACGCGCTCCTCTGCATTCGAGTAGTGCGACCCATCTACTCGAAAAGAACTGGTTGAGCAGAAGCGTCGGCGGGATCGTGAAAATTGCTCAACCCGACGCCAATCAAGCGAAAACGTTGCTTTGGACTTAGCTCTATGCGCTCGCGTAGCGACAGAGCGATTCTGGTCAGTTCCTCACAAGAAGAAGGAGGTGCGTGTGGCGTATGGCTGCGAGTGAGAATCTTGAATTCGCTTGTCTTCAGCTTGAGCACGACGGTGCGCGCTACTCGCGCTTCCTTACGTGATGCCTCCCAGGTTTTCTCCGCGAGACGCCGGATCATCGGCTCCGTCTCGGCCAACGTCACATCCTGCTCGAAGGTATCCTCCGTGGATATGGACTGTGTCGGCCGGTCTGGAATGACTTCGTTGCAATCGATCCCTCGCGCCAATTCGTGGAGACGCACTCCATAGCGACCGAAACGGCGTTCGAGTGTCGATAAATCCAACGCTCGCAAATCCGCGACTGTTTGTACTTGAAAGCTTTTCAGTTTTTCTTCCGTGACCCTGCCTACTCCCGGTAGACGACTCACTGGCAGGGACAACAAAAATGAATCTACCTCTTCAGGTTGGATGACGAACAGTCCATCCGGTTTTCGCCAGGCCGAGGCAATCTTCGCAAGGAACTTGTTGGGCGCTACACCCGCTGATGCCGTCAGGCTCAATTCGGAGCGAATCTGTTCGCGAATCGTGCGTGCCACTTGTGTAGCCGTTGGCAGTCCCGTCTTGTTATCCGAAACATCGAGATACGCTTCGTCAAGGGATAGGGGCTCGATCAGGTCAGTGTGGCGCTTGAAGATTTCGCGTACTTGACGCGAGACGGCTCGATAGCGTGGGAAATCCGGGGGCAGAAACACGGCGCTGCGGCAGAGGCGTTCCGCTCGAACGGCTGGCATTGCCGACCGCACACCGAACTTTCGTGCTTCATATGAAGCAGCGCACACTACGGAGCGATTTCCGCGCCAAGCGACGACGACGGGCTTGCCTCGGAGTTGCGGATCATCGCGCTGCTCGACGGACGCATAAAACGCATCCATGTCGATATGAACGATCTTACGCACGGTCGCCTCGCTACCATCTTATTTCGGAGCTAAGCGTGAATGCGAGCCCAGGTCACATGGTCCGGCATTCGCGGGATGGGCTGAGCTTTGCATTTGCCCAAAAACCTGTTCTTCCTGCGCCCTGCAAGTGCTTGATTTGACGAGCCCGAAATTTCTTGATCTGCCCGCCAGAGAGAAATGTTTTTGGGGACTTGCAGGTAACGGACTCATCAGGGGTTAGCCACGTGGTCCGACGCCAATCGAAAACACATCCCAAAGGTTTAGAGTGTGCCGGCGGTCCGCGCCGATGAGGGCGGAGCGGAAAGCGACCACGAAAATTCCTTGTTTGGGGTTTGCGGTGAGGCCGCGCGCGCAATGCGCGTTTTCAGCGCCCTACGAATTGCCCGCGCGTGGCCGGGTCCGCGCTGCGATCGCGTCCGTCGAGGGTAGTCCCACGCGAGTCACTTGATTTCATAACAATGCTGGCTCCCTCGACCCGAGTAGACTGTGGTTGTTCGACGACCAAGGCTCGGGAGGAAGGAGCCAGATATGCTGATTATAGGCATAGATTATCACCCGAGCTTTCAGCAAATTGCATTTTTAGATCAGGAAACGAGTGAGTATGACGAAAGGCGATTGAATCACAGCGATGGAGAAGCAGAACGTTTCTACCGAGAGCTAAAGCAGAGAGGAGTGAGCGTGCGGGTGGGGATGGAGGCCACCGGATATTCACGTTGGTTGGAGCGGTTACTCGCAGAATTGGGTTTCGAGGTATGGATTGGCGATGCAGCAGAGATCAGCAGACAGCGAGTGCGCAAGCAGAAGACCGACCGCGAGGATGCCCGACTTTTGCTGAGGTTGCTACAGGAAAATCGCTTTCCTCGAATCTGGGTACCGAGTCCGGAGAATCGGGATCTGCGGCAACTGCTTTGGCACCGGCATCGGCTGGTGCAGATGCGCACGCGGATTATGAATCAGCTACAGGCCGTGGCGATGAACGAGGGCTATCGCTGGAAGAAAAAGTTGTTCAGCGAACAAGGGCGAACACCGTTGGAGAAGCTCTCTCTGGCTCCCTGGGCCAGCCGGCGCCGGAAGGAATTATTAGAGCTGCTGGACCAACTGGATCCAAAGATTGCGGAGCTAACTACAGCAGTCGAGCAAGAAGCTCAGCAACGGCCCGAGGTGCTGCGGTTGATGACGCATCCCGGCGTGGGATCCATCACGGGGCTAGTCTACGTTCTGGTCATTGGGACACCGGATCGGTTCCCTTGTGGCAAGCAGATCGGCAGCTACACGGGGCTTATTCCGAGTGAAGACTCCCGTGCCGGGCGGCAACGGCTGGGACATCTCAGCAAGCAAGGCAATGCGTTGTTGCGCTACTTGCTGGGAGAAGCAGCGCAAGCGGCTGCACGGTGTAACCCGCACTGGCGGCGTCGGTATGTGTACCTGGCGATGCGTCGACACAAGAACATTGCTAAGGCAGCGATGGCCAGGAAACTCGCGGTTCGGTTGTACTGGATGTGGCGCAACGGTTGGAACTATTCGCAATTTGTCGAGTTCGGTTCGCACGCGGGAAAGCTCGTTACCGGACATGGCTTGAAGAAGAGCGTCGTCCACTTGATGGGGCATCCCGCTCCCTGAAAAGGGAGTTTGAATTACTCATCATGGTCGAAGTTTTGATCGAAGAGATGTTTGGGTCGGACTGAGTCCGCTCGATAGATTACAACGAGCCGTGGTTGTCGATGCAAAGGGTCGAAGAAAACGAGGAAGACCACTCTCAGGAGTGAAGGGACAAGTGTGCTTAAAAAGAGTTTGACAGAGCCAGCATTGTTAGAGATGTCCGGTAACCCGACTTACTAGGAGTTGACCCGAAATCGACGGGTCGGCCAGAGAAAACGCGGTCCCCGTGAGTCTTTTTCGTTGGTCTCCTCGTACAGCTCAGTATCCAAGCGTCGGCGAGATTCCCCCTTCATAATGGGAAAAGGAATCACGGTACCTGCGCGGGAGGGCAACTCAGAACCTTCAGAGTTCGCGCCGGCTAGCCTGGCAAATTGGTGCTCCCGTAGCATCCTCCCTGAGATCGTCGCTCTGCGCGCGCCGCCGTTGCACGGCGCCCTATTGTAGACGCGCCTCTCAATTCTGTTCGCCAGTTCTTCGCCACGAATGAAAGGCGAAACAGGTCGGGGGGTGGGGGGGGTGGATCGCCCCAGGGGGTAGGGGTGCTGAACTTGGTGCAGGGCCTTAGCTGCTCGGCCTTAGTACGTTTGCTTTGCGCAGAACGCCCGATTACGAAGCGAATCTGGTCCTCCACCACTCGCTAGGGATTTCCCTAGTGGTTCAAAGATCGCACCAAACATAACGTCGTATTCGGCCTGCCCCTATCGTTAGTCCGTGAGGAGACCAAAAATGCCCCCAGATTCCCAGCTCTCCGGTCAAGGCTTCCCATCAGACAGGCCCGTGAATGGCGCGTTTCAATGGCTGGCGTTGCTTGGCGTAGCCTTGGCCCTCATGGCCGCGATTCAACTGCTCTGGTAATGGGTAAGACTAGTCGTCGTTGGTACCCCATCCAGCTCTAAACAGCGGGCAGGGTACGTGAGACTCCGAATGGGTGAATTGAATCTAAACCCTGGCCATTGTCTCAACTTGAGTCCCGCAGCAGTCTGTGTTCTCATCGCAGAAGATTCCTCACTTTATCGGCAATTCGTCTGCTCTACCCTTGCGAAAAAGGCCCACTTGCAGGTCATTGCAGAAGTGTCTGATGGACTCGAAGCGGTTCAGAAAGCGGTGGAATTGAAACCGGATTTGATTCTGCTGGACATCGGGCTGCCGACGATGAATGGCATCGAGGCCGCTCGGCGGATTCGCGCGCTTGTACCGAACGCCAAAATAATTTTCTTGAGTTGTGAAACTTCTGCTGAGGTGATTGAAGAAGCTCTCAGTACAGGCGCACGAGCCTACGTGCAGAAGGCCAAAGCCGGAAGGCAGTTGCTTGCTGCTATCGACGCGGCTGTCTCGGACGGTGCTCTTCATTAGACCCATCGGAGAGACCACGTCCCCGCTTCACTCCGAAATGCAATTCGCAGTCCGTGTTTCCTCAAATGGACGCGTTCCTCTCGGGTGATTCACCGGGCACCCTACCGGCGGCAAGCTGTGCCAATTCGGATGCCGGGATTGTCGCTTGCGCAAAGCCGCAGTCCAAGCACACTAACAGCTCTGGGAATACCCAGACGCCGGGTTTGTCCTGATTCTTGAGCCCCCCGAAATGTATAAGCATCTCAGCGGAAAACTCGGCCTGCTTCTTAGCACCACACGACAGACATGACATTCCTACCTCCCTGTTGCCGAAGACTTGTTCGGCCATGAGCTTCTCGGTGCGCTCGGGGACAAATGATTCGCCATTTGCATCTACACGTCCTCGTGATCGCGACAGTCCCGCTCGGCCTCGCGATCCGCGTCGCGAATCAGCGCTCGCAGCACTTCGCCGACCTTTTCAAATTCGTTTGACTTGTCCAGAAAGAATTTTGCTCCGACCTGAAGGCACTTCTTCCGGTACGCCGCATAAGGATGGTTCGTCAACACGATGACTGTCGAAATTAGCCGGTCTTTCTTCATGCTCTCCAGCACGTCGATCCCGCTCCCCCCTGGCATTTGCATGTCGAGAATCACCGCATCGGGTCTTAACCTGCGCATGGCCTCCGTGGTTTCCTCAACAGTGCCAACTTGATCGACGATCTCCACACCCCTGACATGTGCCAGCATCGCCATCAGACGCTGCACAATCACCTCCGAGTCATCCGCTATTAGTACTCTCATAGGTCCGGCGCTAGCATCTTCCTTTCAGGATCCCGGAGGCTATCAGCGAAGATGTGATTCTTCCGTCGAATTATTCTCGGCGATGATGTCATTGTTTGTATGACAGCACTGGCGGACGCGAGTGTGAAATGGAGGGAGCCGACTGCGGCTCCCTCTGAGGCAAAGACTGCGGATAGAGGCTGGAAGACGTGTGAAAGCTGGCCCTAAACCACCAAACGGTTCTCGATCGCGTAACGAATTAATTCTGCGGTAGTGTTCATGCTCATCTTTAGCAAGATCCGAGCGCGATATGTGCTGACTGTCGCGACACTCAAATGGATCTCCTCCGCGATGTCGCCTACCGCTTTGCCTGAGGCAATCATGCGCAGGACTTCAAACTCGCGTTCGGATAGCGCCTCATGCGGCGGCCGTCCTGTGTCTCTCGTATTCAAATCCATGGCCAGCTTTTCAGCCAGTGTTGGGCTCACGTACCGGCCGCCGGCAAGTACCTTGCGGATCGCGTTGATCAATTCGTCGGGCGCTACGTCTTTGTTCATGTAGCCGGAAGCACCCGCCCGCAACATACGCTTACCGTACTGGTCCTCGGGATGCATGCTTAGAACCAGCACCGGAAGCTTTGGCTGTAGGCGCTTCAGTTCACCGAGTATCTCAACGCCACTCCGCCCTGGCATCGTGACGTCCAGAATAACTAAGTCCCATTTCTGCTTCTTCACCTGCTCGAGAACCTGCTCCCCATTCGCAGCTTCGCCACAGATCGCGTCTTGAAATCCCCGCAACACGATCTCTTTCGCTCCGGCACGGAGCACGGCGTGGTCATCGGAAACCAAAACTCTGATCATTGCCTCGTTCCTTCCGAATTGCTAGGACCCTGCGGAATCCGCACTAGCACCGAGGTGCCACTTCCAGGGCTGCTCGTGATCGTCAAATCACCTCCGAGCAGCTCGACCCGCTCCCGCATTCCGAGAATTCCAAGCGATCCACCCTTACGAAGTCTTTCCTCGCGGATTCCTTTGCCGTTGTCACGGACCTCCAACGTAACGTTGCCGTCTTCTGCGGCAAGTCGTGCTTTTACTTCATTCGCGCCTGCGTGCCGCGCTATATTCGTCAAGGTCTCCTGAAATATGCGGAAAATGGCTGTGGCCTTCTCTTGATCCACGACGATATCGTCCGGCGGAAGTTCTAGGCAGCATTTTGTCCCAGTGCGGGCTCCAAATTCTTCTCCAGCCCATTCAATCGTGGCAACCAGTCCTAAGTCATCCAACATTCCCGGTCTCAGCTCCGTTGCGATTCGACGCACCGTCTGAATCGTTTCATCCACCAACTTCAAAATCGACCGCGCTCTGTTTGATTCTCTTCTTTGGTCTGCTGGCAACTCGGCTACCAACGAGCTCACGTCCAGTTTGATAGCCGTCAAAGCCTGTCCCAGTTGATCGTGAATTTCGCGCGCAACTCTTTTCCTCTCCTCCTCCCGGATGCTCTGCAATCGGGCTGCAAGCGCCCTCAATTGTCCAACGGATGCCTGCAGTTCGTCGGTTTGTTTGGAAATTCCCCGAGCCATCGCGAACGAAAGAAATCCTCCAATCAACAGAATCAGAGCACCAACGGCCGCCATGATTCCAGTGTAGAACCGTACGTTTCTCGCCGCCAGAGCTTCACCATCGAACGCCTGCTGACTGGCGACCCCCACAATCTCATCAACGGCTGCGGCATGTCTGTCGTAAAGAGGTTTCAGACGCGAGAGTAGTACCTTCTGTGCCTCTTCATGATCGCCTCGCAGAATCAGCGTAATATACGTCTGCCGTGCGATCTGGAAGTATTGTTCGGCAGATTGATAGGCCGTGCCACTCATCAAGGCCTTGAGCTTTCCCTCCGGTACGCGCCGCATGTAATCGGCATGTTGCGTCTCGAAGTCCTCCCGGGCTGCATCGAACTGGTTCTCGTATCGCTGAAGTTCCGCAGGATCGGACGCCTCTCCCATCATGCCGCAAATCAGTGCTGCTTGGAGAAGGCTCTCCGACGGTGGCACGTAGACGGAAATCAGATCTTTGCTCAAAGAAATGCGCTGGTAGATCGGTCCGTTTACCTCGATTTGCAATAACGCCGCGAACGCCACAGCCGCGAAAAGTACCAGTCCGCAAAGACCAGTGGCGGAGAGCCATCGTAAGTTGGAATGAATCTTCACCGAATCCGACGATTTTGACCGCAAAGGCTCGCGGTGGGACACGAGGATACCGCCATGAATCCACGACTGTAAAGAAAGGAATGGGAATGTAGCCTGTACCAAACTGTCCCCCGTACGAACCGAACTCCGGCCCTCCTCAAGCCGCTTACGGACAACTTGTGCGCTTTAAACAACCTCGCAATGCGCTAGAGAGTAACCGCATTGCTTTAAAGCGTAAGATGAGATAGTGATTCGTCCATCCTCGCAGCAATTCGCGACACGATGACCTTACCTGAATCGTTCTTCTAGGTGCGGGACTCGGAGGCCGTGCGACTAATTTGCATGCGGTGTGTTCGTAGATATTTTGGCCATAGAAAGAGTCTCAGCTTGCACGTTAAGCAAGACGGCGGGGGAGCAACCGTTGTCACCAATTCGCATCCTGGTAACGGATGACTTCGAAGATTGGCGACGCCAAGTCCATTCGCTGCTTCAGGCGCGGCCTGCTTGGCAAGTCATCGCGGAGGCGTCGGACGGATCAGAAACCGTTCAGAAGGCTGCAGACCTGAAGCCGGACTTGATTGTATTGGACATTGGTCTACCAAAACTGAATGGCATCGAAGCTGCCCGGCGGATACGACAACTCTCTCCCAGCTCCAAGATAATCTTCCTAAGCCAGGTCAATGACCGCGAGGTTGTGCAGACAGGTTTGAGCACGGGCGCCCTGGGGTACGTTCATAAGACACACGTGCGAAGCGATCTTTTGCCTGCTATCGAAGCTGTTCTGCAGGGTAGAGAATTTGTAAGCAGTAGCATAAAAGGCTACCAGCCTGTACGCGTCCTAGCAATGAAAGCCCCTCACCGCCATGAGGTCCTATTCTATCCTGATGACGCGGTTTTTCTGGACAGCTGCACTCGTTTTGTTACTGCCGCTCTAGGTGCTGGTGATGTGGCAGCCGTTGTTGCCACCGAATCACATCGGGATAGTCTTTTTAAGAGATTGAAGGCAGAGGGCTTGGATGTTGATGCAGAAATTAAACACGGAAGATACATTTCGTTGGATGTTGCCAAGACTCTCTCCACCTTTATGGTCAATGACATGCCCGACTGGGAGCGCTTTTTCGAGGTTGTGGGTGGTCTTGTCCGTGGAGCCGCCAAGGCAGGGAAAGGACAGCATCCCCGGGTTGCGATGTGGGGAGAATGTGGGCCTTTGTTGTGGGCGGAAGGTAAAGTGGACGCAGCGATCCGGCTTGAACAACTCTTGAACCAGCTAGCTACAATCTACGAGTTTGATCTTCTTTGCGCGTATTCGTTGAGCAGCTTTCGCGGCGAGAAAGCCGAACACGTTTTCCAGAGCATCTGTGCGGAACACTCCGCTGTTTATTCTCAGTGAGCAGTAAGACTCAATTCTAGGTTAACCTGCTACGGCGGCGTCTGCTTGATGAAACCGGACGATCCGGCCTACCAGCAAGGCTACACGGTGAATTTAGACCCTCAGTTGAAAAAGCCATCAGAGACGCCTACAAAAAGCACGCCCCAGAAGCCCTCGGAGGAGAAGGAAAAGTAACACAGTAGAAGCACAGAAGGTTTTGCCACGCGACGTTTAAGCCTCACTGAAAGAAAAAGTTGAAAGGACTTATCCAGCGCAGCGAATGCTCCGAGATCATCTACTCGCAGCACGTTGAGGGGGATGGGAAGCTATAGTTTCAAGAGGTCTGTGAGCGGAATCTTGAGGGGATTGTGTGCAAGCGGAAGGCGAGCGTCTATGCAGAGCATGGATGGTTGAAGATTAAGAATCCGAAGTACACGCAGGCAGAAGGACGGCACGAGATGTTTACGGCGTTTCACGAACGGCGGGGCGGGAAAAGTTCATCTTCCAAAATTTCGTGAGTGTGCAATTGTATGGAGGCGCGGGTCGGATTCGAACCGACGAGTGATGGTTTTGCAGACCATTCCCTTAGGCCACTTGGGTACCGCGCCCCTGTTGTTATGCAAATCTGTGCCCGCTTTCTATGCCCAAAACTATGCCCAACGCGCCCGATTATTGCCTATTTATCCCGAATCACGTCGGTCTAACCCATTGATACCACGTAACACCGACTCGAAAGAGGGATTTTGCAGACCTCTCCCTTGGGCCACTTGGGTACCGCGCCAAACAATCGAGTATAGCAAATCACTTGTTGGGGAGGAGTTTGCCATCCCGGGTCACCCCGTCTCGGCAAATCCTGCAAACCACAAGACGCCAAATCATCGCAACGAACCTCATCAAACGACTCAAAATCCGCATTTTCTAAAACACGCCTGCACGAATCGCCCTTATTTCGTTGCGATCGGCGAAGCCACTCTCGCCTCGCGCAAAAATCGCGCCGCTTCTTCCGGTGGCGTCGGGTTGATGTAAAATCCTGTTCCCCACTCGAATCCCGCCACCTTCGTCAACTTCGGAATGATCTCGATGTGCCAGTGATAGTGATCGTTGATCTCTTCCCCGATCGGCGACGTATGAATCATGAAGTTGTACGCCGGTTTATCGAGCGCCGCATCCAGTCGCATCAGCGCATCCTTCAACATTCTCGCCAGACTCGCGTAAATCGAGCTCTGATTATTCTCATACGCCGATCCGTGCGCCTTGGGAAGCAACCACATTTCAAACGGAAACCGCGAAGCATAAGGCGCCACGGTGATGAAATGCTCGTTCTCCCCAACCACCCGCTCCCCGGTATCCCGCTCCTGCCGGATGATGTCGCAAAAAATGCACCGTTCCTTTTCGTCGTAGTAGTGCCAGCAGTTATCTACTTCCTCTCGCACTCGCCGCGGCACGATGGGCAGCGCGATCAACTGCGAATGCGGATGCTCGATCGACGCTCCCGCTCCCTCGCCATGGTTCTTGAAAATCAAAACGTAGCGGAATCGCTTATCGTTCTTCAGATCCAACATGCGGTCGCGGTAAGCCCACAAAACATCTTCGACCGCCCGCTCCGGCAGATTGGCCAGCGACGTATCATGTTCCGGCGTTTCCACGATCACTTCGTGCGCCCCAACGCCGTTCATCTTGTCGAACAGTCCCTCACCTTCGCGGTCCAGCTCGCCTTCAATTCCCAGCGCCGGAAAGCGATTCGGCACCACGCGAATGCTCCACCCGGACGTGTTGGCTCCGCCGCCATTCCGCCCGTACACTAAAATTTCCGGCGGCGTTTTCCCTTCGCTTCCAGGACAGAACGGGCAATTTTTCTGTCCAAGGGGCGCCACCGTCTCACGCAGAAAATCCATGGGACGTCTTCCGCGTTCCGTCGATATAATCACCCATCGACCGGTTATCGGATCTTTTCGTAGCTCCGGCACAGCAATCCTCCCAGAACGTGCTCGGGGACAAGAGCAAAGGTAAGAGCACTCTTACCCTGAATTGTACCTCGTCTAACAGCCCATTCGGGTATCCCGCCCCTGCTTTTTAAGGCAGGTTCTTCCAGGAAGCAACCCATCCCGACTTGAACAAGACGCTTTCCTAACAAGCACGATCACAAGTACTTGAGGGTGCCCCACCCTTGGTTTGTAAGGGTGGGCTCTTCGTTAGCTTTAAGATCCCGTAAGGTGCTTGAGCTCTTCGCTGCTCTCCCAAGTTTCGAGAGTGCGAGATCTTCTCGTACCCAATGGTTTAGGCTTTCCCGCTACGACATCTGCGGACTAAACGCATCCTTATGCAACCTCACCTCGGGCGGCATCCCCGGCCGATTATCGATCGCGAGCACATCGAACCGGCAAGGGCAATCGCCGACATGCCTCTCCCCAAGAAACCTCCGCGCCGTCCGCACCACTACGCGCTGCTTGTCCGTCGTGACGCTCAATTCCGGCAGCGCAGTCATGACGTCGCTCACCGTCCGCGTGCGCACTTCCACAAACGCCAACGTTTTCCCGTCGTACCCAATCAGATCAATCTCGCCCTTGGCCCCACGTGGAATGTAGTTCCGCGCAACGAACACACCCTTTCCGCCGCAAATACCAATACGCGTACGTCTCCCCGCGAACGCCGGTTCGTCCAGCCTCCAGTTTCCGCGCCGCCATCCGTTTCCCGGCACTAGCTTGCTTCAGAGCTCAGGCTCCACGGAGAAATCTTCCCGCTCGCCGCGCAAACCGTTGCGCGCAGCCCAGCAGACTGCTCCAAATATCAATGACGAGAAGATTGGCACGTGTCGTTCCTGCCAGAAACTACAAGATTCGCTGCGAAGAAGCCCGCCTCACATGCAGCCGTAGAGACCCTGCCGGGCGCTACCCGATGTCTGAGTATAAACAAAAATCTCGTGGCTGCCACGTTTCATCTCGGGCAGCCACGAGACTTCTCTTCTCTGGATTCCGCACACCTTGTCCGCGAAACTCCGCGCCCTCCGCGTCTGCGTTGTCTTTGCTCTGCTTCGTAGCGTCCTTACTTCGTTTCCTCTTCGCGGAAGCATTCTTCCAACGTCTTCACCGCGAATTCCGCCTGGACTTCATCAATCACGAGCGGCGGGCAGAATCGCACGGTCGTATCTCCCGACCCGAGAATCAGCAGACCCTTGTGATATGCCGCCTGAATAACCCGGTTGCGCATCTCCGGTGCTTTCTCTTTGGTCTTCTGGTCTTTGACCAGCTCGATGCCGATCATCAACCCGCGACCCCGCACCTCGCCGACATTCTTGAACTTTTGCGTCCAATTCGCGGTCCGCTTCATAATAAATTCCCCGACGCGTCTCGCGTTCTCCATGTATTTGCTTTCCAGCAAATGCAAGGTCGCCAGCGAGGCCGCGATGCACACCGGATTCCCGCCGAAGGTTGAAGCATGCGCCCCCGGCTTCCAGTCCATCACGCTCTCACGCGCAATCACGGCGCTCAAAGGCATTCCCGAAGCAATGCCCTTCGCCGTGCAGATGATGTCCGGCTCAATCCCTGCCGCATGATCTACCGCCCACCACTTTCCGGTGCGGCCCATTCCCGACTGCACTTCGTCGGCAACCAGCATGATTCCGTATTTGCGGCAAATCTTCTGCAGACCCTGCAAAAACTCCGCTGGCGCTAGAATGTAGCCGCCCTCGCCTTGGATCGGCTCGATAAAAATCCCCGCGACCTCTTCCGGATCGACGCGCCGCCGGAACAATTCCATTTCTAGATAGTTCAAGCAATCGGCGGACGCATGCTCAGGGTTCACGCCGTAAGTTGCACGATAGGTGTCCGGATACGGCATGTGAAACACACCGGAAAGCAGCGCCCCAAATCCCTTGCGCTGCACTGAGCGACTCGCCGTCAACGAAAGCGCGCCCATCGTGCGGCCATGAAACGATCCGTTAAATGCGATCAGTTTGTCGCGCTTGGTGTGATATTTCACCAGCTTGATCGCCGCTTCGATCGCTTCCGCGCCGGAATTTCCAAAGTACACGCGCTTGGATTCCTTGCCTGGCGCAATCGAGCTGAGCTTTTCCGCGAGCTGCGGCATTCCCTCGTAGTAAAAATCCGTCCCCGACAAGTGAATCAACTCCGCCGCCTGCTTCTGAATCGCGGCCACAACTTCGGGATGGCAATGCCCGGTAGCGCAGACGGCAATGCCTGCGGCAAAATCCAAAAACACATTCCCATCCACGTCTTCGATCATGGCGCCGTGGCCGCGCTTCGCCACCAGGGGATAATCGCGCGTGTATGACGGCGACACATATTTGGCATCGAGTTCCACAACGCGCTTCGCGTTGGGCCCTGGAAGCGGCATATTCAGCTTCGGGAATTTCGTGGCAATTTCCTTGGACTGTGGCAATTTCGTTTCGGTGGTTGCAATCATTTCTTCCTCCTCGTTGAAGAATGGCCGGTTGTTAACTCATTGAAACGGAGGAACTTACATGCGGCTGGCATCGCGGGGACCGTTACGCCGGCGAGCAGCCGGAGGGGGAAGGTTCGTTAGTCTACGCTGTAGAGGTTGGGGCGTACTTCGGCCGGGGAAGAGATGCCCGTGAACTGACTGAGATTACTGAATTTAGCGTGCTTCATTTGCGTTTCCAGCGGACGCTTCCGTCCCGGCCATCTTCAAGAATTATACCACGGTCCGCGAGCTCTTTACGGATACGATCGGAAGCCGCGAAGTCGCGTCGCTTGCGCGCGTCCTGCCGCTGGGCGACCAATTTTTCCACGTCGGCGTCGGCCAAAGCGCCGCTGGCATCCCCATAGCCAAGCGCTTGCAACTTCTCGGCGTCGTTGTCGGCGATGACAGCAAACACGCGGTCGAACGACGCCAACAATTCCTGAGCCGCGGCAACATCGCCTTGCCTGAACTCGCCTTTGTCCATGGCGATGTTCGCTTCGCGCACAAGGTCGTAGATCGCGGCGAGCGCTATGGCGGTGTTCAAATCATCGGACAAGCCCGCATCGAAATCCTGCGCGGCTTTGGCGATGCGCTCGGCCATGCCAGGCTGCTGGCCCTCTGGAAATTTTCCTTGCGCCAGGCGGTCGGAAAAATTTCGCAGACGCTCGACGGCGCTGGCGGCTTGCTGCAATCCATCGAAGGTAAAATTCAGTTGGCGGCGGTACGGCACACTGGCGAGCGCGAAGCGAAGCGCCGACGGCTTGTAGCCCTTCGCGAAAAGGTCGCGCAGCGTGAAGAAATTGCCGAGCGACTTCGACATCTTCTCCCCTTCCACCAGCAAATGCTCCGCGTGCATCCAGTAGTGCACGAACTGCTTGCCAGTGGCCCCTTCGCTCTGGGCGATCTCGTTTTCGTGATGCGGAAACGCCAAATCGATGCCACCGGTGTGAATGTCGATGGTCTCGCCGAGAAGTTTCATGGCCATCGCGGAACATTCGATGTGCCAGCCCGGGCGTCCGGGACCGATCGGCGTTTCCCAAAAATGCTCCCCGGGTTTCGGCGCTTTCCACAACGCGAAATCGCGCGCGCTCTCTTTTTCGTAGCGATCGTTGTCCACGCGGGCGCCGGCCTGGATTCCGCTCACGTCGATCTTCGACAATTTCCCGTAGTCCGGAAATTTTCCGATGCGGTAGTAGATCGATCCCTCGCCCGCATAGGTGTACGACTTCTCTTGAAGCCGCTGGATCAGCTTCACCATGTCGTCGATGTAGTCGGTGGCGCGAATCCAGTGCTCGGGCGCCTCGATACTGAGCGTTTTGCAATCGTCGAAAAATGCCTGCACGTATTTTTGCGTGTACTCGCGAATGCCGACACCGGCGGCCGCCGCCTTGGCAATAATGCGGTCGTCCACGTCGGTCAGATTCATGACGTGATTGAGCTTGAACCCGCGCAGCTTGAGAAAACGCCGCAGGATGTCCTGGAACACAAACGTGCGGTAGTTGCCGACGTGGGCGTAGTCGTAGACCGTCGGCCCGCAGGTGTACATGCTGACTTCGCCGGGTTTCTGGGGGACAAACGGCTCGGTCTGGCCGCTCAGGGTGTTGTGCAATCGAATTTCGTTCATTGGGCAGTCGGTCGTCGTCAAAGGCCGAAAACAAAACGATGATTCTATCTGAAGGCAGTGAGTAGTGGGTAGTGACCAGGGAATGGAACGCAGGGTAGTTAACCGTTCCGCCCCCTCCCCCCGCCTTTTTTCGTAAGTGCGGATTGTAAAGGAGTTATGGGTGCGTTTTGCGGAAGTGCGGATTCTAAAGGGTTTAGGGTCTTAGCACGCACATCGGTGTGGCTTCGTGGTGCCCACACCTTCTTGGTATTTCGCATGGGTCTAAAAGGAAGGTCACGGGAAGAAAGGGTTGGAGGCCGCTGAAAATAAGGGATCGAGCAGACCGACAGCAAAGCGGAGGAGCGGACCGGTGTGCCGGGAACGAGGACAAAGAGGGGTTGGAGGCCGGCTCTCATAGGGGAGGGTACCACGAAAGTTATCGGATGTCAATAATAACTTTATAGGAAGCATTCGAACGATGGAGTACTCGGACTGAGAGGTCCCGACTTGGGGTTCGAAATCCGCGGCTTAGTAATAGGTCGTCTCCCGGTAAGCGCATTTCTCGGTACTAGTCCAACGGGGCCGGTGATTGTACCAGCGGGAGTGAGAAAGAACTCACTCTGGAGGAAAGCTGGTATGCCGATGAAGAAATACAAGTCGGAGCAGATTGTGACTCTGCTACGACAGGTTGCACTTACCTATTGTTTTCCCAATGGAGATCTGGCATCTTCCTGTTGGAAACCAAAATGACGGCCCTGCGTCTATCCCTTAAGACCCGGCTCTTCGTCGGCTGGACCGGAGGCTTCCTTATGAAATCGGTAAGGCGGTTTTTCGCACGGCTCTTTCATTCCGCGACGCGCCAGACCCAGGACGAACGCCTGCGCGAAGAGATCGCGGAGCATATCGCTCTGCAGACCGCTGACAACCTGCGCGCCGGACTATCGCCAGCCGAAGCGCACCGCCAAGCCATGCTGAAATTCGGCGGCGTGGAGACCGTCCGCGAAGACTACGCGGAGGAGCGACGGCTGCTGTTCCTCGAAACACTGCTCCAGGATGTTCGGTACGGATTGCGCACTTTGCGCAAATCTCCCGGCTTCGCTGTCGTCGCCGTGCTGACGCTGGCCCTCGGGATCGGTGCCACAACCGCCATATTCAGCGTCCTCGACGGTGTCGTGCTGGAACCTCTCCCCTATCCGCATCCCGAGCAACTCGTTGGCGTGGAGCTTAGCCCCCTCGGAGTGGATGCGTCGCTCCGCGGCTTCGCGCCCGAGGACTATTTCATTTTTCGCGAGCAGGGCCGCACATTTCAGGATGTTGGCATGTACGTGGAGTCGGACACCGACCGCGACGTTAACGTGACCGGCTTCGCCGAACCCGAGCGCGTCCACGCGCTGCACGTCACGTACGGCACACTTTCCGTTCTCGGCATTCCGGCAATGCTGGGCAGAACTTTCTCAGCCGCTGACGACGCCCCTGGCGGCGCGCCGACGGCGATTCTGACCTATGGCTATTGGCAGCGAAAATACAGCGCCAACCCCGCGACGGTCGGCAAGACCATCATCGTCGATGGAATTGCTCGCCAGATCATCGGAGTCATGCCGCGGAATTTCCGCTTTCTCGACACACGGGATCTCGCCCTGATCCTGCCACTCCAGTTGGACCGCAACCAAACGCAGCTGATGAACTTTGACTACTCCGGCATCGCGCGTCTGAATCCTGGCGCCACGCTGGAGCAAGCCGGCGCCGACGTCGCGCGCCTAATTCCCGTCACGTTCGCGAGTTTCCCGCCACCACCCGGCGTTACCCTTGAAGGAATTAGCAAAATCCGGCTCTCTCCGAGCCTTTTACCACTCAAGCAGGAAGTCATCGGCAACGTCAGCACGATGCTGTGGGTGCTGATGGGCGGCATCGGTACCGTTTTGTTGATTGCCTGCGCGAACGTCGCGAATCTTCTGCTCCTGCGCACCGAAGGCCGCCAGAATGAGCTCGCTGTGCGCGCGGCACTCGGAGCGAGCAGCCGCCGCATCGCGCTGCAATTGCTGCACGAAAGTGCGGTGCTCGGTGTGCTTGGCAGCGCGTGCGGCTTGGGATTTGCCTGGGTGGCGTTGCGCCTGCTCGTCGCATTTGCACCATCGGACCTACCGCGCGTCGGCAACATCGGACTCAACCCTCCAGTGGTCTACTTCACTCTTGGCGTTGCGCTGCTCAGCACTTTGCTTTTCGGCCTGATCCCCGTGCTGAAACACACGCGTACGCGTTCCGCGGTTGCCGAAGGAGGTCGCACCCTCGGCCTCAGTCGTGAACGCCATCGCGCGCGCAACGTTCTCGTCACCGTTCAAGTTGCGCTCGCGCTTGTTTTGCTGATTTGCTCCGGACTGATGCTTCGCACCTTTAGCAAGCTGACCCGTGTGCAACCCGGATTTGCGGGTCCGGCCGAGTTGCAGACATTTCGCATTTCCATCCCGAGCTCCGACGTGCCGAACGACGCTAACGTCCCGCGGATGGAGCAGCAAATTTTGGACAAGCTTGCGGTGATTCCAGGTGTTTCCGCGGTCGCCTTGTCCACCGCCGTCCCGATGAACGGCGACACCTATTTCCATCCCCTCAATGCCGAGGACCACCAACCCAGCGTCGCTGGCGCGCCAACACCGGCTCGGCACTTCTTGTTTGTTTCGCCGGGATACTTCCGGACGATGGGCATACCGCTCCTCGCCGGGCGCGACATAAGCTGGGCCGACACGTACAACAGAGTACCTGTCGCGCTGATTTCCGAAAACTTCGCCCGGGAGTATTGGGGCGCGCCCGCTGCCGCTCTGGGCAAGCGCCTCCGCATCCGAGACGTGGACGACTGGCGCGAGATCATCGGCGTGGTCGGCAATGTCCGCGACGATGGGATGGACAAACCCTCGCGTACCGACGTCTATTGGCCCATCTTGCTGCAAAATTTCGAGAGCCAACCGATGCTCGTCGAGCGTTCCGCCATTTTTGTTGTCCGCAGCCCTCTGGCCGGCGCGGAAAGCTTGCTCAGCCAGATTCGCCAGGCCGTCTGGTCGATTGACGCCAATTTGCCGCTCGCCGGCGTCTACACGATGAATCACTACTACAAAGGCTCGATGGCCCGTGCATCCTTCACATTAGTGATGCTCGGCGTCGCCGGAGCCATGGCGCTGGTCCTCGGCGCCGTGGGTCTCTACGGCGTGATCGCGTACTCGGTTTCGCAGCGCACGCGCGAGATCGGCATTCGTGTGGCCCTCGGCGCCGAGCGAAGGCACGTTCTCAGCCTCGTGCTCAACGAGGGCATGCTGGTGATTCTTGCTGGCTTGGCAATCGGCCTCGCAGCCTCGCTCATCCTGACGCGATTCCTGGCCAGCCTGCTGTTCGGCGTCAGCCCCACCGATCCGCTGACATTTGCTAGCGTTGCTCTTTTACTCGCCGCCGTCGCGCTCGTGGCATGCTACGTTCCGGCGCGCCGCGCGATGCGCGTCGATCCTATGGTGACGCTGCGCTACGAATAGCCCTCAATCCAGCTTCACGGCGGAAGCCGCGCCTGGCGAAAACCGAAGTTCTCACAAGGAGTCTGCTAGTCCTGTTCACCTATGGTTTGGGCGTAGGTTTTGCCGTACGGATAGAAGAGTTCCTTGCGGCCTTGCTGCCACGCCGCTCTGAGTTCGGGTGTGGTTATGTCCCAGTCCGGCCGGCATTTCTTCGTTACGACGCGTAAGTCCTGGCGGAGATCCTCCATCGTGGGCCGGCCGAAAAACCAGTAGCCGTTATAGATCTTGTAAATGACGAGACCCGGCTCGAGGACAATCACGTGGGGGATCATAGGATTGTGGGCAGGATCGGTGTATTCAGCGATGTCCAGATCTTTTTGCACCATGCGTCCCGCGTCGGAAAGGAAAGGCCAGTGGGCGCCGACGCCGGTGCGATATTCATTTGTCTCGGAAATATTGTCGGTACTGATGGTGACGAGCCGGCAATAGCCAACTTCGATCTCACGATGGAGTTCAACAAGCAATTCAGCTTGCCGGCGGTCCTTGGGACAGAAACCTCCACGGCTGAGGACGAGAACCATGGGATGTTGTGCTTGCAGTTCGGAGAGCTTCCGGCGTTTCGCGGTGTGGTCGGAAAGCTCATAGTCGGGGAAGATAGCCCCGGAAACGATGTCAGAACGCATGCGAAATCCTCCCACAATGGCCTGGCGATTATTGTTTTACGTCGCTCGATGAGCGAGTTCCGTCGATGAATCGCGAAAAGCTATCACAAATGAACGCCGGAGGAATAAATCCTAGTAAGCGGTGCTGGATCGGTTTCCCGTTACGCGACTACCATCATAGATCTTTGTCAAGAAGGCAAAAACTCTCTCGACGCGCTACGGAGGAGCGCGGGTGTAAATCCTTTTTGATTATTCGACGCGTGTGTGGGCTTCGCAGCCGTGGTTCCTATTTCGGACAGAACCGGACTTCCATTTGCTGTCTCAGACCGGTCTTGAATGTTCTGCGCGTCCTGAGTTCCTAAGCTCTCGTCACTGTGCGGCAGGCTTGGGCGGCTGTTCGGCGCGCTCCTTGCGCTTTTGTTCTATTTCCTTTTGGGAAGGCGGGAATCTCTCGAACCCTTTGGAAATCTGCCCCAACACTTTTGGCCAAATGGTATCGTTATCGGTGATTTTCTGGTCGAGGTACAGGCGCCACGCAAGGTCTTTGCGCTTCAAACCGATCAGATCGATGATGAGAGAGGCGTCTAAGCTGGTTTCAGCGGTCATCATGTCATAGGTATAAGCCCAGTAGTCGCCAATCAGCGGTCCGAACGGTCCCCAATCTCCGACGTCTGCAGACACAAGCTTTGATTGGCTAGTGGCAATATAACGTACGACGAGGTCTGGCTGCTCATCTGGTTTCACTTCCTTTAGGCCATACTGGATCAACGCCTTTGACACGTCGGCATGGACCTGATTGCTGATGAGATTGGGATCCAGCTGCCGAAACTCCAACCTATTCACGCCTACGCAAATGTTTTGAACTTTGAGAAGTCCAGGCCGGGATCAAAATCGACATTTATTCTCGCCATCGCTGGCGGCGCAAGAATCACAGTCAATAGGAACAGAGAGATAGCTTCGGCTACTTTGTTAAGTCGTGGATGATTCTTGGGTTTCTGCGTTTGGTTCATCATCTGCTCCGTCAAATCCACGCGCAAGATAGGCCAGACGAACTTTTGAGACTTACCGAGGCTACACCAGAGCGGGTTCGGCTTGGATTGGCAAAAGTGACAGCCGATGCGCCAGAACAGAACGATGCAGGATGATCGACTCAAAGGCGCCGCTTCGGAAAGCGGCCGCTACAACTACACTGCCGCGCACGTTCGAACCGAGTTCATGATTCGCGGATTCACTCATAGGAGCTCGGAGCGATCCCCCGAATCCAGTGCCTTTCGCGTCATCGAGGACGCAGAAAGGCGGGGTGTGGGATGACGTGTCTCGGAAAATGGAACGAGGAGGGCGCAATCGCGTGCGTCGATTCATTGTGTCTTGCGTTCTAGTGGGAGGGCTAACCTGCGGCTGCCACACGTCGCCGGAAGTCTCATCCCCTCCGCAGGATCGAAAAGATGCGGTGCTGATTGCCAAGCTGCCGGTGGCTTATGCAAGCCACAAGTTCGATCGAGCCGCGCCCCCGGCGAATATGCCGCCCCTGGGAACGGGGGAAACCGCGGTATGCGATGCTGATTTCCTCGCGAGATCCAGCGTCCGCGGCCAGCCTCGAAGAACCGACGCCTCACACGCGATCCTCACCATCACGCAGGTCATGGTTACGCTTCAACTTCAGATCAACGTCTGGCTCCCGACCGAGGGAACCCAGGTTTTGGCCGATCATGAGGAAGGACATCGACAAATCGCGGAATACTACTATCAGACTGCGGACAAACTCGCTGAGCGAATCGCCGCGAGCTACATAGGAAAACGAGTCGAGGTCACCGGAACGGATCTGGACGCCGAGTCCAGCAACATGCTGCTACAGGTGGCTACGGAGATCACCAATCAATACACCAAGGAGATAAACTCAAACAGCACGCAACTGCTATACGACGACATAACGGATCACGCCCGGAATGGAGTTGTCACGAAGGATGCCGTGGATCATGCCCTGAAGAACGCCGCGATTGAGGCCGTTCAGCCCACCCAAAATCCGGGAAATTGAAGGCTGGGCTCACGTAGCTCCGAGCGCGATGCGAATCCCGATCTGGCGCGTGCGGCGCCCGGGAGCGTGGAGTGGCTATGTGAAAGGACTCGAGAGTGGTTATTGTGTTGCTTTCCGATGTGGCCGAAGATGATCTGATCGGTACATCTGATCGGTAGACAGGATGGAGATGGCGAGAATCGATCTCGGACGTCACGTGTATGGATTGGCCGCCGTCGCTTTTGGCATCATCACTTTCGCCTGGCATGACTTTAACAACTGGCAACAGATCCAGGCGCTCGGTAACGTTCCTCATCGCGAGATTCTCGTATACATTGCGGGTGCGATCGAGATCGTTGGGGGCGTGGCGATTCAATGGCGTAGAACGACGCGAGCCGGCGCATTCGTACTGGGCTGCATCTATCTTATTTTTGCGTTGCTCTGGGTGCCGCGCATTGCGGCGGAACCGCGCGTCTTTGACCGCTGGGGCAACTTCTTCGAGCAATTTTCTCTGGTCTCGGGGGCACTGATGGTTTACGCGTTGTTCAGCCCGGGCCATTCGGAACGATCGGCAACGGCGGCTCGCATCGGATACATATTTTTCGGAGTCTGCGTTATTTCATTCACGATCGAACAACTGCTCTATCTGTCTGGAACGGCAGCCTTCGTCCCAAAATGGATTCCTCCGGGGCAACAGTTCTGGGCGATAACAACCACGATTGCGTTTGCACTTGCGGCCATCGCTCTACTTTCCGGACGTTCGGCGCTTCTAGCGTCTCGCTTGCTTACTGCGATGCTCATCGGCTTCGGGCTGCTGGTATGGCTGCCCGCGCCATTCGCCGATCCACATAAAATCATCAATTGGGCCGGCAACGCGCAGAATTTGGCGATAACCGGAGCGGCGTGGATTGTCGTCGATTTTCTCAGCCAAAAAGGCGCAGCCGCACCGTCGGCGCCTCCGTCGCTGCAAAGGGACATAGCTCCGACCGTCCACGCCTGACGAGCACGCTGGCAATGAGACTTCGCATCTATTGGGGGAGCGGCAAAAGCCGGCGCATTACCTCCGAGCCTGATGGCTGGTCTGAAACAATCCTCAATGCTTCTGCAAATTGTGCTTGCCGCATATTCTGTAGGAGCTGTTCCCAATGAACCCTGCCATAGACGACCTTCAGATCGTTGTCCGCCAGGTTCACGTCGCCTGCCCATATCCGCCGATGAAAGTCTCTGAAGGAAGGAATCTTCTCACTCGCGTTTATCGGCTTGCCTGGGGAACCTAACATTAGGAAAACCGTAGCGGAGAGCATGTGTACCACCTGACGCATGAGGAAGAATCGCGCGCGTTGGTATTCATTGGGCCTTTGGCCAAAATACCGCTCGAGATACGTGAGTTCGTCGGCGTCGTTGGTAAGCAGAAAGTTCGCCGCGACGGCCAAATCGAAGTAGCGGTCGTTCACGAAAGCAGCTTGCCAGTCTGTGAGCCAAATGTCTTGGCCGTCGAAGAGGATGTTTTCCGGCTTCAAGTCCATATGGCACGAAACCATATCCGAATCGAGACGCGGGTAAGCGGCACACACTTGTTCGTACCGGGTGAAGACCTCCTCGATCTCGTCCTGCGGGAGAAGACTTGCCTTGCGGAACCTCCAGATGAAAGCGTTGTGCGCCGTGACGTAATTAAACGTTTTGGGAAATGGCGGCAGCGCATGAACGCGTCGCAGCGTGCGGGGAAGTTGAACCAGGGCCTGCGTTTCCGGAAGTGGCACGGCTTCAACAAAATCGGTAATTGAGATTCCATCTTCCGCGTTGCTGTATCGGACCCTAGGCGCAAGACCTGCTTCTGCGGCGGCGCTCATGCATGCGAAGATGCGATCAGGATCCATCCTTTCATCAGTGCGCGTCATGATGCGCAGCAGGTAGGGCGCTCCGCGTACGACAATGCGAAACACAAGGTCCGAGCTAAGACCTTTCGGCATCCTACGAAGATCTTGGAACTCTGTTACGCCGAATGCTTCATGCAGGGCACGCGCTACGGCGGCATTTTTTCTCTTCTGGAATCATGGAACCCTTTCCGAAGCCTCGGAACAGAGTCAGTCCCAAAGCAAATTGTCCGACGAGACTACGCTGAATAGGTGGAAATAAGCTCCAAAACGTAGCATCGTACGTTCCACGCGACTCACCTGTTGCTTTCCCAAAGGAAGTGTGACATCTTTCCTGTTGGAAACCCAAATGGCGGTGCTATGAAGCAAAAAACGGATGTCCTCCAAGGCACATTGGCATTGATGGTCCTCAAGACTCTCGATGTTCTTGGACCACTCCACGGATACGGAATCGCGCGACGCATCGAGCAGATCAGCGGAGATCTTCTTGCAGTGAATCAAGGGACTCTGTATCCGGTGCTGCTGAAGCTCGAGCAGGAAGGCGCGATCGCATCGGAATGGGGCGCGTCGGAGAATAATCGCCGGGCACGCTTCTATCGGCTGACACGCGATGGACGCAAGCAGCTGCAAGTCGAAACCAAGGATTGGGAGCAGACGGCCGCGATCATCGGCCGGTTCTTCGATGCCAAAGCGGAGGATTTGTCATGAAAGCCCTGAGGCGCTTTCTGTCACGTTTGAGCCACTTCGTGACCAGGCGGCGAGACGACGAACGATTGAGGCAAGAAATTGAGGAACATATCACTCTGCAAACCGACGAAAATCTTCGCGCCGGCTTCTCACCCGTGGAAGCTCGCCGCCAAGCCATGCTCAAGTTTGGCGGCGTGGAGGCGATAAAACAAGACTATCGAGCAGAGCGAGGTCTGCTCTTCATCGAGGATCTCCTGGGAGATTTGCGAAACGCTGGGCGATCGATTTCCCGCATGCCAGGGCTCGCGGCGGTGATCATCATTTCGCTGGCCATCGGCATTGGCGTCAATACAACGATCTTTTCCTGGATTCAGATGATCCTGTTCCAACCGATGCCCGCAGTGACCGGTGCATCGAAGTTTCTGCTGGTCGAGCCTCGCTCGGGCACCGCCGGATATCCAGGCGCTTCGTGGCTGGAATACCGCGACCTGCAAACGCACGTGCCGGCACTGTGGGATATCGTGGCATCTCAAATGATGCCGTTTAACGTTGGCCGGCCGGGCCAGACCGAGCGGACGCACGGGCAACTCGTTTCCGGCAATTTCTTTTCCGCGCTCGGACTGAAGCCTGCGGTCGGACGATTTATTCGACCGGAAGAGGCGGAGCGGCCCGGAACTGAACCTGTCGTCGTCATTTCGTATGATTACTGGCAAACGCGATTTCGCGGCGCTCCGGAGGCCATCGGACAAAACCTGCGCGTTAACGATCGCGAGCTGATCGTCGTCGGGGTGGCGCCTAAGGATTTCCAGGGCACCACGCCCCCCTTGAAGTTCGAACTGTGGGTGCCGGCCACCATGACGCCTGCCTTGCTCGGCGGAACGCGCGACCTCGAAGATCGCACCTCCCGCGGTTTTTCGTTAATCGGAATGTTACGAGCTGGAGCGACACGCCAGGAAGCCCAGTCCGAGCTCAGTACCACCATGGCTCAGTTGGCACGCGACTATCCTGAAGCGAGCGCCGGATTTGGTGGCGAGATTCTTTCCTTCTGGGAGGCGCCTCGCGGTCCGCAGCGCTTGCTGATCAGCGGGCTAGCCATCTTGCAAGGCGTAATGCTGCTCCTGCTTCTCGCGGTCTGCGGGAACACCGCAAACCTCATGCTGGCTCGTGGAAGCACCCGCCAGCGCGAGATGGCCGTGCGCGTGGCCCTGGGTGCGGGACGCTGGCGCATTGTCTCCCTGGTGCTCTCGGAAAATATGCTGCTCGCTGTCTTGGGAGCGGGCCTCGGAGCAGCCTTCGCCGTTTGGGGCACCACAGCATTGCGCATCGCTCCTATGATTGGCGCATTTCCGATCCTGTTCCCGACCAAAGTGGATCAATTCACTCTGGCCTTCGCGATCGTGCTCGGCGTTGCGTGCGGTTTGATTTTCAGTGCGGCGCCGGCCGTCCATCTGGCGCGGCTGGATCCACAGAATGCGCTTCGCTCCGGTTCCAATACGTCACAGCGCAGCCGTGGGCGCAAAGTTCTAATGGGCGTGGAAGTCGGGCTTGCCATGGTCGTTCTGATCGCTGCGGCGCTCTTCCTGCAGAGTTTTCGCTCGGCACACCAAACGGATCCTCGATTCCGGCCCGAGGGCGTCTTGCTGGCGGCCTACGACTTAAGCGGACGGAATCCCGACGACGCGTCGGAGCGCGAATTTGCCGCGCGCCTTCTCGAACGCCTGCGCTCCTTGCCGGACGTCGAGGCCGCCGCCATCGCCACGAATGTTCCAGTGGATTTGCATGGAATTCCGCGACGGCCGTTCACTGTTGAAGGCCGCGTGCGCACGGAGCTGGGGCAGGATCGAGCCATTTCCAACACGGTGACGCCGGGCTACTTCAACGTGATGGGCATCCCACTGCTCGAGGGAATCGACTTTGCCGACCTGAGGGATAAAGCGGCGCCCGCGCAAGCCATCGTCAATGAGGAGTTTGTCCGCCGTTATCTCAATGGCGCGGGTGCCGTCGGCCGCCGCCTGCAGACGCGCACGCAAAGCTTCGCGATCGTCGGCGTGGCGCGCAATTCAGCCTACGACGCTCTCGGCGAGCCCCCGCAGCCGGCGATGTATTTCTCGTACCGGGATCGTCCAGCGGGCCAAGGCGAGATTCACCTGCGGAAGCGCAGCGGCAGCGAATCCGCACTCACCGCGGAAGCGCGTGGCGTTCTGCGCGATCTCGATCCCATGCTCGCTCTTTACGACGTGCGGACATTCTCGCAGCACATCGAACGGAACCTCTATCTTCGCCGCATTCCCGCGCGGATGTTCGTCGTGCTGGGGCCACTCCTGCTGGGCCTCGCCGCCATCGGAATCTACGCCGTGGTTTCCTACGCGGTGGCCAGGCGAACCAGAGAGATTGGCGTGCGCCTGGCGTTCGGCGCAACCAGCGGCCGGGTCGTGCTGCAAATTATTCGCGAGAACCTGGGTGCAATCACCAGGGGCACCGCGATTGGATGGATACTCGCGCTCGTGATTTCCTTTCACGTAATGCCGAATGGCCCGGTCAACTTCCCGGTTTTCCTTGGTGTACCCGCGATTCTGTTGAGCATCGCGACGCTGGCCTGCTGGATTCCGGCGCGGAGAGCTAGCCGAATCGATCCGATGGAAGCGCTCAGGCACGAATAAGAGCAGGGTGTTCGCGCCTTACCACTCGTCAAGTATCACTGCGACCGGCGCCCACCTGGTCCTCGCGGCGTGGACGCCGGTCACCAACGGCAGTAGGGTCTCCTCGGCCAGCACGGCTCCGACGCGAGGGATCGCGTATGCCACCGCGCTAGTCGTTGAGGTTCAACGTCACCTTTGCGTTGTCCAGCACTTTGACCCACTTGGGGTCGACCGAGGCGTCGGCGGCGTATTCGTCGTGCCAGTTCCACCACTTGTACGGCGGGGTCTGAGGATAGCCTTCCGGCGAGTCCTCCCAGTCCTCCTGGCGCCCGAGCACAGTCATGTCAAGGTAGCTCCAGGTGCTCCCCATCGCCTCGTCGCCGCGGTTGTTGATGAAGTAGGTGCGAAACACACGTTCGCCGTCGCGGATGAATGCATTGTGGCCGTGCCACTCGTTGACACCGAAGTCGGTGTCGAAGCTGTCCGTGATGGTGTACCACGGCATTTCCCATTCCATTCGAGCCTTTAGGCGCTGGATGTCTGCCTGCGGGGCACGCGAGGCGTACGCGAGCGTGGTGTCGCGGGCGTTCAGATGGGCCAGGTGGGCGACTTGGTCGGCGCCGAGAGAGCAGCCGCGGCAAGCATGGTCTGGCCAGCCGAACACGCCGGGCTCGAAGAAGGCGCGGTAGACGATCAGCTGACGGCGGCCCTCGAACAGATCGAGCAGGCTTACCTTGCCCTTGGGTCCGTCGAACTCGTACCTCTTGTCCACGGCCAGCCACGGCATCCGCCGACGCTCGGCGGCCAGCGCGTCACGGGAGCGGGTCAGTGCCTTCTCTTTCACGAGGAGTTGCTGACGCGCAGCCTCCCATTCCTCCGGCGACACGATCGATGGTGTGTTCATTGCCAGATACTCCTTCCCTTGCTCCATGCCACTTTGCTTGCTGCTTGCCATCTTATTTCTCCTTTTTAATCTGAAACAGACGGAGACCACTCGCGCTAAAAACTTTTCTGAACTTGCCGATCCACACCACCAGAACTCCTCCGGTGGATCCCGCTCCGGCGGCCATCATTGCCGCGCTCGCGATGCATACTGGGCACATCAGTTTCTCCCTGACGAACTGCTATGCCGATTGGGCCCTTTGCACGAAAGTCGGTGGCTCATCGGCGCTAGGTCCCCAGCTCGCCGGCACTGGCACATTCAACATCCTCAAATAAACGCTGAACTGGCCGCGGTGTTGGTACCAGTGATTCAGCATGATGTTGCGAAGAAACTGCCCGCGGGGCATGGCCAATAATTCCTTGTCCCCCTGGACCAGCCGCCAGATTTCTTGCATTTTTTTGTCGTCGTACTCGGGCAGCACACTTCGGACGGTTGCAACACTCTCTTCGAAGGTCTTCAAAATCTCGTTTCTGCTTGCAGGTTGTGGAAAGATGAATTCCGTTGCCTGCTTGGGACTATCTTGCGCAAGACGCGCTACGCCTCCTGGCACGAAGGCGAGATGAAACGCAAGTTGTCCAGCCGACAGCGATCTTTCATGGGGCTTCCAGGTCAGCCGGTCTTCCGGCAAGCGCTCCAGAAATCTCCGGGTGATCGGAGCTTGTTCTTCGAATTCCCTCAAAATACTCTGTGCCATCGACATTGCGATTCACCTTTCGTTTGTCCGACAATTCTTCCCGTTTGTGACGACTGCCTTCCCTAACTGAACGGAACTGAATCCTCAGTGGGGCCGCGGCGCCTCAGCGCGCTGCCGCACAAGTTCGTGCAAGTGCGCCCAGCCATTCTTTGCGTTTCTGTACTCTTCCAGCACCAGACCAAACGACTGATGGCGAAAAGTAATGATCGTCAGGCCGCCCGATTCCTTCAGCCGATATTGAAGAATCGATATCACTGGATTGGACATAAACAGCGGCCCGCTAATTTCCAGCAGCGTCGGCTTCTTGATCGCCTGCACCGTTCCCCAGTAATGGCCATTGTTGTCTCCCAGGTCGCGATACCATCTGCCGCCCGGCCATGCTTCCAGCTTCATCGGCATTGGCTTGTCCGCTTGGGTCTCGTTGTACGGCCCAAGCTGATCCAGCAGCGCGGCAAACGTCACTTCGATCGACGCGCGCACTTTAATCTCCTCTGCTATATGGATCGTTGTCGCTTCCAGCGATAGTGCCGGTGAACTCACGATTCCCTCCTCGTTTTGTTTTTCACGAACCTATCGTTTCTCTTCATCCTGTGCTTCGGCGCGTTCCTTGATTCGCAGCAACTGGTGTTTCCATAGCCGTTCGAACGTGCTCGTCCATTCGTGCAACGGTCGGATCGCCATAGCATTCACCTTGTAAAGCATCTGCCGGCCTTCCCTCCGAGCCTCCACCAAGCCAACATCCTTCAAGACCTTGAGGTGCTTCGAAATGGACGGCTGCTCCATCTGCATTGCGTCCACAATCTCGTTGACCGACCTCTCCTGCATCGCTAGATAGTTCAGGATGTCCCGTCGCCGAGGTTCCGCCACAGCATTGAACGCGTCCGATGTTGTCGCCGCCCTTGCCATGTACTTAATATATTCCTATATAGGAATGTGTCAAGTATTTTTTGCAATTCTTCCACCACCCTTTTGCTTCTGCTGCCTGCCGCCCTCTATGGGTTTGTCCCGGGTGACGGCGCACGCGAGATAGCTCGAAGTCTGTTCGCGAGAGTTTCAAAAGGTAACCGCACAAGATTAACTTGACAACGACTATTACTGTGTGGTACAACTCCCTGTGTTAAGTCAATTCCGCGTTCGAATCGCTCTCTCCTCCGCCCCCATTTCCCTGACCACCCGCACAATTCACCTAACTCCTTCAGAAACAAATCATTGCGCCAAACGAAATGCTAAGTCCCATAGAATCAGATTACTGCGCAAAAACCATAGAGGGGGGACGCTTTCCAAATTCAGCAAGCAAGCGGATCGTGACTTCAGGGAGGTTCGGGGAGGGCACGAACCCTCTTTTGAATTCGTTCGCGAACGTTGAAATAGTTCGCTGGCCTCAAGTGCCACAGCCATGCGATCACCAGGCAGCTGTTGTGATGGACCGCGATGGCAAAGGAAGGTGAAAGGTGCGTCCCCGATACACGAGGTTCACCGATGAATCTGAACTTTGGCTATTCAACAGCTCGGTGACGAATCCGCCTTCCGGTGTTTGAAAAGCCATGACGCGCAGGCCCTGGCTCTTCCCGTTTACCTGAACACGCGTCGCGCCGGGCCGCACAAATTTGCTGAAGTGGGCCAGATAGTAGTAGGTGCCGGTGTAGGTGACTTCGTGCGTTACCTTGTTGATGATCACTACCGGATGCTGCTCGTTGGGATCCGGGTTGCCGTGCACAACAGAGACCGCCCACGGCCCGCCGGTTTCGTCCAGGATGGCGTTCCAATAAAGCCATGCCGAAGTTCCGGCTTCCAGATCGCTGAAGATGGTATTGCCCCAATAATCGCCATCGTCGAACTCATAGACAGGGAGTTTCATGCTGCGTGGAATTCCGGCTTCGTACGCGTAACAGAATTCGTCCATCCAAAACGGAAGATCAGGATACTTCGCCTTCAGCTTGGCGATCTTGTCGAAGTTCTTGTAGTCGTATCCGTGGTAGGCAACCACGGACACAAATTTCCGGGCCCCAGGATCATCCAGGACGACGGGATAGCGTTTGTACGCATCGCCCCGCTCCGGGGCCTCGCTGAGCATCATCTTCGTGGACAGGCCGGATTGCACGACTGCTGGGCCCACGAAATCCCGGAGCAAGGTGCGGATCTCGGGATATTTGATTTTCGTGTAGACCTTCTCCGGTTCATTGAACAGACTCAGGTAGTCAATCGTGATGCCGCGCTTCTTGTACTCCTCGAGGTAACGCACAAAGTATTTTGCAAGCACGGGGTAATATTTCGGGTCGATATCCTGGTGCTTCTTCAGGTTGTAGAGCATCCAGTCCGGCGGATAGTCCATGGGAGACTGCAACGCGAAGTTGCCGTACTTTCGGGCGCGCAGAATGTAAGTGCCAACTCCAGTGGGACCGAAATCACGATCGACGGAGAAATCCCTCAATTCCGTGTCACCCGGCGTGTCGTCATACGTGTACCACGGGCCTGCAGACTGGAAGTCCGTTCCACCGATGGGCGTTTTCATTGCCGTAAACCCCGCGCCCTGCTGGGGATCAAACAGCGAGCGAAGCACGTCTTCCTGCTGCTCCGCGGGAAGCGTATTGAGTGTAATGAGGCCGGCTTCCATGATGGACGCGCCGAAGCCATCCATTTTCTGATATTTCACCGAGTCATTGATTTGAAACGTCGCGCCCCCATCAGGATTGGAATCCACGAACTGCAGATCCGCTTTACGTGTGAGCCGATCGCCCGATTTAGAGGAGACATGAACCTTCACGGTCTGAGCGTTCAGGGCCTGGACGGAAAAACCGAAGCTGATGCAGAGAGCCAGCGGCACGATGCGGCTGACAACGGGAGTTTTCGCCAATAACAAGTTCATGACACCTCCGCGATCCTAAAGGACGGTAGCATCATTTGCTGCATCATGGCTCTCAGTGGGTGGCGCTATGAACGCGAAGAAAAGAGCGGCCTCCGACGGCAGTGGGAGGCCGCGACGAGTGATTTTGGTCTCCGTTACTTCGGACTTGGCAGATGGAAGATCAAGGAGCGGTTGAGTTCCGTTCGCGCAGCGTCCGGATCGGTCAGGCTCGTGAACAGGTGCGTGATCGCTTCCTGCTCTTCCTGGGAGCGCTTCTCGCGGTCTCCGAGCAACGCCGCCCGTACTTTATCCTGCGATGCCAGGTCCTTGGTCGCAATCCACACGTAGTGTGTAAAGTCTCCGTCCGTCCGCACATCTTCCACAGCGAGGCCAAACGCCAGGATTGTGCCGTCGGCCGCCAGCTTGTCGAACACCGGCTTGTTGTACTTCTCCCACGCTTTGCGGTACTCGACGCTCTTTCCGGGTTTCACTTTCACGAAGTTGTACCGAGTAAACGGCAAAGTTCCCGCCGGCGGCATCGCCGGAGCGAAACCCGACACCAGGTCACGCGTCAGGTAGTCGTGAGTCTTGGCAAAGTCCGTAATTTCCCGCATGCGCTCCCCCGGACCTCCACCAGCTACCGCGCCTTTCTTTCCCGCGGGCGCTTTCGCGGATGCGTCGGTCATCTTGGCGATCTGTTCGCTCATCGCCGCGTCTACTTTTTCCACGCCCGCATAGTCCGCGACCGTGTACCAGATCATGTGTGTAGCATTGTCCGGCACGCGCAACAGCGGTGCTTCGACGCCCCACGCCAGGACGACGCCTTCAGCCATCAACTTGTCGCGCACCGGTTGGCCCACCGTCTTCACCAGATTGAGGAATTCGTCTTCTTTTCCGGGGATCACGTGATATTCGAACCAGAACGTCAACGGCTGCTGCGGTTGCGACTGCTGCTGCGCTGCCACCGTGAAACACGACATCAACATCAATAACGCACAAAAGAACACTCGCTTTTTCATAGCTTCGTTTATCTCCTTGAATTTCGCAGTACAGTACCGAGGGTCTTGCCGCATAGGATCGGAAAATTGGAGGGACCCGTGCAGACGCAGCATCCGTAACGTTTTACAGGCCGAACGTACGGTTTCTATGCGTAGCTTGTAGCACTGGGTGTCATCCCCGTCAAGCCGAACAGTTTTTGCGCTCAGACCAAACGCTGCAGCCCGCGATTTTTGTCTGGAGTGGTTGAGCTAAGTACTCAAAACCTGCTTCACAAGAGGCGCCCTCTAATATTGCGTTACATAACTGGAAACTGGACGCATACCAAACTCAAGACGCCACACTTCCCGCGACTGGGGCATCGACGGGTGCACATAAAAATATCGCCTCTGTTATCGACCACACTTGGAAAGTTCTGCTTCGAGCTCATTCTTGAAGTCTGGAAGCGTCTCATCTATCCACTGGGCCTTTCGTCCGGCGTGGACCTTGGACCACAAACGGGACTTAGTTGGATATAGCGTGATTTCAAGAGTTCCCTTTTGTCGCTCCTTTTTGAAATGCCAATGGATGCAGCCGGGGTATTGCGATAGCGAGCCCTTGAGCGCCAGCAAGAGTCCCCGCGCCCGACACAAGCGCTCGACAGTGCGTTCGACGCGCTTGAAGTCGCAGCCCTCCGGCATCGCAAACTCAGTCTGGATCAAAAAGACCTCGGCGATCTGCTTCCCATCCTATAAGCGAAATCCTTGCTGCACCAGCCCGTCTCGTTAGGCGCACTCTACAAGGGCACGAGATGGCTACAGGGACTGTCACTCGGGAACGCGCTGGAGGAAGCAGCGGTCTTCGACGAGGATGCAGCGGGAGGCGTCGGCTGCGGCCACGTTGGCGATGGCGTCGGGATCTTTGGATAGGGCTTCGCGATATTTTTCGTAGGCGGTTAGGTTGGCGAAGCGGATGAGGGCGTAGGCTACGTTTGTGGGGCCGGCGAATTTTGTGGGAGGAAATAGCCGAGGAGGTCGCCGCCACAGCGCTTGATGGGTTCGGGCCAGCGGCGGGCGTATTGTTCGAATTCGGCCGTTTTGTGCAGGTCGATGGTGTAACAGATGCAGACGGTGATCATGGTTAGGTGCTAATTTCCATTTGTTTGGCGATTTTGGCGCCGTCAAAGATTGCGGTTTACAAAGCCGCACGTCGGATTGCGGCACGGTTTTCGTGATTTGTTTCTAAGCGGATGGAGGCTACGCCATTCGCGGCGTCACACGGCTAAGCCGTGCCCTTCCCAGCGTCGACACGGGGGGTGTACCGTGTCCTCGCGACGCCACACGGCCGTGGACCGTGCCCTCCCGAACGCCACAGAAGGCGTAGCCGTGACCCGCCACGCAAGCGAATTGATCGTTTCCAGGTCTGTGAGGTTAGGGCCGAGCAGTGTGTTCATGTTTCATCTCCGGATGAAATGTCGTCGTTGGGATCGCGTTAGAATCGGGACATGAAGACGACCTTTAGCAACGACGGGAACTCCGTTTCCACAGATCCAGGCTGCTCACCCTTCCCTGCGTCGATTGCGCGCGACACCTATCCGGACACTTTTTCCCAGGGCGCTACCTATCCGTTGGCGGTCGTTGCGGAGTTGATCGGAGATGCGGCGCGGGCGGCGATTTTGATTGCGTCGCTGGATGGGCGGGCGAGGACGGCTGGGGAGCTCGCGATGATCGCGAATATTTCGGCGCAGTCGGCCAGTGGACACCTTTCGAAGCTGGTCGATGGCGGTTTGCTGACGGTACAGAGTTCCGGGCGGCATCGGTACTACACCATGGCGGGTGCGGACGTGGCGCACGCGATCGAGACGCTTGGGTCGATTGCTACACGACCCGTCTCCCGGGCATCTCGCTCGGGCGCGGTGGGCACGATTTCGCGACGGATGAATGCCGAGATCTATGTAGCGCGATCTTGCTACGACCATCTCGCGGGACGCGTCGCGGTGGAGATGACTCGGGCATTGGAGGAGCGAAAGGTGATTCGCGTTGTTGGCGAGCGAGAATACGAATTGGGCGGGGATGGACGGCGCTGGTTTGCGGAATTGGGAGTGGATGTGGATGGCTTGCGGCAAACGCGGCGGGCGTTTGCGCGGCGGTGTCTGGATTGGACGGAGCGAAGGCCGCACCTTGCAGGCGCGCTCGGGGCGGCGATGTTTTCGCGGATGTTGCAGGCGGGATGGATCGCGCGGCGGCGGGAGACGAGGGTCGTACGGATTACGCATGTGGGGGCAAAGGAACTGCCGGGGCGCCTTGGAATCGTGGCAGGCTGAGTGAAAATGAACCCTACAAACAGAGTCTTCGGGATGTAATCACGACATTGCGCGGGCGGTAGGTCCGGGTTTCCTGTTGGCGCAAGAACTCGAGCTCAAGTGAGGCGCAATTTGCGAAAAGGTTGGATGACGTTTGCATTGCTCGCTCTCGCCGTGGTGTTGGTGCCCGCAGGTCCACGAGCTCAGTGGAAAACGCGATGGAGCTATGAAGGCGCGACCGGAGCCGAACATTGGGGCGAACTTGATCCGGAGTATGCTACCTGCAAGACCGGCAAGGCGCAGTCTCCCATCGACATTCAAAGTGCGAGGAAAGTCCAGCTCCCCGTCATACGATTCGAATACAAAAGTGGCCCGCTTAAATATTTAATCAACAACGGCTACACGATCCGAGTGAACTACCACGACGCACCGGGAACTGGAAATTTCCTGATTATTGGGGATAAGCGCTACCAACTAACGCAATTCCATTTTCATCGGCCCAGCGAAGAGTTCATTCACGGTAAGCCATACGCAATGGAGATCCACCTGATGCACCAAGCGAGCGATGGGCAGATTGCCGGAGCCGTGGTGCTACTGAAGGCGGGAAGCGCAAACGCGACGGTTCAGCAGCTTTGGGACCATATGCCAAAGTCGGAGGGCAAAGAGCAAGAGATCGCCGGAGTCGAGGTGAATCCCGCCAACTTGCTGCCCCACGATCTCACCTATTACTCGTACATAGGATCGCTCACGGCTCCGCCGTGCAGCGAAGGCGTGCCGTGGGTTGTGCTGAAGACCGCTGTGGAGATCTCGGAAGAGCAGATCAACGCGTTCGCCCAGCTGTATCCTCACGATGTCCGGCCTCTTCAACCGCTCAACGGACGCGTCGTCGACGAGAGTCAGTAACGCAGAATCCCCACTCTCAAAAAAGCGAGTGTGGGGATTCCACGGACACGAGACGACGGTTGCAATGTTCAGCGAAGATCAAACCAAATTACTTACGCGTAATAGTCGGGGATTTTCTTAGGGTTCGCCACTGGGCTCCGTCGTGGCCGAAGACGGTCAGTTGGACGTTTTCGCGTTTGACCAGGTCGAGAAGCTTCACGGTGCTGGCGCGGAGCTGCTCCTCATGGTCGTCGTTGGGCCAGGCTTTGCGGTCGGGCGTGAAGGTGTGCTGCATCATCACGGCGTCGATCGCCAGGAGGATTGGTCCGGTTCTCGGGAGGCGCACGAGGACGGACTGGTGGCCGGCTACGTGGCCGTTGGTCTTGAGCAGGGTTAGACCGGAAAAGAGCTCGGTGTCGCCGTCGATCTGGCGGTAGCGTATGGCTGGGTGGTCCCAGTGGGTGCGGGCGGCGGTTAGTCGCTCGCAGCCGCTACGGGCTAATTCGTAGTGTTCGCGCTGGACGATGTGCTCAGCTTGAGGGAAGGCATCGTTGTAGCCGGCGTGATCCACGTCGAAATGGGTGCAAATGAGGGTGTGGATGTCCGCGGGGCGCAGATTTAAGGCGGCGAGTTGGTCGATCACGTTCGTTTCGTGGTGGCGCTTTGGCGCGCCAGGTGGAAGAGGCGCGTCGGGCGCGATGCCCGTGTCGATGAGGATATTTTTGGCGTCGCTGGTCTGGACCAGGTAGCAGCCCAGGGACATTTCCAGGGTCCGATTCGGGCCGATCGGGACAGTCGTGGCGGATAACTGTAAGAGATAGAGTTTTTGGGGCGTTGCGTTGTTGTTGGTCATGCGATGGCCTCGCTTTGAGAAGTGGTCGAAGGCGCGCGATCTCGTCCGGCAGGAACGTAAGTGCACAGCGGGGTTCCTGAGTGGGTAGAACAGCGCTCCCGGCATATAGTTTATCATATTTTGAGTGTGTTGTCAAGTTGGATAACGCGGGCGTGGGATTGGACAAGGGTCGGCCGATTGGATTTCGAATCTGTCCGAGGGAAGCGGAGAAAATGGAGTGGCTTCGCTCGTGGGCTGTGGCTTAGTTGGGTTTGCCCATGGTGCGGTTCGTGTAGGCATCTTTCAGGATGGAGAACGCTTTCTTTTTTTCGCCCTGGTCGGAGACTAAGCCCTTGCGATTGAAATTGTCCTGGATGCCGGGTAGGAGCCGGGACGGCGAGCGGAAATCCATGAGGACCCATGGAGTCATGCCGCGAAGCTGGGGGATGTGGCTCAGCATAATGAGCTGGTTCTGGTAGATGCTGGCCTGATACTCCTCGGTCCAGCGATCGGAGGCTTGGCCGTGCAGACCGGCTTTGGCGTCGCCGCCGAACTCACTCACGATCAGTGGCTTCTGGTAGGCGATTTTCCAGGTAGTGATGGCGGCGTCTTCGGGTTTCTTTTCGTACCAGCCAATATATTCGTTAGTGCCAAGGACGTCGAGGGCTTCGCCGAGCGCATCGTCAACGATTTTGGTGTTGGCTTCACCGCGGACCAGCAGGGCGGCGGTGATCAGGCGCGAGGGATCGAGTTCGCGGGCGTTGCCGGCGAGCGTTTTCAGGAATTGCGTGCGCGCGGGAGTGTTCGGCGTTTCGTTGGCGACCGACCAGAGGATGACAGATGCTTTATTGCGGTCGCGGCGAATCATTTCATTCAACTGCCGCTGGGCTTTAGCGAGGACTTCCGGTTTGTCGAACTCGACCGCCCAGTACACGGGAATTTCGGACCAGACGAGAATACCAAGGCGGTCGGCGGTGCGCGTCATACGCTGATCGTGCGGGTAGTGCGCGAGGCGCACAAAATTTACGCCCAGGTCCCGCGCCCAGCCAAAGAGCACGTCCACGTCATTCTGGCTGTAGGCGCGGCCGGTACGGAATGGGGCTTCGGCATGGATGCTGATCCCACGGAGGAAGATGGGCTGGCCATTTAGCAAAATTTGCGTGCCGCGCGTTTCGATGGTGCGGAAACCAATGTCATCGGTGAGAGTGTCGGAGCCAGACTGGAGTTCGAGTCTGTAGAGTTTGGGATTATCGGGCGACCAGAGCTGCAAGTTCGCCGCGTGTAATTTGAAACTAGCTCTTCCCTGCGAATCGAGCGTTTCCGTGGCGGAAATTTTTGCCTCCGGGATGGCCAGCTGGACCGACGCACCAGGAGCGGCGTCTTCGACGTGAACCCAGCCGTCGATCTCCGAACGATCGGCCCGATTCAGATGCAGGTCGTAGTCGTCGACGAATTGGTCGGGGACTTCGACCAGAGAGACGTCGCGGGTGAGGCCGCCGTAATTCCACCAATCGGTCTTGCGCGTAGGAATGCCGTCGTCGAGACGTGTGTTGTCCACGGCGATGACGGCGAAGTTGGAGCCGTCGTGCAGCGCGGAGGTTACCTCGCAATCAAACGGAGTAAAGCCGCCTTCATGCTCGCAAACTTTCTGCGTGTTGACCCAAACGTCGGAGCGGTAATTGGCGGCGCCGATGTGCAGGAAAACGCGCGTGTGCGGCTTCGGCGCATACTGAAAATCCCGCTGATACCAGAGCAGGCCTTCGTAATAGAAAAGCGAATCGCGCTGCGTATTCCAATCGTCGGGGACTTTCAGCGTGGGCGATTTGGCGAAATCGTATTCGACCAGCGCATGAGCCGGCGGGTGAGCGTTCATGAAATAGCCGTCGCTGCGAGGTTGATTGTGAAAAGTGTAGAGGCCGGTGGCGTAAGGGTCGACGATGATGTGCCAGTCGCCGTTCAGGCTGATGCCGGCGCGATGATCCACGTCGACGAGTAGGGTGGCCTTGGGCGATTGCTGGCCGCGCAGCGGCGTCAGGCTGACGCAAAGTGAAAGAACGAGACTGAGGAGCAAGCGGCGATGCGGCATCGTGATCCCTCGCGCTGCGATCCAGTGTGCATGAGCCTGGAGCCCTGAGAGTTAGCGCGGACCGTAGGCTCCCGACACTGGCGCGGGACAGTCTACATGATGCGCGGCCGCCTGAAAATTTCTCAAAGCTTCGCCCCCTCGTAAGATCAATGCGATGCTGCCGGCCAATGTTACCGGCCCTGTTGACGAATGCTTTGACGACTCATAAAGTGGCGAGTCGCGCTGAATCGGTGCGATTAGATAAGGGAGAGCCTTCACTATGGATTTCACAGGAAATCAGCGCTGGGGTTTGCGGCGGTTCAGAATCGGTGCGCAGGCATTGCTCGCGTTGGCCCTGGCGGCGCAGACAGCGTGCGGGCAAAGCGAAGCGGCGGTGGACAAAAGCAAGTTGCTGACACCTGAGGCGTCGCTAAGCCTGCGCGCGATTTCGGACCTCCAATATTCACCCGACGGCGCGCGGCTCGCTTTCGTCGTGATGGAAGCTCCGAAGGGCACGGGGCGAAACCGCCACATCTGGGTGTATGACAAACAAACAATTGGCGGCGTACGCCAATTTACGTTCTCGGCGAAATCGGAGACTTCGCCGCGATGGTCGCCGGATGGGAAGCAGCTGGCGTTTCTGTCGGATCGCGTCGAGCAGCAACAAATTTATCTAATGCGCGTGGACCTGGGTGAAGGAATCACCCTTACCAAAGGCAAGCGCAGTATCAAGACTTTCGAATGGTCGCCGGACGGCAAACAAATCGCCTTTCTAGCGCCGGACGCAAAAACGGACGCTGAGGAAAAGAAGGAAAAAGACAAAGATGACGCGCACGTCGCAGACAAAGAAGACAAGCGCGCCCGGTTGTGGCTGGTCGATGTGACTTCGGGCGAGACGCGAGCGCTGACCAAGACGACGTGGGACGTCAAGGAGGTCGTGTGGCTACCGGCTGGCGACCAGCTCGTCGTGAAGGCCACGGATCGCCCGCAATCGGATGAAAACACCGATCGCATTTTCAGCGTGCAGACTTCGGATGGCAGCACTAAGCAGTTGTTTGCGCCGCGCGGACCGTTCGGCGAACTGCGCATCTCGCCCAGCGGTACCACGGTAAGTTATGTTGGTTCGCGCGAGGACGGGCCGGAACCGCACGATCTTCTGCTGGCGCCGCTGAACGGCCACGCGCCGCGAAACTTGACCGGGGCGAGCCTCGATCGTCCGGTGGAGGACTACCACTGGCAGAAGGACACCTCCATCGTGTTGGTAGCCGCGAATGGTTTCGGCAGTCTTTTTCTTAAATATGCCGCCGATGGCGTAAAGCAAGACCTGCCAGCATCCCCGACGCCTGCCGGCAGCGTGGCGCTCGCACCCGGCGGCAACATCGCCTATGTCTCCCAGACCGCGACGCACCCGCAAGAACTTTGGCTATGGGACCAAAAGACCGCGCCGCAACAGATTTCACATCTCAATGATGCGTGGAAACAGTTCACGCTGAGCGCGCCTGAATACTACAAATATAAATCGTTTGATGGCGCAGAGATCGAAGCGGCTTTGCTACGGCCGCAAGGGGCAGATCCCAAGGTCAAACTGCCGCTGATTGTGCTGATTCATGGCGGACCCACGGGACGGTGGTCGGATTCGATCGAGACCTGGGGACAATTGCTGGCGACCCATGGGTATGCCGTCTTCTATCCCAACATCCGCGGATCGGTCGGCTATGGACAGAAATTTGTCGAGTCCAACCGCGGCGACTGGGGCGGCGGCGATTTCAAAGACGTGATGGCCGGCGTGAAGGATCTGGTCGCTCGCGGCATCGCCGATCCGAATCGCCTGGGCATTGGCGGCTGGTCCTACGGTGGCTACATGGCGGAATGGGCCATCACGCAAACCAACGACTTCAAGGTAGCCGTGTCCGGCGCGGGCATGGCCAACCTGATCTCGGAATTCGGCATGGAAGATCACCCCGCGGGCGACGAGTGGTTTTACGGTGTACCCTGGGAAAAGCCCGAAGGCTTTCTCAATAGCTCGCCCTTCATTCACCTGAAGAATGCCAAGACGCCGACTCTGGTCCTCCAAGGCGACGCAGACACCATCGATCCGCTAGGGCAGAGCCAGGAGCTGTACCGCGGGCTAAAGCGGTACGGCGTCGAGGCCGAGATGGTCGTCTATCCACGCGAGCCTCACGGTTTCCACGAGGAAAAGCATCTGCTCGACCGACTCAATCGCATCCTCGCGTGGTACGACAGCCACTTGCACGGTGAGGCGCCCGCCACATTGCCGGCCGCCTCGACTGCCGCGAACTAAACACTTTGTTCCTGCTGCGCCACCTTCCTGGAGAGGAGCACTTGTGGCTGTGTAAAAACCAGCCACAACCCTTAGCGTAAGTCTTTACAGCTTTCGCCCATCGTGTTACCGTAATTTCCCGTACCGCCATTCTGCGCGCCAGGCGGCTGGGCCTCTGATCGAGAACCTGCCATACGTTTTGACGGGCGACCGTGTACCGGTCGATTTGTATTCGCTAACGGCGACCAGACAACGGTCTTCGACAAGCGCGACCACGCAGCGGCCGACACGAAACGCGACCGCCCTGCGGTTGGCTCAAGTCCCTTCCCTTCGAAAAACTCGTCGTGGTCTAGTTTCGCGTGTTGTGCTGCAGGCCCGTGCCGATAGTTTTGGTGCAGGCTTGCTCGTGCCAGAACCCGGAGACGCCGGGGGTAACGCCGCAACTAGGACTATCAAAAGGGGATAACTTGCTGAAGCTTCGAAAAGTCGAAATTATAGGTTTCAAGTCCTTCTGCGAACGCACGGTGGTGACCTTTAGCGGCACTGGCACGACATGCATCGTCGGCCCGAACGGCTGCGGCAAGTCCAACGTGGTAGACGCCATCTCCTGGGTGCTGGGCGAGCAGAGTCACAAATCTCTGCGCGCCGAGCGCATGGCAGACTGCATCTTTAACGGCACGATCAAGCGCCCGCCGATGGGCCTCGCCGAAGTAACGATTACGATGGAAGATCCAGAATTGGCAGAGGCGGCGCGGTTCGTCTTGGAAGGCGCTGTGGCGCCGGCATCCTCAACTGATGGCGCCACTCCTTCCTTGATTGAGTCGACCGACGGATCAAACCCTGCGCTAACCCCTGAAACGCAGATAACGACTGAAATCCTGCCGCTCGATGCCGCACCGGTTGCGAACGCTTCGGAGGCTGCGGGCAGCGAAGACATCCCCGAAGTTCCGGCGGAAATGGTGCCGGAGTCTGACTTCCTGAAGGGCAGACGACGGAAGAAGTCCGCCGACAAACTGACGCTGGCCTCGAAACCCGGCGAAGTCGTCGTGAGCCGGCGGCTCTATCGGTCCGGCCAGAGCGAATATCTGATCAACGGCCGCGTGGCTCGACTGCGCGACATCCAGGAAATGTTCATGGGCGTCGGGCTTGGCCCGGACTCTTACGCCATCATCGAACAGGGCCGTATCGGCCTGATCCTTTCCACCAAGCCGCTGGAGCGCCGCGCGATCATTGAAGAAGCTGCCGGCGTGACCAAGTTCAAAACCAAGAAGCGCCTGGCGGAGGCCAAACTCGAGTCTTCCAAAGTGAATTTGTCGCGCGTCAACGACATCGTCGTGGAAGTCGAAAAACAACTTGGTTCGCTGAAGCGCCAGGCAGCCAAGGCGCGCCGCTACTCCGAAATTCGCGATCAAATGCGCGCCATTGTGCGGCAGATGCTCGCCGGGAAGGCCCGCGAGCTGGACGCCGAGGCCGAGCGCGTTGCCAAGCGGCTGGAAGAACTGTCCGCGGCGGAAGCGCATCACGCTCAAAATATCCAAACCCAGGAAAGCGAGCAGGATCTCCTCAACCAGCGTATCTATGAACTCGACGCGGGCATCCGGCAGAACCAGAATCACCTGAACTTGACGGCCCTGGAAGTGGATCGCAGCGAGAACCGCATCACCTTCAACCGCCAGCGCGCCGAAGAACTCGCCGGGCGTGGCGGACAGATCGCCGCGGAAATCACGCAAGCCGCCGCGCAGGCAGCGGAGTGGGAATCGCGCACTTCTGCCCAACGAGAGACCGTGGTTTCGCAGCGCGCCGAATCGACCACCCTCACCGGGCAAGTGAACGGCTTGGCTGTGCGGGCCGAAACCCGCGCCACGCAAATTCACGAATCCGAAGTGCGTATCGAAGCGCTACGCCAATGCGCGTCCGAAGCGGGGCAAAGCTTGCTGCGCTTGCACGGCGAGCAGAAGCAAGCGGAAGAAGCGCTGGTGCACCAGGCGGCAGCGCTGCAAAAGTTGGAGACCAGCGAAGCAACGCTGCTCGAGTCTTCGATTCAGATTCGCGACAACGCCGAACGTGCGGCCTTTGACTGGGAAGCAGCCAACGCGCAGCATAGCGCGCTGCAACAGCAGGCGGCGTCGCTGCAAACACACATCGCGAGCCTGCGTGAACAACGCGAAGCGGCCGCCAAGGATGCGGAGACGCTGCGTGATTCCCTTTCGGCTACGCGAGCGCGGCACTCCACGCTGACGCAAGTTCTGAACGACCGCTCGTACACCGCCGACGCGGTGCAAAAACTTTTCGCGGCCAACGAGCGGGGTGGCGGGCACGATTTCCACGCCGTCGGCGTGCTGGCCGATTACGCCGAAGTCGAAGAACACCACGAAGCGGCCATCGAGCAGTATCTGCGCGACGAACTGGAGTACGTTGTCGTGGAGACTTTCGATCACGCGCGCGCGGGCGTGTCGCTGTTGCGCGACGAAGTCGGCGGCCGGGCCACCTTTTTCGTCGATTCGCTGCGAAATCTGCGCCTCGACGTGTACGAACCGATCATGCACTTCCGCGCGGATGAAGGCGTAGTGTCGCGACTCGACAAGCTGGTGGAGTTTCGCGATCCCCTGGGCGCCGCGGCCAAGCAGTTTTTGCCGCGGCTGCGCTCCGCTTATTTGACCGACAGTGCGAACGCCGCCGAAAAGCTCGCGCGTGACAATCCACAGTTCGCTTTCCTCACGCCCGACGGCACGTGCTATCAGGGGCGCATGGTCACCGGCGGTCGCGCCGACGAGGCGGGACCCCTGGTTATGAAGCGCGAGCTGCGCGCTCTCGATGCCGACGTGACGGCGCTGGAAGTAAGAGCGGAGACCACGCGAATCATACTCGAAACCATCGGCGGCGAACTTCGCGCGGCCGAGCAATCGCTCGAAGAAGTTTCGGCGCAGCAGCACGCCGCCGAGCGTGACGTCCTCTCCGCAAAGCATCGTCATCAACAGACGCAGGCCGACCTCGCGCGGCTGGGCTTGGAGCTAACCGTCTGCCAGAGCGAGTTGAACCATATCCGGCAAGATGTGGACAACGCCAGGTCTCGCGCCGAGCGGGCCAAGCATCAACTCGCCGCAGCGACCACCACCCGCGCGGAAGCAGAGGCGAGAGCGCACGGTTGGCCGAGGAACTGGTTCAGCTTCGCGGCTCAATCCAGATGGAGCAAAACGAACTTGCGGTGGCGCGAGCGGAACTTGCTGCCTTGAACGAGCGATTGTCCGCGGCAGAAGCGGTGGCGTCGCGTTTGCTACAGGAGCGCGCGGAGATGGAACGCCGCGAAACCCTGCTGCGCCAGCAGGAAACTTCGATCAGCGAAGAGACTGCCGCGCTTGCCGCGCAGAGTGAACAGCTTGCGCAGCAACTCGAAGGATTGCGCTCGGAAAAAACACGCCTCGAAGCAAGCCAACGTGAGCTCGAGGCGGAGTGGGAAACAGGCCGCACGCGCGTCACACAGATGGAAGATCAGTTGCGCCTCGGGCGCCAGTCATTGCAGGAACTTCGCGATCAGCGCAGCCACGCCGAAGTCGATCGCGCCCGCAACGATTCCGACCGCCAGCACCTGCGCGAAACGTGCGTGTCCGAAGTGAATGCGCAGCCGGAAGACCTGATCGCGACGGAAACGGCATTCATCACCGGCGAAGAGTTAGCCATCGCCGAAACCAACTATCGCGAGATGAAAGCTCGTGTGGAAGCGATGGGCGCAGTGAACATGATGGCGCTCGAAGAGTTCAACGAGTGTGAGCAGCGCTTCGCGTTTTTGACGCGCGAGCGCGACGACCTGCTGCAATCGATCGCGGACACTCAGCAAGCCATCACCGAGCTAGACCAGGTATCCCGCGAAAAATTCGAGTTGGCCTTCAACGCCATCAACCACAACTTCTCCGACGCCTTCCACACCATTTTCGGTGGCGGCACCGCGGAGATGCGCCTGACCGAGGTGGACAGCTCGGGCGACGCCGGCATCGATGTGGTCGCATCACCGCCGGGCAAACGCCTGCAAAATATTTTGCTGCTATCGGGCGGCGAGAAGGCCATGACTGCGCTGGCTCTGCTCATCGCCATCTTCAAGTACCAGCCAAGCCCGTTCTGCATCCTGGACGAAGTCGATGCCCCGCTCGACGAAGCCAACGTCGGCCGCTTCACGCGCCTGGTCGGCGAAATGAGCAGCCAGACCCAATTCATCATCGTCACCCACAACCGCAAGACCATGGAAACCGGCAGCGTCCTCTATGGCGTCACCATGCAGGAACCCGGCGTATCCAAACTCGTCAGCGTCCGCTGGGAGGGCGACGAAGCCCCACAGAAGAAACAGCGAGCCGCGGCGGCATCTGCCGCCTAGAGTTCTACCGCCACACAAACGATGGAGCCCGCTGGGAACAAATTCCTAAATCGTTGTGCCCGGATGCTTGTAAAATAAACTCAGTACAAGAAAAATTTTCTACCTCGCGTCAGTTTTGCAGAGAAATCCACCGCGAGTACGTTTGACATCGCGTCGCGCTGCGCTAGAATCATTTCACTCTCTTCAGGGGAAACTTGCTTTGCCTTCTGGTGCAGTCATGCGCGTTGTGCGGGAAACAAATTTTGCCGGCATTCCACCTGCCGCCCGGGGCAAGGTGCGCGACATCTACGATCTCGGCGATAAGTTGCTGATCGTCGCGTCGGACCGCTTGTCGGCATTCGATGTGGTGCTGCCCACCGGCATTCCCGACAAGGGACGCGTGCTCACGCAGCTTTCTCTTTTCTGGTTCAACCTGCTGCGCGACGTGATTCCGAATCACGTCCTGAGCGCCACCGAATTTCCCGCCGAGTTTGACGACTATCGCGAGGATCTCGCGGGCCGCTCCATGGTTGTGCGCAAGACACGGCCGCTGCCGATCGAATGCGTCGTGCGCGGCTACGTCTCGGGCTCCGGATGGAAAGACTATCGCGCCACGGGAAAAATTTGCGGCATCGCGCTGCCGCCAGGCTTGCGGGAGTCGGACCGCCTGCCCGAGCCGATCTTCACCCCCGCGACGAAAGCCACGACCGGTCACGACGAAAATATCTCCTTCGAGCAAGCCGCGGCACTGATCGGGCGCGAACTCGCCGAACGAGTCCGCAGCGTCAGCGTCGACATTTATCAGCGTGCGGCAAAATACGCCGAGCCGCGCGGCATTTTGCTGGCGGACACAAAATTTGAGTTTGGCCTGCTGAAGAATTCCGCCGGTGGTGACGAACTCATCTGGATCGACGAAGCGCTCACCCCGGACTCTTCCCGCTTCTGGCCCGCCGCGCAATACAAACCAGGCGGACCCCAGCCTTCATTCGACAAACAGTTTGTACGTGACTATCTTGAACGCATTCAGTGGCCGAAGGCTCCGCCGGGCCCAGACCTCCCTCCCGATGTCGTCGCCGCGACCCGCGCTAAATACCGCGAAGCCTACCGCATCCTGGTAGGGCACGAATTAGACTAGACAAATTAGATTGGAAAGTAGGCCCGGGAAACCCGTAGCGTTTGAATTTCTGGAGCGTGCCAAATTGAAGGATCAACTGGAAGGGCTTGTGAGTCAGATGGTGGAACATGGCATCCTCTTTGACGAGGCGGTTGGAGAGTTCGAGAAGCGCTTCATCAAACGCGTTTTGGACCGCGTTGAAGGCAACCGCTCGCGCGCCGCGGACGTGCTCGGGATCCACCGCAACACGCTCAGTCGCAAACTCGTCGAATATAAGCTTGACCATCGGCGCCAGGCGTCCCGCTGAGCGCAATCGCCTCTGCTTTCCGGTAGTCCTCCAATAAACGAAAACGGCGCCCCGACAAAGTCGCGGCGCCGTTCCTGATTCCGTCCGATTCAGCCGACGTTACTGCTGCTTCTTCGTAACCGGCCGCTTCTTCTTGCCCTTTTCCTTTTCCTTCGGGATGTCCTCGGCGTTTACCTTGGCCTTGTCCCAGTGCAGCATGAACGCTGGGTCCGGGTCGTAAGTGGTCAGCGTCGCGGTGAAGCGAACGGGATTGTCCTTCTCCAGCTTCGCGGCATCCGGCTGACCGACCACCTTCACATCCATGTCCGGCGTCGTCTTGGCATCAAACTCCGCATCGCTGGTCACGAACGCCACCTTCAACTCTGCGCCATCGCCCCCCGGAGTGATTTCGATCAACTTGCCCGGCACGTCCGGAAATTCCAAGCCGCAGGAAGCCAGCCAGGTTACCTTGGCCTTGTCGCCCCCGGCCTTCAAGTCGGTGATCACCGAAGCGATAGTCATGTCCTTGCGAGCCGCGTCGAGGTCCGCGGAACTGGGTAGTGTGTACGTCGAGGGACGATCCGCGGAGCTCCCCGCCAGCTGCAACAGCTCATTGAGTTCGGCGTCGGTCAAGTTATCGCAAGCCGCCTGCTGATAATTCACGATCAGTTTGCGTAAGTACGTTTTCACCTGGTTGGCTTGCGCCGCATTCGGGTTCTTCGTGGCCTTGGCGAAATACCAGAAGGCATCCATCTGCTGCGGCGGGGTCATTGCCATGTAGGCCTGGCCGATGCGGTAGGCGGTGATCGGATCATCGGGCGTAAGTGCAAGAACCGCCTTGTAAGACTCGATCGCCGCGGGATAATCCTTCAGAGTCATCGACCCGTTGGCCGCAGTGTAGTTAAACAAAATCGCCGGCGCTTTCTTCTGCTTGTCGAAGTCGTCCTGGCTCATGGCGTCAGGCTTCTTGAGACCATTCAGCGTGGCCAGTCCGTCAGCCGCTCCCTGCCGCGCCTTCTTGGCCATGTCTGGATCGGCCGGAGGGGGAGTAATGTTGCTGTAGGCAAAAGCCCGCGCGTAATAGGCCTGGTACTTGACCGGCGGCTCGATCTTGTCGCCCAGCGCCAGGAGCTTGTCGGCGTACTCGATCACCTTCGGAAAATTCTTCAGCTGGCTATAAGCGTTGTAATAGAGCGGATAAACGTAAATCAGTAGCGCCGAGTTCGGATACTTGGCGACAAAATCGTCGAGTTGCTTGATCTGCTGCGTTGGATCTTTTGTGGCTTGCGCGGCGGTGTAAGCGTTGTACTCCGCCATGGTGTACTGGGGCTTCGCGCCGGCGTCCTGTCCCGCAGGTGCCTGGGCCTTCACGCTGACTACGCTCCCGACCATCAGGCAAAGCGCCGCAACCATCGCGAGGCTCGCCAGTCTCCGTGATCCGTTCATTCCGATTCTCCCTCGCTCAAACTCCAAGCCCTTGTCATGGATTCCTACTGCACCCGGAATGCCTCAGCCGGGAATTGCGTTCATGTTATAAAACTTCGGGATTATAGGGAAAGCAGGGTGACATCTGCAAGGCAGTACCCTACAGGGAACTATGTATCTACGGGTATTTGTCCATGCACCTGTCAGCTTAGTGCGCCCACGCAACCACACCCGAAGCATCCATCAACGCGAAAATGTCTCTCGCTCCGAATGTTGTTAGGATGAGTGTCGCATAAAATAGCGACTTTCACGAGGAAGAATTCCGATGCCACCGTTAACCGAAACGAATCTCCATACGCTCAACGTTACGCCCCTTTCCAGCGCGGTAGCGCTAGTCACCGGTGGCAGCCGGGGGATCGGCCGGGCCATCGCGCTGCGGCTCGTGTCGATGGGAGCGTCCGTGGCTATCTGCGGGCGCGACCTTAAGGCGCTCCAGTCCGTTGAAGCCGAGTTGACGGTAGGGACGGCGCGCGTATTTTCTCAAGTTGCCGACGTCACACGCTCGGCCGACGTGGCGTCGCTGGTCGTGAAGACGGAATCCGCACTCGGGCCGATCTCCATTCTGGTGAACAATGCGGGCGTCGGCGGGTTCGGACCGGCACACGAACAATCCGAGGAGGATTGGGATCGCGTTTTGAACACGAATTTGAAGAGTGTCTTCCTGGTCTCGCGTGCGGTCGCGCCCTCCATGATTCGCGCCGGGCGCGGAGACATCATCAATATCAGCTCGCTGGCCGGGCGCAATGCGTTTGCGGGAGGAGGGCTATATTGCGCGTCGAAGTGGGGCGTGCAAGGGTTATCCGCTTGCATGGCGGAGGATTTGCGCGAACACGGGATCCGCGTGAGCGTGATTTGTCCGGGCAGCGTCGCTACGGAGTTTTCCGGACGGGGCCCGAAGGATCCGTCCAAGTCGCTTACGGCGGACGACGTGGCGCACGCGGTAGCCATGGTCGTGACCCAGGGTCCGCAGAGCTTCTTGAGCGAGATTCACTTGCGGCCGTTGCGGAAGTCATAAGGTGGCTGGGAACAGAAGAGGCAGGAATGGCTGGCCACGGCGCTTTTCCCTCTTGACAATTATCGTTACAACGACTATTGTGGCGGCATGAGTTCACGCGCCACACCCCCGCGATCGCCCGCCCCATTGGAGGCCCACGTCTTCGTTTCCCTCCAAAAAATTGCCGACGCCCTGGGCCAGGAGACCGAACAGTTGCTGAAATCCAACGGGCTGACCGGCGCACAATACAACGTGCTGCGGATCCTGCGCGGCGCGGAGCCCGAAGGTCTGCCCTGCAGCACCATTGCTGACCGCATGATCTCTCACGATCCGGACATGACCCGGCTACTCGACCGCATGGAAAAGCGCTCGCTGATCACGCGGCAGAGACAAAAGGACGACCGGCGCGTGGTGAAAACGCGAATCACCCCTGAGGGGCTCGAGCTGCTCAAAGGCCTGGATCAACCGGTTCGCGAGCTTCACAAGCGTCAATTCCGGCATATGCCGGCGGCACGTCTGAAAGCTCTTTCCGATTTATTGGATCAAGTTCTCGTCGCTGGAGACAAGTAAGCGTTTCATCGAATCAGACGTCAAACTCAGAGTCAAATCGGAACACTAAATCAAAAGGAGATCGAAACCATGGGCCATTCTCTAGCTTGCATCGCACTCACCGCAGGCCTCGCCGCCATCCTGTCACTACCGGCTTCGGCGGCAACTTCCACCTGGCAGATTGATCCGCAACATAGCGCCGCGCAATTCTCCGTGAAGCACCTGGCAATTTCCACCGTGCGCGGAGGTTTCAGCAAAGTAACCGGCACGGTCACTTTTGATGATAAGGACGTCAGCAAATCGACGGTCGATGTCACGATCGATACCACCACCGTTGACACGCGCGAACCCAACCGCGATAAGGACCTGAAGAGCGATCACTTTTTTGACGTGGAACACTATCCAACGATGACATTTAAGTCGAAGAAAGTGGAACAGGTCAGCCCCGGCAAGTTGAAGGTTACTGGTGATCTGACGATCCACGGCGTGACCAAAGAAGTCGTTCTTGACGTCGATGGCCCTACGGCGCCGGTGAAAGATCCTTGGGGCAACCAGCGCGTCGCGGTCAATGCCACCACCAAGGTCAACCGCCAGGAATTTGGCGTGAAGTGGAACGCCACCATGGATAACGGCGGCGTGGTTGTCGGCGACGACGTTTCGATCAACATAGACGCGGAAATGATTCAGAAAAACGCCGCGAAGTCCGGCAACTGACCTCGCTGCCGCAAAATCGTCGTTTTGAGGCAGTCGGCCCGGCGAGTCTTATTCATGCACCGCTCGCCGGGCTCTGTTCATCAAAGCTGGTTCAATAGGAAATGTGCTTCGGGAGTTTTATCCAGGCGTCGGGGTGAATGCGATCTTGGTTTTTGTTGACGTTTGATGTCTAGCTACAGTGATTTGTTTCCAGCTCGGCGAAGTGACATTGGCACAGGCAGGAGTGCCTGTGCGACTTGCGGCAAAACCTCAAGCCCGGAATCCGAAGTGAAAGGTCCAAAAACCATGAAACGTCCTGCTCCCACGGAAGTACCGCTCCACGAACTTGTTCGAGAACGATGGAGTCCGCGTGCGTTTAGCGACAAGGCGGTTGCACCGAAGGTCTTGCACAGCCTGTTCGAAGCTGCGCGATGGGCGCCATCCAGCTCAAATCTCCAGCCCTGGGCCTACATTGTAGGCACAAAGGACGACCAGGAGAACTTCGACAAAGTCCTGAGCACGCTGGTGGAATTCAACCAGGGCTGGGCTAAGAATGCTCCGGTTCTGGCTCTGTCCGTTGCGCAGGTCAAAAATCCAAAAGACGGCGCGCCCAATCGCTGGGCGTTTCATGATGTGGGCAGCGCCTCAGCGCAGCTAACAACGGAAGCGGTCGCTCGGGGACTCTACGTTCATCAGATGGCTGGCCTCGATCCGAACAAGGCTCGGCAAGTCTTTCACATCCCGGACGACTGGGACGCGGTCGCCGCCATGGCCATCGGTTATCCCGGCGACCCTGCTTCGCTGCCTGACAAGCTACGCGAGCGCGAGTTGGCTCCTCGCACACGGAAATCGCTCTCCGAATTTGTCATGACGGGCGGCTGGGGGCATACTGCTTCTTTCGTCTCGAAGTAACGATCCAAAGTAACAAGCGAGTGAGGAATCCCAGCCCGACGCCATGCACAGCACCCTGGAATTTCTTCTACGCCACGGATACGTAGTTCTGCTGGGCTGGGTATTTGCGGAGCAGATCGGCTTACCGGTCCCTTCGCTGCCGCTGTTGCTGGCGGCCGGTGCACTGGCGGGCACGCACCGCATGAACTTCTTTTTCTCGCTCTTCCTGTGTGTTCTTGCCGCGGTGGCCGCGGACTCCATCTGGTATGCGTTGGGGCGCATCAAAGGAATCAAAGTACTTCAGCTCTTGTGCAAGATTTCGATGGAACCGGATTCCTGCGTGCGTCGCACCGAAGGGGTTTTCTCGAGGCAAGGGGCACGCTCGCTGCTGGTGGCAAAATTTCTTCCTGGTCTGAGCACCGTCGCGCCACCACTGGCCGGAATTTTCCATATGCGAACGCGCCGGTTTCTGCTTTTCGACGGGTGCGGTTCCTTACTTTGGGCCGGCACTTTCCTGGGGATTGGCTTCGCCTTTACCGGAGAGATTGAGCTCATTGCCGAACATGCGATGAGCCTGGGCGGATGGCTGCTGGTGCTGCTGATCGCCGCGCTCATTTCTTACATCGCCTATAAATTTATTGCCCGGCAACGCTTCATGCGCCAATTGCGCATCGGCCGGATCACGCCGGAAGAACTGAAATCGAAAATCGACGCTCGCGAAGATCTGATTATCGTGGATCTGCGACACGAACTGGATTTCGAAGCGGACCCCGAAACCATCCCGGGTGCTTTTCGAATGGACGCCAAGGAACTGGAGGAGAACGACCGGTTGCCCCACGACCGCGAAGTCATCCTCTATTGCACTTGACCAAACGAAGCTACGAGCGCCCGTGCGGCGCTCCTGTTACGAAATCGAGGGGTGCGTAAGATCCGGCCGCTGCAGGGTGGGCTGGATGCGTGGCGCGAACTCGGGTATCCGGTTCACAATGCCACGCTCACCCAAATCAGCGCCACCACCGCATCCATCGTTTCTTAGCCCTTGCGGGCGTTTCATAGCCTTTGTGGCGTTTCATTAGCCCTTGCGCGCATTTCACAGCCTCTGCGCTCGTTTCATAGCCTTTGTGGGCGCTTTGTAGCCCTTGTAGGGGCGGAGCTTGCTCCGCCCGGGGTACAAACATGCGCCACTCAGCCGCGAATACTAAACAACACGACGGGAGCTGAGATAGCCGCACGGAAAGGCAAGGCTTTTGGGGCAACTGTAGGCTCGTGTTTCGGCAACCGTTAAGAGTGCCTATAGTCTCGGCAATACGATGCCACCTTGAGCTTGATACTTTCCCTTTTTGTCTTTGTAGCTGACCTCGCATTCTTCATCGGACTCGAAGAAAAGCACTTGGCATAGGCCTTCGTTCGCGTAAATCTTTGCGGGTAGCGGCGTAGTATTGCTGATTTCCAGCGTGACAAAGCCTTCCCACTCCGGTTCGAACGGCGTCACGTTCACAATGATCCCGCACCGCGCGTAGGTGGACTTGCCCAGGCATATCGTCAGCACGTTGCGCGGAATCCGGAAATATTCCACCGACCGCGCCAGCGCAAAGGAGTTCGGCGGGATCAGGCACGCGTCGCCCTTGTACGACACCAGCGAGCGCGGATCGAAATGCTTGGGGTCCACGATCGTCGAATTCACGTTCGTGAAGATCTGAAACTCGTCCGCCACTCGGATGTCGTAGCCGTACGACGAGACTCCGTAGCTGATCACCCCTTCGCGCACCTGGCGGTCCGTGAACGGTTCGATCATCTTATGTTCCAGCGACATACGCCGGATCCACTTGTCGGGCTTAACGGACATCCACGCCTCCTCGATAGGTCTCGATCGGAAATTTCAACGCTGTGCAGCGAAAAAGAAGGCCAAGTGTAGATTACCCGCCACGTCTTGACAACCTGCCGCCTACCCTCTAGCATCTGCCAACGGATAAAGCTGGAGGCTTGTGTGATCAAGTTAGACATCGTGAATGCGGTCGTGAACGCCACTTCGCCGAACATCAGCCGCACCAAGGCCGAGCAGGCGGTCGAGACTGTCTTTGAATCGTTGAAGAGTGCCCTTGGCCGCGGGCAGCGCATTGAATTGCGCCGTTTCGGCGTGTTCAGCGTCAAGCCTCGCAAGACGGGTATCGGGCGCAACCCGCGAACCGGTGAAGAAGTGAACATCCCGCCAGGGAAAGCCGTACGCTTCAAGCCCGGCAAGGAACTCCAAGGCTTGGAAGCCCCTCCAAAAGCCGCGGAATAGCTTTTCCGCTTGCGTTGAAGTAGCCGCCGATCGTCTCGGATCTGAACTAACCTTTTCATCGAACGCGTTCGTCGAACACGTTATCCATCACCTTCCTGGTTACCGTTCCATTCTCGCTTACCGCTCCCCGGAGGGCGTTCACATGGCGAACGAAGCCAACGGGTCGACTGTGCACGTGAACGGAATCGACCTTTTCTACGAAGTCGAAGGCGCGGGCGAGCCGCTATTGCTCCTGCATGGCGGCGGAGGCACACACGAGAACTGGACCTACGCGGGCCGCGATCAATTCCTGCGCGAATACAAGCTCATTGCGCCGGACGCCCGCGGTCATGGCCGGTCGACCAACCCGCAGAGGATCATCACGCACCGGCAGTGCGCGCTGGACATGTTAAGCCTGCTCGACCATCTCGGGATCCAACGCTGCCGCGCCATCGGCATCAGCATGGGCGGCAACATTCTTCTGCACATGGCGACCATGCAGCCCGAGCGCATTGTCGCCATGGTGACGGTCAGCTCGACCATGTACTTTCCCGAACAGGCTCGCGCGATCATGCGCCAGATCCCAGTGGAAAATCAGCCGCCGAGCGAGTGGGAAACGATGCGCAAGCGTCACACGCTGGGCGACGACCAGATCGTGGCGCTGTGGGAATGGCAGGGGGGCATGAGCGTTAGTTACGACGACATGAATTTCACACCGCCTTCGTTGTCGCGCATTACAGCGCCGACACTCATTGTCTATGGCGATCGCGATTTCCTCTATCCGATCGAAATGGGAGTCGAGATGTACCGCGCTATTCCGAAATCCGCGCTGTGGGTCGTTCCCAACGGCGGCCACGGACCCGTTTTCATGGATGCCGCCGCGCAGTTCGCGCAAACAGCGCTCACCTTCCTGCGCAACGCAGCCTGAAGGCTAGACGACTTCGCTTTTGCACAAACCATGGGGTTGTGCTGTACTTAATCGAGACAATTTCTCGCATTTGTCTCGATTCTCCGGACCTTGTGACCAACTCACTTCCAGATAGCAGCGCCGTTCTCCCACCAGATCCCGTCGATTGGCGCGCCGCCCCAATTCCGCCATCTTATTATTCTCTCGTACCGCGGCATCCCCCGGTGAAAACGCTCATTGTGGCGTGCGCGCTGTTTTTCCTCACGCTCTGTACCTGTCTCGTCGCGGGCACGCACTTCGCGGCGGCCTACGCACAAAATCAAGCGGTCTCCTGGGACGAATTCATCCGCGCGCTTACGTTGCTCTATCGCCAACCGGTCGCGCTGGTTAGTGGCCTGCCTTTCGCCCTTACGCTGCTCGCTATACTGCTCACGCATGAGCTCGGTCACTATTTCGCGTGCCGCCACCATCACATTCATTCCAGCTATCCCTACTTCATTCCCTTTCCCACTTTGATTGGCACGCTCGGCGCTTTCATTCTGATCCGCTCGCCCATTCGCACCACTCGCGCTCTGTTCGACGTCGGCGCATCGGGGCCTTTAGTCGGCTTCATCGTGGCTGTGCCCGCGTTGATTTTTGGCATACTGCACGCCAAGTTTGTTCCCGGCCTCGGCGATCCAGCTCATGCGAGTGTTGTGCTCGGCACGCCGCTAATTTTGCGCCTTCTCGCGGCACTGCTTCATCCTGGGGTGCCCGCAAGCAGCCTGCTGCTCCATCCCGTTGGGCGCGCCGCGTGGGTCGGGCTGTTCGCCACTTCACTCAATCTTCTTCCCGCCGCGCAGCTCGACGGCGGCCACATCCTTCGCTCGCTGAGCGCCCGCGCTCATCGCTACTCCTCGATCATGCTTCCCTTGCTGCTGGTGGGCCTCGCGCTGCTCCATTTCTGGGCCGGCTGGTATGTTTGGGGCGCGCTGCTTCTGATCATTCGCTTCTTCCGCTTCCTCCCCATTTACAATCCCGTTCCGCTCGACGGCCGCCGCCGCTTCGCCGCCGCATTTACGCTGCTCATTTTCATACTCTGCTTCATGCCAGCCCCGTTCATCGAGTGATTGCGTGGCCCGATGACCCCGGCTCGATTACCCCGGCTCGATTACCCCGGCTCGACTACCTAGCTCGACGAAGTCTCCGCTTGCCCCGTCCGAAACACCCGCTACAATCGACCGTGATCAATGACAGCCCTCGTCCGCACGCTGCGCCAGAGCGATCTGCTCTTGCTATTCATCGGCTCGGTCATTGGCTCCGGAATTTTTCTCACTCCAGGCCTGATTCTCCGCCAACTCAATGGTTCGGCCGGCTTCTCGCTTCTGGTGTGGGTCGTTGGAGGAGTCCTTTCGCTCCTTGGCGCGCTAGCGTACGCGGAACTGTCCGCCACGAACCCGGAGGCTGGCGGTCTATACTGCTTCATTCGCGACGGTTTCGGCCGGATGGCCGCGTTTCTCTACGGCTGGTCGCTGTTCCTCGTGATCGCCAGCGGCACAATTGCCGCTCTCGCGCGCGCCTTTACCCGCTATCTAGCCGAAATCATTCCGCTCTCCGCCACGGGCGCGACCCTCGTTTCCGTCCTGATGATCGCCGTCGTCACCGCCGTCAACGTTTGGGGTACGCGCAAAAGCTCCGACCTCCAGAACTGGACCACGCTCGTCAAAACCCTACTGATCGTTGTGCTGAGCGGTTTCCTGCTCTCTCTCGGTCATCATGGCGGTGAACTCGCGTCAGCCATGGGCACCACGCAAGGAGGCTCTGCGCTGCTTTCGAGTTTTGGCCTCGCGATGATCGCGGTGCTGTGGGCCTATGAAGGCTGGCAATTCGGCACCTACAGCGCCGGAGAAGTTCTCGACCCGCAAAAGTCGTTCCCGCGCGCTTTTCTTCTCGGCTCGCTCATCCTCGTAGGACTCTATCTGATCGCGAACGTCGCGTATCTTGTCGCGCTCGGTCCCGTTGCCGCCACCGCCAGCGACGCCATCGCCGCCACGGCGGCCGCTGCAGTTCTGGGACCGTGGGCCGGCAAAATCATCGCGCTCACCATCCTGATCTCGACCTTTAGCTCCACCAACTCGGTCATCCTCACCGCGCCGCGCGTCTTTTACGCCATGGCCAACGACAACCTCTTCTTTAAGAGTCTCGCCGAAGTCCACCCACGTTTCCGCACTCCGGCCGCGGCAATCATCGCGCTGGGTGTATGGTCCGCGGTATTGGCTTGCGCTGGAAAATTCGCCGAGCTCATCGGCGGAGTGATCTTCATCGGCTGGATTTTCTACGGCCTGGCCGCCGCCGCGATCTTCCCGCTACGCCGCGCCTCGCAAGGCAAGCCGATTCCCTATCGCGTCCCCGGCTACCCGTTCACACCGTTTATCTTCGTCCTGGCGGCCGCCGCCATCGTCGGAAACGCCATATATCTGGCCTTCCGCGACCCGGTTCAGTTTCGCAATCTCGCGGTCGCCATCGTCCTGTTTCTTCTTGGCCTGCCCGCTTATTATTTCTGGCGGCGTCGGGCTGCCTAAGACTCGGGCTGCCTTGGTTAAGAGCTGGTACCCCTCCCCCGCCATTTCTCGTAAGTGCGGATTCTAAGTAGGCTCGATATTTATCCTGCAAATGTGCTGGACGGTATCACCGGTATTTATACTCGGGTGGTCGAACAGGTAGCAGTATTTGGGAAGTTGGGGATGTCACACAAACGGTCGGCACCCGATCCCTCATTTGATTGAAGAAAAGCCTGCAATGATTTCTAATCGTGACGGCAATCTCCTCACGAACAGCAAGGATCAGGAGGACACATGAACGGCCTCGCACAGGATCTTCGTCTGGCGCTTCGCCAGTTGAGCAAAGCACCTGGATTTACACTTGCCGTCATCTTCACCCTGGCGCTTGGCATTGGCGCAACGACGGCGATCTTCTCCCTGGTGGAAGGCGTGCTGCTTCGCCCGCTTCCCTTCAAAAATCCTGAACGGCTGGTGTTGTTAGGAGATCATCTGGGAGGCCGCCCCGGTATGTCCGTCAGGGCGCGTGAAATTGCAACATATAGAAGCGCGACACAGGCGTTTTCTACTCTCGGCGGCTACATAACGGAATCGTTTGAGCTCTCCGGTGGGGAGCGACCGGAAGAGGTCGATGCCGGACGGCTCAATTCCGCGACGTTAACCACTCTGGGCGTTCAACCCCTATTGGGCCGTATTTTCACCCCGGAGGAAGAGGACGCGCGACAGCCGGTCGCCGTCATCAGCTATGCGCTATGGATGAACCGTTTCCATCGCGACCCCCAAGTGCTGAAAAGCAACATTGTGCTCGACCGAAAACCCTATTCCGTTATCGGTGTGATGCCGCGCGATTTTGAATTTCCTATGGACTTCGGAGATATCGCTGGAGCGCAGGTTTGGGTGCCTTTAAGTCTGACTACCGACGAACTCTCGGAACAAAATTCCGGATTCTGGGGATACCGCATGATCGCTCGCCTGAAGGACGGGGTCACCCTCCAACAAGCCGCTGAAGATGCAGACCGCGTAGCCCACCAGATCATGAGCGACTTTCCTGCCACGATGTCAGCGATCCAAATACAAGGAGACGTGAGGCTGCTGCGCGAAGTCGTGGTTGAAGATGTGCGGCCGATTTTGCGGACACTGTTTGTGGCTGCAATTGTCGCACTGTTGGTGGCGTGCGTGAATGTTTCCGGCCTGCTGTTGGTCAGGGCGCTCCGTCAGCGGCGTGAATATGCGGTGCGCGTTGCGATCGGAGCGAGTCCCAGCAGAATCATCCGCGAATCGGCTGTGCAAGGGATGCTGTTGAGCATGGCGGGTGGTGTGCTAGGTCTGGCGTGCGCAGCAGTTGCCATCCGCACAACTCTGCACTTGTTGCCAGCCTCGCTGCCGCGCATCAACTCCGTGTCGGTGAATCCGATCGTCGCGGGCTTCGCGCTGATCGTGGCTCTCGCGACAGGCATTTTTTGCAGCCTTGCGCCAGCCTTCGCAGCGTTGCGAACGAATTTGGTCACAACCCTCAAAGAGGGGGCCCAAGCGGGCAGTGCGAGCCATACGTGGCTACGGTCCGCCCTGGTGGTTTCGGAGGTGGCCATCGCGCTTGTGCTGCTCACGGTGTCTGGAATGTTCCTGCGCAGCTTGCAAAAGATGCTGGCGGTCGACCCCGGGTTTCGCGCCGATCATGCTCTAGTCGGTGCATATCAACTGCCTTTGCAGCAATATCCCACGACGGCTTCAGTCGCCACTTTTAATCGAGCCGTGGTCGATCAATTGTCGAGCAAACCCGGAGTAACTGCCGTGGCCATCAGCAACGCGGTCGCCGTATCCGACTCCTTCCCGCAATCGGCATACACTATCGAGGGCCAACCAGCAGAACAGTGGAAACTGAAATTCGCAGCATTTACGAGCGTCTATGGAGACTATTTCGATGCGATGGGCATTCCCCTGATTGAAGGACGAGCCTTCGACATACACGACGACGCCAACGCGCCGTTGGTGGTTGTTGTGAGTCAATCCATGGCCAGGGATTGCTGGCCAGGCCAGAGCGCTATCGGCAAAAGGATGCATGTCGGAAATCCTCGCAAGGGACTTCCCTGGGCGACTGTCATCGGAGTCGTCGCTGATACGAAGATGCCTCGCGACGTGCCCACCACGGACCAGTGGTACACACCGATGAACCAGCCCGCCACTCTGTATGGCTCGGGAACGCCCGGAAATCTCAGTGGACCGCCGAGCGGCTACATTACGATGCGGATGGCACTCGATCCTGAGCACATGATCCCGACGCTGCGGTCGACGATCGCGGAGATCGATCCGCTGTTAGCTTTGCAGGACGTCCGACCGCTAACCGACGCGATCTCGCACATTGAAGCGCCGCGACACTTCAACACGAATCTAATTACTGCGTTTGCCGGAGGCGCACTTCTGCTAGCGATCACGGGGATATACGGCGTGATTGCATTTTCCGTTTCCCAACGCAATCAGGAAATCGCTATCCGCATGACACTGGGCGCTCAACGCGCGAGTATCGCGCAGATGGTGCTCGCTTCCGGGGGCAAGCTGGCGTTGCTTGGATGCGGACTTGGTGTGCTGGGCTCGCTAGCGGTGTCGCAACTGGTCGGCTCCTTACTATTTGGCGTGAGCGCGACGGACCCATTCGCGTACTTCGGAGCTGTCCTCATCATGATGCTGATGGCTTTGCTCGCTTCCACCTTTCCCGCACTGCGAGCTGCTTCCGCCGATCCCATGAAGGCCCTCCGCTCCATGTAGTGAAGGACGGCGCGAGGCTACCGGCTGGAAAGTAGAGTTCGACACTCTACCAACGAACGTCCACGCTCCCAACTTTTCAGTTTCCCTATGCTTCCTGTTCGCGTCGAGCAAAAGGACGTCTCGTTATCGGCGCCAAAACCAGGGTGGCTGCGAACGATGGCGGCGATGTCGATCTTCTTCATCGTCATCATTGCCCCAACGGCGGCCCGGCGTTCAGGCACACCGAGGCCTTTTCTTTCCAAATCGCGACGGAGAATCAGGAAGAGACGGAGCGTTACTGGAACGCGATCCCCGGCAAAGGCGGAACGGAAAGCCAGTGCGGTTGGTGCAAGGACCGCTGGGACCTCTCCTGGCAAATCACCCCGCGCGCGCTGACCGAAGGACGCTTTGCCTCACCGCCGCCAGCCGCAAGCGCATCTATGGGATACGCCTTTATTAACGCGGTTACCGTACATCTCTAACAATGTCGGCCCTGTCAAACACTTTTTGGGCACACTTCTCCATTCACTTAAAAGAGTTTTTTCTTCCGCTTCCTTCGGTGTCTTTCCGATCGGCCCTGACAAGTACGGTTCGTTCGTAATCTAGCGGTCGGTTTCAGTCCGACCCAAACATCTCTTCGATCAAAACTTCGACCATGATTAGTTCTTCGAACTCCCTCTCACGAGGGAGCGGGATGCCCTATCAAGTGGACGACGCTTTACTGCACGCCATGTCCGGTACCGAGCTGTCCCGCGTACGAACCGAACTCCGGCTCCTTCCTGAGCCTAACAACCAAAGACTGCTCATGTCGAGAGGAGCCGACATTGTTATGCAATCAAGTGAAATCGGTGTGCTCAGCCGGCACACATAACACTGCACGCTAGCGGTGCGGTTACCTGACGGGGCCGAGGTAATGGTCCAGCCAGTTGAGGGTGTCCTTCATCATTGGCAGGAGTGGCGGGGCGTGCCCGGTATCGTAGAGAACATGGCTCTTGTCTAGGGCAGGCGAGCCGAGCAACCGGAACAGCGGCTCCTGACAGGTGTCCAGGGGAAACACAAAATCATAGCGGCCATTGATCAACAGCACGGGGATCTTGACGTGTGGGGCAAAGTTCATGGGGTCAGCTTCCGGCAGCACTGCATCGGGGTCGCAGCCTCCTGCAGCAAAGACGGCAACTTTGAAGCGTTTTTCGAGCGAGGTCATGATGGGTCCCATCTCGCTGCCCCAACTGATGGAGAAGTAGGCCAGCCGCTCTCGATCGATGTCGTTGCGAGTTTCCAGGTAATCCACGGAACGGCGCAGGTCATCGGCCTGCTCAATAGTCTCATCGCGCTCCGCCACTGTCCCGCCGTCCGGAGGATTGCCGAGGCGCTCGTAGGTATCCTTGTAAATGGGGAACATCAAAGCGCGGCCGCTTTTCATGAGGAAGTCTATTAAGGCAGATTGCGATGGTTCGAGAGTATGGAACGATTGCGCGCCGCTGTGGGGAAAGTAGACGACGGTCTGGTAGGGAGCCGAAACGCTTTTAGGCAAGAAGAGATGGGCGATAACGCGCTCGTTGCCATACGCGGCATTGAAAGTAATGCGCTGCTCGCGCCAATAGGGTGAGCTGTCGTCTTCACTCTCGATCTTGGCGTCGAGTGGCGAACGGTCGTAAGCGTACATGCGTTCGTACATCTGAAAAACGGAATCAGGAACGGGCCTGAAACTGCGGTAGTCGGATTTTTGAAACGAGAGGGGAACAGTCAGACTCGCTGACAGTGGCTCCGGGCTGGCTAACTTTATAAGTCGAAAGCCGTTTGTCGCGGAGCGATCGAAAGGCGGGTGCGCATCCGGCTCGCGGTACATATATGGCATATCGGTGGAAGCTCCGCCGAGGATAAATTTACGATCCCCTAGGGAATTCAGGCACCATTCCTTGACGTTGCCGGCCATATCGTAAGTCCCATAAGGGCCCATGCCGGGATAAGAGCCGACTTTGGCGGGCCCTTTCCGGGAGAAGTTGCTAGCCTGCAAAATGTCGGAATAGATGCCCATATTGGCGGCGCGATACCAATGAAATACAGTCGGGAGACTCTTCCCGATGAATTCGGCGTAGGCCTCGGCTTCGTACCAACTCACCCCGCTGACGGAGAAGTCGTCTTCACCGGAGGCAAAGGTGCCGAGTTCCCAGGTGGCGGGTCCGAGACGATCGGTCTTGTCGCGGAAGAGCTGCATCGCCTCGCGGAACTGTAGAGTGCGGCCGTCCTTCACAAACGGAATTTTCCAGTATCTAGGTGCTTGATATCCACCGGCATCGACGAATTTCTTGTACTCCGCGTTAGTCACTTCAAACTTGTCGATAAAAAAATCATCCAGTTTGGTGGGGGCGTGCCCTGTGGGGTCGACTTCGCCCGCGGGCACGCGAACCATTTGAGCAGGCAGCGCTCCCACAGGGTCCAAAACGATGTGAGAGAGCCTGCCACCACCATTAGTGGCGAAGACCGCTTCGTAGCCGCCCTTTGAGATGCGGAAGGCGTAGAAACCATGGGGCAAACGATTCTGATCGAGGGGAGTTTTGCCGAGGTAATACCATTCGCCCTGCGAGTCCGTATAGTCCCGCGCGTAGACGTCTGCACTCGATGGATTGGAGCGGACTGGTTCAGGCCATAAGGTCTCGGCTTTGATTTTGACCACGGCAGGATCATTGGGAGCGTAGCGCTCCGCCTGTTGCAAGACTTTGTAGGCCGCGAAGCCCTTACGCGCAAGGACGAGTTCATGAACTTGCGGCAGGGCGGTTTCGTGGACCCAACGGAGGCGTTGATTGCGGCGCACGACCCAGGCGGCAAGAAGAACAACGACGAGGGCGACGAGTACAGCGGGCACGAGGACCTTCGGCTTGCGGATCATACGCGCGATGGGAACAGGCCCCGTAGAAGCCTGGCGCAGGGATTTGAGAGCGTCGACGATTTCGTGAGCGAACTGGTAGCGCCTTTCGCGCTTTTTTTCGAGCGCGCGGTCGATGATCTTTTCAAGCTCCGAAGGTACGCCGGCGTTTTTTTGTGAAGCGCCGACGGGGTCCTTGTGGAGAATGCTATCGAAGATAGACGCCGTGCTCCCCCCGCCGAAGGGCAGAGTGCCGGTGGCCATTTCGTACAGCACCACGCCAAAGGAAAAAATATCCGTGCGCGCATCGAGCGGCTGGCCGAGGGCCTGCTCGGGAGACATGTAAGCAATAGTGCCGAGAGTGGTGCCAGGGCTGGTGAGATCGGCGTCGACAACCACGGTGGATTGGGAAGCCTTACACTCGCCACCAAAGTTCTGAAGGAACGGACTCATCTTAGCGAGGCCGAAATCAAGAATTTTCACGTGACTCGGTGAGGTGACGAAAATATTGGCGGGCTTAATGTCGCGGTGAACGATACCCTTGGTGTGAGCAGCTTCGAGACCATCCGCCAGCTGAATGGCGAAATCGACCGTTTGATCGAGTGGCAGCGGTTTTCCGTCGATCACGTGCTTGAGGGTGTGGCCCTCGAGGTACTCCATGGATAGAAACGAACGGCCGTCGGCGTTACCAATTTCGTAGATAGTGCAGATATTCGGATGATTTAGCGCCGAAGCAGCGCGGGCTTCGCGGCGGAAACGTTCGAGGGATTGTGGGTCTTTGGCAAGGTCTTCGGGAAGGAATTTCAGAGCAACAAAGCGGCCGAGCTCGGTGTCCTCAGCTTTGTAGACCACACCCATGCCCCCGCCGCCTAGCTTCTCCAAGATGCGGTAGTGGGAGACGGTCTGCCCGAGCAGTAATTGGGAGTCCGCCATTTGGCGTTCATCTTAGGTTGCCCTCAGGGGCAAGTCAACGAACCTAAATATGTGAATAGCTGCTGGATATAATACTCGCCGCCATCCAGGTGAAATCAACGCCTGGCAACAGCGGTGGATTCGATAGGTCGAGGCAACACCATCTAAGAACTGCACTGTTTAAGGATGGTGTTTATGACCCAAGGAATGCGATCGAGACTTTCTCCCACGGAGTAGACCGACGTCTGGAGCCGTTGGAAGTCCGGAGGCCCATCGTTAGCGCGTTCGCAGGCGGGCGAGGTAATAGAGCCACGACAATACTGGATAGGGAAGAACGACGGTTAAGCTACGCGGGGGTTCCTCGCGCGCCATCATGCTGGGCGCCGAGGAATTCCAAAATCACCTGACGGGCTGCAGCAGGCTGGTCGGTCTCGAAGATGTGGCTGGCGTGGGGAATCAGCGCCAACTTCGCTGCCGGAATGCGCTCAGCGATTAATTTGGCGTTGGCGGGTGGAATGAGCTTGTCGGTTTCGCCGTGGATAACCAACGTTGGGACGGTGATCTGCGCGATGCGGCTATACGCTTCCCATCCGAAAATGCCTTGCCGCTGGCCTGCATAACCCTGAGGGGTTGGGTACCACTTCATGCGGATAGCCATATCTTCGTCGATGCGCTCGCGCGGCGTGCCAGGGTCATAAATGAATGGCGTGATAGCCTCCCAGGATTCTTCGGATGTCATGCCTTGACGCAACAAAGTCTGTATCGCAGCGGGTTCGGCTTGCACCGCGTTGGGTCCGCCCGCAGCGGTGCAACCCAGAATCAACGAGCGCACGCGCTTCGGATACTGGAGCGCAAATTCCTGTGCAATCATGCCCCCCATAGAGACACCAAATACATCCGCGGTCTCTACACCGGCGGCATCCATCACGACGGCGGCATCGGAGGCCATCAGCGGCATGGAATAAACGCCTGGGGGCACATCGCTTTGCCCGATGCCGCGATTGTCGAAGGCAATGGTGCGGTAGTGTTTGGCAAGAACAGGCCGGGTGCGATGCCACATATAAGAGGGATAGCTAAGGCCCATGATGAGCAGCAGAGGTTCGCCGGAGCCACATTCATCCCAATATATTTTGACGCCTTCGTTCATAACGAATGGCATGGAAGCCTCCGTTTACGTGACTGCGTATGGAAATATGATGGTTTAACACAGATGAGTGTGACTAACGCGTTTCAATTGTATATAATTCGCCCCGCCATGCCAAATCAAGAAACGCTGTACGAGGTGGCTGACCGCATTGCGACCATTACGCTCAACCGTCCCGACAAACTCAACGCCTGGACTGCAATCATGGAACGCGAAGTACGCTCCGCGGTGGAAGAGGCGGAGCGCGATGAGAACGTTCGCGTCATTGTCCTGACCGGGGCGGGACGCGCGTTCTGCGCAGGCGCAGACATGTCGCTCTTGAGCACCGTCGCCGAAAAAGGACTCGATGCAGCGCAACGGGACCAGGCGGTGCAAAAGACAGAGAGTAAATCCGACGGTGTTCGAGATGACTTTCGACATAAATATTCGTATTTCCCGGCTGTGACGAAACCCGTGATTGCCACGATCAATGGGCCGGTAGTGGGACTGGGCTTGGTGATTGCTTTGTATTGCGATCTTCGGTTTGCTTCTGATGCCGCGCGATTCGGTACAGCTTTTTCCCGGCGAGGACTGATAGCCGAGTACGGAATGGCATGGATGCTGCCGCGCCTCGTGGGACACGCAAATGCGCTGGATCTCTTGCTCTCCGCCAGAATGATCGATGCAGCGGAAGCGTTGAGAATGGGCCTGGCGAACCAAGTCTATCCGCGCGACACATTTATGGAGAAAGTGCGGGAGTACGCAATAGACCTGGCGTCGAACGTCAGCCGACGGTCAATGCGGATCATCAAGCGGCAAGTGTATGAAGCGATGTTTGAAACGCTGACAGGGGCGTTTGAACGTTCTGAGCAAGAAATGCTGGCCAGCTTGCAGTGCGCGGACTTCAAAGAGGGCGTTGCACATTTTGTTGAAAAACGCGCACCGGTGTTTACCGAAAAATGAAGAATTCTGCATGAATTTCGAAGTCAGTGAAAAGGAACTGCAACGAAGTCAGGGAGATCGAAGATGCGTTGCTCGTTCTACTCGTCGTAAGAAGCGGTGGGCGGTAATGGCCTCCACCGAAGTAGTCACAAGGGATAGTAGCGCGACCGAAACCGGATCTTCCGCTCCCGATTCGCCTATCCCCTCCCCATTTGGTAGCCACAACTCTGATGTTCGACCTCTGTAGCCTAACGGGGACGCGTCCCGTGAGGGCCGATGTTTCGTACGCCCGCGCACTCAGGGAATCTACATAATACGCTGTATTTCAAGCTTGGTCTGCCTGCTGCTACACCTCCTATCCCATCCTCGTGAATGTGGGTGTCACCATGCCAGCTTTCGGGAGTGAATCCTTTGCTTCTTCTCTGATGCAGTTCACCGCCTCGGGAGTGAAAGACAAGTTTAGAGGCGGAGACCGCGTCCGCGTTAGAAACAGCCTGCGGGCTATGCTCGGCACGGTCGATAGCCGTGAGCCTGAAGGGACTAGAAGGCGGTATGTAGTGGAGTTTGACCCAGAAGAGAATGAAGCCGAATTTCTTGAACGGGGCGTTTTCTATGAAAACGAACTAGAGCTGCGCGACAGGGCTTTCGGACCCTTGCTCTAGTTGCGTCATTGCTATTCGCGGGTTTGCCAAAGTCCCATTCGGAATTCAATGAATTTGCGCTAGAGCGATGTAGTGTGGCAACTTCGGAAGTCGGCTTCTAAGGCTGCCGCTTTATGGAGTGCCTGCCAACCATATGGACCCATTGGTGGCACCTACTTATCCTTATCTGCTTTACGCTCCGTATTACCCGGCCTTAACCGTCCTTATGGGCCTCCGTCATGGGCGTTGCAAGGCCTAGGATGCGTTGATCCAGAATGCCAGCAACACCCAACTCCCTTCTAAGCAGCTCTAAACAAGAATAGCAATACCAGTGAGAGACCTAAGAGGAGTGCTGCAGCGATGACCCACACTCTGGTCGGCGTCGGCTTGTCGCTAAGTAGCTGGGAGGGCGTGGACGCTGTCCCGGATGGTTCTCGGCTTGGCTGTTCTTCTACTACTTCGGGGTCAGGATCGGCAATTAGCGTTAGTTCTTCATCAGCAGTCAGACTTGGCAAGACGACTGGCTGTTCCAGTGATCCGCCAACAATGGGTTGCCCGCCGTTGTCAGCGTCGAAAATCATCATGGCTGCAAATGAGTTAGCGACTGCTCTCAATGCAGCGATGGTGACGGGGTCAATGGAGGAAGGCCGAGAGCAAAATACTTCTATCACGGCCACAACTTCTCCTCGGGCTTGTATCGGTATCCCTACTGCCGAGCGAAAGTTCCAGCGGGTTGCGACCGACGGATGAATTCTTGGATCGCTTTCCGTGTTTTCACACAGTACGACTTCTCCAGTCTCAATACATCGTCTTGTGAAAGCGGAGTCCGCTGGAAGTCGAGAGCCCACCGCAGGTGCGTTGCCGAAACTAACTGTGCAGAGCATACCCACCAGATCGCGCACCGCAATGATTGCTCCGCTGGCGGGCATTGCCACACAAATCTGCTCAAAATCGCTTAGCACTCTACCCGGAGTTATCTGTTGTTCCTCGAAGGTATTGATGGGGTTCACGGGCTCAGATGTCTGCTGCTTTGTCCCGGCTCCGGGCATTCGATTGCCTCCGCGTGGTCAAGCCTACCGCTTCGAATCTAAAGAAATGAGGGCTGCGGTGAAAAAACCGCTCGGAGGGGCTGGTGCGAGGCGTCTAGGACACCGCAGATTGTAAGATGTTTACTATCGCCAGAAGGGTGTACGGGATTTCAAGCTTTGATGGCCAATCGTCCTACTTGCTACTTGCGGATGACGGCCAAGCGTCTTTTCCAGTCACCTCAGTGCTTTTCCGGTCTTGTCAATGCACTCTTTGACTGCGGGAACCAGGGTAGAAGCAAGCTGTCCCTTGTCCAACAATTTCGCGGCGCCGAAGCTCCGGGCAAGGCTGACCGTCTCTGCGTCGTTCCACACAGACATTGCAAGCAAACATGACCCGTGAAAATGGGCTTTGATAGTGGCAGGGGTAAACAGCTTTTCGCCGGGCATCCGCACGTCCATCAGAACTACATCAGTAGAAGCCATCTCATAAATGCCTCAGGAGGATGACGGCGCAGGCGAGTTGCACCATCCCGAGGAAATTTTCTGGGTCGTACTCCCAGCGAGTGACGATGCGACGATAATTATGGAGCCAAGCAAAAAGACGCTCGATTTTCCAGCGGCGACGGTAGCGGCGCAACGCGCGACCATCTTGCGTGACGGGTTTGCTGCGGTTCCAGCGGTGCGGCGCGATCAGTTCCACGCGCAGATGTTCGCGGACCCGCTGATCCAACGGATCGCTGTCGTAGGCTTTGTCGCCGATCAATCGCTGCGGTGCTTCGCGCAGGAATCGTCGCTCGAGCGTGGCTTCGACAAGAGTGGCTTCATTCGGCGAAGCGCTGACCACGTGCAGGGCGACAGGAAGACCATGGCGGTCTGCGATTGCCATGATTTTGCTGCCTTTGCCGCGTTTTGTAGGGCCAACACCAGAGCCCCTTTTTTCGCCGAACTGAAGCTGGCGTCGATGAAGGCTTCGCGCAGATCCAGCTTGCCGCGATCGCGTAAGTCTTCGGCCAATTTCTGCAGCAGACGGGTGAGCAGCCCGGAACGCTGCCATTGTTGGAAGCGGCGATGACAAGTTTGGTAGGGCGGATAGCGAGCCGGCAGATCGTGCCAGGGAGCACCGGTGCGTAAAATCCAGAACACTCCGTTCAACACCGCACGCGTGTCTTGCCACGGTCGGCCTCGCCCATCTTCCCGCCGCGTCGGGCGGAACAGCGGTTCCAGAAACGCCCACTGGGCGTCGGTGAGGTCCATGCATCTGATTTACTCTGTTTCCCATAACTCGCAATCGCGCAATCGCTTGAATGTGTTTATGAGATAACTTCTAGTCATCGCGTTAAATATCTTCAGCAGTTCGGCATAGTTGCCAGCTTCGCCACAGACCGCGATGTCGGTTTGAGCTTGAAGCAGCGAACAGATGGTGCGGCGAATGGTTGTAGAATCGTCAGCGATTAGAAGTCGAATCGGGGTTCCCATCGACAAATGGTATAACCCAGCCAATTTGTTCTGTCTACGCGGCCATGAACACCACAGCCGGAAACCCGCCAGCAACATGGGTCTCACTTGCTGGAGATCAGGCCGCCTGCAGCAGACTCTGAACGCACTCAATCAGCTTCCACCCACCGCTAGGCTTGGAAACCACGAGGCTCGCCCCTGCGGATAGTGCCGAGGCCCGGCCCACGGCGTCATCATACATTGTGAATAGAACAATCGTAGTTATAGACCTGGCGATGCCCCGGATGAACGGCGTGGAAGCTACATCTGAGCTGCGAGCTATGGCTCTAGAAAAAGCCGGATGACCCTCCGACACGTATCGCTGTCATCGACGAGTAGGATGTGTTTGGACATAAGAGAATTCCTCTATAAGTCAGACTCGGCTACGACATAAAAGGTTTGCGGTGTAAACCCGGCAAGCGGCTCACGAGCTAGAGTCTTGTAGTCTTGCTATCCTGACCTACTGTTTCCTCCGTTTAAGGGGACACATGAGCATTCAAACCGAGCCCGAGGACATCGAACCAGTCCATGAACGCATCCGCAAGATGCCCGACCTGGAACTGCCGCAATGATCTATAGCGTAGGCTCTACGTTCGAGCATGCAGCGCCTTGCGGCGGGTATCGCCTGGGCTACCGCGGTGCCTAGAAACTTTCCAACGTAGTATGGTGTCCAAAGGACACTGGCGTTTCGCAGAGGTTTGTCTGGACGCTGAAAGGATGGCCAATGCTCGAAGCAAGTGGGCTCTCCAAGTACTACGGTTCGGTGCCAGCGGTTCAGAACGTCACGTTTCGCCTCGAACCCGGCGAGGTACTGGGCTATCTGGGCCCAAACGGATCCGGCAAGAGCACCACGGTCAAAATGCTCACGGGACTACTGCAACCCAGCCGCGGTGAGGTCACGCAAGACGGCGAAGACATCCACAAGAATCTGGCCGAGTATCGAAGGCGGCTGGGATACGTTCCCGAGGAAGCCAACCTTTACCCCTACTTGACCGGCGAGGAATACCTGGAAATGGTCGGCACGCTGCGCTCGATACCCGAAGCTCGCAGAAAATCGCGCATCGACTCGCTTTTGCAGCTTTTCGCGCTGGCGCCGCATCGTCAGGTGTCTCTCGGCTCGTACTCCAAGGGTATGCGCCAACGCATCCTCTTGATCAGCGCGCTCATGGACAATCCCGACGTCCTCATATTTGACGAACCGATGTCCGGCCTCGATGTCACCTCCTCGCTGGTCCTGAAAAATCTTATTCAAGAGTTGAGCGGACGAGGCAAGGCCATTTTTTTCTGTTCGCACGTGCTGGAGGTCGTGGAAAAAATTTGTTCCCAGCTGATCATTCTCCGAAAAGGGCAAGTAATCGCTTATGGGCGCACCACGGAAGTTTTGCAAAGCATAGGCCAGTCCACATTGGAAGGCACTTTCCTGCAACTAACGGAGGGGCGGGACGTCGCGCAAATTGCGAATGACATCGTGGATGTAGTGGTTGCGTGATGCTCTCCTGGAAAGAACCGCTGCAAAATCGCCTGGATGTATTTTTTCGCACTCCCTTCGGATGTCTGCTGCGCGTCTTCGTCGGCCGGATGTTCCACGGTGGCGACGAGACCGGCGCAGAAGAATTAGGGCTCGGCGTCGGCGCCATCCTCACGCTGCTGGCCATGCCCGGCCTGCTCGTCTCGCTACTGATGTTCGAGAAGTACGGATCGCTCATCCGCTTCCTGCGGGGCGACGGAGTTTTCGATCCCTTCACTGCCACGATCCCCGACGAATATTTCTTCATCGTGCTCTCCATGACGGTCACCGGAGCCGCGGCGCTCTGGCGCTGGGACTCCCTGTTTCTGGACCGCCGCGATCACACCAATCTCATTCCCTTGCCGGTCTCTTTGGGCACCATCTTTTTCGCGAATTTTTCGGCCATACTCGTACTCGCGGCGCTGTTCACCGTGGTGGTGAACGCGGGCTCGATGGTGTTGTTTCCGGTCGCGGTCGTCGGCAGTCATGGATCCTTCGCGAGGTTCTGGCACTTCTCCGCCGGCCATGCCGTCGCCGTCCTCACAGCGAGCGCGTTCAGCTTTTTCGCGGTATTTGCGGTGGCCGGGAGTCTCATGGTCGTTGTGCCCGCCTCCGCGTTCCGGCGAGTCTCGCTAGTCGTACGCTTCGCGATCGCCGTCCTGCTTCTGGCGCTCCTCGCGAGCGTATTCGCCGTGCCTGAGGCGCTTCTTGGAACGCCGGTTGCGAGAACTGATAAGATGGCCATGCTGCCCCCGGTTTCATTTTTGGGTTTGGCGCGAACCGTCTGGGGCATTCGCGGTGATCCCTTGGTCGACGCCATGGCCAAGGCGGCTGCCTTCGCGTTTGTGTTGGCAGTCCTGGTTGTCGTCATCACCTATACGCTCAGCTTTCGCCGATCGTTTCTTCGCATCCCGGAAACCGCCGACACCGGACCTCTTCCCCGCATGCGAGCGTCATTTTCTCCGCTATCGCTCGTCCACAAGGCGACCTTGCGCGAACCTTCTCACCGCGCCTGCTATCACTTCATCGTCAGAACGCTGCTACGAAGCGACGCGCACTTGCAGGTGGCGTCTGCCTTTGCGGCATTGGGGCTGGTTGCCGCTGCGGAAGCCCTAACCTCCGTACGATCCGACCAATTTTTCCTGGCCCGCCACTCCCCTTCCGCCGATTTTCTTGCGATTCCTTTCATCCTAAGCTACTGCATCATCGTCGGCATCCGCTTCGCGTTCGAAATCCCATCCGATCTGCGGGCCAACTGGATCTTCAAACTGTGGTTGCGGCCAGACGGTCAGCAGGCGCGGCCAATCGCGCGCCGGGTACTCCTAGCCTTGAGTCTGCCGTGGCTAATCCCTGCGTGCTTTGTGCCGACTCTAATTTCTTTCGGGTGGACCTGCGCCCTTCTGCACACTGCGATCCTGGTGGTGTCGACCGCGGTGCTCACCGAAATTCTCCTGGTAAAATTCCGGAAAATCCCGTTTACCTGTTCGTATCCAACATTCGAGAGCAATTCTGGAGTCATTCTGGTGGCGTACCTGTTCGGCTTTTTTGTGTTTACCGACTACCTGCCGGAGATGGAACATTGGTCCCTGGACGAGCCGCTGCGCGCTGTTTTTTTCATCGCTCTCTTTGCGATCGCGTTCGCCAGCGTTTACGGTTATCGAAAGCAAATGCTCGACATGGACAAGCAACTCGTGTTCGAAGAAACCCCGTATTCGACGTTTTAAGGCAGGAAAGGGCCGTTGCGGCCGCTCTCTTCAGACGCCGGCTGAAGACCCGCAAACAAGGATAGTGGGTCAGTTCCTGATTACGCGACTAATCGGGAGTTGGTTTACCTTGCTAGAATCCAAGTCGAGTCGAGGAATGATATTCTCTCGGGCGATCAATCGTCCCACGCAAGAACCCGTATGCAGCGCACTGAGCAGGGGTCACGAGTGGCCGCAAGAACCTATGGAATTTCCAATCCAACGTTCCGACCTGTTTTAGTTGTTTTTGCACTCGCATACACAGCTGTTCTGATAGCGGCTGTGTTCCGCACTGATTTCGTTTGGGCCGTTTACCTTCTGCCTACCTTACTTCTCGTGCCGATGGCATACGCCCTTCATAGGGCCGGCTTGGCTTGGATGCGAATCAGCGAGCATGAAATTGAAGTTGTCCCGTCGTGGTTTGCTCGCAAGGTGTGGAGTGAACAAAATCCTCTTGCCCGAACGAGTCTGGTTCACAGCTTCTCTTCTGTCTTCGCTATGCGTACAGATCACCGGACGGATGCTCTGTTATCCTGCGTTCTCCTCCCAAGCCAGATCACACCCTCTGGAGTACCGCGCTGAACTCCAGTGGAGTAAGCAGAAACTGGTGGTCACAAATTGCACTGGAAATAAACCATGCGCACGAGTTGAAAGCTCACTTGATACAACAAGTCGTCACCGCGCAGGGTGTACCAGAGAGCGACAGGCCATCGGATCGGCACAAGATGGTTTGGCAAGCCCTCAAGCTGTTCATCTTTCCAGTGATTGCGCCGTGGCTAGGGATCGGAGCCAGGCTGTTGACCGCTGATCCAACTAAGCTGGCGCTCGCTGGAGTGCTTTTGTGGTTTTCTGCGGGAACTTATGCTTGGTATTGGGTAGGGACGAAAAAGATCACCCGGCCGCCAGATCTTACTTCGCGAATGCTAGTCTTTACGCTCCAATTCGCCACCTTCTATACGTTCGCAGTACTGATGACAGGGGCAGTGTTGAAGCATTAGACGAACTCAAGGACAACTGTTTCTACGTGCGCGGCCGTTCATGTCGGATGAACATTTCACGGTGGATGGGACACTGATTGACGCTTGGTCCAGTCAAACGAGTTTTCGGCGGAAGAACGGAAAGTGGAAGCCATCACGACCAGGATGCGAGGTCGACTTTCACAAGGAGTAGCGGACGAACTCAGACCCATGTATCGACAACGGATCCCCACGCGAGACTGTTCAGGCAGTCCACAGGGATCGAAGCAAAGCTCGGCTACGTGGGTGATGAATTGAAGGCGAACCGCAGCGGGCTCCTTGTGCCGACCTTTCTGACCGCGGCGAATGGCAAAGCGGAACGCGATGCCGTCGTTGCTCATGACTGAAGTCTATTACTCAGCAGTATGCGGGTCACCTTGGGGGGAGACAAGAACTATTACAAGCAGGAATTCGTACGAGAACTCCGTGCCATGAGCATTACTCCGCATGTGGCGCAGAACGATACGAACCGCGGGAGCGTCGCTGGTCGAGCTGACCAAACTGTTTCCTAGAGTCAGCGCCGACTCTACGCCATCTCAACTCCTGATAAACGCGAAAAATATCTTCAAGGGTGCGGCGAAGCGAGCCGCTGCTACCGCTGGACCTGTCCAAGGCTTTTACCAAGACTGCGTCGCCCGAGGCATGAAGCCGCATTTGGCGCGGCTCGGCTTAGCACGCAAGATCGCGGCCATCACTTTGCTGGTTTGGAAGAAAGCAGTTCGTTTCGACGCAGAACATCTGAAACAACAAGCAGCTTGAGCGCCGGGTTAGGACCGTCCTTTGCTAGATTCATTTCTGGTGATAGCTTTTCGGTTCTTCTGACGCTTCGGTTCGAGGGTGAGTCTCTCATAGCTACAGCGCAGTCTAGGCTTGCAGAGTGTTCTCCGAGCACCACGAGTCTCTTGATAGACTATAGACCCCCTCGGATAACCAGAAAAAGCTATAAGCCTCGAGCCTCAGATAGAACCATGGTTGACAACGTTCAATCTCGCAGCTTGTCTTGCTTCAGAATTCGAAAGCGCTGTCACAAAAACAGAATGGATCTACGAACAGCGCAAACCCAAGAGCCTCTCAACATCACTTGGGCTCGAAAGCAAAGCGAACAATCTCGCTCCTTCCAGTCACCGGAGACGTATTTCCTATTGACTTTCCCCTTTATAGAACGCGCTAACCGGAAGCTGACCCACTACCCAAACAAGTCATAGGTGCGCTTCGGGTGTAGAATCCGGCGACCTGAGTAGCAGGAGTCGCATGATGCGCGTCCCTAGCTCCCAATTGCAGTGGGCTCTAATTTGCCTTGTTGCGTTGGAGGTTGCCGCGGTGCCTCCTTCCGGGAATAAATTGTCGCCGGTGTCGCGGGCGAATCTTTGCGTCACGGAAGGGGCCATCGAGGAACTGCGTGGGGGGCGGCTGGCGGTGAGCGTTCCGAAGATGCGCGCGTATTTGAATGCGCTGACACCGCAGTCGGTTGAGGCCGACTTCACTTATCTCGGGTCGACCGGGAACGAAGCGCGGCTTGGATCTGGCGAACTCCGGCGTCAGTTCGGCCTCAAGCTACGGGCGCAAGACGCGTGCAACCTGGTATATGCGATGTGGCGCATCGAGCCGGAGTCGAAGCTGGTCGTTTCGGTAAAGAGCAATCCAGGCCAGCACACCAGCGCAGAATGCGGCAATCGCGGTTATCGCAACGTCAAACCGGCGCGCAGCAAGCCGGTTCCCGTTCTACATCCGGGCCAAGCGCATGCTCTTCGAGCGGAGATGAACGGAGCGGAAATGAATGTGTTCGCCGACAACGTGCTGGTGTGGGAAGGCTCGGTGGGTCCGGAGGCTGGGAACCTGGAGGGTCCAGTTGGCATGCGTTCCGACAACGCCCGCTTGGAGATCGACCTGCGCACGGCCCAGCCACTCAAAGCGCAGCCGACGAACGCACAAGGTTGCCGGTCCGGGCCGGGAGAATCGGAATAGTATTGATAGTGAATTGATAGCACTTTGGTACGAACGCAATCCTCCCTCACTGGACCGCCACTCCAGCCTGCGTAAACTACGGTGAGATACAGTCTTGCCGCGGCAGCGCGCGACAAAATCACCGCTCTCGGGTTGTATGGAACAGAGAGAATTGAAACCAAAACTTCTCTGAGACGTCGCACGTCTCAAGAGCCAAGGAGAGTTGCCCAAATGCGAAACCTGGTACACGCAAAAAGACTCTATTCCTCTTCCATCGCATCGCTTCTCGCGCTTGCTCTAATCGTTCCAGCAGCTTTCGCGCAACAACCGCCGCCACAGGATCAAGCGCCGCCGCCGTCATTTGCGCCCGAGCAACTCGATCGGATGGTCTCGCGGATCGCTCTGTACCCAGATCCGTTGCTGGCACAGGTTCTGACCGCTTCGACATTTCCCGACCAGATTCCGGATGCCGCTCGCTGGGCCGATGAGCATCACTACCTCACAGGCGAGGAACTCGCGAAGGCCATCGCCGACGACCAGCTTCCCTGGGATCCTAGCGTTCAGGCGCTGCTTCCTTTTCCGAACGTACTTGGCGAAATGGCTTCGGACATGAATTGGACCAACGACCTGGGCAACGCCGTTCTGGCGCAGCGCCAGGATGTCATGGACGCCGTCCAACGCATGCGCCGAAAGGCGCGTGACTACGGCTACCTGCGCACTAATCAGCAAATCATCGTGTCCGGTGGACCGTACATCGAGATTGAACCGGTAAGTCCGGCCTTTATCGTCGTCCCAACCTACGATCCTCTCATCGTGTACGCCGCGCCGCGTCCGGGCTTCTTCGTTGGCGGCGCGATCGGTTTTGGTTTCGGCATCCGGATCGGGGGGTTCTTCGCTCCTTGGGGATGGGGCGCGACTCGGTTCGGCTGGGGCGAGCATGTGTTAATTGTGAATAATCGGCCGTGGGGTCGGACCTGGGTGAATCGACGCGTCTATGTTCATCCCTATCCCGGCGTTCATCGCTACACTGCGGCAGGGCCCGCCCGCGTTGAGCACCACGAGCTGATCCAGCGCAGCGCTCACGAGCGTGAAGCCGCCCACGCCGGCCACGAACGGGAAGAAGAGCACCACCACCGCTAGCCCATCAATCGTTGTGTGGGCTCACAGAGCACAAGGAACGTCAGAAGGCCCTTCGATCTAACGAATCGAAGGGCCTTCGTTTACCCGAACTGTGAATGTCCTAAGCCCGAAACACGCAGGCGATCAACATAGGATCTACAACAGACTCAACGGATCCATGTCCACCAACACCGCAGTCTGCGGGATGCTCCTAGCGTCGCAGTACGCCATCGCTCCGCTCAACATCCTCGTGAGCGGGGATCGCCTCGGCGATTTCAGCAGAAACTGGAAGCGGTGTTCCTTCTTCAAACGCGCCAGGGGTGCTGTAGCAGGTCCCAGGATTCGCGCGCCTTTTCCATCGTGCGGTCCGAAATATTCCGAAAGCTGCCGGGACCACACGATGGCTTTTTCCAAACTCGTGTCGCGCACGATCACGTTTGCGAGGGACGTAAACGGCGGGTACTGCATCATTCGCCGGAAATGCATCTCGCGCTCGAAAAACGCCGAGTAGTCCTGACGCACCGCGTCCTGAATTGCGTAGTGCTCCGGATAGTAAGTTTGGATCAGCACGCGGCCCGGCAACTCGCCGCGGCCTGCGCGCCCGGCCACCTGTGTGAGCAATTGAAACGTGCGTTCGGCGGCGCGAAAATCAGGTAAGTGCAGCGAGGAGTCAGCGCTGATCACGCCGACCAGTGTCACCCGCTGAAAATCGTGGCCCTTCGCCAGCATCTGCGTCCCGACCAGAATGTCGAGTGCGCCCGCAGCGAACGCTCCCAATGTTTCCTGATATTGCTGTTTTGTTCGCGCCGTGTCGCGATCAAGCCGCGCGATGCGCGCACCTGGAAATTCCTTGCGGAGACGCTCTTCCAGATGCTCGGAGCCTTCACCGAAGAAATAAACATATTTCGATTGGCACTTCGGGCATTCCTTGGGAACCGCCTGGATCGATCCGCAGTAGTGGCATTCCAAACGGTTGCGGTGCTTGTGATAGGTCATCGAGATGCTGCAGTTCACGCATTGAACCGACGCGCCGCAACTGCGGCACAGCACCGACCACGAATAGCCGCGCCGGTTGATGAGCACCAGCGCCTGGGTTCCGTTGGTGAGGCACTCTTGTATTCCCTCGTGCAGCGCTGAACTGATGGGGCTGGTCTGGTGCGTACGCTGAAAATCTTCGCGCAGATCGACGATCTCCACGCTGGCCATCGACCGGTTCGCCACTCGCGAAGCCAGCGTCAGCAACTCATACTTTCCGTTGCGCGCATGATGATAGGTCTCCAGGGAAGGCGTCGCCGATCCCAGCAGGGCCACCGCGTTTTCCATTTTCGCGCGAACAATGGCCACGTCGCGCCCGTGATACCGCGGCGTCTCTTCCTGTTTGAAACTGCTTTCCTGCTCCTCGTCGACGATGATGAGCCCGAGATTGTCGAGTGGCACAAAGACCGCCGAGCGCGTGCCGACGACGACGCGGGCCTCGCCATGCCGCACCCGCCACCATTCGCGCGCCCGCTCGATGTCGCTCAATGCGGAGTGGAGCACCGCGACGCCTTCGAATCGCGCGCCGAACCAGGCGCGACATTGCCGGCCGACCCACAAGGTCAGGGCGATTTCCGGCACCAGCACGATCGCGGTCTTGCCGCGCGCCAGCGTCTCCTGCACGCTGCGCATGTACACTTCGGTCTTCCCGCTGCCGGTCACGCCGTGCAGCAACATCACACCGAACTCTCCCAGTTCAAAGCGCGCGCGAATCGCACCGAATGCGCTCTCCTGCTCCGCATTCAGCTCGTGCGCGGGAGCTTCGTAAGCTACGTCGAACGGATCCTCCGCGGGATCGACGCGCTCTTCCCAGCTCTCCAGCAGGCCATCGCGCAACATGCGCTCAACCAATGCTCGCGATACACCGGCCAATTTCAACAACAGCGGCATTGGCAACGGCCCGCGCTCCGCGAGCGTCGATCGCACCCGCAACGATTTTTCATCCAGGTCGCCGCCTGATATCTGTGCGCCGCTCTTCGCTGCGATGACGCGCTGCGTCTTTGCTTTTCGTCCGAGCAGCGTCTCGCGAATCTCGATCAAGCCGCACCGACGCAGGCGATCGAGCGCGTCTGCGTCCGCGCCAAGCTTTGCCGCCGATCCAAACGGCCAAGGCTCTTTTTTCGCAGCGAGTTTCGCGAGGAATTCGACTTCGTTGCGGCTGAGTCCATGCGTCAGCTCGCCGCCGCTCAAACTTGCGACCGCGGCGCGTCCCGTTTCGGTAAGCACGATCAATCGCTGCGTGCGCATTTCAACCACCGGCGGCATCATTGCGCGAAACACTTCACCGACGGGCGCCAGGTAGTAGTTCGCTATCCAAAGCCCGAGTTCGATCAGTTTCGGTGTGAGTGCCGGCACGCGATCGAGCGCCTTTGTGATTTCGCGGATCTTCGTGTCTTCGGGCGCGCGGCCCGTGAGCTCTACGACCACGCCGACCATCGCTTTCTTGCGAAACGGGACGATCACGCGCGCGCCCGGCTGCACGATTTCGCGCAGGGATTCCGGGACGGCGTAGGTAAACGTCGTGCGCAGCGGCACCGGCAACGCAACATTACAAAAAGGAAGGCTCATCCCGGCGTGTAGTGTACCAGCAGGTCCTCGAGGCTTCCGAAACGCACTCCCCGCGATACGCACAGTGAATCATTCGCTCTACCGGCTGACCAGTGCGATGCCGGCGAAGATCGCGACGATGCCGAGCCATTGCCAGCGCGACATTTTCTCGCGCAGAACGACTGTCGAGAGGAGGACAGTTACGGCGCCATAGAGGGAGGCAAGTACGCTCACAACCGACACTTGCTCGAGTTGCATGCCCAGGTTGTTCAGTACGAATGCGCCGGTGTCGAGCACGCCCATGGCGAGCAACCATAGCGACACGGTGCCGTTGCGCGGCAACGAAATCGGCTGCTTCATTGCTAGGACCACAAGCGCGGTGAGCGCGGACGACGTCAGCCGAATCATCCAGACCGTAGAGGCAAAACCGACGCGCGGCACAACGCGGTTGCCCAGCAGCCAGAAGAGTACGCCGAATCCCACCGCTGAGATCATCGCCGCACCGACCCCGCTTGCTGGTTTCTTTTTTGGTATGGGTTGCGATGTCGGGGCGACACTCTCCGACTCGGCTTCGCCTCGTACCACGACGATGATGCCAACCAGGATCAACACGATTCCCGCGGCGCGTTTCGCCGTCAGATGCTCGCCTGTGAAAACCGAGATTCCGACGGTGAGCGCCGGATAGCTGGCGGATAGAGGCGCGACGACCGACAATTTTCCGACTTCAAACGAGCGGTAGAGCGAGAGCGTCGAGATGGCGTTGAGCGCGCCCGCGAAGGCTCCCCAAGCCCACGGCTGCCAGCCGGAACCATCGAACAAATGGCCCCAACCGCCGATCCACCGGAGACAAATTGTCAGCAGAGCGAGCCCGGTTAGTTGCATGTACAGAGTGGTGCGGAGAGAACCGATGCGGCGCGATGCGAAGCGCGCGAGGAAATCGGAACTGCCCCAGGAGAGAGCGGTGAGCAGGCCTAATAAAATTCCCATGAGGGATTATGAGGGGTTTTGCGTTCCGGCGGACTTGCCCTTCTTTACTTCCAGACCGAGAACGGCCATAACCTTTTGCAGATCTTTCCAGACGTCGGCCTTGGCCGCGGGATTTCGCAACAGATATGCGGGATGATAGGTGGCCATCAATTTTCGGCCGCGAAAATCGAGCCACTGGCCGCGAAAATGGGAAATGCCGCGATTGGTTTCCAGTAACGTCTGTGCCGAGCACGCGCCGAGGCAGACGATTACTTTCGGATCGAGGGCATCGAGCTGGCGCAGCAAATACGGCGAGCATGTTTTGATTTCGTCGGGTTCGGGCAAGCGGTTTTCCGGGGGACGGCATTTGACGACGTTGCAGATGTATATGTCTTTGCGCTGCAACCCCATCGCTTCGATCATCTGCGTTAGCAATTTTCCGGCACGGCCGACAAATGGAAGTCCCTGGGCATCTTCGTCGCGGCCCGGTCCTTCCCCTACGAAAACCAGGTCGGCTTTGGCGCTGCCATCCCCGAAGACGATCTTATTTCTGGTGGTGTGCAGCTTGCAGCGGGTGCACTCCCCGAGGTCGTCGCGAATCTTGAGCAGCGAGTCGTCCGCAACTTTGTTGAGGGCGTCGAACAAGGAAACCTTAGGCGTTATTGGTAAAACGCTGACCTTCGGAGTCACTGGACCGGTGATGGATGCAGCCGGCGGCAAGACAGGCTTCGGCGAAGTCTTGGGCAAAGGTTCCTCTTGAGGATTCGGGATGGATACGGGAGCTTGTTCGAGCACCGGGGCGGCACGCAGGAAAAAACGATCTCGATAGAACGACCGAATGCCGATGTCGTCGTAGTAGGTGAGGCGTTTCGAGAGTTTGTCCTGCAGTGCGGTGGAGAGTCGGTCGGGCATGATCAAGTAGCGGAGCGCTGCGGGGAGTGTAGCATGGCGCGGAGGCGCACGACTTCGTCGAGAATGCGCTGCGCGACTTCACTTTTGCTCATACGCGGCAGCGGCAAGTCTCGTCCGTCGCGAGCAAACAGGGTCACGATGTTGGTATCGTGGTCGAAACCCGCCCCTTCGGCAGTCACGTCATTGGCGACGATCATATCAGCGTTCTTTGCGACAAGTTTCTTGCGCGCATTTTCGGCAACGCCTTGGGTTTCAGCGGCGAAGCCCACGATGAGACGCTCGCCCTTGTTTTTCGCCATGCTGGCCAGGATATCCGTCGTCGGTTGCAGCGATAGAGTGACCGGTTCTTTGTCGCGTTTGATTTTCTGCTCTGATTTCGCAACGGGACGATAGTCCGCAACCGCAGCGGCAAAAATGGCGATCGAGCATTCCGGGAACTTCTCTGCTACCGCGCGATGCATTTCATCCGCAGTGCGCACGTCGATGCGAGTTACTCCCGACGGAGCGTCGAGAGACGTCGGGCCGCTGACAAGGATCACGCGAGCGCCGCGGCGGGCGGCCGCTTCGGCAACCGCGTAACCCATCTTTCCTGACGAGCGATTCGTCAAAAAGCGCACGGGATCGAGATCTTCGCAGGTGGGGCCGGCAGTGATCAACACTGTTTGGCCTTCCAGGTCGCGCTTGAAATGCAGCGTCTTGCGCACGGCGGCGACGATCTGTTCCTGGCTCGCGAGACGACCGGCACCGGTCATTCCACACGCGAGATAGCCTTCGTCGGGATCGACGATCTTCACGCCCCGCGCGCGCAGCATCTCAATATTTTCCTGCGTCGCGGCATGGTTCCACATGTTTACGTTCATCGCCGGCGCGACCACAACAGGTGCCGTCGTTGCGAGATAGAGCGTGGTCAGGAAATCGTCGGCGATGCCGCGTGCGAATTTGGCGAGGATGTCGGCCGTGGCGGGCGCGACCAGCAGCAGATCCGTGCGCTGGGCTACGGCGATGTGTTCGATGGCGCTTTCGAGATTGGCTTCGCCCCCGGATTCGGCAAAGAGATCGGTGATGACTTTCTGGCCGCTGAGAGCGGCGAACGTCAGGGGGGTGATGAATTCGCGGGCGCCGCGGGTTATGACCACCTGGATGGCGAAGGAATCTTGTTGGAGGCGGCGGACGAGTTCCGCGGCTTTATAGGCCGCCACTCCGCCAGTTACGCCTAAAGTTATTCGGAGTTGGGTCATGGTCGTCTTGCGCGCCGCGAGGTTGATCGGACCTCAGCGGCCAAAGCCGATTTTTTAGCCGGGTCTAACGGCACGACTAAAGTCGTGCCCTCCCAAAACCTGGGACGCGCTAAAGCGCGCCCTACATGCTACAGGCCTCAGATACTTGGATGCCTGGGCCGCGCCGGGTGCTACTTGCGGCGCTTGTTGCCGTCTTTGTCTGTATCGATCGAGTCCGGTTCGGTGAAGTCGTACTCGATGTAGCCGTGGTCCAGTTCCTCGCACGCGATTCGTGTAGCCTTCAGGGTTCTTGGGTTTTCGACCATTGGCGGAGCGCCGGCCATGATCTGCCGCGCGCGCCTCGCCGCCAGCACCACATACGCAAACTGGCTCTCCGGAGCTTTCGTCAGCACATTCATTTCAGTCTTTCCCTCCAAACGATGCCAGAAGTTGTTCGACCCGCTTACGGCGCCGCGCGCTCTGGCAACGCAGCGCGACTACGATGGCTTGCGCTTCTTTGCCAGCACGTTCTACATCCTCGTTCACGACACAATAGTCGTAATACTTGCTGAACGCCAAAATCTCGTCCCGGGCCTTCGCCAAGCGGCGCGCAATTTCCTCGTCCGAGTCCTGGCCGCGGCTGCGCAAACGCCGCTCGAGTTCCTCGCGGGACGGCGGCAAAATAAAAATAGCCACCGATTCCGGGAGTTTCTGTTTTACCTGGGCGGCACCCTGCACGTCGATCTCAAGGACCAGATCGAGATTCTTAGCGCGTGCTTCCTCGAGCCACTTTTTCGGCGAACCGTACGAATGCTTGCCGAAGACCCGCGCGTATTCCAGAAATTCCCCGCGCGCGACCATGGCATCGAATTCCTCTACCGTAACGTAAGCATAACACTTCCCACTGGCCTCGGTCGCGCGACGCGGCCTGGTAGTACACGAGACCGAAGGCATGGTGCCGGGCAGCTCCAGGATGCGCTGCACCAGCGTCGATTTCCCCGAACCTGATGGACCCGAGACGATCAGCACCAGCGGTTCGATATCTGGCGCAGTGCTCATTCGATGTTCTGCACCTGTTCGCGCAGCTTTTCAATCTCCGCTCGAATTTCCAGCGACAGCGCGGTGATGGTGAGCGCCTCGTTCTCGACGCCCGGCGTTTTCGAGAGCATGGTATTGGCTTCGCGGTGCATTTCCTGGAGCAGGAAATCGAGTTTCTTTCCGAGTTCTCCCGCGCCGTCAAGCAATTTTCCAAATTGCTGGAGGTGGCTGCGCAAACGATCTAATTCTTCGCTGATATCGCTGCGCTCGGCCAGGAGCGCAGCTTCCTGTGCGAGGCGCGCGGGCTCGATGCCCGTGCCGCCGAGCAATTCCTTTAACCGCGTTTCCAGACGACGCGCGAAAGCGGGAGTTAGCGCAATCGCCAGCTCGCGCACTTTTTCCGTTTGTTCGGTGATGCGCGTCAAACGCATGCGCAATTCTTCGGCGAGGTGGCGGCCCTCGGCGTGGCGCATTTCGTCGAGATTGGTGAGCGCTTCGTGCAAACACGTATCGAGCGCGCGGCCGAGCTGATCCTGTTCCTCATCCGTTTCCGGAAGCGGCGGCGCCAGACCGCCAATGACGCCGGGAAGGCGAAGCAGGGAGACCACGTCCAATTCGCTGCGAGCGTTCATCTGGCGGCGGAGCTCTTCGGCGGCATGAAGATAGGTTTGCAGCAAGTCACGATTTACCTGCACAGGCGCGGCGGTGCCTGGCTGAACGTTGAGGTTCACATCCAAATGGCCGCGACGGATTTTTTCGCGCACGATCTGGCGCAAACGAAGCTCGTAGACATCGAAACCCTCGGGCAAGCGGAATTTGATATCGAGAAATCGGTGGTTGACGCTCTTGACGCTGATGCGAATGGACCAGCCGTTGGCTTCGGCTCGGGCTTGCGCGTAGCCGGTCATGGAAACGACTTCGGCTTTTTTCGTTGGGATCTGTTTGGTTTGAGCGGAAGAGTTCTGGGTCATAGGGTAGTACCCGGAGTAGCTAGATTTGACGCCGCTTGCGCGGGAGCCAGCATATCGTCGTCCGCAAATTGCAGGCTGTGCAGACGCGCGTACGTGCCGCCGCGAACCATGAGTTCCGCGTGGGTGCCGCTTTCGCGGATCTGGCCGTCTTCGAGAACGAGGATTTTATCGGCTCGGCGGATTGTAGCGAGGCGATGCGCGATGACAAAAGTCGTGCGGCCGACCATCAGGTTGGCAAGCGCTTTTTGGACGTACATCTCGGATTCGGCGTCGAGTTCGGAAGTAGCCTCATCGAGAATCAAAATCGGAGAATCCTTCAGGATAGCGCGGGCGATGGCGATGCGCTGGCGCTGGCCACCGCTCAGACGCGTACCGCGTTCGCCGATCACCGTGTTGTAAGCCTGTGGAAGCTCCATGATGAAATCAGCGGCGAGTGCCGCCTTAGCGGCGGCTTCCACTCTTTCCTTCGCGACGTTATTCAGGCCGTAACAAATATTGTTCCAGACGGTGTCGTGGAAGAGGATGTTCTCTTGCGCGACCATGGCGATTTGTTCGCGGAGGGAGCGGATGGTGACGGAGCGGATGTCGACACCGTCGATGCGAATCTGTCCGGAGGTCAGCTCGTAGAATCGTGGAATCAGATTGACTAGGGTGGTTTTGCCCGCGCCGCTGGAGCCAACGAGGGCGATAACTTCTCCGCGCCGCGCTTTCAGTCGAATATTCTGGAGCACTGCGGCGGAGCCAGCGTAAGAAAAACAGACCTCATCGAAAGTGATCTCATGGGAAAAGGGCGGCAGAGACTTTGCGTCGGGCTCTTCGGTGTGCTCTTCGTCCAGATCCAGAAAAGCGAAGACCTGGGTACTGGCGCCCTGAGCGGCCTGAAATTGCTGATAGACAGTGCCCATGCGTTTGAGCGGAGTATAGGCCTTGAGAAGCGCGAAGATGAAGGCGAAGAAGACGCCGAGAGTCATCACGCCATGGTGAATTTGATCGCGCGCGAAAAGAATCAGCACCGGGATGACGATTGCGCCAAGCAGATCCATCAAGGGAGAAGTGATGACAGCGGCACGGACCCAGCGCATGTTTTCGCGAAGCAGACGGCGAGAGGTTTCGCGAAACTTGGCAATCTCAAAGTCTTCCATGCCGAAGGCTTTCACCACACGATTTCCGGTGACTGTTTCCTGAAGAATCTGGCCAAGATCGCCGAGTCGGGACTGGCTGTTCTCCGCGGAGCGGCGGATTTTGCGGCCGAACTTATTTACCGGCAAAACGACCAAGGGCAGGAGCACGATCGAGCCCAGCGCCATTCTCCAGTTGAGGCAGAACACGACGGTGACGAAAACTAAAAGGGTGAATCCTTCTCGAAAAAGATCAGCCAGATATTCGGAAAGCGCGATGCGTGTGCGTTCGACGTCGTTGATCGCTACCGAAAGAAGGCGCCCTGTCGGGTGATGCTGAAAAAAACCGATCGGTTGGCGGATGAGCTTGGCGTACACCGCGTTCCGTAAATTCGTCACCGCGGCGTGCCCAACGTATTGGATCTGCGTGGTGCCCAAATATTCGGCAATCGCTTTGACACCGAAAATCATCAGGAAGGTGAGCGCGAAAATCGTCTTGACGTTGTGAAAACCGGAGGGGAGGAAGGTGTTCAGATAAACGACGTGTTCGGTAAAAGGAATTTTGCCCAAAGGGAGGCTCGAGCCGACAACCGAGGGGTCTAGCACGTAGTCGACCGCGGGCTTGATCATCAGCGCGGTGAGGCCTTCGGCGAGCGCGACCACGGCAACCAAAATTACACCGATCACCAGCCGAAATGCATAGGGCCGGACATAACCTAACAGACGCTTCAATTGTGGTGAGAACAGCGATGCCACCCGTCAGGCTCCCGTGCGTAGTGCACTTGGTACGCTATTCGCCGTATGGCGATGTGTCAAGTTTCGGCGGGCGTGGTGATGACGATGGAGCATGACCTGGAGATTCCTATTTCTCAATGTCGCGATGAACGACCTTGGTGGAGTAGCCGCGCTTGGCCAATGCGTCACTGACCGACTCGGCTAGCATCACCGAGCGGTGCCTTCCACCCGTGCAGCCGAACGCGATGGTCAGATAGCTTTTTCCTTCACCGATGTAGTGGGGCATTAAGTAAACGAGCAGACCCTCGATGCGGCGGAGAAATTCGCCAGTCTGCGGAAACGAACGGATGTAACGGCGGACCTTGGGATCCTGGCCCGTGTATTTCCGCAGCCGGGGAACGAAATGAGGATTCGGCAGAAAGCGCACGTCGAAGACGAGATCGGCATCGCTGGGCACGCCGTAGCGATAGCCGAAACTCACCAGGGAGACAAGCATCGGACGCTTCTCGGGATTCTTGAAGCGTTCGGTGACGAAATGGCGGAGCTCGTGAACGTTGAACTTGGAGGTATCAATGACCACGTCGGCGAGCTTACGGATGGGCTCCATGAGCCTGCGCTCGTGGACAAGGCTTTCGCGCACCGAAAGATGCTTGCCAAAAGGATGGGGACGCCGCGTTTCGCTGTAGCGGCGCAGCAGGGCGTCTTCGCCGGCGTCGATGAACACGAGCGCGATGGGATGTTGGCGCCGCAAATGTTTGAGTAAGGCCGGCAGTTTCGCGAGTTGCGCCCCTTCGCGAGCGTCCACGAGCAAGGCCGCGCGAGAGAAATCTGCTTCGCCGGCGGCGTGCAGCTCCGCAAAAATGGGAATCAGCTCGACGGGCAGGTTGTCGACACAGTAGAAGCCCATGTCTTCAAAGGCGCGAAGAACGGTGCTTTTTCCGGAGCCGGAAAGACCGGTGAGGATGACGAGTTGACGTGAGCCGGTTCTGGACCGCTGCTTCACGGAACCGGACCGGTCGCTCAGCTTTTTACCCTGCGCTGGTGGGTGCTGGGGATGCGCATGTCCTCGCGGTATTTCGCGACGGTGCGGCGCGTCACGTGGATACCGTTATCGTCGAGCTTCTTGGCGATTTGATCGTCGGTGAGCGGCTTGGTGGAGTCCTCTTCCTCGATCATTTTCTTGACGAGGCGCTTGAGCGTGAGCAGCGACATGCCACTGCCCTCGGGTCCGTTCACCGATTCGCTGAAGAACGAGCGCAACTCCAGTACGCCCTGCGGCGTGTGCGCGTACTTGCTGGCGACAGCGCGGCTCACGGTCGAGGGATGCACGCCCACTTCCTCAGCGACTTCCTTGATCATCATGGGCTTGAGCGCGTCGGGTCCGTGAATGAAGAAATCGCCCTGGCGCGCGATGATCGACTGGCAGACCCGCAAGATAGTGTGCTTGCGCTGCTCGATGTTCTTCATCAGCTGGATCGCGGCGGTAAATCGCTCTTTCACGTAGTTGCGCACATCGCGGTCGGAGGCATCTTTCACCAGCAGGCGGCGATATGTGGGACTTAGACGGAGCTGCGGCATGTCGTCTTCGTTCAGGAAGGCCTGCCACTGATCGTCCACTTTGCGGAAGTAAACGTCGGGCTCGACGAGCCGCGGCTCGGTTTTGTTGTAGCGTAGCCCGGGGCGGGGGTCGAGCTTCTTGATGACGTCGAGCGCGCGTTTGACGACGTCGAGCGGGCGATTCAGTCCGCGGGCGACGTCCTTAAGCTGATTGGATTGCACTTGCTTCAGATAGTCGGAAACGATCTGCTGGGCCAGCGTGTTTTGCGGATCGAAAGCTTTGAGTTGCAGTAGCAGGCATTCGCGCAGGTCACGAGCGCCGACTCCGATGGGATCGAAGTCCTGCACGACGGCGAGCGCATCGTCCAAGTCATCCTGCGAATACTTGCCTTGCTGTGCGAGTTCTTCGGTGGAGGCAGTTAAGTAGCCGTTCTCGTCGAGGTTGCCGATAATGCTTTCGGCGATTTCCTTCACCGTTTCAGAACAAATGGTGACGCTCAGCTGCCAGGTTAGGTGGTCGGTGAGACCGGTGGCCGACGACAAAAATTTCTCGAAGGAGGGCCGTTCGGAAACTTCCCGTTCTTGAGACTGCCCGCCGTCGCCACCGGAGTCCAGATATTGATTGAAGAAGCTGCCGACGTCGAACTCGTCAAAGGGATTGGGCTCGGGCTTTTCCGGCACCTTTTCGGTTTCGGCTTTCAGAAAGGTTTCGTCGCTATAGTTGTCGGTTTGCGTGGGCTCTTCGCTCTGTTCTTCCAGGACGGGATTAGCGATCATCTCTTGGTTGATCATCTCGCGCAGCTCCAAGCGATTGAGCGCGAGCACGCTGACCATCTGCACCAGACCTGGCGTCAGAATCTGCCGCTGCGACACCTTCAGATTCAGTTTTAGTCCCTGCCAAGCCATAGGTATCTGTTATTCCCTTTTCGACGTCCTTTAGTTCAGCCGGAAGTGGTCGCCCAGATAAACGCGCCGGACTTCCGGGTCGTTGCTCAACTCGTCCGGACGGCCCTTCCTGAAGATTTTGCCATTTCTGAGGATATATGCGCGGTCGGTGACGTTGAGTGTTTCCCGCACGTTATGATCCGTGATCAAAACGCCAATACCCGAGCGGCTTAAGTCTCGAATGATCTCCTGAAGATCTTTGACGGTAAGAGGGTCGATGCCCGAGAAGGGCTCGTCAAGCAGGATGAAGGAGGGCTGGAGGGTCAATGACCGCGCAATTTCCAAACGACGCCGTTCGCCTCCGGACAGGGTATAGGCTTTGCTTTGGCGAACCGTTTCGAGGCCCATTTGCACCAACAATTCCTCCAACCGGTCGCGTTGCTGCTCCGGCGTTAACGGCAGAGTTTCCAAGACAGCAAGGAGGTTCTGTTCGCTGGTCAATTGCCGAAACACCGAAGGTTCCTGGGGGAGGTAGCTGATTCCGCTGCGGGCCCGGAGATACATGGGGAGGTCCGTAATTTCGTCGCCGTTTAAGAGGACGCGGCCGGAATCGGGGCGGGCGAGACCCACGATAATGTAGAACGTTGTCGTCTTTCCAGCGCCATTGGGGCCCAATAGCCCAACAACTTCACCTTGACCAATCTCCAGCTCCACGTCGTCGACGACCTTGCGTCCTCGATACGACTTGCTCAACTCGACGGCCTGGAGCTTCAGCATACCTCTTCATTCGTGACCGCGGGGTGGTCGATTCATTTTGCGACCGCGGAGCGGTCAACATCTATCTGTCACCGGTCAGCGCAAAAACGGTGAGCGCTTCCAACTCAGTTCTGCACTCGATGTTTCGTCAACGTCCGCGATCCATTTTCAGAATCGACGATGATCGTATCATCCGCTAAAAAGAAGGTCAATTGACGGCCGACGGTGGTGCCCGCGGAACCGTCGTACAGTGTAGGAGTTCCACCGGTCATGACGAATTTCCCGTTCGCGGCGGCATATTCCCCACGTTCGGCGGTGGCTTTGCGGTCCCCCTCTTCAACGATCACGCCGCCTGTGCCCACGGCGCGACTGATTTGCTGAGCGCCCCCCTGGGCAGCTGCGCTGCTTCCCGATGGACCGGCCGGCTGGCTGCGAGTGAAATAGAGGTCTAAAACTGGACCGCGCATCTTCTGGTCTGCCGACTGTACGACCACGTTTTGCCGCAAGTTCGCGCGACCTTCCTTGTCGTCATACGTTAGCATCGCACAGGTCGCGTGCCACAACTGCGGTTTCTTGGGTGCGACCTGCGACGTGTTGACCGGCGCCGGCGCGACATTGAGGGGATGATCCTTCGCGGATTGTGCGGGCTGGTCGACGGGCGGACTTGGCGCTTGCGGGAAGACCGCCCGCACGTTCCCGGAAGCATTCAGCACGCGGGTATCGCGCAGCAGTTCGATGGAGTTGGCTTCGAGAACAGAGTCGCCTTGCCACAATCGCGCGTGGCCCGTGTACAAGGCGCGGCCTGTCTTCGAATTTGCTTCCAGCGAATCCGAGGTGATGTTGGCGGGCACGGGAGCCAGCTGCACCGCGCTGTTTTTTCCCGAGAAATCCGTGGAACGCACTCCGCCTTCCGCGAAAATCTCTCCGGTGTTCTGGACGAACGTGATGTGCGGCGCGTGCGTCTCGGTGGTCGAATCGCGAGCGACGGCCTGCCCAGTTAACGTGGCCGTCTGGGTGGCTCGCTGGAACGTCGCACGATCGCCCTGTCCGCTGCGATCACCTTCTTTCAGCCTGACGTCACCTTGCAGGTCCATTTGCGACCAGCCGCCATCCGCTGACATTAGCGCGAGGCCGTTCCTGGCAGTCGCCGTTTGAACGGCGTGCCCGGTCACCCAGCGTTCCGTTTGCACATTGCCGTTCGCCTGAAGCTGCCTGGCTTTGCCGGTGTTCGCGAAGTCCATCACCAGCCGATCGGCCTGAAGCTTAGTTTTCGCCGGTGATGCAGTTCCTCCCGACTGCGCCGAAGAGTCCGTCCATTCCATGACGCCCGCGGCCAAAGTCTCAGCCTTCTGCGGCTTGCTAGGCTGGTGCTCCCCGCCACCACTGAATTCCATCCGAAACGCAGTGGTCTGGAGGACGCGCGAATCTCCGGTCTTCTCAAGCTTGGTCTTCAGCGTGACACTGCCGGACAAATTCAATTCTTTTGGCTCGTTAACCCGCGGCCACAGGTCGAGCGTGCCCGCATCGGCTTTCATTTCGTCCGTTTCCACGGCGGCGCTTCGGAAACCTTGCACAGCGCCTGAGGCATCCAACTTTGCAATCCATCCTTCGGGCGCAAAGTGGGCCGTCAACGTGTCTGCATCCAGATTCATTTGATCCGCGGTACCTGTGGATTTCACCTGGGGGCGGCTCTCCGGACCGGTAGTGGTGGCCACCAGTGTTTCCGCGCGAAATTGTTCATCAAGTTGCAGCGAAATTTCTCCTGCGGTCAGGCGCTCCGTGGCCGTCTCAGCTTCGGCTGGGCCGTGGAGATGCATCAACCTGGTCTCGCGCGCAAAGTCCAGGCTGATCCCTTTTACGCGCACGTCCTGGCTGGGTTTGCTCACTAGCACCGGCGATGGCTTCTTAGTCGAACTCACGATAGGCTGCGTCAGTCGCAAGCGCACCTCGTGCCGCAAGTGAAGCGTTCCTTCCTCAGACTTGTACTCCAGACCGATGGCATCCCCACTTCCATTGGGAAAAGCGAAGGTCACGCGCTGGTCGGTTTGCGCTACGCCGGTGGTGCGGTTGAAAGTTACCCCCCGGGTCTCCACGCGCGTGGAACGGGTTTCCGCCAGCGCCGGATCTTGCGCCACGAGTTTGGCGTCGGCGGCGCTCATAAGGTCGAATCGCACGTCGCCACCGCAGATGACGCCGCCGTCCTTCTGATCGTATTGGCAACTATGGGTGTGAATGACGTCGTTACGATCGCCGGCTTTGCCGAAGATCGTGATCTGCACTTCTTCGAGCAAGCTGGCGTCCTGGCCCTTGAATTCAGTGGATTTCGACGCCGTGACTTCGAAGATCGCGCGGTTCTGCTCGTTGAATTTCTTAAAGGTGATTCCCGAGGATTGACGGGTGACATCTACAGGAGTAGGCGGCGGAGCCTTGGCGCGCTCGATGTTCCGAACCCAGTCGCGTTTCAGATATACGACCGTGGTTATCCCCGCTAAGAGCAGGGCCACCACCGCCGACCAGCGCGCATAGCGCGCAGATTCACTTCTCCGCATGACCTCAGTGTAAGCAAACCTGGCTCAGGGTGTATAGGCGCAGCTTTCGTCGAGTCAGGCTTAGGCGCGCCGAAAGCAAAGCGCCCGCTTCGGAAAGTGGCCGCTACGTGGCTTACGGTGAACGGTGAACTAGCCAGGTGATTCGGCGGCAGTGGATAGCGTGTCCGGCAAGATGCCGACATTAGCGGCAGCTACGCTGTCGCGGTTGGTGTTCTTGACCAGGTACATGGCTTCGTCCGCGAGATGCAGAAGCCCTTCTTTTGTGCGCGAGTCTACCGGGTACGAGGCCACGCCTACGCTCGGCGTAACACGGACGCGCAGACCAGCGTCGTCCAGCCAGGTCGTGCCGCGAATTAGTTTGTGAAGCCTGCGGGCAACGTTCAGAGCGTTTTCCTTCGAGGTCTGCGGCAGCAGGATCACGAACTCATCGCCGCCGTAGCGGAATGCGAAATCGATCAAACGGCAGTGTGCCTTGAGCGCGTTACCAATCTCGGCCAGCAGCCGCGAACCAACCAGGTGGCCATGGGTGTCGTTCACTTGCTTGAAGTGGTCGAGGTCGATAAAGACGAGCGAGAATTCGTAATTGTAGCGCTGGGAGCGATAGATCTCGGTCTCCAGAATAAAGCCCATGTGGCGCGCGTTGTACAGGCTGGTGCAATCATCGGTGATGGTGAGCTCGTGGATGCGCTTCACGTGGCGGGCGTTTTCGAGCGCAATCGCCGCGAAGTCGGAAAGCGCTTCAAGCAGCTTCAAATCGCGTGGATCGAAACCCTCGGGGCCGATGCAATTGATCAGCTCGATCACCCCGAGGCAGGTGTCGCGAAACTTGACCGGCACGGCGACGATCGACTGCGTTTCCATCTTCGTTTTTTCGTCGACCTTGCCGAAGAAGCGTGTGTCTTTGGAAGTGTCGGTGACGACCACGGCTTCGCCATTTTGCGCTACCCATCCGGCGATGCCCTGCCCTACTTTGACTCGCACATCTTTCAGCGCTTGCGAAGCCTTACCAACCGCCAACTCAAAATAAAGCTCTTGCGTGGCCTCATCCAGCAGCAGCAGCGACCAATTGTCTGGGCGCAGAAACTCGTCAATCTTTTCCATGATGGTGCGGAGAACCTGATCGAGCTGCAGCGAAGACGTGAGCGCCTTGCCAAGTTCCTGAAATACTGCGACTTCGCCCGCTTCGCGATGCTCGTAGGGAACGGCGGCGTTGCGACGGCGTTCTACAGCGGGAAATTGTTTGACTTCCTCCACGTTCGGTTGAACCTGATCCTTTAAGGGCATAGTTGCATCGGGGATTGCCGCCGTCGTCGATTCGGCATCCCCTGCGGACACGATTCGGCGGGGCTAGCGAATCCTCGCCAGTATAGGCGCGAGTCAAAAAGCGGCGCAACACACTCGTGGTACAGGCGTTGCTATGTTGCCACCATCCGGAAGATATCTCGATTCGGACTCCAGGGCCAAAGCTCGCCATTGTTTGACAGGCCTTCCGCCCCCTCTTATAGTGCCGTTAGACTTGAGTCGTGCGACCCAGACGTCAGGTCTGGAAGCGGCTGGGCGCGGGGCTCCGCCGGCGGATTTTCTAATGGTCGACGATCTTTCCTGATGGTTCCCGCCCAACCGTGGCATCTAACTTGCCTTACGGGATATGGACATAGCTTCATGGCCAAGCGGAGTTTCGGCGAAATACTAAAGAGTGAGCGCGAGATACGTGAGGTGACGCTGAACGAGGTCACCGTCGCGACGCGCATCCCTCCGCGTTTTCTGGAGGCTTTTGAACAGGAAGATTGGGAAAAACTGCCTGGCGGAGTGTTCAACCGGGGCTTCGTCCGTGCGATTGCGCGTTATCTTGGACTGAATGAAGAGAACCTGCTGTCAGAATATGACCTGGCATACGGGGAGCAGCAGGCGGCGTCCACCGCTCTGGTGGAGAACCCCATCCCGTCACCGCCGAAATGGATTGTCGCAGTGGCGGCGTTGGGCGTCCTAATTGTGATCGGATGTGTACTAGCCGGTGGCGTATACGGCTGGCGCCGCTATCAAGCGCGCCGTGCCGCGAAGCGCGCCGCAGTTGCGGCGGTGACGGCAGCGCCTCCAGCTCTGCCGTCCATCGCGCCGACATCGCCGGGTGCGTCCGCTTCGCCGCCCTCTTCTTTCTCGTCAACCCACCTGGATCTTTCGGTATCCACTTCGGACGTTACGCGAATTCGCATTGTGGCCGATGGCAGGGTGGTGCTGGATGCTCGGGTGCCCGCCTTAGAGACCCGTCACTTTTCCGCTCGAAACCAATTCGTCGTGTCCGCGACTCACCCATCCGCGGTGTTGCTGGAATTGAACGGGCAAGCAATGCCGCAACTCGGGGCGGGTGGCACCTCCGGTACACTAGTGCTTAGCCAAAAGAATTTGAGGCAGGCACCCAGTGGAAACCCTCAGCCCTGAAATTGTTGAAGATTTGCGCCGCGGCCGCGCCACGCGCGAACGCAAGATCGCCGTGTGCTCCACCGGCGCGCACTTACCAGCCGCGGACCGTGCGGAAATCTTGGCGATCCTGGCCCTTGATGTGGACGAAGTAATTGCGGAGCGCGCCAAAGAAGCGATCCTCGCGCTGCCCATCGAATATTTTGTGGAAGCGCTTCAGCGTCAGCAAGCTCTCGAGCCGCTATTCGACTACGCTGCGAGAAACCTGGCCGTCAAGCCCGTCGTCTGCAACGCTTTGATCGACAACAAGGCCTGCGATGGCGATCACCTGGCTCCGGCGGCGCGCCATTTCTCGACCTCCAACGTGCAAGCGCTTATGGAAGACCTAGGGCGCGTCAGCGAGTCCCCCGCGCTGGCGGTCGCGCTCGCGAATACCAGTTCCGTTACCGCCGAGCAAAAACACCTGCTGCATGAACTTCTGAGCGAGGCTCATATCGACGAAGCGACGCTTGCCGAGGCCGCAGCGGAAGCGGAGCCGGATGCCTTCAAACGGCAAACTCTGTTGCAGCGCCTGGCGAAAATGACCGTTTCTCAAAGAGTTCAGTTCGCGATCAAGGGAGGTTCCGAGGCTCGGCGCACCTTGATTCGCGACTCAAACAAGGTGGTGCAGCGCGCCGTCTTGCAATCGCCCCGACTGACCGATCAGGAGGTCGAGGGTTTCGCGGCGATGACCTCGCTGACCGACGAGATTTTGCGGCTCATCGCCAACAATCGAAATTTCCGGAAGAACTACTCGGTCGTGCGCAACCTGCTGAACAATCCCAAAACGCCGCTGGACGTAAGCTTGCACATGCTGCCCATGATCAATCCCATGGACCTCAAGCGTCTGTGCACCAACAAGAATGTTCCGGAGACGCTACGCACGACGGCTATCAAACTTCAGCGGCAGCGCCAGGAATTCAAAAAAGGATAACTCCACTTCCAGGATGACGGTCATCGCTGTGGCGGTTCGTTACTTGGCAGACTACAATCAAGGCGGAAAATGAATTCACGCTATCACTGGCGATCGCGTTTCACGCTTTGCGCCGTGCTTTCGTTGATGGTAATCGCTTGGGGCGACGCGCGTCCGCAAGCGCAGCGCACTGACGCCACTCCCTGGACACTTGCGGACGCGATCGAACCTGGCCGGTTCGCGGAGGAACTCGCGCACGTAACCGAGGGCGAACACGCCACCATTCTTTATGTCGGCTTTAGTCCGCTCTTCGAGGGCGGCCACGTCGCGGGCGCCGTATTTCACGGCACCGCGTCCACCCCGCAAGGCATGGCCGATTTGAAAAAGTGGGCATCGGCACAACCTCGCTCGACGAGTCTCGTCATCTATTGCGGCTGCTGCCCGTTCGGGTTTTGTCCCAACATTCGACCCGCCTTCGTGGCCCTGCACGGAATGGGCTTTACGCATGTGCGCGTTCTGGTTATGCCAAACAGCTTCGCGTCGGATTGGGTCGATAAAGGCTATCCTGTGGAGAAGGGACATCGGTGAATCGTCCGATCAATTCGCGAAAAGCACGCCGCTCTATTTCGATAAAAAAAGCCGCCTCATCGTATGACGAATCGGCTCGTGATTCGTAGAACTTTTACGACTTACCTGCTACCTGAGGGCCCCGCGGAATTTCCTTTCGTCGGTGTTGGATTCGATGCGGAAACGTTCTGGCGCATCTCCTTCGCTTCCTTCAGGTGATCCTGCAAAGTTGGCAGCGTCTGTGTTGCAAAATCCTTGATTGCCACGTTCTTTCCGCCGTTGGCTTCCTTGTTGAAGTCGGCGATGTCTTCCTCATGATCCTTTACCATATCGCGCGCATAAGCTCTGTCAAATGCCGCGCCCGAGAGTTTCGACAGCTCATCATAGGTGGCCTTGTCCTTGGCGCTGATGGCATCCGGCAGCGTGATACTTTCTTGAGCCGTTGCGCGCTTCAGCTCGTCGCCGGCCTTGGTGTGATCTTCCACCATCCGCTGTCCGAATTTCTTCACGGAGTCGCTGGTTCCCTTTTCTTGCGCGAGCTGCCCGAGTTTTACTTCGGCAATGCCGCCCTGCGCGGCCTTCTTTGCAAATTGCGTGTCGCTCACCGCCGTGTGCGCTGGCTTCTGCGCATTTTCCTGGTGTGCCAGTACCGCCCAGCATCCCAAGAATGTGCAGAATGTCGTGACTCCGGCCACATAGGCCACTTTCATTAGAGGGCTGTTCAGATCCTTCATGACCTTCCTCCACCTATTCCACGAGTGTGTAGACACAGTAGGAGGACCCTTCAGCGATCGCAATCCGGTCTTGCCTGTAGAGTCGTGTAGGGGAGAACGTGTAGCGAACCGCAGAAGCCAAATTCGTCGCCGTTGTCGGGTGGGCTAGCCTTTGCGCAATACCAAACAACTTGCCAGGATGTCGTGAAGGGCCTGCCGCTTCTGCGTAAAGCCGGCCATGGCGTACCCGATGCCTAAGGGAATAAAGCTCGTCACAATCTTTCCGAAATGGCGGCCCGACGCGCGCGCGAACGTAACCCTGCGACCTTGCATATCCGTCACAATCAACCCGAGCGCCTTCTTGCCTGCCGTGCCTTGCCACTCTGAGCTTTCCAGCAGCGCGTAGTACAGCCACGTGCCGCACACACCCAGCAGTACACAGAACCAGATGAACAGCAGAAAAATGGGAGGCAGTCCGTTTAGAAATGGATCTCCGTCGCGAGGAATTCTCGCCAGGATCCCACCGAGGCCCATAGCCATTGCCGCGCCAACGACGATCGGAATTGCGAAAACGGCCAGGATTGCCGCATCCATCAGATAAGCCAATACCCGCAGCCAGAATCCCGCATACGCCACCGAAACCCCAGCTGGAGGTGGCGTTCCTGCGACAACTGCCGTAGGGGCAATCCCGGGCGCCACGATCGCAGAGGGGCCTGTTCCCGTCGTCGGCACAAGTCCGGTGGATTGTCGGCATTGATTGCAAAAGGTAGAGCCATCCGCGATGACGCTTCCACACTTCGAACAATACACGGCGTGTCCTCCAGACCTGCTCGTTTGATGTTTAAGGGCTGCGGCATCGTACGTCGTGCGGTCCTGACGGTCAATACGGAGTCCATGCGACGAATGTTCGGTTTGGCCGTTCCGCACTTCGCCTGCTATCCTTCCGCCCCTGTAAAGATCTCGGAGGTCTTCTCGTGCGAAGAAATCTATTCCTTTTGGGCGCACTCCTTGCTGTCGGCGTCGCAGCAATCGCGCAACAGCCGCCGAAGCACTTTGACGGCAACTCCTGGTGGCAACATGTGCAGTTTCTGGCCGACGACAAACTCGAAGGGCGCGAGACTGGTAGCGAAGGTCTGCGGACAGCGGAATCCTATGTCGTCGATCAGCTTACCAAGGCGGGTCTGCAGCCTGCAGGCGTCAATGGCTTTTACCAGCCAGTGAAATTTGTCTCTCGCGAAATCGTGGAGAAGGATTCCTCAGTGGCGCTGGCTGCTAACGACAGAGTAGAGCCGCTGGTCCTCGGCGAAGATACGTACTTCAACACGCGCGCCGATCTCGCGCCCGAAGAAATTTCCGCGCCGCTGGTGTTCATCGGCTACGGCTTGAAAATTCCAGAGATGAACTACGACGATCTCGCCGGCCTCGACCTGAAGGGCAAGGTCGTCGTGTATCTTGCTGGGTCCACCGCGGAAACTCCTACGGCGCTCTCGGCCCACTACCAGACCATCGGAGAACGCTGGAAAGCCCTGAAGGACGCCGGCGTTATCGGCACGATCGGAATACCGAATCCCGCTTCGATGGATATCCCGTGGTCGCGCATGTCGGCGAACCGCACGCACCCCTCGATGGATCTGGTCGGCGAAGAGTTCAACGAGACCTCTGGGCTCAAGACCGCCTTGACGTTCAATCCCGCGCAAGCCGAAAAGCTCTTTGCGGGATCGGGTCACACGTTCGCCGAAATCGCGGAGCTTGGCAAAGATCGCAAGCCGCTGCCCCGCTTTCCTCTCGGCGTCTCGCTTAAATGCCGCGCGGTCGTCAAATCAACTTCCGTGGAGTCCGCCAACGTGATCGCCAAGCTGTCCGGAAGCGATCCCGCACTGAAGAATGAATACGTCGTACTTTCGGCGCACGTGGACCACATCGGCATCGGAGCGCCCATTAACGGCGACCGCATTTACAACGGAGCGATGGACAACGCATCAGGCGTCGCCGTTTTGCTCGACATCGCGGCGTCCTGGAAAGCAAAGGAAGCGCATCCCCGCCGCTCGCTCCTTTTCGTATTCGTTACCGCGGAGGAAAAGGGACTGCTGGGATCGAAGTATTTCGCGGCTCACCCCACTGTGCCGCCGAAATCTATGATCGCCGATGTGAACATCGACATGTTTCTGCCCATAGTGCCACTGAAAGTTCTGAAAGTGCAGGGTATCGCTGAGTCCGATCTTGGCGAACGCGCGCGAGACGCGGCCCAGGCATTCGGCGTGCGCGTGCAGCCCGATCCGCAGCCTTTGCGCAACGCATTCATCCGCAGCGATCAGTACAATTTCATCCGCCACGGTATTCCCGCGGTAAAGCTCGACGTCGGCTTCGATCCCGGATCACCGGACGAGGCAATCTTCAAAGAATGGCTCACCGTCCGCTACCACGCGCCTTCCGACGATCTCGCCCAGCCCGTAGACCGCTCAACGGCAGCGACCTACGAAGAAATCATTCGCCAACTGCTAGTCTCCATAGCCGACGCCGAGGCCCACCCGCAATGGAAGTCTGACTCCTTCTTCCGCCGCTACGCTACCGGAAACGACTAACCACGCCAGGCCCGGGCACAGCGGTGCTGTGCCCCTGCAAGATCATCCCAGCCATTGTGGGTTGTGGCCGGTGCCATCGAAATTGTCGGTCGTCTTGTATCCTTCGAACTTGCCGTCGCGAGCGCCGTCGGCGGTCTTTCCAAGGAGTTCCGCGACTTGCGTCTCGTTCATGGGACGAAAGCTTCGAGCTGCCTGCAGCGACGATTCCAGAATTTCCAGCGAATCGCACCCGGTGATCACCACGCTGGTCGGCAGATTCATCGCGTAATGCAGGCATTCTTCGGATTTCACGACGTTGCTTCGCAAAATCCACCCTGCACCCATCGGCTTCATTCCCAGGACGCCGATTTCTTTCTTCACCAGCACAGGCAGTACTTTTTTGCCAAAGCTGTTGTAGTGCGCATCCATCACGTTCAACGGCATCTGCACCGCATCGAAATGGAAATGATGCTGATCCGCCGTCTCCAGCATCTTCAAATGGATATCTGGACTCTTGTGGCCCGTGAATCCAATGTATCGAACCTTGCCCGCCTTTTGCGCGTCGACGATCGCTTCCATTCCGGCGCCTGGCGCAAAAACCTTCTCGGGATCTCCCATGCGAATGATTTCGTGGAATTGCAGCAGGTCGATGTGATCGGTTTGCAGTCGCCGCAATGATTCTTCCAGTTGGTCGGTAGCGGCCTTGCGCGTGCGTCCATCGATCTTGGTCATCAGGAAAACGCGCTGCCGGTAGCCATCGCGCAGCGCTTTGCCCATGCGCACTTCGCTTTCGCCGCCGTTGTAATCCCAGCAGTTGTCCAGAAAAGTGACGCCATTGTCGATCGCCGTCCGAATGATCTTGATGCTCTCCTGCTCGTCCTTCTGACTTCCGATGTGAAACCCACCCAGCCCCATCATGGAGACTTTCTCACCCGTACGTCCCAGCGTCCGATACGTCATCCCTGTTTTTGGATCCACGGCCCAGGCAAGCTTCTCCGCACTCGCCGCGACGCTCGCCGCCACCGCCATCCCCACAAATTCGCGCCTCGATATGCCGCCGTCCTTCTCACTCTTAAAGTTGTCGTCAGACATATTCATCTCCTTCGCTGGCTGAGAGCCTTAGCCTACACCTGGGCATATTCATGTCAAACCTCGTACGGCGTACCTGAACCTGCTGACGAGACATAGAGTTGGTAAGCAACGATTTCCACGGCTATAATCCGCTTGCTTTCCGAGTTTGTTCAGTCGGCATGGCAACCGAGGTGCCTGATGCACGCGCGTGTTCTGACCGTCATTGCTTCCGTTTCTCTGATCCTTCTTTTTGCAAGCACGCTTGGGCGCTCCCGTCCGGCCTCTCGCGGACTCCTGATCGTCGCGAATCAGTTCGAGCACACCGCTTTGCTCGTTGATCCGGAGACCCGTCGCGAGGTCGCCAAAATCGTCGTCGGCGTCAACGGCCACGAGGTCGCCGTGAGTAAAGATGGCCGCTACGCTTACGTTCCTATCTACGGTAACGCCGGCGTCGGCAAGCCCGGCACCGACGGCGCCAGCATTGATGTGGTTGATATTCGCGAGCGCAAACTCGCCTACACCATCGACCTCGGCAGACCCCTGCGCCCGCACGAGCCAGGCATTGGTCCCGACGGCCAGCTTTACGTGACCGCCGAGCTCTCCCAATCGCTCGACGCCATCGATCCCGCCACTCGCAAAGTGATCGCGGAGAATCCCACCGGCCAGCCGGAATCGCATATGTTCGTCATCACCCCGGATGGAAGTCGCGCGTATACCGCCAACGTGCATGCAGGCACCGTCAGCGTTCTCGACCTTGTGCACCACACGCTGATCACCACGATTCCCGTTTGCAAGATTGTGCAGCGAATCTCGATACAGCCCGACGGCCGCTACGTTTTTACGCATGACCAGGACGCGCCGCGAATCGCAATCATCGACACGACCACCAACAAAATATCAGCGTGGATCGATCTTCCAGAGTCCGTCTATAGTTCCGAGCCCACGCCCGATGGCCGGTGGCTGGTGGCGGCCGGCTTGAAAGGACACATTTTCACGATCGACCTGAAAGCAGGCAAGTTGGCTAAGACCTTCGACGCCCCGACAGCCCTCGGCAAAGTTCTCGTGCGGCCCGACGGTGGCGTCGCGTACATCTCTTTCCTCTCGGCGGGCAAGATCGAGGTTCTGGATCTCCACTCGTGGCAATTGCAACCCTCGATCGAGCTGACTCCCGGCGTGGATGGCATGGCCTGGGCCGCAAATTAGCAGGCCGGCAGAGCACGTTGTCATGCATATCGATCAACTTCGCGAACTTTGCCTCTCCTTCCCCGGCGCCACGGAACAGACCGTCTGGGAAGGCGACTTGACCTTCAAGGTCGCGAACAAAATGTTCGCCCACACCGTGCTGGAAGTCGCCCCAGTTTGGCTTTCTTTCAAATGCTCGCCGGAAAATTTCGCGGAATTGACTGAACGCGCTGGAGTTATCCCAGCGCCTTATCTCGCACGTGCCCAATGGGTCGCGCTGGAAACCAGAGACGCGCTTCCACACAATGAGCTGAGCGCCCTGCTCCGCGAATCGTACGATTTGGTCGTCGCGAAACTCCCCAGGAAAACCCGCGAGCTTCTGGCGCAGGGTGTGGCGCCAAGGCGGAAACCATCCGAACGGAAACGTTCGCAGAAGAAAACTAGCAAACGCAAGAAACGCTAGCTGGGCATCGGGGCTTCCCATTCAATTGCTGCGAGCAGACTGTTTGGGTGAAAAAACTACGGTCGATCTTCCTCGTCGTATTCCTTGGGAACGTCATCTTCCAGCACTTCATGCGTCACAACTTCCGACTCCTCGGCGTTCCCGGCTTTTTCCACCCCACTGACGATGCCTGCTTCGAAAGCCTGGCCTTCTTCCAGCAATTCGTCCGCGCTCTCCGAGTCCACGTCCTCCACGATGGAAATACCCTGGAGGTCGCCCGCTCCGGTTCCAGCGCGAGCCACGCGCGACTTAGGCTTGAGACGCACCGTCTCGACATCCTGATTTCCCTGGACAATGCTGGCTTGCGAAACGGCCGGCGTTCTCTTCGAAGCGGTCTTCTTCTTCGCCGCCAAATTCGCTTTCGTTGCGATCTTTGCCTTCGCGACCGGCTTCTTTTTCGCGCTAGCCGCGAATTTCGTCTTCCGCGCGACTTTCTTCGCCTTTGCCGCCTTCGCCGCTTTCTTCAGTTTCTTCGGAGCTGCTTTTTTCTTAGCCATAAGCGCAGTCTAGCACTAGCGCGGCGGCGCGCAAACACTGACGCAATGTCCTTCACGACTCGTTCTCAACCCAGCTTCTCCAAATCCACAAACTCCAAGTCCCATGGCGCCTTCCCCAGGTCCAGCCGCGCCACCGTAATCGGCAATTGAAACCGTCTCGGTCCCGCGCTCCCCGGGTTTATGTACAGCACGCCCGACCGTTCGCTTCGCCCGAACTTGTGCGAATGTCCGCTTACCACAACATGAAATCCCGCCGCCGCGGGATTCAAATCAAGGGCCTTCACATCGTGTAGCACGTAGATCTGCACCGCTCCAGCATCGGCAACCGCGGCAACAGGCAGCACCCGCGCCCATTCCGCCGTGTCCACATTGCCGCGTACCGCGACGACCGGCGCCAGCTTTCTCAACGCCTCCAGGATCTCCGGCTCTCCGACATCCCCGGCATGAACAATCAATTCCGAACCGCGCAGCGCCCGCAACGCCTCTTTGCGCAGCAGTCCATGCGTGTCGGATATCAGGCCGATGCGCTTCGAATGATTTCCCACACCAAGGATTATGAGTGAATTGCTGTACAGGAAGAATCAGGAAATGGAAAGAAGGTCTAACTCAGCGCCGCGACTTTCTCCGCGTACCGCCGGCGCAGCGGCTTTGCTCCCGGAGCCGGGAACGCCATATGCCAAAAATTGAGGTTGAAATCCGTGAATTCAACCCCCACGTGCACCTTGCCGTCGCGAGAGCGCTTGATGCCAACCACTTTCCCCTCGGCTTGCTCTTCTGTAAGCTTGTTTTCGAGCAGCAATATGTCCCCGAGGGCCACGCTATGCTCAAGTTCGATCGAGGCGCCGTGCAGACTCACGGTGTGCGACTTCGTTTCCACCGCGTAGGTTTCGCCCTCCGACGTAATTCCGTGCACTTTGAGCGGCACGCTCAGCATAACCCTCATGGTGCGGCGCCGCTCTTTACATCGAAAATGAAGAATGGCCATGGGACACTAGCCTCTCACGCAACTTCGGATGTTCAACCAGACTACGCACTCGAAAGGTGCTGTGCGAACCAGGTCCGCACACCAGTGATTCTGCCCTCCGCCTCAGAACGGCGCAATGGCATGTCAGTACCACATTGCCGTCCACAAAAACAGTACCGTTGTACCTAGCCTGCGGTAACACCAGCCGTAGGGGCTTTTGCGCTTAAATGCTGTACGCTGACGTACACAATTCCCCGTCCGCCCCAACTTAACAGTGAGGTATAGAGGCGAGGGTACCCCTTGCGGGTTTGGGTCTGGCGAGCGTAAGACCGGACACCTCTATCCTGCAACGTGAGACTGCCACCATGTCGGCTTCTTGATGAACATTGTTACTTGCCCTGGCAAAGGTTTGAGCTTCTCGCTCACCTTAGTAGGACATCGGATTCCGCCTGCCGCATCAGGTTTACTCACGATTCCTAAAGATGAGATTTCCCCAAACTTGAGTGGAGGAAGTTCGCCACATGGCTCCTTCCTGTCAGGCGCGGTTAACCAGAGCTCAATTTTCTCGTCATCTCCGCAAGAAAATGAAATTTGAGCGAATCCTTCTAGATTTGTATATTCCGACTTAGGAGGTGAATTATGAAGTTTATTCGTACACGAATAGTAGACCTGCACTCTTGATTGAGGCGTCCCATCTACCGCATCCAGCACCAGTATCTTTATGCCTTGAGTCGTTAGATTAGTTTTACAGAAAAGCATCCCACCTATCAGGCACCAACAAAGCGCTCGTGAAAAGCAAATCGTACGCCCTCCAATGACTTGGTTTATAGCTAGCGCTGCAGCCAAACCATGCCCAGGCAGGTGGCCCGGATAACAAACAGCGACGACTTAAAGTCCTTTAGAATCCGCACTTACAAAAAGGGTGGGGGGAGGGGTAGAAACGGTTTGCCGCTCCCTATTCTTTTCCCACAATCGCCAAGGCATTCACCCGCGCCCGATCGACCGTCAACCCCCAATGCAGATGCGGCCCGGTGACGCGCCCCGTCGCCCCAACCTTGCCGATCACCGCGCCCTTCTCCACCACGTCGCCGACCTTCGCATCGATCTCCGAAAAATGGCAATACAGCGTGTACACCCCCCAGCCATGGTCCACCACCACCGTATTCCCGGAATAGTAGAGCGGCTCGGCCAGTACCACGCGTCCACGTTGGGCAGCGTGGACCGGCGTCCCCGTCGGCGACGGAAAATCCACGCCCGTGTGTGGCGGCCTGACTTTTCCGTTAAAAACGCGGCGCTTGCCGAAATTTCCACCAGTCTTGACGCCATCCAGCGGCACTCGAAACCGCCCCGTCCAGAATTTCTCAGGGGTCACCGTCGCGAAAATTGCCTTCAACTTCTTGCTGTCCTCTGCGGCCTCAGCTTCTTGCTCCGGATTCGGCTCCACGAAATTCGGCGCTACCGCCAGTTTTTCGGTCGCGAACTTTCCCGTCCTTACGGTGATGCCTGCGTCGCAACTCACCGCTTCGTTAGCCTCAGACTTTCCGGAAACCTTGAGCTTATACTCCCCAGCCGCTTGCTCCAGATCCACTCCGAGAAGAGCTTGCCACACCGTGGTGCCCTTCGGCGCCGCGGCATCGGATTGCCAGAACGGAATGTCCTTGTCCGTCCATTTACCCGCAACTTCGGACAGCGGTTTCGCGCTGCGCACTTCCACCAGCAGCAGGCCCCCTTGGTTGGCCGACGCCGCGCTCACGCGAAGTTCGACCCCGCCGCCGCAGTCGTATTTGCTCCAGGTCGAAGGCGCGGCCTTGGGCGGCGCTTGCTTCTTAGTTTGGCCCGCATTCCCCCGCGCTGTCGTGGAGAAAAAGACCATCGTGCAGATCGCCAGAAAGAGCCTGCCGAGCGTGCTGCATCGTGCCTGAGAATTTCGGAATGAATTCGGGAATCGCATTTCGCCCCTTTGCTGGCACCCCGCGAAAACGGGTCGCGCGTCCCACGTTTGCCGGACGCGCCACCTTTTACAGTTTTCTTACGCGATCTTCAGGACTTTCTAAGCCTTAGCCCCTTAGTCTTTCGTTCGTGGGGATGCGGCCAGCGTCCAGGCCGTTTGCAGTGTTGACGCCTGGTCGCGGCCTCAAGGTTGCGTCCCCCAGTTTCATATGCCGACACTCATTTTATCGACGCTTGCTCTGCTTGGCTGTGGTTTCCTGATCTATGCGTTCTTTCACTGGCTGCGCGACGAACTGAATCCGAAACGCTCGGTGAAGCGCATCCATCGACGCCCGCAGTCCCCGGCACCACAACGCCCCTACGTCATCCGCTATCCGCACCAGCGAAGTACGTAGAGAGCTGCCTCAAATGGAGCATGCAGAGCCTGTGTGGCAACGCGAGCACATGTCTTCACAAGCTGCGGAAGAAGTCTTTTTTTCAGGAGGTCGGTGCTTTAGCGCCGACCTAAGTCGCGTGCTCTCAACGGGCTTCAGCGCCTGAAGGAAGCTTTTTTTCTCGTTTTGTTGCATCTTTCCGCAGCCTGCCGCGCATGGCGGCGCGGATGTCACACTTCAAAACCGATTCACATCTCCAGGCCAATGAGGCGCATCAGCGCGATAGCGTTACTCTTGGTCACCACGCCGTCTCGCAATTTGTAATCGAAGCGCATCTTTCCGTCCTCGACCTGATCCTCGAAATGCACGTTGCGGATGGAATTTCCCAGCGCGGCGGTAATTTCCGTCAGCGCCAGATCGTGCGTCGTAACGATGCCGATCGCACGGCGCTGCAGCAGCCCGCGGATCAAGCTCTCGGCCCCGATGCGGCGGTCCTTGGAATTGGTGCCTTCCAGCAATTCGTCGAACAGGAACAGCAACGCCCTATTTTCGTTGCCAGGATCGCCTTTCGTAAGGTTTGCTTCGGTCTTCGCCAAATCGCCATTGGCCACCTCGGCCTTCGCCACCATTGGAGCCGTGAGATCAAAGACACGCCGGATGTGCAGGATCTCGGTGTAAAACGTCGAGCGCCCTTCCTGTAGCGAATCCGTGCTGTGAATGCGCGTGCCCACATTGAGCGGCGTCAAGCGCAGTGCCTTGGCGCGAACTGGCGCGCCCGCCATCGCCAGGACCGTGTTGATGCCCACCACCCGCAACAGCGTGCTCTTCCCGGACATGTTCGACCCGCTCACCAGCAGCACGCGCGTCTCCTGGTCCAGCCGCACCGAATTCCGCACGCACTTTGCCTCTGCGATCAGCGGATGCCCCAGTTCTTGTCCATCGAAAAGCGCCGGCGAATCAGGCGGCTCCGCGATTTCCGGGAAGGGATCGGCAGGATGCTCGTAGGAATACGTCGCCAATGAAATCAGCGCTTCGATCTCTCCCACGATTTCGATGCTCGCGCGCATGCGAGCGCCATAGCGTTGCCGCCAGGATTCCGCGGCGAATGCGACCTGTGCGGTGTACAGCAGTGGCAGCTCGACGAGATGACCCAGCAGACTGTGATGCGCGTCGATCCAATACACGATTCGTGCGAGCTTCCGAATGAAGTGCGAAGCCGGTTGGCCGCCGCGACTGAGCTCCGCGGCGAACCCTTGCAGGCGCGGCGAAGCGAATGGCTCCCGCTCCAGACGCTGCAAAATATCCGCAAAAAGCAGCAAGCCTTCCGCGTTGCAAGAGATTCCTTCGATCACCGCGTGGGCCTGGCGTCGCAAAGAACGCCGGAAAAATACTTCGATCATGAGAACGATCAAGATCGGCCAATAGGTGAGCGTCGCCAAATAAAATACGATCGCGGCGACCGCGGCAAGCGCCAGCACGATCGCCGCAACGCGCGTAGCGACGCCCGGCATCACGCGCTGCGTTTCCGCCCAGCCCGTCAACGATTCCGGATTCAATCGCGCGCGGAGCTCATCGCCAATCACCGCAAGGTCGCGATGCAGATCCAATTTCTCGCGCAACTCCGCTAACAAACCTTGCCGTTCGAGAATCGCCGCTTTCGATGACGGCGCGCAGAGCCATTTCGCCAACTGGTTCTCGCCCATGGGCAAACGCGCTGTCGAAAGGAGCTCGAACAGACAGCCGCGGCCAAACAGATCGAGATCCTCGGCGTAAACATGCTGGGGATCGCGAAAACGCTCTCCCGTTTGCCCCGTGCCAGCCCAACGGTCTTCGACGCGCGCAATGCCCCGGCGATAAAAAGCAGCCGCGGAGTCCGCACGCGATCGCGCGCGAAGAATTCGCTCGTGCGAAAACGCGAGAGCCAGATACAACGCAATCGGCACCGCGACCCAATAGGAAGGTAACGCGTCCTTGTGCAGACAGAACCATGCCAGCACCAAGCCGGCGACAACAACCGCCAGCTTGGCATTGCCGACCTGAATATGGAGACGGTTCTTAGCGGCGACAATTTGTTGGTAGTCTTCCAGCCGCTTGGTGTATTCCATCCGAGGATCGGACACGCTACCTCTTCCGAACGCGCTACCTGTGAAAAGACTCGCCGCGCGAGCCTCGAAAGTTTTGGGAGGATTTCACGGGCCGTGCGAATCCAGTCTACTCTTCGCCGATGTCTTCGTGCCACACGGCAGGATTCGCGGCAATATAGTTAGCGAGCAGTTCGACGCATTCCTGCGAATGCAGATCGATCACTTCGACTCCATTTTCTCGCAGCCAGTCGACGCCGCCAGGGAAATTCACCGATTCGCCGACGACCAATGTGCCGATGCCGAATTGCCGCACGAGTCCGCTGCAATACCAGCAGGGCGCTAGCGTGGTCACCATGATTTTGTCGCGATAAGTACGCTGCCTTCCCGCCTTGCGAAATGCGTCGGTCTCGCCGTGTACCGACGGATCGTTCTCCTGCACCCGCCGGTTGTGCCCGCGCCCGAGCAGCTTGCCGTCATGATCAAAGAGGGCCGCGCCAATGGGAATGCCGCCCTCGGCAAGGCCCGCCCGGGCCTCTTCGATGGCGACACGCAGCATTTCCCGGCAGCGGTCGGGAGTGAGTGTGGTTTCGGTGACGTTTCGCATTCGATGAGCACCCGAGAGTATACCTTTGGCGTGCGCCTTCACGGAACAATACGGTTCGGCCGCAGGACCACGCTATGTGTGACTGGGCCCACAGTGCCATTTAGCTCGAACAACGCTAAGTGTCTTATATTCAATAGATTAGGCGTGGACATGGGACTGCATCATGCCATCCCGAGGCTGATGGCGCCGGGAGGCACCGATGACGCGGTGGCATGCGATCCTGTTTTTAGGCTTGATTGCGAGTGGCGCGGGCTTGGCTGGATGCTCGAGCAAAGCAGCTTTGCCCGCGAAGAAAGCGCCGGAGCCGGCGGGCCAAGGCTAGCCCCGCCAAGCAAGCAGCCCGAGCGCGCCGCGAAACCAGCGGCCCGCGAATCAGCGGTTTCGGTGTACTCGAATCCGGAATATGGAGTTTCTTTTCGGTATCCCCGGAACTTCGCTTTGGAAGAGGCCGACGATCTGAACGACAACGCGCCTGAGGATGCCTCGGGGGCGCGCACACCGGAACAACTGGCCCAGGAGGAACCTGGCGCGCTGTTGCTGGCTACCGTAGTGGTGCCGGACGACGCCTATCCGAACACGACGTTTGCGGGCGGCTCGTTGCAGTTGGCGGTGAATCGCTATCTGACGGCCGGGAGTTGCCGGCGTGAGTTGATCTCACGATTGGGCGATTCCGGCGGGCGGAACGGTACAGCGACAGTGCGAGGCGTGGAGTTCGCATGGGCTGACAACGACGAGGGCGACGCCAGCACGGAATTTTTCGAGCGGGACTACGCGGGGTTCGCGAATGGAACGTGCTACGAGTTTTTCCTGCGAATTGGCGTCGGACCGACTGACGATGCGGACGGAACGCGGCCGCCGGACGAGAAGAAAATTCTAGCGCACTTGGAGAAGGTCGTATCGAGCCTGCAATTCGAATCGAAATCCGTTTCGCTTCTCGACGCGACGCCGTCCGGGCAAGGCAGTGTCAGGAAACGCTAGCGCGGGTCTCGACAGGACACGCTCCGTAGCTGATAAGCGTTGCAAGTACAGCATTTCAATTCGAGCGAAATCTTGTCACTTTCGGCAAAGAAAGTTAGCCTTAACTTAGGTTGAACCAGCAGCAAGTAAGTTCGCCCCCCTCCCGTCAACCTTTCCCTCTTGAACGCGTTGAGAGCGCTTGCACGAAATGTCCTATCAAGTCGACAAAGCGGGGTTCGCCCGCAAGGGTCACCGCCAGTGAGCGACGCGTCTTGCCACGCTACGCGTTCACTGCCATCGCCGAGGCCGTCGAATCGGAGTCGCATGCGCGGATCAGCGGCCGCCTCAGCGATCTTGGGGAAGGCGGCTGCTACTTCGAAGTCATGAACCCGTTCGCGGTTGGCCATAACGTGAGGTTGCACATCTTCAAGGATGATCAGGAGTTTTCTGCCAAAGCGAAAGTCCTGTACTCGACGGGAGGCATCGGAATGGGTCTCGCCTTCACGGATATCGAGCCGACCCAGCGGCGCCAGCTGGACAGATGGATCGGAGAGCTAAGCGGCGAATTGACACCCGATCGTCGAGTAGCCGAGATTGAACAGGAGATTCGGGATTCGGGTAGCGCAACGCACCAGCAACGCAACGTGCTGAACGAGCTGATTCTCATGCTGATCCAAAAGCGGGTCCTCACCGACGCCGAGGGGAAAGCCCTCCTGCAAAAACTCTTGCTCTAAGCGGAAGCGAGTGGGATCCCGTAGTAGAGACATCCCCCAACAAGCCAATCCCTACAAGTTGGAGTTGTCGAAAGGCCTCGGAAACAGGTCGCGCATCTGCACGATTTCGGTCCTGCCTTTGAGGTTGGCGAGAATTACCGGAACGTCGCCGCAGAACTCCCAGATGAGCTGACGGCAGGCGCCGCAGGGTGGCGTCAGCGTGTCGGTGTCAGTAACGACAGAGATGGCGTCAAACCCGCGCTCCCCTTCGCTGATGGCTTTGAAGATCGCGGTGCGTTCGGCACAGACGGTCAAACCGTAGGTTGCGTTCTCGACGTTGCAGCCCCCGAACACTCGGCCGGAGACCGCGCGAAGCGCAGCCCCCACGCGGAAGTTCGAATAAGGAGCATGCGCATTTTCACGACTTTGTTTAGCGATAACAATAAGATGGTCGTACTCGGACAAGAATCATCCTCCCCGCAGCCCTGTCAGTTTACGCCCGCACAACCCAGAATCATGCGCCACAAGATTCCGCAATCCGAGGGATTACCGCCTTCAGCAAGCCGATGAAATCGTTCTTCACGCGCGCTCCCGTTTCGAAGACTTCCTCGGCTGTCAGCGGAGCGCCGGTGATGCCGGCCGCCATGTTCGTCACGCACGAGATTCCCATCACGCGGATGTTGCTGTGACGAGCTGCGATGACTTCGAGGACCGTGGACATGCCCACGAGGTCGGCGCCCAGTGTGCGAAAAGCGTGGATTTCCGCGGGCGTTTCGTAGTTCGGTCCGGCTAGTGCGAGATAAACGCCTTCGTGCAGATTGAGCTTTAGCTTTCTTCCCTCTTCCGCGATGAAGCCGCGGAATTCCGCATCGTACGCTCGGGTCATGTCCGGGAACCGAGGACCGAAGCGGTCGTCGTTGGGACCAATGAGTGGGTTCGCAGCTTGCAGATTGATGTGGTCGCGCAGCGCCACCAGTGCGCCTTCGGAATAATTCAAATTAATCCCACCAGCGGCGTTCGTCACGATTACCGCCTGGATCCCCATTCTGCTGAAGACGCGGATAGGAAAGGTGACCTGTTTGGCGGAGTAGCCTTCGTAGAGATGCACGCGGCCCTGCATCCCCGCTACCGGGACATTTCCAACTTTGCCGATTACCAGTTGGCCCACGTGACCGATGGCAGTGGATTGCGGGTAGTGCGGAATTTTTTTGTAAGGAATTCTTATGGCATTCGCGAATTCGTCAGCGAAGGCGCCCAACCCGGAGCCGAGAACCAGGGCGATACGCGGGCGTAGCTTCGTTTCGGAAAGGATGAATCTGGCAGCGCGAGTGGCCTGGGAGAATTCGGAATTGGCGATTTTTGTGGCCATGGTCGGTGAGTAATTTAGCGCAAGACACATGCTCAACTGAAGATGCCGACGATGGAGGCGGAGATCAGGTTGGCCATGGTGCCCGCCAGCATGGCGCGGATGCCGAATTTTGCCAGCTGGGCGCGTTGTTCGGGCGCCAGGGCGCCAATACCTCCGATTTGGATGCCGATGGAGCTGAAGTTTGCAAAGCCACAGAGCGCAAAAGTGGCGATCGTAAAGCTGCGCGGGTCGAGCGAGCCCTTGATTGTGCCGAGCTGCGCAAAGGCTACGAATTCGTTCAGTACCATGCGCGTCCCCAGCAAATTCCCGATGGCCGCGGCATCGTGCCACGGGATGCCGATAAGCCAAGCGACCGGCGAAAAAAGCCAGCCGAGAACTTCCTGCAAATTGTAGGGGAACCAGCCCACATGGATGTGCACCCAGCCCATCACGGCATTGACCAATGCGAGCAACGCCAGAAAGACGATCAGCATAGCGCCGACGTTGAGGGCCAGATGCAGGCCATCAACGGTCCCGCGAGCGATGGCCCCGAGTACATTGGACTCTTTCTCCGTAGCGGGCATTTGCACCCGCCCTGCCGTGAGCGGCTGTTCGGTTTCGGGGACCAACATCTTCGCCATCAGCAGCGTCCCAGGAGCCGTCATAATTACCGCAGTCAGCAGGCTCTTGGCATCCGCACCGCCGACTCGAATGTAGGCGGCCATCATCCCCCCAGAAATGTGGGCCATGCCGCTGGTCATGACGGTCATAAGTTCGGACTTGGTTAGCTTTGGCAAGAACGGACGAATGGTCAGCGGCGCTTCCGTCTGGCCCATGAATATGCTCGCTGCCACGTTGAGAGATTCGGCGCCGCTCGCGCCCATGATCACGGTCATGACCCATGCGGCCGCGCGAATGACAATTTGCATCACGCCAATGTGGTAGAGAACCGCGAAGAAAGCAGCGATGAAAATGATCGTGGGTAGAACCTGGAGCGCAAAGATCAACCCGAGCGAAGAGTCGGCCTTGCCGAGTTCTCCAAAGACAAATGTCGAGCCCACGTACGAAAAATCGAGCAGGTGTTTGGCATAGTAACCGAGCGTACTGAACAAGGCCTGGCCCCAACGGACGCGGAGAACAAAAAGGCCGAGGGCGAATTGCAGGCCCAGGCCCCAAGCCACGGTTTTTAGTTTGATCGAGCGGCGATCGGTGGAGAACAAATAGGCGGCCCCAAGAATCGCGGCAATGCCGAGCACGCCTGTTAAACGTCCCATCCGATTTGCCTCTTTCTACCTTTTACTTCTGTTCGCCTTACTTTTGTTCGCCGATGACGCGGCGGATCAGCCTTGGCTTCTCGCGCGGCGGTTCCGGCGCGATGAGATAGCTGGCGGCGATCATATCCTTTGCATCCCTTAGCTTGGCATCGGAATTGTAGTGGATGGTGGCCAGCGACTCGCCTTTTTTTACTGCGTCGCCGATGCGCTTGTGGAATGTCAGGGCGACGCCGGGGTCGATGGCGTCTTCCTTTTTCTCGCGGCCGCCACCCAGCATGGCGAGCGCGGTGCCAAAGTGTTCGCAATTTGTTCCGCTGACGTAGCCGTCACTTTCGCTCAGGACATCCACCTCCGAACGCGCCTGGGGTAGACGCTGCGGTTCATCGATCACGCGTTCGTCGCCGCCTTGCAGCTTAATTCCCTGTTTGAATCTTTCGAGGGCCTGGCCGTTAGCGATCATCGCCTCCGCGAGGCGGCGACCTTCAACGAGAGACTCGGTGCGTTCGCCGAGGTAGAACATCCACGCCGAAAGCTCGATGCTCAGCTCGCGAAGATCGGCGGGGCCGCGGCCCTTGAGGGCCTCGATGCACTCGATGATTTCCGACGAATGGCCGGCGGCGCGGCCGAGCGGCTGATTCATATCGGTGATCAGCGCGACAACTTTTTTGCCCATGCGTCTACCGGTATCGACCATGATTTCCGCCAAGCGCACGGCGCCTTCTTCGCGCTTCATGAACGCGCCGGAGCCGGTCTTGACATCGAGAACGAGCGCGTCGATTCCTTCGGCAAGTTTTTTGCTCATGATCGAGGCGCAGATCAGGCCAATACTCTCGACGGTGCCGGTGGCGTCGCGCAGGGCGTAGATTTTCTTGTCGGCGGGAGCGATCTCCGCGGTTTGCCCAATCAAGCCCATCCCGCATTCGCGGAGCACCGCGTGGAATTGATCGAGCGAAAGATTCACGTTAAAGCCGGGGATGGATTCGAGCTTGTCCAGCGTGCCCCCGGTGTGCCCGAGACCGCGCCCGCTGATCATCGGCACCGTGAGGCCACCCGCTGCCACGATGGGAGCGAGGATCAGTGAAGCCTTGTCGCCGACGCCGCCCGTGGAATGCTTGTCCACCTTCTTGCCAGGGAGCGCGGAAAGATCCAGGACCTCGCCGGAATGCAGCATGGCCTCGGTGAGTGCGGCTGTTTCCGCGAGAGACAATCCACGCAGCCAGGTGGCCATCAGCCACGCCGCCATCTGATAGTCGGGAATGTCCCCGCGCGTGTACCCGGAGACCAGGAATTCGATCTCTTCGCGGGAGTGTTCACCGGAGTCGCGTTTCTTTCGGATCAGGTCAACGGCGCGCATGCGTAATGTAAAGGTGAGGCGGGAGCGTAGCATTTCTCGCGGCAGGAAACTAGGGGCGGAACTTACCCCGGCGATCGGCGCTGATTAGAGCGGCAGCTGCCCGCCCGGAGGGAGCAGTGTTATTTGACCGGCGACGACGCGCCAGCCTCGCGGCGTGTTTATATAAACGTGCAGCACACGCATCTGGCTGTTAAATTTCTGCTCCTTGAAGGTACCCCGCGCCGTCCACAGACAGGTGGCAACGGCCGTGTCTTTGTAGAGGCGCACACTGATGTCGGAAGCATTGAAACCGTCATATTTGACTTCGTACGTCTGCACCGCGTTGATAAAACTCGTCTTATCGACCGGTTGCCCGTGGGACATCGTACCGCTGAAGTCATCGCTGTAAACGCGCCGGAAGAAGGTTCCGGTGTTGGTTTGGATCGCGCGCGCGGCCTCGTGCTCAAGGTTGATGATCTCCTGGCGCTGCATTTCGGGGTTGGGCGGTGGCTCGTCCTGCTCTTGCCATCCGAAATTGAGCGCTAGCCCAACGAGGAGCAACGCCGCAAGCTTGTACATCAGATGTCTCCTCTCAGCATCATGGAATGGGAGTCACCGGACCAACTATCGGCGAGTATACGAGTTTCGTATGGGAACAGGAGAGCATTGAGAGATTCTTTGTCGTTCGTGACGATCTAGATAGCAGGGAGGAGCACGAGCGTAATTCGTGAAGAGCGAGAGGCGCCTCACCCACTGCGCGGGCCCACTGCGCGTGGATGAGACGCCATCCGCCGGAGATATTGACCCTCGCCGAGTAGTTGTAGCGACCGCTTTCTGAAGCGGGCGACCCGGGTGCTACAACGACCGCAGGAAGTTCAACAGATCTTGCTGCTGCCTTGGAGTCAGGTGGTTAAAGTTGCGAATCACGCCGTTCGCTTCTGAGCCTTGGCTGGCGTGTTCCTTGATGGCATCCACCAGGTCCGTGGTGCGACCGTCGTGCAGTAAGAAGATGCGCTGCCCGAGGCCCCACAGCGGCGCGGAACGAAACTCATCGGGCCCCGCGGTGCCTTGCGAGACGCCATCGGCGAGATTGGTTCCCATATTGTGGACCAGCAGGTCGGAAAATAGGTTGACGTTGGCGTTGTTCAAATCCGCCGTCATCGAAGACTGCGTCGTCGGTAGCGTCGGTGTGTGACACAGCGCGCATCCGATGGCGTTAAACATCTGGCTTCCATTGCTGATGGAAATCGCCCCTCCCGGATTCGTTGTTGACGCGATCGGTGGTTTCAGGAAACGCATGAACATCGCAAATTGCACGACGTCGCTGGGGACTGCGTAGTCTGGGGATGCCGTCATGTTGCTGATGTCTTCCGGCGTGGGGTTTAATCTGCAATTTGCCGGCAGCCCTCCCTGTAGCGCTTCGTCCGGGCTCGCTCGTTCATTTTGGAAGATCTCGTTGGTTACGCCCATTTCCACGTTGTACGCTTCACCAGAAAACGTTTCCAGTGACTTGTTCTGTGCCTTCCAGCCGAAGCGCGAAATCATGCCGTCATTTCCGTCACGGTTGACGTGCCCCGAAACGCCCAGCGCATTCTTGGCCCATTCGTTGGCATTCATGTTGGATAGGATCGTCTCCTCCGCAATGTTTTCGATCAAACCGGCTCCGAACGTCGGAGTGGGAATGCGGAAGATGACGTTGTTCAGAGCGAGGTTGTGATTGAAATCCGGCTGCTTGATCGAACAGCTACCGGCATCCGCGCGGCCACTGATTACGAACAGGTCATGCACCCCGCCATCCGGCGTATTGCTGAGCGAACCGTTGCGATTCAAAAAGAACTTGAACCGTGCCTCTCGCGCTGGTCCGTCCGGAGTGATGAACGAAGGGATGCTGTTTTGGCCGGTCTGGCCGTCGAGATTGGCGACCAGCGTTTCCGGATTTGCCCCGACGTTGGGAAAGATGGACGCGCTGGGGCTGCTTCCGCCGATCGCGGGTTGCGAATGGCAGCTCGAGCACTGGTTGCTGTTATAGCGCGGGCCCAGGCCATTGTTGGCTCCTCCCCGTACCGATTCCACGTTCTCGAACCGGCTCTGTCCGTTGGTGAAGAAGTCCGTTGCGCCCGGCGTCGTGGCCACAGAATCGAGCGGGTGGCCCGAGTCGATCGAACCGGCACGCACGCCAGGATCTGTCGCCTGCGATTGGCCGATTATGCCCCCTGCCGACGACAACGCCAGCAGGGCTCCAACCGATAGAGTTACTTTATACTTGCCAACAACGTGCCAGTGTCTTGCGAAACGACTTCCTGATTGCAATGACATCGGTCTTACTCCTCTCTAAAAAAGGAGCGCGGTGGTCCCCAGAGCAACGCTCCGGGCTGGCGGTAGACACACTTCGGGCATCCGACATACAAAGGACAAACACGCTGGGATTTCGACTAACTAAGCGAAGACGACGCTTCTCCTTGATACCTGCGAGCGTCGGGCTGGCTGCTGGTTGGAGGGAGATACTAGATACCGGTAAGGTTTGCGTCACCTGTCCCGTAGGCCAGTTTTGGAACAGCGACCCCCCAGCGGTCGAATGGGTTCAGTTACTATTTATGACCCGTAATCTGAGAGGTTATATGGAAGGCGTGGACGCCACAGCGCAACGATATAGTGTCTCGTCTGCTAGAATTGCCGGACGCAAATCGCTTTCAACGAAGCGCCCGAACAAAGCAAATGCCGTTGCTACCCGTTGCTACAATGGAGGGGAAACAATGATTGTCGAGCCAATTCATGCCGTTTCGCGACGCAGATTCATCACCTATGGCTCGTGCTTTGGGGCCTTCTATGGCGCGGCGAAACTCATCCGCCTGCCCGATCTGGCCGAAGCGGTCGCCATCGACTCGCGCGTCTCGCAGACGCCCATCGTCGATAAAGGCTTCGCGTCGGTGCGGAAAGTCGGTGACGGGCTATACGCCACGATTTCCGATCCGTCGAAGGGTTTCACCACCGTAAGTAACGGCGGCTTCCTGATCGGAAAGGATGCCGTTCTGCTGATTGAGGGTTTCGCCTCGGTACCCGGCGCTTCGTTTCAAATGGATGCGCTACGCATGGTGAGCCAAGTGCCCGTCAAGGCTGCCCTCGACACCCACTATCACTACGACCATTCCTGCGGAAACGCATTTTACGGTGCCAACGGAATCCCGCTCTGGGCGCACGCCTCCGTGGCCGGCCGGATCGCGGAGAATTATTCGCCGATGCAAGCGAACGGCCAAGCGGCTACCCTTGGGCAGTACGAGAAACGCGTCGCCGACGCACAATCAGACGTCCAGCGTCAGCATGCACAGGGCGATTTGGCCGCCTACACCGGCATGTTCAAGACCGTCGAAGCCTCCGTCCTGGCACTGCCCAATCATTCCATCGACCCTGCAAAACTTCCCATGACCATCGACCTCGGCGGGCTTTCCGCCATCCTCGAATTTCACCCCGGCCACTCCGCTACCGACATCATCGTGCGCGTCCCGCAGCAAAACGTCGTCTACACTGGAGACCTGCTGTTCAGCGGCTGGTATCCCGTCTCCATCGACCAGAAGGCCACCATTTCCGGTTGGCGCGACACCCTCAAGAAATTCGCCGCCTACGACAAGGACACCATTTTCGTCCCCGGCCACGGTCAAATCTGCGGCCAGGAAGGCATTGCCTCCATCCGCGAAGTTTTTGACGACATCGCCGCACAAGCCGAAAAAATGCATCAGGCCGGAATCCCGGTGCAGGAAGCGATTGATCGCTACACCGTCCCCGACAAATTCAAGAATTTCCCGATCTACTCCTGGGCCTTCACCATCGGCCCCACCATCACCAAACTCTACGAGGAATGGCAACACAAATAGGCATGGTCCCGGTCTATTCGAGCCATTCCCCTGAAGCAACCAGCGCAAAGACGCCCCGAAACTCTGGATTTCCATTTGACAGAAGTGGCCCAGTAAGCTATAGTCATGAGTAATTAACATGCACGGGGTATTCACGACCCAAGCTTCGCCGGGCTAAGCGCGTAGCATTCAGAAGTAGGCGAGATTTAGCAGGTAAACCCGTTAGAATCTGATCACTGCGCCAAACCATCGCGTATCTCCTTTATTTTCAGATCACTAGGCAAATACCTAGGGGGTGGAGGGGCAGCCAGAGAAGTCTACGCAAGACAATCTCATGTCAGAGATGCTTAATGTCAGAGATGCTCGTGGTTGTGGCACTGCCGTTCCTGGCTGTGCCCCTTTCACGAAGCGCTAAAAATTAAGCTAGAAGTCCAACCGCAGCGACAGCTGCCCAGTCCGATTGCCGCTATTCTCCGCCGTCTGCACGCTCTGCACGATGCCAAACGACGACGACGTCACGTTGGTTGGTGGTGGAGCGAAGTTTGGATGGTTCAGCAGGTTTGTGAACGTGCCCTCGAAGCGCAACCGCAGCCGCTCCTTGAAACGAAACGTCTTCGACAGCCCCGCCGCGATGGTCGTCGTCCCAGGCCCCTCCAAGCTTCCCACGGCGCAATTACCCACGGGCTCCGACGGAATGGGATTGAACGCGCCGATGTTGAACATGCTGCCGGTAGCAGGATTGGCGATATTTCCGTTCCCGATGCAATCCGGTCGCTGGAACGAACCGCGATAGGAAAGATTCAAGTTTCCCGGATCGTAGCTCGGGCTCGTCGTGGGCGTCAGGTACGGCCCCGTCTCCCACAAGCTCACGGTGCTGATGGACCACCCGCCCATCACCGCTTCGGGGATGGCCGCCATGTGACCGAAGAATCGGCGGTTGCTCCCGACCGGCAGGTCGTAGAGCGCTGAAATCAGCAGCCGGTTGCGCCGCGTGTCCGCGACGTTGCCGCGATTCGCGGCCAGATCGAAGCGGTTGGCTACTGGCGTCCCATAGATGACTTCCGGATTGAACGTCGTGGGTGCGTCGCCGCCCACATTGCCAAGGCTCTTGGCCCAGGTGTGACTGGCTTGCAGGGTCAGCCCTCCTCGCAAGCGCTGATTCAACTCCGACTGCAGGGCTTCATAGTTCACGTTGCCTTGATTGGTGGTGGAAAGAATCCTGCCCCAATTCGGATACGGCTTGGGATTGGGATTTGGAGAAGTCGTGCTGGGCTCGACCTGATTCAGGTCCACCGTCTGGCTCATGCGATAGGAATTCATGCCGACGTAGCTCTCACGCAAAGTAAGATCGCGCACCAATTCGCGCTCTACCGTCAGATTCCACTGGGCCGATTGCGGATCGCGAAAATTCGTCAAGGTATTTTGATAGAAATCGCCGGTCCCCGCGATCGACAGCGGAACGTCCGGAGTCCGAACGTTCGGGAATTGATACGTGGGCAGGCCTGTCGTGGGATCGACGTTAAATGTGGTCCGCACAACCGAGACATCGATGTTTGTCGTATTGAAGGAAAGCTGCCCGAGATTGGTCATCGTGAAGATTCCCAGGCCCCCGCGCACCACCGTCTTGTTGTTGCCGAACGGGCGAAACGCAAAGCCCATGCGCGGCTGGAAGTTTTTCTTGTAAAACTCTCGCAACCCGGGCCCCAGCCCGGCGCTACTGGCGGTCTCGACCGGTGCACACGGAAGCGCCGGATTCACGGGCGCGCAGCCAGTGTGGGATCGGTCGGCCCGCCGCAAGGCGCATCCACATTTCCAGGCACGCACGTGTTGATCGATGCCAGGAAGCCGGCGCGAGGCGCGTTGCTATCGGGAATGATGATCCCGCCATTGCGCACGTCGAACGCCGTCAGGTTTCCCTGATCGCTGACGAATGGAGGCAGCGCCTGCCAGCGCAGCCCGAATGTCAGCGTGAGCTTGTCACTCACGCGCCACTCGTCCTGACCGTACACGCCGGTCTGGATGGTATGCGCATGCACGTCGGGGCCCGACTGCGCTACGTAGGTCTTCGTCGGCAAGCCCAGCAGCAAATTCGCGAACGCGTTGCCGGTGAAAACGCCCTGGTCGAACGTGAAGTCGCCAAAATCGTCGGCACCGCCAAAGCTCTCGAGATCAACATAAGTGACGCGCCGCACATCGGCACCGACTTTCATTGTGTGCTTGCCCTTGATCCACGTGAGGTTGTCGGTGAACTGGATCGTCTGCGATTTTGTGGTTCCGTCTTTGTCGCGGCCGATCGGCGAATAATTGCCCACATCATCGCTGAAATTAAAAATGGGAAAAGCGCCGGCGGTCGGGTGATCGCTGATATCCAGGCCCTGCAAGCCCAAAGTCGAGATCGCGGTGGCGCCCTGAATCGGAAACGTCACCTGGAGCTGATAGAACGAAAGGCCAAACCGCGCCTCATTCACGAGATGGTCCGTGATCGCATAGTTGTGCGAAACAATCACGTTGTTGTTGTGCTCGAGATCATTGTCCGGCGGCAGAAAACTGTTCTGCGTGGCCAGCGCCGTGTCCGTCAAAGATGTTGAGTCAACGTGTTTCCAGCTCCAACGGACGAACAGCGATTGCTTTGCCGTAAGAGTGCGATCGACGCGGACATCGAAACCGTTTGTGTTGCTCGGCGTCGGAGTTTGTTGCAAGTAGTTGGCTTGCACTCCAAACTGGGCGTCAGGAATATTCGGCGCGGGAAGATAATTGTTGAGCAGGTTCGTCGCGACCGGATTGATGCAATCGGCGGTGCTGGTGCACGCGCTGCCGCTCGGAATCTTGTTCCCGGGATAGGCCTTGCCCGTAAAGGGATCCATCAGAGGAGTGGACAGCGCCGAGAAATCTCCCGAGCGCATCGCGGTGGTCGGCACAAATAGAAACAACGGCGTCGAGAACCGGCGCCGGTTGGCTTCAAAATCCGCAAAGAAAAACGTCTGCGATTTCTTGCGGATCAACTTTGGAATTTCCACCGGGCCGCCGAGACTGCCCCCAAAGGTATTGAACGCCTTGTGCGGCTTATCGCCGGAGTTCCAGACTTCGGCGTCGAATGCGTCGCTCTGGGCATATTCAAACGCGCTGCCATGAAAATGCTCGGTGCCGCTCTTGGTGCTGATGGTCACGTCGCCGAGCTGCGCGAATTCCGCGTTGTTGTTGAATTGCGTGACCTTGAACTCCCCGATCAACTCCGTCGAAGGGTTCATGTTCCCGAGCGCGCCGTTCTGCCGGATGTTCACCGTTGACGACCCATCGACCGAATATTGAACCTGCGACGGCAGTCCGCCGCCAATCGACACGTTTCCGTTTGCGTCCTGCTGCGCTCCAGGAACAGTTGCAAGCATCGCCAGTGGACTGGTCGTCGCTCCGCGGTAGTTCACCGGCAAGCTCGTAATCTGCTGAAAGTCCTTGCTATCGCCGATGGTGGCATTTTCCGTGTTGATGACCGGGCCGGTATCGCCCTCCACTTCAACCGTCTGCGACGACGAAGCCAGCTTGAGTTGCGCGTCGGTGCGCAGGGTCTGCCGCGCATCCAAGTGCAGCGCGGTCATCTTGTAATCCGCGAAACCGTCGGCATGGATAGCAAGTTCGTAGTGTCCTGGCTTGAGGTTAATAAACTCGAACGCGCCGTTGGTATCGGTACTGGAGTCTCGCTGCGTGCGGTCGTCTAGATTAATGAGGATGAGTTGGGCGTTGGCCACCGCGCCTTGGCCGGGGTCTTTCACAGTGCCGACAATTCCGCCAAACGTTGACTGCGCGGCGGCCCATCCGGGAAGTCCCAACGCAAAAACAAATGCCAAAATCATTCGAGAGATACGCATGTAGAGTTTCCCCCTTCGGTCGATGCTGGTTGCGCTTCTGTGTCGAGGACGGAGCGCGTTATGCACGCGGGTTCGGACGGGGAACCTCGTGGTGGGGAGAGGCTAAAGCTCGACGCCTAAGAAACTCATAAGGATTTTCGAAACTGCTTGTAAGGATTTGCGGAGTTTTTTGAATGGCTTGGATGCGGTATTTTGATCGGCGATCAGCTAACCGGGGAAAACTTCATCGAAGGTGCGGATGCTTTCACCCGGAGTTTGTGGAGCGGCCGCCGGCGCACTGCGGTCGCACAGCACGGCAAGCATTGCAGCGGATTGCGCGGCTTCCACTTCTTTCGGCGCGTCGGAAATGAACAAACATTCGCGAGGCGAACGGCCCAGCGACGCAGCGATTTTCTTATAACTGCCGGCGGCAGTCTTGATTCCCGTTCGCGTGTCGAAGAACGCCGCGATGTACGGAGTCAGATCGCCAGAAATGACGGATTGAAAGAGGTTTTGCTGCGCGAGGACGCTGCCCGATGAATAGATGCAGATGTCTCGTTGCTGCTTGCGCCAGCGCTCAAAAGCGCGAGGAACATCCGGATATACCTCGCCGTGTAATTCCCTGCTCGCAAATCCCCGCTGCCAGATTTTTCCTTGCAGCGTTTTGAGCGGTGTACTTTTGCTGTCTCTCGCGATCAACCACTGCGCATAGGAAACACAGGAGATTAACTCCGCTTCCTCGGAGCCGCTCCGCCAAGCCGGAGGCTGAAGTCCCGCGGCGTTGTCTCGTTCGTGCTGCGCCTTCAGATCTTGAACAAGTGCAGCAATCTCGGGTTCCGAGAAATGTTGTTGCAGAAACGGCTCAAGGTTGCGGCTTGCGTATGGGAACAGAGTTTTGTAGACGAAGTCGATGGGCGTGGTGGTGCCTTCGATGTCGAGAAGCAAGACGCGGGCCGGGCTCCATTCGTCGAGAGCCACGCGCGCGCTACTTTACTCGTGCTTGCGGCACTGCTGCTTGCGGCGGGATATAGCGCGGCCCCCAGCAGACCGGCTCGTAGTTTTGGTCCAAACCGCTGCTGGTGTAGTGCGGGGTCCAGCCGGAAATGTCCTGAAACAAACGGATCGCGCGAATGCGGCGATCACCGCACAGGTCGAACCAATGCAGCGTGCCGCGCGGAACACGAATCAAATCGCCAGCCTCAACCTCGAGCGCGACTACGGGACTATTCGGCGGATGAATGTGGAAGAGTCCACGCCCGGCGACGATGTAACGCACCTCGTCTTCATCGTGGCGATGCTCGATGTTGAACTTCGCGAGCATGGCATCGAGTCCCGGGGTATCGGGATTTACATCGATGACGTCGGCGGTCACGTATCCGCCACGGCGTTTCAGTTCCTCCATCTGTGGCGCATAGGCGTTCAGGATTTGCTCCGCCGATGCTTCGGAACTGACGCCGTCGGCAAGTGGCCAGCGCTCGTATTCGATCCCGATGCCGGCTAGATAGTCGCGGATTTCGGACTGCTGAGACACTGTGCGCTGCTCGTCGGGAATGCGAAGGACGGCCATGGTCGTGTCTTCCTCTCTCGACCGGCGTTAACTCTTAGATCGCGCGCAACCCGCTGCCGGATCGAACCAGCACTTCCATGAGGAACTCTAAAATTTCAACATGCCTTTTGGCTTCTGGCAAGCTGGAACCCCAGGTGTAGAGCCCGTGCCCGCGCAAGAGAAATCCGTGAGTTCCGGGATTCTCGCGCAAAACTTGCGTCACGCGTTGCGACAACTCCACCATATCTTGCGAATTCTCCAGAATAGGCAGCCATTCGCGATGCAGGTGCGTGCGAACGCCCTGGAGGCCTTTCAACATTTCGTAGCCTTCCAGCGCCAGTCCTCCCTGGGACGCAAACGTTCCGGAGAGAACCGTGCTCCAGACCGAGTGCGTATGCAGCACCGCGCTCGCGTTCAGGGCACGCACGATGGCAATGTGCAACAAGGCTTCCGCCGACGGTTTTCCTTGGCCGCGGACGACGTCGGCGGCAGCATCCATTTCCAGAAAATGCGAAGGCGTCAAGCCGCCCTTGTCCAGACCAGTGGAGGTGATGGCGATCCGTACGGGCTCATGCGAGAGAACTGCGCTGAAATTGCCGCTCGTCCCCAGGACCCAGCCTCGCCCATAAAAGTTGCGACCCAGCGCCGCGAGTTCCGCGGCGAGCGCCGAAAACGTTGCGCGCCCTTTCGTAGACCGGCCGCCGCCGTGTTTGGTAGTTCGCTGATTGGACGTTTTGCGCGTCTTCATTCCTGCGATTCACCTGCGTGAGCCGGCCGCTGCCAACACTACAGCGGCCAGCATGACGCAAAAGAATAGCAGTATTAAAGCACGCCGGCTTGCGTCAGGGTTCAGCCCTGAACGCGGCACCAGCTCACGCGGGATGGGGCGTTTCGAGGCAGGCCCATCTCTCGACGATCTTCCGGGTGGCACGCCTTTCAGCCGGCAGCAAAATTGCGTTTTCCGCATGCGCAATATTGAAATTTTGAACTTGACCCCGCCGCGTCCTCCGCATAAACATCCTCGTCCATACCCTCGCTACAAAGGAGGTTCGCAATGAAAAGACTGATCCCCTACCTTGTGGTGACCACGCTCCTTTTATCCGGCACCGCCGCGGCCCAAAGCAACGCTCCGGACCAATCCCTGGCGTCGAAAACGATGACGATCTTCGGTATGGTCAGCGATGATGGGAAGACGCTGGTCGCGAAAAATAGCCACAGCTGGTCCATCACCAATCCGGGCATGCTGGCCGGGCGCGAGGGTCACCGCGTAAGAATTAAGTGCCGCGTCTACCAGGACACTACCAATATTCTCGTCCTCGCCGTCAAACTCATCGACACGCAAACGCAATACGCCGCGAACAAGAGCGATTCCGCGTTTCACCGCTAACATCGGCTTTGGCGGGTTCTGACTTAGAACTTAACTAAGATCGCCAGGTCTATGCGGTTCTCGATTTTCTTTAGGTCCGGCGTGAACCCGGGCACCAACGCGCCCGGCGATCCGCAAATATTTTCCACGACGGGCGCAGTGGGGCATGACGTCGGCGTAATTCCACCCGGACCCGAAAAATAGGGCACGTTCGCCGCGCGATGATCGAATTCCGCGCGGAACGTAATGTATTGGCTTGGCATGTAGTCGAATGTTCCGGAAGCATCCCATGCTTTGAAAGGGTCGCCGGGATTCTCGGTGAAATAGGGCGTTCCTGAAGCCGCGGTCGCTCCGTTGATCGGTGGGATGAGAACCAGGTAGCGTCCAGGATTGTTGATCTTTCCGCCGCCGAGCGTGAGGCCAAACTTGTCGTGATCGAACCAAACGCGGTTATAGAACATGAAGCCCAGGAAATCTTGCTTCGGGCCTTTCGCTGAATTCGTGTAGCAGCTGACGCCGCCGCCGTGCTCGCAACCCATGTCGCCAGTCAGCGAGAACGCCATCTTGCTGACGGCATTGTCTGGCTTGTCGTAGTACTTGATTTCGATGCTGTCGTCGGTGTGATATCGCACCCGTCCAGGATTGCCCAGCGCTTCCTCGCCCAGAGCGTATTGATTCCCCAGGACCGAAAACCACCCGTTCGGGCGCCACAATATCTGCAAGCCGAAACCCGGCCGCCCGTTAAATCGGCCGTAGGACTGCCAGCCGTTCACAAACCACGGCTCGATCTTGAGGTGCGCTGTCGGGAAAATCTGGACGCGCACGCCGTTGAAAAACCACGGGGTGTTCGACGAAACATACGACGGCTGATAGGCCCAATTGTCGAAATTGTAGTAGCTGAACAATCCGATGTAGGACATGAAGATGCCGGCGTCCACATTGATTCCATGCAGGGCATTGAAGTGATACCCGCCGTAGGCCTCGGAGAGATAGCGGTAGGCATTGTCGAGGTCCCACTGCCCGCGCGCCGGGCTGGCGTCATTTCGGGGTGTCGTCTGCGAATACAAGCCGAATTGCGTCATCAATCGCGCGCGCACGTTGTCGAAGTGAAAATCGCCGCCGACGCCCAGTTGGGTGACCTGCACCTCGTTTGACCGGAACACTTCGCTCGATCCGCCGATGGTATCGTCTTTCGGATGGTTGTAATCGTAAACGTAGTCGACGTCGGCGCGGATTTCAGGGGTGAAGAACTTGGTGTCCAAGGGCACGTCTTTGGTTCGCGCATTGCCGTTGAGCCAGGTGAAGTCTGCGAAGGCAAATGGCTCCTCCGGAGCGGCTTTCGCCGCTCCAGATTTCCCTTTCTCGGTCGCTTGCGGCGGTCCGATCGACGCCATTATCTGATCATTGGAAATCGCGTTTCCCGCGGCCGTCGATGACGACGAAGAAACTCCGCTGGCTGAGGCGCTCGAGCTCCCGGGTATTACTGGGGCCGCTGCGGCGCTGGCGGCGTTCGCCGATAGGGGCGCAGCGCTTCCGTTTCCGGCCGCAGCAGCTACTTCGCCGTTCGTTGCAGCAGCAGCGGGCTCTCTGCTCGCTTCCAGATCAGCGACGCGCTTTTCCAATTCCTCGACGCGATCCAGCAACATCCGTTCGCGTTCCGTGAGTCCCGCGGGCGCATCCATCTTCACTACAGCCGGCTTCGCGGAATTGGAGTTCGTAGCGTTGGCAGGCGCCGGTGTCTCCGAAGACGAGTTTGCCTCAGCACCCTTTGCAGCATTGGAATTTGCGGCCGCTGAATTCTTGGAACCTGAATTTGCCGCGGCTGAATTTGTCGATGTGACGTTTGACCCGGAAGGATTTGCCGGAGCGGAATTTACAGGCTGTTCGCCGTCGCTCTTGCTCTTTTCATCCGCCAGCAAACGCCCGGGCAGGGCTCCCGAGGAAAGTGAAGCCAGCAACAGTACACACACCCACCGTACGTTCCGTCCCAACGCGAACATATATCTCTCCTGTCCAGCAGCGCATGGCCGGCACCGGCGCGTGGTCGGCGCTCGGCCGCGTCCTACCCCAGACGCAGTGGCACGTTCGTTGCCAGACGGACAGTAGATGTCGATCGGCGTTAAAAAGACGTAAGCCAGTTGTAAGGCTGGTATTAAAGAATTGTCACTTCAACGGAAGGCGCCGGGTCGTGCATCCATGCGCGATGCGGCGGGCGATTCGTGTGCCGAATTCCAAAACGAGTTAGCGAGGCGCCTGTAACGCCAGGTTTTGGCCTTCGGTGATGACCGACTGGAATGCGGATTCGGTGCGCGCCGCGAGTTGCATAATTTGTTGCGACTTGCGCGTTAACACCTGCACTCGCGGATCGTTGTCCGCAATTTTGCCTTGGCCGCTGGACTGTAGGGCTTCCATGTCTGCGAGGACTTGTTTCATCGCTGCGATCAGTTGTCGCGAACGCTGGACGTAGATTCCCTTCGCGGAATAAAGCTTTTCTTCCCAATCGCTGCGGTTCGGGAAGCCTGCGGTGTTTCCGTTCAAGACGGTCCGCGCGAGTTCCGTGGGTCCCAAAGGTTCGAGCCGATCCAGGGAGGCTTCGGTGGCTTGTAGCCGGGCCCAGGCGGGGTCAAGCGAACTCGACGGGCCGGAGGGTCGGCCTGCGCTGGAAATAGCATCGGCCGATTTCGAGGAAGCGGACGCAGGAGCAGTACCAACGCCGGCAGAAAGATTTTCGTCGGTGATGACGGTTTTCGTCGCTGTGGCGTCTTTATCTTTCGCCTTGTCCTTGTCCTTGCGGGCCGCGCGCGCCGCGTCGGCGACAGAGGGCTGCGGCGCATCTTGCGCGCACACCGGAACTGAGGAGACCAAAAACCATCCAAGCGTTGACACAAGTATCAATTTTCGGGACGTTAGTTTCGACGACAAATCCGCCTCCACCGCATCATCCTTTGGGAACGCCGTCCGAGAGCGGCGCTCGTGGCGTCTTCGGGGACGGGCGACGCCTACATCGCCAGGAGACGCATATTCCCCGCTGCTATGCTTACTCAGCGAATCGTGTGGGGGCCATAGGCTGAAGGTACTGCGATGGCCTATGCGGCAACGGGTTGTCCACAAACCCAGGCATCTCGGGCGCTCAAGTTTCTTTTCGCAGGGGCGCGTCGGGATCGCGTTGTGAAATTTCCTCGGCGATGGCGCGGGTTTCCTCGTGGATCAAGCCATTTGTGGCGAGAATCATGGGGCCGCCCAGGCGGTAGCGCTCGCCGGAGAAGTCGGTGACTTTGCCGCCAGCCTCTTCGACCAGGAGCATGCCGGCTGCGACGTCCCACCGGTTGAGACCGAATTCCCAAAAGGCCTCGAAGCGGCCTGCGGCTACGCTGGCGAGATCGAGTGCAGCGGAACCGTCGCGGCGGACTCCGTGGGAGCGAAGGGTAAAGTCCCAATAGTAATGAATGTTGGGGCTGGCCATGCGCTTGTGCGCAGGGAAGCCGGTGCAGAGCAGACTGGCGGCCAGGGTCTCGATTTTGGAGACGTGGATGGGCTTGCTGTTCAACATGGCGCCTTCGCCGCGAGAAGCGGTGAAAAGCTCGTTGGAGATGGGATCGAAGACGACGCCGGCGAGGATGGTTTCGCGGTGTGCAAGCGCGATGGAAACGCAGAAGCAAGGATAGCCGTGGGCGAAATTGGTGGTGCCGTCGAGGGGATCGACGTGCCAGCGAAATTCGGAGTTGCCTTCGTGGCCGGTGCCTTCTTCAGCGGCGATGGCGTGGTCGGGGAAATATTTGGTGAGCCGCTCGACGATGGCCCGCTCGGAGCGCTTGTCGGCCTGGGTGACCAGGTCGGCTTCGCCTTTGTAGGCAATGTTTGGCGGGCGATCGAACTCCTCGCGGAGGATCTTGCCGGCTTCCTCGGCGATTTCGATGGCGGCTGCGAGATAGGGTTTTGTCATTGGAGATGCGCTGCGCACGGCGCGACGGGCTGCGGAGTTCGCGGGCGCTTCCTCCACTTTACCATCCGAGGCGGCCGAAGGGCGGGCCCCACATCTCGAGCCAGGGGCCTGTGCATTGGGTGATTCCGGCCGAACAGACGGTGAGTTTAGTCGTATCTTTGTGCTGTACGTTAGCGTACAGTGTGTGTGGCACCCCCGCCTCCGATAAGGCCCTTGAGCAAGTCAGAGCTGTATTCGTAGCGCACGGCGCAGGCCGTTCAGCGGACATTGCTCTTCAGAATAGGAACACCCTATGGACACCTCCGGACCCCTCCACCGAAGCTCCCGACGTCGGATTGCGCGCGTGTCTCGCGCGTCCGACCGGCAGATGGCAGCAGCGGCTACCGAGCCCGCAAGCTTGGAAGACATTGTAATCACCGAGAAGCTGAAGTCGCGACGCCGCCGAAAGCCAAACGCTCACGCCGAGAACGCGGCCCTGCATGGCCTTGCGCGTGTGATGGCGACCGCCCCAAACGAATTGATCGACACCTTGCTTCGCGCCGCGCTGGAGCTGTGTAGCGCGGGTACCGCAGGCCTGAGTCTATTGGAGACCCCCGCGCAGGGCGATGCAATCTTTCGTTGGACGAACCTGGCTGGAGCACTGTGCGAACATATTGGCGGAACAACACCGCGGAATTTCAGTCCTTCCGGGGTCACGCTTGATCGGAATGCGCCGCAGCTATTTGCGCACCCTGGCCGACGCTTTCAATATTTCAATGGCTTGGATTACCCGATCGTCGAGGCGCTGGTGATCCCGGTGGATCTGGGCGGAGCAATACTTGGAACGATCTGGGTGGTGTCCCACGACGATGAGGTGAAGTTTGATTCGGAGGATGTCCGGATCATGACCGGGCTGGCCGAGTTCACCAGCTGTGCTTTGCGCATGACGCGGGTGTCGGAGATGCGGCAAACGGCTCGTTTGGAAGGCGACAAGAAGATCGCCGCGCACAAACGTACGGAAACGGCGCTCCGGGAAACGCAGGCGAGCATGGAAGTCGATAGCGCCGCGCGCGCGGCCCAACTGGAACAGCTTTCCGCAAGACTCATTCATTTGCAAGACGAAGAGCGCAGACGACTGGCGCGCGAACTGCACGACAGCGCCGGGCAATATCTGGCGGGGATTCAGATGAATCTGAGCGCTTTGCTGCGGCCAAACTCAGGTCTGCAGGGTACGGCGCGAGCTCGAGTTTCCGATTCGATGGACATGGCGAAACTTTGCACCTCGGAAATTCGAACGATCTCGTACCTGCTGCACCCGCCGCTATTGGATGAAACCGGTCTACGTTCGGCAATATCGTGGTACGTGGAGGGCTTTGCGGAGCGCAGTGGGATACGCGTTGAAGTGCAAATTCCAGAGAATCTGGGGCGCTTGCCGAGCGAGACGGAAACAGCATTGTTTCGAGTCGTGCAGCAGAGTCTGGCCAATATTCACCGGCATTCCGGGAGTCCTGTGGCCGTCATACGCATAGAGGTCGATGACCAAGCTGTGAACCTCGAAATCCGCGATGAAGGGCATGGATTCTCTCCCGAAGTTCTGACCGGATTTCTCTCCGGCACGCACCTGTTGGGTGTGGGAATGGCTGGGATGCGAGAACGGGTGCGGGATATGGGCGGGAGCTTCGACGTGCGCTCCAGTGAACAGGGCGCGTCCATTAACGTTAGCTTAATGCTGTCCACAAAAGTACAGGCGGCCAAAGCCTAAGGGCTTTCAGGCAGAAGATACAGAGAAACATGCATTGCTGGTAGTGTCACTAGCCTGTTCCACTGAGGTCCTACCCTAGAAGTGAGGGTCTCCCCTTTGAGGCCCTCCCATGATTCGCATTCTGATTGTTGATGACCACGTGCACATCCGGGGCATGATTCGCGCCTTGCTGGAATCCGAGAAAGGCTGGCAGGTTTGCGGAGAGGCAGCCAACGGGCAGGCAGGCATCGATCAATGCGTGCTACTCAGGCCGAATTTGGTCATTCTGGATATCCATATGCCTGTTCGGAATGGTCTGGAAGCGGCTCGGGAGATCATCCTGTTGTTCCCGCGGATGCTGATCCTGGCGTTGACGATGGACGGGTCTCCGCACTTCGCCCTTGCCGTTATGGCGTGCGGCGCGCAGGGACTGCTAGTAAAGGCTCGCGCTACGGAGGACCTGGTGAGTGCGGTTTCCGCGTTGCTTCGAGGTGAACGATATTTCCCTAATGACAGCAACGCGAGCACGCCCAAGTCGAAATCAAAAGCGGCCGCTTAGGCTCGGAAGTTCCGTAAGAGTTAAGATCTGTTGAGGTTACGCGCGGGACCGAACGCCTGGCTTGCGCCTGTAGGCTTCGATCGCATTGCGCGCGGTCATCGTGAGATTGTGGGGAAGTTCGTGGGTGGCGAACGAGCGCGCCTCGCTTGTTTTGTCTGGTTCACAGTTTCGGGCTGTGCCTTCCAAGATGCGTCCCAGGTAGGCGGGAGAGACCCAGTGCTGGCCCTCTTCCGGGAGTAAATGATCGGTGACACAAAGCAGTGCGTCGATGGTGATTTTCAGGCCGACCTCTTCGAGAGCTTCGCGGACCGCGCACGACTCGAGGGTTTCGAGGAAATCGACCTTACCCCCAATTATGCTCCAGCATCCAGCTTCCGGGGGAAATCTTCGCAGCGTCAGAAGAACGCGGCCCGATTCGTCGACGAGAAGGACGCCTGCTCCCACTCTGGGCTGGGAGTTGGGGTTTACAGAGGCGGTTGCGGTGCTCATCGCTCTCGATTGGACACCCATTTGGATTCCGCGGGGAGCGGCGCGACGATCAACTCGGAGATAAGTTGCTCGACGGTAGCTTGCACGACCACCATCTCTTTGTGGGGCGGTGCTATAAATCCTTCCGCGACGCCGCGCGCCGTCAGGGCTATGAGCGCGTCGTAGTAGCCTTCGATATTCAAGATTCCGCATGGCTTTCGGTGGATTCCCAGTTGCAGCCAGGTCAGCACCTCGCAGAACTCTTCCCAGCTTCCAAATCCGCCCGGCAGGAGTACGAATGCGTCGGCCAGATCCGCCATAAGAGCTTTGCGCTCGTGCATGGACTTGACGATGTGGAGGCAGGTTAGCGTCGCGTGCGCGATTTCCTTGTCTGCGAGGGCTCTTGGCATCACGCCGATGGCTTCGCCGCCCGCAGCTAAGACAGAGTCAGCGAGGACGCCCATCAAGCCGACGCGGCCGCCGCCATAGACGAGGGCGATTCCTGACGTCGCGAGGTAATTTCCGAGTTTGGCTGCGGCTTCTCGATAGATGGGGCGGTTGCCCATGCTGGAGCCGCAGAAGACGCAAAGCTTCTTGATGACGCGGAGGGGATTTGCGGTCTCGAGTGACGAGTGAACGGTCATGGAAACGCCCATAGTACAGGAAGTCGAGCCAGTTCGTTATGACAGGCGCGACAGGAACCTGCGCGGGGACTTCGTTGCCGGGCTGGAGTGCGCCGGAGTAGGCTTGGGTGATGCGAATTGTTTCCGGCCAAGTGCGGCTTGCAGCTACCGACGTCAGTAATCATCTGGCTTGCCATCACCTTACCTATTTGGAGTTGAGTGCGGCGCGCGGGGAGCGGGAGCGGCCGCAGTGGGAGGCGCCAGATCTGGCGGTGATCCGCGAACTGGGGTTACGGCACGAGGCAAGATATTTCGCGTTTCTGGAGAAGAACGGCTTGGAGCTGCTGAACCTTACGGGGATGGACGAGGCGCGGATTGTGGAGGAGACTCGGCGGGCGATGGAGGCTGGGGTCGAGTTGATTGCGCAGGGTGCGCTGCGCAGCGGGCGATGGCTTGGGCGGCCGGATTTGCTGCGGCGCGTGGCGAGGGCGAGCCGGTTCGGGGACTGGTCGTATGAGGCTTACGACTGCAAGCTGGCGCGAGAGACCAAGGCTACCACGATTTTGCAGCTGGTGTCTTATTCGGAGTTGCTGGGGGAGATGCAGGGTGGGACACCGGACTCGCTACCGGAATTTATGTGGGTGGTGCCTCCGGCGAAGGCTTTCGACGCGGAGCGTTATCGGGTCGCGGAGTATGCGGCATACCACCGTTATGTGAAGGCGCAGCTGGAGAAGGCGTGCGCAAATGGGGCGGAGGTGGAGACGTATCCGGAGGCTTGCACGCACTGTGATGTTTGCCGGTGGTTTCGCGAGTGCGAGGCGCGGTGGCGCAGCGACGATCACCTTTCACTGGTGGCGGGGATTCGGCGGCAGCAGCGGGACCAGTTGGTGGCTTGGAACGCGGAGACGGTAGCGAAGCTGGCGGTGTTGCCGATTCCGTTGAAGCAGAAACCGCTGCATGGCTCGCGAGAAGGGATGGAGCGAGTGCGGGAGCAGGCGCGCGTGCAAGTCGACGGACGGGCGCTTGGCAGGCCTGTGTACGAAACGCTGCTGCCCGTCGTGGAGGCAACCGGATTTTGCAAATTGCCGGAGCCCTCGCCGGGAGATTTGTTCGTGGATTTGGAGGGCGATCCTTTTGTGGGGGATCTCGACGCGGGAGGCGGGCAGCAATATTTGTTTGGGTTTGTGGCGGCGGGGGATGACGGGACGCTGAACTACGAGAAACGTTGGGCTTTGAACGCTGACGAAGAGAAGAGTGGATTCGAGTGGTTCGTGGATGCGGTGATGGCCCGGTGGAAGAAATCTCCCGCGATGCACGTGTATCACTTCGGGGCTTACGAGCCCGGTGCGTTCAAGCGCCTGATGGGAAAGTACGCGACGCGGGAGGAAGAGATCGACAGCATGCTGCGGGCGGGATTGTTCGTCGATCTGCACACCGTTTTCAAGCAGGCGCTGCGGGCCAGCGTGGAGGAATATTCGCTGAAGAAGCTGGAAGTGTTTTATGGATTCAAGAGGAAGATTCCGCCGGAGGAGTCGAGGGCGGCGATGCGCTTCATCGAGCATCGGCTGGAGTTGGGCTGGGAGCGTCATGAGTTGCCGGAAAAGTTTCGGGAGGCCATGGAGGGATACAACGGGGAGGATTGTTTTTCCACGGCGGCGATGCGGGATTGGCTGGAGATCGAGCGACGGAAATTAGTGGACGGCGGGACGGCGATTGCACGGCCGACGATCGGAGATGGGGCGGCGACAGAGGAATTGGGTGCGAGACAGCAGCGGGTTGCGGCGCTCACCGCTCAACTGACCGCGGGCATTCCTTTGGATGCGGAAGCGCGATCGCCAGAGCAGGCGGCGGTGTGGATGCTGGCGCAGCTTCTGGACTGGCACCGGCGAGAGAACAAGGCCACCTGGTGGGAAGGATATCGCCTTGGGGAGTTGGACGATGCCGAGTTGCTGGAGGATCGCGCGGGGCTTGCGGGGCTGTGTTTTGTGAAGCGACTCGGCGTGGACCGAAATATCCCCACTGATCGCTATAGCTTTCAGAAGCAGGAGACGGAAGTTCGCTGCGATAAGGACCTTTACTGGCGCGGTGAGAGGTTTGGGTGCGTCGTAGGAGTGGATTTCGCGGAGATGACGGTCGATGTCAAGAAGACCAAGAAGACCGCGGAGCTACAACCGGCGGCCGTGTACGTTTGGGACCGGCCCATGAACCTGGACGGACACGCGGATTCGCTGCTGCGTCTGGGCGATTGGGTCAATGCGGGTAATATCGACGCGCATGGAGAATTTCGCGCAGCGCGTGATTTGCTGCTACGCCGTGCGCCACGGCTTCTGCGCGGAGAGACGATCGCGCCGCTGCCCGGGGAGGAGCCGAAAGTGACGGCCAGCCGGATTGCGGGTGCACTGGACCATTCCGTGTTTGCCATCCAGGGGCCTCCGGGAGCGGGAAAGACATACACCGGAGCGCGGATGATTTGTCAGTTGGTGGCTGAAGGAAAGAGAGTCGGCGTGACTGCGCTGAGTCACAAAGTCATTCGCAAACTGCTGGAAGAGGTAGTAACGGCGGCGGGTGAAGACGGCATCCGCGGTGTGAAGTGCCTGCAAAAGCTGAATGAAGACGACGATATGGATCCGTTGGAGAAGATTGCAGTCGCTACGGACAACGAGCTTCCTTTGCGCGCGTTAACATCGGGAGTGGCGAATGTTGTTGGCGGCACCTCTTGGCTGTGGACGCGGCCGGAATATTTCGAGTCGGTCGACGCCTTGTTTATCGATGAGGCCGGGCAGATGGCGCTGGCCGATGTGGTCGCCGTGGGACAAGCGGCACGAAATCTTGTTCTGATTGGCGATCCGCAGCAGCTCGAGCGGCCGCTGAAAGGTAGTCATCCGGTTGGGGCGGAGAAATCGGCGCTGGAGCACTTGATCGGAGAGCACAAGACGATTGCGGCCTCGATGGGAATGCTGCTGCCGGAAACATGGCGAATGCATCCACAGGTCTGCGAATTCACTTCGGAGATGTTTTATGAAGGGCGGTTGCATTCACGGGATCTCTTGCAGCACCGGGTGCTTGCGGATCACCCGTGGCTGAACGGAGCGGGCTTGTGGTTTGTGCCGGTGCGGCATATAGGGAATCGCAATTCGTCGGCTGAAGAAGTCGCGGTGATCGACAAGATTGTTCGGAGCTTGACGGCTGACGGAGTGACGTGGTTCCGCACCAGGACGACCAGCAAGCAGATGGAGTTGAAGGATGTGTTGATCGTGGCGCCCTATAATGCTCAGGTCTCGGATCTACTTGTGAAGCTTCCACCGGACGCGTGCGTAGGGACTGTCGACAAATTTCAGGGACAGGAGGCGCCGATAGTGATTTATTCGCTGACTACATCTACGCCGGAGGATGCGCCTCGGGGGATGGAGTTTCTTTATAGCTTGAACAGATTTAATGTGGCTACTTCGCGGGCGATGACCGCGGTGATTGTTGTAGGGAATCCTAGGTTGTTTGAGCCGGATTGCAAGAGTCCGCGCCAGATGCTGTTGGCGAATGCGTTTTGTGCTTATTTGGAGCGAGCGACGGTTGTGGAGTTGTAAGGGAGCGTTGAGGATTCGCGAGGGAAGTTGAAAGCCAGAGCGCCCGCTTCCGAAAGCGGCCGCTACAGAATCCTTTCGGATCGGGGCTGCTTGTGTGTTGTGGCGGGGCTACTCACGGGGCTTTGCCTACCCACCATAGGACCTTGGCTACGATTTTCCAGGTTTGTTTTGGGCCTAAGGTGACGGCTTCGTATTCGGCGTTTTCGGCTTGCAGAACTTCGGTGTGGTCAAAGCGGCGGAAGCGCGAGATGGTCAGGCCGATGTCTTTGTGCCAAGCGATGACGATTTTGCCGTCCAGCTTGCCTAAGTCGGTTTCCGAGGAATCCACGGCCACCACGAATCCATCCTGGATCAGCGGCATCATGGAGTTCCCGCGTACACGCAGGCAGCTGGTATAGGAAGGATTTGGGCACCAATCAATGGGCGCGGCGATCATGCTCTCGACCGGCGCGTCGCTGAGCAACGGAAGGTTATCGCCTTCCTTCCGGAGGGAGCCTGCGGCCACTTTCAACAGCGGAATGGCCACGAGCTGCAGCTTGTTCTTGGGCCGCTTGCGGCCGCTGCCTGCGGACACGATTTCCAAATTGTGCATCGTGGAGGTGCTCGTGCTTCGCTGCAGCGTGGGAAGGACGCGGAGCACATCTTCGCTGCGCAGCCCGGCACGCTCCCAGAAGAACCAGCAGTCGGCGTCGCGAGACAGGTTTCCGAGCCCAATGTAGCCGTGCGAAGGAGGTTCCTGCGCGCCGCGCTCCCAGCGCGACACAGTCATCGCGGAGAATCCGATTCTGGCGCCCAGACCCGTTTGGTTTAGTTTCAGGCGCGAACGTAAAGCGCGAATGGCTTTTGCCCAGGGCGGGCGGCCGGAGGGAGTTGTTTTCCGGATCATTGCATTACTTCTCAAACCACAGAATGTACGCCAGCGTACGAGTGAGCGCAAGGCCAAGAACGCAGAGGATAAACTAACATAACAGACTAGCCGTGGACGTTAAAAGAGCGTACGGTAGGGATGTCTCGCCTGCCGTCTTGCGTACCATCTTCGCGCTACCAGTTTCGTGCGAAACCAGACGAGTTTGTCGAAAGGTCGCAACGTGTCCACCGCAGTTCCCGTCACCAAACCAACGTCTCTATCTTCAGAAGTTTCCAGCAACAATCACAAGCAGCCCGCAGTGGCCAACACGATCCTGCGCAAGCTGCCGCGCAAGGAATACAACGCCGTGTTTCCGCGATTGGAATGGGTGAACCTGCCCGCGCCTACCGTGTTGAATCAGGTGGCCAAGCCCATCGAGCACGGCTATTTCATCAACAGCGGGTTGGCCTCCATCCTCACCGTGCTGGCCGATGGGAAAAGCGTGGAAGTGGGCCTTACCGGCGTGGAAGGCTTCGTGGGCTTGCCCCTGGTGGCAGGCTTTAAGAGCAGCTCCACGCGGGTGATCATGCAAATTGGCGGCAGCGGGTACAAAATCAGCGCCAAAGACCTGGGCCGCCTCTTACGCGAGTGTCCGGTGCTGGAGCGAAGTATACAGCAGTGCTCGCAATCGATGGCGTTGCAGTCCACGCAAGTGGCAGCGTGCAATCGATTGCACGATGTAAATCAGCGGCTGGCGCGATGGCTGCTGATGAGTCAGGATCGCGTCGGCGGCGACATCGTGGCCCTGACGCAGGAGTTTTTGGCGCACATGCTGGGGACGCGGCGCGCGAGCGTGACCGTCGCGGCGGGGGTGCTGCAGAAGGCCGGGTTGATTGGCTACACTCGCGGCCAAGTCACGATTAAGGACCGTGCCGGGTTGGAATCGGCGACTTGCGAATGCTACGCCGCCATTAATCGGCAGTCCAAAATGTGGCAAAACGAATCCGCCTAGGCATGCTCCAGAATCGCGATCGTTGCGGGCAAAGTTAGCCGCGCCTCCTCTGATCCAGCTTTTTGGTCAATTTCATTGCCAGGCTTCCTTAGTCAGACCAATAGCCGCCTCCAAGCTCTCGGGCGGGCAGCAAGTTCGCTCTCCCACCGACCAAGAATGTTTGCGTTTCGGCGTGAATCCTACACTGTAGGGAACACGCTAAAGCGCGACCCTGCATTGGCCCTCGGTAGCGCGTTTGTGTGTGCGTTTGTCTTTATTGCGGGCCGGTAAGGTAGGTTTTGCGGTGGCGGACCTGGTAGTTGCCGGCCACTTTGATTTCGATCTTGCGGTAGGTGTTGGCGGGGCCGCGAGGCTCGGGGTAGTAGCCCAGGCGGTATTGCGTGCGCAGTTCGCGGTTGATGCGATCGAAGATGCCGTCGAGTTCCTGGATAGCGTCCGGATAGAACATGGCACCGCCCATGGTGTCGGTGATGGTTTCGAGGGCGTGCTCACCGGCGGTGTTGCGGCCACTCTCATTTTTCACGGGACGCACGACGATGGTGTAGAGCAGCGCGCCAGACTTCACCGCGCCTTTGCGGGCGGCGTCGAAGTCGGCGTAGCTGGTGGTTTCGCCGGCGTCGGTGACCAGAATGATGACGCGGCGGCGGTCCTCTCCTCGCCGTTCGAGTTGGCGAGAAGCAAGCAGGATGGCGTCGTAAAGCGATGTGCCCGACCCGGCGGGCATGCGATGGACCGCCGATTCCAGGGTGCCGACGTTGTCGGAGAAGCCGGCGAGTTGCGTGACGTCTTCGCCGACCGAAAATACCGAGAGGCGATCGCCTGGCCGAAGCACCTGCCGAATGAAGTGTGCGGCAGCTTCCTGCTCGAAACTGATTTCCTTGTGCGCACTCAGACTGGCGTCGATCATCAGCGCCAGGTCGAGCGGCTGCTGCGTTTCCGACTCGAAGACTGCGAGCTTTTGCTCCACGTCCTCCTCGAAAATTTGGAACGCTTCGCGCGGAAGGTCGGGAGCGGGGCGATTGTGGTCGTCGAGCACGCTGGTCAGCACGCTGACGAGCTGGACGTTGACGCGGATCTTGCCGCGTTGTTGTTGAGCGGGGGGATCGGAAGGGTTATCTAGTGGGTTGACAGGCGATGGGGGCGGGCCTGCCGGTGAGGCGGCAGTAGCCGGCGCTCGATGCGGGCTTTCGCGCCCAAGGCGGGCGATCGGTGCCGTCCTGGGCGCGTACGGCGACTACCAGAAAAATCGTGGCCAGGCATACGAGGAAGGCGAAGTGCGCTCGGGTAGGTGTCGGACGCATCGAATTATTGAGATGCAGGTTTCGCGATTGGCGTATCGGGCGGAGCAGGAGGCAGTTCGCCATCGGCCCAGACGGCGCCGTCTTCGAAATATTCCTTTTTCCAGATGGGGACGGTGCGCTTCAGGGTGTCGATGGCGTAGCGGCAGGCGTCGAAAGCGGCGGGACGGTGCGGGGCGCTTACGGCGATGAAGACGCTAGTTTCGCCGATTTCCAGGCGGCCCAGGCGGTGGGCGATGGCTACGCGATCGATCTGGAATTTTTCGTGGATGGCGGTGGCGATTTCGCGGATCTTGGTCAGAGCCATGGATTCGTAGGCTTCGTAGTCGAGGTAGAGCGTGCGGCGGCCGTGGGACTGATTGCGCACGCAGCCGTCAAAGGTGACTACCGCGCCGTCTGAGGCCGCGCGGACGTGGGCGACCAGGGCGGCGTGGTCAATGGGTTCGCGGATTAGCTGGAACAAATCATCGGTGGGTTGCGTCTTGGGCATGGAGTTGGATTAGCCGCCGCTTACGGGCGGGAGGAATGCGACTTCGTCGCCGGCGTGGAGCGGGGTAGTCCAGGCGGCAAATTCCTGGTTTCGCGAGGCGACCAGGGAGCTGCGATAGTTGGCGAGATCGGGATAGGATGGCACGATAGGTGGCGAAAAGGTCTTCGATGGAGGCGCCTTCGGGGAGAGCGGGCGAGTCTTCCGATTGGCCGACGATTTCCTTTCAGGCGGCCGAAAAAGAGGACCTTTATATGGATGGGGCTTGATGCTTGTTGCACAACAGAATTGTAACCCTGTGAAGGAATTCGGGCTAGCGGTGCGAGTTTCGTTGCAGACACCATGAGTTAGGAAGTAAACACGGTGGGCGGGGTATAGTTGCGGGGCATGTCGAGGTCGCGCAGCGATATGAGGAAAGCGATTCTGGTTCCAAGTGACATGCGCGCCTAGGTGAAGCCGGGCGGAGCCCTTCGAGGCTCAGGATAAACAGGCCCCGCGCCTACAAGTTGAGTAAGGAGGAGAGTTGGGATGAAGGTTTTGATGACTGGGGCTACTGGGTTGGTGGGGACGGGGCTGACTCAGGCCTTGGTACGGGATGGGCACACGGTGTGCCGGATGGTAAGGCGCGAAACTGTGTCGCGCAAGAGCGGCGCGCCTTCACAGAGCGTTGGGCCGCGGGTTATTGATGTGCCTTGGGATCCGGAGGCTTCGGACGGGTTGACGTTTGCGGACTCGCAGGGAGAGATTGCCGGGGCGGAGGCGGTGGTTAATCTGGCGGGGGCGTCGATTGCGGAGGGGCGGTGGACGCAGCAGCGGAAGATGGTGTTGCGATCGAGCCGGGTGAGGACGACGCGGGCTTTGGTAACAGCGATTGGCAGGTTGAAGAATGTGCCGAAAGTTTTGATTTCGGCCTCGGCGATCGGATATTACGGAGACCGCGGAGACGAAGTGCTGACCGAGGAGAGTAAGCCTGGGGATAATTTTTTGGCGCGCATCGCGATGGAGTGGGAAGTCGAAGCGAAGAAGGCGGAAGCGTTGGGGATGCGCGTAGTGCTGATGCGGTTCGGAGTCATCCTGGCGAAACATGGCGGGGCGTTGCCCGCGATGATGAAGCCGTTTCGGTTTTTTGTGGGCGGGAAGATTGGTTCGGGAAGGCAGTGGATATCGTGGATTACGCTGGAAGACGTGATTGGCATCATGCGCTATGCGTTGGACAGTGTGGACGTGAGCGGGGTGATGAATGTGGTAGCGCCACAGCCCGTGCGCAATGCGGAGTTCACGCGCGAGTTGGCGCGGGCGATGCGTCGGCCGGCGCTGTTTCCGGCGCCGGCATTCGCGTTACGACTGGCGCTTGGCGCCGAAATGGCGGACTCGATGCTGCTGGCGAGCGAGCGCGTGGAGCCGGCGCGACTAGCCGGAGCCAACTTTACCGTTTCGACTCACGGAATCTTTCAGCGCCTCTCGCGAGCATTCTAAAAGCGCCGTAGCTCGGTGCCACCCCAAATCTCAAGCAATCCGAGCATTTCTACTTGACTACAGCGAAGTGACGTTCGATTTTCATCACCCGGCCGGTGACAGGATCTGTTCCGACGGTGCTTTCCACGGTTTGACCATCGCGCAGTACAAGATTGACTCCGCCTTGAATTGGCGGATGACCGGTTCCTTAAACTCACCCGGGATGGACCGGCGGGTTGCTGACGTCGCACTTGCCGAAAGGCATCAAGACATCGCCATCGATCCACGAACGTTCAAAGCTAAACCTTAACTCGAAATTTTCCGGCGTCCGGTAGCTTGTGAGCACGGCAGTCGATGTTGGTGCCGACATCGACGTATTGCATCCCATTTTGTCCTTGCCGGCGATAGAGTGGAATGCGCGTTGCCGACTCGCATTTTCGCCAATTCAACGGGCCGTGATCGACGCCGAGCAGCGGGTGAATAGGCAGGCTTTTGGTTTTCTTCTCACCGTCGAACTCGACGTAGACTACCTGAATTTTGACAGAATGGAGCGTCTCTCTTCGCGCGTTTCTTCGACTTTCGGTCTTTTTTGTATCTTGAGCGGCCGGCTGAAGACCTGGACATCCGCCGCGAACAAAACCCGGTAAGCAACCGTTTTCACTTTCATCGATCCTCCATGGTACGTTGCCCGGCTCTGAAGTCGAATGCATGCCGCCGTTCATTACTGTCGCTAGTTTCTTCCAGAGGTCGGATGGTCAGCGGCTCTACGGCCCGAGCGCCACAGTTTCAATGTCGGGTGTTTGAATAAGGGCCTAGGGTTGCTCATGCGCCAACGAACGGTTTGACTAGGGCCGCAGCGAGGACTGCTTCTGGTCTCGATCGGACCGAAAGCGCTACGAATTAGCGAGTCTTCTTTCGTCCGATGGCACTACGACTTCAGGTTCGGCATTTACTACCGGACGCGCGGGTCTCTTGCCAGGGTGTCGGTGACTTGGCTTGGCGATCGATGTGCCGAGGCCTTCAAGTCCGCGGACTCGAGAACTTCGGCAATTCGTGTTCTCCGGGCGCCAAATGCTTCGATTCTAGGTTCTCGCTGAATTGCCCGCGAAGCGATGCCCACCGTCCGCGTTTCGAGATCGCCAGATCGCGCCGCTACCAAAACGATCAAGCCCGCGGCAGCAACGAGCGCATAATTCCAATCTACGCGGGTAGTGAGCTTGAAATCAGATCCTGCGCGATGCGGGCCTGCAGCGCTGGAGCAGAGACTGCCGGGAGGCCGGCATTAACAGTGGCCGAACGCCGGAATCGATTGCCGTGAGCAGCGACATCTTCCTGCTCCATGTAGGAACTGCACGCGACGCAAGATTCCAGGTGAGCGCGCACGTCGCCGGCTGGCTCGGCACCCTTGGCGGCGAGGTTGGTCAACGCGTCTTGGTATTTTTCACATGACATCGCAACTTCTCCGCTAATTGTTTCCGAGCGACGAACAATCTTGATTTCACCGTGCCGATGGGCAAGCCGAGCAGCGCGGACACTTCGTCCAGCGTGTGACCATCCATGGCGGCGAGCAGCAACACGAGCCGCAGCTTCGGTGACAGCTCATCGAGAGCGTGGGCGAGATGCTCCTGAAATTCGCTCGACGCAGCCAAGTCTTCGGTCGTCGGCCGCGGCATCGGTTGCGCCCACAGTGTTTCGCGCTGCTCGCGGCGCTTCGCCGAACGCGCGCGATCCAGCGCTAGCCGGAACGTGATGCGCACCAGCCACGCTCGAAAACGCGTGCGCTCGCGCAAACGACCGAACTGCCGGTAGGCGCGAAGCAAAGCTTCCTGCGCTACGTCTTCCGCGTCGGCGGTGTTCCGCAGAACGCCGCGCGCGACCCGAAACGCCAGGGGGCCGCACTCCGCCAGGCGCTCCTCGAATTCGAGGCGAAGGGATGCGCTCGCCTCTTCGCGTGCCCACTCAGTTTCCGCCGCACGGCTTGGCTGGGTCAGAACCAGCTCCTGCATTTCGTGTGTGCGAGCCAAACGCGCTCGCCCTCCCCGTACAGCTACCAGACGCCGCGACGCCGCGAATGGTTCGCTAGGTAGTTCACGCGTAGCCGCCGACAGTTCGCAGAAGTTGTAGGGGCGCAGGAACCCTTTAGTCCGAGATGCGAAGGGTACGCTCCAACGCGCAAGCCTCAACAATACGCTGCAACCGCTCGTTGCACGAACCGCTATGGGGCGCAGGAATCCTGTGCCCCCACAAGTTTCCAGCGGCCGACAGCGAGCGGCCGGAATGGCGCAAACGCGACTAGTCTAGACGGGACGCGTGCCAGATCGGAACTGGACGTGTTCCAGTGCGGGAACCGCGTGAGGCTGCTTCCAAGCCTGCAAGTGCAAGATTGGCAGGATCCAGCGATTGTCAGCAGTGAATCCAGGCTTGTAACTCGTTAATAAAAAACAAGGTGCTCCGATTCTGAAGGAAAGTATCTACGTCCGCCCGCTTCATCGAGGTTTCGCTGGTTGTTCGCTTGCATAGCTCGGGGTATGCGTCCTGGATCGTGAAGAGTTTTGCGGCCGGGACACTGCGCGCCGCGACTTGTGTTAGATTGCCGTGTCAATCGTTCCCCACCTGACCACGGCAGGTTGACTCCTTCCGTCCGGATTACGTCAGCGTCAGGATGAACCAGGAGGGTCTGCATGCAAACGCTTTTGCAGGATCTTCGCTTTGCGCTTCGCCAGTTGCGGAACTCCCCGGGATTTGCCGCCCTCGCTGTGCTGACGCTTGCGTTTGGGATCGGCGCGAACACCGCGATGTTTACCGTCGTGGAGAGCGTGCTCCTCCGCCCCCTGCCTTACGCGCATCCGGACCGCCTGGTCCGCATCGGTCCGCCAAATGGAACCGGCTTGAACAACACGTCGTGGCTGAACTACCGCGACATTCGCGATATGACCAAGACCATGGACATGGTGGGCCTTTATGCCGAGGACGTGGGTGTGGTACGCGGCAAGGAAGGATCTGTAAGCGTGGTTACTCCCGGCGTGACTCCCAACGTATTCCGGATGCTCGGCGCGCGCCCGCTTCTTGGTCGCACGTTTACGGACGACGAGGCACAGGCCGGCGGAGCCAACACCGCTGTGATCTCCGAAGGATTGTGGCGCAATGTCTTCGACGCAGATCCCGAAATATTGAATCGAACCATTGCCGTGAACGGACAACCGCGCGCCGTTGTCGGCGTGATGCCGCGCGATTTTCGATTTCCCGAGGCTATGGGGCAAGAGATGCAAAAGGGATTGTGGCTTCCTTTGTCGCCGACGAAGGAGATGCAGGACGAGCGTGGCGAGAGCTTCTTCGCCATCCTGGGCCAGCTCAAACCCGGCGTGACCTTGGCACAGAATCGCGGCGACTTGGTCGCCATCGTGCAGCGCATTCACGAGATCGATTCAAAGGCCGCGAGGGATCTCTCCTTCCGGGTACTCTCTTATCAGGAATCGCTGACCGGCCCTGCCGCTCCCGTATTCGTGGCGCTGCTGGTGGCGGTTGGGTTGGTGTTGCTGATTGCTTGCGCGAATGTGGCAAATCTGCTGATTGCCCGGTGCCTTGTGCGCCAGCAAGAATTTGCGGTGCGCGCTGCGCTTGGTGCAGGGCAGTTGCGTTTGATGTGGCAGCTCACGTCGAAGGGGCGCTGTTGAGCGCCATCGGCTGCGCGGTCGGATTTGCCCTGGCCGCCTTCGCAATCGCGCTGGTCCACAAGCTGCCGCCGGATACAATTCCGCGGGTGGAAGATATCGGGCTGCGCTGGACGGTCGTGCTCGTACTGGCGGCCATCGCAACCGTGACCACGATACTTTCGGCGTTCTTACCCGCTTGGATGGTCTCGCGGTCCGACCCGCAGCGGGCGCTGCAGGGCGCCTCCCGGGGTCTTGGAGCACGGTCGGTGCGTCGAAGCCTGAGCGGCGCGGTCGTGGCTGGCGAAGTAGCTCTCTCGGCGTTGCTTTTGATCGCTACCGGTCTGTTGTTTCACACGTTGTGGAACCTTGAACACGTGCGGCTGGGTTTCGACGTGGAGCGAGTCACCACTTTCTCGGCAATGCCTTCGGATGCGTCCGGCTTTGCGAATATGACGGTTTCTTCGGACGCAGCGCACGCTCCCACGTCGATTGCGACACTGGTTTACCAGCCGGTTCTGGAACGCATGCGCAATACCCCGGGCGTGCAAGAAGCCGTGCTGGATACCGCGCCGCCATTTTCGGAAATCGATATGCACTCCAGTTTCGATATCGTGGGGCAACCCAAAGCCAAAGATACCGGGCGCGACCAGGCCGCGCGCATTTCCGCCGTGAGCGGTGGTTACGCAAAATTGATGCGAACCCCGGTGATTGCAGGCCGCATGATCACCGATGACGATACCGAAAATTCCTCGTATGTGATCGTCATCAACGAAGCGCTGGCTCGAAAGTATTTCTCCGGAAGAGATCCTCTAGGCACACAACTTGAATTAGGAGGCAAGGACACGGGAATGCTGAGGCCGTTCACGATTGCCGGCATCCTCGGGGATCAAGTGGATGCCAGCACTTCTCAGCCGGCCCAGCCATTTCTGTTTATCCCTTACCGGCAGGTGCCCACCACCTCGCTTTACTACCAGGTTCTCATCAAGACGATCGTGAATTTCGTCGTGAAGACGCGTGGCGAAATGGCAGTGGCGCCGGCCATGCGCTCGGTCTTTCACGAGCTTGCTCCGGATTATGCCCTCGATAATTTCCAGACCATGCAGGAGTCCGTGGACCACAGCAATTTCAGCCGCGCATGGGGCTGTATCTCACCGGTGCTTTCGCAGGGCTCGCTGTGCTGATGGTGATCGCCGGATTGTACGGCGTGCTCGCGCAACTGGTGAGCTACCGTCGCCGCGAATTCGGGATACGGTTGGCGCTGGGCGCCACGCCTGGCGGAATTTTGGGCCTGGTGCTGCAGCAAGGGTTGGTGTTTGTCGGAGCGGGCCTGGCTATCGGGATAGTCGTCGCGGTGTTCGCCGGCAATCTGGTGAAAAGCTTCCTGTATCAGGTGACGCCGGCGGACACTTGGACCTATTCCGGTGTCATTTTGCTGTTGCTGCTGGTTGGAAGCGCGGCGGCGCTTATCCCCGCGCGGCGAGCTGCGGCGCTCGAACCGATGACTGCTCTTCGCGATGAATAAGCGGCATTCTGCATGAATCCGAGGTGAAGGATAGTGAAGAGGATTAACACGCCTAATCTTGATGGGAGTGGGAAGGACGATTTCCGCCACTCGAAACGGCTGCTTGCCGGGAGGGATCTGGATGCAACGTAGAACGCGTCGGGAATTCATTCAGCTTGGAACTGCGGGCGCAGTGGCGCTGTCGGCTCCTGCGCGAGCTCTACTGGCGGCGAGTTCCACCGCGCAACCTCGGGCGTGGGTCACCTCGAAGGACCGCAAATTTCAGCCAACAAGCGTTCCCAATTGGCGAAGCGTTGAGAGTAATTCCGCAAAACCATTCGCCTGGAGCCAGGGCAGAAATTCCAGAGCATTCTGGGATTGGCGCGGCGTTGACGGAGGCATCCTGCTATCTATTTCATAGGATGAGCGCACCGGATCGGCAGGCGCTGCTCTCAGATCTCTTTAGCTCCACGGGACTGGGCTTGTCGGTGGCTCGAACCTGCATCGGTGCGAGCGACTACTCAACTAAAGCGTACAGTCTTGACGATAGCGCTGAACCCGACCCGGAACTCAAGAATTTCACGATCGATCGCGACCGCGAAACAATTCTTCCGACGCTGCGTGAGGCCCGAAAATTAATCCCGACCTGTTTCTTTTTCCAGTCCGTGGAGCCCGCCGGGATGGATGAAGGTTGGCGGCTCAATGCTCGGCGGATCCATGCGGAAAAAGTATTACGCACCCTATGCGGAATACTTCGTTAAGTTTTTGCAGGCGCTATTCGACTGAGGGCGTGAAGATCAATGCCGTGACCGTCCAGAACGAAGTGGATACCGACCAGGACGGGAGAATGCCCGCCGCACTTTGGGGGCAGGAATATGAAATTGAATTCGTGAAAGGCCATCTGGGTCCGGCGTTGGAACGCGCATCGCTCGACACCAAAGTCTGGATCCTCGACCACAACTACAACCTCTGGGGACGCGCGATCGCTGAGTTGAGCGACCCCCTCGTGTTCAAATACGTGGACGGTGTCGCCTGGCATGGCTACGTTGGCGGCGCAGAAGCGATGACCAAGGTTCACGACGCGTTTCCCACGAAGGGAGCCTATTGGACCGAAGGGCGGCCCAGACATCACCAGCCCGGACTACGCAACCGACTGGAGCAAGTGGGGACGACTGTACACAAACATCTTCTGCGAAACTGGTCGCAGTGCATCGTGGGCTGGAAATCTTCTGCTGGACGAAAAGGGCAATCCGAACATCGGGCCCTTCCCTTGCGGCGGCCTCGTCACGGTGGACTCCAAAACCGGGCAGCTATCGCGCAGCGGGCAATATTGGGGGTTCGCGCACTTCTCCAAAGCGATCCAAAGAGGCGCGCACGTGATCGGCTCGCAAGGTGATTTCACGGACGTGCATCATGTGGCGCTGGAAAATCCGGATGGCACGCGTGTCTTGGTCGTCACCAACGCCGGTGAACGGCAGGATGTTGCTTGCCAGCTTGGGACAAATGCTCTGACACTGACGCTCGAGGCAGATTCGATCACGACTCTGGTCTGGTAAGGACCCACGGGCGCAGTCTGTCGATATCTCTGAACGCGAAGAGAGCCTCGCTTGTTCGCCGCCTCAGGCAAGCTCGGCGAGTGTTTTGCAGTGCCTTCTCAATGAATGTAATATCCGCGCTTGGCGAAAACGAGTAATCGCGTCCCTTTTTTCCAAACGATGACGCCAGGCGAACATCCAGTTTGTGCGGTTTGCCTTCGGCCCCGTTGGCGTTCGTATAGTAGCCCAACGTGTACCGCGTCTTGATCCGCTGAATCAACGCGCGGAAGATGGAGTCCAGATGCGCCACATCCTGAACGTCGAACATTTCCCCGCCCGTCTGGTCCATGACCTTGCGAATGTTCACGAGACCTGGAATCATGCTTGCGGCGAAACAGTGTAGCCGGCGGGTTGTAGCCGGGAATCTTCAGATTATATAAAACCGCGTCCGAAGCAATCGCTTCGGTGACGATGTCGCGCGTTCCCTGTCCGCCCGCATCGTGCCCACGTCATCGCTGATCAGGATGATCACGCGGCGGCCATTCGGGGGCCTGGTTAGCAGATATTCCGCGGCGACGAAGATGCCGTCGTTGATATTTGTCGCACCGCCCGCGCGGAATGTATTGAACTGATCGGCGATCTTGTTTTTGTCCTTGGTAAGCGGCACGCGCAATTCCGCTTCAGTGGAGAATGTGAAGAGCGCCACTTCATCTTCGGGTTTGAGCGCCGCAAGGGCAATGGTCGCGGCGTCACGTAACGGGCCAAGAAATGGACCAATCGAGTCGCTTAGGTCAAGTACCAGCGCAACATTGAGCGGCAATTCATCGCGGCTGAAGACGTCCAATTTCTGGACAACGCCGTCTTCGCGCACCTCGAAAATCTTCCTTTTTCAGATTGGACATGATTTGACCAGCCTTGTTTTTCACGGTCGCATCCACCATGACCAGGTTCACGTCCACGCGAATGGTTCCCTGTCCCTGGTCTTGCGCTTGTAGGGGGATACGAAGGAAAAAGGCGAGACAAACGAACTAGACCAGACATGCGTTTTGCAGTGTCGCACCAGGAAGTGGGCATGACCGTTGTTCAATCCTCCGCGACTCCGCTAACCACCATGCCGGAAAGTCCGGAGCGTTTGGATGCCAAAATCCTTTGTGCTGCTGCCCGGACGTTTACGGCTAAATGTTTCATCTCAGCTTGATCTTCGCAAGGCAACGGACGGCAGACAAACGGTCTGCTGGCCGGGCCAAATGTGTCTCTTCCAGGGGTGTTGGTGTGATACCAGGTGAGTGCCTTTTCGATCCAAGCATATCAACTTCGAGTAACCCAATCACTCCTCCCTACGGCCTGAAATTACGGACGTGACTATGAACGACTCACCTCATCAAGAGGCTGTACATCCAACAAGAATCAATATCGAAGCGATCGCGCGACTCGAGCACGATGCCCTTGATCGACGCACGGCCACCGAGCGAATGAGCGATACGATCGTCAAATTCATCGGCAGCATCGCGTTTTTGCTGTTACAGGTACT
>CAWIAI010000002.1:0-17418 GCA_963834025.1 uncultured Acidobacteriota bacterium | reverse complement strand
CAATCGGCGTCTTCCTGAAATAGTGTTGCCGAGCCGGGGCACAGCGGTGCTGTGCCCCGGCAACTGACGCTTGCACGCGTTCAACGCTATAGCGACGTTAGCGCCTCGGCTAAATTTGTAGGGGCGCAGGGCTGCTCCGCCCATTTCAGCAAGGTGTAGGCGATAGGCGACAGCGGGATGCAGCGGTCAATAGACGCGCGTGGAAAGCACAGATGGAAGCCTGTGCGCAACTTGGTCCGGTGGTGGATTAAGGGCTGCTAGTCGGTGGTGTCGTCTGCATTTCCGGACCGGAGACCACGTGAGGTTCGAGCGATCGGTGCGAATACAATGTAATCGCCGCGCCAAACAATACCGCCGCGATCACCAGGGCAATCACGCTCGCGGTAAACCAAACTCGGGCAGGGCCTGAGCGCAAAAAATCCGGAGCTCCTGCAAATTTCCAAACCAGCTCCATCCGATTCGTCGCCGCGCCTTTCGAGCCAGCCGCGGGCCTCTCTGCGTATTCCACCTTCGCAATGAAGCGATAACCTTTTCTTGGAATCGTCTCGATAAACTTCGACTCCTCATTGGTATCGCCAAGGATTTGTCGCAGCTTGTTGACAGTGGTGTTTACGTTCGCGTCGTAGTTGAGTCGTGTATCTCGCGGCCACAAACGCGTCCGCAGCGCGTCGCGCGTCACAAGCTCGCCGGGGGTTTCCGCCAGGGCCATCAATACCTGGCATACCTTGCCCGGCAACTTTACCGGCAATCCGGCCTTGGACAACTGCCGCTGCTGCAAATCCAACTCGTACTCGCCGAAACGCAAACACGGAGGGCTCGACGTCGAACCGTCTTGACGTCCCGGGTGATCTGGGTTGCGGCGTGCGTGTTCTTTAGAAACCTGGTTGAGAACTTCCGTGCTCATAACACACCCTTTAGCTGATAGAGAACTGCCGTCACCTCGACGAATGGAGGCCGCATTCCACTCGCTCGCAAGCCTACGTTCGCTCGAAAAATGCTCCGCCGCTTGACAACCGATTGAGGTAAGGTATACCTTAAGATGTATATACATGTCAAGCTGAGAGGTTCAATCTTGCAGCCCGACCGACTCGAACTCGATCTCTATGGCACTGGCTACTGCGGTTCATTGAACTTTCGCCGCACCGCTCGCGCCGTGACTCGCCTTTACGACCAGGCATTCCAAAGCGCGGGCATCCGCTCGACTCAATTCTCGATCCTGGTAGCCGTCGCGAAAGCACAGCCAAGCTCCATAGGCGCGCTGTCTTCCGCCTTAATCATTGATTCAACGACACTTACCAGAAGCCTGAAACGATTGCAAAAGGAGGGCGTGCTAACGGTGTCCCCGAGAGGCGCAATGAGGCAGCGCTTCGTAAGCCTGACGCCCAAGGGAGTGAAGCTACTGGCAGACTCTCTGCCCGCGTGGCGAGCGGCTCAGGAGCGCTTCGTACAGGCTATGGGATCGGAATATTGGCTCAATCTGAGGGCGGAGCTGGAAAGACTGGCCCAGGTCGCCGTCACGCTGGAATCCGAAGGGCGGGCGCCGACGTCTGCGGTTGAGGCGCGTTCGCCAAAGTAGCACAGGCACTCCTGCCTGTGCACCATGCCAACCTCACCATATATCATCGGCGTCGCACAAAATTGTCCCCGAATCCTTGCCAAACCCAGCCAACAGCCACGACCCACAGCGCCCACCTCTTTCCTCTCCGGAAAAAAGGGGTAGAATACGCTCATGGCGAAGAAACCAGATGGTGCTCTTGAAGTAGCCTGCCCATGCTGCCACGCAAAACTCAGAATCGATGTTGGCCTGGGCGTAGTCCTGTCGCATGAAGCCCCCGCCAAGGCAGGGCCCGGCGTCGATCTGACCGACGCAGCCGGCATTCTCGCCGAGCAAAATCGCCAGCGCGAAGACAAATTCCGCGACTCCTGGTTCCAGGAATCCAATAAAGAAGACATCCTCGCCAAGAAATTCGAAGAAGCCATGAAGAAAGCCAAAGACGCCCCCGCCGGCAAACCCATCCGCGACTTCGACCTCGATTAGTAACCGCCGTGTTGTAGTGGCCGATCTTTAGATCGGTCCTCGCTGGACGTGTCCCCACACAGTCCGCCTCTCCCACGAATTTCTCTCCGCGATCCTCAGGCATCTCCGCGCCTCTGCGTTATCCTTTCACCGTTCCCAATTCTCCGTCCTCCCAGATCACGCGCAACGCGCCTCCTACGCTAAACTGTCTTAACGCCAATGCCCCACCGAAGAATCTTCCGCCTCCACCTCCCAACCCACACGCTCGTCCTGGGCAAACGCACTCTGCTGATGGGCGTCCTTAACATCACGCCCGACAGTTTTTCCGACGGCGGCAAATTTCTGACCGCAAACCGCGCCATCGCCCACGCTCTCTCCTTGCAAAAGGCTGGCGCCGACTTCCTCGACATTGGCGCAGAATCAACGCGTCCCGGCTCAATAGGCATCAGCGCTGTTGAAGAACTCCGCAGGCTCCTCCCAGTCCTTCAAGCGCTCCGCGGCAAACTGAAAATTCCGATCTCGATCGACACGCGCAAAGCCACAGTCGCGGAAATCGCCACCGGCGCCGGTGCCGAAATCATCAACGACGTCTCCGGCCTCAACCACGACCCGCGCATCGCCGAAGTCGCCGCGCGCCGCCGCGTCCCACTGATCCTGATGCACATGCGCGGCGAGCCCCGCACCATGCAAAAAGCCCCGTTCGTCCGTAACGTGATGAAGGACGTCACCCAAGGCCTCCACGCATCCATCCAGAAAGCCAGAAGAGCCGGGGTCACGAAATCGCAAATCATCGTCGACCCCGGCATCGGCTTCGGCAAAAGCTTCGAGCAAAATTACGAAATCCTCCGGCGTCTCCCGGAATTGGCAAAGCTCGGCTATCCGCTTCTGGTCGGCACGTCGCGAAAGGGTTTTCTCGGCCGAACGTTAGCTCTGGGAAAGGGACGCGCCGCAGGCAAGACCGAATCGGTTCCCGCCGAAGAACGCATCTGGGCCACCGCCGCCACAGTCACAGCCAGCGTCCTAGGCGGCGCCCACATCGTCCGCGTTCACGATGTCGCCGAAATGGCGCAAGTCGTAAGCGTCACCGACCGCCTCCTCAACCCGTAGTTGTAGCGGCTGCTTTCCGAAGCGGGCGCCTTTGTCTTGCGCGAGAAATTCTGCTAGCGCGAATATCAGATCCTCGCTACAATGCCCTCAGGAATTCTTCCGTTGCGGCTCAAGCCTTTCGCCGGCCCAACGATGACTGGTGAAATCAGATGAAGATCGTCATCGTACAAATCCCGGCAGTCCTCTAATCCGCGAATCTCGCGGACCTGCTTCTCTCTAAGTCGTAACTCTCAATTTCTATAGCCGCGCCATCGCGCCCGATTTTTCAGGCGCCTTCGTGCAGAAATACAAAGGTTTTCATGGAAACGCAGCAGCTCACTCTGGAACCAAGGCCCATCCCTATCTGGCAATCGATCCGCGAAGCCATTCGCGGATCGCACCAGGACTTCACGACGGGCAGCCTGAATCGCGCCATCTTGTTGCTGGCCATCCCGATGGTCCTCGAAATGGTGCTGGAATCTCTGTTCGCGGTGGTCGACGTTTTCTGGGTCGGCCGCCTGGGTGCCGATGCCGTCGCCACCGTCGGCCTCACCGAATCTCTTCTCAGCCTAGTTTTCGCGGTGGGTCTAGGCCTCAGCCTATCGACCACCGCGATGGTCGCCCGCCGCATTGGCGAAAAAGATCCCGAGGGCGCAGCCGTCGCGGGCGTGCAGGCCATCGCCATAGGTCTGGCGGTTTCCATCCTCGTCGGCATCCCATGTTTTTTCTTCGCGCCGGGACTGCTCCGATTGATGGGAGCTTCACCGCAAATCATCGCCACCGGCAGCGGCTACACGCGCATCGCCTTAGGCGGCAGCGGCGCGATCATGCTGCTTTTTCTCAACAACGCCATCTTCCGCGGGGCCGGCGATGCCGCCATCGCCATGCGCCTGCTCTGGGTTTCCAACATCATCAATCTCATCCTCGACCCCTGCCTGATCTTCGGCTGGGGTCCATTCCCAAAGCTCGGGGTCACCGGCGCGGCCCTCGCTACCTTTACCGGTCGCAGCATCGGCGTCCTGTACCAGTTTTACCGCCTCCTCCGCGGCAGCGAGCGTATTCGCATCCTGCGCAGCCAGATTCGACTGAATCTCAGCGTCTTGCTGCGACTGCTGCGCGTTTCTCTGACCGGCATCCTGCAGTTCGCCATAGCCCACACCAGCTGGATCGGCCTGGTCCGCATCGTCAGCATCTTCGGTTCGGCCGCACTCGCCGGCTACACCATCGCCATCCGCATCGTGATCTTCATCCTGCTGCCGTCCTGGGGACTCAGCAACGCCGCCGCCACGCTCGTCGGCCAAAACCTCGGCGCCAAGCAACCCGAGCGCGCCGCAAAATCCGTCTGGCGCACCGGCTTCTACAACATGCTCTTCCTCGGTGGAATCGGAGTCTTCTTCGCCATTTTTGCCGTGCCGGTCGTGCGCCTGTTCACCAGCGATCCGCAAGTCATCCCGCTGGCTGCGTCCTGCCTGCGGATCATCAGCTACGGCAACATCGGCTACGCCTATGGCATGGTGATGCTGCAAGCCTTCAACGGCGCGGGTGACACCATCACTCCAACCATCGTGAATCTCTTCGGCTTCTGGTTCATCGAGATTCCGCTGGCATACGTGTTGGCCATCCCAGCGCACTTGCACTCCAACGGCGTCTTTATCTCCATCGTAGTCGCCGAAGGAGCCATCGCTCTAGCCGGCATAATCCTGTTCCGCCGCGGCCGCTGGAAACTCCAGCAAATCTAAGTCAGGCGCAATCCGTCCTGCCGCCGCATCCGTTGCAGGGGCGCGGCAATGCTTTACCCTGAACTTTGAAGGGTGCGCCGCAAAACGCCCAGCCGCAAACGCGGAGCCAGCACCTGTAGCCGCGGTCTCCGAGACCGCGGGGTTTAGAGCCAACCCAACTCAAATCCTACGCGAGGACGCAGACTGCCATGGCCGGAGAGCCCCAGCTTCAACAACATCACGTCGCCAATCACGTTTGCCTCGATGGCCACACCTCACAACCGTCATTCCGACCGGAGCGTGCCAGCTCTATCTTCCCGTTCGCTTCCTGCGAACGGGCCGGCACGCGTAGAGGAGGAATCTCTCTTCGGTGTTCACCAACGAGGCTGGTACCAGTTCCAAGAACCCGCCTCAGCCCTGCTTTAACATCACGTCACGCCAAAGCACTTCGTCCCATGCCGAATCCACGCCTGTATGCGAAAATGGAAAGATCCGGTAAAGAGCCGATGAAACCCGCTCTCCAGGTCATGAAATTCGGCGGCACCTCCGTCGGCGACGCCGACTGCATCCGCCGCGTCGCGAGCATCGTTCATTCCGCCGCCACCAAGCACCCCGTCGTGGTCGTTGTCTCCGCCATGAGCGGTGTCACCAATCGTCTGGTCCAGGCAGCCCACCGCGCCGAACACGGCGAACAGGACGCCATCGCGCCGTTGGCAAATGAACTTCGCACCCAGCACATCGCCGCGCTGGAAGCGCTCGTAAGCGACACACAAGCCCGCGCCAAAGTAGCCGCCGCCTGCCAGCAGGTGCTCGACGAACTCGAACGCCTGCTCCGGGGCACCGCTTTGCTTCGCGAACTCACCCCGCGCGCTCTCGACGTGATTTCCGGAATCGGCGAACGTCTCTCCGCGCCTCTGGTCGCGGCAGCGGTTTGCGAACTCGGAATCCGCGCGATGCCCATTTCCGCCACCGAAGTCATCGTTACCGATTCGCACCATGGCCGCGCCGAACCGCTGATGGCACCCACTAGGAATCGTGCGGAAGCCCGCCTGCGCCCCCTGCTCGATCAAGGCATCGTGCCGGTTGTCACCGGCTTCATCGCCGCCACACCCGAAGGCGTGCAGACTACGTTAGGCCGGGGAGGGTCCGACTACTCCGCTACGATTTTGGGGGCGGCGCTGGGAGCGCAAGAAACGGTAATCTGGACCGACGTTGACGGCGTGAAAACGGTCGACCCGCGGCTTGTGCCGGAAGCGCGCACCATCCCGGAAATTTCCTACAACGAGGCTGCCGAGCTCGCCTACTTCGGCGCCAAGGTTCTACATCCCAACACGCTACGTCCGGTCACCGCTGCAGGCGTCCCGGTCTGGATCCGCAACACCTTCGCACCCGAAAAACCCGGCACAAGAATCACCGCTGAAGGCATGCCTACCGGTGGAGGCGTCAAAGCCCTCACCGCCATCCGCGACGTGACCCTGGTGACCGTCGGCGGGCCCGGCATCGTCGGCCTTCCCGATGTTCTCGCCCGTTCCTTCGCCGCCACCGCCGAGACGCGCACCAACGTGTTCCTCGTCTCGCAATCGTCTTCGCAAAACGATATCTGCTTCGTCATCGCCACCGCCGACGAAAAGCACGCGCTCAAAGCCCTACGCGACGCCTTCGCCCCAGAAATCGCCGAACAAACCGTCGAGCACGTCACCTGCAACCCCGACATCGCCATCGTCGCGGTAGTCGGCGAAAACATGCGCGGCATCCCCGGAGTGGCCGGCCGCACCTTCACCGCCCTCGGCCGCGAAAACGTGAACATCATGGCGATCGCCCAAGGCTCCTCCGAATACAACATCTCGCTCGTTGTGCAAAAGGACTCCATGCAGCGCGCGCTAGTTGCCCTCCACAACGAATTCCGCCTCCACGAATCCGCGCCGGTAGCCAACGAAACCTCATCGTTGGCCGGCAGATCCTAAAGCTAGCACAGGCTCTCTTGTTTTACCCTGAGTCTCGAAGGGCCTGTGCTCCGACGACCCAGTCATCCAATCGGACTTTCAAGGACGGACCAACCAATCACGCGAGCGATTTCAAGGGAGGTGTGACGCCACAACATCAGCCTAACGCGCGATAAGTTCAAACACAGGGTAATTCGCCCCGATATCGCGAAACGCTTCAACAGACGACCCAGGCGGCACAGGGAAAAACTTGCGTACCGCGCTGGCATACCGATCCAGATATTCCTTCAAAATCTCGGGCTTCCCCGCATCCGCAATGGGCCGCAACCCGAACTGCCGCCGGTAGCTGCCCCGCTTCAGCGTAATTTCTCCGGCCGCCTCCGCGTTCCGCACCCATTGCGCCCGGCCCCTCGGCGCCACCAGGATTTGCTTTCCCCCGATTTCCATGACGTTCACAGGCGACGAGTAAATCTTTCCGCTCTTGCGCCCACGCACCTGCAAAAGATAAATAAACTTAGGACCGATCCCCAACCCGACCAGAAACCCAAATGTCCGGTTAAACAGCGCTTCGACCGCGCTAGGCGCCCGAAATTCCGCCACGTTTTTCCCCGTAGTCATGGCCGTATCTTACGCCCTTCTCGCATTTCTCCGTGCTCTCTGTGTTCCTATCCCCGTGCCCTCTGCGTTAAATATTTTTTCCGCAGCCTTTTCTAAATCGGTTGACCTCGCGGGTCACCGGGATTCGCGCGTGTCGCGGCTCAAGCGTTCGAATACCACAACAGTTATCTCTTGACATATGGTAAACAATTTGCTATACTCTTTTGTGTCAGTAGAACTCATTCGAACAAACCGTTCTAACTCCTCCGACACCTGCGTTTCCCCATCACTTTCCCACAACCCCTTTAGAATCCGCACTTATGAAAAAAGGCGGGGGAGGGGGTGCACACTGTTAACCAGAATTTCCAGCACCGCGGTGCTGTACCGCACGGCGAACTCATCGGAGCACAGGCCCTTCGGTCCTCGGGGTAAACAAGAATGCCTGTGCTACAGTCCGTCGTCGGCAAAATCCCTGGCTCGAGGTGCGGTTTGATCCGGTCTGGCTCTCTTCTCATTACTTCATTTTTTCTTTACTTCATTGCTTCGCCTGTATTTGCGCAGCTGCCGCTGGTAAATTCCGACCCGTTCGGCAAGTCATCGGCCAATACCCAAGCCTGTTCCGCCACGGAAGCATCCTGTGCCGAAGCCGCTGCCAAGATCATTCCGCAAGTAATGGGTCCGTCGCCGATGGAAGAGAATTTGCGCCGGCTCATCGACGAAATCGGGGGTCGCGTCAGCGGCTCGCCGGAGATGGCTAAGGCGATTGAGTGGGCGACCGCGGCGTTTCGCGCGGAAGGCGTTGAGGTGCACACCGAAAAATACACGCTGGCAACCAGTTGGAGCGAAGGCGATACGCGCTTGGAATTGCTCGGCCCGCAGAAATTCTCAGTACGGCTGGTCGCGGAAGGCTGGTCGCCGGCGACGCCCGCGGGCGGCATCGAGGCGAATCTGATCGATGTCGGCTTTGGGACGACGGACGATTTCGCGAAAGCAGGCGCTTCCATTAAAGGATCGATCCTTCTCGTATCCTCCGAGATCGGCTCAACCTGGAACGATCTGTTCAACGAGTACGCGTTGCCGCCGGCCATCATCGATCGTGCGGTGAAGGGTGGAGCGGCGGCGATTCTTTGGATGGGCGCGCGAGAGCGCTTGGTTCTGTACCGGCACACCAACAGCCGGGACGGCCAGATCGATGTGATTCCGCAGGCGGTAGTTGCCCGTGAAGACGCCATGCGCTTGGCGCGCACCGCCGCGGCCTATCCGGGAAAAGTTCGCGTGCGCTTCTCCATGCCCAACAAGATCGGCGGGCCCATCGAACAGTTCAACGTCATCGGCGAAATTCGCGGGCGCGAAAAGCCCGACGAAGCGGTGATTCTCGGCGCGCATCTCGATTCCTGGGACCTGGGAACCGGCGCGCTGGACAACGGCTGCAACGCCGCGATGGTGATCGAAGCGGCTCGCGCCATCCGCGCGACGGGGCTGGTCCCGCGGCGCACCATCCGCTTCGCGCTCTTTAGCGGCGAAGAACAGGGCATGGTCGGATCCTGGCAGTATGTGGCTGCTCATCGCGCGGAGATGGACAAGATTCGCGGCGTCATTATTTTCGATTCCGGCGTTGGGCGCTTCAGCGGGTATTCACTGAGCGGGAGACGGGATATTCGAGACGGTTTGCAGGAAATACTCAGGCCGTTGAGCTCGTGGGATGTGAATCGTCATACGCTCGACGGAGATATTCTAGACGACAACTGGGATTTTCTCCTCGACGGCGTGCCCACCATGGTCGCGAACCAGGCGGAGGCGAATTATCTGCCGAACTATCACGCGGCCTCCGACACGCTGGACAAAGTGGACCTGCGCGAGCTGAAGATCGACACTGTCATCGCCGCAGTAACCGCATGGGGCGTAGCCGACCGCGCCGAGCCGTTAGGCAAGCGCCTCTCTCGCGCCGAGATCGAACAGCAACTCAAGGAAACGGGTCTCGACGAAAAAATGAAGCAGCAAGGCGTCTGGGAAGGTTGGCAAAACGGCACGCACGGCCGCAGACCGTAGCCACCCGACGCTGTAGTGGCCGATCTTTAGATCGGTCCACACCACAACGGAAAGCGGAAAGGCAGCAGTCAAACTACGAACCGGTCTAAAGACCGTCCCACTCCCGGCGTTCCAGGCAGTTCCCGGTATACTGGTAAGGTGACGACATTGGATCGTAAGTCCCAAGAAATCATGCCGGGCGAAATCCGGCGAACCGGTATTCTAGGGATAGACTATGGCCGCGCCCGCATCGGTTTGGCCTTGGCCGACGCCCGAACGGCGTTGCCCCGGCCATTGGACACTCTGCAGCGGATCAACCGTAACGAAGACATGCGGCGGCTGCGTGAAATCGTGCGGACCCATGCCGTGAAACAAATTGTCGTAGGATTGCCGCTGCGGCTGGATGGATCGCGCGGAGAAATGGCGGAGGAGGCTGCCCGGTTTGGCGAGCGCATCCGCAAGCAGCTGGGCATCCCGGTGGAGATGGTGGACGAGCGGCTGACGAGCTGGGAAGCGGAGCGCCTGCTCGAAGACCACTCGGGAAAAGCTTTTCACGACGACGCGAAGACTTCGCACAAGAAGCGGCGCGAATCGACCCGCGCTTCGGTGGATGCCATGGCCGCCGCGGTCATTCTGAAAGAGTATTTAGAGCGATAGCAAATCGCCCGTAAAAGCATCTAACACGGAGAGACGCAGCGAACTTGAAAACCCTCGGAAAACTACTATTGCTGCTGCTGATCCTCGCCGCCGGAGTTGCGGGGTGGTTGTGGATTTCCATCGCGCGTCCGTATGGAACATTTCCGGCGGGGGGGGTGTTCGTCGATCTTCCGCACGGCGCATCCAGCCGCACGGTGTCGCGGCTCTTGCAGCAGAACGGCGTGATCCGCAGCGCCATCGCATTTGAGATTTACGCGCGGCGCCATCCGACGCGCAGATTGCAGGCTGGAGAATATCTTTTCAGCCGACCGATCTCGGGCCACGACGTCTTCTGGCAAATAGCCGACGGCCACATTTACGAGCAGCCGTTCACGGTGCGCGAGGGCGAAACCATGTTCGATATCGCGCGCGACCTGGAAGCCGGAAAATTCATGGCTGCGAGCGATTTTTTGACCGCGGCAAAAAATCCAGAACTCGTTCATGATCTTGCGCCGGATGCGAAAACCCTGGAAGGATTTCTGTATCCGGCCACGTACAATTTGCCGCGACGTCCCGCGGCCAACGAACTGACGGGGGAGATGGTCAAGAAGTTCAAAGAAGAATGGTCGCGGATGCGTTCCACCGTGCAGATCGCTCCAGCCAGCGGGCTTACCGAACATCTGGTCACGCTGGCTTCGCTGGTGGAACGCGAAACCCCAAAGCCTGATGAAAGGCCGCTGGTTGCAGGCGTGTTTGAAAATCGGCTGGGCAAGAATATGCGCCTGCAGTGCGATCCTACCGTTATTTACGCCCTGGAGCAGATCGGCGAATACAAGGGCACACTCACTGGCGCGGACTTGAAGTTCGATTCGCCATACAATACCTACGAGCACGCTGGACTGCCGCCAGGTCCCATTGGCAATCCTGGGGAAGAATCGCTGCGTGCGGCGATGGCACCGACCAAGACATCTTTTCTATACTTTGTGGCGAATACGCAGGGCGGCCACTTTTTCGCGGCGACGCTGGAGGAGCATAATCGCAACGTCACGAAATACCGGCAACTCTTGAAGGAGCCCTCTGCGACGCAGGCGCCGCCTGTGGTACCGTTGCCACCGATCGCAAGTAAGTCCGAGCGCCAACCACACCAAGGCGCTGCCCAATGAATGAATCGCTGAAGACAAAAAAAGAACTCATCTTGCAAGCGGCCCGCGAAATCGGGGCGCAGCAATTCACACCTGCGGAAATTGACCAGTTGCGCCGGCGTTTGATGGCGGAGTACGGCGAGGAGGGCAAGACCGGGAACGACTACATCGCCGACGTCTTGAAAAACGCGGGTATCAAGGTCGTGCTTTCCCTTCAGGAAGAAGCGGAAGACCAGTACGAAGAAGAATTTGAAGACTTGCTGCACTTCAAGACGCTGGAAGACGCGGAAGTCAGCATCATGCGGCTGGATGAGCTGATGCGAAAGTTTCAAGCGCACGGCGAGCACGCCGCGGCTGAACGCGTTTTGAATGTGGGACGCCTTGGCAAACGGCGCGCTGAAATGATCGCGCGAAATCATAAAGTCGAGCCGCAGAAACGCGCCGAGAAGGAAGAGATTGCCAACTGGTTTCGCATCTGGCTGGAAACGCCGGATGTTTTCTTCGATTGGCTTGACGTGCGGAAACAATCACCGGAGTTCCGGGCAAAATTTCCGCCTGAAGAGCAGGAGCAAATGGAATGAGCGCGACGGGCGGAGCGCCTATCGACAGCGGAGCGTTGGATCTCCCGCCGTTTTCGCTGGACGTCGAAACCCTCGATCTTGGCGCGGACGTAAAAGCGGTCGGCTTGGAGTTGCTGGGAACGGAAAGCCGCGAACCGGTGCGCGGCAAGGAGGCCGCGGCGATCTGGGCCGCCACCTTCCCCGCTCTCGCGGCCAACGATGTTTTCGTCCTCGATTTCTTCAGTCACGTGGACCGCGTGCGCGAATTCTGCAAAATGTACGAAATTCAATATCGCGATGCGGCCGAACGCTGCGTGGTGTTGCGCCAGCCAACCGGAACCCAACTGGAGGAAATTTTCGAGCGCTTCGAGCGCGAAACGTTTGGAGTGCGCGCCGGCGCCGCAATCGAGGAGCCTGACGCCGCGCTCGAGAAAGACCTCTCACGCCGCGGTTTGGACTCGTATCAGGCCGCTTACGAGCGCTACACTCTCTGCGCTATTTGCGAACCGGAAGATGGCTGGGTCACGCTGCTGAGCAAGACGCTCTGGCCCAGCGAAGTCATTCGCCGAATCCGCCCGGCCGTCCAACGCTTTGACGTGTACCTCGCCCGTCCTCAGTAAACACGCTGGTCTATTCGTGGCGGAGCGCGACCATGGGATCGACGTGCGTGGCGCGGCTGGCTGGGATCCAGCTGGCTACCGCGGTTGCGGTGACGAGTACGAGACAGACGCCGAGGAATGTTGCGGGATCCCAGGGACTTACGCCGACCAGGATGGAGCGGATGAGCGGAGTCGCGAGCACTGCAACGGCAACACCTACGACGAGGCCTACGGCGGCCAGTGACAAGCCATTGACGAGCACCATTCGCAGAACTTCGCTGCGTTGGGCGCCCAGCGTCATGCGGATGCCGATTTCCTGAGTTCTGCGACCCACCATAAACGAGACTACGCCGTAGAGCCCGATCGCCGCCAACGACATCGCCACGAAACCGAATGCACCGCCTAGCATCGTTACGATTCTGGGCAGAAATAGTCCTTGCTGGGAAATCAGATCGGTCATCTTCAGCGCTGAGATGGGAGCGATTTCCGCATCCAGCGTGGCCATTTCCGCGCGAATTGCTGGCAAGACGATCGCAGGATCGCCTTCGGTGCGGACGTGCAGGGTGGCGTTCGGTCCGCCCTGCTGGAGATAGGGCAGATAGAAAACCGGGGGCGGCGGGGTGCCGATCGAGCCGTAGGTGGAATCTTTGGCAACTCCAACGATCTGGATCGGCGCGGCATCGCGTAAGCGAATGATGCGACCGAGAGCTTTGCTCAAATCGCCATCAACGGTGACATAGCGTCGCGCGAATGTTTCGTTCACGACCGCGACGCCGGGAGATTTTCTGGTGTCGTTGCTGGTGAACTCGCGCCCGTGGAGCAGAGGAATCTGCATCGTCGCGAAATAATTTGGATCCACCTCGTTGGTCAAGGTGTCGATAAATTTTTCGCCGTCGGGGGCCGTGTAGCCGTCGATGGAGATATCCCAGGATGCTCCGGAGAGAAAGGGAACACGCTCGCCGACGGTGGCGGATTTCACGCCCGGGAGAGCGGCGACGCGCTGCAGCAGCTGTTCGTGGAAGCGGGAGGCTTGCTCGTTGGAATAGCCGCGGAGCATGGGGTCAATGGTGACCAGCAGGAGGTGATTTGGATTGAAACCAAAATCGAGATTTTGCGAGTGGGTGAAGGATTTCAGGAATAGACCGCTGACAATCAGAAGGACGACGGAGAGAGCGATCTGTCCGCCAATTAGTACGCGGCGAGCGATGCTGCTGAAAGAACGGCTGGCGGAGGCGGAAGAGCGCGTGGTCATCACAGAGTTCCAGCCGTCTTTCACGGCCATGAAGGCGGGCGCGAGGCCAAAGAGTAGAACGGAGGCGGCCGAGGCGATCACGACACAGGCGAGAACACGGAGGTCGAGGCGGAAGTCCGGCCCCTGGGAAGTTCCGGAGAAGGGTACAAGCGCGCCGAATCCTTTGATGGCGGCATCGGCAAGCAGAATGCCTGCGGCACCGCCAAGGGCGGCGAGGACTACGCTCTCGGTCAGAAATTGACGAACCAGACAAGCGCCAGTGGCGCCCAACGCGAACCGGGTGGAAGTTTCCTTGAGGCGCGAAGTGGCACGGGCCATCAGCAGACTGGCAACGTTCGCGCACGCCATGAGCAGCACGAGAATCACCAGGGCCCCCAGGATGGCCGGCACCGCAACATTGCTTAGTTCCAAGCGCCGGCTCATTTCGTTTCGCACAATCGCCACGTTGTCTTTGTTGCTTTCGGGATGCTCTTTTTCGAGATCGCCCATGATCACATTCATTTCCGCTTGCGCCAGCGCGACGCTGACGCCTGGATGGAGGCGGCCGAGCATGTAGAAGCCCCGATAACTGCGTTGTTTGAGGGTGTCGGCACCGTCCACAGTTAAATGGGCGGCCATGGCTGCGGGAACGAAAATGTCGGGCCGGTAAAATAGTTCGATGCCGGTGAACGATTTTGGAGCGACACCGACGATGGTGAAGCTGTGGCCATTGAGCTTGATGATTTTTCCAATGATGCCGGGATCTTGCGCGAAGACGCGGTTCCACAAGGAATAGCTAATCACGGCGACCGGGTATTTTTCGGGAGCCTGGCCTTCTTCGGGAAGAAAGCCGCGGCCAAGGATCGGTTGCACTTCGAGTGCGGAGAAGAAATTTGCCGAAACGAGGTGGCCATCGATATTTTCGGGCTTACTACCGGAAGTGGCAGTGGCGCCGTTCATGCCCGCCGATATTTGTTGGGCGATCGCCAGGCTCTTAAAGGATTTGGCGCGGGCGCAGAAGTCGATGTAGTCCAAATAGGAAGATCCGCCGTAGCGGGTCAGTTTTGAGGCGGCGGTGTCGATCGCGATGAGGTCGCTGGCGTGGGGAACGGGCAAGGGACGGAAAACGATGGCATCGATCAGGCTGAAGATGGCCGCGTTTGCGCCGATTCCAAGCGCCAGGGAGAGAACGACAACGAGGGTGAACCCCGGTTTCTTGCGCAGGCTGCGGAAGGTGAGCCGCAAGTCGCGCAAGAACGCTTCGAGCAGATGGCCGGGGCGCGCGTCGCGGGCTTGCTCTTTCACTTGCTCGATGCCGCCCAGTTCGATGCGGGCTGCGCGGCGGGCCTGCTGGGTGCTCATCCCGTTTCGGATCTTTTCGTCGGCAAGAAGCTGCTCGTAGGAACGGACTTCGTCGTCGAGTTCGCGTTCGACGCGCTTTCTGGCGATGAGATGGCGCGAAAGACTTGCTAGACGAGTGAGCAAACCCATGATGATGCTCCCTTCAGGAAGTTTCGAGCGCGCGGGCGATGGCCAGGGAGATGCGGCCCCAGCGTTTCGTTTCGGATGCGAGTTGACGGCGGCCTGCGCCGGTGAGTTTGTAGTATTTGGCGCGACGGTTATTTTCGGACTCTCCCCAAGCGGAGGTCAGCCAGCCTTCCTCTTCCATGCGGTGCAGGGCCGGGAACAGTGAGCCGGGCTTTACCTGGAAGGTGCCCTTGGTGATTTGCTCGATCCTGCGGGCGATGCCCAGGCCGTGCATTTCAGCCAGGGCGAGAGATTTCAAGATCATCATGTCGAGTGTGCCTTGGAGGAGGTTGGTTTGATTCTGGGTCACGTGGGCTCTTTCCTATAGACGTTCTGCAGGAGAATATGTTTCTACCTACAGAGTGTCAATAGAAGATCGCGCGGGGTGGGCGGCGGTCCTGTGCCCTGCTGTGTTGCAAGTAACAGGGGCGATTGCGTTGGCACATCTTTCCGGGTGCCGGGGTTGTATCTAAACCCCGCCCTCCGAAAAACAGGAGGGCGGCTACAGGTGGGTGGTCAAATTCGGGGCCGCGGGCGGATGGTTAAACGGCAGCGGCGCCTTCCGCATTGCTGCGAAGGCGCCGCTAAAGAGAAGCTCAGGGCATCGTGAGGATGCCGCTGAAGTTGGGTTACTGCACGATCAGCGTCAACGGAGTCGTTGCGGTGGTGCTGCCGGAGGTTGCAGTGACGGTGATTGTGTAGGTGCCAGCGGGCGTTCCGGTGACTGGTGGTGGTGGCGGTGGTGTGCTGGAGCTGCCGCCGCCGCACCCAACGAGGAGCGTGGCCGCGACGATGGGCATCAGCACGAGGCATGCGGAGAGTGCTACGCGGGCGAAGCGCAGGCGTGCTGCAGGACTCTGTGCTGCGGCCAGTAAGGTGACGATCAACAGGAGCACGGCCAGCACGGAGAGCGGCAACATTTGAATCGCGGCTGGAGGTTGCACCTTGGTCGCGGGCTCGGATTGCGGGGCCAGCATGCCGCGTGCGGTGGTCGAGACGGTAACGGCGACGGGAGCCGGCGTGTTGGCAGTCAACGTGACGGGGGCCGGAACGGGGCACGTCGCGGCCGTCGGAGCGCCAGAGCAACTGAAGGTAACCGTGGCACCCACGTTTGCGCTGATTTGCAACATATAAGTGGCCGTCTGGCCGGCGGTAACGGTTTGCGATGGCGAGGCGCCAGCAGCTGGACCAAAGGTCAAGGCCAGCGTTGGGGGCGTAGCCGTGGCTGTGCCGCTCAGGGGGATCAGTTGCGGGCTGGATGGAACGCTGTCGGCCACAACAATCGTGGCGGTGCTGGTCCCGGCTGCGGCTGGATTGTAGACGACGTTGAAGCTGCACGTCGCACCCGCGGCCAGGGGAGCGGAACACGTATCGCCCGCGCCGACGATCGCAAAGTCAGCAGCGTTGGCGCCGGCGATGGTGATGCCGGTACCGGTGAAGGATAGGGGCCCGGTGCCGGTATTCTTGATCGTGACCGTCTGAGGCGCCGATGGAGTCTTCACAGTCTGACTGGCAAAGGTCAGGCTGGCGGGAGTGATGCTGATTGCCGGGGCGATGGCGGTGCCAGTGACAGGCACGCTGATCGGGCTGTTCGCCGCATTGTCCGTAATGGTTAACGTGGCCGCGCGCGCAGGTGGTGTCACCGAGGTCGGGTTAAAGATGACGTTGATGGTGCAAGTGGCGCCGACGGCGACGGTCGTGCCGCAATTATTGGTTTGGGTGAAGTCGGTTGTATTGGCACCGCCGAAGGTAATGCTGGAAATCACGAGGGCGCCAGTACCGGTGGCGTTGCTCAGAGTGACGGGAAGTGCCGCAGAGGCGACACCGACGAGTTGCGGCGTGGTGAACGCAATCGGATTGGGAGTTACAACGTCTGTGGGAGAACCAAGTTGGCCGGTTCCATTGAGCGCGATGGTTTGAGGGCTGCCAACGGCGTTGTCCGCAATGGATAGTGCGGCAGACGCCGGGCCGACCACAGTCGGTGTAAAGGTCACGCTGATGGTGCAGTTGGCGCCAGCTGCGAGCGTTGCCGTGCAGGTGGTGGTGTCGGCGAAGTTAGCTGCATTAGTGCCACCAAGAGTGACGACAATGCCCGTTAGTGTGGCGCCGCCGTTATTGGTCAGCGTGACCACCTGAGCGGTCGACTTGATGGTCAGCGGTTGGGACATGAATGTCACACTGGACGGTTGGAAGCTGGCCACGGGAACGGCCGCTACGTTCGCGATGCCCGCGACACTGCGTACGCGATTGTTCTGGGAGTCGCCGATCAGCAGATCGCCAGCTCCATCGATCGCCAAGCCTTGCGGGGCATTGAGCTCAGCGGAGGTCGCGGGG
>CAWIAI010000001.1:0-11280 GCA_963834025.1 uncultured Acidobacteriota bacterium | reverse complement strand
GCCTCAGCTGGAAATGGAAAATGGCGTCCTTCCGTTAATATAAACGGAGAGGACCCATGCGAAAGGAACGAAAGCATTACAGTTCAGACGAGAAGGTTGCCATCCTGAGGCGCCACCTGTTGGATAAGGTGCCGGTTTCCGATCTCTGTGAGGAACTGGGCCTGCGGCCGACGGTGTTCTACCGCTGGCAGAAAGAGTTCTTCGAGAACGGAGCCGCCGCCTTCCAATCGAAGCAACGCCCCGCGGTTCAGGTCGAAGAGAAGCAGAAGCGGATCGAGTTCTTGGAGAAAAAAGTGCAGACCAAGGACGAGGTCCTGGCCGAACTGATGGCCGAGCACATCGCTTTAAAAAAAAGTCTTGGGGAGCTTTGACCAAGGTGTGGGTGCCGCACGATGTGCGGGACCAGGTGGTGGATTTCGTCCGGCGCTGGTCGGAAAAGACGGAGATCGGCGCCGGGCGATTGGTCCGCTGGTTGGGGGTGGGGGCTAGCAAGTTCTACGACTGGCGAGAGCGCTACGGGCGCGTGAATGAGCACAATGGTTGGGTTCCCCGTGATTTTTGGCTGGAGCCGTGGGAGAAAGAGGCGATCATCGGATTCCATTGGAAGAATCCGCTGGAAGGATATCGGCGGCTGACGTTCATGATGCTGGATGCCGACATTGTGGCCGTCAGCCCATCCAGCGTTTGGCGGGTGCTGCAACGAGCCGGACTACTCTCGCGGTGGAAGAGAAAGCCTTCGCGCAAGGGGACCGGTTTTGAGCAGCCACCGCAGGCGCACCAGCATTGGCATATCGATGTTTCCTACATCAACGTGAGCGGTACCTTCTACTACCTGTGCAGCGTTCTGGACGGCTACAGCCGTTCGATCGTTCATTGGGATCTACGGGAATCGATGACGGAAGCAGAAATCGAAGTGATTCTTGAGCGAGCGCGGGAGAAATATCCGGAAGCGAAACCGCGGATCATTTCCGACAACGGGCCACAGTTCATCGCCCGGGACTTCAAGGAGTTCATCCGCATCGCGGGTATGACCCATGTGCGAACGTCGCCTTACTATCCACAATCGAACGGCAAATTGGAACGCTGGCACCAATCCCTAAAATCGGAGTGCATTCGCCCACTGACACCATTGACTCGGGAAGATGCACAACGCCTGATTCAAAACTATGTGGATCACTACAACGGGGTACGCCTTCACAGTGCCATCGGCTACGTGACGCCGCACGATATGCTCGCCGGCCGACAGGCCGAGATCCACGCCGCACGGGATCGCAAGTTGGAGCAAGCACGTAGCCACCGACAACTTCGCCGGCAACCGCAAGCATCACTGCTTGCGCATTCTTCGAACGCGGCTACAATGACTTCGCCAGGTGAAACAGAAGCGGGCCATGCAGGGATGCAACCATGCTGAGGGATAACCTGGTAGAGCTCATCGAGCCGATGCGAAACAGCGCGGGAGCCGATCCTCTCGCGCTGGGCATCTACCAGCAGAAACCGGCATCGGACGATAGCCTCTCATGCCTCGAAAATCCCCGCCCCGAAGGGGCGGAATCTTCATTAACGGAAAACGTCGCCTCTCCATTTCCGGCTGAGCCAAGACAGTTGAAGCACGTCCTCCCTCCAACGAAGAAATCGCATCTTTCTGCGTTTTCCTCGAGTTCCTTGACTGCCATCTTGGTGCCGCGGTGGAGCCATTGTTTCCTTTCCGCTGGCTCGTCCGCCTCGATCTGCGTCGGTGAGGATTGTACTCGCTGATCAAGTGCTTTCAGCTTTCGCCGAATTCGAGCGGGACTGTATTCGGGAGCGTGTCCGTGCTGGGATGCGAAACGCTCGCGCCAAAGGCAAAAGAATCGGCCGGCTACCTCGAACACAGCTCAGCTCCGAAGACCGCAAAGCCATTGCAGAAGCCTACTGGTGTCGGAAGGCCACCTTCCGCCAGCTGGCGAAGAAGTTCGATATTTCGATAGGGACCGCGCAGCGGTGCGTGTTAGCGTATTCAGAAGGTTTTTCCTGCCGCCGCCGATACTCGATGATTCGATGCCCGAGCAGTATTCCTACAACGCTGGCCCTTCACTGCGGCCTACGAGTTTCTGGAATTCGGTGTCGTCGTGTAGACAATCGAGATCGGCATCCTTAGCCGCCCAATTCAGGTTACTGTATCCGACCTCGATGGCCTTTTTGAATGTCTCGAGCGCCTCTGCCTTTTTTCCAAGGACACCATAAGCGCAAGCGGCATTGTAAAGGGTGTTGGGATCTGCGGGGCGAAGGGCCACGGCGGTCTGCAGGTGCCGGATACACTCGTCCGCGTCTTGCTTGGAATAGGCGAGGTTCGTAGCCAGCAGGATGCGGGCGCGCACGTCCTCCGGAACCAACTCCAGTTGCTGGCGAAGGACCTTGCCCATGCGCCCCCTGACCTGCTCGACTTCTCTTCTCCGCCCCAGGCGTTCTAGCGACAGAACATAAGGCATATAAATATTATAGTCATCGCCATTGGCTTCGATGGCTCGCTCGGTGAGCGCCACAGCGTCTTCGAAACGTCCGGAGGCAAAATACGCGCGGCCGAGGATGTTCCAGGATCCTTCGCAGTCGGCCTTGCGTTCGATGGCGCGCCACGCCAGAAGCGCGGCCTCCTCGTATTTCTTCTGTGCATAGCAGATGCGCGCGCGCGCTACCAAAACCTCCGGCAGGTCGGGTGCAAGAGCCGTAGCCCGGTCGCAAGCAGCCAGTCCCCGTTCAATCCATTTGGGGTTCTGCTCGCGAATCTCGTAGATCAGCCCGCACAGGTTCGCAATCCCGGCGTGCGCCAGAGCAAAAATCGAATCCAGCTGGATGGCCTGTTCGAACATTTGCAGCGCGTAGTCCATATTCTCGCGGCGCGTGTAGTTCCTTCCGCGCAGATAAAAATCATACGCCTGCGGGTTTTCCGTGGGCTTGCGCGCGATGGTTTTTTCTTCCTGCGGGGTAAGTGTGATGCGCAGAGCCTGGGCGATGCTCCGAGCGATTTCCTCCTGGATGGCGAACACGTCTTCCAGTTGCCGGTCGTAGCGCTCGGCCCAGACGGGATGCCTTGTGGAGGCTTCCACCAGTTGTGCGGTGATCCGCACACGGCTGCCGGCACGCCGGATGGAACCTTCGAGCACGTAGGCGGCCCCGAGCTGCTGGCCCACCTGTTGCGCCGTCACCGGCTTGTCGCGGAATGCAAGCATCTCCGAGCGGGTAAAGGTTTCCAGTTGCGCGATCTTCGAAAGCTCGGTGACGATATCTTCGGTAATTCCGTCGCGGAAGTATTCGTCCTCTTTCGCGCCGCTCTGGTTTTCGAAGTACAGCACCGCGACTGATTTTTGCTTGGCGGCAGCCGCGTGCGCCCCAGGACCCGAAGCGCCCTTCTCCGCAGTAGCCGGTCGCCGGCTCAATTCGATGTCGCGAATGAGGCGCTTCAGGTCGGCGCGGAGTTCCCCTGCAGTCTGGTACCGCAAGTCGGGATCTTTCTCGAGCGCCTTGCCAAGGATGTGTTCCATCTCCAAGGGCAGGCGCGAATTGAACTCCTTCGCAGGCGGTGGTGTCGAATTCAGGATTCCATTGAAAATCACCGCCGACGTTGCCCCCGAGAACGGAACCGACCCGGTCGCCATCTCGTAGAGCGCCACACCGAGCGAAAATAAATCCGAGCGCGCGTCTAGTTCCTCCCCCCGCGCCTGTTCCGGCGACATGTACGCCACCGTGCCCATCGAGCTGCCCGGGCTTGTCAGTTGCTCTGCAGCAAGCAGATGTGTTTGCGTGCGCATGGAGGCGTCGCTCGCTGATTCGGCGGCATGACGGAGGGTAGGTGCCAGCTTAGCCAAACCAAAATCCAGAATCTTTGCCTGCCCTCGTTCCACCAGAAAGATATTCGCGGGCTTGATGTCGCGGTGCACGATGCCCTTGGAGTGCGCCGCATCGAGCCCGTTGGCGATCTGAATGCCGATCTCCAAGAGGTCCGATATTTCAATGGGTTTCCCAGCAATCCGGTGCTTGAGAGTCCGGCCCTCGAGCAGCTCCATGGCGATAAACGGCCGGCCTTCAAATTCTCCAATATCGTGAATCGTGCAGATGTTGGGATGATTGAGCGCGGAAGCCGCGCGCGCTTCGCGGCGGAATCGTTCAACCGCTTGAGGGTCATGGGAGATGTCGTCGGGGAGGAATTTTAGGGCTACACTCCGGCCGAGGCGTGTGTCCTTCGCTTTGTAGACCACGCCCATCCCTCCGCCACCCACTTTTTCCAGGACGTCATAGTGGGAAAAGGCGCGGCCGACAATGGAGGAAGTATCCGGCACTGGCCGTGCATTCTACGCCAGCACCGCCATGCAGGCAATAAGCGGGCTACCCTAGGGAGCACGTCATGAAAATTCAGTCCGATGTTTGATAAGGTTTAGCTGGGGTTTTCTTTCCTTGTCTGACAGTTTATAATGTCTGTCAGAGGAGGTCCCATGACCATTCCATTGCAGGCATTGCGAGATCGACGCGATCAGCTGGCGGCCAGTTTGGCCGGCATCGACGACCTGCGTCCCGGTTTTCTGACCGCGCGTTTCCGTAAGTGTGGCAAGCCGAACTGCCACTGCGCCCAAAAAGGGTCTCCCGGACATGGTCCGTCTTATTCGCTGACTCATCGGGTTGGTGGAAAGACGGTCACTCAGGTCATTCCCCAAGGCCCCGCCGTCGAACGGGCCCAAGCGCAGATCGCCGAATACCGCCGTTTCCGGAGCCTGGTCCGGGAAATGATCGTGGTCAGTGAGCAGATCTGTTCCGCACAAGTGCGGGATTCGGAAGCCGTCCCTGCGAGCGGGGCTAAAAAAAAACCTCTTCGCCGATCTACTGGCCAGCGACGTGGTTCAGGAGATTGAGACCCTTCTCGGTCGTCAGGCGGTGGAAGACCTGGATCTGGAAGCGCTGGAGTTGGCCGTGCGGCAACAGGTCTTGCAACTGGCGGGAGCCGCGGTCGAGCAGCGTCTCAACGCCGACACCAACGATGAGCGAGGCTCGCGAACTTGTTGTGGATGTGGGCAGCCAGCGCGATTTGCCGGGCGCCGAATCAAACAGGTGCAGAGTGTCCTCGGTCCTTTACGACTGGAGCGCGCCTACTATCACTGCTCTTGTTGCGGCCACGGCTTCTGTCCTCGCGATCAGCACCTGGGCATAGAAAATACCTCGCTTTCTCCTGCGCTTACGCGCATGACCGGGACCGTGGGCGCTTTGCTAAGTTTCCAGGAAGGAAGTGAACTGCTGACCGAACTAGCCGGGGTGGCCGTGGACCCCAAGCAGGTGGAGAGAACCGCAGAAGCTCTGGGAAAAGAAATCGCCGAAGATGAACGGGTGCACACCGAACCTCTCGATTCTCTTGCTCTACCGCAAACCTTGTATCTCGGTATGGACGGAACCGGGATTCCTTTGCGCGCCGAGGAACTGGTGGGCCACGCCGGCAAGCAAGTGGATGGATCGGCCAAGACCGGCGAGGTGAAACTTTGTACCATTTGGAGTGCGGAATCGCGGGATGAGCAAGGTACCCCGGTCCGCGATGAAGGGTCGGTCACTTATTCGGCCGCTCTAGAAAGTGCTTCGGCATTGGATACCGCCGCCGAACGCTCTCCCTTCGCCCAGCGCGTTTGGCGGGAGGCCACCCGCCGACGCTTCTGCCAAGCACCACGCCGGGTGGTGCTCGGGGACGGGGCCGTTTGGATTTGGAACATCGCCGGCGATCAGTTTCCGGATGCTACTCAGATCGTTGACCGCTTTCACGCCAAGCAACACTTGAGCGATCTCGGAAAAGCTCTTTACGGTCCTACCGCCCCACGGGCTGCGCAATGGGCGGAACGCCGAAAGGCAGAACTCGACACCGGAAAATTCCGAGCGCTACTCACCGCGATCCGGCGCCAGGTATCTGGTTCGGAGGAGGCCCGCCGCTGCCTCCATTATTTTCAGACCAACCGAGAACGCATGCGCTACCCGGAGTTCCACGCTCAAGGTTTGTGCACTTCCACGGGCGTGGTGGAGGCCGGATGCAAGGTGGCCATCGGCACGCGCCTCAAACGCGCCGGAATGCACTGGACCGTTCACGGTTCCAACGCCATCATTGCTCTCCGCTGCTCGAAACTCAGTGGTCGCTTTCAGGACTTCTGGGAGCGCAGATCAGAACCCAGGGCCGCATGACTCTTCACTTTCTTGTCGTGCACCCGCTACCCTACGCTACCTACGGAGGTGGCCGTAGCCGGCATTTCAGTACGAGCCACCAAGCGACAACTCTTGGATGATCGCCACTCGGAATGTATGGTCCGCCGAGCGCCGCACCTAGATGTGAGAATGAGGACCTCGTCCTTCCAAGGCAGACTGGAGAGCTAGCCGACCGTGTACCAAAAGGTGCATGATTCTCCGGCTGCAACTCGTTGAGAACGCGAGGCCAAACCCTTACGAGTTGCGCGTATCAAACCATTTCCTTTGATACGAGTCCCTCAAGCACGCAAAGTTACGTCGAGCTGGTTGGTCAGTAATCAGGATTTGGGAGCACCAAATCCGCCGTGATGTTGATGACGTCGTCCGTCGGATCAGTCGGCTGAATCACCGCGACTTTCGGTCCGAGAGGGGGTCTTCTTTCCTTCGTATACGTACGCCCCATCGCTTCGGGCGCGCCAAATACCGCGAAGTAACCCGACGAAGCGCGAATACCCTTGATTTGCTCCGGGCGGTCGCCACCGGTGATGTTGATTCCGGGCCTCGCAAAATCATAAACCGCACTCGCCTCAAATACGTCGTTCTGTTCGCGCCAAACAATGAACTTTGGGATCGACACCGACCCGCCCTCGCCGTTCGGAAAGCGACTCATAAGCTCCACGATCCGCTCAGAATGCGGATATGAAAGCGGTTGCAGCAACACTGTGTTGATCACAGTGAAGATGGCGGTATTTGCGCCAATCCCCAGCGCCAGCGCGAGTATCGCCGTGGCGGTAAATCCCGGGCTGCGCCGCAAGGTCCCGCAGGGCGAACCGTCCGTCCAGTAACAAATTTTCAAAGAAGATAGCGCCAAGCACGAAGTCCCGCTCCTTCAGCCTCACCAATAACTACGAATTCAAGAGATGCCGCAACACTGCGGATACGCTGGACGTCGGGATTGGGGTCAACGGCTATCGGAAGTCGTCTTTTGATAGATGATCTTGCCTGGGACAGCCAACTTAACATGGGTCCCCGACTCCGGAGAACTGATCACCGTGAGCTTGCCGGCGATCCGGGCAGCCCGCTCGCGCATTCCCTGCAGGCCGAAGTGTCCCTCTTTGCCCCGATCCGCGACCAATGGATCCAAGCCCACGCCATTGTCCGCAACGTCCACACTGAGTTCATCAGCGTAAGTGAGCGTGACCCGCAATTTGCTCCCTTGTGAATGCACGCAAGCGTTCCTGATCGCTTCATACCCGACGCGGTAAACCTCGTCACGGACGATCGGGTGCATGAACCTGACATCGCCGATCACTGAAAACGAGGTTTCCATGGAGTTCTCTGTTCGACACTCTTCTGTCGCCCGGCGAAAGGCTTCTGCAAGATCGTTAGTCTCTATGGTGGAGGTGCGCAGTGAGTTTAGAGCGGCGCGGCCTTCTGTGGTTGCTCGCGCCAACCATATCGAAAGCTGTTCAAGAGTGTCGCGCATTTTTGAGGGATCGGCGGACCGCTTCAGCGCAGAATCCGTCACGAGCTTGCTGCCCTGGATCGTTTGAAGTAACGTGTCATGAAGATCTCGCGCGATGAGAGTGCGCTCCGACAAACGTTCGTCGAAACGCGCGCTGATAGCCTTCGCAACATACCGCACGCGGACCTGGTATAGGGACCACATCACCAGGAAACCGGCGGCAGCGCAAAGGCTGAAGAACCAGGTGGTCTGAAACCAGGCCGGTGGCATCGTGAAATCCAGCGTGGCTCCGGTCGCGTTCCAAATATCGTCATTGTTGGAGGCGATCACATGAAACGTGTACCGGCCGGGCGGCAAGCGGCTGTAATACGCCTCTCTTCGTGTGCCGGGGTTCTGCCATTGCTTATCGATTCCGTCCAGTTTGTAGCGAAACTGAACTCGTTCGGGGACCGATAAGCTGAGGGCTGTGTACTTGATTTGAACGTTATTCGCACGAGCAGGAAGCAGCAGAGCTGCCAGGTCTGCCTGCGACGATCCATCCACCGATATGGACGTAATTGACACCGGCGGTGGTATGGCATTCTTTGAAATATTTCTGGGGTCGATCCACGCCACGCCCCTGGTCGCGGCAAACCACATTCGTCCGTCCGTTCCTTCGATGGTCTTGGGAAATGGATCTGACCTCAGGATTTTCCCTGGAAGGCCATCGTTAGAATCGAATTGCTCCCAGCGAAAGCGATACGATGGATCTTGCAGTGCCCGGTCTACCTCGTCTTTGGCCACATGAACGACGCCTACTCCGGTACTCAACCAAAGCCCTCCGCTCCCGGCGTCCACGATTCCGGCCACATCCCGAGAGAAATCCAGTCCCAGAGGCTTTATGAAATGAAAGCGGCCCTTCTCGACCAAAAGTAATCCGTCTCGCCCGCCAGTAGCCCATATTTCTTGTGGGGCGTGCTCGGCGAAATGGCTGGGCCGATCCAGGAGGCCACCTGAGTCGCCTGGATAGTCCACCACGCTGCCCTTGTTCATCGTGATGATATCGCCATTGGTAGCTGATACCCAGACACGCCCTGTGCTGTCACAAAATATTTCTATAACCTGCTGCTTCGCCACTTCCGGTGAGGTTGGCCAGGCCTTCCAGCGATGGTGGTCCAGGGAGAGGAAACCAAGTCCTGTGGCGAACGCCCACAATATTCCTGAGCCGTCGCCCGCCACCAGCCAACCGCGTTTGTTTCCTTGGTTTCCATCAGGACCCTGGGCCACCATTCGGAAGCCGCCATCCTTCCATCGCCAGAGCCGATCCCCTCTGAGCCAGGTGACGCCGCCGGGATCTCGATAGACGTTATATGCGTCGGCCGCGATCCATGATGGTCTGGTCGCGTCACCACGGATCCGCGCGACCATACTGTCGTTGACAGTGACCCAGACATCACCCCCGTCGGCCGGCGCGATTCCGGTTGAACCGATCGACTTTGGCCACTCAACCGGAACCAGTGCGGTCTCGCGGAACTGGTCCAGTCCGTCCCGCGTTCCTACCCAGATATTCTCCTCCCGATCTTCGAGAACCGAATCGCAACTGTCCGCACTCAAACCGTCCTTTGATGTGAAACTCTGCAGCGCCGCACTGGATCTGGAAATCGGCTGATTCTTTTGCAGTTGAGAATAAGGTATTCGAACCAACCCGTTAGTAATTGTCGTTACCCAAAGGCTGCCCCTTCGATCAAAGAGCAAGTGAAGTGGAGACGCAATCTGGATCTCCGACGAATCACCCCGCGGACAGCTGGACGCCACTAAATCCTGTGCATCCATTTCGCATTGGGCCGTCGCGGCCGCTTTCGCGCCAACTGACATGCTGATGGCCCGGACGTAGGTTTCGGAATCGGCCATCCATATCTTGCCGTCGGGTGCCTCTGCGATCGAAGTCGGGAAGTAAGCAACCACTCCCGTAGGTTCAAATCGCTTCGACCCTTGCTTGAGATACAGGACGGTATGGTCGATCCCAGCCCAAAGAGTTCCCCGGCTATCCACAAACAATGCGATTGCGGTAACACGTCGTACGTTTTCCGGAAAGTTCCATTCACGGCCTACTTGCTCCCATCGAGTCCCATCGAACCGCAGCAAATCTATACCTATATCTGCCCACATGGTCCCATCATGGTCCCTCACGATGGCGCAAATCCAACGCCCCAACGGCACGCCGTCAGCTTTACGGTAGCTCTTGGCGTTACCATTCCGCAGGACGCTTATTCCCAGGTTTTCATATCCGATCCACAAACTGCCGTCTGGAAGCGCCAATAGGCTGGTGACGCTGGTTTTTGGAAGTGCATCTCCCGATCTCGGCTCATATTGTTCAAAGTGAATCCCATCGAATCGAAAGAGCCCGTCCCGCGTGCCTAACCATAAGAATCCATCTGAGGTTTGCACCATGGCATTTGGCTCACCCGGATAACGGTCCCTTTCGCCCCAGGACCGGTGGGCAAGCTGATGGATGTCGCGATCCGGATTGATCGCGCAAACAGTGGTGGCAGAAGACAACAGAACGAACATAACGAGCGAAAGGGAACGCACAATTTTCGCCAGCCTCCCATTGGTCGCAGCGTGGAAGAGTTTCAGTAAGACCTGGAAAGAAGTTGATTCCATTTCGTCAGCCCGATTGACGCTACCACGTCGCCTAGAAGCCCCAACACCTGAAGAACCGTAGCCCGCGTCCTACGGTTTTCAGTAGGGTGGAATCAATTCAGATCTGTAGCATGCCGCGCCGCAGCGCGATCGTCACCGCATGGGTCCGATCGTTGGCCCGAAGTTTGTCCATGAGGTTTTTGATGTGAAAATTCACGGTGTTCTCTGAAATCGTGAGCTGATCGGCAATCTGCTTGTTGCGAAGACCATCTCGAATGAGCCGCAGGACCTCCAACTCGCGTGCGGTGAGATCGTCGTCTCCCATATGCTCGGCGAGGCGGGCAGCCACCTCCGGCGGAATGTGCCGCCGACCGGCGTGAACGGACCGGATAACACCTAGTAACTCATCCAAAGGCATACTCTTCAGAATGTAAGCGGAGGCTCCAGCTCGCATTGCCCGCTGGATGTCCGCATCGCCGTCGGAAGTTGTGAGCATGATGATACGAGCCTGCGGAAATTCTCCGCGAATGGATATGAGAATATCCGTGCCATTAGCTCCCGGCAGGCGAAGGTCCATCAAGGTGATGTCAGGTCGATGACGACGGAACTGCGCAATTGCCTCCACCGCGTTGGGAGCGTGCCCGGCAAAGGCCATATCCGGCGCGGACTCGATCATCGCGCGTAGTCCCTCACGAAATACTGGATGATCCTCGACGCACAGGATCCGAATGGGGCCGGAGGCAACCATCACTTTCCTTCACCTCATGAAAAAGATGAATATCCGTATCTGCCCATAATCCGGCAATTCTAATGCTTTTTTCCCTTCTGACGCTGTGAAAATGTTGAAAACTCCGCAGCCGCTCGGTGCTTGCCGCCTACCTGAATTTACTGGGAAAGAGCCACCGCATTTGGTGTGGTTAAAAAAACTTCCTCGGATCATCGTTACGACATGCTAGTGAAGTTTCAGCGAGTTTACAGGAATAATTCTGCGGCTTAGCGCCCGCCCAGGA